>NZ_CP059257.1:0-3548924 GCF_013693775.1 Thiobacillus sp.
CTTCCAGGTACGGCGGCAGCAAGGTGCTGTTGAAGCGAACCCCGGAACCACTCCGATCCCGTACTTTCGGCACCTTGATGTCGACATTGCCGATGCCGGTCTGGACAGTACGCTCAGGCAAATAGCCATTGCGCACGACGGCCTGACGGCCATCCGGGAGCCGGTGCTCGGCATGCTGATCCAGAAGCGCCTGAAGCTCGGCCTCGACGGCCTGTGCGATCAGCTCCCGTGCCCCAGTCCGCAGCAGCTCGGTCAGCGGATCAATAACGTCTTTTTCTGGTTGTGGAAGAGTCTTCAGGGTAGACTTGGCCATGGCGTATCACCTTCTGTTGGTTGTTGATCTGGCGTGATCAATCAACAGGATACGCCATCCTTTCTACCTTCCCGTACACCAGAAATGACCATAACTCGCGGAATCGTCAGGGCTCCGAGCAAGCACCCTGTTGTAATTGACAATGGCCTCGTCATTTTTCCCCAGGCTGGACAGCGCAAGCCCAAGTGCCCAGTAATTTCCCATGTAATCAGGGAAGCGTTCAATGCCTTCGCGCAGGTGTGAAACCGCACGCTCTGATTGATCTGTCGCCAAATAGACCAAACCCAGGTTTCGATGCGCCTCAGCATGTGCCGGTTGCATTGCTAGGACTTTTTCATAACACGCTTGAGCTTCATTTAGTTGGTTCAGCGCGCGACAAACTTCGCCAAGATTATTTATGAAATGTACGGCACGAGGCATTTGCTCAATGGCCTTGCTGATGAGGGTGTAAGCCTGATCGTTGTTGCCAAGCTGATGGTTGACAACACCCAGTAGGTGCAAGGTGTCGGGGTGGTTTGGCTTGACTTGCAAAACAAGTTGGTAGAGTCGTTCTGCATCACGGAGACGCCCGGCCTGGTGGTGGTGCATTGCGAGTTGCAGGGTTGCAAGCGGGTTAAAGGTGTCTCTTGTGGTCGGAGGGGGGCTCGCATGCGGCGGTTGGTTGGCGCAACAATGTTTGTATTTTTACCACTTCCGCAGGGGCAGGGTTGATTTCGCGAAGTAACAGCCATTAGATTTTTAGATGTTTATATAAAAGACGTTCATAGTGAAATGTTGTTGCATATGCGTTGCTAGTACCATTAAAGGTCATGCTAACATGGCAAAAAATAAGATGTTATTTATAAGAAAATCCTTATGTTTTGGTGCCTATCGGGCACCTTCAAGCATAAGTTAATAGTTTATTTGGAGGAGATGTCTAAAATGAAGCGAAATCACTTTGCCTTAACGGCACTGGCTACAGCACTAGCCTTGGCGCAAACTTCAGCGTTAGCGACAAACGGTTATTTCATGACCGGTTATGGTTTTAGGTCGCAGGGGATGGGGGTCGGTATCGCATACGGCACGGATTCGCTTTCTATCGTCGCAAACCCGGCCAATATTGTTAATACGGGCATGCGCGGCGATATGGGTGTTGGCTTCTTTAATGCGAAACGGTTTGTAAGAGCTGGCTCGTATGCTCAGGATAATCCGAACATCAATAATCCGGGATTTGGATTTGATGGGGCGACGACCAGTCTGCGGGACTGGTTTATCATGCCTGAAATGGGCATGACAATGCCGTTGACCGAAAGCCTGCATGCTGGGATTGCCTTTGTACCCAATGGGGGCAGCACAGTCTATCCGTATAATTATTTTTCATACAATGCAGTGACTCCTGATGTCCCCGGCAAAGGGGCTACCCTTGGCGGAGACTTGATGCAACTTCTTGTGCCCATTACTGTGGGCTACAAGATCAACGAGAATCATTCTGTTGGTGCGGCGCTCGATGTTGCCGCACAACGCTTCCGCATGTATGGATTGGGGTCATTTAAGACGTTCAGCAGCACGTTTGGCGTGCCCATTTCTTCTGATTATGATCATCTGACCAATAATGGCTTTGATTACAGTTATGGGGCTGGCATCAAAGTTGGCTATCTGGGTGACTTTCTTGAAGATAAGCTTTCAATCGGCTTGTCATACACGTCAAGAACCTACATGACGAAATTTGATAAATACAAAGGGTTGTTTGCTGAGCAAGGCGATTTTGATATCCCAGCCAATTATGGCATTGGGGTCGCTTTTAAGCCCAAGAAAAATCTTGTCATTGCAGTAGATGTATCCAGGATTCAATGGTCCTCCGTGGCTGCCCTCGGGAATAGGGGGCGGGAACCTCTCCTGGCTTGGCGTATCCCGGTCCGGGGCAAAATAATGCGCTTGGTGGGATACCCTCCCTCAATGATTCCTCACTTGCTACCGGTAACGATAACGGTATGGGTTTTGGCTGGAAAGATCAGACCATCTATAAATTGGGGGTGAATTGGGGCGTAAACGAAAGGCTCCAGCTTCGCGCGGGTTATAACTATGGTAAGTCGCCTATTCCGGATGACCAACTTTTTTAATACCTTGTTTCCGTTACCACGGACAAACATTATTCCGTGGGTTTTACTTACAAGGCAACGGACGAGTTGGAAATTACAGGAACATACATGCGCGCGCCGCAAGCGGTTCAGCAATCCCCAATGATAAGCAGAACGTGGTCGGCTCGGTTGACACAGGAATGCGTCAGCAAATGATTGCGCTAAGTCTTGGCTGGGTACTTGATCCAGGTAAGACCAATTATGGTGATGGCGCCATGGATCCGATCAGTTTTGCAGGTTGGTATTTTGGGTTCGGAGCCGGGCAGTCCAAAGGCAGAGACTGGGATGGGGCTAGATTTGCTTCATCATTTGCCGAACGAGGTGTGGTTGCAACTCAAACCAGCGCTGATTCCTCGGATACCGGCTTCAAGGTTTTGGCGGTTATCAGATCAACAAGTATCTCGGATTTGAAGGTGGATACACGCAATTGAATGATTTTTGGCATACGGAGTTGGTAATACAGCGCTTACTGGGCGTCTATATCAGGCTCAGGGAAATAATGCGTGGGTGCTTGCAGCCGTCGGAACGCTTCCATTGACTAAAAATTTAGCCGTATTTGGTAAGTTTGGTGCAGATAGCTGGAAAACTTCAACCAGAACGATAATCACAAATACAAATACAGCTGATTTCACCAGGACGGATTCAGTCGATCGTGGTATTGATCCTTATTATGGCGTTGGCGCAAGCTATGCTCTGACGGATAACGTGGATGTGCGCGGCGAATATGAAAGGTATGATTTTGGTGGGCCCAAGATTGACTTTATCTCGGCTGGCATGGCGGTTAGGTTTTAAGTTTGATGTTTTATTGCAAAAAGCCGGGAGACCCCGGCTTTTTGTGCGGTAATAACCAGGTTATCTGGAATTTTCGGGTTAGGGAAACGTGAGAGAGGGACTGCTTGGATGGATAGAAGGCGCTTGTTTCCCGAAGTGTCAGAGGATGCGTGCAATGCCGTGCGAACCAATCCAATCCAATCTCTCGAGCTTAAGCTCTCAACGGCCTACAAATTAAGGCCTGTATAAAAACATACGACCGCGATTCAAAATTTTTCAGATGTTGGAAGAACCAGTGAGAGCACTGCTTATGTAATCCAGTAGTGTGCTTGGTGTAACATTCGTACCACATAATTTCCAATAATCCGGACTAAGAGGAAGACCAACATGCATGGTTTGAAGAAGCTGTATCTCCCGTTGCTGATCGTTGCCCTGATGGCAGGCTGCGGCGACAAGAAAGACGGGACGGCGGAGGAGGGCAAGCCCACCCAGGTGGCGGCCAAGGTCAATGGCACCGAGTTGACGGTGTCGCAAGTGAACTACGCGCTGCAGCGCATTCCCAATCTCGACAAGGACCAGTCCAAGGCGGCTTCGCTGCAGGTGATCCGTAACCTGGTCGATCAGGAAGTGCTGGCGCAGAAAGCGCAATCGGAAAAGCTGGATCGTGATCCGGTTGTGGTGCAGGCGCTGGATGCGGCGCGTCGCCAGATCATGGCTGAAGTCTACATGACCCGCAAGCTGGGCACGCCGGCGGAGCCGACTGATGCTGAGGTGTCGGATTACTTCAACAAGCATCCTGAGCTGTTCACCAAACGCAAGATCTACCGCCTGCAGGAACTCTCGATCAAGGCGCCCAAAGAGAAGCAGGAGGCGATTCGCAAGCAACTGGCCGATTCCAAGACGCTGAATGATTTCGTTGCATGGCTGAAAGACGAAAAATATCCGGTGCAGGCATCACAGGGTGTGAAGCCTGCCGAGCAATTGCCGCAGGCGCTCCTGCCCAAACTGGCTGAAATGCCCGATGGCCAGGCGATGGTTGTGAATACGCCGGAAGGCCTGCTGGTAATTTTGTTGGCGGATTCGCAGGTGCAGCCCGTGACGCTGGAGCAGGCCAAGCCGGCCATTACGCGCCTGTTGCAAAACGAGGCGCGCCAGAAGGCGGCCAAGGCCGAACTCGACAAGGTGAAGGCGGAAGCCAAGATCGAATACGTGGGCGAATTTGCCGATGCCGGCAAGGAAGCGCCGGCCCCGGCCGCGGATACTACCCCGACAGCGCCTGCCGAATCGGCTGCAGCCCCGGCTGCACCCGCTGCTGACGCCGATGCGATCAGCAAGGGCGTGTCTGGACTCAAGTAGCAACAGTTACAAGATTCAAGTTGCAAGACGCAAGATAGAGTGTGTGGTGAAGCCACTCGCCCCGTTCTTGTGACTTGCAACTTGTAACTTGAACCTGCTTCCTTATGTCTCCCGTATTCGTTCGCAGCCTGCCATTCGGGCTGTATATCGCTTTGCTTGCGCTGGAAAGCCTGTTGCCCGACTGGGCGCCGGGTTTCGATGTGCGCTGGCTCTATCCGGTGAAAGCTGGACTGGTTGCCTTTGCGCTGGCGGTGCTGTGGCGCCATTACACCGAGCTCCGGTCGTATGGCTTGCCGCTCAAGCACCTGCTGCTGGCACTGGCAGTCGGCCTCGGCGTGCTGGTGCTGTGGGTCAACCTCGACGCCGCCTGGATGTTGATGGGTGAAGCGGGCAAGGGCTACAACCCCACGGATGAAAGCGGCCACATCGACTGGCTACTGGTGGCATTCCGCATCGCGGGTGCAGCCTTGGTGGTGCCGATCATGGAAGAGTTGTTCTGGCGCTCGTTCCTGCAGCGCTGGGTGCAGCAGCCCGACTTTTTGACCCTCGACCCGGCGAAGATCGGTTTCAAGGCGCTGCTTGTCGCCAGTGCGCTGTTTGCCGTCGAGCACCTGCAATGGCTGGCCGGCCTGGTTGCCGGGCTGGCGTATGGCTGGCTGTATATCCGTACCCGCAACCTGTGGGCGCCGATCATTGCGCACAGCGTTACCAATGGTGCGCTGGGTGCGTATGTGGTGACCACGGGTCACTGNGGGTTCTGGTGAAGCGGGCTGCGCTGTATAGCCTGGGGGCGGGCAGCCTCCCACCGTTCGGCCTGAGCCCGTCGAAGGCCAGCATGTTGCGTCGCTGACAATTTGCCCTTCGACAAGCCTGTCCAGAGCAGCGTCGAAGGGCTCAGGGCGAACGGGATTGGGGTTGGATGGCTCGGCTCACGCGAGTTTTGGATGCGCTCAGCCCTCCACCGTTCGGCCTGAGCTTGTCGAAGGCCATGAGTACCCTACGTCCCTGACCATTCACCCTTCGACAAGCCTGTCTAGAGCAGCGTCGAAAAACTCAGGGCGAACGGAATTGGGGCAGGGTGGCGCAGAGCAGTTGGGCTTTGGATTGGGCGGTTCGGCAGGAACGGACGTCAAAACAATCTGCGCAGGATTGCTCACCGTGCTGGGCGCTATGCTCGCGATGCCCGTACACGCGCATGAAGGCGACACCTTTCGTCCGTTCGTCTCCTATGGGACNTTTTTCGACAGCAACCTTTTCCGGCTTGCCGACAACGAGAGCCCGGGCACTCCGCGCAGCGAGCGATACAGCGTTCTGAGCGCCGGGCTGAACGTGGACTGGAAGCCCGGCCGCCAGGAAATCGTCGCCAGCGCGACCAAGACCCGGGTGCGTTACAACCGCAACACGATTTACGATTCCGATGGCAATGATTATCAGGCCACCTGGAACTGGCGTTTGGGCAACAGGTTGAGCGGCAATGCGGGAGCAACTGAATCGCTCAGCCAGAGCAATTTCGACAGTGTGGGCCTGGTCAATAACCAGGTGACGCGCAAACGCCGCTTCGGTCGGGCTGAGTGGGAGTTTCACCCGCGCTGGCGGATAGGCGGCGGCATCGAAACGGCGGACTACGCCAATAGTGCACCGTCATTGGTCTCGCAGGATGTCCAGCAGCGGACGCAGGATGTCGTCCTAACCTATCACACGCCCAAGGGCAGTAGCCTGCGTGCGCAAGTGCGTAGGATCGATGCCGAATACCCTAATGCCCAGTGCCTGAGTAACGCCTTCCCGTTCTGTTTCGAAGTGGCGGACAACAGCTACAAGCAGACCGAATACAACCTGCTGGGAGACTGGAGTGTTTCCGGCAAGTTGAAGCTGCACGGTCAGGCCGGTTGGGTCGATCGCAAGTACGAAAACACCTTGCGGAACTATTCCAACTTNTTTGTTCCTGCGCCCAAACCACGCCCCGATTTCAACGGCCTCGCAGGGAGAATCTCGGCGGACTGGTACGCCACTAGTAAAACCTTGCTGAGCATATCGGCCTATCAGGAACTGGGCGGCGCGCAGGATATCAATGCCAGCTCGGTGCTGAAAAAGGGGGCGAGCGTAAACGGCGTGTGGCTGATGCGCGAAAAATGGCGCCTGAATGCCGGCGCGACGTTCGAGAATCGCGATTTCAAGGGCGACCCCGGCACAACACAACTGCAACGCAACGACGATACCATCAGCGAAACGCTCTCGATCAGCTATATGCCGATTGAAGCTGTTTCGGTGGATGTCGGCGTCAGCGTGGGGCGGCGGGATTCCAACATTTCTGTCGAGGATTACCAGTTTCATATGCTGTTTGCCAACGTGAGGGCTGATTTCTAGCAGCCGAGAATCGAGCGGTTTCTGGTACGGGTTTTGCATGAAAAACAGGCTGGACCAGGTGGGCAATTCTGACCATGGACAAGGTTAGAATGACCGCTTGTCGATGTCAGGCAAGTAAAAATAGTTTGTACGGCAATCAGTCGCAGGGCGGATGCCGCAAAGATAACAATCGAATGAGGAGCGCGGTCGGCCACACAGGCTGCCGTCAATTGGAGAGAGCAATGATCAGGTTGTGGCGTAGTGTATGGATGTTGTGCGCGTTGCTGTTGGCAGCGCCCGCGTGGAGCGCGGATAACGATTACCGGATGGGCACGGGCGACGTCCTGCACATCACCGTGTACGGGCAGCCCGATCTCACCACCGATGCGCGCGTGAGCGAAACCGGCACCATCACCTTTCCGCTGATCGGCGACGTCAAGATGGCGGACATCACCCCGGCCCAGGGCGAGAATGAAATCGCGCAGCGCCTGAGCAAGGGCGGCTTCATCATTAAGCCCTTCGTCACCCTCAACGTGGTGCAATACCGCAGCCAGCACATCTCGGTGCTGGGGCGGGTCAACCGTCCCGGCCAGTACACGCTGGANAAAATCAGCCGCGTGACCGATGCGCTGGCCCTGGCCGGCGGCATCATCATCGACGGCGCCGACACCGTCACCCTGGTGCGCACGCGCGACGGCAAGACCAGCTACCACGATATCGACGTCGTTGCCCTGTTCAAGCCGGGCGGCGAAGCCAGCAATGAATTGATCCAGGATGGCGACGTCATCAACGTGGCGCGCCAGCCAATGTTTTACATCTACGGCGAAGTGCAGCGCCCCGGTGCTTTCCGCCTGGAGCAGAACATGAGTGTGGTACAAGCCCTGTCTCTGGGCGGCGGGCTCACCCAGCGCGGTACACAGCGCGGCATCAAGATCCTGCGCCGCGACGATAAAGGTGCGATGCAGGAACTGGATGCCCAGCTGGCCGACCCGGTCAAGAAAGACGACGTGATCTACGTCAAGGAAAGCCTGTTCTAAGGAAACCGCGATGAACTTCACTCAATTCCTGCTGATACTGAATGCACGCAAGGGGATCATCCTCGGCGTGCTGTTGTTGACTGTTGCCGTCACTACAGTGGTGAGCCTGCTATTACCCAAGCAATACACAGCCACGACCACGCTGATCATCGATTCCAAGAGCAAGGATCCCTTCTCCGGCCAGTTGATGCCGTCCCAGATGTTTCCCGGCTACATGGCTACGCAGGTCGATGTCATCCAGAGTTCGAATGTCGCGCAGAAGGTAGTGAGCGAGCTGAAGCTGGCAAGTAGCCCTGGCACCCACGAGCAGTTCATGGAGGCGACCGAGGGCAANGGAAACATCAACCAGTGGCTGGGCGATTTGCTGTTGAAGAAACTGAGCGTGGAACCCTCGCGTGAATCCAGCATCATTTCCATTGCATTCACCGGTTCCGATCCACGATTCTCGGCAGTCATCGCCAACGCTTTTGCCAAGGCCTACATCGAGACCAGCCTCGATCTGCGTGTGGAGCCGGCCAAGCAAACCGCCGCCTGGTTCGATCAGCAGATTATCGAGTTGCGCAAGAATCTTGATGACGCTCAGCAAAAACTCACCGCATATCAACGTGAAAAAGGCATTGTCGAATCCGACGAGCGCCTGGATGTGGAAACCCGCCGCATGGGTGAACTGGCCAGCCAGATGGTGGCTGCGCAATCGGCGGCCTTCGATGCCGGCTCACGTACCCGCGACAGCGGCAGCATGCCGGAAGTGATCAACAACCCGGTCGTACAAGGTCTCAAGGCGCAAGTGTCGCAAGGGGAAGGCAAGCTGGCCGATCTGGCCAAGCGCGTAGGCGTGAACCATCCGGATTATCAGCGTACCCTGGCCGAGGTGAACAGCTACAAGGCCAGGCTCGCCAACGAACTCAGCACGGCAACGCGCGGGGTAGGCGCGACTGCCGGCGCAGCGCGCCAGCGTTACAACGAACTGAGTACAGCCTTCGCCAAGCAGAAAGCCAGCGTTTTGGCGCTCAAGCAGCAACGCGAAGAAGCGAGCCTGCTCGCGCGCGACTTGGACAATGCCCAGCGTATCTACGATGCCGCCCTGCAGCGTTATGGCCAGAGTCGTATGGAGGCTCAATCCACGCAGACCGACATCGCCGTGCTGAACCCGGCCGCACCNCCACTTGATCCATCCAAACCACGTGTGATCCTGAATATCCTGCTGTCGTTATTCCTCGGCACGTTGCTGGGTGTNGGGGTGGGCTTCCTGGTTGAGTTGCTGGATCGTCGTGTGCGTTCGGGGCAGGACATCGCCACGGGATTGGACATTCCAGTACTGGCCGAAGTGACGAAAAGAGGTCGCCGCCTGGAAGTGCTACGCCGAATCTTCCGCCGCAACCGTCCTGCCATGGCCTGACCGCCGTCACCCTCACACCGCATAAGCCGAGGTCTATATGAATTCACTCACCAGCGCCAGCGAACAGGGCAGCATCGTCGAAGCGGCCGCCACCAGCATCCGGGTCGAAGCCAACATCGGCAAGTTGCTGCAGGATGCCGGCAGGCTCAAGCCGCAGGACATGGAACGCGTACTCAAGCTGCAACAGGAACAGAACCTGCGCTTCGGCGAGGCCGCGCAAAAACTTGGTCTGGTGACCGAGGCCGACATCCAGCAGGCGTTGTCGCAGCAGTTCGAGTATCCCTATATCCCCGCCGCCGAGGCCAGCCTGAGTCCCGAACTGACCGCGGCCACCGCCCCCTACAGCAAGGAGGCCGAGGCCTTGCGCTCGGTCCGTTCCGAGTTGTTGCTGCGCTGGTTCAACGAGGGACGCAAGACCCTGGCGATCGGCAGTACGCGTGCCGACGAAGGCGCCAGCTATCTGGCTGCCAACCTTGCTGTGCTGTTTGCGCAGATGGGTCGCAAGGTGTTGCTGATCGATACCAACATGCGGCAGCCGCACCAGCAGGAGGTTTTTCATCTGGGCAACGGCATGGGCCTGTCCGATCTCCTGGCCGAGCGCGTGCCGTCGCTGCAGGTGCACTCGGTCAAACCGTTTCATACGCTGGCAGTGTTGCCTGCCGGATCGCCGCCGCCCAATCCGGCCGAACTGCTGGCGCGTCCGGCTTTTGGCGCGCTTCTGTCCGGGCTGGAAACCAGCTACGACATCATTCTGCTGGACACCGCGCCGTCGCAACTGAGCTCGGACTTCCAGTTGGTTGCCGCACGCGCCGGCGGCATGTTGATCGCCAGCCGCCGTAACGTCAGCCGTCTGGCTCCGCTGGCCGAACTGAAAGANAAAATTCTCTTCACCGGTGCGCAAGTCATAGGCGCTGTCGTCCTGGATTGATGCCATGAACACACTTGCCTCGCGTGCGTCCGTGCTCGACGCGCTTGCGCCGCTCAGAACCTGGTGGCCCGTCTTACTGGGTCTACTTGTGCTCTATGTGCCGACCTACTGGATGCTGGCGCATGGGCTATGGAACTCGGAAGAACAAGCGCATGGCCCTATCGTACTGGTGGTCGCCCTGTTCCTGATCTGGCAGCGTCGCGCGGTATTTTCGGCTGACGCAGGCGTTTTACCCAGCCGTGTCGAGGTCGCGACCGGCTGGACATTGCTCGTCGTCGGTTTACTTGCCTATGCATTGGGACGATCCCAGGACATCCTGCTGTTCGAGGTCGGTTCGCAGATCCCGGTCATCCTGGGTGCGCTGCTCATCACGCTGGGCAGCCGCGCTGCGCGCGCCTTGTGGTTCGCCTTGTTCTTCCTGGTCTTCATGATCCCGTTGCCGGGGTTCATCGTCGATGCCGCAACCGGCCCACTCAAGCAATACATTTCGGTGATTGCCGAACACGTACTGTATGCAGCCGGCTATCCCATCGCGCGCAGCGGCGTCATGCTGACTGTCGGCCCTTATCAGCTGTTGGTGGCGGACGCCTGTTCCGGCCTGCATTCCATGTTCAGCCTGTCGGCCATGGGGCTGCTGTATCTGTATCTGATGCAGCGCACCAGCATCACGCGCAACCTCATCATCATGGTCGCCATTCTGCCGATTGCCTTTGCAGCGAACGTGGTACGCGTGATGGTACTGGTATTGGTGACCTATCATCTTGGCGACGAGGCCGGACAGGGTTTTCTGCATGGCTTTGCCGGCATTATGCTGTTCGTGATCGGCCTGCTGTTTTTGTTCGTACTGGATTGGCTATTGGGTTTCATCTTNCCCGACCGTCCTCGCGCCCAGACGCAGGTCTGATATAAGGAGACCAGAATGAAACTCATCAGCTTCAGGCATCTCGTCATCGGTCTCTGCATGTTTGCAGCGGCGGGCATGGCGCTCGCACTTAAACCGACCGTGAGGATAGTGGATAGCGAACCAAAACTTGATCTTGAAACCCTGATTCCCAAAGCCTTCGGCGACTGGAAGATCGATGAAACCATCGTGCCCCTGATCTCCAATCCCGAGCAGCAAGCGCTGATCAAGGAGATATACAATCAGACGCTGACGCGCACATACGTCAATTCAAATGGCGAACACATCATGCTGTCCATTGCCTATGGTGGTGATCAGTCCGACAACATGGCCGTGCACAAGCCGGAAATCTGCTACCCCGCCCAGGGATTTCAGATACTCAAGAACCCGACTATCAGTTCATTTGCCACCGGCGAAGGAAACATCCCCGTCAAGCGCCTGGTCGCCACCCAAGGACAGCGAATCGAACCGATCACCTATTGGACGACGGTGGGCGATACCGTAGCCGTGAATGGCTTGAAATGGAAACTCCAGCAATTGAAATATGGCCTCACAGGAAAAATCCCCGATGGGCTGTTATTCAGGATTTCCAGTATCCAGGCCGATGACACCAAGGCTTATCATATTCAGGATGCATTCACGCGCGATCTGCTCAAGGCGATGTCGCCCGACGGCCGGCAACGCATTATTGGCCATCCGGCTGCAGCCAGCTGATTCGCGCTCCTGTTTAACCCATTTTGTCTATTTCATTACAAGCCAATACCATGACCAAAAAGCCCTCATCACCGGCGTCACCGGCCAGGACGGCGCCTACCTCGCCGAGTTCCTGCTGGGCAAGGGCTACGAAGTCCACGGCATCAAACGCCGCACCTCGCTGTTCAACACCGACCGCATCGATCATCTCTACCAGGATCCGCATGAGACCGGCCGCAAGTTCATCCTGCACCACGGCGACCTTACTGACAGTTCCAGCCTCATCCGCATCATCCAGCAGGTGCAGCCCGACGAAATCTACAACCTCGCTGCCCAGTCGCATGTGGCCGTCAGCTTCGAAGAACCCGAATACACCGCCAACTCCGACGCCCTCGGCGCCCTGCGCATCCTCGAAGCCATCCGCATCCTCGGCCTGGAAAAGAAAACCCGCTTCTACCAGGCGAGCACCAGCGAACTTTTCGGCCTCGTCCAGGAAATCCCGCAGAAGGAAACCACCCCTTTCTACCCGCGCAGTCCCTACGCCTGCGCCAAGCTCTACGCCTACTGGATCACCGTCAACTACCGCGAAGCCTACGGCATGTATGCCTGCAACGGCATCCTCTTCAACCACGAATCGCCCATCCGCGGCGAAACCTTCGTCACCCGCAAGATCACTCGCGCCCTCGCCCGGATCAAGCTCGGCCTGCAGGACTGCCTGTTCCTCGGCAACATGGATGCCAAGCGCGACTGGGGTCACGCCAAGGACTACGTCGAAATGCAGTGGCTGATGCTGCAGCAGGACCACGCCGAAGACTTCGTCATCGCCACCGGTGTGCAGTACAGCGTTCGCGATTTCGTCAACGCCGCCGCCAAGGAACTCGGCATGGACATCCGCTGGGAAGGACAGGGCGTCGACGAGAAGGGCTACGACGCCCACGGCAAATGCATCGTCGCCGTCGACCCGCGCTACTTCCGTCCCACCGAAGTCGAAACCCTGCTGGGCGACCCGGCCAAGGCCAAGGACAAGCTGGGCTGGACGCCGAGGATTACGTTCGACGAGCTGGTCAGCGAGATGGTGCGCGAGGATCTGAAAGCGGCCGAGCGCGACGAGCTGGTGAAGAAGCATGGCTACAAGGCCATGGATTACCACGAGTAAGGGCAGTTACAAGGGGCAAGTTGCAAGTTTCAAGGGGGACGATGGCCCGGTTCGAGGATCTTGCGGTTTGGAAGCGCTCTGCTCGGTTGAGTGCGGAGCTTTATAAATCGCTGAGAGACCTCAAGGACTTCGGATTTCGCGATCAGATCACGCGGGCCGGGCTGTCGATCCCATCCAATATTGCAGAAGGGTATGAACGTGAATCGGCTAAGGAAACGTGTAACTTCCTGAATTATGCGAAGGGCTCTGCCGGCGAACTCAGGACGCAAATTTATATTGGTATGGATATCGGCTATATCGAGCGGGAGACAGGTATGCAGTGGGTCAAGGAGGCAGAAGAAATCTCCCGCATGCTGCATGGATTGATGCAAACGGTAAGAGAGAAAAGACATGAGTTGCAAGTTAAAAGGAAAGGGCCTGGAATTTGTTTCTTGCTGTGGCAACTTTGAGATCATAAATCGTGATCTCAAGTTGAGGCTTGCACCTTGTAACTTGTAACTTGAGACTTGAATCTTGAATCCTGAATCTAAAATCTATATTGCAGGCCACCGTGGACTCGTTGGCACCGCCCTGATGCGCAACCTGCGTGAAAAAGGATTCGAGAACTTCCTGACCCGTACCCACGCCGAACTCGACCTTACCAGCCAAGCCGCGGTCGACGCCTTCTTCGAACGGGAGAAACCGGACTACGTCTTCCTGGCCGCGGCCAAAGTCGGTGGCATCCACGCCAACAACACCTACCCGGCCGAGTTCATCCGCGACAACCTCGCCATCCAGACCAACGTCATCCACGCGGCATACAAAAACAGCGTCAGGCGCCTGCTGTTCCTGGGCTCCAGCTGCATTTACCCCAAGCTCGCCCCGCAGCCGATGAAGGAAGAACACCTGCTCACCAGCGAGCTGGAGCCCACCAATCGCCCCTACGCTCTGGCCAAAATTGCCGGTATCGAGATGTGCTGGGCCTACAACCGCCAGTACAAGACGCAGTATCTGGCCGTCATGCCGACCAACCTGTATGGCCCCGGCGACAACTACCATCCTGAGAACTCCCACGTCATCCCTGCACTGATTCGCCGCTTTCACGAAGCCAAGCTCGCCAATGCACCGAGCGTGACCGTGTGGGGAACCGGGACGCCCAGGCGAGAATTCCTCTACAGCGAAGACATGGCCGATGCCTGCGTCTACCTGATGAATCTGCCGGACGAGCAGTTTGTTCCCTTGCTGGGGCAGGACCGTAACGACGGTCTGGCACCATTGATGAACATTGGCGTGGGTCATGATCTCACCATTCGCGAGCTGGCCGAGACTGTAAAGGACGTGGTGGGATATAAGGGTGCGCTCGAATTCGACGCCAGCAAGCCGGATGGAACTCCGCGGAAATTGATGGACGTCGGCCGATTGAATGCCATGGGGTGGAGCGCACGTACTGCCATGCATAACGGTTTGGATGCGGCGTATCGGGATTTCCAGGCGAACAGCGATTCATGACTCGAATCCCTGTCAGCCTGAATTTGACTGTAAATCCGAGCGCATCGAATCGAGGTTTGATCGTGTCTTCAAGTATTGAACGCCAATTAATAAAGGCTGGCTTGGGACGCAAATAATCATGTCGTCCTCATTCAGGCATATCGTGGCTGTAGCTACAGCGCGTGGATACGGAACACTCGTGTCAATGATCACGCTGATTGTATCTGCACGCTACCTTGGTCCGGAAGGGCGTGGCATATTCGTGGCGGCCATTGCCTGGATGTCTACTTTCTGCACTGTTTCCCATTTCAGTGTTGGACCAGCATTGCAATACCGAATCCAGCAAAATCGCGAGGCGTATACCCCACAGGCGATGATGGGGACCTTGCTAGGGCTTGGATTGATCGCATCGTTGCTTGCATGGACGATCGCAACAATTGGCTTCGCATTGACCAATGGCGATATGTTCAAGGGCCTGTCAATCGAGGTGTTGGTGCTTGCCTTTGCCACACTTCCGCTCCTGATGTGGGACCAGTATGCACCTAACATCTATGCCAGCCTGGCGCGCATGAATCTGGTCAACCGGGCGCAATACATAGGACGAACCCTNGGGGTTATCGTGTTCGTGGCGCTAGTGGCCTGGCTGCAGTTTGGGGTCGANGGGGCGCTCATCGCCATGTTCATCACGCAGGCAATTGTCGTTCTGAGTGCGTTGATTCCCATGATGCACAGCATCAAATGGAAACTGACTTGGTTGTCGGAAGAAGTCAAACCGCTGCTTGCAGCCGGCATCAAGCTGCACCCGGCCTCTGTCAGCGCGTTATTGCTGGATCAGTCCAGCATCCTGATTGCCAATCACTTNTTGGCGAAAGCCGAAGTCGGNTTNTTTCAGCTCGCGCTGCAATTGGTTGGCCTGGTCCTGATCCTGCCACAGAGCACGCTCATGATTTTGTATGGCGATATGGCGAAGAGTGATCCGGCTCGTTACTGGCCACACCAACGCAGATTGATCCTGCGCGTGATGGGATTCATTCTGCTGCTTGCACTGGCCGGTTGGCTACTGGCGCCATATCTCATTCCTTTGGTGGCAGGTGAGAAGTTCAGACCGTCTGTGCCCATGTTTACCGCGTTATTACCTTCGTTACTCGGCTTGTCGCTGTCCATCATGCTCACCCCTCAATGGCTGGGACGTGGATTGTTCATGTTGAGCAATACAGTCACTTTCATGGCCTTGCTGGTCGTGGTTGCCGGTACGTTCTGGGCAGTCCCGCGTTACGGGGTGGACGGTGCAATCAATGTTCGTGTCGCGGTATATGCGGTGATTTTGCCTGTGGCGCATGTGCTGTTTTGGCGCTGGTGCAGCAGACAATCCAACAACCTNTTTGCTTCAGCCGCGGGGTAGCCAATGAGAGCAACTGAATCGCAATACAACGTGAAAACCGAGGATTACTTTTCTCATGCCAGGCGAGAAATTTTACCTTTACTGCCAAGCCATGCACCGCGCGCATTGGAGGTTGGTTGCGGTGCGGGCCACACTTTGTCCCTGTTTAAACAACAGGGTTTGTGTGACTGGACGTGCGGCATTGAAATATCCCCAACCGCAGCAGCGCAGGCTTCAATGAGGCTGGATCAGGTTATTCAGGGAAATATCGAAGCGATGGAGCTTCCGATAGAACCAGGATCGATCGATTTGCTGCTATGTCTAGATGTGCTGGAGCATCTGGTTGATCCTTGGGAAACCCTGCGACGGTTGGCCGCTTTATTGAGACCAAACGGCGTGCTTGTGGCAAGCATTCCTAATGTCCGCTATTACCGGGTACTGCTTCCTCTCATGCTGGGAGGGCGATGGGACTACCAAGATTCCGGCATTCTGGACAGAACCCATTTGCGCTTNTTTACTCGCGCCACAGCGATCGAACTTGTCGAATCTGCGGGTTTTTCAATAGAGCAAGTCAGTGCAACGAATGCACATACGAGAAACTGGAAATACCGTCTGTTGGATGCGCTTACCCTGTCGCATGCTCGGCCTTATTTCGAGTTTCAATATCTGATTCGTGCCGATCGGCAATGAGAAAGTAGTCAGGAGCGTTCCATGCTAAGCACTACAACTTACCGCAATATCGAGTGGGGACGGGTCTTCGGATTTTCTCTATTGGCCTTGCTGGCCATGTTTCTGGCTGCCTTTTTTGGGTTGGCCTCGGCGGTATTGCCATATTTCATTGCTCTCGCGCTGATCCTTATCCCCATTACCTTACTGGTCGCCATCTTCAACGTTGAGCTTGCTCTTGTGGTGTCCGTGGCCTCGATTTTCGGGATCATTCCGATATTTCTGCAGCCATCCCTGCCGATCGCAGGCGTGGTTATTCATACCGGAGAAATGCTGTTGCTGATACTGGGCGGTCTGGTATTCATCAAGACCTTGTACCGGCCCACTGCGATCATGCAAACCCTGCAACCGCTGCATGCGCCCTTGATTGTGCTGGGTATCATGTATGTAATCAGTATCACATACAGCGTAGGCATCAAGCACGATGCTTACGGGCTGGCCGAAACACGCAATCTCGTGGGCTGGATCGCCTTGCCCGTTGCAATCTATGCGTTCCGTTGGCATTTCAAGCGCATGGACTTCTATCTGCGCGCGTTTGCCGTATTGGTTGCATTGCTGCTGGTGGCACAAACGGTATCGGGTGTGCGCCTGATTTATGCCGAAAGGGGTGCCGAACTTATCAGTGAGGAATTCAGCGATGTCATTCGCAGTTCTGCCGGTGCAGCGAACTTCCTGCTCGGTTATGCCCTGTATTACGCACTCGGGCGAGCTGCCATGGCGCGGAACAAATTCCTCTGGGTTGTGCTCGTCAATTTGCTGGGTTTGGGGCTCATCGTCACTTTTACACGGGGTGCTTGGTTCGCTGCTTTCGCAGGTATGTTGGTGTTCTTTTTCATCACGCGCNNGCACCGACTGATGATGGGCGCGCTCACACTTACCGTTCTCTTTGCGCTTGTGCTCGGAGCGGGGCTGCTGGTGGCCAAACCTCATCTCATCGGTGCAGTTGAAGAACGACTGTTTAGTGTGGAGGAAGAAGGCGGGAAGGGCACTTCAGTCGGCTATCGGCTGAATGAGAACAAACAGGCGATACGCGCCATCGCGCACAACCCGGCACTGGGCGTCGGCATCGGCGGTGAATACAAGAAATACAGCGGCACCCACGGAAGAGAAGTCCACGAAGGTGAATTCACCTACATCCACAACAGTTACCTGGGGCTTGCGGTCAAGCTTGGTTTGCTGGCTATCGTGGTGCCATTCTGGATTTACCGCAATCTATGGCGGATATGGGTGCGGCACAGGCCCGTATTGTATGGAAAGGTGGAAGGGCTGCGTCTGAACCTCGCCGCGGCCATTTCCACAATGAGCATGTTCATGGTCAACACGCTGACTCAACCGGAATGGTTGCGCCTGGGAGGGCTGGTCACCGTATCGCTGCTGATCGCCATGATCCTCACCGCATCGAGGCTGATAGACCTCGAAGCACACGCCGGGGCGAAGGTGAAATGAACGCATCAAACCCGGTTCGCGTAGGCGTTGTATTGGTGAACTGGCGTGGGTGGCGGGATACGCTACTGGCCCTGGAGACCCTGTTCGCAGGGGACTATGTCCATTTTGATGCGGTAGTCGTGGACAACAATTCCGGCGATGACTCGGTCGAACATATCCTCGCCTGGGCGCAAGGCCGTGAAGTGGCTGTACTGCCCAGCCTGCTTGGCGAGAAAGTGCGTGTGCGGGCCGAACAAGAAGCAATAGCCCATACCTTGCTGGATGAGAGTGAGTTGGCTGCACCACCAGCGCCTAGTCGCCTCACTGTTATCCAGGCTAAATGCAACGGCGGTTTCGCCGCAGGCAACAATCTGGCGCTCAGCTATCTTCTCAACCAGGGTACGTACGATTATTTCTGGCTGCTTAATAACGACGCCTATCCTGCGCCAGACGCATTGAACCATCTGATCGCACGCGCGGAAGATGACCCGGACATCGGAATGGTGGGTTCGACGCTGATCTATGCCGGCCGGCCGGAGACGATCCAGGCACTGGGCGGTGCTGAATACCGGGAGGCGAGCGGTCGCGGCCTGCACCTCGGCGCCGAATCACCTGTGGCGCAGTTGCGGGATATCGATGCGGCGGACATCGAGCGTCGCATGGCGTATATCGTCGGCGCGTCGATGTTGGTCAGTGCCCAGTTTCTGCAACATGTCGGCTTGATGGAGGAGCGGTATTTTCTGTATTTCGAGGAAATCGACTGGGCCGAGCGGGGCAAACCCGAATTCAAGCTGGGGTACGCCAAACTCAGTCTCGTCTACCACAAGGCCGGCGGCAGCACGCAGGCAGCGTCGCGGCGCTCTGAACTGGCCGCCTACTATATTGCGCGCAACCGACTCGTGTTCACAAGACGTTACTATCCGAAGTATGTCTCCGCAGTGTGGCGTGCGACGTTGCTGGATGCATTGCGATACACGGCCAAGGCGCACTGGTCGGAGGCCAGGGGTTTGCGCGTGCAGTCTGGGAGGCTTTGCGCAATCCTGATGCGGAGCAACTCGCGTGAGTATTCGTGCGTCGGCGGACAATCACGTACTGATCGTCGATGCCCTGAGCGGCACCAACGATTTCGCTGTCGATCTATGCCAGACGCTGTCGGGCCGCTGCAGATTGAGCGTCCTTACTGTTGAAAACAGCCGGCTGAATGAAGCCCACTTTAACGGCAGGCTGTTCAAGCTCTGGCCGTATTTTGGCGGCGGTCTTGGTTTGGCTGCACTTGGCAAGGCTGCGCGTGCCTTTGCCCGGTTGATTCTGGAACTTTGGCGACACAGGCGAGGAGTCGTGCATTCGCAGTTTCCGCGTTTCTACGCCATGGAACTGGCAATTTTCATGCTTGCCCGGCCCTTTCTGTGCAGGCTGGTGTTCACCGCGCACAATGCGGTTCCACATGAACGCAGTCCCTGGCGTGAGGCACTGTTGCACATCTGGTACCGCGTGCCGCATCGTATCGTCGTGCTGAGCCAGAACGTGCGACGCGAAATCGTCGATCGTTTTGGTATCCCCACCGAGAAAATCGACGTGATTCCGCATGGCAGCTATGTTGCGATGCGCGAATCCTGCAAAGAACAGGTGCCGAGCCCGTTGGCGGCAGACATCCTGGCGCGCATGCAAGGCAAGCTTCTGATATTCCAATTCGGCATCATTCGCGAGTACAAGGGTGTCGACACATTGATCGCTGCGGCACGCGCACTTCCCGTCGAACAACCGTGGTACATCCTGGTCATGGGCGGTGGATCGCCCGATCTGGTGGAACGTTACCAGACGCAAATACGTGAAGCCGGACTGGACTCGCGCATAACCATCCAGCGCACATTTCTCTCGAACACAGACCTGGCCGCCCTGGCGGAACGGGCAGATATTCTCACTTTTCCCTACCACAACATTTCTCAGAGCGGCGCGCTCATGTTGGGCTTGTCATTTGGCAAGCCCTGCGTATGTAGCGATATTCCCGGTTTTCGCGAATACCTTGCCGACGACGAAGCGCTGTTCTTCGGCGTAAGGGATAGTAGCCAGCTCGCCACCATCCTCACCCGGTTGTTGTGTGAGCCTGAATTGCGCGAACGGCTGGGTGCTGCCGCCTGGCGGGCCGCGACTGGACGTTACGCCTGGGAGAGCGTAGCCGATCGCTACCTTGAGTCATACGGTTTGACTGGGAGGCGTCCATGGCCCATTTGAAACTCGCCTTGTTACTCCTTTTTCCAGCTTGGCTTGTGTGGTCGGGCTATCTGCCGCCCAAGCCGGACCGACGGACGATCCGTATGCCGCTTATAAATACAGTCGCGATATGCCGCGGTCTGTCGAGGACTGGGTGCTGGCTCGCAGCAGGATGGATGCCGATCCGGCCTGGAANAAATGGGTGGATTCCGAACGTGTTCGCCTGCAGCGCTGGCAGGCGCGTGGCGGCGACCACCCCGACTGGGTGGCCGGGTATATGCACGACTATTTCGACCCGGCAACCCTCAAGGAAATGCAGTGGACGGAAGACACGCCCTTACCGCCGATAGGCTTGCCAGGCACACCCGAGGCAAAGCGCTTCGGCGGCTGGGTNTTTTATTTCCGCACGCGCAATGCGTCCTATGTATTGCTTGCGGCACGCCTCTTCAAGCTGACTGGCGACCGGCAGGCGCTCGATTGGGCACGCAGCCAGATCGATCTGTATGCCCGCCAGTATTCGCGATGGCCGATGCAGACGCGCGCGGGAAGCAAGACGCGCCTGATGGGCAGCAGCCTCGACGAAGCCCAGATGATGGTGATGCTGGTTCCAGCCATCCGCCTGATCCAGGCGGATGTGCCTGCTGAAGAACTGGCGGGGTGGAAGTCCGACCTGATCGCACCGTCCGCCCGCAATCTGCTCGACAGCTTCAATGGGTTCAACAATATCTCCGTCTGGCAGCGCGGTGCGGTCGCCGGCATGGCGCTGTTGCTGAATGACTCGGCGTTGTGGCACGAGGCGGTGTGGGGCGACCGCGGCGTAGCCGCCATCCTGCGCGCCGCGACTACCCGCGATGGCCTCTGGAACGAGGGCACATTCGGCTACAGTGAATATGTGGTGTATGCCCTGCTGCCCTTCCTGCACGAGGCGGCAGTCTATGGCCGGCAGAATGAAGTGGAGCCGATCCGGCAGGCTGCGCATAATCTTCTGGTCGCACCGCTCACCTTGCGTTTTCCCGATGGCACGTTGCCCAACCCCGGCGACAATCGGGGTGCGCCGATGGCATTCAATCGCTATTTGTTGCGCGAAGCTGCCTATCTGTTGCCGACGCAGGTTGGCGTCGTCGAATGGCTGTCGGCGAAAACCTGGCCGCGGCTGTATGTCGACTGGAATCCGGAAATAGCCGCCCCTGCGCCTTTGCCCCTCGAATCACGCCGCATGGATGACACGGGCTTTGCCATGTTGCGGCATCAGGGCTGGCATCTGTTTCTGCATTTTGGCCAGGCCTCGCGCAACCATGCGCAATACGAGGCACTTTCGTTCGAACTGCATCATGACCAGGGTCGTATCGTGACCGATCTGGGGACGACGGTTTACAGCAGCCCGCTGCATCAGAATTATTTCACCCGTGCCGCCGCCCACAACGTGCCCATCGTCGACGATCGGGGCCAATACCGGTTTGCTCTGGGTCAGTTGCTCAGCTTTGAGCCCACGCTTGGGCGCATGTCGGCACAGCAACTGGACTATCAGCCAGGTGTATCGGTTACGCGTCGGTTCATGCTGGATGCGCAAAGCGTTACCGATGTCATCGAGGTGAACCGCAGCCAGACTTCTGGCGGAACGATTGGCACCATCCTGCATATGGATTGCGATCTTGCGTTGCCGAAGCTCCAGAGCACAACACGGCCGAGTCTGCCTGCCGAGTCAGGATTTGGCTACTGGCAGCAGACAGGAGCCTACCGCTTACCGGCTCGTTTCGAGTTCAACGCTACCTGCGGAACCATGGCGTTGCGCGTCCGGGTCGAGGGACCGGCCGANGGGGTCATGCTCGTGGGCAAGCCGCCGGTGCTCGACAAGCGGAACAGATCTGCAATCTATGTTCGCTATCCTGTGAGCCAGGGGCGAATCCAGACCATGTATACGCTGATTGGGCCAGTGCAGGAGGGCGCGGCCGCAGCGGAGTGAGAGCAGTCAGGGAGCGCCGTACTGATAATGAAACCAACCAGTGAAACATCGATGAAAATCTTACTGAGTGCATTCGCCTGCGTGCCAGCTGCTGGTAGTGAGGGCGGTGGNGGGTGGCGCTGGGCGCTGGAATTGGCGGCGAATCACGAGGTCACTGTGGTGACCGACATCACGCGCCGTGAGGCGATCGAGGCACGGCTTTCCCAAGAGGGGCATCCTAATTTGCGCATCGTTTATTTCCGGCCCGCTTGGTTAAGGCTAGTTCCCCTTAATTTTTCAACGGCGCAACTGCTATACACAGCCTGGCAATTCGCTCTGCTGCCTTTTGCCTGGCGGCTTCAAAAGCAGAATCATTTCGATCTCGCCATGCACATTAGTTATGGGGTTTATCGCACCCCTTCGTTTCTGGGTTATCTGGGAATTCCGTTTGTGTTTGGCCCATTAGGNGGCGGGGAAGATGCACCTCTGCGGCTCAAGCGTTCAATCAAGGGACGAGAGAAGGTTAGGGAGCTACTGCGAACCCTAGTCAACAAGCTGGCGTTGTTCGATCCGTTTCTGTGGGCCGCTTACGCCAAGGCTGCGTTGATTCTGGTTAGAACAGAAGACACACGTAATGCCTTGCCTTGGCCTTACCGTAAGCGAGCCATCGTGCATCAGGAAATCGGTATTGATGTGCCTGCAGATATCAAGCCGGCCATTAGACAGGTGGGCGAGCCGCTGCGTGTGCTATACGCAGGAAGATTGTTGGGCCTGAAGGGCGTGCATTTCGCTATTCGTGCCATGGCGACATTATGGCGCCATGGCACCAATTGTGAATTTACCGTGGTTGGACGAGGACCGTACGAAACCGAGCTCCGACGCCTAGCGCGCGAGGAGGGCGTAGAGGAGCGTATCCGCTGGATCAGTTACCTTCCGCAGTCTGAACTGTTTTCACTGTATCGTGAGATGCATTGTTTGCTCTTTCCCAGTCTGCATGATTCTGGCGGAAATGTAGTGTTGGAGTCACAAGCGTATGGTTTGCCAGTGATATGCCTGGATTTGGGCGGGCCGGCAACTTTGGTAAGGCCTGACACGGCCATCATCGTATCTACCCAGAATCAGGATGAGGAAGGCCTAGTGCGTGGCCTTGTTGAGGCAATCAAGCAGTTGGCCGGAGATGAAACGCGTCGTGTGGCAATGGGACGGGCGGCAATTACCAATGTGAGTGAAACAATGTCGTGGAAAAATCGGGTGAAAGTCGCACTGACGCTTTTGAATAAATAACAATAAATATAAATCGTCTGCCATTTCGATTTGGCACTGGGGGAGTTGATGAAGCATGTTCTATTTATCTTTGACAGGGTTGCGCATTATCACCGCGAGCTTTTCAAAGCGCTGGAAAAGCAGCTAGAGGATCATGGTATTGAATTACATCTGCTTTCTGGGCAGACATCTGGCTCTGCGGTGGGTCGGGTCGGTGTAAAAGAATCGGTGATTACACGCGAATCCAAATTCGCTTTTAGGGAATATCGGATAGGCACTTACGTTTTCAGAAATCAAACTGGCGTCCTGGAAAAATTCACGAAATCAAACCCGAAATCGTCGTGGACATGTGTCATGTGGGGAATGTCACACACTGGAAAATTGCGGGTCTGAAAAAGCGGCTCGGCTTCAAGTTGGTAGCATGGCAATGTGGATATGAGTATCACCCAGGAAAGCTGAAAGGCTTTTTGCTCGATCGTTTTATTCCACGCTACGACTATCACCTCGCCTACCATTCCAACGCGCGCGATTACGCCATGAGCCACGGTGCGCGCGCGGACCAGGTGACGGTGATGCACAACACCATCAACGAGGAAAAGATTGCAACCCTGCCCAAGGCCGAGGCACGAGCATTAGTGGTCGGCAAGCATCCCGAAATCGGCGACCGTAAGATCATCCTGTTTGTGGGCGCGGTGCTGGCGGAAAAGCGTATCGAGGTGATTTTGCAGGCGCTCGACCGGATGCAACGCAAGGATGCGGTGCTGGTGCTGGTGGGCGATGGGGAGCATCTGCCTGTGATCCGGCAGTTATGTGCGGAGCGCGACGATGTGGTGCTGACCGGGTCGATTGTGGAAGGCGTGGGGCCGTATTTCGATGCGGCAGAGATGTACGTGCTGCCGGGTACCGGCGGGCTGGGGATCAACGAGGCGATGGCACATCGCCTGCCGATCGTGTCGGGATTTGCCGATGGCAGCGCGGATGATCTGGTGGTGGATGGGGAGAACGGCTTTCGCTTGCGTGAGAACACGCCCGAAGAGCTGGCCGAGAAGATGGCAAGGATTCTGGATTCTCCGGAGTTGGCTGCCCGCATGGGCGAACGTTCACGCGAGATGATTACCGGCAAATTCGCCTTCCGTGAATTTATCAACCGCATTGTGACCGAACTGACGAGGCTGGCCCGATGAAAACACTCTACCTGGTGGCAGGTGCGCGCCCCAATTTCATGAAGATCGCGCCGATCGTGCGGGCGCTGGGATCCCACGGCGGACTGCGCTACAAGATCATCCATACCGGCCAGCACTACGACCGAGAGATGAACGAAGTGTTTTTCGAGGAACTGGGGATTCCGGCACCGGATGTGTTCATGGGGGCGGGCGGCGGCTCGCACGCGGAGCAGACGGCGAAGATCATGCTGGGTTTCGAGCAATTGTGTCTGGCCGAGCGGCCGGATGCGGTGCTGGTGGTGGGCGATGTGAATTCGACGATCGCCTGTTCGATCGTGGCGAAGAAGATGCATATTCCGGTGGCGCATGTGGAAGCCGGCCTGCGCAGCGGCGACATGGCAATGCCGGAAGAGATCAATCGCATCGTCACCGATTCGATCTCGGACTGGTTCTTCGTCACCGAACCTGCCGGGGTGGACAACCTGCTGCGCGAAGGCAAGGCCCGGGAGAAGATCCATTTCGTGGGCCACGTGATGGTGGACAATCTCCTTTACCAGCATGACAAGCTGCAGCAGGTGGATATGAGCGTGTTCCCGACGGCGGACTACAAGGCGGGGCAGCCACGTTACGGTGTGGTGACCTTGCATCGACCGTCCAATGTCGACCACGCGGAGACATTTACGGGCATTGGAAATTCGCTTCGCGAAATCAGTGAGTCGCTGCCGCTGATTTTCCCGGTTCATCCGCGTACCCGGGCCAATCTGGATAAGTTCGGCATCGATCTGGGCGAACGGGTGACACTGACCGGTCCGTTGGCCTATATGGAGTTTCTCCATCTGTGGAAGGACGCTGCGGTCGTGATGACCGACAGCGGCGGCCTGCAGGAGGAAACGACCGCATTGGGCGTGCCTTGCTTCACCCTGCGTGAGAATACCGAGCGGCCGGTAACGGTCGAAGAAGGGACCAACGTGCTGGTAGGCACGCGGCCCGAGAATATCCTGGCCGCATTTGCGGGCCTCGGTGAGACGAAAACGGGACGCCGGCCGGAACTGTGGGACGGCAGGGCGGCCGAACGGATCGTGGCGATCTTGGCAGCCGATCTGGCGAGATCCTGAGCGATGTCATCCAAGCGAACTGTCGGCTCGGTGCTCGGTGCCCACATAGATGCCTTGTCGTGGGCCGACGCGATTAGTCGTTTACTCGGCTGGGCGCATGCGCGCGAAAGCCGCTATGTGACGATCTGCAATGTGCATGTGGTGGTGAGTGCATGGCGNTGTGCGACCTACCGTGAGGTGATCAACAGATCGGACATGGCGACGCCAGACGGTGCTCCTGTGGCGTGGATGCTGAGGCAACAGGGATTTGATGGCCAGCCGCGCATCAGCGGACCGGATCTGATGTGGGCATTGTGCGAGCGCGCGGCGAATGAAGGCGTGCCGATCTATTGCTACGGCAGTACCGAGGCAACCTTGGGGTTGCTGAAAGGCCGCTTGCCGGCGGCATTTCCCGATTTGCAGATGACGATGGAATCGCCGCCGTTTCGCGCGCTGACGGCAGAAGAGGATGCCGCAGCAGTCGCCCGGATCAATGATAGCGGTGCAGGCATCGTGTTCGTCGGACTCGGCTGCCCCAAGCAGGAACGCTGGATGGCCGAGCATCGGGGACGCGTCAATGCGGTGATGATCGGGGTAGGAGCAGCCTTTGATTTCCATGCCGGCACGGTACGGCGCGCGCCGGCCTGGATGCGCGACAACGGTCTGGAATGGCTGCACCGTCTGGTATCGGAGCCGAGGCGATTGTGGAAACGTTATCTGGTGACGAATACCTTGTTCATCCTGGGCGCGGCGCTGCAGCTATTGAGGAAGTGAGTTCTGTATTCGGGGCAACATCAGTACAGGGTTCCATGATGCAAGTTCTAGTGAGTAATATTGGGGAGCGACCATGACGGTTGTTGCTGTTGTTGGCCTGGGGTATGTCGGTTTGCCTTTGGCGGTCGAATTCGGCAAGAAATTCGAGACGATCGGTTTCGATCTGTCGGCGTCAAAAATCGCCAGCTACAAGAACCATTGCGACCCCACCGGGGAAGTCAGCACGGAAGACCTGAAGGCGGCGACCCGCTTGAGCGTCAGTACCGACCCCAGCACGATTACCAAGGCTGATTTCATCATCATCGCCGTGCCCACGCCGGTCGATGAGGCCCATATCCCCGACTTCTCTCCGCTGGTCGGTTCTTCCACCACGGTTGGCAAGCACATGAAGAAGGGCGCCACGGTGGTCTATGAATCCACGGTTTATCCTGGTGCAACCGAAGAAGTCTGCATCCCGCTGCTGGAAAAGCACTCGGGCATGACATGGAAGCAGGATTTTCATGTCGGCTATTCGCCCGAGCGGGTCAATCCAGGCGACAAGGAGCGCACCATCACCAAAATCGTGAAGGTTGTGTCAGGTGATGATGGTCCCACCTCTGAAGCGGTCGCAGAACTCTATGCGTCGGTCATCACCGCGGGCGTGCATCGTGCCAGTTCGATCAAGGTCGCCGAGGCTGCAAAGGTGATCGAGAATACACAGCGCGACCTCAATATTGCCCTGATGAACGAGCTTGCACTGATTTTCGATCGTCTTGGAATCGATACCCTGGAGGTTCTGCAAGCGGCGGGTACCAAATGGAATTTCCTGCCGTTCCGCCCTGGACTGGTCGGTGGTCATTGCATTGGCGTCGATCCCTATTATCTGACCCACAAGGCCGAGATGCTGGGCTACCATCCGCAGGTGATTCTTGCTGGCCGCAAGATCAACGATGGTATGGCGGCCTACGTAGCACAGCAAACCGTCAAAGACATGATCAACAACGGCGGAACGGTGAAGGGTGCAAAAGTGATCGTGCTGGGGCTCACCTTCAAGGAAAACTGCCCTGACCTGCGCAATTCCAAGGTGGCCGATCTGGTAAAAGAATTCAAGGATTTCGGTTGTGACGTTGCCGTTCACGACCCAATTGCTGAATCGCAGGAGGCCGAGCACGAATATGGCATCCGCCTGACTCCCTGGGAGCAGTTGCCCGACAATGCCGATGCCATCGTGGCGGCGGTGTCGCACGCGGAGTATTTGGCTATGCCCTTGGCCGATCTGACCTCCGGACTGCGGAANGGGGGGATTTTTACCGATGTTAAGTCAGCTTATGACCAGACAGCCATCAAGGCGGCCGGGTTTAATGTCTGGCGTTTGTAGACTGTGATTAGGAATTTATCGTGATATTCGTGACAGGTGGTGCCGGCTTCATCGGTGCGAACTTCATTCTGGATTGGCTGCGGGTCAACGATGAGCCAGTCGTCAATCTCGACAAGCTCACGTATGCGGGCAACCTGGAGAACCTGGTCAGCCTGAAAGGCGATCCGCGCCATGTCTTCGTGCAGGGCGACATCGGTGACCGTGCGTTGGTTGGTCAACTGCTGAGCCAGCATCGCCCGCGCGCGATCGTCAATTTTGCCGCCGAGTCGCACGTCGACCGTTCGATCCACGGGCCGGAAGACTTCATCCAGACCAACGTGGTGGGCACCTTTCATTTGCTGGAAGAAGTGCGTGGCCACTGGATGAGCCTGCCGGAAGTGGAGAAGGCCGTGTTCCGATTCCTGCATGTGTCCACCGACGAGGTCTACGGTTCGCTGGGACCGGACGATGCGCCGTTCACCGAGACCACGCCGTTTGCCCCCAATAGCCCGTATTCGGCCAGCAAGGCGTCGTCCGACCACCTGGTGCGGGCGTACCACCACACCTATGGCTTGCCGGTGCTGACGACCAATTGTTCGAACAATTACGGCCCCTATCAGTTTCCTGAGAAACTGATCCCGCTGATGATCCTCAATGCCACGCGCGGCCAGCCGCTGCCGATCTACGGCGATGGCATGAACGTGCGCGACTGGCTGTATGTCACCGATCACTGTTCGGCGATCCGGACCGTACTGGAAAGAGGAAGATCGGGCGAGACCTACAACGTCGGCGGCTGGAACGAGATGCCGAACATCGAGATCGTGAAGACGGTATGCGCGCTGCTCGACGAGATGCGTCCCGATCCGGCCGGGCCGTATTCACGCCTGCTCACCTATGTGAAGGATCGTCCCGGCCATGACCGTCGCTATGCGATCGATGCCGGAAAAATCCATCGTGAACTGGGCTGGAAGCCGGCCGAGACCTTCGAGACGGGCATCCGCAAGACGGTGCGCTGGTATCTGGACAACATGGCGTGGGTGGAGCATGTGGCGAGTGGGGAATATCGGAGGTGGGTGGATGTGCAGTATGGTGAGCGGGGAGCAGTAAGCGGTGAGCGGTAAGCCCCACGAGCGGCTCGAGGCGTGGAAAAGTGCGATGGAATTGGTCGAGGTGGTTTATCGGATCACTGCGACTTTTCCGGCACAGGAACAGTACGGTTTGGTGTCGCAGATGCGCCGTGCTGCGGTTTCCATACCGAGTAATCTGGCTGAGGGCGCTGCTCGGGATGGAAGCCGCGAATTCGCCCGGTTTCTCAGCATTGCTCGGGGTCGTTAAGTGAATTGGATACCCAATATCAAATTGCCATCCGACTCGGATTTGTGAGATCAGATGAAAACCAGGTCGAGCCCTTGCTTGGAAGAACGAGCAAACTGGTTTTGGCCTGCACAAGAAAATGAAAGAGACTGAATGACCATGCAACCCCAATCCGCTCCCCGCTCACTGCTCCCCGCTCACCGAAAAGGCATCATCCTGGCCGGCGGCTCCGGCACCCGCCTGTATCCGGCGACGCTTGCCGTGTCCAAGCAGCTGCTCCCGATTTATGACAAGCCGATGATCTATTACCCGCTCACTACGCTGATGCAGGCAGGAATTCGGGACATACTGGTCATTTCGACGCCTCAGGATACGCCGCGCTTCGAGCAGTTGCTGGGCGACGGCAGCCAGTGGGGAGTCAGTTTGCAGTATGCCGTGCAGCCCAACCCGGAAGGACTTGCCCAGGCGTTCGTCATCGGTGCGGATTTTGTGGGGAACGGCCCCAGCGCACTGGTACTGGGCGACAATATTTTCTATGGCCATGACATGGCGAAAGACCTGTGCGTGGCGAGCGAGCGGGAAATCGGTGCGACGGTGTTTGCTTATCGTGTGCACGANCCGGAACGTTATGGTGTGGTGGACTTCGATGCCACAGGAAAAGCGGTCAGTCTGGAAGANAAACCCGCTCGGCCCAAATCGCATTACGCAGTCACCGGGCTTTATTTCTATGACAAGCAGGTGGTCGACATTGCCCGCAACCTGAAGCCCTCGCCGAGAGGCGAACTGGAGATCACCGACGTCAACCGGCACTATCTTGACGCGGGCGAACTCGATGTGTCGATCATGGGGCGTGGGCATGCCTGGCTGGATACCGGAACCCACGAATCGATGCTCGAGGCTTCGCTGTTCATCGAAACGATCGAGAAACGCCAGGGCCTGAAGATCGCCTGTCCGGAGGAAATCGCCTATCGGCAGGGATATATCACAGCCGAGCAGGTGGAGAAGTTGGCTGCACCCATGCGGAAGAATGGGTATGGGCAATATTTGCTGAATATGTTGAATGAACGGATTTTTGAAATGGTGAGCAGNGGAGCGGTGAGCAGTAANGCTGAAACCGCTCCCCGCTCCCCGCTCCCCGCTCACTGCTCACTGCTCACCACTCACCACTCACCACTCACCACTCACCACTCACCCAAAATGAACGTACTCGAAACCTCTCTCCCCGGCGTCCTTATCCTTGAACCCAAGGTGTTCGGCGACGCGCGTGGCTTCTTCCTGGAAAGCTGGAACAAACTGACGTTTGCGAAACTTGGCCTTGAAGCGGATTTCGTGCAGGACAACCATTCGCGTTCAGCCAGGGGCGTATTGCGCGGGTTGCATTACCAGGTCAATGAGCCGCAGGGAAAACTGGTTCGCGTGGTGAGTGGCTCGGTTTTCGATGTGGCGGTGGATCTGCGCAAGTCCTCGCCGCATTTCGGGCAATGGGTCGGCTACGAGCTATCGGCTGAGAACCAGCGCATGATGTGGATCCCGCCCGGGTTCGCACATGGTTTCCTGGTGTTGTCCGATAGCGCCGATTTCCTCTACAAGACCACCACCTACTACGCTCCGCAGTGGGATCGCGGTATCCGCTGGGACGATCCGCAGATCGGGGTGGCATGGCCGCTCGAAGGGACGCCCGTGCTATCCGCCAAGGACCAGGTTCAGCCCCTGCTCAAGGATGCGGAGATCTACGCATGACGGCTGCTCCCCGCTCACCGCTCCCCGCTCACCGCATTCTCCTCACCGGCGCCCGTGGCCAGGTCGGCTGGGAACTGCGGCGTACGCTCGGCTGTCTGGGCGAGGTGGTCGCGCTGGATTCCCGGGCCATGAATCTGGCCGATGCCGATGCGGTACGCCAGACGGTGCGCGATATCGCGCCGGGTATCATCGTCAACCCGGCTGCCTATACCGCGGTGGACAAGGCCGAGAGCGAGCCGGAGCTGGCGCATGCAGTGAACGCCGTTGCACCGGGCATCCTGGCCGAAGAGGCGGCCCGGCTGAACGCGTTGCTGGTGCATTACTCCACCGACTATGTATTCAACGGCAGTGGCAGCACACCCTGGAAAGAGGACGCTGCCTGCGATCCGCTCAATGTGTATGGCGCAAGCAAGCTGGCAGGCGAGCGCGCCATCCAGGCCGCCGGCTGTCGTCATCTGATTTTCCGCACGTCCTGGGTGTACGGCGCGCGTGGCAGCAATTTCCTGCTGACCATGCGCCGCTTGATGCGGGAGCGGCCGGAGCTGAAGATCGTCGCCGACCAGATCGGGGCGCCGACCTGGTGCCGCGACCTGGCCGAGGCCACGGCGCAAGCGCTGAGCCAGATTGCCTCGCCCATGTCAGCCGCGAATCAGGCCGAGCCTTGGGGCGTCTATCACATGGCGAATGCCGGCGAAACCTCGTGGCACGGGTTTGCCGAGGCGATCCAGTCGCTCGATGAATTCGACGAGACCTGGGTGTCGGGCCGACTGGTTCCGATCCCGAGCAGCGATTACCCGACTCCGGCAAAACGCCCGCTCAATTCAAGACTGAACAGCGACAAGCTTGAACAGACGTTCGGTATACGACTGCAGGACTGGCGTGCGGCGCTGGCGCTGTGCCTGGAGACAGACGGCAAGTAATACGGAGGAGACGCATGTGAAAGTGTTATTGACCGGCGGCGCGGGCTATATCGGCTCACACACCGCTGTGGAGTGCCTGGCGGCGGGGCATGAGGTGGTGGTGTTCGACAATCTGTCGAACAGCAGCGTGAAATCGCTGGAACGGGTGGCGCAGATCGCCGGCCGGCCGGTGACATTCGTACAGGGCGACATCCGCGACCGGGCGGCGTTGCGTAGACTGTTCGCGGATCACGCGATCGACGCGGTGGTGCATTTCGCCGGGCTGAAGGCGGTGGGCGAATCGGTGGAAAAACCGCTCCTGTACTACGACAACAACATCGCCGGCAGCATCGCGCTGTTCGAGGAAATGGCGGCGGCCGGCGTGAAGGCGGTGGTGTTCTCGTCGTCCGCCACGGTGTACGGCGATCCGGCGACGGTGCCGATCACCGAGGATTTTCCGCTGTCGGCGACCAATCCCTATGGCCGTTCCAAACTGTTCATCGAGGACATGCTGCGCGATATCGCCCTGGCCGATCCAGCCTGGAACATTGCGCTGCTACGCTATTTCAACCCCGTGGGCGCGCACGAATCAGGACTGATCGGCGAGGACCCGCGCGGCATTCCCAACAACCTGATGCCCTATGTGGCACAGGTGGCGGTAGGCAGGCGCCCGCATCTCAATGTGTTCGGCGGCGACTATCCGACGCCGGACGGCACCGGCGTGCGCGACTATATCCATGTGGTCGACCTGGCGCGCGGGCATGTGGCGGCGCTGAACAAATTGCTGCAACTGGGCGGCGTGCAGACCTGGAACCTGGGCACCGGACGCGGGGTGAGCGTGCTCGACATGGTGCGTGCGTTCGAGGCGGCCAGCGGCAAACCGGTGCCGTACCGGATCGTGGCGCGTCGTGCCGGAGACGTGGCGCAATGCTGGGCCGATCCGACCCGCGCAGCGCGCGAGCTGGGCTGGCGGGCCGAATATGATCTGCCGCGCATGTGTGCCGACGCCTGGCGCTGGCAGGCGGGGAATCCGGAGGGATATGTTTAAGGCCGGGGCAAATTAAAAGGACCAAGGCACAAACGGCCCGTACCGGGGGAAGGGCGTGAGGGCCTGGCCGGGTTTTGCCTGGTGCCTGTCCTGGAATTCTGGATTATGCTTGGCGTATTACTTTTGCAGTTTTTAGATGGGGGAGCGGGCCATGACGCAGGGGCTTGATCGTATTACTCAACAAGCCGAGGTGATGGGCGGCAAAGCCTGCATTCGGGGATGCGCGTCACGGTCGGCATGGTTGTGAGTCAGATCGGCGCGGGCCGAAGCATTGAAGAAGTACTCGCAGACTACCCCTATCTCGAACGCGAGGACATCATGCAGGCACTGCGATACGCGGCATGGCGTGCCGAAGAACGTGAGGTCACGCTGGCCAGCGCATGAAGGTGCTCGTGGACATGAACCTTTCGCCGCGTTGGGTGGGCTTGCTGAATGGGTTCGGTCTACAGGCGGATCATTGGTCGGCCATCGGAAGAGTAAACGCCCCTGATTCGGAAATCATGGCCTATGCCGCCGAAAATAATTATGTCGTGCTCACCCATGATCTTGATTTCAGTGCGATTCTGGCGGCGACGCATGGCGAAAAACCCAGTGTCGTGCAAATCCGTGCAGAGGATGTCAATCCGGACAAAATCGGCGCTCAGGTGGCTGCTGCCCTGCGTCAGATGGAGTCAGAACTGCAGGAAGGTGCTTTGCTGACGGTTGATTCAAGTCGCACACGCTTGCGCTTGTTGCCGTTGCATCGCACGTAATTTCTATGGCGGGCAGTCTCAGCGCTTGCCGAACACCCCGCGCCCGCGGAAATACTGCACCCNCAGCCAGCCGCCGAACAGCCCGCCGAGATGGGCGAAATGAGCGACGCCCGCATCGGTGCTGGTGAGGCCGAGGACAAGCTCGACGACTCCATAGCCGAGCACGAAGAGGCGTGCCGGGATGCGGATGAAGGGCAGGAAGATGATGCTGACGACGCTGCGCGGGAAATACAGCGCATAGGCCAGCAGGAGGCCGAACACGCCGCCCGAAGCGCCGATGACGGGGCTACTGCTGTGCAGGAAATAGCCGGAGACGGCGATCTGCGTCATCGCGGCCACCACGACGCTGAGCAGATAGGTCAACAGGTAGCGTAGGTCGTTCCAGCGCCTTTCCAGTTCGGCGCCGAACATCCACACGGCGAACATGTTGAATCCAAGATGGGTAAGCGAGCCGTGCAGGAAGCTGTAGGTGACCAATTGCCACAGATGGAACGTACCGTCCGAGCCCGGCGGCCACAGGGCGAAGATGCGGATGATCTCGGGCCCGGTGACGAGTTCGAGTACGTAGACGAGAACATTCAGCAGGATGAGGGCAAGAGTGATCGGCGGCATGAAAGGCAGTTTCAAGGAACAAGTTTCAAGTGGCAAGTTGCGGGACCCGAAGGAGTATGCGTTTTAAGTCAAGCCAGGATCGCCTTGTGGCTTGTGACTTGAATCTTGTAACTATTCCTTCGCGGGCTCCCAGTGCTGCAGCTTGAGTTGCAATGACTGCTGCCCATTGAATTCGTTCGGCATCAGCGCATAGACGGCACGGATGCGATCGGGCAGCGTGTCGGCCTGGAAGAACCGCATGGCATCGAACGAGGTCTCCCCGCGTGCCAGCTTGAGTTTCAGGTGCTTTTCACCGATGACGCGCTGTGCCACGACATCGAAGGTAGCGGTGAACAGCGGTGCAGGAAAGCCCTGCCCCCAGACCGCATGGTCGAACTGCTCGGCGAGTTCGTAGCGGTGTTCGGCGAGGTCCAGTTCGCCGTCGGTTTCGATCCTGCCATCGAGATCTGCCGGGTCGATCAGTTCGCGCACCACGGACTCGAATGCCTGGCTGAACTNCCCGTGACGCCCGGCGGGAATGCTGAGTCCGGCGGCCATGGCGTGGCCGCCGAACTTGACGATCAGGCCAGGGTGGCGCTTGTCGATCAGGTCGAGCGCATCGCGCAAATGCAGGCCGGGAATGGAGCGGCCGGAACCCTTGAGTTCCCCTGTCTCGCTGCTGGCGAAGACGATGGTGGGGCGGTGGAATCTGTCCTTCAGGCGCGACGCCAGGATGCCGATCACGCCGACGTGCCAGCCGGGCTGATATGCGGTGAGGCTGTGGCTGTCGGTCGGGTTGAAGGTGGCGAGGATGGCAAGCGCCTCCTCCAGCATATCGGCCTCGACGTCGCGCCGCGTGCGGTTGAGCGTGTCGAGCTGTTGCGCCAGTCGCTGCGCAATGGCGGGGTCGTCGGCCAGCAGGCATTCGATGCCGAGCGCCATGTCGTCGATGCGGCCGGCGGCGTTCAATCGCGGACCGAGCATGAAGCCGAGGTCGAACACGGTGGCGCGGGCAGGCTCGCGCCCGGCGGCGCGGAACAGCGCGTTGATGCCGGCGCAGGCCTTGCCCGCGCGCATACGCACCAGCCCCTGGGCGACCAGGGTGCGGTTGTTGGCGTCGAGCTTCACCACGTCGGCGACCGTGCCGAGCGCGACGAGGTCGAGCAGGGCGCGCAGATCGGGTTCGGGCGTGTTGGCATAGGCGCCTCGTTGCCGCAGTTCGGCGCGCAGGGCCAGCAGCACGTAGAACATCACCCCGACGCCTGCCAGGTTCTTCGAGCCGAAGCTGCAGCCTGGCTGGTTGGGGTTGACGATGCAGGCGGCGTCCGGCAGCGCGTCGCCGGGCAGGTGGTGGTCGGTGACCAGCACGGGGATGCCGAGCGCGTTCGCCGCCGCCACGCCGTCGACCGCAGCGATGCCGTTGTCCACCGTGACCAGCAGATCGGGTTGTCGTGCGGCGGCGAGCGTCACGATGTCGGGCGTGAGGCCGTAGCCGTGTTCGAGCCGGTTGGGCACGATGAAATCGACCTGCGCGCCGAGCAGGCGCAGGCCGCGCACGCCGACCGCGCAGGCGGTGGCGCCGTCGGCGTCGTAGTCGGCGATGATGAGCAGGCGCTTGTTGTCGCGAATGGTGTCGGCCAGCAGCGCGGCGGCGCGGTCGATGTGCAGCAGGCCGGCAGGCGGCAACAGCTGCGGCAGGCGGTGGGCGACTTCGTCCGGATGGTTGACGCCGCGGGCGGCATACAACCGCGCCCAGGCGGGAGCGAGCCCGGCCTGCTCGAGGGCGGCGCGGGCATCGGCGGGGCAGGGGCGGATGGCAATGGAGGGCATGGCGGAATTGTATTGGCAGACGGGTCGGAACGCGCGGATCAGGGATTCAGAATCTGGTGAAGTGCCGATTCTGTCCGCCGCGGACACGGAGTACCATCGTGCCATGAGCCATTTACTTCCACTTTCCCGAGTGGCCAAGCTGGTCGGCCAGCCGCGTCATGCGCTGCAGGAAATGATCCGTGGCGGTGTGCTGGCAACCTTTGACGGTATGGTCGAACTCGACGAATTGCTGCGCGTGTTCCCGGATGTGAAGTGGGACGACGATGCCGAGTTTCGTCGGGTCCAGGAAATCAAGGACAAGGCGTTTGCCAAGCGGGTATTGGAGCGTGCACTGCCCGACAAGGATGTGCTGGTGGCGCGTCTGAACGCGCTGGGCAACGACTATGCTGCAGCCAAGGCTTTGCTGCTGCATTACGGCAATGTGATGACCTGGCTCGACGAGAAGATCGACGAAATCGAAGAAGACCAAAGCGCGGAAACGCGCCATGCCCTGCATACCGTGCGCGCATTTCTGCTGCGCAATCTGGCCGAGGTTCCGCCGGATGCGGTACAGGCGCAGGCGACGATTGCGCAGGAAAGGATATTCAAAATCATGTCAGCCCATGTGACCATCCAGCCCAGCGGCCACGAATTCTACGTGGAGGGCAACGATACCCTGCTGGAAGCCGCGCTGCGCAATGGCGTGTCGCTGAATTACGGCTGCAGTAACGGCAATTGCGGCGACTGCAAGGCGCGCGTGCTGTCGGGCGAGGTGACGAAAGTCCATGCGCACGACTATGTCCTGAAAGAAGCCGAAAAAGAAGCCGGAGTGGTCCTGCTGTGCGCCTATGCGCCGGTCAACGACGTGGTGATCGAAGCCAACGTGGCAGGCGCGCGCGATATTCCGGTGCAACAGCTGACCGCCAAGGTGAAGTCGATCGAGGTGTTCAATCCGCACATGGCCGCGCTGCATATTCTCGCGCCGCGCAGCCAGCGCCTGCGTTATCTCGGCGGCCAGAGCGTCGACGTGTCGATCGACGGGGTGAAAGGACGCTACGCCATTGCCAGTTGTCCGTGCGAGGATCGACACATCGAGATCCAGATCCCGCGCCGGGCGGACGATGCGTTTGTTGAGAGCGTGTTCGGCAGCTTGAAGGCCAATGACGTGGTGAAGGTGGAAGGACCTTTCGGCGAATTCGTGCTGGATGAGGACTCGCCGCGTCCGGTGATTTTCCTCGCTTTCGGCGCGGGCTTCGCGCCGATCAAGAGCCTGATCCAGCATGCCATGTCGCTGGAGTTGGCCGAGTCGATGGACCTGCACTGGTTGGCCGATGAGGCCGGACATTATCAGGACAACCTGTGCCGCGCCTGGGCCGATGCGCTGGACAATTTCAATTACCTGCCACATGCGCCGACCGATGACCTGGAGGCCACGCTGCAAGGCATCGTGACGGATTACCCGGATCTGCATCGCTTCGATGTGTATGCGGCGGGAACCGCGACGCAGCTCGAACTGGCGCGCCGGCATTTCGTGGCGGAAGGCTTGCATGAAGCACGCTGGTTCGCGGGGGCTGGATACCTGAATGCGCCGCTTTCTCCGCTATCTGTGGGCGTTGCCGGTTACTTTGTTGGGCGTGCTGGCCGCGCTCGCTGCACGNGGGAGCGGAGGTGCTGTACGGCAGGTGGAAGGTGTGCTGGAAGCTGCTGGCGGCTGGCCGGCATGGGTATTGCGACGCGGCTTTCCGTTCAGCGGGCCGGTTGCGGCAATCACGCTGGGACACGTCGTACTGGGCGTGTCATCGAACGCCCTGGCCGCGACGCGTGTGCACGAGCGTGCGCATGTCAGGCAATTTGAACGCTGGGGTGTTTTGCTGCTGGTGCTGTATCCGCTGGCTGGGTTGCTTGCGTGGTTACGCGGTGGCAATCCCTATCGCGACAATCTGTTCGAGCGCGAGGCACGGATGGCAGAAATCGCAGGCCAAGGCATATCCAGGCGATCCCGCCTGGCCGGAGATCAGTCGACGGGGCGGTGAGACGCTTCGCCTGGGTCGCCGGTGTCGGGGTCGATCCAGTCGGAAATGCCGATCTCTTCTTCGGCCTCTTCCACCGTTTCGCCAGGCTCGTAGTCGCTGTCGGCGTTGTACTCCATGTCCTGTACGGCTTCCATCAGACTGGCAAAGGGACCGTATTCCTCGCCGGTCATGGCATCGATCCAGTAGCATCCATCCGGCCGCTCGATGATGCGGGTATGGTCGTATTCAGCAGGGGTCTCGGGTATGGCAGGTTTCATGATGCGTCCTCCGTGCCTTGACTATAGGGCGGGAAGCCGGGCAGGGCAAGCGTCAGGCTGTGCGCCCGAGCAGCGTCAAGCCGATCAGGGCGGCCATCGTCAGCGCCAGGTGCAACCAGCTCCATAGCCGAAAATGCCGCACCAGCGCGGTGACTTCGCGGTTGGCGATCAGGAAGGGGCGGCCATGCGACGGCTTGCGCACAAGATGGATGCCGTCTTTCAGGCGGATATCGAGATGAGCGCGGTCGACTTCGTCGGATGCGGCCTGGCGCGCGTGCTCCCACTCGTCAAGACTGATTTCGCCGTCGCGGTCGGCGTCGAAACGTGCCAGGAGTGCAGTCTTGTCGGCCTTCCATTCGGTCAGCAGCGTAGCGAGATCGGCCTTCTTGTCGAGCACGGCATTGGGACCGCCCAAGGTCACGTGGTCGCCGATCACGTAAATGGTGTCGCCTTCGATCAGCGTCCATTCTGTTTTGCGATAACCGCCTGAGGTCGCGACCTGTTTGCGCGAAGTCAGAATTTCGGCGCCGTCAGGATCGACCAGTACGCTGCCGCTGCCGTCGTCCACGCCGAACGTGTCATGCGATATTCCGGATTCGACGTATTCCCAGCGGTCACCGTTCTTGCGCTCGATGCGGTAGCGGTACCACAGGCAGGGCAGGCCGTTGACCGGGCTGATCAGGTTGTCGCCCGGCGGCTGGCTGCCGCGCCCGACGAGTTCGATGTAGCCTTGGGGCGCCGAGGCGATGCGCGAGGTCGGCGTATCTGCCACGGTGCGATAGCGCTTGAGGTTGGCAAACCACGCCCAGAAACTGGTCAGCCCGACCAACGCAAAACTGATTTGCCAGCCTAGATGGGAATGCAGCTGGAAGCCGAGCAGCAGAATGGCCAGATTGCCGCCGCCCAGCGCGAAATTGGCGTAGTCGTGCCGCCATTCGGCCGTCCAGCGTACCGGGAGCATCAGCGGTCGAAGAGTTGCTTCAGATCAACGTCTTTCTTTTCCTCGGCAGCGAAGCGCAACAGCGGAAACAGATGGAAGGCGAACAGACGCGCCACGAGGGTGTCGGGAAACTGCTCCACCCGCACGTTATTGACGTTGACCGAATCGTTGTAGAACTCGCGACGGTCGGCAATCGCGTTTTCCAGCCCGGTAATGCGCGCTTGCAGATGCAGGAAGGTTTCGTTGGTCTTCAGTTCGGGATAGGCCTCGGCAACCGCGAACAGATTGCCAAGGCCCACGCGCAATGCGCCTTCGGCCTGCCCCAGCGCGGGGATGTTCTGCGATTCCCGGGCGCTCGCGACCTGGCTGCGCGCGTGCATCACTTNTTCAAGCGTCTCCTGTTCGAACTGCATGTATTGCTTGCAGGTTTCGACCAGCTTCGGCAGCTCGTCATGGCGCTGCTTGAGCAGGATGTCGATATTCGACCAGGCCTTGCCGACGTTATGCTTCAGCGTGACAAGCTGGTTGAAGATGAACACGCCATAGACGGCCGGAAGTGCGAGCACGATGAAGAAAAGCAGGAGGCCGGGCATGGTTGCGTTCCAGATGATGAGGTCGCAGAAATAGCGGACGACAGCCGTTTAACTTGAGCGGGCGTCAGATGCGCGCGGCGAGAATGCCCGCGATTTCAGCGTCGGTGAGCGCAATCGGATTGGTCTTCATGCTGCTGCCACGGCTGTTGGCCACGATGCGCGGGATATCGGCGTGCGTCACGCCATACTGCGCCAGGGGCGGAAGCTGAAGTTCGCGTGTCCAGGCGTCCAGCGTATCGATCAGTGCGGCGTGCGACGCAGTCTGGTTCAGTTGGCCCTGCTTGCTCAGCAGGCGCCCCGCTTGTGCATATTTTTCCAGTACTGGGTGATTCGCTTCGCGCGCCTGCAGCGCCTCGATATTGGCGCGCGTGGCCTGCGCCACCAGCGTGCCGCACGCGACGCCGTGCGGAATCGGAAAGAATGCTCCCAATGGCGCGGCCAGCCCGTGCACCGAGCCGAGCCCGACCTGCGCCAGCGTGATGCCCGACACCAGGGCCGCGTAGGCCATGCGATTGCGCGCCGCCGCATCGCCGGCATCGGCATACAAGGCCAGCAGGCCGTCGCGGGCGGCCTTCATGCCGCCCCAGGCAAGCGAATCGGTCAAGGGGGCGGCGCGACAGGAAACATAGGACTCCAGCAACTGGGTGAAGGCATCCATCCCGTTCGCCGCGATCACTGAGGCAGGGCAGGTGGCGAGGAGATCGGGATCGACCAGTGCAACTTCGGCCACCAGTTTTTCGTCGCGGAAGGATTTCTTGAAGCCATCGCTGCCCTGCACGCTTAATACGGCGTTCTTGGTCGCCTCCGAGCCGGTGCCGGCGGTGGTCGGTACGGCAATGAATGGTGTGGCCGGGCCGACATACGCGAGTTCGGGTCCCACGCCTTCCAGGTGGTCCATCACCGAGTTGCCAGGCTTGAGCAGACCGGCAATCGCCTTGGCCGCATCCAGCGCGCTGCCGCCACCGAAGCCGATGACCACGTCAATGGATTCCGGGCGCAAGGCGCGCACGGCCTCGTCCACCATCTGCGGAGACGGTTCGCCCGGAATGGCCAGATGCAACCAGGAAACTCCCTGTGCCTTCAGCCCGTCCGTTACGGGTGTCCAAAATGGCGAGTTTCTCAGCGAACTCGCTCCGGTCACCAGCAAAGCACGCGTGCCGTAGATTCGGGCAATGGTCGGCAACCTGCCGAGTACGCCCGGACCAAACTCGATGCGCGGCAGGCGCGACAGGGAAAAATCGGAAATGTACACAATCGGACTTTCAATCGACGNAGACGGCAAATGGTAGCGAGTTTGCCGACGTATTGTCTGCACAATATGTGTGCATGGTTTCCGGCTGTTTCGCGCTGCCCGTCGTTATTGCAATCTTGATCTGTCGTGGCAGCGTTCATTCAGTCGATTGAAAACATTGGAAATGTTGCCGACGGAGTTCGATGGGCTTTGCCATAAAGCCCGCAAGTGTTGACGGAGCCAAGCACGCTTTGCTATAGTTCCGCTTCTCGATTGACGCGGTTTCATTTGCGACAGGCGCGGGGTGGAGCAGTCTGGCAGCTCGTCGGGCTCATAACCCGAAGGTCGTAGGTTCAAATCCTGCCCCCGCAACCATTTCGAAAATAAGTGTTGACGCAATCTGTAGGTTCTGTAGAATGCGCACCTCTCGAAACGGCAACGCAGCTGAGGCAAAGTCGATAAGAGATTGATCTTTAACAATTTACAGCCGATAGGTGTGGGTGTTGTTGCGGTAGTTGTTCTGGCTTTGGTCGGGATGACGGCTAGCATAAATGCTCACACTTTGATGAAGTAATTCATTTGAGTTGAGCGAAGAAGTATTTGAAGTAATTGCAGAGATTGAACTGAAGAGTTTGATCCTGGCTCAGATTGAACGCTGGCGGAATGCTTTACACATGCAAGTCGAACGGCAGCNNACGGGAGCTTGCTCCTGGTGGCGAGTGGCGAACGGGTGAGTAATGCGTCGGAACGTACCGAGTAATGGGGGATAACGCAGCGAAAGCTGTGCTAATACCGCATACGCCCTGAGGGGGAAAGTGGGGATCGCAAGACCTCACGTTATTCGAGCGGCCGACGTCTGATTAGCTAGTTGGTGGGGTAATGGCCTACCAAGGCGACGATCAGTAGCGGGTCTGAGAGGATGATCCGCCACACTGGAACTGAGACACGGTCCAGACTCCTACGGGAGGCAGCAGTGGGGAATTTTGGACAATGGGGGCAACCCTGATCCAGCCATTCCGCGTGAGTGAAGAAGGCCTTCGGGTTGTAAAGCTCTTTCAGCTNGGAACGAAACGGTGCGCTCTAACATAGCGTGCTAATGACGGTACCAGCAGAAGAAGCACCGGCTAACTACGTGCCAGCAGCCGCGGTAATACGTAGGGTGCGAGCGTTAATCGGAATTACTGGGCGTAAAGCGTGCGCAGGCGGATTGTTAAGCAAGATGTGAAATCCCCGGGCTTAACCTGGGAATGGCATTTTGAACTGGCAGTCTAGAGTNNGCGTCAGAGGGGGTGGAATTCCACGTGTAGCAGTGAAATGCGTAGAGATGTGGAGGAACACCAATGGCGNAAGGCAGCCCCTGGGATGACACTGACGCTCATGTACGAAAGCGTGGGTAGCAAACAGGATTAGATACCCTGGTAGTCCACGCCCTAAACGATGTCAACNTGGTTGTTGGGGAGTGAAATCCCTTAGTAACGAAGCTAACGCGTGAAGTTGACCGCCTGGGGAGTACGGTCGCAAGATTAAAACTCAAAGGAATTGACGGGGACCCGCACAAGCGGTGGATGATGTGGATTAATTCGATGCAACGCGAAAAACCTTACCTACCCTTGACATGTCCAGAACCCTGCAGAGATGCGGGGTGCCCGAAAGGGAATTGGAACACAGGTGCTGCATGGCTGTCGTCAGCTCGTGTCGTGAGATGTTGGGTTAAGTCCCGCAACGAGCGCAACCCTTATCATTAGTTGCTACGCAAGGGCACTCTAATGAGACTGCCGGTGACAAACCGGAGGAAGGTGGGGATGACGTCAAGTCCTCATGGCCCTTATGGGTAGGGCTTCACACGTCATACAATGGTCGGTACAGAGGGTTGCCAAGCCGCGAGGTGGAGCCAATCCCAGAAAGCCGATCGTAGTCCGGATTGTTCTCTGCAACTCGAGAGCATGAAGTCGGAATCGCTAGTAATCGCGGATCAGCATGTCGCGGTGAATACGTTCCCGGGTCTTGTACACACCGCCCGTCACACCATGGGAGTGGAATCTGGCAGAAGTAGGTAGCCTAACCGCAAGGAGGGCGCTTACCACGCTGGGTTTCATGACTGGGGTGAAGTCGTAACAAGGTAGCCGTAGGGGAACCTGCGGCTGGATCACCTCCTTTCTAGAGAAAGCCGCTGCAACACTCACACCTATCGGTTGTTTTTAAAGCCGGGCTTGTAGCTCAGTTGGTTAGAGCACACGCTTGATAAGCGTGGGGTCGCTGGTTCAAATCCAGCCAGGCCCACCAGAAATGGTGCTGACTGGGCTCGGTTCATTAAGGATTGAGAACCAAGCAGCGCAAGGCGCGAGATCCCGTCGTGTGCTGGTGCACACAAGGGGTTGAGCAACGCAGCGATGCGCCGGTTATCAGTCCTTAATGGGGATTAGCTCAGCTGGAGAGCACCTGCTTTGCAAGCAGGGGTCGTCGGTTCGATCCCGTCATCCTCCACCACTCACTCTTGGTTGGAATGGTGGAAAAAGTAGTACCTATCAGTGTGAATCGTAAGCAGTGAAGTCGCAGACTTTAGTGCTTACGCTTTATGCGTAACGGCTGATCTTTAAAAATTTGGAAGAAGGTGGGATGTTTGTGATGAACATCCCAACATGGGTTGAAATTGTATCGACCATGCAATTGGGCGCCGAGCCTGGTTGTATGGAAAGCAAACACACCTGTAATGCGAGACTGATTCGTCAGTCCTCAAAATTATAGGGTCAAGCGACTAAGTGCATGTGGTGGATGCCTTGGCGACTACAGGCGATGAAAGACGCGTAAGCCTGCGATAAGCTTCGGGGAGCTGGCAATAGAGCTTTGATCCGGAGATCTCTGAATGGGGGAACCCACCCGCAAGGGTACTCCCTGCTGAATACATAGGCAGGGTANNGAGCGAACGCAGTGAACTGAAACATCTAAGTAGCTGCAGGAAAAGAAATCAACCGAGATTCCCATAGTAGTGGCGAGCGAATTGGGAAGAGCCTTCATGATTTAGCATTCTTGTTAGTGGAACAGTCTGGAAAGTCTGGCCATAGTGGGTGATAGCCCCGTACGCGAAAACAAGAGTGTGGAACTAGGCATGAGACAAGTAGGGCGGGACACGTGAAATCCTGTCTGAACATGGNGGGACCATCCTCCAAGGCTAAATACTCGTAGTCGACCGATAGTGAACCAGTACCGTGAGGGAAAGGCGAAAAGAACCCCGGGAGGGGAGTGAAATAGATCCTGAAACCGCATGCATACAAACAGTGGGAGCCCCTCCTTTAATGGCCTTCTGATCTTTGTGATCGACACGCAGTGGCGATCACAAAAGATAGTAAGAAGGAGTGGAATAGCCGCTTATCTCTGAGGAGGTGAGGGCCATTAAAGGAGGGGTGACTGCGTACCTTNTGTATAATGGGTCAGCGACTTACGTTCAGTTGCGAGCTTAACCGAATAGGGAGGCGAAGCGAAAGCGAGTCTTAATAGGGCNNGCATAGTAGCTGGGCGTAGACCCGAAACCGGATGATCTATCCATGGCCAGGATGAAGGTGCGGTAACACGCACTGGAGGTCCGAACCCACTAATGTTGAAAANATTAGGGATGAGCTGTGGATAGGGGTGAAAGGCTAAACAAATCCGGAGATAGCTGGTTCTCCTCGAAAGCTATTTAGGTAGCGCCTCNNATGTATCACTCACGGGGGTAGAGCACTGTAATGTTAGTGGGGGCCATTGCGGCTTACTGCGGCATAGCAAACTCCGAATACCGTGAAGTGCGAGCATGGGAGACAGACATCGGGTGCTAACGTCCGGTGTCAAGAGGGAAACAACCCAGACCGACAGCTAAGGTCCCAAATGACGTGCTAAGTGGAAAACGATGTGGGAAGGCATAGACAGCTAGGAAGTTGGCTTAGAAGCAGCCATCCTTTAAAGAAAGCGTAATAGCTCACTAGTCGAGTCGTCCTGCGCGGAAGATGTAACGGGGCTAAGCACGTAACCGAAGCTTCGGATATGCACTTTGTGCATATGGTAGAGGAGCGTTCTGTAAGTCTGCGAAGGTGTTCTGTAAGGAATGCTGGAGATATCAGAAGTGCGAATGCTGACATGAGTAGCGATAAAGGNGGTGAAAAGCCCCTCGCCGAAAANCCAAGGTTTCCTGCGCAACGTTCATCGGCGCAGGGTGAGTCGGCCCCTAAGGTGAGGCAGAGATGCGTAGCTGATGGGAAACGGGTCAAAATTCCCGTACTTTCGTTTACTGCGATGTGGGGACGGAGAAGGTTAGGTGGGCCGGGTGTTGGNATGTCCCGGTTTAAGTGCGTAGGCAGATCCCTTAGGCAAATCCGGGGTTAATGCCGAGACACGATGACGGTGCTCCATNNTGGAGCCGAAGTCACTGATACCAAGCTTCCAAGAAAAGCCACTAAGCTTCAGGTAAACGAGNNAACCGTACCGCAAACCGACACAGGTGGGTAGGATGAGAATTCTAAGGCGCTTGANGAGAACTCGGGTGAAGGAACTCGGCAAATTAGCACCGTAACTTCGGGAGAAGGTGCGCCCCGGTAGGGTATAAGTCCTCGCGACGAAAGCCCGATGGGGTTGCAGTGAAAAGGTGGCTGCGACTGTTTAATAAAAACACAGCACTCTGCAAACACGAAAGTGGACGTATAGGGTGTGACGCCTGCCCGGTGCCGGAAGGTTAATTGATGGGGTGCAAGCTCTTGATCGAAGCCCCGGTAAACGGCGGCCGTAACTATAACGGTCCTAAGGTAGCGAAATTCCTTGTCGGGTAAGTTCCGACCCGCACGAATGGCGTAACGATGGCCACACTGTCTCCACCCGAGACTCAGCGAAGTTGAAATGTTTGTGAAGATGCAATCTCCCCGCGGCTAGACGGAAAGACCCCATGAACCTTTACTGTAGCTTTGCATTGGACTGTGACGGGACTTGTGTAGGATAGCTGGGAGCCTGTGAAGCGTGGTCGCTAGATCACGTGGAGGCGTCGTTGAAATACCAGCCTGGTGTCGTTGCGGTTCTAACCTAGGTCCATTATCTGGATCGGGGACCGTGCATGGTGGGCAGTTTGACTGGGGCGGTCTCCTCCCAAAGTGTAACGGAGGAGTACGAAGGTCTTCTAGGTACGGTCGGACATCGTACTGATAGTGCAATGGCAAAAGAAGGCTTGACTGCGAGACTGACACGTCGAGCAGGTGCGAAAGCAGGTCATAGTGATCCGGTGGTTCTGTATGGAAGGGCCATCGCTCAACGGATAAAAGGTACTCTGGGGATAACAGGCTGATTCCTCCCAAGAGTTCATATCGACGGGGAGNTTTGGCACCTCGATGTCGGCTCATCACATCCTGGGGCTGTAGCCGGTCCCAAGGGTATGGCTGTTCGCCATTTAAAGTGGTACGTGAGCTGGGTTTAAAACGTCGTGAGACAGTTTGGTCCCTATCTGCCGTGGGCGCTGGATATTTGACGGNGGCTGCTCCTAGTACGAGAGGACCGGAGTGGACGTGCCTCTGGTGTACCGGTTATGACGCCAGTCGTATCGCCGGGTAGCTAAGCACGGAAGAGATAAACGCTGAAAGCATCTAAGCGTGAAACTTGCCTGAAGATAAGATATCCCTTGCACCTTGAGTGCACTGAAGGGTCGTTGAAGACCACAACGTTGATAGGCGGGGTGTGGAAGCGCAGTAATGCGTTAAGCTAACCCGTACTAATTGCCCGTGAGGCTTGATCCTATAATTTTGAGAAGCGACACAGTGTGTGTTTGCATACAGTCTCAACCCAACAAAACCTTCTTCCAGCGCGTCGTGAAAGCGGCGTGAACAAGACAGTCGGCTGAATGTCGCAAGATACTCAGCACTCCAGACAATCCGAATGCGGGTTCAAGACCATAAAGCTTGATCCCCACCCCTTTGTCTGACGACCATAGCAGAGTGGAACCACCCCTTCCCATCCCGAACAGGACGGTGAAACGCTCCCGCGCCAATGATAGTAGGCAACTCGCCTGTGAAAGTAGGTCATCGTCAGACTCCTTATCCGTATCCTCCCGGGGATACCACAAAACCCCTCAACTCTTGAGGGGGTTTTTATTGCACGGAAACCCGTTTCATTCACGAACGCCATCAATTATTTCTTTATTAAAATCAATAAAGTAGGCTGCATCTACAACTTTAGTTGTATGGCACATCCTCATTGTTGAAGGTAAGTTTGCAGTGTGGGAATACGCCCACGGCTAAAAACTTCAGGAGGATGTATGAACAAGCTTGTTATGGTTGCATTGGTTCTGGGTGGTCTGATGGGGCTTCCCGCTTATGCGGCAGTGAATATCAATACGGCTACCCAGTCGGAGCTCGAGGCGGTCAAGGGGCTTGGGCCGGCAAAGGCTAAGGCAATCATCACGTATCGCGAAGCACATGGCAATTTCAAGAGCTTGGACGAACTGGATAATGTCAAAGGTTTTGGCAGTACCAGCGTCGAGAAACTGAAGGGTGAGCTGTCGGTCGGCCCGGAAAAAGCCAAGAAGTAGCCGTACTACCTTAACTGAGCCGTTTCGGCTCGGCGGGCGTATTCTGTAGTCAGTTGGACTGCGGAATACGCGACAGGATTGATTCCGATAGGAGGCAGTCAGCCACAACTCCAGTTCATGATGCAATCCAGGAGGCGGATTTGCTCTCGGGCATCGGCCTCGATGCCTTCCACCGGTATAATCCCTTCCTTTCTTGGTGGTTTGTCATTTCATGTCTACCCTTGCAGTCATTCTGGTCGCAACTGCCGCGGGCAGCGTGCTGAGCTTGTTGCTGGCTGCGCTACTGGCCTTTTCTGCACGTCCCAGTTGGGTACCTGTGCTGGTGAGCTATGCTATCGGTGCCTTGCTAGGGGCCTCCTTGTTGGAAGTCCTGCCGGAGGCCGTCGAAATGGGCGGGGACGTCAAAACGGTTGCCAATGCCTTGCTGGGCGGCATCCTGTTGTTCTTCTTGCTGGAAAAGCTGGTGTTGTGGCGTCATTGCCACGACGAGATCTGCGAAGCCCACAGCAGCCACGATCACGGCCATGATCACGGGCGATCAGGCATGATGATCACGGTAGGCGATACTTTCCACAACTTTGTCGACGGCATCATCATTGCCGGTGCCTTCCTGGTCGATTTCCGCTTGGGAGCAATCACGGCGTTGGCGATCATCGCACACGAAATCCCGCAGGAAATCGGCGATTTTCTGATTCTTCTGCATTCAGGCTATACCCGCACACAGGCGTTGGTGCTCAATTTCCTGACTGGCGTGGCGACCATGCTGGGTGCATTGGTCGGGTATTACGCCCTGTCGATGCTGCAGGGATGGATGCCGGTGCTGCTCGGGTTGGCAGGGGCCAGTATGTTGTATGTGGCCTTGTCGGATCTGATTCCCGGTTTGCACAAGCGTGCGGAAATCGGTGCAACCCTACAGCAGCTTACGCTAATCGGATTGGGTGTCGCGACCGTCGCTCTGGCGGGCTACTTCATCGGCGAGGGCCATTGAACGTCGGCGTCGCCGTGGCCCATCAGCGACATAGATGAACAAAGCCAGCGGCAATACGCCCAGGAAAAACAGGACGGCCAAGGCCTTGCCGATACTGCTGGCGGTGATTGCCATCATGAGAATCACATAGGCCCAGCCAATCGCTACGATATACATCTTATTGCTCCATCAGGACTGAACGTCATGGTAACCAAAGCCAAACTCGCCCGCACGCCGAACGTCGGATTCGTCTCCCTCGGCTGTCCGAAGGCGACAGTCGATTCCGAGCGGATTCTCACCCAGCTGCGCGCCGAAGGCTACGGCATCGTCGGCAGCTATGACGATGCTGACGTGGTCGTGGTCAATACCTGCGGATTTATCGATGCCGCCGTGCAGGAATCGCTCGAGGCGATCGGCGAAGCGTTGGCGGAGAACGGCAAGGTGATCGTTACCGGCTGCCTGGGTGCCAAGGGTGACGTGATACGTGAAGCGCATCCCAAGGTGCTGGCGGTGTCCGGCCCTCATGCGCTGGACGAGGTGATGGAAGCAGTGCATACCGCGCTGCCCAAACCACACGATCCGTTCGAAGACCTGATTCCACCGGGCGGTATCAAGCTTACGCCGCGTCATTATGCCTACCTGAAGATTTCCGAGGGCTGCAATCATCGCTGTACCTTCTGCATTATCCCCTCGATGCGCGGTGACCTTGTCAGCCGCCCGATCGGCGACGTGATGCGCGAGGCGGAGGCTCTGGTCAAGGCGGGGGTGCAGGAGTTGTTGGTGGTGTCGCAGGATACGAGCGCCTACGGGGTCGACGTGAAATATCGCCCAGGGTTCTGGAACGGTCGCCCGCTGAAAACGCGCATGACCGAACTGGCGGGTGTGCTGGGCAGTCTTGGAGCCTGGGTGCGCCTGCATTACGTGTACCCATATCCCAGCGTCGACGACGTGATTCCCTTGATGGCCGACGGCATCATCCTGCCGTATCTCGATATTCCGTTTCAGCATGCCAGCCCGCGCATTCTGAAATTGATGAAGCGCCCTGGCGCGGTCGAGAAGACATTGGACCGTATCCAGTCCTGGCGCGCTGCCGTGCCTGATCTCACCTTGCGCTCGACCTTCATTGTCGGTTTTCCTGGCGAGACGGACGCCGAGTTCGAAGAGTTACTGGCTTTTCTCAGNGAGGCGCAGCTCGATCGGGTCGGCTGCTTCAAATATTCGCCCGTGGAAGGGGCCGCGGCGAACGCGCTTCCCGATGCCGTGCCGGAAGAGCTGAAGGAGGAACGCCTGGAGCGCTTCATGGAAGTGCAGGCGGAAATCTCGGCGGCTCTGCTCGAAGCAAAAGTCGGCCGTGAAATCGAGGTCATCGTCGACGAGGAGGATGAAGCGGGTACGCTTGCGCGCAGCCATGCCGACGCGCCGGAAATCGACGGGGTGGTCTATCTCGAAGGGGTGTTCGATCTGAAGCCGGGGGCACGCCTCAAGGTACGCGTCGAGGAGGCGGACGAACACGATCTGTGGGCAACGCCGATCTGACGACCACAGCGGCGCGAGCCTTTGATTCAGGCGAGCATCGAGACCAGGTCGCGGCGACGCCGCCAGAATTTCCACGCATCGCTGGCGTGAAGCCGCAGTGTCTTTCCATTGACCGGATCATTCAGGATCAGCCCTCCCGGACCACTCCTGCGCAGTGCGTTCTGCAAAGGCGCGAACCAGTCGCGTTCCAGGCCACGCAAGGCCTCACGCCAACCATAGGCATCGCCGTACTGTCCCGCGTGCGTCAAATCGTCCAATAGCATCACGCCTGCCGTTTCGAGCAGGGAGATGTTCATCTGCTCGGGAAGCGGCAGTACGCGCATGGCGCAGAACGCGCCAAGTGCATGTGCATCGGCGTTCCGGGCATACANACGGGCGGTCAAGGTGGGTGCCACCGGCAGGCACCCACNCCNCCACAGCCACAGCGCATTGATCGGCAACGCGCCGCGCGTCTCGCGTGTCAGATTGACCGGATGATCGTGCAGCAGCATTTGCACTTCGTTCAACCACGCACGGAATCGCATGGCATCGTCGCCGTGCGGCAGCAAGGGATCGATATCGCAGCCCACTGCAACAGACCTTGCGTGAGTCGTCAGGCATGGTGCAGCGTCGAGCCGCAGGTACCAGCGCTTGGGATGGCACGCGACCGGGCTTAGGCCCGGACCAAAATGCTGGCCGATTGCGGCGGTCAACGCATCGGCCTCGGGTTGTGTCAGTTCCAACGTATCGCTGTCGGCTAGCACGATGCGGTCGCGCATGACCCGTAGATGGACCGGGTCGGCACGCAACCAGTAGGCTTCGCCGGCCACGCCGCCATCCGCCTCAAGGCTGATCGGGGCAACCGGCCAGTCCTGCTGGCGGGCGATACCCAGCGCCTCGCACAGGACGGCTTCCATCCCTTCGGTCGTGCTGGATTGGCGAGTGCCGCGTGCCAGCAGGGTCTGCAATGCAGGCAGGCGCAGATCCTGCGTCGCGGCTTCCAGCAACCGGGCAGAGGGAAACAGATGGGGGATGAGGAGCAGCATGCGCCGAGTGTAGCAAAGCAGACTCCCGGGTAGATGTTGTCCGCTCAGATTGCCCGGGACGGCAATTTTGTGCGCAGTTCAACTGCGCGCGTGGCGGCTACCTTGAGATCTGGCCAGTCAATGCACTTCATGAAATCAGTAATGAGTTTGGCAATCCCTCTTAAGCGTCAACTCATACATATATGAAATTGCCGATCTTTCGGCGTGAAATCTTAAACGTGGTTCCTGCACTTCCTGCTGTCCTGATTTAAACGGATTTTCGGCTTATTGGGGGCGTTTCAGCCATGTCGTCCATCAAGGACAAAAAACCTGTTTCTTTACAGCGGGTTACTTATACGCCAGAAATTTATGTCGTGATGAAGCGACACGTGAGCCTCGCTCGCCACGCGTCTTATTGTCAACCATATGAAAAATAAGGATTTTTTATTCTGGTACGACATCTGCTAGCGAGGAAGTGTCGCAGTCGAAAAGCAGCCCACGCCAAAACGCTCATGCACAACATGATGAAAGAAGCCGAACAGGTACATGTCAAATCGTCGCGTTTGACCGGTGCCACCGGCATCGGATTCTCCGCGATCAGTCGGCCTGCGGACGATCGTGATGCCTGTGTCCATGACGTGGTCTACGTACTCCGTTCCAGATCCACCCATAGAAATGGAAGGCGCGCGTGGCGCTATCCGGAGCACGGCACACGTCGTGAAACGTATGAACCAAGAAGCGGTGAACTCGAAACGCAACTACTGGACGGCTCTGCATGCCGAACGAAAAGCTGACCCCTCGGGCGCATGTTGAAAAACCTTTCCCTATGTATCCCTTGGCTGCCCGCACCACCCGTACCACGAGCTGCATGCGTTCATGCAGCCGAGATCCCGCACCAACGATATAAAGAGCGTTCAATGTTTGGTTGCTACGAACATCCGGCTCTTAGCCTGGCCAGGCGATTGGTGAATCCCCTGGTAATTTTCTTTTCTCTGATCCTGGCGGTTGTATTGGAAGAACAGAAATTCGACGGTTTGTATTTGCTGTTGGGTAGCCTCGCATTCCTGATTAGCTCTCAGGTGTTCGATAATTTCGAGTTTTTCGAGCCCGCGGTTTCCGATCCTGAGGCTCAACGCAAACACGCATTCAGCTTGCTGACCGCCTGGCTGATCGTGCTGCTTCTGCTGGGAATGGTCGGCGTACTCAGTGGCATGCTGGGTGCGTACAACACACAGGTCTTGGTGTGGTGGAGTCTGATAACGCCCTTATTGTTGTTTCTTGGACATTCGGTTGTGCGAGGCTATCTCGAGTTCTTGCGCAGACATGGAAAAATCCGACGTTCGGTCGTCGTTGGCGCTAACGAACTTGGTTACAAGCTGGCTCAGCGGATACATCACCAGCGCAGCCTGATGATCCGGGTAGAGGCGTTCTTCGATGATCGTTGCGGCGATCGCTGCGAGACGGAACTGAAGAACGTAGTGTGCGGCGGCATAGACGATGTGACTGACTATGTGGCGCGGCATGAAATCGACTTGGTCTACATCACGTTCCCGTTATTCAGGCATCCGCGTGTGATCGATTTGGTCAACGCCCTGCGAGACACTACAGCGTCGATTTATTTTGTGCCGGATGTATTCGTATTCGATCTGGTTCAGGCGCGCCTGGATAACGTGAACGGAATTCCCGTGATCTCCGTGTTCGAGACGCCGCTAACGGGTATCAACGCAGTCAACAAGCGTATTTTCGATATAGCCGCGGCCAGTCTTATTCTGGTGGCGATCACGCCCTTGCTGCTACTCATCGCGCTGTCGGTGAAGCTTACATCCAAGGGTCCGGTCATTTTCAAACAACGTCGCTATGGCATGGACGGTGATGAGATCCAAGTTTACAAATTCCGCTCGATGAGCGTTTGTGAAGATAGCCGGACGGTCATTCAGGCCACNAAAAACGATACGCGAGTGACCAGGGTCGGTGCCGTTTTACGCAGAACGTCACTTGACGAACTTCCACAGTTTTTCAACGTGTTGCAGGGAACGATGAGTATCGTCGGGCCACGNCCCCATGCGGTTGCTCACAATGAATACTATCGAAAGCTCATCAATGGATACATGTGGCGCCACAAGGTCAAGCCGGGTATTACCGGGTGGGCGCAGATTCATGGCTACCGAGGTGAAACCGACACGATCGACAAGATGGAAGGCCGCGTGATTTACGACATTGCGTATTTGAAGAGCTGGTCGCTGAGGATGGATATGGCCATTATTTTAAGGACCTTGAAACTGGTCATCAAAGACTCAAAGGCCTATTGACGTGAAGCTATTGTTTGCTCATTTGAGCCCCAAATCCTTGAGTTCGAATTTCTGGAGTTCGCTATGCACATGAAAATGCAACGCACTATTAGAGTCGCGGTTTGGTCGGCAGCGATCCTTGCAGGGCCATCGCTGGTGGATGCGTTTGCATCCGATATCCGGACGACAGAATTGAGCGGAAAGTATGAGGCCTCAGCTGCCGCAGCCGTTTACCGTATGCCTGCAAACGCATCTTATACGCGCCATGCCGGATCTCTGGTGGGCGATCCATATGGCAGGGCGGCTGCGCCTTACGTATCTGAAGTGAACGGCTGGGCGCTCTTTGCGACGCTCCTGAGTTTGATAAACATGCGGCTATGGTATTCAGGCAAGAAGCGCTTGCCCACGCTCAATTAAGGCAACTCATTCGATGCGAGCGGATTCGAATTCCATGATGGGCCGTCCCATGACCACGATAGAGCAGACTGGATGCGGATGGAAATTCGCCGTGCCGCTCGATACCACGCAGGGCGAGAGCGAGCGCGAGCGAGCGTTCGATCTGGTACAGGCCACACTATGTCGTGAAAAACGCTTGATCTGCCTCCTGTCCCTGCAACTGCCGACGACCACTGAAATAGGCGTTTTCCTGACAATGCTAGGCATGGTCGCGAGCCCGGCGTGGGCAGCAGACACAATCGAGCAGGGGCCGGGTGAGACGTTCATGCCTTATGTGCGTGCACTGTATGGCTACGACAGCAATCTGTTCCGTCTGCANAATGATCAGGAAGCCCAGGCTGTACTGGGAACATCCAGCACGGCTGAGTCTTATCTGACGCTGGGGGCCGGTATGGATGCGAATTTGAAACTGAGTCGTCAGACAATCCAGGCACACGCCGAGCTCAATCAGACACGATTCAATACCTACGGCCAGCTCGATAACGATAGCCACGATGTCTCCCTGAAATGGGCTTGGAAGATCGGAAGCCGAGTGACGGGTGATGTCGGCGTGGCAGACACGCTCAAACAGGCAAGCTATACGAATGTGAAGCAGCCTGTCAAAAACCAGATACGAACACGCCGAGGCAGTTTAAATGGCGCAATCCAACTGGCTTATCCATGGCAAGTCCAGTTCGGCATGGAAAGCGTTCGTACGAGCAACGATGCGGCAGCGCAACTGCCACAGGATGCGACGGTGGATGCCCTCAAAGCCGGCCTGCAGTATCGGTCCGATAAGGGCTCGACCGTGGCCTGGGTCAGTCGCCACAGCGAGGGGCGTTATCCCAACCGACAGTTGATTGGCGTGGTGGCCGTCGACAATGATTATCAGCAGTGGGACAACGGCGTAGCCGCCGTATGGAAGCTGAGCGAGAAAACATCGATGACCGGCAAGCTGAATTTCACGCAGCGAGGTTATACGGACGTTCCCCAGCGTGATTTTTCAGGATTGACGGGACTGTTGTCACTGGGGTGGAACGCCACTGAGAAAACGATGCTGAACGCGTCGACCTATCGCGACATCGATGCGATAGAGAGCTCTGCGATTGAGAACACGACGGCAAGTTACGCCCTGAATCAAGGCGTTGCGGTGGGCGCGGACTGGAAGCCTACCGCGAAGTTGACGTTTAGCACGCGTCTCAGCCACGACCATATCGCGTATGCCGGTGACCCGGGATTTGTCCTGTCAACGCAAGCCGTTCGCGAGGATCGACTCACGATGGCGCAGGCGGGGTTTCAGTACAACGTACGGAGCAACACGCAGATTGGATTGATACTGCGGCGCGGCGTACGCCATTCCAACGAGGCACTGGAAAGTTACCGCTACAACAGCGCCATGATCAACGTGAGCAGCCATTTCTGATGATGAATATCTCCGAACTTGAGGCGAGGCAGCCTATGTGCAGATGCATCGCGACCATTAACTCCCAAGTAAAGATCCTGATGAGTGTGATCTTGCATTTTGGAATTTTGTTGTTGGCCGTCTTCCCCCTGCAGGCTGCGGCAGCGGATTACCAGTTGGGCAGCGGTGACATTGTCCATATCACGGTGTACGACCATCCGGAGTTGACGACGGATGCGCGCGTGGATGAGCAAGGCAAGATCAGCTTTCCATTGATAGGGGGCGTATCGGTAGCGGGGAAAACCGCCGCGGCCGCACAGGATCTGATTGCCAGTCGCTTGGAAAAGGGCGATTTTCTCAAGAAGCCGCAAGTTAATCTAATCGTCACTGAATACCGGAGCAAGCAGGTCTCAGTGCTAGGGCTGGTCAACAAGCCCGGAAAATATCCTCTAGATAGTGCGAGCACGGTATCGGACCTGTTGGCGCTGGCCGGCGGCGTAGCGGAAGACGGCGCCGACGAGGTCATCCTGATCCACAACCAGGATGGCAAGTCACAGCAATTCAAGATCAACACCAAATCTTTGTTCCAGGATGGGCAGGTCGACTTGAACCATCAGGTCACGGGCGGTGACGTTATTTTTGTTCCCCGCGCCGCTGTNTTTTACATCTACGGCGAGGTGCAGAAACCCGGGGCTTATCGGCTGACCGGGAATCTGAATGTGATGCAGGCGGTTTCTCTAGGCGGNGGAATCACGCCGCGCGGAACGCAGCGAGGAATCCAGATTCGTAGAGATGACAAGAATGGAAAACCGGTCAGGATTCACGCCGCGTTGACCGACCGGGTTCGGGAGAACGATGTGGTGTATGTCAAAGAAAGCCTTTTCTAATCGTGGTTTCAACGGGAGGCCCATGGATATCCTGCAATTTCTGTTGATACTCAAAGCGCACCGTAAGCTAATGCTGGTGACGCTGACGCTCTGTGTCGCGCTGGTGGCCGTCGTTAGCCTGGTGTATCCCAAGACATACAGTGCAACGGCGTCGCTGGTGGTAAACGTGAATGGGGCCGACCCGGTCACCGGGCAAGTGATGCAAGGCGAGCTCGTCTCCCGTTATCTGACGACGCAAATTGACGTCATCGGCAGTCACAGCGTGGCATTGAAAGTGGTCGATAACCTGAACCTCATGCACGACGCAAAGTACCGCGACGCATTCCAGAGCGAGGTCGGCACCACGGCGTCTTTTCGGGACTGGTTGGCCGATCAGCTGCTGCGGCATCTGAATGTCAAGCCATCAAATCAGAGCAACGTTTTCTACGTCACGTTCAAGGCCGAGGACCCGAGACGAGCGGCGCAGTTGGCGAATTCCTTTGTGCAAGCCTATATCCAGACCAATCTGCAACTCAGGACGCAACCTGCCAGCCGTACAGCGACTTGGTACAACACCCAATTGGACGTGCTACGCAGCAATCTGGAGAANAACCAGGCCAAATTGACCCGTTATCGGCAAAGCAACGAGATCGTCTCGCTAGACGAGAAGCTCGACGTCGAATCCACGCGTCTTGCCGAGCTTTCCAGCCAGCTGGTTGCCGCGCAGGGGCAAACCGTCAACAGCCAATCGATCCAGAACCATGCNGGGGATGCCTCCGCCGGCGTCGTCAACAACCCGGTGATCCAGGGGCTCAAGGAAGAGCTGGCAAAGAGCGAGGCCAAACTCAAACAACAGTCCGAACGCGTCGGCAAGAATCATCCGGATTACCAACTTGCCAAGGCGGAGGTTGACAGCTTGCGCAACAAGCTCGCAGGCGAAGTCCATACCGTGCGGCAGAGCATCGCCAACGACCTGAGCGTGTCACGCCAGCGCGAAAGTGCGTTGCACGCGGCGGTGGCTGCACAAAAAGCGAAGGTATTGAAGCTCAACGCAGAGCGCGACGTCGGGACGATGTTGGCTGGCGAAGTCGAGAGTGCGCAGCGTATCTATGACCAGGCGCTCGAGCGCTTCAACCAGACACGTATGGAAAGCCATGCGGATCAAACCGCCGTATCCGTATTGAGCTCCGCCGTCGTTCCGTTGACGCCATCAGCGCCGAATCTGCCGCTGAACATGGCGTTGTCAGTCATCCTTGGCACGTTGCTCGGCATCGGGCTGGCCCTGATCAAGGAAATGTTGAATCCGCGCATACGTTCTGAGCGCGACGCGTTGACGGTATTGGGCGTGCCGGTGTTGGGCGTGATGGCCGCAGACAATAAATCGTTGTTGCCGTTGGGGCGCAGATTCGGCCTGCCGGCGCCCCGGCCTGTGTGACCTTGGGCGGAAACGAGGAGTACGGAATGTCCTATTCACCGAATGTTACGCAACTCAAGGGTGATTTGCCTCCCGTGAGCGAAGAATCCAAGAAGGTGGGCCACCTGTTGCGAGAGGCCGGAAAGCTGACCATCGCGGATGCGGGCCGGGTGTTGGAGGCGCANAAAACGGAAAATCTGCGATTTGGCGAAATCGCCATCAGGCTCGGGTTTATCAACGAACTCGACCTTCGGCAGGCGCTTTCGCAACAGTTTTCCATTCCCATCATCGCGCCCGATGACGCCCATTTCAGTGCCGATCTGGTTGCTGCTTACCGGCCCGCCGGCAGTCAGATAGAGCAATTACGCACCATGCGTGGCCAGCTGATGCTGCGTTGGTTTTCAAAGGGGAATAGAGCCCTGGTTGTTGCGGGCATCGATGCAGGCGACGGAGCGAGCTATCTGGCCGCCAATCTGGCCGTTGTGTTTTCCCAGCTCGGCGAACGGACGTTGTTGATCGACGCGGATCTGCGCAGGCCGCGACAGCACACCTTGTTTAATCTCGGAAACCGCCCTGGCTTGTCCGATTTTCTGGCGGGTCGCTGCGACGCCTCGGTTGCGGCACGCATTCCCGCNTTTCCCCGGCTTGCTGTAATGACCGCGGGCGCCGTGCCGCCGAACTCGGCCGAGTTGCTGGCGCGTCCCGCTACGGCACCTCAGTTGGAGACCTTGTCGAAGAATTACGACGTGGTGTTGATCGATACGGCTGCGGCGACCGAGGGCGCCGACGGCGTGATGCTTGCGGCGCATATGGGCGGGGCGCTGCTGGTACTGCGCCAAGACCATACTCGGCTATCCGCAGCTGCGGCATTCCGCACGGACTTAGAGAGTAGTGGCGCGGTTCTGGTGGGGACTGTGCTGAATCAGCATTAGCAGACTCATGCGATTCATCCCGCACTTCCCCAAGAGCTCAGCGTCCGGTGCCAACAGGATGGAGTCGACCAAGCTGGTGTCGGTGATCTTGTTCGTCAGCGTGATTTACCAGGCAATGCTTGCGGTGATCCACACACATCTTCACCACACGTCGGCAATGGTTGTGGCACTTACCGAGTTCTTGATCTATCTCGGGTGCGTCCTAGTCCTGGCGAGGCGCATCAAGCTTGAGTTCGTCACGATCGCGGTGCTGGTGTTTGCCTATCTCGTGCTCTTGTCGATTTTCCGGAATGCACTGGAGCTCAAAGGATTCAGGGATATCGCCATTCCACTGCTCTTTTTCTGGCTTGGCCGCCATGTGGCCGACATCCGATATACCGATCGGATTTTGAGAATCGTCGTCATTACCGTGGTGCTGGTAGGGCTCTTCGAGTTGTTTTTCCTGCCTCAATACACGAGCTTGATGAATGTCTTTTCCTATTACGTCAGCACGGGTACCGTCACCATCGACACCAATTACATCAGCGATAGCGCGCTCAACCTGAACGGTTTGCGGCCGGAAGGCATCGGCCGCACGATTCTCCCTTCGCTACTGGGTCCCCATCGCGTTTCTTCAGTATTTCTGGAGCCGGTGTCCTTGGGCAACTTCGCCGTCATTGTGGCCGCGTGGGGCCTGTCCAAATCGACCGCTGACTACAAGAACATGTTGTTCTTTCTATTGTCCGCAATCGGTCTGATCACGCTCAGCGATTCCCGCTATGGATTGATCGTGGTGACGTTGTTGATCGGCATGCGCGTCGTCGCGAAAGGACGTGCCAATCGGGTTGTCATCATTCTGCCGTTCATCGCGATCGCGGCGCTGCTGCTCATCGGATCGTTTTATAAGGGCGGGCTTGCGGACAACGTGATGGGCCGTCTTTTCTGGACAGGCGGCACCTTGTTGACCTTCGATGTTCCCAAGCTATTCGGCGTACGNGGGTTCGACATTCCTTATGGCGACATGGGTTACGCCTATCTCCTGTCTCGGTGGGGCGTGCTGCTGTGTCTGACGCTGTGGGGCGCGTTATGGATGATCAAGATGAAGGACGCGTGCGGAGAACGTTTCCGGGCCTATGCGGCCTTGTATATCTCCCTGATCCTGACGGTAAGCGGAACCTCCTTTTTCGCTCTTAAGACAGCTGGACTGTTGTGGTTCCTGGTCGGCGGCTGCGCGAAGACAGCGCCGCGTGTCTACCAAACCGATAGGCGGAAAACCGTTGAAAGCGAGTTGAACTATGCCACTTAAGGTCGCGCATGTAGTGCGCCAATACTATCCGTCGGTAGGCGGGATGGAAGATGTGGTGCAAAGCATCGCGCAGCACCAAATGAAGCGGCATGGCCATTTGCCGGTCATCGTGACGCTGGATCGTTTGTTTCGAAACGCGGACCAGCCTCTGGCCGGCGAAGAAGTGATCAACGGGATTCCAGTGGTCCGTTTGCCGTATCGGGGGCCCAGCCGATATCCCTTATGCCCTGGCGTTCTCGATCGCGTGCGGGACGCAGATGTGATCCATGTGCACGGCATCGATTTCTTTTTCGATTTTCTGGCGGCAACGCGGCCGATCCATCGCCGTCCCATGGTGGTCTCCACGCATGGCGGATTCTTTCACACCCGTTTTGCCGCCACGCTGAAGAAAGTCTATTTCAATACGGCTACCAGGTTGTCATCCACTGCATACGACCGGGTTGTCGCGACCAGCGAAAACGATGGGAGGATTTTCAACGCCATCGTCCAATCACCCAAGAAAATCGTCATCGAGAATGGCGTCAACATCGAGAAATATGCGGATCGATCGGCACGCGAGCTGACCCCGACGCTGATCTATTTCGGCCGCTGGTCGGAAAACAAGGGGCTGCTGGAAATCATCGAATTCTTCCGCCAGCTGGCAACGCGGCAACCTGGGTGGAAACTGATTATCGCGGGGCGTGAGTACGACCATACCGAGGCCGAGCTCGCGGAGCGTATTCGTCAACACGGGCTTGCCGATTCTGTCCGATTGGCAGCCAACCCTTCCGATCAGGAATTGGCATCGCTGATCGGGCAGTCCAGTTATTTCATTTGTCTGTCGCATCACGAAGGCTTCGGCATCGCGCCGATCGAAGCGATGAGCGCCGGATTGACGCCCGTGTTAAGCGATATCCCCCATTCCGGAACCTGATCGAACAAGTGGGTCAAGGCTTGCTGCTTGACACGCGCCAGCTCGCGAGCGGGGTCAACTCCCTGTTAACGCTTCACGAGCAGGGCGAACACGACTATCTGCCTAGACGGGAATTTGTCCGGTCTTCTGTCGAACGTTACAGCTGGAAATACGTCGCTGACCAATACGTTGATATCTATCGATCCCTGGTTGACCCAACCTTGAGGAAAGCCATATGTCGATAAAGACCACACGCAGGATCAAACAAACCGTATGCCTGCTAAGTGCGTTTGCCACCACCGGGTGGGCCGTGTCGGGTATGGCGACAGGTTGCGAGTCGGGAAATGTACTCAAGGGCGTGAATTTGTCGGGCGCGGAGTTCAACGGCACCAAGCTGCCGGGCATGCTTTCCAAGGACTATATCTATCCCAACCAGGCGGAGTTTGCGTACTTCTCTTCCATCGGAATGAACGCAGTTCGCTTGCCGTTCCGCTGGGAGAGGGTTCAGCCAACTCTATTGGGAGAGCTCGACGCAGCTGAACTGAAAAATATCTCGGATGCCGTGGCGTTGGCCAAGGCGAAGGGGATGTGCATCATCCTTGACGTCCATAACTACGGGGCCTATCGCGGCAATGTCATAGGCACGGAAGAGGTGCCAGTCGAGGCATTCATCGACTTGTGGACGCGGCTGGCGACTCATTTCGCCGACGCTGGCACCGTCGCGTTCGACCTGATGAACGAGCCCGCCAAGCTGCCCATCGAACAATGGGCCGATGCGGCGCAACGCACGATTGTCGCGATTCGGAAAACGGGAGCNAAAAATCTCCTGCTGGCTTCAGGCGGACGCTGGAGCGGCGTACACGAGTGGGAAAAGACAATTGGAACGACCTCGAACGCATCAGCTTTCGCGAAGTTCAAGGATCCGCTGAGTCGCACCCTGCTGGAAGTCCACCAATACGCCGACGCCAACTATTCCGGCACTGGCAGGACTTGCGTGCCAGTCGAGAAATTGTCGCCTATGTTCGACGACATCACGCAATGGGCAAAGACCAACAATCAGAAACTCTTTCTGGGTGAGTTCGGCGTGCCATCCGGTCCGGAGTGCCTGGCTGCGTTGGATGCGATCCTCGGACATATGCAAGACACGAGCGTCTGGCGTGGGTGGACGTACTGGGCGGCGGGCAGCTGGTGGGGCTCGTATCCATTTAGCATCGAACCGCACAACGGACAAGATGCGCCGCAAACCGCCATATTGAAGAAATACCTATGAAGCCGTGTGCCATGGAACCCCCTTATTTCTCTCCGCTCCGCCGTGCTGGTGCGGTCGGTGCGCTGTTCCGCCGCGCCGTCGCAGTATGTTCGGGCGGGTTAATCCAGTCTTCCGGAGGATGACGCCATGCTCGTTAAAGATACTCGCGCCTGGCAACCGCTGAGGGACGCGCTCGACGCGTTGGAGGCGGACGCCCCAGGTGCGATCAAGTATGTTCCCAATCAGGGCAATGCCGGCGATGCTTTGATCGCCGCTGGAACCTGGCAATTTTTCGAGGACTGCCAGATCGCTCCCCGCTACTCGTCCACGCGCGACATCGTTGCCGGAGACACGGCAATCTACAGCGGCGGTGGCAATCTGGTTCCCGAATACGATAATTGCCGCGATTTTCTGGAGCGCTGTCTGCAGGTCGGCGTAGCGCGTGCGCTCGTGCTGCCGCACTCCATACGCGGCCATCAGGATCTGCTCCGGCGCCTTGACACGCGCTTCACGCTGGTATGCCGCGACCTCGAATCGCTGGCGCGCGTGAAAGCCACGGGAACAAGGGCCGAGGTGATGTTCGCGCCCGACATGGCCCTCTATATCGACCCGGAGCGGCTCTTCGCGCGGTGTAGCCGCTATGGCGGTCTGCGCATGTGGGCCCGGTTTGCACGTTACGGCCAACTGCACACCTATGCTGGATGGCGGATGGCGCTGCGGCGCCTGCGTCCTGCGCTNGGGGGCGCCCTGTGCGTGATACGGGCCGATGCGGAAGCCACGTTCGCCGAACCCGGTGATCCACGTCGCGATGTCCCTAGTTTTTACGGTTCCCAATACCGTTTCCGCGAGGAATCGGATCTGGTGAGCCGCGACCTGCTGGCGTTTGTGAAATCTGCCTATTTCGTATGGACCAATCGTTTGCACATCGGGCTGGCCGCCGCGCTGATGGGTTGCAACGTACGTTATCTGGATAACGCCTACGGGAAGATTCGCGCACTCTACGACGCATGGCTCAGTCATCTGCCGTCGGTGCGTTTCGAAGGCGAAAAACAACGCACACCGAAGTTTTCCCTGGTCATGGGCACCCTGGGCCGCACGCAAGAAATCGGTCGTTTTCTGGCGTCGCTGAAGAGACAAGACTATCCCGCCGTCGAACTTGTCATCGTCGATCAGAATCCCGACGACAGACTGTTGCCCTTGATCGAAGCGTATCGCCCGTATTTTCCAATCGAGCGCGTCGTCTCGCCCAAGGGGCTGTCGCGCGCGCGGAATGCTGGACTGCAGCACGTCACCGGAGATCTTGTGGCCTTTCCCGACGACGACTGCTGGTATCCCGACGGATTGCTGTCCTATGTCGCGTCCCGCTTCGAACTCGACGCGGGCCTCGATGGTCTGACCGGGCGCTTCGTCGACGAGAACGACCGTACCGAGGGGCGCTGGCTCGGACGTTCGCAAGTCCTCAACCGCTATACCGTGTGGCGCGGTGCCATTTCGTTCAGCATTTTTCTTCGTCGCGGGTTGGTCGAATGCATCGGACCTTTCGACGAGACGTTGGGCGTGGGCGCCGGCACAGCCTGGGGAGCGGGCGAGGAAACGGATTATCTCTTGCGCGGCCTGCAAGCCGGCGGCCGGATCATGTTCGATCGCGAACTGGTCCTGCGGCATCCGGTGAAAACCCGTACGTTCGACGAGGCCGCGCGCGAACGGCAAGGCCGCTACGAAAGCGGATTTGGACGTGTGATTCGCCGCGCCGGATTTCCAGCCTGGTACTTCCCCTGGGTCTGTGTGCGTACTCTGGCCGGCTCGCTTGTCGCCTTGTTCGCGGGGCGGCCAGCTCAGGCGCGTTTCAAATGGCATAGCGTGCAATCCCGCATTCGGGGATGGCGTGCCGGGGCGGATTCGGTCGCGTGAAGATTTTCGCTCTCACCGCCTCTTGCTTTAGATCGATGGCGCTGCGCTTTTCCATCAGCCCGGCCGTGCGCGAAATCGCGGCGAGGACTCCCATTCCGCCTCGCACCACGGGGGCACAGGCATGATTGCATGGAAAGGCCAGTCGGCTTGGTCCATCGCGGATAACTTCGCGCAACAGGCGTTGTCCTTTGCGATCTTCGCCGTGCTCGCCCACTGGTTGACGCCCCATGAATTCGGCCTGCTCGCCATTGCCCACCTGATGGTGCAGTTTGTTCGCATGACGCTGCTTGATGCGATCGCGATGCCGGTCGTGCGCGGCGTCGACTCGAACGATGCATTGTTCGACTGGCTGTTCACCCTGTGCACGATCGTGTCGCTGGTGCTGGCGGCCGTGATGGCGCTCGCGTCGCCTCTGCTGGTGCGCTTTTTCGGAACGCCCGAACTGATGCCGGTACTGCTGGGCATGAGCCTCGTCATCGTCTTGTTTGGATTGGTTCGAGCCCATGAGGCCCGATTGCTGCGCGAAGGCAACTTTCGCCTGCTGGCGATCCGTTCCCTCTGCTCGGTGAGCGCAGGNGGAGTGGTGGCGTTGTTGATGGTCTACCAGGGCGCGGGGGCGATGGCGCTCGTGGCGCAACAGCTCGTCGCAGGCGTCGTCGCGCTTCTGATTGCGGTCGCGGCCGAATGGCGCACCTGGCGGCCGCGCTGGTCGTGGTCGACTGCGTTGATCCGCAGACATGCCAGCGAGATGAATAAGGTGAGCGCGTCGGCATTGTTGAACTACGCCAATACAAGCGGAGATGCTGCGCTTGTCACGGTGCTGCTCGGTCCCTACGCAACCGGTTTATACAATCTGGCCAAACGCGTGCTATCGGCAGCGTATCTCGTCATCGGCGCGTCACTGGGACGCGTCAGCGTCTCCTTGTTTGTGCAGCAACAACGCGATCCGGCGGCCTTGCGACAAATTTATGGCCGTATGCTGGCCATGACGCTCTTGTTGCTGGCGCCGGTTTATACCATCGTCACCGCCCTGGCCGAACCGATGGTCGTCATCGTCTTTGGCGAGAAATGGCGCGCCAGCGCGGCCTTGTTCGGCTGGCTGTCGGTCGCTTACATGGGGCAGGCGGTTTTCGCGCTCGGCCAGAATCTTTCGTTCGCAACGGGCCAAACCTCACGTGTTCCCAAACTCGCACTCGCGCAGATGTTGTTGGCGACGACGCTGGCATGGGTGCTGGCGCGCACGAACGGTGCGACGGGTGTCGCCGCCGGTTTTGCCCTGGGCAGCGTGGCGGGAATGGTGGCAATGAAGTTCGCGATCGGCCGACAACTCGGCATGTCCTTGCGCAGCTTCGTGGTGACGATCCTGCCTGCGGGAGCGGGCGCAGCCCTCAGCGCCATCCTGATACATCTCTTGCCGTTGACCGGCATGGACGTCACGGAATGGTCCTCGCTGATTATTGCCGGCATGACCGGTTTAGTCGCCTATGGCGCCGGTGCCGGAGCGGTTCGTCGGCTGGCCGGTTTCGAGCGGGGTTCGTCAGGATTCCCTATGCGTCGCGGGTTGGAAAATCGCGCTCCCGGCGAGGATGAGCGCACAGGGAAAGTCTTGGGGCACCCCTCGTAAAGGGATCGAAAGCGATGGTCAACGCAAACATGAATCCTGAATCGGTTTCGGAAATGCGGACGGGAAGGCTCACGCATGTAGACACGATGAAAGCCATCGGGATGGTGTTGGTCGTCGTCGGACATGCCCCGGGTCTGGATCCGTTCATCAAGCATGTGATCTACAGCTTCCACATGCCGCTGTTCTTCTTTATTTCCGGACTGCTTTTGACCGAAGCCAAATTGGCCCTGCCCTATAGAGCGTACTTCTCCGCCTTGTGGAAAGGACTTGCACTGCCCTACCTGTTCTTTTTCGTGGTGTCCTATCTGTATTGGCTGCCGACGCATGACATGGCGGCGAGCGCCGTCAAATACGTCGGGATGGACTGGCAAGCACCCCTGATGGGCATTCTGGTCGGCAACGGCGACGCACTGTTCGTGAATGTCGTGCTGTGGTTNTTTACGTGTCTTTTCACGACCTCGTTGATTTTCTTCGCTGCGAGGAAATATTTTTCGGCAGCCTTTCTGCTGGTCGCGCTGAATGGCCTGGGCGTTGTTTTTGTCCTTCTCTACGATCGGTCCTGGCCGCGTCTGCCATGGGGACTGGATAACGCGGTCGTGGCTATCGCATTTTATTCGGCCGGCCATTTTTTCCGCGGATATCAAAAGGCGACGTCAGATAGGATTTCCAAGACCGGCGCACGAATTCTTGCGTTCCTGATGCTGGCCGCGGTTGCATTTGTCGCGAACATCAATGGCAATGTCGATTTGAACACGCTCCAGTTTGGCAGCCACCGGGCTCTGTATTTTCCAGGCGCTTATCTGGGAATTTTCGCGCTGTTCTACTTCTCCATTGCGCAGCCGGCCACGCGTGTTTTCCGATGGTTATCTCAAAACACCATCATTATTTTTCCCACCCATTTATTGATGTTCAGCGTGTTCACCGGCATCGCCGTCGTGGTGTTCGGCTTCCCTCGCGACTTCAAGGAATCTTCTTTTATCTGGACGTTGCTGTTCCCCACAGCAGCGTTGTTGTCGAGCTATCCAGCTTCAGTGTTCATACGGCGNTTTTTCCCTTTTGTTATGGGCAAAGGACGAACGAAGCACGCCCTTCCGCAAGACATCCAAAGCATCGAATTCGGGAGCCTGCCCGGGAACCGCTAACGAGGATGTCCGAGCCGCTGAAAGCGGCAACCTGAAATTCCGGGCCATGCGCAATGCGCGCATGTTCACGAAAGGAATTTGACCATGTCAACACAAGAGAACGTTCGAATAGGCGGTTTTGCCATTCGCAAAACCACGTCAGCCGACCTTGCAGCGCACTTGCTCATGCGACGGCAACAAGGCGAGCAGGTTGCGTTATTNTTTGCGAATACCAACTTCATTGTGCAATGCCGGGATTTGCACGTGCGAATGGCGCAGGAGGGAATTGTCATCGTCAATGATGGTGTCGGCATGGATATCGCTGCTAACTTGATGCAGGGCGAACACTTCGAGGAGAACCTGAATGGTACGGACTTTGTGCCGTTCCTGTTCCGCCAGTCGGCCACGCCGCTCAGGGTATTCATGATAGGTGGAAAACCTGGGGTGTTGCGGCAAGCCGCGTTATACGCAACGCGGCAACTGGGCCAGATAGTGGTGGGCATGTGCGATGGATACCGGTGCGTTAAAACCAAGCAGAATCTGCTGGAAACGATCAACCGGGCACAGGCCGATATCTTGCTGGTGGCGCTAGGCAATCCGATCCAGGAGAAATGGATACTAGATTATCGTCGGCACTTGAATGTCCCTATTCTGGCTGGGGTGGGGGCATTGTTCGATTTCTGGGGCGGCGATAAGCCCCGGGCGCCGATTCTTGTACAAAAGATGCGAATGGAATGGTTTTTCCGTTTATGCCTGGAACCGAACCGGCTGGCGCAACGCTATACGGTGGATATAGCGAAATTCCTGAAATATTGCTATCAGTATCGTTTGGACGATCGACCGCGGGGGTAGGCTGACGAGCGAAAAAGCAGCTATGGCATACTTCGGGTATTCCGTCCGCGAGTCATGCCTTGCTTCCTTTTGAGCTCTTGATCGGCCTGCGCTATACCCACGCCAAGCGCCGCAATCATTTCATTTCCTTCATTTCCATCGTCTCCATGGCAGGCATCGCGCTGGGCGTGATGGCGCTGATCGTGGTGCTTTCCGTGATGAACGGTTTCCAGGATGAGTTGCGGACACGCATTCTCGGTGTGGCGGCACACCTCGAGATCAGCGGGTCGGCCGATCACTTGGCCGACTGGCGCAATGTGCTGGAACAGGCCAAACAGAACAAGGAAGTGCTCGCCGGCGCACCCTATGTCAACGCGGAAGGCATGCTGGCCAACGGCGACATGGTGCGTGGCGCCATTATCCGCGGCGTGCTGCCGGAACTCGAAAGCCAGGTAGCCGATTTTTCGCAGCACATGAAGGTGGGCAAGCTGACCGATCTCAAGCCGGGCGGATTCGGCATCATCCTAGGCGCGGAGCTGGCGCGCGCGCTGGATGTGGTGCCCGGCGACAAGCTGGTGCTGCTGACCCCGCAGGGCAACATCACGCCGGCAGGCGTGATGCCGCGTGTCAAGCAGTTCACCGTCATCGGCATCTTCGAGGCCGGCATGTTCGAATATGATTCTGGCCTCGCCCTGATCAATCTGCAGGACGCGCAGAAGCTGCTGCGCATGGGCGACGACGTGTCGGGCGTGCGGCTGAAACTCGATGACCTGTTCCGCGCGCCGTTCGTGACGCGCGAACTGGCGAACAGTCTCACCGGTCATTATTACCTGACCGATTGGACGCAAAGCCATGCGAACTTCTTTCGCGCCGTGGCGATCGAGAAACGCATGATGTTCCTGATCCTGCTGCTGATCGTCGCAGTGGCGGCCTTCAACATCGTCTCCACCCTGGTGATGGCCGTGACCGACAAGCAGTCCGACATCGCCATCCTGCGCACACTTGGAGCCAAGCCCTTGTCGATCATGGCCATCTTCATCGTTCAGGGTGCGTTCATCGGGGTGTTCGGCACGCTGCTGGGGGTGGCGAGCGGCGTACTGCTCGCGCTCAACGTCGAAACCGTCGTGCCTTTCATCGAGCACATGGTCGGCATGGACCTGTTCCCGGCCGACGTGTACTACATCAGCAAACTGCCGTCCAAACTGGTATGGAGTGACGTGGGCATCATTGCCGGTGTCTCGCTCTTCATCAGTCTGGCCGCGACGCTGTACCCAAGCTGGCGCGCTTCGCGCATCAATCCGGCGGAGGCGTTGCGCTATGAGTGAGATCGTGCTGCGCTGTAGCGGATTGGGCAAGACCTTCCGGCAGGGCAAGGTCGATGTACAGGTACTGGGTGATGTCGACTTCGAAGTGAATGCCGGAGAGTCGGTTGCCATCGTCGGGTCCTCGGGTTCGGGCAAGAGCACGTTGCTGCATCTGCTGGGCGGCCTTGATGTACCAACGCGTGGCCGCGTGGCGCTGCTGGGGCAGGATCCGTTCGCCATTTCCGAGGCGGCGCGCTGCCAGCTGCGCAATACCGCGTTGGGGTTTGTCTACCAGTTCCATCACCTATTGCCGGAATTTTCCGCGCTGGAAAACGCGGCCATGCCATTGACTATCCGCCGTATGGAGCATGACCAGGCCATGGCCCGCGCAACCGAGGTGCTGAACGAGGTGGGCCTGGGGCATCGGCTTGTCCATCGTCCCGGCGAACTGTCCGGTGGCGAGCGCCAGCGCGTCGCCATCGCGCGTGCGCTGGTCACTCGGCCCGCCTGCATCCTGGCCGACGAGCCGACCGGCAACCTCGACCGTCATACCGCCAATGCCGTATTCGACCTGATGCGCGAACTCAACCGCAAACACGAGACCAGCCTGGTTGTCGTGACCCACGACGTCGAACTTGCCGCGCGCATGGACCGCCAGATCAGGCTGGTCGACGGGATGCTGCAAGTCCTCTGAGCGTTCGCGCGATGCGGATCACCCTCATCGCGTTCTGCTTCGGTGTCTGGCTGCTGCAGCAACAGGCGACACTACCTTCTGTCCGCTGGCTGGGGCTGCTTCCGTTGTTGTCAGCAGCGGTGTGGCTTCCACGTTTCTCCGGAGAGGTACCTGAAACGCTGCGCCGTCTGGCAGTGGTGTTGCTGGGGGTGGCGTTGGGATTTACATGGGCCGCATGGCGGGCCGACCTGCGCCTCGCCGATCGTCTGCCGGACCACTGGCAAGGGGTGGACCTTGCCGTGGTGGGCGTGGTGAACGATCTGCCTCAGGTTGATGCGCGAGGCGAGCGCTTCGTGCTGGATATCGAGCGCACCCTGACGCCCCATGGCCCGGTCCTGCATCGCATCCAGCTTGCGCGCTACTGGCCCCGAGANGGNGCGCGCAATCCGACCGTGAAGGCGGGCGAGCGCTGGCAATTCACAGTACGGTTGAAGCGGCCCTACGGTACGCACAATCCGCACGGTTTCGACCTCGAGGCCTGGATGCTGGAACGCGACATCGCCGCCTCGGGATATGTACGCGAGAATCCCTCTCCCCGGCGTCTGGATGCGCAGGCAGCTACGCCTGCCGCGTGGATTGCCGCTACGCGTGCCGCCATTCGCGAGCGGATCGCTGCCACCTTGGGCGACGCACCCTACGCCGGCGTCATCGCAGCCCTGGTGGTCGGTGACCAGCGCAGCATTCCGCATGACCAATGGCGCGCCTTCACCCGGACCNNGGGAAACCACCTGCTTTCCATCTCTGGTTTGCACGTCACCATGATTGCCGCCCTGGCCGGTTGGGCGGTGGCGTTTGGCTGGCGGCGCTGGCCGCGCGCGGCAGAACGTCTTCCGGCGCGGCAGGCGGGGCTGCTGGCTGCCGTATTGGCGGCGTATGCGTATGCCTTGCTCGCGGGCTTTCAGGTACCGGCGCAGCGTACGCTGTTCATGCTCGGCGTGCTGGCGCTGGCATTCTGGGGACGGCGCGAACCGCGGCCATTCTCGGCGCTGACATGGGCCCTGTTCGTGGTCTTGCTGATCGATCCCTGGGCGGTGTTGTCGGCCGGTTTCTGGCTGTCGTTCGGCGCCATGGCAGCGATCCTGTGGGCGACGTTCGGGCGTGTAGGGCAAGCGGACAAGCTGCGCGCCTGGGTGACGGTGCAGGGCGCAGTCACCCTGGCGCTGGCACCGGCCCTGCTGTTGCTGTTCCAGCAGGTGTCGTTGATTTCTCCGCTTGCCAATGCCGTCGCCATTCCGGTCGTCAGCTGGCTGGTGACGCCGCTGGCCTTGTTGGGGGTGATCGTGCCGCCGCTGTGGCATCTGGCCGCCTGGTTGATGGCCTGGCTTGGCCAAGGGCTGATCTGGGCCAGTGAACTGCCGTGGGCGGTGGTGTCGCGACCCGTGCCGGAANNGGGGGCGCTGTTGCTGGCGGTGACGGGTACGCTGTGGCTGTTGTTGCCGCGCGGATTTCCGATGCGGGCGATGGGCGGGCTGCTTTGGCTGCCGCTGATCTTCCCGCTGCGAACGAGCATTGCACCCGATACCTTTCAGGCTGACGTGATCGACGTGGGCCAGGGTACGGCCATCCTGATCCGCACGGCTGAGCACGCGCTACTCTACGATACGGGCCCGGCGTTTGCCGGCAGCGACGCAGGCGAACGCATCGTCGTGCCGTATTTGCGCACATTGGGCATCGGGAAATTGTCCGGTGTCATCGTCTCGCACGACGACAACGATCACAGCGGTGGCTTGCGATCGGTGTTGCGCGATATTCCGACAGGCTGGTTGTTGCACGGTTTGCCGACGACGAGCCCGCTTTTGACGACAGCCCCGTCGCCGTCCCATTGCCATCGCGGTCAGCACTGGCAATGGGACGGCGTGCGTTTTGACATCCTGAATCCACCTGTCGCGGCGTATACAGAGCCCGGCCGCCGGGACAATGATTACAGTTGCGTGCTGAAAGTCAGCCGGGGCGGCCGAAGCCTGTTGATCACAGGGGACGCCGAACGGCGTGGCGAACTCGAATTGCTGGAATCCAGCACGGATATATTGGCAACGGTATTGGTGGCCGGGCATCACGGCAGCCGTACTTCGTCGCTGGCCGAGTTCGTCGAGCAGGTGCATCCGCGCTATGGGGTTTTCACGGTAGGCTATCGCAATCGTTTCGGCCATCCCCATCCGCAGGTCGTGGCGCGGTTTCGCGCGCTGGATGCGAACATTCTGCGCAGCGATTCTGGNGGGCGCATCAGCCTGACGTTTGGCGAAGCCGGGGTGGTGGCCTCAGAATATCGACCATCTCATCGCCGCTACTGGCATACCGCTTTGCTTGATGAATGATACTGTCCGCCCCCGCTGCTATGAAGCCACCGATCTGGAATCGGCCCGGCAGGCGCTGGCACGCGTGCTGCCGGTGGCGGAAAACGATCTGCCCTGGCGCGCGCTGGGGTATGTCCATGCCCAACTGGGCAGCACCCCGGCATTTGCACACAGTGTAGGAGCGGCCTTGATCGTGGCCGAATTGCGGGTTGGGGCCGATGCCGTCGCTGCCGCTTTGCTGCATGCCTGTCTGGGCGATACTGCCGATTTCGATACCACTTTCGGCACGGCTGCCCGGCTGGCCCGCGGCGTGGCTGCGATGGCCCGCATCGAGACCTTGGCTGCCAGCGCCACCGACAAGCGCGTCGACCCGCATGCCCAGCTCGAGGCCTTGCGGCAGATGGTGCTGGCGATGGTGGAGGATATTCGCGTCGTATTGGTCAAGCTGGCGGAACGCACGCATGCCCTGCGCTGCGCGGCGAGCCAGGACGCCGCGACGCGCGAGGCACTGGGCCAGCAGGCGCGAGAACTCTTCGCCCCGCTGGCCAACCGGCTCGGCGTGTGGCAGATCAAGTGGGAAATGGAAGACTGGGCGTTCCGCTATCTGGAACCCGATACCTACAAGACCATCGCCACGCAGCTTGACGAAAAGCGTGCCGACCGCGAGGCCTACATCAAGGGCATTATCGAACGCTTGCAGGCCGAACTCGCGCTACATGGCATCGAAGCCGAAGTGAGCGGCCGGCCCAAGCATATCGCCAGCATCGTCAACAAGATGCGGCGCAAACGGCTGAGCTTCGAGCAACTCTACGACATCCGTGCGGTGCGCGTGCTGGTCAAGCACGAGATCGACTGCTACACCGTGCTGGGCCTGGTGCACAACCTGTGGCAGCCGATCCCGGGCGAATTCGACGACTACATCTCGCAGCCGAAGAGTAACGACTACCGTTCGCTGCACACCGCCGTCATCGGGCCGGAGGACAGGGCACTCGAAGTGCAGATCAGAACCTTCGACATGCACCGGCATGCCGAACTCGGCGTTGCCGCGCACTGGCGCTACAAGGAGGGCGGCCGCCAGGACGCACTGTACGAGGAAAAGATTGCCTGGCTGCGGCGCATCCTGGAATGGAAGGACGACGTTGCCGACAGCAGCGAGTTTACCGAACAGTTCAAGACCGAGCTGTTCCAGGACCAGGTCTACGTGCTGACGCCGCAGGGCAGGGTCGTGGCGCTCGACCGGGGTGCCACGCCGGTGGATTTCGCCTACGCGCTGCACACCGATCTGGGGCATCGCTGCCGTGGCGCCAAGGTCAACGGTGCGATGGTGCCGCTCAACACGGTGCTCGACAACGGCCAGCGCGTCGAGATCGTCACGGTGAAGGAAGGCGAGCCGAGCCGTGACTGGCTCAATCCGGCACTGGGCTACCTGGTTACCCATCGCGCACGCTCCAAGGTGCGCACCTGGTTTCGCCAGCGCGATGTCGGCGAGCAGGTGAGCCTCGGTCGCAGCCTGCTGGAAAAAGAGCTCAAGCGCCTGGGCGTGGGCGACACGAATCAGGAGAAGCTTGCGCAGCGGCTCAAGTTCGGCAAGGTGGAGGAGTTCCTGGCTGCGCTCGGTCGCGGCGATGTCGGCCAGCGCGATCTGGTCAATGCCTTGCAGGAGCCGGGCAAGCCTTCGCCGGCGCTGACGCCCACCGCCAAACCGCGTGCGCGCGCCCGATCGGGCAATCCCGTTACGATTCCTGGCCTGGGCGACGTGCCGCTGACGCTGGCCCGTTGCTGCAAGCCGCAGCCGCCCGACGACATTGTCGCCTACACCACGGTCGGGCGCGGACTGACCGTGCATCGTCACGACTGCGCCTCGCTCAAGCGTGCCAATCCTGCCCGCATGCTGCCGGCGGAATGGGTGCTCGACGCAAATGCCGCCTTCGAGGTGGATATCCGCCTCAAGGCCTTCGACCGGCAAGGCCTGCTGCGTGACGTGTCCGACGTCATCGCCAAGGACAGGCTCGACGTGCTGCGCGTGAATACCGACAGCCGCGGTGAATATGCCTATATGCAACTCACGGTGCGGATCAGGGAACTGCAGCAGTTGTCGCGTTTGCTGGCGCGCCTGCAACATGTGCAGAACGTAATCGAGGTGGCGCGTGGCTGAGCGCTCATTGTTGGCCTGGAAACACGGGTATGTCTGAACCGCTCGATGAAGCAGTTCACATGCAGGCGCGAACTCCCTGGTGGCGCAACTGGAAGGTGATGCTGCCGTTGTGGTGCGCGATCGGCGGACTGGTGTGGGTGGGGCTGCATTTCAATGTCGACCGCAGCGTGATCGCCGCCAGCGTAGTGGCCGTGGGGCTGATCTCCAATGCCTTTGTCTGGCTGCTGGGCGTCATCGCGCTGGTACCGGTGATTGGGCCGGTCATCGTCAAGATACTGTCGATCGGCTTTATCTGGCTGCTCAACGCGATCGGCTATCTGGTGTCCTACGTTGCCATCCGGCGCGGCTATTCGAAGGACGTCCTGACCTATCGCGGGCTGACCATCGCGATCATCATCGGCATCGTGATCGGTTTCGTGCTCGGGAAGCTGCTCTAGGGCGGAGGAAGATGCCTAGGCGGCGGCCAGAATCGTGCGCGCCAGTTGCTGCAGCCCACTGGCCGACAGGTCGTCCGTGTGGAAGAGCTGATCAGAAGGCGAAGCTGCGTAGTTTTTCGCGAGCGATTTGAGATAGCTCGGGTCGTAATGCTGGTCGAGCAGGGCAGTCACCAGTTCGGGCCACGCCCGTTCATTGGCCAGTGTCTGCCACGTCGCCACAGTCTCGTTGCCGCGCAAGGGAGTGAGGTAGGCGAGTTGGCGATTGATCGTCCCGGNGTCGTGCAGGAAATGCATGTAATCCTCGGTCAGCAACCGGACCCGTGCTGGCAGGGGCACTTCCAGCCGCAGGCAGGTACTGGCGCGCATGGCGGTGATCAGCGCGTCGGGGACGCGCAGCGCGCCGATCTTCTTGCTTTCCGATTCGACGAATACGGGGCGCGCCAAGTCGAAGCGGCTCAACGCGAACCAGATCGCGCTTTCGAAGCNTTNTTGCGATGGCTGAGGCTGATCCGGGAGCGCGCCCAGCAGCGAACCCCGATGTGCCGCCAGCGCCTCGAGATCGAGTACCTGGGCGCCTGCGTCAGCCAGGGCCTGTAGCAGACGACNTTTGCCGCTGCCAGTCGGGCCGCATACCACGCGATAGGTCAACAGCGCCGGCAGGCGGTCGAGCTCGGCCACCACATGACGCCGATAGGCCTTGTAGCCCCCTTCGAGCTGCACGGCGCCAAAGCCGATTTTCTGCAGGACATGCGTCAGCGAACCGCTACGGCTGCCGCCGCGCCAGCAATAGACGAGCGGGCGATACGATTTGGGCTTGTCGATGAACCAGGCGTCCAGATGGTTCGCGATGTTGCGCGAAACCAGTGCCGCGCCCACCTTCTTGGCCTCGAACGATGATATCTGCTTGTACAGCGTGCCCACACGCTCGCGCTCGGCGTCGTCCAGTACCGGCAAATTGACTGCGCCAGGAATATGGTCCTCGGAAAATTCGCCGGNGGAACGGACGTCGATGATGTCAGTGTAGGCGGGAAGGTCAGCTACGGTGACAGGCAAACTGGACTCAACTTTCGGGGAAAAACGAGGGAACGGGCTGGATGGTCGCCATTGTCACATGGCTGTCGCTGCGGTGGCAAAGCCTGATCCGTCCACGGCCAGGAAGGGGAGGCCACGAATCGATCGTGAGAGGGACGATATGGGAGAAAACGCGGGAGAGGCCTCGGCTATAACCGGGGACAGGATAAACGTCTTGACGCGCAGCGCGCCAAGACGTCGGATCAGACGGATTTCAGTGTTGCGGGTTTGCGATCTTCGGCACGCCGGCTCGTCGTCTTGCGGCGATCGGCCATGATCTGGGGCGGCAATGCAGCGTCACGCGGGGCAACCCGACGGTCACCCAAACGGCGTTCCAGCGGGATGAACTCGACGTCGTAAACGGGAAGAGCCGACATGGGATTTCCTTGGTTGTCGATATGTTGACAATTGTAGTCGACAATTCGACAGGAGCACAAGGGAAGTCCCGACCGATAAGCGGATTATTTCATCCGTTGGTCGGCGCTATATCCCGTATCGACGTTAGCTGGCGCGAATGAGGCGCTGCTTCTCGCGTTGCCATTCGCGCTCTTTTTCCGCCGCACGCTTGTCGTGTTGCTTCTTGCCCTTGGCCAGCCCGATTTCCAGCTTGATGCGGCCTTTCGAGTAATGCATGTCGAGTGGCACGAGCGTGAAGCCGGCGCGTTCGGTCTTGCCGATCAGCTTGTTGATTTCCGCCGCGTGCAGCAGCAGTTTGCGCGAGCGCGTGGGGTCGGGGTGGATATGGGTGGAGGCGGTGGGCAACGGACTGATGTGGCAGCCGATCAGATACACCGCGCCGTTCTTGACGACGACATAGGCCTCCTTCAGTTGCACCCGGCCGGCACGGATGGCTTTCACTTCCCAGCCTTCGAGCACGAGGCCGGCCTCGTAGCGCTCTTCGATGAAATAGTCGTGAAAGGCTTNTTTGTTGTCGACGATGCTCATGGCGGACGGCCTTGCGTACAATGCCTGATTTTACAGGGCTTCCTTGATTTCACATGGCGCGAGTGGAAAAAAGCGTGCTGGTGGCGCACACGCCGGAACGCATGTTCGACCTGGTCGACCGGGTCGAGGACTACCCGACCTTCCTGCCCTGGTGCGGCGGCACGACGCTCAAGTGGCGTGACGAGACCACCACCGTGGCGACCATCCATATCGCCTACCTGGGGTCCGTCACAGCTTTACCACCGAAAACACCAAGACGCGCCCGCACGAAATGCGCATCCGCCTGCAGGAAGGCCCTTTTTCCCATCTGGAGGGCGACTGGACCTTCGTGCCGCTCGGTGACGACGCCTGCAAGGTAATGTTCCGTCTCGACTACACGTTTTCCAGCCGCGCGCTGGAAACGGTGCTGGCGCCCGTGTTCGACCACATTGCCCGCACCCTGGTCGACGCCTTCGTGCATCGGGCAGATGAGGCGTGGGTATCATGAACGAGACGCCGATACACGTCGAAGTCGTCTACGCCCTGCCGTACGAACAGCCGATTTTGCAGGTGAGTCTTCCCGAGGGCGCGACGGTCGAGGACGCGATCCGCGCCTCCGGCGTGCTCGATGCGCACCCGGAAATCGACCTCGCAAAAACAAGGTCGGCATCTTCAGCAAGCTGGTGAAGCTGGACGAGAAGGTGCGCGACCGCGACCGCGTCGAGATCTACCGCCCGCTGATCGCCGACCCCAAGGAAGTGCGGCGCAAGCGCGCGGAGGAAGGCAAGGCCACCAAGAAGGGCGGCGGCGACGCCGCCTGAACGCGGCAGCCGGAAAGCAAAAGGCCTCCCGCAGGAGGCCTCTTGCCGGTCGGGCTGGTGCGATCAGTCGCCGATTTTCAGCAAAGGATAATTCAATTGGGCAATGCCCAGCTTGACTTGTTCCTGGGCGCGTTTGGATTGCTTGATCACGGTTTCGCTGTCGCCCTTTTCGGCGGCGGCCTGGGCGGCCTTCAGGGCGTCATCGGCAGTGGTCCAGAGTGCGAATTTGGCGTTGGCCTCCTTCACGGCGGCCTCGGCGGCGGCGAGTGCGGCCTTGGCTTCGGCGCTGAGCGTGGGCTTGGCGGGTTCGGCAGCCTGCTGGGTGGCACAGCCGGCGAGGGCGATCAGGGCGGCGGAAGTCAGGGCAAGCAGAACTTTGGACATTGTTTTATCTCCTCGGGTTGTTTGGCATTAGGGCCTGGACTGTCGCTCCATCAGCCCTGCAGGTTGACGCTGGTGCAAAGTTAGTCGCATCGGACAGCGGAGTCAACCGCTCGCCGCCGATTCGGCTTGGTAGATTTCGACCAAGGCGCGCCGCCCGCCGGGGCGGCCGGTTTGTGCGGGCATGGGCGGGGCGCGTATAATTCCGCTTTGCGTCCAAGGAAAACCCATGCGTGTTCTGCANAAAGCGCTGACGTTCGACGACGTCCTGCTCGTTCCCGCCCATTCCACCGTTCTTCCNCGCGATGTCAGCCTCGCCACGCAACTGACCCGCAGCATCACCCTGAATTTGCCGCTGCTTTCTGCCGCCATGGATACGGTGACCGAAGCGCGACTGGCGATTGCGCTGGCTCAGGAAGGTGGCATCGGCATCATCCACAAGAACATGAACGCCGAAATGCAGGCCGCGCAGGTCGCCGCCGTCAAGCGCTTCGAATCCGGCGTGGTCAAGGACCCGATCACCGTCGCGCCGCAGATGACCGTGCGCCAGGTGCTGGAGATTACCCGTGCGAAGCGCATTTCGGGCCTGCCGGTGATCGATGGCGGCAAGGTAGTCGGCATCGTCACCAACCGCGACCTCCGCTTCGAAACCCAGCTCGACCAACCTATCGCCAACATCATGACGCCGAAAGAGCGGCTGGTGACGGTGAAGGAAGGTGCCAACCGCGACGAGGCGATGGCCCTGCTGCACAAGCACCGGCTGGAGCGCGTGCTGGTGGTCAATGATGCGTTCGAACTGCGCGGCCTGATCACCGTCAAGGACATCCAGAAATCCAGCGAGCACCCGCTGGCGTGCAAGGACGCGATGGGCCGTCTGCGCGTGGGCGCCGCTGTCGGCACCGGCGAGGGCACCGAGGAACGCGTGGCCGCGCTGGTGGCCGCCGGGGTCGACGTGATTACGGTCGATACGGCGCATGGCCATTCCAAGGGCGTGCTCGAGCGGGTGCGCTGGGTCAAGCAGAATTTTCCCGAGGTGCAGGTCATCGGCGGCAATATCGCCACCGCGGCAGCTGCCGCAGCACTGGTCGAGCACGGCGCTGATGCGGTCAAGGTCGGCATCGGCCCCGGCTCCATCTGTACCACGCGCATGGTCGCCGGCGTCGGCGTGCCGCAGATCACCGCGGTCGCCAACGTGGCCGATGCCCTGGCGGGCAGCGGCGTGGGCGTGATCGCCGATGGCGGCATCCGCTATTCGGGCGACATTTCCAAGGCGCTGGCGGCCGGCGCCAATTGCGTCATGCTGGGTGGCCTGCTGGCCGGCACCGAGGAAGCGCCGGGCGATATCGAGCTGTTCCAGGGCCGTTCCTACAAATCCTATCGCGGCATGGGCTCNCTGGGCGCCATGCAGCAGGGTTCCTCCGACCGCTATTTCCAGGACACCGANAAAAGCGCCGAGAAGCTGGTTCCCGAAGGCGTCGAAGGCCGCGTGCCCTATAAGGGCAGCGTGCTGGCGGTGATTCACCAGCTGATGGGCGGCCTGCGCTCCAGCATGGGCTATCTGGGCGTTTCGAGCATCACCGAGATGCACGCGAAGGCCGAATTCGTCGAGATCACCGGCGCCGGTATCCGCGAGTCGCACGTGCACGACGTGCAGATCACCAAGGAAGCGCCGAATTATCGCGTCGAGTGACATGAGCACGCGGCGGATCATCGAAGCCCTGCTGCTGGCCGCAGGCATGGTCGCGGGCGCCTGGGTGCTGGGGCAGTCCCTGCTGCAGTTCAAGCAGGCCGATCGCAGCGTCGAGGTCAAGGGACTTGCCGAACGCGAAGTCCCGGCCGATACCGCCATCTGGCCGGTTGCATTCAGCGAAGCGGACAACGATTTGCCCAAGCTGTATCAGGCCCTGCAGGAAAAGAACGCGAAAATTGCCGCCTTCCTGCAGTCGAGCGGCTTCAAGCCTGACGAGATTTCAGTTTCGGCGCCGTCGATCACCGACCGCCAGGCCCAGGATTACGGTAACGCCCAGCTGGCAGAACGCCTGCGCTACAGCGGCAAATCGACGCTCACCGTCTATACCCGTCAGGTCGATCGCGTGCGTGAGGCGATGGCGCACCTGGGCGAGCTCGGCAAGCAGGGCATCGCGCTCGCCCCCGAGAACTACGAAAACCGCACGCAGTTCCTGTTCACCGGCCTCAATGCGCTGAAACCGGCCATGATCGAGGAAGCGACCAAGAATGCGCGTATCTCGGCTGAAAAATTCGCCAAGGATTCGGACAGCCGTCTGGGCAAGATCCGGCGAGCCAATCAGGGCCAGTTCTCCATCGAAGACCGCGACGCCAGCACGCCCTACATCAAGAAAGTGCGCGTGGTGTCTTCGGTCGAATACCGCCTCATCGATTAATCCTCACCGGGCCAGCCCGGCCAGCTATGCACCAGAAAATCCTCATCCTCGATTTCGGCTCCCAATACACCCAGCTCATTGCACGCCGCGTGCGCGAATCCGGCGTGTATTGCGAGTTGCATTCCCATGACGTGACCGAAGCATTCATCCGCGACTTTTCCCCTGCCGGCATCATTCTCTCTGGCGGTCCGAATTCGGTTTACGAGGAAGAAACACCGCGGGCGCCACAAATCGTGTTTGAACTGGGCGTGCCCGTACTGGGAATTTGCTACGGCATGCAGACCATGGCGGCTCAACTCGGCGGCAAGGTCGAAAACGCCACCAAGCGCGAGTTCGGTTACGCCGAGATCCGTGCGCGTGGCCATACGGCGCTGCTGCGCGACATCCAGGATCGCGTCAACGACGAGGGTCACGGTCTGCTCGACGTGTGGATGAGTCACGGCGACAAGGTGACCGCATTGCCGCCCGGCTTCAAGGTGATGGCGAGCAACGCCGCCACGCCGATCGCTGCGATGGCGGACGAGGACCGCAAGTTCTATGGCGTGCAGTTCCACCCCGAAGTCACCCACACGCTGCAGGGCAAGACCCTGCTCAACCGCTTTGTGCGCGACCTGTGCGGCTGCGCAGGCGACTGGAACATGCCCGATTACGTCGATGAAGCCATCGGCAAGGTACGTTCCGAAGTCGGCAGCGACGAGGTTATTCTGGGCTTGTCCGGCGGCGTCGATTCCTCGGTGGTCGCCGCACTGCTGCACCGCGCCATCGGCAAGCAACTCACCTGCGTGTTCGTCGACAACGGCCTGCTGCGGCTGAACGAGGCCGAGCAGGTGATGCAGACCTTCGCCGCCAACCTTGGCGTCAAGGTCATCCACGTCGACGCGCGCGAGCGCTTCATGAACGAACTCGCCGGCGTGACCGACCCCGAACAGAAACGCAAGATCATCGGCCGCGAATTCGTCCATGTGTTCCAGGAAGAGGCCGAGAAGCTGCCCAAGGCCAAGTGGCTGGCGCAGGGCACGATCTATCCGGACGTCATCGAATCGGCCAGCGCCAAGACCAAGAAGGCGCACACCATCAAGAGCCACCACAACGTCGGCGGCCTGCCCGATACGCTGCATCTCAAATTGCTGGAACCGCTGCGCGAACTGTTCAAGGACGAAGTACGCGAGCTGGGCATCGCGCTCGGCCTGCCGCACGACATGGTCTATCGGCATCCCTTCCCCGGTCCCGGTCTGGGTGTGCGCATCCTCGGCGAAGTCAAGCGCGAATACGCCGACCTGCTGCGCCAGGCGGATGCCATCTTCATCGACGAATTGCGTGCAAGCGGCTGGTATGAGAAAACCAGTCAGGCCTTCGCCGTGTTCCTGCCGGTCAAGTCAGTCGGCGTGATGGGCGACGGCCGTACCTACGACTATGTGGTTGCATTGCGAGCCGTCGTCACCAGCGATTTCATGACCGCCCACTGGGCCGAGCTGCCCTACACCCTGCTTGGCAAGGTTTCCAACCGCATCATCAACGAAGTGCGCGGCCTCAACCGTGTCGTCTACGACATCAGCGGCAAGCCGCCGGCAACGATTGAATGGGAATAATCCAGGCTTCTTCACGGGCTATCGGCGACTATCGGGAAGTTGTATTAACTTATTGATTATTATAAGTATATGTCACGACATCTATCGGTAACGATTGCTGGTAACCAGAGCAAAGTGTCGGTCAATCTGACGGTAGCCAAAAGCGGTCTCTAAGGATTAGAATTTCTACCGTCAAGCCGTTTTGGCGCATGACGGTAAAAAATCAAGCGAAAAGCTAGATTTCATGCGGGTTACGGGCGGGTTGTCATTCTGAATGTTTGTGACGGTAAAACCGTTGCGCACAAGGGAGAACACCGATGCTCACCGATACCGCACTGAAGAACCTCAAGCCCAAGAGCGCTCAATACAAGGTGGCCGACCGGGACGGCATGTACGTGACTGTCTCACCGGTCGGCACCGTCACCTTCCGTTACGACTATCGCCTCAATGGGCGCCGCGAAACTCTGACGATCGGCCGCTACGGGCCAGATGGCTTGTCGCTGGCCAGGGCGCGTGAGCGCTGCCTGGAGGCCAGGCGTGCCGTGGTTGAAGGGCGGTCGCCTTCGCAGGAGAAGCAGCGCCAGAAGCGCCGGCTTGCTGAGGCCAAGACCTTCGGCGAATTTACCGCCAGGTGGGCCGCCGAGGCGCGCATGGCCGACAGCACGCGATCCATGCGCAAGAGCATCCTCGATCGCGACATCCTGCCGGTTTTCCAGAATCGGCTGCTGACCGAGATTACGGCCGACGACCTGCGTGGGCTGTGCAACAAGGTCAAGGGCAGNGGGGCGCCGGCCACGGCGATCCACGTCCGCGATATCGTTAAACAGGTCTATGGCTTTGCCATTCTGCATGGCGAGAAGGTGGCCAACCCCGCCGACGACGTTGGCCCGTCGTCGATCGCCACCTTCGTTCCGAAGGACCGCGCGCTGTCGCCGAGCGAGATTCGCATCATGCTGTCCCAGATGGAGCATGTCGCGTCGTACCCCACCATCAAGCTCGGCCTGCGGCTGATTCTGCTCACCCTGGTGCGCAAGAGCGAGTTGATCCACGCGACGTGGGACGAGGTGGATTTTGAGAAGGCGCTATGGAGCATCCCGAAGGAACGCATGAAAGCGTCCAAAGCCCATAACATCTACTTGTCGCAGCAGGCGCTCGATATCATGGTCGCCCTGCGCACCTGTGCCGGCGGTTCGCGCTACCTGATTCCGTCGCGCTACGACGCTGACAAATGCATGTCCAACGCCACACTCAACCGGGTTACGCAACTAATAGTCGAACGCGCGAAAACGAACAGCCTGCCGCTGGAACTCTTCACCGTGCACGACCTGCGGCGCACGGGTTCGACCATCCTCAACGAGCTCGGCTTCAACAGCGACTGGATCGAGAAGTGCCTAGCACACGAAGACGGTCGCTCGTCGCGAGGCGTCTACAACAAGGCTGAATATGCCGAGCAGCGGCGTCACATGCTGCAGGAATGGGCCGACATGATTGACGCGTGGACCGCAGGCAAGTCGCACACTCCGACCTTGCTGCCGCCATCGATGAAGGTGCTCACGACGCAGGCCTTGCTTTGACAGGGCGACGCTTGCGTTGGCGTACATCGGGCGAGGGCGCCCGCTTCAGTTGATCAGAGTCTGAGGCCTGCCGCCGCGCGGCTATCCAGGCCTCCACCTCGGCCAGGTCCCACACCACGCAGCGCGCCGTCAGATTGAAGCGGCGCGGAAATTCTCCGTGTCTCTCCATATCGTAGATTGTCGTGTCGGCCAGCGGCACCATTTGACGCAACTCAGTGCGTCGAATGGTGCGTCGGAGGCGAAGAGGGTTTTTGGGCGGTAGATGCGGTAACTTGTCGTCCTCGGCGCGACAATCGTCATGCACGGTACGCTCGTGAACGGTTGCTCGCTGTGATGGGTTGTCATTCATGGTCGAGTCCAGGGTAAAAGGTAGCGACTGAAGCGTTACGATGTTTCACAGACATATGCTGACTATCGAAGCCACGATCAACAACCAGCTGCGGCGAAGCAGGGCGTACGACTACGCAATTCCATGGATAGGCACCTTAAACCTTTTGGGCCTTGGCTGTTCGGCGAGACCTTGTAAAAATCTATAGCGATGTGATTTGAAGCCATATGTTATGAGGCCATGCGAACACGAACATTACCGTGTGCCCGGGAGCCATGATGGCGGAAGCGGCCTGGGTCTGGCAATTGTGCGTAATATCGCCGAACGTCTGGGTGGAACCGTCAGACTTGAAGATCGGTCGGACAGGACGGGATTGGTTTTTGTCTACCGTCAACGTCTGTCCCCTATCTAGTCGTGCGCGCCCCCAAAAATAAAGAATCCTGTTTATCGGCAAGCGAAAACCTAAGTATTGCCACAGGACTCATGCTGACGCTATATATAGAAAGGAAGACCATGGCGATTCGGAAGGATATGGCGCTCGCTAACCGAATCAAAGACGCCAGGATTCGCGCAGGACTGAGCCAAGCCGAACTCGCCAGGCGATGTGGTGTTTCTCCGTCTCTGCTGTGCAACCTTGAAAACGGAAAGATCAAGTCATTACGCCATTCCACACTGCTTCAAATGTCAAAAACTCTTGGGGAATCGCCCGAGTGGCTCACCTTCGGGAATGGTCACACCAAGCCATCCTCTACCCGCTCGAAATTCGAGCATGACTTCTTGGTGGATTTTCATAAGCTGTCTGCGGCGGAAAGGAAGATTGTGGCCCGCATGGTCCATAGCTTGGTGATGGACAAACTGGTACAAAAATGAAAAGGGCAGCATTCCGAATGTCAGCCCAGAAGGCAGACCGCCAACTCCTGGGTTCAGGTGAGAGGCAGGCTGAGCCGTACGGCCAGCCGACCTCCAGGCGTATCGGTCAGTTCCAGTCTTCCGCCATGGGCGTGCGCGATCGCCTTGACGAGCGCGAGGCCGCCGCCTCGCTTTTCTTCACTGATGATCCGGAGCCGGTCGAAATCCACCACAGCGAGTTCTATGTCCTTTCCACCTATGACATGCCGGTGATGGGAGCGACGTTGCCGTCCCAGTCTTGAGTATATTCGGCGCTTTCCCGGACACGCGGCTTCGCGTCGTCGTTCCTATTGCCAGGCAGCCGTTAATGGCTGAATAGATGCATACGGCATCTTGCCGGAATGCGGCCGTACGAAGTCCTTCACGGAGTCTATCTGGCTCTCGGTCTGCTCCGGGATCTCCAGAGCCTTTGTCTTCTTCACCTCCATCGCGCACATCATGTTTGATCGCTATCTCAAACTTCACATGCCTATTGTTGCAAACACGAATCATTCCTGTTATAGTTTACTGATGCAGAATAGTCGCATCACACAAAGCGCGCCAGAATCTAGCCAAAGCAAGGCGGACCGACAGCCGGAGTCCATCTCTTCGGAGATGTTGTTCCAGGGATCGCGCGCATTGGTGATCGAGCATGACAACGAGCGCTATGTCCTAAGGATCACACGCCACGGCAAACTAATTCTGACGAAATAATCCGATCAGCCAGCCAACGGGTTTCTCTTACCCCTGTAGCAAGCCAACGTTTACTGAACCTTGGAATAGGGAGAAACCCCATGCATTTTCGTAACCTCGTTGCCCCCATTGCTCTGGCTGCATTGACGGCCATCCTCCCGGCGACCGCCCTGGCCGTGGAATACCCGATCGGCACGCCTCAGCAGCGCAATGGAATGGAACTCGGCGCCGTCTATCTGCAACCAGTCGAAATGGAACCGGAAGGCATGATGCGCCCGGCCAAGGATTCCGACGTGCACCTGGAAGCTGACATCCATGCCCTGGCCAACAACCCCAACGGCTTTGACGAAGGTGCATGGATGCCCTATTTGACGGTCAAGTACGAAGTCACCAAGCAGGGCGGTAACGANAAAATCAGCGGCGATTTCATGCCCATGGTGGCCAACGACGGCCCGCATTACGGCGACAACGTGAAGCTCATGGGGCCGGGCAAATATCATGTCAAGTACACCATCTATCCGCCTTCTGCCGGTTCGCATTTCGGTCGCCACATCGACCGCCTTACTGGCGTGCGCCCCTGGTTCAGGCCCTTCGAGGTGGAGTACGACTTCACCTATGTCGGCATCGGCAAGAAGGGCGGGTACTAAGCGTGTCGCATTCTTTTGCCATGAAACCTTTGGCGCTCGCCGCTGCGCTGTTTGCCGCGCTGCCGGCCCATGCCGCCTCTTCGGAGGCCGACTTGACGAAGCTTATCCAGAAGCTCAACGAGCGCCTGGATAATCTCGAAAAACGCAATGCCGAACTGGAGAAGCAAATCCAGGCCGACCACGCTGCCAAGGTGCCAGCCGACATCGAGAAGCGTGTGCAATCCCTGGAACAGGCCCAGGAACAAGTGAACAAGGCGCTGGATAGCGACGAGATCAGCCAGTATGAACCCGATCTGACCTCGCGTCTGAAGGCGGCGGAGAAGGACGTGCTGGAAACCAGGAAAGCGGTCAAGCGAACCGAAGGCCTGGAAGGGCTGAAAGTCGGGGCGAGCCTGACCACCGTGGCGCAGATGCCATCCGGCCTGCCCAAGGGTACCGCTGACGGCAACAGCCAGCTCAACTATCGTGCCGATGTCACCGCCGAACTGCCGCTGGAGCCCTTCGGCAACGTGGATCAAAAGATATTCGCCCATTTCCGCATGGGCCAAGGGCTGGGTCTCAATAGCCCCTTCGCCAACCTGGGCGCCTTTGCCAGCGCGCCCAATGCCGTGGCATTCCGCGCCAGCGGCGCCAGCCCGGACGACTCCGTGGCGATTCTCGGCCAGGCCTGGTACCAGGCCGCTATCCCGCTGCCTTTTGGCGGCTTCAAGCCGCGCTCCCGCGAAACCCTTGAGCTCACCTTCGGCAAGATGGATATCTTCGGCTTCTTCGACCGGAATGCCGGTGCCAACGACGAAAGCCGCCAGTTCCTGAATTCCATTTTCGTGCACAACCCGCTGCTGGACGCGGGCAGACAGGTCGGCGTGGATGCCAACGGCTTCCAGCCGGGCTTCGTGGCTTCTTATCTGAACGAGACCCGCAAGCCCCAAACCTGGCGCGTGTCCCTTGGCGTGTTCGGCACCGGCGTGGGCGCCAATTACCAGCGTTTCTTTTCATCCCCGCTGATCATGGCCCAGGCGGAGACCTCGCTCAGGTTCTTCGACGGCCTGACCGGCAACTACCGCCTGTATGCCTGGCAACAGGGGCAGGGCACGGAGCTAGACGGCTCCACCGCATCGCAAGGCGGCTGGGGCATTTCCGCCGACCAGCGTTTGGGCGACGGCGTGACCCTGTTCGGACGTTACGGCCAGATGGCCAAGGGCAAGGTGCCCTTCGACCGCGCCCTCACCTTGGGAGCCGAGTTCAACGGTTCCTACTGGGATCGGGGCGCCGACGCCATCGGGGTGGCCGCTGGCTGGCTGCAGGCGAGCGACGATTACCATGCTGCCGGCGGCACCCGGGATCTGCTTGGCAACGATAACCCGGCCGATGCCTCCACCTTCACCGACAATATCAACTTCACNCCCAGCGGCGCGGAAAGGGTGGCTGAAATCTACTATCGCTACCACATCACTAACCAGTTCGAGCTTTCNCCCGATTTTCAGTACGTTTGGAGAATGGGCGCCAACCCGGCCGCCAGCAACGCCATGGTGCTGGGATTGCGTGCTCAACTTTCATATTAAGGGCATCACGTGAACAGCATGACATTGCGTTTTTCTGCGTTCGTTGGCCTCGTTTCCGCCGCCCTCGCGGCGGCGGTTTTTCTGCTCGCACCTGCGCAAGCGGGCGCGGCGGAATTGCCCGCCTATACCGTGGTGGCCAAGAACGGGCGGCTGATCCCCAACATCCTTAACGTGCCTGCCGGGGTGCGCTTCAAGATTGTGGTGCGCAATGAAGGACGCGACGCGATCGAGTTCGAGAGCCTGCAACTGAGGAAAGAGAAGGTACTCGCGCCTGGCGCCGAATCCTTTGTGGTGATCGCCCCGTTGAAGCCCGGCGAGTATGACTTNTTTGACGAATTCCATCCCGACACCGGACGTAGCCGCATCGTCGTGAAATAAAAGGAGTGGCATATGGGTAATGCGCTTTTCATCGTCTGGCGGGAAACCATCGAAGCGATGCTGGTGATCGGCATTCTGCACGGATGGCTCAGCGCCCGTCCCGACGCCCGCGCCGGCTTTCCCTGGCTGTGGGGCGGAATCGCGGCAGGCCTGGGGCTTGCCCTGTTCCTAGCCGTAACGATCATGGACATCCAGTCGTGGGTGTCGGCAAATGCGCTCGAATGGTTTCAGGCTGTCATGCCGCTCGTCGCCTGTGGCCTAATTTTCCAGATGGTCTGGTGGATGCGCCGCCACGGCGCCGGTCTGAAAAGGAACTGGAAGCCGGCATGGAAAGTGCCGCCGATCGGGCCAACTGGCTGGGCATTGCGGTCCTGGCTGCGGTGGCGGTGGGACGCGAAGGCGCGGAGACGGTGGTGTTCCTCTACGGCGCGGTCAAGGGCAGCGCGAATGCCGACATTGCCCTGGGTAGCGCGACCGGTTTCCTGCTCGCCTTGGCTGCCTATTGGCTGCTTTCCCGCGGCAGCCGGTTTGTTTCGTGGCGCGCCTTTTTCCGCGTCACGGAAGTGATGCTCCTGCTGCTTGGCGGGGCGCTGCTGGTGGACGGTGCGGAAAAACTCGTCGGGCTGGAAGCGCTGCCGCCGCTGGCAGATCCGCTGTGGAACACGGCATTCCTGCTGGACGACAGTACCCGGGCAGGCGGGCTCGTGGCCGCCTTCACCGGTTACCGGGCGGCGCCATCGGGCATGGCCTACGCATTGCTCGCGGTCTACTGGGCACTTGCCCTTGGCGTGCTACTCAAATTGAAACCGATGAGGCGCAAGGCATGAATGCAGCGACAGGGCAAATCGCGGCCTCTGGCCCCGGCACCGGCCGGCTCGCCCGTCTGGGGCTCGCCATGCGACGCTACCGCAACGCCATCATCGTTGCGCAATGGCTCGTGGTGCTGGGCTATCTCATGCTGGTGGCCGTGCCGGCTTTTCTGCCCCTGCCGCCGGACCAGGCCCATATCTGGAACAACCTGACCCGCTTCGCGCAGTTCGCGTTCTGGGGCATCTGGTGGCCCTTCGTCATTCTTTCCATCATGGCACTGGGCCGGGTGTGGTGCGGAGTGTTGTGCCCGGAGGGTGCGCTTACCGAGTGGGTTTCCCGGTTCGGCCTGGGGCGCGGCATCCCGCGCTGGATGAAGTGGGGAGGGTGGCCGTTCGTGGCCTTCGTCATGACCACCGTGTTCGGGCAGATGACCAGCGTTTACGAATACCCGAAGCCCGCCCTGCTTATCCTGGGCGGCTCGACCATCGCGGCCATTGCCGTGGGGCTGATCTGGGGACGCGAGAAACGGGTCTGGTGCAAGCATCTGTGCCCCGTTTCCGGCGTGTTCGGCCTGTTGGCGAAGATCGCACCCGTCCACTTCAAGGTCGATCAATCCGCCTGGGACGCGGCGCCTGCCGGCCATCGCACCAGCCGCCAGCATGTTATCAACTGCGCCCCGCTGATCAACATCCGGCGCATGGAAAGCGCCTCGGCCTGCCATGCGTGCGGCCGCTGCGCCGGGGAACGGAACGCGGTGCAACTCGCCCTGCGTTCGCCCAATGCCGAAATACTCGGCCATCCCAGCGTCCCCGGAAACAAGGCCAGGGAGATGAACGATTGGCCTGCGCGCTTGCTGGTCTTCGGCATGCTGGGCGTGGCGCTCGGAGCCTTCCAGTGGAGCGCTTCTCCCTGGCTGGTGGCCGCGAAACAGGCTGCGGCAGGGTGGCTGGTAGACCACGAGGTCTGGTGGCCGCTCAACGAGGCAGGACACTGGTGGCTGTTCACCTACTACCCGGAGGCGAACGACGTCTTCACCTGGCTGGACGGCGGCATCCTGCTCGCCTACATCGCCGCCGAAACGCTCGTCGTCGGCGGCTGGGTGTGGGGCTGGCTCAAGCTGGCCGGCATGCTGACTGGAGTGCCTTGGCAGCGGCTAGCCCATGCACTCATCCCGTTCGCCGGGACGAGCGTTTTCGTGGGCTTGAGCCAGCTTACAACCTCCCAGCTGGCTGGCGAAAGGGTGATCCTGCCTTGGGCCAATGACGCGCGTATGGCGCTGCTGGTGCTCTCCGCCATCTGGAGTGCGAATCTTGCATGGCGTCTGGCGAAGCGTAACGGCGCCGCGGGCGCGTTGGGAATATTGGTGGCCGCAGCTTTTCCGCTTGCCGCTTGGAGCACGCAGTTTTTCGTCTGGTGATCGCCGACGGGCATCAACGAATCAATCCGCCTGATCCTCGTAGGCCAACAGACGCAAGGCATTGATCACCACGACGATGGTCGATCCCTCATGGATCAGTACCGCCAAACCAATCCCGGCCCAGCCGAACAGGGTGGCGGGAATCAGCAGCGCCACCACGCCCAGCGAGACGAACAGGTTCTGCCGGATGATGCGCCGCGATGCGCGGCTCAGGGCCACGGCGAAGGGCAGCCTGGAGAGATCGTCGGCCATCAGCGCCACGTCTGCGGTTTCCAGCGCCACGTCGGTGCCGGCGCCGCCCATGGCGATGCCGACCGTGGCGCGTGCCATGGCCGGGGCGTCGTTGACCCCGTCGCCGACCATGGCTACCCGCCCGTAGCGCTGCCCGAGTTCCTCCATGGCCGTGACCTTGTCTTCCGGCAGCAGTCCTGCGTGCACTTCGTCCAGACCCACCGCATCGGCGATGGCCCGGCCTACGCTTTCGTTGTCACCGGTGAGCATGATGGTCTTGCGGACGCCGATCCGGTGCAGGCGCGCCAGGACCTCGCGCACGCCTGGGCGCGGCGTGTCGGCCAAGGCTACGATGCCGAGGAACTGACCGTCGGCCTGGATTAGCATGATGGTTTTGCCTTTGGTGCCGAGACGTTCGACATGCTGAAGAATCACCCCGGGGATGGGTTCTCCGTCGAACAACCCGGCGTTGCCGACGATCACCTTTTNTCCGTCGAATTCGGCGCGTAATCCTTTTCCGGTCACGGCTTCGACCTCGCCGGCTTCGCCCCAACTCAAACCCCGCCGCTTCGCCTCCGTCACCACCGCCTGCGCCAGCGGATGGGCGCTGCGGCTTTCCACGGCGGCGGCGATTTTCAGCAATTCATCCGCGCTCCCGCTGACGGCGACGACGTCGGTCACCTTGGGCTTGCCGATGGTCAAGGTGCCGGTCTTGTCGAAGGCGACGGCCGTCAGCACGCCGAGATTTTCCAGATGGGCGCCGCCCTTGATCAGCACGCCGCCGGCCGCGGCGCGGGCGATGCCGGACAGCACCGCCGACGGGGTGGCGATGGCCAGCGCGCAGGGGGACGCCGCCACCAGCACCGCCATGGCGCGGTAAAACGATTCGGCGAAGGGGAAGCCGAACAGCGGCGGCAGCACGATGAGCAGCGCGGCGCCCGCCAGCACCAATGGCACGAAGATGCGCTCGAAGCGGTCGGTGAAGCGCTGGGTGGGGGATTTCTGCGTCTGCGCCTCGGCCACCATCGTGACCATGCGCGCCAGCGTGCTCTCGCGCGCCAGTCGGGTCACCTCGACCACAAGCGCACCCTCGCCGTTGACCGTGCCGGCGAACACCTTGTCGCCCGGCTGCTTGTCCACCGGCATGGATTCGCCGGTGACCGGGGACTGGTCCACCGCCGAGTTGCCCGAGGCCACCTGGCCGTCGGCGGGAATGCGCTGCCCGGGTTTGACGACTACCCGGTCGCCACGCAGCAGCGCTTCGACCCGCACTTCGGCCTCCGCACCGTCCCGCTGCACGATGGCGGTCTTGGGCGCGAGCTTCGCCAGTGCCTCGATGGCCTTGCGGGCACGGTCCATGGCCATGTGCTCCAAGGCGTGCCCCAGACTGAACAGGAACAGCAGCAGCGCGCCTTCTTCCCAGGCACCGAGCGCCGCCGCTCCGGCTGCCGCGACGATCATCAGGATGTCGATATCGAAGCTGCGGCTCTTCATGCTCTGCCAGGCGTCGCGCAGGGTGTAGAAGCCGCCCGCCGCGTAGGCACCCAGCAACAGCCCGAGCGAGAGCGTGTGCGGTGCACCGGCGAGACCCGTGAGCCAGCCGGCCAGCAACAACAGGCCGGCTACGCAGCTGAAGATCAGCTCGCGATGCTCGACGAACCAACCGGCCTCATGGCCTGTCTCCTCCAGCACGGCATAGCCGAGCGCCTGGATGCGCCGGACGATCGCCGGGCGCGCAATTTTCTCGCTGTCGAATTCCAGCCGCAGGCGTTCGGCGGCGTAGCTCACCGAAGCCTCCAGCACGCCGTCCGTGCGTTGCAAGGCATGCTCGATCACGACAGCGCAGGTGGGGCAATCCATGCCGTCGATGCGCAGGCTCTCGTGGCGAAACCGGTCACTGATCTTCGCGCCGGACGCCTGCGCCAGTTCGCGTACCCGACCCACGCTGAACTGCTGCGGGTCGTAGTGCAGGCACAGGCGGGCGCCGCCGTCTTCGTGAACCAGGTGTACTTTTCCCAGGCCCTCGGCTTGCAGTAAATTGGTCAGCCGCGCCACGCAGGCGTCGCGCTCATCGGGGATTTCCGGCAAGACCAAGGACAGCTCCAATTCAAGTTTTTCGGCCATGTTGCCGCTCCTCAAGAATCAAACGATCACAGCGGGATATGTGCTGCGTTACTGCCGGGGTTTGCCGCATTGGCCGCAAAACTGTGCGTCCGCTGTCAGTTCCGCGCCGCAGCCGGAACATTTGGCGGCCGCGAGGAAGCGCCGCATTGCCGGCAGAAGCGCGCATCGCGCGTATTGGCGTGCCGCACTTGAGGCAGGTGATTGCCGGGCTGCTGTCTTGCGGATAGCCTGGATTACCCCCATAGCCCCCATGCCTGGAACCGCCGTGATGGCCGCCCCGGTAGCTGCCGTGGTGGCCGCCGAATCCGCCCCGCATCAAATTGCCGAACATGCGTTCAAGGAATCCCATGATTTACTCCTTCAATAGTTGATTGAGATAGATAAAAATCCGATTTCGCTTACCGGGTTCAGGACGTGGGCACAGGCCATGACCTGAAACCCGGTTCGCTCATTACATTGCCGCGACAGGGATTGCCCTGACAACGTCGGTCACGAATATCCACCCTGGATCGGCCTGACCGGTGCGGGCGGTGCGCGCGATGATGCCCACCAGTTCGTCCACCTGATGGTCTTCACAGACCAGTTCCAGCTTGGATTCGTGAATGACCTCTTCGGCCAGTTCGATGGAGTAGTGCTGCTCCCTCGCGTCTACCGCCTTCAGCAGGCTCTGCACGGGGACGACGGTGAGATTGCGGCAGCCGGCGTTCGCATTGCATTGCCCCGAGTCCTTGAGGGCGCGAATCACGTCGCCGATACGGTGGTTGTGGACGTAGGCCTTGATTTCTTTCATGCGTTTTCTCCTGTCTGATGATTGCGTGCGGCCTCTTCAGGCCGCACGTTTCCGGTTTACTTTGCTTGTTTGCGTTCGCGGCGTTGTTCCACCCATTCGTACATCAACGGCAGCAACAGCAGGGTCAGCGCGGTCGAGGTGAACAGCCCGCCCACCACCACCGTCGCCAGCGGCCGCTGGGTCTCCGCGCCGACGCCGCTGGACAGCAGCATCGGCACCAGGCCGAAGATGGCGATGGAGGCTGTCATCAGCACCGGCCGCAGACGCAGTGCGGCGCCTTGCTTGACAGCTTCTCTGATTGAGAGTCCCTGTCGTCGCTGGTCGTTGAGGAAGGACACCAGCACGATGCCGTTCAGCATCGCCACCCCGAACACCGCGATGAAGCCGATCGCCGAGGGCACCGACAAGTACTGCCCGGTGACGAACAGCCCGATCACACCGCCGATGGTGGCGAACGGCACGTTGGCGATGATGAGCGTGGCGTAGGTGAGCGAATTGAACGCGGTGTAGAGCAGGATGAAGATCAGCCCGATGGTAAGCGGCACGATCACGGCCAGTTTGGCCATGGCGCGCTGCTGGTTCTCGAAGGCGCCGCCCCACTCGACCCAGTAGCCGGCCGGCATCTTCACTTCGCGTTGGATGCGCGCCTGCGCCTCCTTCACGAAGCTGTCCACGTCGCGTCCTTTGACGTCCATCTGGATCACGGCATAGCGTTGCAACTGCTCGCGCCGCACGAAGGAATAGCCTTCGTCCAGTTCCACCGTGGCCACTGCGGACAACGGCACCAGCGCGCCCGCGCGGGTGCGGATCGGGATGTTGCCGATGGCTTCCACGCTGTTGCGGAAATCGGGCGCGAGCCAGACCTGGATGTCGAAGCGCTTGACGCCGTCGATCAGGGTGGACACGGCCTTGCCGCCGATGCCGGCCTGCACCACCTCCAGGATGTCGTCGGCGTTGAGCCCCAGGCGCGCCGCCGCTTCGCGGTTGACCTTTATCACCATCTGCGGCTTGCCCTTGTTGGCTTCCAGCGCCAAATCGGCCACGCCGGGCACTTTTTCCAGGGTGGATTTGAGCTCGGCGGACAGCCGGTCCAGCGTGGCCAGGTCCTCGCCATAGAGTTTCAGCGCCAGCGTGGCGCGCACCCCGGAAATGAGCTCCTCGACGCGCATCTGGATCGGCTGCGTGGCGGCGATGACGGCGGTCGGCACCCGCTTCTCCAGCGCTGCCTGCATCTCCTGCGTCAACTCGGGAAAGGAAATCGGCTCAGGCCATTGCTCGCGCGGCTTGAGGTCGACCAGGATTTCCATGTAGTTGACGTCTGCAGTTTCGCCTTTCTCCGCGCGCCCGATCATGGCGACGGCCGATTTCACCTCCGGGAAACGCTTGAGCGCGGTTTCGATACCTTCGGAGATGCGGATCGACTCGTCCAGCGAGGTGGACGGGATACTGGTGACGCGGAACATGATGCCGCCTTCCTGCAGGGTTGGCATGAACTCCTTGCCGAGGAAGGGAAACAGCGCGAACGTTCCGATCAACAGGGCTGCCGCGCCGCCAATGACCTTGCGCTTATTCTCCAGCGCCCAGTCCAGCAGCGGGAGATAAAGCTGCTTGGCCCAGCGCACCACGAAGGTGTCCTTCTCCTCCTTGGGCTTGAGGATCAGCGAACTGAGAACAGGCACCAAAGTCATGGTGAGCACCAGCGAGCCGATCATGGCGAAGGTGATGGTGAGCGCCATGGGTTTGAACAGCTTGCCCTCCAGCCCGGTCAAGGAAAACAGCGGCAGGAACACCACGATGATGATGAGGATGGCGAAGGCGGTGGGGTTGATCACTTCGCGCGCCGCTTCCAGGATCACGTGGGTCTTGTTGACCGTCTGCCCGACCTTGTGGGAGAGCAGGCGGAAGCCGTTTTCCACCATCACCACGGCGCCGTCCACCATCATGCCGATGCCCACCGCCAGCCCGGCGAGCGACATCAGGTTGGCCGACAGCCCCCATTGCTGCATCAGGATGAAGCTGATCAGCATCGCCAGCGGCAGCGCCAGGATCACCACGATCGCGGAGCGCACCTCGCCCAGGAACAGGAACAGGATGATCGCCACCAGGATGGAGCCTTCGACGAGGGCGCTCTCGGCGGTCTTGACCGCCTTCTCCACCAGTTCGGTGCGGTCGTAGATCGGATTGATCGTCACCCNCGCGGGCAGGGCCTGCTGCACGGTCTTGAGTTTCTCTTTGACAGCGTCCACCACGTTCTTGGCGTTCTCGCCGATGCGCTGCAGGGCCATGCCGAGCACGACTTCACCACCATCCTTGGTGACCGCGCCACTGCGCAATGAAGGCGCTTCCTTGACCTCGGCCACGTCGCGCACATAGACGGGCGTGCCTTCCCTTTCGGCAACGACGATGCTGCCGATGTCCTGGGTGTTGGCCACCAGACCCAGTCCGCGCACCAGATACTGCTCCTGGCCCAGGTCGACGTATTGCCCGCCCACCTGACGGTTGTTGGCGGTCAGGGACTCCATCACTTCCTTGAAGGTCAGCCCGTACTTGATCAGCCGTCGCGGATCGATCAGCACCTGGTACTGCTTCTCGTCGCCGCCCCAGGACGTCACATCGTCCACCCCGGGCGCGGTGCGCAGCACCAGCCGCACGCTCCAGTCCTGCAGGGTGCGCAGGTCCATCCCGGAAAGTTTCTTGTCGGCCGATTCGACGGTGTACCAGAACACCTGGCCCAGGCCGGAACTGTTGGCGCCCAGCACCGGTTCGCCGTAGCCTTCCGGGATGCGGCCCTTGGCTTCCTGCAGCTTCTCGCTTACCAGACGGCGGGCGAAATAGATGTCCACGTCGTCCTTGAAATACACGCTGACATAGGACAACCCGAACAGCGACACCGAGCGGATTTCCTCCACCCCCGGCAGACCGGCCATCACGCCTTCCACCGGAAAGGTGAGCAGCTTCTCCACATCCTCGGCCGCCAGCCCAGGCGCCTCCGTGTAGATGTTCACCTGCACCGGCGTCACGTCGGGGAAGGCGTCCACCGGCACTTCGCGCCAGGCCTTCACGCCCAGCATCACCACCAGCAGAAAGGCCACCAGCACCAGTACCTTGTAGCGCAGGGAGAGATCGACAATTTTGTTCAACATGGCCGCCCCCTCAATCCGCGTCGCCGATTTGCGACTTGAGCAGACGGGCTTTGAGCGCGTAGGCGCCGCTGGTCACGACCGACTCGCCAGCCGCGACACCGGACCTGATTACGATCCGGCCCTGGATGCGCTCGCCAACTTCCACTGCGCGCGGCACGAAGCCGCCATTTTCGGCCACGAATACGGTCGGCTGGCCTTGCACCAGCAGCACCGCATCCTCCGGCAGCAGCAGCGCTTTCGCGCCCGAGCCGGTCTGGATCGCGGCCGTCGCGAACATTTCAGGCTTGAGGCGGCCGTCAGGATTCGGTACCTCCACCCGTGCCTTCACGGTGCGGCTGTCCTTGTCCACCACGCTGCTGATATAGGTGAGGCGGCCTTTGAATACCTCGCCCGGATAGGCTGATACGGTGACGCTCGCCTGCATGCCCGGCCTGATCTTGGCCAGATCTTTCTCGAACAGGTCGGCCTCGATCCACAGCGTGGAAAGGTCGGCCACGGTAAACAGCGACTGGTCGGGCGGGGCGAGTTCGCCGAGTACCGCTTTCTTCTCGATGATCGTGCCGGCGAAGGGCGCGGTAAGCGGGAAGACGGAACCGGAGAGGTTTTCCGGGTTGACGCCCATCATGCGCAGCCTGTCGGCGGCGGCACGCAATGCGGCCCGTGCTTNTTCGTGCTCGGCGCGGGCGCGCAGATAGTCCTTCTCGGGGATGATGCTGTCGGCATTCAGCCGCTGGGCGCGCGCGAAGCCGGCCTGCGCCACCGCCGCCTCGCTCGCCGCCTGCAGATAGGCCGAGCGCGCCTCGCCCAAATCGATGCTGTCGAGCATCGCCAGTGCCTGGCCCGGTTTCACCCGGTTGCCCAGGCTGGCATTCACCTTGATGATGCGACCCGGCACCCGCGGGGCAACACGAGCAAGCCTGTCCTGGTTGGCCTGGATGGTGGCGGTGACCACGATCTGGTCGGCCTTTTCCTGGAGCTCCAGTTTCTGTACCTTGATGCCCGCTTGATGGATCTCCGCGTCACTCAGATCGAGCAGTTTCCCGGCGGATTTTTCTCCCGGTTTTTCTGACGGGGATTCTTGCGCGCCCTGGTTTGCGGGTTCCGTTTTTCNCGAGACGTTTTTCTCCGGTGCCGGTTTGTCGCCGCACCCTGCAAGTAAAGTTGCCGACAGGCTGCCGGCCAGGAGCAGCGATGCCAGTTGTTTCAGGCCGCGTCTTTGTTGGCTGTGTGAGTTTTCCATGTCATGAGTTCCTGAATTCTTGAATGTCTTGTTCAGCGCGTGGCGGGCGTGGACTGCCAGCCCGCCGCCGCCTCCAGCGCCACTTGGGTCAGGCGCAAGTCGGTGCGGGCGTCGAGCAGGTCGCGCTGCCCGTCCAGCACCTGGCGGTTGACCAGTAACAGTTGCAGCAGGCCGATTTCGCCTGCGCGAAAGGAAATGGCGGAGAGACGCCGGTTTTCCTGCAGGCTGGGCAGCACCGATTCCTTGAGCCGATCTACCCGTACTTTGAGGTTGGTGAATCGTTCCCACAGGGCGATTACCTGGGCGCGCACGTCGCGGTTCGTGGCTTCGCGCTCGATCCGGGTCTGGGTGAGTTCCGTGGTCGCCCGCCCGATGCCGCCCGCGTTCCGGCGGAACANGGGAAGCGGCAGGGAAGCACTCAAGCCGACGATCTTTTCGCGGGCATCGAATGGCCCCTCCCGCCCGGTGCTGAGTCCAACCGTGACGTCCGGGTAGCGTGTCGCGCGCTCAAGGTCGAGGCGGCTCTTCGCCGCCTGTTCCCGATGGCCTAGCGCCTGCAGGACGGGCCGGCCTGCAGCAGCGTTCAGCAGGTCTTCCAGGGAGTAGGGGACGGCGGCCGGATCAAGGGCGCCCTGTACCTGCGGCAGCTCATCAGGTGGCAGTTGCAGCAAAGCGGCCAGCTCCGCGCGCGCCTGGACGAGTTGCTCATGCAGCAGCGCCACTTGGTTGCGCGCCCGTTCCGCTTCCACGCGGGCGAGGTTGCCGTCGAGCCGGCTGTCCTCTCCCGCTGCGACCCGCTTGCCGACGGCTTTGGCGGCGTCTTCGATGAGGTTGAGCGTCGACTCCTCGGTCTGGATGCGCGACTGCAGGCTCAGCACCCGCACGAAACGACTCTCCACTTCGGCGCGCACCTGCCGCCGGGTTTCCGCGATCACCTGCCGGGTCGCGGCCAGCGATTGCTCGGCTGCGGCCCGCCGGTCGCCTTGCTGGCCCGCGATTTCGAAGGTCTGGGCGAGCCCTACGTTCCACTCGCGGTTGACTTGGGTGGGATTCGAAACCTGCGGGACTTCCTTGCGGCGCCGCTCCACGGAGACCTGCGGGTTGTTCCACAGCGGCGCGCGCGCATCGCGCAGCTCGCCTTCTGCTGCGGGGATGGCGGCCTGGGCCGCGCGCAGCGTCGGGTTGGCCTCCTCGGCGCGCTGCCACGCACCCTCCAGGGTCAATGCCGCGGGGTCTGCAAACGCGACGGGGGACAATAAAAACCAGACCAACGATGCCGCGGCTGCACGGCACACCGGCCGCAACCCGCTCCGGGCGTTGCGGCATAAAAATGAAAACCTCATGCTCATTCCTTTCCAAGGCGAACACGACACCCAGCCGAAGGCGGATGCGTCTTCGCAACACAAAAATCAATGCGTTTGGAAACTAGGAGATGAGTCGCGGCGGCCGGAAAAGGCCTTCGTGGGCAGGTTCGGGAATGAACCGGGAGTTGTGGGAGGAGTAGCCTTCGACGGGCTCTGAAGACAAGCTTGGCGCCTGGCCGAACAGCCCGAGGAAATGCCCCACTTCGTGGCACCAGTGGGTACATACCGCCTTGGCTTTAGGAAACTCGCCATGACCATGGCCCGCTTGCAGGGATGGCTGCATCATCTCCGCCGGGCCGGTTTCTTGCCCGGCGAAAAACGCATCGGCCACCGCGGCGCGGTTGAACGTCCAGCCGGCCGCATTGATCAGCAAGGTGACCAGCAGGAAATACAGGAGTCGGCGTGCGGCTGCGGGATGCATGTTGCTATCTTATCTGCTTGCGTTCTTTGTGTGGCTGTTTTCTTGATTGCCCACTGTGGCGTAGGGGAATAGCTTGGCACTCTTATGGCATCCTCGTTTAAGTGATGCGCGATCCGGGTGAGGTAGGGGACCAACCCTTCAACACCCGGACCGTCCAAGGCGCCCTGGCTTAATCCCAATCCCACATGTCGTGGCCGTAACCGTAGCCGCGCTGCATGCGCTGCATCCTTTCCCGCTGTTCCTTGGTCAGAACGGCGTTCATCCGTTTCTGCGCATCGGCCCGGGCATTGAAGACCTGACGCTCGAGGTCGGTGGTTTTCCGGTACGCCTGGTCGAGCGCGGCGGGGTCCGCGCCGGAGGAATACATGTCCTGCAGCTTTCGTCTTTCCTCGAAAATCTGCTGCATCAGGGGCGCTTCTTNTTTGGCGAGATCGTCGCGAATCTTGTCGATCTTTTCAGCCTGCTCCTTCGTCAGGTCGGGTCCCCCGGAATAAGGACCTCCATATCCATAGCCACCCATCATTCCAGGACCCATGCCATAGCCACCCATCATTCCGGGTCCCATGCCATAGCCGCCCATCATTCCAGGACCCATGCCATAGCCGCCCATCATTCCGGGTCCCATGCCATAGCCACCCATCATTCCAGGACCCATGCCATAGCCACCCATCATTCCAGGACCCATCATCATTCCGCACCCATAGCCCTGGCAAGGGTATAGCGCTTGCTGCGCAAAAGCCGCGGGGGCCGTGAGCGAAAGCACTGTTAGTCCAGCCAACACGATCTTTTTCATGCTGTTTCTCCTTCGGTGATCCAGTGACACGTAACGCCCACGCAAGCATGGGCACCTAGCCACGCTTCAAGTCGTCGCGTTTCTCGATAAATTCCTCGCGATCGATTTCTCCCCGAGCATATCGTTCTTCCAGCACGTCCAGCGCTCCTTGCCTGCCATCGCGGGCGCCCGGGTTCGGACGACGGATACCGTCCCCGAAAANATATTTGAGCCCCAGCGCGATGAGCAGGATCGGCACCAGCCAAAACAGAATCATGCCGAACCACCCCATCCCCAACCCATNGCCGTATTCCCACATCGTGCAGATCTCCAGAGCTTGGTTCCGCCGCACACGCTATTTTTGGTCCGCGCTGTGCCGCTGCAAAANATCGACGATCTCGTTAGTCGTCGTCTCGTCCGGGACGATTTTCCCCATCGCGGTCATGTTGCTGCGCATCCGGCCGACCACCGCCGGCCACTCCCGCGCGATGTGTTGCCGCGGATCCGGCAGCGCGTGGCATTGGACGCACGTCGCGCTAAATGCCCGACCCTCCCGTGTGTTCAGGTCCGGAAATTCGCCTGCATCGATGGGCTTCTGGGCATGCCTCTGCAAATATCCCAGCAGGATCTCCAACTGCACCGGATCGGGAGCCGCAACGCCCATCATCCCTCCCATCATCTGCATGCGCATGTTCATCCGGCCCAGCACCTGGGGCCATTCCGAGGCGGTATGCAGGCCTGGACCCGGCAGGTTGTGACATTGCATGCAGAACTGCTGCAGCAGGCGCGCCCCTGACGAATCGGACTCGGGCAGGCGGGCGGGGTCCATCCNCGGAGGCAGCGTGCCCCNCATCATCCGTTGCATCATGTTCCGGTGCATGCCCATTCCACCCATCATCCCCATCCCACCAGCCAGGATCGTCGGTTCGCTGGAAGCAAGCTCGCCTGCGGATGCCGCAATCGGGGCAGCCAGGCACGCCGCAACGGCTGCGCCCAGCGCCAGGATCGAAGCCCCTTTGCCTATCTGCATGATGTCTTCACTCTTACAGGGCCTGCATGACCCGCTCCAGCTTTTGCCTAACCTCGCCGGCCAATTGATGCACTTCCGCCTTGTTCACCAGATCCAGCACTGCGTTTGGATCCATGAATTCCACCTGCACCTTGCCCGCATCGTCCTGGCGCACCACCACGTTACAGGGCAGCAGGAGGCCGATCGAGGGCTCGGCGACGAGCGCCCGGTGCGCCAGCGGCGGATTGCACGCGCCGAGGATTCGGTAGGGCGGCATATCCTGATTGAGCTTCTTCTTCAGGGTCGCCGCCACGTCGATGTCCGTGAGCACGCCGAAGCCTTCCTTCTGCAGTTCCTGGATGACCTTCTCGATTGCTGCGTCGAACGACGAGGCGACTGTCTTGCCAAAACCGTACTGGGTGGTGCTCATGCGTTTACTCCTTAGTGAAAAACAAGAACAGTTCAGGTCCTGAGCATGCGCAGGCCGCTTGCGATCACCACGAACTCGCTGATCTCGTGCGCGAGGACCGCGACCGGCAGGGTGAAATAACCGCTCACCGCGCCGGCGATGAGCGAGCCGATCACCACCACGGACAGCGCCAGGTTTTGCAGCACCACACCCCAGGTGCGGCGGCTGAAGCGGATGAGGTAGGGCAGGCGCGCCAAGTTGTCGCTCATGAGGGCCACATCGGCCGTTTCCAGGGCGACATCGGTGCCGGCGGCCCCCATGGCGACGCCCACGTGGGCGGCGGCGAGCGCCGGTGCGTCGTTCACCCCGTCGCCCACCATCAACACCTTGCCGTAGCGGGCCTCCAGTTCGGCGACCTTGCGCGTCTTGTCCTCGGGAGTGAGCTCGGCGTGCACCTCGTCCACACCCACCTGTTCGGCAATGGCGGCGGCGGCAAGCGGATTGTCGCCGGTCAGCATCACCACCCGCTCGATCCCGGCGCGCTTCAGTTCGGCGATGGCGCTTGCCGCCTCGGGGCGCAACGGGTCGCTGATTGCGAACAAGGCCTGGATTGAAGAATCGGTCCCGAGCATCACCACGGTCTTGCCCTGGCTTTGCAGGCGTTGAACCTGGTCCATCGCGTCGGCAAGCGGAACAGCCAGGTTGGCGAATAGTTTGGGGCTGCCAATGTAGAACCGCCGACCGCCCACTAACCCTTGGGCACCGGCGCCCGTTAGGGAGCGGAAATCCTCGGCGTGCACCGGTTCGAGGCCAGCCGCGTGGGCGCGGCGCACGATGGCCTGAGCCAAGGGATGCTGCGAGCGTGATTCCAGGGCCGCGGCGGTCTCCAGCACCTCACGCTCGCCGTGCCCCCAGAACACGCGCACGTCAGTGACCTCCGGGCGGCCGATGGTGAGCGTGCCCGTCTTGTCGAGCGCCACGACCTTCACCCGTGCCAGATTCTCCAGATGGACGCCACCCTTGATGAGCAGGCCGTTGCGGCCAGCGGTGCCCAGGGCCGCGACCAGGGTGATCGGGATCGAGATCACCAGGGCGCAGGGCGCCGCGGCCACGACGAAAACGGTGGCGCGGGTCAGCCATTCCGCCCAGGGCAAGCCAAAGAGCGGCGGCAGGAGGGCGATAGCCACGCCAACTGCCAGCACGGCGGGGCTGTAGCGCTTGCCGAAGCGCTCGATGAAGCGCTGGCTGCGCCCCTTGCTGGCTTGCGCCGCTTCCACGAGGTGGATGATGCGGGAGAGGGTGTTGTCCGCGAACGCCTTGGTCGCGCGCACCGTCAGAGCGCCTTCCCCGTTGATGCTGGCCGCGAATACCTTGCCGCCCGGGGATTTCTCCACGGGAACCGATTCTCCCGTCACCGGCGCCTGGTTGACCGCGGAATGGCCGTCGATCACGTCGCCGTCGGTGGCAACCGACTCGCCCGGCAGGACGATGAAGGTATCTTCCACCCGTAACTGTTCGACGGGGATGCGCGACTCCCGGCCGTCCCGGCGCACCAAGGCGGTCTTCGGCGCCAAGTCCATCAGCGCGCGCACGGCATGACGCGTGCGCTCCGCGGTGTAACCCTCCGCCGCCTCGGAGATCGAATACAGGAAAACCAGCGTGGCGGCTTCCAGCCACTGTCCCATCACGCCGGCGACAAGGGCCGCGACGGACATCAGCAGTTCGATGCCGACTTCGCGCTCCTTGACCAGTTCCTCGAGCGCCTCGCGGCCGAAGTAATAACCACCGATAAGGACCGCAGCCACATATAGCAGGACTGCGGCGGCGTGGGGCAGCCCCAGGTAGCCTCCAATAAAGCCCAGCGCGAGCAGAACGCCGGCAGTGGACGACGTCACGACCTGCGGGTTTTTCCACGGCGGCGGCATTGCCATTCCAGGCGCAGACAGAGACGCGGAACACGAGCACGCCATCACTCGCCTCCCGCCGCCAGTTCGGGCGTCTGGATGCCGATGCGGCAGCGGCCGTCTTCCCGCAGGCACATTCGCTGGCGGAAGCGCTCGACATCGCGAGCAAAGCCCCCATCGACGTCCGGCAGCACCTGGAGCGCCTCATATAAGCGGTCGAGATAGGGGATGCCCTCAACCAGTCGGTGATAGACCCAGCGGCCTTCCTTTACCGCAGACAGCAAACCCGCCTGCCGCAGCACCTTAACGTGGCGCGAGAGCTTGTACTGGGGCTCCAGGAGACTATCCACCAATTCGCAAAGGCAGGCCTCCTCGTCTGTCTCGGCCAATAGCCGGACGATCCGGACTCTGGTCGGATCGGCGAGTGCCTGAAATATTTCCTGGGGTTTTACCTGAACTGTATGCATAGATGCATGATAATGCATGTATGCATACAGTTCAAAATAGGATTTAGATACTGTGAACGATCGACTTATAACCGGCGCTTACGAGTACTGCGAACACGTCCACCCATGTGGTCTTCCGTTCGAACCAGTGGCGACAACTAAGGCAACAAGAATTCGGGGTATCCCATCGATCAACGGCCGATACACCCCACTCAATCATTAGGAATCCCCTGTATGGACTTACTACAGATATTGATCCTCGCCATTGTTCAGGGTGCGGCAGAACTCTTGCCGGTCTCGAGTTCGGCTCATGTGATCGTGGCCGAGAAGTTGATGGGGCTGGACCCCACCGTGCCAGAGATGACGCTGTTGCTGGTGATGCTGCATACCGGCACGATGTTCGCGGTCATCGTCTACTTCTGGAAGTCCTGGCATACCACTTACTTTTCTTCAGCCCAGGCATTTCGCACCAACGCGCTTCGTGTAGTGGTCGCGACGATAGCGACCGGTGCAGTGGGACTGGCCCTGCTGCAACTGATCAAGCACGTGGTCGCTGGCAACGTGCCCGGATTTGAAATTGAACATCTGTTTGGCAACGCCAGGTTGATGGCTGCCGCGCTGGCCGCAGCCGGTGTGCTGATCATCGTATCGTCGCGTTTCCCCGAGCGCACGGACAATGATGATTTGTCGCTGCGCAGCGCGGCATGGATCGGCGCAGTGCAGGGCCTGTGTCTGCCGTTTCGGGGCTTCTCCCGTTCGGGCGCCACCATCTCGACCGGCTTCGCCTTGGGCGTAGGCCGCCGACGAGCAGAAGAGTTCAGTTTCGCGCTGGCGGTGGTGCTGACCCCCGCAGTGATCGTCAAGGAAGCGTATCGACTTTACCAGGCGCAGGGCGCTGCCATGGCCGTGCATGCAGGCGGGCTCATGCAACTCGTTGGCCCGAGTTTGATCGGCATGGTATTGAGCTTCCTGGCGGGATTGGTGGCGCTACGCTGGCTGTCGCGCTGGCTGGAACAGGGCCGTTGGCANTTNTTTGGCGCCTACTGCCTGTTGGCCTCNCTGGCGGTGCTTTGGGTGGGGTAAATCTTGCCAGCGATTCTGATGCGGCCATCAAACGAAACTCAACCCAGTAAGAACAACCTTCTTGGTTCGAGGTAGGGCAGCCGCCAGCCCAATAAACTAACAGTGATCTGGAGGGTGTCGAACTGGTCAGCCGCACAGCTGGATTCCTGGTCAACGGCTGGTGTACGACTGCGAAGCAGACCCGATTACAGCATGATGCCACCGACAGCTAGGGCCGATTATGCAAAGTGAAATGTGATAACGAACTGGAAACGCCGATGCGCAGAGGATGGAGTAGTCCATTGTGAACTTTGCATAATCACCAAGCTATAAGGTTGGACACTACGAGCAAGGTGGACGATAACGATGGAGCTTGGCTGGCGTTCACAAAGCAAAAGGATAGGACTTCACACCGGCAGGTCAGTATGGCCGGGGATACACCAAGATCTGCTGCAGAGTGATGCGGCTCATAACCGACCGCTGTGCGTGACATCGCAGTTCAGATCACAAGCGAAATTATGCCAAGCGTTCCTCGCCGTCAGTTGGCGCAAGGCCGCGCCCAGAAAGCGTTCTGAAATTGCCGTCTTGTAACCATAAACGGATAGCCGATGTCCGCTTTGTGAAATGTGGCCTAATGGTCCTCTGACAAGAAGCGGACATTTGCATCGTTCCATCACGTAGGTAAAGTGATACGAAACCGCGTCGCTTCGTTGGTGGAGGTGACGGAAATTGAGCCGCCATGCGCGCTAACGATGGATTTGACAATTGCCAGGCCCAGGCCGGCGCCATCGCCCTTGCGTTGACGCGAAGGGTCGACGCGGTAGAAGCGGTCGAACAGTCTTGGCAGGTGCTCTTCCGGGATTTTCGTGCCGGGGTTCTCGACGGATAAGATGGCTTTATCCGCGTCGCTTTGTAAGAACACCCGCATGGTTTGCCCGGGCGGAGTGTGCCGTATGGCGTTCGATATTAGGTTACTGAGCGCGCGTCGTAACATCAGCCGATCGCCGGAGGCGGTAGCAGACCCTGTCTGGGTCAGCGAAACAGCGCGTTCTTCTGCCCAAGCCTCGAAATAGTCAAACAGGTCCTGTGTCTCATTGGCCAGATTTACCTTTTCCACGCCCGGTTTGATAAGGCGGTTGTCGGTCTGGGCAAGGTAGAGCATGTCGCCGACCATCTGGGCCATGCGTTCATATTCCTCCAGGCTGGAATAAAGAATTTCCTTGTACTCATCCTTGCCGCGTGCGCTGGAGAGTGCCACCTGTGTCTGGGTCATCAGATTAGAGATGGGGGTNNGCAGTTCGTGTGCGATGTTGGCAGAAAACTCGCTGAGGCGTCGGAAGGAGTCATCCAGGCGAGTCAGCATGGCGTTAAACGCGGTCGCAAGAGGCTTGAGTTCAGTAGGCAAGCCTGTAGTCGGCAGACGATCCGACAGGCGCTCGGCGGAAACGCCCGCCACCATGTCGGTGACCTCGCGCAAGGGGGCAAGTCCCCATCGGGTGGCTATCCAGCCCAGGCCGGCTGTGGCGAAAGTGGCCAGGGTGATGGCAATGGCCAAGACCGACTTGAACTTGTTCATGAAGCGCTCATGGTGCTCGATGTCCTGCGCCACGACCACGGTGTAGTGCGTGTCGCCGCCAGCGCTGATCGTCACAGCCATGCTGCGGAAACTTCTCCNCGCCTGTGCCCATTCCTGCAGAGCGCCTGGCGCACAGCCTTTGGACTGGATTTGGCAGTCTTGCAACAGCGGGCGCGGGAAATCAGTCCCCGACGTAGCGAACCAGATTCCTCCCGCCGCATCCGTCACGACCACCGCAAGACCCGNGTGTCCGACCAACGCGTCGTCCAGTTGCCGAGGCAGTAGGTCTAAGCGCTTCTGGCTATAGGCATGTTTGAACAAATTCTGGATGAGTTCCAGCTTGCCCGTGAGTTCGACCCGATCCTCTTCCTTGAGATGGCGTTCCACCACTTGCGTCAAGAAGAACCCTGTTGTCAACAATACCAGGGAGGCTGCAGCGGCAANAAGCAGGCTGATACGCGTGGTCAGTGACAAGGTTTTCATGCGGTGTTGCCTTCCTGGGGAGGCTCCAGCACGTAGCCCATCCCGCGCACGGTATGGATGAGCTTGTGATCGAAACCCTCGTCGATCTTGACACGCAGCCGGCGCACAGCGACATCGATCACATTGGTGTCGGAGTCAAAGTTCATATCCCAGACCTGTGACGCAATCAGGCTGCGCGGCAACACCTCACCCTGTCGGCGCAGGAACAATTCGAGCAAAGCAAATTCCTTGGCCGTGAGTTCGATCTTGTTGCCTGCCCGCATGGCGCGCCGTCGCAGCAAATCCAGTTCCAAATCGGCCGCCTTGAGGACGGTGGATTCCAGGCTGGAATGTCCCCGTCGTACCAGGCTGCGTACCCGGGCCAGCAGTTCGGAAAAGGCAAAGGGTTTCACCAGATAATCGTCGGCCCCCAATTCCAGCCCCTTGACCCGGTCCTCAACCTGGTCGCGCGCGGTCAGGAACAGCACCGGCATTTCAACCCCGGCGCGGCGCACACCTTCGAGCACCTGCCAGCCATTGAGACCGGGAAGCATCACATCCAGGATCAACAGGTCGTAGTGGCCAATTTGTGCGAGTTCCAGCCCCTCCCATCCATCGCGAGCCAGATCCGTAACGAAGCCCGCCTCGGTGAGGCCTTGCTTCAGGTAATCACCTGTTTTGGGTTCGTCTTCGACGATGAGTATTTTCATGGATGGGGCGTCCGGGCGGATGCAAGCATCCTGCCACAGCTCACACACTGCGTGGAGCGCATTACAGATTTGTAATTTATCTGTCAGTTTGATGTTGGGCGCGTGCCTGCAATATGCGGGCATTGCCTGGATGGGCAAAACCTTATTTCAGAATGGAGAGCAGCCCTACATGAAACCTCTTGCCTCACATTACCTGTCGGTTCCGGATTTGCCGCGCCGCCGATTCGTTCAGGGACTTGCTGCNGGGGGCATCCTGCTCGGCCTGCCGGCGATCATCAAGCCGGCCTGGGCAGGCACGGTCGGTACCACGACAGGTGGCGCTCCGGTACTCGGCGGCACGGAATTTGATCTCACGATTGCGGAAACGCCGGTCAATTTCACCGGCGCACAGCGCATCGCCACCACCATCAATGGTTCGCTTCCCGCGCCCACGCTGCGCTGGCGGGAGGGAGATACCGTGACCATTCGGGTTACCAACCGGCTCCCGGTTGCCAGCTCCATCCACTGGCACGGCATCCTCCTGCCATTTCAAATGGACGGTGTGCCGGGCATCAGCTACAAAGGCATTGCCCCAGGGGAAACCTTCACCTATCGCTTCAAGGTGCAGCAGACCGGCACCTACTGGTACCACTCGCATTCCGGTTTTCAGGAACAGACCGGCCTGTATGGCACCATCGTCATTGAGCCGGCTGGCGGCGAGACGATCCGTGCCGATCGTGACTATGTGGTGCAGTTGTCGGACTGGACCGACGAAGACCCGATGCGGGTCTTTGCCAAGCTCAAGACGCAGAGCGACTACTACAACTTCAACCAACCCACGGTGGTCGACTTCTTCCGCGACGTCGCCAGGGTGGGACTGTCGACCGCGCTCGACAAGCGTCGCATGTGGAACCAGATGCGCATGAGTCCGACCGATCTCGCCGACGTCTCAGGCTATACCTACACCTATCTGATGAACGGCACGACTCCGGCTGGCAACTGGACCGGGCTGTTCCGTCCAGGCGAAACAGTGCGGCTGCGCTTCGTCAACAGTGGTGCGATGACCTTCTTCGACGTTCGCATACCGGGGCTCAAGATGACTGTGGTCCAGGCCGACGGCCAGGACGTCGATCCGGTGACGGTGGATGAGATTCGCATCGGTGTGGCCGAAACCTACGACGTGATCGTCACGCCAAAGGATGAGGCCTACACGATCTTCGCCCAGTCGATGGACCGTACCGGCTACGCGCGCGCNACGCTGGCGCCGCGTGCCGGCATGGCGGCGGCGGTGCCCGCGCTGGACAAACCGCAGCCGCTTGAAATGGAGGACATGATGGGCGACATGACTGGCGTGNNGCGCGCGCACCATGCCAGGACTGAATACGGCCCGAGCGTGGACATGCGCGTGGACACGCCCCGCACCGACCTCGACGANCCGGGCGTGGGCCTGCGCGACAACGGCCGTCGCGTCCTGACCTATGCCGACCTGCACACGGTCGGCGGGCCCCTTGATCCGCGGGGTGCCGAGCGCGAGATCGAACTGCATCTCACCGGCAACATGGAGCGTTACACGTGGTCGATCGACGGAGTCGAATTTGGCAGATCGACACCTGTGCACTTCCGTCACAACGAGCGCCTGCGCGTGGTATTCGTCAACGACACCATGATGACCCATCCCATGCACCTGCACGGCATGTGGAGCGAGTTGGAAAGCCCTGACGGGCGCTTCCAGGTGCGCAAGCACACCATTGCCGTACAGCCGGCTCAGCGCGTGAGCTTCCTTGTCACCGCCGACGCCCTGGGCCGGTGGGCCTGGCATTGCCACCTGCTCCTGCATATGGATGCCGGCATGTTCCGTGAAGTGGTGGTGGCGTAAGCCCGGCAAATGAAAATCAGAGGACATACGATGGTGAACAAGCAGATCAAGACTATTGCCCTTGCCGCGATGTTGGCATTGGGGATCTCGCCCGCCTGGGCACAAGACCCGGGAGCCCAGGGAATGGCAGCCGGAGGGACGGAGGCGATGCCAGGCATGGCCCAGGGCAAGATGGATCACGGCACCATGACGGGAATGGGGCAGGGCGACATGTCGGGCCCGGCGCAGGACATGGGGCAGGACATGAGCAATATGAGTTCCGGCGGCAGTATGGACTCCGGTTCGATGGACATGCAGGGTGGCCCGGCGCCAGTCGACGCACGCGACCCGCACGCCTATTCCGGCGGCTATACGCTTGAGTCGGGGCCCTATGCACGTCCTGGCCCGCGTGAGCTGCGCATGGCTGATGAACACAACTTCGGCGCATTGCTGATCGATCGACTGGAGCGTGTCTATACCGACAATGGCGACTCAACGGCCTATGACGCGCAGGCCTGGTTTGGCCGCGATTACGATCGCCTGGTGCTCAAGGCCGAGGGCGACGTAGCGCGGGGCCGTCTGCAGGATGCCCGCACCGAAGCGCTCTGGGGGCATGCGGTGGCCACGTTCTGGGATACGCAACTCGGCGCGCGCTGGGACAGTGGTGTGGGGCCGGACCGTGGCTGGCTGGCGTTCGGCATTCAGGGGCTGGCGCCCTACTGGTTCAACGTCGATGCAACCGCCTATGCGGGAAACGGCGGACGGACTTCGCTGCGCTTGGGCGCGGAGTATGAACTGCTGCTGACGCAAAAGCTCATCTTGCAGCCGCGCGTCGAAATGAATCTGTATGGAAAGCAGGACACGGCGAGAGAGATCGGTAGTGGCCTCTCCGACGCCACCGCCGGACTGCGTCTGCGTTATGAATTCACGCGTCAGATTGCTCCCTATGTCGGAGTCGAATGGGCGCGTAAGTTCGGNGGGACGGCGGATTTCGTACGTGCCGCAGGTGAAGACACCCAGAATACGCAGCTTGTCGCGGGACTGCGCTTCTGGTTTTGACTTTCGATTGTTCACCCGGGCCGGCACGGGAATTTGCTTGCTTGATGCCCGGTCATTATGTGGCCAGGCATCAAGGGCAGTATCGAGGTAAACGTGAGGTAATGCGCGAGCCGGTTTCAGCAACGCAACATAAAGAGGAAACACAATCATGATCAAGAAAAGCATACTTGGGTTAGGCCTGTTCGGAATTGTTGGAACGGGCGTGGTGGGAATCGCGCATGCCGTACCGGACGGCGCGGTTGCGCCCATCCATCTCGCCGCTGCAGACACCGCGGAGACATCGACCGTGTCCGCTATTGGCGTGGTGCAGCAGACCCGTCCGGAACAGGGCAAGGTCAAGATCAGCCATGAGGCCATTCCGGCGCTGGACTGGCCACCGATGACCATGTTCTTCCGCGTCAAGGACAAGGCGGTGCTGGAGGGCATCGCCGCCGGCGACAAGGTGCGCTTCGAGCTGGAGAAGGGCGCTACGGGACTGGAAATCACACGCATGGAAAAGATGGCCAAGTGAGTGGACGTCGCCGAACCCGTTGTTTGGCCGCGGCCGATCTGGCTCGCGCCGACGGCGAGAGGACGGGCGTGACGTGCCGGGTTGCCCGCGTGCGTTTCTAGTTCGATTGACTATCCCGGCAAGCGAGATACGACGGGGATGGACACAGGCTAAATTCTCCTTCGAGGTGTATACAGCGAGTTGTCCCCGCCGATGAACCCATTTTCGGCGGTTTTTACGTGGTTTCAGAGGAGAAACCAGATGAAACGTTTTTGATGGGGGCGCTGACCACGCTGGCGATTGGCGTAGCACTCGGCGCTGCGGCCGTTTATTCCGGCTTGTTCGATGTGGCGGCTGATAGGCCGCACAGCCGGTTCGTGTATCACATGATCGAGACGGCACGCGAACGCTCCATCGATCGCCATGCGCGTGATCTTGCGGTACCTGGTAACCTGGCCGACACGGAGCGCGTTCGCCGTGGAGCGGGAAATTACGCTGCCATGTGTGCGGAGTGCCATCTAGCGCCTGGTAAGGCCGATTCTGAAATTCGAATGGGTTTGTATCCGCAACCTCCCGACCTGACACGCCATGAAGACGAGGGGGCTGCAGATATGGCCGCGCGCCACTTCTGGATCATCAAACACGGCATCAAGGCATCCGGTATGCCGGCCTGGTCCAAGGGCGGGATCGAGGACGAAGCTGTCTGGGACATAGTGGCTTTCATTCAGAAAATGCCCACGCTCTCAGCAGAGCAATATGTTGCGCTAGTTGAGTCGAGTGAAGGCCATTCGCATGGCGGGCTGTCTCCTGCGGAAGACAGGCACGTTGATAGCGCGCACATTCCATCGGCGGGAAATGAAGACAGCCATGAACACGCACATGCTGCCAGTCACGAACACTGATTCTGAATATTCAGAATCGCGGCCACGGCAACACGTTCTAAGCACTAATCAATGGCCTCTGGATCGCCACGTCACTTCGCTCCTCGCGATAACCGAATAAATCAGCGTCTCCCTAAGGAAGCCCTGAATAAGTCGTCACCCCGGCGGTGCGTGGTTGTTACAGCTTTAGCTGTTTACAACCACTGCCTACCCTTTATGGGTGAAGGCCGGGTTCCAGTTGTTTGATTTGACTGGATTCCGGCGTACGCCGGAATGACGATTACGGACTTTTTCAGGGGCACGCTAAGGAAATACAGATTTGTTCGCAAAGTTGCGGCGCCGCATCAGCCGGTACGCAGCCGGAATCACGAAAAGGGACAGCAGTGGCGCAGTAATCATGCCGCCCACCATGGGCGCGGCGATGCGGCTCATGATTTCGCTGCCGGTGCCGCTGCCCATCAAAATTGGCATGAGGCCGGCAATGATGACCGCCACCGTCATGGCCTTGGGCCGCACGCGCAGGACAGCCCNCTCGCGGATGGCGTCGATCAGGGTCGCCTCGGTCTCGTTGCCGTCGGTGATTCGCCTGTGCCAGGCCTGCTTCAGGTACAGCAGCATGATCACGCCGAACTCGGCCGATACGCCGGCCAGCGCAATGAACCCGACGCCGGTGGCGACCGACAGGTTGTAGCCGAGCAGGTACAGGAACCACACCCCGCCGGTGAGCGCGAAGGGCAGCGTGACCATGATGAGCAAGGCTTCGTCGAAGCGCCTGAAGGTGAGATACAGCAGCACGAAGATGATGAGCAGCGTGGCCGGCACGACCAGCTCCAGCCGCGCATTGGCCCGTTCCATGAACTCAAACTGCCCCGAATAGGCCAGGCTCATGCCGGGTTCGAGCTTGACCGCGCGCGCCACGGCGGCACGCAGGTCCGCCACCACCGAAGCCAGGTCGCGGCCGCGCACATCCACATACACCCAGCCCGAGGGGCGGGCGTTCTCGCTCTTGAGCATGGGCGGGCCATCCGACACTGCGACCCGCGCCACCATGCCCAGCGTGATCTGGCTGCCCAGCGGGGTCACGATCGGGAGCTGCGACAGCCGCTCGACGGTATCGCGCCATTCGCGCGGGTAACGCAGGTTGATGGGGTAGCGCGCCAGCCCCTCGACCGTCTCGCCGATGTTCTCGCCGCCGACGAGCCCGGACACGACCGCTTGCACGTCGGCGATGTTGAGGCCGTAGCGGGCGGCCGCAGCGCGATCGATATCGACATCGACGTAGCGGCCGCCGGTGAGCCGCTCGGCCAGCGCGGATGAGACGCCGGGTACCGTCTTGGCAACCTGTTCGACCTGCTGCGCGATACGGTCGATGTCCGCCAGATTGCTGCCCGAGATCTTGACGCCGATCGGGCTCTTGATGCCGGTGGCGAGCATGTCGATGCGGTTGCGGATGGGCGGAATCCAGATGTTGGCGAGCCCGGGCACCTTGACCGCGCGATCCAGTTCCTCGACCAGCTTGTCCGGGGTCATGCCCGGCCGCCATTGATCGCGCGGCTTGAACTGGATCGTGGTCTCGAACATCTCCAGCGGCGCCGGGTCGGTGGCGGTTTCGGCGCGGCCGGCCTTGCCGAAGACATGCGCCACTTCGGGCACGGTCTTGATCAGGCGGTCCGTCTGCTGCAACAGTTCGCTGGCTTTCTGCGCCGACAGCCCCGGCAATGCCGACGGCATATAGAGCAGATCGCCTTCGTCCAGCGGCGGCAGAAATTCGCCGCCGAGCCGGCTGATCGGCCACGCCGCGGTGATGAACAGCAACGCGGCCACCGCGAGCGTCGTCTTCGGCCGCGCCAGCACCGCATCCAGCAGCGGCCGATAGGCGCCGATGAGCCAGCGATTGAGCGGATTACGCGCTTCATCCGGGACCTTGCCGCGTATCCAGTAACCCATCAGCACGGGAATCAGCGTCACCGACAAACCAGCGGCCGCGGCCATGGAATAGGTCTTGGTGATCGCGAGGGGACCGAACAGCCGGCCCTCCTGCGCTTCCAGCATGAACACCGGCACGAAGGAAATGGTGATGATCAGAAGCGAGAAGAACAGTGCGGGGCCGACCTCGACGGCGGACTCGGTCATGACCCGCCAGTGCGCTTCGCCCTGGAGAGACTGGCCGGGATGTTCTCGCTTCCACGCCTCGACATGCTTGTGGGCGTTTTCGATCATGACGATGGCCGCATCCACCATCGCGCCGATGGCGATCGCGATGCCGCCCAGCGACATGATGTTCGCGTTCACGCCCTGGTAGCGCATGGCGATGAACGCCGTCAGCACGCCCAGCGGCAACGAGACGATGGCCACCAGCGACGAGCGCACATGCCACAGGAACAGCGCGCATACCAGCGCGACGACGATGAATTCTTCGATGAGTTTGTGGCTGAGGTTTTCCACCGCGCGGTCGATCAGCTTGCTGCGGTCGTAGGTCGTGACGATTTCCACGCCCTTCGGCAGGCTGGCCTTGAGCTGTTCCAGCTTGGCGTGCACCGCCGCGAGGGTTTCGCGCGCATTCTTGCCGCTGCGCAGAATGACCACGCCGCCCACCGTTTCGCCCTGGCCATCCAGCTCCGCGATGCCGCGCCGCATTTCCGGCCCCAGTTGGATGGTCGCCACGTCGCCGAGCAGGACCGGCACGCCGTTCGCCAGCCTGAGCGGGATGGCCCGGAAGTCGGCGAGCGATTTGAGGTAGCCGCTGGCGCGCACCATCAGCTCGGCTTCGCCGAGCGTCAGCACCGACCCGCCGCTCTCCTGATTCGCCTTGCCGATGGCGTCCTTTACTTCGGCTTGCGTGATGCCGAAGGCGGCAAGCTTCACCGGATCGAGCACGACCTGATACTGCTTGACCATGCCGCCCACCGTGGCCACTTCGGCCACGTTCGGCAGGGCCTTGAGCTCGAATTTCAGGAACCAGTCCTGCAAGGCGCGCAGCTGTGCCAGATCATGGCGCCCGGTCTTGTCGACGAGCGCGTATTCGTAGATCCACCCCACGCCGGTGGCGTCCGGGCCCAGGCTCGAGCGGGCCGTGGCCGGCAAGCGCGACTGGATCTGGTTGAGGTATTCCAGCACGCGCGAACGCGCCCAGTACAGGTCGGTACCGTCCTCGAACAGCACATAGACGAAGCTGTCGCCGAAGAAGGAGAAACCGCGCACCGTCTTGGCTCCCGGCACCGACAGCATGGTGGTGGCCAGCGGGTAGGTGACCTGGTTCTCCACGATCTGCGGCGCCTGGCCGGGATAACTGGTGCGGATGATGANCCTGCACGTCGGAGAGATCGGGCAAGGCATCGACCGGCGTCGTCTTGACCGACCAGATTCCCCAGGCGGTGAGGAACAGCGTGCCCAGCAGCACCAGAATGCGATTGGCAACCGACCAGCGAATCAGCTTGGCGATCATTGCCCGCCTCCTGCCCGCTCGATGCGTTCGACGACCAGCCCGTCGTCGGTCTGGCGCACGCCGACGCGCACCCGATCCCCCACCTTCAGACCCTTGGCGAGTTGGGGATTGGCAAGCGGGAACGCCATGGTCATGCCGGGCATCGATAGCGTCTTGAAGGGGCCGTGCGCGAGCGTCACGCTCGTGCCGGACAATTCCTTGATGACGGCATCGGCTTCGTGTAGCGCAACCGGTGCCGGCATCGCTTCGGCCGACTCGGAAGTGCTTGAGATAATCCCCTGCAGACTCGCTTCTGAATCAATCAGAAACTGGCCGCTGGCGACGATTTTCTGGCCTTCGCCGAGACCGGACACAATCACCGTGTCGGTACCGGACTCGGGGCCAAGGACGACCTCGACCGGGCGATAGCGTCCTTCTGCTTCGGCCACGATGACCAGCGCGCGGCGTCCGGTGCGGATCACCGCTTCGGTCGGCACTAGCAGCGCCGATTCGCCGACCGCTCCTTTGAGGCTGACCTGGGCCGTCAAGCCCGGCCGCAGGCGTCCGTCCTTGTTGGGTAGTTCAACCCGAACCCTGAGCGCACGCGCGGCATCGTTCAATGTCGGCAATAACGCAGTGACACGACCCTGTACCGGCTTGCCCGGAAAGGCGGCAAATTTTGCTTCGGCGGATTGCCCGATCAGAACGGCCCCGGCCTGGGCTTCCGGCACCGACACATCGAGCCACACCGTGCTGATGCCGTTGACGCGTGCCAGCGTCTGTCCCGCCATCAGCGTCATGCCGGGGCGCACGTCGAGCGTCTGGATCACGCCGGCACGCGGGGCGGTGATCGATATGCGATTTCTGACCTTGCCGGTTTGAACCACTGCCCGTATCAGACTTTCGGGCATGCCGCCCAGCAGCATTCGCTCGCGCGCCGCATCTTCCAGCGGCGCGTCGCCCACGGCCTTGAGCGCCAGATACTCCTGTTGCAACGCAGCCCATTCCGGCACCAGCAGTTCGGCGATGAAGGCACCGGATCCGACCACATCATTGGGTGCCAGTCTGGCCACGCGTTCCACGAATCCACCTGTGCGCGCTTGCACGATGGCAATATCGCGCTCGTTGAAGTTGACAATTCCGGTCGCCACCACGTTCAAATCCAGCGGGGCGCGCGTGACCGTGGCCAGGCGAACGCCAAGGTTCTGCGCCACACCCGGATCGATCTTCACGGTCGAGGCATCGCCGCCTTCGTCGGCATATTTCGGCACTAGTTGCATGTCCATGAAGGGCGACTTGCCGGGCTTGTCGAATTTTTGCGTGGGAACCATCGGGTCGTACCAGTACAGCACGCTGCGGCCGTCTTTCGCTGCGGTGGCAGGCATAACCTTCTCGTCCGCCGGCACATGGTTTCTTTCCCACCACAAGCCAGCCGCCGCGCCAACGGCGAGCAGCGCAATCACGGTGAAGAGAACCAGCGCTGTTTTATTAATCGTTTGGCGGCTCATTGTTTTTCTCCGGACAAAGTGGGTTCGCCATAGGCGTAATGAAGGCGGGCAGCCACCTCCTTGCGCTCGCCTTCGAGCGCGATGGCCATGAGTTCGGCATCAATGCGTTCGCGCCGCGCCATCACCAGATTGACGAGTTCGCCTTTGCCACCGCGCCAGTCAGCCAAAGCCAGATTCACTTTCTCGCCGGCCAGCGGCAGCAACACCTCGCGCTGTCGCCTGACGGCCTTGTCGAGGCGCTGGTACTCGGCAAAATCCGCTTCCAGCATCGACGCATGTTCGCGCATCACCGCTTCGCGTTCGGCGTCGAGTCCTTCTCGTTCGGCAAGCCTGGCAGCAATTTTCGGGTCCTGCCGGGTGGCGGCAAACACCGGCAGATCAAAACTCACCTGCACAGTGGCCATGTCGCCGAATTGCGCGCCGCGCTTCTGGTACGCCAGCTCCAGCGCCCAGTCCGGCTTCTTGTCCGCGCGAGCTTCGGCTACTTCGGCGTCCAGCACTTGTGCCTTGGGATCAAATATCGCCAGTTCCGGATGCCGGTGCAGCGCATGGGCCAGCGCATCATGGGCGATTGGCCAGTCGGGCGCGGCGCCCTCCAGTGGCGCATCCGCGCGTGGGCCTACCCAGCGTTTGAGCGCAGCGATGGATTGCTGGCGGCGCGCGACGAGTTCATCTCGCCGCGCGTCGATCATTGCAGCCTCCTGGCGCGCAGACACTGCCTCCATCGCACTGCCCTTGCCCCCGGCTATGCGTGCACGCACCGCAGCATCGAACAGGCGGTTCTCGCCGTACAGCCCATCGATGAACGCGAGCTGGTGTTCGACCGTATCGCGCGCAATCCATGCTGCCGCCGTTTCCCGCAACACGGTGAGGCGGGTAATGCGGATTTGCGCTTCGCTCAGCGCAATCCGCCCACGCGCAACTTCAACGCGTGCGCCGCGCTTGGCATTATTGGGAAATTCCTGCATGACGCCGATGCGTTGCATGGTCATCGGTTCGCTGGACAGGCTGAAACGATCAACGCCCTCGACGGGTACGTTATCGAGCCCCAAGGTCAGTTTGGGATCGGGCAACTCGCCAGCTGGAATGGCCGCTTGCCGGGCAGCATCGACCTGCGCTGATTCTGCCCGGAGCGTGGGTGTTTCCCGCACGGCCAACGCCAGTGCGGCATTGAAAGAGAGCGGCTCGGCGAACGCCGTGCTGACGAGGCTCGCCAGCCCCAGCAGCGTAGTCACGCAGCACAACGGGAACCGACTCAAGCGGTCGGCTGATTGGGAAATACGCATGTTTCCAACTCCTTACGCGACAGCGCACATCAAGCAGGCCAAATCAGGCTTGATGGCGCCAGATATCCGCACTGACGTCTGATCAAACAGACGCAGCGCAGCACTCGGCACAAGAAATCAGAGTTGGGTGGGTGGCCGCCAGGTGGCGGCAGGATCAAAGGAAAACGTGATGTCCGCAAAGCGCGGGAAACGAACGGAAGACGCTGGGTTCTGGGGTAAAACTCCCTGTTCCATAATCGGGAAAAACTGTCCCATCGATTGGCAGGGTTGGGCAGGCTTGCAGGGCTTACCGGTTTTTGCAGCGGTTTTTGCGTCGTTGCAGCAATCGTGCATTGCACCCGCATCCGTCATATTCATCGTGGCGGACTCCATCGGACAATGCCTCTTGGGAAGCGCCAAGTTCGCGTATCCCTGAATGGGAAGCGCAACAGAAAGCAAAATGAATAGAAATGTCCGAATTAGGCGCATGGCTGAAATCTAATGTGAACCGCTCTGCCACGCAAGCAATATTTGGTCCGTTGGTAAGAATCTATTATTAAGCCATGCGACATGACGCGAGGGTGACAAATTTGTAATCCGTAAGTCAGGCTGGTGTAGGCAACCGTCTTCCATACTGCAGTCATTCTCAGGCAAGGGGTCCGTGTGAAGACTGCATTTCTCCAATTCCTTCTGATCGGGAGCTTCGCGACCTCGGCGCTGGCTGCCTCCGAGGCCCCCATAGTGGATGTTTACAAGAGCCCCTCGTGCGGCTGTTGCGGCAAATGGGTGGACCACATGAGAGCCAACGGATTCACCGTACGCAGCCACGACACCAACGACGTAGTGCAGCAGAAATACCGGCTCGGCGTGCCGTATGGCTACGGTTCTTGCCACACTGCCGAGGTCAACGGCTATCTGGTGGAAGGCCACGTACCGGCCAGGGACGTCAGGCGCCTGCTGAAAGAAAAGCCCACGGCCCGCGGCTTGGTGGTGCCCGCCATGCCCATGGGTTCGCCTGGCATGGAGCAGGGCAACCGCAAGGATCACTACGACGTTCTGCTCGTAAACCTGGATGGCACCACCCAGACCTATACCCGTTACTGAACCCGCCGTGACATGCAGGAGATCGATCGTGAAACCTGTCCTGAACATGCTGCTGACATCGACCGTGGCGATGGTGACCACCGCCATGGCCGGGCAGCTATCCATGCCCCCAAGCTTCACCGTTCAGTCGGATCCCGAGACGGTACTGCGGGCCTATCCACTTGGCCTCATCACCAAACAGGCTGCCTTCAGCCACCACGGCAAGGCGATCCATACCGTGATCCTGCCCAACGGCAAGGAAGGCTGGGTGTACGAGGTGGGGATCAAAGACGCCCGGACTTACGAGCACCCGACAAAGCAAAAGCACACCGTCTATGAAACCGAGCCGGGGAATGGTGTGCGCACCTATACCCTGGAGTTCGACAGCAANGGGGTGGTCATCGACGTGCTTTACAACGAGCAAGGACGACAAGACGGCCTCACTGCCCTGCAGGTCCAGCGCAGGTTTCGCGGCGAGGCGCCAGTCAAGCATTGACGGGCTCGGTATCGAGAAATTCGGCGTGTTCAGCTCGAAGTTTGCATGAAGGAGGAGATTTTCATGGACGTCAAGATTGTTGCGACCAAGAGTTGCAGTCACCGCCTGAGTTTGCAGCACGAACTCGATGAGCTGGGCATTCCATTCGAGGTGCTGTTTGTCGAGGAGCACCCTGGCGTGGTCGTAACCCACAGCATTCGACATTCGCCGAACCTCCTCGTGAACGACGAGGTCGTTTTTCGGGGGCAACCCACACCACTTGAATTACGGCAATTCTTCAACAGGGTCTGATCGGTCGATCACCAAGGAGGCTGGGCGATGCGAGATTCCATGGATAAGGTCCGCCACTGTCTGATTTGCGCAGCACTTGTCAGTCTTTCAGCAACCGCCAGCGATCTTCACCATGGTCAACTGGTCTACAACGGAACGTGCATCGCCTGCCATGGCAGCGATGGGACCGGAGGTCTCCCAGGCGTCCCGGACTTGACCGGAAAAACCGGGCTTCTATCGCAAGACGATGCAATCCTTCTCGGGCGGATGGCTGACGGTTTCCAGACGCCCGGCTCATCCATGGTCATGCCTCCAAAGGGCGGTAATCCCGCCTTGACCGACGCGGATTTGAAGGCCGTCCTGAAGTACATGCGTAATGAGTTTCAGCAAGACCCGCAAACAAGGAGAAAGACCCAATGAACGCAAAGAAACTTGTTCTGGCGCTGCTGTGTCTTGGTTGCGGGACATTCGCCATGGCCGCGCCGACTGCCTACATTCCATTAGGCTCGGCCAATCAAGTGATCGCCGTTGATGCGGCAAACGACAAGATCATCCGCAGCTATTCCGGGGTGGAGAATCCGCATGGGCTGGTGGCGACGCCCGACGGCGACTATCTGGTGGCGGGAAGCCTGAAGGAGACCCCGGTCCCCGCAGGCGCGCCATCGGATACGCCCAACAGCAAACTGTATGTGATTCATCCCGAGCACGGCCATGTCATGGCCGAGATTCCGGTGTCTGGTTGGACTCACCATGAAGCCGTGACGCCTGACGGCAAATATGTGATTTCCACGCATCCGACGCGCGGTGGAATCAGCGTCGTCGACGTGATCAACAACAAGGTTTACAAGACCATCAAGACCGGCCCCTCGCCGAATTACACGCTGGTGACGAAGGACGGAAAACGCGCCTATGTGAGCAACAGCGGCAACGGAACGCTCAGCGAGATCGACCTCAGCAAGTGGGAGGTGACTCGTTCACTTGANAGCCGGGCCGACGCCGGAGCATCTGGTCTTTTCCCCCGACGAAAAACGATCTACGTCTCCAACGACCGTGCCGGTACGGTTTCCGTTGTGTCGGTCAAGGAAGGCAAAGTCGAGGCGACCTACAAGATCGGGAAGCGAGTACACGGTTTGGACATCGGTGACGACGGAAAAACGCTTTTCATCAGCAGCCGCTCGGATGACAAGCTGGTGGCCCTCGACACCCAAACCGGCGAACAGCGCGTCCTGACGCTTTCTCCTGAGCCCTACCATCTCGACAAGATTCCGGGAACCGGAAAAGTGTATGTCTCCAGCGGCAAGGCGCCAATCATCTGGGTGGTGGACCAGAAGACGTTCACCGTCACGGACACGATCCGGTTGCCAGCCGGAGAAGGTCACCAGATTGCGGTAATCAGGTGATATGCAGTCAGGGCGCATTCTGGCCTGCAGAGAAGTTCAGTCGTTTTTCCAACAGCAAGTTGAATGAACAGGAGCTGTAAATGAACAAATCCATGAAAACCCTACTGGCATCTTCCATCGTTGCCTTCGCATTGATGGGAACAGCAGTGTCCGCCTCGGCGGCGGAGCCTACGATGCCCAATCAACAAATGATGATGCAAGGTCAGGCACAGGGAAGCGCCATGCCCGGTTCGATGCCAGGGTACGGGCCGCGTGGTGGTATGGGCATGATGGGAGGCGGAGGCTACGGGCCCGGGATGATGGGTGGGGGCATGGGCCCGGGCTATGGCATGGGGCCCATGGGCATGATGGGCGGAATGATGAACATGATGGGCGGGGATGCCCCATGGGCATGATGGGGGCGACATGGGGCCGGGCATGAGCGGATATGGCCCCGGCATGATGGGTGGCGGCATGGGCTATGGCATGGGGCCGGGCATGATGGCTGGCTGGGCCGGAGGAATGGGGCCGATGGCTACGCTCGATCTGAGCGATACGCAGACCGCCCAACTGGAGAAGATTCAGACCGAATCGATGAAGAAGCAGCGCTCGCTCATGCGTCAGATGTGGGAAGCGCAGGAAAAGCTGGGTGATTTGTTCGATGCGGAGAATCGCGACCCGGCGGCGATCGGCAAGGCCTACGGCAAACTCGCGGACGTGCAGCGCCAGGCGCTGGAAGCACGAATTGAAGCCGGGAATAAAGCCGCCGCCGTCTTGACCAAAGAGCAGAAGGCGCAAATGCGCCGTGGCTTTGGTGGGGGCATGATGGGTTACTGAGCGTATTGCAATTGGCGCAACAGAAACCCGGTTTTGCCGGTCGCACTGGCGGTCGGCAAAACCGAAAATGGTCGGATGTGAGTACAGGAGAACACCAATGATGGGCGGTTATGGCATGACAGGCGGTTTCGGATTCGGCGGGATTTTCATGATCCTGTGGTGGGTACTCATCATCGCCGGCATTGTCGTGCTGGTGAAATGGCTGGCCACATCCTTCGGGACGGGTGGCCGGAGCGGTGGTGAGAAAGCGCTGGATCTCCTCAAGGAACGCTATGCGCGCGGAGAGATCGACGAACAGGAGTTTCAGAAGAGGAAGCGCGACTTGAGCCAGTAGCGAGGAAGCCCGGGGGCATGAATGCTGCGGCTGTGAAACGTGTTTTGGAGAGTAAAGGAATGAATCGTAAGAATGGATTCTGGATCGCCTTGTGGGTGATTCTCGTCGTCATTACGGGATTCTTCGCGTTTGGCTATAGCCCCGGCGGCATGGGCTACGGGCCGTGGCATGGCTGGGGCCGTATGGGCGCATGGGGCGATGCTTATCGGGCGGACGGTGCTCAAGCCTGGTATGGCATGGGTCCCGGAATGATGGGTGGATCGGGGTATGGAATGCAGCCAGGGACAGGTGGCGGATACGGGCCATGGATGATGGGCCAGTATGGCGGTGGCATGCCATGAATGGGCGCGGGTATGGGGCCTGGCATGGCTGGAAGTTACACCATGATGCCTTGGGCTCCTCCTGACCTGACGTCTGAACAAGTGCAGAAGATTGGCCAACTGCAGACCGAGTCGGAGGCGCGCAATCGCGGCCTCATGCAGCAGGGTTGGGAAACGCAGGCCCGGCTCAATGGACTCTATACGGCAGACAAGCGGGACTGGAATGCGATTCGCACCGCTTCGCGGGCCTTGTTTGACCTGCAGCGCCAGCAAATGGATGCGATGCTCGACATGCAGCAGAAAATCGATGGCCTGCTGACCGATAGCCAGCGCCAGGAAATGGCGCGTGCCTGGCGCGGTTATGGATGGATGGGAGCAAATTAACATGCTGCCTTGGATAACCGGAACGCAGGCACCTTCTCTGTGTGCCGGGACATTCTCGTTTGGCGCCATGTCAGTAGGCATGCCGGGAACACAACATGAGTGAGACTCGAGAAAAGGGACAGGCGGACAAGGGGCCATTCGACGTCTCTCGAAAAATCCCGCTCGTGCCAGTTGCCACGGAGAAACTGCAGGATGCTGTCCGTCAGCTTACCGCGCTCGATCCAATTCTTGATGCACATATTGACCGGCGCGGCCATCTACGGATTTCCTACGCGGCCTCGCATCTCGACATTCGGGATATCGAGACATTGCTCGACAAGGCCGGCATCTCACATGCATCCGGTTCCTGGTGGCGACTGAAGTCGGCGTGGTATCGCTTTCTGGATGGAAACGCCCGCGCCAACGCCCATTCCCAAGGAGGCGCATGCTGCAACCGCCCCCTGCGGCATCCGGCAGCAGCCGCGACGCAGGCAAGATAGGATGAACAGAATGCCTAAGCAGAGGCCTATCCCGTTGGGTAGATGAGAAGGAGCCTTCATGGAAGGACAAGCCGATCATCGTCATGCACCTGGCATGGCGCATGCGCATCCTGCGCATGGCGAACATGCGGCCGGCATGCACGGCAATCCAGCAGCGCACGGCGCGCATCATGACCACCACGCCCACATGGTGGCCGATTTCAGAAAGCGCTTCTGGATTTCCCTGCTCCTCACGTTGCCGATCCTGGCCCTGTCGCCGGGCCTGTGGGGCATGCTCGGTTTGGCGGCACCGCTTGCTTTTCGCGGCGACGCCTATGTTCTGTTCGGTTTCTCCAGCATCGTGTTTTTCTATGGNGGATGGCCGTTCCTGAAGGGGTTCGGAGAAGAACTCAGGAAGCGCCAGCCCGGCATGATGACGCTGATCGCGGTGGCGATCAGTGCCGCGTACTTNTACTCCAGCGCCGTCACCTTCGGCCTGTCCGGCATGGGCTTCTACTGGGAGCTGGCCACCCTGATCGACATCATGCTGCTTGGCCACTGGATCGAGATGAAGTCGGTACTNGGGGCTTCCGGCGCACTCGAGGCGCTGGTGCGGCTGCTGCCATCCGAGGCGCACCGCCTGCAAGCGGATGGAAACACAGAGGATGTTTCAGTCGACGACATCACGCCCGGCGACAGGCTCTTGGTGAAGCCGGGCGAACGGGTGCCGACCGACGGCATCATCATTTCTGGCCAGACCAGTCTGGACGAATCCATGCTCACCGGGGAATCGAAACCGGTGGAAAAAGGCGAGGGAGCCGAGGCCATCGGCGGTTCAGTCAACGGCGAAGGCGCGATTACCCTAGAAGTCAAGAAAACCGGCGGGCAGACTTATCTGGCACAGGTGATGGACATGGTGAGTCGGGCTCAGGAGTCGCGCTCGCGTACTCAGGACCTGGCCAATCGTGCCGCGGTGTGGTTGACCGCCATCGCCCTCGGTGGCGGCTTCGCCACGCTGTTCGTGTGGCTGGCGCTGGGACGGGATTTCGCTTTTGCCATGGAACGCGCCGTCACCGTGATGGTGATCGCCTGCCCCCATGCTCTTGGACTCGCCGTGCCGCTCGTCGTCGCGGTGAGCACCAGCATGGCCGCATCCCACGGCTTGCTTATCCGCGACCGTGCGGCGTTCGAGCGGGCCCGCAATCTGGGCGCCGTGGTGTTCGACAAGACCGGCACCTTGACCGAAGGGCGTTTCGGGGTAAGCGACATCGTGCCGCTGGGCACTCTGGACGAGGCCGCCTGCCTGCGCTTGGCGGCCGCACTGGAGAACCAGTCGGAGCACCCCATTGCAACGGGTATCGTGCGCATGGCGAAGGAGCGTCAGGTGGAGTGGCCGCAGGCGGACAATTTCACCAACCTGACGGGCCGGGGTGCGCAAGCCACGGTCGAAGGCCGGGACGTGAAAGTGGTGAGCCCCGGCTATCTGCGGGAACAAGGCATCCGGGTGGCACATCCCAGGCTGGAGGCATTGGCCGCCGAGGGCAAGACCACCATCTTCCTGCTGGTAGACGGCGCTGCCGCCGCCGTGTTTGGCCTGGCCGACGTGGTGCGTCCGGAATCGAAAGCCGCCATTGCGCAACTCAAGGCCATGGGCATCCAATGCATGATGCTCACCGGCGATTCGCAAGCTGTGGCGCAAACGGTTTCGAAGCAGCTGGGCCTGGACGATTTCTTCGCCGAAGTGCTGCCGGAACAGAAGGCGCTGAAAATCCGCGAAGTGAAGGCGCGCGGCCTCACCGTGGCGATGGTCGGTGACGGCGTGAACGATGCGCCGGCGCTGGTGGAATCGGATCTCGGCGTTGCGATCGGCGCGGGCACCGATGTGGCCATCGAGGCGGCCGACATCGTGCTGGTGAGCAACAATCCGCAGGATGTCGCGGCGATTCTCGGGCTCTCGCGCAAAACCTACGGCAAGATGATCCAGAACCTGATCTGGGCCACCGGTTACAACACCTTTGCAATCCCGCTTGCAGCCGGGGTCGCGGCCTATTGGGGGCTGCTGATGACCCCGGCAGTNGGGGCGGTGTTCATGTCGGCCAGCACGGTCATCGTGGCGATCAATGCCAAGCTGCTGGGGCGCGGCGGCATGGTCCCTTCCGTAGCGGAGCATGACGGATACACAGGAGGACAGCATGGACGACACCATTGAAGACCCTGTCTGCGGTATGCAAGTCAGCCGGGATTCCTTTGCCATGGAGCATTTGGGCATCCATTACGCCTTCTGCTCGCAGCAGTGTCAGGATCGGTTCAAGGCGAACCCGCATCTTTATATCGGTGTTCCAGGCAAGCAGGCACCCAAACAGAAGGGCCTTGAAGTCATCAAGCAACGGCGTTTCCGCCTGGAACAGCCGTTGACCGATGAGGAGGTGGCCATCCTTGCCAAAGAGTTGGGTGCTATGATGGGCATCCAGTCCATGGAAGTTACTGGCGACACCCTTTCCATCACCTATGACTTGTTGCAGGCGACCGCCGAACAGATTGAAGCGCGCATCGGAGAAGTCGGNGGGCTGCTCGGAACAGGATGGGCAGAGCGTTTGCAGCGCGGCTTTGTCCATTACGTTGAGGAATGTGAGGCAGGCAATCTGGAAGTCACGCCGCATCGAGGGCATCACTAGACTGCGTTGTGTGCCGACGTCTTGGCCCTAACACCAACTGTAGGCAGGGAGACTCGGTACGAAGATTGTCTGCGTCAAAGCAGGGAGGCAGGAGTCGGCCCGTCCACCCTAGAGCCAGAAGGCTGAAGTGGACTACCCCGGGTTCAGTAGGCATTCCGGGCCTATGCATCGCCTCGAAAGCCAGCAGACTTTGATCTGCTCTATACATGTTTTCTCCATCAGCCGGGCAGTTGCTGGCTGCGTCGCAACGGCCGATGTAAATGCGATACTGTGATGGTGACCTTCCCGGGATCTATCGAAAACTCACCCAAGCGTAGGTGGGCGTATCCCGATCGTGCCTGTGCGGTGTCGCTGTGAATCACTCCTTCCTGGACTTCCTGAATCCCCGATCCCGCGACATGAACGCTTCAAGCATATGCGGGATCAATGTCGCAACCTCAACCGGCTCGCCATAGGTCTGAGCATGCAGCGCGGCGTAGCGCTCCAGCTCTGTCTTCAACACCACGCTCAAGATGATGGTCATCTTTACCGTCTCGGTCTTCGGCAGCGGCCCCAGCCGCAGCAGCTTGCTGGTGGACTCAGTCATTGCGACGCTCCCCTCTGGAAGAACAGCGGCTGGTACGGCCGCAGGATCAGATCCTTGTTCACCATGACCCGCACCGGGAAACCGGGCCGGATGGTGAGCGTCGGCTGGATACTCACGTTGCGTTTGGTGACTTCCTGGCCGACCTGGTTCACGGTGTCCTGCGCGCTCTGGCGAACGGCGATGGTGACGCTACCGGTGCCGCCGTTGTTGCTGGGTGCTGCCAGCTCGGCACCGACTCCAAGCAGCGTGGACAACGCCGCACCTGCAAGGATGCGATCCCAATGCCAATCGACGCCATCCTCCAGCCCGGCATAGCCCGCCGGGTCGATGCCGGGCAATCGGTCGAGCGAAATCGACGAAGTATCGGGCAGGATCAGCCGCGTCCACACTAGCAGCACGCGCCGCTGACCGAATGAAACCTGACTGTCGTAGCGGCCGATCAGCCGCGAGCCCTGCGGAATCAGCAGGAAACGACCCGTAGCCGTATCGTAGACCGCTTCCGTCACATTGGCGATGACCTGCCCCGGCAGGTCGGAATTGATCCCCGTCACCAGCGCCGCCGGAATAATGGTGCCCGCCATCACCTGGTAGGGCGAGGAGGACGNGTGCAGGCTGGCCGAATTGCCGGTGACACTGTCGCCCTCATTGGCGACGAAGGCCTGTTTATGCGCCTGCTGGTTCTGCACCGCCGTCGGATCGGCAGGCTGTGTGGATACCGCTGCCATCGGATTGAACGGCTGATTGCCCGAGACGGACTCGGGCATGGCCATACTCGCAGTGGGCGACGGTGATGCCTTCACCGCACTGCTGCTCCGAAAGAACACGGCAGCGCGTGCTGCCTCCTCGGCATCGCCTGGCTGCGCCATGTGCCCGGACTGCGCGGGATGGGTGTACCCGCCGGTGTTGGCATTGTGCTGCGCATGCACGATGGCGGGCCCCAGGTCACCCGGCAACGGCTCGCCCAATACAGGTGCTAGTTTTGGTGGGAGCGGCAGCTTGGAATAGTCCGTTGGCAACTGGTCGAGGTGATCGGTATGCGCGACGCGATCCACGTTGTACAGCTCGGTGGCGTGATTGCGATCACGTTGGTGCGGTTGCAAGGACCATAGCGTAGCCCCCAGGATGATCGCGCCCAGTGTTCCCGCGAGCACGACCAGCATGCGCCGGTTGAGCCGCGTGACCGGACGCGGCGGCGCGCGCAAACTCAAGGTGTCCGGGTCGACCTTATTCGTCCCGTCGGGTGGAGATTGTGGCGTGGCTGGCGTGCTCATGTTCAATGACTCCGCGCCGTGCTGACCACGCCATCGGTGCGCTCGATGCGCACCACAGCGGCCTTGTCCGTGCCCAGCCGCAACTCAGCCGCACCGAACAGCCGATCCACCACGTAGTAGGGAGAACGGAAGCGGTAGTTGACGAGCTGGCCATCGCCCTGCTGCCCGATCACGAACAGCGGCGGCAGCTCGCCCTGCGCGATGCCGGCGGGGAACTGGATATAGACGCGCTCGCCATCATCGAACGCACGCAGCGGTTTCCACGGCGGACTGTCGCCGGTGATCGCGTAGCGGAACCTGATCTGTTGCAGCGACAAGCCCGAGTCCACCGGCGCCGCCGCTTGGGCCATCTGCGCCCGTTTCTGTAACGCCAGCATGCGGTCCTTCGGGTAATCCCACGAGACGGAGGCCATCCACGCCTGCGGCGTCGACGACAGTTCGAGCAGGTAGGTACGGCGGTTGGTGGTGATGACCAGATTGGTCTTCAAGCCGACGCGCGTGGGCTTCACGAGTATGTTCACGCGCAGACTGGCACCTGCGCCGCTGGTCGTGTCGCCCACGATCCAGCGCACCGTGTCGCCGGCCGAAACGGTCACCAGTTCCTCGCCCTGCTGCAAGGTGATGACGGTGACACGACCGGGACTCGTATAGAGCTGATACAGCGCGCCATCGCTGTAGGGCCAGACCTGGATCGCGTTGATGTAGCCCTCTCGGCTCGGTGGCACGCGCGCTTCGTCGTTGGCGCGCGCCACATCGGCCTTCCCGTCGGGTGNGTTCGGCGACCGGCTTGTCCTCGGGCGTATTACCCAAAGGTTTCAACTGCCCGGGTAGCGGCAGGGGTTTGGGTACTTCGACCACCTCGATGGGCTTGGGCGGCTCCGGCAGCGNNCGTGCGCCGCGATGGGGTCGTCCAGCGTGATGTCCGGCGGCGGTTTGCCGTGCGTGGCGCAGCCGGTGAGAGTTGCCAGGGTGGCACTCAGGATCAGTGGCAATAGGGAATGACGGATTGNGGGTTTTCATGGATGTGGGGTTCCTTCGGTTGCGTCGTATTCACGGCTCCAGGACAGGCCGTTGACATAAATGCCCAGCGGGTTCTTGCGCAGCTGCGCTTCGGTGCGCGGCGGTTGCAGCACGATGGACAGCACAGCCGTCCAGCGCTCGGTGCCAGAGAGCGAACCATTCACATAGGTGCGCTCGATCCAGCGCACCTGGAACGACGACGGGCTGGCGCGCACCACGCTGGTGATCTCCACTGCTGTCGAGGCCTGTCCTACGCGCGCGAACGGATCGTTGCTGCGTGCATAGTCGTTCAGCGTGGCCGCGCCTGTATCCGTGGTGTAGGTGTAGGCTTCGAGCCAGTTCTGCCGCACCACGATGGGGTCGATCGACAGCGAGCGCACGTCGGTGAGGAAGCGCGCCAGGTGGTAGGCGATCTGCGCGTCGTTCGGCTTGTACGGCGTGGCCGCTTCGCCGACTGCACGCACCTGACCGCCGGTGGCCACTTCGACCACATAGGGCGTGACGATGGACTGCGCCGAACGCCACACCAGCCCGCCCGCCATCAGCAAGGCGAGCGACAGGCAGCCGAAGGCCATCAGCCGCCAGTTTTTCGCCTGCACGCGCGCACTGCCGATGCGCTGGTCCCAAACCTGCGCGGCGGCCTGATAGGNGGTGACGGGCTCGGGCGTGTCCGAGTAGCGCACCTGCGGTCGTTTGAATCGCATGGACTGATCTCCGTTAGAGTTGATCTTCAAGGGTTCGAATCGTCGCGCAGGCTCGGGCTGGCGCCGCCGCCGCCGTGATCGCCTGAGCGCAGGGTGTGTGCCGCCGTGGTGGCTGCATGGCTCACTTGCTGTTTGCGCCGCATTCGGCTGGCCCAGGCAGGCTCTGCCGCAGGGGGCTGGCTGCGGCCGTATCGGCCGATTCGATAGCACTGTCTGCCGCCGCAGGCGCAGCGGCCTCCGCGACGAAGTTCGCCACNGCGGTCCTTGACCGCTTTTGCACCGGCTGCGACGCGCTGGCCGACCGCACCAGCACCGCTCCTGGCCACATTGGCGAGGCCAGCCCCTGCGGCACGAACACCACCCGACCCGGAAGCCGCAGCACCCGTCTGGTAGGCAGACTTCGCGCCGCTGGCCATCGCGCTGCTTGCACGTCCGGCCGATGCCGCTCCGCCGATGGCGGCGCGTGTCGCACCCGGCACCATGCGTGCACCGGCCGCTACCGCCGCACCCCCGGTGGCAATAGCCGCACCCCGGCCACCGCCAGACCCGCCGCACCCAGCGCCGTGCCGGCCGCCGCNACCGGCGCCGAGCTGCGGTGCGCCTGAAACAAGACCCGTCGCAATCCCCGGCCCGAAGATCCCGAGTCCCAGCATCGCCAGCGAAGCGAGCATGATGGTCAGCGCCAGGTCGATCGAGGGCGCGGTGCCGGGCGGTGTCTGAAACTGTGCAAACAGTCCGGTGCCGATGCCGACGATCACCGCCAGCACCAGTACCTTGATGCCAGACGACACCACATTGCCCAGCACCCGTTCGGCGAGGAACGCGGTCTTGTTCCACAACGCGAACGGCACCAGCACGAAGCCCGCGAGTGTGGTCAGCTTGAATTCGATCAGCGTGACGAAGAGCTGCACCGCGAGCACGAAGAAGCTCACGATCACCACCAGCCAGGCGAGAAACAGCACCGAGATGACATCGAGGTTCGCGAACACCTCGGGGAAGCCGGTAAGGTTGCTGATCTGCGCCATGATCGGTTGCGCCGCATCGACGCCGACCTTGGCCAGGTGGCCCGGATGCAGAAACTGTGCCTGGCTCAGCGTGGAACCCGACGCCACCATCCCGAGTCCGGCAAACGAATTGAACAGGATGCCTGCCAGATTGTTGAAGTTGCCGATGATGAAGGCGAAGGCGCCGACATAGAGCGTCTTCTTGATCAGCCTGCCGATCACGTCTTCGCCGCCCATCGCCCAGAACAGCCCCGCCAGCGTCATGTCGATCACCACCAGCGTGGCGGTGAGGAACGCCACCTCGCCATGCAGCAGGCCGAAACCCGAGTCGATGTAGTGCGAGAAGACATCGAGGAAATGGTCGATGACCGACAGGTTGTTCATGACTCAGTCTTTCGGTGCAGAAGCGGGTGCAGCCGGTGGCGTTGGCGTGTATGGCGTGCCGCTGCCCATGAAGCGCCGCCGCGTGGCCTCACTCGCCTTGTTGCACAGGGCGTCCCCCACCTTGTCGTGGTCGGCCTTGCACTGCGCGTGGACTTCCTTCAGGCGCGCAGGGTTCGCCAGCAGCGATTCAACGGTGTCGGTCGGTGCCGGCTTGTTGCACGCGGCGAGCAGCAGGGTGCAGGCGAGGGTGGTCAGGATGGTTTTCATATGAGTTCCTCAGTTGCCGTAGAAGTTGACGGGAGATGGCGTATAAGGTGTGCCGGTGCCATGGAAGCGGTTGCGTACCTCGGCGGCACGCGCATGCACCGCGACCTGACGCGCCTGTTCGAGGGCGACGGCGCGGTCTTGCGTAAGCTGGAGTTGTTGCGCCTGGATCGCCTGCCGGGCCTGCAGGGCCAGTAACTGGTTCGTCGCTTGGGTGGCCTGCAAGGCGCCCACCGCCGACTGGCTGTTGTTCACGAGGTCGCTCAAGGTCTGCTCGTCGGAAGCGAAGTTCTGTACCGACTGCGACTGCACCTCGGCCGCGGTACGCAGTGCCTCCAGTGCGTTCTGCCAATGCTGGCTGGCGTCGAGCGCCATCTGGTTTGCCGGGGTCGATGCGGTGTAGGCAGCGGGATAGAGCTGCGCGAACTGGGTCTCCATCTGCGTCAGGTTCAATGACAGCCCCTGCGCCTGCTGCAGCAACTGGTTCGTCGCGGACAGCGCAGATTGCAGTTGATTGAGCGCGCTGAAGGGGAGACTGGTCAGGTTCCTCGCCTGATTGGTCAGCATTTGCGCTTCGTTCTGCAGCTGCTGGATCTGGTTGTTGATCTGTTGCAGAGTACGGGCGGCGGTCAGGATGTTCTGCACGAGATTGGCCGGATCGATCACCACCCATTGCGCCTGTGCTGCGGGCATCACGGTCATGAGAATGGCGGCGGTGATGGCAAGCAGGGTTTTTCATGACGGATTCTCCTTGGGAACGGACGGGACGAACGGGAACGACGGGATCAGGTCGGCGGCCCAGGCTAGGCCGCGATGGCGCAGCCAGGCGGCGGCGAAGTCCGCAGGCGGCACCGACGCGGAAACGGCGTCGATGTCGCGCTGGTCCTCAGGTCTAGCCGCACCGGCAAACGCCAGCGTCACCGGCCCGAGCCCCAGATCGAAGACCCGATTGCCGAGTCGTGACTGGTAGTAGTAATCGCGCTTGGGCTGGGCCTGCGCCACGATCTCGATCTGCCGCGCATTGAGGCCGAAGCCTTCGTAGATGACGCGAATCTGCGGCTCGGTCGCCTGCGGATTGGGCAGGAAGATGCGGTTCACGCAGCTCTCGATAATGGCGGGCGCAATGCTGGAATCCTTGATGTCCGCCAGCGACTGCGTCGCGAAGATCACCGACACGTTCTTCTTGCGCAGCGTTTTCAGCCACTGGCGGATGCGCGCGGCGAACACCGNGTCGTCGAGGAACAGCCAGGCCTCGTCGAGGATCAACAATGTCGGGGCACCGTCGAGGCGTTCCTCGAAGCGCGCGAACAGGTAGCGCAGTACCGCCAGCGATGCCGCCTTGCTGTGCATCAGTTCTTCCATCTCGTACGCTTGCACGTCGGCGAAACCGAGCCGGTCATGATCGGCATCGAGTAGCTTGCCGTGCGCGCCACCCAGCACATAGGGTTGCAGCGCTTGGCGCAGTGCGTTCGATTGCAGCAGTACGGATAATCCGGTCAGCGTGCGCTGATCGAGCGGCGCGCTGGCGAGACTGTTCAGCGACGACCATACGGACTCCTTCTCGTCCGGCCCGACAACCACGCCTTCGTGAATCAACAGGCCCTGGATCCACTCGGCCGCCCACGCCCGGTAGCTGTCCTGGTCGATGCGGGCCAGCGGCTGGAAGGCGATGGCGCCGTCCGCGCCCAGGTCGTAGTGCTCGCCGCCGAGCCCCAGCACGGTGGCGCGAATCGAACGCCCCATGTCGAAGGCGAAGATGCGCGATCCGGCATAGCGGCGGAACTGCAAGGCCAGCGTCGCGAGCAACACCGATTTGCCCATGCCGATGGGGCCGACCACCAGCGTGTTGCCGACGTCGCCGATGTGCGTGACCAGCCGGAACGGCGTCGCGCCATCGGTGCGCGTCACGATCAGCGGCGGGCCGTCGAGGTGCGCATTACGCTCCTGCCCGGCCCACACGGCGGAGACCGGCATCATGTGCGCGAGGTTCAGGGTCGAGACGATGGGCTGGCGCACGTTGGCATAGGCGTGTCCCGGAATCGATGACAGCCAGGCATCGACCGCATTCAAGGTCTCGGGGATCGTCACGAAGCCACGGCCCTGAATGGTTCGCTCCACCGCGCGCAGCTTCTCGTCGGCAGCGGTCGCGTCGGAGTCGAGCACGGTGACGGTGGCCGTGACGTAGCCGAACGAAACCTGATCGCTGCCCAGTTCCTGCAAAGCGGCATCGGCATCGGACGCCTTGTTCGACGCATCGGAATCGACCAGCTGGCTCTCCTGCTGAAAGATGGTCTCGCGCAGCAGCGCCATGATGTTCTTGCGCTTGGCGAACCACTGGCGGCGCAAGCGTCCCAACTCGCGCTCGGCCTCGGCCTTGTCGAGGCACANAAAGCGTGTGCTCCAGCGGTAGGCAAAGCCCAAGCGGTTGAGGTCGTCGAGCAGACCCGGCCAGGTCGAGGTCGGGAAGCCACGCACTGACACCACGCGCAGATGTTGGCTCCCGAGCATCGGTGCGAGGCCACCCGTCAATGGCTCATCGGCCAGCAGCGCATCAAGGTGCATCGGCACCTCGGGCACCGCCACCGGATGCCGACGGGTGGATACGCAGGCATGCAGGTAGGTCAGGGTCTGACCATCGTCGAGCCAGGCGATCTCCGGCATCACCCCTTCAAGCAGGCCGAAGACGCGTTCGGTCTCCGACACGAAGCCCTCCAGCCGCTCGCGCCAATCCACGCCTTCGACCTTGCTGTTCTCGTACAGCAGCTTCGCGGCGCGGGCCGTCGATTCCTCGGGTGGCAGGTACAGCAGCGTCAGGTGGTACGCGCTCTCGAAGTGGCTATCGGCCTCCTCGAACGCGGCGCGGCGCTCTTCATCGACCAGCCAGGACAGTGGCTCGGGGAACGTGGAATCCGGATAGTCCGCCGCTTCGCGCCGATCGGCCTCGACGAACAGTGCCCAGCCCGAACCAAGCCGGCGCAGCGCATTGTTCAGCCGCGCCGAGGTCGCGACCAGTTCGCCCTGTGTCGCGCTGTCCAGATCCGGCCCGCGAAAGCGTGCCGTGCGCTGAAACGAACCATCCTTGTTCAACACGACGCCGGGCGCGACCAGTCCGGCCCAGGGCAGCCAGTCGGCCAGTAACGCGGGGCGCTTGCGGTATTCGGCGAGGTGCATCATGGGGTCGTCCTCACACGTCCAGCAACTGCCGGTGCTTGATGTGCCGAGCGAAGACCGCCATGAACTGCGCATCCACTCGCGCGCCCCACACGGCCAGCGAGTGCCCGACGATCCACAGCACCATGCCGGGCAACCAGAGTTGCAGCCCGAGCCCAACGGCCGCGGCCAGCGTGCCGTTGGCAATCGCCACGGTGCGCGGCGCGCCACCCAGCAGAATCGGTTCGGTCAGCGAGCGATGCAGCGGAATCTCGAAGCCATTCGCGAAGCTCGCTGTATTAGTGGTTGGCGCATTCATGCCAGCCGCGTTCATGCGATCACCGCTCCACCCGTGAAGCTGAAGAAGGTCAGGAAGAACGACGATGCGGCGAACGCGATCGACAGGCCGAACACGATCTGCACCAGCTTGCGAAAGCCTCCGCTGGTGTCGCCGAACGCCAGCGTCAAGCCGGTGGTAATGATGATGATCACCGCGATGATCCTGGCCACCGGCCCCTGGATCGAGTCCAGCAGGGATTGCAACGGCGCTTCCCATGGCATGTTCGAGCCTGCGGCGTGTGCGGAATGGCGATGGCCAGCAACAATGCGGCGAGGGCTACGAACTGCAAGGCAGGTTTTACGGAAATACGTGAAGTCGTCATGACGGTTCTCCAGGGGTTGAGGAAAGGGATGGGAAGAACGGCATCAGCTCGCTACTGAGCTGGTAGCCGTGACTGTCGAAGCCGGTGACACAGGCGATTTCCTGCACGCGGCGTGCATGGCCGCGTCCGGCGATGTAGACGATGACGTTGACCGCTTCCGCGATCAGCGCACGCGGTGGCGTCACCGCGACTTCGAGAATCAGCTGTTCCAGCCGCAGCAGCGCGCCTGCGGTGGAACCGGCATGGACGGTGGCGATGCCGCCTGGATGGCCGGTGCCCCATGCCTTGAGCAGGTCCAGCGCTTCGGCGCCGCGCACTTCACCGACGACGATGCGGTCCGGGCGCAGCCGCAGCGTCGAGCGCACCAGCTCGGCCATGGTCACGACACCCGCGCGGGTGCGCAGCGGGACGTGGTCGCGTGCCGTGCATTGCAGCTCCACCGTGTCCTCCAGCACGATCACGCGGTCACCGATGGCGGCGATTTCGTCGAGCAGGGCGTTCGCCAGCGTCGTCTTTCCGGTGCTGGTGCCGCCTGTGATCAGGATGTTCTGGCGTTCGCGCACCGCGGTGCGCAGGAATGCGGCCTGAACGTTTGTCAGGATGCCGTCGGCCACGTAGGCGTCGAGCCGGATCAGGCCGACCGCGCGCTTACGCATCGCGAAGACCGGCCCCGGCGTCACCGGTGGCAGCGCACCCTCGAAACGTTCGCCCGTCTCCGGCAACTCGGCTGACAGCAGCGGCTTGCCCGCATGCACTTCGGCGCACACATGCGCTGCGACCAGGCGGATGATGCGTTCGCCATCGGTCGGGGTGAGGCGGATGCCCAGCGGTTCGCGGCCGCTGCCCAGCCGGTCCACCCACAGCAAACCGTCCGGGTTCAGCATGACCTCCACTACGTCGGGGTCATCCAAAGCCCTGGCGATGTCTGGCCCCATGGCCGTGCGCAGCATGCGCACGCGACGCTCCTGCGCCAGCGAGACCGACACGTCATGATCACGCAGTACGCAGCTCATGATGGGACTGCTCCTGATTCGTCGTCGGCAGGCGCTTCGCTCGGGTTGGTTTTGTCGTGGGTGAAGAGCTGGCTCTGATCGGGCTGGATTTCCTCGACCACATCCTTGACCAGGCTGCGTCCGCGCAGCAGGTGCCGGCCGAGCTGTTCGATGAACTGCTCGAAGCGCGCACGGCCCTGGGCGCGTGCCGCTTCCTGATGCGCTTCCGGCACCGGCGTGCTGACAATGAGGAAGTAGCGTACATACAGCGCCAGCGTCTCGATCAGGATGTTCTGGTCGCGTTCCAGTTTGTCCAGCTGGCGCGACAGCCGGTCCAGCCGTTTGGCGATGGCGGCCTCGCGCTGGTCGCCGGAATCCGGTGACAGGAACGAAGCCAGCGCGGCGGCGACGATCGATGACTTGGACAAGCCCTTCATGGTCGCCAGTTCGTCGAGCCGCCTGGCGTGCTCGGGTTCGATGAAGAGGTTCAGGCGGGTGCGGCTCATAGCGCGATCCCGTCGTCAGGATCCAGCGCCGCCAGCCGCGCCGTACGTTGCAGGCGCGGATCGAGCTGGGCGGGCAAGGGCAGCGGCAGGTCGTCGTCATCGAGGAGAATCAGATCGTCTGCCGCGTGTTCGGGCTCCGGTGTGACCGAGACTTCGGCCAGTTCCGGCTGCTGCTGGTGACCACCGTCGTCGATGGCCTCACCGTGTGCGGGAANGATCAGACCAGGAATCGGTGCGTCGGGGATAGCCCGTCCGCTCCAGTCGTCGGACCGTGGCGCCGGACCATCGGCATAGTGACCCAGCGCAAGTTGGGGTGGCGCCTGGATGCGCGTCTTGAAATTCGCATCCAGGTAGTAGCGAATTTTCTGGGCCTTGATCGNGGGATGGCCGGACACCATCACCACCTCGTCATCGGGCGGCAACTGCATGACTTCGCCGGGCGTGAGCAGCGGCCGTGCGGTTTCCTGCCGCGATACCATCAGGTGACCGAGCCACGGTGCCAGCCGGTGGCCCGCGTAGTTGCGCTGTGCACGCAGTTCGGTGGCGGTGCCCAAGGCTTCCGAAATGCGCTTGGCGGTGCGTTCGTCGTTGGTGGCGAACGTGATGCGTACGTGGCAGTTGTCGAGGATAGAATGGTTCTGCCCGTAGGCCTTGTCGATCTGGTTGAGCGACTGCGCGATCAGGAAGGCGCGCAGGCCGTAGCCCGCCATGAAGGCCAGCGCCGACTCGAAGAAATCCAGCCGACCCAGCGCAGGAAACTCGTCCAGCATCAGCAGCAACGTGTGGCGGCGGGCGATGCCATCGCTGCCGTCGAGCGATTCGGTGAGGCGCCGTCCGATCTGGTTGAGGATCAGCCGGATCAACGGCTTGGTGCGGCTGATGTCCGAGGGTGGCACCACCAGGTACAGCGACACCGGATGATCGGCATCGATCAGGTCGGCGATACGCCAGTCGCAGCGTGAGGTCACTTCGGCTACCGTGGGATCGCGGTACAGGCCGAGGAAACTCATCGCAGTGGACAGCACGCCCGAGCGTTCGTTGTCGCTCTTGTTGAGCACCTCGCGTGCGGCTGATGCGACCACGGGATGCGGTGCATCGCCGAGATGGGTTGTGGTCATCATCCGATGCAGCGTCAGCTCGAAGGGTGAGGCCGGATCGGACAGGAAGTTGGCGACGCCGCGCAGCGTCTTGTCCTCGCTGGCGTAGAGCACATGCAGGATCGCGCCGACCAGCAGGGCATGCGAGGTTTTCTCCCAGTGGTTGCGCCGCTCAAGCGCACCTTCTGGGTCGACCAGGATGTCGGCGATGTTCTGCACGTCGCGTACTTCGTGCATGCCGCGCCGCACTTCGAGCAGCGGGTTGTAGGCGGCCGATTTCGCATCGGTCGGGTTGAACAGCAGGCAGTGCGAGAAGCGCGAGCGCCAGCCGGCGGTCAAGTTCCAGTTTTCGCCCTTGATGTCGTGGATGACGGTAGAGCCGGGCCAGGAGAGCAGGGTGGGGATGACCAGGCCTACACCCTTGCCGGAGCGGGTGGGCGCGAAGGCCATCACATGCTCGGGGCCTTCATGGCGAAGGTAGTCGCCGTCCTTGCGGCCGAGGAAAACCCCGACGGGTTCGGTCAGGCCGGAACGCTGGATTTCAGCGGGGAGTGCCCAGCGTGCCGAACCGTAGGTCGTGACCAGCTNTGATTGCCGTGCGCGCCACACCGACATGGCGATGGCCGCAATGGCGCCGGCGAAGCCGCTGCACGCCGCGATGGCACCGCCGCGCAGGAAAATGTCGGGCGCATAGGCGTCGAAGAAGTACCACCATTCGAACAGCCGCCATGGGTGATAGACGGGCGTTCCCAGCAGGTCGAACCACGGCGCACCAAGGCGTAGCTGGTAGCCCAGTTGCGCGGCGGTCCACTGGGTGGCACCCCAGGTTCCCGCGATCACGATCCCGAACACCGCCAGGATCTGACCGAACAGCACACTGGTTCCCTGCATCACGACCTCCTGAAGCGCACTCCAAACAAGACGCGGACAAGCACGTGCCGCATGCGTCAGATTGGGTGTCGAATCAGTGCCGGTCAAAGACCGTTATCGGAATAGCGGAGACGGAGAAAACAAGATTTCATGCACCGTAGAAATCGATGGGTCAGTGGCAAAGGGCAGCGCGTTTCGGCGTGTATGGCGGTCCTCCGGAAAAATACATTCGGATGCCAACGAGCAGGCGCACGAACTCGTCTCTATCGGATTCTTCCGATCGAGACGGGATGCGGCGGCGCGATCGCGGGTCAGTCTTGCGGAGCTGGCTGCGGTGTGTACTTGCCTTTGCCGTCACCCATGAAACGTCGGCGGAAGGCCTCGGCCGCGGCGTTGCAAGTGGCATCGCCCATCTTTGAGTGGTCCTCCTTGCACAGACGCCGCACCTCCTTGAGCCGTTCCGGATTGGCGACCAGCGATTCGGCGGTATCCGTGGGGACGGGCTGCCCGCATGCGGTGAGTGCGGCGGCTGTAATAATTATTATGTGCTTCATCTTTTGTCCTCCCAGGCTTTGGCACGATGAAACCCGGCGCGTCATGTTGGGTTGTCGCGTGCCAGTGGTTTGGCCGGATTGGCTCGGTCGATAAAACGACTCAACTGGTCGGATGGATCCACGTCGGGCCGCAGCAAGTAAGTGGTCAGCCTCGGCGAGCGCCCGGCCAATGGGCGCGCGACGACTTCCTGGTGGCGGCATACGGGGAGGTGCGAGGCGCTGGCCAAGCCCAGGCCGTAGCCCGCAGCCACCAGTGTTATCATCAAATCGAGGGTGGCAACATGCTCCGCCACGATGGGTTGCGTATTCGCGGCACGCAATACGCCCTCGATTTGCCGGCAGTAGCCTTCGCAGCTTTCCGGCTGGCACAGCACCAGGGGATATCGCAACACTTCTTCCAGTGGGATGCGTTTGTGCGCCAGCAGCGGATGACGTGCGGGAACGGCGACGACGAGCGCGTCGCTCCATACCGGCTCGGCGATGATGCCTTGACCCACATCGTCGAACTGCGCGAAACCCGCGTCGTACAAACCACTGCGCAAGCCCTTCACCTGCTGCGAGAGCGGTTTTTCAAACAGGCGGATTTCCACCTCCGGTTCTTCTTCCCGGCATTGGGCTAGTACTGCGGCAAGCCGTGGCTGAGCGACGTTATCAGACAGCGCGATACGCAGAATGCCGCGATAGCCGGTGGCGGCCGCTTTGACGCTCGCCTTGGCTTGATCAATTGTTATGAAGACGCGCCGGACATCCTCCAGAANAACCTGCCCAGCCCAAGTCAGGCGGGTGCTGCGTGTGGTACGCTCGAACAACTGAGCGCTCAGGGCGTGTTCCAGTTCCTTGATAGCGCGCGAGAGCGGCGACTGCTCGATGTGCAGACGTTCGGCCGCGCGGGCGAAGTGGAGTTCTTCGGCCACGGCAACAAAATAGCGGAGGTGTCGCAGCTCCAAGGCTAGGATCCGTTCCAGCTACATCAAGGCAAACGGCTGAATGCCATCGATGGTGGGACTAGGGATTGTCTTCCAAGCGCCCATGATTTGCTCATCCCTGGCGCTCGGGGAAACACTGATTTAAAAATCGCATTGTGGCAATGCATTCAATGGCTTGGGACAATTGCGGCTGAAGCGCAGGGACCTACGTGTCGGTTTCACTCGGTCTGATGGCCTGAATCTTTCCTTATCCAAACCACACCCGTGTGCATAGATCAGTGTCTCCTTAAAGGAACAAACGGTACACCGTATTCTGGCTCTCCTCCAATAATGGGTAGCCGAGCGCCCCGAGAAAATGGCCAAATTCCGCTTGGTCGGTTTGCGGCACCTGCAAGCCGACCAGGATCGAGCCGGAATCGGCACCATGGTGTCGGTAGTGGAACAAGCTGATGTTCCAGTTTGTCGCCAATGTCGAAAGGAACTTCATCAGCGCGCCCGGCCGCTCCGGAAACTCAANGCGAAACAGGCGCTCATTCTCCGCAAGCGGTGAACGGCCACCGATCATGTAGCGTACATGCAGCTTGGCAAGTTCGTCGCCGGTTAGATCGATGGCCGCGAAACCATGTTCTCTAAACGTCCGGGCGATCTCGGCCGATTCGCCGCGCTGGGAAATCTGCACACCAACGAAAACATGAGCGGTAGATTCATCGGCGATACGGTAATTGAACTCGGTTACGTTGCGCGCGCCGATTAGTTCGCACATGTGTCTGAAGCTACCGCGCGCCTCTGGTATCGTCACTGCGAACAGTGCCTCGCGCTCTTCCCCGACCTCCGCGCGTTCGGCGACGAAGCGCAAGCGATCGAAGTTCATGTTGGCGCCGGAGGTAATCGCAATGAGTGTCTCTCCCACAAGGCCCTCACGCTCCGCGTATCGCTTCATGCCGGCCACGCTTAGCGCGCCCGCAGGCTCAAGCACGCTGCGCGTGTCTAGGAACACGTCTTTGATCGCCGCACACAGCGCGTCGGTATCGACAGTGATCACTTCATCGAGATAGGCCGTGCACAAACGGTACGTTTCTGCTCCGACTAGCTTGACCGCCGTGCTGTCCGAGAACAGGCCGACTTCCGTCAATGCTACACGATGCCCGGTAGCCATCGAACGCGCCATAGCGCTGGAATCAACGGTCTGTACGCCGATCACTTTGATTCCGGGGCGCACGGCTTNTACGTAGGTCGCCACGCCCGCTGCCAGTCCCCCGCCGCCGATCGGTACGAAGATCGTGTGAATCGGCCCTTGGTGCTGTCGGAGAATTTCCATGGCCACCGTACCCTGCCCAGCGATCACCTCTGGATCATCGAAAGGATGAACAAAGGTTAATCCACGCCGCTCTTGCAGTTTCGCCGCGTACGCATAGGCGTCGCTGTATGACTCCCCAGCTTGGATGATCTCGACCGTCGGCCCTCCGTGCAGCCGCACAGCATCGATTTTGACGCGTGGAGTCGTGACCGGCACGACGATAGTGGCAGCGACGTTGAGGCGGGCTGCCGCATAGGCGACCCCTTGGGCATGATTCCCCGCCGAGGCGGTGATGACTCCGCGCGCTAGCACGTCCAGCGGCATGTGCACCATCTTGTTGTACGCCCCTCGAAGCTTGAAAGAGAAGACAGGCTGGTTGTCCTCGCGCTTGAGCAACACGGAATTGCCGACGCGCGCCGAGAGATTGCGCGCTGAGTCGAGGCTGGTCTCGACAGCGACGTCGTAGACCCGTGCCGTGAGGATCTTCTTTACGTAGTCGTTCTGGCTCAATGGTTGTTCCAGTTCTGGTCGAACTGGCGAATCAATTGGAACTAGACATAGATTCACGGTGTTTTCCTTGCGTACGTTTGAGGACGACGTGCTCGCGCTGCTCCCAACACATTGGTTCTGTTCAGCCACCAGGAACGGGAGATAAGTTCGTCGATGTTCTGACCTGCTCAGCTGGCGGAACACACTCGAAACTGCTGGCGAGACGTCGGTCTCCCGCGCCGTTATAGTGCAGAGACGCTGGATAAACGCACGCCGGGCGTTCGAAGCGGACACCTGCCTCCGGCCTGTCATCGGCATATTTTGTGGCGACGAAGTGCGTGGGCCTCTTGCCGTGCTCGACCCAGGCCTGCAGGGCACTGATCACGTCGCGGTCAGGGCTATATTGTGTGGGAGGGGAGGAGCCGCCCAGCGTTGTTGGTCCTGGTCCGAAGCCGCAATGCCCCATGCCGGGCACCATGACTAAAAGCAGAGACTGCTGGGCCTTGGCTACGCCACCTTTACGCGCCGCGACGGCATTGAAATAGTCGATCGGGCGGGTCGGGGCATTCGTGGCATCGGCCCATCCCTGCGTTATGATCAGCTTTCCGCCACGTGCGGTGAAAGCTGAGATATCGGGGTTCGTAGCATTGACGATTGACGAGAGGCCTTTATCGACCCGCGACGCGTCCGCGCCAAAGTCGAACGTCGTCCAGTCCCACTCCGGATTTCCGAACACCGCGCTGGCCAGCAAAGGTTGAGCGTAGTAGACCGCGAGATGGCTTTGAATCGCCTCCCAGCCGCTTTCGCTACCAGGCGCAAAACCTGGGTAGATCACCTCCCCGGTCACGGAGTTTCGAACGGNGGAATAGAGCCGCTTGGCCTCCTCCACCTGTTTTGCGCTCAGGCACCCGCTGCCGTCGTCCCTACCCTTGCATTGCAATTGAGCTGGATCGAAATGACATTGAGAAGGATCGTCGAGAAAGCCGTTCTCGAGTCCTGGTGTTCCACCGCAACTTCTCAATGCCGCGCGATTGAGCAGGGCAAGCGCATCCTTCGTCAACCGGGCATCAGGTTGACGCGCGGGAAGCATGGCGCCCCACAAAAAGCTCTCCATCAATTGGCCGTAGTAAATGCCAGGCGACCGAGCGTCGACCCCGTCGTAATCTGACGAAAAGTTCTGGACCTCCTGCATCGCTTCGACGCCGCCGCAACCGCTGAAGTAGGAGTACTCCGGGCCACGGCCGTAGTAGGCATTCATGATTGCCTTGGCTGCGACTGTCATCGAATGAACGGAGAGATGGGCCCAGTTGCTCAGAGAGGTTGGATCGGCAGCCCAATCGAGGCGCTTTCCCGGCTCTCCAGATCCACTCCCTTTATATCCCGTGTCTCCACTTACCGTGGCAAAGCCGCGCCCTGTCCCTGTTGTTAATGCACGGTAGTCGATAAAGCCGCCGAATCCGCTCTTGCCGGCCCCAAGCAAACGACCGTTCCAGTCCAGTGGCATCCACACTTCGATGCCGAGTTTCTGCTTTGGCTCAGTCGATACTGTCGCCACAACACGGCATAAGGACACCTGGGTCGTAGTGATGCTTCCATCCACGTTTGTAAAACGGGTGCGGGACGGCAAGGTATGAGCGAGCTCGATTCGTGTGTCGGGTATAGCGGCCTGACGCAGCTTTGCGCAGCGCGCTGTTGGCGATTCGCCTGCCGTCGCTGGCATGCAATGTGCGGCCAGATTGAGAACGATAGCCGTCCACGGTGCTAGTGACCAACGCGTCGGTCGTTTTGTGATACTGCTAAACATGCCGTTTTTCCCCATTTTCATTTATGTGTTTGCGCGCCCGGTGCCATCGGATGACTCACGCCTCGCGCGTCGCATCGAACCGAAAAGGGCTGGACGTTTGACGTTGCGTTCCCATGGCGACGGTCTTTCCCCGTTTGTGTATTGGCTGGAAGAACGCGCGAGATCGCTTGCCGATCCCAGGTCGAGTCGCGGGCATGAAACCGTCGACCGAAACGCGAGCTCCCGGCCAGCCGCCGCCACGCCCAGACGGGGAGAAGAACAAAGCTAAACAGAAGTAGTGTGATCACTCGATGCATGTCGTATGGCCTCCATCGTCTAGTCGAGGGGAATTTCTGCGCGCCAGTCGGTCGTCTCGGACAAGGCGCCCTGCTCGGATTTAAATAAGACGCAGGAGCCGAGCACCAGAACATCGATCTCGGTGCGCATGAAACAGCGAAATGCCTCCTCGGGTGTGCACACAATGGGCTCGCCCCGTACGTTGAACGACGTGTTCACCAGCACGGAGCAGCCTGTACGTGCGCGGAACGCCTTGAGAAGGCGGGCATAGCGGCTATTGCGGGATTCAGTCACCGTTTGCACGCGCGCCGAGAAGTCGACGTGCGTGATGGCAGGAAGGTCCGATCGGATGTCATTGATGCAACCCAGTGAGCGGCGCGGTGCGCCTTCTTCTCGAATGGCAGCAGTCACCGGAGCCACGACCAGCATGTAGGGGCTCTCGTTCTCCATCGAAAAATAGGCGTGCGAATCTTCCTTCAGCACGGACGGAGCGAATGGACGAAACGATTCCCGGTATTTGATCTTGAGATTCATGGTTCGCTGCATGTTGGCGTTCCTCGGATCGCCAAGGATTGAGCGAGCGCCAAGGGCGCGGGGCCGAACTCCATTCTTCCCTGAAACCACCCCACCACCTTTCCGGCGTCCAGTGCCGAGACGACTGTGTCGAGCAACGGGGCTTCCGGAAGTTGCACATAGCGATGCCCGTGTGATTCCAGAAAGGCGACGATGGCCTCATCGGAGAACTGAGGCCCGAGATAGGCGCCACTCATCGCGTCGTCGCTATTCACCGGAGGGCGGCCATCCAGTCTGATCGACGTGTCTAGCGCCGCGCCGAGAGCGCACCCGGCATCCCCTGCGGCTGGCTGTACCCATAGCCTCTTGAAGAGTCCGGACCGATCGATACCGCCGTTGGAGACGCAATTCAGTGCGACGCCCCCAGCGAGGCAGAGATTGGACATACCGGTCATCGTCTTGGCCGCCTTGACGAGCCCTAGAACTGCTTGATCCGTAACGACCTGTATCGAAGCCGCAAGGTCGCATTCCCGCTGAGTTAGCGGTGCTTCGGGCGATCGGGCGGGGCCGTCGAACAGGCGTTCGAAGGCCGGCCCCGTCATACGGTGTCCGCGCAGGAACTCGAAGCAGTCCAGATTTAGTGAAAATGAGCCGTCGTCGCGAAGGCGCACAATCTGGTCGACAATGAGGCTCGCGTAGCGCGGCTCCCCGTAGGGCGCGAGCCCCATGAGCTTGTATTCGCCAGAGTCCACTTTGAATCCGCAGAATTCAGTGAAGGCGGAGTACAACAGTCCCAGCGAATGCGGATATGAGATCGAATCTACGAGTTCGAGCTGGTCATGGTCGCCGCGCCAGACCGTCGTAGTTTGCCATTCTCCGACGCCGTCGATACAGACAACCGCGGCTTGGTTGAATGGCGACGCGAAGAACGCCGAGGCAGCGTGTGAACGGTGATGCGGAATGGCGATCGCGCGCGGCCCTCGCCCAAGGCCTAGCTGATCTAGCTCACGGTCCACGGTCAGCAGGACGCGGCGCTTCCACTGGAGCCATTTTGGGAGAACCCGGGTAAACGTGCGAAAACCACCGGGACCGGCGCTCGCGAATGAGGACAGCATTCGCCGGAACTTTACTTCCGACTGTTCGTAGTAAGTGATCGAAGCAAGGTCCGAAAGCTGCAAGCCCGTGGCTTCGAGGCAATAGCGTATGGCATTCCTTGGAAATGCACTGTCGTGACGCTTGCGTGTGAAGCGCTCCTCCTGGGCGGCGGCGACGGGAACACCATCCACGATCAATGCGGCGGCACTGTCGTGATAATAGGCGGAGACTCCGAGATGGGCTTTAGACATATGAGGGCTCCCGCGCTACCATGGCTCGCCAAGGGCGCTTCTGTTGTTTGAAGAAATCGAGTTCGCTACTGCGACCCGTAACAGGGGACAGGGCTTCGAATCCAGCGCGGATACGTTCCCATTCCTCATCCGGGTCAACGAATTGCGACGCAAGCGCCATATGGGCGTCGATAGCATCCGCCGCCCATGCAGAGTGGCCGGTAGAGACGTTGTCGATCGTGTTGTGCATATCGACGAACTGCGTCGAAANACCGTAGTGCTTCAAGATTTGGCGCGCCGACCGGTAGCTGCCACCCACCCCGGAAAGCTCCATTGCCAGATTGAGGCCGAGTATTTCTGGCCGAAGTGTGACGGGTAGTTTTCCCAGACACAGCCAGAAGACAGGGAGCCTCAGAGACTCGCTACGCAAACGTGGGTCGTATGGAAATTGTGGCGACCCCGTCGGCGGAAGATCGATGTCCATCGATAACAGCAGGGCGCGATAAATCCGTGGATGGTTGATGGACAGGTTGCCGTTACCTAGCTCGTCCCAAAAGATGCGGAAGAGCGGAGAACCAACCCTATCCGACGCGTAATCCACCTCGCTGAAGCCTTGCAGCCAGGCGCCATCGATCAAGGTCAGCGGAGCCAACTGCACTGTCTCTTCCACGAGCTGCTCGCGACTTGGCATCGATTGCGTTTTCGTCCGTTGAAAGGCCTCGTCGTGTGACGCATGGGTGTCGAGAAGCCACGCCCTGAGGAGGCCGTGTTGCCACGTCTCCGGCAGGGAACGTTTTGACAACCCAATGGACCTGCGTGCAGCGCCCAGCCAGAACTGGGCGTATTCCAGCGCGAAGCGACGCGTCCTCGGCGGTAGCGCGCGTCCCTGCAGAAGATGGTAGGCCTCCCGAATATTGGAGGGCACCGCACCGAGCATGAGATCGCCACATTTGATGGACTGTTGGTGCACAGGCGTTATCGCCAACGGCGACGCTGGTTTGATCGAAGATGGTGCCGGCACCAAAGACAAGATCCATCGCCGAATCACCGCGATGTCGTCGGGCTCGAAAATTCGAAACATGCGGCCTTGCGACGAGAGTAGGGAACCGAGCAGGGGACTGCGCTCCGGGTCGCCGCGTCGGATCAGGCGGCTTCTCGCGATTGCATCGATCAGCGGACGCGGATCTTCGATCGCCTCAGTAAACCACTGGCTCAGCGGCTTGCCCTCGAGATCGAACCNCTGATGGTAGATGGCCGCCTCGCGTGCACGCCCCTGTATTAGCCTCTCCATTGCAAGCGTTGNGTCGTCTACGTGTTTGAGGGCAGCGACAAAGTCATCCGTGTCTGCCGTCACGGCATTGATCACCCACAGTATCCCTTCCATGACACGCGCCCGCCGTTCCCTTCGAGAGGCGTGATAATCGAGAATGTGGCGCGAGAGGGAGAGCGGCGTATGTCCAGACGGCAGAGCGTCAGTTTGGGACGCGGATAAATTCAGGCGCCTCCAATGGGGCCCGGGAAGGTGATGAGCGAGGACACGCCAGACTGGCAACAATCCGATCGTGCGCAGCGCATAATCGACGCCGGCGATCTCCGGTTCGAACGCTTCGCTGCAACGGCTCAGCGCGAGCATGATGGCCGGAAACCGAAAGACACCATCGCTGAGTTCCCGGTCTGCCGCGATGTCGTGGGGGCGGCCTGCTGCGGTTACGAGGCCGGCCTTTCGGGCAAGATGGCGGAAACCGTCTGTCCTCGACATTTCGGCCAGGCCGACGCCCACATCGTCCGCGAGCAACGCCAGTGATTTCAGTTGGACGTCGTCCTCGAAATTGCCCGGGCGGCTCAGCCCCTGTAACCATCGGCCAAGCACAGACGCAAGGGGAGCGCTGTGGGCAATCGTGCAATGGATCGCGCGCTTCGTCCGGTCGTCATCGCACATTGACTCGACCGTCGCCCTAAGCAAGACCTCGCTGTCGCGGGCCCTGCCAGTGAGCACATCGCACAGGGCATCGACGTCGTGGCTCGCCCTGGTTGGACCGGTCTCAAAGTTCCCCAAACCCGTGCGATCGATCAGGTCCCGAAGGTTGCTCGATTCGACAAACAGTTCGGGGTTCAGGCTCAGTGTGTAGATGTCCCGCCACATTTGTGCAATACCGTTAACAAAGGTTTTTGAGGGAGTTCACGGCCGACCCCGCTGGGGTCCGGTTTGGCCGTTCGTAGCGCCGCCAATGGAGGCGGAAGGGTCCGAGCCATACTCACGACGAATACCCTGCCAGACCATGATCCAGGCGGATGCGAGCAGGATGACCGAGGCGGACGCGGCAATGCGGAGCCCGGGGACGATGTGATCGTCGCCGCCTGCGATGAGGCTTCCAAACACCGCCACGCCGATCGCGCCCGCGGCTTGACGCGCAGCGTTGAGCACCGCTGATGCTGTGCCTGACCACGTCGGTTCTACGCTGGATAAGATGGTCGCTGTCATCGCCGGTACCACGAGCGCCGCTCCGCCGGGAATTAGCAGAAACGGCACGATCATTGACAGATAGGAGCTTCCGGCGTCGAGCCGCACTAGGAGACCGTAGCCGAAAGCCCCCAGCGCGCAGCCGAGCAGCATTGGCAACCGTGCACCAAAGCGGCTGTTCAGCCAGCCGCTGACGAGGTTGGCAATGACAGATGTCGCAGTCAGTGGAACGAACGCAAGGCCGGCCTGCATGACGCTGTAGCTCCTGACGTGCTGCAGATAAAGGCTCAAGACGAACACGAGGCCGTAATAGGTAAGATTCACCGCCATACCTAGCAGCACGGCCTGACTAAAATGCGGCAGGCGGAAGAAACGCAGCGGCAACATGGGATGCGTTGCCCGCGCTTCGACGAACACGAAGGACACCGCACTGGCGAACGCGAGGCAGAAGCCGCTCAGTACGGCCGGATGCCCCCATCCTTGCGCCCCTGCCTCGATCGTGGCCCCACAAAGGCTGGTCAACGCCAGCACGGCCAACAGCTGGCCTGGAAGATCGAGCGGGCGGGTTGTGCGCAGCGTCTCCGTAAGACGCCAGGTCATGCCGATGCCCAGAGCGCATAGCGGCAGGTTCGCGAGAAATATGCTTCGCCATCCGAAGCTATCAAGCAGGATGCCGCCGACCACAGGGCCCACAGCAATCGACCCGCTCCCGGCGGCCGTCCACAAGGCTATGGCGCGCGCGCGCAGCTTTCGGTCGTGGGCGCAGGCATGGTTGAGCAAAGCGAGTGAAGGCGGGACCAGCAGCGCGGCGCCTAACCCCTGTACCGCTCGAGCGGCAACCAATTGAGCAACCGAGGTTGCCATGCCGCACGCAGACGATCCCAGACCGAATACGGCGAAGCCGATCAGGTAGGCCCGTTTGGCGCCGAAGCGGTCGGCCACGGTACCAGCCGACAGCAACAGCACGGCGAACGCCAGAGTGTAGGCATCCACGACCCATTGCAGCCCGTCAAGAGGGCTGTCGAGAGCCACGCCGAGTTGTTTGAGCGCGACATTTACGATGGTCACGTCAAGTTGCACGACCGCGAACCCGAGTCCCGTGGCGGTCACCGTCCATGTCATTGACGGCCGCCGACGCCCTAACGCCGACATGGCGGGCCAGTGGTCGATTTGGTCGATGAGGTCATCGTTCGCCTTCACGTTCAGTATGTTTCCCTTTAGCGGGGCCCAGATAGATCACGAGGCTCCGTTTTTGAATCGATGCGTAACGGCTGTCTCAAAACATGGGGTAAATTGAAGCGTCCTTCCGCTTGTCGCTTTTTTGCTCTCGATCCCCAAAAGCCGAAGAAAAGAACGCCATATGGTTTTCATGTCAGATTTCCTTGATTCAATTCACGGAGAAGAAGTTTTGCCACCACGTCAGAGCCCTCGTCAGTAAGGTGAATGCGATCGACAAAGAGCCACTGATCAGGTCGAGCGGCTTGCGCCAGCACTGATGTAAAGTTGATGAACCTGACCCNCATTTCTTTCATGCCTAGCTGCAGGTGTTCACTGAACAGGCGATGAGTCTCTACAGAGCAAACGTCTCGGTATGTCTCTCGGAACGAGCCTTGGGTATCGAGCTCGGCGAAGATGGCCTGCTCCTCGACAGAGCCGGTGGGACGAACCCAGTTTGCTAGGGGCTGAAGCACATAGGTCAGTCGGGCACCCAGCGCGTCGCATAGCATTCGCCACGAGTTCAAATGCCGTAAGATTAAGTCGGAGGTGTAGATGACCTGCTCGTCGACCGGGAGGACAGTCCCTGACATTGCGCGCTGACCGCCCTNTTTGAACCACGGCAGGCCGGTCGCCCGGGTACCGGTCAGGCGATCGAAGAACTGTTGGCTGAAGANAAACCCGCCGTGCTCTCCACGCAAATTCGATGGAAGCCCGGACAGCACGAGATCATTGAGCCCGGAGAAAATAACGACTTCCTTCACGGGCGGCAGCCGGTGGCGATAGAGCAGAAACTGGAAGAGCTCCTGCATGGAGTTGAAAGCGCGCCCGCCGAAGTTTATCCACCGCTCCGGCCGGGGATCGTTTTCCGTGAGCCGCGATGAGAGGGTATGCCGATCGGCGGTGGCCCCAGTGCCGAACACAGTGGAGCTGCCCACGAGCAGACGAACCGGATCCTCTGTGTTTAGCGTCGTGGCGGAGTATCGAGCGTTGCGGGCTTCGCTGTACCGAAATCCGGAGTCATCCGTGGACACTATATCCGTCCTGAAATTGGTCGGGTGGAAATACATGACGTATGGCAACCAGCCGAGGTTGTCCGGGTCCATGAATTCGCCGACATAGCCCTGCATTTGTGGCGTGAGTTCGGAAACTGCAGACATCGGTGGACCTTTTCAGGGCCAAATCAAAAGCCCGTTAAATATGAAGACGCCCAACATGCGCGGCTCGAAAAGCCGGCGTGGTGGTCACGAAAGGAGGCGCTTTCCCGCCCGCAGCCCTATGGCTGGAAGAAGCATTCACAGTTGGTGAATCTCTTTGGCCAAATTGCGGCAGCAACGGCTAGGGCTCGGGGCGCAGCTCCTTCATGGTCCCGCTTTCGATCCGTGCCAGCATTCGTCTGACCATCTCCTGTACCGGTTCATCGTCGTGCCGCGCCGGCACGAACTCAGGATGTCTCGCATTGATGTCTTGGCTCTTGCGTGTCCACGTCTCCCAGCCGTTGAATGGTATTGAGGTGTTCGCATTGAACGAAGGCCAGGCGCGATATTTGTTGACGCCCGTGACGGAAGCGCCACGAACCAGGATGGGGTTTAGATAGAGTGCCTCGTTCGCGATGGTCGTCGAGGTGTTGATGTACGCCATATCGAGGCCGCACCGACGTTTTGACGATCGGTTTGCCTCCGATCCATGGATGATATAGGGGTGATGCACCGACACATCCCCGGGCTGCAGTTCGATGTCGACTGCATTGTGGACGTCGACGTGTTTGTCTTCCATCGAGGTCATGAGTAAGTTGGGTGTATCCCTTCTCAGCACTAACTTTTGCAGGGGCAGCTTGTGAGAACCAGGGATGACGCGGAGGCAGCCGTTTTCGGTCGTGCTTTCATCGATCGCCAGCCACAACGAGGTTGCCTCCATTGGAGACAGGTTCCAGTAAGCGCCGTCTTGATGCCAAAGAACAGCATGGCCGTCGAGCGGGGGCTTGCAGATGTAGTGAGCGGTGAAGCAGGCAAGATCCGAACCGAGGATGAGTTCGGCGATATCGAGCAGGCGCTCGTCTGTGACCAGGCGAACCCAGAACGCATCATCCCGCATTAGCGGATGATGAAGGTGTTCAGGGCGAAACTCGGGAAACCTTTTGCGAAGCCAGAGGAAATGTTCCCTCGCTTCGGAGAGAAGGTCTGGATCGATGACGTTTCTGAAAATTGTGAAACCATTTTCTTTATGCCTCTCTTGAAATCCGAGTGGGTAAGCTGACGTCATATTGACCAACCTGGATGAGTGAATTCATGACTGCCAAGCTGTTTGAAACTGCCCTTGGAATTGCCCCGCCGTGGACGGTGGCGTCGGTCGACTTCGACGAGTCGGCCAGGACCTTGACCGTGCTGATTGACTTCAAGGCTGGCAGCCGCTTCAAGGTCTCGGGCCATGAAGGCGTGCATCCGGTGCACGACACCGTGACCAAGACCTACCGGCACCTGAACTTCTTCCAGCATGAGTGCCATCTGCAGGTGCGCACGCCGCGAGTGAAGCTGCCCAATGGTTCGGTGCGACTGGTCGAGCCTGACTTTGCCGGGCGGCTGAATGGCTTCACGCTGCTGTTCGAAGCCTTCATCCTGATGCTGGCGCGCCAGATGCCGTTTGCCGCCGTGGCGCGCATCGTGGGCGAATCGTCCCACCGGGTGCTGGCGGTGTGCCAGAAGTACGTGGAGATGGCCTGCGGCCTGGCGGATCACTCCGGTGTCACGGCGCTGGCCATTGACGAGACCTCGCGCGCCCGAGGCCACAGTTATGTCACCCTGGCCGCAGACGCCGAGGCCAGGCGCGTGCTGTTCGTCACGGAAGGGCGCGACGCCCAGACCATTGCGCAACTGGCCGAGTATCTGGGCGACCATGGCTGCCCGGCCGGGAACATCGCCTCGGCGAGCATCGACATGTCGCCAGCCTTCATCGCCGGAGTCAGCCAGCATCTGCCCAATGCCCGCATCACCTTCGACAAGTTCCACGTCATCGGCCACGCCAGCACGGCGGTGGACAAGATGCGCCGCATCGAGCAGCGCACCGACAAGTCCCTCAAGGGCATGCGCTGGACGCTGCTCAAGGATGCCTCCCGGCTCAAGCCCGAGGCTGCTGCCGATCTTGACGCACTGATTGCCAGGATGACTGTCAAGCGCACGGCGCGCGCCTGGGTCTACAAGGAGCAACTGCGCGAAATCCTTGATCGCAAACAAATCAACGTCGTGCGCGCCATGCTGGAACACTGGTGCACTTGCGTCATGCGCTCCAAGGTCGAGCCGATGAAGGAGGTTGCCCGGATGATCCGATCCCATCTGGAAGGAATCGTGGCCTGGGCTCAGACACGGCAGACCAATGGATTTCTGGAGGCGATCAACGGCTTGTTCCAGGCCGCCAAGCGGCGTGCCCGTGGCTTCACCCGCATCGACACAATCAAAACCGTCATCTTCCTGATCGCCGGCCGTCTCGATTTCCACGCCATTAACCCTCATGCAGAACAACCCACTTGAAATTCAACAGAGCCTTCTTTATATTCCTGCAGATTACACAAATATTGGTTCCTCTTACTTACGTCGATCATATTTTCGTCCCCACGGTACTCAGAAAAGTCGTCAAGCAGCGGCATCGATTGGCAGCAATTATTGGTGCGCCGCAATGGTGCGAACATGTACGGTTCGTGGTATTTTTGTCAGTACTGTTCAGCCGAAAAAGAAACACTTCCAATGCCCTGGTCCGTGCCGTCCTCAAAGAGTATTTAGCGTGAAGGTCGACATCGAGCTTGACCGCAGCAGCGGTATTCCGCTTACTGATCAGATTGTCGACGGCATCGTTCGATGGTTACAGCGTGGCGTGGCCAGTTCTGGTGTGAAGCTGCCGTCGATTCGGCAGTTCGCAACCGATCAGGGCGTCAGCCGTTACCCAGTAATTGATGCTTATGATCGCTTGGTCGCACTCGGCTACATCGAATCTCGGCCCGGCTCCGGGTTTTACGTGGCAAACCATCGCAAGCAGCATGCAGCTGCGGCACTGGGTCTTGCAGATCCACGCCGCGCCGAGGACGAATCGGAACACATCCTCGAACAGCTCAACCACCCCAGCGACTCGCTAAAACTTGGTAGCGGATTCATCCCGGACGCATGGCGCGATAAGGAGGGTCTCGGAAGAGCGATCCGCCATGTGTCGCGTGTAGAGAGTACGAATCTAGTCGATTACGCGACGCAACGCGGTTCTTCCGCACTGTGCGCGCATCTTCTACACCGTGTTGCACAGTTGGGTATCGAGGCGCAGCCCTCGCAGATTTTGCTAACCCAAGGTGCCAGCCAAGCTCTTGATCTGCTGATTCGTTACATCCTCAAGCCGGGTGACACGATGTTCGTGGAGGACCCGGGCTACTACAGCCTATACGGTCTGCTCAAGCTGCATGGAGTCAATCTTGTTGGGATTCCTCGCACACACACCGGACCGGACCTCGATGTTCTGCAAGCGCAGTTGAAAAGGCATCGCCCCAAGCTTTTCTTCATCAACACGGTGTTTCACAACCCGACGGGTACGACCGTCTCACCGCAGGTCGCTTTCCGCCTGCTGGAGATGGCACGCGAGAACGGAATAACGATAGTTGAAGATGACATTTACGCCGACTACCAGGCGACGCCGACCGAACGTCTCGCGACACTCGATCAGCTTGAGCACGTCATCTACATAGGCGGGCTATCGAAAACCCTTTCGTCTTCGTTGCGGGTCGGCTACGTGCTCGCCTCGTCCACAATTATCAAGGACCTAGCCGACATCAAGATGCTGACGAGTCTTGGAAACTCGCGCTTTTCCGAAGCGGTCGTGGCCACGATGCTCGAACGCGGCACGTACCGAAAGTATCTAGAGAAACTACGACTGCGGATTCAATGCGCGATGGGATCAACGATTCAGGTGCTAGAAGGCTGTGGCTGGGAAGTATTCGAGAAGTCTGGCGGCGGTACGTTTATCTGGGCACGCCTGCCCCATATTGCTGATTCCGCTCGCTTGGTTGAGTGTGGCGCGCCGCTCGGNGTGACAATCGCGCCCGGCAAGTATTTTCGACCGCATTCCGAAGAATGCCCCTGGATTCGCATCAACGTTGCATTTTCTGGCGATCCGCGTGCACGAACGTTCTTCGAGACTGCAGCTTTGCTCAAGCCCTAAGAGGGGAGGGGGATAGAGTCCAAGGTGCAGTCGCCTGTCGCTATGGTGCACCAGGGCATCGAATGTTCTGGTTGCTAGTTGTAGAGTGCTTGCTCCAAGATGTCTAGGGCGAAGTCCGTTCGCATGGAGTGACTGTTCCGCCCCCGATGCGCCTGACGTACACATCGATCACAGACGCTACCAAAGATATCCTGCGCACCCTGTTTGCGGCCCTTGTTGACGGCTCATACGGTACGGCACCAATGCCACCATGCATTGATGCACGCGAAAGCGCAGCTAGTTGCCGTCGTCGATGAGCGGCTCCACCGTTTCGCCGAGGGCCTCGAGGAACGACGCTTCCATGGTGCGGCTGTGGAACATATGGGAGTGTTAGTGAATGGGCGGTCATCACGCGGTGGACTGCTGATCGAGTTCGCGAACATACGAGCACCTGAAATAGCGCTGACGCAGACCATGCTGCTGAAGCCAAAAACCGAAACCGCATGAGCGTATCAGCAAATGGATGCACCACGATGTCGCCCAATCTGCCACGATACTCCGCCGCCGCGCACCGTTGCGGCGATCTGTTGCCCCAACCGTTGCTCGATAGACGGCTTCCACGGAACCAGGCTGAACCCCAAGCCGTCATCGAGCATCGCATAGCGCCCACTGGCGAGCGTAACGTTGCGCCGGTAGATGCCCACCACGGGTTGCCCTTCGGACACCGGCCGATGCTCCAGGCCTGTTTCGGCGGTAATGTCCTTAGCTGCCTGCGTCAGTTCCCGCTTGCGCAGCGTGCCCAGCAGGTTCCGGGCGAGGATCACGCGCTGCCCGTGCCGCTCGGCCAATCCCTGTTCGGCCAGGAAGTCGGCGCGCTGCTGCATCGCCTGCTTGGCCTCGCCGCCAAAGCCCAGGTCCCCGAACCCCTTGCCACCGCCGATCAATTGCTGGTCCAGCCAAGTCGCACCGATGATGCGGGCCTGCCGCTCAATCGGCAGGTGCGATTTCAGCTCTACCGCGACGCTGCCGCCCAGGCGCTGCACATCGTACTGACGGCCGCGTTCGGCCAAATCATTGGGCACACGCCAGACGCCTTCGGCTTCGCGCTCCACAATGCCGGCGCGGCGCAGAGCTTCGAGCCTCCGCACATGCGCCGCTACCACCTCACGCGGATCACGGTCGGGCGTGGCCTGACCTTGTGAGACGGCCAAATGATGATCGGTGCGGTACACGCCATCGACGGCCAGTCCGATGATGTTCCGGTCGGCCGCACGCACGTCGGTCGAGCCTTTCACCTCCACCACGGCGCCGGTCGGATAATGCTCCAGCTCCGATCGCGTCGGTAGCCCAACGTAGTATGCCTTGCCGTCCGTGCCATCGACGATCAGATAGCCTTTGTCATGCAGCTCGTCCGCCAACCCCTTGCCGACAACGCGACCGACGATGGAGCGGCCATCTTCGCTGGGCTGGAACACGGCCAGATCGCGCTGCCGGCCGCTCATGGCGCGCTGCATGGTGCGGATGATGTCGCCACGCTCGCCCATGGTCCGTAGTGTGGATTCGGCGTCTGGGTGGATAGTCCATGTCCCAGGCTGCTGCACGCTCGCCAGGCCCATGCGCTGCAAATGCTGCAGGCGGCCGATCAGCATTTGCCGCTGGCGTTGCAGCCGCGGCTCGGCCAGCTTCTCCGAACGCACAAAACCATCTACGGCCAAGCGTTGCAAGGTGCGGTCCAATCCCGTCCACCGCTCCTGATCGACTTCGCGCTGCATGGCGCACTGGATCTCCAGCTCGGTACGCGGCCCCAGCCATTCGGTCGCCAGCTCTGACGCCCGCCGACGCATCCCCTCGGCGATGTAGTCGCGGGAAATGATGAGATCTTTGCCTACGTCGTCCTTCCCGCGCAGGACGACGTGCGTGTGCGGGTTGTCGGTGTTCCAGTGATCCACCGCCACCCAGTCCAGCCGCGTGCCCAGGTCGGCCTCCAGACGTGCCATCAGATGCCGGGTGTAGGTGCGCAGGTCGTCGAGCTGTTCCGCGTCTTCCGGCGAGACGATGAAGCGGAAATGGTGCCGATCCTCGCGCCCGTGTTCCTCGAAAGCGGCGGTGTCCGCCGCGTCGGTTGTCGGGCCGTAGGCATGGCCCGGCCCGCTTTGGCTATCCACCCCTTCGCGTTCGATGTAGCGCAGGTGCGCGGTGGTCGAACGCGGCCCAGCCTTGGCCAGATTGACCAGTCGCGCCTTGATCATCACGCGACGGGCGCTTGGCGTGAGCGAGGCCCCGGCGAAGCGGGCCGCGACATGGCCGCGCCCCAGCCGGGAACCGGGCCGATGGCCGACTTTGCCGACCGTCTTGCCGAGTTCGGCGCCGGCCTTGTTGGTCTGCCGCATCACCTTGTTGATGAAGGCATCGCCGCGCTGTCTCGGCGCACTAGGTCGCGCCCGGAAACGGTCGTCGTCTTGATTGCTCATGTGGTGTCTCCATCCAAGATCGGCGCAGTCCAGCGAGTGAAGCACGCGCCTTCGCCAATGCCGGTGCGGCATTGCGCACTCGCGGCACGCCGCTGCCCCTTGGCGCGTGCCGCGCCACTCCCATGTGCAGACAAGGTTTTCAAGCGGCCGGGTGCCGCGTCCTTTTATCTTGCCCTCCGTCTTTTCCGATCGCTGGCGCGACCGGCCTCGACGGGCGGGCTGCGATGGTCTGCACGGGTGAAGCACCGCAACCGCAGGCTGTGACGCAAGCGATGTGCAGTGGGGCTGCACGAAGAACGGCATGCCGCGCTGCACGTTCATGGCGTGTCCCACGTCCATAACGGCTGCGCGCTGCCGATCACGGCGGAGACAGCAATGGGACCGAAGTAGCGGCTGTCGAATGACGCCGGATTGGTTGCGCTGAGCAGGAACAGCTCGCCGTCGCGAAGCGGTCGGCACTGCTGCCAGGCTGACAGTGGACGGCCACGCCCATCGACGCTATGGACGCCAGCGACCGCCACGTCGTCGATGCGAACGATGTGCTTCTCGATGCACACCTGCTGCGGCGACATCGCGCCGATGCGCTTGAGCAGCGGGATGCGCTCGGGCAGGTAGCCGCGCTGCGCAGCCAGCGCGGCGGCGTCTGCCGGAAGCCGGGCGAGCACGATGCTGTCGACGTGCAGCGAGTCGGGCGGGCTGATGCGGTACCAGCCGCGTGGCACGCTGTCACTCGGGTTGTAGACGAGGCGCGCAACGGGCGCATGGTCGGACGGCCAGGCGAGCGCAGCGATGCCAAGGACGGTGAATAGTACGACGGCCCAGCGATGGACGCGAGTGTTCATCGCAACACCTCGCCCGCGAGGTAGGCCGCGTGCCGTTCTGCGGTGTAGACCGGCAGTGGCAGGCGCGCAGTCAGCCGGTTGCCCAACGTGCGCCAGTACGCGGGCGACACCGCTGCCGGATCGATGCCGAGCGTTTCGATGGCGTCGATCTGTGGCAGCACTGACTGCACGTGCTGTTCGCCTTCGGCGCGCAGCAGCAGACGCGCGCCCGGTCGGATTCCTGCGATGCGCTGAATGTCATCGAGCGGTGAGCAGGCCTGCAAAATCATGAGCTGCCAGCGCGTCGTACCATAGTCGTTGGACTCCCAGCGTACGCGGCAGAACACAGCCGCCGGTGTGAAGATCGCGCTGCGCCGCCAGCGGTCCAGTCGCAGCTCGCGCAGCGGATGACCGAAGCGCAGGTAGAGGTTGGTCCGGTGTTCGACGAAAGCCAGCGACACGCGTGTCAGTGGCGTGTCGTTCGCAACGCTCGATAGCACGGTGCGCGGTGTGGGAAGGCTCTCGCTCGCGGCCTGTTGGACCGCGTTCATTGCGGCTTCTCCGGGAATTCATCTTCTAGCAGTGCACGCAGCATTTCTGCCACAGTGAGGCCGCGTGTGAAGGCCTCGATCTTGATGCGGGCGCGCAGCGCCGGCGTCACGTCGAGGGTCAAGCGGGCGGTGTAGAGATCGGTTTTTCCGATGTCTGCACCATCGCCCTGGCGCACCCAGGCATCGGCATTCGGATTGGCTGGCGGACGCGCACCGATGGCGACGCGTTTCCCATTCTTCATGGCGCCATCCTCAATACTTCAGCGGCGAGCGCCGCGATCTCGCGCGCAGCATTGCTGTCTGCGTCGAGTTCGCGGGCGAGCTGACCCTGGCCACGCTGTCGGCGAACACGATACGCTGGCGAACCTCCGACAGCAGCGATGGCAAAGGTTGATCGGTGAGCGCATTGCGTGCCTCGCGCCCGATCACCGTGGTGCTGACCCGCCGGTTGATGACGAAGGCCGCGCGCAGCGCTGGCCGGAACACCTGCGCTTCGCGAATCAGCGACACCATCTCGGCGCTGGCCCATACGTCGTAGGGACTGGGCTGAACGGGAATCAGCACCAGGTCCGCCGCGAGCAGCGCGGAGCGCGCGAGGGCGGCAATTCGGGGTGGGCCATCCATGACGATGTGATCGCAGCGCCTGGCCAGTTCTGGCGCTTCCTGATGCAAGGTTTCCCTTGCCAGACCTACGGCGCCGAACAGTCTTGGCAAACCATTCTGACTGCGGCGCTGGGTCCAATCGAGTGCCGAACCTTGCGGATCGGCATCGAGCAGGATCACCGAACTGCCTTGCATGGCCAGCTCACCCGCGATGTGCGTGGCGAGTGTCGTTTTGCCGACCCCACCTTTTGGTTGAGCAGCGCGATGATCATGATGCGCTGCCTTTCGCGCGCCGGTTTATCCACAGCGCGCGGGGTCTTTATCGTTAGTTTTATAGATTCAAAGTTAGAACCTAAGTTAAGAGACACCGAAATCCGCGCCGAAGAAGGTGTTTCGGTCGATCCGTACTCCTGATGGCACGACAGCACTGCGCCTGATAGCACGAGGATTTCTACGCCTGATAGCACGAGCGGATTCACCGCTTTTCCACNAGGCACGCTGATGACACCCTGGCTGGCACCAAAGCTGCCACCGGGTCGAAGCGGTGCCGTGGACGGCACGGCGCGGAAGGTCAACACCTCCGGCCCATGCCTCGGCCGCAGGATGGCGAGCGCGTAGCCCGGCANGGGTTGCCGCGCCACGATGCGGCGCAGGTCGTAGGCGAAGTCGGTGAAGCGCGCCAGGCTCCCGGACTTGCGGTGCAGGTGCGGGAAATCGAAGCGCCAGCCGTCGCGCTGCCAGCCGCCATGCTTGCGCACTAGGCGGTACAGCCAGCGCTCGATGCCGCCGGTCAGGCGGAAGTAGTTGGCGTCGATGGTCAATACCAGGCTCTCTTCGAGCACACCGGCATAGAACCAGTCCGGCAGGATCAGCTCGATGCCCAGCGGCCGGCCCAGGCCGTCGGCGCGTTCCTTCCACTCGTTGATCCACGAGAAGCGGTGCAGACGCCGCGCATTGGGTTGGCGAATGGAGGTGGCCACGCTGGTGGACTGCAAGCGATCCAGGGCAGCCTTGAGACGCTGATAGTCGCGCAGCGACGTGCCGCGACCGATGAAGCGCAGGATTTCGTAGGGTGTGGCCGCCATCAGCCGAGACGAGCGAATGCCCGCATCGCGCGCCTCGACGATCTGGCTGGCCGCCCAGATCAGAATGTCGGCATCCCAGATGGTCGCCAGGCCATGTTCGGCCGTGCCTTCTACGCGCACGGTCACGTCGCCGGCGCGAAAGTCGATTGGCACGATGCGCTTGCTCTTGGCGAGCGAGAAGAATGGATAGGCCATCAGGTCCTGCACATCGCGCGCCGGCAGCTCGCCCGAGAAGGCATGGAACAGTTCGAGCTGCTCGCGCTGCAGGTCGCGCCCGATGGTCATCGGTGATGGTGCCCATCGCCGATCAGCGCGAGCCGGGCGGCGCGCGGCGTGTTGTTCGGTGTACTGTGGATCGGAGGTCATCTCGAAGCTGCGCGCGTCGGCCCATGCTTCGAGGTCGGCGATGGCGTACATCACGCGCCGGCCGAATTTGCGAAAGCGCGGCCCGCCGCCGATGACGCGCTGTTTTTCCAGCGTGCGCGGCGACAGCCGCAGGAACTCGGCGGCTTCGTTGTTCGTCAGGTAGCGCGCAGACTGCGTGGTCTGGGCAGACTGCGGGATGGCAGCGGGTACGGGATACGGCCGTAACGGTGCGGGTCTCATGGCATGGGCCTCCATCGGTCAAGATCGGCGACGAAGCAATCGCCGCCGGATGGAAGCAGTCTCGGGAAAGTCAGGCGTTGTGCGCAGGGACGTTCTGCGCCGCCGAGCTAACGTCCCCGTGATGCGCTGCCGGGTTGCAGTAGGCGGCGGTAGCCGCCGTCCATGAGCGTCTGCCCGCGCCGGGTCAGACGGCGAACCTGGGCGCGCAGATCGCTGTCGTCGTACCAGCGTTCGGCGACGGCGGTGATGCCGTACAACACTTCGGCCACGCCGCGCTGCGAAGCACCAGCCAGCGTGCCGTCGAGCGCCTGCAGGGTCCGCATGTGGAGTATTGACGTGCGACCTGGTCGACCTGTGGCGAGGGCGGTGCGCTCCATCGTTGCGGGATCGAGCGCTGCCAGCTCGGCTTCGATTACGCGCCAGCGCTCGCGAAGCTGGCAACCGGCGCGGACGGCATAGGCGTAAGCCATGCCGTCTTCCAGCGCGGGAGAGATCGCCATGCGCAGCATGCGGTCGACGAGCTGGGTGGTCAGCACCAGGCGCTTGCCGTCGTGCGTCAGGTGCTTGCGGCCGGGGATGCGCCAGAGCTGGAACAGCAGCGCATCGGTCGTTGGATCGGCATCCGGATAGACTTGGACGACCGAGGAGGGATCAGGGAACCAGTCGGGGTGCGCGTCGCGCGCATCGCGCGTGGGGTCTTCCAGCAGGCGCAAGCACCAGCGATGCGCCTCGTACTGAGGACGGCGTCGGTGGCGTTGCCAGACGCGCCGGTATTCCGGGTTGCGCCGCAGATATTCCCAAGCCAGCGCGGGTCCGTCCAGATGCAGGACGTACAGGTATGCAGCGCTTGGATGCCAGTGAACGGCGCTCGAATCGGCCATGGCGAAACCTCCTTTCGGATGGAAGGAAATCAATCGACAAGGTGGCCGACAATGGGCCGGGCATTCGCACTATTTGCGACTGCATTGCGCCGTTGCTGTACTGAGTGGCGATCAATGCAAAAAGGTCTGGACCCAGACCCAAGAAGACGCAATGCGAACCGTTGTGGCATCGCACGGTGTGGCCCGTCAGCGACGGGCCATCGGGGTCGATCAATCGTTGATCGATCCGTCGGCCCGAGCCAGCCGAGCGTATTCAGACAGCCGTCGCCTTGGCGTGAAATGCAGATCGCGTGCGACGGCCAGATTTCGTGGCCCGCGAATGCTTTCCAGGACGGAGAGCTGAACGTGGCCGAGTTCCGGCGTGCCCATCCCGAGGTCGATCAGGCCGAAAGCGGTGTCGCCATCGCCGGGATCGAGTTCGGTCAAAGCCAGGTCGCGTGCGCGTCCAGAGTGAACAGCTTGACGACCGGCAACGGGTCGCGCTTCTCGCCGCGCGGCGGCGGCGCCGTTGTCCAGTAGTTGGGCGCGTTGTTCGTCGGTGATGAGTGGTTTCATGGTCGCTGCGCGCAAGTGGCCACGATCAACGGGCGTTGGTTTTGCGCAAACGTGCTGATGCGCCAAAGCGTGACTGTGAAAATGCGCTTCTGCGCCAAGTCGCCAAAGCGTATTCCACCGAATCCGTGGATGCACGAATCGGCGAATGCGTAGGCACGGAACCTATGATTTCAGCAAAAACGGTTTTCAGCATAGACACACCCGTGGCAAGTTCCAGCAGGGAAGATTGTCAAATGAACACTATAGATTGTAGCCCTATAGGGCGCCATCAGGTGTCATCGTCGTTTTACAAGAAACGATTTGATGACATCGAAGAACTCATTTCCTGCGGCGCTCAAGATGGTCAGAAAAGCCCGTGGCCTCAGCCAGGAAGCTTTCTCGGACGTGTCGAGCCGCACGTACATGAGTTCGCTCGAACGCGGCCTGAAAAGCCCGACCTTGAGCAAGGTCGCCGAGCTGTGCGAGGTCATGGACGTGCATCCACTCACGCTGCTGACGCTGGCCTATGGCGGCGACAGCAAGGGGGTGGACAAGCTCATCGAGCGCGTGCGGCGCGAACTGGCTGCCCTCCAGGCCGAAAAGGACAAATAGGCGAGAAAAGGGCGCTGCCAAGCGGCAGCGCCCGCGTGACGACTACGTCACGATGCGCTCCGCGAGCCGCGCTTCGCGCGCATACGCACTGATCGGCTTCGAGGCTGTAAAGTGCAGATCCCGCTCGACCGGAAGCCCGAGTCGGCCGCGTACGGATTGTAGTTCGGCCAAGCTCACATAGCCCAGTTCCGGGAAGCCGTGCCCCAGGTCGCAGAGCCCGAAGGCATGGTCGTGGTCATCCGGGTCGATCTCGGTGAGCAGCCAGGTCGCGTCCGCGTCGGGGGTGAACAGCTTGACCACGGGCGGTGGGTCGAAGTCGTCGTTGTCGAGGGACTGCCGGCCGTTGGCCAAAAGTTGTGCGCGTTGTTCGTCGGTGATGAGCTTCGTCATGGTCTTCTCCTTGGAAGGATTCAGGGCGGGATTGCCCGGAACCGCGACAAGCACGGCGCAGCGCAGCAGTCAGGGTTGTAGACGGCCGCAGGACGCCAGCGTGCAAGGCACGCGCAGACCTTGGNCGGCGAGAACGCTGTGATAAGGTGAAGGGAACAGCAAGCCAGCCCCCANNACTGTTGCCCGCTACAGCAAGCGAAGCGCGCAGGCGTCAGTGATGGAAGCCGAAGGGGCGAGACGCCAAGGGTGGCTCGATGCGCAGCACGACAGCGCGCCCCGGCATCAGCCGGGGGACGCACGGAATTTCGNNATCCCTTAAAATATCGAAACCGATTTCCTGTAANAACAACGGATGCACAAAGCCGGCTCAGCGCATTGACTGAGTTCCACGAAATCGCAAAGTCGTGAAAGCGGCTTGCCGCCGATGCACGAAGCCGCAATTACGCTTTTACAGAAATGCGTCCAACGCGGATGCTGAACTCGAAGCGCCCCGCCGCTTGGCGGGGCGCGAATGGAGTGATGATCAGTCGCCCTTGCTACGCGACCAGATCAGGTTGTGCGCGCCGTCCTCGCCTTCGACCAGGCGGGCATAGATGGTCGCCGGAAACGACGGATCGTCGAGGGTCGCCGACAGGTAGGGCCGCTCCGCCTTGCTGATTTTCTTCCATGCCGCGCCGATCTCGAAGTTGCCGGCGACGATGCGGTAGTCCGGGGCGTTCTCGCTTTCCTTGGCGTTCGGAATGAATTTGACCTTGACGTTGAGCGTCAGGGTGCGAACCGTGCCGGTGAAGCTGTCGTTCTGTGCGGTGAAGGTGCCGATGTTTGCCATGATGAATCTCCTTTTGGTGGTGCAAGGTCGCGCCCATCGCGGCCTTGTCGGTGATCCGAAGGGCGAGGTACGGGCGGGCTGCATCGCGCAGCGGCCGCAACGCAGTGGAGGACCGGTAGGAACAAGAAATTTGTTTCGCGAGGAAGGCACGCAGTGCCGGGGAAATTTGTTGAGCCGGACGGTTGCAGCCATGAAGCCCGAGGCGCAGCCGGTGCCTCGCCAGGATTCACGACAAGCCAAGGCCGCCGTTGGGTGTGATCCTCACCGAAAGGCAGCATGGCTCCGGCATCCCTGCACAGAAGCGTCGCCGGCACGCACCCCATCGCAGGCAAGGTAAGTTCCGAATCACCAAGGATGAAAGCTCCTCGCGCATTGGCGCGGGCGTGATCGATCGCGGCGTGGTTAGGTCTCGGCATGGTGGACGGCTTGTCGGTGAGCCTCCGTTGTTTATGGCAGGCTGCCCGCCAGCGTCGGGTAAGGCGCGTGATTGCACAACCCGGCGCGGCCGGGAAACGCCAGGAAAATTTCTACGGGATATTCGGATTGCTCAACCAAAAGCATGGCGAACTAATTGGACGGATGAACAAAAACAGGGATGGCTAAAGTCATTTCGCCATCGGGCAGTCGCTTTCCGACTGTTGCCGCGCCGCCCGGACTGACAAGGCCGGGCGGCGCGGCGGCGTTGTATGCCTCCGCCGTTGCGTTGTACCGAAGTGATGGGGCAAAGCCCCTCGGATGTCAGCCTTTGAGCCGCTTCATCTCTTCGGCCAGTATCCACAGCGCCCGGTTGACCTTGACGTTCTGGTCTATGCCCTGGATGGCGCGGGTGCGGTTCCTGCGTCCGTTGGCCGTGCGTGTGGACAGGCCACCCCGCACCAGATTTTCCTGCACGCGGTTGAACGTGCTCCACAGGTCGGGCCGGTCGTCGTCCCGGCGTCGAGGCCGCAGCAATTGTGTTTCCGTGATGGGCGCAGGCTTGACCGGGTCATCGTATTTCAGCGACAACGCAGCGCGGGCAAATGCCTCTGATTCTCCGAGGTTGAGCGTGATGGCGGCCATATCTTCCCGACGTTCCCGCACCAGTTCGAACCNCTCCAGCACATCGTAGGCACCTTCGATCACCTGGCCGATCACGTCGCCCTTGTGCGGGATGCGCAGGTCGGCCACGGTGTCGCCGCACACCAGCCCATTGCTGCATACGAAACGGAACATTCCCGCCAGCATCTGATAGCTGCTGGTGCCGTCGTGCGAGTTCAGCAAAATGATTTCGTTGGCCTCTGCGCCGTTGATCTGCGCTGCGTGGCGCAATCGCAGCATGTGCTTGGTGTGTTCGCGCTTGTCGTTATCGCGCACGCGCGTCTGGCACACCATGAACGGCTGGAAGCCTTCCTTGCGCAGGGCACCCAATACCTCGCCGGTCGGGATGTATGTGTAGCGGTCGGATCGGCTCTGGTGCTTTTCCTCCGCGAAGATGGAAGGGGCTGCGCTGCGAATCTGATCATCCGATAACGGATGGTCGGCGCGTAAGATGGGTGTAGCGTTTGCGAAACGGGAACTGAGTTGCATGGTATTTCTCCAGTGGTTACAGGTTGTGGTTTCCAAGCTGACCGGATTCCAAGATTCGGAGCCCGGTGTTGGCTTTGGTGGGTTCGGCGCAGTGACCTGGGCTGGTCGCCATTGCCGCCGTCTTTCCTGAGTTCATCGCCCGCGAACAACCGGGTCAGCGAGGGTCTGGCGGTCAAGGAGGAATGCGCAGGGTGGTGCGGCCCGCAGCGCAGCGAGGACACGGCCCTGCGCGCCTTGACGGACAGGCACCGCTGGCTACGGTCGCGGGGTTGGTGATGAAGGAGAGGGAAAGACGGATGACCGGCCTACGGCCAGATGAGCGACGGACCAACGCCGCGCGGCGAGCGCCGCTGCGTGCCACAGGCACGCCTTAATGGGAGTGGACAAAGCGCGCAGCGCGAAAACAGCATCGTGCACAGGCCGATCAGGCGCCGCCTGTTCGGCGGTCTTTGGGGCGCCAAGCCTGCGCGGCGGGGTGGGCGTCAGCCGACCCCTGGAGGCAAGCGCAGCGCGCAGCTTTTTCGCCAAACGAGGACACAGCAAAAAAGGGGCGATGCCCCCAGAGCTACAACAGCCCACGTTCGGCAAACGACAGGATGGCGCTACCGGCGACGATCAGGTGATCCAGCACCCGAACGTCCACCAGCGCCAGCGCAGACTTCAGCGTCTGTGTCAGCATCTCGTCGGCGCGTGAGGGTTCCGCCACACCCGACGGATGGTTGTGCACCAGGATCAGCGCCGCCGAGTTGCGCGCTAGCGACTCCTTGACCACTTCGCGCGGATACAGCGATGTCTGGCTCACCGTGCCGCGGAACATCTCGACGTAGTCGATGACGCGGTTCTGCGCATCCAGATGGATGACCGCGAACACCTCGTGCTCCAGCGTCCCAAGCTTGATCCGCAGGAAGTCGCGCACCATCTGCGGTGAACTTAGCGCCTCGCTGCCGCGCATCTGAGCGGTCAGCACCCGCAGTGCCGCCTGCAGCACCTCGTCGGCCTGGGCCGGACGGTGACGCCAGCGGCCAACCACAGGGCGGACGCGCAGCCCTTGAGGGCGAGAACGACGTGGTACGTTGAAGGGAACAGCAAGACCGCCACCACACACCGCCCCCTTTGCCGTTGGCAAGCGCAGCGCGCAGGCCCTCAAGGGCCGGAGGCGTCAGGGATCAAAGCCGAATGGCCACGATTCGGCACGAAGCGTGGGGTGCAGCAAGCCCGCGAGCCCGACGGCGGTACGCCGAGACGTAGAGAAGTGATATAGGTTTTTTCAGTCCAGTAGCCGGTGTATTGAACAGGCATCGAAACGGAGCAGCCGTTTACCACTTTTAAACGAAATTTAATTGGTGTATATTCCTCTTAAGCGAAATCAGCCTCGGGCCGTTCATATGACTATCACCCCTAAAGATTCGATTCCTGACTTGCTGGTACGAAACATCCCACGCAGCTTGATAATGGGAATTGATGAGGCCTTGTCCGCGGCGCGCAGCGTGCCTATGCCTCTGCCAAGGGGATGGATGATGGCCATCTACCGCACGTTGTCGGTCAAATGCGGCATTTCCACATGAATGAGTCCTTCCAGCGAGCGCTTATCGTTGGAGATGCTTCGCCGAGTGCGATTCGGGGCAATGGCATTGTGACAGGACGGACTGGCATCTTTACGTTAGCCAGATTCAATATCCCTGAAGGATTCTGGATTAACGGGCGGCGGAGCCATACCCGTAAACAACTGTCGCTGGCAAACAAGGCAATCGAGCCTTTGGTCCAGCCGGAATTATTTGAAGCTTACACACCGCCATCTGAGGCGGTGGCATTCTTTGTGGCTTGCTTCCCAGGGTCGCTGCAATATCGGCCTGAGTCGCCGGTTTCCATCCAGGTCGCTGTGCCTGATCGATACATGCGCGGTTGGCTATTTCGCGAACAGATCGATGTCTTTGTGCAACGCTACGAACAGAAGCCCGCGATTCAGGACGACCTCGCAACGCCGAAGTTGAAGAAAAATATCGGGAAGCAAGGTACGGGTGGAACTTCGCCATGAGCCGTGGCGGCATTCAAGGCTTCCAGAGNGGTCGTCTCAGCCAGATACTGGCCGCGCGCCGCCTGAGCCAAGTGCAACTGGCGTCGCTTGTAGGAGTTTCGCCAGCAACAGTTAGCAAGTGGCGTGCAGGTACCCAAGCGCCTGAGCGCGACGCATTGGAGCGTCTTGCAAGCGTCGTCAATGTCACACCGGAATGGTTTACCCGCCCGCCGACACCAAAGGTCTCATTGCCATTGTTTCGCAGCAACGCATCTGCGCATGTTGCTGCCCGCGCGATGCTTGAGGCCCGATTNGAATGGGGACAAGACATTGCTGTAGCTCTGTCAGAGTTCGTCGACTATCCGGTTCTGAATTTGCCCAGCCGACTGTTTTCTGATCCGGAAGAGATTACGTCAGAGGAAATCGAACTTGCAGCTAGTGAGTGCCGCGATCTATGGCGGCTTGGTCGATCGGCTGTTCAGGATCTTGCACTTGCGGTTGAGGGCGCCGGTGTCGTTCTGATCCGTGAAGAGACTGGCATCGCGCAAATCGAAGGTTTGTCGGCGTGGAGTGAGGTGCTTGATCGTCCNTTTGTGTTGCTCTCCGCTGATAAGGATAACGGGTATCGCAGCCGTTTCGATCTGGCCCATGAACTTGGTCATTTGGTTCTTCATCGACACATTCCGCGACCGACTGAGCGTGATCGCCACAAGCAGTTGGAACAGCAAGCGCACCGATTCGCGGGCGCGTTTCTCCTGCCGGCTGAAACGTTTGCCACCGAAGTACGCATGCCTGTCACGCTGGATGATTTGTTGCTGTTGAAGCGCCGCTGGGGTGTTTCTGTCGGTGCGATCGTAATGCGACTTCGTGCATTGAAGATTTTGGACGAAGAGGGTGCTCAGTCACTGTTCAAGCGGCGCTCCGCGCGCTGGGGTGCCAAATCCGAGCCAGGCGATGGTGATAGGTCACCAGAGCGGCCGCGTCTGCTGCACCGTACCATCGATTTGTTGGTCGATGAGAACGTCATGCCGATGGATGCAATTCCCAGGCATATCGGGTTGGCTGCACATGACATCGAGTCACTGGCCGGGCTACCGGAAGGTTANTTTCAAGGCAAGGGCAAGGTAGTTCAGCTTGCACGCATGCGCAGTGCGCCAGTGAGTTCCGGGGATCGACCGGCGATGGATAGTAGTACGGTGCTGCCGTTCCGGTCCCCTCCCAAAGCTTGATTCACCACAGGAGATCGACATGTCGAAAAACACAAAGCAAACGTCTTCTCGCATCGCTACGCTGGCGGCGGAGACCTTGCAAAATGAGCGCGCCTCCCAGACAGCCAAGAGCCTCGCAGCGTCGGCGCTTGCGCAGCGCAACGGTAGCAAACAGACCGGGGCGGAGATGGAAGACCTGGCTGCAAAAGTGCTTGCCAGTAAGCACTATGCAGACGAAACGAAGGAACTGGCTGCGTCAGTTCTGAGTCAGTCGAACAAGGCTCGCTGATTTTCGTGCGGCGCAGCCGAGTATGTTGAGCGTTTGCCTGTACGCTTCCCTAATGGGCAATCGCTTCGTCGGGGCCATGCCGTGATGATTGAACGGCCGCGACTACTGCTCGATCGCCACTCAGAACAGCCTCGACCAAAGTGACGAGCGCTGCGGTTGTGTCGGCGTACGCGCCTATATAACCCGATTGAATGAGATCGAGAAACGCGCCCTGACGGATGTAGCGGCCACCGAGTGTGTTGTAGCTGATCCGAAATGCCCCGTGCGGTCCTTTGCAGGATGGGTCCTGCAACAGGCGTTCATAGTGATCAATTGGCGTGATGATGCTGCCGTTGGCCAAACTGCCATTGCGCCGCACGAACTTCAGGTAAAACACGGCGGGATTCAAACGGTATTCGAGTGGTCCCGCCGCGTGTGTGGCGGCGAAGGCGTGCATGCGCCGCACCTCATCGGCCATCTTCGAGTCGGGACGGTAGAGCCAGTCGGTGGGTTCGCCCAAGCGTCCATTCGGCTCCAGCATCTTGTACTGCACCATCACGATGTTTTTCTTCGTGAGGTTGAGGTAGATGAGATCCACGCCGAAGACATGCTCCAGGTCACGTCGGTTGGCGGTGAATACTTCAAGTTTGTCGGCACCTTTCTCAAACAAGGCGCGCCCGGTGATATGGCTCACCGAGAGCGTATAGCCAGGGACAGCGCGTGCATCATGTTCGATCACTGAGTCTTCCATCAGAGGTACGCGCGCCAGCGCCGTGGATTGCGATTCGACCAAATCAATACGACTGGCACGGTCGCTGGCTGCCAAGCCGAACGCTTTGAGTGCGGTCTGCACAGCATCCTCTTGCACGGCAGCGAAATTAGCGTAGCGCTTGGGTGCTGTGAGGGATTCGGCCACCGCGCGAATCGGCCCTTGGTTCGCCGAAATTGCCACGAGCGCATCAATTAGAGCGCCGCTCAGCTTTGGCGATAGCACGAGTACATCCGCTGAAGACCGCAATTTCTTTTGCAGTTGTGTCGCATGGGTTGTGCCATTGAGCAGCGCTGACACGGCTTGCTCCGTATCGGGCGCCATGCTGACCGCACGCTTGATCTTGATGCGCGTCTCCAGCGTGGTGACCGGACTGCGTGAACTGACAAGACCGATGTAGGCAAAGTGTTCGATCTTTTCAGGGGTGGCCCATTCGGAGAGTTTCCCAANAATCAGGCAGATCGTGGGCGTCTTGATGTCGGCACACAGTTCATGTGCGCGCGCCAGCGTGAACTCGTTCAGTCCACGCCGCGAGGCATGGAGCTGACCGCTGTCGTTCTCGTCCAGGCGAAGAATCACGCAAGGCTTTGTCTGCACGTGCTGCCGTAGCGCGTCGAGCCATGTTCGGTCTTGAGAGCTAGGCATCGGTTAACCAATCTCCGCAATAGAAGTACCGCCGCTGTCATGGCTGCGCTGCAGGTCGGAAACTACCTTCATCAATCGATTGATCGGTTCGGCCAGGCGTTTGGGTAATACGCGGTGCTGCGTATGAATTTTCTGGTCGGCAATCCAGCGATGCGCGACCCAGACATCGTCCTCGGGATGGTCGTTGTCCACGCCATTGCGGTATTTGTAACCCACAAGCGCATCGGCGTGCGACAACAGTAGCCGTGCCATCGTCATGTGAAAGCGATGGGCCTGCAGGTCTGCGGGGCTCTTAGGGCGCGGGACGGTCAGACGCAGGCATTGATGGTTGTTGAACTGTTCCCAATCGGGGCCGACCACCTGGCCCGCATGCTCCAGCATCTTGCGCGACTGTTCGCTCTTGCCGTTGACGATGGCGACGGCTACCGAGCCGCTTGGGTAGTCCAGTGTCTTCGCTAGTAGCTTCATCCAGTTCATCAGCTTGCGCAAGGTGGCATCGTCTGCAAACATCAGGTACTGGTGCCGTTGTTCCCTGTCTAGAAACGTCGGCAACTGGGCGTAAAGCGGATATAGAAGATCGTGGAGGTAGATGTAAGTTTGTCGGCGGCCCTGCTCGTGGCTGCGCGTTGTAGCGGTCAATGCCTGTTCGGCCCACTGCGCATTGATGTCGTCCACCGTCATCTCGGTAATGTCGATGGAAATGAGTGCAAAGCCCAGTGATTTGCCGATCAGGGCTTTTCGCCCGTCGAAGGCGTGTCCTAGTTCGATTTCAACACCACCGAGCACCATGGGCTCGGTCTGGATCGGCGGCCCGAGTACCGCGATGTCGAGACGAAACCGACTACCGAAGGGTGTATTCAGTGTGTGTTCGGTAACGACCTGATCGGCGCCGAGCAGCAGATTGCCCTCTAAGGGATAGTCCGATGCCTCGGCGTCCTTGAACGCCCACGGCATCGCAAGACCAGCCGCAAGCCGGCGCGCCAACTCGGCGGCGATCAACTCCTTCGCGCGCCGGTGTTCGGGACTCTCATGTACGGCGTGCTGCCGGCTGGTTTCTTCTTCTTCGAACTGCGTCTTGATGTCGTAGGTCTTCTCTGCGGGTAGTTGGCGGAAGTGGGAGCGCCTACGTAGCTTGTCGTTTTCGAAGGAGGGGCTTACCCAGGTCACCATCTGATGGATGGCACCAGGCGCGACCAAGGGCCATAGTTTACGGGCGTGCTCGCGGCTACGGACCTCGCGCGCGGTGATGCGTGTTTGAAAGAGACCTTTTCGGGAAAAGACGACGACCGCTTCATCCATAGTCGAACTGCCTTCTCGCTCGCATCTCGCTATCTGCTGCCCAATAGAAGGGCTGCGAGCAGGCCCAAGCCTATGGCGACGGCCGCAGGGTTGTCGGGCTTCTCGGCGATGACGGCAACTCCTTGCAAGCTCAATTGTGTTTCGTATTGATCTGCCAAGCTCAGAACTTGCGCAGGTTGAAGGTGTAGTTGTGTGCTGATGTTACGCAACTGCGACAGATTGAGTACTGATTCGCCGGACTCCAGCCTCGAATAGGCCGATTGTGATAGGCCAAGCGCCTCCGCGATGGCGCCTTGCTTGATGCCACGAATCTCGCGCTGCTGCGCGAGTATCTTACCCACCAGGGAGGGTAGGTAACAACCGGCCGTGGATGGGGGATTGACTCCTTGCGCATGTATGCGTTTAATGCAAATATGTTTAACGAGAGGATATCATGATCCACACCAATAATCAGCAAGACATCTGGGGACTTCCTGCCGGTACGGTCATTCGTGTACGCCATGGTTGGTACGACCATGTGGGGTTACTCAGTGATCACCATATCGAGGGCGAGAGAGGTGTTCTAGCATTTTCGGCCCAAGAGCAGGGCTTTGTGGAACAGGCGTTCCACGCATTTGCGCAAGGACGCCAAGTGAGGATCGATGGCTATCCAGGGTCGCTTCCGCCGGCCATCGTCATGCACCGTGCCCGGTTGAAGCGAGGGCAGAAATATTCGTGGGCCGGTTTCAACTGTGAGCACTTCGCTCATTATGCGCACGGGTTGCCGATCGAAAGTCCTCAGTTGCGACAATGGGCGTTCTTGGGGAGCGTGTTTAGTCTTCTGGTTTTCGCAGCACGCGCCTGATGCGCAAAGGCCATGAGCGGGAGACCGACGGCAAGAACGACTTGATTTTGTGAAACCCGAGAGCGGTACTCGCATGGCAAATTCGCTGGTCAGCGAATATTGCTTTCTTGTCGAATATTCGGTATTGTTGCATTATTCGCTGTACAGGGAATAATGGCTGGCCATGATCGAATCGCACGCTGCCGAACAAGCCATGATCGAGCAGTTCCTGGAATCACTCCGGGAGCTGCCGGACGCGCATGCCGAGTTGGATTCACTGGAACCCGCTGTGCAGGCCGCCGACCGACTCGACGCCAAGATCGATCTGCACGTCGCCGGCAAGTCGATCGTCTTGCTGGTCGAAGTAAAGAAGACGGTTTACCCCCGAGATGTGCGCCAGGTGTTGTGGCAATTCAAGTCGCTGCACCACGGCCAATATGCCGACGCACAGTACCTGCTCATTGCCGAATCCCTTTCGCCTGGGGCGAAGGAACTGCTCAGGGCCGAGCGTATCGGCTATTACGACAGCGGCGGAAGCCTATTCTTACCGGCCTCCGGCGCCTTCGTCTTCATCGACAAGCCACCTCCGAAGACCTTGGAAAAATCGGTGCGGTCGTTGTTTTCAGGGCGGCGCGCCCAAGTGCTGCATGCGCTTTTGATCAATCACGAGGAATGGTTCGGTGTCACCGAGGTGGCCGAGAAGGCACAGGTGGCGCCGTCAACCGCTTCCGATGTGCTGGGTGAGCTGGAGCGGTTCGACTGGCTGGTATCGCGTGGGCAGGGGCCGAGCAAGGAACGCCATCTTCGTGAACCCGGTGCATTGCTCGACGCCTGGGCCAAGCAGCTTGCCACGCAGCGCGTACCGGCACTACGTCGCTACTACGTGCCAGGCCTAAAGTTCGATGCCCTGATCGAGCGGCTCGGCCAGGTCTTCGATGCGTATCAGGTCAGTTACGCTGTGAGCCACGAAGCCGCCGCACAGCGCTATGCCCCCTTTCTATCCGGTATCTCACAGGTGCGGACCCGGTTATTACCCGGCGCTGGGGCCGACACGGCGATGGCCGAACTGGATGCACGCGTCGTCAATGAAGGGGCGAACCTCGCGGTCATCGAGACGAAATCGGCGGGAGAACTGTTGTTCCGCCAGCAAGTCGGCGGTGTTTGGCTGGCGAGTCCCATTCAGGTTTATCTCGATTTGTTGCGCGGCGAGGGCCGGACCAAAGAGATGGCGGAGCACCTGCGTCGAGAAAGGCTAGGTTTCTAATGGCCAAACCCGCGACGCTCGATGGCTACAGCGATCAGTACACGCTCGACTGCGAACGCGTTCTCGTGACGCTGCTGCGCGGGCTCGGGCCTTGGAAGGACTCCGTCTACCTAGTCGGCGGTCTCACTCCGAGGTACTTGGTCGCGGCCAGGCCGCCGGTGGTGCCAGCACATGCGGGCACGCTCGATGTCGACATCGTGATTGACCTGCAAATCCTGGCCGATACCGAGGCGTATCACACGCTTGAGGATAACCTCAAGAAGATGGGCTTCGAGCGGGCCGAAAACAGCGCCAGGACAAAGCTCTCCTGGCGTTGGCAGACCCGCACGGAACACGGTGCGCTGATGGTGCTGGAACTGCTGGCGGATGCGCCGGACATCGCCGGCGGCAGGGTACAGCCGTTGCCGACCGAAGGCACGATCTCGGCACTGAACATTCCTCATTCGTCCATCGTCTTCGACCTTCACCAAGTTACCGAGATCCAAGCCGAACTGCTCGGTGGCAACGGCATCGCCACGGAGCAGATCAAGCATGCCAACCTGGTCAGCTTCACCTGCCTGAAGTCGTTCGCGTTCGACCAGCGCTTCGAGCGCAAGGACGCGCACGACCTGATCTATTGCATTGAACATGCACCCGANGGGGCGAAAGCCGTCGCCGAGGCCTTCCGCAAGGAGCTGGCAGGTAAGCACGGCGACGTGGTCAAGGCTTCTCTGTCAATCCTGCGCGACCGTTTTGCGCAGGACGACAAGACCGAAGGCTACCGCAAGGATGGTCCTGTGTCGGTCGCGAAGTTTGAGCTTGGCGAAGGCGACGAACCCGAACTGCGCGAGGCGAGGGCGTTGCGGCAGCGCGAGGCAAGCGACGTGATCGAGCAACTTCTCGGACGGATCGGATAGGGACTGTGTGATGATCAAAGAGATATTCGTCGGCATTAACAAGCATCGCCGAGCTCCTGAAACCGGCTCGCCCGTAGCTCGTGTCCGCGATCTCTTTTCTCGCTGACCGGGAGAAAAAGCGTGGTGCAGTTCAACGATTGGTGCGTTTCAGTCGACGAGGCGGTCGGGAACCACTTCCGCAGAGTGATGACCGGACAGGCGGCAAGCCTCTCAACGGGGGTCCAGGCGACCGCGGCCATTGTGCCAGGGCACTATGCGTCAGAAGAGCAGGTGGCGCGCGCTCTCGCGCGTCTCGGCAAGCCGGCTGCGGCAGCGTTGATCCAGGGCATGCTCCCAACAACGAAGGCGATCCGTTCCGGCGACCTTGGCGAAATCTACGCCACGGAATGGATCGATGCGCATAGCGGCGGCTATCGCGCCCCGATCAAGCGCCTGCGCTGGAAAGACCATCGCAATATGGCGATGCGCGGCGACGACGTGATAGGCATCCTTCTGGATGCCCAAACCCAACGCCTTCATTTCTTGAAGACGGAAGCCAAGAGCCGCGTCACGCTCACCGCCCAAGTCCTCACGGAGGCGCGGGCCGGCCTGGACAAGGATGGCGGACTGCCATCCGCGCACGCGCTATCCTTCATTTCGGCCCGACTTCTCGAACTAAATAATCTACCGCTCGCCGACGCGATCGATGATGCGCTGCTGAAGCACGGCATCCCGCTGCAAAATGTCCGGCATCTGCTTTTCACCTTTTCCGGCAACGCGCCGGACGCCATGCTAACCGCTTCTCTTCAGGCCTACCCTGGACCAATCAATCAGTGGGGGTCGGCCTGCGCGTCGAGGGCACGCCGCCTTTATCGGCGCAGTCTATGATCGAGTAATCGCCGATGCCAACAACGCCTGAGGCAATCGCAGTAGGCATCGCCGAAGCGGCAACGGCTGGTTTTCGCGGCCGCCTCCTAGCGCGCGGTCAGGCGCGAGCGATCATCTGGCGTGACGGGGTTCTCCCGCCAGATGCCCCGGCCTTTGCGCCGCAGCTCAGCTTTGACCTGCATTCTTATGGGTACGCCCTTTTCGGGTTGGGCCTTCGCCTGCGTGAACTCGGTGGGGAGGCCGCGCTGGCGCGAACTGCCTTTGAGCAGGCCGCCGCCGCCCTTGAGGCGGTGATCGCAAAAGGCAATCGCGAGGAGGTGGATCGCGACTTCCACTTCATCATGGCAGCGGCGAGCTATCATCTCGCGCATCTCTCGGCTCGCGCTTTCTCGCTGCTGACGCTCGTCGAAGCCGATGAGAATTTCGCGCCAACCGAACGGGTTCTTGCGTTATTGATGCGGCGGAACTTTCGCGAACTTCGCGCCAGCGTGCTTGACTTCCGCGCCTCCGGCAAAGGCAGCGACGCGCGAATCGCGGCGGGAATTCAAGCCAGCCTCAATCAAATCGAGGCGGCGGCTGAATTGACGGATGGCAACGATTTTCTCTTCGAAGGCTTGGATACAGCGCTAGTCGACACCTTTATGTCGGCGATGGCTCTATTCCTGATCGCGCTCGAACGTGGCGAGCAACCGCTGCTTGACCAAGCGCTGGAGCGACTCCGTACGGGGCTTTCCATCTGTAGCGAGATGAACATGCTTCCGCAATGGTGGGTGTATCGCATCGCCATCCACCTTCTTTCTGACCTCTGGTCGAGCACTTTCCATGAAAGGGTGCCGCTCCAACCAGTGGGTGGCGAGGCGGCCGACTGGCCTCGACTTCGCGAGCTTTTCATCGCCCTGTTGCAGCAGCGCTCTAAAGCCGAGGTGGATCTGTGGCCTTCTCAGATCGAGGCGGCTATCCGCGCGGTTGACCGGTCGGATGATCTGGTTGTCTCGCTGCCCACCAGTGCCGGCAAAACACGTATCGCCGAACTATGCATCTTGCGCTGTCTGGCCAGCGGAAAGCGAGTGGTCTTTGTCACGCCGCTGCGCGCGCTGTCCGCCCAGACCGAAACGACGCTGCAGCGGACCTTCGGCCCGCTTGGGAAGACGGTCTCCGCACTCTACGGCAGCATCGGGGTTAGCGGCTTCGATGAGGACGCGATCCGCGAGCGCGATATCGTTGTCGCGACGCCGGAGAAGCTCGACTTTGCGCTTCGCAATGATCCATCCCTTCTCGATGACGTCGGCCTGCTCGTCTTCGACGAGGGTCACATGATCGGCCTCAACGAGCGCGAGGTCCGCTACGAGGTGCAAATCCAGAGGCTTCTTCGTCGTGCGGATGCGCATGAACGGCGAATCGTGTGCCTATCGGCGATTCTCCCCGACGGCGACCAGCTCGATGACTTCGCTGGATGGCTGCGCCGCGACCATCCGGGCGGCCTGATAAAGCACGACTGGCGTCCGACGCGGCTGCGGTTCGGCGAGGTAGTTTGGGCATCGCCTACTGCGCGCCTGAATCTGCGCGTTGGCGAAGAACGGCCCTGGGTCCAGCGGTTCCTCACCGGATCGGCGCCGCCGACCTGGGTGCCGCCCAAGCGTCGTCGAACTAAGCTATTCCCGTGCGATCAGCGCGAGCTCTGCCTGGCAACGGCTTGGCGGCTTGTCGAGGATGGGCAAACAGTCCTTATCTTCTGCCCGGAACGGCGCAGCGTCGAGCCGTTTGCTGGAGTGATCGTCGATCTTCATGGGCGCGGCGCGTTGCGCTCGTTGCTGGAGGCAGATACTGCTGTGCTCAACACCGCGATTGCGCTTGGCGAGGAATGGCTCGGGCCGGATAGCGCCATCCTCAAATGCCTGCGCCTCGGTGTGGCGCTGCACCATGGCGCCTTGCCAACAGCCTACCGCAAGGAGGTCGAGAGCCTGCTGCGCGACAACGTTCTCAAGGTCACCATTTCGTCACCGACTCTAGCGCAAGGTCTCAACCTGTCGGCTACGGCCGTGGTTATGCATTCCCTCCATCGCGCCGGCGAACGGATTGAGATATCCGAGTTCAAGAACGTGATTGGACGGGCCGGACGGGCCTATGTCGATGTGGAAGGCATCGTACTCTTCCCGATGTTCGACGAAATTGCAAAGAAGCGGAGAAACTGGGAATCGCTCATAAACGATCTCGGTGCGCGCAACATGGAGAGCGGGCTGGTGCAGCTAGTCGCGGCGCTGCTGTCCCGGATGAACGCTCACATCGGTGGAGACCTGAACCAGCTCATCGAGTATGTCGCGAACAACGCTACAGAGTGGACCTTCCCTGAGGTCGCGAACGAGAAGCCCGAGGACCGTGAGCGCGCCCTTGCGAATTGGGAACGGCACGTCGCAACGCTCGACACGGCTGTCCTCAGCCTCATCGGCGAAAATGATATTCCGGACGATGGGATCGAGGCCGCGCTGGACGATATCCTGCAATCATCTCTCTGGCACCGCCGACTTCTGAGGCAGAACGAGCAGGTACAGCAGGTTCTTAAGGCGGGCCTTGCTTCGCGCAGTCGGCTTATCTGGAATCAATCGACCGCCGCGAGCCGCCGAGGCTATTTCCTGGCTGGCGTCGGGTTGGAAACCGGACAGGCGCTGGACGCCATCGCAGCGGACGCCAACCTTCTTCTGATTCAGGCCAATGGAGCCATCCTGAATGACGATGCCGAGGAGGCGATCGCCACGATTACGGCTATCGCCGAACGCGTCTTCGCCTTCTATCCCTTCACGCCTGATCCCATGCCGGCCAATTGGCGCGACATCGTCCGCGCTTGGCTTCTCGGCCAGCCTCTCTTCGGCATCGCTGCCGGTCTAGAGTCGGAGACACTGCAGTTCATTGAAGGTGGACTCGTCTATCGTCTGCCGTGGGCAATGGAGGCTCTTCGCGTTCGTGCGGCCGCCAACGGCGACACCATCGATGATTTTCCACTCGATGTCTATGAGCTCGGTTTGGCAGTGCCTGCCGTGGAAACCGGAACGTTAAACCGCTCCGCGTCCATCCTCATTCAGGCGGGGTATAGTTCAAGGCTCGGCGCTATCAAGGCCGTCATCGACACCGGTGCAACCTTCCGGACGGGCCAGGAGCTTCGGCAGTGGCTCAGTTCTGAAGCCGTCGCCGCATGGAGCGCACAGCCCGATTGGCCGACCCCAGAGACAAAGGCGATGTGGACGGAGTTCGCGCAAAGCTTCAACCCGCGCGACAGCCGAACCTGGGCGGATCGTCGGTACAGGGCAGCCGTGACATGGTTTGGCGTCCCGCCGCCGCCCGACACGCCCGTCCATATCCATCACTGGGCCGGTCAGCCCAGCGTGCTCTCGGCTGATGGTACGCCGCTGGGCACAGTGCAGGCCGCGCTTAATCCCGGAAGGGCGGGTCTAGTGCGCGCTCAAGTTTCTCAAGATGTGAGCAAGATCGAACTCGCATATCTTGGGCCTGACGACCTGTCTGGCGCCTAACATGCGCGAAGAACAACTTGCGGACGTACCTGGTGAAAGCTAGTGGTCGTGAGGTGAAGACGGTGAACTGCCATACGGGCAGTGGTGGTCGGTCGCCAAACGGAAGGTTCCTGAAGTTCTAGGAACTGCGCAAGCGAGTGACGGGTTCCCGATCCGATCATGTCATGTCTTACTTGGGGACGTGGCAGCTCCGTCGCCCACCGTTGCAAACCTAGCCGTGCCTATTGCAGGCAGAGGCGGCGGATACGGCAGCCGCCTTGATTCTCGTTGCGGGTAACTGCTTCATATGCAAGAATACACAGGTTTTCTAGTTGTCGACAACGGAAATGCCTACAATCATAGCCATTCAGTACACTCAGGATCAGATGCGCGCCCTTACTGGCGTGTCTGTAGAGACGGTGCGGCATTGGCGGAAGACTGTTCCGTACTTGGCAACCAAGACAGGGAAAGCGGCACGCTTCAGTTTTGCCGACTTGCTGGGTTTGGCCGTCACAAACGAACTGGTGAGGTCGCTAGGTGTCCATATTGGCACGGTGAGTTCCGGCGTGGATGCGCTGTTCAGGCTGCTGGCTGACGCCAGTGCCCAAGTACTGGATGGTGGCGTTGTGCTCGTTACAGCGACTGGGGCCAGTTTTCATGAATTGGGGACTTGGAGCGTTGGTGCCGGGGCTCAACCGGCCTTTGCTATCCCGCTCACCCCGCTGATCGCGCGACTTCAGCAGCATATGCTGCCTGTCATGCTGGTACCAAGCCAAGTAGCATTACCTTTTCCGCCTGAAGCCATCAGGAGCAGGGCGTGAACAGTGCAACGCTCGAACAGGTACTCGCGGCAACTGGCTACTTACCGGACGGTCAGCCCGCAGCCGGACTTCGGCTTGGCGCCGAGGCGCAGTCGTCACGGCGTGGCCGCGTCTTCACTCCCGACGCGCTCTGGCGTAGCGCATCGTCGCTGACCATCTATTTCAAGTTCGAGCAGAGTGTGCCTTCCGAGGATTTAGTCAGCCAGTGGCGGCGAGAAGTGTGGAATGAAGGGTTCGCGCCGTTGCTGTGGGTTATTTCTCCGCAACGCATCGACCTGTACAACGGTTTTGGCGCGCCTGTGAAGGATGGCGATGCGCAGAGGCACTTGATCCGTCGCTTCGAAAACATTGAGAAGTCTCTTCAGCAGTTGGACGAGCTGGCCGGCCGATTGGCGATCGAGACGGGTCAATTCTGGACACAGGTGCCAACCGTCGATCGCAAGACCAGTGTTGATCAGAGGCTTCTGTCCGACCTTGCTTCTCTTGAGCACGATCTCGTCGATGGAAAATTGGCACGAAGTGCGGCTCAGGCCTTGATCGGGCGGGTGATCTTTACCCAGTACCTGATCGATCGGCAAATTGTCAGTGCCACACGTCTGAAAAGGGCGTGTGGGTATACGGTCTTACCGGCGATCCTGCGGGACAGGTCTGCGACAGCACAGCTGTTTGCCTGGTTGGCTCAGACCTTCAATGGCGACATGTTNCCCCCTTCGTCGGTGGAGACGACGCCGGCCACCCATCATTTGAAGCGCGTCGCTGAGTTCCTGGAAGCGGTTGATCCTCAAAGCGGCCAGCTCAATTTCTTTCCTTATCAGTTCGATGTGATTCCCGTTGAACTGATTAGCTCGATCTACGAACAGTTCGCGCATGCCGAACCAGGCATAGGCGGGCAACGCACCGAGGCGTTACGAAACGGCGTGCACTACACGCGACTGTCCGTCGTTTCCTTGGTCCTCGATGAGGTAATGGATGGACTGTCGGGACAGGAGTCTGTACTAGATTTGACTTGCGGATCTGGCGTTTTCCTGGTCGAGGCGTTGCGGCGCTTGGTCTATCTACGTACCGAGGGACAGCCACCTACTCGGGAAGTAATCCGCTCAACGTTGTATGAACAAGTGTATGGGGTAGACATCAGCGAAGCTGCCATTCGCGTGGCAGCATTCAGTTTGTACTTGGCTGCGCTTGAACTGGACCCCGATCCCCAGCCGCCGCAGTCTCTGAAGTTCCGGCCTCTGATTGGCAAGACGTTGCTTATTGGCGACGCTCGGAGCGTAGAACGTCATGCTGATGGAAAGGCCGTATTAACGACGCCCACCGGCTTAAAGCAATTCGATTTGATCGTAGGCAATCCGCCTTGGAGCTTCAAAGGTCAGGCAGGAACTGAAGTACGGCGCAAGACTAGAACTGCGGGCGTCCCTGCGCAGCCGCGNGGNGAAGGTTTGGACTTCGTGTTGCGGGCGACAGAGTTCGCGCATGACCAGACTCGCTTCGGCGTCATTCTCAGCGCAACACCGTTTTTTAGCCGCAGCGGTACAGGCATGGCGGCGGCTCTGCACCTCATGCGCGCGTTGGCCCCCGTCACACTGGTTAACCTGTCCAATTTGTGCAGTTGGCTCTTCGCAACCGCAACGATGCCAGCTGTGGTGCTCTTTGCGCGTCACCGCCCGAAGCAGAGAGCAGATCAGGTGACGGTCGTTCAGATTCCCTGGACGCCCAGCGGTGCCAGAACCCATTCGTTCGAGGTGGCCCCAAGCGATGTCATCGAGTTGAGCCTGGAGGAGATCGAGAGGCAGCCGCTCAAGTTGAAGGCTGCTGCCGTAGGCCGCCGCCGTGATCTCTTGCTACTGGCGGAATTGACATCGACACACCAAAGTCTGAGTGACCAGTTCGCGTTGCTTGATACTAAGTTCAGTGATGGATTGACTCAAGGCAAGCCAGCGAAGCAGACGCGTGACGCGAGCGAAATGAAGGGCCTGGAATTCCTGCAGACCAACGACATGCAGCACTTCCATATTCCCAACAATTTGCCGATATACGACCAATCGTCGGCTCAGTGGCCACGCTCACGTGACACGTACCGAGCCCCCTTGTTGATCGTCAAAGAGATGGTGGTAGGGCACCCGCGAGCTTTGGTTGCGGTCGCCAATCGTGATGTTGTGTTTACGGATTCTTTCTTCGCTGCGTCATTACCTTCGAGCCACAAGCAATCGGCGCATCTGCTCGCTGCAATCTTGAGTTCCGCGCTCGCATCGTGGTTCTTCGGCTTGACGGCCTCCGAATTCGGTATCTATAAGCGAAAGTTGTTGATGCGCGATGTCGGGTTTCTGCCGGTTCCTGATTTGCGTGCCTCCGCAAAGTCTCCGGCTGGACGGCGCTTGCTGGACTTGGAGAAGGTGCTGCGAAAGCAGGAGATTGGCGCACAAGAGTGGAACGCCGTGGATGAGGCAGTCTTCGATCTCTACGAGCTTAGTGACGCTGACCGCGTTGTCGTTCTAGATGGGCTTCTGCGCGCTGGATGGCAGTGGGAGGATGGTCGTGAGGCCTCCGTAGTCCCGTCGGATAGTAGATCCGAAATGGTGGCGTATGCCCAGACTTTCCTGTCTGTAATGAATGGTTGGTTCTCGGCCCGCAATAAGCGGCACATGCGCGCCGAAGTGATGGATCTACCGAGNGGGGCGGCCCTGCGCGTCGTGCGCTTTGTCGTGGAAGACGGGCCAGGCGAGGCGACTATAAGTTTAGTGAACCCTCAAGGCGAATTACACGACATGCTTACGCGAATTGGTCAGCGCTTGAAAGTAAAGATTGCGACCGCCCTCAGCGCCGAGCGAGAGCTACGCGTTCACGGACGCAATGAGCTGGTGATTATCAAACCGGCAGCTCGACGTCACTGGATGCGCGTTGCAGCTCTGGAGGATGCCGATACGGTCGTCGCGGAGAGCTTCTTAGGGGGCGACGTTTGAGGATTCCGTATGAGACTCCTCCTGCACTCGGCAGAGAGTTCATCGAGTTGGCGCCCGAGGTTGTTGCCGCAATTCTGCTAACGGTCAATGCGGGTTGGCAGCAAGCGGATACAGCCGTAGATGTGAATACCGACGCTGGCGAGGTGCTCATGACAGAACGCCTGCGCGACGGGATGCGCAATGCGCTGAAGAACTCTTCATGGAAGCTTATTGTGCTGCCCGGCACCGAATCTCGATCAAAAAGCACTGTGGTGTTGCCGGACGGGCGTACCGACATTCCGTTAATGATGATCGAAGTTTTCTTGCGTACCCAGGAGCATGATCCTCATGCGATTATTGAATGCAAGCGGATCGCGGGCTCAGACAGGCATCTATGCCGTGAGTACGTCGTCGAAGGTATCGACAGGTTCGCCAGCGGAAAATATGGTGAAAACCATGCTGTTGGATTCATGGTCGGCTACGTCCTCTCTGGTACGGCGAGAGAGGCAGCTGCAGGCATCAATGCATATCTGACACGAGTCTCTCGAACAGGGGACCACCTTGAGTCGACTGTGATAGTTGACACCAACACCTGGTTCAGCCGACATACGCGTGTAAAGCCGTCTGATCCGATTGGCTTGCACCATACGTTGCTCGGAGTGGCTAACGTGGCGGGAGGCTAAGCCGGACTTGGTTGGACATGACCATCCCCCATGCCAGCAAGGGTTTATTTTTTGACGGTATAAGTGACGGTAAAGTGTGATGATAAGAGCAACGAAAGCTAGTGCCCATGAGGGTTTTAAGGCCTCTGAAACAATTGAGTGGGAGTAACGTTCTTGAGCCGCTGGGCGAGGGGCCCCGCGCAGCGGATCGACCCGGCGAAAGGACGTGCCCGCGACACGCTGGCCATGGTTTATCAGCGACTTATCAGAGCGGGTTTGTTTGAGGCGTTGGGTGAGGGGCCCCGCGTAGCGGATCGACCCGGCGAGGAAGGCTGCCCGCGACGCGCTAACCGTCGCCATTCGACACGCTTTCAGAGCGGACCCTTTCGAGCCCCGCAACCCATGTCAAATGTCGCTGTAATTGGTGGCGGCCCCGCCGGCCTGATGGCGGCGGAGATCCTTTCACAGGGCGGCGTGCAGGTCGACCTCTACGACGCGATGCCATCACTCGGCCGCAAATTCCTGCTGGCCGGTGTGGGCGGCATGAACATCACCCATTCCGAGCCATTCGACGCGTTCCTGTCGCGCTACGGGGCGCGTGCGGCTGGCATCCAGCCACTGCTCGGAGCCTTTTCCCCTGGAATGCTACGTGAGTGGATCCACGGGCTCAGGATCGAGACCTTTGTTGGCTCGTCAGGCCGCGTTTTCCCAAGGATATGAAGGCCGCACCGCTGTTGCGTGCATGGTTGCATCGCTTGCGTGAATCGGGGTGCGATTCCATGTGCGCCATCGTTGGCTGGGCTGGGTCAACGATGGCGCACTGCGTTTCACAAGCCCAAAGGGTGAGCTGGACGTATGCGCCAACGCTGTGGTGCTGGCGCTCGGCGGCGGCAGTTGGGCGAGGCTGGGATCTGATGGCGCATGGGTGCCGTTGCTGGAGCAGCGCGGGGTTGAGGTCGCCCCCTTGCTGCCGTCGAACTGCGGTTTCGACGTGGCGGGCGGCTGGAGCAAATATTTGTGTAGCCGTTTCGCCGGCCAGCCGCTGAAAACCGTGGCATTGCGCTTCCGCGATGCGACCGGCCGTGTACATCAGCGTACGGGCGAACTGATGCTGTCGGACACCGGCGTCGAAGGCAGCCTGGTCTATGCCCTGTCGGCCCCGCTACGCGACACGATCATTGCACAGGGCGCAGTTACGGTGCAGCTCGATCTGGCGCCCGACAAGCCGCACGAGCGGGTCATCGCCGAAGTCGCCCACCCACGCGGCGCACGTTCACTGTCCAGCCACCTGCAAAGTCGCGCTGGCATCAAGGGGGTGAAAATGGCGTTGCTGCGCGAACTGCTGCCGGTGGAGCAATTGAACGACCCGGTGAAGCTCGCCCACGCGATAAAATCGCTGCCGCTTACGCTTAGCGTACCGCGCCCGCTTGACGAGGCGATCAGCAGTGCAGGCGGCGTGCGCTTTGAGGCGCTCGACGATACGCTGATGCTGCGCAAGCTGCCCGGTGTGTTCTGCGCGGGCGAGATGCTTGACTGGGAGGCGCCCACCGGCGGCTATCTGCTGACCGCCTGTTTGGCCAGCGGCCGCGTGGCGGGGCAGGGCGCTTTGAATTACTTACGTACACACCATGCTGCGACTGACTGAACTGAAACTTGCACTCGACCACCCTCCCGAGGCCTTGCGTGCGGCGATCCTGAAGCGCCTCGAACTGGCGGAGAGCGATCTGCTCGGTTTCAGCATCTTCAAGCGTAGCTACGACGCGCGCAAGAAACACGCGCTGTTGCTGGTCTACGCGGTCGATGTCGAAGTCAAGAACGAAGCGGGACTGTTGAAGAAATTTCGCAGCGACCGTCATGTCGCGCCGACGCCGGATATGGCGTATCACTTCGTGGGCCATGCGCCGGAGAATTTGGCTGAACGTCCGATCGTGGTCGGCTTCGGCCCCTGCGGCATTTTCGCCGCGCTGGTTCTGGCGCAGATGGGTTTCAGGCCCATCGTTCTGGAGCGCGGCAAGGCGGTGCGCGAGCGTACCCAGGACACCTGGGGGCTGTGGCGCAAGAAGGTGCTCAACCCGGAATCCAACGTGCAGTTCGGCGAGGGTGGGGCAGGCACGTTTTCCGACGGCAAGCTCTATAGCCAGATCAAGGATCCCAAGCATCTCGGGCGCAAGGTGCTGGTCGAGTTCGTCAAGGCAGGTGCGCCAGAGGAAATCCTCTATGTATCGAAGCCGCACATCGGCACCTTCCGCTTGGTCGGCATGGTCGAGACCATGCGTCACGAGATCGAGGCGCTGGGTGGTGAAATCCGCTTCCAACAGCGTGTCACGGACTTGCTGATCGAGGACGGCCCCAATGGTAAAAATATCCGTGGCGTGATACTCGCCAGCGGCGAGATGCTCGCCAGCAACCACGTCATTCTCGCGCTCGGCCACAGCGCCCGCGATACCTTCGAGATGCTGCATGCGCGGGGCGTCACCATGGAAGCCAAGCCGTTTTCAATCGGCTTCCGCATCGAGCATCCGCAGTCTCTGATCGACAAGGCGAGACTGGGGCCGAACGCCGGCAATCCGCTCCTCGGCGCGGCAGATTACAAGCTGGTGCACCACGCGAAGAACGGCCGTTCGGTATACAGCTTCTGCATGTGCCCCGGCGGCACCGTGGTGGCGGCGACGTCCGAGTCCGGTCGCGTGGTGACCAATGGCATGAGCCAGTATTCGCGCAACGAGCGCAACGCGAACGCCGGCATCGTCGTCGGCATCACGCCCGAAGACTATCCGGGCGGACCGCTGGCCGGCATCGAGTTGCAGCGCAAGCTGGAGTCGCGTGCGTTTGAACTGGGCGGCGGCGGCTACGAGGCACCCGGTCAGCTGGTCGGCGATTTTCTCGCAGGCAGGCCGTCCACCCGGCTCGGCGTCGTCGAGCCTTCCTACAAGCCAGGCGTGCATCTGACGGACCTCGCCTCTGCGCTGCCGGATTACGCGATCGAGGCCATCCGCGAGGCGCTGCCTGCGTTCGACCAACAGATCAAGGGCTTCGCGATGAAGGATGCCGTGCTGACGGGCGTCGAGACGCGGACCTCATCGCCGCTGCGCATCACCCGGGGCGACGATTTCCAGAGCCTCAACGTCAAAGGCCTGTATCCGGCGGGCGAAGGGGCGGGTTATGCCGGCGGCATCCTGTCTGCCGGCGTGGACGGCATCAAGGTTGCCGAGGCAGCGGCGCGTAACATGCTCGGTCTGGAATCGGCGGAATCTGGCGCGCAATCGGGGCCTGGCTGCGGCTACTGAGCCGGCGTTCAGAGCCAGGCAAACCGCCACCCGACCTTCCAGCGGCAAGCTGAAATAGGGGTAATGGGTGCTTGCTTTTGTTTCCATATTTCGACTATTATTTAAAAATGGAAACAAAAGACGCCGTGACCGCTTTGGCAGCCCTGGCCCAGGATTCACGCCTGGCCATCTTTCGCGCGCTGGTCCAGGCCGGTCCGGCCGGCCTCGCCGCCGGCCGCATCAGCGAGCTCACCGGCATTCCGCCATCCTCGCTGTCGTTCCATCTGAAGGAGTTGTCGCACGCCGGCATGGTGGATTCGCAGCCGTCCGGACGCTTCGTCATCTACACCGCTAACTTCACAACCATGAACGCGCTGCTCGGCTTTCTTACCGAGAACTGCTGCGGCGGCAATCCCTGCTCGCCGGTCTGCACGCCAGCCTGCGAATCAGAACAATCCCGACCCACCGAAAAGGAGCCAATATGAAACGCCTCCATGTACACGTCGCGGTCGCCGACCTCGCCGCCAGCATCCGCTTTTATTCTGCGATGTTTGCCGCCGAGCCGACCGTCACCAAGGACGATTACGCCAAATGGATGCTTGACGACCCGCGGGTGAATTTCGCCATTTCTGCTCGCGGCGCCACACCCGGGCTCAACCATCTGGGCGTGCAGGTCGAGTCTGCAGACGAACTGGCCGAAATGAGCGAACGCCTGCAGAAACTGGACACCGAGGTGGTGGAGGAAATGGGCACCGCCTGCTGCTACGCCAAATCGGACAAATACTGGGCGACCGATCCGCAGGGCATCGCCTGGGAAACCTATCACACGCTCGACAGCATTCCCGTGTTCGGCGGGCAGCAGGAAGGCGAATGCTGTGTGCCTGAGCCCGTCGTGGCGAAGATTCCCGGTTGCATCCCAGTCAAGGCCAAACCGACCACAGGCGGTTGCTGCTGAGTTTCATTTTTACAATCCAAGGACCCATCGTGGCTGAAAAATTACACCGTACTGGTGCTGTGCACCGGCAATTCCTGTCGCTCGCAAATGGCAGAAGTGCTGCTGAACCATGACCTTGCCGGCCAGGTGCGCGCGCTGTCCGCCGGTACCCGCCCGCAGCCGAAAGTGGCCGACGGCGCCATCGCGGCGCTGAAGGCGGCGGGTCTCAAAACCGATGGCCTGCATCCGAAGGACATCGACGCCGTGATGAAAGAGGACATTGATCTGGTGGTCACCGTATGTGACAACGCAAAGGAAGCCTGTCCGATCTTTCCGAAACCTATTCCAGCCATCCACCTGCCGTTCCACGACCCGCACGGCGAGCCGCTTGAAAGCTTCCTCGCGGTGCGAGACGACATCCGTACCCGGCTGGTTGCGGCCGTGCGCGAGAAGCTCGGCCTGCAAACTGCTGTAGCCTGAATCGACGGGACGCTGCCATGGCCGAACCGGTCTTCAACGTATTGTTCCTGTGCACCGGCAACTCGGCGCGTTCGATTCTCGCCGAGTCATTGCTCAACCAGTTGGGCAAGGGACACTTTCGGGCATTCAGTGCCGGTAGTCGGCCGGTGGGGCGGGTCAATCCGTTCGCGCTGGAATTGCTGGAGAAAAATCATTTCCCGACCGGCGAGCTTCGCAGCAAATCATGGGATGAGTTCGCGCAGCCCGATGCGCCGCCTCTCGATTTTGTCGTCACAGTATGCGATAACGCCGCAGGCGAGGTCTGCCCGGTATGGCCGGCACAGCCGATGACCGCGCACTGGGGCATCCCCGATCCGACTGCGGTCGAAGGCAGCGACGATGTCAAACGTCATGCCTTCGTCGAGACGATGAGCCAATTGCAGCGCCGTCTTTCCTCTTTCGTCAGCCTGCCGTTCCATACGCTCGACAACATGAAGCTGCAACAGGCCGTACGGGATATCGGGCGGACGGTATGAGCGCGCCAACTTTGATGGAGTTCGCTCAATGAGCGCACAGTGCGAAGTGACCGGCAAGCGCGCCGCTGGTGCGCCGATGAGCGTGTTCGAGCGTGGGCTCACCCTGTGGGTGGCGTTGTGCATCGTTGCCGGCGTGCTGCTTGGCCAGATGTTGCCGGCGCCGTTCCAGGCGCTGGGGCGTATGGAAGTGGCGCAGGTGAACATTCCGGTCGGCCTGCTGATCTGGGTGATGATCATCCCCATGCTGATGAAGATCGACTTCGGTGCCCTGCATCAGGTGAAGTCGCACTGGAGGGGCATCGGCGTCACACTGTTCGTCAACTGGGCGGTGAAGCCGTTCTCCATGGCACTGCTGGCGTGGCTGTTCATCCGCCATCTCTTTGCGTCCTACCTGCCGGCCGAGCAGCTCGACAGCTATGTCGCCGGCCTCATCCTGCTGGCTGCCGCACCGTGTACCGCGATGGTGTTCGTGTGGAGCCGGCTGACCGGCGGCGACCCGTATTTCACCTTGTCGCAGGTGGCGCTCAACGACACCATCATGATCGTCGCCTTCGCGCCCATCGTCGGCTTGCTGCTCGGTTTGTCGGCAATCGTGGTGCCATGGGACACATTGCTTACTTCGGTGGTGCTGTATATCGTCATTCCGGTGGTGCTGGCGCAGCTGTGGCGCAAGATCCTGCTCAAGCGCGGGCAGGCAACATTCGACGCGGCGATGGCGCAACTCGGCCATGCCTCGATCCTCGCGCTGCTGGCCACCCTGGTGCTGCTGTTCGCCTTCCAGGGTGAGGCGATCATCGCGCAGCCACTGATCATCGCACTGCTGGCCGTGCCTATCCTGATTCAGGTGTTCTTCAACTCGGCACTGGCCTACTGGCTCAATCGCAAGGTGGGCGAGAAGCACAGCGTTGCCTGTCCGTCGGCGCTGATCGGTGCCTCCAANTTTTTCGAGTTGGCGGTGGCGGCGGCAATCGCGCTGTTCGGTTTCCAGTCGGGTGCGGCGCTTGCAACGGTGGTCGGCGTGCTGATCGAGGTGCCGGTGATGCTGCTGGTGGTGAAAATCGTCAACCAGAGCAAAGGATGGTATGAAAGCGGCTTGCCTGCGCGACGGATTCAATAACATTCAATGGGATGCCATGCCTAAATTCCTGCTTGCACCGCTTGTCCTCTCCGGACTTCTGGTCGTATCCCATGCCCTTGCCGAAGGCGACAGCCGTATCGCGGTCGAGATGCCGACGATGATGCAGGATCACATGCGCGCGAACATGCGCGACCATCTGCTCTCCATCAATGAAATCCTGGGTTTGCTGGCTGTCGGAAAATACGATGCCGCCGCCGATATTGCCGAGAAACGCATTGGCATGAGTTCGCTCGAAGCACACGGGGCGAGCCATATGGCCGGCTTCATGCCGAAGGGTATGCAGGACACGGGTACGGCCATGCACCAGGCCGCCAGCCGCTTTGCCGTGACAGCCCAGGAGGCCGGTGTGACCCGCGATCTGCCTCGTGCCCTGGACGCGTTGAATCAGGTCACCATGCAATGCGTGGCCTGCCATGCCGGCTATCGTCTGAAATAGGAATTTGTTGGATATGCGTGCGCTGTTCACACCACTTCTCATCGTTCTCACCCTGATGACCCCTGCCGCCCAGGCTTTTCAGCTCAAGGCCGAACGTGTCGTCGACAATGTCTACGCCCTGATCGGCCCGCTGGGTCAGCGCAGCGCCGACAACGATGGGCTCAATGCCAATTTCGGTTTCGTCGTCACGCCCGAGGGCGTCATCCTGATCGACACCGGGGCCAGCCGCCTGGGCGCCGAAAGGATCGCGGCCACCATCAGCGAGGTGACGGACAAGCCGGTGCGCTGGGTCATCAATACCGGCAGCCAGGATCACCGTTGGCTGGGCAACGCGTTTTTCGCCGAAAAGGGTGCCAAGGTTATCGCGCTCACCCGAACCGCCGCCACCCAGGCCGAATTCGCGACGCAACACATGGCGTCGATGAAACGCTTTCTCGGCGCGCGCATGCAGGGTACGAGGCCGCTGCCCGCACCCAACACCCTCGCGGGCAATTCGGCTACGCTGGAACTGGGAAGCGAAACGCTGGTGTTGGCCTACACCGACGCGCATTTTCCAGGCGACGCCTGGGTCTGGCTACCCAAGCGGCGCGTGATGTTCAGTGGCGACCTGGTCTTTGTGGATCGTCTGCTGGGCGTGCTGCCCTGGTCGAGCGTGAGGAACGGTCAGCGGGCCTTTCGCGAATTGGTTGCCCTGCAACCGGCGCACATCGTTCCCGGTCACGGCCGGGTCTGCGATCTGGCACAGGCGCAGCGCGAGACCGGCGACTACTATGACTTCCTGGCCGACAAGGTGGGGGCCGCCGCACGCGAAATGGAACCGATGGAAGCGACCCTGGACCGTTATGCTGACCTGTCTGCGTTCAGTCGCCTGGAGAACTACGGCGATCTGCACCGGGCCAACATGAATCGCGCATTCACCGAATTCGAGTCGCAGTAACTCGGGATAGACGGACGGCCGCCGCATGCATGACGGCCGAGCAACTGCTGGCGGCCGGCGCCTCCGTTTCTTAAAGCCTTCTGACTTTTATCCGTAATTACACGTAGCGGTTTAATAGCATCTTGCACCGTGTTTGCAGAACATGCGGTTGTCCGATGGTTCTGCGGATACTTGCATGCTGCAACCTTCGGCTCGGCATGGCCAGCTTCAACCCTACAAAGATAATGGCGCATTCAACTTTCGGAGTGGTCGGCAAGGAAAAACGGCGTTTTGCGCGGCAGCCTACGTTGCAGACCGCGCACGTCCGGTTCGGCGAAGGTCCGGCCATCCCATCCGAGATTCGGGACTACTGCCAGAACGGCCTGTACGTGGCTTTTCTCGAGGAAGGAGTACAGGACGCTGCACTGCCTTCGCTGGTTGGGACGTCGGTACGGGTGGAATTCTCGGTTGCCGGCTCGGCAACTTACGGATGCAATGGCCGTGTCGCTCGCGTTTCNCCNGGCGGGATCGGGGTATTCGTTGCGGCCATGCAGGAAGAGGCGCTGCATGCCCTGCGCAGGGCGAACGCGCGTCTGGTCCTAACCCGCCCCACCCAAGGCAGCGCCAAGCTGAATCCACATCAGACACAGGCACTGCAACAGGAATGCACCAATCTCTTCCGCAGCTTCCTCAATGCCGTCATGCAGGACTTTTTCCAGTGGGCGGTGGAGCGTCTGGGCCAAGCGGGACAAGACGAGTCCAGTTTCCTGGAACGTTCGCGCTACGACTACGGTGCTCAGGAACTGATGCAGCGCCGCAGCCGGATCGAGGACGATTTCTACAATGCCATTCGCGACCGCATACAGGATATCGGACCCGTTCAGGAAACGTCCTGCGGGGCGTCCGCAGACAATCCGCTCGCCCTGGTCGAGGAAGCGGAGTTCGAGGACTGGCTGAATCTGTCGTCCGTCATCCGGCAGGTCGAGGCGGACGTCGCCCTCCCACTGGGCACGTTCGAGCAGCGCTATAGCCTGTTGGCCGGCATCCCGATCGATCGGAAGAACAATCCTTTCGGTCCGGAAATGATCGGCCGTACCTTCCAGATCGCCATTCAGGGACTGGATTTTTCCAATCCCATGCGGACGGTACTTTACAAAGCGCTTGGGCAGGCCATATCAGGCCATGCCGCGGCGCTTTACCAGCAACTCAACCAGACCCTGATTGCCCTGCAGCCTGCTGAAACGGTCAAGCCCGTACACGCATCCGGCTCGGCGACATCGATATCCAAACCGCCGGCAGCCGCAACCCGCGGTGACGGCAGCGCCCGGCCCAAGCCGGATCTGGCCGAGATCGCCGATACGCTGAATGCGCTGTACAAGCAGGACCAGACCGGCATTGCCCAGACGCCAGAGAGCGCCGAGTACAGCCTGGACCGTATTCTGGCCGGTCTCGAGCAGACCCAGCGGCGCACCTCGCAAGCGGCGGTGAGCCTGCTGCCGGCACAGGCTCTCTATCCGGGTGGCGCCGCCATGTCGCAGGCTGTGCGCCCCGAGGTACTGCAGGTGGTGAACCGTCTGCAGCAGGCAGCCCGGCAGCTGGCCGGCCGTGTGGAACCGTCGCCGCAGGCCGGCGGGACGCAGCACAATGGCGGCGCTGCGCTGCCGGAGGCCCGTTTGCGCGATCTGCTGCTTGCCCTGGATGGCCTGCCGATGGCAGGCCAGCCGGCAGCCGGCATGCCATCGTTGGCCGATCAGCTCGCCGCGCGTATCGCCTCTGCCGGNGGAAATGCCAGCCGGCTGGCATCGACCCATCGGCAGATCCTGGATACCACGGCCGATCTGTTCGCGCGGGCGCGGGCGGATGTCGTNCCCCGTTCGGATATCGAATCGCTGGTGAAGCGGCTCGAACGCCCGCTGCTGAAGCTGGCGTTGCAGGATACCCATTTCCCCAATTTGCCCGATCACCCGGCTCGCCAGGTACTCGATCTCATCGAGCAGTACGCGGTGGCGGCAGACGACAAGGGTAGATTCTTCGATACCAAGCTGCAGCGGTTCCTCTATTTGCTGGTAGACCGCGTGTGCAGCCAGGCCGACAACGATCCCGGCATTTTCGGGATGGTTCGCGACAGTCTCGAGAAAGTGCTGTTGCCGATCCTGCAGATTCGCAGGACACGAGTGGCGCGCCTGCAGGAGGCCTGCGAGGGCAAGGAGCGGATTCGCACGGCACGTACCCGAGTCAACGCGGCGCTCGAGCAGCGCCTGGCCGGACGAGAAGTGCCCGGCATGCTGCTGCGCCTGCTGGATGCCGGCTGGCGCCAGTATCTGGTGTTGCTGGAGATGCGCCAGGGCGCGCAGGGGGATGCATGGAATGCGGCGCTGGCCGTGCTCGACCAGTTGTTCGAGCGGTTTGATCCCACGCCTGCGGATACACCGCGCAGCACCGAATCGGCGCAGACGTTGCTGGCTGAAATCGAGCGCGCTCTGGCAACGGTCAATGTGGATGCCAAACTGCTCGCTGCGTTCATGAACGAACTGGATGCCAGCCTGACCGACGGCGCAACGCAATCTGTTCCGGGACGGGCAATGGTTCGGGTGCCCCCGGGCCGGCTGGCCTCGTCGGGCGAACGGGGCGTCGTGCCCGCGCATCGCCAACTGGCGGATCGCCTGCGGGTGGGCGACTGGTGGGATTTCAGCGTGGACGGCAACCGGATACCGATGCAGCTCATCTGGATCAGCCAGCCGCCCGCGAACTGCACCTTTGCCAACCGATCCGCTACCAGCAAGACCGATTTCACCCTGGCCGAACTGTCCCGGCAGATGCAGCGTGGAACGGCCAAGCCGGGCAAGGATCTGGACCTGCCGCTGATCGAGCGTTCGGAGCAGTCCCTGTTCGACGATACCTATCAGAGCGTGATGCAACAGGCCATGCACGATCCAGTGACCGGACTGCTCAACCGCAAGGGCTTCCTGCAGCACCTGAACCGGATGGCGATACCGGACCAGGCGGACAGGACGCATGCCGTCGGCATCATCGAGTTCGATCAGTTCCGCATGATCGTCAACACCTGCGGCGAGGACGTCGCGGANAAATTGACCCGCAGCCTGGCCCGCGAAGTCGGGGCGCATATCGGCCCCGACGCCATACTGGCTTCGTTTCGCGACGACACCTTCGCGCTCATGCTGCCCAACTGCAAGCGGGTCGAAGGCTGCAATGCCATCGACAGCCTGCTCGACCGGGTGAAGGACTACTCGTTCCAGCACGGGCAGCACAGTTACAGCATTGGCTTCAATGTCGGCATCACCGAGTTTGCCCCGGACCGGTTCAGCGCGGCCGAGGCGATCCGGCGTGCCGATTCGGCCTGCATCACGGCAAAATCGCAAGGCCGCAACCGGATGCAGATCTATGACCAGGCCAGCCCCCAGTTGCAGTCGCAGGAATCCTTGATGGATTGGGCGGGCCGGATCGATTCCTTCCTCAAAGGCAGCGGGCTGCATCTGCGCTGCCAGCAAGTGATGCCGCTCGTCGGNGGTAACACCCGGCTGCCCTATTACGAGGTGCTGCTGGGGATCGAAGGCGAGGGGGTGGAAATCCTGCCAGGGCATTTCATCCCGGCCGTGGAGCGGCTGCAGCGCGCGCACGAAGTGGATATCTGGGTGATGCGGAACGTGTTCGAATGGATCGCCGCCAACCGGTCGGAATTTGCCTCCGTAGGNGGCTTCGCCATCAACCTGTCCGCCACGTCGCTCAGCAATCCCGAGGTAATGCGCTACCTGCAGGAGATGCTGCCGGTCAGCGATTTTCCCACCGAGAAGATCATCTTCGAAATCACGGAAAGTGCCGCCATCGAAAGCTACGGGGCCGCGCAGGATTTCATCCGGGAAATACGCCGCTACGGCTGCAAGTTCTCGCTTGACGATTTCGGCAGCGGATTCACGTCCTATGCCCACCTGAAGAATCTGCGTACCGATACCCTCAAGATCGACGGCAGCTTCGTCAAGGACATGATGCAGAATTCCAGCGACTTCGCCATGGTCAAGTCGATGAACGACATCGGCCATTCGTTGGGACTGCTCACGGTGGCCGAATACGTGGAGTCCGAGACGACGCTGGAGGCGCTGCGGGAAATCGGTGTCGACTATGTCCAGGGCTACGCCATCCACAAGCCGTGCCGCATCGATGACATCTTGTCGATGGCAGCCTAGACGGGGGCCGGCCAGAAAAACGCCGCTCATTGAGCGGCGTTTTGTTACAACTGGTGCCGGCGATCGGAATCGAACTGACGACCTTCGCATTACGAATCAGCCTCAGTGGGTTGGCAGTGATAACCCGGGACACTCCCGGATCAATGAAATCAACGACCTCCGGCACCAACTGAGCTTTTAATTATCCCTCAGAATCGCACGTTTTCATAGTCGCTGTGCCATGAGTGTGCCACGGAAAATCGGCGCGGATCAATCCGACAGCCGTTGAGCCTGCTGCTGTCGGGGGCCTGCAGGCCATCATCAGCGAAGCCGTTACCGCGATCAAGAATCGTCTTGAGAGCGTCTGATCGCATGACCACGACGCACAAAAGGAAAGGGGCCCTCTTTTGACGGAGAGCCCCTTCGGGAGTTGGTGCCGATGACCGGAATCGAACTGGTGACCTACGCGTTACGAGTGCGTTGCTCTACCAACTGAGCTACATCGGCGTTGCCTCGAACCTTGTTCGGTGCAGCCTCGCAGTATAGCAACAGTTCGCTGGTGAGTGGAAGTGCTTTGTGCTGTTGCTTCCCGTTAACGGCGCGGCCAGATCATCTCGCCCACGCGGCAGCAGATGAAGGGGTAGCGGTTTACGGTGAACAAGGTCGCGTCCTCGGCGTCTTGAGTGCCAACGAAGAACAGCCAAGCCTTCTCCGGCTGACCGGTCTTGCCCTTCACCGCATCCTTGGCGATCTCGATTTCCTCCCGCAAGGTGTTGCGCTGCCTATCGGTCCACTCAGCCCACATCACGCGAACCTTGTAGAACCTCGTAGGGCGCTTCTCGCCCTTCGGCCACTCGCCGGCGTCCAAGGCCCAATCAATGTAGGTGTTCGTCTCGACTGCTGAACCCCAACGCAGTGCAGCGCAGAACAATCGCGTTGGAGNGTTGTTGCGCTTCGATCCCGAAGAAGCCAAGGCCACGAAACACCCCGCATAGGTCGTGCCGGGACAGCCCGGAATTTCAAGCGGCAACTGTGCCCGGTCGTTGGGGAAGTCCATGAAGACACGACAAACTGGCCGGATGGTCTTGACTGTGTGGCCGTGATACGCCGCGCCGCGCTCACCGTTGGCGCGGGTTCTCGTGCGGCCTGTGCCATCAACGGCGCCGGGCACATCCCCACCAGCCGTAACCGGGCGCTCTTCATCAAAACGAAGGCGATTCGGGAAGGGCACTGGGAAGCCCTCGGGCGTACCGACCTTCTCGCTCTTAGCCTTCTTGACCAGCTTTTCCACGCCATCGACACCGCACGGCTGGATGTGCTTGTTGTCCATCGGCGTGAAGTACGGGCGCTTCTTGTTGATGTTCTTCCGGTACGAAGCAGGAAAGACCTGAATGCCGCATCCAGGGCACTCGTAGGCCTCCTTATCTACGACTTCCAAATCCCAAAGCTGCTCCGCGTCGATGATGTCGCCGGTGCGTTTGTCTCGGGCACTATCCACTGATTCCCTCCCTTCGGTTTCGGCAGGCCACGGATTGAGCGCAGCCCCAAGCTTGTGTCTGGCGAAGTTATCAGCACGTTGATCCATTCGCGCTAGGCGGTTAGCTTTTGAAAACGCGTCAACCGGCTTGCCAGTTGACGGCGGCACCAGCAGCGTTCGCTGCGCATCCCCAACCCCGCCGCTTTCCGGACAACATAGCCATGCTGATTTCGCAGCAAGGAGGGCGGCGCTTTGCCAAGGAGATTTCACGTGGCTCTCAAACTCGTCACCCAAGCCAACTTGACCGACTGCGGGCTTGCCTGCGTTGCCATCGTCGCCGGTAAGTCACTGGAAACAGTGTTGCGCGTCGCCATCAAGGAATGCGGATACCCCAAGGACGGCCCGCACACCACCACCGACGACAGCCTTTTCAAGCTGCTCGATCACTTCGGGATCAAGTACGGCAAGAAGCAGAAAGTGAAAACCGTTGAAGCCCTGCCCCCGGTCGCCATCATGGAAACCCGCAAGATGCCATCGACCGGCAATTCGCATCTGGTGGTTTTCGAGCGCACGCCCGAAGGCGATGAACATGCCCTTGATCCCGGCTGGTGGCTCAAGCAGCAGATTCGCAGCGATTGGAACCGGATCAAGCTCGACACGTTCATCCCGATCTACCTTCCCGAGCCTGCCACCAAGACAAGCAAGAAGAAAACCGCAGAGCCTCCCACAGCAACCGAGGCGGAAACATCTGCCAGCCAATCACCTGCCAAGAAAGCCAAACCGCCCAAAAGCAAGGCAAGCGGCAAGAAGTCAACAGCAAATACCGCCACCAATTCGGAACAAGAACCCACCGTCAAGGATGCCCAAGGCGATGCACAGGCGGAAGCAAGCACCCTTGTTCAGCCAGAGGAAACAGGTACCGCTCTCATCGTTGGCGACGAAAGCAAGGCGGACAACACACCAGCGCAGGAGCCCGGTGATGTGGCCTGACGGGATGTTGCTCCAGTCACTTCAGCGTATCGAGTTGATTGATCCGTGGCGCATGTCTGGTGGCATCGTCGGCAAGGTTGAACGTAGCTTGCTGGCGGGGGCTATCGCTCTGCACTTCGAGCAGGTAGCGGCCGTCTTCACGTCACCGCTGCGCTATTCGCGTTGCCAGCGCGGCACCGCTGTCGATGCGCTGGGCGACGGCGCACTGTCAGACTTGGGCTATCGCCTCACCATGCTGGAAGCCGAGGACGCAACCCGCTGGGTGCTGCCGTGCTCACTGAGTCGGCTGACCGTCGATGCTGAAGACTGGCTCTCGCCGCCACAGTCAGGCCAGCCGCTACCGTTGCTGCTCTCGACAACCTTGACAGACACCGATGATCGGCCATCAGTGGGGCTTCGGCTGCTGCGCGGTGGCTGGCATCAACTGACCTATCGCCCCGATCTTGACGGCTGCATTGAATTCTCGCCGGCGGGGCATCACTTTCACCCCGCAGAGCCTGTCACCGTCCCCAGCCCAGAAGCGGAGTTTGGTTGGTTGCATCCGGCCAGCCCATACCCGTTTGCACTGGATGACAGGTGTTGGCGCAGCGCCCANCCCCGCGATTGGCCGTGGCCTTTGCAGCGGGCTTGGCGAAGTCAACCAACTGATGGGCAATACCGAGAGGCGATGCGGCGCGCGCTGCTGGCCCGCTTTGCACAGCATGACAGCCTGCGAGAAAGGCTTTTCGCCATGCGGCTCTCAGTCAGTGTGGAAGGCGTGCCGGATGGCCTCATTGAAGAGGTTGCTGCCGACTTACAGGCACTACACGGACAACGGGCCGTTGATGTTGTCCAGTAGCGCGTGAATCTGCCGCCGCACGGAGGGGTCGGCTTTGCTGTAACGGTAGATCAGATCAGCAATCTCGTCCTCGTCGGCATAGAAGAAGGCGACAGGTACCCTCAACACGTTGGCCAGGTTCCTCGCCGTCAGCAGATCAGGCTTGTGAACGCCCAACTCGTAACGGTTGATCCGCGTGCTGGCCACGAACTGGTCTATGCCTGCTTCGATGCCGAGGCTCTTCTGTGATAGCCCAGCGGCCATGCGTGCCTGCTTGAGCCTCTTGCCCCATTGCTCGTTTTCTTTTTCCATCTCGCGCCCAAATGGCTACGAGATTCGTATGTGTCATGTATTCTAGATACTACGAAGATCGTAGTTTTGAGCCCCGTGCACCTCAATCCTGAACATCAAGTGTCAATTCACAAGGAAGGAATTCAAAGAATGCAGTACAGCCCCTCATGCCAAACCAATAGCGCCGGAAAGTCTGAATCGGCCCATTTGAAGATCAACAGCGTCACCCGTGCCGTGGCTGTCCTTGCCTGTGCCGTCGGCTTGACCGCCTGCTCATCGAAGCCGGAGACGGCAGACATCCAGAAGGACCTGGCCGAGGCCTACGCGTGCCCGGTCATTGAGCTTTCCGATGTCAAGAAGGCGGACGGGGCCGAGGCCGACGGCAAGCTGTATGACGTGTCCTTCACGCATACCGTCAGCGTCAAAGGTGGCGCCGACGCCGCAGCCAAGCTCTTCTCGGAGTGGGCCTATCTCGAAGCCCAAGTGCAGCCGACGCAGATTGCATTGGACAAGGCGCTATTTGATGCCGACGTGCGGGCAGCGCAAGGCCAGCTTCCCGATGGCCGGAATGCCGATCCCGAAGTTCGCCGCTTGACGCAGGCCAAAGAGCAACTGGCAACCAGACTGGCAAGCCTGATGCCCTGCGAAACCATCGAAGCAGTGACTCGCTTGCAAGTGATGCGAAGCGCCGCCGAAGAGGCCGCCAAGTCTGGTCAAAGCCAGATTGCCGTGCCGGTCGCCATCAAGGTGCGTGGCACGGGACGCATGGGCAAAGCCGAAAGCGGCTGGCACTTTGCAGGCATGCCTGCCTTCAGCACAGTCGAGATCGTGACTGCGAACGCCACCTATCCCCGCTTCAAGGCTGAGGCCACCGCGAACACCAGCGCGCCCACCGAGGCCCGCAGACTGGTTGGTAAGGTGCGCGCAGGCAACACCGATAGCTGTCTTGAAGTCTCCGCATCGGGGATGCCAAGTGCTACACCTTGCCGGGCGAGCCGGACGTGGCGTCGCGCATTTTCAGCGCCTGCCAAGACGGTGCCATGTGCGCAATCACGGGGCAATTCGATGACAAGAACGAAAAGCTGATCCAGTTCAGCAAGGCCGAAAAGGTTGCGCCATGAGGCCCGCCCTGACGGGCTGGGCTCGAATGCGCCGCGCAGCCATAACGAGGTTGCTGCTCACGGCTGCGTTGTCCTCAGTTTCGTTCTTGTGCCACGCCGAAGGTACCTTGCTCAAGGTTCCCACCCGCGAAGGCGTGACCACGACCCTGTTCTGGGAGCCGGCACCGAACGCCAAAGCCACCGTGTTCCTGTTCCCCGGTGGNGGTGGTGGCTTCGGCAAGGTCGAGGACGGCAAGGCTATTGGGCAGAACTTCCTCGTTCGCTCCGAGCCCTTCTTCATCGCCAATGGCTTTAACGTAGCCATCTTTGGCCGCCCCAGCGACTCTCAGGACTTGGACTACGCCGACCGCATCAGCGATACGCACATGGCCGACGTGCGCAAGGTGCTGGAGTTCGTCAAGAACAAAGCCGATGCGCCGGTCTGGATTGTTGGCACCAGCCGGGGCACGATTTCAGCAGCGGCGACGGCGATCAACCTGCAAACCGATATTGCGGGCGTGGTGCTGACCTCCAGCGTGGTCAGCTACAAGAAGCCGGGGGCGGTGCCTAAGCAGGACTTGGATCGAATCAAAGTGCCTGTGCTGGTACTCCACCACGCCAAGGACGCCTGTCCCCACTGCCAGCCTTTCGAGGTGCCAGCCATCCTGCGCGGGCTAAAGAACGCTCCCGTCAAAAAGGAAATCATGGTCAGCGGCGGCGAGAACCCCACGGGCAACGTCTGCGAGGCGCTGCACTGGCATGGCTACATCGGAATGGAGCGCGAGGCGGTCGATCTGATTGCCGAATGGATCAAGAAGCCGGTGAATTGATAGCCGTCCAGGCAATTTTGTGGCTCAACACAACACCACAGAAGGAGCCTTTCATGATTACAACCACCATTGCCGAGTTGCAGTCCGCTCTACGCTTGCTTGCAAACGACATCGCCGTCTCGGTTCCTTGGGATGCATTGCATAAATGGGCTGGTAGCAACCCTCTCGCAGTCGAACACTACGCACAACTGCAAGGTCTCTGGAACGAGGTCTGGTGGGAGGCGAACCGTGCTACCCCAGCACCAGCCGTGTACCTCTATCACGGGTCGGCAAAGTTGACGCTGGTGCGGGAGAGCACGCTTGACGACCCGCCCGCAGTGGCGCTGCAGGACTTGGCGTGCATCTCGGTGCCCCAATGACCTGAGCCATTGAGCTTGCGCCTCCCACATAGAGCCGGCGCCCCACGTCTGGGGCATCGGCTTTTGTCTTCCAAGCTCATTTCAGAGCGCGTATGATGTGCAGTACTTTGTACAAAACCTGAGGAGCCAACCATGGCCATTTCTGCCGGTGACGTAATTCCGCTGTCGCAAGCCAGGGCGAACCTGTCTGAACTGGCCGACCAGGTGAAGGCTGGGGCCGAGAAGATCATCACCAAGAATGGTGAGAGCTACGTGGCCATCATCGACGCCCAGCGGCTGGACTACTACCACCAACTTGAGCGCGAACGCATTCACCTGCTGCTGATTGACGATGCGAGCAAAGGCCTCGCGGATGTTGCAGCGGGCAAGGTCAAAGACGCGCACAGCACTTTGACCGCTATCAAGCGCCGCCGCGTTGCCAAGGCTGTTGGATAAGAACGGCCTCGAATCGTGACAGCCAAGCACACCGTCAAACTCACGGGCAACTTCGAGCGGAATCTTGAGGAGCTTGAGGCATTCTTGGTTGAAGCCGAAGCTCCGCACGCCTTCGATGCTTTGCTGGACGAACTGATAGATACCGTCATTCCAAATCTGGAGAGCTTNCCCGGAATGGGGCGTTTGTTTCTGGAACGGCCTGCACGCTCGATTGAGGTTGCAAACGGCATTGCTCGCCTGACAAAGCAACTTGGCTCTCTCGCCAAGGACGGCGAGTTGCGCGAGTACGTGATGACGCGTTACCTGCTGTTGTATGCGCGGATCAAGGGTTCTGTCTACCTGCTTTCGATCCGCCATCAACGGCAGCTTTCCTTTGACTTTCAGGCGCTGTGGCCGACAGGGAACTGATTTCCATGATCCAAAGCCACTCCTTCACCCCGCATCAGCTAGCGTATTTCGCCCATCAATTGACGCGAAGGGCTGCATCGGACTCCATGGATCGCATGGCGGGTGCTCTNTTGGACGCGCAAGTCGATCTGAACCCTCACCAGATTGACGCGGCGCTGTTTGCCACGAGCAACCCGCTCTCCAAAGGAGCCATTCTTGCGGACGAGGTGGGTCTCGGAAAGACGATTGAGGCAGGGCTGCTGATTGCTCAGCGGTGGGCTGAACGCAAGCGCAGAATCCTGGTTATTGCGCCAGCTAACCTGCGCAAGCAATGGCACCAAGAGCTGGCTGACAAGTTTGGAATTGCCGCAGCGGTACTTGAAGCCAAGTCGTACAAGCAGGTACTTAAAGAAAGGGGTGGTAATCCCTTCGATGCGCCACAAGTCCTCATCACTTCGTACCAATTCACCAGCGGCAAGGCCAAGGAAGTTCAGTCGGTGCCCTGGGACTTGGTGGTCATTGACGAAGCGCACCGGCTACGCAATGTCTACAAACCCGACAACAAGACGGCTCGCACGCTGAAAGATGCCTTGGTGTCCGCTCCGAAGGTTTTGTTGACTGCTACGCCCTTGCAAAACTCCCTGCTCGAACTGTACGGGCTGGTGAGCTTTGTGGATGAAAAGGTTTTTGGCGACTTGGATAGCTTCAAGAGTCAATTCGGGTCGATCAAGGATGCAGCAAGCTTCGACGCTCTGAAACGCCGGATTGAACCCGTCTGCAAGCGCACGCTCCGGCGACAGGTCGAGGCCTATGTCAAATACACCAAGCGCATTCCATTGCTGCAAGAGTTCGTCCCAGGTGCCGACGAAACAAACTTGTACAACCTTGTCTCCGAATACCTACAACGAGACTCCCTATTCGCGTTGCCCAACAGCCAGAGGCAACTGATAACTCTTGTGCTGCGCAAGCTGCTCGCATCAAGCACATTTGCGATTGCAGGGGCACTGGACACACTTGCAAAGCGCCTGCGTCAAACCTTGGACGAGAAGTCGGCAAGTCTTGATCTTGCGGACGAGTTGGACAACGACTTTGAAGGCTTCGATGAGCTGGCAGAAGAAGTCGAACGCATCGAAGAGCAAGAAAGCCAAGCGGGGAAAAAGGCCAAGACCGAGCAAGAGATACTCGCCATCAAGGCAGAAATCATTGAGCTGGAGTCATTCAGGGATTTGGCGGTCTCAATTGCAGAAAATGCCAAGGGTCTGGCCTTGTTGCAGGCCCTCAAGGTGGCTTTTGAAAAACTTCGGGATTTGGGTGCAGAGCAGAAGGCAATCATCTTCACGGAGTCACGCCGTACACAAGATTACTTGCTGACCTTGCTTGGCAAGACTCCTTATGCACCCGGGGTTGTGCTCTTTAATGGCACCAATAACGATGCCCGATCCAAGGAGGTATACGACGCTTGGATCAAGAAGCATGCGGGCACCGACCGAATCAGCGGCTCACGATCTGCCGACACCCGTGCCGCGTTGGTGGAGTACTTCAAGGAGCAAGGCAGCATCATGATTGCCACGGAGGCAGGTGCGGAGGGCATCAACCTTCAGTTCTGCTCCATGGTTATCAACTATGACCTGCCATGGAACCCGCAGCGGGTGGAGCAACGGATTGGCCGTTGCCATCGCTACGGGCAGAAGCATGATGTCGTTGTAGTGAACTTCCTCAACAAGGAAAACGAGGCCGACCGGCGCGTGTATGAACTTCTGGCGTTGAAGTTCAAGCTGTTCGATGGGGTGTTTGGGGCCAGCGACGAAGTTCTAGGCGCGGTCGAATCCGGTGTCGATTTTGAGCGACGTATTGCTGAGATTTACCAGACATGTCGTCACCCCGAGCAGATTCAATCGGCTTTCCAGCAATTGCAAGACGATCTTGCTGGCGAGATCAGCGATGCCATGCTGAACGCCCGCAAGGCGCTGCTCGAAAACTTTGACGTAGACGTACAGGAGCGGCTGCGCCTCCGCGATCAAGCTGCCCGCGCGTCGCTGGGCAAGCTCGAACGCATGCTGATGCGTTTCACGCAGGCCGCATTAGGGGCGAACGCACGCTTCGATGAAGATGGAACGGGCTTCCTGCTAGACAGCACACCGGACTTTGTCGGCGGTGCACCGAAGCAAGAAATTCAACTCGGACGTTACGAGTTGCCGAGGCGAACCGAAGAGGCTCACATCTACCGGCTGCAACACCCGCTTGCGCAATCGCTGATTGACTATGCCAAAGGTCAAAAGCTAGTGCCTGCCAAACTCCGCATGCACTACAACAGCTATGGGGCGCATATCGCTGTGGTCAAACAGCTTATGGGGCGCTCCGGTACCGCAGTCGTCAGCTTGCTCAGCGTGGAGTCATTAGGCGCGAAAGAAGATCACTTGCTGTTAGCCGCGCAGGACGATACAGGTGCGATACACGATGCCGAGACGGTTGAAAAACTGCTCTCGGTTCCCGCAATTGCCAGTGCTTTGCCTCCGGCTAGTCCGCAGCCGAATGCCGATGCTGTTGCCGAGTTGGGTCAGCCGGGCCTCGACTTCAATGCTGCCTACGTACCGCTATCGCCTGCACTGGAGCAGGAAATCAACCGACAGAAGAGCATCGTGCTCTCAGGATTGGAAACGCGCAATCTGGCGGCGTTCACGCAAGAGACGGACAAGCTCGACACTTGGGCCGATGATCTGAAGGTCAGCCTTGAGCGGGAAATCAAGGAACTCGACCGCCGCATCAAAGAAGCCCGCACCTTGAGCAAAGGCGCAGCGACTCTAGCCGAGAAGCTGGCAGCGCAGAAAACTCAGCGTGATCTTGAGGCTCTGCGCGACCGGCGGCGGCGCGAACTNTTTGACCGTCAGGATGAAATTCAGGCAAAGCGCGATGGCCTGATTGACGAACTGGAAAAACAACTAAAGCAGAACATTACTGCTACCCGGCTTTTCGCCGTGGAATGGGAGGTTTATTGATGGCGGCCTTGCCCACCAACTTTTTGAATATTCTCAAGGACAAGCTTGAGAAGGACTTCGTTCCGCACCTGCCTGAACTTCTCAACAAGGAGCGGCCGAAGGCCGATCAGGACAAGAAGCAGCTTTCCCGAGCCTTCAGCGGTTTCGTCCTGCACAAGATGTTGAACCTTGGTATTGCTGACGCCGCACAGTCCGTGGTCGATGACTTCGACGACAACGGCCTCGATGCAATCCACTACGAGGCTACGAGCAAAACGCTCTATCTAGTGCAGACCAAGTTCCGCGAGCGAGAGCAGTTCGATGAGGGCGATGCCATTCGTTTTCGTAGTGGCGCTGACCTGTTGCTTGGTCAGCGTTACGACCGCTTCAACGCAAATGTCCAGTGCCGCAAGGATGAACTGGATGACGCCTTCGATGAAGCCGAACGCATTCAATTGGTTGTTGCTTACATCGGAACGGGCTTTTCAGCACATGCCAACGCTGCGCTGAAGGAATTGACCGAAGACGAAGACCACCATGAAATCGGGCGCTTGCAGCCTGACATTGCAGAGTACGGCCCGGATAAGGTTCAAGCCGATCTTTTGGCCGAACAAAGCGTCGGCGTGGTGAACGACAGCCTGCGATTGACCAAGTGGCAGCACCTCGGCGGGCACCGCGATACGCACATCGGCGTGGCGCTGGTCTCTGATCTGGTGGCGCTGCACAAGAAACACAAGAAGGCGCTGTACGAACGCAACATCCGGTACTTCCTCGGATCACGTGAATCGGATGTCAACAGGTCGATTCAGGACACCTTGCGCACCGCTCCGGATGAGTTCTTCTACCTGAACAACGGCATCACCGCTTTGGCCGATCAGGTTGAGGCGCCACAAGGCACTAAGGCCACCAAGCGATTGCGCCTGCGCGGCCTGTCTGTCATCAACGGTGCACAGACGATCTCATCAGCAGCAGAGTTCGTCGCTCAGAACCCGCTTTCCGATATTTCCAATGCCAAGGTGTTGGTGACAATCATCAAGGCCGATTCGGAGGGCAAATTCGGACGCTCCGTGACGCGGGCGCGAAATCATCAGAACCCCGTTTCGACCGGCAACTTTGCGTCTCTTGACCCGCGGCAGGAAGAGCTACGCCGCGAGCTGGCCTACCTTGGTTACAGCTATCACTATCGGCCCGAGGCAACGCCTCGCAACGCTGATGGGTCGGCCAACATCATCACCATCGAGCAAGCCATGAAGGCCTTGGCCTTGTTCGAGGTCGATTCGCGCTATCCATACTGGCTCAAGAACGAAATTTCCCGGTTCCAAAACGCGGAGTCCAGCGAGTACCAATCGCTGTTCACGCAGACGCTGACGGGAGCGCAACTCGTCAACAAGGTGAAATTCTTCCGCTTTGTTCGAGATGTGCTTGCCGCCAATGCCGCCGCGACAAGAGGGGCAGAAGGGCTTTTCTGGCTCTGTTGAATTTCAAGTGGGTTGTTCTGCATGAGGGTTAATGGCGTGGAAATCGAGACGGCCGGCGATCAGGAAGATGACGGTTTTGATTGTGTCGATGCGGGTGAAGCCACGGGCACGCCGCTTGGCGGCCTGGAACAAGCCGTTGATCGCCTCCAGAAATCCATTGGTCTGCCGTGTCTGAGCCCAGGCCACGATTCCTTCCAGATGGGATCGGATCATCCGGGCAACCTCCTTCATCGGCTCGACCTTGGAGCGCATGACGCAAGTGCACCAGTGTTCCAGCATGGCGCGCACGACGTTGATTTGTTTGCGATCAAGGATTTCGCGCAGTTGCTCCTTGTAGACCCAGGCGCGCGCCGTGCGCTTGACAGTCATCCTGGCAATCAGTGCGTCAAGATCGGCAGCAGCCTCGGGCTTGAGCCGGGAGGCATCCTTGAGCAGCGTCCAGCGCATGCCCTTGAGGGACTTGTCGGTGCGCTGCTCGATGCGGCGCATCTTGTCCACCGCCGTGCTGGCGTGGCCGATGACGTGGAACTTGTCGAAGGTGATGCGGGCATTGGGCAGATGCTGGCTGACTCCGGCGATGAAGGCTGGCGACATGTCGATGCTCGCCGAGGCGATGTTCCCGGCCGGGCAGCCATGGTCGCCCAGATACTCGGCCAGTTGCGCAATGGTCTGGGCGTCGCGCCCTTCCGTGACGAACAGCACGCGCCTGGCCTCGGCGTCTGCGGCCAGGGTGACATAACTGTGGCCTCGGGCGCGCGAGGTCTCGTCAATGGCCAGCGCCGTGACACCGGAGTGATCCGCCAGGCCGCAGGCCATCTCCACGTACTTCTGGCACACCGCCAGCACCCGGTGGGACGATTCGCCCACGATGCGCGCCACGGCGGCAAACGGCATCTGGCGCGCCAGCATCAGGATGAAGGCTTCGAACAGCAGCGTGAAGCCATTCAGCCGCCCGGCAAAGTCAGGCTCGACCAGTCGCACCGAACCATTGGGCAGCTTCACTCGCGGCGTGCGCACCTGCAGATGGCACTCATGCTGGAAGAAGTTCAGGTGCCGGTAGGTCTTGGTCACGGTGTCGTGCACCGGATGCACGCCTTCATGGCCCGAGACCTTGAAGCGGCTGCCAGCCTTGAAGTCAATCAGCACGGTCAAGGTCCTGGCCGACTCGTCGAAGTCGACCGACGCCACCGTCCACGGCGGGGCAATTCCAAGGGCAGTTTCAAACAGCTTGGCAGTCATGAATTCACTCATCCAGGTNNTGGTCAATATGACGTCAGCTTACCCACTCGGATTTCAAGAGAGGCGCTTTTCTACAAGCACGGTGCCTTTGTGGTGGCTGCCGTCCTGGCTAAGCGTTGTCGCACCCGAGTCAATGAACCGGATGTGTTGAAGCAGACACAGCTCAATGCGCTACTGAGCGCACCTCTCGATCAATGCCGGCAGGGCTGCTGGGACAAGGCTCGTCCGTTGGTTGGTCAAGGGCGCAGCGTGTTGTCGTACTTTCAGAATCAGGGCAGTACGGTACGTTTACTGGACGGCTGCATGTCTGCAATCTACGGGCTTGAACAAGCAGAGGCGTATCAGGCGGTAAAGCAGGTCACAGATCGGAGAGAGGCCTTTCCACAGGAAAGAGTCTTCCGTTATCTGACAACCCAAGCCCCGCAGATTTGAGATGCTGACAGGCACACTAAAGAGATTATGTGATTCGCTCCTGCGTCAAAGAGAGTGGAATCGGAGAAATTTGAAATGACACAGCTAAGCCGAATTGAATGGACTGAGGCAACTTGGAACCCCACGGTGGGATGCACCAAGATTTCNCCCGGTTGCAAGAATTGCTACGCGGAGGCAATGGCAAAGCGATTGCAGGCGATGGGTACGCCTGGATACGCAAATGGCTTCAAGCTCACCGTTTTGCCGGAGAGGTTGGAAGAACCATTGCGCCGAAAGAAGCCGACGGTGTATTTCGTAAACTCCATGTCAGACCTGTTTCACAAGAGCGTATCTGATGAGTACATCGAGCAAGTTTTTGATGTCATTCAGCGTTGCCCAAACCATACCTTTCAGGTTCTCACGAAACGTGCGGAGCGGCTTGCCTCTTTCTTTAAGCATCGGGCTGTTCCAACCAATGCGTGGATTGGCGTATCGGTTGAAGATAAAGAATACGGTGTTCCTCGAATCAATCACCTCCGAAAAGTCGATGCGAGAATTCGCTTCCTTTCAGTGGAGCCGCTCTTGGATGATGTTGGCGAACTCGATTTGACGGATATTCATTGGGTCATCGTTGGCGGCGAGTCTGGCCCCAAAGCACGTCCGATGAAGCTCGAATGGGTCGAGAGTATCCAGCAGCAATGCGTAGAGCAATCAGTACAGTTCTTCTTCAAGCAATGGGGCGGCTGGGGCGCTGATGGCAAGAAACGCTCGAANAAAGCCAACGGAAGGCTGCTTGACGGTCGGACGTGGGACGACATGCCCGAACTTTCATCTCACGTCTAAGGGCTTCTATGTCGCGCAAACCATACAACTGGAAGAACGGGCCCGATTTCATTCAGCAACACAGTGTCGCCAAGCACAGGATATTGGAGTTATTGTCAAATCTGGTGTATGGGCATCAAGCCGCGTTCCTGTCTGATTGATCCTGTACTTGCTCGCCGTCCTTGAACTTCACGTTGTTGACCACGAGGGCCAGCAGATCAAATCCCTTGATCCGTTTCCAGCGCTTCTGCGCGGTTTCCAGTAGCTTGTAGACCATCGCCAGCGTGGTCTCTCGGGAGCCGCAGTTCCGCGCTCTCTTGCTTCTCAGGCGCACCGTCGAAAACGTCGATTCGATCGGATTGGTCGTCCGGATATGGATCCAGTGTTCTGCCGGGAAGTCGTAGAAGGCCAGCAGCTCCTCACGATCCTTGCGCAGCCGTTCCATGGCGCCGGGATACTTCGACTCGAAGCGAACCAGAGTCCGGTCAAAGGCCTTGTGTGCGTCAGCCCGCGTCTCGGCCATCCAGATCTCATGCAGCGCCGCCTTGACTTTCGGTTGCACCGACTTTGGCAGCGCGGACAGGATGTTCGCCGTCTTGTGCACCCAGCAGCGCTGATGGCGGGTGTCCGGATAGCACTTGGCCAGTGCTTTCCAGAAGCCCAAAGCGCCGTCGCCGATGGCCAGCTTCGGGCTGGTCGTCAGGCCCCGGGCCCGCAGTCCCGACAGCAGTTCTGACCAGCTGGCCTCCGACTCTCGGTAGCCGTCCTCAACCGCAACCAGCTCCTTGCGCCCATGCTCCGTCACGCCGATGATCACCAGCAGGCAGAGGCGGTCATCCATGCGCACGTTGCTGTATACGCCGTCGGCCCACCAGTACACGTAGCGGCTTTGGCTCAAATCTCGCTGACACCACTCCCGGTGCTCATCGATCCAGTGCTGCTTCAAGCGACTGATGGTGTTGGCCGACAAGCCCCTGGCCTGATCACCCAGCAACGCGGCCAGTGCCTCTTGGTAATCGCCGGTGCTCACACCCTTCAGGTACAGCCAGGGAAGCACTTCCTCCACACTCCGGGCTCGCTTCAGGTACGGCGGCAGCAAGGTGCTGTTGAAGCGAACCCCGGAACCACTCCGATCCCGTACTTTCGGCACCTTGATGTCGACATTGCCGATGCCGGTCTGGACAGTACGCTCAGGCAAATAGCCATTGCGCACGACGGCCTGACGGCCATCCGGGAGCCGGTGCTCGGCATGCTGATCCAGAAGCGCCTGAAGCTCGGCCTCGACGGCCTGTGCGATCAGCTCCCGTGCCCCAGTCCGCAGCAGCTCGGTCAGCGGATCAATAACGTCTTTTTCTGGTTGTGGAAGAGTCTTCAGGGTAGACTTGGCCATGGCGTATCACCTTCTGTTGGTTGTTGATCTGGCGTGATCAATCAACAGGATACGCCATCCTTTCTACCTTCCCGTACACCAGAAATGACCATAACTCAGGATATTGCAGTCCTACCTTGCGGCTTATTTCAAGACTTTGGTCAGTTCGCCAAACCAAGATTTGTTGCGCTTGACGCTGGTTGATGGCTTCGCTGGTGGCGGCCTCTATGTTCACAACGATACTCGTGAACTGGTGAAAGGATCGCCGTTCATATTTCTTAATGCGACACGCGAAGCGGAATATCTGATTAATAAAGATCGCAGAAAGCCTGTGCGCCTGGAAGTTGACTATTTTTTTGTGGAAGCCGACAAGCATGCCCACTCCCATTTGGACAAGGTGCTGCGTGACGATGGGTACGGGACACAGATCGGCAACACCATTCACCTGCAACATGCAAAATTTCAGGATCAGGCCGATAGCATTATTGAATTTGTGAAGCGCAAGAGCCCAAGGAATGGGCGTTCAATCTTCGCACTCGATCAATACGGTTACAAGGAAGTTCCGACCCAACTGATTCAGAAGATATTTGCGAAACTGCCAAGCGCCGAGGTCATCTTGACCTTCGGCGTGGATTCCTTCCTGAACTATGCAAGTGATGGAAAGCTCACGCAATCGCTGCTGGATGAGATTGGAATCCCGGACGTTCTGAACGGCCGCTCGATGGAAGACATCAAGTCATCTGAACGCGACTGGCGTTTGTTTATCCAGAGTGGCCTGTATCGCACGCTGGTCACTCGATGTGGCGCCAAGCATTTCACGCCGTTCTTTATTCGGAACAACAAAGGGCACGGTGACTATTGGTTGATTCACCTCTCGCAGCACCACAAAGCGCGCGATGTCATGACTGAGGTGCATTGGGACAACAACAACTATTTCATCCACTACGGCGGCGCAGGTCTGGACATGTTCCAGATGGTGGGTTACGACCCTGACCATGACTCTGACCACAAGAATCAAAACGTGTTGGGCTTCGAGTTTGATGATGTGGCGCGGACGGCCAGCATCAGCGCACTCAACGAACAGATTCCGAAGCGGGTGTATGCCAATGACGAAGGCGTGAGCTTTGGGATTCTGTTTGCCACGACTTGCAATGATTCCCCGGCTTCTGCTGCGATTTATAGAGAGTCAGTCGGATTTCTAATTGAAGAGAAGGTGATTGAGGTGGTCAGTGAGGATGGCGTGAAACGCCGGTCGGCTCAGCAGATCAAGGCGAATGACCAGATCATTGCACCACAGCAACGCGGATTATTTACGCTATGACGAAAAGACAAAAACTTGAACTGACGTGGATTGGTAAAGATGCAAGGCCAAAGTTAGAGCCACGTATATTGCTCTCTGACCCCGCACATAGCTATCACGCAAGGTTTCGCGTTTCTGAAGAAGATAGCTTCGATAACCACCTGATATTTGGCGACAACTTGCTGGCCCTGAAAGCTCTTGAGCAAGATTTTTCCGGCAAGGTGAAATGCGTATTTATTGACCCGCCATACAACACAGGTAGTGCGTTCGCACACTACGATGATGGGCTTGAGCATTCAATCTGGTTGGGGTTGATGCGCGACCGTTTGGAAGTTATTAGGCGGCTGCTTTCAGATGATGGTTCCTTGTGGATCACAATAGATGACAATGAAGCGCACTACCTCAAGGTGGTATGTGATGAAGTATTTGGGCGAGCTTGCTTTGTCACTGCATTTATTTGGAAGAAGGTTGATAGTCCAAACGACAATAAAGGGGCGTTATCTCCGGATCACGAATATATTCTTTGCTATACNAAAACCCCTGGCGGCGCTCGGTTTCGTCAAAAGCAAGATGAATCTATTCTCAATGCATATCGGCAGCCTGACACTGAGTCGGACAGGCCGTATCGAGATCGACTGCTAAAGAAGAATGGGAAGAACAGTCTTCGATCAGATCGTCCTTCAATGTACTTCCCGATTAAGGGGCCAGATGGTGTGGACGTTTATCCTGTTCATGATGATGGACAAGAAGCCCGATGGGCAATGGGGCANAAAGGTGTAGATGAACTGGTAGCAAAAGGCGAACTTGTCTGGAAGCAGCGTGAATCCAATGGTGTAACTCGTTGGGTGCCGTACACCAGGGAATATGCACCGGATTCCCCTTCTCGCCCATGGCCAACGATATGGTCGGACTTGGATACGACGCGACAAACAAAAGCGCATCAAAAAACAGTATTTGGAGATATTCAGCAGTTCGATACACCAAAGCCTGAAAATTTGATTTCTCGCATTCTCGGAATATCGACAGACCCAGGTGATCTTGTCTTGGATTCATTTGCTGGATCGGGTACTACAGGGGCTACTGCCCACAAAATGGGGCGTCGTTGGATTATGGTTGAATTAGGTGAGCATTGTCATAGTCACATTATTCCGAGACTGAAGAAAGTAATCGACGGAGATGACAAAGGGGGAATTACGGATGCGGTCGGATGGCAAGGCGGCGGCGGCTTCCGTTATTACCGTCTTGCGCCCAGTTTGTTGCTGCAAGATCGTTGGGGCAACTGGGTCATTAACAAGGAATACAACGCCGAGATGCTCGCGGCGGCGATCTGCAAGCTGGAAGGCTTCACCTACGCGCCCAACGACGCCCACTACTGGCAGCACGGCTACAGCACCGAGACAGACTTCATCTACGTCACAACGCAGACGCTCAACGCCGACCAACTACAGGCTTTGAGTGACGAGGTGGGCGAAGGACGTAGCCTGCTGGTGTGCTGTGCGGCCTATCGTGGTTCGGCGGAGCGTTTTGCCAATCTCACGCTCAAGAAGATTCCGAAAATGGTCCTGAGCAAGTGCGAGTGGGGCCACGACGACTACAGCCTGAATGTTGAAAATCTGCCGATNGCAGCAGAAACCAAAGTTGAGCCGCCGCGTCAAGGGGGCTTGTTCGGCGATGGGGAGGATCATGCATGACCCACAGTTACCCCGGCTCGCGCTGGTGGAAGTTCGATTTCCACAATCACACGCCCGCGTCCTTGGACTACCGGGGCGACAAGGCCATTACGCCGCGCCAGTGGCTGCAAGGCTATCTGGACAAGGGTATTCAGTGCATTGTCGTTACGGACCACAACACAGGTGGCTGGATTGACAAGCTGAAAGCGGAACTGGCAACGTTGCAGCAGCAAGATGCCGCTACGTGGGGCGGCATGACGATCTTTCCGGGAATGGAGTTGTCGTGTAGCGGTGGCGTGCATCTGATGGTGATTCTTGACCCGACCAAGGGCACCTCGGACATTGACGCCGTCCGTGGCAGCGTTGGTTATACAGGTACGCCGGGTGACAGCGATGCAGTGACCAGCCAAAGCGTCGAGCAAGTTATCCGTGCCATCCAGTCAGCGGGAGGGGTTGCCTGCGCCGCGCACGTCGATCAACCAAAAGGCTTGCTGACCTCACTGACCGATCACAACACCCTTCGGCCCATTTTCAAGTTGTTGGATGCCATCGAGATCATTGATCCGGCAGCAAGCTGTTTGCAACCGCATTCTGCTGCCCTGGCTAACTTGGCATCTGTACTCGGTTCCGACAGTCATCAACCCAGTGAAATCGGCCGAGGCTACACGTGGGTGAAGATGTCAGACCCTTCCATCGAGGGTTTGAAGCTCGCGCTGCTTGATCCTGAGTCAGCTATTCGCCGTAGCGACCAAAGCACCTACTACCCGCAACAACTGAATCATCCGAAGATTAAAAGCATCACGGTTGAGAAGTTGCGGCTACGTCAGAAAGACCCGCTGACGATTCACTTCAACCCCAGCTACAACGCCTTGATTGGTGGCCGTGGTAGCGGCAAATCCACCATACTGGAATGCCTGCGCTTGGGGTTGGCACGCGAAAACGAACTCTTGACCGGGCGTTCTGACGGGGCGCTCAAGCAATCCTTCGAGAACTTCAAGAAAGANAAAACGGGCCGCAATCAGCCAGGCATGATGCTCCATGACTCTCGTATCACGGTCGAGGTGTCCAAGGGCCAAGGCGATCTCGAAGAGCGATTTGAGTACCGTTGGATGAAGGGTGCTGATGCCAAGTTCGCGGTGTCGGTGCGGCGCTGGGATAACGACGCTTGGCAGACAACGCAACTGACCGAAGAACAAGCCCGCAGCAACTTTCCTGTGAAGCTCTTCAGCCAGAAGCAGATCCTCGCGTTGGCCGATAACCCGCAGCATCTGATTCAGTACATCGACGATGTGTTNGGGGGCAGTAAGGAGGCTTGGGAACAAGGCTTTGCCGTCAAGCGCGAGGCCGTAAACGTTGCCAGAAAACGTGTTCGCACGTTGGAGGCTGAGATTGCTCAAAAGCCTGCTATCGAGCTTCAGTACAAGGAGGCTTCGCGCAAAGCTAAGGTCTTTGCATCGTCGAACTTTGGCGATGCCCTCAAGGCGTACCAGCGTGCAGGCAAGCAGCAGCGGGCGGTACAGGGATTTTTCAAGCAGCTTGGCGAGGATGTTCAGTCTCTGCAAACCAGTACAGCCGAAGCAGCGAGTCTGAAGAATCTGGCACTTACCGACTTCGAGGCCACGACTCCCGCCGAACAAGCGGAGAAGGCGGCGACGGAAGCCTTGACCCAAAAGCTGGTTTCTAGCTTTGACCAGATCACGGCCTTGGTCGCCAGTATGCAGGCAGACCTTGCGGCAGCGCAGGTGGCCAGTGATGCGAGCACATGGCATCAAGAAAATAAAGTACATCTGGATGAGTACGCACGCATCGTGGCGGAACTCAAAGCTCAAGGCATTACCAATGCCGAGGATGCATCTCAGGCTGTGGCGCTCGAAGAGAAGCTAAAGAAGCAGTTGGATCAGTTCAACACCGTCAGCACCGATCTTGAGCAAGCGCGGAAAGCCGTTGTGGATGCTCAAGCCGAGTTGCACCAGGAGCGCCAAGGGTTGACCGCGTTGCGACAGGACTTTCTCAATCAAGTTCTGGTGAATGTGCCTGCATTGAAGATCACACTGAACAGCATGGCTGACGCGGAAGCCGGTGCCACCAGTCTGCGTGAGATTCTTCGCATTGAAACGGAAGGTACTTTCGCCAAGGAAATCTATGGTGAAACAGATGACGATCCGCCCAAGCCGTGCGGCATGGTCTGGGACTTGGTGAATCCGGCCTTGGCGTCGTCTGTGCCTGAGCGGTTGCAGGAGATCAAGCAATCTCTTGAAGAGATGAACGAGCAGGTGCTGAACACCAAACTGCACGGAAAGTTTGTCAAAAAGCTGAAGGACATGAAGCCGGAGGTCGCTTCGGTGGTCTTTGACGAATTGGCGGCGTGGTTCCCCGAAGATGCCGTTGATCTTCAGTACAAGCGTGACGAATCAAGTTCGTTCCAGAGCCTTCAGCAGGCATCGGCAGGCCAGAAGACCGCTGCAATCTTGTCATTCCTGTTGGCACACGGTAGCGAGCCGCTGCTGATGGACCAGCCCGAAGATGACTTGGACAACGCGCTGGTCTCGCAATTGGTGGTGGCCCAGCTCAGGAATAACAAAAGTCGCCGCCAACTGATTGTCATTACCCATAACGCCAACATCGTCGTGAACGGCGATGCCGAGCTGGTCATGCCAATGGAATTCGTGGGCGGCCAGATCGTGAACAACACGGCGGGTGGGCTACAGGAGAGGAATGTGAGAAAGAAAGTCTGCGAAATCATGGAGGGCGGGGAAAAGGCCTTCGAGCAACGCTACAAGCGGATTCTGAAAGATATGGAGCGCACGGCATGAGTACAGAAAAATCGTGCGCACGGTGGCTGGGCGCCTGAGCCTGCGCGAGCCGCAGACCGTCAGCTTGGAGCGACTGCACACTGCATTAGAGTCTGTGCCCGCGTTGCGTGACTCGAAAGCACGCTCGCCGGAAGAGTTGAAGGCCATGCAGGAAGCTCTGAAAGCTGAGTTTCCGAAGCTGACAGATTTCGAGCGGGACTTTCCATCCTTGTGCTTTGCGCTGGCGACAGGTGTCGGCAAGACGCGCCTGATGGGGGCGTTCATCAGCTACCTACACGCCGCCTACGGCTACAAGCACTTCTTTGTGCTGGCCCCAAACCTCACGATCTACGACAAGCTGATCCGAGATTTCAGCGAAACGACCGGGCCGAAGTACGTCTTCAAAGGCATTGCGGACTTTGCCGTTGAAGCACCCGAGGTGATTACGGGCGAGACCTACGAGCAAAAGGGCGACTTGGTCTCACAGGCGATTGATGCGCCCGTTCAGATCAACATCTTCAACATCTCGAAGATCAATTCGGAAGTTCGCGGCGGCAAAGCGCCGAAGATCAAGCGGCTTTCTGAGTACCTCGGTCAAAGTTATTTCGAGTACCTGGCTGGTTTACCAGACCTTGTGCTCATCATGGACGAATCGCACCGCTACCGTGCCAGTGCCGGAATACGGGCACTAAACGAGCTGAAACCGTTGCTGGGCCTTGAACTGACGGCGACGCCATTTACCGAAGGGACNAAAGGCCCAGTACCGTTCAAGAACGTGGTGATGGACTACCCGCTGGCGCTAGCAATCGAAGACGGTTTCGTCAAAGAACCGGCCGTGGTCACTCAGCAGAACTTCAACCCCTCCGATCACAGCGCGGAGCAGTTGGAACGCATCAAGCTCATGGACGGCATCCGTGTTCATGAAGAAACCAAGGTGCATCTGCTGACCTATGCAGAGCAGACAGGCCAGAAGCCCGTGAAGCCCTTCATGCTGGTGATCGCCCGCGATACCACCCATGCTGCCGCACTGTTGGGCACGATAGAAGGCCTGTTTGATGGGCAATACAAGGGCAAGGTGATTCAGGTCGATAGCAGCAAATCAGGCGCAGAAGAGGAAGAAATGATCCGCCGTCTGCTGCTGGTAGAGAGCTACACCGAGCCGACCGAGATCGTGATTCACGTCAATATGCTGAAAGAAGGCTGGGACGTGACGAACCTCTACACCATCGTGCCTTTGCGGGCCGCCAATGCTCGCACCTTGATCGAGCAGTCCATTGGTCGTGGTCTACGTTTGCCCTATGGTCGCAAGACTGGCGTTGAGGTGGTGGATCGCCTGAACATCATCGCGCACGATAGGTTCAAGGAAGTCATCGACGAGGCAGGCAAAGGTGACTCGCCGATACGGCTGAAAGAGTTGAAGTTGGAGCCGACCGATAACAACGGAAGCCGGTTGACTAGCCTTTCAGTGCCATCCAACACATCAGTGATGCTCGGAATTTCTGGCGTCAAGGGTTCCGGTGCGGATGGCGCGGCAGTTGTCTCCTCAGGATATGGGCAAGGTGCAAGCGGCTCGGCCCAATCACCTGCGGTAGTTTTCACCGGCGAAGAACGCCGAATCGCTATGGTGGCCATGGATGCCGTTGCGGAGTTGGGCAAGGATCGAACCCTTGTACCCACCAGCACGGCGTTAGGTACAGCCAGCGTCCAAGAGAAGCTGACCCAATTGGTCATGGAACGACTGGTGCCGCAACAAGGCGAGTTGCTGGACACCATGTCCTCCAACGCCGAGGCTGTGGCCGAAGTGGTGAAGAAGTCGGTCGAGGTCTTTATCGACCAGACCATCGACATTCCGCGCATTACTGTTGTGCCGATTGGTCCGGTAAAGGGCGGCTATCGTAGCTTCACGCTGGATGTGTCGCGGATGAACTACCAAGCGACAGACCAACAACTGGTGTCGCAAGGTCTGCAATCAGGCCGTCAACTGACCTACGGCGAGGCCGCCGTGATCGAAGAGACCCGCCTTGAAGACTACATCGTCCGCGAACTCATCAACTACGACGACGTGTCCTATGACGATCATGCTGATCTGATCTATGAACTCGCTGGTCAGGCTGTGGCGCATTTCCGCAGCAAGCAGCCTGACGACGCGGCGGTTCACAACATTTTGGGCAACCATGGGCGTGCTATTGCGGAGATCATCCATCTTCAGATGGCAAAGCACTATGAGGAAGATTCAGCCGGTTCTGAGGTCATCGTCAGCCAAGGCTTCATGCCTTTGAAGCCCTGCGCCTTCACGGCGAAAGATGATGTTAAGCCTCTGCATTGGGCACCTGACGACAAGCGCACCATCGGTCAGTATGTCTATGGCGGCTTTCAACGTTGCGCCTACGCGTTTCAGAAGTTCCATTCGGACACCGAGCGCATCTTGGCCACTGTGCTGGAACGCGAAGCACGCCGCTGGTTCCGCCCGGTGTCGGGCCAGTTCAACATCTATTACCGGTCTGGCGTGAATCAACCTGAGTACATCCCTGATTTCGTGGTGGCGTTAGAAGACATCACGCTGATGATCGAGACGAAGAAGGCCAAAGAAGTTTCTGAGGCCCAAGAGTCCGAAACCGACGTTAAGGCGAAAGCGGATCAAGCCGTTGTCTGGTGCAAGAACGCTTCTGATTACGCGCTCACGGTCGGCGGAAAGCCTTGGGTATATCTATTGGTTCCGCATGATGCAGTGGCACCAAACGTCACCCTGCAGGGTTTAAGGTCGCGTTTTCAGATGAGCTGATTAAACGAGGTTTCTGGACAATTCATCCACGCAAAGTTATTTCGAGCTGGTTCTGTTTGAGGGTGCCTGATAAATTTTAAATAGCACGGCGCATGGCGCGCCGTGCCACGCCGCTCATCAGTCAAGCGCGAATTCCTCACCAAAAGCCAAGGTGCTAGCCCACCTTGGCTTTTTCATTTCTGGTGTTCGGTATTTGCGTTTGAAGGCGGCCCATTCAACACTGGAGAAATATCATGTGCAAAGCAAATCAGGCTGCCACAAAAGATTCAAAGCCGAAATTTTCACTGGGCCATATTACGGCCACGCGAGGCGTCTTTGAGCATCTCGAACGTCATGGCGTTAATGCCAGCGAATATCTAGATCGCCATGTTCGGGGCGACTGGGGCGATATTCCGCCAGAGGATGCCGCCGAAAATGAGTTCGCCGTCAATCGCCGGTTGCGCTTGCTTTCCAGCTACATGATTGCTGGTGAGCGAGTCTGGATTATCACTGAGGCTGATCGAAGCGTATCTACGCTACTTTTTCCGAGTGAGTACTGACGGAAAGGTGAGTAATTACGTCCGATGAGAAAGTTTGGCCGCACGCAACGTGCGGCTTTTTCAACGCTTGGCGTCGGCACATTCAATATGTGTCGGCGTCAGCGGCAACCGAAAAAGCGAGTGAACCAATGAGCAAAAACACACCTTCCAAGCCGGATAATGGCAAGCCGCTGGAGGAAATGACGGCTGCTGACTTTGAGCGTGCCTCCCGCGCTGCCTCCACGCGCAGGGAGAATGCCAAGGACCTTCGATACTTCGTGCAGCAGGGCGGCGCATTACCGGCTTCNCCCGCCGTTATGGTGGCTTGGCTGACCAAAGTTGCCAGCCAGTTAGCCCCAGCCACTATTCAGCGGCGCATGGTATCGGTGGGGCAATGGCACAGAGAGAACGGCTATCCCTCGCCGCTGGATGATCCGCAAGTCAANAGGGTATTCTCCGGCATTGGCCGCACGGTTGGATTAGCGCAGCGCACCGTGGCTCCGTTGGTGCGGGATGACTTGCTGGCGGTGCTGGCGGCTGTCGAGCGGCAGAAGCCAATGCGAGCAGCCAGAGACGCAGCTTTGCTACTGGTGATGTTCTGCGCAGCTTTGCGGCGGGGCTCTGCCATCAATGTGCAGGTGGAAGACATCACCGAGCATGAACTCGGGATCGACTTGATTCTGAGGCGCAGCAAGACCGATCAGGCGGGCAAGGGCTTGGTTGTCAGCATCCCATATGCCCAAGGATCAAAATGCCCGGTTAAGGCCATCGCAAAGTGGCGCGCGCTTTCTGGAATCACCACCGGCTATCTGTTCCGCAGCGTCAACAAGCACGATCAGATCGGGGATGACAAGCTGCACGCCGACTCCGTGTGCCGGATCGTCAAGCATGCCGTCAAACTCGCCGGTCTGGACGAAAGTAAATACAGCTCTCATTCCGCACGAGCAGGATTCGTGACCTCCGCCGCCTCCGCACAGATGCCGTTGGCCGAGATTGCGCAGGTCACCAAGCATAGAGGGATGCAGAGCCTGCAACGCTACCTGCGCGTGGTGGATCAGCGCAGGACGAAATCCTTGCTTTGAGGGAGCGGAGGTGGCGCGATCACCACTCCGCCGCCTCTGGTTCAGCGGGAACTTCCGATGTTTGGTCAGCCCCTGCAGCGTCAGCAGGAATGCACTTCTTCGGGATGATCTGAATCGTTCCGTCATCCCTCAAGCGGATGCGCACCCAATCGCCAGCAGCAAGGCCCGCCGACTCCATCAGCGCAGACGGTATCCGGCAGCCCACCGAGTTGCCCCACTTGGTCAGTTTCTGCATCTTGCACCCCGTGTAAACGATGTATAGCCATGAAATTGTCGGAGTCGTCGGCGCGGCGACGCCATGACGCGAGCCGTCGTTGCGCCGAGCTGATCGGTGTCAGCGCGGGCACATCGGCTGGAGTGAGGGGGCGCTCTATCCGGTACCGAAAAACCGCCCAAAGCCAAGAATTCTCCTAACTGAGAGCACGGTGCTTTCAGTCTTTTGGAGGTTCTATGGAAATCGAACACAGCGAAACGATACGCCCTTTGGTTGAGGCGCCTTTCTTCGAGAGTAGCGACAGTCCGCCACTCTTTATTGCATACATGCGCGAAGTAGGGGCGTCATGCTTAGCTACCTTACGCCGTCGAGGCCCGATGCAGAATCAGTCCGCATCACAGCAAGCCGCTCTGAAATGACGATTGATGAGTTGAAAACGCAGGGCGCGGTAAATATGGCAACGATCGAGACGCTTCGTGCAGTGGGGAGGGAGATTCTTAACCGAAATATCGACACCTTCATCGTGACGCGCCAGATCAAGCCGCTGACGAAGAATCGTGCTGAACGCCGCAAGCGTCGCAAGGACGATTCGGAGGAAAGCGACAACACATTCGCTTTGTCCAAGGGCTGGCTGACTATCCCGCAGGCGGCGAAACGCTTTCCTTTCACGGAAGGGGCTATCCGTCACATGATTTTTCAGGCTGAAGCCTACGTCAGAGTGAAAAGCGTCCGTCGAAAGCGAGTTCGACCAAGAAGAAACCCCACGTCCCCGATGGCTTCATCGACGTGATTGTGAGGATTCCCAATAAGCGGCGGGTTTTTCTCGATGAGAAGAAGTTCGCCGCATGGATGGCTCAGTCGCAAGGTGTTTAAGCCAGTCCGAAAAAACCACTCATTAATTAACCAGCGAAGCTGCTGAGTCGTCATTGATTAATCGCTAGTGCCAGCTTATAGCCCTAGAGATGATGATGTGATTACCAGTCTGGAGCTTATAGGCTTGATGGTCTGTATCCCCGTTGTGGGTTGCGTGGCCTTCGCGTCCGCTACGGACATACGGCCAGATGCCCCAGCATGGCAGCTTCGCGCTTGGAGTTCAAAAATGTCTGATCGCGTGATTTTTATTTTGAAGAATGTGACTGCGGCTATTCGCGCCGCGTTCGCAGTGAAAGTTGAAAATTCGGAATCGAGTAAAGGCCCCATCAAGGTGGCCGAGCCTTCGGCTCTCTTTCGAATGTGTCTTATTCGGTTGAGTCCAAAGGTGACAGTAACCACGGCGAGGCCGTCGATCTGAAGATCGAAGTCGCCGCATCTACTGTTGTTGGCACCAACATCGTCTTGAATAACAACCCGTTTGAGCTGGTCAACACGACCCTCATGAACATGAACGTGAATCTGAAGCGGGCCGGATTCGCATCGGGTGAACGTATGCCCTTGAGTGTGGCCGCTGCGGAGTTGCAGAACGCTGAGTTCACGTACCTCTATTTGCGCGAGAATAGTGATGCGGCCCGAGACCTGTTGACGAAGATTAGCTTCCGTGTCCACGCCATTCACGGCGAAAAGGCGCAATCCGTGATCTCGTGCGACCGGGAGACGATTTATGCCAATCAGTTGCCAGAGGGGATGATTCGCGTCTACATCAAATGGGTGAAGGCCAAAGGAACTGTTTTGGAGACTGAAGATCCGACGGCCCGCGCTGAGTTGGAAGATTTGACGCCTGTACTGGTGCGGATTGAATACGTTGTGAACGGGCGCACCATCGGCAAAGGGATTTCAAGCCTTGACGGCAAACGGACGTTCAACCGCCGTGTTTCTAGCTGGCAGCATGAATCGCAGAGCCCCGATGACTGGAATCAGTCCCCGGCAAAGGCTGTATTCGGGTTCGTGCGTAAGGCGCTGTGGCTTGACCGCCCACTTGCTAGTGAAGCCGTTGCCCCCGAAAGTCTTGATATTTTGAAGCCGTATGCTGAGGTCTTGGCCTGGTACTTTGCTGGCAATGATCCGCAGGAGCATACGTACTTCGCGCACCTTGACAAAGAAAAGCGCAGCAAACGCTTCTCGGCCTGCAAGCAGGAAATCTACAAGGCGGGCCAGTTTGACATCACCATCCCGTGGGAAAAGGCCAAAATCCTCGCTGTCGATGGTTTGAGCGAGATTCTCACATTCGAGAACCGCTTTCGTATCCCGCTGTGGCTTCGCCCGCATACTTTCACGCCGGAGGGGTGGCGAAAGCCAATGAGAAGCTGTCTGCGCTGTACTCGGGCAAAGAGGGGGTGCCAACGTCGAGGACGGCGAATGGGAAGTGTCCCGCCCCGCAGACGAGATCGATTTCGGTGAGCCGAACCGCAAAGGCCCGCCCAAGCCCACCTCTGCAACGCCCGCTTTTCAGCGCGCCAAGCCCGGATTCGGTGTCAGTCGCTGACGATGCAGCGTTCCCAAATTCGGGGCTACGTCTTGCCGGCTTTGCTGCGGTCTTCGATGTAGTCCCGAGACACGAGTTTCAGATAGCCTTTTTCCTCGATCAATGACTTGGCCCGCTGCCGTAGGTCATTCACCTTTTTCGGGCTGCATCAGGATCGCCTCGCTCTGAAAACGCATCCGGGTCTAGCACCTTCGCTGCCTCTGTTGGGGTAGCGCCGCCATAGGTCAGCGCGTCATAGACACGCAGCGCCTCGAAGAGGCCCCGGCGATTGACGCGGACATCAGCAGGTTTCAGCCCGAATTCCTGCATGTAGTTCAGCAAGACCTCGCGGGCTGCCCCCAACTGCGCCTCTATTGCTGACATGCCCGCCGTCGTCACGTTGTTCAGGTCGAACACCAAGGCGACCTCGTGCTGCTTGAGCACCACCCGGTATTCTTTGTCTCCATCCTCGGCCGCTTCGTACTCCCGGAACGCCTCGCTGAGCCAGAGGCAGCCGCTCGGGCTGAAATACCCTTCCTTGTACGGCTTGAACTCCCCAGCCCCCAACTGCGTGCCATCCGCTGCTTGGCCCCCGCAGAGGCCTCGGCAAGTTCATCGCATTGACGCTGAAACTCCGGGTTTCGACGCAAGAACTCCCATGCCCAGACCCGGAATGGCCATGCTTCCGGTGCCTTGGGGTAGGACTCCGGCTTTGTCCAGTCAGGCCGTGCCATCGTCGGCCTCCTTCGGCTTCGTGGGCGAAGCGCCAAGCCGTGACTGGTGCATCTTTTCCAGCACCTTGGAGATGTGGGCTTTGCTCAGGTGCGCGTATCGCTTCACCATCTGAAGGTCTTTGTGGCCCAGCACTTCGGCGATTTCCGGGGCTGTTGCGCCCTCCATCGCCAGATAGCTTGCCGTGGTGTGGCGTAGGTCGTGGAAGCGGAAATGCTCGATGCCCGCACGTTCCAGCGCCGTTTCCCAAGACTTGCGCATCTGCACCGGACGATCCTTCGTGCGCGTACTCGGGAACAGCAATGCGGCCGAGTTGACCTTGCCGTGGTTGGCCTTCTTGTGTGCGTCGCGCAAGGCCCGAACCGTTTCAAACGCCTTGCCGGCCAGCGGTACGCCTCGGGGCTCGCTGTTCTTGGTCTGTTCGAGCAGCACCAAGGCAGTCGTATTGCCCTCAAACAGCACGTTGCGCCACCGCAAGGTCATGATCTCGCTGTAACGCATGCCGGTGCCCACAGCCACCTCCAACACGGTCAGAAGGTAAGGGTTCTCAGATCTAGCGGCTTGCGTGCGCAGGCGCTCCAGCTCATCGGCGGACAGATACCGAATTCGGTTGTTGCTGACCTTGGGCTTCTTGACCCGTGACATGGGCGACTCTGCCAGCCATTCCCATTCCTTCACCGCCACATTGAAAACGTGGGACAGAAGCGCCATGTAGCGGAGTACCGTGGCCGGTGTCCGCTTTTTCTCTTTGCCAGTTGGGGTGACGAACGGTTGGCTAAGCAACTCGTCTCGGCACTTTCCGATGAGGGCTGGCGAAACGTCTTGAAGGTTATAGCGACCGAGCTTTTCTTTCCACCAAGTGAGCTGTGGCCCTTGGTCACGCACCCGCTTGGGTTTCAAGGGAATCAGAACGTTCGTCCGATATTCCTCGATAAGCTCGCTCATCAGGCGCTTTTGAGCTACCTTTTGCGGCAGGAGTCGGCCGTCGTTGATTTCGGATTCGGCCTTTTNTGCCCAGTTCTCGGCGTCAGTCTTCTTGTCGAAGGTCTGAGTCAAGGGCGGATGGCCGCTGATACGAATTTGAACGTGGTAAGAAACCTTACCTTTGCTGCTGATGCGTTTTCTGATGCTTGCCATGTCGTGTCCCTCTTACGCCAGCAGCGTGGAGATGGCACGTCGGCGCATCGTTTCGAGTGTCCCTGACTGTCGCGGCGGTTTGTTCAGACTGTGCCGCCAGTGTGCCAGAAACGAAAAGCGCGCCAACCGGCGCGCTTAACTTGTTGATTTTGCTTGTGTTTTTCAGTTTGTGAGCGTTGCATTACGAATGCGCTGCTCTACCAACTGAGCTACGCCGGCGAAAAACAGCGCGCATTATAGCGGAATCGATCAGGCTTGTGCGGCGTGCAGCCCCACTTTCAGCCGTTCGATCACCTTGTCGCGGCCGATCAGTTCCAGGGTGGCGTCGATCGCCGGCGTCTGTGGCTCGCCTGTCACCAGCACACGCACCGGCATTGCCAGTTTGGGCATCTTGAGGCCATGCGCGGTGAGCGTTTCCTTGAACGCGCCGCTGAGTGCGCTGCGTTCCCAGTCCAGGGATTCCAGCCGGGCAAGCAGGTCGGCCAGTGCCGGCAGCACCTCGGNGGTGACATGCTGGGCCAGCAGTTCCGGTGTGGGATGAAGCGTGCGGTAGAACAGCGTGGCGGCGTCGGCCAGTTCTTCGATGGTGGCGGCGCGTTCCTTGACCAGCGCGCACACGGCCGCGAGGTCGGGGCCGTCGTCCAGTCCGGCGCCGTTGCGGATCAGGAAGGGGCGCGTCAAGTCGGCGAGTCGCGCGTCGTCGGCCGCCTTGATGGTCTGCTGGTTGATCCAGCGCAGTTTCTCGGTGTTGAACTGCGCGGCCGACGGCGTGATGTGGTCGAGGTCGAACCACTGCACGAATTGTTCGCGGCTGAAGAGCTCGGCGTCGCCATGCGACCAGCCGAGCCGGGCCAGATAGTTGATCACGGCTTCCGGCAGGTAGCCTTCCTCGAAATACTGCATCACCGACACCGCGCCGTGGCGCTTGGAGAGCTTGGTGCCGTCGTCGCCGAGGATCATCGACAGATGCGCGTACTGCGGCACGGTGGCGCCGAGCGCCTTGAGAATGTTGATCTGGCGCGGGGTGTTGTTGACGTGGTCGTCGCCGCGGATGACGTGGCTGATCCGCATGTCCCAGTCGTCGACCACCACGCAGAAGTTGTAGGTGGGCGTGCCGTCGGCGCGCGCGATGATGAGATCGTCGAGCTCGGCGTTGGCGAACTCGATGGTGCCCTTGACCAGGTCTTTCCAGGCCACCGTGCCCTCAAGCGGATTCTTGAAGCGTACCACCGGCTGTACGCCGGCCGGCGGCACCGGCAGCGACTTGCCGGGCTCGGNGCGCCAGCGGCCGTCGTAGCGCGGCTTCTCGCCGCGCGTACGCTGCGCCTCGCGCATCTCGTCGAGTTCCTCGGGACTGCAGTAGCAGTAATAGGCCTGTCCGGCCGCCAGCATCTGTTCGATCACTTCCTTGTAGCGGTACAGACGCTTGGTCTGGTAGAACGGACCTTCGTCGTGATTGAGGTCGAGCCAGGCCATGCCGTCGAGAATCGCCTGAACCGCCTCGGGCGTCGAGCGCGCGATGTCGGTGTCCTCGATGCGCAGGATGAACTGGCCGCCGTGATGGCGCGCGAACGCCCACGAGAACAGCGCGGTGCGCGCGCCGCCGATATGCAGGAAACCAGTGGNGGAAGGGGCGAAACGGGTACGGATCATGGCAGGGCCGGGCGGAAAAAGCGGCCATTTTACCGGACTGTGTTTAATGCGGCCGCTCGCCGCAAAATTGACCCCAGCCACTGGGTTGTGGTTTAATTCGCGCCGCTTCGGGGCAGTTAGCTCAGCGGTAGAGCATCGCCTTCACACGGCGGGGGTCACAGGTTCAAACCCTGTACTGCCCACCACCCGAACATTTCCCGTCCGGCTGCCAAGCCGGATCGCCCGCTTCCACCAATCGTTGCGGGTTTTCGATTGATCTCGCGATCACTGTCCGTCTGCCTCGATTGGTGTTGCCACAAGTGCAACAGGCCGTCGCAGGAAACCACATGACTACTGAAACAAGCTTTGCCAGCCTGGCGCTGGCCGAACCCATCTTGCGTGCCATTGCCGATGCCGGCTACACCACGCCCACCCCGATTCAGGCGCAGGCGATCCCGCAGGTCCTGGCTGGCGGCGACCTGCTCGCCGCGGCGCAAACAGGAACAGGAAAAACCGCTGGCTTCACCCTGCCGATCCTGCACCATCTGTCGACGCGCGCCGTGCAGGCCCAGAAGCCGGGGCGCCCGCGCTGCCTGATCCTGGTGCCGACGCGCGAACTCGCCGCGCAGGTCGAGGAATCGGTCAAGACCTACGGCAAATACCTGTCGCTCACCTCGATGGTGATGTTCGGCGGCGTCAACATCAATCCGCAGTTCAAGGCGCTGAAATCGCGCGTCGACATTCTGGTCGCCACGCCGGGCCGTCTGCTCGACCATCTGGGGCAGAAGACCGTCGACCTGTCCGGCGTCGAAATCCTGGTGCTCGACGAAGCCGACCGCATGCTCGACATGGGCTTCATCCGCGACATCAAGAAAGTGCTCGCCGTGCTGCCGAAGCAGCGCCAGAACCTGCTGTTCTCGGCGACCTTCTCCGACGAGATCCGCACGCTGGCCAACGGCCTGCTGCACAACCCCAAGAGCGTCGAAGTCGCGCGCCGCAACACCACGGTTGAGATCATCGAGCAGTCGATGCACCGNGTGCCGCAGGCGCACAAGCGGGACTTGCTGGCGCATCTGATCAAGCGCCACGACTGGCAGCAGGTGCTGGTGTTCACCCGCACCAAGCACGGCGCCAACAAGCTGGCCGAGAAGCTGATCAAGGACGGCATCACCGCCGCCGCGATCCACGGCAACAAGAGCCAGTCGGCGCGTACCAAGGCACTGGCAAGCTTCAAGGACGGCAGCGTACGCGTGCTGGTGGCCACCGACATCGCCGCACGCGGCATCGACATCGATCAATTGCCGCAGGTGGTGAATTTCGAGCTGCCCAACGTGCCGGAAGACTATGTGCACCGCATCGGTCGCACGGGCCGTGCCGGTACTACCGGCTCGGCATTGTCGTTGGTGGACGACGAGGAGATCGGCTACCTGCGTGATATCGAAAAGCTGATCAAGCGTTCGATCGTGCGTGTCGAGGTCGAGGGTTTCACGCCGCCGCCGAAATCCGAATTGATGTCCGACGAACGTCCCCCACGCCCGCCGCAAGGGCGCGGTGGCCAGCGCCAGGCGCAGAACGCCGGGCAGCGTCCGGGTCGGGGCGCCAGGCAGGCGCAACCGGGTAATCGCGGTGCGTCGGGCCGTGCATCACCCGGCGCGCCGGCAACGGGCAGCGCAAAACCCGCCACCCGGCCAGCGCCCAATCGGGCCGCACCGGATAATCAGTCGCAGCCGCGCAAACCGCGTCCGCAGGCCGCCCTGTTCTCGGCTAAACCCGGTTCGCGCGGGCATTGATCGGACTTGAGCGGCTTCGGCCGGGCTGGGACAATCGTCACCATGGATACGCTCGCCAGCTACGACGAACTGCCCTACGACAGCCTGCCCCTGCCTGAAACCCAGCCGGATTTCCTGGCTGCGGTTGCGACGTTGCATGGCTTCGATGCACCCGACCCGACGCAGGCGCGCATCCTCGAGCTCGGATGCGCGTCCGGCGGCAACCTGATTCCCCTGGCGTGGCGTTGGCCTGGGTCTGAATGCGTGGGCGTGGAATTGTCGCGCGTGCAGGCGGAGGCGGGGGCCGATTTCATTCGTCATCTGGGACTGTCCAATATCCGCATCGTGCATGGCGACCTTGCCGCGCTGCCTGCCGATCTGGGCGAATTCGATTACATCATCGCGCATGGCGTGTTTTCCTGGGTGCCGCCGGCGATTCAGCGCGCATTGCTCGACGTGTGCCGACGTCATCTGACACCGTACGGTGTGGCCTATGTCAGTTTCAATGTCACGGCGGGCTGGGCTCGGCTGCGGCCCCTGCGCACGGCGCTGATCGAACGTACAGCGGCCGATATGCCCGCACCCGCGCGTGTTGCAGAAGCCCGGCGTGTTCTGGCCGAACTGGAGCTCGAATGGACCGATCCAGTTCTGCTGAAGGAAATTGCCTATCTGAAATCAGCCGCGCCATCGTATCTGTTCCATGAATATCTCGCCGAATTCAATACGCCGACCCGGTTTTCCGAATTTTCCGCGCGGCTTGATGACCATGGCCTGCGCTACGTCGGCGAAGCCGGGCCGCGCCATGCGGTGGTCGAGCTCGAGGATGCCTGGGGCCTGGTTCCCGAAAGTATGGCCGGGCGCTGGTTGGATGCCGAGGCAGCACTCGATGAGGCCCATGTCATCCGCTTCCGCCGCGCATTGATCGCGCGCGCCGATGCGCCGTGCGCCCGGCCGCCGCAGGCTGCTGCGCTGGCTGGACTGGCGTTCCACGCGGATCTGCGCAGCGATGATGAAATCGATCTCGAGACAGCGAGCGAACAGGCGTTCGTCAATCCGGCAGGTGGCGCGTACCTGGTCGCCCATCCTGCAATGAAGGCGGCGGCAATGATCCTGTCGGCCGCCTATCCTGCCGCACTGGCCTATCCGGAATTGCTGGCGTCCACCCAACACGCGCTGGCCGACTATGACGCCGGGGACTTTGACGAGGCGGCTTTTCGGGATGCCTTGTTCCCCTTGGTTATGGCGCATGGCGTGACGCCCAGCGTGGATACAATGCCGTCCGTGACCGAGCCGGCCGACCGGCCCCGCGCACACGCCCTGGCGAGATTGCAGGCAAGCTCATCCGGCTGGGCGGCGAGCGGCGTACGTCATGTGGCGTTGGAACTCGATGAGCCCGGCCGCATTCTGCTGGGTCTGCTGGATGGCAACCGCACGCTGCACGAACTCGCGGTTGTTTTTCGAGACGTGTTGGCCGATGCGGGATATGAGCAGACGCTGGAAACCGTCCAGGCAATGACACACCGGCTGGTGTGGCTGTTTGCGCGTCAGGGTTTGCTGACGGAATCGCCNCGGTCGCCCGGGCCGCAATGATTCAACGAGGCGCCTGCCAGCAGTTGTTGCCGACCTGGACGGTCATGGAGAGTTGTTCGCTGTTGGCGTACAGCACGTATTTGAGTCCCAGATAATCCGAGCCTTTGCGCCAGAACATCGCCAGCAGGTTCTTCTCGCCGCTGGCGACGACGCTGGTGTAGGGAATGACCTTGAGCGGATTGCCGTACAGGTTGGAGTAGTTCGACGCGATGGTGACAAAGTGGCGGAAATCCGGCTCGATTTCCTGGTCGAATGCCACCAGCTTGTCGTTGCAGAAGGTGAACAGGAAGCGGCGGCCGGTCGGGTTGCCAGGCAGATCGTAGGCAAACAGACCGTCGTTGCCGACCGGCATGGTCTGGTCGAAATTCCAGGTCTTGAGTGCCTGTTGGACTTCGCTGCGGCTCATGCCGTTTCTGAATTCGCCGATCTCCCAGGCCTGGGCGGGCAGGCCGAACAGCAATCCGGCGAGCAGGCAGAAGGCTTTCGCACTAATTGTCATGGCGTGCGAGCAGGAAACGGGATGGGCGCTAGCATACCGCAGCACGGATGCGTCACTTGCCGCTGACGGCACCAAAGACCTTCTTCAACAAGTCGCTGCCGGCCTGCAACGGATTGGCACGGATGGCGGCCTCCTTTTCCCCGATCAGGGTATAGAGCCGGTCGAGCGCCTGCTGGGTGACGTACTGTTCGACATTGGCCTGCTTCTTGTCGAGCAGATTGAATTGTGCCGCCATGCCGGCATACTGGTTGTACTGCTGGGCCAGGCCGACTTTGTCGGTGTTCGCCTTGACGATGGGCTCAAAGCGTTCGACGAGCTTGGCCTCCGTTTTCCTGCGGAAGAAATCAGTGGCCGAGGTCTGGCCGCCCGTGAGGATGCCCTTGGCATCTTCCAATGTCATCTCCTTCACCGCACCGACCAGCAGGGTCTTGGCTTCCGGTACGGCGGCTTCTGCTGCACGGTTCATCGACAGCACCAGTTCGTCCGCTTGCTTGCCCATGCCGAACATACGCATGGCTTTTTCGGCTTTCTGCAGACTGGGCGGAAGTGGGATTTTCAGCGCGGCGTTGCCGAAGAAGCCGTCTTTCTGGCCGAGCTGGGCGACGGCGGCGTCGGCACCGCGGGTCAGCGCTTCTTTCAACCCGGCGTTGATGTCGGCATTGGAGAGCGTATCGACGCCGCTGGCGGTTGGCTGGCCGGCGGGTTGGCCGACGACGCCTTTCAGTATCCCGTTCCACTCGAAGGCATGGGCTGGCAAGGCCAGGGTCAGGCCGGCGGCCAGGATTATCCAGTGCTTCATGATGCGCCCCCTTTGTCGGATCGGGTTACAGGACTTCCGCAGCATAGTCGGCCAGACGCGAACGTTCACCCCGCTGCAGGGTGACATGGCCGTTGTGAGGCCAGCCCTTGAAATGGTCCACCACGTAGGTGAGGCCGGAACTGCCTTCGGTGAGGTAGGGCGTATCGATCTGGGAAATGTTGCCCAGGCACACCACCTTGGTACCTGGGCCGGCACGGGTGATCAGCGTCTTCATCTGCTTGGGCGTGAGGTTCTGCGCCTCGTCGATGATGAGAAATTTGTTGAGGAAGGTGCGGCCGCGCATGAAGTTGAGCGACTTGACCTTGATGCGCGAACGGATCAGGTCCTGCGTGGCTGCGCGTCCCCATTCGCCGGCATCGTCGTCGCTCTTGTTCAGCACGTCGAGGTTGTCTTCCAGCGCGCCCATCCAGGGCGTCATCTTCTCCTCCTCGGTGCCGGGCAGGAAACCGATGTCCTCGCCTACCGGTACGGTGACGCGGGTCATGATGATTTCAGTGTAGGTTTTCTTGTCAAGCACCTGGGCCAGACCGGCGGCCAGCGTGAGCAAGGTCTTTCCGGTGCCGGCCTGGCCGAGCAGGGTGACGAAGTCGATCTCGGGATCCATCAGTACGTTGAGTGCGAAGTTCTGCTCGCGGTTACGCGAGGTGATACCCCAGACGTTGTTCTTTTGGTGGCTGAAGTCGCGCACCGTGACCATCTCGGCCTGTTTGCCTTCGACTTTCAGTACCTTCGCGTAGAGCGGGTTGGGACCTTCCTGGAAGACGAATTCGTTCGGTAGCAGGCTGGTGACCAGCGGCCCTTTGATGCGGTAGTAGGTCTGGCCGTTGGATTGCCACGATTCCATGCCCTTGCCGTGCGTGTCCCAGAAATCGGCGGGCAGTTCGCGCAAACCGGCGTACAGCAGATCGGTATCTTCCAGCACCTTGTCGTTGAAGTAATCCTCGGCAGGAAGCCCCAGCGCACGCGCTTTGATGCGCATGTTGATGTCTTTCGACACCAGGATGACCTGGCGTTTGGGGTAATGGCGCGACAGGAACAGCACCACGCCGAGGATCTGGTTGTCGACCTTGCTGGTCGGCAGGCTCAGCGGGATGTCGCCGGTGATCGCCTGGGTCTGCAGGAACAGCCGGCCGGTGGCGGCGTTATGGCTATGCGGTGCGAGCGGCACGCCTTCTTCGATGCTGTCGAGCTTGCTGACGATCTCGTCGAGAAAACGGCTGGCCTGGCGGGCGTTGCGCGATACCTCGTTCATGCCCTTCTTGTGCTGGTCGAGTTCCTCCAGGGTGGCGATCGGCACATAGACGTCGTGTTCTTCAAAGCGGTACAGGCTGGTGGGGTCGTGCATCAGCACGTTGGTATCCAATACGAACAGCTTGGTCGGAGTGGCGGCTTTTCTCGGCATGTCGATTTCGTTGCTAAGGAGGACAGGAATGCATTCATCCTACCTCAAGCCGGAGCCTGCTTGTCCAGTCAAAAATTAAACGCAGGCCTCTGTCGGTCCGCGCGAATGGGATACCGTAATTCTCAGTAGAATGTTCGGCTCTCCAGCTCGGAACGACGGGAGGAACATGATGTGGAAACCCATCAGCGCAACGATACCCATCCGATTCGGATGGGTATCCGGCCACTCTGCCATCGTGTTTTTGCTTGCCTGGCTGTGGTCGCAGCCGCTTTGCGCCGAGGTCACTGCGCACATTCTGTTGCAGGATTCACCCCTTGCCGGGTTCCAGTATCATGCGGGCAGGGCGGTGTGGTCGCAGATGCGGGTGGGCGATGCGCTTGCCCTGGTGCGCGAACCGGACAATTCCCACGATGCCAGGGCGGTGCGGGTGGAATGGCAGGGCCACATGATCGGTTATGTGCCACGCCGCGAAAATGCAGATGTGGCGCGCCTGCTCGACCGCGGGCAGAAGCTTGCCGCACGCATTGTTCGCTTGTCCGATGTGCGCGATCCCTGGTCGCGGGTGCGCTTCGAAATATTGATCCCCATGCAACCAGGCGAGCAAAGGGAACCGTGAAACATCCGATTGTCTGCAGCAACCGGTAAAATCGCACGGATGAAATTGCTTGTTCTCGATACCTCCACCGAATGGTGTTCGGCTGCGCTGTGGCTGGACGGCCACATTCAAGCGCGCCGGATCCTGGCCGAACAGCAGCACAGCAGTCTGTTGTTGCCGATGGTGGACGACCTTCTGCGCGAATCGGCGGTGACCCTGCGTCAGCTTGACGGCATTGCCTACGGCGCCGGCCCCGGCTCATTTACCGGCCTCAGGATCGCCTGTGCGGTGACGCAGGGGCTGGCATTGGGGGCCGACCTGCCGGTGGCCGGGGTGTCCACGCTGGAATCGATCGCCGAGCAGACGGATGCGGAGCGGATAGTGACCGTGCTCGATGCGCGCATGGCCGAGGTCTACTGGGCAGCCTATCGGAGAGATGGCGCCGACTGGCACACGGTGAGCGAACCGCAGCTGGCGCTGCCCGAATCGGTGGCGGTGCCGGAAGAGGGCGATTGGGTCGGCGCAGGCAATGGCTTTGTCGCATTGGGCGAGGTGTTGCGTCCGCGTCTGGCCGCACGGCTGACGCGCATCGACGACACGCTGATGCCCGATGCCGCTGCGATGGCGCCGCTCGCTGCCCGCGTATTCGAGCGTGGCGAAGGTCAGGATGCGGCGCTGGCCGCGCCGATTTATCTGCGCGACAAAGTGGCGCTGACGGTGGACGAACGCCGCGCGAGGCGCTCTGCATGAGTGCCGTTTTCGAAATTGCGCACCACCTGCGGCCGATGACCGAGGCCGATCTGCCACGCATCCACCGGATCGAGCTTGCAAGCTACGAGTATCCGTGGAGCCCGGGCAATTTCGCCGACTCGCTGAGCGCGGGCTACAGCATGTGGGTGCGCGAGGCCGAGGGCGAAATCATCGGCTACTACGCATTGATGGCCGCAGCGGGTGAGGCCCATCTGCTCAACTTGACCATCGCCCCGATCTGGCGCCGGCATGGTCTCGGCCGCGACCTGCTCGAGCACTGCCTGGCGCGGGCCTGCGATCACAAGGCCACAAGCCTGTTTCTCGAGGTGCGAACCTCCAATGCCGCCGCCATCGCGCTTTACCATGGCAGCGGTTTCGTCGATCTGGCCGTGCGCCGGGGCTACTATCCAGCCCGCAACGGCCGCGAGGATGCGCTCATCATGAAGAAGGACCTGGCATGCTGAGCCGTGACGACGTGTTCAGCGAACTGGGCATCGGCCCCGCCTGGCGGTTGCGCGAGACATCGGCCACCCCCGCCATTGCACGTCCTTCAAGTGCCTACACCTGGGACCAGCTGGCCGAGGCCGTCGCACATTGCACTGCCTGCAAGCTCTCTGCCACGCGCACACAGGGCGTATTGGGCGTCGGCGACCGCAACGCGGACTGGCTGATCATCGGCGAAGCGCCTGGTGCAGATGAAGACCGGATAGGCGAACCGTTTGTCGGTCAGGCGGGCAAGCTGCTCGACGCCATGCTGGCCTCGATCGGCCTTCGGCGCGGCGACAACGTCTACATCGCCAACGTGCTGAAATCGCGTCCGCCCGGCAACCGCAACCCCGAACCGGACGAAGTCGCCGCGTGTCGCCCCTATCTGCTGGCGCAGATCGACCTCATCCAGCCCAAGCTCATCCTGGCGCTGGGGCGTTTCGCCGCGCAAAGCCTGCTCGACACCGACGAGGCGATCAGCCGCCTGCGTGGCAAGGTGCACCAGTTCCAGAACGTGCCCTTGGTGGTGACTTATCATCCGGCCTACCTGCTGCGTAACCTGCCCGACAAGGCGCGTGCGTGGGAAGACCTGTGCTTGGCGCGCCGCACGATGCAAGCCCTCGTCACTGCTTAACCGCTTACCGCTCACTACTCACCACTCATCCACAATGAAACTTTTGCATTCCGCACTGCGTTTTCGCGTCAATTACTTTTCCGATCTGGGCCGCCATCAGGTGGTGGTATGGATGCCGGGCGACACCCCGCCGGTCGACGCCCAGGTCGACGTCGGTCCGAAGATCGAGCACGAGGTGCCGAACGAAGTGTTCCGCAGCGATATTGCACCGTTGAAATTTGGGCGCTTCTATCCGTCCCAGCTGCTGCATGCCGACGATGCCCCGGGGCCGATGTTCCGCGTGATGAAGCTCAACGAGGCCAGCTTCGTCGCCAACTTCAGCCATCCGCTGCAGGGCCGCATCTTCAGCATCGACAGCGGCAAGAGCGATGTCTCGACCGAGCCGGTCGGCCAGGTCACTCAACTGCTGGAATGGAGCGGCATGGAAACGCAGATGCAGACGCCGACCGATTTCGAGGGCCCGGATGCGTTCCGCCGTGAGGACGAATTCCCCGATACCGAGTTCTACACGGTCGCCCGCAAGGTCACCCACGTCGACGCCGTGTGCGCGCGGCGTATCCAGGCGCTCTATCGCACCGTGCTGCCGGAGAATGCGCGGGTGCTCGACCTGATGGCGGGCTGGCGCTCGCACTTGCCGGATACCGTGCAGTCCGCGACCGGCCTGGGCCTCAATGCCGAGGAGCTCGACGACAATCCCCAGCTCGCCGAACGCATCGTGAAGGACATCAACGCCGATCCCAGGTTGCCCTTCCCTGGCGCCAGCTTTGATGCCGTGGTGTGCACGGTGTCGTTCGAATACCTGACGCAACCGCACAAGATCGTGGCGGAGGCCAGACGGGTGCTCAAGCCGGGCGGCATGTTCGTGGTGACGCTGTCGCACCGTTATTTTCCGCCCAAGGTGATCAAGCTGTGGACGCAGCTGCATCCGATGGAGCGCATGGCCTGGGTCGGCATGCTGATCAAGCAGGCTGGCTTCAAGAAGGTGGAAACCTATGTCGAGCGCGGACTCAGGCGTCCCAAGGACGACCGTTATGCCGACAAGCTGACGGAATCCGACCCTCTGTTTGCCACGTGGGGCGTGGCGTAGACTGCATCGTAACAATCCACCAATCTGGGAGGCGACAATGTTCAAATGGCTCAAGGCGTTCAAATGGATGCTTGCAGGATGCGTGGTACTGGCCTTGTCCGGCTGCGGCTATAACACGCTGCAAAGTTCTGACGAAGAAATCAAGGCTACCTGGGCCGAGGTGTTGAACCAGTACCAGCGCCGCGCCGACCTGGTGCCGAACCTGGTCAACGTGGTGAAAGGTTATGCGGCGCACGAGAAGGATGTGTTCATCAGCGTTACCGAGGCCCGCGCCCGTGTAGGATCGATCCAGGCGACGCCCGATCTGATCAACGACGAGGCCGCGTTCCAGAAGTTCATTGCAGCACAGGGCGAACTGACCGGCGCGCTCTCGCGCCTGCTGCTCGTTGCCGAGAACTATCCCCAACTCAAGGCGGATGGCTTGTTCCGTGATCTGCAGGCACAGCTCGAAGGCACCGAAAACCGCATCACGGTCGCGCGCAATCGTTACATCGCTGCCGTGAAGACCTATAACGTCACGGTGCGTTCCTTTCCTTCCAACCTGACGGCGATGGTGTTCGGCTACAAGACCAAGCCGACCTTCACGGTGGAAAACGAAAAAGCCATCGCCGTGCCGCCCAAGGTCGACTTCGGGTCGCCTGCTCCGGCCGCACCTGCAGGCGGCAACTGATCCCGGCATGATCAGGCTGCTCCGGACGCGTTTCGCGTTCGGTTTTCTGATTGCGATGCTGGCGCTGTCCGCCTGGGCACAGGTGGCGGTGCCTGAGCTGTCACGCCGCGTGACAGACCAGACTGCCACGCTCAGCGCCGATCAGGTTGCCGCGCTTGAAAGCAAGTTGGCCGCGTTCGAGGCGAAAAAGGGCAGCCAGATCGTGGTGCTGATCGTGCCCACGACGCAGCCGGAAGATATTGCCCAGTTCGGCATTCGCGTGGCCGATCAATGGAAGATTGGCCGCAAGAAAGTTGACGACGGGGTGATCCTGATTGTTGCCAAGGACGACCGAACATTGCGGCTGGAAGTCGGCTATGGGCTCGAAGGTGCGATCCCCGACGCGATCGCCAAGCGTGTGATTGCCGAAACCATCACNCCCTATTTCAAGGCGGGTGATTTCTATGGCGGCATCGATGCTGGCGTGCAGCAGTTAATGGGGTTGATCGAAGGCGAATCCTTGCCGCCGCCCAGCGCATCCGGACAGGGCGAGGGCGACGGCGCATTCGTCATGCTGATCGTCGGCGGCATGGTCGTGGGCTGGCTGCTCGCCACCTTGATGAGCCGCCCGGCAGCGGGCGGTATCGCCGCACTGGGCAGCGGCGTGGCCGGTGCCTTCCTGCTGGGGTTGACTCCCTTGCTGCTATTCATTGTCGTGTTCGTGTTTGCCGGCGTGGCCACNGGATTCCGCCGCGGCGGGGGCTGGTCGAGCGGCGGCGGTGGATGGGGCGGTGGCGGGTTTGGTGGGGGCTCGTGGGGCGGTGGCGGCGGCGGTTTCGGCGGGGAGGCGCATCAGGCTCATGGTGAATGTCAAACGCTGGCTCAGGCATCTGTTCATGCCGCCGTGGGCGTGGCGGCGCGTGTTTCCTCGCGCCACACTCGATGCGATCGAAGGAGCGATCCGGGAATCGGAAACGCGTCATGGCGGTGAAATCCGTTTCGCCATCGAGAACAGTCTGCCTGCTTCCTGGGTCTGGCGTGGTATGACGGGGCGCAAGCGTGCGCTCGAGGCGTTTTCCTTCCTGCGCGTGTGGGATACCGAACACAACAGCGGCGTACTGGTGTACCTGCTGCTGGCCGACCGCGACATCGAAATCATTGCCGACCGCGGCATTGCCGCGCGCGTCGACCCGTCAGCCTGGGGCGCGGTGGCCCAGGCCATGGAAATGGATTTTAGACGGGGCGAATTCGAGCATGGCGTGTTGGAAGGCATCCGGCAGATCAGCACGCTGTTGGCTGCACATTTTCCGCCCGGGAAACATAATCCGGACGAATTGCCGGACCGGCCCGTGATTGTGCCCAGTGGATACAAGTGAGGAGACGAGATGCAGGCGTACGCAGTGTGGTGGATTCTGGCGGCTGTACTGGTNGGGGTGGAGCTCGCCAGCGGCACGTTCTATCTGCTGGTCTATGGGATGGCCGCTGCAGTGGCCGGCGTGGCGGCCTGGCTGGGCGCCGGCATGGTGGCGCAGTTGCTGACGGCTGCGGTGATCGGTGCGGTCGGTACCCTGATGTTGCGCCGATGGAAACGCAACACCGACCGTCCGGAGTTCAGCGTGCAGGACATGGACATCGGCAAGACTGTCCAGATCGAGTCCTGGCAAGGGGATCGCGGCCAGGTCAAATATCGTGGCGCCGTATGGGATGCCGAAGCCGAGCCGGCCGGCGTGGACAGCACGCGCCCGCTGGTCATTCGCGCAATCAAGGGCAACACGCTGGTTTTAGGTAATTAATCGGGAGAACAATTCATGGATGCTGTCGCGCTGGTCATCGTCATCGTCATTGCCATTGTCGTCGCCAAGGGTGTGCGCGTGGTTCCGCAGCAGAACGCCTGGGTGGTCGAGCGCCTCGGCAAGTTCCACGCGGTGCTGGTGCCGGGCCTCAATCTGGTGATCCCGTTCATCGACACGGTCGCCTACAAGCACTCGCTCAAGGAAATCCCGCTCGACGTGCCGAGCCAGGTCTGCATCACGCGCGACAACACCCAGCTTGCGGTCGACGGCATCCTGTACTTCCAGGTGACCGACCCGAAGATGGCGTCCTACGGGTCGAGCGACTATATCTCGGCCATTTCGCAACTGGCGCAGACGACGCTGCGTTCCCTGATCGGCCGTATGGAGATGGACCGCACATTCGAGGAGCGCGAGGAGATCAACCGCGGCGTGGTGATGGCTTTGAACGAGGCTTCGACCAACTGGGGCGTCAAGGTGTTGCGCTACGAAATCAAGGATCTGACACCGCCGAAGGACATCCTTCACGCCATGCAGCGGCAGATCACTGCCGAGCGCGAGAAGCGTGCGCTGATTGCCTCGTCGGAAGGCCGCATGCAGGAGCAGATCAACATTGCCACCGGCGAGCGCGAAGCCGCGATTCAGCAATCCGAAGGCGACAAGCAGGCCGCCATCAACGTTGCCATGGGCGAGGCCGAGGCGATCAAGGCGATCGCGGTCGCCAATGCCGAGGCGATCGCCCGTGTGGCGCGCGCGATTGAAATGCCGGGTGGCATCCAGGCGGTGAATCTCAAGGTCGCCGAGAAATACGTCGAAGCCTTTTCCGGGCTGGCCAAAACCGGCAACACCTTGATCGTGCCGTCCAACATGGCCGACCTCAGTTCACTGATTGCAGGCGCGATGAGCGTGGTGAAATCGCAGACTCCGGAGCGTGTCAACCAGGCCTGACCTGGCCGTCAGTGCACGACGTCGTTGCGATGGCGCAGCCAGACCGTCGCCATCACTGTGCTGATGAACAGGCCGAATACCAGGACGATGGTGTGGATGTGCCAGTCGGCACGCACCATCAGGGCGTAGGCGCCGGTCAGCAGCAGGATGCTGATGTTCTCGTTGAAATTCTGCTGGGCGATGGAGTGGCCGGCTCCCATCAACAGGTGTCCGCGGTGTTGCAGCAGGGCATTCATCGGCACCACGAAATAGCCTGCCAGCACGCCTGCCAGCGTGAGTAGGAGCACGGCAGGAATCAGACTTTCCACCCAGATCAGGGCGATCGGCACGAAGCCAAGGAGGATGCCGGCCGGCAGTACGCTGATGGCGCGCTGCAGGCGGACGAATTTTCCGGCCAGGATCGAGCCGATGGCGATACCGAATGCGGAGGCGGCGGTGAGCTGGGTGGCCTGGTCCAGGCCGTATTTCAGGTTGAGCGCGGCCCAGGCGATGATGAGCAGGCGCAGTGTGGCGCCGACGCCCCAGAACAGGGTGGTGACGGCGAGCGACACCTGGCCGAGGGGATCGCGCCAAAGTAGCAGGAAGCTGTGCCCGAAGTCATGAAGGATATACAGCGGCGAACGATTGGGCAGTTTGTGGTCGATCGGCAGTCGTGGGATGAACAGGTTGATGAACGCGGCGCCGAGGTAGAGCCCGGTGATGACGACAATGGCAAATTTGGGCGCGATGACGGTCGCGGAGAGCCCGGCGGTCGCCAGGATGTGCTCGGCAAGATGCGGATTGATGAGCGCGCCGCCAATGATGGCGCCGAGCACGATAGCGGCAACCGTGGTGCCTTCCATCCAGCTGTTGGCGACGACGAGTTTCTCGCTGGGCAACAATTCGGTGAGGATGCCGTACTTGGCCGGCGAATACATGGCGGCACCGATGCCGACAATGGCATAGGCCAGCAAGGGGTGCAGCCCGGCCAGCATGGTCAGGCAGCCCGCGAATTTGAGCGTGTTGGCGATGAGCATGACGCGTCCCTTGGGGAGGGCGTCGGCGAACGGGCCAACCAACGGGGCCAGCACGATATAGGCGATGACGAAAACCGTCTGCAGCAGCGGCGAATACCATTCGGGCGCAGAGGAGAAAACCAGCAGACCGATCGCTGCGAACAGCAGGGCGTTGTCGGCCAAAGCAGACAGGAACTGCGCAAGCAGGATGGTGTAGAACGCGCGATTCAAGTGGCGTGGCCTGGATTACGATCGGCGCAACGCCATGCCGGCCCGAAGGGAGGGGGCGCAGGAAAAATCAATTGTTACAACAGCTTGGTTATGGGATGGTTTCAACACGGACGGGTTTGTGGTTGAATAAAAATCTTTTCTGACCCAAGGACGGGATTTAATGGCCGACCGCAGACTACAAGTATTCTACACCGTCGCCAAGCAGCTCAGCTTTACCAAGGCCGCCGATATTCTGTACATGACACAGCCTGCGGTGACCTTCCAGGTCAAGCAGTTGGAAGAACATTTCAATACCCGCTTGTTCGAGCGCAGCCATGGGAAGATCTCGCTGACCCCGGCGGGCGATCTGGTGTTGGGGTATGCCGAGCGCATTCTGGCCTTGACTGGCGAGATGGAAGCGCGTGTGGGCGAACTGACCGGACAGGTGACGGGGCCGCTGATGATCGGCGCCTCGACCACCATTGCCGAATACCAGTTGCCGCGCATCCTGGGCGAATTCAAGGAGCGCTTCCCACAGGTTCAGGCGCGCCTCACGGTGGCCAATTCGGAAACGGTGGCGGCGAAAGTGGCCGATCATTCGCTCGACGTCGGATTGATCGAAGCACCTTCCCACAATCCCAACCTGACCACGCTGGCGTGCTGCGAAGACGAGCTGGTGATGATCTGTTCGCCGCATCATGCGCTGGCCTCGCGTTCGAGCGTGAACGCGCACGACATCTCCGAACAGCCTTACGTGTCGCGCGAACATGGTTCGGGCACGCGTGAAGTGGTGGATGACTTCTTCAAGGACAATGGCGTCAACCCGGACGATCTGCATATCGAAATGGAATTGGGTAGCCGCGAGGCGATCAANGGGGCAGTTGAGGCCAATCTTGGCGTGGCCATCATGTCGGCATCCACCGTCACCAAGGAAATCCAGCTCGGCACGCTCGCCGCGATTCCCTTGAAGCCCAGGCTGACGCGCGAACTTTCCATGGTGTATGCACCGGAAAAATTCCGCAGCAAGCTTCTCGACGCCTTCATCAGCTTCGTCGAGAACAAGTTTCAGCAATGCAATGTCGATGTCATTCCGATGAAGCGGCCGGTCAAGGGGCGCAACCGCTGATGCGCGACAGCAAGCGTCTCGTGTCGCTATTCCGTTCGCTGTCGGAATCGCGGCAGCAGGCCTTGCTGGATTACGCGGAGTTCCTGGCGGGCAAGGAAGGGGCCGAAACCGCCAGCGCACCCCAGCGGAGCCGCTTCCGATTCCTCGGCCTGAAGAGGAAAACGTGGTCAAGGCAATCCAGCGCCTGATGCAGACCTACCCGATGCTGGAGCGCAATCAGATATTTCATGAAGCCTCAGCACAGATGACGCGTCATCTGGTGCACGGCGTGGCGGCCGTCGAGGCAATCGATGAACTGGAACGGATTTTTGCGCGCCAGTATCAACAGCATCTCGACGCCTTGAAGAAAGACGCGCAGCCGTCCTGAGCTTACGCAGCTTTTAGTCGGACAGCAGGCTTCCACATTGCCAGCAACTCAGGAAGTTGCCGGGGTTGCGCTCGCCGCAGTGCGGGCAAATCTTTTCCACACCGGGCTTCACGTTCAGAAAATCCACCAATACCTCGCGCGCCTGGCATTCCCGGGTGTCGTCCTCGACCCACACTTCGGGTTGTGCCTGCAGGAAGGGAACCTCGCCCAGCGCGCCCGCGGCATTGGCATTGAAGATATGGCTGACGATGCCGAGGCTGGACAGCGCGTCGACGACCAGTTGGGCATCGAGCAGAGTCGGGGCGATGTGGACCCGTTTCATCGACGGGCGAATAGAGGGTTACGCCTTGCGGCGGACACGCACGATCAGATCGATGCCTTCGGTCACCATGCCGGGCGGCAAGGGCGGCAGGCCGGAAATCTGGACATGAGCGGCATCGATGTCGGACAGCTTGCCGGTATCGACTTCGTAGAGGTGGTGGTGCGGACCGGTATTGGGGTCGANAAACACCTTGCTGGGATCGACGATGACTTCGCGTACCAGGCCTTTTTCCAGGAACAGCTTGAGGGTGTTGTAGACCGTGGCCTTGGAGGTCTCGGAGTGGCGGGTGTTGACGATCGCCATCACCTGATCGGCCGAGAGGTGTTCCTGTCGTGAAAACAGCGCGTGCGCAATCTCGATCCGCTGGTGGGTCGGATTGATGTCGTGGCTGCGCAAAAGGCCGGCCATGTTGTCGCGCGTGTAATGCATGCGCCTTATGATAAACACCAATCTGGACTTTGTCTAATTTCCGGAATGGGTATGAGTGCCATCCGGAAAAGCCCGTGCGAGCGCGGCGAAGCGTCAAAAACCGGTACAATTCCAGCCAGTCTTTCGCCTTTATTCTTTGTGAAGCAGGAATCCTGTGGTTACCCTCGCCCGCCTCGACAGCACAGCGCCTGATTTTCAGGCGCGTCTTGCCCGCCTGTTGCAATTCGACGATGCGGCCGACGCCGCCATCGAGCAGACGGTTACCACCATTCTGCTCGACGTGAAAACACGGGGCGATGCGGCGGTACTCGAATATACCGAACGCTTCGACCGCCTGCCGGCGGCCTCGGTCGCCAGCCTTGAGTTGAATACTGCGCAATTGCAGGCCGCACTCGCAGCCCTGCCGGCCGACACGCGCCAGGCGCTGGAGGCTGCAGCGGATCGCGTACGTCGCTATCACGAGAAGCAGATCCAGGGTTCGTGGACCTATACCGAGGACGATGGCACCGTATTGGGACAGAAAGTCACGCCGCTGGACCGCGTCGGGCTGTATGTCCCTGGCGGCAAGGCGGCGTATCCGTCGTCGGTGCTGATGAACGCGATTCCGGCCAAGGTGGCTGGGGTGGCCGAACTCATCATGGTGGTGCCGACCCCGGGCGGCGAGCAGAATCCGCTGGTGCTGGCCGCCGCCGCGATCGCCGGGGTGGACCGCGTGTTCACCCTCGGTGGCGCGCAGGCGGTGGCAGCGCTGGCCTATGGCACCGAGACCGTGCCGCAGGTCGACAAAATCGTCGGCCCCGGCAATGCCTACGTGGCAGCAGCCAAGCGTCGGGTGTTCGGCACGGTGGGGATCGACATGATCGCCGGTCCATCCGAGATCCTCGTCATCGCCGATGGCAACACGCCGCCGGAATGGGTCGCGATGGATCTCTTCTCGCAGGCCGAGCACGACGAGATGGCGCAGTCGATCCTGCTGTCGCCGGATGCGGCTTACCTCGAGGCGGTGGCGGCCGCAATCAACCAATTGATTGAAGAAATGCCGCGCAGCGAAGTGATCCGTACCTCGCTCACCAATCGCGGTGCGCTGATCAAGACGCGCGATCTTGACGACGCGGCCGCGATTTCGAATACGATCGCGCCGGAACACCTTGAGCTCTCGGTGGCTGATCCCGATGCGCTGCTGCCCAAGCTGCGCCATGCCGGTGCGATCTTCATGGGCCGGAACACCTGCGAGGCGCTGGGCGATTACTGCGCCGGGCCGAACCATGTGCTACCGACCTCGCGCACGGCACGCTTCTCGTCGCCGCTGGGCGTGTACGACTTCCAGAAGCGCAGCAGTCTGATCCATGTGTCGCAGGCCGGCGCACAGACGCTTGGGCAGATCGCTGCCACGTTGGCCTACGGCGAAGGCCTGCAGGCGCACGCGCGCTCGGCCGAATATCGCCTGACACATAAANNTGAGCCTGCTGTTTCCATGAGTCGTTATTGGAGCGCCGTAGTACACGGCCTGACGCCCTATGTGCCGGGCGAGCAGCCCAAGCTGGCCAATCTGGTCAAGCTCAACACCAACGAGAATCCCTACGGGCCCAGTCCGAAAGTGCTCGACGCTGTGCGCGCGGAAGCGGCCGACACGCTACGCCTCTATCCTGACCCCGGCTCGGACCGGCTTCGAGCCGGCATCGCAGCGTATCACGGCGTGGCGGCCGACCAGGTGTTCGTCGGCAACGGCTCCGACGAGGTGCTGGCGCATGCGTTCATGGCACTGCTGAAGCATGGCCAGCCGATCCTGTTTCCCGACATCAGCTATAGCTTCTATCCCGTGTATTGCGGGTTGTACGAAATCGACTATCGAACAATCCCACTGACGGACACGTTCGAGATCAGGGTCGACGATTATCTCGCGCCCAACGGCGGGGTGATTTTCCCCAATCCCAATGCACCGACCGGGCGCCTGCTTGCATTGGGCGAGATCGAGCGTCTGCTGACGGGCAATCCGGACTCGGTGGTGGTAATCGACGAAGCCTACATCGATTTCGGTGGCGAATCGGCAGTGAGACTGGTGGCCCGTTATCCGCAGTTGCTGGTCGTCCGTACCCTGTCCAAATCACATGCCCTGGCTGGCCTGCGTGTCGGCTATGCCATCGGCCAGGCGCATCTGATCGAGGCGCTCAACCGGGTGAAAGACAGCTTCAACTCCTATCCGCTCGATCGCTTCGCCCAGGCAGGGGCTTTGGCTTCGATGGAAGACCATGCCTATTTCGAGTCCATTTGCGCCAAAGTGGTGGCGACGCGTACCCGGCTGGTGGCCGGTATGGAAGCCCTGGGCTTCCAGGTTCTGCCCTCGGCCGCCAACTTCATCTTCGCTCGCCATCCGGCCCAAGACGGCGCTGTATTGGCTGCTGCACTGCGCGAGCGCAGCATCATCGTGCGGCATTTCCGGAATCCGGCCCGCATTGCGCCGTTTTTACGCATCACGGTCGGCACCGATTCACAATGCGACGCACTGCTTGCCGCGTTGAAAGCCATTGCGAACTGCTAGAATTCTTCTACAGCCTTATTTTTCGACGCCATGCGCACCGCTCAAGTCACTCGCAACACTCTCGAAACCCAGATCGCGGTCAGTCTCAATCTCGACGGTACGGGCGTATCCAAACTCGATACCGGGGTGCCGTTTCTCGATCACATGCTCGATCAGATCGCGCGCCATGGCCTGATCGACCTGGATATCCGGGCCAAGGGCGACCTGCACATCGATGCCCACCACACGGTGGAAGATACGGGCATCACGCTGGGGCAGGCTTTCGCCCAGGCGCTCGGCGACAAGAAGGGCATCCGCCGCTACGGCCATGCCTACGTGCCGCTGGATGAAGCGCTCTCGCGCGTGGTGATCGACCTGTCCGGTCGGCCGGGCTTGGAATACCACGTCGATTACACCCGTGCGCGCATCGGCGAATTCGACGTCGATCTGTTTCTCGAGTTCTTCCGCGGCTTCATCAATCATGCGGGTGTGACGCTGCATATCGACAACTTGCGTGGCATCAACGCGCACCACCAGGCCGAGACGATCTTCAAGGCCTTCGGCCGTGCGCTGCGGATGGCGGTGGAAGCCGACGCACGCATGGGCGACGTGCTGCCCTCGACGAAAGGTGCACTATGATCGCAACGCGCATCCTGGAGGCTGGGTTGTGAGCGTCGATATCGCCGTCATCGACTATGGCATGGGCAACCTGCGTTCGGTGTCCAAGGCCATCGAGCACGTCGCGCCCTCGGTCAGCGTGGTGGTGACGTCCGATCCGGCGGTGATCGCGGCTGCCGGACGCGTGGTGTTTCCGGGACAGGGCGCGGCGCCCGACTGCATGCGCGAGATCGATGCGCGCGGCCTGCGCCAGGCGATCGTCGACGCCGCCCGCAGCAAACCCTTTCTGGGCATCTGCATGGGGATGCAGGTGCTGTTCGAGCATAGCGAGGAAGGCGATACCGCCTGTCTCGGCATCCTGCCGGGCACGGTGCAGCGATTCCCGCACGAGGCGATGCACGACGATGCGGGCAACAAGCTCAAGGTGCCGCACATGGGCTGGAACAACGTCCATCAGGCGATGCCGCATCCCTTGTGGGTGGGGATCGAGGAGGGCGCGCGTTTCTATTTCGTCCATAGCTATTTTGTGCAGCCGACCGCGCCCGACGTGATCGCTGGGTTCTCGCACTATCCGTTTCCGTTTACCTGCGCGGTGGCGACAGCGAACATCTTTGCAGTCCAGTTTCATCCGGANAAAAGCCAGAATGATGGTTTGACGCTACTGGGCAATTTTGTAACCTGGAATCCGGGCGAACGCGATACCGCCTGCGATATGTCCGGCGCGGCCTGCGCCTAATTTTCTCCTGTACGACCCTGCTGATCAGCCATGTTAATTATTCCTGCGATCGACCTTAAAGACGGCCACTGCGTGCGCCTGGAACAAGGCGAAATGGACAAGGCCACCGTGTTTTCCGAAGACCCGGCCGCCACGGCACGCCACTGGAAGGAACTGGGTGCGCGGCGCCTGCATCTGGTCGACCTGAACGGTGCATTTGCCGGCAAGCCAGTCAACGATGTGGCGATTCGTTCGATCGTCGATGCGGTAGGCGACGAGATCCCGGTGCAGCTCGGTGGCGGCATTCGCGACCTCGCCACCATCGAACGCTATCTCGACGATGGCGTGCGCTATGTCATCATCGGTACCGCCGCGGTGAANAATCCTGGCTTCCTGCACGAAGCCTGTGATGCTTTCCCGGGGCACGTGATGGTCGGCCTGGATGCCAAGGATGGCAAGATCGCCGTCGAAGGCTGGTCCAAGATCACCGGCCATGATGTGATCGATCTGGCCAAGCGCTTCGAGGGGTATGGTGTCGAGGCTGTCATCTATACCGATATTGGCCGTGACGGCATGCTCACCGGAGTGAACGTGGACGCCACCCAGCGGCTGGCACAGGCGCTGTCGATCCCGGTCATTGCCAGCGGTGGTGTGACCAATCTCGACGATGTCAGGGCACTGTCTACGGTGGCCAAGGACGGCNNATCATCGGCGCGATCACCGGTCGTGCGATCTATCAGGGTACGCTCGACTTCGCCGAGGCGCAGAAGCTCGCCGACGAGCTGGCCGGTGGTGTGTTCGGGGTCTGATTCNGACAGGATAACCATGCTGGCAAAGCGCATCATCCCCTGTCTCGACGTCACCAACGGCCGCGTGGTCAAGGGCGTCAATTTCGTCGAGTTGAAGGATGCCGGCGACCCCGTCGAAATCGCGCGTCGCTACAACGAAGCGGGCGCCGACGAGTTGACCTTTCTCGACATCACCGCATCGTCCGACAATCGTGACCTGATCCTCCACATCATTGAAGCCGTGGCTTCGGAGGTGTTCATTCCGTTGACGGTCGGCGGCGGCGTGCGTGTGGTCGGGGATGTCCAGCGTCTGCTCAATGCCGGCGCGGACAAGGTCAGCATCAATACCTCTGCGGTCACCAATCCGCAACTGGTAAAGGATGCGGCCGATCGTTATGGCAGCCAGTGCATCGTGGTGGCGATCGACGCCAAGCGAGCCGGCGATCATTGGGAGGTTTTCACCCATGGCGGCCGCACGGCAACCGGGCTGGATGCGGTCGAGTGGGCGAANAAAATGGAAAATCTGGGTGCGGGCGAACTGCTGCTCACCTCGATGGATCGCGACGGTACCAAAAGCGGTTTCGACCTGGAACTGACCCGGGCGATTTCCGACGCGGTCGACATTCCCATCATCGCGAGCGGNGGNGTCGGCACGCTGCAACATCTCGTCGACGGAGTGAAGGAGGGCCGGGCCGATGCGGTGCTGGCGGCGAGCATCTTCCACTTCGGCGAATACGGGGTAGATGAGGCGAAGCGCTACATGAAACAGCACGGAATCGAGGTGCGCCTGTGAGCGACTGGCTCGATGCCGTCAAATGGGATGCGCATGGGCTCGTCCCGGCGATCGCTCAGGATGCCGCCAGTGGAGAAATCCTCATGGTGGCGTGGATGAACCGCGAGGCTCTTGAAGAAACGGCACGCACATTGCGCGGGGTGTACTGGTCGCGCTCGCGCAACAAACTGTGGCGCAAGGGCGAAGAATCCGGCCATGTGCAGAACGTCAGTGAAATCCGCCTCGATTGCGACAATGATGTGGTGTTGCTCAAAATCGAACAACTAGGCGGCATCGCCTGTCATACCGGGCGCCGCTCGTGTTTTTTCCAGAAGCTGGACAATGGCCACTGGGTGACGACTGCCCCGGTGCTGAAGAATCCCGACGAGATCTANCCGCAAATGAGCGATATCCTCGACCGCCTGGCCGATACGCTGGAAGCGCGCAAGCAGGCGTCGCCCGACAGTTCCTACGTTGCCAAACTCTACGCCAAGGGTACGGATGCCATCCTGAAGAAAATCGGCGAGGAAGCGACCGAGACTGTGATGGCGGCGAAAGACGGCCAGGCCGAAAAGATCATCTACGAAGTCGCCGATTTGTGGTTTCATACCCTGGTGCTGCTGGCATACAAGGGATTGAAGCCGGCGGATGTACTGAACGAACTGGCGCGCCGAGAAGGCTTGTCCGGGCTGACCGAAAAAGCGAATCGACATGAGTGACTGCATTTTCTGCAAAATCGCGGCCGGACAATTGCCAAGCGGGAAAGTCTATGAAGACGACGATGTCCTGGCTTTCCATGACATCCATCCGTTTGCACGGGTACATTTCCTGATCATTCCGAAAGCGCACGTCGCGACCCTGTCCGACTGCTTGCCCGAGCATCAGGCACTNCTTGGGAAGATGTTGTTGCTGGCGCCGCGTCTGGCCAAGGAACAGGGGCTCGACACGGGCTTCAAGACACTGATCAACACCGGCCGCGGCGGTGGCCAGGAAGTGTTCCACATCCATGTTCACGTATTTGGCGGGGGCGATCCCGTCAGGAAAAGTTAAATTTAAAGGAGACATTCCATGGGCGGCTTTAGCATTTGGCACTGGTTGATCGTTTTGGTAATCGTGCTGCTGATTTTTGGTACCAAGAAACTGCGTAATATCGGCAGCGATCTGGGAGGGGCGGTCAAAGGGTTCAAGGAAGGGATGAAGGAAGATGCACCCAAATTGAGCGACAAGGATGAGACCGGACATACCATCGATGCCGAAGTGAAAGACAAGCATCATTCCTGAGTGTGTGGCATGGCTAGGATCGGGCAACCCATCGCACCGATCTTTTCCTGCCCCGGAATCCTGACCCACAACACTTTCTATGTTCGATATCGGATTCTCTGAGCTCGTCGTCATCGGCGTGGTTGCGCTGATCGTCATCGGCCCGGAGCGGCTGCCCAAGGTCGCGCGTACGGCAGGGCACCTGTACGGCCGCCTGCAGCGTTATGTGTCGTCGGTCAAATCGGATATTGGCCGCGAGATCCAGCTTGATGAGTTTCGCCGTGCCGGCCAGAGTTTCAAGGAATCGGTCGAATCGGCCGCGTCGGGTGTCGAACAGCAGGCCACGGTGGTCGACGATTTTCTGCGCAAGGAAGCGAACAACGTCACCCAGGCTGTGACGGAGAGCGTGGCCAGTGTGAAATTCGCCGCCGTTGCGGAGCCTGCCTCGCAGCCACAGAGCGAAACCGAGCACGCGCTGCAGCAGAGCCTGCCGCTGGATGAGCCAGACCAGAATACCGGACGCGCGGCGCCGGCTTCGGCTGGGACGGTATCCAGCGAAAACGCGGGTAAATCTGCATGAGCGATACCGAAGACACCTTTATCTCGCATCTCATCGAAATGCGGGACCGGCTGCTGCGCGCGGTGCTTGCTGTCGTGATCATCTTTGTCTGCCTCTTCCCGTGGGCACAGGATATCTATGCGCTTCTCGCGCGTCCGCTTCTGGCGGCGCTGCCCAAAGGTGGGCAGATGATCGCCACCGAAATCACTACGCCGTTNTTTGTGCCGATGAAGGTCACCATGATGGCCGCCTTCCTGCTGGCCTTGCCGTGGGTGTTCTACCAGGCCTGGGCGTTCGTGGCGCCCGGGCTGTACCAACACGANAAACGCATCGGCGTCCCGTTGGTGATAGCCAGCGTCATTCTGTTCTTGACGGGTATGGCGTTCGCCTATTTTCTGGTGTTTCCGCTCGTGTTCCATTTCATTGTCAGCGTCACCCCTACTGGCGTGGCGGTGATGACCGATATTGGCAAATACCTCGATTTCGTGCTGACCATGTTCTTGGCCTTTGGCATCACGTTCGAGGTGCCGATTGCAGTGGTGCTGCTGGTCAAGATGGGCATGGTCTCGGTTGCCAAACTCCGCGAAATCCGACCGTATGTCATTGTCGGAGCGTTTGTCATCGGGGCGATCTTTACTCCGCCGGATGTCATTTCGCAATTCATGCTGGCGACGCCCCTGTGGATACTCTATGAACTGGGAATCATCGTCGCGGCCATGATCAGCAAGCCCAAACCCGAATCGGATTATTCGCCCATGTCCGATTCCGAAATGGATGACGAATTCGATCGTATCGAAGCAGGACAGGTTGATCCGGCATCTCGCAAGCAGGATTGACGCCCCATAAAAGAGCGCAATATTTCAAAATGCACCATTAGTGTGCGTAAATATTGTGTTGTCAATGCTTATTTCCTTTTGAATCAGATGCTTGATACATAGGAACGCAGTTTGCTTATTCCAGCCGGCATTCAATCGGGAGCTGGTGCATGGAAGCGTTGAAAACAGGCAGTGACGTGTTGTTCGTATTGCTGGGTGGCATCATGGTGCTGGCCATGCATGCAGGGTTTGCCTTTCTGGAGCTAGGCACCGTGCGCAAGAAGAATCAGGTCAATGCGCTGGTCAAGATCCTCACCGACTTCTCGGTGTCCACCATTGCCTATTTCTTCATCGGCTACAGCATCGCCTACGGTATCAGCTTCTTTTCCAGTGCGGAGGTGCTGTCCGCCAAAAATGGCTACGACCTGGTCAAATTCTTTTTCCTGCTGACCTTTGCGGCAGCCATCCCTGCCATCGTATCNGGGGGTATAGCCGAACGCGCACGCTTCAGCCCCCAACTGGCGGCTACCTTCGCTCTGGTCGGGTTGGTCTACCCGTTTTATGAGGGCATTGTCTGGAACGGCAACTACGGCATCCAGGACTGGCTGGCGGCGAGCGTCGGCGCCAAGTTTCATGACTTTGCGGGATCAGTGGTGGTGCACGCCGTNGGGGGCTGGATCGCCTTGCCGGCCGTGTTGTTGCTGGGCGCACGGCGTGGACGCTATACCAAGGATGGAATGATCTCCGCGCATCCGCCGTCCAATATTCCGTTCCTGGCGCTCGGTGCCTGGATTCTGACCGTAGGCTGGTTTGGCTTCAATGTGATGTCGGCACAGCTGATCGAGGCCGTGTCGGGCCTGGTGGCAGTAAACTCGCTGATGGCGATGGTGGGCGGCACGCTGACCGCCCTGGTGCTGGGCCGCAACGANCCGGGTTTCATCCATAACGGTCCGCTGGCCGGCCTGGTGGCCGTGTGTGCGGGCTCGGACCTGATGCATCCGCTTGGTGCCCTGGCCACAGGCGCGATCGCAGGCGCATTGTTCGTGTGGATGTTCATGGTGACCCAGAACAAGTGGAAGATCGATGACGTGCTCGGCGTATGGCCTTTGCACGGATTGTGCGGCGCATGGGGCGGGATCGCGGCCGGTATTTTCGGTGCCAAGGCACTGGGCGGGCTGGGCGGCGTCAGCCTGGTAGCGCAGTTGATCGGCACGCTGGGCGGCGTGACCGTCGCCGTGCTTGGCAGCCTGGTGGTGTATGGCCTGCTGAAACGGTTCGTGGGTTTGAGGCTGGATCCGGAGGCCGAGTTCAATGGCGCCGACCTCAGTATCCATAAAGTGTCGGCCACGGCGGAACGCGAGACCAACTGGTAACCGGCCTAGTTCTTCTGCTGTCGTTTCAGATAACGGCTGCGTTCTGCGCGTAGTTGTTCGAGCTGGCGATCGACCTGGACCACGTCGGGGTGCTGATTGGTGTACTTCAGCAGGAGCACGGTGCGCTTGATGCGCAGCTCAACCAGTTTCTTGTCGAGACCTGCGAGATAGGCATCCGATTCAGGGGGCGTGTTTGTCGTCGCATCGGACTCGGGCGGCGGTTGGTCTGCCGTGGTGTCATCGGTTGCGGGCGGGACCGCCTGCTGTACGGGGAGTTGGGGCGCGTGTGGGGGCGTTGCCAGGAAGTGCTCGATTACGATGATTCCGAGCCCGATCAGCAGGAATACGCCGATAGGTACGCCAAATGCAAGCACGCGCAACAGACGCGACACCCGGTTGGCAGACGGTACCGCTAGGGGCGAGGTCGCCGGAGTCGATGCCAATGACAATGCGTGGAAGGCGCTGACCAGCGTGCGGGCATCTGGCCGGGCTTCCGGCTTTTTGTTCAACATATGGGCCAGCAAACTGGCCAGGCCGGCCGATATTCTGGGGCGCAGGGTGGTGGCAGGTACCGGCGCTTCGTTGATGACCCGATAGACGATCGTGGGCAGGCTGTCGCCATCGAAGGCATAGTGGCCCGTCAGCATCTCGTACAGGACGGCGCCCAGCGAAANAATATCGGAACGCCCGTCCACTTCCCGCCCCATCGCCTGTTCCGGCGACATGTAGCGTGGCGAGCCAAGCATTTGCCCAGCCTGGGTGTGATCGCTGTTGACGAGATGGGCAATGCCGAAATCGGTCAATTTGATCTGCCCGCGTTTTCCGGTTACGACGACGTTGGCGGGCTTGATGTCGCGATGGATGACGCCGTGCTCGTGTGCGAATGCCATGGCTTCGGCCATCTGCATGGCGGTGTCGAGCGCCAGATCAAGCGGCATCGGCCCCTTGTCCATGAGATCGCGCAACGTCCTGCCGGGCAGGTATTCCATGGCGATATAGGCAAGCCCGTCGGCTTCGCCGACGTCGTAGATGGTCACGATATTGGGATGGGACAGGCGGCCGGCACTCTGCGCTTCACGCAAAANACGCGATTCCGCGTCGGCGCCTTCCTGCTGCAACTGGGCAATAGGCACCGTCTTGATGGCCACCGTTCGCTCGATCAGCGGATCGCGCGCCCGGTAGACTGTGCCCATCGCGCCCTGGCCGATTTCGTCGAGGATTTCGTAACGGCCGATTTTCATCACAACAGGAAAGTCAGGTCTGGCATTCCACGATCTGTCCGCGCACTGCGCGGCCGTCTTCGCCCATCAGATACAGATACCAGGGCATCAGATCGTCGACGCTGGGAAGAGTTTCGGGAGCAAGCCCGGGGTGAGTGCGCGCGCAAGGTCGTCGCCACCTGGCCGGGTATCAGGGTATTGATGCGCAGGTTTTCGTCCGAACTGAGTTCGTCGGCCCAGATGTGGGTAAGCGTTTCCAGGCCCGATTTCGCGATGGCATAGCCGCCCCAGTAGGCGCGGGGATGGTGGCCGTGGGTTTCGCCGGTGAATATGACCGAGGCATCCGACGCCTGCTGGAGCAGCGGCAGGCAGGCGCGGGTGAGCGCAAAGGGCGCGATCAGGTTGACCCGCATCAGGGTCTGCCACTGCTCCAGCGTTTGCAGGTGCAAGGGAGAGAGGTTGTAGAACTGATGGGCGCTGTGGAGCAAGCCGTCGAGCCGCTGCAGATGGTGCGTGATGGTGCCGGCGAGCGTTTCCAGGCTGCGGTCGTCGGCGACTGCAAGATCATACGGAAACATGGCGGGCTCGGGTCCGCCGGCGGCGACGATTTCGTCGTATACGGCTTCGAGTTTGGTTTCATCGCGTGCGAGCAGCGCGACAGTGGCGCCATGGCGCGCAAACGCCAGGCTGGCGGCGCGGCCTAGGCCGGAGCTTGCACCGGTGACGAGGATGACGCGGTCTGCGAGAAGATCGGGGCGAGGGAGATAGTCTTTCATAGCTGTTCGAGTAATGCGCCGGCCGATTGTACTCCGCTCTGTGTTGCGCTTTCGAGCGTGGCCGGATACGGCCCGGCAGTGTAATCGCCCGCCAGAAAAATGCGCGGGTGCGGGGTGTGGACGGGTGGGCGTGCCAATTCGGGCACGCAACTATAGGTTGCCTGTTTTTCGATGATGCGTTTGCGCCAGCGCGTAGGTCCGGGCTGGACGATCCGGCGCAACTGCGCTTCCGCCCGATCCAGCCAGTCAGCGGGCAGATTCGTGGCAGCGCTGGCCACGAACGCCAGCAAACCGGCCTGGCCATGGCTCTGGCCGCGATCGAACACAAACTGCGCCGGTCCGTTGGCCAGGGCGAACAGCGGCCTGGGCAGTCGGAAATCCGGATCGTATTGCATATAGGCAGTGGCAATGGGTTGATATTCATACCTTGCCACAGTATGACCAAGCGGCCCAAGCACCGGCACCTGCTTCGTCAGTGCGGGGAGATGTTGCGGTGCGACGGCCAGGATGACGTGGCTGAAGACGGACATGTCGCCCTGCGTACCCAGGGCGATGCTGTTCGGTGTGGCGTCGAGCGTGGTTACACGATGGCCCAGACGAAGGTCGCCACCGAGTTCGACCACCCGTGCGGCGGCCGGTGCGGGCAGCAGTGCTGTCAAATCGCGGCGCGGCAGTATCAGATCGCTATGGTGGGTACGTCCGCCGAATGCGGCGCGGACCACGCTGCGGAAAACCCGTGCGTCGGCCAGTTCGGGCGGGGTGTTGAGCGCGGACACGCACAAGGNGTGCCACAGCGCATTGCGCAATTTTTCCGGCTGCGTGCGGGTGAGTTGGCTGACTGTCAGCGGGGCTGGCGTTGCCGTGTCGCGCAGCATGGTGTGTGCCCAGTGCGCGGCGGCCAACTTCTCGCGCCAATTCAACCCGCGGGCACCGAGCAACCCCGCCAGCAAATGCAGCGGGGCGGGCAGGCGCGGGCAGGCAAGGCTGAACGCCTGCGGCTGTTCTAGGGTGAGCGGCAGACGCCACAGTGGTGTGACAGGATGCAGTCGTTCAATCAGTTGCAGCGATTGTTCGTACGCACCGAGCAGGATGTGCTGGCCGTTGTCGAGCGGCTGGCCTTCGAGTTCGANCGCGCGTGCGCGGCCACCCAGAATACGGCTGGCCTCGAACAGCGTGACGGCCACGCCGGCTTCGGCCAGTGTCAGGGCTGCCGAGCAGCCGGCCCAGCCGCCCCCACGACTGCGACACGGGGCTGGTCCAATTCAGTTGTCACGGAAACAGCCAGGTCTTGCTGGCAAGCCACAGTTTACGCAATGGCGTGAGCGAGACGCGCGCGCGCAAGACCGGGAATCCGGATTGCCGGATTTCGCTGAGCAGGGTGCGGTAGATTGCCGCCATGACCAGTCCGGGGCGCTGCGCACGCCGTGCGCCGGGAGGGAGTACGGCGAACGCACGACCATAGCAGGCCAGGGCACGTTCGTACTGGAACTGCATCAGGGCCTGAAATTCGGGCGTGTTGCGTCCGCTCAGCAGATCGGTTTCGTGTACGCCGAAACGTACCAGTTCGTCCTGCGGCAGATAGATGCGTCCGCGCCGCGCGTCTTCACCGACATCGCGGATGATGTTGGTGAGCTGGAACGCCAGCCCCAACTCGTGGGCGTAGCGGCGGATGTCGCGATCATGTTCGCCGCGCGTGCCGTCGAAGATCGATGCTGCGATTTCGCCGACCACACCGGCAACGCGATAGCAGTAGAGGTTGAGCGACTTGAAATCCGGGTAGCGTGTGTAGTCGAGATCCATCGCCATGCCGTCCACGACTTCCAGCAGCAAGGCCGGCGGGATGGCGCGGCCCTGCGGGGTGTCGAAGAGCGCGCGGGTTGCCGGGTGCTCCGGCGCGCCGTTGGCGAAACGGCCGATCTCGGCGCGCCACCAGTCGAGCTTGGCTTCGGCCACCTGGCGCTCGCGGCATTCGTCCACCACGTCGTCGAGTTCGCGGCACAGCGCATAGAACGCAGTGATCGCACGTCTTGGCTCGGGTGGCAGAAAGACGAAACTGTAATAGAAACTGGAGCCGCTCGCGGCGGCACGTTCCTGGCAATACTGGTGAACGTCCATATTCAAAACAGCCCGCGTCCGAGCATGATAAGCCAGTCCTNTTTGGTCAGTACCGGGCGATTGTGGAACACGCAGCTGGGATCGGCGTGCAATTTGCGCAGGATGGTTTCGCCGCCGCGGATGGTTACCCGCAGCTCGAGGCCGATGCGTCCCTTGAGCAGCCGACCGAGCGGCGCACCGGCCTGCAACATCTTTCGCGCGCGCTCGATCTGCTTGTGCAGCATCATGTGCCACAGGCCGTGCGTGTNCCCTCCGGCGATCTGTGCCTCGCTGACATGATGCGCCGCCAGTTCGTCCTGCGGCAGATACACGCGATCTTTCCGGTAATCGATTGCGATGTCCTGCAGGAAGTTGATCAGTTGCAGGCTGCTGCAGATGGCGTCGGAATAGGCCAGATGACGCGGATCGTGATCGCCGTACAGGTGCAGCATCAGGCGTCCCACCGGGTTGGCCGAGCGGCGGCAGTAGTCCATGACTTCGCCGAAATTGGCATAGCGCTNTTNTTCAACATCCTGTGCAAACGCTGACAGCAGGTCGCGGAACGGGGCCAACGGGATGGCATGCATGCGGATGGCTGCGGCCAGCGGGCCGAATACCGGATCGGTGGGTGTCTCGCCACGCTCGATGCGATTCAGTTCATCATGGTAGGCCGCGAGTTGGCGCAGCCGCTCGATTGGCGTGGAGGCGCCTTCGTCGGCGATGTCGTCCGCGCTGCGTGCAAACCGGTAGATGGCTTCCACCGGACGGCGCAGCCGTTTGGGCAGCAGCCAGGAGGCAACAGGGAAGTTTTCGTAGTGATCGACCGGCACCGGCAATAAAAAACGGAATGGGAATAATGACTTAGGCAGGATGCTGGGCGGGCTTGGGTGACAGCATCACTTTGATTATATTACACTTATCGGTTGATAGTTTTGCGGCCGAGCCGCGAGAGTGGCGGAATTGGTAGACGCACTGGATTTAGGTTCCAGCGCCGCAAGGCGTGGGGTTCGAGTCCCCCTTTCGCACCACAAGCTTATTGCCCTTCACCCAACCTCAATTCAGCCAGGAAGTATTTTGATGCAAGCAAATCTTGAAGTTCTCGAAGGACTGGTCCGTCGCCTGGACATCAGCGTGCCCATGGGGCAGTTGGAAACCGAGGTGCAAAATCGCCTCAAGCGTCTGGCACGCAGCGTCAAGATGGACGGTTTCCGCCCCGGCAAGGCGCCGTTGAGCGCGGTGGCGCGTCAGCATGGACCGGGCGTGCGTCAGGAAGTGCTGGGTGAGACCTTGCAGACGCGTTTCGGTGAAGCGGTACAGGCCCATCAACTGAAAATTGCGGGTTATCCCCATTTCGAACCGAAGACGGGGCAGGCCGACACAACGGAAATGACCTTCAGTGCCAGTTTTGAGGTCTATCCTGAAGTGAAGATCGGCGACTTGAGCACCGGCAAGATGAGCAAGCCCGTGGTGAACCTGAGCGACGCCGATGTCGCCAAGACATTGGAAGTCCTGCAAAAGCAGCGCCGTACGTTTGAGTCGGCGGATCGGGCTGCTGCGGAAGGCGATCTGGTCAAATTCGACTATCAGGGCACGGTCGATGGCGCGGCATTCGAGGGCGGCAAGGGCGACGATTTTGCCGCCGTGATCGGCGAAGGCCGTTTGCTGAAGGATTTCGAACAGAGTCTGACCGGCCTCAAGGCAGGGGACAGCAAGGGCTTCGACGTGACCTTCCCCACCGAGTATGCTGCCAAGGAGCTTGCGGGCAAGGTGGCGCATTTCGAGGTGCAGGTCAAGGACGTGCAGGCACCGGCGTTGCCACCGATTGATGCGGAATTCGCCAAGGCGCTGGGGGTCGAAGACGGAGACGTGGAGAAACTCAAGGCCGAGGTGAAATCCAATCTGGAGCGTGAAGCGAAACGTCGCGTACAGACGAAACTGAAAGAGCAGGCGATGGAGCTGCTGCTGCAGACAAGTACGCTGGATCTGCCGCAGAGCCTTGTTGTCATGGAAACCGAGCGCCTGATGAAAATGACCGAGGCAGATATGCAGTCGCGCGGGGTTCAGACCATGAAGCTCTCTGCCGATATGTTTACTGGACAGGCAGAACGTCGCGTGCGTCTAGGCCTGATCCTGGCCGAGATCGTGCAGGCGCACAAGCTGGTGGCCCAGCCCGAGCAGATTCGCAATCTGATCCAGGAACAGGCGCAGAGCTACGAGGAACCGGAGCAGGTTGTGCAGTGGTATTACAGAGCCCGGAACGGATGCAGGAGATCGAGTCCCTGGCGCTGGAAGAGAATGTGGTAGCATGGGTCGCAGGTCAGGCCCAAGTGGAAGACGTGACAACCTCTTTTGAAGAATTGATGGGACGTGCCTGATGCGTATTGATTTTGAACACGGTATTTCCAATTCGCAGCCCTTCGAGCCGCAGGGTTTAGGGCTGGTGCCCATGGTCGTCGAGCAAAGCGGCCGTGGCGAGCGCGCTTACGATATCTACTCGCGCCTGCTCAAGGAACGGGTGATTTTCCTGGTAGGCCCGGTGAATGACGCGACGGCCAACCTGGTGGTTGCGCAGATGCTGTTCCTGGAGTCGGAAAACCCCGACAAGGACATCTATTTCTACATCAATTCCCCAGGCGGTTCGGTTTCGGCGGGACTGGCGATCTACGATACGATGCAGTTCATCAAGCCGGACGTGTCCACCTTGTGCATCGGTCAGGCGGCTAGCATGGGCGCCTTCCTGTTGACTGCGGGCGCCAAGGGCAAACGCTACTGTCTGCCGAACTCGCGCGTGATGATTCACCAGCCGTTAGGCGGCTTCCAGGGACAGGCATCGGACATCGAAATCCACGCCAAGGAAATCCTCTATCTGAAGGCGCGTCTCAACGACATGCTGGCCAAGCACACCGGGCAGAGCATGGACGTGATCGAACGTGACACGGATCGTGACAATTTCATGAGTGCGGAACAGTCAGTGAAGTACGGGCTGGTCGACAAGGTGCTGACCAGCCGCATTGAGGCATCAGGCAATTAAGCAAGGAACTGGCATGGCGGACAAAGGCTCGGGCGACAAACTTTTATACTGCTCCTTCTGCGGCAAAAGCCAGCATGAAGTACGCAAGCTGATTGCTGGGCCGTCAGTATTCATCTGCGATGAATGCGTCGAGCTGTGCAACGACATCATCCGCGAGGAAATCCAGCAGGCGGACAACCAAAAGGGCGGTGCAGGTTCCGATCTGCCTACGCCGCACGAGATCAGCGGCATTCTGGATCAGTATGTGATTGGCCANGAGCCAGGCGAAAAAGCGCTGGCGGTGGCGGTTTATAATCACTACAAGCGTCTGCGCAGCAATTCGAGCACGGGCGAGGTGGAACTGGCCAAGAGCAACATCCTGCTGATCGGACCGACCGGCTCAGGCAAAACCCTGCTCGCGCAAACACTGGCGCGACTGCTGAATGTGCCCTTCGTGATCGCCGACGCGACCACGCTGACTGAAGCCGGCTACGTCGGCGAGGATGTCGAGAACATCATCCAGAAGCTGCTGCAGAAATGTGATTACGATGTCGACAAGGCCAAGCAAGGTATTGTTTACATTGATGAAATAGACAAGATTTCGCGCAAGGCCGACAACCCCTCAATCACCCGCGACGTCTCGGGCGAAGGGGTGCAGCAGGCCCTGCTGAAGTTGATCGAAGGCACCACCGCTTCGGTGCCGCCACAGGGCGGGCGCAAGCACCCGAATCAGGAATTCGTGCAGGTCGACACCAGCAATATTCTATTCATCTGCGGCGGCGCGTTCAGCGGATTGGAAAAGGTCATCCGCGGCCGTACCGAGAAAGGTGGTATCGGCTTCGGTGCGCAAGTCAAGAATGTGGACGAGACCAAGCGCGATGTCGAATTGCTGCATCAGGTCGAACCCGAAGATCTCATCAAATACGGCCTGATTCCCGAATTTGTCGGACGTTTGCCGGTTGTTGCGACTTTGGACGAGTTGGATGAGGCTGCCTTGGTTCAGATTCTGACCGAGCCGAAGAATGCGTTGACCAAGCAATTCATCAAACTTTTCAAGATGGAAGGCGTCGAGCTGGAGTTCCGGGAGGATGCGTTGAACGCCATTGCCAAGCGCGCACTGGCGCGTCGTACCGGCGCGCGCGGTTTGCGTTCGATCATCGAGCATTCCCTGCTCGACACGATGTATGACCTGCCTTCCCTCAAAGGGGTCAGCAAAGTGGTGGTGGACAACGGCCTGATCAGCGGCGACGGCAAGCCCTTGCTGATCTACTCCGATCAGGACGAGCGGCCGCTGGCTGCCGGAGCCTAAACCCAGATGGCTGATAGGGAACCTGTCAGCCATCTTGAATTCCAAACTATGCCCCCAATTGAGGATGAGCGTGGNTTGAGTGCCGCGCATCCTTTCCTTAACCCTTACCAGGAAATCATGATGAGCGACAACATATCCAAGGAACAGATCGACCTGCCGCTGTTGCCGCTTAGGGACGTGGTGGTATTNCCCCATATGGTCATCCCGTTGTTTGTCGGCCGCCCCAAATCGATCAAGGCGCTGGAAACCTCGATGGAGTCCGGCAAGAGCATCCTGCTGGTCGCGCAAAAGACCGCCGCACAGGATGATCCCACGCCCGAGGACCTCTACGACACCGGCAGTGTGGCCACCGTGCTGCAGATGCTGAAGCTGCCCGATGGCACGGTCAAGGTGCTGGTCGAGGGTAACCAGCGCGCCCGCGTGCTGGAAGTAACCGATGCCGGGACACATCTGGCCGCGCGTGCCGAAATCCTGCCCGCCGAGGGAGAGGAACTGGTGGAAGTGGAAGCCATGCGTCGCGCCTTGCTGACGCAGTTTGACCAGTACGTCAAACTGAACAAGAAGATTCCGCCTGAAATCCTGACATCGCTGTCGGGCATCGACGAGGGCGGCCGCCTGGCCGATACCATCGTTGCGCACCTGCCGCTGAAACTGGAACAGAAGCAGGAAGTGCTGGAGATGATCGGGGTCAACAAACGCCTTGAACATCTGCTCGGCCTGCTGGAAGGCGAGCTCGACATCCTTCAGGTGGAGAAGCGCATCCGCGGCCGTGTCAAACGGCAAATGGAGAAGAGCCAGCGCGAGTACTACCTGAACGAACAGGTCAAGGCGATCCAGAAGGAACTCGGCGACATCGAGGAAGGCGCCGAACTGGAAGAGCTGGAGAAGCGCATCAAGACGGCCAGCATGTCCAAGGAGGCCGAAGCCAAGGCCATGGGCGAGCTGAAGAAGCTGAAGATGATGTCGCCGATGTCGGCCGAAGCCACCGTCATTCGCAGCTATATCGAAGCGATGGTCGGCCTACCCTGGAAGAAGAAAACCAAGATCAGCAAGGATCTGGTGAAAGCCGAGAAAATCCTCGACCAGGATCATTACGGCCTCGACAAGGTCAAGGAACGCATTCTGGAATACCTCGCCGTGCAGCAGCGCGTGGACAAGGTGAAAGCGCCGATCCTGTGCCTGGTGGGGCCGCCTGGCGTCGGCAAGACCTCGCTCGGCCAATCGATTGCGCGTGCGACCAATCGCAAGTTCGTACGCATGGCGCTGGGTGGCGTACGTGACGAGTCCGAGATCCGCGGACACCGTCGCACCTACATCGGTTCGATGCCGGGCAAGATCCTGCAAAGCCTGACCAAGGTCGGGGTGAAGAATCCGCTGTTCCTGCTCGATGAAGTCGACAAGATGGGACAGGACTTCCGCGGCGATCCGTCGTCGGCGCTGCTGGAAGTGCTCGATCCCGAGCAGAACCACACCTTCCAGGATCACTACATCGAAGTCGAGTACGACTTGTCGGATGTGATGTTCGTCGCCACGGCCAACTCGCTCAATCTGCCTGCGCCCTTGCTCGACCGCATGGAAGTGATTCGTCTGTCGGGGTATACCGAGGACGAGAAGATCAACATTGCCGAGCGCTACCTGGTGCCCAAGCAGTTGAAGGTCAACGGCATCAAGGAGGGCGAACTCGCCATTGCCGAATCGGCCATCCGCGACATCGTGCGTTACTACACGCGTGAAGCCGGCGTGCGCAGCCTGGAGCGCGAAATCTCCAAGGTCTGCCGCAAGGCCGTCAAGGCCCTGCTGCTGAAGAAGCAGAGCAGCAAGATCTCGGTCACTTCGCGCAATCTGGAGAAGTATCTCGGCGTACGGCGTTTCAGTTTCGGTATTGCGGAGATGAACAACCAGGTGGGACAGGTGACAGGGCTGGCCTGGACCGAGGTGGGCGGCGAACTGCTGACCATTGAGGCGGTGTCGCTGCCTGGGCGCGGCAAGATGACCACGACCGGCAAGCTTGGCGAAGTGATGCAGGAATCGATTCAGGCTGCGCTGTCCGTGGTGCGTTCGCGTGCCCGCAAACTGGGGATACAGGAAGACTTCTACCAGAAGCGCGACATCCACATCCACCTGCCGGAAGGTGCGACACCNAAAGACGGTCCGTCCGCCGGCATCGCAATCTGCACCTCGATGGTGTCGATCCTCACCGGAATCCCCGTGCGGGCCGATGTCGCCATGACCGGAGAGATCACGCTGCGGGGCGAAGTATTGCCGATCGGCGGCCTGAAGGAGAAGCTGCTGGCGGCACATCGCGGCGGCATCAAGACGGTGCTGATCCCGCAGGAAAACGTCAAGGATCTGACCGAGATTCCGGACAACATCAAGAACAAGCTCGACATTCACCCGGTCAAGTGGATAGACCAGGTTCTTGAATTGGCGCTGGAACATGCGCCCGAGCCTTTGCAGGATGAACCTGAAGCGGACGCGCCGGCAATTGCCGTGCCGGAAGAAGACGGTACCGCCGCCGCGGCGCTCAAACACTAGGTATTTTCTGACCACTCGTCCGAATCCCGCGCCAGTCGCGGGATTTTTTGGAGACTGCCCGGAAACCGCTTGACACAAGGTTTTGCGGGTTGCTATAAAAGCGGCCACAGGGTTTTCCTGTGCCACTTGAGTGAAGGGGATAACACGTGAACAAATCCGAATTGATTGACGCCATCGCTGACTCGGCTGACATTTCCAAAGCGGCTGCGGGTCGTGCGCTGGACGCAACGGTCGAGGCAGTCAAGAAAGCGCTGAAGAAGGGTGACATGGTGACGCTGGTGGGTTTTGGCAGCTTCTACGTGGGTAAGCGTGCCGCACGTACTGGCCGTAATCCGCGTACCGGCGCAAGCATCAAGATCAAAGCCGCGAAAGTGCCGAAGTTCCGTGCCGGCAAGGGCCTGAAAGACGCCATCAATTAATAATAAAGTCCGCGGGTGCTTGGCAGGGTCGAAAAAATGTTGTAGAATTTTGGTCTTTGTCGGGTGCTTAGCTCAGCTGGTAGAGCGTCGCCCTTACAAGGCGAATGTCGGGGGTTCGAACCCCTCAGCACCCACCAGCCGGGTAAGAGAAAAATAAGCGGTCGAGTACTAGGCAGTCAGTTTTTAGCAACACAAGGAGTGGTAGTTCAGTTGGTTAGAATACCGGCCTGTCACGCCGGGGTCGCGGGTTCGAGTCCCGTCCACTCCGCCAACATCAAAAAGGCGAACGCGAGTTCGCCTTTTTCATTGCATTCCATGTCCTGGATTTTCTCGTACTCCATTCATGGCAACCATATTTAATCGCAACGGGGCGAGACGCGAAGCGCAAAGTGCGCGAAAATCCGCGCTGACGTTTTTCGGAGTAAAAGACCGTGCTCGAAGCAATCCGCAAGCATGCACAGGGTTGGCTGGCCAAAGCCATACTGGCCTTGATTGCAATCACCTTCGCCCTGTTCGGCGTGGACTCCTACATGAGGGGCGACAAAAGCGGCGGCATGGTCGCCGAGGTTGGCGATGTGGGAATTTCGCGTGAAGAACTGACACGGGAAATCCAGGCGCAGACCGATCGCATGCGCGGGGCGCTTGGCGCTGCGTTCGATCCCGCAGTCCCGGAGCGCGCCGATTTCCGCAAACAGGTGCTCGACAGCCTGATCGAACGCAAGGCCTTGTTGCTGGATGCGCANAAAAACAAATTCCTGGCGCCCGATGCGTATCTTGCCTCCGTGCTCGCACAGATTCCGGCGTTCCAGCAGGACGGCAAATTCTCCCAGCAGCGTTATGAAGCGGTCTTGCGCCAGAATGGCCGCACACCGGCAGCCTTTGAAAACGAGTTGCGCCAGGGATTCATGCTGGATGTCGTGGCCAGTCCGGTGACGCTCGCGGCCTTTCCGTCGAATACGTCGCTGACGCAGATTGCGCGCCTGGTCTCGCAACAGCGTGAAATCGCCTGGGCCGATCTGCCGGCCTCCACCGTGGCTTCGGACGTCAAGGTCACGCAAGCCGACGTGGAACGTGATTACGCGGCCCACAAAGCCGAATTTACCGAGCCTGAACAGATCCGCGCCGAATATCTGGTGCTGGACAAGACCAGCGTGGCGGCCGGTATCGCGGTGAGCGACAAGGAAGTAGCCGACTACTATGCGGCCAATGCGACGAAGTTTGGGCGGCCTGAACAACGCAGTGCAAGCCACATCCTGATTGCGGTGGATAAGAATGCCGACGCCGCAACGCGCGCCAAGGCCAAGGCCAAGGCGACCGAGCTGGTTCAGATCCTGCAGAAATCGCCGGAACGCTTTGCCGAACTGGCACGCACCGAGTCGCAGGATCCGGGCTCGGCCGCACAGGATGGCAGCCTGGGGAGCTTTGCTCGCGGCATGATGGTCAAGCCTTTCGAGGATGCCGTATTCAGCATGAAGCCCCACGAAATCCGGGGACCGGTCGAAAGCGATTTCGGTTATCACATCATCCGGCTGGATGGCATCCAGCCTGCCAAGCTGGCGCCGCTGAACGAGGTACGTGCCGAGGTCGTCGATGAACTGCGCAAGCAGCAGGCGCAAAAGGTCTTTGCAGATCTGGCTGACAACTTCGGCAACCTGGTCTATGAAAACGCGCAGTCCCTGCAACCTGCCGCTACAGCAGCCAAGCTCAGCATCAGGCAGAGCGACTGGATGAGCGTCAAGACGGCGCCGCCCCCATTCAACAATGCCACGTTATCGGCCGCCCTGTTCAGCCCCGATTCGATCAAGTCGAAGCAGAACACCGAAGCCATCGAGGTGCAACCCGGTATGCTGGTGGCGGCGCGGGTAATCGATCATCGGCCGGCCCGGCTGCGTCCGTTGACAGAAGTATCCGCGGCGATCGAGACCAGGCTGCGTGCCGAGCAGAGCGCTAAGCTGTTGGCCCAGAAGGGCGAGGCGACCATCAAGACGCTTGAAAAGGGCAATGAAGCGGGTTTGAACTGGTCGGCGTTCAAGGTGGTGGGGCGTCAGCCGTTTGCCGAGCTGGATGCAGCCGGCATCCAAGCGGTATTCCGGGCGAATACCGACAAGCTGCCGGCCTACACGGGGTTCGCACGGCCAGATGGCTCATATCGGATCGTGCGGATCAGTCGCGTGGTGGAGGCGGGCACACCGGATCCTGCGTTGCTGGCGTCGGTCTCCTTCGGCGTGACGCAGGCGCAGCAGCGCGCGGACATGAAGGCGATGCTGGCATTGATCACTGCAGGCCAGAAAGTCAAAATCCAGCCGAATGCGATCGAAGGTAGATGACGCGCGGTTGTATGGCAATAAAAAACGCGCCTTGTGCGCGTTTTTATTGGTCCACGGGGCGGGATTATTCTGCGCCTGCGGTCGAGTTGAACCCGGCGTCGACATAGGTGATTTCGCCTGTAATCCCCGACGCCAGATCGGATAGCAGGAAGGCTGCAGCATTGCCGACCTCTTCTATCGTCACGTTGCGGCGGAGGGGCGCATTCTGGGCGACGAGGTCGAGCTTCTCGCCGAAGTTGGCGATGCCGCTGCCGGCCAGCGTCTTGATCGGACCGGCCGACACCGCGTTGACGCGGATACCCTTGGGTCCCAGGCTTTGTGCCATGTAGTACACGTTGGATTCCAGGCTGGCCTTGGCCAGGCCCATGACGTTGTAGTTGGGGACCGATCGGATCGCACCCAGATAGGACAGGGTCAGCAGCGCTGCCTTGCGGCCTTCCAGCATGGGCAAGGCAGCCTTGGCCAATGCGGCAAAGCTGTAGGAACTGATGTCGTGGGCAATGCGGAAGTTTTCCCGGGTGACAGCGGAAAGAAAGTCGCCGGCCAGGGCCTCCTTTGGCGCAAACGCGATCGAATGAACCAGGCCGTCGAAGCCGTCCCAGTGTTTGCCGAGTTCCGCGAACAGTGCGTCGATCTGCTCGTCGCTGCCGACGTCGCAGGGAAACACCAGGCTGGAGCCGAATTCCTTGGCAAAATCGGTCACGCGATCCTTGATGCGATCACCTTGATAAGTGAAGGCCAGTTCGGCGCCTTCGCGCTTGCATGCCGAGGCGATACCGTAGGCGATGGAGCGGTTGGATATCACGCCGGTGATCAGCAAACGTTTTCCTGCAAGAAATCCCATGATGGTCTCGAAGAGTTGAGTTGCCCCGGATTATAACAGCTGACGTTGACGGCGCGCTTGGGTACACTGGCGCCATGGTGCGTATCGGGGCAATTTTATTGAGGATCAGCTTGCTGGGGATAGGCCTGCTGGCAGGCTGCTCCGACAGCTGGAACAATCCCTACCCCGACACCGATGCGCACGCCAATGTGTTGTACAGCGCGTTTTCCGAACGCCCCAAACATCTCGATCCGGCCCGTTCTTACAGTTCGAACGAAGCCGAATTTACCGGGCAGATTTACGAACCGCCCCTGCAGTACCATTTTCTCAAGCGCCCGTATACGCTGATCCCGCTGACGGCCGAGGCCGTGCCCAAGCCGCGCTATTTCGACGCGGCCGGCCAGCCGCTTGCCGATGATGCACCCGCCACAGCCATCGCCGAAAGCGTGTACGAGATTCGGATCCGTCCTGGCATCCGCTATCAACCGCACCCGGCATTTGCACGGGATTCCATGGGCCGCTTTCTCTATCATGCGCTGGACGTGGCCGCGCTGAAGGACAAGACGCAGATCAGCGACTTTCCGCAGACAGGCACCCGCGAACTCGTTGCGGCCGACTATGTCTACCAGATCAAGCGGCTGGCGAATCCCCGCTTGAGCTCACCTATTTTTGGGCTGATGTCGGAACACATCGTTGGCCTGAAAGCGCTCGGCGACACGTTGGAGAAGGTATCCAGGGCGCATCCCGGCATGGAGCTGAACTTGAATGATTTTCCGCTGGCGGGTGCGGAAGTGGTGGATCGCTATACGTATCGAATTCACATCAAGGGAAAATACCCGCAGTTCATCTATTGGCTGGCGATGCCGTTNTTTGCGCCTGTTCCGTGGGAGGCCGACGCCTTCTACGCGCAGCCGGGTATGGCGGACAACAACCTGACCCTGGACTGGCAGCCGGTCGGGACCGGCCCTTACTACCTGTCAGAGAATGATCCCAACCGCCGCATGGTGTTGACGAAGAATCCCTACTATCACGGCGAAACCTATCCCGAGGACGGTGATGCGGCGGATCGCCAAGCGGGTCTGCTGGCGGACGCGGGCAAGCCGCTGCCGTTCGTGGACAAGGCTGTGTTCAGTCTGGAAAAGGAAACCATCCCTTACTGGAGCAAGTTTCTGCAGGGCTATTACGACAGTTCCGGTATCAGCTCGGACAGCTTCGACCAAGCCGTGCAGTTCTCGGCAGGTGGTGATCCACGGCTGACCGACAGCATGCGCGAGAAGGGTATCCATCTCGTTACTGCGGTAGCGGCTTCGATCTGGTACGTGGGCTTCAACATGCTCGATCCGGTGGTGGGCGGTCANGGGGAGGATCGTCGCAAACTGAGGCAGGCAATTTCCATCGCGTTCGACTACGACGAATTCATTTCCATTTTCCTGAACGGCCGAGGTATTCCGGCACAGGGACCGATCCCGCCCGGGCTGTTCGGATACGTCGATGGCGTGGCAGGGCTGAATCCGTATGTGTACGAGGCGCATGGCAGCAAGATCGTCAGACGTCCCCTAGAGATGGCGAAGAAGCTGCTGGCCGAGGCGGGGTATCCCAATGGCCGCAACGCCAAAACCGGCGAGCCGCTGGTGCTCTATTTCGACACCATGGCAAGCGGCCCCGATACCAAGTCGCGGCTCGACTGGATGAAGAAGCAGCTCGACAAGCTCAATGTGCAGCTGGTCGTGCGCGGCACCGATTACAACCGTTTCCAGGACAAGATGCGCAAGGGCAACGCGCAGTTGTTCGAATGGGGCTGGAATGCCGATTATCCCGATCCGGAAAATTTCTTCTTCCTGCTGTATGGGCCGAACAAGAAAGTGGCCACCGGCGGCGAGAACGCAGCCAACTACGACAATCCCGAATTCAACCGCCTGTTCGAGCGCATGAAGGATATGGACAACGGCCCCGAGCGCCAGCAGGTGATCAATGCCATGCTCGAGATCGTGCGCCGCGATGCNCCCTGGATTTTTGCCTACTATCCAAAATCCTTCGGCTTGCGCCATGATTGGGTCCATAACGTCAAGCCCAACCTGATGGCCAACAATACGCTCAAGTACCGGCGTATCGACCCGGATCTGCGTGCCGCCCGGCGTGCAGAATGGAACCGTCCCGTGCTGTGGCCGATCCTGCTGCTGGTCGGCGGCGTGGTTGCACTCATTGCGCCGGCAGTGGTCGTCTGGCGCCGGCGCGAAAGGACGACTGCCTGATGTTCGCCTACATCCTGCGCCGTCTCCTCTATGCGATCCCGATCCTGATCGGGGTCAACCTGCTGACCTTCGCCCTGTTCTTCGTCGTCAATACGCCGGACGACATGGCGCGGCTGCAGCTGGGCGCCAAGCACGTGACGCAGGATGCGATCGAGCGCTGGAAGGTCGAACACGGCTACGACAAGCCGCTGCTGCTGAACGCCCAGGCGAGCGGCAGCGCGCGGTTCACCGACACGATCTTCTTCCAGCATTCGGTGTCGATGTTCGCGTTCAAGTTCGGAAATGGGGACGACGGCCGCAACATCAGCAACGAAATCCGCACCCGCATGTGGCCGAGCCTGGCGATCGCGCTGCCGGTGTTCGTGATCGGCCTCCTGGTCAATATCACCTTTGCCTTGCTGATGGTGTTCTTCCGTACCACCTATCTCGATTTGTGGGGCGTGGTGCTGTGCGTGGTACTGATGTCGATTTCATTCCTGTTCTACATCATCACGGGGCAGTATTTCATCGCCAAGCTGTGGAACCTGCTGCCGATCTCGGGCTATGCGGGTGGAATCGACGGCTTCCGGTTCATCCTGCTGCCGGTGCTGGTCGGAGTGGTGGCGGGCATCGGTAGTGGATCGCGCTGGTACCGAACGATTTTTCTCGAGGAGATCGGCAAGGACTACGTCCGTACCGCACGTGCCAAGGGCCTGTCCGAGGTTCGGGTATTGTTCCGCCACGTGCTGAAGAACGGCATGATCCCGATCCTGACCGGCGCGGTGGTGGTGTTGCCGCTGCTGTTCATGGGCAGCCTCATCACCGAATCCTTCTTCGGCATTCCGGGGCTCGGCAGCTACACGATCGACGCGATCCAGGCCCAGGATTTCTCGGTGGTGCGCGCGATGGTGTTTCTGGGCTCNTTTCTCTATATCGTCGGCCTGATCCTGACCGACATTTCCTATTCGTGGGTGGATCCTCGGGTGCGGCTGCAATGAGCTTGGTCACATCCCATTTCGTCCCTGTCCTGCTGTGGACCGACGCGCTCATTTTCATGCTGCTGATCGTATCGCTGGCAGCAGTGTGGTGGATCCGCCGTCACGCGCACTTGCGCGCCCCTGGGCGGCCGTGGCGAGGCGCCCCATGGCGATGGGTGCGGCGCTGGTGCTGGCCGTGTTCGTAGTCATCGGTCTGCTCGACTCGCTGCATTACCGCGAACGACTGGACGACAGCCCGCCAGACAGGCCTCAATATTCGGTCGAAGTGTTGTCTGTGTTCGACGCATTGGCAGGCAGATTGCGTACGCAGCAGGAAAAACCTATTCCGCTCCGCTGGCGATGCACTTGTACGCCAAGGAGTTCACGGAGCGGGGCGGCGCCACTGTTCGGGATTACCCGCGTCTGAAATATGGCGGTGCGCATCTGAAGCAGGCCGACGAGTATGGACCGGACATCGTCCGGCGCATACTCGTCGGCCTGTTGCAGGGCCTGGCGGGCAGTCTGTTGCTGTTCGGCCTGCTTGCGGCTTGGCAGGCGCGGCATGAGCGGATGAGGCTCGGGGGCTGGTTGTCTGCCTGGGCAACGGGTCACCTCGGCTGGCCTGGGCGGACAGTCGTGATCGTGTTGACGCTGATGCTGATACTGGGGGCGGTGATGGCCCGTCTGGCCGCAGGCTATCATGTCTTCGGTACCGACAAGGTCGGACAGGATGTGCTCTACATCAGCCTCAAGAGCATCCGCACCGGCCTGGTGATCGGCACCCTCACCACGCTGGTCACACTGCCGCTGGCGATCGTGCTGGGGATTGCGGCAGGGTATTTCCGGGGCTGGGTGGACGACGTCATCCAGTATGTCTACACCGTGCTGAACTCCATTCCAGGCGTCCTGCTGATCGCGGCAGCGGTACTCATCGTACAGGTTGCCATCGAGGCCCACCCCGATCTGTTCGACACCGCGGCAGCGCGCGCCGATGTCCGCCTGCTGGCCCTGTGCGTCATCATGGGTGTGACCAGCTGGACCAGCCTGGCGCGCCTGTTGCGCGGCGAATCACTCAAGCTCAGGACGCTCGATTATGTCGAGGCGGCACGGGCGTTCGGCGTATCGCACGCACGCATCATCAGCCGCCACATTTTCCCCAACGTATTCCACCTCGTGCTGATTGCGATCGTACTGGACTTCTCGGGCCTGGTTCTGGCCGAGGCCGTGCTCTCCTATGTCGGTGTCGGTGTCGATCCTGCCATGTATAGCTGGGGCAACATGATCAACGGCGCGCGTCTCGAACTGGCGCGCGAGCCTGTCGTCTGGTGGCAGTTGGGCGCGGCTTTTGTCTTCATGTTCACCTTGGTGCTGGCCGCCAACCTGTTTGCCGATGGCGTGCGCGATGCATTCGACCCGCGCCTGGAGGAACGGCGGTGAGCCCGCTGTTGCGCGTCGACAAGCTGGTCACCGGTATCGGTGCCGCGCGCGTGGTCGATGGCGTGTCGTTCGACGTTGCGGCGGGCGAAACCTACGCTTTGCTGGGCGAGTCGGGCTGCGGCAAATCGATGACCGCTCTGTCGCTGATGCGGCTGTTGCCGGATGGCGGGCGCATCCTGTCGGGCCACGTGCAACTGGGCGAAACCGATGTACTGGCACTGCCCGAGCGCGACATGCGGCGCGTCCGCGGCGGGCGGATGGCGATGGTGTTTCAGGAGCCGATGCTGGCGCTGAATCCCGTCATCAAGGTGGGCGATCAGATCGGCGAGGCGTTGTCCTTGCATCAGGGCCTCGACGGACAGGCTGCGCGCGACGCTGCACGCGCACTGCTCGATTCGGTGGGTGTGCCGGATGCGGCACGGCGGCTCGATAGCTACCCGTTCGAACTTTCGGGCGGGTTGCGCCAGCGAATGATGATCGCCATGGCGCTGGCGGGCGAGCCCAGCCTGCTCATTGCCGACGAGCCGACGACGGCATTGGACGTGACCATCCAGGCCCAGGTGCTCGACGTGTTGCGCAACTTGCGTGCGAAGCGCCGGATGGGCATGCTGCTGATCACGCATGACCTCGGCGTGGTGGCCGAGAACGCCGACCGCGTGGGCGTGATGTATGCCGGCGAATTGCTGGAGGAGGGTACGCGCGACGCCTTCTTCACGGCGCCGCAGCATCCCTACAGTCGCATGCTGTTCGAGGCCTTGCCGCGAACGGGCGATGCCGGGCGGTTGACCACGATCGCCGGCCAAGTGCCCCGGCTTGACGCGCATTTACGCGGATGTCGGTTCGCACCGCGCTGTCCGTTTGCCATCGCACGTTGCCGCGCGGAGTCGCCCGGCTGGCAGGAATTGGATGGACAGCGAGTGCGCTGCCATCTGGCGGGCAGCTTGCCGGCGGGCAGCGTGCGCGAACGTGTCGCCCATCCCGTGGCGGAACATCCNCCGCAGCCGCTTCTGCAGGTGGAAGGGTTGAAGGTGTTTTTCCCGATCCGGCGCGGCTTGATCCAGCGTACGGTAGGACACGTGCGCGCCGTCGATGACGTGGACCTGACGATCCAGGCCGGCCGCACGCTGGCACTGGTGGGTGAATCGGGCTGCGGCAAGACGACGGTGGGCAAGGCCTTGCTGCGGCTGATCGAGCCGACTGCGGGCACCATCATGCTGGGCGGCGAGACCATCACCGCGAAGAATGCACCCGCGCTGCGACGGCAGGCACAGATGGTATTCCAGGATCCGTTCAGTTCGCTCAATCCGCGTATGCGGGTAGTGGACACCCTGCTCGAAGGCATGGACGCGCTGGGTGTGGGCGCGCGCGGCGAACGGCGCGGTGCCGTGGCTCGGCTGTTGAATCAGGTCGGCTTGCCGGACGATGCAGGCGGCCGTTATCCCCATGCATTCTCAGGCGGGCAGCGGCAGCGCATTGCGATCGCACGGGCGCTTGCCGTGTCGCCGCGGCTGGTGATCTGCGACGAGCCGACCAGTGCGCTCGACGTGTCGGTGCAGGCGCAGATACTGAATCTGCTGAAGGACCTGCAGGCCGATCTCGGCCTGGCCTATCTGTTCATCACGCACAATCTCGCCGTGGTGGAATATCTGGCGCACGATGTGGCGGTGATGTACCTCGGACGTATCGTCGAGCAAGGTCGGGCCGGTGCGGTGTTGCGCACGCCACGCCACCCTTATACGCAAGCGCTGGTTAGTGCGGTGCCGCGCATCGAGCCGCACACCGGGCAGACTATCGTTCGCCTGGCTGGCGACCAGCCTTCGCCGCTCAATCCGCCGGTCGGCTGCCATTTCCATCCGCGTTGTCCGCACGCCAGCGCCGTGTGCCGGCAAACCTATCCGGCGCGAACCGATCTGGGCGGGGACATTGGGTGCGGTGCCACTGGGTGGCAGCGCAGGATTAAGTTTTCTGGAGACGGAGTATCAATTGAGCAGCAGCAAACACAGTCGAAATTTCTGGCTTGGCAACGGCGTCCTGGCCGTGGCGATGCTTACCCTGATGTTCATGGGGCCGCTCTCCAATGCGCTGGGCATCTGGGCCGCCGTGATGTGGATGGTGCTGGCTGCGATCGGGGTGGCGCTGTTGATGTCGGACAAGTCCGACGAACCGCCTGCATCGGACTGAGCCGACGGTTCTCAGGGCGCCCTGACGATGACTGTCTGACCCGCGCGGACCGTGCTGTGTTTCCTGAAAGCAGGATTCCATAGCCTGAAATCCGCCAGGCTGATGTCGAAACGTCGGGCGATGGCGCTCAGGGTGTCGCCAGTCTGAACGATATACCGGCTCGGTATGGCGGGTTTCGCGATGTGGGTGGCGGAGTAGGCGACGGATTGGAGGGACGCCGTCATCTGGACCGGTTGCGTGGACGGCAGGCGCAGGGTCTGGCCGGCCGTGAGCCGGCCGTCAAGGCCGGGGTTGGCGTCGCCGAGTTCGGCGACGGTCAGACCGTAGTGGCGGGCAATGCTGTACAGGGTGTCGCCGCGCTGCACCACGAGTTGGGTCGGATTGGATACGGCAGGCAAGGGGCTCTCGGCGCTTGCGGCTGCCATGCCCCGTTTCCTGACCGGCACCAGAATGACCTGCTCGCGCACCAGCTTGCCGCGCTTCAGATGGAACTGGTTGTGTTCTTCGAGGCTGGCAAGACTGACGCCGAGGCGTCTGGCAATGGTCTCGGGACGTTCGCCTTNTTGCGCAGGGTAGGGCTGCCAGGAATCCCAGCTTCCGGTTTCCAGATTGCGCTGGAAGGTGTCGGTCTTGGCGACCGGCACCAGCAAGTTGACCGGTCCGGCCGAGCGGATGAGCTTGCGTGGGAAGGCCGCGTTCAACGCGGCGAATTCATCGCTGCTCATGCCCGCCAGTCGCGCAGCGGAGCGGATGTCCATGCTGGCGGAGGGAACGGTGACCTGCTTGAAATAGGGCTGGTTGGGCAGCGTGTCGATGGCGATGCCATAGCGTGCGGGATTGCTGATCAGGTTCCTGATGGCAAGAAGTTTGGGGACATAATGCCGGGTCTCGCTGGGCAGCGGCAGGCTGGCGTAATTGGTTGGCAAACCTTGCTGGACATTCTTCTCGATGGCGCGGGCGACGCAACCTTCCCCGCAGTTGTACGCAGCGAGCGCCAGTTCCCAGTCGCCGAAATCGAGATAGAGCTTGCCCAGGTAATCGAGCGCGGCCTCGGTGGCGGCGGTGAAATCGCGGCGGCCGTCGTACCAGGTATCCTGCCTGAGCCCATAGAGCCGGCCGGTGGACGGAATGAACTGCCAGATGCCGGAGGCTGCGGAAGGCGATTCCGCCATGGGATTGAACGCACTTTCGACCATTGGCAGCAAGGCGATTTCCATCGGCATTGCACGGCGGTCGACTTCCTGGACGATATGGAACAGGTAGCGGCGGGACCGATCGAGCATGCGGCGCACGTAATCCGGCCGTGCTGCGTACCAGGCTTCGTGATCGGCCACGAGCGGGTTGCGTGCCGCATCGTCGTCGATCTTGAACCCGCTGCGGATGCGCTGCCAGACGTCGTCCGGGCTGGCGGCTTCAGTGGNGGATACGTGATCGGAGGACGGGTCGTCGTCGGTATTGCTGTTCCACTCCAGTGTCTGGATGCCGGCGCCGGGTTCCGCCGCGTGCACCGGCAGGGAAGCGAACACCGCAAGGACGGCCAGACTGAGCAGATTTATTTTGAATTCGGCCAATTAATTTGATTCCGGGCAAGTCGGTTTCCCGTACTCAACAGGGCTCCATCGTAAGTGGCAGGATGGGGACGGTCAACCGTCCCACGCATCCTTGGCTGCCCGGATCGCGCCGAATACCTCGGCCGGCGTGGGGTGCGGTCGATCCAGATAGCGACTCGCGAAGGCCGTCATATCAGGGTCGTGGAAACGCAGGAAGGGATTGGTGCGCTTCTCCAGCTGCAGGGTCGAAGGCAACGTGGGCACATTGCGGGCGCGCAGGGCACGATCGGCACGCTCGCGTTCAAGCAGCGCCGGATTGGCGCCGTCGATGGTTTTGGCAAAGTCAATATTGCTCAGGGTGTATTCGTGCGCGCAGCAGACCCGGGTAGTATCGGGCAGCGCTAGAATGGCATCGAGGCTGGCAGCCATGATCGCGGGGCTGCCTTCGAACAGTTNTCCGCATCCGCATCCGAACACGGTGTCGCCGCAAAACAGGCTGCCGTGACCGACATAGCTGATGTGGTCGAGGGTGTGGCCCGGGGTGGCCAGCACGTCGAAATGTAAAAGCGGTTCGACGATATCGACCGAATCGCCGCCGTGCAGGATGCGGGTCACCGCCGGAATACGCGGGTTGTCCGGCGCATAGACGGGGCAGTTATAGCGTTGACGCAGCAGGACGTTGCCGCCAGTATGGTCGCGATGATGATGGGTGATCAGAATGGCGGTCAGGGTGAGGCGATGGGCATCGAGGAAGGCGATCAACGGAACGGGATCGCCCGGGTCGACAGCGACGGCATGATGGCCGTCGTGCCAGATCCAGATGTAATTGTCCTCGAACGCGGGCAGGGGAATGAGAGTCAACATGATGGGGCAACCTGGCGGGAGAAACGACTATGTTATCCAAGCTGAATGCGGGATGGTTTGAAACGCCGCTCGGACAGCACTTGCTGTTTCGGGAACAACGCTATTTCGACCAGGCGGTGTCGGACGTGTTCGGCTTCAATGCGGTGCAGGTTGGCCTGCCGCAGATCGATTTCCTGCGCAACAGCCGGATCCCGCTGCGTGTGACATGTGCGGTCGAAGCNCCCGGACGGGTGCAGGCCGATCCCATGTTCCTGCCGTTCGAGAGCCAGTCGCTCGATCTGCTGCTGCTGCCCCATGTGCTGGAATTCAGTTCCAACCCGCACCAGGTGCTGCGCGAGGCCGAGCGGGTACTGCGCCCGGAGGGCCGGCTGGTGCTGGCCGGATTCAATCCGCGCAGCCTGTGGGGACTGGCGCGCAAGCTGCAGGGCGGCGAACGCGGCTATCCATGGAATGGCAGCTTTCTGAACATTTCGCGAGTGAAGGACTGGATGGTGTTGCTGGGACTCGAGGTGGCGGCGGGCAGCATGTGCTGCTACCGTCCGCCGGTCAACCGCGAGAACTGGCTGCGACGTCTGCGTTTCATGGAGCCGGCCGGCGACCGCTGGTGGGCCATGGGCGGCGGCGTCTATTTCCTGCAGGCGGTCAAGCGGGTGCAGGGCATGAACATCATCCTGCCGCAGTGGACGACGCCGGTGGCGCAGCGCTTGCTGTCGCCCGCGGCCAAGGTGGTCAATCTCAAACAGTATCGGGTCCGTCGTGAACGCTGACACCATTTTTATCTACAGCGATGGCGCCTGCAAGGGCAATCCGGGCGTCGGCGGCTGGGGCGCCCTGCTGGTGGCGGGGGACACCGCAAGGAGATCAGCGGCGGGGAGGCCAACACCACCAACAACCGCATGGAAATGACCGCGGTGATCCGGGCGCTGGAATCGTTGAAGCGGCCCTCCACGGTCGAAGTCCATACCGATTCGCAATATGTGCAAAAAGGCATCAGCGAATGGATGCCGGGCTGGAAGCGGCGCAATTGGCGTACCGCCGACGGCAAGCCGGTGAAAAACCAGGACCTGTGGCTGCAATTGGATGCGTTGAGCCAACTGCATCGCATCGAATGGAAATGGGTACGCGGCCATGCGGGCCATCCCGAGAACGAACGCGCCGATGCACTGGCCAATCTGGGCGTGCTGCAGGCACAACAACACTGAATATCGGAATCATGCGGCAAATCATTCTCGATACTGAAACCACCGGCCTCGATCCCAACCAGGGCCATCGCATCATCGAGGTGGCGGCCGTTGAAATGGTCAACCGCCGGCTCACCGGCAACCATCTGCACCGTTATGTGAACCCGGATCGCGACATCGACGCCGGCGCCATGCAGGTGCACGGCATCACGCCGGAATTCCTGCAGGACAAGCCGCGTTTCGCCGATATCGCGCAGGAGTTCGTCGATTTCATCCGGGGCGCGGAACTCATTATCCACAACGCCCCTTTCGATGTCGGCTTCCTCAACATGGAACTGCGCTTACTCGAAATGCCGCTGCTGACCACCTGGTGCGACGGCGTGACCGACACACTGGCGATGGCCAAGGCCCTGCATCCCGGTCAGCGCAACAATCTGGACGCCTTGTGCAAACGCTATGGCGTCGACAATACCGCGCGTACGCTGCACGGCGCCTTGCTCGACTGCGAGTTGCTGGCAGCGGTTTACCTGGCACTGACGCGCGGCCAGGAAAGCTTGTCGATCGGGCTGGAAGTGCGCGGCGAACGGGTTGCTCAGGCTGCCGCGCGGGTACGTCCCAAGCCTATTCTGTTGCAGGCGAGCAGCGAAGAGTTGGCTGCACACGCACGCCTGCTCGAAGCCATCGCCGGGGAAAGCAAAGGGCATGCCTGTGGGCTGAAGGGCAGGAGGGGATTTGACGTTTCCCGGGCGGGCGACCCGATGGCGTGCGCTCCAGCGTATCGTTCGACTNGGGGTGGCGTGCGTCTGCCTTGCCATCGTGTCGTCTCAGGCTGTTGCAGCCCGGGTGGCAGTGTTACTGAGCGACGATGCGACACCTTACCAGGAGGTGTATCAGGTCATCCGTGCCTATCTCGACGATACTCCGCACGAGGCTGTCCGGGTATATGCCGAGGGATTGACGCCCGCTGCGCTGAACGATGCTCGCCTCGTCGTGGCCGTCGGCGTGGGCGCGGCAGAGGCACTGGCCGCACTGCCCGAGCGNCCCCCTGTGCTGGCGATTCTGGTACCGCGAGCGTGGTATCTCAAGACAGGGCGTGCGCGCCTGGGAAGCAGCAGCCGTCGCGGCCTGTCGGCCATTTACCTCGATCAGCCCTTCGAGCGCCAGGCACTCCTGATCCGTCTGGCCTTGCCGGACGTGCGGCGCGTGGGCGTGTTGTTGAGCGCCGAGCAGAGCAGCGTAGTGAACGAGTTGGACAGTGCATTGCGCGCACAGGGGCTCAGTCTGGTCTATGCCACGCTGACGCCGGATGAGCGCCTGATCACCCCGCTGGAAGCGGTCTTGACGGAAGCCGATTTGCTGCTGGCGCTGCCGGACCCGCTGGTGTTCAACCGCAACACGGCACAAAGCCTTTTCCTGACATCCTACCGCTACCGCGATCCGGTACTGGGCTATTCGCGTTCGCTGACACGGGCAGGCGCGCTTCTGTCTTTGCATTCCAGCCCGGCACAAATCGGCCGTCAGGCTGCCGAATGGATCAGCAGCGCCATGCAGGGAGGAACGGTGCGCCTGCCGCCCCAGCCTACCCCNAGTTATTTCAGCGTTTCGATCAATGATCAGGTGGCGCGTTCGCTCGGATTCATCCTGCCGCCCGAAGCCGATCTGGAAAAGCGTTTGGAGGGGAGAAACTGATGGCACGGTCACTGGGAATACGGGGGCGTGTCATCGGACTGGCCATTGTGCCGGTAGCCATCATCGGTGTCCTGCTGATGTTCCAGCTCATCACGGGAAAAATCGATGATCTCGACCAGTCACTGCGCACCCGCGCCCTGGCCATTGCGCGCCAGCTGGCGCCAGCGGCCGAGTATGGCGTCGCCTCGGGCAATATCGAAGTGCTGCAGACGCTGCTCGAAAAAGCGGCGATCGAGCCGGACGTGCGCGGCGTGGCGGTGTTCTCCGAAAACGGCCAATGGCTGGCCCAGTTCGGTCTGGGCGTGTGGGCGAATCCGTTGGANAAACGCATGCCGACCGACCATATCTACCAGATTGAATACAAGGACCGGCTGGTCTATTACGCGCCGATCACGCGTACCGAGGTGGCGGTCGACGACTTCAATCCGGACGGCCGGGCTGCAGCGAAGGGGGCCCAGACCCGGCTGCTGGGCTGGGTGGGCCTGGACGTGTCGCGTAGTGCCACTATTCGAAGCCAGCGCGAGTCCATCCTGCGCAGCCTGGCGATCCTGCTGGTCGGTCTGGGCGTCAGCCTGTATCTGGCCTGGCGCATCGGTCGCCAGATTACCCGGCCGATCCTGTCCTTGACCCATACGGTCAGCCGTATCGGCGAGGGGCATCTGGACGAACGGGTTGACACGAGCGGGCAGGTCGAGCTGGGGGTGTTGCAGCGCGGGGTCAATCACATGGCCGCTCATCTGCAGGCCATGCAGGACCAGATGCAGGAGAAGATCGATCGGGCCACGGCGCGCCTGATTTATCAGGCCAGCCACGATGCGCTGACCGGGCTGATCAACCGCCGCGAGTTCGAGCAGCGCCTCGAGCGCACGCTGTTGACGGCTCTGCAGCAAGGCCGCGAACATGCGCTGTGCTACATGGATCTCGACCAGTTCAAGGTGATCAACGATTCCTGCGGCCATGCCGCGGGCGACGAATTGCTGCGCCAGCTGGCGCTGTTGCTGAAAGGCAATCTGCGCGAACGCGATACCCTGGCTCGCCTNGGGGGCGACGAATTCGCGCTGTTACTGGAAAACTGCAGCATTCCGGATGCGTTGGAAGTGGCAGATACCTTCCGCGCCGAGGTACAGCGTTTCCGCTTCAAATGNGGNGATCGCATTTTCTCGGTCGGCATGAGCGTGGGCATGGTGGCGATCAATGCCGAGAGCGGCACCGCGGCGAGTCTGATGTCGGCGGCGGATGCGGCGTGCTATGTGGCCAAGGATCGCGGACGCAACCAGATTCACCTGTACGAGAGCCGTGATTCCGACCTGGTGCGCCACCGTGGGGAAATGCAATGGGTGACGCGTATCCAGCGGGCATTGGAAGAGCACCGCCTGCGTCTGTCGTGGCAGGAGATTCGTCGTGCCGACGGCGTCGAGGAGCCGGTCCGCCATGTCGAATTGCTGCTGCGGATGATCGACGAGGATGGCAGCGAAATCCTGCCGATGGCGTTCATACCGGCGGCGGAGCGCTATTCCATCATGCCGGCCATCGACAGTTGGGTGATCGAGGAGACGCTGCGTCTGTGCCAGCGCTATCTGGAGAGTAAACGCGAGCGCAATTGCCTGTTTGCGGTCAACCTGTCGGGGGCGTCGTTGAAGGATCCGGCATTCCGCCGCATGTTGCTGGCAAGTCTTGACGAGAACCCGGCCTTCGGCCCGCATCTGTGCTTCGAGATCACCGAAACGGCCGCCATCGGCAATCTTGCCGTCGTCAACGAGTTTATCGAGGCCATGCGTGCGTTCGGCTGCAGCTTCGCGCTGGACGATTTCGGCAGCGGCCTGTCGTCCTTCACCTATCTGAAGAACCTGAACGTGGATTACCTCAAGATCGATGGCGCATTCGTGCGCGATATCGCCAACAATGCCATTGATCGCTCCATGGTCGAGGCGATTCATCGCATCGGCCACCAGATGAACCTGAGAACCGTGGCTGAATACGTCGAATCGGATCAGATCCTGGCGTTATTGCGACAGATNGGGGTGGATTACGTGCAAGGCAACGGAATTCACCAGCCCGAGCCGCTGGAAAACCTGTGCGGCCAGACCTGAAGCGCGACGGTCAGTTCAGTCGCTCACCCGAAGCCTGCGTCGACGATGGCCTGCACCATGGCGGCGCGCTCAACGCGGGCGGGATCGTATGTCACCCGTGCCTGGCCCGGCGTCAACGTGACAACCGCAGTTTGCACACCCGGCAGGGCTGTCAACACCTTGGTGACACTGTTGACGCAGCCGCCGCAGGTCATGCCGGTCACGGATAAAACGATTTCGTTCATGCGCTACCCCAAAAGAAGTTTCAGGGCACGATTTTATTCCAGTTGAAAAGCAAAAGCCCGCGGATTGCGTCCGCGGGCTTGCGATGGGGGCGGAAATCACTTCTTGCGCGGGCGCTTGCGCAGGGTTTCCTTGGTATGGTCGATCAGACGGTCGGCCACCACCTCGGCGTCGACCGCAAAGGTCCCATTGGCCAGTGCGGCCTTGACCGATTCAACTTTGCCCGCATCGGTGACGTCGACCGATGCCAGCTGGGACTCGAGCGAGCGGATGCGGGTGCTGGACTCGGTCAAAGTCAGCGAATCGCCGCTGCCAGCGGTGGGGGCTGAGGTTTTGCCGGCACCTTTGCCCTTGGCGGAAGACACTTTGCTGGCGGCGGGCGGGGTGATGCGCTTGTCGATTTTCACGGGGATTCCTGGTCGCGGGGGTCGATCTTATGACTGATTGGGCACTCAATGGTTTATCGGCGGCCCGCAGATTTTCTTTAGCCACTGCGTCCATTTTCGCCCAGCAGCGGGATCAGGCCGTCCAGACCCACCTGATTCAGTGCGTAAGCGGCCTGGGCGCGTACCACGGGCTTCGCGCGGTAGGCAATGCTGATGCCGGCTTCGGCCATCATTTTCAGGTCGTTGGCACCATCGCCCATGGCAATGACCTGTCCTCGATCCAGGCCCAGCTCGATGCGCACGCGATTGAGCCAATCGGCCTTGCCCTGGGCGTCGACGATGTCGCCGAGGACACGGCCGGTCAGTTTGCCGTCGGCCACCTCCAGCGTGTTGGCGGCGGTGTAGTCCAGCCCCAGTCGGGATTGCAGCCGTTCGGTAAAGAAAGTGAATCNCCCTGACACCAGCAGGGTCCGGATTCCGGCGGCGCGAATTGCCGCCAACAGGGTTTCCGCCCNCGGCGACAACTGCAGGCGCTCGTCATAGACGCGCTGCAGGGCCGACTGGTCGAGCCCGGTCAGCAACGACACCCGGCGGCGCAGGCTCTCGGCAAAATCGATTTCGCCGCGCATGGCCGCTTCGGTGATGGCCGAGACCTGGGGTTTCAGCCCCTGCATGTCGGCAATCTCGTCGATGCACTCGATGGTGATGAGGGTCGAGTCCATGTCCATCACCAAGAGGCCGAAGTCGTCGATGTGCCGTCCGTCCGGCACCCAGCTGCAGTCGAGAGAATTTTCCTCGCAAAATGCGGCGACCTCGGCATGCGGCCGGTCGTCGGCGGCCACCAGCCGGAACGCGGTGAGCGAAACAGCCTCGATGGCCGTGGCGCCGGTCAGTTTGGCGAGCTGTTTGAGGCTAGGCGTGGGGATGTCGCGTCCCTGGACGATCAGATTCATGCGGTGTGCTATTTCAGTAAATTGAACAGGGTAATGACGTTGGCGGCGCGTGCTTCGACGGCCGAATTGGCAGTCCAGCGCAGGCGGTTCTCGCCCGCCAGCTTGATATCGCGCCGGCTCTGGATAAGCTGGATGATGCGCCCCGGATCGATGGNGGGCTGGGGGACGAACTGCAGCAGGATGCTGTCCGCATTGGCGTCCACCTTCATGATGCCGAGCGGCCGAGCGGCCAGCCGCAGGCGGTGGGTGTCGAGCAGCGCGCGTGCGGGATCGGGCAGCTGGCCGAAGCGGTCGACCAGCTCTTCCTGCAGCTGGGTGAGCTCCTCCGGGTCGTGCACGCTCGCCAGCCGTTTGTACAGCACCAGACGCTCGTGGACGTCGGGGCAATAGTCGACCGGCAGCAGCGCGGGCATATGCAGGTTGATTTCCGACACGACACCCAGCGGCTGGTTCATGTCGGGTTCCTTGCCGGCCTTCAGGCTCGCCACCGCGCCGGCCAGCATGTCGTTGTAGAGCGAGAAGCCGACCTCGAGGATTTCGCCGCTCTGCTTTTCGCCCAGCACCTCGCCGGCGCCGCGGATTTCCAGGTCCTGCATGGCGAGATGGAAGCCGGAGCCCAGTTCTTCCATCAGCTGGATCGCTTCCAGGCGCTTCTTCGCCTGCGGCGTGAGGGTGCGGTCTTCCTCCACCAGCAGGTAGGCAAAGGCCTGGTGGTGCGAGCGCCCGACGCGGCCGCGCAGCTGGTGCAATTGGGCGAGCCCGAACTTGTCGGCGCGGTTGATGAGGATGGTGTTGGCAGTGGGAATGTCGATGCCGGTCTCGATGATGGTGGTGCACAAGAGAATGTCGTAGCGCTGCTGGTAGAAGTCGCGGATCACCTGTTCCAGTTCGCGTTCGCCCATCTGGCCGTGGCCGACGCGGATGCGCGCTTCCGGCAGCAGCTTTTCCAGCCGCTCGCGCATGGCTTCGATGGTGCTGACCTCGTTGTGCAGGAAGTACACCTGGCCGCCGCGCTTGAGTTCGCGCAGCACCGCCTCGCGGATCAGCCCGCCGGAAAACGACTGCACGAAGGTCTTGATCGCCAGCCGCTTCTGCGGGGCCGTTGCAATGACCGAAAAGTCGCGGATGCCTTCGAGCGACATCGCCAGCGTGCGCGGGATCGGGGTGGCGGTCAGCGTGAGGACGTCGACCTCGGCACGCAGTGCCTTCAGCTGTTCTTTTTGCCGGACTCCGAAGCGGTGCTCCTCGTCCATGATGACCAGTCCCAGCCGGGCGAACTTGACGTCCTTCTGGATCAGCCGGTGGGTGCCAATGACGATGTCGAGCTTGCCATCCTTCAGCGCCTGCAGGGCCTCGGCCTGCTCCTTCGCGGTGCGGAAGCGCGACAGCTCGGCGAGCTTCACCGGCCATTGGGAAANACGATCCGAGAAGTTGTTGAAGTGCTGCTCGGCGAGCAGCGTGGTCGGCACCAGCACCGCCACCTGGTAGCCGCCCATCACCGCCATGAAGGCGGCGCGCAGCGCGACCTCGGTCTTGCCGAAGCCGACGTCGCCGCATACCAGCCGATCCATCGGCTTGCCAGCCTGCATGTCGGCCATCACGGCGGCGATCGCGGCGGCCTGGTCGGGCGTTTCCTCGTAGCCGAAGCCTTCGGCAAAGGCCTCGTAGTCGTGCGGCGAGAACTTGAATGCGTGGCCTTCGCGCGCCGCGCGCAGCGCATACAGATTGAGGAGCTCGGCGGCCGTGTCGCGTGCGGCCTGCATCGCGCGGCGACGCGCCTTCTCCCACTGGTCGGTGCCCAGTTTGTGCAAGGGCGCCGNCCCTTCGCCGGCGCCGGAATAACGCGAGATCAGGTGCAGGTTGGCGACCGGCACGTAGAGCTTGTCGCCCTTGGCGTATTCGAGCTGCAGGAATTCGGTGTCGCCGTCGCCGAGGTCCATGTTGATCAGGCCGAGATACTGGCCGACGCCATACTGCGCGTGCACCACTGGATCGCCGGGCTTGAGTTCCGAGAGGTCGCGCAGCAGGTTGTCGATCTGCGTCGCGCGGGCCTCGCGGGCGCGACGGGTTTTCGGCGGGATGGCGTAGAGCTCGGTTTCGGTGATGACGGCGAGCGTGCCGTCGGAGCTGACGAAGCCTTCGGCAAGCGGGCCATAGGTCAGCAGAATGCGGTCGGATTTCAGCTGGCAGCCTGCCCAAGCCTCGCAGAGTGTTGCGTCGAGACCGTGTTCGGCGAGGTATTCGTGCAGGGTTTCCCGGCGGCCGGCAGACGGGGCGACGATCAGTACCTTGCCTTGGAATCCATCGATGAAGCCTTGAAGCTTGGCGACCGGATGCGCTTCGCGGCGGTCGACCGCGATCGATGGCACCGGGCGCGCCAGCCCGTCGTCGGCTTGCTCAATATCCAGCCGTGCGTAGTCCTTGGCCAGGCTGAAGAAGGTGTCGGTCGGCAGGAACAATTCGGCCGGCGGCAACAGCGGGCGATCCTTGTCGCCCGCCAGCAGGCGATGGCGGCCCTGTGCGTCGGCCCAGAACGCCTGCCCCGCCGGGTCGAGCGCGCCGTGGCTGACGAAGCGCGTGTGCCTGGGCAGATAGTCGAACAGCGTCGCCGTTTCGTCGAAGAACAGCGGCAGGTAGTACTCGATCCCGGCCGGCGCCAGACCGTTGCTGACATCCTTGTAGAGCTTGGACTTGGACGGATCGCCCTCGAAGCGCTCGCGGAAGTTCTGGCGGAAGCGGGTGATGCCGGCCTCGTCGAGCGGGAATTCGCGCGCGGGCAGCAGGCGTACTTCGTTGACCGGATAGATGCTGCGCTGGGTGTCGACGTCGAAGGCGCGCAGCGTCTCGATCTCGTTGTCGAACAGGTCGATGCGGTAGGGCAGGGCGCTGCCCATGGGGAAGAGGTCGATCAGTCCGCCGCGGATCGAGAATTCGCCCGGCGCGAACACCTGGTTCACATGGGTGTAGCCGCCCAGCGCCATCTGCGCGCGAAAGGCCGGCTCGTCGAGGACGTCCTTCTGCTTCAGGAAGAAGGTGTGGGCGGCGAGGAAGGCCGGCGGCGCCAGCCGGTACAAGGCGGTGGAGAGCGCCACCACCGCGATGTCGAACTCGCCGCGCGAAATCTGGTACAGCGTCGCCAGCCGCTCGGAAATCAGGTCCGGGTGCGGCGAGAAGGTGTCGTAGGGCAGGGTTTCCCAGTCGGGGAAGGCGCATACCCGCAATGCTGGGTCAAACCAGCGCAACTCCTCGGCCAGCCGGTTGGCGTCCCACGCACTCGCGCATACCACCGCCAGCGGCGCGGCATGGCGCGCCAGTTCGGCCAGATACAACGCATCGGCCGCGCCGGCGAGGCCGGACTGACGGTGGCCGGAAGGCGGGGAAGAAGGGGAGAAGAACGGCATGCGCAAATAGCGTGATTATATCGGGCGAGCGAAGCGCGGTGGGGGACGGGTATAATGGCCGGCTTTCCCGTTTTCAGCCTGAATACCATGAGCCTCGATCGCGTCAGCTCCGGCCGCAATCTGCCGGATGACTTCAATGTCATCATCGAAATCCCCGCCCACGGCGAACCGATCAAGTACGAAGTCGACAAGGAATCCGGTGCCATGTTCGTCGACCGCTTCATGTCGACCGCCATGCACTACCCCTGCAACTACGGCTACATCCCGCATACCCTGTCGGAAGACGGCGATCCCGTCGACGTGCTGGTGATCACCCCGATCCCGCTGATTACCGGCGTGGTGGTGCGCTGCCGTCCCATCGGCATGCTGAAGATGACCGACGAAGCCGGCGTCGACGCCAAGCTGTTGGCGGTGCCGGTCGACAAGCTGTGCGGTCTGTACAAGGGCGTCCACAAGCCCGAGGACCTGCAGCCGCTGCTGCTGCAGCAGATTGCCCACTTCTTCGAGCACTACAAGGACCTCGAGCAGGGCAAATGGGTCAAGGTCGAGGGCTGGGTCGGCATCGACGACGCTCGCGCCGAAATCCTCGCCGGCGTCGAGCGCTATCGCAACGCCGCGGACAAGCCCGCGTTCTGATGAAGGTCTGCATCCTCTCCGACTCGCACGACAACCGGCGCCTGCTCGGCGCCGCGGTCGAGCACGCCAAGGCGCACGGAGCGGAGGCGGTGTTGCACTGCGGCGACGTGGTCGCGCCGACCACGCTGCGCGTGCTGCAGAAATACGAGTTGCCGGTGCACGTCATCCATGGCAACAACACCGGCGACCTCTACAACATGACGCGGCTGGCCGCCGAGCCCAACAGCGTCATCCGCTATCATGGCCAGGACGCGGCCTTCACCCTGGCCGATCGCAATTTGTTCCTGGTGCATTATCCGCACTACGCGCAGGCGCTCGCCTGTACTGGCGACTATGACCTGGTGTGTTGCGGCCACGACCACAAGTCCAGCATCGCGCAGGTCGCCACCGTCAAGGGCGGCCACACCTGGCTGATCAACCCGGGAACCGTTGGCGGTGTCGGTGCGCCGCCGACCTATATCATGGCCGACCTCGCAGCCATGCAGTTCGAGATCGTCACGATCGAAGCCGCGCCGGCTTCAGTGTTGCCGCCCGTCACGCCGCATGTCTAGACAGCCTGCCTGAGGCCTTGCTGCCAGGTTGTAGTCGGGGTTTCGGTTGACGGCAAGCCTGATCAGGTTGCCCAGAGTTCGTCCAGATTCGTGATTCCCCATTTGGCCGCGTCTTCACGGCTGACAATCTTTTCCGTGATGGATGGGCGGGAAAGGTCGATCAATTCCGGCACGATGTAGGTTTGCGACTTGGTCGAGAAGAATACCTTGACGCGTGGCGCCAGCAGCGATTTTTCTGATTGCTCGACCACGACTGCCAGACGGCCTGACGCGAGTTTGACCAGCGAGCCGACCGGATAGATGCCGATGCTTTTGATGAATGCCTGAAAGACGTGCTCGTCGAAGTGTCCCTTGCTCCACTCGGTCATTTTCCGGATGGATTCAGCCGGGTCCCAGCCCGCCTTGTAGGGGCGATTGGAGGTGATGGCGTCATACACGTCGCACACGGCCCCCATCTTGGCGAAGAGACTGATTTCGTCGCTTGAGAGCCGGTCAGGGTAACCGCTTCCGTCGACTTTCTCGTGATGGTGCAGGCACACATCGAGCACGATGTCGCTGGCGGTATTGCCCTCGATCAACAGGCGGTGACCTTCGACTGGGTGGCTCTTGATGATACGGAATTCGTCGTCGGTCAGCCTGCCCGGCTTGTTGAGTACGTCCATTGGCATCAGGGCCTTGCCCAGATCGTGCATCAGGCCAGCCATGCCGGCTTCACGCACGTTCGTTTCATCCAGATCCAGTTGGCGTGCCAGCGACACCATCAACGCGCAAACCGCAACGGAATGCATGTACGTGTAGTCGTCGGCGGTCTTGAGGCGCGCCAGGCTGATCAGTGCGCCAGGGTTGCGTATCACGGACGAGGAAATTTCTTCGACCAGTTTGCTGGCATCCTCGGCACTGATGGCTTTTCCCATGCGGACTTCCCGGAACATGGAGACAACCGCCTTCTTGGCCTTGGCGCAAATCATGGCCGCACGCTGCAGCTCTTCGCTCATCGATGCCGGTTTGAGCGCATCGATTCCGGGTGCAATCTCGGTATGCATCACAGCGGTAACCGATGGCCCGGGTTCTTCCTTGGCCGTGGGTATGTCGAGGCCTTTGGCGACATCGATCCAGACCTCGGTGATGCCGCTATCGCAGATGCGGCGGATGTCCTCGGTGTCCGTNNCAGTAAACTTGCTGCGCCAGAATGGATGTTCCATCCATGAGCCGCACAGCCCATGGAGATGCATGCCCAGTTGCAGATCTCGGGCCTTGATTTTCTTGAGCACGGCGTTTATTCGATCAATCTATTTAATGGCCATTCTAGGTGAAAACGACGTTTTGTACCGGACATGATTCCTGGATATGTCCGTTTCAGCATGATTCGTCGGTGTTCGATCTTGCCGAGCCTGATCCGTGGCATCGCCATTGCCTGGTACTAGCGATGGCGGGCCGTGCCTGATTGGCAATAGTCAGGCAAGGGGAGCTTTTGTGCCTCCGGTCTTTCAATCGGCCAATATCGGCCGCCGGATACAGCGGGGCAGTCCCGGGCCAGACCAGCCCGGATCACCGCTGCGGCAATATCTTGTCCGGCCACATAACAAATCCCGACTTCGTGCATTTGAAATTGAGTTCCATCAAGCGTGCAGTGCACCGGCTCGCCTTCCGCATAATGTTCCAGGAATGCTGTTGCTTCATTTCCACCGGACTGCTGGTTGTCTGGGGCTGCGATGCCCAGTAAACGCACCTTGATTGTTCCATGATCGGTGGTGACGTGAATCGTATCGCCGTCCACGACATGGGCCGTGCCGGATATTTCAGATTGTGCGAAGACCGGAAGTGAGACCAGAAGGCAGAGCAGGCCAATTTTTTCATCGTGAACTCCCGTGTATTCTGGGACTCATAATTCTACTGCCTCAGCACATGCGAAACAGGGCGCCGGATTGGAGGCAGTTTTTCTTGTTTGAACGGAACGGTGAAAACAGGATCACTGTGTCTTTATTTGATATATATTAGGCACGATCTGATTCAGGCGTAAGCCCAAGTCAGCCTCAAGGCGAACCGGTTCCCTGTCGTCACGTAGTATGCCGGAGCGCCATTTATTAACCGCCAGCAAAAGGAAGCCAGCAATGAAAGAAGAACAGAAGCCTTCACGTCGTCAATTCCTGAAGATCAGCGGCGCAGCGCTCGCCATAATTCCCGTGGTCGCTGTATCGGGAAAGGCAATGGCCGCAACCAATGCCGCCATGCGCACTTCGATGAAATACCAGGACAAGCCCAACGGAGACAAGCACTGCGCAACCTGCATGCATTTCGTTCCGGGTAAAACACCGAAGGCGCTTGGCGGCTGCAAGATNTTTCCCGGAGACACCGAAATCTCNCCGCAGGGCTATTGCGTGGCTTGGGCTGCCGCCAAGTAGTTATCAGTAATCAATGAGTGATTCACGCATCTGAGCGAAGGCAGGCATGGATGCGCACGTGAGGCGGTGATTCGTTCACCGGCGGGCCAGCTTTACGCCGAAAACACGATCTACTGTTGAAATGAAAGGCCGATTCCATTTGGAATCGGCCTTTTGTATGGTGGTGCGCCCGAAGAGATTCGAACTCCTGACCCCTTGGTTCGTAGCCAAGTACTCTATCCAGCTGAGCTACGGGCGCTTTGAAGGTTGCGCATTATACGCAGTTTTGAGATATTGGACAGATGAAATCTGTCTGCAATCTGAATTTGGCGGAGACGGAGTCCGCCAAAGCATGGTCCGCTACAGTCCGTCACGGTAATGGAGTTGCGCGCATAGAGCCTTGCTGCTGTTGGTTTATTTACTGTTTGTAATACTAGAAAGTTCGTATTCGTCCGCTATAATCCAGCTATCAAATGGTGGGTATGGTGGAGGGTAGAATGTTGAGCGAACTGAAGATCAAACACGCGAAGCCTGGCTACTTGCTGGATGACAACGGGCTTTACCTGCAAGTGTCGAAGTCCGGAACGAAGTCCTGGATATATCGCTACCAGATGAACGGCCGACGCCGTGAGATGGGCTTGGGTGCCTTGGTCGACGTCCCCGCCAAAGAGGCGCGCCGTCGCGCTGCACAGGCCCGCGCCCTGGTACACGACAAGATCGACCCTGTTGAACACCGCAAGCAGCAGGCGGCTGCTGCAGCCGCAGAAGCTGCGAAGATAGAAGCCGGCGCCGTGACGTTCAAGCAAATGGCGCAGGCGTTCATTGAGAAGGAGCGGGTTGGCTGGAAGAACGCCAAGCACGCCTCACAGTGGGAGAACACGCTTGAAACCTATGCTTACCCGGTAATGGGAAATGTGCCGGTCGGTGAGGTGGACACCGCAATGGTGCTCGAAGTCGTCAAGCCCCTTTGGCTTACGAAGACCGAGACGGCGACGCGCTTGCGCGGGAGGATCGAGAGGATTCTTTCTTACGCCAAGTTCGAGGGTTTTCGGGAAGGGGAGAACCCGGCTGCATGGCGCGGACACCTTGAGAACGTGCTCCTGAAACGGTCCAAGGTTCGTCCGCCAAAGCACCTTGCGGCCCTGCCATACGGCGAGATGAGTCAATTTATTGGCATGTTGCGCGAACGCCANGGGGTCAGCCAGTTATGCCTTGAATTCGTGATCCTCACCGGTTGCCGCAGCGGCGAAGCCCTTAAGGCAACCTGGGGAGAGATCGACATGGAAAAGGGCGTTTGGATCATCCCGGCTTCGAGGATGAAGGCTGGCAGGGAGCATCGGGTGCCCCTCTCGGAGTCGGCGCTGGCCGTGCTCAAGAAGGCCGAGGAGGTGCGTCAAAGCGATTTCGTGTTTCCTGGGGCGCGCAGNCGAAAGCCGATGTCGGATATGAGCCTCACCATGGCCTTGCGCCGGTTGCACCCTGGATGCACTGTTCACGGTTTCCGTTCATCCCTTCGAGACTGGGCGGCGGAGGTAACGGACTACCCCGGAGAAATGGCCGAAATGGCATTGGCGCACGCGGTCGGCAACAAGGTGGAAGCGGCTTACCGGCGCGGCGACATGTTCGAGAAGCGCCGCCAGATGATGGCCGATTGGGCCGCGTGGTGCGAACCGAAGATGGCCGACAACGTGCGACCGATCCGAAGCAAGAAAGCGGCGTGACGATCTCGATCAAAAGAAAACGCTTTACATGGTTCCATTATTTGATACCATTCAAACATGAATGCCAGCCACCGCAAGACACTGATCGCCGTCTTTACCGACCCGGTCTCCAAGACACTTGAGTGGCGCCGCATCGAGGCATTGCTGGTGGCTGTCGGCTGCCAGGTGATCGAGGGCAACGGGTCACGCGTTCGCTTTGAGAAGGCGGGCCATATAGCCACCTTTCACCGGCCGCACCCTGCCAAGGAGGCGAAGCCCTACCAGGTGCGCGATGCAAGGCAGTTCCTGGAAAACCTTGGAGTAAAGCCATGAGCACGATGACACACAAAGGGTTCGCTGCCCGGGTCGAATACAGCGAAGAGGACGGCTGCTTCATCGGCCACATCGCCGGCATACAGGACGTGATCGGCTTCCACGGCGAGAGCGTTGCCGAGTTGAGGGCCGCTTTCGAGGAGGCCGTCGAGGACTATCTGGAGACCTGCCGGAAGCTGGGCAGGGAGCCGAGTCGCCCTTACTCAGGGCAATTCCGACTGAGGCTCGCCCCTGAGCTTCACGCTCGCGCCGCCATGGTGGCGGAGTCGCACGGCAAGAGCCTAAATGCTTGGGTTTCCGACGTGATCGAGAAGGGTATTACCGCCGCCTGACGGTCCTCGGGCAAAAGCGGGCCGGCAGGGTGCGTCAACACCCAACCAGCCCTGACCACAAAGCAACCTGTTTAGGAGATTGCATATGGCTGAAGCCAATCGTACCAGCAACGCGCACGACATGCCTGTGCGCGAGTACAACCAACTCCCTGGGGAGACCTCATTTACGGCACGAAGGAGCAGCTGCAGAGTATCGGCATCGCTGTCGGAATGGCGTTTCCCGGCGAACCCGGNGGACCGAAGCGCAGCCTTCGAGTTACAGATCCCCGCGGCCTCACTGCGAAGGTGGAGGCTTCTGGATACAAGGGGAAGGAATTTTCAGCGNNTGAGCATTCCTTTCCTGGTCGGGACATACCCGCTTCTGCCTCCTCCATTTTTGCTCCAGGCGTAAAAAGGAAGAGCTCACATGGGGCNGACTCGTATACGGGCACGGCTCTAGCGCTCGCTGCTGCCGGTTTAGTTCGCTATGAACGACTTCCGGGGCAGCCAGGAATGCGCAAGACGATAGTGACGATATTGCCCGACGGCTCGCTCCCTACCGGCGCGCCAACGGCAAATTGTCGAGAGGCCCGCGAGCCGGGGTCGATTCATATCACCAGAAAATCGAAGACGACATACCGCGTTGACGTTATGTTGCCCGACCATGAGAAGGAGCGCCGGCGTGAAGAGCAGTCTCGTGCTGAGCGCGAATGGGAAACCAGGATGAAGTCTTTGCCGCGCCCCGCGCCATTGTGCCGCACCAGCCAGGAACTTAGGGAAATTGAGGCCGCAAAAGACCTGATGGACTCGTGGCCCAAGTCTGCGGGCGCGTTCCGCGAGAGTTCACTCAACTATGCCGATTTCAGCCTCGGAATGCTAGAGGGCATGTTGCTTGATGGGCGTAGCGGCGGCTATCGGCTGTCTGACGATGCGGCACGTCGGTTCGAGGGGCTGGTGGATGAAATGATGGCGTTGATCAAGACGGGGGCGATCGTCATGGATCATGCACTGCGGGACAAGAACACGCCGTCTTGCGTTTTCAAAGCGGTGAAAGCCGCAGAGGAAAGCGCGCTGGCTCAGTACAGCGGGAACGTGGTTCCGTTTCGATCTCGGCAGACGCATCGCAAAAAGGGTTTATCGTGAACGACGACACATCATCTCTTGCCATGCAATCAGCAGGCCTTGCTGCGAGCACGTCTCGACAACTGCTTCGATCAGACGGTGAACAAACATTGCTCACAGCCCCTGTACCGCCAGAGATTGAAGCAGAGATGCGCCGCAAGGAAGAGCGGATCGAACGGGCGCGAATTCTGGTTCTGGAAATATGGCTTCAGGCCTACAAGTCCGGCGATTTGACGCTAGAGAAGCTGTGCATGAAGTCCAGGCAGGCGCTTAAGCGTGTTGGGGAAGGACACCGCCAGCGTGCTCTAGGCCAAATGCTCGACGCCGCTTTGGGGGCTTATGAAAGAGGCGAGGTTCCGCCGCGGTCGCGCGGAAATAAAGGCGAGCCCCTCATCTGCGTGAGCTTGCGAGGGGTTTGGTGACGATCGCAAATGAGGAATACGGCCACCCACTGAATCGCGCCGGTACTGACAAGCCAAGCGCCTTTGAGCGTGCTGCGGAAATTCTCACTGATCTTGGGGTGGGTGGCTTAACTCCGCGACAGATCGAGGAGTGGCACTACGAACCACCGAAGTAATGAGAATAGGCTGGGATTATTGATCTAACTGGAAAAACGAGGATGCACGTAACGGTCGGCAACGGCCATTTACGGAGCATCCCGAATGAACTACCAACTACCTGAAACTGGCTTTCTTCGCCTGTCTCAAATCATCGGCAACCCGAAAGCCGATCCACCGATCCCCGCGATCATCCCGGTCAAAAAAACCACTTGGTGGAACGGCGTCAAGAGCGGCATCTACCCCAAACCAGTAAAACTCAGTCCGCGCGTCACCGCCTGGCGTGTCGAGGACATCCGCAAGTTTATCAACGCGACGAACAGCGAGGGCTGAGCCATGACGGCCCCCGTCGAGCTTCGCCCCTACCAGGCGAATGCCATCGATCTGGCCAGGGAAAACGGTCGCGCCGGTGCCCTGCGGCAGATAATCTACTCGCCCACCGGCAGCGGCAAGACCGAGATCGCCATCGAGCTGATCCGCTCAGCCAACAGCAAATGCAAGCGCGTGGCCTTCATTGCCAACCGCATCGAGCTGGTCGAGCAGGCAGCGCGCCGGCTTCGTCGATCAGGGCTGAATGTCGGCGTGCTGCAGGGCGACAACACCCACCGGCTCGACGCGCCCGTGCTGGCGTGCTCGATCCATACCGTGGCCCGGCGTGGGCTGCCTGACATCGATCTGATCGTGATCGACGAGGCCCATGGGGTCGCCGGTTCTCGGCACTATCGGGAACTCCTCTTCCGGTACAACTTCATGCCGGTGATCGGACTGAGTGCCACGCCGTTTGCCAGGGGGCTAGGCAAGCACTACACAGAGCTAGGCGGGCCGCTGTTCGAGCGCATCGTGAAGGCCGCGAGCATCCGGGAACTGATCGACCTGGGCTTCCTGGTCGACTGCGACATCTTCGCGCCGTCCGAGCCTGACTTGTCGGGAGTGAAGCTGCGCAAGAACGAATTCGGAGAGTACGACTACGCCGAGAAGCAACTCGCGGCGGTCGTCGACAAGCCGTCCCTGGTTGGCGACATCGTGACCCACTGGAAGCGACTCGGCAACAACCTGCCGACCGTCTGCTTTGCCACCAGCATCGCCCACAGCAAGCACATCGCCAACGAGTTCAACGCCGCCGGAATCCCGGCCGAGCACATCGACTGCCACACCGACGAGGAAGAGCGCCGCGGCATCCTGGAGCGAGTCGGCAGCGGGCAGACGAAGGTAATCAGCAACGTGGGGATACTGACGGAAGGATGGGACTTCCCGGCCTGCGGCGTGATGATCCTGGCGCGGCCGACGCGAAGCCTGACCCGCTGGATTCAGATGGCTGGCCGGGTGCTGCGCCCCTATCCGGGAAAAGAGCGCGCCACCATTCTCGATCATTCCGGCAGCGCTGCGCGCCTGGGATACCCGACTGATGACCTACCGCTCGAACTGGATGACGGCACGCCGAAGAAATCCAGCGGCACCCGGCAGAAGGACGAGCCGAAGCCGAAGAAATGCCCGTCCTGCAGCTACGTCAAGCCGCCCAGCGTCCACGAATGCCCGGCCTGCGGGTTCAAGCCAGAGCGGCAGTCCGAGGTCGAGGTGGAGGCCGGCGAACTCGTCAGGCTCAAGCGCACCAAGAAGCCGACACGGGAAGAGAAGCAGGCTGCGTATTCCGCCTTGCTTTGGATGGCGCGCGAAAAGGGCCGCAAGCTTGGATGGGCTGCGCACATTTACCGCGACATCTTCGGGGTGTGGCCGAGNGGGCTTGATGACGTTCCGGCGCCAGCATCGGAAGCCCTGATCAACTTCGTGAGGTCACGAGATATTCGCCATTCCAAGCGGAAGGAGGCGGCCAATGCTGCAGCCCGTCCGTGAGCTGGCACACGGTCGCTGGCCCGGCATTCTGTCCCGCTTCGGCCTGACCGACAAGCAGCTATCCGGCCGGCACACGGCATGCCCTGTCTGTGGCGGCAAGGATCGATTCAGATTCGACGACAAGGAGGGGCGCGGGACGTTTTCTGCTCGCACTGCGGCGCTGGCGATGGTGTTGCCCTGGTGATGGCGCTACGCGGTTTCGACTTCAGGACGGCCGCCCAGGAGATAGAGGCTATCGCAGGGTGGTGCAGCCGGTGCCAGTGGCGAAACTCCCCGACGAGACCCAAAAGCTGGATGCGCTGCGGCGTGTGTGGAGCGAGTCCAAGCCCCTGGCCATGGGTGATGAGGTGATGCGCTACTTGGCTTGGCGTGGGCTCGATCTCTCGACGCCACCCGACAACCTGCGACTGCACCCGGCCCTCCAATACCACGACGGCGACAAGTTCATCGGCAAGTTCCCGGCGATGGTCGCGCTTGTCCAGGCACCAGACGGTACGGGCGCAACCCTGCATCGAACCTATCTTAAGGAAGGCCGCAAAGCACCTGTCGAGTGTCCGAAGAAATTGATGTCCGGCAAGCCCGTCACAGGGGCCGCCATTCGACTTTCTGGGGTGGATGAAGGGGTAGGCATAGCCGAGGGCATAGAGACGGCCCTGGCGGCTTCTATCCAGTTCGGCATTCCTGTCTGGTCATGCGTCACGGCGCACGGCATCGAAACGTTCGAGCCTCCTGCCGGCGTGAAGCGCATCACGATCTTTGCGGACAACGACGCCAGCTTCACCGGGCAGAAGGCCGCCTACACCGCCGCTTTCCGCCTGGTGCAGCGGGGCTTCGACGTGGAGGTGAGGGTGCCGCCGACAGTCGGCGACTGGCTTGACGTGCTGGAGGGTGCGCGTATTCCCCGGCCACAAGCCGACACTGAACGCACGGGACAACACAAGGAGCAACACGGATGAAGCTCATCAGCTACGAAGCTGTGCAACGAATGCTCGGCGGAGAGGAAGGGCCGAGTCGGCGGACGATCGAGCGTATGGTCGACCGTGGCGAGTTCGTTCAGCCGGTGCAGGTTGCGCCCAGGCGATTGATGTTCGTGCAGGATGAGGTCAATGCCTGGATCAAGCAGCGCCAGCGCAAGGGGACGGCATGACGATAGAAGCCATCGCACATTCGCCACCTATGGCGGCCGCACAAAAGAAACGCCCCACGAAGGGCGGGGCGCACAAGGTAAAACACTCAATGACCATGGTAGCACACAGAAAAATCAAGGCCGCATGACGGCCGACCCGTTCGGTGAAATTGCGCCGTCGCAAGATGAACTGAGCGTCGTGTTTGCCGACGAGCTGCCGGAATCCTTCACGCCGCCGGATGAAATCGTCCAAGACGTGCTCACGTCAGGTGGCGGAAGCATGCTGTATGGCGACAGCAACAGCGGAAAGACNTTTTTCGTGATCGACATGGCGTGCGCCGTTGCGCGCGGCGCCACCTGGATGGGAAAGCGTACGGAGCCGGGGCTGGTTGTCTATCTTGCCGCGGAGTCGCCCGAATCCGTGCGAAGCCGCCTGCAGGCGTATCAGCGACACCATCGGGTGCGAGTGCCGAATCTTGCAATCGTCCAAAGCCCTATAGACCTGTTTGACGGCGAGTCGGACACGGATGCTGTGATTCGCTTGGTGCGCCAAATCGAGCGCGTCCGGGGCCAGAAGGCGCGTCTGATCATCGGCGACACATTGGCGAGGATGTCGGCAGGCGCCAACGAGAACGCAGGTCAGGACATGGGCCTGGTGATCCGCCGCTTCGACCGGATTCGCACCGAATGCCGCGCGCACTTCCTGATGATTCACCACTCTGGCAAGAACGCGGCAGCAGGCTCTCGCGGGTGGAGCGGGGTGCGCGCCGCCGTTGACACTGAAATCGAAGTCACAGACTCCCCAGCCGGTCGCTGCGCAGAGCTCACCAAGCAGCGGGATCTGTCCAGCAAGGGGCTGCGCATCGGGTTTCGCCTCGCCGTGGTGCCATTGGGTGAAACCAAGTGGGGATCGCCGGCAACCAGCTGCGTCGTGGAGCCTACTGACGCTCCACAGAAGGCGTCTGGCAAGCGGCCCAGCGAAGTCAGAGGGGCGATCATCGAGATGCTCAGGGCGCAGGGAAAGCCGATTCGGAAAGCCGGGGTCGCAAAGCATTTTGACGGCCGGTACACGACGAGTGCCGTTTATCGCGAACTCAAGAAGATGGGCAGCGACGGAATTGTGAGAGAAATCGCCGGAACCGTTGAACTGCTTGGCTTTGACAGTGGTGCCAAATGATGCCGAATAGTGCGAATCACCAATCGGCACCACGGCAAAAATAGTGCCAATTGGTGCCGAGTCCTTTAGGACGGCACCAATCAGCACTATGCCCGGCATTGTTGCCATGCTCGGTATCGCCGCGACACTTCGGCGACACCCGGCGACACCCAAGCGGAAGTATCAGGAGTGGGGGAATGCCCTAGCCATGAGAGAGGGTGGTGGAACTGAGCAGCCGCATCCAATCATGGCGGGGCAAAGCGGGCGTAGGCTGCAACTCATAACTGAACTTGGCGCGAGTTCCTCACAGCCCGCCGGAATCGAGTATGGCGGAGCAATAATCCGCCCGGTGAGCTTGATTGCTGGGCATTACGGGCATTCACGCATAACTACCCGCCACAGTACCCACCACTATGGAGGCAAGAGTGACCGATCTTGATTTCCTCAAGCAAGCCCACGCCGCCCTGCGCGATGCGGCCAATGCCGAGCGCGACCCGGACAAGCGCCGGCACCTGGGCGTACTACGCGACGAGGCGTGGTACAGGATGACCGGCCGCATCGTCTTCGAGCTTGCCGACGGCGTGTGCCTGGTCGACGGCGTGCCAGTTCACTATCGGTCGAGGGGCGTGCCAATCGCCTGGCTGGTCCTCGCTGCTCACCGGCACCGCACCGGGCTAGGCCGAGTTGAATGGTTCTATCCTGGCACCAGCGGGCACCGTTGCGCCGTGCAAGCCCTGCGCCGCGCCGCCGATGAGCTTGAGCGCGTATCGGTCAGGCTGGCGAGCGTGATCCGCAGCATCGGCACCCACGACGGCACGCTGGTCGTGAGAGGGGACGCGGGCGCCATCGAGTGCGTATCGCCTACGCTTGCGCGTGCCGTACGAGGGGGCGCGTGACTTCCGCGTGACTTTTCAACACTGACCGCGCAACCCACGCGATGCTGAGGCCATCTTCAACCAGGAGCCCCGCCATGCTGCTCGATGCAAACCTGCAACTGTCCAACGCCCAGGCCGTCACCGTCACGGCCTTTTCCACGAACACCGTTGACCAGGGGGCCATCCCCATGGTCCAGCGTAAGCCGCTGTATGCCGCCATCACCGTTGACCAAAGCGCGACCGCTGCCGGCGCGGCAACCGTCACCTTTCAGCTGGTGAGCTCGGCCAGCGCCAACCTGTCGAGCCCCACCGTGCTGGGCTCATCCGACGCCATCCCCATCAGCGACCTGGTGGCCGGCCGCAAGCCCATCTTCGTCAAGGGCGCCATGACCAGCATGCCGGCCGGCCATCGCTACGTAGGCCTGCAGTACATCGTCAGCACCGGCCCGCTGACTGGCGGCGCGTTCAGCTGCTGGCTCACTGACGACGACATCAACACCGGCGCAGTCTATGCCGGCGGCTTCAACGTGGCTTAACCAGGAGCGCGACCATGCCCACCAAAACCCAAATCCTCTACGAACAGATCCAGGAGCTCGAAACCGAGCTGGAGAATGCCGACCGTGCACACCGCACAGCGGTGAACGATGTGGCTGCCTCGCCCAGCGATGCGGACGCGCGCAACCGGGCGCGGGAAGCCGCCACACGCGGCGCCGACCTGCGCGGCGAGCTGGCCGTGATGCGCCAGGCGCTCGCCACCGCCGAGGAGGAAGAGCGCAGCGAGGAAGTCCAGGAACGCAAGCGCGAAGCGGTCGCGGCACTGCGCCGGGCCGAGGCGCTGGCGCCCAAGTGCATCAAGGCCAGCGAAGCGATCGACGAAGCCCTGGTGAATCTTGCCAAGGCGGTGCGCGCGCGGGTTGAAGCGGTCGACAAGTTCAAGGACCAGGTTGTCGACTTCTACCGCCTCGGCGCTGGTGAATTACACAACCCTTGGGACATTCACATGGTTCGCTCCGGCATCACCGATTCGGCGAACAACGCGATCGCATGCCAGATCGAGGAAGCAGTGCGCCCCCTGAATGCGCGCCAGTACAGCATGTCGTTCAATTTCGTACGCAATAGCCCCGACGAGCCCGAGCTTGCTGCGCGTGACACGGCGCGCGCAATCGACGGCGCGATCATGGCCGCCAAGTCCGCAGCGAGTAACCGGGGCCTCCCGCTATGAGCTACCGCACCGCCGCTGAACTGGGCGAGGCGATGTACGGCACGCCCTCGGAAGCCTCAACACCAGCCGCACCNCCACAGCAGCGGTCGCCCTCCGAACTTGCCGAAGCGCTCTACGGCACGCCCGACCCGGCAGCGCGGCCCCGAGCGCGCCGCAGCTTCGAACCGAGGCCGAACTCGGCGAAGCGNATGTACGGCAAGCCGCCGCCCCCGCCGGTCCAGCAGCCGCCATCGGATGAACCCACCCAGGCGCGCACCGCCGAGGAACTGGCCGAAGCCGCCTACCCCAAGCCGCCCGAGCCGGTGCAGCTCGACCCGGTGCCGGCCGAGGTGCAGGAACTGCGCGACGACGTGGCCCGGCGCCTCTACTCGGCGCAGGACACCTTCCGCGATGCCATCCCCGACGCGGACGAGGCGCAGCGTGCGGAACTGGCGGCGCAAGGCATNCACCCCGAGGCCGGGCGCAAGGCCACGGCCGAGCTGCGCGAGATTGCCGCCGACCTCGACCTCTCGCCGGCTGACGTGGCGAAGGTGCGGCAGCGCGCCACCCTGGTGCGCGACACGCAGCCCGATGTAATCGCCCAGCGCGAGGCCACCGTCGACGCGCTGAACCGCGAATTCGGCAACGACGCCAAGCAGGCATGGCGCGATGCCCGCGCCCTGGTGGCGCGCGATCCACGCGTCGGCCGGATGATCGAAGCGATGGGCGTCGGCGACGACCCCGAGGTGGTGGTGATGATCGCCCGCATCGCCCGCCAGCAGCGCGTTGCAGGGAAACTCAAGACGAGGTGAACGATATGGCCGCATCCACTGACCTGCAGCGCGACCTCGGTGCCACCATCGCCCATGTCGTCGGCCAGGCCGTCGTCGCACGGGCAGCCGGATGCGACATCCACCTCGCTGTGGATCTGCACTCGGATGGAGGGCATTTCGAGGGGGAATGCTGGGTGCGTCACCCGGACGGCGAGCTGCCCGAGCATGCCAAGCGCCCGCTCGGCGTGGCCGGGTGCCTTGCCTCGCTTGCCTTCCTGCGCGGATCACCTGACGAGCTCGACGCCGCAGAGCTGTTCGACCAGCTGCAGGCCGGTGAAGTCCACCTGTCACCCGCCGACGCGCAGATGGCCGAGGGCTTCACCCTCGCCGATGTGGCGCACGCACTCGACACCCTGCGCGCCCGCTGGCCGGTTGTCGCCGACGAGGTGGTGCGCATGTCGCCGCAGATTTTGAACAACATCGCCACAACACACTGAAAGGAGCCCTGAATGCCCACCATTTCACCTATCGGAACCGCCTCCCTCGCCCTGCAGGCCGCTGGCCTCGCCGCCAGTACGGTCGGCAGCTACTACTCGGCCCGCTTCCAGAAGAACCAGCTCGCGTTCGACGCCAGCATGGCCGACATCAACGCGCGCATTTCCGAACTTGGCGCGCAGTCCGCACTCGATCAGGGGCAGCGGCAGGTCGGCGCGCTGACCATGCAGGCCGGGAATCTGAAAAGCCGCCAGCGCGCAGCCCTCGCGGCAAATGGCGTCGACCTCGGCGAAGGCAACGCCGCCGAGATTCAGGCCTCGACCGCGATCATGTCGGAAATGGACAAGAACACGCTCGAAGCCAACGCCGTGCGCACGGCATGGGGCTACCGGACGCAGGGCACCAACTACCAGAATCAGGCCGTGATGGATCGCGGCGCCGCCGGCGGAATCAGCCCGTTTTCTGCTGGCGTCGTATCCCTGCTGACGGGTGGCGGGCAGGTTGCCGCGTCGTGGTATCAGCTGGACAAGGCATCACGGTAAGCGGCGGATAAGCCAGTGAAAACGGCGCAGCTCATCCCGAACCGGCTCGGCGCGAAGCTCACTCCCGAAGAGCGGCTTGCCGAGCGATACATTGACCAGCCGGCGCGCCTGCTGGAGCTGGCGGCGGAAACCCGCAATCGGGCGCTGTACCAGGTTGCGCGCGACATGTTGAGAAAGCCGAAGCGCGGCGAGGCATGATCCACGGCACTTCGTACATCGAGACAGCAGACACGCCCACCACGCGGGGCGATGAAGTCTACTCAACGCTCGAGGAAGTCGCCGCAGCGCTCTCCGAGGAGGAAGGCCGCACGGTGACAGTTCAGGAGGTGAGGAAGATCGAGTTCATGGCGCTGCGGAAGCTGCGCCGGATGCTGGCCACGATGGGCTTGACGTCCATGAATATGTTACCGGGAGACTGAGAAAAGATGCTCACGAAAATCGAGATTCTGTTCTGCAACGCCATCGGCAAGCTTGTCGGCACGTCGCACGGGATGGTGCGGCACGGCGATGATGTCGTCGCCAAGGCCCGCGAGATGCACGCGGCTGGCGTGGGGTATCGTGCCATTGGCAAGGCGCTCGGCGTCCATCGCTCAACCGTCCAGTCATGGGTCGGGAAGAGCGGCAACAAGAGCCGGAACGTCGAACCTGTCCGCATCAAGGTTTGCAGCCGAACGGTGCGGCCATGACGGAAGAAGCGAAGGTTGAGCGGGATGAGGCTGGAAAGCTTCTCCCTGGTCATGGCCTGAAGTCACCGGGGCGCCCGCATGGCAAAAGCCCGTCTGAGCAGGTGCGAGAGCTTATCGAGCCGCACAAGGAATCCATTATCGCCAAGGCCGTCCAGCTCGCCACTATGGGCGACCCGACCAGCATCAAGGTGTGCCTGGAGCGACTGGCGCCAGCGCCTCGCCCGGAAGCCGAGAAGGTGGTCGTGCCGGGCTTGAAGGAGGCAAAGACGCTGCAGGAAAAGGCGACCGCGATCCTTGCGGCGGTGGCTGACGGACAAATCAGCGCCGAGGCGGGCGACAAGCTGCTGCGCATGCTCGACACCTACGCGAAGGCGGTGGTGGTCGACGAACACGAGCGGAGGCTGCGCGCCCTCGAAGGCAAGCCGCCGATCGAAGGCAGCACAGGGCTGCTGCAACACGAGGACAAACCGGAATGACGGCCATCAACATTTCCCGCCGGCTGGAGAAGATCGAGGCCGCGCAATCCATCGCCCATGACGTTCGCGCCGAAATCCTTGCCGCGCGGCGCAAGCCGNNCCCGCCGACCCACACGCGAGAGGAATTGCAGGCACTCGCCGTAACGCCTGGCGACGTGGGGCGGATCGCCCGCGGGTGGTTGCGCATCGGGTTCGTCGCCGAGCGATCGACGCGCCGCAAGATCGACCCGGCTGCCGCATTGGCTGGGATGGCCGGGTACTTCTACGACAAGCCGCTGGCCTTCGTCCTGTTCTCCTACGAGTGGGACCGCGACCGCTCGCTGCAGGTTGTCAAGCTGCCCGAAGAATACCGCTCTGCCTATGACAGCGAGCACGGCCCCGATGCCTGGGCCTGCGAGTTGCTGGAGAGCGCGGGCCGGCAGGTGCGCGAGCGCGGCTTCAACGGCCGGCAAGCGGTCGATTCCATCAGATCCGCGATCAGCAGCGGCCATGGCATCGGCAAGAGCGCGATCACCGCATGGCTGGTCAACTGGATCATGAGCACGCGCCCCAACTCCCGCGGCGTGGTGACAGCCAACACGGCCCCGCAATTGGAATCCAAGACCTGGGCGGAAATCGGCAAATGGAACAAGCGCTGTATCTTCGGAGAGTGGTTTGATGTCACGACCGGAAAGGGCGCGATGCGCATGACCATGGCCGAATATCCCGAGTCCTGGCGCTGCGACGCGCAGACATGCCGGGAGGAAAACAGCGAGTCCTTCGCCGGCCTGCACGCTGCCGACTCGACGCCGTTCTACATTTTCGACGAGGCGAGCGCGATCCCGGCCAAGATTTGGGAGGTTGCCGAAGGCGGCATGACCGACGGCGAGCCGATGTGGTTCGCGTTCGGCAACCCGACCCGTACCGGCACCAAGTTCTTCGAATGCTTCAACGGCCAGCGCCACCGCTGGAACACGCGCCAGATCGACAGCCGCACATGCCAGATCACCAACAAGAAGCAGATCGAGGAGTGGGTGGCCGACTACGGCATTGGCTCGGACTTCGTGAAGGTGCGCGTGCTCGGCGAGTTCCCCAGCGCGTCCAGCCTGCAGTTCATCTCGCGCGATGTGGTCAACGATGCCCAGGCGCGAGAAGTGTCCAGCGAGCGCCACGAGGCTTTCGTCGTCGGCGTCGACCCGGCACGCTTCGGCGATGACAGCAGCGTGATATGGACGCGCTGCGGGCGTGATGCGCGTTCCTGGGAACCGATCAGGTTGAAAGGTGCCGATACAATGACACTTGCCGCCCGCGTGGTCGAGCATGTCAACACGCTGCGCATGGCCGGCAACCTCGTCATCGTCAATGTCGACGGCGGCGGTGTGGGCGGCGGGGTGATCGACCGGCTGCGCTCCGTCGGTTTTGATGTGAACGAGGTTCAGTTCGGCGGCCGGGCGATGGATCCGCGCAAGTGGGCGAACCGTCGTGCCGAGATATGGGGCGCGATGCGTGAATGGCTGGCCGGTGGGGCGATCCCGAAGGACGAACTACTGGCGACCGACCTCACCAGCGTCGAGTACGGCTACAACGCCGCCGACGCCATCTTGCTGGAGAAGAAGGAGAGCATGAAGGCGCGCGGCTTGGCGTCGCCTGACTCGGCGGACGCCCTGGCGATCACCTTCGCAGTGCCGGTGCCGGTGGGGAGTCTTGACGACATCGGCCGCGCTGTCACGCGCAATGTGCCGGAGTATGACCCGTATGATGGCATGAACCATGGGCACGAGCCGCTGATGCTCGCTAATCGGACAACTTGACTGTCAAGAATGGGGTATCGTAGCAAGTAGGAACTGGTCAAGCATTGAGGTGATCGACATGCGGAACAGCACAAAAGCTCTCTTGCTTCTGACCGGGGATTTGTCGTTTTACTGGCGGCAAGTTTTGCGCTGACCGCGCTGTTCAGCGAGCGCGTCGCCTACCTAATCCTCTTCGGAATCTACATGGTGGTGATGGTTTGGGTGCTGCGCAAGACCTTCGCCAATGATGCAGATGGAGAAACATGATCAAATGAAAAGAGGCTTCCAAGTGGAAGCCTCTAGAATTGGTGCGCCCGAAGAGATTCGAACTCCTGACCCCTTGGTTCGTAGCCAAGTACTCTATCCAGCTGAGCTACGGGCGCTTTGAAGGTTGCTCGTTATGCGCAGCTGTTGCATGTACCAAATTCGCAAACCCTGCGGTGGGTTCACTGGTGGGTAAAGTGCTCACTACAACTATAACTATTTGATTCTTTTGGTTGTTTGGCGGAGACGGAGGGATTCGAACCCTCGATGCAGGTTTAAGCCCGCATGCTCCCTTAGCAGGGGAGTACCTTCAACCACTCGGCCACGTCTCCGAACCGCCGCGCATTGTAGCGGAATGCGCGGCGGAAAGCCACCTCAGGCAGGGGCCTTGTCGAGTTCGAAGGCCTGATGCAGGGCACGCACCGCGAGTTCCATGTATTTGTCCTCGACCACCACCGAGATCTTGATTTCCGAGGTGGAGATCATCTGCAGGTTGATGTTTTCCTTCGACAGAGTTTCGAACATCTTGCGTGCGATGCCCACGTGCGAGCGCATGCCGACGCCGACGATCGAGACCTTGGCGATCTTGTCGTCGCCGGTGACCTCGCGTGCGCCGGTGGTTGCAGCATTGGCCTTGACGATGTCCATGGCCTTGGCGAAGTCGTTGCGGTGTACGGTGAAGGTGAAGTCGGTAGTGTTCGCGTGGCCGACGTTCTGCACGATCATGTCGACGTCGATGTTGGCGTCGGCCACTGGGCCGAGAATCTGGTAGGCGATGCCGGGCTGGTCGGGCACGCCGACCACGGTGATTTTGGCTTCGTCGCGGTTGAACGCGATGCCGGAGATGATGGCCTGTTCCATGTTGTCGCTTTCCTCGAAGGTGATGAGCGTGCCGTCGCCTTCATCCTGAAAGCTGGACAGCACACGAAGTTTGACTTTGTATTTGCCGGCGAACTCGACCGAACGGATCTGCAGCACCTTGGAGCCGAGGCTCGCCATTTCGAGCATTTCCTCGAAGGTGACGGTCTTCAGACGGCGTGCTTCGGGGACGATACGCGGGTCGGTGGTGTAGACGCCGTCGACGTCGGTGTAGATCTGGCACTCGTCGGCCTTGAGTGCGGCAGCCAGCGCGACGCCGGTGGTGTCGGAACCGCCGCGGCCCAACGTGGTGATGTTGCCGTCGGCATCGACACCCTGGAAGCCGGCGACCACGACCACATGGCCCGAATCCAGGTCGCGCCGCATGTTGGCTTCGTCGATGCTGAGGATGCGCGCCTTGGTAAAGGCGTTGTCGGTGAGGATGCGCACCTGCGCGCCGGTATAGCTCTTGGCTTTCAGGCCAAGGTCTTTCAGCGCCATGGCGAGCAGGGCAATGGTGACCTGCTCGCCGGTGGACACCAGCATGTCGAGTTCGCGCGGGTCGGGTTGCGCCTGAATGCCTTTCGCCAGCGCGATCAGCCGATTGGTCTCGCCCGACATGGCCGAGAGTACGACCACCACCTGGTGGCCGAGCATTTTGAATTTGGCGACACGTTCCGCCACGGCGCGGATGCGTTCGACGTTGGCGACCGAGGTGCCGCCGTATTTTTGTACGATGAGTGCCATGTTAGGGCCAAGGGTTGAGGGCTAGGTAAAAGCGGGATTTTAATGGATTACCGCGTAAACAGGGCAATCGACTCCACATGTGCGGTATGCGGGAACATGTTGGCGACGCCGGCGGCTTCGAGCCGGTAACCCTTGACGTGCACCAGCACCTCGGCGTCCCGTGCCAGCGTGGCGGGGTCGCACGAAACATAGACGATGCGCTGTGGTCCGCGGCCGCCGGGCAGCGATTTGACGACCTCGATGGCGCCGGAACGCGGCGGATCGATCAGCAGCTTGTCGAAGTGCCCCAGGGCAGCGAATTTCTCGGATGTCATCTCGAACAGGTTGTCGACCACGAAGTGGGCGTTGGGCAACGCGTTATGCAGGGCATTCGCACGTGCACGGGCGACGAGTTCCGTGCTGCCTTCGATGCCGAGCACATCGGCCCCGCTTCGGGCGATGGGCAGGGTGAAGTTGCCCAGGCCGCAGAACAGGTCGGCAATGCGTTCGCCCGGTTGCGGGTCGAGCAGGCGCAGCGCGCGGCTGACCAACGCGCGGTTGATGGCGGTGTTGACCTGGGTGAAATCGGTGGGTCTGAACGGCATCGTCAGGCCGAATTCGGGCAGGCTGTAGCTGAGCTCGGGCGCGATGTCGGGCCAGAACGGGCGCACGGTGTCGGGGCCTTNTGCCTGCTCCCAGATATGGACGCGATGCCGGTCGGCAAATGCTCGTACCTGGGCGGCGTCCTCGTCGGTCCAGGGTTCGAGCAGGCGAAATACCAGCACAGTAATATGTTCGCCGACGGCGATCTCGATCTGCGGGATGCGATCGGCGTTCGACAGTTGCACGATCAGCTCGCGCAGGGGCTGAATCAGTGCCGAGACGTCGGGCGTCAGCACCTCGCAACTCGCCATGTCGGCAATGAAGCTGGAGCGCTTCTCGTGGAAACCGACCAGCACGCCGCCTTTCTTGTCGACCCGTCGTACCGACAGCCGCGCGCGGTGGCGATAGCCCCAGGTCGGCCCGTGCAGGGCGCGCAGCATGATGTCGGGGCTGACCTTGCCGATGCGGGCGAGATTCTCTTCCAGTACGCGCTGCTTGGCGGCTACCTGGGCGCTGGCTTCCAGATGCTGCATCGAGCAGCCGCCGCAGCGGCCGAAGTATTTGCAGCGTGGTTCCGCGCGCTGGGCGCTGGCCTTGAGGATAGCGACCGCGTTGGCCGAGTTGTATTTGGCGTGCTTGCGGTAGACCGCGATGTCCGCGCGTTCGCCCGCCAGCGCACCGTCGACGAAGGTGACCTTGCCGTCGAGGCGCGCGACGCCGTGGCCCTCGTGGTCGAGGGAGAGGATGTCGACCGTTTGCTTCATGCCCAGGCCGCCAGGAATTCCTGCCAGTGCGGAGCAGGGTGGGTCTGGACCGTATTCCGCGCGAGCTCGATCTCGGCTGCGTAGGCCGACTCGGTCAGCGTGCCGCGCATCTTCTGGAAGCGCAGGTAGACCAGCCAGGTGTTCATCACGTCGGTTTCGCAGTAGTTGCGGATGGCATCGATCTCGCCGTTCTGGAAGGCATCCAGCACCTTCGATCCGTCCATCCCCAGCTTGCCGGGGAAACCGCACAGCTTGGCCATCTGGTCGAGCGGGGCATTGGCGCGCGCCTGGTACATCGCCAGCACGTCCATCAGATCCAGATGCCGGGTGTGGTAGCGACCGAGGTAGCTGTTCCACTTGAACTCCTTGTCGTCGTCGCCCCAGTCCCAGTAGCGCGCCGCGGCCACGCCATGGATCAGGGCACGGTAATGCAGCACCGGCAGGTCGAATCCGCCGCCGTTCCACGAAACGAGCTGGGGGTATAGCGTTCGATGCCGTCGTAGAAGCGCTGGATCAGCTCGGCCTCGCTGCTGTCGGGTTCGCCGAGCGACCAGACCTTGAGCTGGTCGCCGCTCCTCAGCACGCAGGAGATCGCGACGATGCGGTGCAGGTGATGCGGCATGAAGTCGCTGCCGGTTTTCTGGCGACGGGCGAGCAGGGCCATTTCGGCGAGCTCGGCCTGCGGCAGGGCGGCTTCGTCTATGCCGTTGACGGCGGCGAATCCGGCGAGGTCGGGAATCGTTTCAATGTCGAAAACCAGGGTGGGGTGCATGGCGCGAGCGGCAAACAAAACCGCCATTTTACGCTGTCAATGCAAGGCGGCGTCGAGTTCGGATGCGGCGATCAAGGCGTCCAGATAGGCCACGGAAATCTGGTGCAGCGGAATATCCAGTTGCTGCGCATACGAGGCCAATGTCTCGGCGTCGTTGTTCTCGCAGGCATAGGTCAATTGCAGCATGGCCCCTTCGGGCGAAGGGTGCGCGCTCAGTGCGCGTGCGCTGGTTGCCGACAGGCCCAGCTTGCGGATGAGCGTTTCCACCGGCAGCGACAGCGCAANGGGAGCGGTCGACAGCAGGCCGATTTCGAATGCGGCGGCGGCGCTCTCGGCCGGTGCGCCCAGGCGGGTGATCTTTCCCATGAACAGCGCACGCGTCAACGCGGTGATGGCATAGTGACGCGAGGATTCGGTGGGCTGCCTGCCAGCCAACGCCAGCAGGGCTGCCACGCGGCCGGCGCGTTGCGAGCCCAGCATGATGAGCGCATGGGCCGTCGATTCGGCAGGCCGGCTCAAGCCGCCGGCCTGGGAGTTGGCAATGGCAAGCAGGCGCGGCGCCATGTCGGGGTTCAGCCGGAAGAATTGCACCAGGGTTTCAACCGATTCGCGCAGGGCGATGGCCAGCAGATCCAGCTGGACGGCCTGTTCATGGCTGATTTCGGCGGGCTGGGTATCGCCGGNAAAGAAGCTGCCCCGAAACCAGGTGTTGCCGGGCCAGCGAGCCTGGGCGTGGGCATGCCGCACGCCATCCACGATCAGGCGCGCAGCAACGGCCGGCGGCGTGTCGTCGGCATTGCAGGCAAGGTAGCGCCAGGCGGACATACTGTCCTGCACGACCGCATCCTGGGGGTTGAGTGTGGGACAGAACGTCAGCCCCGCATCCTGCAGGGCCAGAGCACGCGCCAGGTGCTGCTCGTTGTCGAGGTTCACGCACCAGATCAGCTGGCGGTGGTTGAGTTGCTGCGGCACTTCGCTGAACAGCATGCCCGTACTGATTCTCACCAGAAGGGGCAGTTCGCCGGTCAGGCCGTCCTGGGTCAGGGAATACAAACCGGTCAGCAACATGTCCTCTTCCATTTGCCGGAGTTCGGNGGGCGCATCGGCGCCGGCGGCCCGGCCGCGCAGGACCAACTGGTGCGCAACCAGACTGGAGGCGACGTCGAACAGCGGATCGAACGAGAGGAAACGCGCCCGCAAGACTTCCTCCCGAACCGGGTCGCTGCTCGCTATGCCAAGCATCTGCGTCACCACCACGGGCTGTTCGGATTCACTGGTATTGATGCCGCCGCCGACGATGCGCGATGGAGTGGAGTCGTCTGAGATCATGTCGCTCACTGCGGAATTCGTTTGTTCATTCTAGCGCCGGGAAGCATTTTTCGCGTGCTTGCGTCATCATGGAATCTTGTGGAAAGACCTGGACGAGGACCCTATGATGAAGGAAATACTGCGCAACACGATAATCGCCGGCCTGATGCTTACATCACAGGCGGGTTGGGCTGCGCCGCGCGATGAGATCGTCAGCACCGCATCCGACCAGTCAGGCGTGGCGGTTACGATCTATAACGACAACCTGGCGCTGGTGAAGGATACGCGGCGGGTCAGGCTGGGACGCGATTTCAATCAGCTGGCGTGGCGTGAAGTGTCGGCGCAGATGCGCCCGGAAACCGCGCAGTTGCGCAATCTGTCGAATCCGGCCGGATTCCGGCTACAGGAACAGAATTTCGATTTCGATCTGCTGACCCCGCAAAAGCTGCTCGAAAAATATGTTGGACGCGAGGTCAGCGTCATCCGCATGCATGCGGGCACCGACGTGGAAACCCGCGAAACCGCCACTGTGCTTTCCACCAACAACGGCGTGGTGCTCAAGTTTGCCGACGGCCGCATCGAAACCGGCGTACCGGGACGGCTGGCGTTTCCCGGTGTGCCCGACACGTTGCGCGATACGCCTACCCTGGTCATCTCGCTGATCAACCCGTCTGCGGGCTTGCAGAACCTGGAGTTGTCCTATCTGACCTCCGGTTTGGCATGGCGTGCGGATTACGTAGCCGAACTGAATGCCGATGACGACCGGCTCGATCTGAACGGCTGGGTGACGCTGACCAACCAGAGCGGGGCGGCCTATCCGAACGCCAAGCTGCAGTTGGTGGCAGGCGATCTCAACCGGGTGCGCGAGGCGCAGCCGATATCGCGTGCGACGATGGCCATGGCGGCGAAAGCGGCCGACGCTGCCGACATGCAGCAGGAATCGCTGTTCGAATACCATCTCTACACGCTGCAGCGCCCCACCACGCTGGCGGAGAACCAGACCAAGCAGGTTGCACTGATGGCGGCGAGCCGGGTGCCGGTGAGAAAGGAATTCCTGCTCGAGGGTGCGAATTACTACTACTCGGGGCAGGTCGGCGAAATCGGCCAGAAGATCAAGGTCGGCGTGTTCGTCGAATTCGACAACAAGGGCGAAGGCCTCGGCGTGCCCTTGCCCAAGGGCGTGATCCGCGTCTACAAGCGGGACGGGCAAGGCAACGCGCAATTCGTCGGCGAGGATCGCATCGACCATACGCCGAAGAACGAGACCGTGCGCCTGAAGCTGGGCGAGGCGTTTGACATTACCGCGGACAGGAAACAGACCGCCTTCCAGAAACTGGCGGGTAGCGGCCGCTTCAACTATGTATTCGAGTCGGCCTATGAAGTCGTGTTGAAAAACGCCAAGCCGGAAGCGGTGACTGTCACCGTGCGCGAGCCGATGCCGGGCGACTGGACGATGGTGAGCGAGTCGCAGCCGCATACCAAGGCGGCATCCGGCACGGCGGAGTGGAAAGTGAAGATTCCTGCGGAAGGCAAGACGACATTGACCTACCGCGTGCGAGTCAGGTACTGAGCCCGCGCCGCCGGCGGATGTCGGCGATCAGCCCCTGGGTGGAACCGTCGTGTTCCCCGATCACGCGAACTGAACTCAGCGCGGCGCGGATCGGCGGCGCCAGTTGCTTGCCGAGCTCGACGCCCCACTGGTCGAAGCTGTTGATCTGCCAGATCACGCCCTGCACGAAGACCTTGTGCTCGTAGAGGGCGATCAGCATGCCCAGCGTGTGCGGATCGAGCTTCTGATAAAGCAGGGTGTTGCTGGGGCGATTGCCGGGGANGACCTTGTGCGGTGCGAGTGCTTTCGCGTCTTCCCGGCTCATGCCCTGGGCGATCAGTTCGGCCTCGATCACCGCACGTGACTTGCCTTTCAGCAAGGCTTCGGTCTGCGCCAGGCAATTGGCCAGCAACCATTCGTGCTGGTCGGCCAGCGGCGTGGAATTGACCGCCGCCACCAGGAAATCGGTCGGAATCAGGCGCGTGCCCTGATGGACCAGTTCGAAGAACGCATGCTGGCCGTTGGTGCCGGGCGCGCCCCAGACGATGGGGCCGGTGTTGTAGTTGACCAGCTTGTTGGTGCGGTTGACGTTCTTGCCGTTCGATTCCATGTCGAGTTGCTGCAGGAACGGCACCAGTAGGCGCAGCCGCTGGTCGTAGGGAAAGATGCCGTAGGTGTCGGTGCCCCAGAAGTTGGCATACCAGATGCCGAGCATGCCGAGGATTACCGGCATGTTGGCCTCCAGCGGCGCTTCCTTGAAGTGGATGTCCATCGCATGGGCACCCGCCAGCAGCGCCTGGAAGTTGCCCCAGCCGATCTGCAGCGCGATCGACAGGCCGATCGCCGACCACAGCGAGTAGCGGCCGCCGACCCAGTCCCAGAAGATGAACATGTTGTCGGGGTCGATACCGAAGGCCTCGACTGCCTGGGCGTTGGTCGACAGGGCCACGAAATGTCGTGCCACCGCAGCTGGCGCGCGCAGCGCAGCCAACAGCCAGGCCTTGGCCGAATTGGCGTTGGCCAGGGTTTCCAGTGTGGTGAAGGTTTTCGAGGCGACGATGAACAGCGTGGTTTCGGGATCGAGCTGCTTCAGCGTGCCGGCCAGGTGCGCGGGATCGAGGTTGGAGACGAAATGCACCCGTACGTTTTCCACCGCGTAATGGTCGAGCGCATGACACACCATGGCCGGTCCCAGGTCCGAGCCGCCGATGCCGATGTTCACCACGTCGCGGATGGGCTTGCCGGTATGGCCGCGCCAACTGCCATTGTGAATCGATTCGACGAAACGCTGCATGCGGTTCAGCACTTTGGCGACTTCGCGTTCGACGTCCACGCCTTCCACCACCAGCGGCGGACGGACCGGCGCACGCAGCGCCGTGTGCAGGACGGCACGCTGTTCGGTGAAGTTGATGCGCTCGCCGCTGAACATCGCAGTGCGCATGCCCTCCAGTTCGGACTCGCGTGCGAGTTGCATCAGCAGGCCCAGGGTGTCGGGCGTGACGCGGTTTTTCGAATAGTCGAGCAGCAGGTTCCCGCAGCGTAGCGAGAGCTGGTCGAAGCGGCCGGCGTCCTCGCGGAATGCGGCGCGCATGTCGAAGGTGCGCATGGCCTTGAAGTGCTGTTCCAGGTCCTTCCAGGCGGGCAGATGTTTGAGCAGTTTCATGGGGGTGCGGTGTGGACGTGGACTTCGAAGGTATCATATGCGGGCGGCGCATGAGCTCGTCAGACACAGGCGTGGCGCTTTATTCGATGAAGATGGATGAGACAGCATGGTCACCGTGACACACAACACACTCGTATACATTACCTATTCCATCCTGGATTCGCGCGGCATGGTCGTCGAGCAGCATGATATTCCGGTGGGCTATGTGCAGGGCGCCAACAGCGGCATCCTGCCGGCGATCGAGGCGGCGGTGGCGGGGCGCAAGATAGGCGACCGCGTCGAGATCGCCTTGTCGCCCGAAGAGGGATACGGGCTACGCGACGAGAGCCTGGTGTTCGTTGACGACATCGAGAACGTGCCGCCGGAATTCCGGCGCATCGGGGCGGAAGTCATGTTCGAGAATGAGTCGGGCGAGACCAAGGTTTTTACGTGACCGCGATCGAGGACGGCAAACTCACGCTGGACGGCAATCCTTCACTGGCTGGGCAGAGCGTGACCTGCCTGGTGAACGTGATGGATATTCGTGAGGCCACGCCGGAGGAAATCCGCAATGGGCGGCCGCTCGACGTGCAGACCGGAACGGTGCATTAGACTGGGTCCGATTCACCGACGTAAAAAAGCCGGGAAATCTCCCGGCTTATTGTTGCGGCTCACCCGTTTACTTGGCGGGGCAGGCCTTGTCGCCCGGGATTTTGCCCGGCAGACGCAGGAAGGCCTCGAACGGACCCATCACGCCCATCGCTTCCATTTTAGGGCCAGTGAATTTGAGACGGCCAAACATCATAGCTTTCATCGGGCCATATTCACCCGCGCCCATTTCGTTCCAGCGATCGGTGGTGGCATGCATCGTATAGTCGACCGCATAGTCCATCTGGTGGTTCTGGACCGCGCCGCCATAGACGCACATGGCCTTGCCATCCTTGGCGGCGATCTTCAGCTCAGTCTGCGTCGCTTCGCCGCAGTCCGTGCGATACAGATGAATGATCTTGTAGCCGCGGCCTTTGTCGTTCTTGATCCATTTTTCGCCCAGGCCGTCCGTCAGGGTGGCATCCTTGTTCCAGGCGTCGCAAGCCTGAGCGGTCCATTCAACGGACATCATGGCGGGTGTGGCGTGAGCTGCAGTGGCGAATATGGCCAGGGCAGCCAGCGCGATCGTAGTGTATTTCATGGGTAACTCCTCCTTTTAATTAAATGTCCTGGTTGTAGCTTGGTTTTTATTTACGAAGAAAAACTCTTCGAGCGAGCACGGTAATCATCATGCGTAGGCTTGTCAATGCGGCAGCAGTTTTTACGAATCTGTACGGCCTGGCGCCATGCAGGGCGATCAGTACACCGATGGGCTCGGCCTGTCGGCCCATGAGAAGTTGAAGCCAATAACTTGATTCAGATCATTCCCGCGACGAGGAAGCGCGTGATGCCGTGAAGGCCCGGAAGGGCATGGAAGAACATTTATATTCTTAAGTCTTTATATGTTTATTTAGTCGTCAAATCACGGCTGGGCCAAGCTTTCCTCGACCAGTCGGATGCGGCGGGCAAGTTGTGCCGACTCCGCAGTCCGGCCAAGTTTGTCCGCCTGCTGCTGCCGCAGTTTCAGGTAAGTGAGCAGGGGTTGCCGCCAGCCCTGCTCCGATGCGGTTTCCGTTGCTGTCGCCAGGGTGCCCGCGTCGGCTTCTTGGCGCATCACCAGCAGGCTGGCGTCGAGCAAGCGGGCAAGCGGGTCATCGATCCGCTCCAGTGCCGCACGTCGTTTGTCTGCGGGCGCACGCACGAGATCGCGATGCTGGCTGGGTAGCAGGGCAAGGTCGAGGCCGTCCCAACGCAGGGTGAGGAAGCGGTAATAGGCCTGATCGGCCGGATTCGGTTGATTGCCGGCGAGCTCGGCATATTCGCTGCAGGCATCGTCGATCAGCATGGCGCGGCGGGTGGCGCAGTGCACCAGCCACAGACGCGCGGTCTCGCCGACACGACCTGCCCCCGGTGGCGGCGACCGCCTGCCGGAAGTAGCGCTCCGCCAGCGTATTCTCGCCGAGCAGCGCATGCTTCTGATAACGCGCGACCAGGTCGGCCGAGTCGACTTTCCAGTCTGGCGGCGGCGGGCCACCGCTGCCGCAGGCGGCGAGCATGAGCAGGCTGGCGAGGGCGAGAAGTGTCTTCATGGCAGCTTCACCTCGGGCTCACGCGAGAACGGCCATTTCTTGTTGATCTCGTTGATCAAGCCATTGGCCTTGCGCACGGCATCGTCGATCTCGGCGCGCAGCTTGGCGATGTCCTGGGTGCCGTNCCTGACGTTGGCGGAAATCTCCACGGCATTAGACATCACTGCGTCGGCTTTCTTCAGACTGGACTGCGCATCGTTCAGCATCAGCCGGACCTGCGCCAGCGAGGCTTTCGTCTGTTCGGCCATGCCGTCCTGGGCAAACAGCCACTGGTCGGTCTTGGCGGTCATGGCATCGAGCTTGGCGATGAGGGCACGGGTCTTGTCGAGCGAGTCGGTCACCGCACGCGCCTTCTCCGGACTGCCGAGCACGCCTTCGAGCACACCGTATTCGCCGGTCATGCGTCCGGTCACGGTCTTCACGTTGGCCAGCGTGGCGTTGATCTCGCCATCCTTGCGGGTGAGATACTCGACGTTGGCAAGGATTGCCTTGACCCGTTCGACCAGCGCCGGGATCTCCTTGCTGATGTCCGACGTGAGCAGCAGCATGGTGGCGTTGTCGGGCAGCGCAGGCGCCCTGAGATCAGGCGAGTCGACCCGGATCTTGGCGCCGCCGACGATGGGCTTGTCGAGGGTGAAGCTGCTGTTCTCCTTCAGCCATTTGGCATTGCGGCTGAGGAATTCGGTATGGATGATGATGCCGCCGTTCTCATTCAGGCCGAGTGTGGTGACGCGGCCGATCTCGATGCCGGAGAACACCACCGGCACGCCGGGCGCCACGCCGTCGGCACTGGCTGCGGCCAGTTGCAGGTGGAAGGTTTNTTCGAAGAAGCCGCGTGCGTGCAGCAGGTAGACGATGAAGACCGCGGCCAGCACCAGCGATGCGACGGCAAACAGCCCGACCTTGAAATGCAGTTTGTTCATGCTTGATAAAGTGCCTGGTTCCAGCTGAAGTCGAATATTTCCCAGGTGCCCGTCATCTCCGCTTGTACGGCCAGTTGCCGGATGAAGCTCGGATAAGGCACATCGTAAAGCATGGCACCGGGGCGGTCGATGACCAGTCGCGGGCGCTTCAGGATGAGCGCGCGTGCCAGCTTGGTGATAANGCGCTGCGCGGGGGTCATGTCGGGGTCGCGTAGCGGCGCGATGCCGGCATGGCCCAGCTGTTCCAGCAATTGCAGGGCCTGGCAGTTCGATTCGGCGACGTTGAAGTGGCCCCGGTAGATCGGGATCAGTGCGATGTTGTCGAGCGCAGATAGGTTGGCGCGCAGCGGCAGGTTGAGTGCGACGCGCGCCACGTCGTCGGGCAGGGCGTCGACTGCCGCCATCAGGGTGTCGCGGTCGTCGAACGGGATCAGATGTATTTGAGCGCTAATGACACCACCTCGATCGCCACGATGGCGAAGAACACCCGCATCATGCCGCGCAGCACGGAAACCGGCACCATGAAGAGTTNTTTCGGCGTCTCCAGCCCGGCAGTGACCGGGATCAGCGTGACTGCCAGTCCGAATAGCGCGCATTTGGCGATCAGACCCGCCATGATCCTGAAGTCGAAGATTTNTGCGATGGTCCGGGTATACGGCTCGAAGCCGGCCACGTTCATGCCATAAATGGCGAGGTAGCCCATCAGGAGGGCGAGCAGGCCGGCCAGGCCGGCCAGGGTGACGACCGATACGATCCCGCCAATCAGCCGCGGCAGGAATTCGAACTGCATCGGCGGAACCTTGCAATGCGCCAGCGCATCCAATTCATTGTTGACCTGCATCAGTGCGACTTCGGTGTTGATGGCGCTGCCCGAGCGCAAGGCGACGAACAGCGCCGTCAGGAAGGGCAGCAGTTCCAGAACCAGGACGCGGATGGTCATTTCGCTGGCGAATTCGGTGAGACCGAAGTCGCGTGCGGTGGACAGGATGATGGTTATGATGAGCCATGAAATCACCAGCGCGTAGCCGAGGAATACATGCAGGATCTGCACCGCGGTGAAGTAGATCTGTTTCACCACGACATCGAAGGTGGCGCGGTTCCAGGTGGCGGGTTCCAGAAGCAGCAGGCCAGCCTTGGCCAGAAAGGCGAACATGCCGTACCCGACGGTGAACCAGCCGACGACCTTGGCGCCGAGCGATTCGATGGAAGCCGCAAGAAAATTCATCGCGGCATCTTAACGCCATTGCCGGCGCTTGCACCATCGGGTGGCAGGCCCTACAGTTTCGCAGTCACACGGAGAAGACACACGATGAAGACATTCCTGATTCCGGCAAGCGCGCTGGTGTTGTGCATGGCGGCCGCATCGGCGATCGCCGCGCCCGGCACGGTCCTGCGCAACGACAAGCTCTACAGCCAGCCGAGCGCATCGTCCAAAGTGGCAGCGAGCGTATCCAAAGGCGCCAGCGTCAACATCCTTTCCAAGCAGGGCGGCTGGTTGCGCGTGACCTCGGGCAAGTCGACCGGCTGGATCCGGTTGCTGTCGGTACGGGCCGGGGCAGGCGGGTTGGGTGGCGCCGGGCTGGGCGACGTGGTGGGCGCGGCCACGACACGATCCGATCCCAGCCGTGTGGTGGCTGTGGCGGGCCTGCGCGGCTTGAACGACGAAGATCTGAAACAGGCCAAGTTCAATGGCGAAGAACTGGCCCGATTGAACACCTGGCAGGTCACCCCTGCACAGGCCCGCAGTTTTGCAGCCGAGTCCGGATTGACGACGACCAATGTGGCGGCCTTGCCTGTGCCCCAGTCCGCCAAGCCATCCTCGCCATGGGAGACCAACTGATGAAATTCAAATGGATGGTTCTGGCCATTGCCCTGGTGTCGTTCAGCGGGGTGGCGTCGGCGTTGGATTTCGGCAAGCTGCTGGAAGAGCGCATCAACCAGGAGCTGAACAAGGACAAGAAGGCGCAATCGGCCCCGGCACAGACGTCGCCCGCACCTGATGCCTCGCAAAATACCACTGCGTCTCGCCGCCGGCCAAACAAAAAATCGATGCCCAGCAACTGGGGTTTGCACTGTTCGGCAATTACTCGCCAGAAGAAGAAACGCGCATCGGCAAGCAGATCGCGGGCAACCTACTCGGCGCCGTGCCGTTGGTACGCGACGACAAGCTCCAGCGCTACGTCAACCTGGTCGGCAACTGGGTGGCGCTGCAGAGCGGCCGCAAGGATGTCACCTGGCATTTCGGCGTGCTCGATACCGAGGACATCAACGCATTCGCTGCACCCGGCGGCTACATCTTCGTGACCAAGGGCCTCTACCAGCGCCTGAATAACGAAGCCGAGCTGGCCGGCGTGCTGGCGCATGAAATCGCGCACGTCACCCTGAAACATCACCTCAAGGTGCTCAAGCAGTCCAGCCTGATTGGCGCACTGGGCCAGGCGGCCAGCAACAAGGTGAAGGACAGCGACCAAGTGGTGCAGAACCTGATCGGCAACGGCGCGGAAATCATGGCGCGCGGACTCGACAAGAATGCCGAATTCGAGGCCGATCGTGTCGGCATCGTGTTTGCGGCGCGCGCCGGCTACGATCCCTGGGGGCTGCCCGAGGTATTGCAGGATCTGGCTGGACTGCCGGCCAAGGACAGCCGGACCAGCCTGCTGTACAAGACCCACCCGCATCCGGCCGATCGCCTGGCTGAACTGGGCGAGGCCGTCGGCAGCCGTCTTGATGCCGTGCATGGCAAGGACCTGCCCGGCCGCTTCTACCATCTTCGGTGAAGCGCGTTTCGTCCCGGCTGGCGCAGGCAGGCCTGTCTGCGCTGTTTGTCCTGCTGATCGCGGCCCATGTGGGTGGGCTGATCCATATCGCTCCCATGCAGCGTGCCGAGGCCTGGCTGTATGACGTCTGGCTGAAGCGCACGGCGCTGTCCGGCCAGGACGACCGCGTGGCCATCCTCGACATCGACGAAGCCAGCCTGAAGAGCGTTGGGCGCTGGCCGTGGAGCCGCGACACCATGACCCGGCTGATCGCGCAACTGTTCGACCGCTACGGCGTGGCGGCAGTGGGTTTCGACGTCGTGTTCGCCGAACCGGACCACAGTTCGGGACTCGATACCCTCAAACGGCTGGCGCAGCATGACCTGGCGGGCAGTCGCGATTTTCAGAACGCGCTCGAGCACCTCGCGCCCCGGCTCGATTACGACGCCCGTTTTGCCCAGGCGCTCGCCGAACGTCCGGTTTCGCTGGGCTATTACTTCATCCCGGCGGGCTACGGCGACGCTCGCACCGGCACGTTGCCGCCATCGTCCCTGCCGGGCACGGCGTTCGATCCGCTGCACCCGGGTATGCCGTCGCCTACTGGCTATGGCGCGAATCTGGCGGCATTCCAGCAAGCGGCACCGGCTGCCGGGTTCTTCAACATGCGGGCCGACACCGATGGCACGGCGCGCCAGATGAACCTGGTCACCCCGTTCGACGCCGGCTATTACCTGGCGCTGTCGGCGTCCACCCTGCGGGTGGCGTTCGGCGGCGATCCCGTGACAGCTGGCGTCGAGCAAAGCCGTCTGCTCGGCAGGACATATCGTACGCCGTGGATCGAAGTGGGCGGCATTCGCATACCCTTGAGTGCCGGCGGCACCGTGTATGTGCCGTATCGCGCCGGTTCGCCGTTCCCCTACATTTCGGCGGCACAGGTGCTGGCGGGCAAGGTGGCGCCGGCACAACTGGAAAACCGCATCGTGCTGGTGGGGTCGACTGCGCCAGGGTTGACCGACCTGCGCGTGACGCCATTCTCCAATACCTTCCCGGGCGTCGAGATTCACGCCCACCTGATTGCCGGGATGCTCGACGGCACCACCCGCAGCATGCCCGCGTGGGCCGACGACGTGCGTCTGCTAGCCGTGTTGTTGCTGGGCGCGTTGCTGACGGGTGTATTGCTGCGCTTCGGCCCGGTGGCCGGCCTGCTGGCGAGCTTCGCGATGCTGGGATTGCTGCTGGCAGCCTATGCAGCCGCCTGGTCGCGTTTCTGGGTGGTGCCGATGGCGGCGCCGATGCTGACGATATTGGGTCTGTATGCGCTCAACACCGCCTACGGATTNTTTGCGGCGACGCGCAGCAAACGCCAGATCACCAAACTCTTCGGCCAGTATGTTCCGCCCGAACTCGCCGACGAGATGAGCCAGGATCCAGCCCACTACACGATGGAAGGACAGTCGCGCGAGATGACGGTGCTGTTCTCCGATATCCGCGGCTTTACAAACTTCTCCGAGAAACTGCCGCCGGTCGAGCTGGCCGAAGTGCTGAATGCCTACCTGTCGACCATGACGCGCATCGTCCAGCAGCACCGGGGCACCATCGACAAATACATCGGTGATGCCATCATGGCGTTCTGGAACGCGCCGGTGGACTTGGGCGATCATGCCAGTCGTGCCGTACAGACTGCGCTCGACATGCAGGCTGCGCTGTCGCAACTGAATCAGGAATTCGCCGCGCGTGGCTGGCCCGAGGTGAAGATCGGTGTCGGCGTCAACACCGGTCGCATGAGCGTCGGCAACATGGGCTCGGAATTCCGCATGTCCTACACGGTGATGGGCGACGCGGTCAACCTCGGCTCGCGTCTCGAGGGCATCACCAAGCAGTATGGCGTCGGCATCCTGGTCACGCAGACGACGGTCGAGGCCGATCCGGAGCACGTCTTCATGAAAGTCGACGACGTGCGCGTCAAGGGCAAGGAAACCCCGGTGGCGATATACGAGCCGTTGGGTGGCAAGGCCGGCCTCGACGAGTCGGTGCGTCAGGGCGCAGCCGATTTCGAGCTTGCTTTTGCGAGTTATCAGTCACAGGATTGGGAGGCGGCCGAATCGGCACTACGCGCGCTCAATGCCCGCACGCCGCGTACGCTGTACGATATCTATCTCGAACGCATCGCGCATTTCCGCGAAACGCCGCCGCCCGCCAACTGGGACGGCGTGTTCGTCTACACGACAAAGTGACCATGAAACTTACCGTATTGGGTTGCAGCGGCGGCATCGGCAGTGGGCGTCATACCACGTGCCTCATGGTCGACGACGATGTGCTGATCGATGCCGGCAGCGGTCTCACCACACTCGACTTCGAGCAACTGGTGAAGATCGACCACGTGCTCCTCACCCATGCCCATCTCGATCATGTGCTGGGGCTGCCGCTGCTGCTCGACAGCGTCGGCGACCTGCGCGGTACGCCGGTGACGGTGCATGCGCTACCCGAGGTGCTGGAGGTACTGTCCACCCATCTCTTCAATTGGCAGCTGTGGCCGGATTTTCGCAAGATTCCGAGCGAGGAGGCGCCCTGGCTACGCTTCGCGCCGCTCGGCCTGGGCGAGGCGTTCACCCTGAGGGGACGCACATTCCGCCCATTGCCGGTCAACCATGTGGTGCCGGCATGCGGCCTGCATGTGGCCACGGCATCCGGCAGCCTGGTGTTCAGCGGCGACACCACTCACAGCGCTCCCTTCGTCGCCGCGCTCAACGCTATTCCCGACCTGCGCCACCTCATCATCGAAACCTCGTTCGAAAACGAACTGGTCGAGATCGCCAAGGCGTCGAAGCATCACTGGCCGGATTCGCTGGCGGCGGAGTTGAATGGGCTCAGCGCGCGGCCAGAAGTGTGGATCACGCATCTGAAGCCGGGCAATGAGTCGGCGATCATGAACGAACTACGCGAGGCAGCGCCTGGCTGGGGCGTGGAGGCTTTGCTGCAGGGGCAGGTGATCATACTGGAATGACCGCTGGCTAGCACCCGTGCGAGGTGCGTTTACGTCCGAGCGGTATCAATATCGGAAGCAGCGTTACGACCAACCAGGGCGTTGCGGGCTCTGGCACGGCGAGGCTTATGATGCGAGGCCCGTGGGGGTAACGGGTCATTGGCACCTGAAATACTGATGGTCGAGGCAGCCGAATGGAAAGCTGCGCTCAGTGCGAGAATCAGCGTCAGGGCATGAATCCATTTGCACACGGCCGTTTCTCCTCAGGTAAGCCTGGCGAGCTTAGCGATGAGGTCTTGACACGGTGATGTGTGGGTTATGCCAGTTTGGGCCAGGGGATACGGGGACAATCGCCCCGTCAGGGCGCAAAGCCCGCCAATTCCGCCTCGAATTCCGTCGCATTCAAGTTTTCAAACGTTTCACGACTGAACAGAGTGACCGCGCCCGCCATTTCGCTCCAGCCGTAACCGCGGCTATCCGCACACAGTTTGTCGCTGTCCTGCGGCACGCGGGCGATGAGATGCAAGCAGTTCTTGCTGTAGATCAGGTTGTAGGGGATGTTGCGCGCATGCAGGCGATCGATCTCGAGCCAGGCGTCGGCGGGTTCGGTGAAGCGTTGGCACGGAAGTGGATAGGGTTCGCTGCCGCCGTTGTGGGCAAAACACGGATATTTCACCGGCAAGGGATTCGGCTGCACGAAGCTCTGGAAGTGCAGATGGTTGACCGAGGCGCCGGCACCGGTGCTGTTGTAGGCAAGGGAAAGGCCGTGCGCGCCTGCATGGGCGCAGAGATGCCAGGCCCAGCCGTGCAGTTCGGNGGTGAGGAACTGCGGCAGTTCGCGCTCGGGATCGGGCACCAGCAAGCCATGCAGCCGGGCGAAGGGGAATTTGTTGTACAGCAGGCGTGCCGGCTTGGCGGCGAGTTTGCCTTCCCACAGGATTTCCCTGGCGAGAAAGGATTTGTTGAAATGGAAACCCGCGGGGTCGAAGGGGCGCAGCAGACTGTCGAATTTCGTTCCGCTGATGCGGGGCGGGCGCAAGGCGCGGATGGGGTTGAAGAATAGGTGCCACGGTCCGGCGCTGCGGCTTTCCATCGTTTTCAGATGGTCGAAGCCGATGGCGAGGAGCTTGAGGAAAACCAGCACGTCATCCTCCGGATCGGCCAATTTCCTGCCGTCGCGAAGGGTGTCGGTGAGGGCCGCTGCGAGTTCCGCATGACGTGCCGACAGTGCAGGCGCGAGTCGTGTCCACAGCTTCGGATCGTAGGCGGCGTTGGCGAGGACGAGGATGTAGACGCCCAGGACGCGATGGTTTTCCAGCATGGCGGCGAGTCCGTCGGCGAAATTCCGCTCCAGCACGGGGAGCGAGATGAACGGGGAGAAAAGCGTAGGCATGCGGTTAGGGGCCGGAAACGAATCCCGTATGGTGCCATCCGGCTGCGATAGCGGGCATTCAGATTTTTGCGGGCAGCGCCCGGCGTTTATAGCGCGCCGTCGGCGCCGGCACGCATCACGCTATCCAGTTTCTCGCGGATGTCCATCGCGCCCTTGCGCAATTCCGGCGTGATGCCCGCCTGCTTGCCGGCCTGGTCGAGCCAGGTCACGTCCCAGTCCAATGTCAGTACCCAGATGTTCTTGTCGGCATCCTCCATCACCGCGATGCGGCAGGGCAGGAATACGACGATCTCCGGAATGATCTTGAGGAGGTCGCGGCCGACGGCGATGTCGCAGAAGCTGAATACTTCGACGCGTGGCGCCTTGTCGTCGTGCAGCATGGCCCTGAATTCCTTCCATATCAGGTTCTTGCCGACGAACTTGAGGTTCAGCTGATTGGCGCGCAGCATCATCGATTCGACCACCTGGTCGAACGACACGCCAGGCTTGGCTTTGTACTTGAGGGCGAAATAGTTCATCGCCTCGCGCGCGTCCATCTGCATCAGATGGGACATCATGGGCATGGCCGTCTGCAGCCAGTGTGCCTTTTCCTCTGGCGTCAGGATGCGGTTCATCTGGTAATCGCGGTAGGGTGGCGGCGGTGCCTGCTGCATCAGCATCGGGCCGTAGGGTGTCGACGTGACGTCGATCCAGCTTTGTTCGGGCGAAGCGGGTGTGGCTGGCGCTGCGGTCGGTGGGGGCGTGGCCGCAGGGGGCGGCGGCGANNTTGCAGACAGGCTGCAAAGGCTGGCGAGTAGGAGGGGAAGCGAGCGCATCATGACGTGTCTCCTGGACGGCTAGGTTTTTATCCTACGCGCCGCAGGGCGTGCGTCAATCTGCGCCGCCGCCATGGGTGCGGAAGTGTGCTTCCAGCGCCGCCAGTTCCGTTGCCGCGGCGGCGAAATCGCCGCTTTGCACGCGGGTTTCGATGCGCGCGGCGCCTTCGCGGATGACGGTGGCCATCACGCTGGCGGCTGCGCCCTTGAGGGCATGCGCTTCCTTGCGGCAGAGCTCGGTCTGGCCTTGTTCGATTCCGTGTTTCAGCGCGCTCAGGCTGGCTTCTGTAGTGGAGACGAAGAGCGTTTCCAGGTCGTGCACCAGCTGCGGATTGCCGGGGTAGCGCGCATGCAGGGCGGATAGGTCGAGCAGCGGGGCGGTGGCTGCAGCTGGCGCAGCCTGCGGCAGCCATTGCATCAGCAGCGCAGACAATGCGGCTTCGGTGTAGGGTTTGCTGAGGTAATCGTTCGCGCCCGCTGCCAGGCAGGCTTCGCGGAAACCTGCATTGGCATTGGCGGTCAATGCAATGATCGGAATGTGGCGGGCATCGGTTTCCAGCCGGCGAATCCGCTGGGTGGCTTCGAGGCCGTCCATCTCCGGCATTTGCCAGTCCATCAGCACCAGATCGAATGCTTCGGACGACAACAGGTCCAGCGCCTGGGTACCGCTGGCGGCCACGGCAAACTGCAGGCCCATTTCGCGCAGCTGGTGCGACAGGACCTTCTGGTTGACGGGATGATCTTCCACCATCAGGACGCGGCCGTGCAGCTGGATGACGGACTGCGTCGGAAGCTCGACCAGTGGCAGGGTGGTCGCAGGAAGCGAGAGATGGAGGGTGAAGCAGCTTCNCCTGCCCGGTTGGCTCTCGACCGTGAGCCGCCCACCCATCAGGCCGGCCAGCTGGCTGCTGACCGCAAGGCCCAGGCCGGTTCCGCCATAGCGTCGGGTGGTCGATGAATCCGCCTGCGAAAAAGCCTGGAACAGACGTGTCTGGGTTTCTTCATTCATGCCGATGCCGCTGTCACGCACGCTGAACTGGCATCCGATACCGTCCTCGTTCGTTGCGAAGCGCGCGTGCAGTTCGACTTCGCCCTGATGGGTGAATTTGATGGCGTTGTCGACCAGATTCAGCAGGATCTGGCGGATGCGCGTGGGATCGCCCAGCAGCGCGGGAGGCGCGTGTTCGGGCAGCGACAGGGCGAGTTGCAGATTTTTCTCCAGCGCGCGCGCCTGGAACAGGGCCGTCACGCCCTGTACCAATGCAACCGGCGAGAAGGCGACCTGTTCGATGGAAAGCTTGCCCGCCTCGATCTTGGAGAAGTCGAGAATGTCGTTGATGATCGTAAGCAGGCTTTCGGCCGAGCTTCTCAGGGTGGAGGCATATTCGCGCTGACGGCCGTCGAGCGGGGTTTTCAGCAGCAGCCCGCTCATCCCTAGGATGCCATGCATCGGCGTGCGGATTTCATGGCTGACGTTGGCGACGAACTCCGATTTGGCGCGCGCCATCTGGACGGCTGCCTCGCGGGCCGCTTCCTTGGCGGCCTCGGCGGCCCGGCGTTCGGAGACGTCGCGCATGATCGCCTGGATCACCGGCTTGCCTTCCAGCGTCATGGCATGAAGGGCGATCTCGGCCGAAAATACCGAGCCGTCCTTGCGCACGCCCTGCCAGTCTATGGCTGAATGCCCCAGGCGGCGCGCCAGGTTGATGGCCCGCATGGCGTTGTCGATGGCCATTCCGCCATTGGCCTGGATGGGCGTGCCGAGTTTCTGTATCGGCGTGTGAAGGAATTCTTTGACCGTATCCATGCCGAACAGCGACAGCGTGGCCGGATTGCAGTCGGTGAATCCTGAGTTGTCGAGGATGACGACGGCGTCCGAGTTAGTTTCGAACAGGGTCTGGTACTTCTGCCTTTCCACTTCCAGTTGGCGTGTCTGGGTCAGCATGCGGCCTACCAGTATGGCCACCAACGAGGCCAGCAAGGTCGCGAAGATGCCCAGCACCAGCATCAGGTTGCGCGTGGCCTGGTAGGCGGTGAAGGTTTTGCCCAGTGCGGTCTCGTTTTCCTTGCGCTGCAGGTTGGTCATGTTGTCGAGCGCTTCGACCAAACGGTTCTGCAGGGGAATGGCCTCTTTCTGCAGCAGGGTCAATGCGTTGTAATTGTTGTCATCGAGCGCCGCTTCGACCACGTTGAACATGACCGGTTGATTGGCCAGCGTGATGGCATCCAGGTCGGCCATCAGCTTGATTTCCTCGGGCGTGCTGAGCATCGTCACCAGTTGGCTGCGGTCCTTGGAATAGCGTTCGCCATACTCCTGGAACTGCAGGAAGAGCGTGTCTTTTTCCCAAGGATCGATGGAGACCACGATGTTGTGCATCAGCATCGCGCGGTCGCGCAGGGTGTCACGCATGTGTGAAGCCAGACGCGTCTTGACGTTGTTGACGGATACGACTTTCGAGAGCTCAGCGTTGAGATAGGCCATCTGGGTGACGCCCAGGCCGATCACGGCCAGCATCAGCAACAGGGCGGCAGTGAAACCCAGCCCGACATTGAACAGCAAGCCGCGGAGAGGGGCAGGCAGCATGGAATTATTCGCGGCGGAATGCCACGACATGATCGACGGCCAGCTTGATGCCGATCTTCTCGCCGATGGCGTGATTATGGTGCGACGGCACCAGCGACAGTGCGCGCTGGCCGCTCGGCAGCTTCAGCGTGTAGAGGAATTCGGCGCCACGGAAGGCCTTGTTCTCGACTTCCGCCAGCAGCAGGCTGTCGTCGTCGTGGACGATGTCGTCGGGACGCAGCAGCACGTCGACATGGCAGTTGCGCACGCATTCGTCGCAGCCGCTGGCGTCGCATTCGACCGGGATGTGGCCGTCGAGCACGCCGAGCTCGATTTCGACCTGATGGTCGTTGACGACTTCGCCGGTGAGCAGCGTGCCCTGGCCGACAAAGTCGGCGACAAAGCGGTTCGCCGGTTCGTGATACAGGTTGTATGGCGTGTCCCACTGCTGGATGCGGCCTTCATGCATGACGCCGACCCAGTCGGCGAGCGCGAAGGCCTCGTACTGGTCGTGGGTGACGATGAGCGCGGTGGTCGCCTCGCGCTTGAGGATGTCGCGCACTTCGAGCGACAGGCGTTCGCGCAGTTCGACGTCGAGATTGGAAAAAGGCTCGTCCATCAGGATCAGGCGCGGGCGCGGCGCCAGCGCGCGGGCAAGGGCCACGCGCTGCTGCTGGCCGCCGGAAAGCTGGTGCGGGAACTGCCCGGCGTGGCCGGCCAGGCCGACCAGCGCCAGCAATTCGTCGACTCGCGCCAGACGCGCAGTCGAGGGTTGGCCGCGCAGGCCGAAGCCGACGTTGTCCGCCACGTTCAGGTGCGGGAACAGCGCGTAGTCCTGGAACACCATGCCGACGCGGCGTTTTTCGGCGGGCAGCATCCAGCCGGGGCGGCTGACAACTTCGCCGCCGATGCGGATCTCGCCCGCCTGGATCGGCTCGAAGCCGGAGATGCAGCGCAGTGCGGTGGTCTTGCCGCAGCCCGACGGGCCGAGCAGGCAGCCGATCGCCCCTTCGGGCAGGGTGAAGGAGAGGTCGGCGATGATCTGGCGTGCGGCGTACGACTGCGACACCGAGTCGAGGATCAGTTCAGCCATAGGGGGTCAGTCAAGCGGGCGCGTACCGCGCCAGGTCAGGAGAATGATGGGGATGATACCGGCAACGACGATGGCGAGCGAAGGCAACGCGGCGCGCTCCCATTCGCCTTCCGAGGTCATCTCGAACACCCGCACTGCCAGTGTGTCCCAGCCGAATGGGCGGGTCATCAGGGTAATGGGCATTTCCTTCATGATGTCGACGAAGGTCAGCGCCGCGGCTGTCAGCAGGCTGGCACGCAGGATGGGGAAGTGCACACGGGTGAGCAATGCGGTGGTTGAGCTGCCGAGGTTGCGCGCGGCTTCGTCGATACTGCGGGTGATGCGGTGCAGCCCGCTGTCGATGGGACCGAAGCCGACTGCAAGAAAACGCACCAGATAGGCCAGCAACATGATCAGCAGCGTGCCTTTGAGGATCTCGGTGCCGCCGAAGCCGAACCAGCTGCGGCCGCGATCGATCAGCCAGTTGTCCAGCGCCGCCATCGGGATGAACAGCCCCACCGCCAGTACGGCGCCGGGGAAAGCATAGCCGAGCGTGGCGAGGCGTTGCGTCCAGGTCATTGCGGCACCGGGGCGTTGACGTCCAGCGTAGGCGAGCAGCAGTGCGACGGCTGCCACCATCAGTGCGCCGATGCCGGCCAGCAGCACTGAATGCCATGCGAAGTCCCAGTAGCGCGAATCGAGATCATCGGTGAGAACCGTGCGTGCCCACAGGGCAAGCTGCATGACCGGAATGAGGAAGGCGACGGCCAGCACCGTCCCGGCATACAGGAACGCCAACCCGGCCAGGGCCGGCGGCAGCCGGATTCGGCGCTGCGCGGCACTGCGGCCCACGGCACCATAGCGCATCCGCGTGCGTGAACGCTGCTCGAACACCACCGCGACCAGCACGAACAGAATCAGGATCGAGGCCAGCTGCGCCGCTGCCGGCAGGGAGAACAGGCTATACCAGGCCTTGTAGATGGCGGTAGTGAAGGTGTCGTAGTTGAAGATCGCCATGGTGCCGAAGTCGGCCAGGGTCTCCATCAGCGCCAGCATCAAGCCGGCGGCGATCCACGGTCGCGCCATTGGCAGCGCCACCCGGAAGAATCCTTGCCAGCGCGACAAGCCAAGCGATTGTGCGGCTTCCAGCGCGATCGCACCTTGCGTGGCGAAGGCGTTCTTCGCAATCAGATAGACATAGGGGTAGAGCGCCAGCGACATCACCAGGATGACCCCACCGCGCGAGCGGATCTCGGGCAAGCCGGTGATACCCCAGCTTTCTCGCAGCCAGGTCTGCAGCGGACCAGTGAAATCCAGCAGGCCGATCGCGACAAAGGCGGTGACGTAGGCGGGCAAGGCCAGCGGCAGCAGCAGTGCCCAGTCGAACAGGCGGCGTCCGGGAAAGTCGCACATCGCCGTGAGCCAGGCCAGCGACACGCCCAGCACGCTGACGCCGATCCCCACGCCGAGTAGCAGCCACAAGGTATTGCCGACCAGTTCGGGCAGGACGAATTCGGTCAGGTGGGCAAGGATATCGCCGTCTACCTGTGCAAACGACGAGAAGGTGACCACGACCGGCACCAGCACCAACGCGGTGATCGCAAGGGCGAACAGCATCCAGCCGCTGGGAGGCGACCAAACAAAAACGCCCGCAGCGGGCGTTCTTGAGGGCATTGCAAGCTTGTCAGACAAGATGGGGCACTTCTTACTTGTAGCCGGCGCGATCCATCAATTTTACGGCCTTGGCCTGCAGGCTGCCAGCCTCCTTCACGTTGATGAGGTTCTGTCTGAAATTGCCCCAGGCGGCCACGGTCTTGTCAGGCGTCACGTTCGGGTTGACTGGGTATTCCAGATTGACGTCGGCGAACAGGTTCTGCGCCTTGTCGGACGACAGCCATTCGATCAATTTCTGCGCACCGGCTGGATTCCGGGCGTAGCGCGTGACACCCGCCCCGGAGATGTTGACGTGCACGCCGGCAGCCTTGTTCTTCAGGTTCTGGTTGGGCCAGAAAATCGCCAGCGGCAGGTTCGGCTGCTTCGCCATCAGGCGGCCGAAATAATAGGTGTTGACCAGCGTGACATCGCATTGGCCGGCCGCCACGGCTTCCATCGCCTTGGTGTCGTCGGGGAAGGGCGACGTGGCGAGGTTGGCGATCCAGCCGCGCACCATGTCCTCGGTTTTGCCTTCGCCGTATTCGGTGATCATCATGGCGACCAGGCTCTGGTTATAAACTTTCTTCGACGTGCGCAGGCAAAGGCGGCCTTTCCATTTCGGATTGGCCAGGTCTTCATAGGTCGACAGATCGGCAGGCTTGACCATGTTGGTGTTGTAGACCAGGGTGCGCGCGCGTACCGACAGACCGAACCATTCGTTGTTGGGATCGCGCAAATGGGCCGGCACGTTGGCCTGCAGGGTCTTCGACTGGATCCGGCGCAGCAGGCCTTCTTCCGCGGCCTGCCACAGATTGCCGGCATCGACCGTTAGCAGCACGTCGGCGGGGGTGTTCCTGCCTTCGGCTTTCAGCCGTGCCATCAGCGGACCTTCCTTGTCCGTGATGAATTTGATCTGTACGCCGGTGTCGCGGGTATAGGCATCGAACAGGGGTTTGATGAGCTGTTCATTGCGCGCGGAATACACCACGACGTCCTCGGCTGCTGCGGGCAGGGCTACAGCGGCCAGGAGCAGCGCGGTGATCAGTCTGGGGAATGGCATGTTGCGGGCTTTCCTGCTGAGATTAAGAATGCCTGCATCGTACTAAAAATGAGAACGCTTATCAATTCTGGATTGCGCGGATTGGAGCCTTGCGGCGCTTCCCTGGATATCCGGCAGAGGCGAGTGGGGAAGGACTTCGGGCGGCCCTACTCGAACGAGGCAACCGTCACGGACGGGTCCGCAGGCAGGGCGACGCGGCGAGCGCCGTCGAACCGCTCACGCCAGTAAGGATCGCTGAGCCTGGACACCATGACCGAACCGGTCCGGCTGCTCGTGGCATGCACGAAGCGGTCGTCGCCCAGATAGATGCCGACGTGGGAGAACGCGTGGCCGAGGGTGTTGAAGAAAACCAGATCGCCGGGCTGGAGATCGGCCTGGTTGAGCGTTTGCGTGGATTCGCTGATCGCCAGACTGTCGTGGGGCAGCTTGACGCCGGTGATCTGGCGGAAGACGTGGTCGACGAAACCGCTGCAATCGAGTCCGGTCTCGGGCGACGTGCCGCCCAGGCGATAGGGGCTGCCCACCAGGCTGACCGCATAGATGGATATGTCGTCGGACGGCGCGGCATGCGCAGGTTGCGTGAGCAGAACGACCAGAATGGCTGACAGCAGGACGGACTTCATCGAATGGCAATCTGCTCTATAGTTGAAGCGAAACTACGGCCAAATGCGGCAAATCTTGACCCTGAGGACTGCATCATGAATGACGTGAACACGCCTGCCACAGGCGAAATGAGTATCCCTGAAAATACGCAGCTTGTGCAATTGCACGACGAGGCCGCGGCGGCAGTGTCCGCGCCCGACCTGCACGAGCGCGTCCGTGAATTGACTGCGCGCGTGCTGCACGAACGGCGCATGGCGCTGAATGACATACGCGAGTTGGTCGTTGCCATCTCGTCCGGCGTGGGCAGCGGCCTGACTTCGCGCGGCGGCGAAATGAAGGATGGACTCAAACAGGCGATCGCCGGTCTGGACGAGGCCGTCGGCAGCGCGGCACAGGCGGCGTCCTATACCTTGCGCGAAGCGGCCACCCAAGGCCAATCCTTCAAGGACAATGAACTGAAGGCGAGCCTCGAACAACTCCGCGACCTGGAGGGCCAGATTGTCGAAGCCCTGAAGCAGACCGCCAGCCAATCGGGCGGCAAGCTGAAGGAAGAACTCGGCTACCTGAGCGATCACCTGATAATCAGCGGCACCCGCACCGGCGAACAGGTGCGCGAAGCGCTCCAGCAACTGGCGAACGGCGTGAAGGCCAGCGGCGCCGCGGGACGGGCCGGGCTGAGCGAATCGGCCAGTAAGGCGACCGAACGCCTGTCGTTAGTGGCGAGCGGCATCCTGGAGGCTCTGTCCGATTCGCTCAAACGGCAGAGCGAGCGCCTGCGTTCCTGACCTCTCCGCGACGGGCGCGGGTTATCCCCGCCATGCGGCTTGCGGCGACAGCAGGTCGTTGCCGCAGTGGCTTACGGATCCGACGTGCCCTTGCGGGTACACTCTCGGCATTAACTGATTCCAAAAAACAACGATGCTCTGGGAAACCATTTCGGTCGTGCGCGACCTGCCGCGATTGCATGAAATCGCCTCGGTGATGATCCGTTATGGCTGGGGCGATCTGGTGCGCGTCCTGGGCATCAGCGGCGCACTGGAGCGCGCCGGCCGGGTTTTGCACTGGCACAGCACCAGCGAGATCAGCCAGCTCGACGCGCCGGTGCGCGTGCGCCGCGCACTGGAAGAACTCGGTCCGACCTTCGTCAAGCTGGGCCAGGTGTTGGCGACGCGGGTCGACATGTTCCCGCCGCACTGGATCACCGAATTCGAGAAGCTGCACAGCCAGGTGCCGGCAGTGCCTTACGAGCGGTTGCATCGTGATCTGGTGGCGGCCATCAAGGGCGATCCCGCCGAAGTGTTCGCGGAATTCGATACGGTGCCGCTGGCGGCGGCCTCCATTGCGCAGGTATATCGTGCCACGCTCAAGGACGGCACGCGGGTCGTCGTCAAGATGCGCCGGCCCGGCATCGAAGGGGTGATCCAGGCCGATCTGCGCATCATGGAGCACGCCGCCAAGCTGCTGGAAAGCGAAGTACCGGATTCGCGCCGCTACGATCCGGTCCAAATCGTGTCGCAGTTCCGCCGCTCCTTGAATCGCGAACTCGACCTGGCGAAAGAAGCACGCAACATCGACCAGTTCGCGCGTCATTTCGCCGACGAGCCGCTGGTGAAAATTCCCCGGGTGTACTGGGAGTACACCAATGATCGCGTCAATGTGCAGGAAGAAATCATCGGGATGGCCGGCGTCGCGCCCGACAAGCTGCGCGCGCAGGGACTCGATCCCAAGCTGCTGGCGGCACGCGGGGCCGATGCCGTGCTGCGCATGGTGCTGGAACATGGCTATTTCCATGCCGACCCGCATCCCGGGAATGTTCTTTTCCTGCCAGACAACCGCATTGGCATGATCGACTTCGGCATGGTGGGGATGCTGACCAATCCCCGCCGCAACCAGATCGTCGATCTGCTGCATGCCTTGACGCGCAAGGACGAGCAGGCCTTGCTACAGGTGCTGCTCGACTGGAGTGGCGAGTCGGTCGGCGATGAAGACCGCCTGGCCTACGACGTGGCGGAACTGCTGCAGAGCTACGACGATCTGCAACTCAAGGACGTGAAAATCGGTGGATTGCTGAACGACATCACGGCGGTCATGCGTGACAACAACCTGGTCCTGCCGGCCGATCTGACCCTGTTGTTCAAGACGCTGATCACGCTGGAGGGGCTGGGCCAGCAACTCGATCCGGAATTCCACATGATCGACCATGTGACGCCCTTCGTGGAACGCGTCATCCAGCAGCGTTACACGCCGCAGGCCTTGCTTGCGCGCGGGCGCAAGAGCGTGCGCGAGACGCTGGAGGTGCTGGCCGATGTGCCGCGCGATCTACGGCATCTGTTGCGCGATATGCGGCGGGGCCGGGTCAAGGTCGATCTCGACCTGAAGCGACTGGATCAGTTCGGCCATCAGCTGGACCGTGCCAGCAACCGGCTGACCATGGGCATTCTGACGGCCTCGCTGGTCGTCGGCTCGAGCATCATCATGACGGTGAAAGGCGGCCCCCAGCTATTCGGCCTGCCGCTGTTCGGCCTGCTGGGATTCCTGATCGCGTTTTTCAACAGCCTGTGGATCATTTTTTCCATCTGGCGCTCGGGCAAGCATTGATGCCCGGAATCAGGCGGTGCAATTGACGTCTGCGTTCTGGTCGTCGAAGCTGGCGGCCACTTTGGCCAGCGGCATGGGACGGCTCAGCAAGTAACCCTGCACGTGTGCAATGCCCAGGCTTTCGACCTTGCGCAGGATGGTGTCGGTTTCCACGCCCTCGGCTACCAGCGAGTAGCCCGCATCGCTCATCATGCGGGCGAAGTCGGCTACCACCTGGCTTGCACGGTTGTCCTGTCCCAGCTTGTTCACCAGCGAGATGTCGAACTTGACCACGTCCACCGGCAGATCGACCAGATAACGCAACGGCGAGTAGCCGGTGCCGAAATCGTCCATGGCGATGCGGTAGTTCACGGTACGCAGCAGGTCGAGATAGGTGCGCACCTCCGACATTTGCGTGATGAGCGAGGTTTCCGTGATTTCCAGCATCAGCGGGTGGCGGGCATTGTGACGCGACAACTCCAGCAGTTGCGACACGACCTCGGGGTGCGAAATGCTTTGAGCGGACAGGTTGATCGATACCCCGATGCCGGGCGGCAGCTGCTGTGACGACAGGTCGGCATCGACCTGGTTCAGCACCGCCAGATCGAACCCGGCCTCCAGGCGGCGGCTGCTGACAACCGGCAGGAAGGCGTCCGGCATGATGAGGTCGTTGCGGTAGCGGATGCGCGCCAGGGCTTCGTAATAATCCACCTTGCGCCCGGGCAGCGCGTGAATGGACTGGTAATGCATTTCGATCATGCCGGGGCTGGCCAGGGCTTGGAACAGGGCGCTGGTTTCGCGGCTGGCCACCAGCGTCTGCGAGGCGCGCTCGGTATCCTCGCCATACAGGGCGATGCGGGTACGGCCGGGCTGTTTCGCGGTGTACATGGCGATGTCCGCCTGCTTGGGCAGGTCGTTGATATGCTCGAGCTGATCGGGCGCGCAGAAGGCGATGCCGATGCTGATCCCGACTGGCTCATTGATTCCCAGATCGCTGAAGACCGACGCGTCGAGCAGGCTTTGGCAGCGCTGCGCGATCTGCTTGGCCTGGGCCGGGGTGGTGCGTGACAGGAAGGTGGCGAACTCGTCCCCGCCGAGGCGGTACAGGCGGTCGTTGGCGCGCAGCGCCATCACCAGTGCATCGGCGATGATGGACAGCACGCGGTCGCCCTTGGCGTGGCCGTAAGTGTCGTTGATGGTCTTGAAGCGGTCGCAATCGAACAGCAGAAAGGCCACGCCTTGTGGCGCATTTTTCAGCTCGATACGGAATTTCTCCCAGTCTTCTTCATAGGCGCGCCGGTTGTGGCAGCCGGTGAGCGCATCCTGGCGTGCCTGCGAATGGAATTCGCGATTCTGGTGTTCCAGCGAGCCGTGCAGTTCGCGCAATTGCAGCTGATAGTCATACAGCGAGCGGCGGACATTCTCCAGTTCGCTGATGCGCATGGCCTGCGAACGCGAGGAATGGGGGCTGAACCGGCCGTGCTGCATGGCATCGATATCCTGCGATAGCCGGCGTAGCGGACGCACCAGCAGGCGGTTGTAGACGACGAAACCGAGCAGGGACATGGCCATCAGGAGCACAAACAGCGCAAGCAGGGTGCGTGACAGGATGCTCTGAAAGCGGAGCCGGTCGGGGTCGGGCTGGGCTTTGAACGTCAGCCTTGAAAGCAGCTTGGTGGCAGGCAGGTTTTCGCCCGGTTTCAGCGTCAGCTTGATGCTGGCCTTGTCCGCGAAGTGGAGCGCTTCCTGCTGCAGCAGGGCCGGCATGAAATCGAGCCGGATCATGCCGTAGCCGAGCAGGGTTTGATGCCGTTCGTCGATGTAAACCGGGAAGGCATGATACAAAACGGTGGCGCCCGCCTCATCGGCCAGCCAGCTGGATAGCCGATGAAGCGGGACGTCGGCGGGCAATCTGGCCGGCAGGCTGATTTTTGCCGGGCTCGGGGCCAGCAGCGACCCCGATGGGGTATACAGTGCCACCCGGACAAAGTGGCTGGGCAGCATGCCGCTTTCGTAGACCCGTTGATCGCGCCAGTATGAGTAATACTCGGGCAGTACCAGTTGTTGTCGGGTTTCGTCCCAGTCTGCCAAGTTGGCTGCCTGGTCATCCGTCTGGCGCAACAGGCGCTGAACGGCCGAGGTCAGTTCGGAAGCGGCCGCATTCTGGTTGTGCTGTTCCAGGCTGCGGGTGACCTCGCGTGTCTGGTAGGCGGCAAAGCCGCCGATCAGGCTCATCAGTACCAGGAGCCCGGTAATGAAAGCGAGCGCGATCTGCTTGATGGAAATGGCATCGGGCCATTTCATTGGGATGATCCTTGTTGCTGCGCTTCAAGGAACTTGAGCGTGTGGTCCAGCAGATCGAATTCATGCTCGCCATCCATGAAATGGCTGCCTCCGTGCACGATCACCAGAGGAACCTGGATATGCTGCAAAGCCTTGAGCCAGCCTTGGCCGAGCATGCCGTCGGCATCGCCCATGATGAGTTGCACGCTGGTCGGTACCTGCTTCAACGCGGTCAGCAGGCGAGGCTGGTCCCAGCGCACATACGACAACAGGCCGTCCGGCGTCGAGGTGTATTTCCGGCAGAATGACAGGCGCTGGGTGACCAGGGTTCGTTGTTGGTTCTGTATCTGGGCTTCCAGCTGGGCAATCAGGGCCTGGCGCGATGTGGTGCCGATCTGGGCTTCGACCAGCGAGGCGCCGATGTAGGCCTTGATCGCCGGATCCGGATGGGTACTCAGATACGCCAGCAACTGCAAACTGCCGAAACTGTGACCGACCAGTACGATGGAGCGATGGCCGTGCGCCTTCAGCCAGCCCACCCAGCGCCCGATCTCGGCCACGTCGTCCTCCATGCTGTGTTTGTGTACTGCTTCGCATGCCAGGCTCTGCATGCGGTTGGGGATATTGAGGCTGAGCGTGGGCAGCAGGACCGTGTAGCCCGCATCCTGCAGTCCGCGGGCCAGCGTGGCGACGGTGGGGAACTCGCGCGTTTGCAAGAAGCCATGCAACAGCAATACGGCGGGCTTGCTACGCTGCCCGATCAGATATTCGGCATTGGCGGGGATTCCGGGGCGCATCTCCTGCTGGACGATGGCCGCGTGTGCCGCGACTTGGAATACCGACATCAGCAAGCAAAGCAGGTATAGGCGCATGGCGGGACTGGATAGGCAAAGTCTAAGGTTCTAACGGCAGAAGAAGTGTGGAACTGAAGCAACTGCAAACGGTTCTGCCTAGGGTGAATGTTACACTTCGTCTTGAAATCCGGCCCAAAAATGTTTGATCTGAAACAGCTCTTTTCCCCCGATGGCGCGTGTGCCGCAGTCCTGCCGGGCTGGCGTGCGCGTCCGCAGCAACTGGCCATGGCCGAGGCAGTCGAGCGTGCGGTCGCCGATAACAGCGTATTGCTGGCCGAAGCGGGAACCGGTACGGGGAAAACGCTGGCCTATCTGATTCCCGCCTTGCTGTCGGGCGGCAAGGTGGTGATCTCCACCGGTACCAAGGCCTTGCAGGACCAGTTGTTTCACCGCGACCTGCCGGCTGCGCGTCGTGCGCTGAAATCGCCGGTCAAGGTGGCACTGCTGAAAGGCCGTGCCAACTATGTCTGTCATCACCATCTGCAACGCAATCTTGCCGATGGCCGCTTCGCCCACCGCGACGATCCCGTCTGGCTCGCCAAGATCGCCCGCTTTGCCGAAACCAGTTCGAGCGGCGATCGTGCTGAGGCCGAAGGCATCCCGGAAGACGCCACCGCCTGGCATTACGCGGTCTCCAGCCGCGACACCTGCCTCGGCAGCGAGTGCAGCCATTTCAAGGACTGCTTCGTGATGGCGGCGCGCAAGGCCGCGCTCGACGCCGAAGTCGTGGTGGTCAACCACCATCTCTTCTTCGCCGACCTGTGGCTGAAGGACGAAGGCGTCGCCGAACTGCTGCCGGCTTGCAACACCGTGATCCTCGACGAAGCTCACCAACTCGCCGAAACCGCTGCACAGTTCTTTGGCGAAACGTTGTCCACCGCGCAACTGCTCGATCTGGCAGGCGATGCCAAACGTCTCGCTGCGGTGAAAGCGGGTGATTTTCCGGCACTGCGCCGCGCCGCTGAAGAGCTGACCAAGATCACGCGCGACCTGCGTCTGGTGTTTCCGCAGAATCCCGTCAAATCGACGTTCGCGGAACTGACGCGCTACGACAAATGGCCGGCTGCCTTGAGCGCGCTGGCTGCCGGTCTGGATGAGATGACGAAACTGTTGGAGAGCCAGGCCGAACGCGATGCCGATCTGAAGAACTGTTTCGAGCGCGCGCAGGCCGTGCAGGGCACGCTCGCCAGTTGGCAGCGCGAGGACGACCCCGATAACCCGCGCGTGCGCTGGCTGGAAACCACGATGAGTTCGCTGCTGCTGCACGCGACGCCGCTGTCGGTCGGCGCCATGTTCGGCGCCAAGCTCACCGAGCGGGCGCAGGCGTGGATCCTCACCTCGGCCACGCTGTCCGTCGGCGGCGATTTCACCCACCTGAAAACGCGCCTGGGCATCGAGGCCGTCGAAACCCTGTGCGTCGACAGCCCCTTCGACTATCCGCGCCAGGGCGTGCTCTATGTCCCGCAGAACCTCCCCGCACCCAACACGTCCGAATTCACCGATGCCGTCGTCAAGGCCGCACTGCCTGTGCTCGAAGTCAGCCGCGGCCGCGCCTTCATTCTGTTCACCAGCCTGCGTGCGTTGGAACGGGCGCGCGGCCTGCTGATCGATGCATTCAAATTTCGCGGCTGGGACTACCCGCTGCTGGTGCAGGGCGAGGCCCCCAAGAACGAATTGCTGGCCCGTTTCCANAAGGCCGGCAACGCCGTGCTGCTGGGCAGTCAGAGTTTCTGGGAGGGCGTCGACATGCCCGGCGACGTGCTGTCGGTCGTCATCATCGACAAGCTGCCGTTCCAGCCACCCGACGACCCGGTCGTCGCCGCGCGCATCGCCCAGGCCGAGAAGAACGGCGGCAAGCCCTTCATGGATTATCAATTGCCGCACGCGGCGATCAGCCTGAAGCAGGGGGCCGGGCGGCTGATCCGCACCGAGACCGATCGCGGCGTGCTGATGATTTGCGACACGCGGCTGGCGGACAAGCCGTATGGGCGCTTGCTGTTGAATGCGCTGCCGGCGATGACGCGGACACGGAAGCTGGAGGTGGTGGAGCGGTTNTTTGCGGCAGAGAGTAGNGGGGATTTGGCTGTGCCGATTACGGTGGAGTAGGGCCCACCGCCGCTGACCTAACCACCGTTCGCGCTGAGCCTGTCGAAGCGCCGTTGGCAATAGCTGAGCTCTCGCAGGACTGTTGACCGTTGGCCAGGCTACCCCCGGCCAACGAGCCTCAGTCCTGCGAAGCCAACACTACTCAGTGGCTCTCCGGTGCTTGATCCGCACTGGATTGCTTCGGCGCTGCACATCGCGCAATGACGAGGCACACTTACAGCCCTGCACAAACCCCAACACCTCCGCCGCATGCCCCGGCGCCTTCAGCCCGCGCCAGCTCTTCACCAGCTTGCCGTTCACATCGAACACGAAGGTACTGCGCTCGACCCCGCGCACCTGCTTGCCGTACATGTTTTTCAGCTTCATCACGCCGAACTGTTCGCAGACGATTTCGTCCTTGTCGGACAACAGTTCGAACGGAAAGCCGAATTCGGCCTTGAAGCCCTCGTGCGACTTGATGCTGTCGCGTGAAATGCCGACGACGATCGTGTTGGCCTTGCCGAAATCGGCATACAGGTCGCGGAATTCCTGACCTTCGAGGGTGCAGCCCGACGTGTTGTCCTTGGGATAGAAATAGACGACGACGTTCTTGCCGCGATGGTCGGACAGCTTGAAAGGCGTGTTGCCGGTGGACGGCAACTCGAAATCGGTGATGACGGGATCGCTCATGATGGGTCTCTCTTTCTTTCAGCGTGACGAGGATTTGAGTAGCACGATGACGGCACCGGCGCCGCCATCGACCGTGCGGGCCTGGCAGAAGGCAAGCACGTCCTCGCGCTGCATCAGCCAGTGGCGTACCTTGTTTTTCAGTACCGGCAGGCGGTTCTTCGAGCCATGCCCCTTGCCGTGGATGATGCGTACGCAGCGCCGGTCTTCGAGCATGCAGCGGTTGAGGAAGGCGGCCACCGCCATGCGGGCTTCGTCGCCGGTGTGGCCGTGCAGGTCGAGTTCGCCGCGGATGACCCAGCCGCCACGCCGCAGTTTCCTGAGTGCGGCGGTGGGGACGCCTGGGCGTGAATACAGCATTTCTTCGCCTGTGGAAACGGCGGCTTCCCAGTCCCACGGATCGGAGAGGGCGTCGATCAGGGCTTGCTGCTCGTCGGCCCGCCGTTGGTGGGCGATGGGTTTGGGACGCGGGCGTGCGATATCGGCGCGGTTTGCGGGGGAAGTGGAACGGCGTCGGCGACGGCACGGCGGAACAGCATGGCGCCGTCCGGTTTCGGTTTCGGTTTATGCGGTGCTTGGTGCAGCGTGGTCGGCGCAGCAGCAGCCTGCTCGCGCAAGGCGCGGCGCACACGTGCCAGCGCCTCGAACGAGGCGGGCGCGAGCGCACTGCGGCTGCGTTTCATCTCACTTGGTCTTGCCCAGTGCGTCGAGGTAGCGCTCGGCGTCGAGCGCAGCCATGCAACCGGTACCGGCGCTGGTGACAGCCTGGCGATAGATGTGATCCTGCACGTCGCCGGCCGCGAACACGCCTTCGATGTTGGTGGCGGTGGCATTGCCCTTGTTGCCGCCCTTGGTGACGATGTAGCCGCCCTCCAGCGTAAGCTGGCCTTCGAAGATGGCGGTGTTGGGCTTGTGGCCGATGGCGATGAAGATTCCGGTCAGCGCGATGTCCTTGGTCGCGCCGTCCTTGGTGCTCTTGATGCGCATGCCGGTGACGCCGGTCTTGTCGCCCAGCACTTCGTCCAGCGTGTGGTCGAGTTCGAGGCTGATCTTGCCTTCCTTGACCTTTTCCATCAGGTGGTCGACCAGGATCTTCTCGGACTTGAAGGTGTCACGGCGGTGCACCACGGTGACGTGTTTCGCAATATTGGCGAGATACAGCGCTTCTTCAACGGCGGTGTTGCCGCCGCCGATCACGGCGACGTCCTGGTTCTTGTAGAAGAAGCCGTCGCAGGTAGCGCAGCCCGACACGCCCTTGCCCATGAAGGCCTGCTCGCTTTCCAGCCCCAGGTACATGGCCGAGGCGCCGGTGGCGATGATCAGCGCATCGCAGGTATAGGTGCCGGAGTCGCCGATCAGCGTGAAGGGCTTCTCGGTTAGCTTGGCGGTGTGGATCTGGTCGAAGATGATCTCAGTCTTGAAGCGCTCGGCGTGGCGCTGGAAGCGATCCATCAGTTCGGGACCCTGCACGCCGTCGGCGTCGGCCGGCCAGTTGTCGACTTCGGTGGTGGTCATCAGCTGGCCGCCCTGCTGCATGCCGGTGATGACGACCGGCGAGAGGTTGGCGCGCGCGGCATACACCGCAGCCGAATAGCCGGCGGGGCCGGAACCGAGAATGATGAGTTTGTGGTGTGCGGTGCTCATGTCTGTAATCAGCCGTGGGGAAAGGGCACTATTATAACCAATCTTGGCGGCGGCATTTCCATGCAGCCAGCCCGGTATAATCAGGGCCACTTTCAGCCCTTAAGTTCCCATGGCGCGTCCCGCTTCCCGTTCTTCGACTCCCTTGTCACCGCGCATGCAAAGGCTGCTGCGCGAAGCCCGTGCCTTGCTGGTGGGGTGTGCGGCGCTGCTGCTGGCGGCCATCCTGCTCACCCACAACGCGGCCGACCCAGGCTTCAGCACCACGGGCGACGGCGGTCCGCTGCACAATCTGGGCGGGCGTGTCGGCGCGTGGCTGTCGGATCTGCTGTTGATGCTGTTTGGACTGTCGGCCTGGTGGTGGGTGGTGTTGGCGGCGGCCTATGTCGTTCATACCTTTCGCCATCTCGATGAAACCCCGCTGACAGGNGGGCGTCAGCGCTGGTTCAGGCTGGGCGGGTTCGGCTTGCTGTTGCTGGGCAGCACCGGTATCGAATGGCTGCGCACCTGGCACTGGGCGGTGGCGCTGCCGGACGCGCATGGCGGCGTGCTGGGCGCGGGACTGGGTGCCACTGCGGGTGCGCTGCTCGGGTTCACCGGTGGCTCGCTGGTCTTGCTGCTGCTGATGGCGGTCGGGTTCAGCCTGTTCACCGGCGTGTCGTGGCTCAGTATGGCCGAGCGCACCGGCGCGGGGGTGGAGTGGGCCTGGTGGACGTCGATCCAGACCTGGCAGGCCTACCGCGACCGCAAGCTGGGCGAGGCGGCACAGCAGAAACGCGAAGCGAAAGTGTCGGTTGAGAAGAAGAAGCGCGTCGAAGCACCGCCCATTCGCATCGAACCGGTGGTGAAGGAAGTGCCGCAGTCCGAGCGCGCCGTCACCGAAAAGCAGGCGCCGCTGTTCTCCGACCTGCCGGATTCGCCGCTGCCGCCACTGCACCTGCTCGATCCCGCCGACGAGGCGGTAGAAACCGCTAGCCCCGAGGCGCTGGAGTTCACCTCGCTGATGATCGAGCGCAAGCTCGCCGAATTCGGCGTCGAGGTGAAGGTGGTGTCGGCCTCGCCCGGCCCGGTCATCACGCGCTACGAGATCGAACCGGCAACGGGCGTGAAGGGCAGCCAGATCGTCAATCTCGCGAAGGACCTGGCGCGAACGCTGTCGGTGATCAGCATCCGCGTGGTCGAGGCGATTCCGGGCAAGCACACCATGGGGCTGGAAATCCCCAACCCCAAGCGGCAGATCGTGCGACTGAGCGAAATTCTCGGCTCCAAGGCCTATCACGACAGCGCGAGCCCGCTCACGGTCACGCTCGGCAAGGACATCGCCGGGAATCCGGTGGTGGCGGATTTGGGAAAAATGCCGCACCTGCTGGTCGCCGGCACCACCGGCTCGGGCAAGTCGGTTGGCGTCAATGCGATGATTTTGTCGCTGGTCTACAAATCCGACCCGAGCGCCGTGCGCATGATCATGGTCGATCCCAAGATGCTCGAGCTTTCCATCTATGAAGGCATCCCGCACCTGCTGGCACCGGTGGTCACCGACATGAAGCAGGCCGCCAGCGCGCTCAACTGGTGCGTGGGCGAGATGGAGCGGCGTTACAAGCTGATGTCGGCAGTCGGCGTGCGCAACCTCGCCGGCTACAACCAGAAGGTGCGCGATGCCAAGAAGGCCGGCACGCCGCTGACGCACCCGTTCAGCCTGACACCCGACAACCCGGAGCCGCTGGAAACCATGCCGATGATCGTGGTGATGATCGACGAGCTCGCCGACCTCATGATGGTGGTCGGCAAGAAGGTCGAGGAACTCATCGCGCGGCTCGCCCAAAAAGCCAGGGCCGCCGGCATCCATCTGATCCTGGCGACGCAGCGGCCGTCGGTCGACGTCATCACCGGCCTCATCAAGGCCAACATCCCGACCCGCATCGCCTTCCAGGTGTCGAGCAAGATTGACTCGCGCACGATTTTGGATCAGATGGGCGCCGAGGCGCTGCTGGGGCAGGGCGACATGCTCTACCTGCCGCCCGGCACCGGCCTGCCGCAGCGCGTGCACGGCGCCTTCGTGTCGGACAACGAAGTGCATCGCGTCGTCGATTATTTGAAGTCTCTGGGCGAACCGGAATACATCGAAGGCGTGCTCGAATCACCGGAAGAGGTAGGTGAGGGCGGCGGCGAATTCGGCGAGGCGGGCGCGGAAGCCGATCCGCTCTACGACCAGGCCGTCGCCTACGTGCTGAAGTCGCGCCGCGCGTCGATCTCGTCGGTGCAGCGCCAGCTGCGCATCGGCTACAACCGCGCCGCGCGCATGATCGAGGACATGGAGCGCGCCGGACTCGTCTCGGCGATGCAGTCCAACGGCAACCGCGACGTGCTCGCGCCGGGAGGCGAGGCATGACGTTCTACGCGCTGATTCCCGCCGCCGGCTCCGGCTCGCGCATGGGCGGCGCCGTCGAGAAGCAGTACCTCGACCTCAATGCCGTGCCGATGATCGCGCACGCCATGATGGTGCTGGCCCGCGAGCCGCGCATCGCGCGCATCTTCGTCGTGCTGTCGCCGACCGACCGCCGCTGGAACAACTACGAATGGCGTGGCTGGGAAGAGCGCATCGAGGTCTTGCGCTGCGGCGGCAAGACCCGCGCGGAGACCGTGCTGAACGGTCTCGACGCGATTGCCAGGGTGTGCGATCCCGACGACTGGGTGCTGGTGCACGACGCCGCGCGGCCCTGCCTACCCGACGAGATGCTCGACAAGCTGCTCGACGACGTCGCCGACGATCCCGTCGGCGGGCTGCTCGCCATGCCCGTGGCCGACACGCTCAAGCGCGCCGCGGCCGACACCGCGCACGGCGCACGCGCCGAGGCGACCGTACCGCGCGCCGGCCTGTGGCAGGCGCAGACGCCGCAGATGTTCCGTCATGGCATGCTGACCCGCGCCCTGCGCGCCGCCGGCAGCGACATGACCGACGAGGCCTCGGCCATCGAGCAACTCGGGCTGCAGCCCAGGCTGGTCGAGTCAGACAGCCGCAACCTCAAGGTTACCTACCCGCAAGACCTGGAGTTGGCGGGTCTGATTCTGGGAAAGCTGAATGAATGACTTCCGCATCGGCCACGGCTTCGGCGTCCATGCCTTTGCCGAGAATCGCAAACTCATCATCGGCGGCGTCGAGATTCCTACGACNCGCGGACTCGCCGGCCATTCCGACGCCGACGTGCTGCTGCACGCGGTCTGCGATGCACTACTGGGCGCCGCCGGGCTGGGCGACATCGGTCGCCACTTTCCCGATACCAGCGCCGAATTCAAGGGCATCGACAGCCGCATCCTGCTGCGTCGCGTCGCCGAACAGTTGCAGCAACGCGGCTGGCGCGTCGGCAACGTCGACGCCACCATCATCGCCCAGGCGCCGAAAATGGCGCCGCATGTCGCGCGCATGACGGCGCACATCGCCGACGACCTCGGCATCGCCATCGACCACGTCAACGTCAAGGCGACCACCACCGAGAAACTGGGCTTCACCGGACGCGGCGAAGGTATCGCTGCCGAGGCGGTGTGCCTGATCGCGCGTGACTGAATCCGCTCCGGCTGAGTTTCATTCGGCCAAGCCCGATACTCTACGTCTGTTCTTCGCCCTGTGGCCGGACGACGCCACCCGCGTAGCACTCAATCGTACTGGGAAATGGTTGCACCAACACTGGGGTGGCCGGCGCATGCGTGCCGACACCCTGCATCTCACCCTGGCCTTTCTCGGCAGCACGCCGGCCGAGCACCTGGATGCCCTGGTCGCCTGCGCCGACACCGTCCAGTCACACGCATTCGAACTGATCCTCGACCAGGCCGGCTACTGGCGCCACAACCGCATCGGCTGGCTGGGTGCGAGTGAGACGCCGTCGCAGCACGTCGAACTGGTCGGCGCGCTGAATGCCGCCCTGCAGGCGACCGGTTTTCCCGTCGATGCGCGGCCGCATGTGCCGCATGTCACGCTGCTGCGCAACACGGTGGGCGGCGAAATCCCAGTATGCGAGCCGGTACGCTGGCCGGTGAGCGATTTCGTACTGGTGAAGTCTGTCACCGAACCAGAAGGCGCGCATTACGAAGTGATCAGACGCTGGCCCCTGGATTGATGTCCCCGGCAAACGGCATAAAACAGGTTTGTCATGAAATTTCACTTGACACACTCAAAAACCACCCTGTAAGTTTCGCCCCATCCATACAGGCCGATGCCAAGCACGTCGGCCACCTCTGCGGAAAACTGAAAAACAATTAACCAGTGCAGCTTTTGGGAGAGCCGCATGTCCTTCAGTTTTGCCGTCTATCGTCCCTCGCCTGGACGAGTCTTTGAACGCATCATCGCCCTGTTCGGGTTGGTCGCCTTAATACCGGCGTCGTTCGCGCCGTCCGCATACGCTACCGCTGTCGGCGCCACCCCGGCAGCCATCAGGTCAGCCCCAGCGGCGCCTTCACCTACACCCTCCCCATCGCCGTTCCGCCCGGCACCGCGGGCATCGAGCCCAAGCTCAGCCTTGTCTACAACAGCCAGGGCGGCAATGGCCTGCTCGGCATGGGCTGGAGCCTCGCCGGCCTCTCCGTCATCCATCGCTGTCCCAAGACCATGGTCCAGGATGGTGTCATCGGCGGCGTCAACTACAACGCGAACGACCGCTACTGCCTCGACGGCCAGCGTCTTGTTGCCGTCAGCGGCACCTATGGCGCCGACACCACCGAATACCGCACCGAGTCCGAAAGCTACAGCCGCATCGTCAGCTACGGCAGCCAGGGTAGCGGCCCTGCCTGGTGGAAAGTCTGGACCAAGAGCGGCCAGATCCTCGAATACGGCAACACCGCCGATTCCCGGATCGAAGCCCAGGGCAAGACCGAAGTCATGCTATGGAGCCTGAACAAGCTCTCCGACACCGTCGGTAACACCCTCACCGTCAGTTACATCGAAGACAACCCCAACGGGCAGTACTACCCGGATCGGATCGACTACACCGGCAACGGCAATGCGGGCAAGACGCCGGGCAACTCGGTGCGGTTTGTCTACGAGGCACGACCGGACATCACACCGCTGTATCAGGCGGGATCGGTCAACAAGACCACGGTCAGGCTTACGAATGTGCAGACGTTTGCGGGCAGCACGACAGTCAAGGACTATCGGCTGGCATATGAGCAGAGTTCATCGACTCAACGTTCGCGTCTATACAGCCTTGCAGAGTGTATAGAGGATGGAACGTGTTTGCCGGCAACAAATTTTCAGTGGAGCGATTCTAACGGCCACTTTGAAGGTGCAACGATAACGAACAACTATGGCACGTTGTCAACGTTGCAAGGCTTCCTTGCTGATGTCAACGGCGATGGCTGTGCAGACGTGGTTCGTCTTGATACCGGCAGTCAGCAAATATGGACTTACAAGTCCAACTGTAACGGGACATTCCAGGGTGCAACGATAACGAACAACTATGGCACGTTGTCAACGTTGCAAGGTTTCCTTGCTGATGTCAACGGCGATGGCTGTGCAGACGTGGTTCGTCTTGATACCGGCAGTCAGCAAATATGGACTTACAAGTCCAACTGTAACGGGACATTCCAGGGTGCAACGATAACGAACAACTATGGCACGTTGTCAACGTTGCAAGGCTTCCTTGCTGATGTCAACGGCGATGGCTGTGCAGACGTGGTTCGTCTTGATACAGGAACTCAAACAATCTATTCATATCGTGAAACTGGAGAGGCAACAAAATTGTCTCAAATTACTACCGGCCTCGGCGCCACCACTGCGATCACTTACAAGCCCCTGACCGACAGTTCCGTCTACACCAAGGACGCGGGTTCTGTTTACCCCTACGTCGACGTCCAATCCCCGCTGTACGTCGTCTCCAGCGTAGCGGTGAGCGACGGCCTCGGCGGCACCTATTCCACGTACTACACCTACGCCGGCGCCAAATCCCACCTTCTCGGCGGCGGCTTCCTCGGCTTCCGTCAGGTCACCGTCCACGATCCCCAGGCGCACATCCGTTCCACCACCACCTACCGCCAGGACTACCCCTACCAGGGCCAGCCCCTGAGCACCCAGAAGCGCACCAATGGCGGCGTCCTCCTGAGCCAGAGCCTCATCACCTACACCGACCAGCTCCTCAACACCGGCATCAGCCCCACCTGGCACCAATCCCTGCCTACTCATACGGTCGAATCCAGCTACGAACTCACCGGCGGGCTGATCTCCACCGTCGTCACCGACACCCAGTACGACGCCTGGGGCAACCCCACTGCCATCGCTGTCGACTCAGGCGGGGGCTACAACAAGACCACAACAAATACCTACGACAACATCATCGACGCCAATCGCTGGTTCTTGGGACGCCTGCGTCGCAGCACCGTCACCAGCATCACGCCATAAGGGGAAGGGACCATGCGTAGCGTATTGTTGAGCCTGATTCTGGCGCTGACCCTGCCTGCCTGGGGTGCGCAACTGACCCGTACCTCTTCGTTTGAGTACGACCCCGATACCGGCCTCCTGGTCAAGGAAACCATCGAGCCCGACCAGCCGCAGATGCGGCTCGATACCGCCTATACCTACGACGCCTTCGGCAACCGCACCAGCGTCACCGTCAGCTCCCCGGCCACCGGCACCGCCGCCATCGCGACCCGTGCCACGACGACTACCTGGGACGCCAACGGCCAGTTCCCCCTCACTGCCGCCAATGCGCTTGGCCACACCGAAACCAAGGCCTTCGATCCCCGCTTTGGCGCCGTCACCAGTCTCACCGGCCCCAACAACCTCACCACCACCTGGCAGTACGACGGCTTCGGCCGCAAGACCCAGGAGAATCGGGCCGACGGCACGCAGACCGTCTGGACCTACGACGGGTGCGACGCCGCCTGCCCCGCCAATGGCGTCTATCGCATCGTCACCCAGGTGTTCGGGGCCGGAACCCAGATCGCTCCGGTTTCCGTCGACTACTTCGACAGCCTCAACCGCAAATTGCGCACCGCCACCCAGGGCTTCGACGGCAGCTGGATCTACAAGGACACCGTCTACGACAATTCAGGCCGCGTACAGAAAGTCTCGCGTCCCTATTTCGCCGGTCAGGCCGTGTATTGGGTCACCAGCGAATACGACGATCTCGGCCGCGTCGTCAAGGTCTATGAGCCCGACGTGCCGGACACCCCCGCGCTCAGCGTCGATTACAACGGCCTGACGATTGCCCGCACCAACCGCAAAGGCCAGATCACCACCGAGATCAAAAACAGCCAGGGCCAGAAGGTCAGCGTCACCGACGCCATGGGTAANCGTCACCACCTATGCCTACGACCCTTCGGCAACCTCGCCCGCACCACCGATCCGGCGGGGAACAGCATCGTCAATCTCTACGATTTACGGGGCCGCAAGATCCAGACGACCGACCCCGATCTGGGCACCTGGACCTACGAGTACAACGTCCTCGGCGAACTGGTGAAGCAAACCGACGCCAAGAATCAGGTCGCAACCATGAGTTACGACGTACTCGGCCGCATGACCCGGCGCGTCGAGAACGGGCTGACCAGCGACTGGATCTACGACACGGCCGCCATGGGGAAAGGCAAGCTCCAGCAGGCCAAGACCAGTGCGGGCTATATCCGTACCCATTACTACGACAACTATGGCCGTCCCCAGATCACGCTTTCCAATATGGGGGCGGGCAATCCNCTGCTCTTTAGCAGCGTCACCTACGATGCCTTCGGCCGGGCGTCCCAGCAGAGCTACCCCAACGGCCTCACCCTCAAGACCGTCTACAACGCCTACGGCTACGTCGCCGAAGTCCGCAACGCCGCCACCAATGCGCTCTACTGGCAGCTCAACACCATGGATGCCGAGGGCCACGCCATCCGCGAAACCACCGGCAACGGCGTGGTCACCGACCATGGCTATGCGGCCGACACCGGCCGCATCCAGAACATCGTCGCGAATACCGCGAGTGGCCAGCAGATCCAGGGGCAGGCCTATGTCTACGACACGATCGGCAACGTCGCGATCTACGCCGACGGCCCGGGCAACCAGCTCGAAATCCGCGGCGGTTACGATGCGATCAACCGCCTGACGCAGATCGATTCCACGATCGACGGCGTCGCCTCCAGCCAGACGCTGGTCTACGACGCTCTGGGCAACCTCGTCAGCAAGACCGGCGTCGGCAATTACGCCTACGGCGATGCCCTGCACAAACATGCCGTCACCGCAGTCACCGGCGGGCCGGCGAATCTCGGCTACGCCTACGACGCCAACGGCAACCTTACCAGCGGTGCCGGGCGTTCCGTCGCCTGGACCGCGTGGAACATGCCAGCCAGCCTGACCCAATCCGGACAGACCCAGAGCTGGCTCTATACGCCCGAGCACGACCGCTACAAGATGGTCGCATCCGGCCGCACGACCTGGTACCTGAACCCCAGCGTGCATCAGGGCGGGCACTACGAGCGGACCCTGTACACGAGCGGCACTATCGAGCATCGGGTCACCCTGTACGGCGGCGGCCGTGCCATCGGCGAGGTGCTCACCTTCGAGGTCAGCAGCGGCACTGCGCCTGCGGCGCAGACGCGCTATTTCCACAGCGACACCCAGGGTTCGATCACCGCGGTCACCGACAGCGCAGGCGTCGTGCTGACCCGCTTCCGCTACGACGCCTGGGGCAAGCAGACCCTGACCTACGGCAACAACACGGGGATCAACGCCACTCGCCAGGGGCATACGGCGCATGAAATGCTGGACGGCGGGCTGACGCATATGAACGGGCGATTGTACGANCCGGTGCTCTCCCGCTTCGTCAGCGCGGATCCGACGGTCGACAATCCGTTCGATCTGCAGAGCCTGAACCGATACAGCTATGTGAACAACAATCCGATGGGGTTCACCGATCCAACGGGGTATTTCAAGATCTTTGGGATGAAGTGGTCGAGCTTTAGGGACAAGGTGGTCAAGCCAGTCGTGGCAGTGGTTGTGGCCTGGAATCTTGGCCCCATGCTTTCAAACATGGCGTGGAATGTGGCAGCGACACACGCCATCAGCGTTGGTACACTGAATACGATGCTTTATGGTGGGGCGGCATTGACAGGAGCCACCGCTGGCTACATTGCCTCGGGCGGAGATATGCGTGCCGCTGGGTATGGCGCGTTGGGTGGAGCGCTTTTTTTCGGTGCNGGGGAAATTGGTGATGCCTATGGGCAAGCGGCCCGGGTTGCTGCGCATGCGGGTGCAGGGTGCATCAGCGCATCGGCTTCCGGTGGGAACTGTGGATCGGGCGCGTTGGGTGCCGGGTTCTCGGAATGGGCGGGAAGCAATCTGCCGAGGCAATACGATGGATTTGTTATGCGCGTGGTGCTAGGGGGAACGGCGGCAGAGCTGGGCGGCGGGAGGTTCGCCAATGGAGCTACTACAGCTGCATTTGGGTATCTGTTTAACTGTGTGCAGCATGGTTGTCAGGAAAAGGTACAGAAACTGGCGGGTGGTTTGTCGAATGCCCATGCGGTTGAAACATTCGGATTTTTCTATCCCCGTGATGCGTCTGCGCTAACAGTTGGGCAAATTGACTCCACAGGAATAAATTTGGCAGCTGATCTAGTGGTGACGGCAGCGGAGGTTCAACGCGTTGGCAATATCGTGTCGCCGTTTGTTGGCCCGGCTACTTCGCCCAAATCATTCGTTAACACGGTGATCGATTCGCTCAAAGGCTATTTCTCGCCCTCATTGCAATTCTCGTCCGACCCGAAAGTGTATGCGGGGCAGTTGCGGGAGACGTTTGGGTATGCGGCGCGAAATCAATCTGCGCTCGTCCACAAAACCGATTACGAAACATATAAGCAGGGGCAATGACTATGGGAATAAGACGATTATTTCTCAAGCGGTTGCCCCTTTTTTATTGTGGGCTGCGGTATTTATATTGTTGTTGGCTATGGGAAGCTTTATTTTTGGACTGGTCGACAACATTAGTTGAATACGCCATTCACCCAGACGACAATGAAAAAAATGGCGACTGCTGCCGTTTGTTGATAAGGTTTCGTTGGCAATATTGAAGGGCAGGAGTCCTGAAATTATTCAGCAGGATTTCTCGCATATTGGCCTTACGCTTGGGGCAGTGGTTGGGGGCTTTCGATACCACTCACGAGAACTGACTCCCGAGCAGCGTCAGAAATCCAAAGAGTTAGCTGTATTGATGCATAACAAGGGGTTGGCGCTGGCATCGAGTTTGTCGATGCCGGGGTTGCACTGCACTTCAAGGGGCGATAGTTGGCAAGGATGTCTACGTAGCTAGAACTCTACTGGAGATAGGAGGCGCGGCCGCCACGGTTGCTAATCCCAACGCCAAACTGAAATCTTGCCGACTGGATGCCTACACCCTTGCCAAGGAAAAGGCGTTTCCTCTCCCACCGTTAAACGGCAAGTGAAACCAGCGTCCACGATTGAATAAATGGGGTCAGACTAAACTGACCCGGGTATTTCGGACATTTTTGAGTGGAGTCACAATTCACTTGGAGATGTCAGATGGGCAAGGAAAGAGGGAAGGTCAATAGGGAGCGCGTGCGGCAGTTATCGGGGACGCTTGCCCAACTCTGGCCGATGAGGATGTGCAGTTCCACTCAACGGTTTGCCAGTCTACGCAGGCTGATTGTGTTTTCCCGCTTTGCTGGCGGCGACGCTTTCGACAGGCTGAGCCAATCGAAGGAAGGTTGCCAACTGCTCCACCCAGCGCAGTTTGTCCTCGGGCGAAAGCGCGCGAAAGGCGCGCAGGCGTTCATCGCTGACATGGTAGGTGCGGTTGCTGCGATCAANAGGCATGTTCANGATTTCTTTCAGACGCTTGAGATGTTCGATGTCCGCAAGATCGATTGGGCGGCCTACGGCCTGTTTCAGCGCGATCATGTCGTCGATGGAAGCGACCACGACGGGTACGTCGCCCGCCAGGAAGGTAACCGCGCGGTTGCGCATTTGGGCGTAGTCAACCGGCGGGTAGAGCAATACGTCCAGCGTGACGCCAGACAGGCCGGGCGCACGGAGTGCGAAGGCTTCCAGATTGCGTTCGCGATGCCACTGAGCCAACTGGTCGAGATCGGAGAGGCTCTCGAGCGCCACTGGCAGTACCGGCGTCATGCCCAGCTCACGCGCCATCTCCACCAGCGCCGACAAGTTGTCTGGAGTCATGGCCACGGTCACGTCAATATCCATCGTCGCCCGCTCGATCCCGTGCAGCGAAATCGCCAGGCCGCCGATCAACACATAATCGACATGGCGGTTGAGCGCGGCAAAGAGGTCGAGGTAGAACATGCGGGGATTCTACTTGGTTGGCGGCGTGGGAGCGACTTCCGATCAGCGTCCTGCATTACCTGCCCTCGAGGCGGGGGCCCAAGGGTGCTCTTGCGGCGTTTGTGCTGAGCCTGGCGTCTGATTTGGGTTCGGCGACTGGGGCGAAGCCGGACCCGCAGCGACGGCCGAGGCCGGAGAAAATACGAACCGCCACTCGGCATAGCTCTTCGCATCCTTGAACGCCTCGTCTTTCGCTGCAAACCCCGCATTCTTGAAAGGATGGCCCGGCGCCGGGCTGTACACGCCGGCGATGCCCTGCGTGCCGGGCTCGCGGATCAGCACGAACGGGCGGCCGGTCAACGGGTCGCGCCAGGCGCGGCGCAGATGCCGCACGACGTTGGGGCGGCGGTTGTCTTCCAGCAGGTCGTCGAGGCTTTGCGGCAGGCGCGGCTGCGCGGGATCGAGTTCGTAGTAGCTGCGGATGGCCTGGCGGTACTGGTCGCCGATGAACAGCAGGTCGGCCTCGCGCTCGCGTTGCGACTCGGTGTGCCAGAGGGTGCCCGCGGCGGCCAGACCCATGCCGATCAGCGCGACCAGCATCAGCACGAACAGGTAGGTGAAGCCGGATTGTGCGGGCTTACCAGTCGGCATAGGCGCTGCCGTCGTGCGCCATTCCCGGCGCGCCGCTCTTGATGTCGACCATCGCCCCGGCGTCGCCGCCCGAGGGCGCCACGACCTGCCAGGTGTCGGGGCGCTCGGTGATCGGGTCGACGGGGAGCGAGCGCAGGTAGCGTGCGCTGACCAGGGCATCGAGACTGTCCGGGTAACGGCCGGTGTCGCCATGATATTTGTCGATGGCGTCGCGCATGACGGCGAGATCCTGCTTGAGGATGGTTTCGCGGGACATGTCCAGGTGCTTGAAATAGCGCGGCAGCGCCAGCGCCAGCAAGAGCGCGATGATGGCCATCACGACCATGAGCTCGACCAGGGTGAATCCGCGCCGCATCCGTTTCAGCATGATTTCACCATTCCCGATATGGCACGCCGTTCAGGCCGGTGGNCGNGGCGAGCGAATACACGTCGAACACGTCGCGCCCCGGCGCGGGTGTGTCGGGTGGGCTGGCGTAGCTGCGCAGGCCCCAGGTGGTGGCCGGCGGAGCGGCTGCGTCGGGGAAGAACGGGTCCCGCGGCAAGCGACGGATGAAATAGATCTTCGTGGCATCCGGCTTGGTCTTGTCGGCCACGCCCTGCCACAGCACGTCGAGATCGGGCGGATAGCCGCTGCCGTCGGCCGGCGAATCGACGCGGCCTTCCTTGACGCTCTGCTTGTAGGCATCGAGCGCCGTGCGGATCTGCCGCAACGCGTCGCGCAGTTCGGTTTCCTTGTGGCGCTGCTGCACCAGCTGGGCGAACGGCACGGCCATGCTCGCGAGCAGCGCGAGGATGGCCAGGGTGACCATCAGCTCGATCAGGCTGAATCCCTTGCTGCGCCGCGCCATGTCTAGTTGTCCGGCGCCGGGGGCGGCGGAATCTGCGGGACGGGGATTGCGGACGGGGCATCCGGCGGCGGCGCCGGTTCGGCGGCCGGCTCAACCTGAGGGATGTCGGCAGGCTGGGGCGTCGGGACAGGCGGCAGCCGGTCCACACCGGGCCGGAACGNAAGGTTCGCGCCGCCACCGCCGATGTCACTTTCGGTGCCGCCTCGGAATTCGGTCAGTGCCGGCTGGCGGGTGGAATCGCTGCGCAGGATGCGGGNGGTGATCAGCAGCACGATCTCGGTCTTGTTACGCTCGCTGTGATGGTTGGAAAACAACCGTCCCAGCAATGGCAGGTCGCCCAGCCCGGGGATCTTGCTGGCGCTGCTGCGATCCTCGTCCGAGATCAGTCCGGCCAGCACCTGGGTTTCGCCGTCCTTCAGGCGCAGCGTGGTGCCGGCGTTGCGGGTGCCGATCTGGTAGGTGAGGGTGCCGTTGTTGCTGCGGATTTCGCGCACGATGTTGGACACTTCGAGCCCCACCTTGATCTGCACGTCCTGGCGCATCAGCACCGTCGGTTCGACGTCGAGCTTCAGGCCCACGTCGAGGTAGGACACCGATTCCGACACCACGCCGGTCGACGTGGTATTGGAGGTGATGACCGGCACCTTGTCGCCGATGTGGATCTTGGCTTTTTCGCGGTTCTTCACGCGGATGCGCGGGTTGGCCAGGATGTTGACGTCGCTGTCCACCTTGTTCAGGTTGGCCTGCGGAGTGTTCATCGTGATGTCGGCGCCGGTAAGGTGGCGCAGCTTGTCGACAGTCAGTGGCAGCGGCGACAACGTGGTGTTGGTGGTGACCACCGGCGCACCCACGGTCGACGAGGTGGCCGTATCGGTCGTGATGGTGTTCAGCAGGGAAAACTGGTTGGGATACTGGATGCCCAGGTCAAGCAGCCGTCCGCGCTTGATCTCCAGCACCTCGGCGTCGAGCATCACTTCCGGCTCGGCCAGGTCCTGCACCGCAACCAACTTCTCGGCCAGCCGAATGGCGTCGGGCGTGTCGCGCATCACCAGCAGATTCAGCCGGTCGTCGACATACATGTCCCGCGTCTTGACCAGCGTGCGCAGCATGGCCATGGTGGCCTTGGCGTCGGCGTTGCCCAGGTAGAAGCTCTTCACCATCAGGTCCTGGTAGGCCTTCTGTTTTTGCGGTTGGTCGGGATAGATCAACAGCGTATTGGCATTGACCACTTTCTTGGCCAACTGGCCGGTCATCAGGAGCATGTCCACCGCGTCGGCGATCGGCGTGTTACGGGCAAACAGCGTGGCCTTGGCGTCCGTCCGCACGTCCTTGTCGAAAATGAAATTGAGGCCTGACTGCCGCGAGATCATGTCGAACACGCTGCGCAGCGGCGCATCGCGGAACTCCAGCGTGATCGGCTTGCGATAGGCCGCCCCAAGTTCCGGCAGCTTGAGTTCGTCCGGCGTGCGTGCGGCCTGGATCTGTTGTAGCAGCGCCTGCGCGCCGGCGTGGCCGGAGACTCTGCCAGGATCAGGCGCGCGGCCTGTTCCGCTTCGTCGAGGCGGCCTGCCGCAAACGCCTCNGCTTGCCGCCTGCAGGCGCGTCTGGTTCTGGCGCGCCGCGGCGAGATTGTCCAGCAGGGTGTGCGCACGCGGGTTCTCGGGGTGGATTGCCACCACTTTGTTCAGCGCGGCTTCGGCCGCATCGAAGCGTCCGGCGTCGAGATCCGCCTGGGCCTGGGTGAGCAACTGGCTGGCGATACGCTCACGCTGGGTGTGGTAATAGGCCTTGAGTTCGAGATTGTCGGGCTCTTCGGCCATGCCTGTGCGCAGCCGGGCAATGCCGGCTTCGGGCTGGCCAGCGTCGATCAGCTTGCGGCCTTCGGTCAGCCNCGTGCTGGCGCAGCCGGCGAGGCCGAGCACCAGGCATACTGCGGACAGGCAAACATAATGGGTGCGTTGCAACTCAATCTCCTGTGCGCAGGCTGCGCGTCTGGTTCAGCGGTAGGTAAGTGAAATTCAGCATGCCGCCGGTCACGGGTTCGAGCCGCCACACGCCGTCGAGTACCTGGCCCGCGTGCACGCTGACCGGCGCGGTGCCGCGCGCCAGGTAGTACGTGGTCTGGCCGCCTTCCTGCCAGCGGCCCATGTAGCTGAAAGGCAGGGCCGGTGCTTGGGGTGGAGGCGGCGGGACATAAGGTGGCGGAGGTGGTGGCGGAGGCGGGACATACCAGGTCTGTTCGGGAAACAGATTGGTGCGTGACAGGGCCAGCCGTGGATCGGCCTCCTGCGGCTTTGCCCGGATGACGGCAGGCGCCGACACCTGGACTGCACGGGCAGGGCGGGGTGCGTGCGCCGCCGGCTTGGCCACGCCGAGATCGCCTGCGTCGTCATTCGATCGTTCGTTAATCGCCAGCCAGATGGACCATGCGGCTACTCCCGCCAGGGCGGCAAACAGGACAGAACGCCGCGTCTTGTCGGTCATGGCGCCGCCTCCACGAACAGGCTCATGCGCAGTTCCGCCTGCAACTCGGCGGATTCGATCCGTTCGCGCTTCAGCTTCACCTCGTCCAGCGTCAGGTTGGGCAGGCGTTCCAGCGCCGTCGCGAGAAAGGCATGCAGGTCGGGGTAGGCCGTCTTCACCGGCAGGACGAGCTGCCAGCGCTGCAGCGAGGTACCCGCCAGCGACGACACGCTGTATTGGCCGCGCGGCAGTTCCAGCCCATGCAGGCGGGCCAGGCGTTCCAGTTCGCCGATCAGTTGCGCCGCTTCGCCTGTCGGCGGCAACAGGGACAACGGATTGGCAGGCGGGAGGGCAGCGGCGCGGCAGCCCGGCGGGCGGCGGCCTGTTGCAACGCGGCCAGGCGGACCTGCTGCGTGCGGGCCGTCTGCTGCAGCGACGCGACCTGGATCGTCTGCAGCAGCAAGGCAATCGCCAGCAGACCCAGGCCGGCCAGACCGGCGGGTCCCAGGCGGCGTCCCCATTGCCGCAGGTGCCATAGCCAGCCGTTCATGCGCCCATCTCCACCAGGATATTGAAGCGCAGCGGTTTCTGCGCATCGTCGGCCTGCAGTTCGTGCTGGAGCAACTCGACGCGTCGGATTCCCGGCTGTTGTTGCAGTGCGTCGATGAAGGCGATCGCATCGGCCAGATGCCGCGCTTCGGCCACGAGTTTCAGACGCGAAGTGGATTGCACCGCGTCGAGCGAGACCAGCGCGATCTTGCTGCTGCGTGCGGCTGCCAGGGCCTCGAATGCCGGCTGCCAGGAATAGGCAAGCTGTGCCGAGACTTGCGACCGGGTGCGCTGGGCCGCGTCGTCCGTGCGCTTGACGGGGTGCACGGATGGTCGCGCCTGACTTTNTTCGAGGGCGGCGATCCGCATCGCCAGACCGGCCTCGGTTGCGTGCGCCGTCTGCAGATTCATCCAGACCCAGGCCATGGCAGCCACGCCAGCCAGCGCGAGCGCGACGCCCAGGGTGCCGGGGCGTACGGGGCGCGAATGAAAGTCGAAATCGAGCCGCGCCATCGTTATATGCCTGCCAATGCTAGCGCGCCGCGGGTGTCGGGATCGTGCGGCAGCATCTGCCAGTGTCCGGCGTCGGCAGCCGGTTGCGGGATCGGGCCGGTGCCCACGGTCTGGACCCAGACTGCGGACGGCAAGGTTTGGGTGGCCGATATGGCTTCCCGTTCGATCAGGTCGGGCAGGGCGTCGACCCAGTCATCGCCGACCGGCTGACCGCCGAGATGATGCCAGACGCCGTTCGCACTGCCGAACAGCGTCAGCCAGCCGGGTTCGGCCAGCGCCCACCAGCCTGCAAATTTCCCCGGCAGATGTTGTGCCGCGATGCTGGCGAGCGGACGGATCGTCACCTCGCGAAACCCGCGGCGCGCAGCAAGGCGTCCAGTTGCTGGATGAACGACGCGTCCATGGCGGCACCGACCAGACCATACTGCGGCGGTTGGCTGAGCACCTGCACGTTCCATTGCAGGGCATCGTCGCCGTAGATGCCGCGCAGGCTGGCGCTCACCAGTGCGCGTTCCTCGGCACGCGAGAGCGCCTTGCCGGGCGGCGGCGTCAGCACGTGGCGCACGAAGTGCTGCGACAACACGACCTCGACCCGCCGGCCATGCCAGTCCGGATCGGCGAGCGCCTCGTCCAGCAGCGGTAGCAGGCTGGCTGCGCTGCGTTCGTTCGAGGCAAGCGCGCGGCTGGCGGGCGTGCCGCGTGGGCGCAGCAAGGCCGCTTCGCCCGGGGTGAGCGCAATGCGCAGGGAATCAGCCGACCAGCGTGACACGGTTGATCTCCTCCAGCGTGGTGTCGCCCGATTTCACCAGCGCGAGCGCGGCGTCGCGCAGGCTCTTCGTGCCGCCGCGCACGGCAGCTTCCTTGATCTGGCCGATCGGCGCGCGCGTGACGATGAGCTCGCGCAACTCGTCGGTCAGCAGCAGGATCTCGGCGACCGCACGGCGTCCCTTGTAGCCGCTGCCGCGGCAATGGCCGCAGCCGCTGCCTTGGCGGAATTCGTAGTCGCGGGTCTTGTCCCGCGTCAGGCCAGACAGTTCCAGCAGGTCGTCGGCGGGCGTGACGGGCGCCGCGCAATGCGGGCAGTTCACCCGCAGCAGGCGCTGCGCGACTATTCCATTCAGCGCTGAGACAAAACTGTAGGGATCGACACCCATGTGGATGAAGCGGCCGATGACGTCGAACACGTTGTTGGCGTGCACGGTGGTGAACACCAGGTGTCCAGTCAGCGCCGACTGCACCGCGATCTGCGCGGTGTCGGCATCGCGGATCTCGCCGACCATGATCTTGTCGGGGTCGTGGCGCAGGATCGAGCGCAGGCCGCGCGCGAAGGTCAGTCCCTTCTTCTCGTTGACCGGAATCTGCAATACGCCCGGCAACTGATATTCGACCGGGTCCTCGATGGTGATGATCTTGTCGCGGCCGTGGTTGATCTCGGAAATCGCCGCATACAGCGTGGTGGTTTTTCCAGAACCGGTTGGTCCGGTCACCAGCAGCATGCCGTAGGGTTCGGCCGCGAGCTTGCGGATACGTGCCAGCGTCGCCCCGGCGTAGCCGAGGCCTTCCAGCGTCAGGCCTGCCAGCTCCTCGGACAGCGCCTGCCGGTCGAGGATGCGCAGCACGGCATCCTCGCCGAACACGCTCGGCATGATCGACACCCGCACGTCGACCTCGCGGCCCTGCATCGACACCTTGAAGCGTCCGTCCTGCGGCACCCGACGTTCGGCGATGTCGAGTTCGGCCATGACCTTGATGCGGGAGATCGCTTGCTCGGCGACTTCGGTGCCCGGCGCGTGGGCGATGTGCGAGAGCACGCCGTCGATGCGGTATTTCACCGCCAGCCCGCGCGCGTCGGTTTCGAGGTGGATGTCGGAGGCGCCGGCTTTCAGCGCGTCGTACAGCGTCGAGCGCACCAGCCGCACGACCGGGCTGGCGTCCTCGGCGATGCTGGCGAACGACAAGGCCTCGGCGCCGGAATCCTGCGCCACCTGCGGCCCGCTGCCGCCCACGCCTTCCATCGCGCGCAGGCCTTCCTCGTGGCGGGCCAGCAGCGCCGCCAGGTCGGCGGGATGCGCGAGGCCGGTCTTGAACGGTGTGCCCAGGACGTGCCCGGCATACGCGCGGCTCGCGCTGTCCCAGGGATCGGTCAGCAGCAGCCAGAGTTGGTCCTCGGCATCGTGTGCGACCAGGCAATGCCGCCGGGCGGCTTCATTGAAGCCCAGCTTGCCGAAGTCGACCGCCAGCGCATTCAGCGCAGCCATGTCGAAAGCGGGCAGACGGCAGTGGGCCGCCAGCAGGTGCAGCGTGGTATCGACATCGAGCCCGAACTGTTCCTGCAGGCGCAGCATCACGGCCTGGCCGGCGGCGTTCGCCGCCTGACGCAGGTTGGCCAGCGTGTCGGGCGTGAGGGCGGGGTGGGGCGCGTTCACTGGATCGACCCCGCCAGATCGAAAATCGGCATGTAGAGCAGCACCACGATCAGACCGATCGTCAGACCGATGAACACCATCAGCAAGGGTTCGAACAGACGGGTGAACCAGTCCACCCAGCGCGCCATCTCCTCGTCGTGGAAGATCGCGATGCGCTCCATCATCTCGCCCATGCGGCCGCTTTTCTCGCCGACGCGCAGGAGCCGGGCGGCGACCGGCGTGGTCAGTTCGCCCTGCGCGAACGCGGCAGAGATGGATTCGCCGCGCCGCATCGCATCCATTGCCGCCGCCGCGCCGCTGCGCAGATGCGCGGAGAGCAGGCCCGACACCATGCCGAGCGCCGACACGACCGGGATGCCGCCGGTCAGCAGCATGCCGAGGCTGCGGTAGAAGCGCGCCAGCTCGAAGGTGCGCAGATGTTCGCCGATCGCCGGAATGCGCCAGGCCAGACGGGTGAGGGTGGCGCGCGTGGCGGGCTGCGCCAGTGCCAGCACGAAACCGGCAATCCCGGTCGCCGCCCCCAGCAATATCCAGACGCCGTGCGCCTCGACCGCTTCGCCCCAGGCCAGCAGCATCTTCGACATCCACGGCAGGTCGCGTCCGGCGTCAGCATAGACCGAGGCGAAACGCGGCACCACATAGCCGAGCAGAAACCCGATCACCAGCGTGCCGACACCGATCAGCAGCAGGGGATAGATCGAGGCCGACAGGACTTTCTTCTTCACCGCGTCGATCTGGTTCTGGTAGCCGACATAGCGGGCCAGCGCCGGCGAGAGGTCGCCAGTGCTTTCCGCCGCACGCACCGTGGCGGCATACAACGGCGGAAACGCCTCGCCCTGCATGGCCAGCGCCGCCGAAAACGGACGGCCCTCGCGCATGGTGGCGAGCAGGCGTTCGATCAGTTGGCGCGACTCGGCCCGGCTCTCTTTCTCACCCAGGGTTTCCAGGGCTTCGGTCAAGGTCAACCCCGCCTCCAGCAGCGCGATCAGTTCCTGCGTGAACAGCAGCAGCGGGAAGCGTGCGCTGCGCCCCGCCAGCCATCGGCCGCGCTCGGCCACGATGGACAATACCTGCGCACCCTCGCGCTGCAGCCGTGCGGCGGCCTCGGCCTCGTCGAGCGCCTCCACCGTCGTGGCCGTCACTCCCATGCCGGGATGCAAGGCTTTTATGCGATAACGCATGAGGCGGCTTTACCAGTTTCCGATGTCGGCGTCTTCGCCGCTGCCGCCCGACGTGCCGTCGCGGCCGAAGGAGAAGATGTCCACCTCACTGTGTTCGCCGGGCATCTTGTATTGATACGGCTTGCCCCAGGGATCGTTGGGCACCGCCTTTTTCAGATAGGGGCCCTCCCAGTGCGGCTCGTCCGCCGGCAGCATTCAGCGCAGCCAGTCCCTGCTCGGTGTTGGGATAATGGCCGGTATCGATCCGATACTGGTCGAGCGCTTTCCAGGGCGACGATCTGCGCCTTGGCGGTTTTCACTTCCGACTTGCCGATCTGGGCGAAATACTTCGGCGCCACATAGCCGGCCAGCAAACCCAGGATCACCAGCACTACCAGGAGCTCAAGGAGGGTGAAGCCGCGCGATGAAGAAATCGGGACATAGGGTTGGGCGGTACGCATTGCGAACTTCCAGTCGGGTTTGTTACGAATGTGTGCCCATCATAAGAAGCAAGTGTGAACGCAGTGTTAAAGGCAACTACGTGAACAGATGTACCGTTCCCGCCAGGGCCAACATAAAAAAGCCGCCCCGACTCGACAGCGGCTTGGCCTTTCGGTTATGATGCGCCCCGCATTAGGCGCGTAGCTCAGCTGGTTAGAGCACCACCTTGACATGGTGGGGGTCGTTGGTTCGAGTCCAATCGCGCCTACCAATATCTAAGGGGTCGGGATGACCCGGTTTCAAGAGGGCTGAACTGCCCACGGAGGTTGCGAAATGTCACCGCGAACTAGTCAGGCTGTCACTGGATAACAAACCGGCGCATAGCTGTTCGCAGGAAACTGCAATCTTCAAACTGTAGTATCCAAAAGCGCGGCCGGTCCGCGCTTTTTCGTTTCTGGAGTCTGAAATGGTCAACGTCACGCTTCCCGATGGTTCGGTCCGCCCGTTCGANGGGCCGGTCACGGTCGCGCAGGTCGCCTCCAGCATCGGCGCCGGGCTCGCCAAGGCCGCGCTCGCCGGCAAGGTCAATGGCAAGCTGGTCGATACCAGCCACCTGATCGACGCGGACGCGCAGCTCGCCATCGTCACCGCCAAGGACGCGGAGGCGCTCGACCTGATCCGCCACGACGCGGCGCACATCATGGCGCAGGCGGTGCAGGAGCTCTACCCGGGCACTCAGGTGACGATCGGCCCGTCGATCGAGGATGGCTTCTACTATGACTTTGCGCGCGAGCAGCCTTTCACGCCGGAGGATCTGGTGGCGATCGAAAAGCGCATGGACGAGATCGTCAAGCGCGATCTGCCGATCCAGCGCGAGGTGTGGGAGCGCGAGGCCGCGAAGAAGGCATTTGCCGAACTCGGCGAGACCTACAAGGTGCAGATCATCGAGGATGTGATCCCGCCCGGCGAGGAGCTTTCCATTTACCGCCAGGGCGACTGGTTCGACGTCTGCCGCGGCCCGCACTTGCCGTCCACCGGCAAGCTGCCGCGCGCGTTCAAGCTGATGAAGCTGGCCGGCGCCTACTGGCGCGGCGATTCGAAGAACGCGATGCTGCAGCGCATCTACGGCACCGCGTGGGCGAAGAAGGAAGACCTCGAGGCCTATCTGCACCGCCTGGAAGAGGCCGAGAAGCGCGACCACCGTCGGTTGGCCAAGCAGCTCGACCTGCTGCACATACAGGACGAGGCGCCGGGCATGGTGTTCTGGCATCCCAAGGGCTGGATCGTGTGGCAGCAGATCGAGCAGTACATGCGGCAGAAGTTCGTCGAATACGGCTACCAGGAAGTTCGCACCCCGGCGGTGATGGACCGCAGCCTGTGGGAGAAATCCGGCCACTGGGACAACTACCGCGACAACATGTTCACCACCGCGTCGGAGAACCGCGATTACGCGGTCAAGCCGATGAATTGTCCGGGCCACGTGCAGATCTTCAACAGCGGCCTGCATTCCTACCGCGACCTGCCGCTGCGCCTCGCCGAATTCGGCTCGTGTCACAGGAACGAGCCGTCGGGCGCGCTGCACGGCATCATGCGCGTGCGCGGCTTCACCCAGGACGACGCGCATATCTTCTGTACTGAAGATCAGATCGAGGCGGAAGTAGCGGACTTCATCGTCATGCTACAGAAGGTCTACGCCGATTTCGGCTTCAACGACGTGCTGGTCAAGCTGTCGACCCGGCCGGACAAGCGCGTCGGCTCGGACGAGAGCTGGGACAAGGCTGAAGCCGCACTGGCGGCGGCGCTCGACAAGAACAAGCTGGCCTATGACCTGCAGCCGGGCGAGGGCGCGTTCTACGGGCCCAAGATCGAGTTCACGCTGAAGGACACGCTCGGCCGCCTGTGGCAGTGCGGCACCATCCAGCTCGACTTCAACCTGCCGGTGCGCCTCGGCGCCGAGTTCGTCGACGAGGACAACAGCCGCAAGCCGCCGGTGATGCTGCATCGCGCCATCCTCGGCTCGATGGAGCGCTTCATCGGCATCCTGATCGAGCACCACGCCGGCAACTTCCCGCTGTGGCTGGCGCCGGTGCAGGTCATGGTCCTCAATATCAGCGAGCGCCAGGCCGAATATGCCCAAAAAGTCGTGCAGGCGCTGCGCGAGGCGGGCATCCGCGCGGTGTCGGACTTGAGTAATAACAAGATTACCTATAAAATTCGGGAACATAGCTTGCAGAAGCTGCCTTACCAGGTGGTCGTCGGCGACAAGGAAATGGAGACCGGAGTGGTCGCCGTCCGTGCCCGTGGCAACCAGGATCTGGGGCAGCTCGGTTTGAATGACTTGATTGCGCGCCTGAAAGCGGAAACGCTGGCGCGCCAGTAACAGCGGTCAAACAAGGCGTCGGGACCTCCGTGATCGGGAACAGCCCCACGCCTTCTTTAATTGGTTTGACCTTTTTGCCTCGGCGCCTGGCGTCAGGTTTTTATTTGGAGAACGGCTCATCGCGACAGAAAAGAAGCAGACACGCATCAATGGTGAAATTACAGCCCCGGAGGTGCGGTTGGTCGGTGTGGAAGGCGAGCAGCTCGGAATCGTGAAGATCTACGATGCGCTGCGTCAGGCAGAGGATGCCGATCTTGATCTGGTGGAAATTGCGCCGACGGCCCAGCCGCCCGTGTGCAAGATCATGGACTACGGCAAGTTCAAGTACCAGGAAAGCAAGAAGCAGCACGAAGCCAAGCTGAAGCAGAAGCAGGTCCAGATCAAGGAAATCAAATTTCGTCCGGGTACGGACGAAGGCGATTACCAGATCAAGCTTCGCAACCTCATCAAGTTTCTTGAAGAAGGCGATAAGACAAAGATTACATTGCGTTTTCGGGGCCGCGAAATGGCCCACCAGGAAATCGGCATGGCGCAGTTGCGACGTGTGTCGAACGACTTGGCCGAACTCGCGGTGGTCGAGCAGTTCCCGAAGATGGAGGGTCGCCAGCTGGTGATGATGCTGGCGCCCAAGAAGAAGGGTTAAGGAATATTTTGATTGCATTCACTTGAGTACAAGTGAATATGAGACTGGCGTTTCTCAGGCCTCTTGGGTCAAAAACGCCAACAATACGTGCAGTCGGGTAGGTGAAGCATTCCGCGCCGCGGGATCACCTGACCGCATGAAATAAAAGGAAGCAACATGCCTAAGATGAAAAGCAAGAGCGGCGCCGCCAAGCGGTTCCGCGCGCTGGGCGGCGGCGGATTCAAGCGCTCGCATGCATTCATGCGTCACATTCTCACCAAGAAGAGCACCAAGCGTAAGCGCCAGTTGCGCGGCATGGAAACGGTCAATGCCAGCAACCACAAGTCGGTTGCCCGCATGTTGCCCTACGCATAAAGGAGAGAAAGCATGCCACGCGTCAAACGGGGCGTAACCGCCCGCGCCAGCCACAANAANATCCTCGATGCCGCCAAAGGCTATCGCGGTCGTCGCAAGAACGTATTCCGCGTCGCCAACGAAGCGGTGATGAAGGCCGGTCAGTATCAGTACCGCGACCGTCGTCAGCGCAAGCGCCAGTTCCGCGCACTGTGGATTGCCCGTATCAACGCCGCGTCGCGTCAGCACGGCCTGACCTACAGCGTGTTCATGAACGGCCTGTCCCGTGCCGAGATCGGCATTGACCGCAAGGTGTTGTCCGACATCGCGATCTTCGACAAGGATGCCTTTGCCAAGATCGTCGATCAGGTCAAGGCCAAGCTCGCTGCGTAAGCGGCATCGAAACAACAAGAAAAGGCCGCAAGGCCTTTTTTGTTGGTGCTGTCCTAAAGCAAAATGTTTATCCATGAAGAGCACGAAGAGTTGCGAATATCTGATTGTTTTTATTCGTGAATTGCATGTCCTTCGTGGACAAGTTTGAGATTTTCCAGATAACCGCCATGCGCAATCCCAACGAAATCGTTGCCGACGCTCTTAACGCGATTCACGCTTCNCCTGATCTGTCGAATCTGGAACAGGTGAAGGCGACCTATCTGGGCAAGAGCGGCCAGCTGACCGAGCTGCTGAAAAGCCTGGGTGCGATGCCCGCCGAGGAGCGCAAGACCGCCGGCGCACGCATCAATGAAGCCAAGCAGGCGGTGGAAGCGGCGCTCAAGGACCGTCGTGAAGCCTTGCAGCAAGCCGAACTGGACCGCCAGCTGGCGGCCGAAACGCTGGACGTGACGCTGGCGGGACGGGGGCTGGCGCGAGGCGGTTTGCATCCGGTGTCGCGCACGCTGGCACGCATCCAGGCACTGTTCCGCTCGATCGGCTTCGAGGTGGCGACCGGACCCGAGATCGAGACCGATTTCTACAACTTCACCGCGCTCAACATCCCGGAAGACCACCCGGCACGCGCGATGCACGACACCTTCTACCTGCAGAGCGGCGAGCTGCTGCGCACCCACACCTCGCCGGTGCAGGTGCGCTACATGCAGACGCACCAGCCGCCGCTGCGCATCATCGCGCCAGGCCGCGTTTACCGCTGCGATTCCGATGTCACGCACACNCCCATGTTCCACCAAGTCGAAGGCCTGTGGGTCGACGAGTCGGTGTCGTTCGCCGACCTCAAGGGCGTGCTCGCCGACTTCATGCGCAACTTCTTCGAGCGCGACGACCTGCCGGTACGCTTCCGTCCCTCGTTCTTCCCGTTCACCGAGCCGTCGGCCGAAATGGACATCGGCTGCGTGATGTGCGGTGGCGAAGGCTGCCGCGTGTGCTCGCACACCGGCTGGTTGGAAGTGCTGGGCTGCGGCATGGTGCATCCGAATGTGTTCAGGCATGTCGACATCGATACCGAGCGTTTCGTCGGCTTCGCGTTCGGTCTGGGCGTCGAGCGCCTCGCGATGCTGCGCTACGGCGTCGACGATCTGCGATTGTTNTTTGAAAACGATCTTCGCTTCCTTAAACAATTCAACTAATTAGAGCGCATTCATCATGCAATTTCCTGAATCCTGGCTGCGCAATCTCGTCAACCCTGCGCTTGATACCGCGCAACTTGCCCATGTCGTGACCATGGCAGGTCTGGAAGTCGAAGCGCTGACGCCTGCTGCGCCGCCGTTCAGCAACGTGGTGGTGGCTGAAATCCTGTCGGCGGACAAGCATCCCGATGCCGACCGCCTGCGCGTGTGCCAGGTCGATGTCGGCGAAGCGTCGCCCGTGACCATCGTATGCGGTGCGCCGAATGCGGCGGCCGGGCTCAAGGTACCCTGCGCCCGGCCCGGAGCGATCCTGCCGGGAATCGAAATCAAGGTCGCCAAGGTGCGCGGCGTCGAGTCGTTCGGCATGTTGTGTTCGACCAAGGAATTGGGGCTTGAAGGCGCGGCGGACGGCTTGATGGTGCTGCCGGAGGATGCGCCGGTGGGCGAAGATTTCCGCGGCTGGCTCAATCTGGACGACACCCTCATCACGCTCAAGCTCACGCCCAACCGGGCGGACTGTCTGTCGATGCAGGGCTTGGCGCGGGAAGTCGGCGCGATCACCGGGGCCGACGTACGCCTGCCCCAGATCCAGGCAGTCGACACACGCATCCAGGACACGGTGCCGATCCAGGTATCGGCCAGCGACGCCTGTCCGCTGTATCTGGGGCGGGTGGTGCGCGGGATCGATGCGCAGGCGCCTACGCCGCGCTGGATGGCCGAGCGCCTCGAACGCAGCGGCATCCGGCCACTGCTGGCGCCGGTCGACATCACGAACTACGTGTTGCTCGAACTCGGCCAGCCGATGCATGCGTTTGCCCTGTCGCGCCTCGATGGGGGCATCGAGGTGCGCATGGCGCGTGCGGGCGAGCAATTGGAATTGCTGAACGGCCAGACGGCCGAACTCGCTCCCGACATGCTGGTGATCGCCGACGCCAGCGGTCCGGTGGCGTTGGCCGGCATCATGGGCGGACTGCCGACCAGTGTCGAGAAATTTACGGTCGATGTCTTCCTCGAGGCCGCATTCTTCGCGCCGACGGCGATCGCCGGCCGTGCGCGCCGGCTGGGCCTGTCCACCGATTCATCGCACCGTTTCGAACGCGGCGTCGATTTCGGCGCAACCCGGCGGGCGATGGAGCGTGCGACGGAATTGCTGATCGACATCTGCGGGGGCCAGGCCGGCCCGATCACCGAGGCAGTGGCCGAACTGCCGCAGCGGCAGCCGATCACGCTGCGGCTGGCGCGACTGAAGCGCGTGGCCGGCATCGAAATGGAGGCCGATCAGGTAGCGCGNGGGCTCGCTGCACTCGGCGCACACATCGAGCGCCAGGAGGATTGTCTCGTCGTCACTCCGCCGAGTTTCCGCTTCGACCTCGCGATCGAGGAAGACCTGATCGAGGAGGCGGTGCGCCTGTTCGGCTACGACAACATTCCGGCGCAGCCACCCGCTGCGCCTTCGCGCATGCTGCCGCAGGACGAAACCGTGCTGGGCGATGACGCCCTGCGCCAGATGCTGGTCGACCTGGATTACCAGGAAGTCATCACCTACAGCTTCGTCGATCCGGCATGGGAAACGGCGCTCGACGCCGATGCCCGTCCGTTGCCGCTGGCCAACCCGATCGCCAGTCAGCTGTCGGCGATGCGCACCACCCTGTGGGGCGGCTTGATCGAGACCTTGCGCCACAACCTCAACCGCCAGCAGGAGCGGGTGCGCATCTTCGAACTGGGACGGGTGTATACGTCGCAGATCAAGCAGCCCATGAAGCTGGGCGGCTTGGCTTATGGCGACGGGTTGCCCGAACAATGGGGCGCGCCGTCGCGCCGGGTCGATTTCTTTGACCTCAAGGGCGATCTTGAGCGCATCTTCGGCCACCCGCTCGATACCCGGCGTGGCACCCATTCCGCGCTCCACCCGGGGCAGAGCGCCGAGATATGGATTGATGGCCGGGCCGTCGGCTGGATCGGCGCACTGCACCCGCGACTGGTGCAGGCCTTCGACTTGCCCGCTGTACCGATGCTGTTCGAGCTCGACAGCCAGGTGCTCAGCCAGCGCGCTCTGCCGCGCCATGCGAGCCTGTCGCGTTTCCCGCTGGTACGACGAGATCTGGCGTTCGTGCTGGATGCCCATACCCCGGCAGGTGAGTTGCTGACCGCCTTGCGCGAGGTTGCGCCGGGCAGCGTGCAATCGATCGAGGTATTCGACGATTACCGTGGGAAGGGTGTGGCGGAAAACCANAAAAGCCTTGCTATACGGGTAGTTATGCAAGATACTGAACGCACATTGACGGATCAGGATGTAGAGGATGCTGTACAGAAACTGGTCAGTGCCGCGCTTCGTCAGTGCAATGCCGCATTGCGTGCCTGACGCAAAATGTCGTTGTGCGTGCCTGATACCCCATCTTGTGGCGCGTACTTGACGCGATTTCCCATCAGACATCCCAGATAAACATATACGTATGACCACCCTTACCAAAGCTGATCTGGCCGAACTGTTGTTCGAAAAAGTGGGTTTGAACAAACGCGAGGCGAAGGATGTCGTCGAGTCGTTTTTCGATGAAATCCGCTTGGCGCTCGAAAAAGGCGACATCGTCAAACTGTCCGGTTTCGGCAACTTCCAGTGCCGCGAGAAGCCGCAGCGTCCGGGACGCAATCCCAAAACCGGCGAGGAAATGCCGATCTCCGCGCGTCGCGTGGTGACCTTCCACGCCAGCCAGAAACTCAAATCGCAAGTCGAAGGCGCCCAAATTGGAACGCCCAACGCGGAGTGAACTTCCGCCGATCCCGGCCAAACGCTATTTCACCATCGGTGAAGTATCCGAACTATGTGCCGTCAAGGCGCACGTGCTGCGTTATTGGGAACAGGAATTCACCCAGTTGCGCCCGGTCAAGCGGCGCGGTAATCGACGTTATTACCAGCACCACGAAGTCCTGCTGATCCGCCGCATCCGCGAACTACTGTACGAAGAGGGTTTCACTATCAGCGGTGCACGGCAGCGCCTAGAGCATGATGCCGATACGGTCACCGAATCCGTAACCGCTTCCTCGCCGGAACCCTCGCTGGACGCCGGCAAATTGCGCGCCGAAATCAGCGCCATTCTGAAAATATTGGGTTGACGGGCTTCCGCCTCATGCTGCACCTCTGTTAGAATCTTGGGCTTCGTCGGGGCGTAGCGCAGCCTGGTAGCGCACCTGCATGGGGTGCAGGGGTCGGAAGTTCGAATCTTCTCGCCCCGACCAACAAATCAAGGAATCGGGGTCGGTCATGCCGGCCCTTTTTCTTTACGACGGCAGAAACCCTGTTGTCGTTGCGGCATCTGCAATGTTCGGTAGAGGCACTATATTTACCGTTTGTTCAATATCAGGAGAAAGCTATGGAACACACCTTGCCCGCACTGCCCTTTGCCATGGATGCGCTCGCACCGCACATGTCCAAGGAAACCTTCGAATACCACTATGCCAAGCACCATCAGGCCTACGTGACCAATCTCAACAACCTGATCAAGGGCACCGACTTCGAGAACAAGTCGCTCGAAGACATCGTCAAGAGCAGNCCTGCCGGCGGCGTCTACAACAACGCAGCCCAGGTGTGGAACCACACCTTCTTCTGGAACTGCCTGACCCCCAATGGCGGCGGCGCACCCGCCGGCGCACTGGCCGACGCCATCAACAAGAAGTGGGGCTCGCTGGACGAGTTCAAGAAGGCCTTCCAGACCAGCGCCGTGGGCAACTTCGGTTCCGGCTGGACCTGGCTGGTGAAGAAGGCCGACGGTTCGGTCGACATCGTCAACATGGGCGCCGCCGGCACGCCGCTGACCACCGGCGACAAGGCCCTGCTGTGCATCGACGTGTGGGAGCATGCCTACTACATCGACTACCGTAACCTGCGTCCCAAGTTCGTCGAGACCTTCCTCGGCAATCTGGTGAACTGGAAGTTTGCCGAGGCGAATTTCGCCTAAGCTCGCTTCGTAACAGGCTGCAAACCGGACCGGGGCATGACGCCCCGGTTTTATTTTGCGTTCGCGCCGACATCCGCCAGTCGCAGGATATCCAGGTAGCCGCTCTGCGTCATTGCCTGGGCTTCGCGCAGGTCATCAAGATTGCCTTCCGGCGGCATATCACCGTCCAGCACCCGCAGCATGCGTATCCAGCGTGCGCACTGATTCGCCACGGTCTTCGGCGCTAGGATGCCCTGTCTGCGCAGTTCGGCGGCGCGGCCGACGAGGCGGAATTTGGCCGCTTCCAGTTGCGGCGGTAGCGGCAGTGAAAGGTCGAAGCTGATGTCCAGCCGACAGACCTCGTCAACGTGCGGCGCAGGCTGTAGCGGCGGACGCCACGACAGTTCGTCGGCGCCAGGTGGCGTGCCGCGCTCGGGGTCGAGCGGGAATTTGTAGAATCCCCATTTGGCGCCCATCCAGCATTCGAGCAGCACACGTTCGTCTTCCACTACGCACAGCTCGCCGGTGGGAGCGGCGAGGTCGACGTCGCCGGGCAGGGGGCCGTAGGCGCGCGGGTCCTGCTTCCAGCGCGGGAAATCGCGATTGGGCGGGGCGCCATAGTCGGCTTCGAGCGCGTGCCACAACGTGATGAAGCGGCGGTAATCGGCCCGGTAGTCGGGATTGCGACGCAGGAATTCCCATGCCCACTGGTCGCGCGTCAGGACGGCGCAATACGCGTAGGCATCGGTCCCCATGTCAGACCGGCAGGAACACCATGCTGGTGAGATTGACGACGCCGAAGCGGATTGCGCGGTTGCTTTTGTCCTCGACGATCCGGGCCAACGTGTCCTGGTTGCCGATGAGTTTGCCGAATTCGCGTTCGAAGCTGAGATTGGTCACGCCGTTACCGTCGGTACCGTTGGACAGCAGCAAGGGTTCGTTGCGCGCGTTCCGGGCCGTCGCCAGTTTCCAGGCCACGGCCTCGGTGTTGCGTGCGGCGTTGTAGAGTTTCTGTGCGTCGACGCCGCTCAGCAGATAAAACTCGGTGCGGTGGTCGAACGCCGCCATATGCATCACCAGCAGTCCGTCCATCAGCGCCTTCACCCGGTCTCCCGTAATCCTCGCGCCAGGCATCGCGCAGGCTGGCCTGCCAGTCGAGATCCTTTTGCGGGGACAGGTACCAATGGGACAAGGGCTTGAACAGGGTTTCGGTCGCCTCGCCGGCGCTGGCGTATCCGGATTTCCGCCATTCGCCCGGATTGCGACGGTAGAGTTTGAAGGTCAGTATCTTGAGGCTGGCCAGGGCGGCCTGCTGATGGATCTCGATGACCTCGTCGACGTCGCTCTTGGCCAGATCGCGCAGGCTGAAACTGCGTACGCTGCTGCTACCGTCCTTGCGCTGGATGGCCGAACTGCTGCAGGCGCCGAGCAGGAGTGCGGTCAACAGGGAGGCGGACAGGGCAGCGAGTCGGTTCACGACGAACAGCTTACCTCAATCTTCCTCGCCCAATCGGGCGGCTCGGCAGCGTAGGCTTCGTGTTCCGGCTGCTCGTCGAACGGACGGGCCAGCAGCGTATGCAGGCGGTCGACCTCGCTGTAGTCGCGTTCGTCCGCCGCCCGGCGTATGGCGATCTCGGCCAGATGGTTGCGCAGGATGTACTTGGGGTTGACCGCGCGCATCGCCTGGCGACGTGCCGCGTCGCTGGAGCCCAGCTGGCGCAGGGCGGCGGCATAGCGTGCCGCCCAGGCGTCGAAGCCCGCACGGTCGAGGAAGAGGTCGCGCAGCGGTGTATNTGATGCATCGATCGCGCTGTCGAAGTCGCACAGGCGGCGCAGGAAGATCGTGTAGTCGATCCGGTTCTGCGCCAGCAGTTGTAGCGCGTCCATCACGAGAGAAGCAGTATCGCCTCCCGGCGGCAGGCCAAACTTGGCGGCCATGCGTTCGAGGTAGGCCTTGCCGAATGCCTGGGGATATTCGCTGATCGCGCCGGATGCGGTTTCCACCGACATCAGCGGCACCAGCGCCTGCGCCAGCTTGGTGATGTTCCACGCCGCGACGTCGGGCTGCTGGTCGAAGGCGTAGCGGCCGCCGGTATCGGAGTGGTTGCAGACGTAGCCGGGCTCGAAGGCGTCGAGAAAACCGAACGGACCATAGTCGAGCGTCAAGCCAAGGATGGACATGTTGTCGGTGTTCATCACGCCGTGCGAGAAGCCGACCGCCTGCCATTGCGCCATCAGATCAGCCGTGCGCAAGCTCACCTGGCGCAGGAATTCGGGGTAGGGATTGGCGAGATCCTTCAGGTCCGGATAATAGCGTTCGATCACGTAGTCGGCCAGCTGCTTGATCGGCTCGACCTGATTGCGGTAGTAGAACACCTCGAAGGAACCGAAGCGTACGAAGCTTGGCGCCAGGCGCGTGACCAGCGCTGCAGTCTCCTCGTCTTCGCGGTAGACCGGGCGGTCGCTGCCGATAATGGCGAGCGCGCGGGTGGTGGGGATGCCGAGCGCGTGCATCGCTTCGGAACACAGGAACTCGCGGATGCTCGAACGCAGCACCGCGCGGCCATCGCCGCCGCGCGAGTAGGGGGTACGGCCGGCGCCCTTGAGCTGCACTTCCCAGCCTTCGCCTGCCGCATTCCGCACTTCGCCCAGCAGGATCGCGCGGCCGTCGCCGAGTTGCGGCACGTAGTGGCCGAACTGGTGCCCGGCGTAGAGCGCGGCCACGGGTTCCATGCCCGGCAGCACGCGGTTTCCGGCCAGGGTTTCGATCAGTTCGGGGTGGCGGATGGCGTCGGCGTCCAGATCCAGAAGATCGAGCGCGTCCGGGCTGTGGCAGACGAGGTAGGGGTCGGGCACGGGCGTGGCCTGCACGCGCGAATAAAAGGCGTCGGGCAGTGCGGCGAAGCCGTTGTCGAAGGTGAGGTCGCGATGGGAAGGCATGCGCCGATTGTAAAGGCCTGCCGCGCGCCTGCCACCCGGTTGCCCGCATGGTTACCCCGGAGGATACACACGCAAAACGTCATGGCGCGTCGCCCGGGCACGTCATGCGGGTTGGCGGCTTGTACGCTAGTATGCTTTCCTCTCCGCGCGGCTGCCGTCGAGGCCGTGCTGGATCGCGCCGCGTACGGCAAGCCTGGCCGGCCGCGCCGGCATTATTTTGTTCGAGACTGTACATGCCCGACCCTTTCAGTTCGTTCTCTCTGACCGCCCCATCATTGCACCGGGTGTGGCCGGACACCGGCACCGCGCTCACCTGGCTTCATGGCAATGCTGCATAGCCCCCGCATGTCCATTCTGCTGTGGCTGGTCACGGTGGTGGTGGTCACGCTGAACCTGCGCCCATTTCTCACCGCCATCGGCCCGCTGAGTCCGGCCATCCAGGCGCAGACCGGCATGGGTCTGGAAGCGCTGGCCTGGCTCACGCTGCTGCCCATGGCCCTGATCGGCGCGGGAACCTGGCTGACGCCCGCCGTGCAGCAGCGTCTGGGCGTGCGGCCGGCGATGATGCTGGCGCTGGCGTTCATCGCTCTGGGCTGCGTACTCCGTCTGGCCGGTAGCGTGTCCGCCGTGTTGATCGCCACTGCTGCCCTGTGCGGTGTCGGCGTGGCACTGGTACAGGGCATGCTGCCGGGCTTGATCAAGTTCCACACACCCCGCCATGTGGCGCCCATGATNGGGGTCTACTCGGCTGCGCTGATGAGCGGCGGCGCGCTGGGCGCGCAGTTCTCGCCGCTGGCGATGCAATGGGGGCTGAGCTGGCAGGGGGCGCTCGCACTATGGGTCTGGCCGGTGCTGCTGGCGCTGTGGCTGGCCTGGACCACGCTGGGCGCCATGCCGCTGCCTTCGGCTGCGCGGCGGACTGGCAGCGATACGGCCTGGCTGCTGCGTCGTCGCCGCACCTGGCTGCTCATGCTGGCCTTCGGCTTGATGAACGGTGGCTACGCCACGATGGTGGCCTGGCTTGCGCCGTATTACCAGGAGCAGGGCTGGAGCGCGACGCACAGCGGCCTGCTCGTAGCCGTGGTGTCGGTGGCGCAGGCCGTGGCAGCGCTCGCTTTCCCGACGCTGGTTGCGCGCCATCTGGATCGCCGGCCCTGGATCTGGCTCACGCTGGCCTGCCAGGCCGTAGGCTTTGCCGCCTTGGCCTGGCGGCCCGACGCGGCGCCCATGACCGCAGCCGTGGTGCTGGGCGTGGGGATCGGCGGTTGCTTCGCCCTGTTCATGGTGGTGGCGCTGGATCACCTGCACCATCCCTTGCGGGCCGGCGCGCTCAACGCGCTGATGCAAGGCGGCGGATTCATGCTGACCGCGCTGGCGCCCTGGGTGATGGCACGGCTGCACCAGGCCACCGGCGGTTTTCATGCGGGCTGGCTGGCGCAGTTCGGCGCGGTGCTGGTGGTGGCGCTGCTGGTGGCACGGTTCAAACCCGGACACTACGACGAGGCGATGCGGCCGCCCGCTGGATAGCACCAAGCCGCTTGCCGAAGACGAAGCCGGTACGGCCAGCATGCTCGATTGCCGGGGAAGGTTGCTGTGCTCCGGCGACTACGCTCGGTTTCCAAGGGGTGGCGAACCGCGAAGCTCGCGCGCGCATCCCGCGGGGGCAAATGACCTCAGGGCGTGACGGCTACGTTGCGGCCAGCCTGCAATTGGCCAATTTCCGTCGCACGGTCGAAGCCATGACGGCGGAAGATGTCGAACACAGCCTCCCTGGATGCGGGCGCACAGCTCACCAGCAGTCCGCCGCTGGTCTGCGGGTCGGTGAGCAGGGCGCGTTGCCAGTCGGCGATGCCGTCGGCGAACTGCACTTCGCTGCCATAGCTTGCCCAGTTGCGCTGGCTCGCGCCGGTGATATGCCCGCCCCGTGCCAGTTCGTCGACGCCGGGCAACAGCGGCAGCCGTCCCAATCCGACCTGGGCCGACAGCTTCGATGCGCGGGTGATTTCGAGCAGGTGGCCGAGCAGGCCAAAGCCGGTGATGTCGGTCATCGCGTGCACGCCCGCGGTATCGGCCAGGTCGGCACCCGCGGTGTTGAGCTGGGTCGTGGCGGCGATCATCGATGCGTACTGGTCGGGGCTGAGCAGGCCCTNTTTCAGCGCCGCGCTGTAGATCCCCACGCCCAGCGGCTTGCCCAGGATGAGGCAATCACCGGCTTGGCCGCCGCCGTTCTGCTTGACCTTGCGCGGGTCCACCACGCCGATGCCAACCAGGCCATAGATCGGTTCCGGCGCATCGATGGAGTGGCCGCCCGCGATCGGAATCCCGGCCGCCTTGCACACCGATTCGCCACCGGCGAGGATCTGGCGGATGACGTCGTTGGGCAGCTTGCCGATCGGCATGCCGACGATGGCCAGGGCGAACAGCGGACGCCCGCCCATGGCATAGACGTCGGACAGCGCATTGGTTGCGGCGATGCGGCCGAACTCGAAGGGATCGTCTACGATCGGCATGAAAAAATCGGTGGTCGCCACGATCGCCTGTTCGTCGTTCAGCCGGTAGACCGCGGCATCGTCGCCGTGCTCGATGCCCACCAGCAGGTCGGGATAGGCCGCCGCCAGGTTCGAGGCAAAGGGCGTGTCGGCCAGGATGTCGCGCAACACCGCCGGGGCAATCTTGCACCCGCAGCCGCCGCCGTGGGAAAACTGGGTCAGCCGGATGGGGTCGTTGGGAGGGGGAGTGCTCATGGTCCGATTTCGCCTTCGAGAGTGGGCGCCTAGAATTGAAGTGGCTACAGTGCGTTATATAACATGAACCGAACCCGACCCGTCAGCGGCTATTCCACCGCGCACCTCATCGACCGCTTGATGCAGGCGCGCAAGCGGCTGCGCCAGTTCATCGACGTGCTGCCGGCAGACGGCTGGCTGGGGCCACGTGCCGGCCATCTGAATCCGCCGCTGTGGGAATATGGGCATATCGTCTGGTTCCAGGAGCGCTGGTGCCTGCGCGAACGGCCCGACGGCACTTGCGGCCCCAGCCTGCTGAGGGGTGCCGACGCCCTTTACGATTCCTCCAGCGTGCCGCACGACATCCGCTGGGACCTGCCCTTGCTGCAACCGGCAGCAGTCGACGACTACGCGGGCGAGGTTGCCGCCGCTGTGGCAGGCCGCTTGCGCAGCGGACTCGACAACGACATCGCCTACTTCGCCGAACTGTGTCTCTATCACGAACTGATGCACATCGAGGCGTGGTGGATGGCATTCCAGAACCTCGGCTATGCACCACCCGAGCTTGCGGACGTCGCCGTCTCCCTGTCCGCACAGCGCCTGACACTTGCTGATGGGGAGGTGGAACTCGGCAGCGGACCCGATACGGGTTTCGTCTTCGACAATGAAAAATGGCGCCACACGGTGCCGGTTTCCGCGTTCGACATCGACGCGAGCCCGGTGTCGGAAACGGCCTTTGCCGAATTTGTCGATGCGGGCGGCTACCAGCGCAAGACGCTGTGGTCGGAAGCCGGCTGGTCCTGGCGCTCGGCCAGCGAAGCCAGCCATCCTGTGTACTGGAGACGGGACGCGGGTGACTGGCAGGTGCGCCGCTTCGACCGCTGGCAGCCACTCGGCGAAGCGGTACCGATGCTGCACGTGAACCGTTACGAGGCCGAGGCGTTTGCCGCATGGCAGGGCCGGCGGCTGCCCGTGGCGGCACAGTGGCTGTGCGCGACGACGCGACCGGAATTTCAATGGGGCAAGGCGTGGGAGTGGCTGCGCGACCCGTTCGTGCCGTATCCGGGCTTCGTGCCGGATCCGTATCGCGACTATTCGCAACCCTGGTTCCACACGCATGGGGAATTGCGCGGCGGCGGACCGGTGACCGACAGGGCGCTGAAATACCCCGGTTTCCGCAATTTCTATCTGCCGGACCGGCGCGATCCTTTCGCCGGTTTTCGTACCGTGAACGCGGATTGAGGTGGCGTCAGCCGCCGGTCATCGACATGAAGCGCAGGATCTTGTGNNGCGCTTCGCGGAATTCGTGGCGTTCCGGCTTGAGATCGATCGCGTGCAGGATGGCGGCTTCCAGTTCGGCGTCGCTACAACCCTCGCGCAGCAGCGGACGGAATTCGAATTTCTCTTCCTGCCCCAGGCACATGTAGGCCGTGCCGTCGACGGCGATGCGGATGCGGTTGCAGGTTTCGCAGAAATGCTGCGAGATCGGCGTGATGAAGCCGACATTGAAGCGGCCGTCCGACGTGCCGAGATAGCGCGCAGGACCGCCACCGGACAGGGCGGTCTCGACCAGGCCGAACTGGGTACGCAGACGCTCCTTCACCGGCTGCAGGTCGAGGTATTCGGCGTTGCGGCCGGTGTCGCCCATCGGCATCGCCTCGATCAGCCGCAGCACGAACCCGCGTTCCATGCAGAAGGCGACCATCTCGTCGATCTCGTCGTCGTTGGTGCCGCGCAGGGCCACCATGTTGAGCTTGATCGGCGCGAAACCGGCATCCTGTGCAGCAGCGAGTCCGGTCATGACCTTGGCGAGCACGTCGCGGCCGTTGATGCGTTCCACCCGAGCCTGCTGCAGCGAGTCGAGGCTGACGTTGAGTCGTGTCACCCCGGCAGCTTTCAGCGCCTCGGCGTGCTTGTCGAGCTGAGTGGCGTTGGTGGACAACGATAAATCTTCGATGCCGGGCAGGGCGGCGATACGTCCGGCGAGTCCGGCGATGTTGCGTCGCAGCAGCGGCTCGCCGCCGGTCAGGCGGATGCGGCGCACGCCCAGGCGCGCAAAGGCGCCGATCAGGTGCTCGATCTCGTCGAAGTTGAGCCAGTGTTCCGGCTCCTCGAAACCCTTGAAGCCTTCCGGCATGCAATAGCTGCAGCGCAGATCGCAACGGTCCGTCACCGACAGGCGTACGTAGTCGATGTGGCGGCCGAACTGATCAATGAGGCCCGGCTGAGCGGTTGAAACAACTGCGTTCATGAGGACGGGTTGGCAGGAATAGGTTATATATGAAAAATATAGCCTCAAATATAGCCTGACACGGCCTGACTGACAATGAAGGTGCCACCATGAAAATCTTTGGCATCGCCGGATACAGCGGCAGCGGCAAGACCACGCTCATCGAGCGGGTACTGCCGCACCTGGCTGCGCGCGGCCTCAAAGTCGCGGTGATCAAGCATACTCACCACGATTTCGACATCGACCGTCCCGGCAAGGACAGTTGGCGCGTACGCGAGGCCGGTGCGATGGCAGTGCTGCTGGCGTCCGACCACCGCACGGCGGTACTGACGGAGCACCGCGACACGCCGCCACGGCTGGATGACTTGTTGAGTAAGTTTCCGCCTTGCGACCTGGTGCTGGTCGAGGGTACAAGCGCGAAGCCATCCCCAAGTTGGAAGTCCATCGCGCCGAGACCGCCAAGCCCTGGCTGTTTCCCGACGACCCGAATATCCTGGCCGTGGCGTCGGACATTGCGCCGCCCGACGGATTTCCCCACATCGACATCGATACTGTTCAATCCCTTACCGACTTCATCCTGAACCATGCTCACAGCCAACCAACTGCTTGACGCCCTGCTTGAACGCGCACGCAGCGCAAGCGAAACCGAAACGGTTGCAGTGACTGCTGCGCTCGGTCGCGTACTGGCCACACCGCAGACTTCCGCCATCACCGTACCGCCGCTCGACAACAGCGCGATGGACGGCTATGCCGTGCGCGTTGCCGACGTGGCGGCAACCGGCGCCCGACTGCCGGTCTCGCAGCGCATTCTTGCCGGTGCGGTGGGCGAGTCCCTGCAGCCGGGCACCGCTGCGCGCATCTTTACCGGCGCGCCGATCCCGCCAGGCGCCGACGCCGTGCTGATGCAGGAATACTGTTACGCCGAAGGAGACGGCGTCGTGATCAACGCATTGCCCCGGCGGGGCGAGAATGTCCGCCGTGCCGGCGAGGACATCGAAACCGGCGCGCAGGTGATTGCCGCCGGCACCCGCATCGGTGCAGCGGAGATGGGACTCGCGGCGTCGGTCGGACTGGCCGAGTTGCCGGTGTTCCGGCGGCTGAAGGTCGCGTGCTTCTTCACCGGCGACGAACTGGTGACGCCGGGCACGTCCCTGGGGCCAGGCCAGATCTACAATTCCAACCGCTATACCCTGACCGGGCTGGTGAACGGCCTCGGCTGCGAACTGATCGATCTCGGCATCGTGCCCGACTCGCTGGAAGCGACCGAGGCTGCGCTGGCCGGTGCCACCAGTGTGGCCGACGTCGTCATCACCAGTGGCGGGGTGTCGGTGGGCGAGGCCGATTACGTGAAGGCCGCAGTCGAAAAACTGGGACGCGTCGAAATGTGGAAAGTCGCAATGAAACCCGGCAAGCCGCTTGTCTACGGACGCGTGGATGAGGCCGACTTCATCGGCCTGCCGGGCAATCCGGTGTCGGCCTTCGTTACCTTCTGCCTGTTCGTGCGGCCGTTCCTCTTGAAGCGCATNGGGGTTCGCGATGTGCTGTATCGGGCGTTTCCGGTCAAGGCGGATTTTGCCTGGACCAAGCCCGGCGTGCGGCGCGAATTCCTGCGCGCCCGCATGCAGGAAAACGGTCGCGCGGCAATCTATCCCAACCAGAGTTCGGGTGTGCTGACATCGTGTGCGTGGGCCGATGGGCTCGTCGATATCGAGATCGGCCAGACGGTGCAACCGGGCGACTGGGTACGCTTCATTCCNCTTGCGGAACTGCTGGCATGAAACTGCGCGTGCTCTATTTTGCCCGCCTGCGCGAGCGCCTCGGATGCGCGGAGGAAACGCTGGATTGCGCCGGCTGTACCGTCGCCGATCTGGTCGCCCAGTTGCAGGCCCGCGGGGATGTGGGCGGAAGAACTGGCCGCGGACCGGGCATACCGGGTGGCGGTCAATCAGGACATCGTCGCGCTCGATGCGGCTTTGAGCGAGAACGCCGAAGTCGCGATTTTCCCGCCGGTCACCGGAGGCTGAAACGATGAAGATAATGGTCCAGAGCGCGGCTTTCGAGTTGGGCGCGGAAGTCGACGCCATGCGGCGCGGCCGTTCCGACATCGGCGCCATCGCCAGCTTCGTCGGCCTGGCACGTGACATGAACGACGGCAGCGATGTCGCCGCGATGACGCTGGAACACTATCCGGGCATGACCGAGAAGGCGCTGGCCGCGCTGGTCGAGGAAGCGCAATCGCGCTGGACTCTGCTCGACGTCACGCTGATCCATCGGGTGGGCCGGTTGCTGCCGGGCGATCCCATCGTGCTGGTTGCCGTGGCGGGTAGCCATCGCGGCGAGGCGTTTGCCGCCTGTGAATTCATCATGGATTATCTGAAAACCCGTGCGCCGTTCTGGAAGAAGGAAGAGACTCCGGAGGGCGAACGCTGGGTTGAGGCGCGCGCCAGCGACGATGCAGCGGCCATGCGCTGGGGAAAAACTGATTGATGCACCGTCCCCGCACAATCGGCCATACGTTTTTACATGGCCCTGTCTCGGTTTGATCCGTATTCGGCGACGCCCCGCAATCGCGGAAACCGAGTAGGATTCTTTTCGTTGCCTGGCTGACTGGACTCCACATTCTGTCGGCCGCTTTTCCCCTCTGAATGGTTTCAAACATGGAGATTGCATGACTTCCGCAATGCGTTATTCCACNCCCGCGATCGTGCTGCACTGGCTGGTTGCCCTGCTGATTTTCGTGGCGTTCCCGCTCGGGCTGTACATGGCCGACCTGCCCTTGTCGCCCGAGAAACTCAAGCTCTTCAGCTACCACAAGTGGATCGGCGTCACCGTGTTCATGCTGGCGGGACTGCGGGTGGTGTGGCGGCTGACGCATACGCCGCCACCGCTGCCTGCCAGCGTCGCCGGTTGGCAGCGTCGTGCGAGTGCCGTCGCGCATGGCCTGTTGTATTTGCTGATTCTGGTGATTCCGATTTCGGGCTGGCTGATGAGCTCTGCCAAGGGCGTGCAGACCGTGTGGTTCGGCGTATTGCCGTTGCCTGACCTGATCGGCAAGGACAAGGCTCTGGGTCATCTGCTCGAGGAGGTGCACGAAACGCTGAATTACACCCTGCTTGCCCTGGTCGTGCTGCATGTGGCTGGCGCTCTCCAGCACCACTTCATCGAACGCCAGCCGTTTTTGCAGCGCATGGGCTGGAACAAGACTTAAGCGACAAACCTGCATCGTTCCACTTGATGTACATGCGTGGCGCCGGCCACGCATGTACCAGGCCTGCCGCCGGCAGACCGCCTATACCCAATCTCCATCTTGAAGGGCCTGCGCGTTCCCATGCGGGGCTCGGTGTTGTCCCCGGTTCGACGTTGCGTGTGGGATTTCCGTCATTTGGCGGCCATTCGCGGCGAATCCGTATGGAGCGTAAAATCACAACATACTGATTTTGTTGATTTTAATTTGATCGACTTCAGCGCCCGGCAGCGGGCACACGCGTTGCAACACCTGCGAGGCTCTCGGAGGAAACGATGACCGGGAGCGGTCGGGCGGCATGACCGCCGGGCAAATGGATCCCGATGTTCACCTTTCGCAGGAGCATCTATGAAACGTTTTGTCTTGTTGACCACGCTTGTTGCCAGTGCCACTTCGGCCTTGGCTGCACCCGAAACCTATGTGATCGACAGCAGCCGCACGTCCTCGCAGTTCAGTTATCGCTATCTGGGGCTCTCGAGCCAGACCAATCGGTTCGATAAAGTCAGCGGCATAGTGGTATTCGATCGCGACAGCCAGTCAGGATCGGCCGAGGTAAGCATCGACGCCGCTTCGGTCAACACCGGCCAGGCTTTGCTGGATACGCAAATGAAAGCGGCGGATTTCTTCGATGCCGCCAACTATCCGGTCATTACCTTCAAATCCGGCAAGATGAACCTGAACGGCGAGCAGTCGAGCCTGTCGGGCGATCTCACGATCAAGGGGGTGACCCGGCCGGTGACGCTTGCCGTGACGCATTTTCAGTGCATGCAGGATCCCGAGTCCCGGGTGGAGACCTGCGGCGCCAATGCGACACTCACGCTCAGGCGCTCGGACTTCAACATGGGCAAGTACGCCTTCCTCGTTGGCAACGACATCACGCTGAACCTGGCCTTCAAGGCAGTCAAGGCGCAATCGTATCTGCAGTTGGCAAGCCGCGACCCCGCCAAGTAAGTAAAATGGCGTTTTGCTGTCCGGAACGCCGCCCGTGGAACCCCATCAACTCGAACTGCTCGCTCCTGCGCGCGATGCCGACATCGGCATCGAAGCCGTCAATCACGGTGCCGATGCAGTGTATATCGGCGGGCCATCGTTCGGCGCGCGTGCGGCCGCATCCAACGAGATAGCCGACATCGCGCGGCTGGCGGCGCATGCGCATCGCTTCAATGCGCGCGTGTTCGTCACCCTCAACACCATCCTGCGCGACGACGAACTGGAGCCGGCCCGGCAACAAATCCGGCAGCTTTACGAGGCCGGCGTCGACGCGCTGATCATCCAGGACATGGGCCTGCTGGAGCTCGACCTGCCGCCGATCCAGTTGCATGCCAGCACCCAGACCGATATCCGCACNCCCGAGAAGGCCCGCTTCCTGCAGGACGTCGGATTGAGCCAGATCGTGCTGGCGCGCGAGCTCGACCTCAAGCAGATCGCCGCAATCCGCGCCGCGACCGATCCTGCGCGCTGCACGCTGGAATTCTTCGTCCACGGCGCGCTGTGCGTCGCCTACAGCGGCCAGTGCTACATCAGCCATGCCCACACCGGGCGCAGCGCCAATCGCGGCGACTGCTCGCAGGCCTGCCGCCTGCCGTACCAGGTCACCGACATGGAAGGCCGTATCGTCGCCCACGACAAGCACGTGTTGTCGATGAAGGACAACAATCAGAGCGACAACCTCGAAGCGCTGATCGATGCCGGTATCCGCAGCTTCAAGATCGAGGGCCGATACAAGGACATGGGCTACGTGAAGAACATCACGGCCCATTACCGGACATTGCTCGACGAGATCCTCTCGCGCCGCCCGGAATTCGCACGCGCGTCATCCGGCCGCACCACGTTCAGCTTCACGCCCGACCCCAACCAGAATTTCAACCGCGAATTCACCGATTATTTCGTCGGCGGACGCAAGGACGATATCGGTGCATTCGACACGCCGAAAAATCCCGGTTTGCCGATCGGCCATGTGCGCAAGCTTGGCGACAAATGGGTGGAACTGGAGACCGATATGCCCGATACCGTACTCAACAACGGCGACGGCCTCTGCTACTACACGCTGCAGAAAGATCTGGCCGGGCTTGCGATCAACCGTGCCGAGAAATTGGGCGAGGGCGTGTGGCGGGTGTTCCCAAAAGATCCCATGGCGGGTTTCAAGGACTTGCGCGCTGGCACGCCGGTCAACCGCAATCGCGATATGAACTGGATACGCATGCTGGACAAGGCATCCAGCGATCGTCGTATCGGTGTGTGGATGCGCCTGGGCGAAACCGAAGACGGGTTCTCGCTCACCTTGACCGATGAAGATGGCCACAGCGCCGTAGCGGCCGCCGCACATCCCAGGGAAGCAGCCAACGACACCGCCAAGGCCGAGGCCACGTTGTGCGCGCATCTCGGCAAGCTCGGCACTACGTCCTTTGCCGCCATGGGGATTGCGCTTGAATTGACGCAGTCCTGGTTCATTCCGGCTTCTTTCGTCAACGCCTTGCGTCGCGATGCGGTCGCCGCACTGGAAACGGCGCGTGCTGCGGCCTATACGCGCCCGCCGCGTATGCGGCCGGTCGAGCCGCCCGTAGCCTATCCCGAAGACACGCTCACCTATCTGGCCAATGTCTACAATCACAAGGCGCGCGATTTCTACGCGAAGCACGGCGTGCACGTCATTGCCGCAGCCTACGAAAGCCACGAGGAGCCTGGTGAAGTCTCGTTGATGATCACCAAGCACTGCGTGCGCTATTCACTCTCGCTCTGCCCCAAGCAGGCCAAAGGTGTCACCGGCGTGCAGGGTACGGTACGTGCTGCGCCGCTGACGCTGATCAACGGCAGCGAGAAGCTCACGCTACGCTTCGATTGCAAGCCGTGTGAGATGCATGTGGTGGGAAAACTGAAGCCGGCGGTTGCGAAGAACAGTGCGCCGTTGACGTTCTACAGGGCGCGTCCCAGAGCATAGTCGGTCGCGTCGTGAGGGTACGGCAGGTGCGGTTCACAAGAACCACACCTGTACCTGTCATTTACTTACCGGGATTTACTTGGCGTACTTGGCCTGTATGGACACGACCGGCGCGTTCTGCTGCTTTTGCTTTTTCGAGGGGCCGACATCCATGACGCCTTCGGATTCGCTGCGGTCGAGGCGGTAGAGCGCAATGATCAGGCCGATCGACGCTGCCACCAGGAAATAAGGCCCGAACAGCCAGAACACCAGCGGGATGGCAAACAGGAAGGCGCGCATGCCGATCGAAAACATGGTGCCGGAACGATGCAGGCGGCGAGCCACGGATTCCGGCGACAGATTGTGATGTGCTTCGAATTCCGGCACGTTGATCATGAATACCACGTGGTTGGCCAGGCGTACCGACATGGCAAAGGCAAAGAACGCCACGATGAAAGTGATCAGCAGGGCCATGACCTTGACGATCCACAATTCGGCTGCATGGCTGCTGGTCATGCTGAGCACATGCCAGCTACGCGTAATGCTCTCGGCCTGACCGGAGAGCGTGAGCGTACCGATGATCAGGATGGCAGCAGTGGAGGCCATCAATGTCGAGCCCATGATCCAGTTACGCAGCGTTTGCACGCCCATGATGCCCTGGGCGGGATTGCGCATGATGTTGGCTACCCACAAGCGGCGCGCGAGCTCGTGCACGCCATGTATCGTGTAGGTGGGGTTTTCCCGCACTTTCATGCTGAGGAAAAGGTAGTACGCGACAACACTCAGGACGCTGATTACAAGCGCCACAATATCGGTTTCAAATTCGGTTAACAATTCCATCCTCTCGGTTTCCAGGTCAATTCATCGGCCCATGTTGCACAGGGGATAGCGCTCACAGAGCGCTCTGGGCATGCCGGATGCTCGGCGCAGAAGAGGACGCGTCGGCGCGTGCGGAAACCGCTCCGCACGGAGCAGCATCCAGCTTGGAAGTAGATGACGGTTCGACCTGACGCAGCAGGACGTTGAATTCATTCTGGTTGCCGACGTTGGCGAAGGCCAGGGCATTGATGATTCGGGTCATGACGTTCATGGTTTTCTCGCAATTTGTTGTTGAGGTCGCTCCTTTAATTGCATATTGCGTGCCATTTTATAACCAATTGTTTATTAAATAGAAAATCATTACAGGCCATGTGCTCAGCATGCTTGAATGTTGCCTAATGCAACAGTCCATCCTGATTGTTATCGTTTAAATTACTGTAATTAAATATGAAAATAGATCGTCTAACGTGGCTGTTGCATAGGGTTCAATTTGTTGCAAATTGCAACTATACTGGGCGTGTTGGCGATGCGTCTGGAGGATGGAATCGTGATACCTGCTATTCGAGGCGCTGTGCTGCGTCATTCCCTACGNGGGAAAATCACGCTGGGGTATTACGCGGTGGCGGCGATCATTCTGGTGGCGTCCCTGTTTTTCGTNGGGGAGCTGCGTACGCTGGAGATGCGGGTGGTCCTGGGGCAGCGCGCCACCGATCTGTTCAACACCGTACTGGAGATACGCCGTTTCGAGCGTAATTACTTTCTCCATCACCAGGTCGCCGATCTCGAGGAAAACGCGGGGTATATCAAGCTGGCCCAGTCGATGCTGACAGACAACCAGGCCGATTTCTCGGCCATCGTCACGCAGGTGCGCCTGCAGGAACTGAACACACTCCTCGGCGAGTATCAGCACCGGATGTCGGCGTTCACCGCCGCCGATCAGGCGTCCCTGGAGCAGGAGCCGCGCGTGCGTGCATTGGGCCAGGAACTGGTGGCGATCGCCGAGGACATGGCACGGGCGGAGCGACGCCAGATCCAGACGACCCTGGCTTCGTTCCGCACGCTGCTGCTGGGAGTCATTCTGACGATGGCCTTCATGATCGTGGTGATCGGCCGCGCGCTGTCGCAGCGGGTCGTCCGGCCATTGAAGGAGATGGAAGCCAGCGTGGCGGCGATTTCTGCCAACCGGCACGAAAGCCTGTCGGCCCCTTCGAACGATCGCGAGATCATTTCCATCATCGCGGCCTTCAACCACATGTTGAAGGAACTGGACCTGCGACAGAAATCGCTGATGCGCTCGGAACGGCTGGCGTCGCTCGGCACCATGTTGTCCGGCGTGGCTCATGAACTGAACAACCCGCTGTCGAATATCTCGACCTCTTGCCAGATCCTGCAGGAAGAGGCGGGCGACTGCGATGTGGCGATGCAGAAGATGTACCTGGAGCAGATCGATCAGCAGACCGAGCGTGCACGCCATATCGTTCGTTCCCTGCTCGATTTTTCCCGCGAACGGGCGTTCAGGAAAGAGCGCGTCCTGCTCAAGCAACTGGTTGCGCAGACGGTCGGTTTCGTGCGTGGCGAAGTGTCGGCCAAATCGGTCGTGCGCCTGTCCATTCCCGAAGACCTGCGCGTGGCGGCCGATGCGCAGCGCCTGCAGCAGGTGTTCGTGAACCTGATTCGCAATGCCATGGAAGGTCTGGGCCCGCAGGGAAGAATCGATATCTCCGCGCAGGTCGTGAATGCCCGCGAACCGCCTGCAGGCACTGCACTGGGCGAGGGATGCGGGACGAAGGGCGAGATGGTGGAAATCATTGTTGCGGACAACGGGCCGGGTATCGCAGCGGACATCCTGCCGCGAATTTTCGATCCGTTCTTTACCACCAAGGACGTTGGCCGCGGCATGGGATTGGGGCTGTTCGTCGTGTATGAAATCGTCGACGAACATGGCGGCTGCATCGCTGTACGCAGCACGCCCGGCGAAGGGGCCACGTTCTGCATCCGCTTGCCGCTGGAGGATGCGGACGGACAACCTGCGGCAACCGTCGGTGACGACAACAAGGGAGCGCAATGATGGAAGCAAGCCTGCTGATTGTGGACGACGAGGAGATCGCCCTGCGCAATCTCCAGCACGTGATGGAAAAAGCGGGTTACCAGGTCACCGCCACCCAGAGCGGGGCCACCGCGGTCACGTTGCTGGCGTCGCGGCGTTTCGACGTGGTGCTCACCGATCTGCGCATGGAAGGCGTGGACGGCATGGACGTGCTGAAGCAGAGCCGCGAACTGCAGCCGGAGGCAGAGGTGATCTTCATCACCGGCTACGCGACGGCAGAATCCGCCGTGCAGGCGCTGAAGCACGGAGCGTTCTACTACATCGCCAAACCGTTTCGTCTCGATGAAGTGCGCAAGGTGGTGGCCGAAGCGCTGGAAAAAGTCCACCTGCGCCGGGAGAACGACGCATTGCGCCGTGAAGTCGAGGGCTACCGGGATGGCGAAGGCATCGTCACCCAGGATGTCGACATGCAGCGTTTGCTGGAGATTGCGCGGCAGATCGCGCCGACGGACTGCAGTGTGCTCATCACGGGCGAGAGCGGAACCGGCAAGGAACTCTTCGCGAAATACCTTCACAAACACAGTACGCGGGCCGATGGCCCCTATGTGGCGATCAACTGCGGCGCATTCAGCGAGCAATTGCTGGCCAATGAATTGTTCGGCCACGAGAAAGGCGCGTTCACAGGCGCATCGGCATTGAAGAAAGGCCTGATCGAAGTGAGTTCCGGTGGCACGCTGTTCCTAGACGAGGTGACGGAAATGGCGCCATCCATGCAGGTCAAGCTGCTACGCGTACTACAGGAAAAGGAAGTGTTGCGGGTGGGCGGGACGCGGCCTGTGAAGTGCGATGTGCGGGTGCTGGCGGCGACCAACCGGGACGTCAGCGAGGCGGTGAAAGAGGGACGCTTTCGTGAAGACCTCTACTTCCGGCTGAATGTGGTGAATCTGAACATTCCCCGCTCACGCAGCGGAAAGGCGATATCCTTGCTCGCGCAACATTTCCTGCTCAAGTACGCCAGCCGGATGAGGAAACCGGTGGCGCGGATTTCCAGCGAGGTGATGGCATTGCTGGTGGATTATCCGTTCCCCGGCAATGTCCGAGAACTGGAAAACCTGATCGAGCGCGGCACGGCCATGGCGCAAGGCGACACCATCGAGGTGGCGCATCTGCCTGAAGCCTTGCAGAAAAGGGAGAGCGTCGACTTCCGCAGGATCGGGGGCCGTCTGCCTACTCTGGAGGAACAGGAACAAAGCTATATCACCCAGGTGCTGGATGAAGTGCAGGGCAACCAGACGGCGGCGGCGCAGATCCTCGGCATCAACCGGGCTTCATTGTGGCGAAAACTGAAGGCCCGGCGGAACGAGGAATCGTCTGCCAAATAAGGCGGCCGGTTGACTATGCGCCGGGCCCGGGCAGGCTCTGTGCCAGTTTCAGCATGAAGGCCGCGTGTCGCGCCTCGGCCTGTTGATAGGCGGCGATGAGCCGCTCGGCATCAGGTGTGAGCCGGCTGCCGGCCGGACCACTTTCAACCAGAGGCGTGTCCCAGGCCGTGTTCATCGCATCCACGGCGTCCCATGCGGCCTTGTAGCTCATCTTCATCGTCTTGGCAGCTTTGGAAATGGAACCGGTCTCGCGGATGCGTTGCAGTAGCTCGACCCGGCCCCGGCCGAGAAAGTNTTTGCCGTCCAGTGTCAGCCAGAAACGGCCGTCTGCTCGGAGTTGCGTGTTCATGCGGCGAGTGTAGCAAACGACCATTGCGGTTCGATCGTGCACGACAGAAAATCACGATCTGAAATATTGAAATATTCAGGAGAGTGCCATGAAGAAAATCCTCGCTGTGTGTGCGATCTTGTGCCTGCCGCTTTCCGCGATGGCGTCCGAGGGCTACACGGTCCTGTTCAAAACCCAGGGCACCTTCCAGGATGTGCGCGACGCGCTTCAATTCGCGATCGAGGGCAAGGGTCTCAAGATCAACCACACCAACAAGATCGCCGAAATGCTGGCGCGCACCGGCCCTGAAGTCGGTGCGACCAAGCAGGTATACGTGGAGGGAGAACAGTTCGAGTTCTGCAGCGCCACGATCTCGCGGCAGATGATGGAAGCCGATCCGCATGCGATGGTGATGTGTCCGTATATCGTATCGGTGTACACGATTCCGAACGACAAGCACGTCTACATGGCATACCGCAAACCTGGCCCCACCTCGAATCCGGCGCTGAAGAAGGCGCTGGGCGAGGTGGAGACTCTGCTGACCGGCATCATCAAGGACGCGATGTAAGGCAGCGTCAGAGCCGCCGTGCGCTGACGGCGCGACAGCTCAGTCGCCGTATCGACTACGTCAGCCTGATGACGGGGCAGCCGAAATCGCTCCAGCTCGGCACCTTGCTCACACACGTGTTCCACCATCAGACGCACCATCGCGGCCAGATCACGACCCTGCTCAGCCAGCTCGGCGTCGATTTCGGCGAGACGGACATGGCCTGGATGCCGGATGTGAATTGAATCGTCTGCATTAGAATGGCGGCATGCCCCGTCCCTGCCATTCGTCCCAGCCATGATCGCCTTTCTCGCCATCGGCTTGGGCGCAGCCATCGGTGCGTGGCTACGCTGGGGGCTGGGACTCTGGCTCAATCCCCTGTTTCAACCGATGCCGCTGGGCACGCTGGCCGCGAACCTGATCGGCGGCTATGTCATTGGCCTGTCTATCGCATGGTTTACCGAACATCCCGGCCTGCCGCCGGAAGCCCGGCTGTTTCTGATTACAGGCCTGCTCGGCGGACTCACCACGTTTTCCACGTTCTCCGCCGAAGTGGTCACTACGCTGATGCGNGGGTTCTGGCTGACCGGTAGTCTGATTGCCTTGACCCATATGATCGGCTCCTTCCTTGCCACCGGATTGGGGTTTTATTCGATGAGGTTTTTCAAATGAACACAGTCTGCTTGCAGGTGTTTGTGTCCGAAGCCAGCCGTCATCATGGAAAACTGACCTATGAATGGCTGCTTGATGTCGCGCAGGAACTTGGCATCGCCGGCGGATCGGCATTCGGTGCGCTGGCCGGATTCGGTCGCCATGGCCGGCACGATGCGGGGTTCTTCGAACTGGCGGGCGAGTTGCCGGTGGTGGTGGAGTTCTTCGTCGAGACGGCAATGGCCGACCAGTTGCTGAAGCGCATCGCCGACGCGGGATTGACGCTGGTTTATGCCAAGCTGCCCGCTGAAATCGGGGTCACGGTCCAATAAACGCGTTCGACCAGCTGGTTTTGTTCGTCGCCTCGCTGGCGGCGAANTTTTTCTCGGCACTGTCCGGCGGCGGGGCCGGTCTGATCCAGTTTCCCGTTCTCATCTTTCTGGGGCTGCCTTTCGGGGTGGCGCTGGCCACGCACAAGATCGCCAGCGTGGCGCTCGGACTCGGCGCCACGCTCCGGCATCTGAAGGAATCGCATCTCGAACGCCGCTTCTCGCTGATCATCCTGGGCGCGGGGCTGCCAGGCGTGGTGCTGGGGGCGCTGACGATCCTGCATGTTCCCGAGCGGGCCGCCACCCTGGCGCTCGGGGTGTTGACGCTTGGTCTCGGCCTGTATTCGGTATTCAAACCGAGCCTCGGCATGACGCACCAGCCCAGGAACCGGCAGGGCGCTGCGCTTGCCGGCGGCATGGCGGGGCTTTTCTTCGTGGGTTTTCTCAACGGCTCGATCACCAGCGGCACCGGGCTGTTTCTCACCATCTGGCTGATCCGCTGGTTTGGCCTCGACTACACCCGCGCGGTGGCCTATACGCTGATCCTCTGCGGGTTGGTATGGAACGGCACCGGCGCACTGGTGCTGGGCGTGATCGGCACGGTGGCGTGGGGATGGATGCCGGCGCTGCTGGCCGGCTCGATCCTCGGCGGCTACCTCGGCAGCCACATGGCCATCAAGAAGGGCAATCTGTGGATCAAGCGTTCGTTCGAGATCGTGACCCTATTGATCGGCCTGAAACTGATCCTGGGCTAGTCCCTAATCGTCGCTGCTGTGGATGCGGTTGCGGCCGCCGCGTTTGGCCCGGTAGAGCGCCTCGTCCGCGGCCTTGATCAGGGCGTCGCCGGTCTGATGGAGTGGATAGGTGGCGATGCCGCCGCTGGCGGTGGCCAGAAAATGGGTATCGCGATAGGGATGCTTGATCTGCGCGAAATCGTGGCGGATGCGGTCCACGATGGTGTAGGCCTCTTCGGCATCGGTGTGCGGCAGGCCGATGAGAAATTCCTCGCCGCCGTAGCGACAGAGGATGTCGTGCTTGCGCAGGCGCTGCTTCAACAGCCAGGACAGGCTGCGGATGACCTGGTCGCCGACCGGGTGGCCGTAGGTGTCGTTGACCAGCTTGAAATGGTCGATATCCATCATCACCACCGACAGGAAACCGCCTTCGTGCGTCACGCCTGACAGCAGCATGTCGAGGGTGTTCTTGCCGCTGGAATGGTTGAGCAGGCCGGTCAGGCTGTCGTGGTACATCGAGCGGCGCAGGGCGCGATAGCGCTCGATCTTGCTCATGACGATGGTGTTCAGGAACACCGGATTGAACGGCTTGGTGAGGAAATGGTCGCCGCCCAGCCGCATGGCGTCGACCTGCAGGGCGACGTTGGTCTCGCCCGACAGGTAGACGATGGGCATGCTGAGAAATTCGTTGTGCTGGCGGATGATGCGTGCGACCTCGACGCCCGTGCAGTTGGGCATGTACATGTCCATCAGGATCAGGTCGGGATTGAACTGCTTGAGCGCGTTCAGCGTCTGGCGCGGGTCGTTGACGATCTCCGACACGATCTGGTTTTCCTGTAGTGTGCGCCGGATCAGGTGGCTGGCGGTCTTGGAATCCTCGACGATCAGCACGCGGTACGCTTCCTGCTCGTGCCGCTCGTTCAGCTCCATGATGTGCTCGATGATGGCGTGCGGCGGGGTGCCTTCCAGCAGGCAGCTGTCGCAGCCGCCGCTCAATGCCTGCTGCAGTTGCTCGAAGTCGGACCGTACGCCGAGGCAGATCAATTGCCCCATTCCGAATCGCTGTCGTAGCGCCTGTATCCGGGCGCGCCATTCGTTTTCGGGCAGGCTGCTCATGTCGAGCAGCAGGAGGGGAGCGACACCCGCGCTGTCCGGCAAATCCTGGTCCCAGGTGACGAATCCGGCCGCCATGCCGAAATAGCCGAGTTGTGCTTCGAGGCCGGCCCAATCGGCCCGGTCGCGCGCGATCAGCCAGGTCTGGCCGATGCGTACGGATGCGGGCGAGGCGTGATGCGTGTCCTGGCAGTGCTCGATCAGCCCGGCCGTGGCCGTGGCGTGGGCATGGGTCATGCGTGCAAGCGCGCCGACGCGCTCGCTCAGATCGTCCAGCGCGGTCTGCGGCAGTGGATGCCCAACTTCCCGGTTGAACAACGCGAGCGTCACCTGTTCGAGCTGATGGCTGGCGTGATGCAATGCCGCAATGCCCTTGTCGATCAGGAATTCGGTAAAACTGTTGATGGAAACCGCCAGTTCCACAAAGCTTTCAAAGCTCGGTTCCGCGCGATATCGATGCCACGAGTTCGACACGGCCTGATTTTTCTGCAAGAGCTCTTCGGGGGCAAAGCATTGACGATAAGTTTTATACTATTTTCTTATGAAACTCGATTATTACGCTTTATGGGGTGCTTTAGTCAATGACAGTCGTCAGTCCGGCGACGGAAGATTGTTCCGCAGGTGATTTTCGATACGGTACAGGGGTTACGCCATTCTCTGCGGGCTACTCGCCGGGATCTTCCGTCTCCAGCCGCAGATACTGGTTGTAGGCATTCACCCGATTGGCTTCGTTGAATGCCGGCATGGCACGATATTTCGACCAGTCGGTTTNTTCGTAGGCTTCGTCGAAAGGAACCAGGTTGCGGGCCGCTTCGCCCATGCTGCTGCGCAGGTAGCTCAGATAGTCGCGTGTGAAGACGAGATCGGCACGCGGTGTCCGTGACGGCGCGCCATGACCGGGAACCAGGATTCTGGGATGAACTGCGATCAGTTTGTCGAGCGCGGCGATCCAGGCGCGGCTGTCGGCGTCGCCGACAAACGGTACGCGTCCACGAAACACCACGTCGCCTGCGTAGAGCACGCCATCTTCCTTGACCAGCATCGCGAGATCCTCGCTGGAATGGGCCGGGCCGACGTGACGCAGGATGAAATGCAGGCCGCCCATCTCGAACTCGGTGTCACCCTCGACGAAATGGTCCGCTTCCAGCAAGTGGGTATCGTCATCCACCCAGGNGAAGAGCGCCTCTTTGCGCTGGGCCAGGCGTAGGGCTGCTTCCGGGGTGCGGGTGGCGCCTTCGGCGGCGCGCTGCGCCCAGATTTCGGCGCCTTGCGCCTTGAAGACCTGCAGACCGTAGAAGTGGTCGGCGTGGTAGTGGCTGACAATGACCCGTTTGATCGGTTGTTTGGTGACCGTACGGATCAGGCCAAGCAGTTTCTCGGCCAGCGGGGGCGAGGCAAGGGCGTCGAAGACAACCACGCCGTCGCGGGTGACCACGAACCCGGCGTTGGACATGAAGCCCTGGTTTTCGCTGGAGGCTGCGCCCGACTGGCCCTGGACGAAATAGCTGTGGGCGCCAAGACGCACAAGCTTCATCGGTACGGTGACATCGTTGTTGGTGGCGTGAGCAAGGGGAAACAGATTGAGCAGCAACAAGGCGAACAACAGGCGAATCATGGTGACGGGGCCCTCCTGATAGCAGGCGATATTATAGTTGCGGGACTCCGGCGGGCGGCGCTGTGCGTACCTGTTGCGTGTGCGCCCACGCCTCGAATACGGCGGGCGGCTGGGGGCGGTTGAACAGATAGCCCTGGTAGGTCTGGCAGCCGCGATCGGCGAGAAAGACGTGTTGGGCCTCGGTTTCCACGCCCTCGGCCACCACGTCCAGATTGAGACTCTGTCCCAGGGCCAGGATGCTGTGCGCAATGGACGCATCGTTGGGGTCGCTCAGCACGTCGCGTACGAATGACTGGTCGATCTTGATCTCGTCCAGCGGCAACCGCTTCAGATACGCCAGCGACGAATAGCCGGTACCGAAATCGTCGAGCGAAAAGCCGATGCCGCGTGCCTTGAGCGCGCTCATCTTGACGATGGTTTCTTCCATGTTGTCCACCAGCAGGCTCTCGGTCAGTTCCAATTTCAGCCGGTGCGGATCGGCACCGCTGCGGTCGATGACGTCCAGTACCTGAGACACGAAATCCGGTTGGCGAAACTGGCGTGCGCTGACGTTCACCGCCAGATTCAGCGATGCCATGTGCGGCTGGGCGGCCCAGGCCACCAGTTGTAGGCAGGCGCTTTCCAGTACACGCAGCCCGATCGGCAGGATGAGGCCGGTTTCCTCGGCCAGCGGGATGAAGGTGGCCGGCGCGATCCAGCCGCGTTCGGGGTGATGCCAGCGCAGCAGCGCCTCGGCCCCGCAGAGGTGTCCCCGGCTGTCGACCTGCGCCTGATAATGCAGCTCGAAGGCATGGTTCTGTAAAGCGTGGCGCAGATCGGCTTCCAATTCGGCGCGGACGGCCGCCGCCGCCTGCATGGCTGGATCGAAGAAGCGCAGGGTGTTGCGGCCTTGTGCCTTGGCCTGGTACATGGCGAGATCGGCGCGTTGCAGCAATTCGTCCTGGGTGGCTGGCTGGTCGTTGAAGAGTGTGATGCCGATGCTCGATGTGCTGTGGTGCACATACTCGGACAGCAGAAAGGGCGATGCAAAGCTGGCCAGTACCTTCTCGCCCACCAGCATTGCATGGGCGGCAGCTTCATGCGGAGTGCCGGCAAGGTTTTCCAGCACGATCACGAATTCGTCGCCGCCGAGCCGTGCCAGCGTATCGCCCTCGCGCAGGCAGGCTTGCAGGCGCTGGGCAAGCTGTTGCAGGAACAGATCGCCGATGGCATGACCCAGCGTGTCGTTCAGCGCTTTGAAATTGTCGACGTCGATGAACAACAGGGCACCCACCTGTGACAGGCGTGCATCGATCGCCAGCGCATGGCTCAGGCGATCGCGCAGTAACTGGCGGTTGGGCAAGCCGGTGAGATGGTCATAAAACGCCAGGTACTGGATCTCGCGCTCGGCAGCCTTGCGTTCGGTGATGTCGGTATTGATCCCCAGGATGGCATCCGGCACTTGTTGTTCGTCGCGCAGCAGGGTCCAGTGGGCTTCGACGATGAGCGTGCTGCCATCCTTGCGCCGCTGCATGATTTCGCCGTTCCATTCGCCCAGTTCCCTGACTGCACGCGTGCTTTGGTGGAAGTCATCCGGATCGGCATACAGCAGCGTGTCTGCCGGCTGGCCAACCGCCTCGTCACGGGTCCAGCCATACAGGCGCTCGGCCCCCTTGTTCCAGTAGCGGATGACGTGGTCGAGGCCGCGGACCACGATGGCATCCTGTGCCTTGTCGAGCAGCGAGGCCTGTTGTCGGATATGGGCGTCGGCGGCTTGACGTTCGAGCTCCGAGGCCACGCGGGAGGCAAAGATCTGCAGCGTGGACGTGATGAAAGCCGTGTCCCGCAGAGGATGGCTGAATAGCACGAACAGCTGCCCGATCGGCTGGCCGGCCGAATTGTCCAGCCGGTGGCCCACGTAGGCCTGGGCGCGGTGCGCACTGAGTTCTGCAGTGCAGGGAAACAATTCGCTGACGCGGGCGGGGATTACGTAATTGAGCGTGTCGCTGAGATGCTGGCAGGGCGTGCCTGAGAGTGGATATTCAAAGTTGGGAATGATCCGGCTATCGAGGTAGGCCACCTCGGTGCGCGCCGAGGCCGGTTCGCCGGGCTGGATTCGTGCAATGAACCCGGCGCTGGCGCCGAGTGCCTCGGTCATGTTGCACACCAGCTCTTCGAAAAAGGCGTTGCCCGAATTGGCGGATACGCCCGCGGCGATCTTCAGCACGGCGGCCTGGATCCGATCCTGCTCGAGGCGGTTGCGCAGCGTGGCGATGGCGAATGCCAGATCGCCGGTCAGTTGCTGCAGCAGACGAATCTCCTCGGCACCGAAGTGGCGCACCTTGGACGAGAACAGGGAAAATACCCCGTAGACATGCTGACCATCGTGCAAGGGCAGCACGACCAGACTGTGATAACCATGGTGCAAGGCAATTCCGAGCCAGGGTGCGGAGCCGGGATCGGACTGCAGGTCCTCGACCGTCACCACCTGGTTGCTGCGCAATGCCCGTCCGACCGGCCCGCGGCCCACGGCCTTGTCGTCGGACCGGCTGAACGAAACATCCTGCAGCGAGTCTGTGCCCATGCCTGCCCAGGCGATGGGCAATACCGATTGTTCGACATCGTCCTGGGTATAGCCGATCCAGGCCATGCGATATCCACCGACGTCGACGGCAATGCGGCAGATCTCGTTCAACAAGCCCTGCTCGTTTGTCGCGTGGACCACGGCTTCGTTGCAGGCGCTTCGCATGTGCAGAGCGCGGTTGAGGCGAGCCAGTTCAAGTTCGGCGTCATTGCGGCTAGTAAGGTCGGTCATGCCGCCGACCATGCGGAGGGCACGCCCGCTGCCGTCGCGGATCACCGACCCGCGATCCAGCACGTAGGCATAGTGGCCGTCCTTGCGCTGGAAGCGGTATTCGGCCGCCCAGTTGGTCCCGCCGTTGTCGATTACCTGGCGGATGCTTTCCAGTACCCGGCCATGGTCGTCGGGGTGGAGATGCCGAGTCCACGAGCTGCTGTCGAGGGGCAGGTCGGCCGGCACATGGCCGAATGTGCTTTGCATGCCTTCATTCCACCAGATGCGGTCCAAAAGCAGGTCCCAGTCCCAGATGGTATCGGAGATGACGCGAGCGACGGTCTTGAAACGTGCCTCGCTTTCGTGCAGTGCCTGCAGGACCCGTTTGCGTTCGGTGATATCGCGTTGCACTGCCACGAAGTGCGTATGCCGGCCGGACGCATCGGTGACTGGGACGATGTCGAGATCGAGCCAGACGGGTTCGCCCGCCTTGGTGTAATTGATGAGTTCGCTGCGTACCGGCTGTCGGGCTTCCAGCGCGGCACGGATGCGGTCGAGCTCGTGGCGGTCGGTCAGGGGACCTTGCAGGAAACGAGGCGATTTTCCCAATACTTCTTCGCGTCGATAACCGGTGAGCCGTTCGAACGCATCATTGACGAACACGATGCGCGGCCCCGGTTCGTCGCAGGGATCGGCCTCCGTGATAAGCACGATATCGTTCAGGCGGGCAACGCTCGCCTCCAGCAGCGCAAGCTGCTGAAGACCGCTATGCTCGTCGGCAAGCGGATGCGGAGGAGCGTCCACGACGTCGAGACTAGACATGGCTACCTAGCTTGGAGACGGCGAATACGCATGCGGGATATCGTCGCAGGGGTCGGATCGATCCGGTCGGTGCGTGCATGGCGGGTCAGGGCGTCAGCGTATGTCTAGGTTAACGTCCATTTTACGGCTGAACTTGAAGACAGGCCGGCGGAAAGGCGCGCATCGGGCGCGGCACGAGGCTGTGGTATCTTCTCGCGTTGTAGAAGGGGTTGCATCCGTGTTCAAGAAACAGTGGCCGGCGTTTGTGCTGGCGTTCGTATTGCCGATCGTCGCAGTTTTCTGGTGGTGGGGCGGGTTCAACTCGGTCAGCGTGACCGAAACCGTGGCCGGGCCGCATCGTTATGCCTATCTCGATTACGAAGGTCCGATCAGCAACATGCGTAAATCGCAGAATGCGGTACTGGACCGGTTCACTGAGGCCCGGGTGACGGCAGGCGACACAATCAGCGTCATCCTCACCGATCCGCGCGCCGACAATGGCAAGGTGCGCGCGCAATTGGGCTATACCCTGGCCGATGACGCCCCGGTCCCCGCCGGCCTGAAGGAGGGCCGCATCGAGCGGCGTCCGGTCTACCTGGCGCGCGTTCAGGCGGCGGTACTGCTGGCACCGTCCAAGGCCTACCAGGCGCTGGATGACATGCTGGAAGCGCATGGCAAGGGCATCGTCATGCCGACGGTGGAGCTGTACCGTCCGGCAGGCCAGGCCGACCGGATCGGCGTTTTTACCCTGGAAATGAACCGCTGATGGCGTTCTTCTCCGTCTTCGCTGCCCTCGTGCTCGAGCACGTACGCCCGTTGCGGCAGCCGTTACCGCATTACCAGCGCTATACCTTGTTCATCCAGTGGCTCCAGCGCAAGCTCAACGCTGGCGAATACAGCCACGGCGCGATCGCCTGGACGCTGGCAGTCATGCCGGTGCTGATAGGTGTATGGCTGGTTTTCTTTCTGCTCGGCGGCATCAGCCCGTTTCTCGGGTGGGTGTGGAATGTGGGCGTACTGTATGTCACCCTGGGCTTCAAATATTTCAGCGACGATGCCGAGCGCATCGCACGCCTGTTGCGCGCCGGCGAGCTCGATTCGGCACGTACGCAACTCGGCGCATGGCGTGGTGGCGATGCCAGCGCGTTCAGCGCGGATGACATCGCGCGCGTCACTATCGAGCAGGTGATGGCAGCAAGCCAGCGCCAGATGTTCGGCGTGCTGTTCTGGTTCGTGCTGCTGGCGCCACTGGGACCGGTCGGGGCAGTACTGTTCCGCACCGCCTCGATCCTGGCGCGACGCTGGACGAACACCCAGGGTCGATTTGGCCTGTTCGCCCTGCGAGCCTTCCATGCCATCAACTGGTTGCCGGCCCGGCTGACTGCACTGACCTATGCCATTGCCGGCAACTTCGAGGATGCCACCTTCTGCTGGCGCAGCCAGGCGCCGGGCTGGCCGGAAGAGGAAGAGGGCGTGGTGCTCGCCGCCGGCGCCGGCGCCATGGGGGTGCGTCTGGGCCAGAGCCTCAACGTGGGGGACGAAACCGTGTGGCGGCCCGAACTGGGCACGGGCCAGGCCCCTGACGCCGACTGCATCGACAGCGCCATTAGCATGATCTGGCGCGGGCTGGTGATCTGGCTGGTGGCCGGGCTGCTGGTTGTCGTCGCCAGCTGGATTTCCTAAGGTCCCATGCTTAACGCGCTGTGGGTCGGTTTTTTCTAGTCGCCTTCCTGATCGCACTGTTCAAGCTGGTTTTCCTCGGCGACGCCGGGGTGTTTTCCGCACTGGTCAAATCACTGTTCGACAGCAGCAAGACGGCATTTGAAATCGCCCTCGGCCTCACCGGCGTGATGGCGTTGTGGCTGGGGGTGATGAAGGTCGGCGAACGGGCCGGCATGCTCGACGTGCTGACGCGCGGGCTCGCGCCGCTGTTCCGCCGCCTGTTTCCCGACGTGCCGCCCAACCACCCTGCGCTGGGCGCGATGACCATGAACATGGGGGCCAACATGCTGGGGCTCGACAATGCCGCGACGCCGCTCGGTATCAAGGCGATGCAGGAGCTGCAGAAGCTCAACCCCTCGCCCGACACCGCCAGCGATGCGCAGATCCTGTTTCTGGTGATCAATACCGCGTCGGTGACCCTGCTGCCGGTCACCATCTTCACCTTCCGCGCGCAGCTTGGCGCCGCCGATCCCACCGACGTCTTCGTGCCGCTGCTCATCACCACCTATATCGGCACCCTGACCGGGATCCTGGTTACCGGCCTGTTCCAGCGCCTGCACCTGTGGAATCGCGTCACGATGGCCTACCTGGGCGGGGCCACGGCGCTGATCGGCGGGCTGGTCGCCTATTTCTCCAGCCTCGACGCGGCCGAGATGACGCGGCAGTCGGCCATCCTCAGCAACGTCGTGCTGTCCGGCATCATCGTGACCTTCCTGCTGATGGCGGTGTGGCGGCGCGTCAATGCCTACGAGGCCTTCGTCGAGGGGGCCAAGGAGGGCTTTAACACGGCGGTCACGATCATCCCGTATCTTGTCGCCATGCTGGTGGCGATCGGCGTGTTCCGTGCCAGCGGCGCGCTCGACCTGCTGATGAATGGCGTGCGCAGCACCGTGCTGGCGCTGGGCTTCGATGCCCGCTGGGTTGACGCGCTGCCCACCGCGCTGATGAAGCCATTTTCCGGCAGCGGCGCGCGTGCCATGATGATCGACACCATGCAGGCCCACGGCGCGGACTCCTTCGCCGGGCGGCTCGCGTCCATCGTGCAGGGCAGCACCGAGACGACGTTCTACGTGCTGGCCGTATACTTCGGCGCGGTCGGCATCAAGCGGGTGCGCCACGCCGTCACCTGCGGTCTGGTCGCCGACGTCGCCGGCATCCTCGCCGCCATCGGCATGGCCTATCTGTTTTTCGGCAAATCCGCATGAAGACCTACGACACCCTTGCCGCCGTCGACCTCGGATCCAATTCCTTCCGCCTGGAAGTGGCGCGGGTCGCCGGCGACCAGCTCTATCCGCTCGACTCGCTGAAGGAGACCGTGCGCCTGGCCGGCGGGCTCGGTGCCGACAAGCGGCTCGACGACGCCACCCAGGAACGCGCGCTGGCCTGCCTGCAGCGCTTCGGCGAACGCCTGCGCGGCCTGTCGCCGGAAGCGATCCGCTGCGTCGGCACCTCGGCGCTGCGCGTCGCCAAGAATGCCGGCGAATTCATTCCNCGGGCCGAAGCTGCGCTCGGGCATCCGATCGAGATCGTCGCCGGGCGCGAGGAGGCGCGGCTCATCTATCTGGGCGTCGCGCATTCGCTGCCGGCATCGCCTGACCGGCGCCTGGTCGTCGACATCGGCGGCGGCTCCACCGAATTCATCATCGGACATGGACTGAAGCCGCACGAGCGGGAAAGCCTGCACATGGGCTGCGTCAATTTCTCCAAGCGTTTCTTTGCCGACGGGGTCGTCGACAAGGCGGCGCTGAAAGCTGCCGAGACCGCGGCCCGCGTCGAGGTCGAGCGTATTGCGAAAGCGTTTTCNCGGGGCAACTGGCAGCAGGCCGTGGGTTCCAGCGGCACCGCTCGCGCGCTGCGCGAGATCATTGAACAGAGCGGCTGGTCGGCACACGGCATCACGGCCGATGGACTCGCCCAGCTGCGCGCCCAGTTCATCCGGGCTGGCCACCTCGACGCGCTCGAACTGCCCGGCCTGACGCGCGACCGCCGCCCGGTCATCGCTGGCGGCTTCGCCATCATGGCGGGCCTCTTCGCCGAGCTTGAAATCGAACAGATGGACGTCGCCGAGACCGCCATGCGCGAAGGCATCCTCTACGATCTGCTGGGACGTTTCCACAAGCACGACATGCGAGAGGCGACAGTGGGTGAGTTCATGCGTCGTTACCACATCGACGCCCGCCAGGCCGCGCGTGTCAGGCAAGTGGCGATGAATCTGCTGACTGCCCAGGGCGGCAGTGGCGCTGGCGACGACAATGACGTGCGCTTTCTCGACTGGGCCGCGCGCCTGCACGAAATCGGGCTCATGGTGTCGCACGGCGGCTACCACCGTCATTCCGGCTACATCCTGGAAAATGCCGACATGCCGGGTTTCTCGCGTACCGACCAGGCGCGCCTGGCGCTCTTGGCGCGCGCCCAGCGCGGCGCGCTGACGAAGCTGCCGGCATTCGCCTCCGGTACGGTGTCGGACAACGACCGTTTGCTGGTGTGGCTGCTGCGCCAGGCTGTCATCCTCTGCCGTAACCGTGCCGAGCCCCACCTGCCCGAGGTGAAGGTGGACGCGAGCAACAAACGTTTCCGCCTGACCTTGCCCGAAGGCTGGCTGGAAAGCCGGCCGCTCACCCAGCGTGCGCTGGAAGAGGAGGCGGCGCACTGGCAGGCGGTGGGAATCAAGTATCCGTTTGCCTAGGACGGGGTCACACAACGGTTCAAGCTAAGGACAGGCTGGCAATGCCAGCGCCTGCAAGGTCGCCCCGCGTGCATCGAGCACGAACGCCGTCACGCCCAGATCGGCAGCTTTCCATCCGGGCTGCAGTCTGAAGCGTTGGCGGGCATGGTGCGGATCGAACGGCCCGGCCAGTTGGCGCACGACATGGTCGTGGTGCAGGACCCGCCGGGCGTTTTCCCCTGCAGTGACCTCCGAGTCCAGGCGGTTCTCAGTCAGGGCCAGATACAGTTGCGCCTCATGTCCGGCAGCCTGGTCATCGAAGCGGCTGTCGGCCTGGACGTCCAGGCGGTCGGTCGATTGGGTCAGCGTGAGTGCCAGACGGACCGGTGCGGGCGCGGTCGAGCGAGGNNGCAGGCCGCGTTGCCAGGCGCGGTAATCCTTGCCGTCGAGCATCACCTGAGGCGTGTAGACCCAACCGGTTCCGTTGTTGCGTGCCCGCTGGCGTTGGCTGAAAGCGGCCTGGGCAAACGGGTCGCGCCAACCCAGCCGGTCCCAGTAGTCCACGTGGAATGCCAGCGGTACCACTCCGGCATCGTCAGGCAGGTGCGATAGCCAGCGGTCGGCTGGCGGGCAGGAACTGCAACCCTCCGAGGTATACAGTTCGAGCAGGCTGTTGCGCGATGCGCCGCTGACGGCATTGCAGGTGGCGGCATCCGCGACAGGGATGGCCAGGACACAGCAGAACAGCAGGACGATACGCATGAGATCTCCTGTCGGGAATCTCTTGGTCGCCCCGGACGAACTGTCCTTACAAGTTGAAGCGCGGCCAGTCGTGCTGGACGGATAAAATCACAAAAATATATCTTATGCGCTTTGCCAGCCGCAGTGCGTTCCTGCGAGGTGGATTGTCCGGCGCGGATTGAAAGGCGTGTACTGAACCGCCAGAGATGCTGCGGGCATTGCCGGCCGGCGGCGAGGCGTGGTGTCTGAATACCCTATGGATACAGGCGTGGATGGTAATCCGGCGATGGGTCTCCCCACCGAATTGCCGTGTCCCGGTTCCTGGAAATCTAACCAGCTGGACGTCATGATGCCAGCAATGTGAAGTACAAGTATCGATATATACGATATATAAGATATAAAAAAATCGTTTGTTAAATAATTGTCGAAAATCTACTCTGGGCGCCTCAAGGTTTTAGAAAGGGAACCCTCGATGCAAACGGAAGATGCGCTCGTCCTTGACCCTGCCGGGGATGCGCCAACGCTNCCCGCCGCCCCCACCATCCTCCGCGAGCTTGCCGGCGATGCCGGCGTCACGATCAATGGTGACGCCCCGTGGGATATCCGGATACTCGATGAACGCGTCTACCAGCTTGTCTTGACGAAGGGGTCGCTCGGTTTCGGCGAGGCCTATATGGACGGGATGTGGGAGTGCGAGCGGCTGGACCAGCTTTTCCACCGTCTTCTGAGCGCCCGGGTCGAGGANAAAATCGACAACTGGTCGCAGCTGCGCCTGCTGGGCGAGATTCTGCGCCACAGCCTGTTCAACCTCCAATCCAGCCGGCGCGCCTTCCAGGTGGGCGAGCAGCACTACGACATCGGCAACGACGTGTTCGAGGCCATGCTCGACCCCACCATGAGCTACTCCTGCGCCTACTGGCACAACGCGGCCGGGCTGCGGGACGCGCAACTGAAGAAACTCGACATGATCTGCCGCAAGCTGGAACTGAAGCCTGGCGAACGCATGCTCGAAATCGGTTGCGGATGGGGCGGGCTGGCCCGCTATGCGGCAGAACACTACGGCGTCGAGGTGGTCGGTATCACCATCTCGAAAGAGCAGCAGAAACTGGCGCGGGCGCGCTGCGAGGGCCTGCCGGTATCGATCGAGCTGATGGACTATCGGGACCTTACCGAACAATATGACAAGATCGTTTCGGTGGGCATGTTCGAGCATGTCGGCCCGAANAACTACGCCGTCTATTTCGACACGGCGCATCGTGCGCTCAAGGACGACGGACTGTTCCTGCTGCACACCATCGGCAATTCCGTCACGTCGCCGAAGACCGATGCCTGGATCGACAAATACATCTTTCCCAATGGCAAGCTGCCGTCGGCCAAAGAGATCGCATCAACCCTGGAAAGCCGCTTCCTGATCGAGGATTGGCACAACTTTGGTCAGGATTACGACCATACCCTGATGGCCTGGTGGGAAAACTTCGACACCGCCTGGCCTTTCCTGGAAGCCAAGTACGGCAAGCGCTTCTATCGCATGTGGAAATACTATCTGATGAGTTGCGCNGGGTTTTTCCGTTCCCGCCAGGGCCAGCTCTGGCAGCTGGTCCTGAGCAAGCAGGAAAGGGGCGGCACCTACCGTTCGGTGCGGTAACGCGCTTTACAGCAAGCCCAGTTCCGCATCGGTCGCGCTGTGCGCATACTTGTTTCGCGGCGGCCAGGGGCGGGTGCGCCAGTCGGGTGCCGGCGACAAGGAAGACTTCGTTCGGCCGGGCGGCAAGGCGCCGTTCCCGGCTCCCTTCGAATAGTCGTAATAGAGCTTGACCACTTCCTCCAAGGTCGTCTGCTGGGCGGCCGGATGCGAAATACAGGCGTCGACCCACGCGCGCACGCGGGCGTAGCGAGTGTCACCAGGCAGCGTGAAGCCTTCGTAATATTCCAGAAACCAGAAGCGCTCGAAGAACGGCGTGAACACGGTCTCCGCCCAGCCGAACGTTTCGAACAGGAACGGGCCGGACGGCGCGTGTTCCAGCAGGAAATCGTTCAGCAGGGCATATTGCTTCAGCATGTCTTCCCGCAGGGCCGCACAGCGTGCGGGGTCCTGGTTCATCAACCAGGTGTAGCCCTGGCTGAAAANATCGGCATCCATCCGAGTCAGCATGTTTTCCACCGCACGCCGGTAAGGGTCGCGCTGGGCGACCGGCTGTTCCGGATAGATGTCCTCGAGATACTGCAGGATGACCAGGCTTTCCTTGATGATGTGCCCGTCGGCCGTTTCCAGCACCGGCAACGCCGTGGTGCCGCGGGTCTNTTTCAACAGCCAGTCGGGACGCGGCTGAGTGATGTCGATCACCTGAAAGTCGATTTCGTCGCGACGGCCCTTCAACGTCAGCAGAATGTCCAGACGCTGGCAGAACGGACAGACAGGGATGTGGTAAATGATGGGCTTGCTCATGGTCGGGATGGGGTATGGCCCTGGAGAAAAGCTGACGATAACGCAAATGACCAACGTTTGTCCTAGCCAGGCTCAAGGGTATGTCAGGCTGATTCATTCGGGCACGGGCATCGGGGATTTCGCATGATTTCGGCGTGCAAGCGTTCGGCCCGGTAGCACACGGCATAGCCCCGCGCGGCGGCAAGCTGCACGGTAGCCGCGCCAATGTATCGGCTGCCGCCCGTCGTGAGCATGATCTCTTCAATTTCAGCGATTCTCTATTTTCGTTGCAGGGTTTGAGACACCCGGCTTGCCCGGGAAGCCGGGAAGACATCCCGGGATGAGCCTCACCGTCCGTTCGCAGCCTNCCCTCGAAGAGTCATGACCGTACTCGTTGCGCGTGCGACCGGTTTGCCGTCGTCCCGGACGATCTCACATTCGTAGTGTGTCAGCGTCTTTCCGTGCTGGACCTGCCGTGCGGTCGCGGTCAGCACGGATCGCCACACAGGCCTGAAGAAGCTGATCCTGAGATCGATGCTGGCGAAGGTTTCGCCTTCCGCGATGGCGGTCGAGTGCGCGGTTCCGATGGTGGCGTCGGCCAGTTCGCACAACATGCCGCCGTGCACGGTGCCCTGCTGGTTGCCATGGATGGCCGCATCTGCATCCAGTTCGATTTGCGCATACCCCACGTCGACATCCGTAATCCTGAACCCCAGAAGTTGCGAGATTGCAGTGGGATAACGCATCTCCGTTGTGGCATCCGCAGGCAGGCTGCCATCCAGTTGCCGTCGCAGAAACGCGAGCGTAGACAGTTTGCTGTTCATGCATCCTCCGATGAATGACCCCATGAACCGTTCATGCGGATCTGGGCGGCCAGTCTACGGTCGCGCTACAAATATTTATAATCGATTGTTGTTATTGAAAATAATAGGAGAAACCTATTATGAAAATCCAGCATCTCCGCTTTCTGGCTGCGGTGGTGGAGTATGGCGGCGTGATCAAGGCGGCCGAGCGGCTGCATCTTTCGCAGCCCTCCGTGTCGGCCGGCCTCAAGGCGCTGGAGCAGACGCTGGGCCGGCCGCTCTTCGACCGATCCATCCCGGCCAACCGGCCACTTCGCCTGACGCCGGCAGGCCGCCGCTTCTATCGGCATGCGCGCGAGATCCTCAGGCAATGCGATGTGGCGCGTGCCGATTTTCTGGGTGAGGCCGAGGAACTACGACGGATTCGCGTGGGCGTGCTCAATACCCTGCCGCACGAGGCGATTGCCGCGCTGGTTCAAGCGGTGGCAAAACAGGCGCCCAACGTGCGGCTGGAGGTTTGGGAAGCCTCNCCCGAGCGTGTGGCCGGATGGCTCGCCCAGGCGCGGATCGACTTCGGCTGGACGAACGTTAGCGATCTCGCCGCCAACGCGCGCGTATTGTGGCGCGAACCCCTGGTCGCCGTGGTGGCGCCGGACCATCCGCTCGCACAGACGTCTGGGCCCATTTCGGTCCGGGATTTGGGGGCGTATCCGTTTGTACACCGATCGACTTGCGAGCTGGATGCGGTAGGCCGCGCGCAGTTGAAGGCCGCCGGCGTGACGCTGCGTGTGACGGTGCGTGCCGAACGTGAAGAACTTGCTTTCCGGTTGATACGAAACGGGACGGGAATGACCCTGGCGCCGCGCAGCCTCGTGCCGGACGACCTGGTGGCCGTGCCGGTCTCGGGCTTGGGCGTGGCGAGAACCATCGGGCTTGAATGGCGTGAGGGCTTGGATCCGATGTTGCCTGGCCTGCTCGCCGATGCGATGGAGGAGGTGGTGTCGCTGATGCCCGTGTCGGCGGAAACGGGGAGGCAATCGAAACGAGCCGGATAGGAGCGGCGCCGGACCGCACTGATCTGCGTTTAGATCGAGGCGTGCACGTTGCGCTCGACGTTCACTCTGTCGGAAGGCGTGTGGATTTCAGGAACGGGTAGCGTGCGGCGCTTTGCACGCTCAATGGACATCTGGATCATCGTTTTCGCGTGCCCGACAAAGCGTGTCAGCGCCTCGCATTTTTCGCGGCAGATGCAGCTTCGGTCCTCGATTAGGCGGGATACCGTCACTGCGAGCGCATCACACGCGTTCACCAGGCGATCGAAACCCGCCGTGCTGGCGCATTCGCGCAGGCGCATCAGTGCCAGGGCATAGGCCGTGATCCGGTCTTCGGTCAAGGTCTCGGGATGAGTAAAACATTGATGGGCCGTGATGTTTCCCATCTCGTTCAGTGCGTCCACAGCCGCTGCAACCAGATCCTCGGAAATATCCGCCCACTGTTCCAGCCTGGCGGGTGTCGTGACACCGATCCGATGTTTGGAAGTCAGATATTGCATGTTGCGCATGGCATATCTCCTGGTTATCGAGATGGTCAGCAGCGTACGGAGGGGGCTGACTGGCCTGATGATTACGACTGGTGCAAGGCAAACTTTAACGTCTGTACCACTATAGACAGGTTTATTTGTACTACCAGGTGGATTTGAAGCCTTTCCGATAAAACATAGTCCGGATACGGGCGTTGTCGAGCCCGCGATCCGCCCAAGAAAAATAAGACCTGGCTGGGCCGTATTCGTTCTCGGAAGGGAGGGATTCGTGAAGGCCGTATTCGTGGGGAAAGCCGATCCCCGGCGGGTGTGTCAGATGGATTGCGTCTGATCCCGGCCCAGCGCCTTGGATTTATAGAGGGCTTTGTCGGCGCGGGTCAGCAAGGCATCCAGGGTGTCGTCCGGGTCCTGCCATGCCGAAATGCCGATGCTGACCGACCAGGCGACAGGCTGGCTTCCCCTTCCGGTTTCCTGAAATCGATTTGCAACGATCCGGGCCTGTTCGAGATCGGCGTCAGGGAGAATGGCCATGAACTCATCTCNCCCAAAACGCGTGAGCTGGTCCGATGCCCTGAGCGAGGCTTTGACCTTTCTTGCGAACTCGACCAGGATCCTGTCGCCTTCGAGGTGGCCATGCGTGTCGTTGATATCCTTGAAGTTGTCCAGATCGAACAGCATGATCGCCAGCTTGTTGCCATGGCGCCGGGTATGGGCAATCTCCCGCTCGAGCTCTTCCATCGCCGCATTCTTGTTGAGGCATTTGGTCAGGCCGTCGTGGCGGCTGATGAACTCCAGGTCGTGCCGCAGCTTTTCCGACGCGAGCAGGATCAGGCTGATCGTGCCGAGCGGAATCGTGAGGGCGGGAATCGCCACATAGACAAGCTGCGAGGCCGACGTGTCAAACACCCCGGTCGGGGGTGNAANACCGATGAGCAGGGCGCCCAGGCGAACCAGCCGCGAAACGATCATGATCGCCAGCGACGAGACCCAGATATGACGCCCCATCGTCCTGGGCAAGGCCCGCAGCACAAGAAAGAGCTGATCCAGGACGACGATGAGCGTGAACAGGACCATGGTTCCGACGCGCATCCGGATATCGGGCTGGACATACGTGAACCAGACAAACAGCACCACGAACGTCAGCACGAACAGGGCCAGCAGGAGGCGGTTGTATTTCGGCGGCGTGCCGGCGAACTTGCGGGTGCCGACGTTCAACGCCATGAAGGCGAGCAACAGCGTCAGGTTGGCCAGGATGATGCTCAACAGGTCCGGGATATGATCCCGGGCGATGAAGAGCGGAAAACACAGCGCGATGGCCAGCGCGCCCAGGCTCCATTCGCGCAGGCCCCGTATGGTTTTGGGGTAGGTCTGCGCAAGGATCAGCAGGATCCCGCTCATGGCCAGCGCCACGAAGAAGGAAATAATGAAAATGAGCAGCGAGGGGTTCATCTACGGGACAGCGTATGTTCTGGTGGTGCAGCGACCGGGCACAGTCTAGCGTATCGCGCCGTTTCAGCCATCGATCATGGCCGGATCGGGGCGATTTTCCTGCCCCGAGGGGCATTTATTGGGGCGGTTTGTGGCAGATTGGCCCGTCGACCGGATTTTCCACGCTTTCGGCAATCGCGGTGGCGATCTCGTGGACTTCCTCGGGCGTGAAGTGCTCGAAGAGGCGGCGTGCAATCGNGGGCGGAATGCGGACGGCGCGGGTCGTGCCGTCCGACAGCGTCACGGTGACGCCGGCGACGGCGTGGCTGACCAGATCCTCGTCCGATTCGGCGAGCAGCATCTGTGCGTCCATGATCGCGTCGTACTCGGCCTCGAGCGTGTCCTGCAGCTCGTCGTCCAGCCCGTCCGGCAGTTCGATGACAAAGCCATCGATCTCGTCCTGTCGCATCGTGCTCGCGATGCCGTGCCCCGCCGCAAACGCCACGAAACGGTCGCGCAGCGCCTCGTCGAAAAACATGTACTCGAAACCCATTTTGTCGTCCTTTCGCTATGCGCCTGCGCGTCGTGCGGTCATCAAAAACACCGGATAGTCCCGCGTCCCGGTCTCGCGTGCCTTGGCAATGCTGAACACGGTCTGGAACCGCACATCGGCAAACCCTGTCGCAGCGGCGCGCCGGCCCAGGTCGGCGCGGTCGAAGCCGTGATGCACATCGACTTCCGGACCGTGGAACGAGCCGTCCTCCTGATCCAGGTCGGCGATGCACAGGGTGCCGCCGGGATTCAGCAGATCGTGGAAGATGCGCAGGATAGCGTCGGTGTCGGGCACATGGTGCAGCGTCATCGACGTGACGATCAGGTCGAATTGTTGGGTCGGGGCCGGATCGGCGAGCAGATCCAGCTTCATCGGCGTCATGTTGGCCACGCCCTGCGCGGCGATCTTTCCCGCCACCACCTCGAGCATGCCGCCCGAGCTGTCCGCCATCAGGATGGGGCCCAGCTCATCCTTCAGCGGAAAGGACAGCAGGCCCGTGCCGCAGCCGTAGTCGAGTGCGCTCATGCGTTTGTTCAAGGCTACGGCCTGCCGGATGGCCTGCGCAATCTTCAGCCCGCGTTCCTGGAACACCGGGTTGTCGTCCCATTGGCGGGCCTTGGCGTCGAAGTGGGCGGCGTCGAGTTGAGTCGGGCGGGTCGTCATGGTGCAGGAAACGGCGTCAGTTGGCAGGGGCGATGCAGGGCAAAGCCAGACGGGAGACAGGACTATTCTAATTGCCCTGGGCCGAATGGCGTGGATCGCCTGTGTTTTCGGTATCAGCGCTGTATCGCCATCTGGCGCAGATAGGCCAGCAGATCGTCCAGTTGCGCCTCACCCAGCACCGTCGGCGCGAAGCCCGGCATGCTGCGCCGCCCCCAATTGCGAACCGATGCCGGGTCGCGGATCAGCTTACGCAGGAACGGCTCGTTGAAATATTCGGTCGGATTGAACGGCCGGTTCAGGTCGGGGCCCACCGCCGCATCGCCGCCGCCGTTGATCGTATGGCAGGCCGCACAGTGGGTCACGAATACCAGCATTCCGCGTCGCTCCGCACTGTTCGCGGCCGTCCTGGGCTGGATTTGTGGATAGCGCGTTTCCAGCGGCGCCGCGTCCGCAATCCTGGCGATCTGGTAAGGCCATTGCTCGGGCGAGATGCCGGCTTTTTCCGGCGCCCGCCACACCAGATAGAAAGTCCCGGCACTGCCGCCTCCCGGCTTGAGCGCCGGCCACGCGGCATCCGCCGGTTCGATCGCCAGCCAGGGCTGCGCCCCGCCGGCAAGCAGGCCACCCGGGATATTGGCGACAAAGCCGTCGCGTGCGATGAATTGCAGCGACTCGACCTGCGGCAATGACGCGATCAGCGCTGAGAGCGGTATCGCCAGGTAGCGCATCGTGCGGTGGTAGGCCACATCATTTCGAATCTCGATGCTGCGAAGCGCAGGGTGCCTCAGCAGTTCGGTGCGAGTGAAGCGGTGCGGCTGCGTGCCAACGGCAATATCGATCGAGGGTTCTGCCGCACGTGCCATTCCGGACCACGCAATGACCAGCAGGACAGAGGCGGCAAGGTGGAGCAGGTTGCGGACGATGACGGAATGGTGAGCGGGCATGGCGACGTGGAGGAAGGGATGACTCGCGGCCGCATCAAGAGTGGCCGCCCGTTGGAGGCGTCAATTCTGCAGCACGGCTGCCCAGCGCGTCAGTTNTTCTTCGAACGGCATGGCCGCATGGGCCGGGCTGGTCGAGGGCAGCGTGGCGTATCGGATGGCGCGGAGCGTGTCGGGCAGGCTGGGCAGCACGAGCCGGCGATAGAGTTCGGCCGCTTTGCTGCCGTTGAAGCAGACCAGTCCGACGTCCGGATGGTTTGCCAGGAACGCGGCGAGCGCATTCGGCACCACGCTCGAATGCACGATGGCGGCGTCGAGGCTGCCCGGTCGTTGCGCCGCGGCGCAGACGTCCCACAGCGCGATCCCGTTCCGGACCAGGTCTTGTGCGCGGTCTTCGTAGGGCAACTCAGGGCCCGCACCGAAGAGGCGGCCCATGATTTTCCAGAACGCATTCTGCGGCTGTGCGTAGTACTGCTGCCGCTGGAGCGACACCTGGCCGGGCAGGCTGCCGAGGATCAGGATTCGTGTATGCGCGTCGGCGATGGGCGGGAAACCTTGGGCGTGCATCGGCTAGTGTGCGTGAGATGAGTACCTGATGACCTGGCTGATCGAATGGATGCCCGGTACGTAGGCTGCCATGGACACGGCGGCAATTGCAATGAAACCGCCGGGCATCGACATTGCGCCCATACCCGACATGGCCGCGCTCCAGACGATCGTCGCCGCTGCGCCTGCCGCGAAGCGCAGCGGCGATACGCCAAGAAAGACGTGCTGGGACGCCCGCGCGGAAAGCATGGCCTGTCTTCAGCGCTTGCCGTACTCGTCGTGACGGCGCCACCACATGCTCGTTTCGTTGCGTCCCCTGGGTGCGCGGTCGAGCCACTGATACATGCCCCAGAGGCCGTCCAGCCCGCGCGCATAGGTGGAGTAGGTGTGGTAGACGACGCCGCCCTCGAGCGCGAATGCGCTCATGCCGGGCCGCTCGCGCAGATAGGTCGAGACGTCGGTTCCGGTCATGATGGCGTTCTGGACGGGCGGCGATTGGTCGCCGGCTTCCTTGCCCATCGTAAATGGAATCGGTGCCATCGGCGGCTCGCGCCGATAGTTGTATTCGATGCCCGTCTCGCGCTGCTGCGCCTCGGAGTACGAGGCGTCGAAGTCGAAGTTGAAGTCGCCGTCGAGCGATGAGGCCCAGGGAAAGGTCCAGCCCATCCGCTGCTTGTACGCCTGGAGTTTGGCGAACGGTGCCCGCGACACCGCCGCCAACGTGACGTCGTGGTTGGCCAGGTGAACGGCGAAGCCATCGAAGCCGTCCGCAATCGACGAGCACGTCGGACAGCCTGCCTTGTAGTCGGGTCCAAACATGAAATGGTAGACGAGGAGCTGCGAATTCCCGCGGAAGAGGTCAACCAGCGAGGCATTCCCCTCGTCGGTATCGAAGCGATAGTCCTTGTCGACGCGAACCCACGGCAGCGCCTGCCGCCGCCGTGCCATCTCGTCGCTGCGCCGCGTCAGTTCCTTCTCGTCCTCGAGCAACTCGAGCCTTGCTGCGAGCCAGGCTTCACGCGTTCCGATCGTGTGTTTGGTCATCGTATCCATGTCTGTCTCCTTGTTCATGATCTGCCTTGTTTCGGACGCCGCACGGCACGGACCTTTCCGCTCGGGCCGCCGCCGCAATAAAACAGGTTCGCGCCGTCGGACTCCAATCCGCTGACGCCGATGCCGGGCGGCATCTCGAGCCGTTCGAGCACGGCGCCGTTCTCCGGGTCGATGCGGCGGATGTCGCTGCCGTCGTTTTCCCAGGTGCCGTGCCACAACTCGCCGTCGACCCAGGTCACGCCGGTGACGAAGCGGTTGGACTCGAGAGTGCGCAGGATGTCGCCGGTGGCAGGATCGATCTGGTGGATCTTGCGGTCGCGACACTGTCCCACCCACAGGCTGCCTTCGGCCCAGGCGAGCCCCGAGTCGCTGCCATGCCCGGGTGCAGGGATCGACGCCACGACCTCGCCGGTGACGGGATCGATCTTGTCGATGCGCGCGTCTGCGACCTGGTAAAGATGGGTGCCGTCGAAGGCGGTGCCGGCGTCGCCGGCGCGATCGAGCGTATGCGCGAGCTGTCCGCTTTCGGGATCGAAGGCGACCAGCCTGGGTCCGGTTGCGGCCCAGACGTGGTGGCCGTCGTGGGTGACGCCGTGGATCTGGTCGGCACCGGCGAAGGGGCCGTATTCACGCACGATCTCGGCGGCACGTGCCGGTGTCTGGGAGGGGGATTCGACGGTCTTGGCTTGGGGTGCGGTCATCAAATTGACTCCTTTGGGTGCGCCGGAATGGCGCCGTGAGACTCAATTTAGCCGAGCGGCAGCGCGGGGGNGAGTAACAAGATCGTCGTGAATCCGGCCAGCGGCGGCGCCATCCAGCGTTGCGTGCGGGCGCGCCCGATCGAGCGCACCTTTTNCTCTGCCTCCAGTTCGACGAGCGCGCGCTGTACCGTACGCTGGCTGGCCCCGAGCGCCAGCGCGAGGGCCGAGGTCGACCAGGCCGTACCGTCGGCCAGCAGCGCCAGCAGCGACGCCTGGTCGCCGTCGATGGGAGGCACCAGCACGACCACGGCGTCCGCGTCGCGCGGCGTGAGCGCAAAGCCGCGCGTGGTGGCCTCGATATGTGCGAGCGGCGCAGCCAGTGCGCGCAGACGGCCGATTTCCACCCGCAGACGCGCGCGGTGCGTCTCGTCAGGGCGGCGGGTGTGGAACGCGCGCGCGATCAAGGCGTCTCGGCTCACATCGCCCGGCCACGCCTCTGCGAGCGCGCGCGCCAGCGCGAACAGCACCGGCCTGCGCGCCAGCGGCCGCCAGATCGTGCCGGCGCGCAGGCCGCGGCGGCAGGCGTCGACCACCAGTGCGCCCGAGGCGAACAGGGCTTCCACCTCGTCGAGGCGCAGCGATTGTTCGCGGTCCGCGTGGACGCGGCGGGCGGCGGGACGATCGAGCACAGCGCGCGCGTCGCCTACCTCGGCAAGCAGGGCGGGCACGTCCGCGCGTCCGGCCGCATCCAGGGCACGCGTGAGCGCAGCTTGTGCTGTTGCCGTCCGCAACGAGCGCAGCGCCACCTCGGCCGCGGCCAATTCGGCGATCGCCTGCAGCGACGGCGGCAGGCCCTGCGTGTCGAGTGCGGACAGGGTGGATGCGGCCTCGTCGAGGCGGCCGAGCAACAGCAGCCGGCGCACCAGGATCAGACGCGCGTGCAGCGCATTGGCACGATCGGCTCGCGCCTCGAGCGTGACCGTCGCGGCTGCCAGCGTGCGCGGCGAGCCGAGGAGATCGCGCATCGCCAGCGCCACCTCCGCCTCTGCGACCACGCAGCGGGCGTGCGCCACGTGCTCGCGCGCGCCAAAGCTGCGGGCGGCGCGACGCAGCAGCTCGCGGGCGCGCGGGTAGTCGCCGAGCTGGGCCAGGGCGGTGCCGCGCAGGGCGAGCGCCGGCGGGTCGTCGCGCAGGGCGACGCGCTTGAGGGCACCGAGCGCGTCGCCGGCAGCGAGCGCGCGCGCGGCCGCGGCGATCAGGGAATCCATCGCGACAGGGTACCCATCAAGGGAGCCGCGATCAAAGGCGCCGGGCCCTTTCCCGGTCACGGCCCGGTCGTGGCGGACTATTTCCGGGTGATCACGACCTCCAGATACTCGCTGGGGACGACCAGCGAATGCGCGCCTCCGACGTTCTGGCGTTCGAGCAGCGCGCCGATGTCCCGGGTCAGGCTCGCCTGCCGATCGGGGTCGAGTGCGGCGTACACCTTGTAGGTGGGGCCGTAGAAGTTGCGGAACACCTCGATCCAGTGCGCGGCGGATTGATAGCGAAAGTTGAAGCGGCGCCGCTCGCAGCGGATGTCGGTGGCGTCCGGGCCGAACAGCTCGACGATGCGCGGCTCGGTTCCCCACCGCATCGGCGACTGCACGCCGGCCGGCGGCGGCACATAGGAAGCGATCAGGCGAAACAGGTCGCCGATGAAGCCTTCGGGCGTCCAGTTCGCCAGGCCGATGCGGCCGCCGCCACGCACCACGCGCGTCAACTCACGTGCCGCGCGGGCCTGGTCGGGCGCGAACATCACGCCGAACGTGGACAGCGCGACATCGAAGGCACCGTCGGCAAACGGCAGATCTTCCGCATCGGCCGTCTGGAAGCGAACTTCCAGCCCATTGGCGCGGGCGCGTTCGGCGCCTTTTTCGAGCAGCTCCGGCACATAGTCGGTCGAGGTCACGCGGGCAAAGCGGCGCGCCGCCGCCAGTGTGGCGTTGCCGTTGCCGGCGGCCACGTCCAGCACCTCTTCGCCGGCACGCAGGTCCACGGCTTCCGCCAGGTGTTCGCCGACGATCTGCAGCGTGGTGCCGACGATGGCATAGTTGCCGCTCGCCCAAGTGGCGTGCTGGCGCTGCTTGACCGCGCCGAAATCGACCTGGCCCGGGCCGGGGGCAGGCGCCATGGACGGTGCGGCCGGGGTGCAAACATTCAGTTCGGTAGTCATGGGGATGCTCCTCTCCTCATTCGGATGGAATGGGACCGGCGGGGCCGGTCGTCCGCTGCCTGGTTGCCCGGCTTTCAAAGCGATGCGTCGTCCCCGCATCGCAGCCGGCCAGTCAGCGCCCTCATTGTCACGAAGCCCGCTGATTGACACTTCACTTTGCGTCGCGCAAATATGCTCAAGCGTCCGGGATTCGTTGCCCCCGATTGCAGGTTTGCGCTTCCCGATCGATCGCCCGTCGAAAGGTCCACGCCCATGAGTCGAGACACACTTTCCGATCTGCTGCGCACCGTGCGCGTGCGCGGTGCCGTGTTCTATTACGTGAGCTGCAGCGATCCCTGGTCCACCGAGGCGCCGCCGGCCGGCGAGATCGCCGAAGCGGTGATGCCCGGCTGCGAACATGTCATCGAGTACCACATGATCGCCAAGGGCAACGGCTGGGCCGCGGTCGCCGGCCAGCCGCCGGTGAAACTGGCCACCGGCGACATCGTCATGTTTCCGCAGGGCGATCGCCACGTCCTGTCGAGCGCGCCGGGCATCGAGCCGCTGCGCCGGACGGCAGAGTGGGTGTTCTCCACCCGCAACGTTCCCAAGCCCATGCCGATCGCCTTTCATCATGGCGTGGTCGAGCCGGGGTCGCCGCTGCCCGTCGAGGCGGCCGACATGATCGCCGTGTGCGGCTTCCTCGGCTGCGACCTGCGGCCGTTCAATCCCCTGATCGCGGCACTGCCGCCCATCCTGCATCTGCCGGCTGAACGCGCCAGCGGCTGGGCCGCCCGCGTGATCGAGCAGGCGGTCGCCGAATCCAGCAGTCCACGGCCCGGCGGCGACGCCGTGCTCGAACGGCTTGCCGAGATGATGTTCGTCGACGCCGCGCGCCGCTATCTCGACACCCTGCCCGAGAACGCGACCGGCTGGCTCGCCGGACTGCGCGACCGCTACGTCGGCAAGGCGCTCGAACGCATGCACGAACGTCCGGACCAGCCCTGGACGGTCGACGACCTCGCCCGCGAAGTTGGCCTGTCGCGTTCGGCGCTGCACGAACGCTTCATGCAAACCCTCGGCGATCCGCCGATGCACTACCTCGCCAGCTGGCGCATCCAGCTCGGCAGCCGGCTGCTGCGGGAATCGAATCGCACCGTGGCGACCATTGCCCTGGAAGTGGGCTACGAATCCGAAGCCGCGTTCTCGCGCGCGTTCAAGCGTATGGTCGGCCTGCCGCCAGCGGCATGGAAGCGGGCGCAGGCCGGCCGGTAGGCGATGGGGACTGGAAAGATCCGGCCTTGCGTCTTGAAGCCAATGCCTTAAGGTGAAAGCACCTTACGACACAATGGTCCTCACACCGTATCCTCAACCGGGAGCATGACGATGAAAAACAATCTGGACGATATCGGCAAGCTGGTCTTGCGTCTCACCCTCGGCGCCCTGATTCTGCTGCATGGCATCGCCAAGCTCCGGCACGGCATCGCCCCGATCGAGGGCATGGTGACCGGCATGGGCATGCCCGCCTTCTTCGCCTACGGCGTGTATGTCGGCGAAGTGCTCGGCCCGCTCCTGCTCATCGCCGGCTTCTACGCGCGCATCGGCGCCGCGCTGGTCGCCGCCAACATGTTCTTTGCCTTCGCGCTTGCCCACCTCGCGCAGCTCACAAGCCTCAACGAGCAGGGCGGCTGGGCGCTGGAACTGCAGGGCATGTTCTTGTTCACCGCGATTGCGCTGCTACTCATGGGGCCCGGGCGGATCAGTATCAATCGGCGCTGATCGCCGAGGCCAGCGCAATGGCATTGGGACATCCCCGGCCGGACTCGAAACCCGTCAGGGTTGCGAGGTATTTTGACCCTGGCCCGTTTATCCGCCTTTAATCCGCGAGTCTCGTCGCGCGCTTCAGTTGGCGGGGCCAATGGGTGGTGTCTGCGAGCCGCGCGTCGCCGATACCCCTTCAGCGTTCGCCCGCCTCCCGCCACTCGACTGCGCCGAACCTGGCATCGCCGAAATAGTAGGTGTAGAGCAGGCTCACGGTTCTCACGGTCTGCAGGGTGTTGGGAATATCGGGGTATCGCGCATCCCGTCGCGAGGCGTTGTACTTGAGCGTGAGAGCGTGGGGGCCGTGGATGCGCATGGTAAACGCCGCATCTCCCCGGAAGATGCGCTCGGTGCCCCGGTCCTCGGTCGACGCCACATCGCTGACGTAGTAGGAGCGTGCCGTCAAGTCGACGTTGACGCGCTCACCCAATAGCAGGCGCAGCGACAGGAGCGCCTGCGGCGTGGCGCCGTAATGGTAATTGCGCTCACCCTGACCGTGTATGGTCCCGGCGGCTCCGTAGCCCACACCCGCAAGGGCGGTGCCCAGTAGTGCCACGTTGTCCGAAATCCACCATTGCGCGGTCGTGCCGAACGACACCGCGGTGCTCGAGACGCGAAACGTCTGCGGCGAGATGTAGTCGTAACTGCCATAGAGGCCCCAGATGCCGCGGTAGTTGTCGCCCGCCGCGTATTCCTTTCCGATCAGGAGGCCGCGGCTCATGATGTTCTCGAACACGTTGGCGGTCGTCGCGGTGAAATCGAAATCGAAGTAGTCGAACGGACGCGTATAGCGATAGCCGTTCTTCCCGGGCAGCCCATAGGACATGTGAAAGTCTGCGGTGGCCGTATCGCGTTTCACCGTCTGGCCCACGATGCCATCGAGTGCGTCATCGATCTTGTTCCAGCCGAAACGGACATAGCTGTAGGTGGCTGGGTTGTGACTCTGAAACACCGCGCGGAAGCGGTCGCCGAAGGCGAGCCGGTTGAAGCCCAGCGGCGGGGAGATCGCCGCTGCCCCCGTTTCACGCCAGAATCCAGGCGTGTCGCCGCCGTGCTCCAGCAGCAGGTTCGCCATGCGGAACAGCGGTTCGCCGAGAAACGTCCCGCCGAGGCCGGTGGTGACGAAGTCGTTGATGGAAGGCGGCCCCGTCTCGCCGGCGATCTCCCAGATCAGGCTGCCGCCGAAGGTATAGCCAAGCGATTTCCAGTAGTCGAGGCCGGACGAGCGTGCGAGCCCGAAATAAACGGAGCCCTGATACGGATGCATGAACTGGTTCACCGCGAACGGATCGGTGTCGACCACCCATTTGGCGCTCAAATTGTCCCGGATCGTTTGCAGGCTGGTGTCGTAGACCGGTTTGTCGATGAAGTGGTAGTTGAACCGGTTGAGCAGGAAATTGAATCCGATAATCTCCACGGCCGGAAGGGCATAGTTGGGGCGAGCCTCCCTTTTACGGAACCTTCGAGCTGCGCGACAGGNGGTGTCGGTAGGTGTGGGCGCGGCTGGAGACGTGACATCCGTCGCGCTGGCAATATCTTGCGCGAGGAGGGATGGGTCGAAACGATTGGGCGTGAGTTGCCAGCCAGGATTAAACGGCACGAGCACGCGTTCAGGGGTGTCCGCCTCGGCTTCCGCGGCAGGAGCCGGGCCCGGGCTCGCGAGCGCACAAGCGAAAACCGACCCCATGAAGAGCATCCTGAACGTCATGCGGTGCATCGGTCGATCGGTGCCCTGCGGGGTAGCAGCCGGGGTTTTGAGCGTGGTCGTGGCAGAGCCATACATCGGCCAAGACGCCGCCGCGGCATGTCTATTTGATTGCATGATTGCCTCCACTTACGGTCTGAAACGAATCGCGCAAACCCACTTTATACCCTATGTTGCGGCTGTATTAAGTCCAGTCTCGCGTCTTTGAATTCGTGCAAATGAACCGCAGTCACCCTGGCGGGTCTGACCAGGAGCCCACGCAGATGAACTGATATGCCGGATTCCCACGCCGCCTTCGTCGCGCCGCATCCCTGGTCGATCGAGCAGATTGCGTTCGACCGCATCGCGCACGACCGCATCGCCCATGAAGAGACGTGGTTCCATGTGCTCGCAGCGGCCTCGTTTGTGGAGAGCCTGGCGGATTTGTACACCCACAATCTGCTGGACCACATGAAGGGCGATGCCGAAGCCAGCCAATGGCTGCGCGAGCGATGGGAACCGGAGGAACTGCAGCACGGACGCGCACTGCGACGCTACGTGGAGACGGTGTGGCCCGCATTCGACTGGCAGACGGCGTTTGACGGGTTCTGCACGGACTATCGCCCGTATTGCCAAACGGAACTGCTGGAGCCCACGCGTGCACTGGAAATGGTTGCACGCTGCGTCGTGGAAACCGGTACCTCGGGGCTGTATGGTTTGCTGCAGCGAGTCAGTCCNGAGCCCGTGCTGGCCACGCTGGTGGGCCATATCCGTGACGACGAAGTGGGGCACTACAAGTACTTCTATCATGCCTTCCTGCGGTATCGTGAACGGGAACGCCCTTCGCGCTGGCAAGTGGCCCGCGTCATTCGGCAGCGACTCGGGGAAATCGGCCAGGAGGACGCCTACCTGGCGTTGAANAACGCCCATGCCGTGCGCCACCCTGGACAGACATTCGGNCCCCGGGACTTCCAGCGCTTTCAACACACGGCCGGGCATTGGGCGCGTGCCCACTATCCTTACGAGATGACGGTGAAAATGCTGCTCAAGCCGCTGCACCTGCCGGGCCTGGTCAACCGCATGGCGCTTCCGCTGCTGGTGCGTCATGCGCGGCGCGTAGTGGCGCCGTAACGGGGGCTGTCGATAGGCGGGTGTCGCCGGTTGCCGGTTCACCGCAGGGTTCCATCCGCCTGGCGCCGCACCCCATCCGGGAAGGACTGGTTGGCCCAGCAGAACCGAATGTGCAAGGCCGGTCTAGCCCCCGCTCAAGGCCGGGAAAATGTATACAGTCCNCCCATCGGGGACACGATCGGAGAGTGTCTTTCTGTCAATCACGACGGTGTCATCGATACTGAGCATCACATGCCGGCGCAACGCGCCATGTTCGTCGAGCACGTAATCGGCAAAGCCCGGGGCGATCTCGTTGACTGCGCGCAAAACTTCGGAGACCGAGCCGGCAGGCACCGTAATCGTCCGGTTCTCCAGTTGCGGAAAGAACCGGTAAAGATGTTGCGTCATCTGAACAGTAGGCATGGCGTTCAGCCGAATGCACCGAATAGATCGGCGGGAAATTGTTGCCGAGGCATTGCCATGACTCCCCACGGTCCTCCGACACATAGAGATTCCCGGTGGTGCTGCCAAAACATAAACGATCGCCCGCCACATCGAGCGCATGCCTCAGGACGATGTCGTAGGCATTCTCCTGCGGCAGGCCGTGCCGACAAGTCTGCCATGACTGCCCGCCATCGATCGTCCGCGCAACAAACAAACCGCCCGCAATCGCCATGCGTTCCGAATCCGCGCGCGCCGGCACGACCCACGCGGTACGCCCGTCATTCGCGTCTGCTGCGATGGGGAAACCGAAATGCACACCCGCATCGGGCATGCTGACTTNTTTCCAGTTCCGTGCAGCGTCGTCGCTGTAAAAAACGCCGCAGTGGTTTTGCTGCCAGAGATGGTCCGGCTGCCCGGGGCAGGCGGTCACGAAATGCGGGTCATGGCCCCAATCCGCTTCCGGGGTCGGAAGATAGTCCATCGTCATGCCGCGATTACGTCCCGTCCAGGTCCGGCCGCCATCGGTGGTCTCGATGACACCGGCGGTCGATACCGCAACATGAACATGATTCGCATCGCGCGGATCGACAATAATGGAATGGATGCCGGGTTCGAACACCCCGTAATCTATGCTCGCAGGCGTGCCATTCCAGCGGTTCTCGGACGTCGCATCGCCGGCGAACAAATCGCCACCGCGACTCTCGTGGTTCCATAGCGGCTGATTGAGTTCCCAGCTATCACCGCCATCATCGCTGACGAACAGGCCGCCGGGGATCGTGCCGGCATACAGCCTGCCCGGCTGGCTGGCATGGCCAAACGCAATGTTCCAGATCTTGTATACGCTTGCATTGGCATACTCGGGCCGCGCGGACGGCGAGGCCGGATCGAAGTCAGGGGTAGGCAGGTACTTGACGATATAGCGTGCGCCCTCGGGATACTTGAGCGACGTCACATCATCCCAGCTGGCGCCTCCGTCACGCGAACGCGCCAGCTTGGGCCCCCAATGCCCGTGGTCCAGGGAAGCCCACAGGGTGCCATCACGCGGATCGCGCGCCGCGTAACAGACGGGAATGCCCGCATGGACGATAGGACGGGGACGCCAGTTTGAATGGTTGCGATCGAATATGACGGTGCCCTTGCGCGTCCCTAACAGAATCATGTCAGACATCGGTTTCCCTCGCGTATTGGTAACGGCCATGCTCACTCTCCTTTCGCCGGGTCGAACGGGATGGCAACGTGCCCGGCGGTCAACACCTCGATTCACGGCGGGCATAAAGCCCTCGGCAGGCACTCCACACGACAGGATAGCGTATGGATTTGAAAGGCCTAGTTGATTGCCGGTGGGCTTGGGACGGGCAGGGCAGTGGAATGGCCAGGTCTCGCATGTGCCTGTCGAATTGCCAGGCCCGACCCCGTTTCGAGGTGTCTGCTCGCAACGGATTTACGCCAGGGGTTGCAATGCCGCCTGCATCGCCTGCTCGCTCACCGGGTAGGCCAGCACCGCATGGATGGGAAACAGTTCCAGCAGCTTGTCGATATGGTCCTCTTCACGCGGATGCATGAACACGATGACCTTCGCCTGCGGCGCGAAGCGCTGCAGGGTGCGGATCGTGACGTCCAGGTTCGAGACGTTGGCGCCGGCGTAATTGTTACCCCAGCCGTAAATAAATTCCCNCACGAAGAAATCCGGCGGCTGTTTCTGCATCGCCCGATGAAGATTGCGGGCCGAGTCGAAACGCTGCGCCGCAATGCCCAGCTTCTGGTACAGGGCGCTGAAATCGGGGTGGAAGGNGGATTCGATCAGGGAGAAAAGGGTTTGCATGCTACTTTCAGTCGGGTTACCGCTGCGCTTCCATTCGCTCAATCCAGCGCACTTTNTAGCGTGTGCCACTGGATCGGCGCAGGCCGCGTGTTCTCCAGCGCCTCGGCCTGCTTGCGTTTGGCGTATTCCTCCGCACGCTGCATGAATTTCTGAAGATCGGCGTTGGCGATGCGGGTCTGTTCCGCCATCTCGTCGGCGGTCAGTGGCGCGTCGATCAGCTGCACCTCGATACGCAGAACGGCAGGATATTTTTCGGTCAGCGCCTGCAAGATCGCGTCGAGCTTCTTGCCAGGCAGACCATAGCGCAGCGTCTTGGTGAGAAACAGCCGCAAAATTGCCCCGTCGCCCGGGTTGGCGCGGTTGTTGATTACCGCCGCCTCCTTCTGCAGCCAGCCACGCAGCCGCAGCGGCGTGATCTCGACGCCGGGATTCAAGATGGCGATGTGGATTTGTCCCGAAGCCATGCGGAACTCCTGTCATGCAAAGGCGGCATTGTGCAGAAGATTTGCGGTCAGCGCCAACCAGGGTCAGTTCAGCCTGCCCCTTTGGTTTTCTACCGAGTCGTCCGCATCACCGCGCCATCAGCGCGAACACGCCCCAGCCCAGGTATTCACGCGTGTAAGCGGCATAGCGCGCGGGCTCCGACGTCAGTTGGGCGCGCACCTCCTTCGCCAGCTCGTCGTCGGGGTTGGCTTCAAGCCATCGGCGCATGGTCAGCCACTTGGCCGCCTCGTACCGGTCCCAGCTGTCCTGGTCTGCCAGAACCATTTCCACCACGTCGTAGCCGAGACGGCCGAAAGACGCGAGCAGTTCCGGAAGCCGGAGAAAGTCGGAGATCGAACCGGCAAGACACCNCCTGGCAACGTCTTCCGTCGGCGGCATCTGCCGCCAGTAGGGCTCGCCGATGAGGACGATCCCTCCCGGGGCAAGGCTCTGCGCCAGAAGCGCGATCGTGCCCGCGACACCTCNCCCGATCCACGAGGCGCCGACACAGGCTGCCACCCCGGCCTTCTGGTCGGAGACGTAGCCTGTCGCATCGCCGTGGGTGAACTCGACCTGGTCGGCGACACCGAGTTCTTCAGCCCGACGTTTCGCCTGCTCGGTGAACAGCTGGCTCAGGTCGATGCCGGTGCCGACGACGCCGTGATCGCGTGCCCAGGTGCACAGCATCTCTCCCGAACCGCTGCCGAGGTCGAGCACCCGGGTTCCCGTTTCCAGACGCAGCGCCGCGCCGAGCGTGGCGAGCTTTTCGGGCGTGAACGGGTTGTGGATGCGGTGCGCGCTTTCGGTGATGTTGAATATTCGAGCGATGTCCACGGTGGATAGCCTCCTTGGCGTGATGGTTCACCCGGCCGCATCAGCGTTGCATTGCAGGACGTGCCCCACTGTTTTATTACCCGCGGTTTTCAGGTGGGCGGATGGGTTAATGCAAGACCTAAGCCCGTGGCGGTGCGGTCAGTTACCGCGATACGCCAAAATATTCGAGCCAGGGCTCTTTGATTCCTTTAGTCGCTATCGAGACGCTGGCCGAGTGCGCATCTGACGATTATGTTATTTGTTTCATTCATTCCATTGAGTCGGATTCTGCTGTTAAACGTCTCTGCACCGAGCTGCAAATATAGTTTCGCTATGTACTCGTCTGCGAAGCTTGAACTCACAATGCCTACTCCCTCGAAGTCTATGATGACGCGAGTCTCGGTCTCATTTAGTAGGTTTCTCGTGTAGGTGCGAAGAAGCTCACCAGATTGGCGCGTGCCTGCGCCAATCTTCATGTCTCTCAGAAGAACTCTGAGGGCACCATCTTCATCCTCCAAGTTCTCCACCCGCAGATTCACTGGCGTTGCACGAGTATCGAACATTTCGCTCATTTGAACTTCGACCGAAGCGTCGATCTGGGCATCTATGAACGTACCCGGATAGCTGCGGTCGAGCACCAGAACTTTTGGGACGGATTCGGCCTGCCCATTTGCGCGATTGAAGTAGAGAGCAGCGCCACCGCTACTGATTGTGATCTGACCTTTGGTTCGCGCAATGATTTCCGTAGTGCCCCAAAGCCCATTGCCCATGTTGGATCTTGGATTGCGCGTCACGCCCTTCCGGACAGCAAGAGTAATAGCATCAAGAGGGCTGGCGGGTTTATGTATTGAATTGCGGAGCGAACTGTATATGCCGCATCCTTGGTCTGCTACACAGTAGGAAAGCCGGCGTTGCTGCTGCTGCACTTGAAACATGAAGAAACCAGCATGGACCCCAGAATGTTGAAAAACGTTATCAAGCACCTCGTATAACGACCATTCCAACGCATGCAGGGTCCCCCGCTCCCACTCGAGCTGGAAGGAGAGATGATCGATAGTGGCAGCAAGAAGTATGTATGCATCTTCGGGCGTTTCGTACTTCCACACCCGGCCAGCAGGAGACGTTCCAGCCAACTGATCGGCATGAGCGACACGGGGCGTTAAGTAGCTGGTTTCCTCAAGTTCATCAAACGTCTTGTTGACTCGAACGTTTCTGCCGTTGCGACGCAAGTGATCGATCGCGCAAGCGAGGGGCACTAGAATATTTGGGAATGGGCGGAAGCGTTCCTTAAAGTAGAGGACAACTTCACGTGTCTGGGGATTCTTGAAGACGAACTCAATCTCGCAGAGTAAGGCGCTTAAATCGCGATGCTTCTCAAGTGATGTAATGAAGAAAAGTTTTCCTTTTCGCGTGAAGGCGGAGGTTTCATATGGCTTGGACATTTGTTGCGTGCGGAACAAGCGGGGTCAGACACCATATCCATTCATCATTGGTGAACCGGCGTAGCCGATAGCTTGACGCCCAGCGCGTGAAGCAGTTTGAGCATGGTGTCGTAGCGGGGCTTGGCGCCGGNGGTCAGGGCTTTGTACAGGCTTTCGCGTCCCAGCCCGGCATCCTTGGCGAGTTGGGCCATGCCGCGGGCGCGGGCCACGTCGCGCACGGCGGTGAGGAAGACATCGGGGTTGGGGTCGTCCAGTGCGGCGGTGATGTATTCCGCGATGGTTTCCTCGTTGTCGAGATAGTCGGCGGCGTCGAAGGTGGAAAATTTGGCCATGGTTCACTCCTTGTCCAGTGCACGCGCCATCTCGATGGCCCGTTTGATGTCGCGCTTCTGTGTGGACTTGTCGCCGCCCAGCAGAAGCAGATAGATCACCTCGCCTCGCCGGGTGTAGTAGACCCGATAGCCTGGCCCGAAGTGTATGCGCATTTCGGAGACCCCTTCGCCAACCGGTTCGCAGTCGCCAAAATTGCCATGCTCGGCGGAGCGGATGCGGTGGATGATTCGGGCGCGCCCGATTTTGTCCTTCAGGGCTGAAAGCCAGGCATCGAATTCTTCCGAACGCAGAAAGGTGTTCATGCTTCAATGTATCCAATCGGATACCGTATTGCAAGCCTGTTATCACGGGCGGGCATGAAAAGCGCGACTGATTGCTCAATCGCGCTTGGAACAACGATTAAGGTCTTTCGTGTTTCGATCGTTCGACAGGCTCACGATCAACACGAACGGTCTTTTGCTTGCTTAGCCCGGCAACATCGCCAGCAACCCATTCAACCGCCGGACGAAGCTCGCCGGATCGTCGAGCTGGCCGCCTTCCGCCAGCAGCGCCTGCTCGAACAGCAGGTTGGCCCAGTCGGCGAAGCGGGCTTCATCGGACTCGCTGCTGAGCCGCGTGACCAGGGCGTGGGTCGGGTTGATCTCCAGCGTGGGCTTGACGGTCGGCGCGGCCTGGCCGGCGGCCTTCAACAGGCGTTCGAGGTTGGCGCTCATGTCGCCTTCGCCGGTGACCAGGCAGGCGGGCGAGTCGGTGAGCCGGTGGGTGACGCGGACGTCCTTGACGCGCTCGCCGAGCGTGGCCTTGATGCGCTCGACCAGCGGCTTCATCGATTCCTCGGCTTCCTTCTGCGCGGTCTTCTCGGCTTCGTCTTCGAGTTCGCCGAGGTCGAGGCCGCCCTTGGCGACGGACTTGAGCGGCTTGCCGTCAAATTCATTGAGGTTGCTCGCCAGCCATTCGTCGACGCGGTCGGACAGCAGCAGGACCTCGATGCCTTTCTTGCGGAAGATCTCGAGGTGCGGGCTGTGCTGGGCGGCGGCGAAGCTGTCGGCGGTGATGTAGTAGATCGCGCTCTGGCCTTCCTTCATACGGCCGATGTAGTCCTTGAGCGAGACGACCTGGGCGTCGGTGTCGGTGTGGGTGGAGGCGAAGCGGAGTAGCCCGGCGATCTTCTCGCGGTTGGCGAAGTCCTCGCCCGGGCCTTCCTTCAGCACCTTGCCGAAGGCGTTCCAGAACGTGGCGTATTGCTCGGGCTGGTTCTCGGCCATGTCTTCCAAGAGGCCCAGCACCTTCTTCACCGAGCCATTCTTGATGGCGTCGATGTCGCGGCTGTTCTGCAGGATTTCGCGCGAGACGTTGAGCGGCAGGTCGGCCGAGTCGATGACGCCACGCACGAAGCGCAGGTATTGCGGCATCAGCTGCTCGGCGTCGTCCATGATGAAGACGCGGCGCACATACAGTTTTATCCCATGCCGCTTCTCGCGGTCCCAGAGGTCGAACGGCGCTTTCGAGGGCACGTAGAGCAGCGAGATGTATTCCTGCTTGCCCTCGACGCGGTTGTGCGACCAGGCCAGCGGCGGCTCGAAATCGTGGGCGACGTGCTTGTAGAACTCGGTGTACTCGTCCTCGGTGACGTCCTTCTTGGCGCGCGCCCACAGGGCGGAGGCGCGGTTGACGGTTTCGTCCTCGTCGGTGGGCGTCTCCACGCCGTCCTTCCATTCCGTCTTCTTCATCACGATGGGCAGGGTGATGTGGTCGGAATAGGTGCGGATGACCGACTTGATCTTCCAGTCGGACAGGAACTCGTCCTCGCCTTCGCGCAGATGCAGCACGATCTCGGTGCCGCGCGTGGGCTTCTCGACGGTTTCCAGCGTGTAGTCGCCGGCGCCGGCGGATTCCCAGCGCACGCCGTGTTCGGACGTGAGGCCGGCGCGGCGGGTGGTGAGCGTCACCTTGTCGGCGACGATGAAGGCGGAATAGAAGCCGACGCCGAACTGGCCGATCAGCGCGGCGTCCTTCTTCTGGTCGCCGGACAATTGGCTGAAGAATTCACGGGTGCCGGACTTGGCGATGGTGCCGATGTGGTCGATGACTTCCTGCCGGCTCATGCCGATGCCGTTGTCGGAAATCGTCAGCGTGCGCGCCTCTCGGTCGAAGGCGACACGGATCTTGAGGTCGGGGTCGTTTTCATACAGCGCGGCATCCGACAGGCCTTCGAAGCGCAGCTTGTCGGCGGCGTCGGAGGCGTTGGAAATCAGTTCGCGCAGAAAAATGTCCTTGTTGGAATACAAGGAATGGATCATCAGCTGCAGCAGCTGTTTGACTTCGGCCTGGAAGCCCAGGGTTTCTTTGGTGGTGGCGGACATGCCTTGATCTCCCGTAAAACAAACACGACGCAACGGGAAATGGGGGCGGTGCCGAGGTTTTCAAGTCCGGAAGATCGGAACCGGCTGCGACGCCGTCAATCGCAGCGCATGCCTCGCGTCCTGGGGGCGCCGCCCATGCCGACAAAAAAACGGGAACCTGGGTTCCCGTAGATCCACTCAGGGAGAGCGGTGGAGAACGCGTTTATTCCTTGATCTGGTTCAGTTCGACGCGGCGGTTCTGGGCCCTGCCTTCGTCGGTGTCGTTGCTGGCGATCGGCTGCGATTCGCCGTAGCCCTTGGCCACCAGACGGTCGGCGCGGATGCCTTTACTGATCAGATAGTTGCGAACGGTATTGGCGCGGCGCAGCGACAAGCCCATGTTGTAGCGGTCGCTGCCGATGCTGTCGGTGTGGCCCGCCACTTCTATCTTGACGTCGCCCCACTCCTTGAGCTTGGCGAAGTCTTTGTCGATGACGTCGCGGTCTTCCGGACGCAGCGCGGCGCGGTCGAAATTGAAATTCACGCCTTCGAGCACCATGCGATGCGGCGCCGGGACCGGCACGGGGTGACGACCTGCTGCTCAGCCTCCGGTTTCTGCTCCGTCACGGGGCCGGTGCCGGCTCAACGGGCGCGGCGACTGGAATGGGACACCCGTTGGCGTCGACCTCGGTGCCCTTCGGCGTGTCGGGACATTTGTCCTTGCTGTCGACGACGCCGTCGCCATCGCTGTCGACATCTTTCGGAACCGGGCNNACGGCGTGTCGAGCAAGCCCCGGCCGGGACATCCGATCGTGCGGTACAGCTCGTAGCCGATGGTTTTTCCGGTGGGACTGGCTGCATNTGCGGGGTCGTAGAAACGGCCGTCGGCCGCGTGGGTAGAGACAGTGCCCGCGGAAAGAAGGGCAGCGCCCAGGAGATTGAATATCAAGGGGTTGGTTCGCATTTTTGGCCTTTCGTCTAATTGATATCGATTGGGTCTCGATGCAACACAATAAAAGTTGCGTCGCCTGAGCCTTGTATTCGTTGGCAGGGGCGTGGAGCCCTTGCATCAAGCTGCATATGCTCGCTGAACGCTGAATGGTTCACGCGGGCTTGTTCTTGGGCTCAGTGGACTGGAAGTCAGCTTAAGGCTTGGTGGGGTGTGAACGTATCAGTGGGATACGAACACTTTGTAGGACAAATCCCATCCACGTCGCTGATCGGACGCGCAGCAGGCATCGGGCGAGGTCGCAGGCGAGTGCGAAACGCCGCGTCGGAGTAGGGGAAGCGCTTCTAGGCTGACTTGGTCAGCAGTGCCAGCAGTTCGACCTGCGCACTGTAGGCCTTGGCGCGGCGCTTGGTACGGCGGCGGTAGCTGCCGTCGGGCAGCATGTCCCAGGCCTGCACGTTGTCGCGCAGGTAGGGTTTCAGGCCTTCGGCGATCACGCGTTTCTTCAGCTTGGGATTGAGGATGGGGAAACCGGTCTCGATGCGGCGGAAGAAGTTGCGGTCCATCCAGTCGGCCGACGACAGGAAGACCTTGTCGTCGCCGCCGTTCCTGAAATAGAAGATGCGCGTGTGTTCGAGGAAGCGGCCGACCACCGAACGCACGCGGATGTGTTCGGACAGCCCGGGAATGCCGGGCTTGAGCGCGCACACGCCGCGGACGATGAGATCGATCTTCACCCCGGCCTGACTGGCGGCGTAGAGGGCGGCAATGACCTGCGGTTCCAGCAGCGCGTTCATCTTGGCGATGATGGCGGCGGGCTTGCCGGCGGCCGCCAGTTCGGCTTCGTGGTTGATGGCGGCGACGACTTCGCTGTGCAGGGTGAACGGCGACTGTCACAGGCGTTTCAGCTTGCCGGCCTTGCCCAGCCCGGTGATCTGGGTGAACAGGCTGCTGACGTCGGCGGTGATGGTCTCGTCGGTGGTCAGCAGGCCGAAGTCGGTATACAGGCGCGCGGTGCGGGCGTGGTAGTTGCCGGTGCCCAGGTGGGCGTAGCGTCGCAGTTCGCCGTCTTCGCGGCGGATGACCAGCGCCAGTTTGGCGTGGGTCTTGTGGCCGACGACGCCGTAGACGACATGGGCGCCGACTTCCTCCAGCTTGGCGGCCCAGTTGATGTTGGCTTCCTCGTCGAAGCGCGCCATCAGTTCGACCACCACGGTGACCTCCTTGCCCGACTGCGCGGCCTGGATCAGCGCCTGCATCAGCTTGGAGTCGGTGCCGGTGCGGTACACCGTCTGCCGCATGGCGACGACGTGGGNGTCGGCGGCGGCCTGCTCGATGAAGTCGATCACCGGCTGGAAGGATTCGAAGGGGTGGTGCAGCAGGATGTCGCCCTTGCGGATCTGCGCGAAGATGTCCTCGTCCTTGGCCAGCCGCGCGGGCAGGGCGGGGATGAAGGGGGCGAACTTGAGGTCGGGGCGGTCGACCCAGTCGGGCACCTGCATCAGGCGCACGAGGTTCACCGGTCCCTGTTCCTGGTAGAGGTCGTCGGCTTCGAGCTCGAACTGCGCCAGCAGGAAGGCCGCCATCGATTCCGAGCAGTTGTCGGCCACTTCCAGCCGCACGGCCGCGCCGAAGTGGCGTTGCGGCAGTTCGCCCTGCAGCGCCTGGCGCAGGTTCTTGGTTTCCTCGTCGTCGACGAAGAGGTCGGAGTTGCGGGTGACGCGGAACTGGTAGCAGCCTTGCACCGTCATGCCGGCGAACAGTTCGCCGGCGTGGGCGTGCAGGATCGACGACAGGAAGACGAAGCCGTATTCGCAGCCGGCGATCTCTTCCGGCAGGCGGATGACGCGCGGCAGGGAGCGCGGCGCCTGCACCACGGCGGCGCCGGAATTGCGGCCGAAGGCGTCGCGTCCGGACAGTTCGACCGCGAAGTTGAGGCTCTTGTTGAGCACGCGCGGGAAAGGATGCGAGGNGTCGAGCCCCACCGGCGTCAGCACCGGCATCAGTTCGCGGAAGAAGTAGTCGCGGATCCAGGCCGCCTGGGTTTCGCTCCAGTGCGTGCGGCGGATGAAGTGGACGCCGTGTTCGGCGAGCTCGGGAATGATCGCCTTGTTGAACAGTTCGTACTGGCGCGCAACCAGCGCATGCGCCGTTTCCGAGACTGCCCGGAACTGCTGGCGCGGCGTCAGGCCGTCGGGCGAGCGCTGGGTCGAATTGGCGCGGATCTGTTCCTTGAGGCCGGCCACGCGTACCTCGAAGAATTCGTCCATGTTGCTCGAGACGATGCAGAGGAAGCGCAGACGCTCCAGCAGCGGCATGGAAGGGTCTTCGGCCTGGGCCAGCACGCGGCGCTGGAACGCGAGAATGCCGAGCTCTCGGTTGATGAGGGTATCGGGGCTGGGCAGATTCATGATGAATTTATTCGTGGTGTGTTTCAATGATAAACGCCCGTGTTCGACCCTGACATGACAGTTATATGACAACGCCGCATCCAATGGAAATCGAACTCAAGCTGGCGTTGCCGCCGCAGCAGGCTGCGGCCTTCGTGAAACGCATGGCGCGGCGGCGCAGCGTGCCGACACAGCAGGACCTTGTCACCCGTTATTTCGACACCCCGGACTTCGCCTTGAGCGCGCAGGGCGTGGCGCTGCGCGTGCGGCGGGTGGGACGGCGCTGGCTGCAGACGCTGAAGACCGAGGGCGAACGGCAGGGCGGACTGTCGCGGCGCGTCGAATTCGAGATGTCGGTCAGCCGCGGGGCGCCGGACTGGAGCCGGTTCCCGCCGGAGGCGCTGGCCTATGTACCGGAGGCGTTGCGCGCGCAGTTGGCGCCCGTGTTCGAGACGCGTTTCCATCGCACGGCCTGGCTGATTGCCGGCAAAGGCGGCGCGCAGGTCGAGGTGGCGCTCGATGTCGGCGAGGTGGTTGCAGGCGCACGCAGTCAGCCGATCTGCGAGATCGAGCTCGAATTGAAGACCGGCCAGCCGGATGCGCTGTTCGCGCTGGCGCTGGACTGGGCCGCTGCGTTCGACTGCCTGCCGTTCGACGTCAGCAAGGCCGAGCGCGGCGTGCGGCTGGCGCATGGGATTGGGGCGGTGCCGGTGAAGTCCGTGCCGCTCGCGCTGAACGACGGCATGGGTGTGGAAGCGGGCTTTGCCGCGATCGTCCAGGCCTGTCTGGCGCAGTTCCAGGCCAATCTGCCGGGGGTGCGGGCGTCAGACGACATCGAATATGTGCACCAGGCGCGGGTGGCGTTGCGGCGCCTGCGCGCGGCGCTGCGGCTGTTCCGGACGGCGTGCGCGCTGCCGCCCGGGCTGCTGGACGAACTGCGTGCGCTGGCGTCCGCGCTGGGTCCGGCGCGTGACTGGGACGTGCTGTGCGGCGAAACCCTGCCGGCGATCGCGCCGCACTATCCCGACGCCGACGCCTGGCAGCACGGCATGGCGGCGCTGGAGGCGCGCCGCAGCGCAGTGCGGGCGGCGATGCGGGAAGCGCTGGCGCAGGCCCATCCCGGCGCCTGGCTGCTGGCGATGCAGCGCTGGCTGCTGCGGCATGGCTGGCATGCGCATACTGAGGGCCAGACGGTGCCGGCCGCGCAGCGTTTCATCCAGTTGTCGCCGCTGGACGCCTGGGCGCGCCGGGCGCTGCAGAANGGGCATCGTCCGATCGTGCGCGGCGCACGCGATTTCGCCACGCTGCCGCCGGCCCGGCGGCATGCCCTGCGCATCGCGATCAAGCGCCAGCGGTATGCGGCCGAGTTNTTCCAGACGCTGTTCGACGGCAGGCGGCAGGCGGGGTATCTGGCGGCGTTGCGCACGGCCCAGGACAGCCTGGGGCGGGCCAACGACGCGCACATCGCGTCGGGCCTGCTGACGATGGCGGGGAGNGAGGCGGGCGCGATGGGGGACTTTGCCCTCGGCTGGCTGGCGGCGAAACAGGCGGACGTGGCGGACGGCGAATGTGCNGGGGCGATCCGCGCATTCCTGAAATCGAGGCCTTACTGGTAGATTCGTGGCGAACCCCGGCGCCATGCGGCGGTCTTGCCTGTGAACGGATGCCGGATTTTTCGAGGAAAACCGATGGAACTCATTTTGTGGCGACATGCCGAGGCCGATGACGCGATTCCCGACCTCAAGCGCGAACTCACCGACAAGGGCCGCAAGCAGGCGTCGCGCATGGCCGACTGGCTGACGCCGCGGCTGTCGCAGGACATCCGGATCCTAGTCAGCCCCGCCACCCGCACCCTGCAGACCGCGCAGGCTCTGGGGCGAGGCTTCCAGCGGGTGCCGGCGCTGGCGCCGGGGCCAGCNGCGGACGACGTGCTGGCCGCGGCAGACTGGCCGGATGCGGCCTATCCGGTGCTGGTCGTGGGCCACCAGCCCACGCTGGGGCAGGTGGCGATGCGCCTGCTCACCGGGCAGGCGGGCGACCTGTCGGTGAANAAGGGGAGCATCTGGTGGTTCCAGAGCCGTGAGCGGGCGGGGCAGGTGCAGGTGGTATTGCGCGCTGTGGCCACGCCCGACTGGTTATAATCGCCGTGTGACGATACAAGCCATCAAGACCCGACAGCCCAGCCCGACCCCGCAGACGAGGTGCGTCCAGTGCCGGGTTGGCTGAGCAGTCTGCGCGATCTGATCGCGGAAGCGAGCCCGCTGCGCCGCTTCATGTTCGTCCTGCTGGTGTTGGTGCCGCTGGCGGCGCTGGCTGCGGCCTATGTGTGGCTCAATCCGGCGGACTACCGCGTGCTCTACCCGAAACTGTCCGACCGGGCGGGCGGCGAGGTCATCGCCGCGCTCGACCAGCTCAATATTTCCTATCACCTGTCCGCCGCCGACGGCAGCATCGAGGTGCCGGCCGATCAGCTGCATGTGGCGCGTTACCGTCTGGCCGCGCGCGGCCTGCCCCGGTCCGACGCCGACGCGCAGGATGAGGTCGATCGCGCGCCCCGCTTCGGCGCCTCGTCGCTGGAAGAGCAGCAGCGCTATCAGCACGCGCTCGAAAGCGACCTGGCGCGCTCGATCCAGTCGCTGGAAACGGTCGAGCTGGCGCGCGTCCATCTTGCCCTGCCCAAGGTCTCGCCCTTCCTGCGCGATGCGCCGCCGGCCACCGCTGCGGTGCTGGTGCGCCTGCGCCCGAACGCGCAGCTGTCGGCTGAGCAGGTGACGACGATCCAGACCCTGGTGGCGGCCAGCGTGCCACGCATGAAACGGTCCGAGGTGCAGGTATTCGACCCGCGCGGCGTGCTGCTGGGCGACACGGTGCCCGAGGTGGTGCAGTCGCGGCAGCGGGCGGTGGAACAGGATCTGGCGCAGCGGGCGCTGGCCGTGCTGACACCCTGGCTCGGCAAGGACCGCGTGAGCGTGCAGGTCACGGCCACACTGGAGGACAGCGACGTCGAACAGACAGTGGAACGGGTACGCAACGTCGTGGTGGGTGGCCGGACGCATCCGCTCGAGAAGACCGTGCGCACCACGCATACGCCGGAAGGCCGCATCCGGCGCGTGAATGCCATCGTGATCCTGGGATTTGAGGCGAGCGCCGCCGAACTCGGCCGTGCGGGTCAGCTGGCCCGCCAGGCATTGGGGCTGGTGCCGTCGCGCGGCGACACGGTGAATGTCTATGCGCTGCCTGCGACGCACGCCGCGCAGCCCGCTGCAGCCGTCGCGCAGCCGCAGATGCAGCCTCCGCGTTCGCTTGCGCCCATGCCGCCGGCCAGCCAACCGCCGGCGACACCCGGGATCGTTGACTTCCAGCCCTGGATGCTGGCCGCAGTCGGGGGCGGGCTGCTTCTGCTCCTCGGGGTGGCCGTCTGGCGGCGCCCGCGGTCTGTGCCGGCCGTCGAGCCGCCCGCCGTGGACCTCGACGCCGAACTCGAGGCAACCCGAGGCCAGGTGCTGGCCAATCCGCGCGTGACCGCGGATGTCATCAAGCTCTGGATGCGCGCGTGAGCCAGGCCGGCATCGAAAAATCCGCTGCGCTGCTGCTCGCCCTCGGCGAGGACGCCACGGCAGCCGTATTCCGCTACCTGAGTCCGCTCGAGGTCAGCCGGCTGGGCAGCGCCATGCGCGAGCTCGACGTGCTGCCGCGCGAGCGCGTGCGCGCGATCCTGCGCGATTACGCCGCCGAGGCCGCCGAACAGACCGGATTCGCGGCGGATACCGGCCGTTTTCTCGACGAGACGCTGCGACAGGCATTTCGGCCGGAGCGCGCGCAGGCCATGCTGGAACGCCTGGGGGCGCCGGGCGCGCAGGCGCTGGAGAAGCTGGCCTGGCGCGAGCCGGCGGAAATCGCCGGCCTGCTGGAGGCCCAGGCGTCCCAACTGATCGCCGTGGTGGCCGCGCAGCTGCCGCGCGACGTCGCCGCCGCCGTGCTCGAACTGCTGCCCGGCAAGACGCGCGCGGACACCTTGCTGGCCCTGGCGCACAGCGATACGCCGAGCGCCGACATGCTGGGCGACCTGGACGACTGGCTGGCCAGCCTGGACGCCGCCGCGCCGCCGCAGGGCGAAGCCGCGGTGGCCGGCCTGCTGGGGCAGATGAGCGAGGGCAGCGCCGCCGCCGCCTTGAGCCAGCTCGACCGGAACGATGCGGAACTGGCCGCACGGCTGCGCGTGCGCAATCTCGCGTTCGAAGATCTGGCGCGGCTGCCCGAGGCCAGCCGCAAGACCTTCCTGCGCAACGTCGCTGCGCGTACCCTGTTGCATGCCTTGAAGGGCAGCGACGGGCAGGTGCTCGATGCCCTGACGGCCGTGATGAGTCCGACCGCCGCGCAGCGCATGCGCGTCGATCTCGATACGCTGGGCCCGGTGCCGGTGACCACGATCCAGGCCGCGCAGGACGAGGCGGGCGCGAGCCTGCGTCGGCTGGCGGCTGAAGGTGCGATCCAGTGCCCCGAAGAGGAAGCGGCATGAGCACAGACGACACGACGCCGAATACNCCCACCGCATTCGAACAATGGGAAGTGGTGGAACTGGCTGCGTCCGCCGGCCAGGCTGCGCCCGCCGAGGCCGATCCGCAGGCCGAGCTGGCGGCATTGCGCGAGGCCGCGCGTGCCGAAGGGTATGCCGAAGGCCTGGCGGCGGGGCGCGTGGAAGGGGAACAGGCCTGCGGTCGCATGAAGCAGCTGGCCGAGAGCTTTTCCTCGACGCTCGACAACCTCGATTTCCGCCTCGCCGACATGGTGCTGGAACTGGCGCTCGACGTCGCGCGCCAGGTGGTGGCGGGCGAGTTGGCGGCACGTCCGGAGCGCATCCTCGACGTGGTCAATATGGCGCTGAAGCAGATGGCGGAAACCAGCCGCGAGGCGCGCCTGCTGTTGAATCCGGACGACGCCGCGCTGGTGCGCCCGCATCTCGACCAGGTGCTCGACAAGAACCGCCTGCGCATCGTCGAGGATGTGCGCATCGTCCGTGGCGGCTGCCTGATCGAGACCTCGCAGGGCGACCTCGACGCCACGCTGCCGGCACGCTGGCGCCAGGTGGTGCAGGTGCTCGGCAGCAACCAGAACTGGATCGAGTGATGGATCGTACCGTCCGCCTGCGCGAATACCTGGCCGACTGCCGGCGTGCGGTGAGCTGGGCGACGCCGATCGCGACCAGCGGGCGATTGACGAGGGTGTCCGGGCTGGTGATGGAAGCGGTCGGGCTGCGGATGCCGGTGGGCAGCCAGTGCCACATCCAGATTCCCGGCGGCCAGAGCATCGAGGCCGAGGTGGCCGGGTTTGCCGGCGACCGCCTGTTCATCATGCCGGCGACCGATATCTACGGCGTGATGCCGGGCGCCCGNGTCGTGCCCGACAACCCGCTGGCGGCGCAGCCGCCGCGCCTCGGCATGCGCTACATTCCGCGCCGTCGGGCGCAGGACCGGGTGCGCCAGGTGCCGGTGGGCGACACCTTGCTGGGGCGTGTGCTCGACGGCGCCGGCCGGCCGCTCGACGGTCTGGGGCCGCTGATGCTGGAGCGCCGGGTGCCGCTGTACAGCCGCCCGATCAACCCGCTCGAACGTGCGCCGATCCGGCAGACACTGGACGTCGGCGTGCGCGCGATCAACGGTCTCCTGACGGTGGGACGCGGGCAGCGACTCGGCTTGTTCGCCGGCAGCGGCGTCGGCAAGAGCGTGCTGCTCGGCATGATGGCGCGCATGACCGAAGCCGACGTCGTGGTGGTGGGGCTGATCGGCGAACGCGGCCGCGAGGTCAAGGAATTCATCGATCGCATCCTCGGCAGCGAAGGCATGGCGCGGGCGGTGGTGGTGGCGGCGCCGGCCGACCATCCGCCGCTGATGCGGCTGAACGGTGCGGCCTACGCGATGTCGATCGCCGAATACTTCCGTGACCAGGGTAAGCACGTGCTGCTCATCATGGACTCGCTGACCCGCTACGCGATGGCGCAGCGCGAGGTGGCGCTGGCGATTGGCGAGCCGCCCGCCACCAAGGGCTATCCGCCGTCGGTGTTCGCCAAGCTGCCGCAACTGGCCGAACGCGCCGGCAACGGCCGCAGCGGCAGCGGCTCGATCACCGCGTTCTTCACCGTGCTGATGGAAGGCGACGACCAGCAGGATCCGATCGCCGATGCGGCGCGCGCGATCCTCGACGGCCACATCGTGCTCAGCCGCGACCTCGCCGATGCCGGGCACTANCCCGCGATCGACATCGAGGCGTCGATCAGCCGGGCGCAGCCCGACCTGCTGTCGGACGAGGCGCTGGAACGCACCCGCCGTTTCAAGTATCTCTATTCGCGCTATATGCGCAGCCGCGATCTGCTCGCCGTCGGCGCTTACGTGCCGGGTGCCGACCTGGTGCTGGACGAGGGCGTACGGCTGTANCCCCGGATGCAGAGCTACCTGATGCAGGGCATGCGCGAACGCGCGCCGCTGAACGCTGCACGTGACGACCTCGACGAGGTGCTTGGGTGAAGCCGTTTTCGCTGGCACGAGTGCTGCAGCTGGCCGAACGGCGCAGCGAAACCCTGGCGCGCGAAGTCAAGCTGGCGCATGGCGTGTGGTTGCGCGCGCGGCCGGCAGGTGCAGTTGCTGGCCTTGCGCGACGCGCACATCGCGCAGCTGGCAGTCGAGCTGCGCGATGGCGTGACGGCGGCGCAGCTGCTGGAAAAGAATCGGCTGCAGTACGCGCAAGCCGCGGAAATGCAGGTTGCGCAAACCGCCATCGACGACGCCCACCGCGACTGGCAGGCCCGACTGGCCGAATGGATGCAGGCCGAACAGCGGGTGAAGGCACTGCGCCTGCTGGAGCAGCGCCATCTGGCGCAGGCTGCCATCCTGCAGCGGCGCATCGAGCAACGCGATCACGACGAATTGGTGGAGCTGACGCACCGGCGCGATACCGGGCGACGGGGGCGCTGATGCAGCTGCTCGAACTTACACCTGCCGAAATCGCCTTTCTGAAAGCGCCTGCGCCGCCGTCCAGCGGCCTGCCGGCGCGCCTGACCCACAAGCTGGCCGCGACCTTGAGCGCCCGGTTGCGCCTGCCGGTCCAGGCGATGGCGCAACCGGCACCCGAGTTGGCCGACGTGCCGATGACGCCGGCCTGGCTGCCCGATGCCACGCTGGCCGCCCTCTGGCTGACGCGCCGCCTGGGAGGCCGCAGTGCGGTGGGCGGGACGTCCTTCGTTCCCGGCAGCTTCGTGCGGACACTGGATGCCGTGCTGGCGGAAAGCTGGCTGGACGCGCCGGGGGCGGACGCGCTGCCGCCTGCGCTGGCATGGCACATCACGGCTGCGTCCACGCAGGCAAGGCTTGCCCTGCAGTTGCCGCATTCCACAACCGACATGACGCGCTGGGCGCGNGAGGTCATCCGGCATGGCTAGATTCTTCGCGGCAGGTATCTTGCTGCTGGTTCCGTCCTGGGCACTGGCGGCGACCGATACCGCAGGCAGCCTGTTCACCGTGCTGCTGAGCCTGGTGCTCATTCTCGGCGGGTTCGTCGCGGTTGCCTGGTTCGTTCGTCGCTATCTGCCGGGCATGGGCGCGCAGGGCACTGTCAAGGTGGTGGGGACGACCGCGGTGGGTGCGCGCGAGCGCGTGGTGACGGTCGAGGTGGGCGATACCTGGCTACTGCTGGGCGTGGGGGCGGCAATGTGCGCCTGCTGCATACCTTGCCCAAGCCGGAGTCGGTGCAGGAGCACGGACGATGAAGACGCGGGTGTGGTTGTGGCTGCTTCTCGGCTTCTGCGTGCCGGCCTGGGCGGCGGACGCCAGCGTGCCCTTGCTGAGCGTGACGCCGGGCGCGGGAGGACAGGTGCTCGGCGTGCCGGGAACGAGCCTGCCCTGGTTGCTGCTGTTCCCGTTCCTGCCGGCCCTGCTGCTGGCGTTCACCGCGTTCACCCGGATTGCCGTGGTGCTGTTCCTGCTGCGCCAGGGCCTGGGCAGTTCGACCGCGCCGCCGAATCTGGTGCTGATGGGACTGGCGCTGCTGCTGACGGTGTTCGTGATGTCGCCGGCGTTGAAGACCATCAATACCGAGGCCTACCAGCCGTATCTCGCCGGTACGCTCAGCTTCAACGCCGCCGCCGAAAAGGCCGCGTCGCCGCTGAAAATATTCATGCTGCGGCAGACCCGCGCCGAGGATCTCAGCCTGTTCACCGAGAACGATAAAAGCATCGATCCGAAGCAGGTGGACAGCGTGTCGCTGGCGGCGCTTGCACCGGCCTTTCTCACGAGTGAACTCAAGACCGCCTTCCAGATCGGCTTCATGGTCGTGTTGCCGTTCCTGGTCATCGACCTGGTGGTCGCCGCCGTGCTGACCGCGCTCGGCATGATCATGCTGCCGCCGCAGCTGGTGTCGCTGCCCTTGAAGCTGCTGTTGTTCGTCACGGTGGACGGCTGGCACCTGCTGGTCGGCTCGCTGCTCGGGAGCTTCTGATGGAAGGCCTTGCGCGCGACGCGCTCTGGCTGGTGATGCTGATCGCCGCGCCGGTGTTGCTGGCGGGACTGTTGACGGCATTCGCCATCAGCCTGTTCCAGGCCGCCACGCAGATCCTCGAACCGACGCTCTCTTTCGTACCCAAGCTCATCATCGTGCTGCTCGTGCTGGCGCTGCTGGGCAGCTGGATGGGAGGGCAGCTGGTCGAGTTTGCGCGCAGCATGCTGACTGATTTCCCGGGGCTGGTGGAGTGAGCAGATCATGCCCCTGACCGAAGCGAGCCTGTCGGCCTGGGTATTCGCCTTCGCGCGCCTCGCCGGGTGGACCCTGTTCGACCCGCTGGTCGGCCGCCTGCCGTTGCTGCTGCGCCTGTTCCTGGCCGCCGTGCTGGCAGCGGTGCTGGCGCCGGGCCTCGCGCTCGGCGCCACCGCGCCGTTCACACTGCAAGGCATACTCGCTTTGGGCATGGAAGTCGTGTGGGGCGCGGCGCTGGCGTTGTGCGTATGGCTGGTGTTTGCTGCGGTGAGCGCGGCGCTGGTATGGACCGGCCATACCGTGACCGGCGGCCTGCTGTCCCTGACCGCCGAGCAGGCGGCACCCGCGGATGCCGCCTGGCGTGCGCTGGCGGGTTGGCTGGCGGCGATGGCGTTCCTGGGGGCGAGCGGCCATCTGCTGGTCGTGCATGCCCTGCGCGACAGTTTTGCGGCGATGCCGGTCGCCATCCTGCCGGCCGCTACGGACGTGCGCCAGCTGGCCGAAGCCGGCAGCTGGCTGTTCGCCACCGGCGTGCAGCTTGCCCTGCCTCTGCTGGCCTTGGCGCTGCTGGTCCAGCTGGCGTTCGGTATCGTGGCCCGCACCACGCCGGGGCTGGACATGTTCTCGGTCGGGCTCGGCGTGGCGGCATTGGGTCTGGTGGCCATCTGGATTGCTGCGGTGCCGTTGCTGGCGCACGGTGTCGGCCTCGGCATCGAGCAACTCACGGGCTGGCTGGGCAGGCTCAGGTGAATCGAGGCCATGGACAGGTGATCCCCGACGCGTTCTGCGTAGCTGCTATAACGTCAACCTGAAGCAAGCCTGGAGCCTAATGCCGTGACCGAGAACCCGATCTCCGATGCCCTGGTCCTGTTTGGCGCCACGGGCGACCTTGCCCGGCGCAAGATCTTTCCCGCGCTGCACGACATGTTGCGGCATGGCCGCACGCTGCCGCCGATCCTGTGCGTGGCGCATTCCCCGGGGTGGGACATCGAGCGCCTGCGCGCCCACGCCCACGACGGCATCGTCAATTTTGGCGGCGGACTGGATGAAGTGGTGTTCCGCAATCTCGCCAGCCTGCTGACCTATGTCAACGGCGACTACGAAGATCCTGAAACGTACGTGGCGCTGCGCCGCGCCCTGGAGCACCGGAAACATCCGCTCCATTACTTCGCCATCCCGCCGGCCATGTTTCCCGTCGTGGTACGCGGCTTGGCTGCGGCCGGCTGCACCGAAGGCGCGCGGGTCGTGGTGGAGAAACCCTTCGGACGCGACCTGGAATCGGCACGCTCGCTCAACGCGACGCTGTACGAAGCGCTGCCGGAATCTGGGATCTTCCGCATCGACCACTACCTGGGCAAGGAGGCCGTGCAGAACATCCTGTATTTCCGTTTCGCCAACTCCTTCCTCGAACCGATCTGGAACCGCAACCATATCCGGCAAATCCAGATCACCATGTCGGAGAACTTCGGCGTGGCCGGGCGCGGACGCTTTTACGATTCGGTCGGGGCCATCCGCGACGTCCTGCAGAATCACCTGCTGCAGATCCTTGCCCTGCTGGCCATGGAACCGCCGCTGGGAACCAGCGCGGAAGCGGTGCGCGATGAGCAGGCCAAACTGCTCAAGGCCATCCGCCCGCTGGAACCCGGCGACATGGTTCGCGGACAATACGAGGGCTACCGGAAGGAGGAGGGCGTCGCGCGCGGCTCGGATACCGAAACCTACGCAGCCGTACGGTTCTACGTGGACACCTGGCGCTGGGCGGGCGTCCCCTTCATCGTGCGGACCGGCAAGCACCTGCCGCTCACCACCACCGAGATCCGTGCCGAGTTCCAGCTTCCGCCGCAGCGCGTGTTCGCGCTGTCCGAGGCCGGGCCGCTGGCCCCGAATTACCTGCGCATGCGTTTGTCGCCGACCGTGTCCATCGCGCTGGGTGCGCGCACGAAGAATGCGGGCGACCGCATGGTCGGGCGGCCGGTCGAACTCTATGTCTGCAATAACCACCCGGATGAAATGAGCGCCTACGAGCGCCTGCTCGGTGACGCCATGGACGGCGAGGCCATGCTGTTCGCCCGCCAGGACGCGGTGGAAGCGGCCTGGCGCGTGGTGGAACCCGTCCTGTCGCATCGCGACCCGGCGTGTCTCTACGAGCCCGGCACGTGGGGACCGGCCGAGGCCGACCTGCTGCTTGCCGGCGGACGCTGGCATAACCCGCGTCCCCCTCAGGGCTAGGGGCAGGTCCCGTAATCGCAGCATGCATGCCCTGATTTAGAAAAAGCCGGGCGCGACCAGATGGATTAGAATGCGTGATTTATCGTTACATCGCCGGGAACCCGGCGTGTGTCTGAAATAATAGCGGCGGAAAAAATGGCAGAAATGAATAGGATCAGAGGCAGCCTGGTTGCGATCGTCACGCCCATGTCGGACGACGGCGCGCTCGATCTCGACACGCTGCGGCGCCTGATCGACTGGCATATTGCCGAAGGGTCGGACGGCATCGTCATCGTAGGCACCACCGGCGAATCGCCTACGGTCAGCTACGACGAGCATTGCCTGTTGATCCGCACGACGGTCGAGCAGGTGGCCGGACGTGTGCCGGTGATCGCCGGTACCGGCGCGAATTCGACCGCCGAGGCGATCGAGCTGACCGCGTGCGCCAAGGCGGCAGGTGCGCAGGCCGGCCTGTCCGTGGTGCCCTACTACAACAAGCCGACGCAGGAAGGTCTTTACCAGCATTTCCGCAAGATCGCCGAAGCAGTCGACCTGCCGCTGATTCTCTACAATGTGCCGGGACGCACGGTGACCGACCTCTCCAACGATACGACGCTGCGTCTGGCAGACGTGCCCGGCATCGTCGGCATCAAGGACGCGACCGGAAGCATGGAGCGTGCGGCCGATCTGCTGCGTCGCGCGCCCGAAGGGTTCGCGCTGTATACCGGCGACGACGCTTCGGCGCTGCCCTTCATGCTGCTGGGTGGCCACGGCGTGATTTCGGTGACCGCCAACGTCGCGCCGAAAATGATGCACGAGCTGTGCGCCGCGGCATTCGCCGGGAACCTGNNGCGCGCGCGCGAACTCAATAATGCGCTGCTGCCCTTGCACAGCAAGCTGTTTGTCGAGGCCAACCCGATTCCGGTCAAGTGGGCGTGCGCGGAGCTGGGGCTGATTTCGCCCGCCTTGCGCCTGCCCCTGACCCCGTTGTCTGCCGGACTGCATGACACGGTGCGCGACGCACTGCGTCACGCCAAATTGATCTAGCACGGTGCGATGCGCCGTGCCGCTTTGATTCAAGCCTTCGTTTAGGACACCATTTATATGCGTTTATTGCCCCTGTTTGTGATGGTTGCCGTGGCCCTGTCGGGGTGTGGCATCGTGGAATCCAAGAAGATCGATTACAAGTCGGCCGGCAAGCTGCCGACGCTGGAAGTGCCGCCCGATCTGGTGGCGCCGACGGCAGACAACCGTTATGCGATTCCCGATAGCCAGGGCAGTGGCACGGCCACGTTGTCGGCCTACAGCCAGGAGCGCAAGGCGACACCGAGCAGCGCGCAGACCCTGCTCCCCACCGAAGAGAAAGCCCACATCGAACGCGCCGGCAGCCAGCGCTGGCTGGTGGTGCAGGCCACCCCGCAGCAAGTGTGGCCGGTGATCAAGGATTTCTGGCAGGAGAACGGTTTCATCATCAACATGGAATCGCCCGAAACCGGCATCATCGAAACCGACTGGGCGGAAAACCGGGCCAAGATCCCGCAGGACATCATCCGCCGCACGATCGGCAAGGTATTCGACGGCCTGTATTCCACCGCCGAGCGCGACAAGTTCCGCACGCGGATCGAAACCGGCAAGAGCGGCACCGAAATCTACATCAGCCATCGCGGCATGAAGGAAGTCTACGCCACCGAGGCCAAGGACAAGACCGTGTGGGAGCCGCGCCAGCCCGACCCGGAACTCGAGGCCGAGATGCTGCGTCGCCTGATGCTGCGCTTCGGTGTGGAGAAGAGCCGCGTCGATGCGCAGCTGGCCAAACAGCAGACGCCGGAGATGGCGCGCATCGTCCAGGAAGCCGGCGCCCCGGTCCTGGAAATGGATGAAGGCTTCGACCGCGCCTGGCGTCGTGTCGGCCTCGCGCTCGACCGCGTCGGCTTCGCCGTGGAGGACCGCGACCGCTCCAAGGGCATCTACTACGTGCGTTACATCGACCCCGGTATCGACAACGCCAGCAAGCGCGACGAAGGCATGTTCGCCAAGCTCGCCTTCTGGCGCAGCAAGAAGACGCAGACCTCGCCGCAACTGCAAATCGTGGTCAGCGAAGCGGGTGCGAAGAGCCGGGTTGGCGTCACCGGTACCGATGGCAAGGCAGCCGACGCCGACACGCAGAATCGCATCATCAAGCTGTTGCACAACGAGTTGAAGTGACGCAGGGACGGGCGTGATGCGGTTCGCCAGCCTCGGCAGCGGCAGCGAAGGCAACGGCCTGGTGGTCGAGGCCGGCTCCACCCGGGTGTTGATGGACTGCGGTTTCGGGCTGGCCGACAGCATTGCGCGGCTGGCACGGCTCAAGCTGGAGGTCGCTGATCTGGCAGGCATCGTCGTGACCCACGAGCACAGCGACCATATCGGCGGGGTGGGCCGGCTGGCGCGCAAGCACAAATTGCCGGTGTGGCTGACCGCCGGCACGCTGGCCATGGCGCAGGACCTCGACGGCGTGACGGTGCGGGTGATCGACAGCCATGCGGCGTTCGCGGTGGACGATCTGGAAATCCAGCCGTTTCCCGTGCCGCACGATGCGCGCGAACCGGTGCAGTATGTGTTCGGCGACGGCAGTCGCCGTTTGGGCGTGCTGACCGATACCGGCTGCAGCACGCCGCACATCGAGGCCATGCTGGCCGGCATCGACGCGTTGGTGCTGGAATGCAATCACGATGCCGCGATGCTGGAAAACGGGCCGTATCCCGTGAGCCTCAAGCGCCGTGTGGGCGGGCGTTTCGGCCATCTGGAAAACGGCCAGTCGGCGGCCTTGCTGGACAAACTGAAGCACGGCGGGTTGCAATGTGTGATGGCCGCACACGTCTCGCGCAAGAACAACACGGCCGCCCTGGCGCAACGCGCACTGGCCCAGGTGCTGGATTGCGCGGATGGCGACGTGCGTGTGGCCTGCCAGACGGCAGGTTTCGACTGGATCCGGATGTAGCCGGCCAGAATTTAACCGAACCAGAGTATTCACTGGACAGATTTTGACGACTTTTGCTGAACTCGGGCTGGCGCCCGACATCCTGCGTGCCCTCGACGAAATGGGCTACGCGACCCCGACCCCGATCCAGGCGCAAGTGATTCCCCTGGCGCTGCAGGGCGGCGACATTCTCGGTGCCGCGCAGACCGGCACCGGCAAGACGGCGGCCTTCGCGCTGCCGCTGATCCAGCGCCTGCTGCCATTCGCCAACAACGGCACGTCGCCGGCCAAGCATCCGATCCGCGCGTTGATCCTCACCCCCACACGCGAACTGGCGATCCAGGTCGAGGAGGCCGTGCAGGCCTACACCAAGCACGTGCCGCTGCGCTCGCTGGTGGTGTACGGCGGGGTCAACATCAACACGCAGATTCCGATCCTGAAGACTGGCGTCGAAATCCTGGTGGCGACGCCCGGCCGTCTGCTCGATCACGTGCAGAACAAGACGCTGTCGCTCTCCCAGGTCAACACCCTGGTGCTCGACGAAGCCGACCGCATGCTCGACATGGGTTTCATGCCCGACCTCAAGCGCATCGTCGCCCTGTTGCCGATGCAGCGGGTCAACATGATGTTCTCGGCGACCTTCCCGGAGGAAATCCGCAAGCTGGCCGACAGCATCCTCAATAGTCCGACCTTCATCGAGGTGGCGCGTAACGAAACGGCCGTGACGGTCACCCAGGTGGTGCATCCGGTGCACCACGAGCGCAAGCGGGCTTTGCTGGCACACCTGATCAAGAGCCGCGATCTGCGGCAGGTGCTCGTGTTCACAGGGACAAAACTGGGCTGCAACCGGCTCGCCAACGAACTCAACAAGGCCGGCATCCACGCCGACGCCATCCACGGCGACAAGACCCAGCAGGAGCGCATCAAGGAGTTATGGTCATTTCTGGTGTACGGGAAGGTAGAAAGGATGGCGTATCCTGTTGATTGATCACGCCAGATCAACAACCAACAGAAGGTGATACGCCATGGCCAAGTCTACCCTGAAGACTCTTCCACAACCAGAAAAAGACGTTATTGATCCGCTGACCGAGCTGCTGCGGACTGGGGCACGGGAGCTGATCGCACAGGCCGTCGAGGCCGAGCTTCAGGCGCTTCTGGATCAGCATGCCGAGCACCGGCTCCCGGATGGCCGTCAGGCCGTCGTGCGCAATGGCTATTTGCCTGAGCGTACTGTCCAGACCGGCATCGGCAATGTCGACATCAAGGTGCCGAAAGTACGGGATCGGAGTGGTTCCGGGGTTCGCTTCAACAGCACCTTGCTGCCGCCGTACCTGAAGCGAGCCCGGAGTGTGGAGGAAGTGCTTCCCTGGCTGTACCTGAAGGGTGTGAGCACCGGCGATTACCAAGAGGCACTGGCCGCGTTGCTGGGTGATCAGGCCAGGGGCTTGTCGGCCAACACCATCAGTCGCTTGAAGCAGCACTGGATCGATGAGCACCGGGAGTGGTGTCAGCGAGATTTGAGCCAAAGCCGCTACGTGTACTGGTGGGCCGACGGCGTATACAGCAACGTGCGCATGGATGACCGCCTCTGCCTGCTGGTGATCATCGGCGTGACGGAGCATGGGCGCAAGGAGCTGGTTGCGGTTGAGGACGGCTACCGAGAGTCGGAGGCCAGCTGGTCAGAACTGCTGTCGGGACTGCGGGCCCGGGGCCTGACGACCAGCCCGAAGCTGGCCATCGGCGACGGCGCTTTGGGCTTCTGGAAAGCACTGGCCAAGTGCTATCCGGACACCCGCCATCAGCGCTGCTGGGTGCACAAGACGGCGAACATCCTGTCCGCGCTGCCAAAGTCGGTGCAACCGAAAGTCAAGGCGGCGCTGCATGAGATCTGGATGGCCGAGACGCGGGCTGACGCACACAAGGCCTTTGACCGGACTCTGGTTCGCTTCGAGTCGAAGTATCCCGGCGCCATGGAACGGCTGCGCAAGGATCGTGAGGAGCTGCTGGCCTTCTACGACTTCCCGGCAGAACACTGGATCCATATCCGGACGACCAATCCGATCGAATCGACGTTTTCGACGGTGCGCCTGAGAAGCAAGAGAGCGCGGAACTGCGGCTCCCGAGAGACCACGCTGGCGATGGTCTACAAGCTACTGGAAACCGCGCAGAAGCGCTGGAAACGGATCAAGGGATTTGATCTGCTGGCCCTCGTGGTCAACAACGTGAAGTTCAAGGACGGCGAGCAAGTACAGGATCAATCAGACAGGAACGCGGCTTGATGCCCATACACCAGATTTGACAATAACTCTCTTGCCATGGCCTGGCACATAGCGTGCCATGTTGAGGGCGAGCGCCCGGTCGGTGGCCTTCATCACGCCCTTGAAGGTGCCGTCGAAAATGGGCATCACCATGTGGTTCAGCACGTTGTCCCCGGTGAACAAGGTGCGGTCTTCCACGACTTCGATCATCAGGTCGGTCTTGCTGTGCGCGTCGGTCGAGGAATGGATGCGGAAGGTCTTGCCGCCGATCCTGAATTCCTGGCCGTCAGCAGCCTCGACGGTGGGAATCACCGCGCGGGTGCCGTCGGTATAGCCGCCGGTCATGTCAGACATAAACTTGAGCCAGAAGGCGTCGGCGCCGTTCTTGGCCTGCTTGATCATGTCGGGGTGGGCGATGAGCGTGGCCTTCGGCCAGGCTTCCAGGATGGCCTGGTTGCCGAGCCAATGGTCGCCGTGGACGTGGGTGTTGAACACGTGCGTGACCGGTTTGTCTGTCGTCTTTCGAATCTGGGCCACCACCATGCGGCCGACCTGCACGCTGGAGCCCGGATCGATCACCACGACGCCTTCATTCGTGACGATCCAGGCCGGGTTGTTCATGAAGCTCTGGTTGGCTGCTGAGGGCACGCCTTGCGGGCCGTGGATGACGTAGGTGTTGGCGCTGACCTGTTGCGCCGGGTAGGCTCGAACGATGTCATTGGGGCCAGCCAGCGCAGGCGTGCAGAAGACCAGGGTGGCAATCAGGGGGATGAAGCGCATGAGGGTTCTTCATTTGGATTATTGGACAGCAATCATACACAGATTGCGGGTTTTGTTTAATGGTAGAATCGGCCTACCACCATTTTTCGAAAATGATGCGGTTCATCGGCACGCCCAGGTCATGCAGCAGGGTGCTCATGTCCTCGACCATGCCCTTGGGGCCGCATAAGTAATACAGCGTGTCGTCCGGCACTTCGAGCGCATGCAGCTTGACCGGGTCGATGCGGCCGGTGAGGCCGTTCCAGTTCGGGTCGGGCTGCGTCACGGTGATGCTCACGTGCAGATTGTCATGCTTGCGGGCCGTCGCCTCGAGTTCGTCGCGGAACAGGATTTCGCGGCTGTCCGATACGCTGTAGACCAGATGCGCACAGGTCGACAAGGCTGCGTCACGCACATGGCGGAAGATGGACAGCAGCGGCGTGACGCCGACCCCGCCGCCTATCAGCACCACGTTGTCGCTCATCTCGGGCAGGTAGACGAACGGTCCCTGGCCCTGGCTCACGCGCACGCTGTCGCCGACCCGGGCACGCTCGTGCACCCAGCGCGCCACCGGATGGCGCGCGCTGGCCTTGATCGCCAATTCGATCGCACCCTGGTGGATGGGCGAGGTGGTGATGGAATAACCCGAGGTGTGCGTTGCACCGTCGATGTCGATGCTGAGATCCACCCATTGCCCCGGCAGAAACCGGAAGCCGGCATCGGGGAGGGCAAGGCGGAGGCTGTGGATGCTGGGCGTGGCGGGGGTGATCGCCGCAATCCGGGCGTCAAAAATATGCAAGGCTCAATCCTGTTTCTTCTGGAACGTCAGCGACGCCGAGTTGATGCAGTAGCGCGTACCTGTGGGAGCGGGGCCGTCGGGGAAAACGTGCCCCAGGTGCGAACCGCAGTGGCGGCATAGTGCCTCGGCACGTACCATGCCGTAGCTGGTGTCGGTTTNTTCGGCGACCGCGTCGGCGTTCAGGGGCTGATAAAAGCTAGGCCAGCCGGTGCCCGAGTCGAACTTGGTCGTCGATGAAAACAGCGGTTCGCCGCAGGCCGCGCAGCGGTATTCGCCATTCTCGTGATGGTCCCAGTATTGGCCGGTAAATGCCCGTTCGGTCCCGTGTTCTCGCAGGATGCGGTACTGTTCGGGGCTCAGTTCGGCGCGCCATTCGGCGTCGGTTTTGGTTTTATCAAAGCTCATGGTCTTCTCCGATTTCAAAAGAGTGTACCCGCAAGGGGCAGGCCGTGGCTGTAATCCGCTGAAGCGGAAACACCCACGCTCTACCCGAGGTTGACAGCGTCATCGCAGCGGGTTTAATCTTCGTTCAGGTATTAGACTTAGTCTAAAAACCGGATTTCACCCAGCGGCTGGCCTGCTATAAATATGAGGCGGGGCACATTGCTGCAGGGTGAAAATATCAATGCTGCAAAGCATGTCTATGTAAACCAAGGAGATCAGGTTATGCAACTCAAAGGCTCGAAAACCGAAGACCATCTGAAAGCCGCCTTTGCCGGCGAATCGCAGGCCAACCGCCGCTACCTCTATTTCGCAGCCAAGGCTGACGTGGAAGGCTACAACGACGTCGCTGCCGTGTTCCGTTCCACCGCAGAAGGCGAAACCGGCCATGCCCACGGCCATCTGGAATATCTGGAGAAGTGCGGCGATCCCGCTACCGGCATGGCGTTCGGCCCCACCGCCGACAACCTGAAGACGGCGATTGCCGGCGAAACCCATGAGTACACCGACATGTATCCCGGCATGGCCAAGGATGCGCGTTCGGAAGGTTTCGACGAAATCGCCGACTGGTTCGAGACCCTGGCCAAGGCCGAGCGCTCGCACGCCAACAAATTCCAGAAAACCCTGGACACCCTGGGCGCCTAATTTCGCCCAGGCAAAAAGCGGGTCGGGTTCGGCCCGCTTTTTTGAATCTATAGTTGAATTTATACCAAGTCTAAACTGGAGTTCGCATGAGCACACGCGAAGGCAATCTCGAAGCCCCCACCCGTCATCCGCTCGACTGGAAAAACCCGGATTTCTTCAATGAAGAGAAGCTCAACCACGAGCTTGAACGGATTTTCGACATCTGCCATGGCTGCCGTCGCTGCGTCTCGCTATGCACCGCATTCCCCACGCTGTTCGATCTGGTGGACGGATCCTCGACGATGGAGGTGGACGGTGTCGCCAAGGCCGACTACTGGAAAGTGGTCGACGAGTGCTACCTGTGCGACCTCTGCTACATGACCAAATGCCCCTATGTGCCGCCGCATCCGTGGAACCTCGATTTCCCGCATACCATGCTGCGCGCCAAGGCGATCAAATTCAAAAGGGCNGGCACCACGTTCCGCGACAAGTTGCTTTCCAGCACCGACGCGATGGGCAAGCTTGCCTCGATTCCGGTGGTGGTGCAGGCCGTCAACGCCAGCCTGAAGAACAAGCCGATCCGCAAGCTGGTCGGCAGCGTGCTGCACATCCACCCCGACCGCAAGCTGCCCGAATACGACAGCGCGAAATTCCGCTCCACCGCGAAGCCGCGCAGCGATTTCGCCGTGAAGGCCGGCGAACGCACNCCCGGCAAGGTGGCGATCTACGCGACCTGCTACGTGAACTACAACGAGCCCGGCATCGGCCACGACCTGCTGAAACTGCTGGCGCACAATGAAATCCCCGCCGTATTGGTGGAGAAGGAAGCCTGCTGCGGCATGCCCAAGCTGGAACTAGGCGATCTCGATGCCGTCGAAAACCTCAAGGAAACGAACATCCCGCATCTGGTCAAACTCGCCCGCGACGGCTATGCGATCCTGACCGCCGTGCCTTCGTGCACGCTGATGTACAAACAGGAGTTGCCGCTGATGTTCCCGCACGATGCCGACGTGCAGGCGGTGAAGGAAGCGATGTGGGATCCGTTCGAGTACCTGATGGCGCGCAACGTCGACGGCTTGCTGAAGACCGACTTCAAGGACCCGCTCGGCAAGGTGGCCTATCACGTGCCGTGCCACCAGCGCGTGCAGAACATCGGCAACAAGACGCGCGACGCGCTGCAGCTGGCCGGCGCCAAGGTGACGATGGTCGAGCGCTGCTCGGGCCACGACGGCACCTGGGGCGTGAAGAGCGAGTATTTCGACAAGTCGATGAAGATCGGCAAACCGGTATTCCGCCAGATGGCCGAGCCGCAGCCCGATTACGTGAGTTCCGACTGCGCGATTGCCGCGCGTCATATCCTGCAGGGCATGGGCGATTCCACCGCGCAGAAACAGCATCCGATCACGCTGTTGCGCATCGCCTATGGCCTGGAATGAATCGTTGTTTGCAAGGAGAAGAACATGCCGCTGATTACCCGTGACAGCCTGCTGACCCTCGAGGGCTATGCCAAGGTACGCCCCGAAATGCGCGCCGAGGTCATGGCGCACAAGAAGAACCGCATGGTCGAGCTGGGCGACCACGTTACGCTGATCTTCGAGGACGAGAAGACCATGCGCTACCAGATTCAGGAAATGCTGCGCGCCGAGCGCACTTTCGAGGAAGCCGGCATCCAGGACGAGCTCGACGCCTACAACCCGCTGGTTCCGGACGGCACCAACTGGAAGGCCACCATGATGATCCAGTATTCCGACCCGGACGAGCGCAAGCTTGCGCTGGCGAATCTGAAGGGCATCGAGGATCGCGTGTGGGTGCAAGTGGCCGATCAGCCACGCGTGTTTGCCATTGCCGACGAGGACCTGGAGCGCGAGAACGAGGAGAAGACGTCGTCGGTGCATTTCCTGCGCTTCGAGCTCGATCCCACGTCGATTGCGGCCGCCAAATCGAACGCGCCCATACGCATGGGCATCGATCTCGACGCCTACCGCGTGGAATCCATGACGCTGGCAGACAACACTCGGGCTGCGTTGGCGGTCGATTTGTCCTAGATTCATAGTCAGGCGGGAAAACAATTACGACAACGCGCCGCCATCCTTTGAGGAGGTGTGATGCTGGATCAATTGCTGGTTCATCAGGTGCGACGGCGGGTGGAGGCATCCGGACTGCCATTCGTTGTCGAGTTGTGGAATGGCGAACGAGTCGGTGCCGCTGCCGATGCGGCGGTGCGGGTGAAGTTGCACCAGGCCGCCAGTCTCAAGGCCATGGCCGATCCCAGCCTGGGTTCGCTGGCGCGGGCCTATGTCGAGGGCAACCTCGACTTGGAGGGCGATGTCCGTGACATCCTCGCGCTCGGCGACCGCCTGTGCAACGCGGGCGACTGTTCGCCGAAAACTGGATCGGACGGCTGGAAGTGGTGGCGCCACACGCGCAGCAAGGACCGCAAGAACATCCAGTACCACTACGACGTGTCCAACGACTTCTACGGTCTGTGGCTGGACTCGCGGCGCGTCTATTCCTGCGCCTATTTCAAGAACCCGGACATGAGCCTGGACGCCGCGCAGGAAGCCAAGCTCGACCACATCTGTCGCAAGCTCGATCTCCAGTCCGACGAGCAGTTCCTCGACATTGGCTGCGGCTGGGGCGGTCTGATCCTGCATGCCGCGGAGCGCTATGGCGTGCGTGCTGTTGGCATCACCCTGTCGGACGACCAGCATGCGTATGTCAGCGAACAGATCGCCGAACGCGGCCTGACCGGCCGGGTCGAGGTGCGTCGGATGGATTACCGCGACGTGCCGGAGCATGGCGGCTACGACAAGATCGCCAGCGTCGGCATGTTCGAGCACGTCGGCCGCCCCAACCTGCGCACGTATTTCGACAAAATCAATGCGCTGCTGAAGCCGGGCGGGCTGGTGCTCAACCATGGCATCACCACGTCCGAACCTGAAGCCAGCGGCCTGGGCAGCGGCATTTCCGAGTTCATCGAGGATTATGTCTTCCCGGGCGGCGAACTGGTCCATGCTTCCGAGGTGCTGCGTGCCGCCGCAGGCAGCGGCCTCGAATGCCTCGACGCGGAGAACCTGCGCCCCCATTACGGCAAGACCCTGTGGCACTGGGTGACCCGGCTGGAGACACATGCCGACGAGGCTCGCCGGCTGATCGGGGAACAGAAATACCGTATCTGGCGCATCTACATGGCCGGCTCGGCCTACGCGTTCGATCATGGCTGGATGGAGTTGTGGCAGGTGCTGGCAGGCAAGGCGGTCGACGGTACGCAGCCGAGCTATCCGTTCAAGCGGGATTTCATCTACCGCGATGCCTGACCCGGCCGGATGAAATCGGTCCCTGCGCAGACCATCGAGCGCTCAATCAACCGGAGTCCGCCACGAATATGAATTTGCGCCCAATACGCCAGCTTGTCCCGGCCTTCGAGGTCACCGAAGGCGGAGGGGTCACCGTGCATCGCAGCATCGGCACACCGGCGCTGCGGAGCCTCGATCCCTTCCTGATGCTCGACCATTTCGGCAGCGACAACCCGGACGAGTACATCGCCGGTTTCCCGGACCANCCCCACCGCGGCTTCATCACCTTCACCTACATGCTCGACGGCCATATGGAACACCGTGACAGCATGGGCAACCGCGGCGACCTCAAGGCCGGCGGCGTGCAGTGGATGAAGGCGGCGAGCGGCGTCATCCATTCGGAAATGCCGCAGCAGACCAACGGCCTGATGCGCGGCTTCCAGCTCTGGATCAACCTGCCGGCCCGCGAAAAGATGTCCGCGCCGGCCTACCAGGAATTCTCCGCCGCGGCCATTCCCGAAGCGGCCCAGGACGGCGCCCGGGTGCGCGTGCTGGCCGGCGCACTGGACGGCACACGTGGCGTCATCGAGGATCCGGCGACCGACGTCCTCTATCTCGACGTCAGTCTGGCGGCCGATGCGCGTTTCAGCCTGCCGCTGAACGACACGCACAATGCTTTCGTCTACGTCTTCGAGGGTAGCGCCCGCCTGGCCGGCGAGGCGCTGGCGACGCATACCCTGGCGGTGCTGGGGGCAGGCGACACGGTGGCGGTCGAGGCCGGACCCGCCGGCGCCCGCTTGATCCTGGTGGCCGGCCGACCGATCGGCGAGCCCGTGGTGCAGTATGGTCCCTTCGTCATGAATACGCGTGACGAGATCGAGCAGGCCTTCACCGATTACCAGGCCGGCCGGCTGGTGCAGGCCAGGGCGACCATGACGGGGCATTGACGGTAGGATGGCCGGGTGAGCAAACGCGAATCCACATCCGGCGAGCCATCTGACTTCGAGGGGTTAACGTCCTCTCTTGCCGCCGAGCGCCTGCGGACGGAGGGACCGAACGCATTGCCGACCGACGGATCCCGCGGCACGGCAGCGATCGTGTTCGAAGTGATCCGGGAGCCGATGTTCCTGCTGCTCCTCGCTGCAGCGGCCATCTATCTGGTGCTGGGTGACCTGCACGAAGCCCTGATGCTGCTGTTTTTCGTGTGCGTGGTGATGGGCATCACGCTCTATCAGTCCCACAAGACCGAACGTGTCCTGCAGGCCCTGCGCGACCTGACCAGCCCGCGCGCCCTGGTCCTGCGCGATGGCGAGAAGCGGCGCATCGCCGGCAGCGAGGTGGTGCGCGACGATATCCTGATGCTGGCGGAAGGCGACCGTGTGCCCGCGGATGCGTGTCTGCTCATGTGCAACGGCTTGCAGGCGGACGAATCGCTGCTGACAGGCGAAGCGGCGCCGGTGCGAAAAGCGGTGGGCGAAGGGCGGGCGGCCATGGCGCGGCCGGGCGGGGACGATTTGCCGATGGTGTATTCCGGCACCCTGGTCGTGCAGGGGCAGGGCATTGCCCGCGTGACGGCGACCGGGCCGCGCACGGAAATCGGCAGGATCGGCAAGTCGCTGCAGGCCCTGCGCCCCGAGCCGAGTCCCATGCAGAGCCAGGTGCGCCGCATGATGTGGATATTCGCGCTGCTCGGCATCCTGTTGTGCGCTGCGGTCGTCGGGCTGTACGGCCTGACGCGTGGCGCCTGGCTCGATGCCCTGCTGGCCGGCATCACGCTCGCGATTTCGCTGCTGCCGCAGGAGTTTCTGGTGGTGCTCACGGTCTTCCTGGCACTGGGGGCGTGGCGAATATCGCGCAGCAACGTGCTGACGCGGCGCATCCCGGCACTCGAGACGCTGGGTGCCGCCACCGTGCTGTGTGTGGACAAGACCGGCACCATCACCGAGAACCGCATGACGGTGACGCAGCTGGTGACGCGTGACGCACGCTATGCGGTCGATTACGACCATGAGAATTCGCTTCCGGAGGCCTTCCACGAGCTCGTCGAGTTCAGCGTACTGGCCAGCATGGTCGATCCGTTCGACCCGATGGAGAAGGCCTTCCGTCGACTTGCCGACCACTATCTGGCCGGGACCGAACACCTGCACGACGACTGGACGTTGATCCAGCACTATCCGCTGAGCCGCGACATGCTGGCCATGTCTCACGGCTGGCAGGCGACACGCCGGGACGAATACGTGGTGGCCGCCAAAGGGGCGCCGGAAGCCATCGCCGATCTGTGCCATTTGTCCGCTGCGGATACCGCCGCCATCGCGGCACAGGCTGACCGACTGGCGCAGCAGGGGCTGCGCGTCCTGGCCATCGCGCGCGCGACGTTCGCGGGGACAGCCTGGCCACCGCAACAGCATGATTTTCCCTTCGCCTTTCTCGGCATGATCGCGCTGGCTGACCCGGTGCGGCCGCGCGTGCCGGAAGCGATCCGTGTGGCACGCCGTGCCGGGATGAGGGTGGCGATGATCACGGGCGATTACCCCGGCACGGCTGAGGCGGTCGCACGCGCGGCCGGGATCGATCTCGATGGCGGCATCCTCACCGGACCCGAGATCGACGCGCTCGATGATGCGGTGTTGCGGCAGCGTCTCCGGTCTGCCCGGGTATTCGCGCGCGTAGCGCCGGAACAGAAGCTGCGCCTGGTGCAGGCCTTCAAGGCCAACGGCGAGGTGGTGGCGATGACCGGCGACGGCGTCAACGACGCGCCGGCGCTGAAGGCCGCGCACATCGGCATCGCCATGGGCGGGCGCGGCACCGATGTCGCGCGCGAGGCCTCCTCGCTGGTCCTGCTGGACGACGACTTCGCGACCATCGTCGATGCCATCCGGCTCGGCCGGCGCATCTTCGACAATCTGCACAAGGCCATGGCCTACATACTCGCGGTGCACGTGCCGATCGCCGGCATGGCGCTGCTGCCGCTGCTGTTGGGCATGCCGCTGGTGCTCGCGCCGGTGCATATCGTCTTCCTCGAGCTCATCATCGATCCCGCGTGTTCGATCGTGTTCGAAGCCGAGCCGGAAGAGGCGGGGGCCATGGAGCGACCGCCGCGGCGCCCCGATGCGCCGCTGTTCAGCCTGCGCACCATGCTGCTGTCGCTGCTGCAGGGTGCGACGGTATTCCTCGCCGTGGCCGCCGTGTATGGCCTCTCGCTGCTGCGCGGGCAGGGCATCGACGAGGCGCGTGCGCTGACGTTCACCACGCTGGTGATCGGCAACCTGGGACTGATTCTGGTCAACCGCTCCTGGTCGAGCACCCTGCTCGCCTCGCTGCGCATCCGCAACACGGCCTTGTGGAAGGTCGTTGGCGGCACCCTTGGCTTCCTGGCCTGCGTGCTCTACGTGCCCGGCTTGCGCAACATCTTCGGTTTTGCGTACCTGCACGCGGGCGACGTGCTGCTGGCTTTCGCTGCCAGTGCGGCTGGCGTCGCCTGGTTTGAGTGGTTCAAGTGGGTGAGGGGAACGCGCATGGGGCGGGCGCGCGCCTGAGACAGGGGAGTGCGAGCGCATGGAAGGCGGATTGGCCTTGATCCTTGCCGATATTCTGGTGCTGGCGCATCTGCTGTTCGTCGCCTTCGTCATGACAGGCGGGTTCCTGCTCGCACGCTGGCCCCGATTGCTCGTGCTGCACCTGCCTGCCGTCTCTTGGGGTGCCTATATCGAGTTGAGCGGCGGGATCTGTCCCCTGACGCCGCTTGAAAATCACTTGCGCACAGTCGGCGGTGGAACGCCCTACGGCGGCGATTTCGTCGAACGTTACCTGTTGCCGGTCCTTTACCCTGAACACCTGAGCGTCCCGTTGCAGCAGGCGTTGGGTGGGCTGGTGGTGCTGGTCAACCTGGCGGCGTATGGCTGGGTGTACCGGGCCTGGCGGCGGAAATTGGCTGCGTGACGGCTGGCTGCGAGCCCATCATCGAGCGCAGTGCCTGGTCAGCGATCCAGGTCCTGGTCGGCCAGGGAAATCGGATCTTCCTTCGGTTCGAGATGGGTGGTGATGTGGGCGTGCTCGACCGCGGCGCGGATGTCGGCCTCGATGCGTTCCGACCAGTCGTGGCCGTGCTGGACGGTCCAGACACCCGGCACCAGCAGATGGAAGGAGACGAAAGCGCGGGTGCCGGCCTGGCGCGTGCGAAGGGCGTGAAATTCCATCCCTTCCTGACGGTAGCGGTCCAGAATGCGCTCGATCGCCCGGACCTCTTCCTCCGGCAGCGAGACATCCATCAGGCCTGCCGCCGAGCGCTGCAGCAGCTGCCAGCCGGTCCACACGATGTTGAGCGCGACCAGCAGGGCGATCACGGGGTCGAGCCACAGCCAGCCGGTCGCCCATACCAGGGCGACGCCCGCAATGACACCCACCGAGGTCCAGACGTCGGTGAGCAGGTGATGCGCGTCGGCCTCCAGCGTGATCGATTTGTATTTGCGGCCGACGCCCATGAGGATGCGCGCGGTGGCAAGGTTGATGATCGACGCGGCCACTGATACCCCGAGACCGATCCCGACCGTCTCGAGCGGCTGCGGATTGAACAGCCGCTCGAGGGCGGCGTACGCGATGCCGACTGCGGCAAGGAGAATGAGAAAGCCCTCGAATGCGCTGGAGAAATATTCCGCCTTGCCGTGCCCGTGCGCATGATTATCGTCGGCAGGCTGGGAAGCCAGCGACAGCATGGCAAGCGCCATCATCGCGCCTGCCAGGTTGACGAAGGACTCGAGCGCGTCGGAGAGCAGGCCGACCGAACCGGTGAGCCACCAGGCCATGCCCTTGAGCACGATGGTGGCGAGGGCGGCGGCGATGGAGAGCCAAGCGTAACGTTTGAGTGCGGGAGGTAACATCTCGATGCTTCGCGAGGAGCGATTGAAGTGTGCCGGATTGTATCCCAGTGCGGACCGGCTATTCCCGGAAGCATACGCATGCCGGCCATGCAAGCCTGTTCATTCGCGGTCCGGGGAAGCGCGTCCCATGGACTATGGTTAAGCATGATTGCCATGGAGGTATCTTGATGCCGAACACGCTGAACGATGCGATTCAACAGCGTTACGCCTGCCACGAGTTTGCCGAGGGCAAACCTGTATCGACGGATGAACTGGACTGGGTGCTGGAGGCGGGCCGGTTGGCGCCTTCGGCATTCGGCCTGGAGCCATGGCGCTTCATCGTCGTGACTGACGCGGCAGGCCGGGCCGCGGTTGCGCAGGCCTGTTATGGCCAGCCTGCAGCGACGACGGCTGCGGCGCTGGTCGTGATCGTGGCGCTGGTTGCAGCGCTCGAGCCGGACTCGAACTATGTGCGGGCGCGTTTTACAGCGGAAGCCCGAGGCCAGGATGCCGAACCGATTTATTCCGCCTATCGGTCACTCTACCGTGCCGAATCCATGGCGGAGTGGGCACAGGGGCAGTGCAATTTTGCGGCTGCGCAGATGCTGTTGCAGGCGGCGCACATGGGGCTCGGAAGCTGTCCGATCGGAGGGTATGACGCATCTGCGCTGGCAACTGCCGTTGGTCTGCCGGCAGGCGAGGTGCCGGCGCTGGTCATCGCCTTGGGCCGGTGCGGCTATGCTGCACCCGAACGGATCCGCAAGCCGCTCGTTTGATCTCGAGTCTGCCCTGCGCATTGCCGCGACGACGGGCATCTTTCTTGAAGACATCCCGCTGTCGAAGCAATAAAATGCCGGGCATGAAAATCCTGCTTGCTCTGCTCCTGTGCCTGCCGTTTGCCGTCCATGCCGAATGGCTGGATTTCGATCACGAGTTCGATCAGGACAAACCCTGGGTCGAAGTGGCGGCCCAGTTGCCGCCCTATCCCAAGCCCGACAAACTCATACCGTTCGATGTGTCGTCGGCGACCCGCAACAAATTCTTTATCGACGCCGATTCGATCAGTGTCGGTTCCGACAAGGTGGTGCGCTACACCGTGGTGATCGAAGCGGCCGGTGGGGCGAAGAACGTTTCGTACGAAGGACTGCGCTGCGAAACCGGCGAGCGCCGCCTGTATGCCTATGGCCACGACGACGGTAGCTGGTCGAAGGCGCGCAACGCCCAATGGGAAAGCATCCGGGTGCGTTCGTTGCTGTCGTATCACAAGGCCCTGTACGAGGATTATTTCTGCCCCGACGGCATCAATGTCCGCAATGCCAAGGAGGCTGTGGAAAGACTGCGGCGCAGGGGCTACTGATGCAGTCCGTGGTGAAGCACGCGCGGCGCATCGTCGTCAAGGTCGGTTCCAGCCTGGTCACTGCCGAAGGACGCGGTCTCGACCACGCCGCGCTGTCGCGCTGGGCCGAGCAGATTGCCGCGCTGGCCGCGCAGGGTAAGGAAGTGGTGCTGGTGTCCTCGGGCGCGATTGCGGAGGGTATCGCGCGATTGGGCTGGAAGAAGCGTCCGAAGGCCGTCAACGAATTGCAGGCCGCCGCCGCCGTGGGGCAGATGGGGCTGGTGCAGGCATACGAATCGATCTTCCGCACGCACGATCTTCACGCGGCCCAGGTGCTGCTCACCCACGAAGATCTGGCCGACCGTACGCGCTACCTCAATGCACGCTCGACCTTGCGGACCTTGCTGGAATTGAGAGTGGTGCCGATCATCAACGAGAACGACACCGTCGCCACCGACGAAATCCGCCTCGGCGACAACGACACGCTCGGCGCGCTGGTGACCAATCTGATCGAGGCCGACTGCCTTGTCATCCTCACCGATCAGCCCGGGCTCTATACCGCCGACCCGCGCAAGCATCCCGACGCCACGCTGGTGATGGATGCCCACGCCGGCGATCCCGGTCTCGAGCGCATGGCGGGTGGGGCGGGCAGCAACGTCGGTACCGGCGGCATGCTGACCAAGATCCTTGCCGCCAAGCGCGCGGCGCGCGCNGCGCATACGGTGATCTGCAGCGGGCGCGAGGAGGGCGTGCTGCTACGACTGGCAGANGGGGAAGCGATTGGCAGCCAGCTGGTGGCGCGGCAGGCGCCGCTTGCGGCGCGGCGGCAGTGGCTGGCCGATCATCTGCAGCTGCGCGGCGGTGTGGTGCTCGACGACGGAGCGGTGCGGGCGCTGCGCGAAGACGGCAGNAGCCTGTTGCCGGTTGGCGTGAAAGGGATCACCGGCGAATTCGAGCGCGGCGAGGTGGTGGCGATCGTCGACACGGACGGCCACGAAATCGCACGCGGCCTGGTCAATTACAGCGCCAGCGAAGCGCGCCGTATTGCCGGCAAACCGAGCAGCGCGATCGAGGCTGAATTGGGCTACATGGACGAGCCGGAAATGATCCATCGCGACAATCTGGTGCTGCTGGCGTGACCACCACACTGGATTTGCTGCGTCACGGCGAACCTGTCGGCGGCCGCAAATATCGCGGGCAGGTCGATGATCCGCTGTCGGAGAAAGGCTGGGCGCAGATGCATGCGGCCGTGGGCGACATTGCGCCCTGGACCCGCATCGTGTCGTCGCCCTTGCAGCGCTGCCGTGCCTTCGCCGAAATCCTGGCTGACCGCCATGGCCTGTTGCTGACGCTAGACGAGCGGCTGGCGGAAGTCGGGTTCGGCGTATGGGAGGGGCGATCCGCTGCCGAAATCGAGCAGGATGCCCCCGGTGCCGTGGCGCGCTTCAAGCATGATCCCGTGAATGCGCGCCCGGAAGGAGCGGAACCGCTGGCCGAATTTCATGGCCGGGTGGCTGCCGCACTGGCCGCCATTCTGGCCCAGCATCCCGATGAGCATGTGCTGCTGGTCGGGCATGCCGGAGTGATCCGGATGGCATTTGCCTGGGCGCTGCATGTGCCGCTGGCGCATGCCTACCGCATCGAAGTGGCGAATGCCGGGCTGACCCGTCTGCGTTTCGACGGCGATCGCGCGAGCCTGGTCTTTCACGGCGGCAGTCTCACCCCGCGGTGATCCGTCGCGGCTTCCTGGGTCTGTGCCTGCTGATAGCCGCGTCCGCGCAGGCCGCAACCCTTCGCCTGCACGACGATGATGGACAGACGCTTGAATTCAGCCGGCCGCCCCAGCGTATCGTCTCGCTGGCGCCGCATCTCACCGAGCTGCTGTTTGCCGTGGGCGCCGGATCGCAGGTGGTGGGCGTGGATGCCGCCAGCGATTATCCGAAAGCGGCACAGTCACTGCCGCGTGTCGGCGATTTCAGCCGCATCAACTTCGAGCGCATCCTGGCGCTGAAGCCCGATCTGGTCGTTGTCTGGGTGGGCGGCAACCGGGCGGCAGACATTCATCGCCTGAAACAGATGGACATTCCTGTATTGCAGACCCAGGCGGCCCGGCTCGATGACGTGGCACGCCTGTTGCGCCTGATCGGCCAGGTGAGCGGCCATGCCGGGGAAGGGGAGGCGGCAGCACGGGATTATTCGGCACAACTGGCGGCGCTGCGGGTCCGGCCCGGCCAGAAGCCGCCGGTCGGCGTGTTCTACCAGGTATGGGACCGTCCGCTGATGACGGTGGGAGGTACGCACTGGATCACCGATGCGCTGGCGCTATGCGGCGTACGCAACGTGTTTGCCGACCTGCAGGCGTTGTCGCCTGTGGTGTCGCGCGAAGCCGTGCTGCAGCGCGCGCCGGCGCTGATCGTGGGTGGCACCGATGCACCCGACATGCGCCGGGTATGGCAGCACTTCACGCGCCTGCCTGCCGTGAGAAACCAGGCTTTCGTCCGGGTGGATGCGGATCGCCTGCACCGTCCCACGCCGCGCCTGATCGAAGGTGTGGCCGAGCTGTGCGCGGCGGTCGAACCTTATGTCCGGTGACGCGACTCGGTTGGTTTGCGGTTGGGGCAGTTTTCCTTGATGCAGTCGGCGTAGATCTGCAGCGAATGGTCGTGGATGGCAAATCCCCGTTCCTTGGCGATGCGCGTTTGGCGTTTCTCGATTTCGCTGTCGTAGAACTCTTCGACTTTGCCGCACTGCAGGCAGACCAGGTGGTCGTGGTGATCGCCCTGGTTGAGTTCGAACACGGCCTTGTCGCTGTCGAAATGATGCCGCATCAGCAAGCCAGCCTGCTCGAACTGGGTCAGCACGCGGTAGACGGTGGCGAGGCCAATATCCTGGCCTTCATCGGAGAGCAGGCGATACACCTCTTCGGCAGTCATGTGTCGCTTGTTGCTCTGCTCGAACAAATCGAGGATCTTCAGGCGCGGCAGTGTGGCTTTGAGGCCGATGTTCTTGAGATCGGACGGATTGCTCAATGGGGTCTCCAGAACGGGAACGCGAATACGCTATGATACGTTTTCCAACCGCCCAAACCTTTCCGGTTTCCTGGCTATGCGTCAATTCCTGATTTCTGCCCTGCTTTTAAGCCTGCTTGCGGGCTGTTCCAGCCTTCACATCGGTCCCCACCACATCGATGTGCAGCAGGGTAATGCGCTCGACCAGGAAAACGTCGCGCGCCTGAAGACGGGGCTGAATCGTTCCCAAGTCCGCTTTCTTCTCGGTACGCCGCTGATCGTCGATCCGTTCCGTACCGACCGCTGGGATTACGTGTACCTCTATTACAAGGCAGGAAGACTGACCGAGCAAAAGCACATCACCCTGATCTTCGAGGGCGATACACTGGCACGCATCGAGGGCGACTTGCCTGAACCGTCGGCACAGCCCGCCCCGCCGGCCGTTGAGCCAGAGCGACAGCCCGCATCCATGCCTGCGGCGATGCCGGCCCCTGCTGCGGTGGCGTCAGCCGAAGAACCCGTAACCCGGCCTGCAGCAGTTGCTGCCCAGCCAGCCCAGGCACCGACCGCACCTGCATGGGTGGCCGCCGCGCCCGTCGCGGCGCCTGCCGCACAGGCGGCCCGGGCCGAACCCGAGCCACCGGCATCCGAAACCAGCATCGTGCCGCCGTTGCCGAGCCCGAAGGATGCACCGGCCTATGTCGATCCCCGTCCGGTTCCCGAACTGAGCCTGAAGTCGGAAACCGACGTGTCGCAGATCAAGCCGGATGCCGTACCGCCTTTTCCCGAGCCTCATGCAGCAGCAGCCAGCGACGATCCGGTACTGAAATCGGTGCATGCCTGGGCCGATGCCTGGATGCAGCACGACAGCGCAGCCTACTTTGCGGCGTATGACGCCAGCTTCGTTCCGGAGGGTGGCAGCCGTGCTGCCTGGGAGGCACGCAAGCGCAAGATGCTGAGCGGAACGGGCCGCATCGAGGTGAGAATCGATTCGCCTTCGATCGAACGGACCGGCGANGGGGCCGCCACGGTGAACTTCAAGCAGTACTACCGCTCAGGCACGTATCACGACACTACTGTCAAGCAGCTGCGCATGATCGAACGCGACGGCCGCTGGGTGATCGTGGAGGAAAAAGTGCTGTCGACCCTGAAAGGTGGCCAGCCGTGAGCGTGCGGATTGCCCTTGCCGGCGTATCCGGACGGATGGGGCGTGCCCTGCTCGAAGCGGTGGAGGCCGATCCCGGCTGTACGCTTGGTGCAGCCATCGACCGTCCCGGCAGTCCATTGGTTGGACAGGATGCGGGCGCCGCCTGGGGCGCGGCCAGCGGAGTGCGGGTGACGGATCAGCCCGCCGCTGCCCTGCACGGGATGCATGCGCTGATCGACTTCACCCGCCCCGAGGCCACCTTCGGTTATCTCGATGCCTGCGTCGAGGCCGGCGTGCCGCTGGTCATCGGCACCACCGGCTTCGACGAGGCCGGAAAAGCGCGTATTGCGGCGGCGGCGCAGCGGATTCCCGTCGTGTTCGCGCCCAATATGAGCGTCGGCGTAAACCTTCTGATGAAGCTGGCCGAACTCGCTGCCCAGGTGCTGCAGGATGGCTACGACATCGAAATCATCGAAGCGCATCATCGCCACAAGATTGATGCGCCCTCCGGTACCGCACTGGGCCTGGGGCAGACAGTTGCACGGGCGATCGACCGCGACCTGGCGAGTTGCGCCGTCTATGGGCGCGAGGGTGTCACCGGCGAACGCGACCCCAAGACCATCGGCTTCGCTACCGTGCGCGGCGGCGATATCGTCGGCGATCACACGCTGCTGTTCGCCGGCATCGGCGAGCGCGTCGAGCTCACCCACAAGGCCAGCAGCCGCGCCACCTTCGCCCAGGGCGCGCTGCGTGCCGCCAAGTGGCTGCAGGGCCGCGCGCCAGGCCTGTACGACATGCGCGACGTATTGAATCTGAATTAACCGCTTTAATTAGGAACGCACCATGAATGCCGTCAAGGTCTACAGTACCGGTACCTGTCCCATTTGCGTCAAGGCCAAGGCCTTTCTCGACAAGCGCGGCATCGGCTACGACGAAGTCCGCATCGATCTCGACCGCGAGGCGATGAAGGAGTTCGCCGTCGTCACCAACGGTGCGCGCACCGTACCGCAGATTGTCGTCGACGGCACCTGCATCGGCGGCTTCACCGAATTGACCGAACTCGACATGGATGGCGGCCTGGATCATCTGCAGCCCTGAACGGGGCGACAGGCGCGCGGGAAAGCGTGCTTAAGCATTGAAGCCGGGTCGCGAATCGACTATAATTGCGGCATTCAAGTTCAGGCGGGTTCGCGCAAGCGGCTCGCCTGAATTTTGTTACATACGTCGCGCTCATTCGTCTTGCGGAGTCCTCCTTGTCACGTGCCCAGCCCGCCATCCTTGTTCTAGCTGACGGTTCGGTATTTCGCGGCCTGTCCATCGGCGCCGACGGCATCACAACCGGTGAAGTGGTCTTCAACACCGCATTGACCGGCTATCAGGAAATTCTCACTGACCCCTCGTACTCGCGCCAGATCGTGACGCTGACCTATCCGCATATCGGCAATACCGGTGTCAATGCCGAGGACGTCGAGTCGGACCGCATTCATGCGGCAGGTCTGGTTGTGCGCGACCTGCCACGCCTGCATTCGAATTTCCGCGCCGGCCAGTCCCTGGCCGACTACCTCAAGAGCCAGAACATCGTGGCGATCGCCGACATCGATACGCGGCGGCTGACCCGCGTCCTGCGCGAAAAGGGGGCACAAAACGGCTGCGTCATGGCAGGCGCGGTGGACGAAGCCAAGGCGCTCGAAGCCGCGCGGGCCTTCCCGGGCCTGGCCGGCATGGATCTGGCCAAGGTGGTGAGCGTGTCGGAAGCCTATGAATGGAACGAGACCGAATGGAAGCTGGGGCGCGGCTACGGCCAGCAGGCCACGCCGCGTTTCCATGTGGTGGCTTTCGATTACGGCGTCAAGCGCAATATCCTGCGAATGCTGGCCGAGCGCGGCTGCCGTCTCACCGTGCTACCGGCCACGGCCACCGCTGCCGAAGCGCTGGCATTGAAGCCGGACGGCATTTTCCTCTCCAACGGCCCGGGCGATCCGGAACCGTGCGATTACGCGATCCGGGCGATCGGCGAACTGGTGGCGGCGAAGATTCCCACGTTCGGCATCTGTCTGGGGCATCAATTGCTTGCGCTCGCTTCTGGCGCCAAGACCGTCAAGATGAAGTTTGGCCACCACGGCGCCAACCACCCTGTGAAGGATCTCGAGAGCGGCCGGGTGGCGATCACCAGCCAGAATCATGGCTTCGCGGTGGATGCGGCGACCCTGCCGGCCACCTTGCGCAGCACCCACGTTTCCTTGTTCGACGGTTCGCTGCAGGGGCTGGCCCGTACCGATGCCCCCGTGTTCAGTTTCCAGGGCCACCCGGAAGCCAGTCCCGGCCCGCACGACATGAGTTATTTGTTCGACCGATTTATTCAGCTGATGGCTGACCATGCCCCAGTACACTAATTATGCCCAGGCGCAGTGATCTAAAAAGCATTCTCATCATCGGCGCCGGCCCCATCGTCATCGGGCAGGCGTGTGAATTCGACTATTCCGGCGCGCAGGCGTGCAAGGCGTTGCGTGAGGAAGGCTACAAAGTCATCCTCGTCAACAGCAACCCGGCGACGATCATGACCGATCCGGACATGGCCGACGTCACCTACATCGAGCCGATTTCCTGGCAGGTGGTCGAGAAGATCATCGAGAAGGAACGTCCCGACGCGCTGTTGCCGACCATGGGCGGGCAGACCGCGCTCAATTGCGCACTCGACCTGGCCAAGCATGGCGTGCTGGAAAAATACGGCGTCGAGATGATTGGCGCGTCGAAGGACGCCATCGACAAGGCCGAGGACCGTGAGAAATTCAAGGCGGCGATGACCAAGCTTGGGCTCGGCTCGGCGCGTTCGTCGATCGCCCATAGCATGGAGGAAGCGCTGCAGGTGCAGGCCGCCCTCGGTTTTCCGACCATCATCCGGCCGTCGTTCACCATGGGTGGTTCGGGCGGCGGTATCGCCTACAACAAGGAAGAGTTTGTCGCCATCTGCGAGCGCGGCCTGGAAGCGTCGCCCACGCACGAGTTGCTGATCGAGGAATCGCTGCTCGGCTGGAAGGAATACGAGATGGAGGTGGTGCGCGACAGCAAGGACAACTGCATCATCGTCTGCTCGATCGAGAACTTCGATCCGATGGGCGTCCATACCGGCGATTCGATCACGGTCGCGCCGGCACAGACCTTGACCGACAAGGAATACCAGATCATGCGCAACGCGAGCCTCGCGGTGCTGCGCGAGATCGGCGTGGACACCGGCGGCTCCAACGTGCAGTTCTCCATCAACCCGGCCGATGGCCGCATGGTGGTGATCGAAATGAACCCGCGCGTATCGCGCTCAAGCGCGCTGGCGTCCAAGGCGACCGGCTTCCCGATCGCCAAGGTGGCGGCCAAGCTGGCGGTAGGCTACACGCTCGACGAATTGCAGAACGACATCACCGGCGGCGCGACCCCGGCCTCGTTCGAGCCATCGATCGACTATGTCGTCACCAAGGTGCCGCGCTTCGCGTTCGAGAAATTCCCGCAAGCCGACGACCGTCTGACCACGCAGATGAAATCGGTGGGCGAGGTGATGGCGATGGGCCGCAGCTTCCAGGAATCGCTGCAGAAAGCCCTGCGCGGGCTGGAAGTCGGCGTCGACGGTTTCGATCCCAAGACCACCGACCGCGATGAGATCGAAGCCGAGCTGATGTCGCCCGGCCCCGAGCGCATCTGGTACGTGGGCGATGCCTTCCGCGTCGGTATGAGCCTCGCGGAAATCCATGCGGTGTCGAAAATCGACCCGTGGTTCCTCGACCAGATCCAGGGCCTGATCGAGCTGGAAACCTCGCTGGACGGACGGGCGCTGATTGACCTCGGCCGCGACGAACTGCGCGAACTGAAACGCGCCGGCTTCTCCGACCGTCGCCTGGCCCGGCTGCTGAATACCGACCAGCATGCGGTGCGTGCGCGCCGCCACGAACTGGCATTGCACCCGGTGTATAAGCGGGTCGACACCTGCGCGGCCGAGTTTGCTACGCAGACGGCCTATATGTACTCGACCTACGAGGAAGAGTGCGAGGCGCACCCGACCGATGCCAAGAAGATCATGGTGCTCGGTGGCGGGCCGAACCGCATCGGCCAGGGTATCGAGTTCGACTACTGCTGCGTGCACGCCGCCCTGGCGCTGCGCGAAAACGGCTTCGAGACCATCATGGTCAACTGCAACCCGGAGACCGTGTCGACCGACTACGACACGTCAGACCGATTGTATTTCGAGCCGCTGACGTTGGAAGACGTGCTGGAAATCGTGCACATCGAGAAGCCCTTCGGCGTGATCGTGCAGTATGGCGGCCAGACGCCGCTGAAGCTGGCGCGCGACCTGGAGCGCAACGGTGTCCCCATCATCGGCACCAGTCCCGACATGATCGATGCGGCCGAAGATCGTGAGCGTTTCCAGCAGATGCTGCACGATCTGGGCCTGAAGCAGCCGCCCAACCGCACCGCGCGCAATCCCGACAGCGCGATCCGCATGGCCGAGGAAATCGGCTACCCGCTGGTGGTGCGTCCCTCCTATGTGTTGGGCGGCCGCGCCATGGAGATCGTGCGCGAGGAGGCCGACCTGCGCCGCTACATGACCGAGGCGGTCAAGGTGTCGAACAAGTCGCCAGTGCTGCTCGACCGCTTCCTCAACGACGCCATCGAGGTCGATGTCGACGCGCTGTCCGACGGTGAGCAGGTGGTGATCGGCGGCATCATGCAGCACATCGAGCAGGCCGGCGTGCATTCGGGCGATTCGGCCTGCTCGCTGCCGCCGTACAGCTTGTCGCAGGAGGTGCAGGACGAGTTGCGCCGCCAGACGGTGGCGATGGCGAAAGCACTGAAAGTCGTTGGCCTGATGAACGTTCAGTTCGCGATCCAGGGCGACGTCGTGTATGTGCTGGAGGTGAACCCGCGTGCCTCGCGTACCGTGCCTTATGTGTCCAAGGCGATCGGCGCGCCACTGGCGAAGATCGCCGCCCGCGCGATGGCGGGGATCTCGCTGAAGACGCAGGCGTTCGAGAAGGAAATCATNCCCCCGTATTTCTCGGTGAAGGAAGCGGTCTTTCCGTTCCGCAAGTTCCCCGGTGTGGACACCATTCTTGGCCCGGAAATGAAATCGACGGGCGAAGTCATNGGGGTGGGCGACAATTTCGGCGAGGCCTTCGTCAAGTCGCAGCTGGCGTCGAGCTCCGAACTGCCCAAGCCGGGCGGGCGCGCGTTTGTTAGCGTGCGTTCGGGCGATCGTGACGCCGTGATCGAGGTGGCACAGATGCTGCACGACTTGGGCTTCAGCGTGGTCGCCACCCGCGGTACGGCGCAGGCGATCGAGTCGGCCGGCATCCCGGTGGCGATCGTCAACAAAGTCAAGGAAGGCCGCCCGCATATCGTCGACATGATCAAGAACGGCGACATCGACTTCATCGTCAACGTGGTCGAAGACAAGAAGGCGGTGAAGGATTCCTATGCCATCCGTGCCGAAGCGCTGGCGCGGCGGGTCGTGTACTTCACCACGCTGGCCGGCNNGCGCGCCGCCTGCATGGGCATGCAGCACGGCAACGAACTGAAAGTGTATTCCCTGCAGTCGCTGCATCAGCGGCTGCACTGATCTAGAGGCAAGCTTGTGAACAAATTTCCCTCACCGTCGTCGGCGCCGAGAAGCTGCGCGTTGAATTGCAACACCTGAAAAGTGTGGAACGCCCCGCTGTGATCCAGGCGATCGCCGAGGCGCGCGCCCAGGGCGACCTGTCGGAGAACGCCGAATACGACGCCGCCAAGGAAAAACAGGGATTCATCGAAGGCCGCATCGCCGAACTGGAAGGCAAGCTGTCGAACGCGCAGATCATCGACCCGACCACGCTGGATGCAGACGGCCGCATCGTATTCGGCGCGACGGTCGAACTGGAAGACGTCGAATCGGGCGAACCCGTCACGTATCAGATTGTCGGCGACGACGAGGCGGACATCAAACAGGGCAAAATTTCAGTCTCGTCTCCCATCGCCCGCGCGCTGATCGGAAAATATGCGGGCGACAGCGTGGATGTCCAGGCACCCGCTGGCGTACGCCAGTACGAAGTGCTGGACGTCCTGTACAAATAGCATGCGCCGTTTCTGGGACGGTCTTGCCGGCGGATTACTGGTCCTGTGGATCGGCGGCATGTGGGCGACCGGCTACGTCGCCGCGCCGCTAATGTTCGCCAATCTGGGCGACAAGCAGCTGGCCGGGATGCTGGCCGGCCGGCTGTTTGCGGTGATGGCGTGGATCGGTATCGCCGCCGCGGCCTACCTGCTGATCTACCGGTTTGCCCGCGATGGCGCCGCGGCGCTGAAAACCTTGTTTTTCTGGGCGGTGGCGCTGATGCTGGCATTGACGCTGGCCGGCCACTTCGGCATCCAGCCCATCATGCAGAGTCTGAAGGATCAGGCCATGCCGCATGCCGTGATGCAAAGCGTGTTTGCCGACCGCTTTGCCCGCTGGCATGGGGTATCGAGCATTCTTTATCTGATTCAGAGTGCGTTGGGGCTGTTGCTGGTCTGGCGCTCGGGGCTGGCGAAATAAGTCCCTTCAGACAGATTTCAACCCGGCAGGACGATCACAGGCTTGCCGGCAGAGCGATAAATCACCAATATCTTGCCGATCTGTTGCACCGGCGCGGCCCCTGTGGCTGTACAGATTGTCTCCAACCAGGCGCGACGCGTGTCCGGCTCGTCGCTGGCCGCCTTGATCTTGATCAGTTCGTGCGCATCGAGTCCGCGTTCGATTTCCTTCAATACGGCTGCGGTCAGCCCCTGGTTACCGATCATGACCACCGGCTGGCGGCTGTGGGCCAGGCCCTTGAGGAATTGCCGCTGGGCGGGCGTGAGTGGTTTCATTGCATCTTCCTTAAACTGAGCGCGGATTGTAGCCGATAGAGATGGTGCAGAAAGCAAAGCGAACCAAATCGGGCAGTGCCTGGATGCACGAGCACGTGACGGATCCCTACGTCAAGAAAGCGCAGCAGGATGGTTACCGTTCGCGCGCCGCGTATAAGTTGCTGGAAATCGACACGCGCGACCATCTGTTGCGGCCCGGCATGACGGTGGTGGATCTGGGTGCCGCACCCGGCAGCTGGTGCCAGGTGGCCGTGCAGAAGATGAGAAAGCAGGGCAGGGTCCTGGCAATCGATCTCTTGCCGGTGGCGCCGATAGCGGGCGTCGACACCCTGGAAGGCGATTTCACCGAACGGACGGCACTGGCTTGGCTGGAAGAAAAGTTGCACACTGGGCGGGTTGACCTTGTTTTAAGCGATATGGCCCCCAACATCAGCGGAGTGATGCTGCGCGATCAGGCGCGACATTATGAATTGTGCGAGTTGGCGCTTGATTTCGCGGTGAACTGGCTGAAACCAGACGGGGCTTTCCTCGTCAAAGTGTTTCAGGGGTCGGGTTTGAGGATTTTCGTGCCCGAATGCGACAGGCATTCGAACAGGTGCTGATCCGCAAACCCGACGCATCGCGCGACCGTAGTACCGAGGTTTATTTGCTGGGACGCCGCCCTGTTGCAGCGCGGGATGGCGAGTCGTGATGATGCCGTGACAAGCTGGCAGTATAGGGTTTAGAATGAGTCTAAACGTGCTGGATTCAGCACCAAGGAGTAAACGTGAACAATTTGTCCAAGAACATCGCCATCTGGCTAATCATTGCGGTCATCCTGATGACGGTGTTCAATCAGTTCGGAGCGCAGCGCACCTCGCAGTCGCAGATGCCGTACTCGCAGTTCATCGAGGAGGTGCGTCAGCAACAGATCTCCAAGGTGGTGATTGAAGGTAATGTGCTGAAAGGCGAGCGTAGCGATGGACAGCGCTTCACCAGCTATGCGCCGAGCGATCCGTGGATGGTCTCCGACCTGCTGAAAACGGTGTTTCAGTCGAGGCCAAGCCGGAAGAACAGCCCTCTTCCTGATGAGCCTGTTCATTTCGTGGTTCCCCATGCTGTTGTTGATCGGCGTCTGGATCTTCTTTATGCGCCAGATGCAGGGCGGCGGCCGTGGCGGTGCCTTCTCGTTCGGCAAGAGCCGGGCGCGCCTGCTCGATGAAAATGCCAACCCGGTGACCTTTGCCGATGTCGCAGGCTGTGACGAGGCGAAGGAAGACGTCGCCGAGCTGGTGGATTTCCTGAAAGATCCGTCCAAGTTCCAGAAACTGGGTGGACGCATNCCGCGCGGCGTGCTGATGGTGGGGCCTCCTGGTACCGGTAAAACGCTGCTGGCCCGCTCGATTGCGGGCGAGGCCAAAGTGCCGTTCTTCAGCATTTCGGGTTCCGACTTCGTCGAGATGTTCGTCGGTGTCGGTGCTGCGCGCGTGCGCGACATGTTCGAGCAGGCGAAGAAGAATTCGCCCTGCATCATCTTCATCGACGAAATCGATGCGGTCGGTCGCCAGCGCGGTGCCGGCCTGGGCGGCGGCAACGACGAACGCGAGCAGACACTCAATCAGTTGCTGGTCGAGATGGATGGTTTCGAGGCGAGCGTTGGCGTGATCGTCATTGCGGCGACCAACCGCCCCGACGTGCTCGATCCGGCGCTGCTGCGCCCGGGCCGTTTCGACCGTCAGGTCGTCGTCGGTCTNCCCGACATCCGTGGCCGCGAGCAGATCCTGCTGGTGCACATGCGTAAGGTGCCGGTGGCGCCCGACGTGCGGGCCGATATCCTGGCGCGCGGCACNCCCGGCATGTCAGGGGCCGACCTGGCCAATCTGGTCAACGAAGCAGCCTTGTTTGCCGCGCGCCGCAGCAAGCGTCTGGTGGACATGGAGGACTTCGAGCAGGCCAAGGACAAGATTTTCATGGGTGCCGAGCGCAAATCCATGGTGATCACGCCCGAGGACAAGAAAAAGACGGCTTATCACGAGTCCGGCCATGCCGTGATCGGCATGACGCTGCCGGGTTGCGATCCGGTGCACAAGGTCACGGTGATNCCCCGTGGTCGTGCGCTGGGTGTGACCATGTCCCTGCCTGAACTGGACCGTTACAGTCTGTACCAGGATCAGATGTTGTCGCAAATCTGCATGCTGTACGGCGGACGAGTGGCCGAAGAAATCTTCGTCGGCAGCATTTCGACCGGTGCATCGAACGACTTCGAGCGGGCAACCAGCATCGCCCGCGACATGGTGACGCGCTACGGCATGTCGGATGCGCTGGGCCCGATGGTGTACGGCGAAAACGAGGGTGAAGTCTTCCTCGGACGCTCAGTGACCACGCACAAGAACATGAGCGAGGCCACCATGCAGAAGGTCGATACCGAAATCCGCCGCATTCTGGATGAGCAGTATGCCCGGGCCACGAAGATCCTGACCGAGGGGCGTGACAAGGTTGAGGCGATGACCGCCGCCCTGATGGAGTGGGAAACGATCGATGCCGAGCAGATCAGCGACATCATGGCCGGCCGGCCGGTACGTCCGCCCAAGCCGGCGGCCACGCCCCAACCGCCGGCGAACGGGGGCGACAAACCCAGCGCGCCCGCTCCGACCGCCCAACCTGCCCAGGAAACCTGAGCGGGGACACAGCGTTACCCACTACAATAGAGGGGCTTTGGCCCTCTTTTATGTCTGTTCTCCACACCGGTTCGCATCGCCTTCTGCTCTCTCGCCCCCGCATCATGGGGTCGTCAATGTCACGCCCGATTCATTNNCTCGGACGGTGGGCAGTTGCACGATACGCAGGCTGCGATTGCCCATGCGCTCAAGCTGAGCGAACAAGGCGCCGATATCCTTGACGTCGGTGGGGAGTCTACCCGCCCCGGCGCGACAGCAGTACCGGTCGATGAGGAAATCGGGCGCGTGGTGCCGGTGATTGAGGCGCTTGCCCGCGAAGGTTGCCTGGTATCGGTGGATACCAATAAGCCAGAGGTGATGCGTGCAGCGCTCGCTGCCGGGGCGGGGATGGTGAATGATGTCGCTGCCTTGCGGGCGCCAGGTGCGATGGAGGCAGTGGCGGCGTCGGGAGCCGCCGTGTGCCTCATGCACATGCAAGGCGATCCTCAAAGCATGCAGCAGTCGCCCCGTTATGCCGACGTGGTGAATGAGGTGAAGCAGTTTCTGCGGGCCAGAATACAGGCCTGTGAAGCCGCAGGGATCGCACACGAGCGGCTGGTGATCGATCCGGGGTTCGGCTTCGGCAAAACCCTGCAACACAACCTGGCGCTGTTGAAGCATCTGGTAGAGTTGGCTGAGCTGGATGTGCCGATACTGGCCGGCTTGTCTCGCAAGTCGATGCTAGGCTCCCTGACAGGGCGTGCCGTGGATGAACGTGAATTCGCCGGCGTGGCGGCGCACCTGATGGCGGTGGCGCAGGGTGCCCGCTTGCTCCGGGTACATAATGTAATGGCCATGCGCGATGCATTGGCCATCTGGAATGCAGTGGAGGAATACGGGNNGATGGGACGTAAATATTTCGGTACCGACGGCGTACGGGGAAAAGTGGGCGAATCGCCCATTACGCCCGAGTTTGTGATGCGTCTGGGCTACGCCGCCGGTCAGGTTTTGGTGGCCGACCGTGGCAGCCTGCCACCGAACGAGCACCCAACCGTACTGATCGGCAAGGACACCCGTATTTCAGGCTATATGCTGGAAGCTGCGCTGGAGGCCGGTTTTACTGCAGCCGGGGTGAACGTGCTGATGACCGGGCCGATGCCGACACCGGCGGTAGCCTATCTGACTCGGGCACTGCGTCTGCAGGCCGGCGTGGTGATCTCGGCGTCGCACAACCCATTCGAGGACAACGGCATCAAGTTCTTTTCTGCCAGCGGCCAGAAGCTGCCGGATAGCGTGGAGGAGGCAATCGAAGCGCGGTTGGACAGTCCGATCGTGACCGTCGAAGCGCGCCAGCTGGGACGTGCCCGCCGCATCGAGGATGCTGCAGCGCGTTACATCGAGTTCTGCAAGAGCACCTTCCCCAACAACCTCGATCTGCGCGGGATGCGCATCGTGGTGGACTGTGCCAATGGCGCGACCTATCACATTGCGCCGCATGTGCTGCACGAGCTNGGGGCCGAGGTGATCGCCATCGGCAATGAACCGAATGGCTTCAATATCAACGACGAATGCGGCGCCACGCATACCAAGGCGCTGTCCGACTCAGTGCGCGCCCATCGCGCCGATCTGGGCATTGCGCTGGATGGCGATGGCGACCGGCTGATGATGTCGGACGCTCAGGGACGCGTGTATGACGGCGACCAACTGGTCTACGTCATCGCTCGTCATCGCATCCAGACGGGCTACATGAANGGGGGCGTGGTCGGTACGCTGATGACCAATCTCGGTACCGAACATGCATTGGCACGCATCCAGATTCCGTTCGAGCGTGCCAAAGTGGGTGACCGTTATGTGCTCGAGCGACTGCATGCCAATGGCTGGACGCTGGGCGGAGAAACCTCCGGCCACATTCTGTGTCTGGACAAGCACACTACCGGCGATGGGATTGTTTCAGCCTTGCAGGTGTTGCGCGCACTGCGTGAGACGGGCGAAACGCTGGATGCGTTTACCGCGGATCTGGAGACCTATCCCCAGGTGATGATCAATGTACCGGTGGCCAAGGGCTTCAAGCTGGATATGGCATCAGCGGTCAGCGCATCGGTCGCCGAGGCGGAGGCTGCATTGAACGGCAGTGGCCGGATTGTCCTGCGCGCATCCGGGACCGAGCCGCTGATTCGTGTGATGGTGGAAGGGCGCGACGCCGATCTGGTTCGACATACGGCTGAAACAATTGCCACGGCCGTCAAGGCTGCAGCCACGAGCGGGTGATTTCCCGTCCTGAAATATATCTGTAATATTCGCCCGTTAGTATGGCGACGTCGCCCCATGCGGCAACGTCAACTACTACCGGAGATATTACACATGCGTACACTCAATAAACTGGCTCAAGGGACGCTGGCTGCGGCCATGGGTCTGGCTTTCAGTGTGGGTGCCTTGGCTGCCGACATTACCGGCGCAGGCGCAACCTTCCCCTATGCTGTTTACACGAAGTGGGCTGAGGCATACAAGACCGCTACGGGCAACCAGGTCAACTACCAAGGGATCGGCTCGTCGGGCGGCGTCAAGCAGATCAAGGCCAAGACCGTTGATTTTGCCGGTAGCGACGCGCCGGTTCCGGTCGCCGATCTGGAAGCGAACCATCTGGTCCAGGTTCCCACCGTGATGGGTGGCGTGACCATCGTCATGAATGTCCCCGGTTTCGAGTCCGGCAAGCTGAAGCTGGACGGCGTGACCGCAGCCGACATTTTCCGTGGCGCGATCACCAAGTGGAACGACCCTGCCATCGCCAAACTGAATCCCGGCGTCAAGCTGCCGGATCTGGCCATTACCGTGGCACACCGTTCGGACGGTTCCGGCACGACCTATGCGTTCTCCAACTACCTGGCCAAGCAATCGATGGCATTCAAGCGTGATGTCGGTGCCGGCAACACGGTGAACTGGCCTGCCAACGGCGTGGGCGGCAAGGGCAACCCGGGCGTTGCGGCCAACGTGCAGAAGATCAAGGGTGCGATCGGCTACGTCGACATCGCCGACGCCATGAAGAACAATATGAACTTCGTGGCGCTGAAGAACCGTGCTGGCAATTTCATTGTTCCGAATCAACAGTCGGTTGCCGATGCCGCTGCGGGTGCCGACTTCCATGTCAAGGGCATGGCCCCCGATCTGCTGGATCAGTCCGCCAAGAATGCATGGCCCATCACGACGGCCACTTTCATGTTGGCCTATGAAAAGGGCGATGCCGCGAAGCAAAAAGGCGTAGTCGACTTCTACACCTGGTCGCTGAATAACGGCCAGAAAATGGCGGCTGAGCTGGGTTTCGTGCCCCTGCCGCCCAATGTTGTGAAGATGGTTGAAGCGGAAATGAAAAACATCAAGTAATGCATTAGGTTTGACCTGACTTGATGTTGGCCGGGGGCGTCTACCCCGGCTTTCTACGAAAGCGGCTGCTTCAGGCGGCTGTTTTCGCAGACAAAAATCGAATCGATAGGCACCCCACAGTGAGTGAGCCCAGCGCAACCGCCGGAATCGATCTGCACGCCAAGCAGGTCCGGAAATTTCGGCTGCAGGACAGGTTTTTCCATCATTCCACGCAGATTTTCGCCTTTGTTGTGCTGGCGGCGCTGGTGGGTATTCTGGTATCGCTTTCCATCGAAGCCTGGCCCAGCCTCAAGGCGTTTGGTCCGTCTTTTCTGTGGACCAACATCTGGAGCGTGCCAGACGATAAATTCGGCGCACTGGCTGCGATCTATGGCACGGTGACGACGTCTGTTCTGGCTTTGCTGATAGCGGTGCCGGTCAGTTTCGGGATCGCGCTGTTCCTGACCGAAACCTGTCCGCTCTGGCTGCGTCGCCCCCTGGGGACGGCGATCGAGTTGCTGGCCGGGATTCCCTCCATCGTATATGGCATCTGGGGATTGTTCGTGTTTGCACCGTTGTTCGCCGACCATATCCAGCCGCCTTTGCAGGCGTTGCTAGGCGACGTTCCGATCATCGGCGGCTGGTTCTCTGGCCCGCCCATTGGGGTCGGCATCCTCACCGCCAGCATCGTGCTGGCCTTGATGGTCATTCCCTTTATTGCGTCGGTGATGCGGGATGTGTTCGAGACCGTTCCGCATGTACTGAAGGAATCCGCCTATGGCATCGGCTGCACCAACTGGGAAGTGGTGCGCAACGTCGTACTGCCTTATACCCGTGTGGGCGTCATTGGTGGCATCATGCTGGGACTGGGCCGCGCGCTGGGCGAAACGATGGCGGTCACCTTCGTGATCGGGAATGCCAACCGTATCAATGGCAGCCTGTTTGCACCCGGTACCTCAATCGCGTCGACACTGGCGAATGAGTTCGGCGAGGCCACGCCCGGCCTGCATATTGCCTCTCTGTTCGCGCTGGGTCTGGTGCTGTTTGTCATCACCTTTATCGTGCTGGCCATTTCGCGCTGGCTGATCAGCCGCAGCATGGGCTCCGAAGGTCTGTAAGGCGCGCATGATGAAACTGTATACCCGTCGCATCTGGGTCAACCGCATTGGCATCACGCTGTCCATGGTTGCGATGAGCCTGGGGCTGATCGCGCTGCTATGGATTTTGTGGACGCTGTTTTCAAAAGGCTTTGCCGCCTTGAACTGGGACATGTTTACCCAGGACACGCCGGCGCCGGGCTCCGAAGGCGGCGGCTTGCGTAACGCCATCGTGGGCAGCGGTCTGATCCTGCTNTTTTCCATGCTGATCTCGACCCCGATCGGCATTCTGGCGGGGATTTATCTAGCAGAGTTCGGGCGCGTCTCCAAGTTTGCGTCGTTCACCCGTTTCATGACCGATATCATGCTGTCGGCGCCGTCCATCGTCATCGGTCTGTTCGTGTATGCGCTGTTTGTAACGACAACCGGTGGTTTCTCCGGCTGGGCAGGGTCGCTGTCACTGGCGTTGATCGCTATTCCAGTGGTGGTGCGAACGACCGAGAACATGCTGAAACTGGTGCCGACCAGCTTGCGCGAGGCGGCCTTTGCCGTGGGTGCGCCACGCTGGCAGGTATCGCTCAAGGTGACCCTGCGCGCGGTCAAATCCGGCGTGGTGACCGGCATTCTGCTGGCCATGGCACGGATTACCGGCGAGACTGCGCCGCTATTGTTCACCGCGCTCAACAACCAGTTCTTCAGTACCAACATGGACAAACCCATGGGCAACCTGCCTGTGGTGATTTACCAGTTTGCCTTGAGTCCGTACGACAACTGGGTCAACCTGGCCTGGGGCGGCGCACTGTTGATCGCNTTTTTGGTGCTGGCGGTCAACATCGGCGTGCGCGTGGTTTTCCGCAATAAAGACAAACGTTAATTTCCCCGGAGCTTTCTGATGCCCGTTCAAGCCATGCCTGCAGGCGAAAATATTGCTTTGCAAGTCCGTAATCTGGATTTCTTTTATGGCGATTTCAAAGGCCTCAGCAACGTCAATCTGGACATTGCCCACAAGAAGGTAACGGCCTTCATCGGGCCGTCCGGTTGCGGGAAATCCACGCTGCTGCGTACCTTCAACCGTATGTACGACCTGTATCCCGGACAGCGTGCCGAAGGCCAGATCCTGTTCCATGGCAAGAACCTGCTGGATAAAGGCCAGGATGTGAATCTGGTGCGTGCCCGGATCGGCATGGTTTTCCAGAAGCCGACGCCGTTTCCCATGACGATCTACGAAAATATTGCCTTCGGTGTACGGCTGTATGAGCGCATGTCGAAAAGCGCCATGGACGATCGTGTCGAATGGGCACTCAACAAGGCGGCACTGTGGGGCGAAGTGAAGGACAAGCTGCAGCAGAGCGGCCTGTCGCTGTCCGGCGGCCAGCAGCAGCGGCTGTGTATTGCGCGCGCGGTGGCGGTGAAGCCCGAAATCGTGCTGCTGGATGAACCGACCTCGGCGTTGGACCCGATTTCCACCGCCAAGATCGAGGAACTCATCAACGAACTGAAAAGCGATTACACCATTGCCATCGTCACCCACAACATGCAGCAGGCCGCGCGGATTTCGGATTACACGGCATTCATGTACCTGGGCGAACTCATCGAATTCAACGAGACCGGCACCATTTTCATGCGCCCGGGCAAGAAGCAGACGGAAGACTACATCACCGGCCGTTTCGGTTGATTGCGCCGCGCAGCTTAGGCCGAGCGGTTGACCGTCGGGCGCGTAGCGCTTACCATCGCGCACTTTTGTTTGGCAGATTCCTGCTGTGGATAAGACTATGCGCAAGAAGCTCGTAGCCGGTAACTGGAAAATGCACGGCAGCCTGGCTGAAAACGCCGCCCTGCTGGCTGCAATCAAACCCGCTTTGACCGGAATCGAGGCCGCGGTATGCGTGCCTTTCCCTTATCTTGGACAAGCGCAGGCCGCACTCGCCGGATCGTCGATTGCCTGGGGTGCGCAGAACGTGTCCGAACAAGCCAAGGGTGCATTCACCGGTGAAGTGTCGACCTCGATGCTGCTGGATTTCGGCTGCAAGTATGTGATCGTCGGACACTCCGAACGTCGCAGCCTGTATGGCGAATCCGATGAACTGGTTGCAAGCAAATACATGGCCGCGCAGGCAGCCGGCCTGACNCCCATCCTGTGCGTAGGCGAATCCCTGGACGAGCGCGAATCCGGCGTGACCGAAGCGGTCGTGGCGCGTCAACTCGATGCCGTGATCAAGGTCGCCGGTGTGGCGTCCCTGGCCCGGGCAGTGGTGGCTTACGAGCCCGTATGGGCGATTGGGACCGGCAAGACGGCCACGCCGGAGCAGGCACAGGCCGTCCACGCCTACATTCGTGCCAAAGTCGCAGCGCTCGATGCGGGCGTGGCGGCACAGCTGATCATCCAGTACGGNGGTAGCGTNAAAGCCGCGAATGCGGCAGAATTAATGGCTCAGCCGGATATCGATGGCGGACTGATTGGTGGCGCTTCACTGGTTGCCGACGAGTTCATCGCGATTTGCCGGGCCGCCGCCAAGTAAGCGTTGTCGAGTAAGAATCAAGCATGGAAACACTGGTCTGGGTCGTTCACGTTATTGTTGCCATTGCGCTGATCGCGCTGGTGCTCCTGCAGCATGGCAAAGGCGCGGACATGGGCGCGGCATTCGGCAGCGGCTCGTCGGGAAGCCTGTTCGGCGCCAGCGGCTCAGCCAACTTCCTGAGCCGGAGTACTGCGATACTGGCAAGCCTGTTCTTCCTGACCAGTTTGGGTCTGGCATATTTCGGACTGCAGCAGCACAAACCGGCTGCTAGCGTGCTTCAACGCGTGGTTGTTCCTGCGCCGACGCAGGCTCAGCCTGCAACGCCTGCACAGGTGCCGGGCAAGGATGCCGGTTCGAAAGCGGGGACATCCCGCAGTAATAAGCAGTACCTGTCTGGGCGCATGCCCTTGGCCGACGTGGTGGAATTGGTAGACACGCTATCTTGAGGGGGTAGTGACCTAGGTCGTGCGAGTTCGAGTCTCGCCGTCGGCACCATCAAATTTCCTGATTTGTTCATTAGCGTTTGCTATCGAATAAATTGTTGATTATTAAGATAAAAATACCAATTTTTCGGCTTGACAGTCGATGCTCTGCACTAATACACTCGGGTCATAATTACTCAACAGCCTGACACAGGCGTAGTTCGGAGGAACCCGGTGCTGGAGAATTACCTCCCATTCTGTTGTTCATTCTGGTCGGCTTGGCTTTTGGGATCGGCCCAATCATCGCTGGTGGCCTGCTGGCACCGCACCGCCCCGACAGCGAAAAACTCTCCCTTACGAGTGCGGATTCGAAGCGTTCGAGGACGCGCGCATGAAATTTGATGTGCGCTATTATCTAGTTGCCATCCTGTTCATTCTGTTCGACCTGGAAATAGCCTTTCTCTTTCCCTGGGCCATTGTTCTGGAGGAAATCGGTCTGGCAGGTTTCATTGCCATGATGGTATTCCTCGGCATCCTGGTTGTGGGCTTCGTCTACGAGTGGATGAAGGGTGCCCTTGAGTGGGAATGATCTGAATTATGGGTATTGAAGGCGTCCTCGAGCAGGGTTTTGTCACCACCAAGGCCGATCAGCTCATCAATTACATGCGTACCGGCTCGATGTGGCCGATGACTTTCGGTCTGGCCTGCTGCGCAGTGGAGATGATGCAGGCCGGCGCCTCGCGTTACGATCTCGACCGCTTCGGCATCGTGTTTCGCCCAAGCCCGCGGCAGTCCGACGTGATGATCGTCGCCGGCACCTTGTGCAACAAGATGGCGCCAGCCCTGCGCAAGGTCTATGACCAGATGGCCGAGCCGCGCTGGGTGATTTCCATGGGCTCGTGCGCCAACGGCGGCGGCTATTACCATTATTCCTATTCGGTGGTGCGCGGCTGTGACCGCATCGTGCCGGTGGATATCTATGTTCCGGGTTGCCCGCCGACAGCAGAGGCTTTGCTGTTCGGNCATCATCCAACTTCAGAACAAGATTCGCCGTACCAACACCATCGCCCGCTAACACANCCCCTCATGTCCACGAAGCTGGAGTCACTTTCCCTTTGTCTGCAAAATCTGCTTGGCGATACGCTCGTGCAAACTGTCGAGCGATTGGGTGAGCTGACGTTGATTATCAAACCGCAAGCCTATGCGGCCGCCATGCGTACCTTGCGCGATCATCCCGACTGTCGTTTCGAGCAATTGATCGATTTGTGCGGCATGGATTATTCCGATTATGGCGACGGCGCCTGGGAAGGTGCCCGCTTTGCCGTGGTGGTGCATCTGCTGTCGGTCTCGAACAACCAGCGCGTGCGGGTCCGTGTGTTTTGTCCCGACGACGACTTGCCCGTGGTGGCATCGGTGGTCAATATCTGGCCATCCGCCAACTGGTTCGAGCGTGAGGCCTTCGATCTGTACGGCATTGTCTTCGAAGGGCATCCCGACCTGCGGCGCATCCTGACCGACTACGGATTCATCGGCCATCCGTTCCGCAAGGANTTTCCGCTTTCGGGCAACGTCGAGATGCGCTACGACCCGACCCAGCAGCGCGTGATCTACCAGCCAGTATCGATCGAGCCGCGCGAGATCACCCCGCGCATCGTGCGCGACGAAAGCTACGGGGAAGGGCGCTGATGGCCGAGATCCGCAACTACACGATGAACTTCGGTCCGCAGCATCCGGCTGCGCACGGCGTGCTGCGCCTGGTGCTGGAACTGGACGGCGAGGTGATCCAGCGTGCCGATCCGCACATCGGCCTGTTGCACCGCGCGACCGAGAAGCTTGCCGAGCACAAGACCTTCATCCAGTCGGTGCCCTACATGGACCGCCTCGACTATGTGTCGATGATGGTCAACGAGCACGCCTACGTGATGGCGATCGAGAAGCTGCTCGGCATCGAGGTGCCGGAGCGCGCGCAGTACATCCGCGTGATGTTCGACGAAATCACCCGCATTCTCAATCATCTTCTGTGGCTGGGTGCGCATGCGCTCGACGTCGGTGCGATGACGGTCTTCCTGTATGCCTTCCGTGAGCGCGAAGACCTGATGGATTGCTACGAGGCCGTATCGGGTGCCCGCATGCACGCGGCCTATTATCGGCCCGGCGGCGTGTATCGCGACCTGCCGGATATGATGCCGCAATACCAGGCGCAGCACACCCGCAACGAAGCGGCGATGAAGTCGATGAACGAGAACCGCCAAGGCTCTCTGCTCGACTTCATCGAGGACTTCACCCGACGCTTCCCGACCTATGTCGACGAATACGAGACGCTGCTGACCGACAATAGGATCTGGAAGCAGCGCACGGTGGGCATCGGCGTGGTGTCNCCCGAGCGTGCCAAGGCGCTGGGCTTCACTGGCCCGATGCTGCGCGGCTCGGGCGTCGAATGGGACCTGCGCAAGAAGCAGCCGTATGAGGTCTACGACCGCATGGATTTCGACATTCCGGTCGGCACCAACGGCGACTGCTACGACCGCTACCTGGTCCGGATCGAGGAAATGCGCCAATCCAACCGCATCGTCAAGCAGTGTATCGATTGGCTGCGCAGAAACCCGGGCCCGGTCATCGTCGACAACCACAAGGTGGCGCCACCCGATCGCCTGTCGATGAAGCAGAATATGGAAGAGCTGATCCACCACTTCAAGCTGTTTACTGAAGGCATGCACGTGCTGGCGGGCGAGGCCTATGCCGCGGTGGAGCATCCCAAGGGTGAGTTTGGCATCTACCTGGTGTCCGACGGCGCTAACAAGCCCTATCGCCTGAAGATCCGCGCACCGGGCTACGCGCATCTGGCGGCGCTCGATGAAATGAGCCGTGGCCACATGATCGCTGACGTCGTCGCCATCATCGGCACGCAGGATATCGTTTTCGGGGAGATCGACCGCTGATGCTGTCACAGGAATCACTCGCGTTGATCGATGCCGAAATCGCCAAGTATCCAGCCGACCAGAAACAGTCGGCGGTGATGGGCGCGCTGCGCATCGCGCAGGCCGAGAAGGGCTGGCTGAAGCCCGAACTGATCGAGTACGTCGCCGACTATCTGGAGATGCCGGCGATTGCCGCCTACGAGGTGGCGACCTTCTACAACATGTACGACACGCAGCCGGTGGGCCGTCACAAGATCACCGTGTGCACCAACCTGCCGTGTGCGCTGATGGGGGCGAACGAGATCGCGGAACACCTGAAGCGGAAGCTCGGCATCGGCTTCGGCGAGACCACCGAGGACGGCCGCTACACGCTGAAGGAAGGCGAATGCATGGGTGCCTGCGGCGATGCGCCGATGTGCCTGCACAACAACCACAAGATGCATACCCACCTGACGACCGAGAAGGTGGACGAACTGCTGGACAAGATGGAATGAGCCTTCTCACGCCCACCCACCAGGTCTGCAGCTGGACCCAGGCGCTCGACGATCCGGCGTCGCTCGCGACCTATGTCGCCAACGGCGGCTACCAGGCGTTGCGCCGCGTGGTCACTGAACAGGTATCGGGCGACGCCATCATCGCCGAGCTGAAGACCAGCGCGCTGCGCGGACGAGGCGGCGCGGGTTTTCCGACCGGCCTGAAGTGGAGCTTCATGCCGCGCGCGTTCCCGGGCGACAAGTACATCGTGTGCAACAGCGACGAGGGCGAGCCGGGAACGTTCAAGGATCGCGACATCCTGCGCTACAACCCGCACCAGCTGATCGAAGGCATGGCGATCGCCGGCTATGTGCTCGGCGCGCGCGTGGGCTACAACTACATCCACGGCGAGATCTTCGACTGCTACGAGATCTTCGAGCGCGCATTGCAGGAGGCGCGCGAAGCAGGTTATCTCGGCGACAAATTGTTCGGTACCGACTTCAACTTCCAGTTGCATGCCCACCATGGCTACGGTGCCTACATCTGCGGCGAGGAAACCGCACTGCTCGAATCGATCGAAGGCAAGAAGGGGCAGCCGCGCTTCAAGCCGCCATTCCCCGCAAGCTTCGGCCTGTATGGCAAGCCGACCACCATCAACAACACCGAGACGCTGGCTTCGGTGCCGTGGATCGTCCAGCATGGCGGCCAGGCTTTTCTGGAACTCGGCAAGCCCAACAACGGCGGGCCCAAGCTNTTNTCAGTCTCGGGCCATGTCAACAAACCCGGCAACTACGAAGTTCCGCTCGGCACGCCGTTTGCCGAATTGCTGGAAATGGCGGGCGGCGTACGGAATGGGCATAAACTGAAAGCCGTCATTCCCGGCGGTTCGTCCGCTCCCGTGTTGCCGGCCGACGTCATGATGGACTGCACGATGGATTTCGATTCCATCGCCAAGGCGGGTTCCATGCTGGGCTCGGGTGCGGTCATCGTGATGGACGAAACGGTGTGCATGGTGCGCGCGCTGGAACGGCTGTCCTATTTCTACTTCGAGGAATCCTGCGGCCAATGCACGCCTTGCCGCGAAGGAACCGGCTGGATGTACCGGGTGATCCACCGCATCGAACACGGCCAGGGCCGGCCCGAAGACATGGAATTGCTCAATAGCGTGGCAGGGCGGATCGGCGGCCATACCATCTGCGCCCTGGGCGACGCTGCGGCGATGCCGGTGCAAAGCTTCCTCAAACACTTTGGCCGCGAGTTCGAGCACCACATCGAACACAAGCGATGCATGCTCTGAACGGAATTTAACGATGGCTACGCTCAATATCGAAATTGACGGACGCACGCTGCAAGTCGAAAGCGGCGACACCATCATGGATGCGGCGAATCAGGCCGGCATCACGATTCCACATTTCTGCTATCACAAGAAGTTGTCCATCGCCGCCAATTGCCGCATGTGCCTGGTGCAGGTGGAGAAGGCACCCAAGCCCCTTCCTGCCTGTGCCACGCCGGTGACCGATGGCATGAAGGTCTACACGCGCTCGGAATACGCCATCAACGCGCAGAAAAGCGTGATGGAATTCCTGCTCATCAACCATCCGCTGGACTGCCCGATCTGCGACCAGGGCGGCGAGTGCACGCTGCAGGACTTGGCCGTAGGCTATGGCGGCTCATCGTCGCGCTACCAGGAAATCAAGCGGGTGGTGCGCGACAAGAACCTTGGTCCGCTCATTGCCACCGACATGACGCGCTGCATTCATTGCAGCCGCTGCGTACGCTTCGGCCAGGAAATCGCCGGCGTGATGGAACTCGGCATGCCGGGCCGCGGCGAGCATACCGAGGTGATGCCCTTCCTGGAAAGCCAGGTGGCGTCCGAACTGTCGGGTAACGTCATCGACTTGTGCCCGGTCGGCGCGCTCACCAGCAAGCCGTTCCGCTACACGGCCCGCAGTTGGGAACTGTCGCGCCGGCCATCGATCAGCCCGCACGACAGCCTTGGCTCCAACCTCGAAGTCCACGTCAAGGACAACAAGGTGATGCGCGTGCTGCCGCGCGAGAACGAGGACGTCAACGAGTGCTGGCTGGCCGACCGCGACCGCTTTTCCTATGAAGGCCTCAACACGGCCGAACGCCTGACCCAGCCGATGGTCAAGCACAACGGCCAGTGGGTGGAGACGACCTGGCAAGCTGCACTCGAGTTCGTCGCGGATAAATTGAAGACGATTCCTGCTGAGCAGATCGGTGCATTGTCGACGCCATATCGACCGGCGGAGGAGCTCTTCCTGCTGCANAAACTGATGCGCAGCATGGGCTGCGGCAATGTCGACCACCGTCTACGACAGTCGGACTTTTCGCTCGATGACAAGGCACATGGCGGCTTCTGGCTGGGCATGCCGGTGACCTACATGTCGCGCCTCAATCGCATGCTGGTCGTGGGCTCCAACCTGCGCAAGGACCACCCGCTGATGGCGCACCGCATCCGCGAGTCGGTGCGCTGGTATGGCCAGCTGAACCTTATCAATGCGCACGAGGACGAATTCCTCGGCAAGGTGCACGCCAAGCGCATCGTCGCACCGTCTCAGCTTGCTGCTGCATTGGCCGGCGTATGTCGTGCGCTGGCCGAACTGAAAAGCCTGCCGGTGCCGGACATCGCCATGCACGGCGTGGCCGACGACACCGCACGCAAGATGGCCGAGAGCATCGCGGGCGGCGAGACGCGCGCGGTGTTCCTCGGCAACATGGCGCAGCATCACCCGAGCTATTCCCAGATTCATGCGTTGGCGCAGGAAGTGGCACGGCTCGCCGGCGCCAGTTTCGGCGTGCTGGGCGAAGCGGCCAACAGTGTCGGCGCAGTGGCGGTCGGTGCGATTCCGGGATGTGGCGCACTGGGGCAGCCTGCCGTCAAAGGCCTGAATGCCCAGCAGATGTTGGCCCAACCACTGCGTGCCTATCTGCTATTGAGCGTGGAAGCTGAACTCGACACTCATGATCCGGTCGCGGCGATGGCCAGTATCAACGCGGCGGAATTCGTCGTGATGATGTCGCCCTACAAAGGCAAGTCGCTCGACTACGCTGATGTGTTGTTGCCGATCGCGCCGTGGACCGAAACCTCGGGTACCTTCATTAATACGGAAGGCCGGGTGCAGAGCTTCAGCGCGGTGGTGAAACCGCTCGGCGAAACCCGCCCGGCATGGAAGGTGCTGCGTGTCCTGGGCAACCTGCTCGGATTGGCGGGATTCGAGCACAACGATTCCAAAGAGGTGTTGCGCGATGCGCTGGGCGACACGCCTCTGGGCTCGGTGCAGGCTTTCCTCGACAATGAAGTCAATGGTGTCAGGGTGGAACCGCCTTCGTCCGGCGAGGGGCTGGAACGTGTCGCCGAAGTGCCGATCTATCAGACCGACGCCGTGGTCCGTCGCTCGCCCTCATTGCAGATGACGCTGGATGCGTCGCTTCCGGTGGCGCGAATGAACAGCCGGTTGATTGCGAAGCTGGGGTTGCAGGAAAACGGCCGCGTCTCGGTGCGCCAGACGGCGAGTGCGCTGACACTCAAAGTCCAGCGCGATGATTTGCTGCCCGACAACTGCGTGCGCATACCCAGCGGCCACCCGTTGACGGCCGGACTGGGCCCGATGTTCGGCCCGATCACGGCGGAGCCGGTCTGATGGAGAACGTGGGCATGGACTGGGCAGCCATTCAAACCGTCGTCTGGACCTTGATCAAGATCCTGGCGCTGGTAGTGCCGCTGATGCTGGGCGTGGCCTACCTCACCTACGCGGAAAGAAAGGTCATCGGCTGGATGCAGGTTCGCATCGGCCCCAACCGCGTCGGCTTCCAGGGCCTGCTGCAGCCGATCGCCGATGCGGTGAAATTGCTGATGAAGGAAATCATCATCCCGTCGGGGGCCAGCCGCGGCCTATTCATCCTCGGTCCTATCCTGGCAATCGCCCCGGCACTGGCAGCGTGGGCGGTGATTCCGTTCACCGACACGCTCGTGCTCGCCAACATCAATGCAGGACTGCTGTATGTGATGGCAATCACCTCGATGGGTGTGTACGGCGTCATCATCGCGGGCTGGGCGTCCAACTCCAAATATGCCTTCCTCGGGGCCATGCGTTCGGCCGCGCAGATCGTATCGTATGAAATCGCCATGGGTTTTGCACTGGTCGGCGTGCTGATGGCGGCACAATCGCTCAATCTCAGTGACATCGTGCATGGCCAGGCGGGTGGTCTGCACCACTGGTATATCTGGCCGCTCTTCCCGTTGTTTATTGTCTACTTGATATCCGGTGTGGCCGAGACCAACCGTGCGCCATTCGACGTCGCCGAGGGCGAATCCGAGATCGTCGCCGGTTTCCATGTGGAATATTCGGGCATGGCCTTCGCGGTGTTCTTCCTTGCCGAATACGCCAACATGATCCTGATCGCCGCGCTGACCACGCTGATGTTCCTCGGCGGCTGGCTGTCGCCGGTGACTTTCCTGCCCGACGGCATCGTCTGGTGGTTGCTCAAGACGGGTTTCGTGCTGTTCCTGTTTCTGTGGTTCCGCGCCACCTTCCCGCGCTATCGCTACGACCAGATCATGCGGCTGGGCTGGAAGGTATTCATTCCCATTACCCTCGTCTGGATCATCGTGGTCGGCGGCATGATGCAGACACCGTATGGGTACCTCTTCCATTGAGCGCGCCATGATCCTAGAAACCGCAGTTGACCGCTTATCATGTCTCAAAGGCCAGATGGGAGCTGAGTTCCGTGCCTTCGATGCGGTTTGTCATCGGTTTGGGTACGCTGCGCACCCGCTGCCGTGTCCAGACAAGCGCCTTGCTTTGTCGCTTCTCCTTGCCTACCCCGGTAGGCAGCGTCGTCGCTTCGCGCCAGCCACTCGCCTGAACGCACCATCGAGTGCGTCCAACTACGGTTTCTAGGATGAAACGGATCACCAATTTCTTCGGCAGCCTGCTCCTGATCGAACTCCTGCGCGGCATGATGCTCACGGGTCGGCATCTGTTCGCCCGCAAGATCACGGTGCAGTTCCCCGAGGAGAAAACCCCGCAGTCGCCGCGTTTCCGCGGCCTGCACGCACTGCGCCGCTATCCCAACGGCGAGGAGCGCTGCATCGCCTGCAAGCTGTGCGAAGCGGTCTGTCCGGCGCTGGCCATCACCATCGAGTCGGAAAAGCGTGTCGACGGCACCCGCCGCACGACGCGTTATGACATCGACCTGACCAAGTGCATCTTCTGCGGATTCTGCGAGGAATCGTGCCCGGTCGATTCGATCGTGGAAACGCGCATTCTCGAATATCACGGCGAGAAGCGCGGCGACCTCTACTACACCAAGCCCATGCTGCTCGCGATCGGAGACCAGTACGAAGAGCAGATCGCGCGCGACCGCGCAGCTGACGCCAAGTACCGCTGAAACCAGACAATGAACTACACGACAGCGATTTTCTATTTCTTCGCCGCCATCCTGGTGTTCGCGGGGCTGCGCGTGATCACGTCGCGCAACCCGGTGCACGCCGCGCTGTATCTGGTGCTGGCATTCTTCACCGCGGCCGGGCTGTGGATGCTGCTCGAAGCCGAGTTCCTCGCCATCACCCTGGTGCTGGTCTACGTGGGGGCGGTGATGGTGCTGTTCCTGTTCGTGGTGATGATGCTCGACATCAACCTGGAAAAACTGCGTGAGGGTTTCTGGGACTACCTGCCGCTGGCGGGCTTCGTCGCCGTGCTGCTGGTTATCGAAATGGCGCTGATCCTCGGCAGCCGCCACTTCGGCCTCGAGGTGATGGGGGCCCCGGCGCCGCATGCCGCCGATTACAGCAACACCAAGGAACTCGGGCGGGTGCTTTACACCGAGTATGTCTATGCGTTCGAGCTTGCGGCGGTGATCCTGCTGGTGGCGATCGTCGCTGCCATCGCACTGACGCTGCGCCGCCGCAAAGACAGCAAGTACATCGACCCCGCCGAGCAGGTGAAGGTCAAGCGCAATGACCGCTTGCGCATCGTCAAGATGCAGGCCACGCAGAAGCCGGACACAGGGGAGGGCAGTGCATGATTTCCTTATCGCATTACCTGGTGCTGGGCGGCATCCTGTTTGCCATCAGCGTGCTAGGCATCTTCCTCAACCGCAAGAACGTGATCATCCTGCTAATGGCGATCGAACTGATGCTGCTCGCGGTGAACATGAACTTCATCGCGTTTTCGCATTACCTCGGCGATATCCACGGCCAGATCTTCGTCTTCTTCATTCTCACCGTCGCCGCAGCGGAATCGGCCATCGGCCTGGCGATCCTGGTGGTGCTGTTCCGCAATCTGCACACGATCAACGTCGATGACCTCGACCACCTGAAAGGCTGATGCGCGTGGACATGCAGACGCTCTATCTCGTCGTGCCGCTGGCGCCGTTGTTCGGCGCGATCGTCGCCGGCCTGTTCGGCAGACTGGTCGGACGCACCGGCGCCCACATCGTCACCATCGCCGGCGTGGCGGTCTCGTTCATCGCCTCGGTGCTGGTGTTCCAGGACGTACTCGCCGGCCATACCTTCAACGGCACGGTCTACACCTGGATGAGGCTGGGCGACCTGCGATTCGAGGTCGGCTTCCTGATCGATGCGCTGACGGCGATGATGATGCTGGTCGTCACCTTCGTCTCACTGATGGTGCACGTCTATACCATCGGCTACATGCACGACGATCCGGGCTATCAGCGCTTCTTCAGCTACATCTCGCTGTTCACCTTCTCGATGCTGATGCTGGTGATGAGCAACAACTTCCTGCAGCTGTTCTTCGGCTGGGAAGCGGTGGGACTGGTGTCCTACCTGCTGATCGGCTTCTGGTACACCAAGGAAACGGCGATCTACGCCAACCTCAAGGCCTTCCTGGTCAACCGGGTCGGCGACTTCGGTTTCATCCTGGGGATTGGATTGGTGCTGGCGCATTTCGGCTCGCTCGACTACGCCACGGTGTTCGCCAAGGCGCCGTCGCTTGCCCGCGAAACCATCCCGCTGTGGCCGGACTCTCCGTGGATGTTGATGACGGTCATCGGCATCCTCCTGTTCATCGGCGCGATGGGCAAGTCGGCACAGTTTCCGCTGCACGTCTGGCTGCCCGACTCGATGGAAGGCCCAACGCCGATTTCCGCGCTGATCCACGCGGCGACGATGGTTACCGCCGGCATCTTCATGGTCGCGCGCATGTCGCCACTGTACGAGCTATCGGACACGGCGCTCAGCTTCATCATGGTGATCGGCGCGATCACGGCCTTGTTCATGGGCTTCCTCGGCATGGTGCAGAACGACATCAAGCGCGTGGTGGCCTATTCGACCCTGTCGCAGCTCGGCTACATGACGGTCGCGCTGGGCGCGTCGGCCTATTCGGTCGCGGTATTCCATCTGATGACGCATGCTTTCTTCAAGGCCTTGCTGTTCCTGGCTGCCGGTTCGGTGATCATCGCCATGCATCATAACCAGGACATCCGTTACATGGGCGGTCTGAAGAAATACATGCCGATCACCTGGGTGACCTCGCTGATCGGCTCGCTGGCGCTGATCGGCACACCTTTTCTGTCGGGCTTTTATTCCAAGGAAAGCATCATCGAAGCGGCCAAGATGTCGCATCTGCCGGGCGCGGGGTTCGCCTATTTCGCCGTGCTGGCGGGCGTGTTCGTCACCGCCTTCTATTCCTTCCGCATGTATTTCCTGGTATTCCACGGCAAGGAACGTTTCCATCAAGGACATGGGCATGGCAACGAGCCCGATGCGCACCACGGCCATGCCGGCGCCGGGCATGATGGGGCGCATGGCCAGGGCCATGACGTCCAGCCGCACGAAACGCCGTGGGTGGTTACCGGCCCCTTGCTCGCGTTGGCGCTGCCCTCGCTGGCGATCGGCTACATGACCATCGAACCGATGCTGTTCGGCGACTTTTTCGGCAGCGCGATCTACGTTGCCGACCGCCATCCGGTGATGCACGAACTGAATCAGGAATTCCACGGTGCCATGGAAATGGGGCTGCATGCATTGGCGACGCTGCCGTTCTGGCTGGCCGTGGCTGGCGTCGGCCTGTCGGCATTCTTCTACCTCAAGCGCCCGGATATTCCGGCGGCCATTGCGCAGCGCTTCAGCTTCCTGCACCGGATGCTGCTCAACAAATACTGGTTCGACGAACTCTACAGCTGGGTATTCGCCAAAGGCGCACGTGCGCTCGGCGGCAGCCTGTGGCGGCGTGGCGACCAGAACGTGATCGACGGCTTTTTCGTCAACGGGGCGGCGCACCTGGTCGAACGCTTCTCGCGCCTGGTCAAGGCCTTCCAGTCGGGCTACATCTACCACTACGCCTTCGCCATGCTGATCGGGGTGTTTGCCCTGGTGACGTGGTTTGCGCGCTTGAACTGAGCCATGCTGAACAACTTCCTTTCCCTCGTCATCTGGGTTCCGATTCTGGCCGGGGTGATCGTGCTTGCCACCGGCTCCGACCGCAACGCGGCACTCGCACGCTGGCTGGCACTGGCCGGTGCGCTGCTGGGCCTGATCGTGGCGATTCCGCTGGCCAGCGGATTCGACACCACCACCTCGGCGATGCAGTTCGTCGAGAAGGCCGCGTGGATCCCGGCGTTCAACATCCATTACCATCTGGGCGTCGACGGCATCTCGATGCCGCTGATCCTGCTGAACAGCTTCGTCACCGTGCTGGTGGTGATCGCGGGCTGGCAGGTGATCCAGGACAAGGTCGCGCAGTACATGGCGGCCTTCCTCATCATGTCCGGCCTCATCAACGGCGTGTTCGCGGCGCTCGACGGCATCCTGTTCTATGTCTTTTTCGAAGGCATGCTGATCCCGCTGTACCTGATCGTCGGCGTTTGGGGCGGGCCGAACCGGGTCTATGCCGCGTTCAAGTTCTTTCTCTACACGCTGCTCGGCTCGCTGCTGATGCTGGTGTCGATGATCTATCTCTACTTCCAGTCCGGCGGTAGCTTCGACATCCTGACCTGGCATACCACCGCACTCGGCATGACGGCCCAGTCGCTGATGTTCTTCGCCTTCCTGCTGGCGTTCGGCGTCAAGGTGCCGATGTGGCCGGTGCACACCTGGCTGCCTGACGCCCACGTCGAGGCGCCCACCGGCGGCTCGGTGGTGCTGGCAGCGATCACGCTCAAGGTCGGCGCCTACGGCTTTCTGCGTTTCATCCTGCCGATCCTGCCGGACGCCAGCCACGAATTCGCCTGGTTCGTCATCCTGCTGTCGCTGATCGCGGTCGCCTACATCGGCCTCGTCGCCCTGGTGCAGGCCGACATGAAAAAGCTCATCGCCTATTCGTCGATTGCGCACATGGGTTTCGTCACCCTCGGCTTCTTCCTGTTCAAACCACTCGGCCTGGAGGGCGGCTTGGTGCAGATGATCTCGCATGGCTTCGTCTCCGCCGCACTGTTCCTCTGCATCGGCGTCATGTACGATCGGCTGCATTCGCGCCAGATCAAGGACTACGGCGGCCTGGTGAACAGGATGCCGGTATTCGCTGCGCTCTTCATGCTGTTCGCCATGGCCAACGCGGGTCTGCCGGCCACCAGCGGATTCGTCGGCGAATTCATGGTCATCATGGCTTCAACCCAGGTCAATTTCTGGTTCGCCTTCATCGCCGCCACCACGCTGATTTGGGGCGCAGCCTACACGCTGTGGATGTACAAACGCGTGGTGTTCGGCAGTGTCACCAACCCGCACGTCGAGGAAATGCGCGACCTCAACGCGCGCGAGGTCCTGCTGCTCGGCGTGCTCGCCATCCTTGTGCTGGTCATGGGGCTCTATCCCAAGCCGTTCACCGATGTCATGCATGTGTCGGTAGTCGACCTGTTGGCGCATGTCGCCCGAAGCAAACTGCCTTAAGGTTCAAAAATGCGCCACGCCCTTATGCAATTCGCGCCTGTTTTTCCTGAGATGTTCGTGTTGGCCATGGTCTCGCTGATCCTGGTGGTCGACGCTGCAGCCAGCGACGGAAAACGTTATCTGGCCTACCTTCTTTCACTTGTCACGCTGGCTGGAGCAGCCTTTCTTACCCTCCGTGATTTTTCCACCCTGCCAGTGCTGACGCTGGGCGGGCTGTTCATCGACGATCCGCTGTCCGACGTGCTGAAGCTGTTTCTCTATCTGACAGTGGCCGTCGTGCTGGTGTATTCGCGCGATTACCTGCGTCAGCGTGGGCTCTACAAGGGCGAGTTCTTCGTGCTGGCGTTGTTCGCGCTGCTGGGCATGATGGTGATGGTGTCGGCCAGCCATTTCCTGACGCTGTACCTCGGCCTCGAACTGCTGTCGTTGTCGCTCTATGCCATGGTTGCGTTGCAGCGCGACTCCAGCGTGGCAACCGAGGCCGCGATGAAATATTTTGTGCTGGGTGCGCTGGCGTCGGGCATGCTGCTTTATGGCATGTCGATGGTCTACGGCGTCACCGGTTCGCTGGGTCTNGGGGATATCGCCATCGCCCTACAGGACGGCACGGACCTGCGCATTCCGCTGGTGTTCGGCATCGTCTTCATCGTGGCGGGCCTGGCGTTCAAGCTTGGCGCGGTGCCGTTCCATATGTGGATACCCGACGTCTATCATGGCGCGCCGACCGCGATGACATTGTTCATCGGCTCCGCGCCCAAGATCGCCGCATTTGCCTTCGTGATCCGTATTCTGGGACAGGGGCTGGAATCGCAAGTGAGTGATTGGCGCGGCATGCTGGTGATCCTGGCGGTATTGTCGATGGCGCTTGGCAACATCGCGGCCATTGCGCAAAGCAACCTGAAGCGAATGCTTGCCTATTCGACCATTTCGCACATGGGCTTCATGCTGCTGGGCATCCTCGCCGGTTCGCAGAACGGCTATGGCGGCGCGATGTTCTATGTACTGGCGTACGCGCTGATGAGTCTGGGCGGTTTCGGCATGATTCTGCTTTTGTCGCGAGCCGGTTTCGAGGCTGATCGGCTGGAGGACTTCAAAGGCCTGAACCGCCGTAGCCCGTGGTTGGCGTTCATGATGCTGCTGCTGATGTTCTCGATGGCTGGCGTGCCGCCAACCGTGGGATTCTATGCCAAGCTGTCGGTGTTGCAGGCCGTAGTCGAGATCGGCTATGTGTGGCTGGCGGTGGCGGCAGTGCTGTTTTCGCTGATCGGCGCGTTCTACTATTTGCGCATCGTCAAACTGATGTACTTCGACGCACCGCACGATGCGGCCCCCATTGCAGCGAGCCCCGATGCCCGTGTCGTCATGTCGATCAACGGACTGGCCATTCTGGCGCTGGGGATCATGCCGCAGCCGTTGATGGCAGTATGCATCCACGCCATCCGTGCGTCTTTCTGAGCCGGGATATTTGAACCAAATCGTGCCGGGGCGGGTCTGCTCCGGCGTTATCTAGCTTTTCGGATCCACCGTGAATTTCTCGACTACCCTGCTGCTGATCCTGGCGTTCATCGCTGCCAACCTGCCTTTCCTCATCGAGCGGATCTTCTTCGTCATACGGCCCAAAGCAGGCGCGAAAAATTTTGCTTGGCGGCTGTTGGAACTGGTGGTGCTGTTTTTCGTGGTNGGGGGCATCGCGCGCCTGTTGGAAGGCAAGCTAGGCGACATTCAGCATCAGGACTGGGAGTTCTATGCGGTCAACGCCTCGCTGTTCGTGGTGTTTGCGTATCCCGGCTTCGTCTACCGCTATCTGTGGCGGCGGCGCGGCGCATAGACGCATAGGAATGGGCACACTGGAATTCAAACTGCGCGGCGAACACGTCGCGCTTTGCGATCTGCTCAAACTCAGCGGTATCGCCGACAGCAGCGGGCAGGGCAAGCACCTGATCGCCAACGGCGATGTCACCGTCGACAGCCAGCCCGAAAGCCGCAAGACGGCGAAAATCCGAGCGAACCAGACGGTGCGGTGCCTAGGGCAGACCGTTCGGGTCGTGGCCAGCCAAGCGTAGTCTTAAGCGAGAATCCAAGTCCGATCCACTACGGGCCGTCTTTTCTGAAAAGATCGACCCGGATGGGCATATGGAAAGTTGCCCCACTTGGCGACATATGGCGATTGAATCCCGAGCGTACGGTTTCGTGAAGCGCAGGGGATAAACGATGCTCGGTGTGGGTCACCTTGAGTATCCGATTCTCGAACTGGCTGAAATCGTCGAAGTGCATCGGTTGCAGAAAAANAGTCTGTGATACGAGCGATAGCCGCTGAGTTGTAACGGCTTTCATTTCTGCCGCGAAAGCGGCTTCCCTCACCACTTTCTCGTCGTGGAACAGCCGCAGGATCTCGTTGAAGTCGCCGGCATAGACGGGTTCCGAGATGTATGCCAGGCCACCCGGTTTCAATACCCTGTGGATTTCAGAGAAGGTATCGTCCATCCGTTCGATCGGAACGTGGTGTAGGGATTTGAACATCAGGACGATGTCGACGCTCGAATCGTCTGCCGGGATGCTTTCTGCACCGCCAAACGCGAATTGGACGTTGCCCGGTTTTTCCGCTGCCTGATTTTCGGCGAGCTGCATGACATCGACTTCCAGGGCAAGCACCGAGGCAGCCGTTTGGGCGACCAGGCGGGTCTTCTCCGCCTTGCCGCAACCGAGTTCAAGCACTTTTGCGCCAGGCAGCGGCAGGCATTCCTTGAGGATGTCGCCTTCATCGGCAATGCGAAGGGCGTTCGGGTCTGCAATACGCATTTCGCTGGCTTTCATGTCGTGGTCTCGATTGCGTAATCCGGTGTTGATCGTACAGGTCCAAGGCCGATCAGGCTGTCCATGCTGCGGGTTGGGCATGCCAAGTTGTCCTGGTACGCGACTTACAGGAAGCAGAAGGTATAACGCCCGGAATCGAAATCGACAGCCAGGCGCGCCCCACGGTTGAGCGCATAGTCCCAGGATCCTTTTGTGGCGCAGCCTTCGTGACATTCGCTTACCCCGGCCGGCGATTCGAGATCGCGCTCGCGATCGTACCAACTCAACAACATGGTGTCGTCCCCTAGGTGATGGAGGGCGATGGCCGTCGCCAATTTGAGCGCGGCATCGAAGTCGAGACCGAGCTCAGCGGTATCGAGGCGAAGCGACTTCATGGCGAGGTATCCGTCAGTGCCTTCAAGGCATAAAGCATGTCGAGCGCCGCCTTTGGCGTGAGAGTGTCGGGGTCGAGTTCGCGCAACTGGTCGAGTGCAGGATGGGGAGGCGGCACGTTGTTGGGGAGATGGGCAGCAAACAGGTCGCCCTGCGGGCCGGGCTGCAGCTGTGCGTCCTCAAGTTCGCGCAGATGGCGCCGCGCAGCATGGATCACCGGGCTGGGTACGCCAGCGAGACGGGCGACCTGGATGCCGTAGCTCTGCGAGGCCGGGCCTTCTTCCACCGCGTGCAGGAACACCAGGTCGGCACCGTGTTCCTTGGCGTCGAGGTGCACGTTGGCGAGTTGACGGAACTCCTGTGCCAGTTGGGTCAGCTCGAAATAGTGGGTGGCGAACAGGGTGAACGCACGGGTAGCGGCCACCAGGTGACGCGCAACCGCCCAGGCCAGCGCGAGGCCATCGAAGGTGGAGGTGCCGCGACCGATCTCGTCGAGCAGGACGAGACTGTTGGCGCTGGCGTTGTGCAGAATATGCGCGGTTTCGGTCATCTCGACCATGAAGGTCGAACGTCNCCCTGCCAGATCGTCGGAGGCGCCGATGCGGGTGAAAATCTGGTCGATGTCGCCGATTTTCGCCGAGCTGGCCGGCACCCACAGCCCGCAGCAGGCCAGCAGTGCAATCAGCGCCGCTTGCCGCATGTAAGTCGATTTGCCGCCCATGTTGGGACCGGTGATCAGCAGCATCTGCCGCGTACGGTTGAGCGTGACGTCGTTGGCGATGAAGTGGTCGACTTGTGCCTCGACCACGGGATGGCGGCCGCCACGAATGAGGATGCCTGGCTCACTGGTGTAATCGGGCGCACATAATTTCAACGAAGCGGCGCGTTCGGCCTGGCTCGCCAGTACGTCGATCTCGGCCAGCGCGGCGGCAATTGTAAGCAACGCCGGCACATGCGGCGTCAGTGTTTCCAGTAGCGCCTCGAATAATGCTTTCTCGCGTGCCAGAGCCCGGTCCTGCGCCGACAGCGCCTTGTCTTCGAAGGCCTTCAACTCCGGCGTGATGTAGCGCTCCGCGTTCTTGAGCGTCTGCCGGCGGCGGTAATCGTCCGGCACGTTTTCCGATTGCGCGCGGCTGACTTCGATGTAGAAACCGTGCACCTTGTTGTATTCGACCTTGAGGCTGCCGATGCCTGAGCGCGCGCGTTCGCGGGTTTCCAGTTCGAGCAGGAAGGCGCCCGCGTCGCGCGTCAGGGCGCGTAGTTCGTCGAGTTCGGCGTCGTATCCATCGGCGATGACGCCGCCTTCACGCAGCACGCTGGCGGGTTCGGATTGGATGGCTTGCGCGAGCAGGGCATGCAGATCGGGACGGGCGGCGAGTCGGGCTTGCAGTGCCGACAGGTGTGCGTGGTCGTCGGGCAACGTGGTGGCAAGTTCGGGCAGCTGCGCCAGGGTGTCGCGCAGGCCCGACAGGTCGCGCGGACGGGCGCTTTTCAGGGCGATGCGGCCACTGATCCGCTCCACGCCGGCGCAGCTTTTCAGTAGCCGGGTAAGGGTGGCAGCGGTGTCGGGCAGTTCGGCGAGCACGCCGATTGCATCGCGCCGCTGGATCAGGATTCCGCGGTCGCGCAGCGGATGGTGCAGCCAGTGACGCAGCAGGCGCGTGCCCATGCCGGTGGCGGTGGTATCGAGTACCGACAAGAGGGTTGGCGCCGCCTCGCCACGCAGGGTTTCGGTGAGTTCCAGGTTGCGCCGGGTGGCGGCGTCGAGCTGCACGAAGTCGTTGTCGCGCTCGGCGTGGATGGCCTGGATATGCGGTAGCGCAGTACGTTGCGTACTCTGGATATAGTCGAGCAGCGCGCCCGCGGCGGCGATGCCCAAAGCCAGATCGGCGACACCGAAGCCGGTGAGATCGCGGCTGCCGAATTGCTGCGCCAGGCGGGTCTGTGCGCCGTCCACATCGAATTGCCACGGTGCCAGCCGACGTACCGCACAGGCGGTGCCCTCAAGAATGAAGTCGTCCGGCGCGAGGATTTCCGCCGGGCGCACCCGCGCCAGCAGGGCGGACAGGGCCGTGGCGTGGATTTCGGTGACCTGGAAGCGCCCGGCGGCGAGATTGAGCCAGGCGATACCGAGCCTGGCTGGACCGGGCGCGATAGCCAGAATCAGCGTGTCGCGTGTTTCGTCCAGCAGGCCCGAATCGGTCAGCGTGCCTGGCGTCACGATGCGCGTGACCTGACGTTCGACCGGGCCTTTCGACGTTGCTGGATCGCCCACCTGCTCGGCAATCACCACCGATTCGCCCAGTTTCAGCAACCGTGCCAGGTATTGCTCGACACTGTGGTAAGGCACGCCGGCCATCTTGATCGGCGCGCCCGCCGAGGCGCCGCGCGTCGTGAGCGTGATATTGAGGAGTCGCGCCGCTTTTTCGGCATCCTCGAAGAACAGCTCGTAGAAGTCGCCCATGCGGTAGAACAGCAGCATGTCGGGATGGTGTGTCTTGATCCCGAGGTACTGCTGCATCATCGGCGTGTGCGTAGATGAGACTTCTTTACTCATTAAAAACAATCATTTGTCTTGTTTTAGTATTTTTATTGGGGCAAATTTGGGGCAATTTGAACGAGTTNTTTCATGCCCTGCCAGATGCGCCCCAGCTCTCTGGNGGATTCCGAATCTATCCAGCGACCATAGACCTTCACGAGCATCGAATAGTCACTGTGCCCCATCTGGTTGGCGATGAAGGCAAGATTACCCCGTGCGGTGAGGTTCCAGCAGGCGTAGGTGTGGCGGGTCTGATAAGGCGGGCGATGCCGTACCTCGGCGCGCCTGGTCAAGTTGGCCCATTTGGTGTTCCATGCGCTTGGCACGTACCACGCGTTTACGTCGGTCTTGCGTGCCTGCGTCTTCGGCGACAACAACAGCCGGGCGCGATCAACGCGAGACTCATGACGATTCAGCCAGACTTCCAAGTCCATCGCATCGCGCGTCAGTGCATCTTCGATTAGGACTTTGAGTGCAGCTTGTGCCGGCGGGAACAGCAGGATGGTACGTTCCTTGTTCGTCTTCGGAATCTTGAAGGTCAGCGACTGTGTGACTGAGCGCCTCACCGTCAGCTTGCTCAGATCGGTGGCAATGTCCTCCACAGCGAGCCCACACAACTCGCCCGGCCGCAGGCCTGTGTAGAACGCGAGTGTCACCGAGGCCGCGTCCATTGGGTGCAGGCAACCCTTCGTGATTAGCGCGTTGTACTCCTGATAAGTGAACGGGTCCGGGTCCTTGTTGCTCTTGGTGAAGCGCGTGCAGTTCTTGGCCAAGCCTTCAGCGCAGAAGTGGTTCTGCTCGCACCAGTAGAGAAAGCCCGCGAATGTTGCGAGGTAGTGATTCACTGTCGAAACTGCGCGCGTCTCGATCAGATCGACTCGCAACTGTTGGATGTCGGCAGGAATAAGCGCATCGGCAAGCCGGTCCCTGCCGATGGTGTTCAAGCAGGAGTTCAGTGCTACCTCGTAGCGATTCTGTGTTTCGGAAGTGATGTCCACGGCCTTGAGCGGCATGTACCGTTCGTACAGATCGCCGAGACGTTTGCCTGCCGTGCCGGCTTGGTCGCCTTGCCTCGAATGGGGAAANNACTCAGCCTCGTTGTAGGTCCCCGTCTTGAGCGCATACATGGCGGCGCTGCGAAGGCGAGACGCATGTTTCAGGTTTGCCTTGGTTGGCTCGATACCCAGCGTGTGGCGATGGCGCACTCCCTTGTGCATGAACACCACGCGAATCGACTTTCCATGCACTTCGATGCCTGGAAGGTTGCTGCTTATCACGGTATCCATTTGCGCCGCCATCATTACTCTCCCGAAATTACTCCTGGTTGTTTCTGTCGCTGGCTTGTTGCTTGCGATTTTCTCGTGCGGTCTTGAGCGTGAATAGCTCAAACAGTCCAGGGTGCATCTTGCGATCCCCTGCCTCCCACTGCTGCCAAGTGCGCAACGATGCATGCACCACGGCACCGGCTTCCGTTTGCGTCAAACCTGCTGCGGTTCTGGCCGCACGAATGTCATCAGGCTCGGGGGCGTGGCAGTTGTCGAAGCCGAAATGTTGTTGCGTCGGTTGAGCGAGTGTGGCATCGCGTGAGTCCATGTGCGCCATCACGCCTCGCAGGACAAGATACCCGCGCCGACTGTTGGCAGTCGGCGAAATGATACGCTCATTGAGCGTATAAATCAACGATGGCGCCGCAGGACTGCTCCAAGCAGAGAAGAGCAAAAGTGTGGCTAACGTGAACGACTGACCGGTATCAATGCGCAGCCAGTTGCCTGCCGCTCTCCACCCAGCGCTCAAACTCTTCCAAGTTCACAAGAATGCGGCCATCCGGTGCTTTGCGCCAGATACGGCCTTGCGACCAAGTGCCGTTCTTGACCTTGTGGCGTACCGCGTCTTCGCTGTATCCAGTGATCTCTGCGAATCGGTTGATCAGCACCCATCGACTTGGGTTGCTCATGTTTCGCTCCATGGGTGCGCCGGTTCGGCTCGGTTTGAGACCGTTGTCGGCAATTTCACTGTCAGCAGATATGGTCTCGCCGATCCCCGTTTCCGAAAACCCGCTCGGGCGTGCATGGGCGTACGCCGGGCATGGGTGGTAATTGCGCATTCACATTCAGGCTAGGCTGGTGTTTTAGGCAGAGTCGAATGTCTGAGCGCTATTGATTAGATGCAGGTTTCGGCCGCGATGCTGGCTCTCCTTCCGCGGCCGATTTTCTGAATCCCCGATCCCGTGCCATGAATGATTCCAGCATGTGCGGGATCAATGTGGCGGCATCGACCGGTTCGCCGTAGGTCTGCGCATGTAGGGCGGCGTAGCGCTCTAAATCGGCCTTGAGCGTGACCGTCAGGGCGACAGTGACTTNTACAGTCTCGGTTTTCGGCAGCGGCCCCAGCCGCAGCTTCCCATTTGGTGTGTTCATTGTGACGAACCTCTCTGGAAGAACAGCGGCTGATACGGCCGCAGAATCAGATCCTTGTTCACAATCACGCGCATCGGAAAACCAGGCCGGATGGTTAGTGTTGGCTGGATGCTCAGATTGCGCTTTGTAATCTCCTGACCGACCTGGTTCACGGTGTCCTGAGCGCTCTGGCGAACGGCGACGGTGACGCTACCGGTACTGCCGTTGTTGTTGGGTGCTGCCAGCTCCGCACCGACGCCGAGCAGCGTGGACAACGCCGCACCGGCAAGAATGCGATCCCAATGCCAATCGACGCCATCCTCCAGCCCGGCATAGCCCGCTGGGTCGATGCCAGGCAATCGGTCGAGCGAAATCGACGAAGTATCAGGCAGGATCAAGCGCGTCCACACCAGCAGTACCCGTCGCTGACCGAATGAAACCTGGCTGTCGTAGCGGCCGATCAGCCGCGACCCCTGCGGAATCAGCAGAAAGCGACCCGTGGCCGTGTCGTAGACCGCCTCGGTGACATTGGCGATGACCTGCCCTGGCAGGTCGGAGTTGATGCCCGTCACCAGCGCCGCCGGAATGATGGTGCCCGCCATCACTTGGTAGGGCGAGGCTGGCGGTTGCAGGCTGGCCGGATTGCGGGTGGTCGTATCGCCGCCATTGGCGACGAAGGCCTGCTTCTGCTCCTGCCGATTCTGCGCAGCCGTCGGATCGGTTGGTTGTGCCGATATCGAAGCCATCGGATTGAAGGCTTGATTGCCCGATGCCGGCTCGGGTTGGATTGCGGCCACGGTGGTTGCCGGTGCCGCCTTTGTTGCACTACTGCTGCGGAAGAACACCGACGAACGCGCCGCATCCTCGGCATCGCCCGGCTGTGCGATGCGGCCGGGTTGCGCGGNGGTGTACGCGCCCGTGTTCCCTTGGTTCTGCGCATGCACGATGGCCGGCCCCAAGTCGCCCGGCAATGGCTCACCCAACATCGGCACTCCAGGCTTAGCCATTGGCACCACTTTCGTATAGTCCTTGGGCAACTGGTCGAGGCTATCGGCCCGTGAGACGCGATCCACGTTGTACAGCTCGGTGGCCGGGTTGCGCTCACGCTTGTGCGGCTGCAAGGACCAGAGTGTGGCGCCCAGTATGACGATGCCGAGCGCCCCTGCAAGCACGGCCAGCATGCGCCGATTAAGCCGCGTGACCGGACGCGGCGAAGCGCGCAGAGCCAAGGCGTCCGGGTCGGCCTTATTTGTCCCAGTCGACGGCGTCTGCGGCGTGGCGGGCGTGCTCATGCTCAATGCCTCCGCGCCGTGCTGGCCATGCCATCGGTGCGTTCGATGCGCACGACGGCGGCCTTGTCCACACCTAGCCGCAACTCGGCGGCACCGAACAGCCGATCCACCACGTAATAGGNGGAGCGGAAGCGGTAGTTCACGAGCTGGCCATCGCCCTGCTGCCCGATCACGAATAGCGGCGGCAGCTCGCCCTTCGCGATGCCAGCAGGGAACTGGATATAGACCCGCTCGCCGTCGTCGAACGCGCGCAGTGGCTTCCACGGTGGGCTGTCACCGGAGATTGCATAGCGGAACTTGATCTTCTCCAATGACAAGCCCGAATCCACCGGCGCTGCCGCCTGAGCCTGCTGCGCCTGCTTCTGCAAGGCCAGCATGCGGTCCTTCGGGTAGTCCCACGATGCCGACGCCATCCACGCCTGTGGTGTCGAAGATAGTTCGAGCAGGTAGGTGCGGCGGTTGGTGGTGATGACGAGATTCGTCTTCAGCCCGACGCGCGTGGGCTTCACGAGGATGTTCACGCGCAGGCTGGCGCCCGTGCCGCTCGCGGTATCGTCCACGATCCAGCGCACCGTGTCGCCGGCTGAGACCGTCACCAGTTCTTCACCTTCCTGCAAGGTAATCACGGTGACGCGGCCAGGGCTGGTGTAGACCTGATATAGCGCGCCGTCCGCGTAGGGCCAGACCTGGATCGCGTTGATATAGCCCTCGCGGCTGGGCGGCACGCGCGCCTCCGCATTGGCGCGTGCCACGCGAGCCTTCTCGTCGGGCAATTCGGCGACTGGCTTGTCCTCTGGCGTACTCGCCAGCGGCTTCAACTGTTCCGGCAGCGGCAGTGGCTTTGGCACTTCGACTACCTCGATGGGCTTGGGCAACTCCGGCAGCGCGTGCGCCGCGATGGGTTCGTCCAGCGTGATGTCTGGTGGCGGCTTGCCGTGTGTGGCGCAACCACTGACGGTTGCCAGGGTGGCGCTCAGGATCAACGGCAAAGCGTAAATGCGGATTTTGGGTTTCATGGTTTCTTTGCTCCTTCGGTCGCGTCGAGTTCACGGCTCCAGGAAATGCCGTTCACGTAAATTCCTAGGGGTTCTTGCGCAGCCTCTCTTCGGTGCGCGGCGGTTGCAGCACGATGGACAGCACGGCGGTCCAGCGTTCGGTGCCCGAGGGCGAACCGTTCACATAGCTGCGCTCGATCCAGCGCACCTGGAACGATGAGTCGCTGGCGCGTACCACGCTGGTGATCTCCACGGACGTCGAGGTCTGGCCGATGCGCGCGAATGGATCGTTGGTGCGCGCGTAGTCGTTCAACATTGCCGCGCCCATGTCGGTGGCGTAGTCGTAGGCTTCGAGCCAGTTCTGCCGCACGACGATGGGGTCGATCGACAGCGAGCGCACGTCGGTAAGAAAACGCGCCAGGTGGTAGGCGATCTGCGCATCGTTGGGCTTGTATGGCGTGGCCGCTTCACCGACTGCGCGCACCTGACCACCGGTGGCCACCTCGACCACATAAGGCGTGACGATGGACTGCGCCGAACGCCACACCAGGCCACCCGCCATCAACAAGGCGAGCGACAGGCAGCCGAAGGCCATCAGCCGCCAGTTCTTCGCCTGCACGCGCGCACTGCCGATGCGCTGGTCCCAGACCTGCGCGGCCGCCTGGTACGGGGTGACGGGTTCCGGTGTGTCCGCGTAGCGCACCTGGGGTCGTTTGAATCGCATGAACTGATCTCCGGTATTCAATCTTTAGTGGTTCGAATCGTCGCGCAGGCTCGGGCTGGCACCGCCACCGCCGTGATCGCCCGAACGCAGGGTGTGAGCCGCCGTCGTGGCGGCATGGCTCACCTGCTGTTTGCGGCGCATTTGTTTGGCCCAGGCGGGTTCCGCCGCAGNGGGCCTGGCTTCGGCTGCATCGGCTGATTCGGTGGAACTGGCTGCCGCCGCAGGCGCAGCAGCGTCAGCGACGAAGTTCGCGACGCGATCCTTGACCGCCTTGGCACCGGCTGCGACGCGCTGGCCGACAGCACCGGCGCCGCTTTTGGCCACATTGGCAAGGCCTGCGCCGGCGGCACGAACCCCAGCGCCACCCGATGCCGCGGCACTAGCCCGGTAGGCGGTTTTCGCGCTGCTTGCCATAGCGCTGCTTGCACGCCCGGCCGACGCTGCTCCGCCTATGGCCGCGCGTGCGGAACCCGGCGCCATGCGCGCACCCGCCGCTACTGCTGCACCGCCGGTGGCGACAGCTGCGCCTCCAGCCACCGCCAAACCGGCCGCACCCAGCGCCGTGCCGGCCGCCGCACCCGCACCGAGTTGCGGTGCGCCGGACACCAGCCCGGTGGCAATCCCCGGCCCGAAGATCCCCAGTCCCAGCATCGCCAGCGAGGCGAGCATGATGGTCAACGCCAGGTCGATGGAGGGCTCAGTGTTGGGAGGGGTCTGGAACTGTGCAAACAGTCCCGTGCCGATGCCGACGATCACCGCCAGCACCAGCACCTTGATGCCCGATGACACCACGTTGCCCAGCACCCTCTCGGCCAGGAACGCGGTCTTGTTCCACAACGCAAACGGCACCAGCACGAAGCCCGCGAGCGTGGTCAGCTTGAATTCAATCAGCGTGACGAAGAGCTGCACGGCGAGCACGAAGAAGCTGACGATCACCACCAGCCAGGCGAGAAACAGCACGGCGATGACATCGAGGTTCGCGAAGACCTCGGNGAAGCCGGTCAGGTCGCTGATCTGCGCCATGATCGGCTGTGCCGCATCGACGCCGACCTTGGCCAGATGGCCCGGCTGCAGGAACTGCGCCTGCGTCAGCGTGGAACCCGACGCCACCAGCCCGAGTCCGGCAAACGAATTGAACAGGATGCCGGCCAGGGTGTTGAAGTTGCCGATGATGAACGCGAACGCGCCGACGTAGAGCGTCTTCTTGATCAGCCTCCCGATCACGTCCTCGCCGCCCATGGCCCAGAACAGCCCGGCTAGCGTCATGTCGATCACCACCAGCGTCGCGGTGAGAAACGCCACCTCGCCATGCAGCAGGCCGAAACCCGAGTCGATGTAGTGCGAGAAGACATCGAGGAAGTGGTCGATGACCGACAGATCATTCATGGCTCAGTCTTTCGGTGCAGAAGCGGGTGCAGCCGGTGGCGCCGCCATGTACGGCGTGCCGCTGCCCATGAAGCGCCGCCGCGTGGCCTCACTCGCCCTGTTGCACAGGGCATCACCCACCTTGGTGTGGTCGGCCTTGCAGTGCGCGCGGACTTCCTTCAGGCGATCAGGATTCGCCATCAGCGATTCGACGGACTCGGCGGGTTCCGGGTTGCCGCACGCGGCCAGCAGGACGGTGCAGGCGGCGGCGATGAGAAGGGTTTTCAGGGTCACGTTTTCTCAATTGCCGTAGTAGTTGACGCTGTACGGCGTATAGGCGTGCCGCCGCCCTGGAAGCGCTTGCGCACCTCATTGGCGCGCTCCTGGACCAACACCTGCCGAGCCTGTTCCAGCGCGGCGGCCCGGCTCTGGGTGATCTGGAGTTGCTGCGCCTGGATCGCCTGCCGGGCCTGCAAAGCCAGCAACTGGTTCGTCGCCTGGGTAGCCTGCAAGGCGCCGACCGCCGACTGGCTGCGGTTCACCAGGTCAGTCAGGGTCTGCTCGTCCACCGCAAAATTCTGCACCGCCTGCGCCTGCACCTGGGTTGCCGTGCGCAATGCGTCGAGTGATTTCATCCAGCGCTGCTGCGCATCCAGTGCCATCTGGCTGCCGGTCGTGGATGCGGTGTAGGAAGCCGGGTAGAGCTGGGCGAACTGGGTCTGCAATTGCGTGACATTGAACGCCAGCCCCTGGCCCTGCTGGATCAACTGGTTAGTCGCGGACAGCGCAGATTGCAGTTGATTGAGCGCGCTGATGGGGAGACTGGTCAGGTTCTTAGCCTGGTTGGTCAGCATCTGCGCTTCGTTCTGCAGTTGCTGGATCTGGTTGTTGATCTGCTGCAGGGCGCGGGCAGCTGTCAGGATGTTCTGAATCAAGTTGGCCGGATCGATGACCACCACCGTCGCCTGTACCGAGGGCATCACGGTCATGAGTACGGCGGCGGCGATGGCAAGAAGGGTTTTCTTCATGGCTGCTTCTCCTGGGGAGTGAAGGGGAACGACGGGATCAGATCGGCGGCCCAGTCGAGGCCACGATGGCGCAGCCAGACGGCTGCGAAATCCGCGGGCGGCACCGACGCGGAAATGGCGTCGATGGCGCGCTGGTCTTCGGGCTTGGCCGCGCCAGCGAACGCCAGCGTCACCGGCCCGAGTCCGAGGTCGAAGACGCGGTTGCCGAGCCGTGACTGGTAGTAGTAGTCGCGCTTGGGCTGGGCGGTCGCCACGATCTCGATCTGTCGCGCATTGAGGCCGAAGCTCTCGTAGATGACGCGAATCTGCGGCTCGGTCGCCTGCGGGTTGGGCAGGAAGATACGGCTCACGCAGCTCTCGACGATGGCCGGCGCAATGCTGGAATCCTTGATGTCCGCCAGAGATTGTGTGGCGAAGATCACCGACACGTTCTTCTTGCGCAGCGTCTTCAACCACTGCCGGATGCGCGCGGCGAACACCGGGTCGTCGAGGAACAGCCAGGCTTCATCAAGGATCAGCAGTGTCGGGGCACCGTCGAGTCGTTCCTCGAAGCGTGCGAACAGGTAGCGCAGTACCGCCAGCGCTGCCGCTTTGCTGTGCATCAGTTCTTCCATCTCGAACGCCTGCACGTCGGCGCAACCGAGCCGGTCATGGTCGGCATCGAGCAGCTTGCCGTGAGCGCCGTCCAGCACATAGGGTTGCAGCGCCTGGCGCAGTGCGTTCGATTGCAGCAGTACCGACAAGCCGGTCAGGGTGCGCTGACCGAGCGGCGCGCTGGCGAGACTGTTCAGCGCCGACCACACAGATTCCTTCTCGGCCGGCCCGACAACCACACCTTCGTGAATCAAAAGACCTTGGACCCAATCCGCCGCCCAGGCGCGATAACCCTCCTGGTCGATACGGGCTAACGGCTGGAAGGCGATGGCGCCGTCCGCGCCCAGGTCGTAATGCTCGCCACCCAGCCCAAGCACGGTGGCGCGAATCGAACGCCCCATGTCGAACGCGAAAATGCGCGAGCCGGCATAGCGACGGAACTGCAATGCCAAGGTGGCCAGCAACACCGACTTGCCCATGCCGATGGGACCGACCACCAGCGTGTTGCCCACGTCGCCGATGTGTGTGACCAGCCGGAACGGTGTCGCGCCATCGGTGCGCGTCACGATCAGTGGCGGGCCGTCGAGATGTGTATTGCGCTCTTGTCCGGCCCACACGGCGGAGACCGGCATCATGTGCGCGAGGTTCAGCGTCGAGACGATGGGCTGGCGCACGTTGGCGTAGGCGTGCCCCGGAATCGACGACAGCCAGGCATCGACCGCATTCAAGGTCTCGGGGATCGTCACGAAACCCCGGCCCTGGATGGTGCGCTCCACGGCACGTAGCTTCTCGTCGGTGGCAGTTGCATCGGCATCGATCACCGTCACGGTGGCCGTGACGTAGCCGAACGACACCTGGTCGCTGCCAAGTTCCTGCAAGGCGGCGTCGGCGTCCACTGCCTTGTTCGACGCATCGGAGTCGACCAGCGGGCTTTCCTGCTGGAAGACCGTCTCGCGCAGCAGCGCGACGATATTCTTGCGCTTGGCGAACCACTGGCGGCGCAAGCGGCTGAGTTCCTTCTCGGCCTCGGCCTTGTCGAGGCACAGAAAGCGCGTGCTCCAGCGGTAGGCAAAGCCCAGGCGGTTGAGGTCGTCAAGCAAACCCGGCCAGGTCGAAGTCGGGAAGCCGCGTACTGACACCACCCGCAGATGCTGGCTCCCGAACATCGGCGCAAGGCCACCCGTCAATGGCTCATCAGCCAGTAGCGCATCGAGGTGCATGGGAATTTCGGGCACGGCCACCGGATGCCGACGGGTGGATATGCAGGCGTGCAGATAGGTTAGCGTCTGGCCATCGTCGAGCCACGCGATCTCCGGCATCACCCCTTCAAGCAGGCCGAAGAAGCGTTCGGTCTCCGACACGAAGCCATCCAGCCGCTCGCGCCAGTCCATGCCTTCGACCTTGCTGTTCTCATACAGCAGCTTCGCGGCGCGGGCCGTCGATTCCTCGGGTGGCAGGTACAGCAACGTCAAGTGATAGGCGCTCTCGAAGTGGCTATCGGCTTCCTCGAAAGTGGCCCTGCGTTCTTCATCGACCAGCCAGGAGAGCGGCTCGGGGAACACCGACTCCGGATAGTTAGCGGCCACGCGCCGCTCGGCTTCCACGAACAAAGCCCAACCCGATCCAAGCCGACGCAGTGCGTTATTCAACCGCGCGGAGGTCGCAACCAGTTCACCCTGCGTCGCGCTGTCCAAATCCGGCCCGCGAAAGCTTGCCGTGCGCTGGAGCGAGCCATCCTTGTTGAGTACGACGCCCGGTGCGACCAGTCCCGCCCAGGGCAGCCAGTCGGCCAACAGCGCGGGGCGCTTGCGGTATTCGGCGAGGTGCATCATGGGATCGCCCTCACAAGTCCAGAAGTTGACGGTGCTTGATGTGCCGCGCGAAGACCGCCATGAACTGCGCATCGAGTTTCGCGCCCCACACGGCCAGCGAGTGCCCGACAATCCACAGCACCATGCCGGGCAGCCAGAGTTGCAGCCCGAGCCCTACGGCGGCGGCCAGCGTCCCGTTGGCAATCGCCACGGTGCGCGGTGCGCCACCCAGCAGAATGAGTTCAGTCAGCGAGCGGTGTAGCGGCACCTCGAAGCCGGCTGTATCAGCATCTGGCGTGTTCATACCAGCCACGCTCATGCCAGCACCGCGCCGCCGCTGAAACTGAAAAAGGTCAGGAAGAACGATGACGCGGCAAACGCGATCGACAGACCGAACACGATCTGCACCAGCTTGCGGAAGCCGCCGCTGGTGTCGCCGAAGGCCAGCGTCAATCCGGTGGCAATGATGATGATCACCGCGATGATGCGGGCCACCGGTCCCTGGATCGAGTCCAGCACCGATTGCAGCGGTGCCTCCCATGGCATGTTCGAGCCTGCGGCATGCGCGGGAATCGCGATAGCCAGCAGCAGCGCGGCGAGCGCCACGAATTGCAAGGCAGGTTTTACGGAAATGCGTGAAGTCGTCATGACGGTTCTCCTGGAGTTGATGAAAGTAAAGGGACGCAAGGCATCAGCTCGGCGCTGAGCTGATAGCCGTGGTTGTCGAAGCCGATGACGCGGGCGATTTCCTGCACGCGGCGCGCATGGCCGCGCCCGGCGATGTAGACGATGACGTTGACCGCTTCCGCGATCAGGGCGCGTGGAGGGGTCACGGCGACTTCGAGGATCAGTTGTTCCAGCCGCAGCAGCGCGCNCGCGGCGGAACCGGCATGGACGGTGGCGATGCCGCCCGGATGGCCGGTGCCCCAAGCCTTGAGCAAGTCCAGCGCTTCGGCGCCGCGTACCTCACCCACGACGATGCGGTCTGGCCGTAGCCGCAGGGTCGAGCGCACCAGCTCGGCCATGGTCACGACACCCACACGAGTGCGCAGGGGTACGTGGTCGCGCGCAGTGCATTGCAGTTCCACCGTGTCTTCCAACACGATCACGCGGTCGCTGGTGGCCGCGATCTCGTCGAGCAGGGCATTGGTCAGTGTGGTCTTGCCGGTGCTGGTGCCGCCCGCGATGAGGATGTTCTGGCGCGCGCGCACCGCGTCGCGCAGGAATTCCGCCTGAGCCTCGGTCAGGATGCCATCGGCCACGTAGGCGTCGAGCCGGATCAGACCGACCGCGCGCTTGCGCAGCGCGAAGACCGGCCTCGGCGTCACGGGTGGCAGGGCGCCCTCGAAACGTTCCCCGGTCTCCGGCAGCTCGGCGGACAGCAGCGGTTTGCCGGCATGCACCTCGGCGCCCACGTGGGCGGCGACCAGGCGGATGATGCGTTCGCCATCGGCGGGCGTGAGACTGACACCCAGCGGTTCGCGGCCGCTGCCCAGCCGATCCACCCAGAGCGAGCTGTCGGGATTCAACATGACTTCCACCACGTCGGGGTCGTTCAACGCCTTGGCGATGTCCGGCCCCATCGCCGTGCGCAGCATGAGCACGCGACGCTCCAGCGCCAGCGAGGCCGACAAGCCCTGATCGTGCGCCGCGCCGCTCATGACGGTGTTCCAGGGTCGTCTGTTGACGACACGGTGTTGGCGTTCTCCTGCAAGCCGAAAAACTGGCTCTGATCGGGCTGAATTTCTTCGACCACATCCTTGACCAGACTGCGTCCGCGCAGCAGGTGCCGGCCGAGTTGTTCGACGAACTGCTCGAAACGTGCGCGGCCCTGAGCGCGTGCTGCTTCCTGATGCGCTTCCGGCACCGGCGTGCTGACGGTCAGGAAGTAGCGCACATACAGCGCCATGGTCTCGATCAGGATGTTCTGGTCACGCTCCAGCTTGTCGAACTGGCGCGACAGCCGGTCCAGCCGCTTGGCGATAGCGGCTTCGCGCTGGTCGCCGGAATCCGGGGATAGGAAGGAGGCGAGGGCCGCCGCGACGATCGAAGACTTGGACAGGCCTTTCATGGCCGCCAACTCGTCGAGCCGCCTGGCGTGGTCGGGCTCGATGAAGAGGTTCAGGCGCGCGCGACTCATAGCGCGGTCCCATCGTCAGGATCGAGCGCCGCCAGCCGCGCGGTGCGTTGCAGGCGCGGGTCGAGTTGAGCGGGCAGGGGTGGCGGCAGGTCGTCGTCATCGAGCAGGGCCAGATCGTCCACCGCGTGTTCGGGTTTCGGCATGAACGCGACTTCGGCCAGTTCCGGCTGCTGCTGGTGCCCGCCGTCGTCGATGGCCTCACCATGTGCGGGGAAAACCAGACCAGGAATCGATGCGGCAAGGGTGGCCAGTCCGGTCCAGTCGTCGGGCCGTGGTGCCGGCACATCGGCATAGTGCCCGTGCCGTAATTGCGGTGGTGCCTGAATGCGCGTCTTGAAATTCGCGTCCAGGTAGTAGCGAATCTTCTGGGCCTTGATGGGTGGATGGCCGGACACCATCACCACTTCGTCGTCGGGCGGCAACTGCATCACCTCGCCGGGTGTGAGCAGTGGCCGTGCAGTTTCCTGGCGCGAAACCATCAAGTGTCCGAGCCACGGGGCCAGCCGGTGGCCCGCGTAGTTGCGCTGTGCGCGCAATTCGGTGGCCGTGCCCAGCGCCTCTGAAATGCGTTTGGCCGTGCGTTCGTCATTGGTGGCGAATGTGATGCGCACGTGGCAGTTGTCGAGGATGGAATGGTTCTGACCGTAGGCCTTGTCGATCTGGTTGAGCGATTGCGCGATCAGGAAGGCGCGCAGCCCATAGCCCGCCATGAAGGCCAGAGCCGACTCGAAGAAGTCCAGCCGACCCAGAGCCGGAAACTCGTCAAGCATCAGCAACAACTTGTGGCGGCGCGCGATGCCGTCGCTGCCGTCGAGCGACTCGGTCAGGCGTCGCCCGATCTGGTTGAGGATCAAGCGGATCAGCGGCTTGGTACGGCTGATGTCAGAGGGCGGCACCACCAGGTACAGCGACACGGGAGAATCGGCATCGATCAGGTCGGCGATGCGCCAATCGCAGCGCGAGGTCACTTCGGCTACCGTGGGGTCGCGATACAGGCCTAGGAAGCTCATTGCGGTGGACAGCACACCCGAGCGCTCGTTGTCGCTTTTGTTCAGAACCTCGCGTGCGGCTGATGCGACCACGGGATGCGGTGCATCGCCGAGATGGTGCGTCGTCATCATCCGGTGCAGCGTCAGCTCGAAGGGTGAGGCCGGATCGGACAGGAAGTTGGCGACGCCGCGCAGCGTTTTGTCCTCGCTGGCGTAGAGCACGTGCAGGATCGCGCCGACCAGCAGGGCGTGCGAAGTCTNTTCCCAGTGGTTGCGCCGCTCCAGCGCACCTTCGGGGTCCACGAGGATGTCGGCGATGTTCTGCACGTCGCGTACTTCGTGCATGCCGCGCCGCACTTCGAGCAGCGGGTTGTAGGCGGCCGATTTTGCATCGGTCGGGTTGAATAGCAGGCAGTGCGAGAAGCGCGAGCGCCATCCGGCGGTCAAATTCCAGTTCTCGCCCTTGATATCGTGGATCACAGCCGAACCGGGCCAGGACAATAGGGTAGGAACCACCAGGCCGACATCCTTGCCGGACCGTGTTGGCGCGAAGGCCATTACATGCTCCGGGCCGTCGTGACGCAGATAGTTCTGATCCTTGCGGCCGAGGAAGACACCGGACGGACCGATCAGCCCGGCCTTGTGAATCTCCGCTGGTTCGGCCCAACGTGCCGAGCCGTATGTCGTGACCAGCTTGGACTGCCGTGCGCGCCACACAGATAATGCGATGGCGACAAAGGCGGAGATTAATCCGCTGCACGCGGCGATGGCGCCGCCGCGTAGGAAAATGTCAGGCGCGTAGGCATCGAAGAAGTACCACCACTCGAACAGCTGCCACGGATGATAGATCGGCAGCCCGATCAGATCGAACCAGGGAGCGCCCAAGCGTAGCTGGTAGCCGAGTTGTGCAGCGGTCCACTGGGTGGCGCCCCACATCCCGGTGATCACGATCCCGAACACCGCTAGGATCTGACCGAACAGCACACTGGTTCCCTGCATCTCGACCTCCAAATGGCCCTATCGCTCCATCTGCGGCGATGTGCCTAAGGCGTGAGTGGAGGGCAGGTTGGCGCTGGTCAAAGACTGTTATCGGAGGGATTGTGACGAGGAAAACAAGATTTCATGCGGTGTCACACTCCCTATAATCCGGGCGAGTAACAGCGTATTTCGTCGTGTATGGTTTTGCTGCTGCTAGCTAGCTGTGAGCCTGGAGCACGGACTGTTCGCGGCGCTCAGTTGCGGGTCGGGTAGATCCGAAGAAAGGGTGCCCCTTGCCCGGGTTTTGTCATTCAGCACTAAAACGCCGACGATATTCGCCGGGCGTCAGGCCGACAATCCGGGAAAAGACCTTCCGGAAGGCTGCAGGATCGCTGTAACCGACTTCCCAGGCGATGCTGTCAATGGGCAGCCGGCTGAACTGCAGCATCTCGCGTGCCTTGCCCACACGCAGCCGCTGGCAATACTCCCTCGTCGTCATGCCGGTCGCCTTTTGAAAGCGGCGCAGGAAGGTCCGCTCCTCCAGTCCTGCCTGCTCGGCGAGCGTTGCAAGCACGATGTCCCTGGCATCCGTTGCCTGGAGCCAGTGCTGCACCTTGAGCACGGCCGTGTCGCCGTGGGTCAGCCGCGGGGAGAAAGGGCTGTAGTAGCGCTGTTCGCGCCCCGNGGGATCGACTAGTAGTATCCGCGCAGTCTCGATCATGACCGTCGGCCCGAGAAAACGATCGACCAGCCTCAACCCCAGATCGGTCCACGCCATTGCGCCACCGGCAGTGATGATGTCGCCATCGTCGATGATGAGCTGATCGGCATCCATGCGCGCTTGCGGGAACCGGGCCTGGAACTGTTCGATATGAAGCCAGTGCGTAGTCACTGTGCGGCCCGCGAGCAGGCCGGTCTCGCCCAGCAGGAAGGCCCCGGCGCAGACCGAACCCAGCGTGACACCCGCGCCATGGTGGTTACGCAGCCAGTCCGCAAATGGAGCGGCAGCTTCTGGCGACAGCGGCTCGCCCAGGCCGGGCGGCAGAACGAGGACGGACAGCGTGGCCTCGCCATCCGGGGCTGAATCGAAGATCCTGACAGGTACTTTGCCCAATGTGTCCAATTGCCAATGGCTGACGCGCAGTAGATTGGAACCCTGCGTCCGGCGGCTAGAGGCGATCCTACCCGCCAAGCTGAATAGGTCGGTTAACCCCAACACCGCCGCCAGTTGCGCTCCTGGGTACAGCACCAACCCGATTTCGACGGGTTCATCGTGGGCCATGTCGTTTTTGCCACCAATAATGTCGATAACGCCACTTCGCATTGTGCGATCCGCGCCCGATCATGTCGACTCTATTTTGTTTCATCTATGCATAGGAGAACGTCATGAGCAAACGTGCGGTCGTCGTCGTCGATCTGCAAAACGAGTATTTTCCTTCCGGCAAACTGCCTCTGGTCGGCATCGAGGACGCGGTAACCAACGCGGCCCGTGTCATCGCGGCCGCCCGCTCGAACAATGATCCAGTCATCCACGTCCGGCATGAATTTTCCACTTCTGATGCTCCCTTCTTCGTTCCGGGAACGGAAGGCACGCAGATTCATCCTGCTGTTGCACCCATTGAAGGCGAGCCGGTCGTCCTGAAGAACTATCCGAATTCGTTCCTCAAGACTGATCTGAAGCAGATGCTCGATGCAAAGGGTATCGAAGAAGTCGTGGTGATCGGTGCGATGAGCCACATGTGCATCGATGCGACCAGCCGAGCCGCTTCGGACTTGGGTTACAAGGTTCTCCTGGTTCACGACGCTTGCGCGACGATGGACCTTGAGTTTGGCGGACAAGTGGTACCCGCGGCACAGGTCCATGCTGCTCTGATGGCCGCCTTGGCATTCGCCTATGCCACGATTACGGAAACGGACGAATACCTCGCGCGATAGCCCTCTCGAACTGATGCGTTATAGCCGTAGCTCAATTGGGCTACGGCTCGCAGCGGCGCTTCCAAGTCTGCGGCATGATCCCGTTTACCCTGTCACCTGATCAGCTCTTTGCCTCGCGCATCGTACCGAGACCATGATGGCTGAGCTTCTGATAGATCGCACGCTGCGTGAGGTTTAACGCCGCGGCCATTGCCCTGACATCACCACTGGTCTGTTCCTGCAAAGATTCCAGGACCCGCCGCTCGACCTCGTCGGCGGCATTCTNTTTCAGTTGTCGCAGGTCGGCCGTCTCGTTCAACGGCACATGCCCAAGGCGAGGCGCCAAATCGAAGCTGATACGTTGGATCACAGACCCCTCGGAAAACAGGAAAGAGCGTTCGAGGACATTTTCCAGTTCGCGGACATTGCCAGGCCACGCATGTTCCTCCAGACAGCGCATCGCGGCCGGAGACAGCTCTTTGACCGCAGTCTGGTAGCGGTCCGCGAACCGCCGCAGTAGCATTTTGACGAGAGGCGCTATGTCCTCGCGCCGCTCACGAAGCGGTGGTATGTGCAATGGCACGACATTCAGGCGGAAGAACAGGTCCTTGCGGAACTCGCCGCGCTCAACCAGTTCGGCGAGATTGCGATTGCTGGCAGCGATGACCCGCACATCGCAGGCTATTGGCTGGTGCCCGCCGACCCGCTCGAAGCGTCCCTCCTGCAACACCCGTAGCAATGACACCTNGGCCTTCGGCGACAGGCTGTCGACTTCGTCCAGAAACAAGGTGCCTTGGTCAGCGAGTTCGAACCGGCCCTGCCGCTGTTGTTTGGCATCGGTGAAGGCGCCGCGCTCATGGCCGAACAGTTCGCTCTCGACCAGATCTGCCGGGAGGCTACCGCAATTCACCGCGACGAAGGACTGGTTCAGGCGCGAAGACATGCCATGGATGGATCTGGCCAGGATTTCCTTGCCGACCCCGGTCTCGCCATTGAGCAGAACGGTCGCACGGGTGTCGGCAATCCGCTCCACCGCGCGCAGCAGGTCTCGCATTTGCCCGCTGGTGGCGATCAGGCAAGGGCGTGTCGAAACATCCGCGTTCATCTGTCGCGTGGGATCCTGACTCCACAGTGTATGCAAACGCTCCTCGATAACCTTTTGCAGCTCATCCGGTGCGCGTACCTCGGCGATCACCTGATAGCCATCGCTGAAATACTCGTCGCCGAGCACCTCGGACGCGGCCGATGTGTCCAGGTGGATACAGATATCGCAGTGGTCGCTACCAAGCGCGATGCGGCTCTTCAGTTCGACTTTCGCGTAGCCGAAATTACGCGCCGCGATGCCGCCGAAGATGCTGGAGGTCATATGGCACAGCCCCGGGGCTGAATGCACCAACTCGCCGAATGGACATCGATGGGCATGGATATGCACCCTTCGCTTGTCGCTGGAAACTACCGCAAATTCGCCGCCAATGCTGTTCTTGATGTTCACGATCAACTGTGCATATTGCTCGGGCGCCAGTGCGCCGCGCAAATCTTCTATCGCCCGGTAGCGTTCCTCCAGACAAGCACTTGCCTTGAACACAATCTGATGAATAAAAGACTGCAGACTGGTGCAACTGGAAAAGGGAGCTATGTCCCGGGCTTCATCAATGAAGGTATGGAGAAACTCCTCGGGGGTCAGGTTTGACATTTGTAAGACTCCTCGTCGCTAAAGCTAAAACGTCTTCTGGATGAAGCGCCACTTCAGTGAGTGTAGTTACGCTTCACATAAATGGCTTGGGTTACGTTGTAAGTGGTTGATTTCGCAGGGCAGCGTTGTTGGCATTCATATTGCTGTGCAGGAACTGCGCCAGACGACATTTGCCGGTCTGGTAGGAAGCAATGGGAAAGCAGCACGGCAATAACTGAATCCAAGTCAAGGAGGAGAAGATGATGATGAAAGAGTGATTGGCAGCGCGCTTATCGGTTCAATACTCTGCGTAGCGAGCGCTTATGCGGAAGAGGGGCCGTGGCTGGTGCGTCTTCGCGCCCTCAACATGCACGTCGATAACGATAATTCCAGGACTGCTGTTGTTCCAGCCCTGGGTAAGGCCGAGATGGAGGATAAATGGTTTCCAGAGGTGGACGTGACGTANTTTTTCACAAAGAACATTGCGACGGAGTTGATTCTCACCTATCCGCAAGAGCATGACGTCACTTTTGCCGGCACTAAGATTGGCTCGGTTACACACCTCCCGCCCACATTGACGCTGCAGTATCACTTTTTGCCGGAGGGGCCCGTACGGCCATACGCTGGCGTGGGTCTGAATTACACCCGGCTTACGAGCGTCAAGCTCAATGCCGCGCCAGCGCTTGGTGTTGATGCCCCAATCGATGTGGATCGCAACAGCTGNGGGCTGGCCGGGCAGGTGGGGGTCGATTTCAAGGTGGCGCCCAACTGGTTCATCAATCTGGACGTCAAGTACGTAAAGATCGAAGCAAAAGACATTCGCATCTCTGGTGGCGCGCTGGCTGGCACCAAGGTGACCGATCTCGACGTGAATCCGTGGTTGACGAGCATTGGTATCGGGTATCGCTTCTAGGAAGTCCCTGGCGTCACCTTTTCATTTTTGGCCGGTCATGAGACAGGCATTCCAGGAAGGAGTGCCAGCGTGACCGGTCGTTCCGCTTTGATGAGCTGGAAAACAACAGAGAGAGCAACACAACATGGCACACATCGTTATTCTCGGGGCGGGCATCGGAGGCATGCCGATGGCGTTTGAAATGCGCGAAAGCGCGCGAGCCGGGGACCGTATCACGGTCATCTCCAATACGCCCACCTTCCACTTCGTTCCATCGAACCCGTGGGTGGCGGTGAACTGGCGCAAGCGTGGCGACATCGAGCTGCCGATCGAGCCCATCCTCAAGAAGAAAATATCGTTTTCATTCCGGTTGCCGCGAAGCGCGTGCATCCCGCCGACAATCGGGTTGAGCTGGAGAATGGCTGCATTGTTGATTACGACTATCTGGTGATTGCCACCGGCCCCAAACTGGCCTTCGACGAAATCGAGGGCCTGGGCCCCAACGGCCACACCCAGTCCGTCTGCCACGTCGACCACGCCGTCACCTCCAACGACAACTGGCAGGCCTTCGTCAAAGACCCCGGCCCCATCGTCGTCGGCGCCGTCCAGGGCGCCTCGTGCTACGGCCCCGCCTACGAATTCGCCATGATCATGGAAACCGACCTGCGCCGCCGCAAGCTGCGCGACAAGGTACCCATCACCTTCGTCACCGCCGAACCCTACATCGGTCATCTCGGCCTTGGCGGCGTGGGCGACTCCAAGGGCATGATCGAATCGGCCTTCCGCGACAAGCACGTCAAATGGATCTGCAACGCCAAGGTCACCAAGGTCGAAGCCGGCAAGATGTTCGTCACCGAGGTCAACGACGACGGCAGCGAGAAGAAACAGCACGAGCTGCCGTTCAAGTACTCCATGATGCTGCCCGCCTTCAAGGGCGTGGACGCCGTCCTCGGCATCGAAGGATTGACCAATCCGCGCGGCTTCATCGTCATCGACCCGTACCAGCGCAACCCCACCTTCAAGAACGTCTTCTCCGTCGGCGTATGCGTCGCCATTCCCCGGTCGAAGCCACTCCGCTGCCGGTCGGCGTGCCCAAGACCGGCTACATGATCGAATCCATGGTGACGGCCACCGCGCACAACATCCGCTCGCTGCTGGACGGCAAGGAGCCTGTCGAGAAGGCCACCTGGAACGCAGTCTGCCTGGCCGACTTTGGCGACACCGGCATTGCGTTCGTGGCGCTGCCGCAGATTCCGCCGCGCAACGTCAACTGGTTCTCCGAAGGCAAGTGGGTGCATCTGGCCAAGATTGCCTTCGAGAAGTATTTCCTGCGCAAGATCAAGAAGGGCAACGTTGGGCCGCTCTACGAAAACCTCACGTTGCGCGCGCTGGGGATTTCCAAACTCAAGGAGTAGTCGTGTTGCGCCAGGAGACATTCATGTCGAGGAGGAAGAAGATGAGAGTAGTTAGCAGGGCGTTCAGTACGATCAGTGTGGCGGAAGTGATTCCCGTCTATCCGTATGAGCAGGCAGTCGAGGTTGCAGGCGCCAAGATTGGCCTGCCGGAACGTTCGATACCTTCCTATACATGCGTGGGGCCGGGCTACATGCACTCGCAAACTGCTGGAAAGCTGCCATGAGCCTGCTTGCTATGATCCTTCTCGCCAGTGCTGCCGGCGGGCTGTTGTCCGTGCTACTGGCGAGCGTGGCTTTGAACCTGAAGGCGGAGTGGGTGCCGGTGATGGTGAGCTACGCCATCGGCGCCCTGTTGGGGGCGGCCTTTCTTGAAATCCTNCCCCACGCCATGGAGCATTCCGGCGGTTTCGAGACTCTCAGCGGCGCTGTATTGGCCGGCATCTTCGGCTTCTTCATCCTGGAAAAGCTGGTGCTCTGGCGACATTGCCACACCGAGCATTGCGAGGCCCACGGTGCGCCAGTCGGCGGCGATCATCACCATGATCACGGCCGCTCGGGGCTGATGATCACGGTGGGTGACACGGTGCATAACTTCGTGGACGGCGTGATGATAGCCGCCGCCTTCCTGGTGGACGTAAAGCTGGGGCTGGTGACGGCTTTCGCCATCGCCGCCCATGAGATACCCCAGGAACTCGGAGATTTTCTCATTCTGCTCCATTCCGGGTACAGCAAGGTTCAGGCACTGATGCTGAACCTCCTTTCCAGTGCTGCCATGCTGCTGGGCGCTTTGCTGGGCTATTTCCTGTTGGCTCCTCTGCATGCCCTGCTGCCGTACATGCTTGCCTTGGCTGCCTCGGGCATGATTTACGTGGCGGTCGCCGATTTGATTCCCGGGTTGCACAAGCGGGTGGAACTGATGCACACAGCTCAGCAAGCCTTGCTGATCGGCCTGGGGGTACTAACCGTCTGGGGGGTGGGGTCNCTCGCCGAGGGATGGATAGGCGGCCAGCTTTGACGGCTCTGGCAAGGAATTTTCCTGACCATCGGACGAGAGCCGTGGAGCTTGGTTTCCGCATGTTCGGCTAACGAATGCCACGAAATGGAAATTCGCCATCTTCGGTACTTTATAGCTGTCGCGGAAGAGCTGCATTTTGCGCGTGCTGCGCAACGTCTACACATCGAGCAATCCCCACTCTCACGCGCAATCAAGCATCTGGAGCATCGCCTGGGTGTACAGTTATTCGAGCGTACGACACGTACTACACGACTAACTTGGGCTGGGCAGATATTTCTCGACGAAGCAAGGCATGTCCTATTTACCTTGCAACAGGCTATAGCGAGCGCCAAAGCTGCGGCCAAAGGTTATCGAGGTAAGCTGCGCATCGCGTTGTCAGATGACATTGACCCGGTACGACTTTCCGTTCTGTTGGCACAGTGCCGCGAAGAAGAGCCCGATGTAGAAATTCGGTTGTTTGAGGTGCCTCTGGCCCAACAGTTGGTGGGGTTGCGTTACGGCTTGTATGACGCTGGATTCACTCAGACTCTCGACGAGCCCGATGGGATTGTCTCTCAGGTCGTTTGGAGCGATTCACTCGTAGTTGCGGTACCCGCGCGCCACCCATTGCTCGCGCATACGGATATTCCGATCGAGGAAGTGCTTCGTTACCCATTGATACAGTGTCACCCACAGAGCTGTGAGGGGAGTCATCGGCAGATCCAGCACTATCTGCGTACATTGCGAGCAGCCCCCGTCATCGCCGAGCAAGTGGCAACCTTCGATTTGATGATGGTGTTTGTGGCAGCTGGCTTTGGAATAGGCTTGGCAAACGAGTCGCACACGAATACTTGTCGTCACCTGGATGTTGTGACACGCCCACTTTCAGGGAATAGGTTGGCGGTGGAAACTCGTCTGCTGAGACTCGACGCGGAACCCTCCGCTCCTCTGCGTCGTTTCATCGATCGCATTGGCTCGTTGCAACTAGGAAGCGCAATGCGGAACTAACTACAAATCCAGCCGCATTCCCGCGAGATGCTGCCTAGACGTTCTGCCGACACGCGCCTAGATTTCTTGGAGCACCACAAATTTGATGGTGTTGCGGTTTCATCTTTGGGGCGGCCAGTTCATGCTCCTGGCCGGCTTATTTGGCTGATTTGCGATAAGCGGCGGCGTCGATATGGTAGTTGCGCAATTTCTGATGAACCGCCCGAGGCGTGATGCCAATCTCACGGGCTACAGCGCTTACATTACCGGCTTGACGCTGTAGCGCATCGCGTAGAGTCTTGATCTCGATATCCCGAACCGCACCCTGCCTGCGCCTGCGCAAACCATCCGCTTGCGACAGACCGGTCTCATCCGGGAGCTGCACGCCGAGTTCATCGATGACTTGCCCTCGGGCGAACAGGAACGCGCGCTCCAACACATTTTCCAGTTCGCGCACGTTGCCAGGCCACTCGTAGGCCATGGCCTGTCCCCAAGCTCGGCTGCCCAATACTTTCCGGGGCCGCTGATAACGCGCAGCCAGACGCGGCAGCAGGTGGTTGATCAGCGCGGTGATGTCTTCCCGCCGATCCCGCAGGGAAGGAATATGGATGGGCACGACGTTCAGCCGGTAGTAGAGGTCCTGGCGAAAGCCATCCCCAGCTAGAAGTTTGTCCATTGGCGTATTGGAGGCAGCGATGATGCGCACGTCCGCGTGCAATACTTGTTTGCCGCCCACTCGCTCGAATTCGCCTTCCTGCAGCACGCGCAGCAGATTGGCTTGCGACAAGAGTGGGAGGCTATCGATCTCGTCGAGAAACAGCGTACCGCCCGCTGCCCGCTCGAACACGCCCTGGCGCATTTCATGCGCCCCAGTGAAAGCCCCTTTCTCGTGGCCGAATAAGGCGCTCTCGCTCAGGTTGTCCGGGATCGCTCCGCAGTTGACGGCGACGAACTTCCCGTCGCTTCGGTTGCTGAGTGCGTGGATGGCGCGGGCGACTATTTCCTTGCCTACGCCGGTTTCACCGTTGATCAAAACATTGGCCATCGTTGGGGCCACTAGTTCAACGGCTTCCAACGCCTCGCGCATGGCCAGCGAATCGGCCACGATCTCAGGTCCGCCACGACAGCCACTCGGCTCGTCTCCAGTCGCAGGACGCCAGATCCGCGCCATTTTCTCCGCTACGCGTACAGTCACGTCTTCCAAGGCCATGCGAGACACGATGGCGCCATCCTCGCTGACGTATTCGTCACCGTATTTGTCGCGGGCCGCATCCCGGTCGATATGGATCAGCACCTCGCAGCAACCATCATTGTTGGCAATGCGTCGACGCAACTCCACCTTGGCGTAGCTAAAATTACGGGCGGCAATGCCGCCGAAGACGGACGACGTCATGCGGCAGAGCTCTGGGGCCTCTTTGACCCGGTCGCCGAAGGGGCAGCGGTTGTTCATTACCCGGATGGCTCCCGCCTCGTCCGCAGCTGGCGCAAATCCCCCGCCAATCTGGTTCTTGATGCTGACGACCAGGGCCGTGTATTGATCGCGGCTGATTTCACCAGATAGGTCGAGCTGTTGGCGGGCATGGGCCTCCAGACAGCTGCTGGCGGTCAGCCCCAGAACCTGGATATGGTTGTGACATGCTGCGTCCTCTTGCGGCAGTTGTCCCGCGAGCTTGACGCTCTGCGTGACGAACATTTGCAGAAACGAGAGTGGGCTAAGCTCGGAAAGCAATACGTGAGACATGGACGATCCTTCAGAAAGACGAGGGCACTGCGGGGCGGCGATGTCGCAATGTGCACGGCGGAACCCACAGCCCGTTTTCATCCTAGCAAGACAGGCTAGATGTGCAGGAAATACCGCCCAAAAGGCGTATTTTCAATCCGTCTTGACCGTACCCGTCGTACGGGGTGCGCAACAACTACAGCCCTGCCCATGGCCATTTGGGCCGTCCTTCGTCCTAGAGGTCAGCAGCGAGCGCATAGCGAGCTCACGACCCGCGCCATTTGGCCATGCATGGCCGGCGCTGTGAGAATAGCCTTCTCAGCCCGACCACCGCAGTTGGGACAATCCGGCGCGGGCTCGCTCATGGCGTGGCTGGCTTCGAACGGTGTCTCGCACCGCAAACAGCGATAATCATATGTCGGCATATGAACTCCCGGTTAATTGGGTACACATAAGGGTGGACGCACCGCCTTTGAGCGATGCGTCCTACTTCTTCTTAGGGCTTGCGAGTACGCCCTAAGGGCCGATCAGCTCCACCGCGNGGGTTGTTTCTGATTCACTCCGAAGTCCGTGCAACGGACGTCAGGCACGCGACCTCGCACCTTGGCATCCAACGTGGGCGCGCGCAGGCGGCGGGTCTCCACCTCCCACACCCAGCCACTGACCACAACATCCTTGGGAATCAGGGNGTGGTTGCGAATCGTCTCGATGGTGCGCATGCAGGTCATATCCACATCGTCCATCATGCCGATCCACTTGGCGAACCCGCCCTTGTCCAGCTTCAGCTCGGGCAGGGTCGGGTCCAGCGTCAAGTTGTCGATGTCCACACCCTTTTCCTTCAGCATCCGTTCCAGGTCGTTGGCATTGGCGGACAGCATGCCGCATTGGGTGTGCTGAACAATGACGATTTCCTTGGTGCCGAAGAAATTGCAGGTCAGCATGGCTGAACGGATCGCATCATCGGTGACGATGCCGCCAGCATTGCGGAAGCAGTGGGCATCGCCGCCGCCAGCAGGGCTGTCCACTCGAATCCCCAAGGCCTCGTCGACCGGCAGGCGCTCGTCCATGCAGGCCAACACCCAGAGGCTGCTGTCGTTGTGACCTTCCGGGCCGTAGCGGCGCCGCAGGGCCCAATGGTCGTAGGAAGCAGTCCGCGCGTTCAGTTTGTCCTTCAGTGTTGTCATCTTGCGTCTCCATTTAAAAATTGAGTTAAAGCGGTTATCCGACACTCGGCTACGAAAGTTCCGATTGGATGATCTCCAGTGGCGGATTCCGCGTACGGTGCTAAGCAACCTATGTGCCATCCGTGTTTTTCAAATGAAAACATGTAGATACAGCATTCTCAAAGGGTTGGTATGGGACTATGCGCTTCCCGAACAGGTGACCACCGAGGCTGGAAAACCCCGCGGCATGGGGCCATGGAACGGAGCGAACAAATACTTCCTTGTAGGAAGTGACTGTGCGTGCTTGCCCGCATCATTCTTCTTTTGGAAGGCCTCCGGCGTGCCCCGAGCTTGCTTGGTTCTTTGAATTAGGAAGGGTGAGCTGCTGAAAGCTGACTATTCTAGTGCTGAGGCGGCCGTCAACCATTGTTGATGGGAAAGGAAGTGTTGCTTCTGAACTGTGAAGCTGCTCTTTTTATAAAAATTGCCAGTATTTTTCAAATAGTTATGTTTTTTTCTCCTTTGCGTAGAGAAATCAGAATTCACTTGAATCCTGATTCAAGTTTATTAAGTAATTGATATTGCTTGATTAGTTTAGTTGGTTCGATTTGTGCTTTAAGTTGCCTTGACGGGCATCCTCCTGTATCAACTCCTCATGCCCGTTATTCTTCGGCGGGCCCACTCGGGCCCGCCTTTTTAGGGGCTACTGGCTCCCATTCCAGGAGCTATAACAAGTTGGCTTCAGGAAGGAGCTTCTTGCTGCAATTAGCCAAACGAACCCATCGGCCCCGGGTAAGTCACTTCTTCGAGTTTCCCGGTGTCAACATCATAGATAAAGCCACGCACGGTGCTCGCGTCGGGTCCACTCGTGGGAATCCATGGATGGTTCAGAATCGTCGACATGCCACGGCGCACGTCCCATTGCAGTCTCTCCGTGCTTTNTTCATTGCGCGGCGAATCCAGCGGCTCGATCTGCCCGCGGAACGGATGAAAGGCCACGGGAGATGACGACGCTTTTCCTGTCGTTGTGAACGGACGGCCAGTTGCCTGCCCCAGCACTTTTTCAGCCGCAGGGTCACCTTCCAGCCCCGCCTTGAGCAAGTCGTCAGTGAAAGCGAGCATTCCGCAACGCGTGTGATGAATGAGGATGATCTCGTTGGTGTTCAATAGATGATGGGAAATGATCAGACAACGAATAGCGTCTTCTGTCACCACGCCGCCGGCATTGCGAATGATGTGTGCTTCACCAGTCTGCAGGCCGAGAAGATCCTCGACATCGAGCCGGGCGTCCATGCAAGCAACAACTGCAACATGCCGGGATGGCTGGATCGGTTGCTTCCCGGGATAGACTGCTTTATGCATCGTTTGGCCGCTTGCATATTGCTTATTGTTTTCCAGGAACTGATCGGTATTTGAGTTTGCCATTGGTTTCTCCATAGATTGCGTAAGTGGCAGCGAATCGCTGGCCAATTTGTATTGAGCAAACAAGGTGCCAGATAGCAGTTATAGTAAAATCAAATACTTAGTTGTGTTCCATGGCGAAATTGTGAAGCGCCGGTTCATCTTATGAAGTAATCCTTCAGTATGGGGTTGGTGGCCAGTTATACTGGTTCGCTATTTTTCGTTACGCGATCGAAGGACCACGTTGCCGTCCAATCTCCCATGCCACGCCAGTGCCGCGCGGCGTCGCGGCTAACATTTGTCCAAGCCGCTGCTCGATCACAGGCTTCCAGGGCACTAAACTGAACTCCTTGCCGTCATCCAGCATTGCGAAGCGTCCGCTGGCGAGTTGCACATTGCGGCGGTAGATCCCAGTCGCACGTTCACCATCTATCAGGGGTCGGTGCTCTAGGCCGGTTTCCGCTGAGATGGTTTGGGCTGCGCTATCTATCTCGCGTCCACGCAACGTCCCCAGCAGATTGCGCGCCAGGATCACGTGCTGTCCGTGTCGCTCGGCCAACCCTTGTTCAACCAGGAAATCCGACCGCTGCCGCAGTGCTTCGCGCACGTCACCGCCGAAACCGTTGTTGGCGATACCGCTGGCACCGCCGATCAACTGCTGGTCCAACCAGGTCGCGCCGATCGCGCGAACTTGCCGCTCAATGGGCAGGTGCGAACGCAATTCCACCGACACGCCACCCAGCCGTTGTGCATCGTATTGCCGACCTCGCTCGGGCAGGTCCTTCGGCACCTGCCAGACCCCTTCGGCCACGCGCTTGACAATGCCCGCCCGCCGCAGCGCTTCCAGTCGGCGCACATGGGCATCAACCACCTCCTTGGGGTCGCGCATAGGCGTCGCCTGGGCCGTGGCCGTCGTCAGGTGATGGTCGGTGCGGTACAGGCCATCGACCGCGAGCGCGGCGATGTTTTTGTCGGCCGCGCGAATCTCGGCCGACCCGCGTGCCTCCACCACGGACCCCACCGGGTACTGCTGCAGCTCCGCCTTGGCATACAAGGCGATGTAGTGCGCCTTGCCGTCGGTGCCATCGACCACGAGATAGCCCCGGTCGTACAACTCGTCGGCCATGCCTTTGGCGGCTACCCGACCGACCACCGACCGGGCGTTCTCGCCAGCATCGAACACCGCCATGTCGCGCGGCACACCGCTCATGGCCCGTTGCATCGTGCGCACGATGTCGCCACGTTCACCCATCGTCCGCAGAACCTGTTCTGCATCGGCGTGGACGGCCCACACGCCGGGCGACGGCTCGTGCGCCAGCCCCATGTGCTGCAAGCGTTGCAGTCGTCCGATCAGCAGCACGCGCTGCTGCCTGTGCGATGGATCGCTGGCAGGTTGATTCATGTGAATAAGCCCGCCTTGCGCTTCACGTTGCAGCGTGCGATCCAAACTGGTCCAGCGTTCCTGATCGACCTCCCGCCGCAGGCTCTGTTGTATCTCCAGCTCGGTGCGCGGCCCTAGCCATTCGGTCGCCAGTTCGGCGGCTCGGTCGCGCATCCCTTGCGCGATATAGTCTCGCGAAATGATCAAGTCCTTGCCGGTGCCGTCCTTGCCGCGCAGCACGATGTGGGTGTGCGGGTTGTCGGTGTTCCAGTGATCGACGGCCACCCAGTCCAACCGTGTGCCAAGGTCGGCTTCCATGCGGCTCATCAGGTGGCGGGTATAGCGGCGCAGGTCGTCGAGCTGCTCGGCGTCCTCGGGCGAGACAATGAAGCGGAACTGGTGCCGATCCTCCCGTCCGCGTTCCTCGAAGGCGACCAGATCGGCGTTGTCCGTTATTGATCCATAGGCCTGGCCCGGTTCGCCATCGTGGCCCACGCCATCGCGTTCGATGTAGCGCAGGTGCGTGGTGGTCGAGCGTGATCCGGCTTGCTTGAGATTCACCAGCCGGGTCTTGATCGTGACGCGCCGTGAGCCAGGCTGCGCGGAGCGGCCGGTGAAGCTGGCGGCTACATGCCCGCGACCAAGGCGTGCGCCGGGCCGGATGCCCGACCTGCGCACCGACCTGCCGCCAGCCTTGCTGACCTCCTTCAAAACCTGCGACACGAACTTCTGCTGGCGGTTCTTGGGTGCGCTGGGGCGGACGCGAAAACGGTCATCGTCCTGCTTGCTCATGGCATGAACTCCAGCGCAGCACTGCCAAGCCCAGCGGACAAAGCACGCCATTCGATCAGTGCCGGCGCCGACTTCGTGCCGCACACGGCACATTGCCACCCAAGGCGCGTGCCGCGCCAACCCACGTGCAGGCAAGGCTGTCGACGCGACGGAGTGCCGCGTCCTTTATCTTGCCCTCCGTCTTTTCCGATCGCTGACGCGACCGGCCTCGACGGTCAGGCTGCGATCGTCTGCACGGGTGAAGCACCACAACCGCAGGCGGTGGTGCAAGCGATGTGCAGCGGGGCTGCACGTTCATGGTGTGTCCCACGTCCATAAGGGCTGCGCGCTGCCGATCACGGCGGAGACAGCAATGGGACCGAAGTACCGGCTGTCAAACGATGCCGGATTGGTTGCACTGAGCAGGAACAGCTCGCCGTCGCGAAGCGGTCGGCATTGCTGCCAGGCTGACAGCGGACGGTCACGACCATCGACTCTATGGACGCCAGCGACCGCCACGCCGTCGATACGAACGATGTGCTTCTCGATGCACACCTGCTGCGGTGACATCGCGCCGATGCGCTTGAGCAGCGGGACGTGCTCAGGCAGGTAGCCACGCTGCGCAGCCAGCGCGGCGGCCTCTGACGGAAGCCGAGCGAGCACGATGCTGTCGACGTGCAGCGAGTCAGGCGGGCCGATGCGGTACCAGCCGCGCGGCACGCTGTCACTTGGGTTGTAGACGAGGCGCGCAACGGGCGTATGGTCGGACGGCCAGGCGAGCGCAGCAATGCCAAGGACGATGAACAGTACGACGACCCAGCGATGGACGCGGGTGTTCATCGCAACACCTCGCCCGCGAGGTAGGCCGCATGCCGTTCGGCGGTGTAGGCCGGCAGTGGCAGGCGCGCGGTCAGCCGGTTGCCCAGCGTGCGCCAGTACGCGGGCGACACCGCTGCCGGATCGAAGCCGAGCGTTTCGATGGCGTCGATATGTGGCAGCACTGACTGCAGTTGCTGTTCGCCTTCGGCACGCAGCAGCAGGCGCGCGCCCGGTTGGATGCCGGCGACGCGCTGGATGTCATCGAGCGGTGAGCAGGCCTGCAAAATCATGAGCTGCCAGCGCGTCGTACCGTAGTCATTGGACTCCCAGCGCACGCGACAGAACACGGTCGCCGGTGTGAAAATCGCACTGCGCCGCCAGCGGTCCAGTCGCAGCTCGCGCAGCGGATGGCCGAAGCGCAGATAGAGGTTGATCCGGTGTTCGACGAACGCCAGCGACACGCGCGTCAGTGGCGTGTCGTTCGCAACGCTCGATCGCACGGTGCGCGGCGTGGGAAAGCTCTCGCTCGCGGTCTGTTGGGCTGCGTTCATTGCGGCTTCTCCGGGAATTCATCTTCCAGCAGTGCACGCAGCATCTCGGCGACCGTGATGCCGCGTGTGAAGGCCTCGATCTTGATGCGGGCGCGCAGCGCCGGCGTCACGTCGAGGGTCAAGCGGGCGGTGTAGAGATCGGTTTTTCCGATGTCTGCACCATCGCCCTGGCGCACCCAGGCGTCGGCCTGCGGATTGGCTGGCGGACGCGCACCGATGGCGACGCGTTTCCCATTCTTCATGGCGCCATCCTCAATACTTCAGCGGCGAGCGCCGCGATCTCGCGCGCGGCATTGCTGTCTGCGTCGAGTTCGCGGGCGAGCTGACCCCTGGCCACGCTGTCGGCGAACACGATACGCTGGCGAACCTCCGACAGCAGCGATGGCAAAGGTTGATCGGTGAGCGCATTGCGTGCCTCGCGCCCGATCACCGTGGTGCTGACCCGCCGGTTGATGACGAAGGCCGCGCGCAGCGCTGGCCGGAACACCTGCGCTTCGCGAATCAGCGACACCATCTCGGCGCTGGCCCATACGTCGTAGGGACTGGGCTGAACGGGAATCAGCACCAGGTCCGCCGCGAGCAGCGCGGAGCGCGCGAGGGCGGCAATTCGGGGTGGGCCATCCATGACGATGTGATCGCAGCGCCTGGCCAGTTCTGGCGCTTCCTGATGCAAGGTTTCCCGTGCCAGACCTACGGCGCCGAACAGTCTTGGCAAACCATTCTGACTGCGGCGCTGGGTCCAATCGAGTGCCGAACCTTGCGGATCGGCATCGAGCAGGATCACCGAACTGCCTTGCATGGCCAGCTCACCCGCGATGTGCGTGGCGAGTGTCGTTTTTCCGACCCCACCTTTTTGGTTGAGCAGCGCGATGATCATGATGCGCTGCCTTTCGCGCGCCGGTTTATCCACAGCGCGCGGGGTCTNNTTATCGTTAGTTTTATAGATTCAAAGTTAGAACCTAAGTTAAGAGACACCGAAATCCGCGCCGAAGAAGGTGTTTCGGTCGATCCGTACTCCTGATGGCACGACAGCACTGCGCCTGATAGCACGAGGATTTCTACGCCTGATAGCACGAGCGGATTCACCGCTTTTCCACAGGCACGCTGATGACACCCTGGCTGGCACCAAAGCTGCCACCGGGTCGAAGCGGTGCCGTGGACGGCACGGCGCGGAAGGTCAACACCTCCGGCCCATGCCTCGGCCGCAGGATGGCGAGCGCGTAGCCCGGNCAGGGTTGCCGCGCCACGATGCGGCGCAGGTCGTAGGCGAAGTCGGTGAAGCGCGCCAGGCTCCCGGACTTGCGGTGCAGGTGCGGGAAATCGAAGCGCCAGCCGTCGCGCTGCCAGCCGCCATGCTTGCGCACTAGGCGGTACAGCCAGCGCTCGATGCCGCCGGTCAGGCGGAAGTAGTTGGCGTCGATGGTCAATACCAGGCTCTCTTCGAGCACACCGGCATAGAACCAGTCCGGCAGGATCAGCTCGATGCCCAGCGGCCGGCCCAGGCCGTCGGCGCGTTCCTTCCACTCGTTGATCCACGAGAAGCGGTGCAGACGCCGCGCATTGGGTTGGCGAATGGAGGTGGCCACGCTGGTGGACTGCAAGCGATCCAGGGCAGCCTTGAGACGCTGATAGTCGCGCAGCGACGTGCCGCGACCGATGAAGCGCAGGATTTCGTAGGGTGTGGCCGCCATCAGCCGAGACGAGCGAATGCCCGCATCGCGCGCCTCGACGATCTGGCTGGCCGCCCAGATCAGAATGTCGGCATCCCAGATGGTCGCCAGGCCATGTTCGGCCGTGCCTTCTACGCGCACGGTCACGTCGCCGGCGCGAAAGTCGATTGGCACGATGCGCTTGCTCTTGGCGAGCGAGAAGAATGGATAGGCCATCAGGTCCTGCACATCGCGCGCCGGCAGCTCGCCCGAGAAGGCATGGAACAGTTCGAGCTGCTCGCGCTGCAGGTCGCGCCCGATGGTCATCGGTGATGGTGCCCATCGCCGATCAGCGCGAGCCGGGGCGCGCGGCGTGTTGTTCGGTGTACTGTGGATCGGAGGTCATCTCGAAGCTGCGCGCGTCGGCCCATGCTTCGAGGTCGGCGATGGCGTACATCACGCGCCGGCCGAATTTGCGAAAGCGCGGCCCGCCGCCGATGACGCGCTGTTTTTCCAGCGTGCGCGGCGACAGCCGCAGGAACTCGGCGGCTTCGTTGTTCGTCAGGTAGCGCGCAGACTGCGTGGTCTGGGCAGACTGCGGGATGGCAGCGGGTACGGGATACGGCCGTAACGGTGCGGGTCTCATGGCATGGGCCTCCATCGGTCAAGATCGGCGACGAAGCAATCGCCGCCGGATGGAAGCAGTCTCGGGAAAGTCAGGCGTTGTGCGCAGGGACGTTCTGCGCCGCCGAGCTNNAACGTCCCCGTGATGCGCTGCCGGGTTGCAGTAGGCGGCGGTAGCCGCCGTCCATGAGCGTCTGCCCGCGCCGGGTCAGACGGCGAACCTGGGCGCGCAGATCGCTGTCGTCGTACCAGCGTTCGGCGACGGCGGTGATGCCGTACAACACTTCGGCCACGCCGCGCTGCGAAGCACCAGCCAGCGTGCCGTCGAGCGCCTGCAGGGTCCGCATGTGGAGTATTGACGTGCGACCTGGTCGACCTGTGGCGAGGGCGGTGCGCTCCATCGTTGCGGGATCGAGCGCTGCCAGCTCGGCTTCGATTACGCGCCAGCGCTCGCGAAGCTGGCAACCGGCGCGGACGGCATAGGCGTAAGCCATGCCGTCTTTCAGCGCGGGAGAGATCGCCATGCGCAGCATGCGGTCGACGAGCTGGGTGGTCAGCACCAGGCGCTTGCCGTCGTGCGTCAGGTGCTTGCGGCCGGGGATGCGCCAGAGCTGGAACAGCAGCGCATCGGTCGTTGGATCGGCATCCGGATAGACTTGGACGACCGAGGAGGGATCAGGGAACCAGTCGGGGTGCGCGTCGCGCGCATCGCGCGTGGGGTCTTCCAGCAGGCGCAAGCACCAGCGATGCGCCTCGTACTGAGGACGGCGTCGGTGGCGTTGCCAGACGCGCCGGTATTCCGGGTTGCGCCGCAGATATTCCCAAGCCAGCGCGGGTCCGTCCAGATGCAGGACGTACAGGTATGCGGCGCTTGGATGCCAGTGAATGGCGCTCGAATCGGCCATGGCGAAGCCTCCTTTCGGATGGAAGGAAATCAATCGACAAGCTGGCCGACAACGGGCCGGGCATTCGCACTATTTGCGACTGCATTGCGCCGTTGCTGTACTGAGTGGCAATCAATGCAAAAAGTCTGGACCCAGACCCAGGAAGACGCAATGCGAACCGTTGTGGCATCGCATGGAGTGGCCCGTCAGCGACGGGCCATCGGGGGTCGATCAATCGTTGATCGATCCGTCGGCCCGAGCCAGCCGAGCGTATTCAGATAGCCGCCGCCTTGGCGTGAAATACAGATCGCGTGCAACGGCCAGGTTTCGTGGCCCGCGAATGCTTTCCAGGACGGAGAGCCGAACGTGGCCGAGTTCCGGCATGCCCATACCGAGGTCGATCAGGCCGAAAGCGGTGTCGCAATCGCCGGGATCGAGTTCGGTCAAAAGCCAGGTCGCGTGCGCGTCCAGAGTGAACAGCTTGACGACCGGCAGCGGGTCGCACTTCTCGCCGCGCGCGGCGGCGGCGCCATTGTCCAGTAGTTGGGCGCGGTGCTCGTCGGTGATGAGTGGTTTCATGGTCGCTGCGCGCAAGTGGCCACGATCAACGGGGCATTGGTTCTGCGCAAACGTGCTGATGCGCCAAAGCGTGACAGTGAAAATGCGCTGCTGCGCCAAATCGCCAAAGCGGATTCCACCGAATCCGTGGATGCACGAGTCGACGAATGCGTAGGGACGGAACCTATGGTTTCAGAAAAACGGTTTTCAGCATAGACACACCCGTGACAAGTTCCAGCCGGAAAGATTGTCAAATGAATACTATAGATTGTAGCCCTATAGGGCGCCATCAGGTGTCATCGTCGTTTTACAAGAAACGANNTTTGATGACATCGAAGAACTCATTTCCTGCGGCGCTCAAGATGGTCAGAAAAGCCCGTGGCCTCAGCCAGGAAGCTTTCTCGGACGTGTCGAGCCGCACGTACATGAGTTCGCTCGAACGCGGCCTGAAAAGCCCGACCTTGAGCAAGGTCGCCGAGCTGTGCGAGGTCATGGACGTGCATCCGCTCACGCTGCTGACGCTGGCCTATGGCGCCGACAGCAAGGGGGTGGACAAGCTCATCGAGCGCGTGCGGCGCGAACTGACTGCCCTCCAGGCCGAAAAGGACAAATAGGCAAGAAAAGGGCGCTGCCAAGCGGCAGCGCCCGCGTGACGGCTACGTCACGATCCGTTCCGCGGCCCGCGCTTCGCGCGCATACGAACTGATCGGCTTCGAGGCTGTAAAGTGCAGATCCCGCTCGACCGGAAACCCGAGTCGGCCGTGCAGGGATTGTACTTCGGCCAGGCTCACATAACCCAATTCCTGAAAATTGGCATTGGGGTCGCATCTTTGCCGGTGCTGCGCGGACGACGCTGCAGGGCCTCGGTGCCGAACTGGCTGCCACGGCAGCAGGTACGTATGGATCAGCATGCCATCACAAGCCCCTGATAGACTAGGCAAAGAATGCTTACGCGGAAAAAGGAGGCGGCAAGTGGCAGAGTCGAGCAGCGAGGATAGGCTAGAGCTTCGGTTTTCTCACAACATAATCGAACACCTGGATCTTAAGCTTTATCAGAACAAGCCCACGAACGTTTTGGCGGAGCTCGTTTCCAATTCTTGGGACGCTGATGCTAAGCGCGTGTGGGTCACTTTGCGAAATGCTGCGGACGATACGCCAGCCTCAATTGCCGTCGCCGACGACGGAGAGGGAATGAGCAAAGCCGACCTTGCCACTAAATATTTGATCGTTGGCAAGCCTAAGAGGAACAAAAATACGCCGTCCGAAACCAGCCCTGGAGGCCGTGTTTTGATGGGACGCAAGGGTATTGGGAAACTCGCACCTTTCGGAGTGGCACGCACCGTTGATTTGCTGACGTGCAAAGCGGGGCAGATCTCGTGGCTGCGGTTTGACTACGATCAGATTCGCGGTGAAGGTGAAAATGCTGAACCCGGCGAACTGGCGACCTATCGTCCGATCTTGATATACAAAGAGTCGTCACTGGAAAGCGTTGACTCGGAGAAGGGCGGCGAGGAAAAGGAAACCGTAAAGGCATTCCTCAAGAATGTCGGTGAGAGCGTGAGCAAGTCGGGCACCTTAGTTCTGGCGTCACGGTTGACACTCAAGCGTCAGATAAACCCCGCAACCTTGAAGGAGTCTCTGGGGCGAAGATTCACCGTTACACTTGCAAGATCAGACTTCGATGTCCGCGTGAACGAGCAATCCTTGTCAACCAAGGATGTGTTCCCTGATTGGGATTTGCGCATTCCAGAATCGGGCACTACGGAAGAGGATGTGCAAACTCCTGATGGGGTGAAGAAGGTCAGGTATTGGGTCGGGTTTGTTAAAGAAGCGACATGGCCTGCAGAGCAAGCGGGTGTTGGGATTTATGCGCATGGCAAGATTGCGCAGGATCGTCCTTACTTCTTTGAGGTCAAAGGCGTCGAGGTCTTCACGCGATACATGTATGGCGTCATTGAGGCGGACTGGATTGACGAACTCAATGAGGATGCAATCTCAACCGATCGAACTTCCATCGATTGGCAGAACGAGGCCTTCGCCAATCTGAAGGTTTGGGGTGGGAAGATGGTGAGGAGTTGGGTAACCGACTATCAAGCTCTTCGCAAAGAGCACGCTCTCGAGGAAAACTCGAAGCTGATCGATGAAGCAGTTGAGAGAAATACTGGTCTACAAATTCGTCCAACTGAGAAGGCGCACCTTCTGGGTCTTCTCAACGAAGTTACTCCGCGCCTAACCAAGGACCCTGAGCCAAAGGCAAAATTCGTTGAAGCAGCTATGCGCGCATGGGTGCACGATCCTGCCCGTCGATTGATTAAGAAGTTGTGGGAAGAGGCTGCAGACATTGCGCCGGACCAATTCGTTGGCACTGTGATGCGCCTCGCGGACGAACTCGTGCCGGAAAGTCTCTCGCTGGCGGTAGTCTTCTCGCAGCGCGTTTACGCCCTGCACAAGCTTCAAGATCGCATCGCGCATGGGAAAGAAACCAACCTTCAAGCACTAATTGAAGAGTTTCCATGGATTCTCAGCCAGGCATATGAGCGATTCTTTGCGCGCAGGGAACTTAAGACCATTTGCGAGGAAGCGGAAAAGAACGGCGAGTTCACTATTCGGCCGGTATATGCGAACACGGAGCAGGCGCAGAAGACAAAACCTGATTTCGTATTCTTGGGAACTCCGGAGGAGCGCAACATACTCGTCGTCGAATTGAAAAGTCCAAATGAGACCGCTGGTCACATTGAACACGAACAGCTGTATAGCTACGTCAGTTATTTGACAGGCCGATTCGCTTCGTCGACGGTGGAAGGAATATTGGTCGCACGCGANTTTTCTCCTTCCATTGGCAGGTTGAAGACCGAACTTATGCAGCACCTCGACTGGGACACGTTGCTCAAGAAGTCTAGACGGAATCACATGGAACTGTTGGCCGCCTTGCTCGGCGGGGTGGAGGCCGATTCCAATGACTCCCGCGTGCAGCAGATATGCGAGCTGGGTGGGGAACCGGTGCGCGACTTCCTCAAAGACATGGCGGCCGTCGATGACAGATTCCAAGGTTTCGTGAAGAAGCTCGAGCCGAAGCTCGCGGTGTAGCTTTTCGAGGCGAGCCTGAGGAAGTAGGCGTGTGATACAAAACATAGGATAATTGGCTTTCAATCCTAGGGTTTGTATCGATGAAGCCCACGCCTCAATCCCTCACGCAACGTGATCGCGTCATGACGTGCCTGCGCGCCAGGGGATGTCGCGCATGAGCGAATTGATTGCCTCCGGCGCCACCTCGGCAACTGTTTCGCAACTGGAGCGCGATGGTTTGATCGTGCGCTTAGCGCGGGGGCTGTACCAACTGCCGGACGCGCCGCTCGACGTGAATCACTCCCTTGCCGAGGCAGCTAAGCTCGTGCCAAAGGGCGTGGTCTGCCTTACGTCGGCTCTTGCGTTCCACGAGCTCACGGATCAGCTTTCTGCGAAGATCTGGGTGGCCATCGGTACCAAGGACTGGCGCCCCAAGACCACTTATGCGTGAAGTTCGAACGCCAAGCAAGGCCAAGGCTGGTGCCGCAGCTCTGCCATACACTCAGGTCTCACTAGAGACCCGTCGTCGCATGTTGGCCGTGAAAGGGCGCGACACGGCGCCTGAACTGCGGGTGCGCTGCGTCCTCCATGGCATGGGGTATCGATTCCGACTTCACCGGAAGGGTCTTCCCGGCACACCCGACATCGTCTTGCCACGCCATAGGAAGATCGTGCTCGTTCACGGCTGCTTCTGGCATGGGCATGAGAATTGCAAACGCGCGACGCGCCCCGTCAATAATGCCGTCACGTGGTCGGCCAAGATCGAGGGCAACCGCCGACGAGACCAGCGAAACATCGACGCGCTCAGCGCGCTGGGATGGGACATTCTCGTGGTGTGGGAATGCGAGGTCCGAGACACACCTCGTCTTGAAGCATGTCTACGTGCGTTCCTAGAAGGCTAGTGAGCGACCGTTAGCCCCGTGCGAGTGCTACCGCGCTTCCACTTTGTTTGCTTGACGGCTTAGGGCGTCCTGCCGGCTTCGCATAGTCGAAATATTCACGCGGGTCTTTGCGACCGTCCTTCTTCGAGGCTGCGGCAAGTTTTGCCCACCCCTTGACGATCCGTTCGTCGCTGAAAGCCATGGGCGCACGAGCCCATTCGCGCTTCAATATGCCTTGCAGCACTTCTCCGTGCAACTTCGTGAACGCGGGTGGCACGGCCTCGCCGATCATTTCGCGCACGTTGGTGTGGCCAAGCTTCTTGAGGGCGTCACCCCACTTGAAGTCGCTCGGGAAGGTCTGGAGAAGCGAACACTCCAGAGGACTGAGTAAACGATTCTGCGTTGGGTGGATCGTGTAGTCGCTGCCGATGTGCCCGCTTGCTGTAGTAACGGTAGCAGCAGGGCGGTTGGCATACATCCGGCGATAGCTGCTCTTGAATCCCTTGACTAGTCGATAGCTACCGTCGTCCTCTCGAACGATCGGCCGAAGAAGTGGCTCCGCGCACTTCGGACAAGTGACGGTCTCGGGCAAAACCTTAACAGGTCCACAGTGGTGGCAAACTTCGTTGTCCCACGCGCTGCGACCCGAGCCACTGGGAATTGCGGCGACCATCGCGTAGATGCGTTCATCCCACACGGGAACGGAGTGAAATCCGTCGTATTCCTCAGAATGGGCGGCCTCAGGCGTAGCTGCATCTAGATCAGGCAGCGCGAATGTCGCGAGTGCGTCCGCGAGTGACACCGGTGTTGTACTGCCAATGTCGGGGGCATGCGTCGCTCGCGGAAACGGTGTCCTGCCGATGCGTAGCAGCTCCTTAAGCCCAGACAGATCCCTGCGTACGAATGTTAGGAATGCTCTATTGCGAGACTGAGGAACGCCGAAATCGCAGAGGTCCGCGACGAGTGGGAACGCAACGTAATGATCAGCCAGCGACGTGATGAGGTAGTTTGCGGCAGAAACCGGCTTCTTGTCCTTCGGGTGATACACCTTGCGAGTGAAAAATGCCGGCACGTTCTCAACCACGATGAGGGAGGGCATCAACTTCAATGCGACATTGGCGATGACGGTGACTAGCAGGTTGCGCTCGTCCTTAGAGCCGGCATCGGGGTCGTCATGACTGCCCATGCCCGATCGCGCAGAGCTCATGCCTTGGCAAGGTGGGCATGCGCACAGCAGGGCAGGGCGCGCTTTCCCGCGCGGGCGCGGTATTTTTAATCACAGTCTGCCACGTCTTGCGCAAGTCACCTGGAACGCCTTCAGCTCCGGGATGATTGAGCAGGCAAACGTCGAGGCGCCGCGGGTCTAGTTCGGCCATCACGTCGAAACGGAATCCGGCCTCGCGATAGCCGACGTCGCCCGCACCGCAGTTGGAGAATAGGCTGACTGCCCTCAGCTTGCTCATGCCTTCTTCCTCTGGCGTTTCTCAGTCCCTAGATCATGAATGTCCAGGAACTGCTCATGCACCTTCTTTGCTCGGGTCAAGAAGTCGCGCCATGACATACGTCTCACTCGGTTCGATTCGACGAAACCGCCGAAAGCATGTCGATTGGAACTCTTTTTCAGTTTCTCGCCGTCCGCTACGAGGTCAATACGCCATGCCCTGTAAAACTCTGCCACGGTCTCTTGGTTCTCTTTGAAGAATTGTTCGAATGCGTCGACGTAGTTGATCAGTCGGTCGAAGTCAGTGTCGTCAAATGCGTGCCCCGCTTNTTTGATCTCGACGATGTGTAGGAGGCCGTCAATGCTGACCAGTGTGAAATCCGGGCGCTTGGCTTCCTTGTCGATGGCAAGAACCACCTCAGTACCGTGGGCTCGCTTCCAGAATCTCTCGAACGCATGCTTGAAGTTCTTCAAGCTCTGGTTTTNTGTGATGACGGTCCAAGATGGTTCGATGAGCCAAGGTGCTTGCGCTATAAGCGCTTGAAATTGATTCTCATCCATCGACTCGTCGATGATCTGCTGAAGGTCTTTGATCACCCGCACGCGCTGAGCAGCAATCTGAGCGTAGGAGGCCAGCTCCGCGATCTGCGCCTTGCTGAAGATGTCAAGCATCTGGTCTATCGAAGCTTCACCCTTCGTCACCTGATTCGTGAATTCGTGAAAAGCTTCCATTAGTGCTTGGTGCGGCGCGACGGAAAGGATGATTTGTGAAAGATCCTCGACGTAGACATCGTCACTGAGTTCATCCTCGGCAGCAAAGCCACCGAATTNTTTGGCAAGGTCGATGGCAACGCGCGCTACTTGCTTGTCGCCAAACCGCTCGCGTGCCTTGTCTTCGATGCCGGACTTCCGAAGGAACTCGTCGCGCACGCGAATCCGGCGCGGTTCGCGCGAGGTGCGAGCAATCTCCTTGATCAGCTCGGCTCCCCAACGTCGAAGTTCTTCGCCGTAGTCTGAGGACCAAAGAATATCCTGGCGGTCAGTTCGAACGAGGTCATCGCCATTGTCGAGATCAAGCCATTCCGCTTCGACTTGGCCTACTAAGTAGGATCGCATGGCGAACTCGCCAGTAAAGCCGGCGGGTTGATTGAAGTCACGCGTTACACCCACGATCTTACCGCGGGCGTAGATGCGTACGCCCATCATCTCTTCATTCTTGTACGCCTCTTTGGCCATGCCGAGCCAGCCTGACACCGGCAATGTGGAGCCGTTGTCGGTGATGACGGGGCGGCTGGTCAGGTCGATCCTTGAACCTGGCAGCAGTGGTATGTCCAGCGGGTTGACCTTAACCGGCTTAGCTCCGTCAGTGGCAGTGTCGGCGATGAGAATCTTGAAGTCCGGATTCGCGAAGGTAAATCGCACGGCCAACTGGCGCAAAAACGTTTCCTGATCTGGAACGCGTTTCGGGAGGAAGGATGTCAACCTGATGCGGGTTCCAGACTTCTTACTCCAGCCGCGGTCTTCGCTACCGGCTTCGAGAGGAACCGCCTCGTCATCATCCGTGACGATTTTGTCGAAGTCCATGAAGAAGTGAGTGATGGAATAACCGTCGTTTGTTTTGGACCCACCGGCGGACCACACTTCGATACGGCGACAAATCCCGAAAGGTGCAAGTTTCCCGATGCCCTTGCGACCCATGACGGGCCGCTTCTTGGTACGCGACCTGGCGCCATCTTCCGTCTTGCGCATACGGCGGTCGGCACCAACTCGCAAATAGAAGTCGATTGCCTCATCGGNGGTCATGCCGTGGCCATTGTCTTCGACCTCGATCATATAGCCGAGATCTTTCAGCTTGCCTCCGGCCTGTGATGCCAGTTGGCGGTTGAGTGGGAGACGGACAGTGACGGTCTCGGCGTCTGCATCGTAGCCATTGGAGATCAACTCCGCGACTACCGCGCTGGCCTTGTCGTAGAGCTTGACGCCAAGTTTGTCGACGGTGAGGCGCGAGATGCGAAGCTGGTAGGAAGATGCCTTGGCCGTAGCTTTATTCGTAGCAGGGGCTGTCCGGCCTGGCTTGCTGCCGTTAGCCGTCACTGTTCGGCGACTAATTGTGGCCATTGGCACCTCCGGTTTGAAGCGGCCAATCCCGAGGCCACAAATCTTCTTATGCTGCCCTCGCACACATACGGGGCACGCGGTATTATCGCATCATCTCCGAAAGGGAGGTGCTATGTCCAGTGGGATGAGGAAAGGCCGCCGAGAGACCCCGAAAGGCCGGACCAGCCATGTGGTCAGGCGCGCTTTTTCGATGCAGGAAACCGACGCGCAGCTCATTGAAGCACTGCGCGTTCGCTGTGCGAAGCAGGGCATGTTGATGAATCAGAGTGAGGTGGTTCGTGTGNNGGGTCTTCGCGTGCTCGCCGAAATGAGTGACGAAGAGCTCAGGCAGAGGGCAGGAAAACTGGAACGCCTGGCGCTACCTCGGCCGAAAACATCAAAATGAGTGCGCTATAGAGAATTGACTTCAATGTCTATCGATATCGTCCTGCTTAAATTCTCCCCCAGATATCGGCCCTTTTTCAAGCCTGCGCGGCGGGGTGGGCGTCAGCCGACCCCTGGAGGCAAGCGAAGCGCAGCTTTTCGCCAAACCAAGGGCACAGCAAAAAGGGGCAAAGCCCCCAGAGCTACAGCAGCCCACGTTCAGCAAACGACAGGATGGCGCTGCCAGCGACGATCAGGTGATCCAGCACCCGCACGTCCACCAGCACCAGCGCCGACTTCAGCGTCTGCGTCAGCATCTCGTCGGCGCGCGATGGCTCGGCTGCACCCGACGGGTGGTTATGCACCAGCAGCAGCGCAGCGCTATTCCTGGCCAGTGCCTCCTTGACCACTTCGCGCGGATACACCGATGTCTGGCTCACCGTGCCGCGAAACATCTCGACGTAGTCGATGACGCGATTCTGCGCATCCAGGTGGATGACGCCGAACACCTCGTGCTCCAGCGCCCCCAGCTTGACCCGCAGGAAGTCGCGCACCACCTGCGGCGAGGTCAGTGCTTCGCAGCCGCGCATCTGCCCGGCGAGCACACGTTGTGCCGCCTGCAGCACCTCGTCGGCATTGGCTGGACGGTAGTCGCCCGCGACATCGCGAACGAGAAGGGAAGAATCGAGGGNAAGAGAAAGCTGCGACATGATCGTGCTCCGGTTCGTATCAGGCGGAATTGCCTGGAACCGGCGAAACACGCCGCAGCGCAGCAGTCAGGGGTCGCAGACGGCCGCATGGACGCAAGCGATCAACCGCAGGGCAGGGCGCGCAGCCCTTGACGGCGAGAACGGCGTGGTACGTTGAAGGGAACAGCAAGGCCGCCCCTCCAGTACCTTAAGGGCAAGCGGAGCGCGCAGGCCCTCAAGGGCCGGAGGTGTCAGGGATCAAAGCCGAATGGCCGCGATTCGGCACGAGGCGCGGGGCAGCGCCCGCGAGTCCGACGGCACCACGTGCCGGGACGCTAGACTGTCCTGGATGTTTTGTCCGAAGTAACACTCCATTTTCGGACAAACTAAGTGCGGTTAGCATCCATCTGGGGTATCGATTTGTGCCATCCCAGCATACAGCCACACCGAGCGCCCCAACTCATACGCAAAAACCTTGTCATTGTGTCTGTTTTTGCATATGATCCGGGAATGGCTTCCCTTGACCAATTCGTTGATGACCGGCTTCTCCATGGTCGTGCGCATTTCAACCGCGAAGAGGCGCTGGCTGCGGTCGACCTGAAACCTGGGGCCCTGACCGCCGCGATCACCCGCCTGGTGAAAAGAAAGCGGCTGGCCAACCCTCGCCATGGCTTCTATTTGATCCTGCGTCCCGAGGACCAGCTGACCGGCGCCCCCGACCCCGCGCGTTGGATCGATCCTTTGATGAAGCATCAGCGTCTCGACTATCGTATCTCGCTGCTGCGTGCTGCGGCCTTCCATGGTTCATCGCACCAGGCCGCCATGGTCTTTCAGGTGGTTGTGCCTAAGCAGTTGCGGGACTTCGAGATCGGACGCCACCGCCTCCAGTTTCTCTACCAAGCCCCCAAGGCCTTCGCAGAGCTCAATCAGCCCGATTGGCTCGACCGGATGAAGAGCGATGCCGGTTTTGCCCAAGTAGCCGGCGTCGAGCTGACGTTGCTGGATTGCGCACGCTACTTCCACAAGGCCACCGGTATCAATGGGGTTGCGCAGATCGCCAAGGACATTGGAGCCAAGGCTGAGCCGCGTGCGCTCGCCAAAGCGGCCGCTGCCTATGAAAACTCGTCCGTGCGACGGTTAGGCTACCTGCTCGAACGGGCAGGGCACACGAGACAAGCCAACGCGCTGGCATCCTTCGTCAAGAAGGCCAAAACGGCGGTGCCGCTGGATCCTTCCGTCAAGCCTCTCATTGAATCCCTATCCGAGCTTCACCAGAAAGATGCCAGGTGGAAACTCGTAATCAATGAACCCGTGGAGATCGACTTTTGATTCCGAGTTCCTACATCCAGGCCTGGAGCACGCAAGCCCCTTGGCCCGACGCGCGGCAGATCGAGCAGGACCTGATCATCAGCCGCGCGTTGTGCGACCTGTTCAACGCGCCGGTGCTGAAAGACAAGATCGCTTTCCGCGGTGGTACCGCGATCAACAAGCTGTTGTTCAAGCAGCCCCTGCGTTATTCGGAAGACATTGATCTGGTGCAGACAAAGGCTGAATCCATCGGCACGACGGTCGATGCGATCCGCGAAGCCCTGTCATGGCTTGGCAAGTGCAATCGCGAGCAGGCGGGACATTCGATGCACCTGGTGTTCAAGTTCACGCCCGAAGCTGATCCGCAGGCGACGCTGAAGCTCAAGGTTGAGATCAATACCCGTGAGCATGAACATCTGCTCGGCATCAAGTCCTATCCCTTCGCGGTGGAAAGCGACTGGTATCAGGGCGAGACCAAGATCGCGTCCTTCGAACCCGAGGAACTATTCGGCACCAAGCTGCGTGCATTACTGCAGCGGCGTAAGAACCGCGACCTCTTCGACCTGCACCACGGACTCGACCAACTCGCCATGAATCGGGGCAAGCTCATCGCCTGTTTCGAACACTACCTTGCGCTTGAAGGAAAACCCATCACGCGTGCCGTCGCCGAGCAGCGTATGCTGGAAAAGCTCACGCGCAGCCTGATCGAGGACATCGCGCCATTACTACCGGCCGGCGTCCGCTTCAACGACGACGATGCGACGCAGGCTTTCGAGCGCGTCTGGAAGGAACTCATCGTCCGCATCAAGGGCGATGCGTGGAAACTGACCGACAAAGTGCTCGAAGAACTGCGCGCAAAGAAATATCCCGGCCTGTTGAGCCGGTAACCGATTTGGCGATAGCTGTCGATCAATGCAGTTGGACGAAGCCGATCCCTGTACCATTTACCTTGACCCGTACGTTTTGAGGCCTCTCAATTGTCGCCTCTCTTGAAATCCGAGTGGGTAAGCTGACGTCATATTGACCAACCTGGATGAGTGAATTCATGACTGCCAAGCTGTTTGAAACTGCCCTTGGAATTGCCCCGCCGTGGACGGTGGCGTCGGTCGACTTCGACGAGTCGGCCAGGACCTTGACCGTGCTGATTGACTTCAAGGCTGGCAGCCGCTTCAAGGTCTCGGGCCATGAAGGCGTGCATCCGGTGCACGACACCGTGACCAAGACCTACCGGCACCTGAACTTCTTCCAGCATGAGTGCCATCTGCAGGTGCGCACGCCGCGAGTGAAGCTGCCCAATGGTTCGGTGCGACTGGTCGAGCCTGACTTTGCCGGGCGGCTGAATGGCTTCACGCTGCTGTTCGAAGCCTTCATCCTGATGCTGGCGCGCCAGATGCCGTTTGCCGCCGTGGCGCGCATCGTGGGCGAATCGTCCCACCGGGTGCTGGCGGTGTGCCAGAAGTACGTGGAGATGGCCTGCGGCCTGGCGGATCACTCCGGTGTCACGGCGCTGGCCATTGACGAGACCTCGCGCGCCCGAGGCCACAGTTATGTCACCCTGGCCGCAGACGCCGAGGCCAGGCGCGTGCTGTTCGTCACGGAAGGGCGCGACGCCCAGACCATTGCGCAACTGGCCGAGTATCTGGGCGACCATGGCTGCCCGGCCGGGAACATCGCCTCGGCGAGCATCGACATGTCGCCAGCCTTCATCGCCGGAGTCAGCCAGCATCTGCCCAATGCCCGCATCACCTTCGACAAGTTCCACGTCATCGGCCACGCCAGCACGGCGGTGGACAAGATGCGCCGCATCGAGCAGCGCACCGACAAGTCCCTCAAGGGCATGCGCTGGACGCTGCTCAAGGATGCCTCCCGGCTCAAGCCCGAGGCTGCTGCCGATCTTGACGCACTGATTGCCAGGATGACTGTCAAGCGCACGGCGCGCGCCTGGGTCTACAAGGAGCAACTGCGCGAAATCCTTGATCGCAAACAAATCAACGTCGTGCGCGCCATGCTGGAACACTGGTGCACTTGCGTCATGCGCTCCAAGGTCGAGCCGATGAAGGAGGTTGCCCGGATGATCCGATCCCATCTGGAAGGAATCGTGGCCTGGGCTCAGACACGGCAGACCAATGGATTTCTGGAGGCGATCAACGGCTTGTTCCAGGCCGCCAAGCGGCGTGCCCGTGGCTTCACCCGCATCGACACAATCAAAACCGTCATCTTCCTGATCGCCGGCCGTCTCGATTTCCACGCCATTAACCCTCATGCAGAACAACCCACTTGAAATTCAACAGAGCCATATAGCCCTTCCATCCAGTGACATCCGGATATTGGATCAGCCGGCGCGGAAGGCTTATCTTGAAACCATTGTTGACGGTATTTTCGATATTGCCGACGACACTCGCAGAGTAGTTGGTATCGGCCGGGTTGGTATTGAGTGCACTATTGGAGCAAGTGTTGGTGAGTTTGCATTTCTGGTTGTTCCAGTCGGTGCTGTTATTGATCTGCAGGATTTCAATGTTCTGCTCATTGGCGAATTGCAGGCCGCGTGTGGTGGAGACGGCATCTAAGTTCGCTATTTCTTGCCAGATGTAAGCTTCGTAAGCAGAAGAGGCGTAACCGCCCAGTTTGAAAGCACGCTTGTCCGAGCTGTTCGGCGTGTCGAGCCGAGAACCGCTATAGACAGGCCCACCAGGCCAGTCGGTGAGAAAGCCCTTGCGGTAAATTCCATAGGGCAGATCAAACAGATAGTTGACCTTGACCTGAGCGGAGGTCAGGCCAAGGCCAATGCCGCTTGTACCGGATTCACCAAAGAGCTCGCCTGCCCGTTTGTATGCATCGGCTGTATAGCGGCTGTACTTGCTGGCCGCAATATTAAGGAATTCACCTTCGATGCCGTCGCGATCTGCATTAACGTTACTGTTATTGGCCTGCACGTTGGCCAACAGTTGCGCCGAGCGCTTGGTGAGGTAGGCGTCGGAGGTGTGGTGAGCGTAGGCATGCAGAGCGTGCAGGTTGGCAGCTTGGATGCCAAGGCTGAATGCATCGTTTACAGTCGCGTACGTATCGAGTTCGTCCAGCATCACCTTCATGTATAGCGCGTTGTCGATCGAACATAGCGTTGTGGTGCCGCTCCCTGCATCCTTGACCTGTTCCACACCCTCCAGCTTCAGAACCGGCACCATATTCACCGTGTTCGAACAAGTCGGCTGGGCACCAGGGTCGACCGCGTTAAACCATGTGTCGAAGGCGATCTGGTCGCCAGCTGTCGCACCCTTGAAAGAGAGTGTCAGGCGCTTGGTGGCCAAATCAACGAGGTTGAAGGTTTTCTGGTTGAGCAGATTGCCAGCCAATGGATCGGACGTAGCGCTCTTGTTGCGCACAGCCACTTCCAGTCGATAACGGTGACGCCCCGGCAGTACTGCGGTTTCGGCCGAGCCACCCACTGTGCCGTCCCAGCTGGTGTATTGCAGCACTTCATAGGGCGGCACGATGGGCAGGATGTCGAAGTGCTGGCGCTTAGTCTCGGCCTTGTAGGGAACGTCTTCGAGCGTGTTGTTGGCGTAATTCGGCGCTTTAGTCTTGGCATGCGCCTCGACCTCGCTTTCGAAAGCTTCCTGCGGCAGGCGGTAGTTGCCGTTGGCATCGAGCCGGCTAGCCAGCCAGTTTCCGTAGTTGAAATCGAAGCTACCGTCGACGTTGATGCCAGCCTGATAGCGCCGGTCCTTGTAGGAGGGTCGAGCGGCACCCAGCGGTGGCCGGAGTCGTCGAGCCCGGTGCCGCGATAAGCAGTGTAGGGCAAACAAGCCTCGACCCAGACGTGAGCAAAGACGATACCTGTGCCATCGGTATAGTAAGTCGCCGCGGGATTACCGTTGGTGGCCAAGACTGAGGCGGCTGCCTGTGCACTCTTGGCCCCGATCCAGCGCGCGCCTCGCCCGTCTGCGCTCAACGCGGCATTGTCCAGCACGGCGATGTTGCCGCGCACGTAACGCACCGGAATGTTGGACACGCGTAGCAGCGCGGCCAGCAGGCTGGCCTGGTCGGTGGCGCCACCCGACTTGCTCCAGAGGGTGGCGACCGCGCCTTTCATGGAGCCGTAGTAAGGCTCGAACCTGATGTTCTGGTTAACCCACTCGAACATACGGACCGGGTTGTAATCGAGTTGCTTGGCCAGCGCAACGATATCGGGATGGGTAAGGGGCGCTTCGGCGGTGTCGGCAAGATCGGCCGCAGTGTAGCCGCAAGCGGCCGCCTCGGCCGGTGTGTCGCGCAGCGCCGTCTTGATGAAACCATCGCGCGGGGCGACCTGAATGAAGCCATCACGGCTGGCGATCCTCTCCTGCATCAGCCAGTAGGCGTCGGCGACGAAATGCGGGACGGATTTGGCGGCCGGCAGATTCATCGGCTTAATCGCTTTGGCTTGACGGACGTTAGGCTGTGGCAGGGGAATGACCGGTCTGGCTGCGAGCCAACCTTTGATGCGACTGGCGACACGTTTGGCGCGAACATCGAGATTAGTGCTATCGGCCTTGGAGAGGTCATCCATGTCCTGGGTAATGGCATTGAAGCGAGTAAGCAGCTTCTGCTTGAAATTCAATGCCTGATCCGCTTCTGCAAACTGCCCACGCACCCTTAAGGTTTCCGCTTCGCGATCGAGGCGAGACAGCAATTCGTAGCGCAGGGTAAGCATCTCCTGCCGCTTGGCGGCGGCTTCGGCACGGCGGCTGGAAAGTTCGTTCCGCACGTCGGCATCCTGGGCGCTTTTCTTGCCGATCTGCGCGGCGGAACGTTCGCCCTGGCCGGCCAGTTCCAGTTCCTCTTGCAGATGGCGATCCAGCGCTTCCACTATCGGATCCGGATGCCCACGCTGTCCGTCGCGCACCGCCTGCACGGCTTGCGCTGGCAAGGGCGCGACATCCTTGTGGGGCGCGGCGATCGCTGTAAAGGCCGCAAGGCTCATGGCGGCAGTCAGAATCAGGCGACTCAGAGTCTGGCAAGACATGGGTGGCTCCCTTGATGATCTTTTCTTGTGTGATACAGGTGTGTATGTCAGGCGGCGCGCATGGGATAACGACGCATGGCGCCGAGAAGCCCCGCTCCCAATGCCACCACCGCCCACGGCGGCAGCGGTACGTCTCCATCGGAGGGCGAGGCGTCCGCCACGTCGATGCGTCCGATGACCAGGGTCTTGGCGTTGGTGGTGTCGGTGACTTCGTAATCGAATGCGTAGCTGCCCGTCGTCGAGGGCGTGCCTGTGATCTGGCCGTTGGCCGCCATCGTCAGTCCGGGCGGCAAAGCACCATTGACGCGCACGAAGGTGAACGGGCCGTTGCCGCCCGAGCCGGAGAGGGTGTGGCTGAAGGGTTCACCGAGTACACCGCTGGCGCTGAACGACGTGGCGTTAATCCCGGGCACGGCATTGGCGTTCGGGTCGAGCTGGTTCTGGGCGTCGGCGACCATAATCTGGGTACCGAGTTGCTGTTCGACCACATCCGTGATGCCATCCTGATCGCTGTCGGTGAGCTGCGTGCCCACTGCGACAGGCAGCGCGGCCAAGACGCGTGCGGTGACGAAGGGATCGCCTTTCCAGCTGCCGTCGGCATTCTGCTGGGCGGCCAGCCAGGTGCGAGCGTTGGTGATCGCGGTAGTAGAGGCGCTGTCACCCTCAGCGGAGAATAGGACCAGTGCGCGGATCGCCAGGGCGGTAGCCACCGGCGAGGACGCTTCCAGATTGCCCGTTTGCGGATTGCGTTCGGCAAAGCCGCTGTCCGCGTTGGCCTGGGCGATGAGCCAGGTCTTGGCGCTGGTCATGGCGGTATCGATTGAAGCAGGTGCCGTATTCGAGTTACAGCTGGTTCCACCTGTCGATATCCGGCCAGCCTGCATTTGCTTTTTGAGCTCGTACAACATAAATGCGGTTGCTGAGAGAGAACCCGACGAGGCATGCGCAGGCTGACTGCTTTGCGGTAGAGCTTGCGGCCATGCACCAAACCAGGGAGAAACGGCAAGTTGTGCCGGGAGAATATTGCAGAGCACTGTGAACTTCAGTTCATTGGTATCCCCTGTGTAACTCATGCCTGCGCTGCGGAGCGCGCCATAGCCCAGTGCCGTGTCGGTTGTGCTTGCGCCATATCCCGGGTAGGCGCCCCAGGTCGCTCTGCCAGAGCCTGTACTACCTGCTTGTGCAGCCACGGTGTTACGCTCGTCGCGGATCGTGCCGGCAATGGTTGTGGCGTCGCGACCCGCCGAGGCCAGCGCGGACGCCTGCCACGCGCGCGAATCCAGGCTGCCGCCCGGGGCGTTGGCAAGCCAGGCTAGGGCGCGCGCGTATTGCGGCGACCGCGTCATGCCGGCCGCGAGCATCGCGTCCACCGCAGCCGAGGTGGACTGCACCTCTAGGCCCTGCAGGCCCGCGAATGACCCATCGCCCTTCTGAGTTTCAATCAGCCACTTGACGCCCTTGGCACGGGCGTCGTCGACAGTCGCCTGTGCCGTCGAGGCAAAGGTCATGGCGAGCAATAACGAACAGGTGATTTTTGTGGTTTCACGAGCCTTCTCCCAAGGGCTGACGTCAGGAAGGCTACGTAACTGATGTGACGCCTGGTCATGGTCTATGCAACGTATTTATGAGCCGATTCCACTAAGACTAAAGTTGTATGGACGGAACGCCAGTTCTGTGCTGGAAATATGGTGGGAGGATCACCTGCCCCGGAAAGCCAGATTTCTTCTGGAGTTTCCGCTGGCCATACCGAACGCACCGAGTCGAGTTGCGACCGGGCCTCTGGCGCGAACGCGCCGAATAAAATTCAGAGCCACGTTGGAGATTGGCGTTGCGAGTTGTAACGGCCCTCGGCTAGGCCGGATCGAAACCTATTACTGCATGGCAGTGCTACCCCAGCTTCTTCACTGGCTACCAAAGGTAACCATCTTCCTTGGTGGGTTCAGGAGAGCTTTCGATGTAATACAACTGTTACGCAAACCGCTTATTGTTTATCGGTTTACACGAAGCCCCTTTGGCCTACGATCCAATCCGGTCCCGATGCAGAGTACGAGTTACGCCGACATACTAAATGCCGAGGAAGCAGATCGTGCCCGGCGTCGTCATCCTCTGCGTCTGGTACTCATTTTCTCGTTGTCTTTTTGCCTTGCAATACGCGTGGGGATTGAGCCGGGGCACCTGGCTGGAACATGTGGTCATCGATCAAGCCACCGTCATACCTGCCGCATGGATCATCGATCAGATCTGGCCTGCCTTCCACGTCATCCCAGAGGGTCATCGCCTGATCGCACCCATGGGACGCTTAAATGTCCTGAATGGCTGTGAGGGACTGGAGATCCTGTTTTTGCTGGTAGCGGCGCTGATCGCCTACCCGCTCGCCTGGCGCAGCCGCTGGTTGGGTATCGGCCTGGGTACTCTGCTGGTGTTCTCCCTGAACCAGACTCGCATCGTCATTCTCTGGCACGCCTACCTGAGTAATCGGGACTGGTTCAGCGTGCTCCATGGCACGGTGCTGCCGCTGATCATGATTGCGTGCTGCTTCATCTTCTTTCTGGCTTTTCTGTCCCGCCATGGCACACCCGACGAGTAAAGCGGGTGGCATCACGTTGCGTTTGCTGATCTGGCTGCCGATCCTACTCTGGGCAGCCCGGCAAGGTGGCTGGCATTACACGCACTTTTTCTTGCCNCTCTATCACGACGTGCTTGGCATCATGCTCAGTGGCTTTGATATCCGGCCATTCACGATCATTCGCGGGCATGAGCAGCTCATCAAGGCGGACTATGCGCTTCCGCACATGATGGTGATCGGCGGGCAAGTCCTGCCCCATGTGGAGGGAAGTGTCCGGCTCCCTCTCTACTTTGTGCTCACCCATCCGGTCATGCTAACCGCGGCAGCACTGACCTGGCCGGATCTGAGCTGGCGTGGCCGGGGCATGCGCCTACTGGCGAGCCTGCCGGTCCTCCTTGTTCTGGAAGCGATCGATATTCCTCTGGTCATGTACGGCACGATCCACAGTGCGGTCATCCAGGCTTATGACCCTCTGACCTATCTCGCCTCCAAGCCCATAGACTGGGGCGAACTCATGGAAGGAGGTGGGCGCTTTGCGCTGTGCATTGCCGGAATGTTTGTGGCAGCGGAGTTGCATACGATGCTGAACAGGCGAGGTTTAGACGAGGCACGGCCTGGGCGCCCTCCCCAGGAAACGGAAAACACGCAGTATCAAGAATAATCTGAATTGCAGGTGGCAGTCTTTCAGCTGAGAGGATACTGCCTCCAACCGAAGCTGCTCGCCCTGCATCGCAGCTTACTTGGGATTGCTGAGGGTGCCGGTCGCAAAGTAGGTCGAGGGCGGCTGGCAACTATTCGGTGAACCGGTAATGGCGCGGGTGTAGAAGTTGACTGGGGTCGTGTAAACGTTCGCCAGGTCAGTCTGCAGGTTCCCCGTATTGACGAGGGGAACAGCACCCGGACTGACCAAGAGGGAGGGTGCCATGACACCTGCGGCCCAAGGTTCGGCGGACGTACTGAGCTGATTGGTGAGCAGGAACTTGGTGTTCACGGAGCGGAGAACGACGGGGTTGCTGAAGCCGGCGGTCAAGGCAGTAATCATCTTGCCTACATCACCTGACGGCGTGCCCGTATAGTTGAGCGTGGCCTCAGTCCAGAAACCATAGCGGCCGAGCGCGACGTTGAGGTTGGTGGNGGAAACGCCATCGATCTTGATGAAGCGCATATCGGTGTTGGCGTCGCCGACGGCCGGGGTTTGTACACTCATTAGGCCCACGGCCCAACGGTGATTGGCGTTGTGGTTTTGCAAGCAAATCTGTACATCACTGGCCGTGCTACCTTCATGCACCGTGGAGGTCCCGGCCGGAGGGGTGGCGAACGAGCAGGCGTTGGCGGCCGTACTGGATTCGCCATCACTGGAAGGCATAAACGTTATCAAGCCCGTGGCGCAGGGTGTATTCAAAAAGAAAATTTTTGCGGCCGTCTGTGTCCCTGACGCATCAATGCGGCGAACGATATAGATGTTATTGTCCCCCGACGGATTGGTCAGTCCGAATTCGCTCCAGTCCACGGCGTTGCCAGTGAAAATGGAATTGATCTGCTGGTGATTCAGTGTGGGCATGCACTGCTCGGTTTCGTCCCCCACGGCACAGCTACTTGGTAGGGTACCGCTGGCGATTTGGGCTGCCTGCATGGCATTGCGCAATTCCAGGGTCACCGGTATGCCGAAGACCACCACATTGAGCAAAGCATCGTGTAGGGCGTGCAACTGGGCACCGGTTACACCATAAACGGCTCCCGCAGAGACCAGCATGGTAGGCTCGACGTCGGAAATTCCCATGTCGGGTGCGGCGGCAGAGGTAAGCGTAAGTGGGCAGGTGTATTTGTTGTATCCCGGCAGTGCAATTCGGGTGCCGCNCCCGGGATTGGTGGGGTCCACATACTCTGACGTTGCGGGCACAGCGGTGGCGCTTCCGCAACCGCCCTTGAAAGCGCTATTGAATACGTCCAGGAAGGGGTAACCAGTTTTGGAGGCGAGCGCGCTGAGGTCAGCAACGGAACTGCCGTTCTTGACGATGACCAGATTGCTGTGGGCCAAGCCAGAAATTTTGCTGGTGTCGGGTGTGCACAGTAGGGCGAAGTTGCTGGGGTCAGACGTGGTCAGGTGTGCCAGCGAGCCACTCACGCAGTTGTTCTGGGCGAAGGCGATCAATTGGTTGGTGGTAGCCGAAGAGCCTGAAATGCGCACGATCGAAGTGGTCGCGCTGTTCAGGTCGGACGGCGACAAGGCAAATGCCTGGGTAGCCATACCAGCGCATGCGATGGACACGGCAGCACTAAGGATATTGCGTTGCATGATCGGGCCTCTCATCGATGTTTTATGTCACTGGCTATAGATCCAATCCCGCCACAACTAAAGAGCTTTCTTGATGGTCAAGAAATCTGCCCGGTCTGGATATAAGAGAGGCTACGCAGTCGGTATGACACTCAGTAAAGGCTCGTTCATCGTGTTTATGAGCCGATCTCACTACAACTAAAGTTGTATGGACGGGACGTGATTTTTATGAGTTGGCGTCAGTCTGACTCCGTGCGTCGCGCGATCCACCACCAGGTACTTGCACCCAGCAGCACCCNCAACCCCAATCTGCCGCCGGATTGCATGAACTGGTTCCAGGCCAGGAGCGGCGAGAAGTCGTTCAGCTTCACGTCGTAGGCAAGTGAGTCCCATGCGATTGCGTGGAGCGTGACCGGCAGGTCGATGACGAGGAAACCCAGGGCGAACACCGCAGCGAGGCCAAACCTGGCCAAGCAGATAGCAGGCTGCCCGGGTAATGCCGCCGCCATGGCAGGTGCGATCACCAGCGGCTGGAGCAGACTCCCGACCGGCGTGGTGACCCATACTGCACCTCGTGGGTCGGGCACAACCACGCGCCCACCCAGGAAGAACGCCTTGGAAAAGCCCAGTTGCAGGCGTATCACGGTGTCCTGCCAGTTGTGTTCGACGCCGAGGAACAAGACGCCGAAGCGGCCATCGATCCAGCCCAGCAGGGTATGGGTGATCGGCAGAAGGGCCTCGACCAGCGCCGTGCCCCAGACCGAGGCCGCAGCTAGGGTAAGCACGAAGCCGAGGATCAGCGCCAGCGCAAATCGGCCTGGACTAGGCCAAACGGGTGCGGTGAAGGACGGCATAAAAATACAGGGCGACCGCCGCGATCAATACTGCAGGCAGGACAGTGGTATGCAGCAGGTCGAACAGGCTGCGTTCGTTGCGGAAGGTGTAGAACAGGGCGAGGATGCGCGCCTGGTTCAAGACGAAGATCAGGACCAGCCCCAGCGCAAGACCGGTCAGCCTTTGTTGCCACCCTAGCCGGACGGCGGAGAAGGCGGCAACCAGCAGGAACATGATCTCGGTGCCTTCGCAGCCATTGAGGATGTTGAGGCCGCCGCCCGGCGCCTTGATGCTGGTGGCAACCGGCTGGGCGTGGGCTTCCGGCGAGATGATCTGGATCAAGGCCGCCGCCGGCTTGACGGTGGCCTCATGGACGATGAGGCGTTCGACCCAGGTGCCGCGGACCGCATTCCATGACCATTGCAGGACGGCGAACACACCAACAAAAATCGCCAGGGTCAGCCATAACGGATAGGGCGTCTGTGGCCGCGGCGTGTCGCAGTGGCCATCCGGGAGGTAAGGTGCATCGCCGTGAACGGGTATGAACATGGCCACAAATGGTGCTCTGAATGGCGCTATGCTCTATTCCGGTTATGACAAAAGTATGAACGTTGCCAGCTTTCCACCCTCGGTGTGGCGCGCGCCGAGGTGTTACTTCAAGGGAGACGGATGGGCACCACCTTCCTGGCGGGGATCCGGGCGACCTTGATAGCCCCCATGATCGGAGCGAAAAACAGCGCCGGCCCTTCCTTCATAGCTGTGAGCACTTCGCGGAGGAACGCTTTCATCTTGGGGCCTCGGGAGGCTGCCTGTATGCAGTACGTTATGACCCAACGAGGCGGCTGCGGATCACCTTTTAGGTGATCCCTCTTGAAGGCTGGGTGTCCACAGCCATATCAGTGTGGCCAGTTAATGGACTCAGGCTTGAGGATTTCCTTGCTTCACTTGGAGATAACCTCCCAGCCTGGATTGGCCGCCAACCACGCGTCGCAACCCCGAACGGGTAGGCGCAGTCTGGAGTTTCGGTATCCTACCTCGACGTAGCCTTCCTGCGGAGCAGTCCGCTCGCTCAGAAGGTTGGCGGGGGCTGCAGGAGATCCATCCGGGGCGCCAATCCTCGGTTTCGCCAGCGGCTTTGCAAGCGCGTCCGCCATCTCAGGAAATAGCAGCGCCAGCAGGCTGTCATACTTGCGGCTCCGTTGATAAGCTCGCTCTCCAGCATCAAGGCTGTGCAGCACTCCTTCTCGCCACTTAGCGATCTTTGCGGCCTGATGAGGCGCGAGCGTTGGCTGGTATCGCCGGATCGCGATCAGGTACAGCGTGTGCCNACTGAAAATGAGACGCCCCTCCTGAAGAATGGCGTTGATAACTTGCCAGGCCGTGGTCAGCTGGTAGCCGACGGCACGGTTTAGCTTGATTGAGAGGATCCGCTCCAAGAGGTTGCCCCGCCAGCCATAGAGGTCGCGGTCCTGAGCTTCGAGATAGCCGTGCACGGCAAGGCCGTCGGCGCACTCAGCAATTCGGCCGAAGGCCAGATCCACGTCGGGCCGTAGGCTGGCATCACCCTCCATTTGCTCGCGGAGCGCGGCGTACTCTAGAACAGCGTCAAGATATTCCCTGGCCCATTGCTCAGCAGGTATCCGCTGCATCTCCCGGCGTCGCCGATCGCTCTCCAAAAGTTCCTGGATCTGCTGGTTCGCCTCGTTAACTGCGGCCGCAAGCTCCTCCTCGAGCCTGGCCGTTTCCTCGGCGAGTCTGGGGTGATGTAGCCATCGCTTGCCGGCGGCCTCCTCGACGACCAACCTTGCGAACTCTGTTTCCGTCACGATGCCGCCCATCCGAGAGATGTCAATTTCGATCGCGGGTACGTTCTGCGCCCGGATGCGCTCCATGCGCTCATCTGAAATGGTGTTGGTGACCGTGATCTCGACCAGGATCTGGCTCGCCGGCCAATCTGGAGCGGCGATGGTGGTGGCGACGACGTCCGGCCGGATTCTACCTAGCGGTTGCTCCAGGGCTACCGCCTCGAGGTTGACGACCCGCCCGAGCACCAAGAACTGCCTGGACAGGACGTCGCCGTCGTCTGTAGCCGCGTCCAATTCGGCTGTCAGGTCAGGCAGTCTGATGCGCTTCTCGCGCTCTAGGATTTCTTTGGCCTTGAGGTGCAGAAGTGTTTCACGTCTCGCTGCCGGGCTAAGCCCTTCCGGCAGATCCGCGCCTTCCTCTATCCAGTCGAGAGCCGCGCGCGCGGATTCCTGCGCTGCTGCTTCCGCATCCTGCTCGAGCTTCGCGTCGTTCCAATGCGAACACCAGATTCCGTTCTCCACCAGGAGACGGAGGCGCTTCCGGATCTCGCTGGGAGGCATGGCCGCGATAGTTGGATCGTCAACGACCAAGCGAATCGTTGGAATTAGGGTTTCAGATGCGCCGGCCGGGACTGCACTGACACTTCCTGTCAACTCCACTCGCAGCCGTCTGCCATCATCGAGTGTCAGGATGCCGCTGACCTTGTCCTGAAAGGCGAGGTCCCGGACGCGGACACGCTCGGCCGGCGCCTCGACCCAGGCCTCGTAGTACTGCCCACTGAGGCCAGCGATGCGACGGGACTGGCGGCGACGTGGCAGTTCGAGAAGATCCGTGCCCTTTAGCACCTCCAACGCCGCCGCGCGCGCTGCAAGGACGAGGCAGGNAGTCCTTTCGGCACCTTCCGGGTGCCTGAAGTGGGGACGGCGGATAAACGATTGCTTGCCCGCATTGACCGCCACCAGAAGCAAACCGCAGCTGAGGCACTCGCAGTTGCAGTGCTTGCCACGCTGCTGAGCGCTCAACTCGCCGATATACCGAGGCTCGTCCGTGGCACGGTCGCGAGCCCACGCCATGACGAGATCGCCGACTGGCGCGGTGGGCATCTCCTCGGGCTCGGAGACGATCCATTGCGAGGGCAGGGGGTGGTTGCGGTCTACAGGGCTCGTCACGGTCCAGGCTGTCTCAAGGTCGAACTGAGTTTAGCAAAGCTTTAATTCGCATGGGTGACGTCGCTGGAATGCAGCTTTGGGCCAGTTTGCGTAGTAACACCCCTTAAAGTCTGTAGCAAGGCGAAGACCGAGGTCCCCTCGGCAAGATCTGCGAGAAATCCAACATTCCTGTGTCCCGCAAGGGTACCGGGCTGCGCGCGCTGCCCAGAAGCCGCCAACCCGGCTCGCGCTGCCGGCACGCGGACTTGTGCCAAAATGAAACAGTAACTATTGGCCAGGCGGAACTGGTATTGGTTCCCCGCAGGATTCGTCTTTATAGGGCCTCTCTTGAAATCCGAGTGGGTAAGCTGACGTCATATTGACCAACCTGGATGAGTGAATTCATGACTGCCAAGCTGTTTGAAACTGCCCTTGGAATTGCCCCGCCGTGGACGGTGGCGTCGGTCGACTTCGACGAGTCGGCCAGGACCTTGACCGTGCTGATTGACTTCAAGGCTGGCAGCCGCTTCAAGGTCTCGGGCCATGAAGGCGTGCATCCGGTGCACGACACCGTGACCAAGACCTACCGGCACCTGAACTTCTTCCAGCATGAGTGCCATCTGCAGGTGCGCACGCCGCGAGTGAAGCTGCCCAATGGTTCGGTGCGACTGGTCGAGCCTGACTTTGCCGGGCGGCTGAATGGCTTCACGCTGCTGTTCGAAGCCTTCATCCTGATGCTGGCGCGCCAGATGCCGTTTGCCGCCGTGGCGCGCATCGTGGGCGAATCGTCCCACCGGGTGCTGGCGGTGTGCCAGAAGTACGTGGAGATGGCCTGCGGCCTGGCGGATCACTCCGGTGTCACGGCGCTGGCCATTGACGAGACCTCGCGCGCCCGAGGCCACAGTTATGTCACCCTGGCCGCAGACGCCGAGGCCAGGCGCGTGCTGTTCGTCACGGAAGGGCGCGACGCCCAGACCATTGCGCAACTGGCCGAGTATCTGGGCGACCATGGCTGCCCGGCCGGGAACATCGCCTCGGCGAGCATCGACATGTCGCCAGCCTTCATCGCCGGAGTCAGCCAGCATCTGCCCAATGCCCGCATCACCTTCGACAAGTTCCACGTCATCGGCCACGCCAGCACGGCGGTGGACAAGATGCGCCGCATCGAGCAGCGCACCGACAAGTCCCTCAAGGGCATGCGCTGGACGCTGCTCAAGGATGCCTCCCGGCTCAAGCCCGAGGCTGCTGCCGATCTTGACGCACTGATTGCCAGGATGACTGTCAAGCGCACGGCGCGCGCCTGGGTCTACAAGGAGCAACTGCGCGAAATCCTTGATCGCAAACAAATCAACGTCGTGCGCGCCATGCTGGAACACTGGTGCACTTGCGTCATGCGCTCCAAGGTCGAGCCGATGAAGGAGGTTGCCCGGATGATCCGATCCCATCTGGAAGGAATCGTGGCCTGGGCTCAGACACGGCAGACCAATGGATTTCTGGAGGCGATCAACGGCTTGTTCCAGGCCGCCAAGCGGCGTGCCCGTGGCTTCACCCGCATCGACACAATCAAAACCGTCATCTTCCTGATCGCCGGCCGTCTCGATTTCCACGCCATTAACCCTCATGCAGAACAACCCACTTGAAATTCAACAGAGCCTTTATAGGCAACTAAAGAAAACTACAGGCCGAATAGAGAGAGTCCCCGCTGCCTGCGTTCGACCAGAAGCAGAGGTTAATTCGATAACGGCGATTGTCTTTTCATCGGCCTTTGCTGCCTTTCGACTGGCAGGTCATGTCTGTCAGCAATGTATCGTTTAGCCGCCTCTAGCGCGGCGATGGAGGGTAAGTGCGCTGTATGTACGGGCACCATGCGTTTCTGGGTACCCCTATGTCCAAATGGTGGCCGCGTATGTTCATCAACGCGTTCTTGTATAGCGCTACGAAGCCGGCCTCCAGTTCCAGTGGCGCAGAATCGGGCGCTGGCTTTCCCACCAGAATGCGAGAGCGACGATGGCGAGTTCCACGGCGAAACTCCAATGCAATAGGTAATTGAGCCACCATCGAGCATGGATAGCTGGAATATTGACCAAGGAGAACGGTGTGTCGAGCCAAGGCCACAGCCACCAGATATCGCCAGCCACGCTGTCCAGCAGCAAGTGGCTCCACGCCCCCAGCATGAAGACGCCGCACAGGCGCCACCACGCGTTGTCCAGTCGCCGCCGGGCCAGCAGAAGTAGGAGGCCGGCACTGGCCCAGACCAGAGGTAGATGGGGCCAGTACAGATGGTGGTGGATGCGGCCGCCATCCATCAAGGCACCATATAGTAGGTCGATGTCCGGGAAGACGCCGCCGGCCATACCCGTCAAGACCAGACGTGGCGTCGCTCCGTGACCGACGCGAAGGGCAACCAAACGGGCGGCGAGATAACCAGCGGGCAAGTGAGCAATGAACATGGCTTATTGGCCACGATCTGTAGGGGAAATCGGCATGGCCAGACCGGCCCTGCCCCAGTCCAGCCGGCGGGTTAGGTACATGGTCAGGGCAAGCACGCCGAAGATCAGCCAAGCCCCCATCAGCAGGGCGTAATCCTCGGAAGCCAGCAACTGGTATAGGCCGAAATACAGCAAGCCATAGCCTATGCCCAGGACCGCGGAACCTTTCCAGTTCCCGATCAGGGTCCGGCCGTAGCCGGCAATCATCAGCGTGCAGGCGGCAGCGGCTATCAGGTAGGCCACGGCAAAACCAGTGTGTTCCGACAGTGCCAACAACAGCAGAAAGAACAACACCACGGCGAAACCAATGAGCAGGTATTGCAGGGGATGCACCGGCTTGCTTTTGAGTAGTTCGAACAAGAAGAATCCGCCCAACGTCAGCAACACGAACAGGAAGCCGTAGCGCACGGCCCGGTCGGTCTGCGTGTAAGCGTCCACAGGATCGACGAGGGAAACACCAAGGCTGGTGGAAAGCCAGCCATTGGTGCTGCCGGTCAGTGTGCGGTCGCCGCCGGTGGCGAAATCGTTCACGCGCCAGCGGGCGGTGAAGCCGGATTGGCTGATCTCGCGGGTCTCAGGCAGGAACTGACCGGCGAAACTGGGATGCGGCCAGGTGGAGTGCAAATTGAAATCATTGTTTTCCGCCAGCGGCGCCAAGTCCATGCGGCCACTGCCGGCGATTTCCAGTTCCGCGTCCAGCGTCAGGCCGTGTTCCAATTGCGCCGGATCGAGTGGCACGTGGAAGCCCTGCTCGAACGGGCCGCCTGGAACGCCAGGTTTGGCGTTCAGCGCCTCGCCGCTCGCCGTAGTCAGTTTGATGCGTTTCAGTCCACGCGGATCGCTGACACCAAAAATCAGGTGCGCTTCTTCTATGGTCTGACCGGGCTTGGGCCGATAGCCCGGCATCCGTGCATGCAGCTTGACGCCGGCCAGATAGACCCGCGCTTTGTAAATGCCGCGGTAACGCTCGCTCACATCTAGGTTGCCTTGGCCGCTGAGCTGGCTGGGACGGATGGCGCGGGAACAATTATCGATGACTGTCCTTTGGCGGATTTTCCCCTTCTCGTCGGTTTCGACGAGCGTGCGCGGCTCACTGCATTTCACCCACAACAGCGGCCCCGCCAGCTGCTGCTCACGAGCGTACTGATCGGCGATGGCTTGCACCGCGCCGTCGCGGGTGGCCTGGCGTTCCTGGACCTTCCACTTGACCTGGTTGACGGCGAAGGCCAGGACGAGCGCGAGCAAGGCTAGGGCGAGAAGTTTGAAGCTGAGTGGTTTGTTCATGGCGACTCCCGGTTGAGGTGGGAAGAGCATCCGGTGCCGCCGTGAGGGATTTATGTGAGTCGTGCGTGAATCACGTGAGTTTTGTCGCCGGCAGACACAGGCGCGCTTCCGCGCCGCCCTCCGCGAGATTTCGGAGTTCGATGGTTCCCCGATGCAGCCGCGCCACCTCCTGCACCAGGTTGAGGCCCAGGCCGCTGCTGCGCTCACCGGTGTCGGGACGCGGCACAGAGTAGAAGCGTTCGAACAGGCGTGGCAAAGCGTAGTCGGGGATGCCTGGCCCCAGGTCGCGAATGCAGAGGCAGACTGTTGCTGCAGTGCTTTCCAGACTGAGGGTCAGGCGGCTGCCGGCCGGGCTGAAGTCGATGGCGTTGTCCAGCAGGTTCGCCACGGCTTGGCGCAGCAGAAAGCGGCTACCAACAATGTGTATGGGATGCAGATCAGCTTCGGCGGTCAGCCGCTTGGCGGCCAGAGGCTCAGTGCGGGTGTCCAACACATCTCGCACCAGATCGGCCAGCGCGATGTCTTCCTCTTCGTCCAGGCGGTCACGATTCTCCGCCCGAGCCAGGTTGAGCACGCCTTCGACGATGCGTTGCAGACGCCCGGTTTCACTGGCAATGTTGGTTTCCAAGCGGTGACGCCGCGCGGGGTCGGTTTCATCATGCAACAATTCCACCGCACCACCGATGGCAGCGATGGGGCTTTTCAGTTCATGCGCCAGCAACTGCGAGACCTTTTCCACATGCGCCTTGCCGTCGAGTTCGGCGCGCAGGTGTTCCAGCGCCTCGGCCAGCCGGCGCAGTTCGCTGCGGCCCTCGATGGGAATGCGGTCGCGGGTGCCTGCGGCCACCTCGTTGGCGTAATGCACGAGGCGGCGCATATCCCGGGTCATCCAGAACGAGAAGGCGAGGGCCAGCAGGAGCGCGAGCGCAAACAGGCCCCAGGCGGATTGCCAGGCCTTGGTTTGGGCCAGGTCGATAAAGCTTTGGAAGGAGCGGGAGGGCTTACCTACCGACAGCACGCCGACGATCTGCCCGGACTTGAGAATCGGCGCGGCCACGTACATGACGCTGCTTGAACCGTCGTACTCGTTTTCCCGGCTGGTGCGGGCGCCGTATTGGCCCTTGAGGGTGCGGCTCACGTCCTGCCACTGGGAATAATCCTGACCCACGTCGCGGCCGCGGCTGTCGAACACGACCCGGCCGGCTTGGTCGGTGACGTAGACCCGCAGGTCCGGCTCGTTCTTTAACACGCCGTAGATGCGGGCGTCGAAGCGGCGCTCCTCGTATGCGCGGAAAACGGCTTCGATCCCCGCGACNNGCCGGCTTGGCCGCCCTGCTGACCGGCCATTTCCCCAGCAGCCATCTCGGCCATCAGGTTGGCGGTCTGCACCAGGGTTTCCTCCACCGACTGGCGTACGCCGGGCACGAGCTGGTCGCTGAACAATTTCATCGCCAGCAGCACCGCCACCGCGGCGACCACGACGTAGCCGACGAAAAAGCGGACGAAAAAGTTCAAGCGGACTCTCGCACCAGGCTGTAGCCCAGGCCGCGATGGGTGCGGATAAGGTCGGTGTCAGGCGAATGAGCCGCCAGCTTGGCGCGCAGGCNTCTGATGTGGGTGTCCACCGAGCGCTCCAGACTGGCCTCTGCCAGCCCCGCCGCGTCCATCAGTTCGGCGCGGCTGAACACCTTTCNGGGTCGCGCCGCCATGGCCTTCAGCATCAGGTACTCGGCGCGGCTCAGATCGAGAGGCTGGCCTCGGCAGACGATGCGGGCGCGCTCATTGTCTACCTGGATGAAGACCGGTGCGGCCGCCGCATTCGCACTTACGGCGGCACCATTGCGGCTGCGCCGCAGGACGGTCTTCACCCGCGCCGCCAGTTCCCGCGGGCTGAAAGGCTTGAGCACATAGTCGTCGGCGCCGATCTCCAGGCCCACCACGCGGTCGATTTCGTCGGAACGGGCAGTGAGGAAAATCACAGGAATATCTGAAAAACCGCGCAGCGTGCGGCACACGTCAAATCCGTTGCCATCCGGCAATCCCACATCCAGGATCGCCAGATCGAAGCCGCCCGCTGCCAGCAGGGTAAGGCCCTCGGCCGCAAGCGTGACGTGGCGGCAGTCCATGTTCTCACGCGCCAGGGCGAGGATCACGTTGTCGGCGATGGGCCGATCGTCTTCTACCAGCAGGATGGATGTGGTCATGGGATGTGCATGAAGGTGAGGCATGCACAGTTTAGCCGAGGGCGGCCGCACCGAGCAGCAGTCATCGGTGACAGCGCTTCCGACCGGCCGCTCCGGGTCGGAGTACGCATTCGCCAAAGTAGAAAGTGGCCATTCCGCGGCATTTCTGTCCAATGCAATGGCCGGTGTGCAGCGCATAGCAGACCTGGCTTGATCAGAACGCCACCGGCAGCTTAGGCCGAGCAACGGACGTGCCTGCAGCCCGATGGATTTACGGGGCGGGATAGTATTTCTTGTACGCTTCGCGCCAATCGGCAACGAGCATTCCACGGGCCTGTTTCAGCGTAATGGCTCCGGCGCACATCTCTTTGTGAAGGCGATTCTCCAGCTTGTCCTTCAGGACGGCATTCCATGGGCTGGTGCCGTAGGCTTGCGGCCAGAGGTTGATGACCTCGTCCGCACCGCCAAGCTGACGCTTAGCCTCTTGAAACTTACGTTCGTACACGACTGGCTATGCCCCGGTATGCGGTCCAATTTCGTGGGGCAAATTTGGGGCAATTTGGGCGCCAAACTATGCCCATCTATGCCAATTCGAGCTCTGTGAGGCGATGGTTGTTGTCGCCATAACTTATTGATATTAAATATGAATGCAGATCCATGGCAGCGCGCCAACTCAGTGTCCTAACACAATCGGCGTGTGGGCAGAAGGCTCCTTGGCGATGGACATGGACGGACTGGTGCGTGGATCAGGCCTTGAGTTCGGGCGGCAGGTGCGGGGCGATGACCTGCAGCATCTGGCCGAAGACTTTCGGACTGGCGGCGACGATGTTGCCAGACTCCAGAAAACCTTCGTCGCCCATGAAATTTCCGACCAGTGCGCCGGCTTCCTGTGCGATCAGGCTGCCGGCGGCCAGGTCCCAGGGTTTCAGGTGCATTTCCCAGAAGCCGTCGTAGCGGCCGCATGCCACGTAGGCGAGATCGAGTGCGGCGGAGCCGGGACGGCGCAGTCCGGATGTGGCACGCATCATGTCGCGAAACATGTTGATGTAGGCTTCGGCGAAACTGAAGTCGCGGAAGGGGAAACCGGTACCGATCAGGCATTCGGAGAGTTTGCTGCGCTTGCTGGCGCGGATGCGGCGGTCGTTGAGCATGGCGCCGCGGCCGCGTGTGGCGGTGAAGAGTTCGTTGCGCGCAGGATCGAATACCACGGCCTGAGTGATCTGGCCCTTGTGTTTGAGCGCGATGGAGACCGAATACTGCGGCAGGCCATGCAGGAAATTGGTGGTGCCGTCGAGCGGATCGATGATCCACTGATAATCCTCGCCGTTCTTGGCGTCGGCCGAGCCAGACTCCTCTGCTAAAATCCCGTGGTTTGGATAGGCGTCGAGCAGCGTTTCGATGATGGCGCGTTCGGCCATCTGGTCGACCTCGCTGACGTAATCGCGGTCCTGTTTGCTCCGCACGGTGAGTTGGTCGAGGTCGAGCGAGGCGCGATTGATGATCGCCCNCGCTTTGCGAGCGGCTTTCACCGCCGTATTGAGCATGGGATGCATGGTGTCTGGCTACAGATTCAAAGAACGAACCGCTATTTTACTTGATGACATCAACTTGATGACGCCAGCCGATCCGAAACTTCTCGCCAACATCCGCATCGTGCTGACGCGCACCAGCCATCCCGGCAATATCGGCGCGGCGGCACGGGCGATGAAGACGATGGGGCTGGGCCAACTGGTGCTGGTCGACCCCGCCATTTTCCCCAATAGCCAGGCGGACGCCATGGCCTCGGGCGCGACCGACCTGCTGGCGCAGGCGCGGGTGTGCGCTTCGCTGGCCGAGGCGCTGGCCGACACCACGCTGGCGCTCGGGGTGTCGGCGCGCCGGCGCGACATCGTGGCCGAGGTGCTGACACCGCCCGAGGCTTCGATACGTTTGCTGACCGAGGCGCAGGCCGGCCCGGTGGCGCTGGTATTCGGCAACGAAACCAGCGGCCTGTCGAACGAGGAACTGAGTCTGTGCCAGGGCCTGGTGACGATCGCCGCCAACCCGGAGTACAGCTCGCTCAACCTGGCAGCGGCAGTGCAGGTGCTGAGCTACGAAGTCCGTCAGACCTGGCTGGATCATGCGAGCTGGCCGCAGCCGGAGATGGATACGGCGACCGGCGAAGAGATCGAGAAGTTCTACGCCCACCTCGAAACCGCGCTGGCCGAGCTGGAGTTTCTCAATCCCGGTTCGCCCGGCAAGCTGATGTTGAAACTGCGGCGGTTGTTTGCACGGACCCGGCTGGCGAAGGAGGAGGTGAACATCCTGCGCGGCATCCTGACGGCGGCGCAGGAAGCCAAGCAGGGGACAAACGGCGCGCGGAACCACGGTGCTGAATAGTTGACTAAATTACTCGGATAAAGCATTCTCAAGCGCATGAACCTGTTCAGCCAATTCAAGGAAGACATCGCCGTCGTGTTCGACCGGGACCCGGCGGCGCGCACGACCTTCGAAGTCGTCACCACCTACCCGGGTTTCCATGCCATGGTGATCCATCGCCTTGCGAACAAGCTGTGGCGCATGGAGTGGAAATGGCTGGCGCGCTTTACCTCGCACATCGGCCGCTGGCTCACCGGGATCGAGATCCACCCCGGCGCCACCATCGGCCGTCGCGTCTTCATCGACCACGGCATGGGCGTGGTGGTGGGGGAGACGGCGGAAATCGGCGACGACTGCACCCTCTATCACGGTGTGACGCTTGGCGGCACCTCATGGAACAAGGGCAAGCGCCATCCCACCCTGATGCCCGGCGTGGTGGTGGGAGCGGGGGCCAAGATTCTCGGCCCGATCACCATCGGCGCCGGTGCGCGGGTCGGTTCCAACGCCGTGGTGGTGAAAGATGTGCCGGACAATGCGACGGCGGTGGGCATCCCCGCGCGCATTCTGGACAGCGCGGCGGAGAAGCAGCGCAACCAGCAGGCGGAAAAACTCGGGTTTTCCGCCTACGCCATCTCGGCCGACATGAACGACCCGGTGGTGAAGGCGATTCATGGTCTGATCGACCATTCGGCCCATATCGATCACCGGCTCGAGCTCATTCTGACGCAGCTGCAGAAGCTTGGCGCCGAAATGCCGCTGGGGCAGGACAAGCCCGACGATTTCGACCCGAATTATTTGAACAAAATAGTTGACTAAATTGCTAAGGTAAGGAATAGTTGACTGAAATGCTCGGGAATTTTATAGTTCGGGCGAAATTTCAGGAGAACGAGTCATGAGATTGACCACCAAGGGCCGTTTCGCCGTCACCGCCATGCTGGATCTGGCCTTGCGCGGCGGCAAGAATCCGGTGACGCTGGCCGGCATCAGCGAACGCCAGGACATATCCTTGTCGTATCTGGAACAGCTTTTCAGCCGTCTGCGCCGGCACGAACTGGTCGAAAGCGTACGTGGCCCAGGCGGCGGCTATTATCTTGCCCGCGCACTCGACGACGTCAGCGTGGCCGACATTATTCGCGCGGTGGATGAACCCATCGACGCGACCCAATGCGGTGGCAAGGAAAACTGCCACGACGAGCACCGCTGTCTGACGCACGACTTGTGGACCGGGCTCAACGCCCATATCTACGATTACCTGGACAACGTGACACTGGCCACCCTGGTGGCCAAGCAGGACGAATGCAAGGACAAGGTCTTGCAGGACCGCCGCACATCGAAGATGACGCTGGCAGCTTGAACGATTCAATCAGGGCNAAAACGATGAAGACACTGTATTTCGATTACTCCGCCACCACCCCGGTCGATCCTCGTGTGGCTGANAAAATGATCCCCTATCTGACCGAGCATTTCGGCAATCCTGCATCGCGCTCCCATCCGTTTGGCTGGGAAGCCGAGAAGGCGGTGGAAGACGCGCGTGGCCACATCGCCGCGCTGGTGGGTGCCGACCCCAAGGAAATCGTTTTCACCTCGGGCGCTACCGAATCGAACAACCTCGCGATCAAGGGTGCCGGCCACTTTTACTCGGCCACCAAGGGCAAGCACATCATTACCGTGCGTACCGAGCACAAGGCCGTGCTCGATACCGTGCGTGAAATGGAACGCCAGGGCTTCGAGGCGACCTACCTGAACGTGAAGGAAAACGGCCTGCTCGATCTGGACGAATTCCGCGCTGCAATCCGCCCGGATACCGTGCTGGCTTCGGTGATGGCGGTCAACAACGAAATCGGCGTGATCCAGGATATCGAAGCGCTCGGCAAGATCTGCCGCGAGAAAGGTGTGGTCTTTCACGTCGACGCGGCGCAGGCCACCGGCAAGATGCCGATCGACCTCAGCAAGTTGCCGGTCGACCTGATGTCGTTCTCGGCTCACAAGACCTACGGCCCCAAGGGCATCGGCGCGCTGTACGTCCGTCGCAAGCCGCGCATCCGCCTGGAAGCGCAGATGCATGGCGGCGGCCACGAGCGTGGCATGCGTTCTGGCACGCTGGCGACACACCAGATCGTTGGCATGGGCGAAGCCTTCCGTATCGCCCGGGAAGAAATGGCCACCGAGAACGAGCGCATCCGCATGCTGCGCGATCGTCTCTACGCCGGACTCAAGGACATCGAGGAAGTGCACCTGAACGGCGACATGGATCAGCGCGTACCGCACAACCTCAACGTCAGCTTCAACTTCGTTGAAGGCGAATCGCTGATCATGGCGATCAAGGATCTGGCGGTGTCGTCCGGTTCGGCCTGTACCTCGGCCAGCCTGGAGCCGTCTTATGTGCTGCGTGCGCTGGGCCGTAGCGACGAACTGGCGCACAGTTCGATCCGCTTCTCCATCGGCCGCTTCACCACCGAGGAAGAAGTCGATTACGCCATCAAGCTTCTGCATGAAAAAATCGGCAAGCTGCGCGAACTTTCCCCGCTGTGGGAGATGTTCAAGGAAGGCGTCGATCTGAATTCCGTGCAGTGGGCTGCACATTGATTTGAAGTANNAAGGAGAACTACCATGTCCTACAGCGATAAAGTACTCGACCACTATGAAAATCCCCGCAATGTCGGCTCCTTCGGCAAGGAAGACGACGGTGTCGGTACCGGCATGGTCGGCGCGCCCGCCTGCGGCGATGTGATGAAGCTGCAGATCAAGGTCGGCGCCGATGGCCGTATCGAAGACGCCAAGTTCAAGACCTACGGTTGCGGTTCGGCGATCGCCTCGTCCTCACTGGTGACCGAGTGGGTCAAGGGCAAGACGCTCGACCAGGCGATGGAAATCAAGAACACGGCCATCGCCGAGGAACTCGCGTTGCCGCCAGTCAAGATCCACTGCTCGATCCTGGCCGAAGATGCGATCAAGGCCGCCGTGGCCGACTACAAGCAGAAAAAGGTCTGGAGTAAGCCATGGCGGTGACCTTGTCCGAGCGCGCAGCGCAACACGTCACCAGCTATCTTGCCAAGCGCGGCAAGGGCGTCGGCATCCGTCTCGGCGTGCGCACCACCGGCTGTTCCGGTATGGCCTACAAGCTGGAGTTCGCCGATGAGGTGCCCGAGGGCGACGAGGTGTTCACCAGCCATGGTGTGACCGTGTTCGTCGACCCCAAGAGTCTGGCCTACATCGACGGTACCGAGCTTGACTATGCCCGTGAAGGCCTCAACGAAGGCTTCAAGTTCAACAACCCGAACGTGAAGAACGAGTGCGGCTGCGGCGAATCGTTTAACGTTTGACGTGTAGGTGAGGGGAAAGGGTGAAGGGTGAGATGGAACGTCAACCCTGCGCCTCCCCTTCACGCCTAACGCTTCGCCTGTCATGGATTTCACCCAGACCCATTTCGAACTGTTCGGCCTGCCAGCGACGTATAGGCTGGATCGCGCGAAACTTGATGCGGCTTACCGCGAGCTGCAGAACACGGTTCACCCGGACCGGTTCGCCTCACAGCCGGAAGCAGAACAACGGGTGGCGATGCAGTGGGCGACGCAAGTGAACGAGGCGTATCAGACCCTTCGGCACCCAGTGAATCGCGGCGTGTACCTGCTGAAATTACAGGGGATTGATGCGCTCGACGCCAACAACACCAAAATGGCGCCGGCTTTCCTGATGCAGCAGATGGAATGGCGCGAAGCGATCGATGATGTGCGTGCCGGGAAAAGCATGGACGTGCTGGATGCCCTGTCAGACGACCTGCATGCAGCGCATCGCCGCATCGAAGCGCAACTGGTCGAATTGATCGACACTGCACACGATTACGCCGGCGCTTCCGAAGCCGTGCGCCAGTTGCGCTTCATGGACAAGCTCATCGCCGAAGTCGGCGACGTGTACGAAGAACTCGAAAGTTAAGACATGGCCCTTTACAGATTTCCGAACCCGGCATGTCCACCGCCCCGCATCAGCACCGGCTGGCGGTCGGTATCGATCTGGGCACGACCAATTCGCTGGTGGCTACGGTACGTTCGGGGCTGTCTGTCGTGCTGGACGATGAAGCCGGGCATTCGCTGTTGCCTTCGGTTGTGCGCTACCACGCCGATTGCAGCGTGGATGTGGGATATACCGCTTTGTCCGCGCAGAACCTCGANCCCCACAATACGATCGTGTCGGTCAAGCGCTTCATGGGGCGCGGCCTCGTCGACATCGAGGACATCTCCAGCCTGCCGTATCGCTTTGTCGATGCGCCCGGCATGGTGCAGTTGAAAACGGTCGCTGGTGTGAAAAGTCCGGTCGAAGTGTCGGCCGAAATTCTCAAGGTATTGCGCCAGCGCGCCGAAGCCGCCATGGGCGGCGAGCTNCTGGGCGCGGTGATCACCGTGCCGGCGTATTTCGACGATGCCCAGCGCCAGGCTACCAAGGATGCCGCGCAGCTGGCGGGAATCAATGTACTGCGTTTGCTGAATGAGCCGACGGCAGCTGCGATCGCCTATGGCCTCGACAATGCATCGGAGGGGGTCTATGCGGTATACGACCTCGGCGGCGGCACGTTCGATATCTCGATTCTGAGGCTCTCCAAAGGTGTGTTCGAGGTGCTGTCCACCAACGGCGACTCGGCACTCGGCGGCGACGATTTCGATCAGCGCGTGTTCTGCTGGATGCTCGAACAGGGCCGTTTTTCACCGTTGTCTGCGGGTGATGCCCGGTTGCTGTTGACCAAGGCGCGCGACGCCAAGGAGGCACTGACGGAACACACCGAGGTACGCGTCACCGCAGTGCTGTCGACTGGCGAGATGATGGATGCGACGTTGACCCAGGCCGAATTCAATGCCATGACGGCCAGCCTCGTCAGCAAGACGCTGGCGCCCACCCGCAAGGCGCTGCGCGACGCAGGGCTGACGGCAAGCGAGGTCAAGGGCGTCGTGATGGTCGGCGGGTCGACGCGGACGCCGTGCGTGCGTCAGGCCGTGGCCGATTTCTTCAAGCAGACGCCGCTCACCAATCTCGACCCCGACAAGGTCGTCGCGTTGGGCGCCGCCATGCAGGCAGACGTGCTGGCAGGCAACCGTGTCGGCGACGACTGGCTGCTGCTCGATGTCATCCCGCTGTCGCTGGGGCTCGAAACCATGGGCGGCCTGACCGAGAAGGTCATTCCGCGCAACACCACGATTCCGACTGCCCGCGCACAGGATTTCACCACCTTCAAGGATGGCCAGACAGCGATGAGCGTGCATGTCCTGCAAGGCGAACGCGAACTGGCGTCCGACTGCCGCTCGCTGGCGCGCTTCGAACTGCGCGGCATTCCACCGATGGTGGCGGGTGCGGCGCGCATTCGCGTCACCTTTCAGGTCGACGCGGATGGCCTCCTGTCGGTGGCGGCGCGCGAGCAAAGTAGCGGAGTGGAAGCCAGCGTGCAGGTCAAGCCGTCGTATGGCCTCGGTGACGAGGACATCACTCGCATGTTGAAGGACGCATTCACCCACGCCAAGGATGATATGTACGCGCGTGCGCTGAACGAGCAGATCGTCGATGCGCAGGGCCTGATCGCCGCCACCCGCGCCGCCATGGCAGAAGACGGCGCACTGTTGAACGAGACCGAGACTGCCGCAATAGAAACCAGCATCACCGCCCTTGAAAAACTGATGGCGGGTCCCGACCATCAGGCTATCAAGCGTGGCATCGAAGCGCTGAATGCGGTGACCACAGAATTCGCCCAGCGCCGCATGGACCAGAACGTGCGCCGGGCGATGGCCGGGCAAAAACTGGAAACCTTCGGCTGATCGCCAGACGACTATGTTGAATGCAGATTTCATCGATTCCCTGCGGGTGAGGCTCGAAGCGCATCCGATCTATGCGGCCGTACAGACGCTCGACGACCTGCGTGCGTTCATGCAGCACCACGTCTATTCGGTATGGGACTTCATGTCGCTGATCAAGTACCTGCAATATCAGGTCGCGCCTGCGCGCTGGCCATGGACGCCGAGCGGCGACGCATCGGTGCAGCGCTTCATCAACGAGCTGGTTCTGGAAGAGGAAACCGATATTGCGCTTCCGGGGCAGGATGGGTTTACCAGCCACTTCATGCTGTATCTCGCCGCCATGCGCGAAATCGGTGCCGACGCCGAGACCCCTGGCCGGTTCGTGCAACTGGCCGGTGGGCAGGGTATCGATGCCGCGCTCGCTTCCGGCCTTGCGCCTGCACCATCCGCCGCATTCACCCGTAGCACCTTCGACTTCATCGACAGCGGCAAACCGCATGCCGTCGCTGCCGCGCTGGCGCTGGGGCGCGAACATGTCATCCCTTCGATGTTCCGTGCATTCCTGTCGCGGATGGCCGTAACCGAAACGCAGGCGCCGAGTTTCCATTATTACCTCAACCGCCACGTTCACCTGGATGAGGATTTCCATGCGCCGCTGTCGCTGCGCCTGCTTGCCGCCCTGTGCGACGGTAAGGCCGACAAATGGCGCGAGGCCGAAACCGCCGCCGAAGCTGCTGTCGCCGCACGCCTGCAATTTTGGGACGGCGTACTCGCCGCCCTGCCTAGCCAACACTCCCAAGCTGCCTGACCGAGCCCCAGAACCTCACCATGCCCCAACTCATCGTATTGCCCCACGTCGAACTCTGCCCCGAAGGTGCCGTGATCGAAGCCAAACCCGGCGACACCATCTGCGACACGCTGCTTGCAAACGGTGTCGAGATCGAACATGCGTGCGAAAAATCCTGCGCCTGTACCACCTGCCACGTCATCGTGCGCGAAGGCTTCAATTCGCTGGAGGCTTCCACCGAAGAAGAGGATGATCTGCTCGATAAAGCCTGGGGACTCGAACCGCAGTCCCGGCTATCCTGCCAGGCGCGCGTGAGCGGCAGCGACCTGGTGATCGAAATTCCCAAATACACCATCAATATGGTCAAGGAAGGACATTGATATGAAGTGGACGGACTCCCTCGACATTGCCATCGAACTCGCCGAGGCCCACCCCGAAATCGACCCGCGCACCATCCGCTTTACCGACCTGCATAACTGGGTGATGGAGCTGCCGGATTTCGACGACGATCCCAATCATTCCGGTGAAAAGATCCTCGAAGCGATCCAGATGGCATGGATTGACGAAGTGAGTTGAGGAAGTCCAAAGATGGCCAGTTGGAATGCGCAATGAAAAGGGGGCATGATGCCCCTTTTCATTGCGCTGGATTGTTTCGGAAAGGCATCAGAACTTGAAGACCAGCCCGGCGGAAATCAGGTCAACGTCGGCTTCACCTGTGCCACCATTAAAGGCCGGACTCCCCGCTTCAAAGTAGCGCTCCCATTCCATGCGGAGCCCCACCGATTGGGTGAAGTTGTACTGTGCACCCAGCCCGAGGGACCAAACGACGTCAGTGTCTTCCGCATTGCCGCTGGCGCCGGCAACAGCGCCACTGACGTCGGTCTTCAGAAAATTCATGCCGCCACGGGCGAGCAGGGTGAAGCTCGGGTTCAACGCATACGTTCCGAGCAGTTGCATGGTCACGCCGTGGGTTTCTCGTGTGCCAGTCGGCGCGCTGTAGTCGACTGTTCCCAAATCGACATAGCCAACTTCCATGGAAATGTATTCATTCACTTCCAGACCACCGTATGCTTTCCAGCCGATGTCTGATTTATCGCATGTACCCGTGATGCAGGAATCCGTAGTGGATTGTCCTGCGCTTGCACCGACATAGGGAGCCAGGGTGAAATCGAAAAAGCCGGCGGACGCAGGATTGGAAAGGGCCATGGCCGAGGCGATGGCAGCGGCGAAACGCATTGTGCGCATTTTGTAACTCCTCCAGAAATAAATTTATTGTGATATTGACGAGCCCATATCCGATGAAGCCCGAAACGATGGGGCTGGACAAGGCCGCTGGAAGGTTAATTGATTTTATTGATTTTAGGTAGTCGGTAGCGTAGTGAAGCGGGATGAATCATTTGAAAATTCGGTCCCTGTGCGCATTCGGGAATTGACTTAAACGTAAGGGATAACTACTGGAGTTTTTGGTCTTCCCGTTTGGCTTCGGCCATGGCTTCGGGCTCCAGTTCTTCGGCAGAACGATTCAGCCGGATGAAGACTCCCCAGCCAGCCAGAATGACGCCGACGGAAAACAGGATGCTTGCTGCATAAGGCAACTGTGCAGGATCCTCATGCAGGGCCTTGAATGTTGCGACCAGTCCTTCGATAGCGAGTGCGACCACGACGACGACAAAGAATCGGGATAGGAAACGCCTGACGCGGGTCGGGGCGCTGATATGGGCGGCGCGAATGACTTCTTCTTCGGCAATAGTCTGAGCGATTTGCAGGGCGACCACGGCGGCGGCAAGCAGGCCGACTGCTTCAATGATTTCCTGGGCTGCCGCCTGATCCAGTCCCGAGGTGAACGCGGCCCACCCCATGTGCGCTGCGACTACGACGAGCATGAGGGCTGCGCAGGCAAAAAGGACGGCCATGAGTCCGTGGATGATTGCAAATGCCCGCATGATGGCCTTCATCGAAATATCATGGCACATAAACCGGTAGGACGCGAAGCCTGATTGCGGCATTCCCGTTCAGGAAGCGCGGACGGGGTGCGTGGATGTCTACGTGCCAGATCGTTTGGAGGAAGCCTGATGGCGGATTGCGGGTGTGGCTAGCCGGATGCCGTGCTTTTCTAGCGCATCGGGAACAGGCGTGATCATGCGGAACATGATCCGGAGAGGACCTGCCGGTAGCAGTGATCACTGCCGGCAGGTTGCATCGGTTCGCGGCGCAGGGGCAGAACGGCCTCACCTCTGCGCAGTGAGCGCGTTATTTTTAAGCCTCTCTTGAAATCCGAGTGGGTAAGCTGACGTCATATTGACCAACCTGGATGAGTGAATTCATGACTGCCAAGCTGTTTGAAACTGCCCTTGGAATTGCCCCGCCGTGGACGGTGGCGTCGGTCGACTTCGACGAGTCGGCCAGGACCTTGACCGTGCTGATTGACTTCAAGGCTGGCAGCCGCTTCAAGGTCTCGGGCCATGAAGGCGTGCATCCGGTGCACGACACCGTGACCAAGACCTACCGGCACCTGAACTTCTTCCAGCATGAGTGCCATCTGCAGGTGCGCACGCCGCGAGTGAAGCTGCCCAATGGTTCGGTGCGACTGGTCGAGCCTGACTTTGCCGGGCGGCTGAATGGCTTCACGCTGCTGTTCGAAGCCTTCATCCTGATGCTGGCGCGCCAGATGCCGTTTGCCGCCGTGGCGCGCATCGTGGGCGAATCGTCCCACCGGGTGCTGGCGGTGTGCCAGAAGTACGTGGAGATGGCCTGCGGCCTGGCGGATCACTCCGGTGTCACGGCGCTGGCCATTGACGAGACCTCGCGCGCCCGAGGCCACAGTTATGTCACCCTGGCCGCAGACGCCGAGGCCAGGCGCGTGCTGTTCGTCACGGAAGGGCGCGACGCCCAGACCATTGCGCAACTGGCCGAGTATCTGGGCGACCATGGCTGCCCGGCCGGGAACATCGCCTCGGCGAGCATCGACATGTCGCCAGCCTTCATCGCCGGAGTCAGCCAGCATCTGCCCAATGCCCGCATCACCTTCGACAAGTTCCACGTCATCGGCCACGCCAGCACGGCGGTGGACAAGATGCGCCGCATCGAGCAGCGCACCGACAAGTCCCTCAAGGGCATGCGCTGGACGCTGCTCAAGGATGCCTCCCGGCTCAAGCCCGAGGCTGCTGCCGATCTTGACGCACTGATTGCCAGGATGACTGTCAAGCGCACGGCGCGCGCCTGGGTCTACAAGGAGCAACTGCGCGAAATCCTTGATCGCAAACAAATCAACGTCGTGCGCGCCATGCTGGAACACTGGTGCACTTGCGTCATGCGCTCCAAGGTCGAGCCGATGAAGGAGGTTGCCCGGATGATCCGATCCCATCTGGAAGGAATCGTGGCCTGGGCTCAGACACGGCAGACCAATGGATTTCTGGAGGCGATCAACGGCTTGTTCCAGGCCGCCAAGCGGCGTGCCCGTGGCTTCACCCGCATCGACACAATCAAAACCGTCATCTTCCTGATCGCCGGCCGTCTCGATTTCCACGCCATTAACCCTCATGCAGAACAACCCACTTGAAATTCAACAGAGCCTTTTTAAGCTGTGGCTGATCCAGATAACGTACATCCTTTACCGAAAGCGGAAGGGNGTTGATGTATTTGTATCCCTTGCCTTGGTAATAGGCGATTTCCGNGAAGCCTGCCGGAACCACCGTGACGAATCCGTGCATGTCCTCTGCGCTGAAGCCTGCAGCCTTCATCGCGTTGTTACACATCTTGAATTCGACACCATCCTTTGCCAGTTCCGCCATCTTGTCCATGATCCCCTGGTATTTCGGGTAATTTTCCTTGGCGAAGGCGCGTAACTCAGGTCCGTGGGTAACCACCACGACCTTGCCCTGGGTGATCTTCTGAGTATTCTTGATGAAGTTGTAAAGAATATTCAATTTCTGCGGGTCTTCATAGTTCACGTCAAATACCACGTCCGTGACCGGCATCGTGTGCATGTCGACTTTGGCGGTGCCGTACGGTGCGAATTCCTCCGCGTGCGCCATATAGGCAGCGGGTAAAGCGAGGAACAAGGCTAAGGCCGCAATCTTGGGGGTGAATTTCATACTCGTGTCTCCTTGAATTGTTAGTTGAACAAGCCGGGGCAAGGGGTGAATTACCTGGCCCCGTTTGGCCGTTTTGTACGGCTTTCCATTTCGCGCAGCCACCGCTTCAGATACGCGGCTTCACGCAAAATCTGCTCCGATTCGCCGAGCGAGTTGGCGATCAGACTGATTCCCTGCAAGGCTGCAATCAGGTGCAGCGCCAGTGTCTTGGCATCGCGACTGCATCCCATCAGACGGAATTGGGCTTCGCACCAGGCGAGCAGGAGCTGGAAGGGCCGCGCCGCCTCCGCGCTCATGGGACCGCGTCCTTTGGCAAGTTCGTAGCACAGGCTGCCCACCGGGCAGCCGAACTCCGTATCGCTTTCCCGCTCGTCGACCCAGACGCCCACCAGCGCCTCAAGGCGTAACCGGGNGTTTGACTGCTCGGCCTGTTTCTCCAGAAAGCCATTCAATTCGGCCACCCGGCGTTCCACGACGGCACGCGCGATGTCTTCGCGTGCCTGAAAGTAGTAGTAAATGCTGCCGAGCGGGATGCCGGCCTCGGCCGAGATGTCCGCAAGCGTGGTTTTGACGAAACCGTTGCGATAGACCAGTTCAGCGGCCGTCTTGATCAGATGCTGACGCTTGTCATGTGTGCGTGTCTGCTGGTTCATGGCTCAAATAGTAAGTTATCTAACTTACAAAATATAACCTACTTTCCTACCATGAGACTCGCGTGGTGGATGGCCTGCCGGGTGCGATGGCCATCCTGTCGCGAGCCTGATTGGCCTGAGGAATAGGCGGCGCAAGTGATTCCGAAAACGGGAGAAGGGCGATGATGCAATCCGAGTTGAGAAGGATGCGTCTTGCCCGTTTGCGCGCCATCGCCTGGCAGGGACAGGAAGCGATAGGGAGAGAGAGCGTGTCCCTTACGAAAAGCCGCTGGCCCGCGGCCTAAAACCCTCTTCGCTTCGTGCTAGACTGCCCCAAAAGTTGAGGCAAGCATGGCCGAGGAGACAGACCTTTCCCGTACCGAACCAGCAAGTCCGCGGCGCCTGCAACTGGCACGCAGCGCGGGCGATGTGCCGCGTTCAGCCGAACTCACGGCGTGGGCCGTATTGTTCTCGGCGCTGGGCATGCTGGGCTGGTTGGCGCCGCGCCTCCTCAATGCCTTGCAGGTATTGATTGAAGTGGCATTCATTCATGCCGCACAGCCACTTTCTCCAATATTCATCCAGGCTGCCTGGGCGGCGCTCTGGGCCGTACTGCCGGTACTGGGCGTCATCTTTGCCGCTGCCTTGGTGGCCCCCATCCTGCTCTCGGGCTGGGTGTTCGCCCCGCAGGCCGTCCAAGCCGATCTCACACGCGCCAATCCTTTCAAACCGTTCGCTCGCCTATTTTCCGTTGAATCCCTGTTCGACGGATCGTTGGTGTTGTTGAAGCTGGCGCTCGCCGCTGCAGCGGTGGGCTGGGTGCTGACGAGCGGTTGGTCGGGATTGCACAGCCTGACCCGTAACGAAATGAGCGTCGCGCTCGATGCGACGGCCGCCTGGGTGGGCCACGGGGTACTGATGTTGGCGGCGACGTTGACACTGGCGGCGGCGGCAGATGCCGGCTGGCGCTGGTGGCGCTATCTGCGTCGCCATGCGATGACCTGGCAGGAAGTATTGGCCGAGGCCCGTGAATCCGAGGTGAACCCCGAAGTACGGGCACGCGTGCGCGGCCGTCAGCAGCAGGCCGGCCAGCGCGTTGACGAGGTGATCGGGTGAGCGCACAGGGTGTGATGGTGATGGGCCTGCCGGCCAACCGGCTGGCGGTGCCGGCGCTGGTGCTGCTGATTCTGGCGATGATGGTGCTACCGTTGCCCACTTTCATGCTGGACGTGCTGTTCACGCTCAACATCGCGCTGGCAATGATCGTGCTGCTGGTGAGCCTGAACGCACGACGNCCCCTGGATTTCTCGGTCTTTCCCACGGTGCTGCTGCTGACCACGCTGCTGCGTCTGTCGCTCAACGTGGCGTCCACCCGCATCATCCTGATGCAGGGCCACACCGGGCCAGAGGCGGCGGGCAAGGTGATCGAGTCGTTCGGTAATTTCCTGGTCGGCGGAAACATCGCGGTCGGTTTCGTGGTGTTCATCATCCTGGTCATCATCAACTTTGTCGTCATTACGAAAGGTGCTGGGCGCATCGCGGAGGTGGCGGCACGTTTCACACTGGACTCGATGCCGGGCAAGCAATTGGCGGTCGATGCCGATCTGAATGCAGGCTTTATCAACGAGGTCGAGGCGCGCGCGCGCCGCAGCGACATCGGTCGCGAATCCGATTTCTATGGAGCGATGGATGGCGCCTCCAAATTCGTGCGCGGCGATGCGATCGCCGGCATGATCATCCTTGTAGTCAACCTGATCGGCGGCATCGCGGTGGGCCTGCTGCAGCACAACCTNGGGGTTTCCGAAGCGCTTGGACGCTATGCGCTGCTGACCGTGGGCGATGGGCTGGTGACACAGATCCCCGCCCTGGTGATTTCCACCGCGGCGGGTATCGTCGTGAGCCGCGCGTCGAGCGAACAGGATCTGTCGCGTGAGTTTTCCACCCAGATTTTCGGCCGCCCGCAGACCTTGTATGTGGCTGCAGCGGTGCTGGGCGCGCTGGGCGTGATTCCGGGCACACCGCATCTGGCGTTCCTGACCATCGCCACGGTACTGGGCGGGTTGGGGTTCTGGCTGATGCGCCGTCAACGTACGGCCGCGTTTGACGTCGAACCGCTGGAACTGGTCGAAGCGGATACTGCGCCGATCGACGTTACCTGGGACGATATCCCACCGGTCGATGTACTGGCGCTCGAAGTCGGCTACCGGCTGATCCCGCTGGTCGATCGCAATCAGGGTGGCGCGGCGCTGAGCAGGATCACCGAGGCGCGGCGCCGTTTCGCCACCGACATGGGGTTGGTCGTGCCGCTCATCCGTGTGCGTGACAACCTCGATCTCAAGCCGAATACCTATCGCATCACGCTCAAGGGCGTCGATGTGGCGCACGGCGAGATGTCCCCGGGCCAGGTGCTGGCGGTCGACATGGGTGACGTGCTCGGACGTATCGACGGCGCACCCGGATGGGATCCGTTGACCGGGCTGGCCGGGGTATGGTTGGACGCCAGCCGGGTCGAGGAGGCCGAATTGCGCGGTTTTGTCGTGCTGGAACCTGCCGAACTGATCGCGCGCCAGGTCGAGGCCGTATTCCGCCAGCATGCCCCGGAACTGCTGGGGCGCACCGANGTGCAGCAGCTGCTTGATACGCTGGCGCGCAGTCATCCGGGGCTGGTCGAGGACGTGACGCCGCGTCATCTGCCGCTGACCAGCGTGCAGGCCGTGCTGCAGCAATTGATTGCGGAAAACGTCTCGATCCGCGATACCCGCACCCTGTTCGAAACGCTGGCGGCACGTGCGCCGAAAAACCAGGCCATCGACGAACTGGTGGAAACCGTGCGCGCCGCGTTGGGGCGCAGCATCGTCGACCGTCTGTTCGAAGGCAGCGACACGCTGCACGTGATCGGTCTGGCTGCAGCGACTGAGACCCGCCTGCTGAACGAGATGGGTGACGAAGGCGAAGCGCTGTTGTCACCTTCCACGCTGGATGCATTGAACGAGGCGGCGGAGCGCGCCTTGGCCGAACAGGAACGCGAAGGCTATCCGCCCGTGCTGCTGACCTCGCCCGGTCTGCGCGCGATCCTGTCGCGTTTGCTGCGGCGTAACCTGCCGCGACTTGCGGTGATTGCCTATGCGGAGGTGCCTGCCGATAAAATGGTCCATGTGAGCACTGAACTGGCGATTGGAGCGCATGAATGAGCGTACGGGTATTTGTCGCAGCGAATGCGCGCGAAGGTCTGGCGCGCGTGCGAAAGGAACTGGGCGATGACGCCGTGGTGCTGTCCACCCGGACGCACCCGCAAGGTATCGAACTGCTGGCCAGCGCTTACGGCGACCTGACGGTTCCGGCGGTCAGCGAGGCCGCCGATACGGCCGGCAGTTCGCGCATACTGGCTGAGCTTTCGCGACTGCGCGGCCTGCTGCAAAACCAGTTGGCCGGATTTGCCTGGGGCGCGGCACGACGGCGCGATCCGGCACGCGTGGCCGTGATGCAGACCCTGTTTGCAGCCGGATTCGGCAGTTCGCTTGCTCGTACCCTGGCGGCGCGCCTGCCGCGCGGACTCGATACCGAAGCCGCCCAACGCTGGCTGCGCCAGGTCTTGATACGCAATTTGCCGGTGCAGGGGCGTGAAGCCGATCTGATGACGACGGGCGGGCGCTATGCGCTGGTCGGCTCGACCGGGGCGGGCAAGACCACGACGCTCGCCAAGCTTGCCGCACGCGGCGTCGATGCCCATGGAGTCGATCAGGTGGTATTGGTGGCGGCGGATGCCTACCGCATCGGCGCAACGGCGCAATTGCAAGTGTATGCCGATCTGCTGGGCGTATCGCTGCATGTATGCAAAGACCAAGCCGGACTGGCGCAGCTTCTGCCACAGCTTGCCACCAGGAAACTGCTGTTGATCGACACCGCAGGTTTTGCGCCCTCCGATCCGCGCACCCGCGAATGGCAGGCACTTGGCGCATTGGGGGTAAGCCGTCTGGCAGTAGTCGCCGCAAACCAGCAAGGGGCGGCGATCGAGCAGGCAATGCTGCGTTTTGGCGAGGGCGGTCGCCTGCATTCTGACCAAGCTCGATGAAACACCGCAGCCGGGTGCGGCGCTGGACAGCGTGATCCGTCATCGCCTGTCGCTGGCCTATATCGCGGGCGGGCAACGCGTGCCGGAAGATCTCCACGCACCCAATGCCACTTATCTCGTCGACCGCGCACTCAAAGGCGGCCAGCTTGCCACGCCGTATGCGCTCGAGGCCGAGGACTGGCCCCTGTTTGCCGGCGTCGAGGCCGAACGTACGGAACGGCGCAGTCAAAGGGCACAAGCACCCTAAAGGACACCCGTGCCGGCTGACCAGGCTGCCGGGCTACGACGCCGTGTATGCCCTGCTGGACAGGGTACGCGTCAGCCGCTGCGATATATCCACTGCATTTCGGACTCGCCCAACCCGGGCGTTCGCCTGGCGCATGCGTTGTATCAACTTGGCCGGGTACCGCTGCTGATCGACACGCAAGGCCGCCTGTTTGCCTCCTCCTCTCCCCGCAGTCTGTTCGACTGGAGGCATCAACTCGAGCGCAGGCAGTTGCATACATTGCCGCAAGCCTATTGTGAAGCCTGGTATGCGCCAGGCATGCGGGCGGATGAGCCTGTCCTGTCAGGCATGGTGGGCGGCTATGACGATGTGATATTCGATTCGGAATGGGATTGTGCCGATCTTGCTTTGCTGCCGGATGTGGCGCATACGGTCGTCATGGAGATACGCCCTACCGACGAATCGAAACGGAAAGCCTATGCTGTATTCAAAACGCTGGCACGTTCGGGCGTGGCATTCCAGGCTGGCCTACTGGGCGATCGACTGGCCTGCGATCATGTCCAGTCCGCAGGCCGCCACTTTCTCGGGCAAGCGGTTGTACATGCCATTTTCAATGTGGCAAACGAGAATGATGCATTTGCCGCGCTAGCCGTTAGAATGACGGACGAGGAGCGAGCCTGACGGCTTGGCAGCTATAAAAGACAGGGAAACCCTGAACATGGTAGGTAAACCATCGTCGCAGGACGAGCAGATCACCAAGTATGCGCCGCTGGTCAAGCGCATTGCATATCATATGATGGCGCGCCTGCCCGCCAGCGTAGAAGTCGACGATCTCATCCAGGTCGGGCTGATCGGCCTGATGGATGCGGTAGGGCGCTTCGACGGCACCCAGGGCGCGCAGTTCGAATCCTATGCTACCCAGCGCATCCGTGGCGCCATGCTCGACGAGTTGCGCGAGGCGGATTGGCTGCCGCGCCATGTACGGCAGAAATCCCGGCAGATCGAAGCCGCCATCCACCGGCTGGAGCAGCGCAACGGCAAGTCGCCGTCCGAGCAGGAAATCTCCGCCGAGCTGGGCATGCCGATCGATCAGTATCAATCCATGCTGGGCGACGTGAAGTGTTCCCAGCTGCTTTATTACGAAGATTTCTCGGATGAGGACAGCGCCAGCTTTCTGGAGCGCTATCTGGTCGACGGCAGCAATGACCCGTTGGCGGTGCTCGAGGACGAGGGGTTCCGCGACAGCCTGATCGCCGCGATCCACCACCTGCCGGAGCGCGAGCGCAGCATGATGGGCATGTACTACGAACAGGACATGAATCTGAAGGAAATCGGGGCGGTGCTCGGCGTGTCCGAGTCGCGCGTGTGCCAGCTGCATTCGCAGGCGGTCGCGCGTCTGCGCGCCCAACTCAAGATCTGGAAAGACTGACTCCGGGGACGGAACGCGGGTAAATCCGCGATAATGACGGCTTGTTTATCCAACCAGCATTCTTTGCCTCATGAGCCAAGCCGCCCTCAAGAANAAAGCCCTCGATTACCATCGCCTGCCCAAGCCCGGCAAGCTCTCCGTCGAATCGTCCAAACCCTGTTCCACGCAGGCGGACCTGTCGCTCGCCTATACGCCTGGCGTGGCCCAGCCGGTGCTGGAGATCGCNAAAAACCCCGCCAGAGCCTACGATTACACGAACAAGGGCAATCTGGTCGCGGTGATCACCGACGGCACCGCGATTCTCGGTCTGGGTAATCGCGGCCCGCTCGCCGCGAAGCCGGTGATGGAGGGCAAGGCTGTGCTATTCAAGCAGTTCGCCGGGATCGACGTCTACGACATCGAAGTCAACGCCAAGACACCGCAGGATTTCATCAAGGTGGTGGAGGCGATCGCCCCTACCTTCGGTGGAATCAACCTCGAAGACATCGCAGCGCCGCACTGTTTCGAAATCGAAGCGGCGCTGAAGAAGAAACTCGACATCCCGGTATTCCACGATGACCAGCATGGCACCGCCACCATCATCTGCGCGGGCCTCATCAACGCCCTGCATGTGCAGGGCAAGACGCTGGAAACCGCCAAGATCGTGTGCCTCGGCGCCGGCGCGGCCGGCATCGCCTCGCTGAACCTGCTGGTCGCGATGGGCGCGCAGAAGCGCAACATCCTGCTGGTCGATTCCAGNGGTGTGGTGCACAAAGGACGCACCGATCTCAACAGCTTCAAGAAAGCCTACGCGCGCCAGACCAAGCTGCGTACGTTGGACGAAGCGATGGTGGGCGCCGATGTGTTCGTCGGCGTGTCGGGTGCCAACCTGGTCAGCCCTGCCATGGTCAAAAGCATGGCGGACAAGCCTGTGGTGTTCGCGCTGGCCAACCCCAATCCGGAAATCCTGCCGGAAAAGGCCAAGGCGGCGCGCAGCGATCTCATCATGGCGACCGGCCGTTCCGACTTCCCCAATCAGGTGAACAATGTCCTGGGTTTCCCGTTCATTTTCCGCGGTGCGCTCGATGCGCGGGCAAAGCAGATCACCGAATCCATGCTGATCGCCGCGGTGAACGCGCTGGCCGAGCTGGCACGCGAACCGGTGCCGGCATCGGTGTTGAAGGCCTATAAACTGAAGAAGCTCAAATTCGGCCCGGACTACATCCTGCCGAAACCATTCGACCCGCGCCTTGCCCAGCGCGTCCCCCAGGCCGTGGCCAAGGCGGCGAAGAAGGCGCCGGGCAAGCGCCGCTGAGTCGCCGACCTGGCGAGAGCCGAATCGATGAAGCCGATCGCGCGCCCCGTTTACCTGGATCTGTTGCGCATTTATTTACCGCTGGCCGGTTGGGTGTCGATCCTGCATCGGGTGTCAGGTGCGCTGCTGTTTCTGGCACTGCCGCTTGGCGTGTGGGCGCTGTCGCTGTCGCTGTCGAGCGAGGCCGGTTTCCTGCGTATGGCCGGATGGGTGACGCATCCGCTGAGCAAACTGCTGCTGTTGCTTGGCGTATGGGCGTTCACGCATCATCTGTTTGCCGGTTTGCGGCATCTGGCGCTCGATGTCCATTGGGGGACGGGCCTGTCGCACGCGCGGCAAAGCAGCCTCGCGGTGATGTTGGCAACAGGGCTGGTGACGCTGCTCGCCGCCTGGAGACTGTTCACATGAAGCCGGCTACCGGCGCGCATGCGGGCACCGGTATCTGGCTGGTGCAGCGTGCCACGGCGGTGGTACTGGCCGTGGCCTTGCCTGGCTTGATGGCCCATTTCCTCCTGGCTTTGCCGGTCGATTTTCCGGATGGCAGGGATTGTTCGCACCGCTTTGGGTGCGGGTTCTGCTGCTGCTGACGGCGCTGGCACTGGCGCTGCACGCCTGGGTGGGCGTGCGTGACATTTTCATGGACTATATCCATTTCACCGGTCTGCGGCTGGCACTGTATCTGGGGTGATCGCCACCCTGGCGGGCAGCGTCGTCTGGCTGGCCGCCGTCCTGTGGGGGCCGGCATGAACACGCGCCGCTTCGACGCCCTCATCGTCGGCGGCGGCGGCGCCGGACTGCGCGCGGCCCTGCAACTCGCGCGTTCGGATTACAAGGTCGCGGTGGTGTCGAAGGTTTTCCCGACGCGTTCGCACACCGTGTCGGCGCAGGGCGGCATCACCGCCGCGCTCGCCAACGTCGACGACGACCGCTGGGAATGGCATATGTACGACACGGTCAAGGGCGGCGACTGGCTCGGCGACCAGGATGCGATCGAGTTCATGTGCCGCGAGGCGGCCACGGCCGTCTACGAACTCGAACACATGGGCCTGCCATTCTCGCGCCTCGACAACGGCAAGATCTATCAGCGCCCCTTCGGTGGGCAGTCCAAGCACTTCGGCGGCGATCAGGCCACGCGCACCTGCGCCGCTGCCGATCGCACCGGCCATGCGCTGCTGCATACGCTGTACCAGCAGAACATCGCCCACCGCACGCAATTCTTCGACGAGTACTTTGCGCTCGACCTGCTGCGCGATGCCGACGGCTATTGCCTCGGTGTCACCGCGATGAGCATTGAGACCGGCGAACCGCTGCTGATCGAGGCACGCACGACCCTGCTCGCCACCGGTGGGGCAGGGCGGGTGTTCTGGAACAGCAGCAATGCCATGATCAATACCGGCGATGGCCTTGGCATGGTGCTGCGCGCCGGCCTGCCGCTGCAGGACATGGAGTTCTGGCAGTTCCACCCCACCGGGATTGCCGGCGTCGGCTGCCTCATCACCGAGGGCGTGCGCGGCGAGGGCGGCTATCTGCTGAACCGGCACGGGGAGCGCTTCATGGAGCGCTACGCGCCGCATGCAAAGGACCTCGCCGGGCGCGACGTGGTGGCGCGTGCGATCGCCATCGAAATCGCCGAGGGACGCGGCTGTGGCCCGCGCGGGGATTACGTCGATATCAAACTCGATCATCTGGGCGANAAAACCATTGCCGAGAAGCTGCCCGGCATCCGCGACCTGGCGATCCGCTTCGCCGGCGTCGACCCGGTCGAGAAACCTATCCCCGTCGCGCCGACTGCGCACTACATGATGGGTGGCATTCCCACCAACCTGCATGGCCAGGTCGTTGCGCCGGCGCGCTACGGCCCGGAAGAGCCAGTGCCGGGCCTGTATGCCGTCGGCGAGTGTGCCTGCGTGTCGGTGCATGGCGCCAATCGTCTGGGCGGTAATTCGCTGCTCGATCTCATTGTCTTCGGCCGCGCCGCCGGCAAGCACATGCTGGAATACCTTCGCGACAACCCCTATCCGCGTCCCATGCCCGAGTCTGCGGCCGACGCCAGCCAGACACGTCTGGCCCGCTGGGACCAGTCCGGCAGCGAACGCGTGGCGGCGATCAGCGATGACCTGCGGCGCCTGATGCAGAGGCATGCGGGCGTATTCCGGACGGATGCGGTATTGCGCGAGGGGCTGGAAAAACTGAATGAACTGGAAGGCCGTCTGGCGCATGCCGGCCTCACGGATACCAGCCGCGTGTTCAACACGGCACGCATCGAGGCGCTGGAGCTGGAGAACCTCATGGACGTGGCGCGGGCGACGCTGGTATCGGCCATCAGCCGGACCGAAAGCCGCGGCGCACATACGCGTGAAGACTTCCCCGCGCGCGACGACGAACACTGGCTGAAGCACACGCTGTATTCGCGGGCGGGCGACCAGGTGGACGCCAAGCCGGTGCGGCTTAAGCCGCTGACGGTGGAGTCGATACGGCCGAAGGAGAGGGTGTATTGATGAAATTCCGCCTCTACCGCTACTCACCCGAATCCGGCGAGAAGCCCCGTATGCAGGATGTCGAACTCGACATCGATCCCGCCGGCAAGATGTTGCTCGACGCGCTCATCGCGATCAAGGCGCAGGACGAAACACTGTCCCTGCGCCGCTCCTGCCGCGAAGGCGTATGCGGATCGGACGCAATGAACGTGAACGGCAGAAACCGGCTGGCGTGCATCACGCCCCTGGGCGAACTCAAGGAACCGATCGAAGTCAGGCCGCTACCGGGGCTGCCGGTGATCCGCGACCTCATCGTCGACATGGAACCGTTCTACAGGCAATACCGCTCGATCAAGCCCTGGTTGATCAACGACGAACCCGAACCCGAGGTGGAGCGTCTGCAAAGCCCCGAAGACCGCGCGCTGCTCGACGGCGCCTATGAGTGCATCCTGTGCGCCTGCTGCACGACGGCATGTCCATCGTTCTGGTGGAATCCCGATAAATTCGTCGGCCCGGCAGGATTGCTGCAGGCCTATCGCTTCATCGCGGATTCGCGCGACGAGGCGACGTCTGCGCGGCTCGACAATGTGGAGGATCCGTATCGTCTGTATCGCTGCCACGGCATCATGAACTGCGTCGATGCCTGCCCAAAGGCCTGAACCCGACCGAGGCCATCGGGCGCATCAAATCACTCTTGGTGAAACGCCGTGTCTGACGTGCTGGCCTGGCGTTGCAGGCGGGGGTTGCTCGAACTCGATCTCTGGCTGAGTGGCTTTCTGGCGGCGCACCGCGCTACACTTCAGCCTTGCGAGGCCGCCGCACTGGAACGGCTGCTGGATCTGCCGGACATGGAGATCATCGATCGGCTGCAAGGCCGGTCGCCAGCGGGCGATGCCGGACTGGAAGCGCTTGTACAACGCCTGCGACATTTTCAGGCAGCAACACTTTTGGAATCACGATGAAAAAACCGTCACCCTCACCTTCAGCGACGGCAGCCCTTCGATCGAATTGCCGATCGAGCAAGGCACCTATGGCAAGCCGGTCATCGACATCCGCGCACTGGGTGCGCACGGCTATTTCACCCACGACCCCGGCTTCACTGCCACGTCGAGCTGCACGTCGGCCATCACCTACATCGACGGCGACGAAGGCCTGCTGTATTACCGCGGCTATCCGATCGAGGAACTGGCCTACAAGTCCGACTACATGGAAGTCAGCTATCTGCTGCTTCACGGCGAACTGCCGACGGCTGAGCAGAAAATGGCGTTCGAGCAATCGATCCGCCACCATACCCTGCTGCACGACCAGATGGAAAACGTGTTCCGCGGCTTCCGTCGCAGCGCGCATCCCATGGCGGTGATGATCGGCGTGACGGGAGCAATGTCGGCCTTCTATCACAGCGGGCTGGACAACTTCAATCCGGCGCATCGCGAGATCGTCGCCCATCGGCTGATTGCGAAGGTGCCTACGGTCGCGGCCTGGGCCTACAAGTTCAACGAAGGCCAGCCTTTCGTCTATCCTCAGAACCGCCTGAGCTATGCCGAGAACTTCATGCACATGATGTTCTCCAGCCCGTGCGAGGAGTATGTGCCGAACCCGGTTCTGGCGCGTGCGCTCGACCGCATCTTCGTCCTGCACGCCGACCACGAGCAGAACGCCTCGACCTCGACCGTGCGGCTGGCCGGCTCGAGCGGCGCCAACCCCTATGCCTGCATCGCCAGCGGCATGGCCTCGCTGTGGGGGCCGCTGCATGGCGGCGCCAACGAAGCGGTGCTACGCATGCTGGAGGAGATGGACGATGTCTCCAAGATTCCGGAATTCATCAAGCGCGCCAAGGACAAGTCCGATCCGTTCCGCCTGATGGGCTTCGGCCATCGCATCTACAAGAACATGGATCCGCGGGCGGCGATCATCCGCCAGACCTGCTACGAGGTGCTGGACGAACTCGACCTGCGCGACGATCCGCAGTTCAAGATCGCGCTCGAGCTCGAACGCATCGCGCTGGAAGACGAGTATTTCATCGCCAAGAAGCTCTATCCCAACGTCGATTTCTACTCGGGCATCATCTTCCGCGCCATGGGCATTCCCACCAGCATGTTCACCGCGTTGTTCGCCATGGCCCGCACCGCAGGCTGGGTCGCGCAATGGCATGAGATGCTGTCCGATCCGGCGCACAAGATCGGCCGGCCACGCCAGCTTTACATTGGCGCGGCCCGTCGTGAATTCGTCCCGATCGGCCAGCGCAAGGCCTAGCGGCATACCCGGGATCGATCGGCCATGAATGCGCCCGACTGGCATCCGACCTCGCCGCTGTATGCCGGCAATGCCGCGTACCTGGAGCAGTTCGGCGACGACGCGCTGACGCCCTGGTTGAACCAGCCACTGCCGGTCGCGGCAGCCGGATCGGATGCCGCGCAGGTTGCGGTGCTGCGCCTGATCAATGCCTATCGCTACCTGGGCGTGCGGCAGGCCGATCTCGATCCGCTGCGCCGTTTCGAACCTCCGCCGACNCCCGAACTTGACCCTGCGCACTACGGCCTGACCGAGGCCGACCTGACACGCGAATTCGAGACCGGCTCGCTGTTCGGAGTGGAGCGCACCACGTTGGCCGATATCCTGCAACGCCTGAACAACGCCTATTGCGGCCATGTCGGCGTCGAATACATGCACATCACCGACGTGGCGCGCAAGCGCTGGCTGCAGGAGCGCATCGAGTCGGCGCAGGGACGCTTCGGGGTGTCGATCGACCTGAAGAAGCAGCTGCTCAAGCGGCTGACCGACGCCGAGACGCTGGAGAAATTCCTGCACACCCGCCATGTCGGGCAGAAGCGCTTTTCGCTCGAGGGCGGCGAGAGCCTGATCCCGCTGCTCGACCAGGTGATCGCCCGCTGTGCACGCCATGGAGCCAAGGAAATCGTGATGGGCATGGCGCACCGCGGGCGCATCAACGTGCTGGCCAACATCATGGGATGCTCGCTGGAAAGCCTGTACGAAGAGCCGCGCAATGGCTATCCGGATTCACCCTTGTCTGGCGACGTCAAATACCACCAGGGCTTTTCCTCCGACATCGCCACGCCGTACGGTCCGGTACACCTGGCGCTGGCATTCAATCCCTCGCATCTCGAGATCGTGCACCCGGTGGTGCGCGGCTCGGTGCGCNNGCGCCAGGACCGGCGCGGCGACGTGCTCGGCTACGAGGTGGTGCCGGTGATCCTGCACGGCGACGCCGCGCTGTCGGGGCAGGGCGTGGTGATGGAAAGCCTCAACATGTCGCAGACACGCGGCTTCCGGAACGGCGGCGCGATTCATATCGTCATCAACAACCAGATCGGCTTCACCACCTCCGACCCGCGCGACGTGCGCTCGACCCTGTACTGCACCGACGTCGCCAAGATGGTCGAGGCGCCGGTGCTGCACGTCAATGGTGACAATCCCGAGGCCGTGGCCTTTGCCGTGCAGACGGCGGTCGATTACCGCTATACCTTCCACAAGAACTGTTTCATCGATCTGGTGTGCTACCGCCGCCACGGCCACAACGAACAGGACGAACCGCTCGCCACCCAGCCGCTGATGTACCGGCGCATCCAGGCACACCCCAGCACGCGCGTCCTGTACGCCCAGCGGCTGGTCGACGAAAGCGTGTTGTCCCAGTCGCAGGTGGACGATCTGGTGGACGTCTGTCGCGAACGGCTGGAGCATGGCGAATCGTTGAGCTCGCCGATCCTGTCCGATTTCAAGGCGACCTATGGCATGGACTGGGGCCGTTTCAAGCATGGCGACCCTGGCGAGGTGCCGACTGCGATATCGGCCAGCCGGCTGGATTTTCTGGGCGAGCGCATCACCACGCTGCAGCATGAAATCGAACTGCATTCGCGGGTGCAGAAGGTGCTGGATGACCGTCGCAGGATGCGTGCAGGCGAGCTGCCGGTGGACTGGGGCTATGCCGAGAACCTGGCCTATGCCAGCCTGCTGGACGTCGGCTACAACGTTCGTGTGTCGGGGCAGGATTCGGCGCGCGGCACTTTCTTCCACCGCCATGCCGTGTGGCACGACCAGAAGCGCGAACGCCGCCAGAGCGGCGTCTATGTGCCGCTCGAACACATCCATGGCAGACAGGGCGATTTCACCATCATCGATTCGCTGCTGTCGGAAGAGGCTGTGCTGGCGTTCGAATACGGCTATGCCACCGCCGATCCCGACACGCTGGTGGTGTGGGAGGCGCAATTTGGCGATTTCGCCAACGGCGCACAAGTGGTGATCGACCAGTTCATCACCAGCGGCGAAGCCAAGTGGGGGCGCCTGTGCGGCCTGACGCTGATGCTGCCGCACGGCCTGGAAGGGCAGGGGCCGGAGCATTCCTCTGCCCGCCTCGAACGCTATCTGCAACTATGCGCGCAGGAGAACATCCAGGTCTGCGTGCCGACCCTGCCGGCGCAGATGTTTCATCTGCTGCGGCGGCAGCTCGTGCGTCCGGTCAGGAAGCCGCTGGTGATCATGAGCCCCAAGAGCCTGCTGCGCCATCCCGCCTCCACGTCGGCGCTGGCGGACCTGAGCGGCGGAGCGTTCCTGCCGGTCATCGACGATCCGCGCGCGCCGCGGGACGCCAAACGCGTGGTGGCGTGCAGCGGGCGCGTGTGGTTCGATCTCGAAGCGGCCCGGGCGGCGCGCGGGCTGGACGAGGTCGCGCTGGTGCGGGTCGAACAGCTCTATCCCTTCCCGGAGGCGGCGTTCACGGCCGTCCTGGCTGCCTATCCGCAGGCCGGGACCTTCGTCTGGGCGCAGGAAGAACCGATGAACCAGGGCGCGTGGTACCAGACCCTGCACCATCTCAATCACTGCGCACCCGGTGGGCACCGTTTCCATTATGCGGGCCGGCCCGCGGCCGCCGCGCCGGCGTCGGGCTACGTATCCCGCCATCGGGCGGAACTGGAAGCGCTGTTGAACGATGCGTTGGAGAATCCCTGTGAAACTTGAGGTGCGCGTTCCTACCCTGTCCGATTCGATTGCCAGCGGCACCCTGCTGCCGTGGCGCAAGCAGGTTGGCGAGACCGTGGCGCGGGACGAAACCCTGGTCGACCTGGAAACCGACAAGGTGATCCTGGAAATCCCCGCGCCGGCATCCGGCACCCTGGTCGAACTGCGTCAGCCCGAGGGTGCCGTGGTCAAGGCCGACGAGGTGGTAGCGGTCATCGAAACCGGCGAGGCCATCGTGGTGCCCGGACCTGCCGAGAAACCCGTCCAGCCAGCTACGCCAGCGGTAGCCGTGCCGACGGTCGCCGCGGTGCCTGCGCCCGCCATGCCGTTGCCCGTTACGACACCGGCAGCAGCATCAGATACCCCGGGCGCAAACCGCCGCGAGCCCATGTCGCGCCTGCGCAGCCGGGTGGCCGAACGTCTGGTCGCGGCACAGCACACCGCCGCCATGCTGACCACCTTCAACGAAGTGAACATGCAGCCAGTGAACGAACTGCGCCAGCGCTTCAAGGCCGAGTTCGAGATCAAGCATGGCGTCAAGCTCGGCTACATGTCGTTCTTCGTGCGCGCGGTATGCCAGGCGCTGCAGCAGTTTCCCATCGTCAATGCCGCCATCGACGGCACCGACATCGTGTGGCAGGGCGACGCCGACATCGGCATCGCGATCTCCAGTCCGCGCGGGCTGGTGGTGCCGATTTTGCGCCGCGCCCAGGCGCTGTCCTCCGCCGAAATCGAAGCAGCCATCGCCGACTTCGCCCGCCGCGCACGCGAGGCAAAGCTCACCCTGGATGAACTCAGTGGAGGCACGTTCTCCATCACCAACGGTGGGGTGTTCGGCTCGCTGCTCTCCACGCCCATTCTCAATCCGCCGCAGTCGGCGATTCTGGGCATGCATACGATCCAGGAGCGCCCCGTCGCGGAAAACGGCCAGGTCGTGATCCGCCCCATGATGTACCTGGCGCTGACCTACGATCACCGCCTGATCGACGGGCGCGACGCCGTGCAATTCCTGGTGGCGGTGAAAGCCGCACTGGAAGCGCCCGATGCGTTGTTGCCCGCGGTCTGATGCTTAATGCCGGGATTGGATGACATGGCAGCCGCTTTTGAACACGATGCGTCGGCTCCACCGGCCCGTGCACTGGTCGAGGTGCGCGACCTGCATTTCTCGTACGACGACAATGCCGTGCTGAAGGGGATCAATCTTGCGATACCGCGCGGCAAGGTGGTCGCCATCCTGGGCGTCAGCGGCTGCGGCAAGACCACGCTGCTGCGCCATCTCGGCGGCCAGCTCAGGCCGTCGCGCGGCAGTGTGGTGTTCGACGGCCAGGTCGTCCACGAACTCGACAACGCAGGTCTGTATGCGATGCGGCGGAAGATGGGGATGATGTTCCAGGTCAGCGGCTTGTTCAGCGATCTGTCCGTGTTCGACAACATCGCCTATCCGATGCGCGAGCACACCGACCTTCCGGAGGAGGTCATCCGCGATTTGGTGCTGATGAAGCTGCATGCCGTCGGCCTGCGTGGCGCCCACGATCTGCGCACCAGCGAACTGTCGGGCGGCATGGAGCGGCGGGTGGCGCTCGCCCGGGCGATTGCGCTCGATCCCCGGCTGATCATGTACGACGAACCTTTCGCCGGCCTCGACCCGATTTCGCTCAATACCATCGCCAACCTGATCCGCCGGCTCAACGATGCGCTCGGCCTGACTTCGATCGTGGTGACCTACGACGTGTCGGAATCGCTGAAGGTGGCCGACTATGTCTATTTCATTCATCACGGCGTGGTGGTGGCCGAAGGAGAGGCTTCTGCAATGCAAGACTCGAGCGATCCTTTCGTCCATCAATTCGTCCATGCGGAACCCGACGGACCGGTGGCGTTCCAGTACCCAAGCCGGCCGTATGGGGAGGAACTGGCGCTTGCTGCCCAACCGGCCGGGGTGAAATCCGCTTCCTAGCGCGTTTTCGGGCTGTCCGAGGTTCAGTTGGGCAGAAAATCGTCGTTATTCCACTCAATAAACCCATTCAATGGAAACCCCAGGTGGAAAACGCTGACTATTTATGCGAAGGGTCTCGGGAGTGAGCCAGCCGCCAGCAGCGGACAGCGATAGCTTCATCGACTATGGTGCCCTGCGCNNGCTGGTGGTGGACGATTCGCCCGGCATGCGCAATGCCCTGCGGCTGACCCTGTCCAACTTCGGGATCACCAAGATCCAGATGGTGGCCAATGCCGCCGAGGCCATCTTCCAGATCAAGAACCGCTCCTATGATTTCATCCTGTGCGACTTCAACCTGGGCGAGGGGCGCGATGGCCAGCAACTGCTGGAGGAGTTGCGTCACGGCAACCTGATCGCGCTGGAGACCGTCTTCATGATGGTCACGGCGGAATCCTATTATGAAAAAGTGGTCGCCACGGCCGAACTGGCGCCGGACGACTACATGATCAAGCCCTTCAGTGCAGAGCTGCTGTGCAGCCGGCTCACTGGCATCCTGTTGCGCAAGCGGGCATTCCGTGACGTCTACTGGCATTTCCAGGCACAGGACCTGGAGGCCTCGATCGCGGCCTGCGACGCGCTCATCCACAACAAGCCGAAATATGCCGTGGATGCCTTGCGCTTCAAAGGCGAACTGTTGGTCGCGCTTGGACGCTTCGAGGAAGCCGAGGCCTTGTATCAGCAGGTGGTGTCGATGCGTGCCATTCCCTGGGCCCGCCTGGGGCTTGCCCGGGCGCTGCATCTGCAGAAGAAAAACGAAGCGGCCGAGGAAGAACTGCGTGACGTCCTTGAGCATGCGCCTGAAATGGTCGCTGCCTATGACCTGCTCTCCGATGTCTGTCTGGAAAAGAAGGATGTGGCCGCAGCGCAGGAAGCCCTGGAAAAGGGCGTGGCCATCTCGGCCAAGACGGTCCGCAGGCAGCAGAAACTCGGGGAAGTCGCCTATGGCAACGGCGATCTCGATACCGCTCGTACCGCATTCGATAATGTGCTGGAGAAGGGGCGCCACTCCATTTTCGTGACGCCTGCTGACTTCGGCAATCTTTGCCGGGTGCAACTGGAACAGGGCGATCTGGAGGCAGTGGCCGATACGCTGAAGAAGAACAAAAGCACGCTGCAGGCGAATCCGGAAGGGCAGCTTGTGATGGCGGTCACGCAGAGCATTGCGCATACCCGGACCGGCAATCTGTCGGAAGCCGTCAAGGCGCTGGATGCGGTGGCAAGCCTGCGCGCCGACGGTACGCGCGGGGATGCCCAACTGATGCTGGACCTGGCCGGTGCCTGCATGGCCAACGGCCGCCATGAGGAAGCGGATGCCGTGGTTGCCGAGGTGGCGCGCAACGCACACGACAGCGAGGCGCTGCTGGCGAAGGCGAAGCGTCTCTATGAAGAGGCGGGACGGACGGACGCCGGCGCCAGCGTCCTGGCCTCGGCGACAGGCGATGTGCGCAAGCTCAACAACGAAGGCGTAGTGCTGGCGCAGCGCGGCGACTACAAAACCGCCGTGGAAAAATTGCTGACCGCCTGCAGCGAAGCGCCCTACAANCCCCGCATCCTCATGAACGCCGTGTGGGTGATCCTCAAGTACATTGATCAAGTGGGGATGGACGAGAGCATGATCGAAACCGCACGGACCCAGCTCAGGGAGGCGGAGCGCCAGGCACCCGGCCACCCGCGGCTGGCCGGGCTGCGCCTGCAGATGAAAGATGTGGAAACCCGTTTCGGCATCCAGCGGAAGGCTGCCCGATGAAATTCGACGGCACCGATTTTTACGCGGCGCTGATCCATGAACTGAAGAACAATCTGGGCGTGCTGTCGATGACGCTCGAGCGCATCCCGCTGCTGGGCGAAGCGGAGCACGACGCCTCGGTCGATTCGGCCCGGCTGTTGTGCCAGAACGTGGTCGATCGGCTGCATCAGGCACTGCTGATCTACAAGGCGGCCAATCAGACGATCCATCCCGTGCTCGATGCCTATTCGCCGCATGATCTGGTTCAGGAAATCGCGGCCGGCGCAAAGGCCTTGGCGCACGGCCGCCTGCATGTCGAGACGTCGATCGCCGGGGATACGCCCGTACTTTGGTTCTTCGATCGCGACCTGGTTGAAATGGCTCTGGTCAACGCCATTCACAATGCGCTGGCCCATGCGCGATCGACCATCCGGATCGAGGCGGAAATGGACGCAGACTGTTTGGCCCTGCGCGTGCGCGACGACTCGCCGGGCTATCCTGAACATGTTCTCGAGAGCGTGGCCGAAGGCCGGTCGTATGCCGCCACAGGGACCGGGCTGGGCCTGCAGTTTGCCCGGTTGATCGCACAAAGCCACGACAACCGTGGGCGCCAGGGCGAACTGCGGCTCGGCAATGATCCCGGTGCGGTTTTCAGCCTGCTTTTGCCTTGAGAGGGTGAGGGCAGTTCTTCCACACCTGCGCGCTATTCTTCCAGCAGGGTCACCGTGGCTTCGGCAGTCTTGCAGTCGATGTCGAGCCGCACCACACAGTATTCGGTCTGCTCGTCGATAGGTGTCGGGTCGTCTGCGCAGCTGCAGCCCGCAATGATCCCCGTGTAAANAATGCCCGCCTTGGCCCGGATCAGACCGGCTTCCTCGTTCACGCTGATGATCATCGCCTGGAAGGGACGGTCAGTCACGTAGCTGCTGGACGACAAGCCCCGTTGCAGCGGGAGACACCCGGCATCCAGCTGTTCGATTTCCTGCTTGAGTACAGCCTGGAACACGGGGGTGTTCCAGGCACGCAAGGATTGAGGGAACTGGTTCATGGGCTTTGCCTTCTTCAAATAAGGGGCGTGCGGCGCATCGCGGGCGGTCGGTCATGCATCACGTCCTGTGCACAAATAGAACGAAACCGTGCCGGGTGTGGGAAAGGGCATTGTCACCCCAGGACTAGTCTCCCGGCAACTGCTGCGGATTATGGCTCGCGATGAACGCCGCCGTCTCGTCCACCGGTATGGGGCGGCTGAAGCAATATCCCTGGATGATGTCGCATTCGTGCGATCGCAGAAAGCTGATCTGCTCATTGGTTTCGACACCTTCCGCTACGACCTCGAGTCCCAGTTTGTGGCCGAGTGAAATGCTGGCTTCGGCAATTGCCGACAGGTTGTTGTCTTCCCNGGAATCCGGAATGAAGGTACGGTCGATTTTCAGGACGTCGAGCGGAAAACGTTTCAAATAGGCCAACGAGGAATAGCCCGTTCCAAAATCGTCGATGGCGAGACGCACGCCCAAGGCGTCGAGTGCGGCCAGGATTTCGCTCGTGGTCTGCACGTCCTGCATGGCGGTGCTTTCGGTGATCTCGAGTTCGAGGTGATGCGGGGNGACACCTTCGTCGCGGAGAGCCTGCCGCACACGGTCCAGCAAGGTCTGTTCCCTGAATTGCCGGGCCGAGACGTTGACCGATACCCGCATGGGCGTGAGGGACGCTTCATGGAATTTCCGGTATTGCTCGCACGCATTGCGCAGCACCCATTCTCCAACGGGAACGATCAGTCCCGTTTCTTCCAGCAAAGGGATGAAGTCGTCGGGCGACACGAGTCCGTGTTCAGGATGCTGCCAGCGCAACAGCGCTTCCGCTCCGGCAANTCNCCCGCTGCGCAGGTCCAGCTGGGGCTGGTAGTAGAGCACAAACTCCTTGCGATCGAGTGCGCGCCTCAGGTCCGTTTCCAGAGCCAGCAATTCCTCTCCACGCGCATTCATTTCTGGCGCATAGAATTGATACTGGTTTCGGCCATTTGCCTTGGCGCGATACATCGCCGTATCGGCATTCTTCAGTAGCGTTTCCGGATCGTTGCCATCATGGGGATAGATGGAAATCCCCATGCTGAAGGCAGCATAGACATCCTGCCCGGTGATGAGGACTGCCGTCTCGAATGCCTCGCGCACTTTATGCAGGATGGCCAATATGCTGTCCAGGCCAGTCAACTCACCGATCAGAATCGTGAATTCGTCACNCCCGTAACGGGCCACGACATCGTTCGGGCGCACACACTTCCGCAACCGCTGTGCCACATTGCGTAGCAGCGCATCGCCGGCGGCATGACCCAGACTGTCGTTGATGCGCTTGAAATTGTCGATGTCGAGAAACAGCACTGCGGTCAGAAAACGGCCGCGTCGGGCGCGTGCCAGTTCAGTCGCAAGGTGTTCTTCGAGCAGCAAGCGGTTGGGGAGTTCGGTCAGGGCGTCGTGGGTCGCCTGGCGTTTCAGTTCGCGTTCGAAATGCTTGCGTTCGCTGATGTCGCGCGCAATGGTGGAGAAAAATCCCGCTGCACCGTTCGAACCGCCGTGGGCGAGCACGACCTGGGAAACGGCGATCTCCCGTCCACCTGCGCCCTTGACCACACTTTNCCCGTGCCATGCGCCTTCGCGCCGGGCCGTGGGAAACGCTTCAATCAGAATCCGCTGGGTCGCCCACTCGGGATGGCAGTCGGCGATATGCCGTGCACCGACGTCCTCCTCCCCGCNTAGCCCCAGCATGGCCCGTCCGGCCCGGTTCAGGTAGCGCAGGCGTCCCTCGTCGTCCATGATCGCGACGAAATCCGTCGTGGCTTCGAGGATGTCCAGTAGCTGGGCCCGCTTTTCCTCCGAGCGTATCCTGTCGGTGATGTCCCGGCCCGTCGAGACGAAGCTCGAAATCTGCATGGCGCTGTCGAACAAGGGGGCGATGGNTTTCTCTTCGTAGAAAAGGTCGCCATCCTTGCGGCGATTGACGAGCGTTTCCTGGAATACGCCGCCTGCAAGAATGATGTCCCACAGATTCCGGAAGAATGCCTCGTCGTGGTGTCCCGACTTGATCAGGGACGGTGAGGTGCCGATTGCTTCTTCCGCGGTGAAGCCCGTGAGCCGTTCGAAGGCTGGGTTGACGTACTGGATTTTGCCTTGTGGGTCGGTGATGAACACGCTGTCGGCGGCCTGTTCCACGACCAGCGAAAGCCGGCGCACGGCCTGTTCGGCAATGCGCCGCTCGCGCCGCACCCTGGCATCGGACAGCTCCCGGTATATCGCAGGCACCAGGCGGGCCAGATTGCCCTTCATGACATAGTCCTGCGCACCTGCCCGCATGCCGATGACCGCAGTGTCTTCGCCGATGGTGCCGGAAACGAAAATGAAGGGAATGTCGGGATCGTGGCGCTTGACGACATCGAGCGCGCGCGNCGCGCTGAAATAGGGCATCGAGTAATCCGAGAACACGATGTCCCATTTCTGCTCGAGTGCCTTCAGCAGTTCGGCCTCGGTGTCCAGGCGCTGCCATTCAAGGTAGAAGTTCGCGCGCTGCAAATATTCGACCAACAGCAGGGCATCGTCCTCCGAGTCTTCCACGATCAGCGCACGTATCGCGACATCGCTGGTCGGTTCATTCATGGTGGCATCCCGCAGGTGCGGTTTTCATTCGCTGTTTCATGCTGATTGGTCTAGTTTCCATGAGGCGGTGTCTGATTGAGCAATAGCCAATAAAGCCCCAGTTGGCCAGCCGCCCTTACAAAATCGTCGAAATCGACCGGCTTGCGCACATAGCTGTTGGCGCCCAGGGCATACCCCTTGATCCGGTCTTCCTCTTCGTTCGATGAGGTCAGGATCACCACCGGCTGCAGGCGCGTGTATTCGCTCGCACGTATGCGGCGCAACACTTCCAGGCCGTCGATCTTGGGGAGTTTGAGGTCCAGCAGCACCACGGACGGGTGATCGTCCGGATCCCGGCCAGCGTAGGTTCCGGTGCAAAAAGATAATCGAGCGCTTCCACGCCGTCGCGTGCGAGGACCAGCCTGTTGCCGATGTTGTGGGTTTCCAGGGCATGGACGGTCAGGGCTGCATCGTCCGGGTTGTCTTCCACTAAAAGTATGCTCTTGCCGCTCACGATGACATCTCCGGTTCCAAGGTGAAATAGAATCGCGTCCCTTTTCCGACCTCGCTTTCGGCCCATATCCTGCCGCCGTGCTTGTGAATGATTCGTTGCACGGTGGCGAGACCAATGCCCGTCCCAGGGAATTCGCTTGTATCGTGCAGGCGCTGGAATACGCCAAACAGTTTGTCGGCATAAGCCATGTCGAATCCCACCCCGTTGTCGCTGACGACATAGGTCGGGGTGCCCGGGCCGGCTGCGCGTTCCAGTGCGATCCGGGCGTCGACACGGGATCCGGTGAATTTCCAGGCGTTGCCGAGCAGATTGTCGAGCACGATGCGCAGCAGCCCCTTGTCGCCCTGCGCCAGCAGATTGGGAGCGATGGTGAATTGCACCGTGCGATCCGGTGCCTGTTTGCATAAATCCGCAACGATCTCGTTGGCGAGGGCGCTCATGTCCACCTGCTCGCGCTTGAGTCCGGTACGGGTGACGCGTGACAGCTTGAGCAGGTCGTCGATCAGGGTGCCCATGTGCTGGGCGGCGCGGCGCACCCGGCCGAGGCGGTCGCGTCCCGTCTCGTCGAGTTTGTCGGCATAGTCGTTTAGCAGGATATGACTGAAGCCGTCGATTGCCCGGAGCGGCGCGCGCAAATCGTGGGAGACCGAATAGCTGAAGGCTTCGAGTTCCTGGTTGATGGCCTCCAGCTCGATCGATCGGCTTTTCAGCTGCTGCTCGATTTCCTTGCGCTGGGTGATGTCCTCGATGATGCCGTCGTAATAGGCCAGGCCGCTGGCGTCGCGTTTCAGGCTGGCCGTAATGGCACCGTAGAACGGCCGCCCCTTGAGCGTATGCATTTCGATTTCCTCATTGACGATCGTATTCGGCTGGCCCGCGCTTTCACTGAACAGCGGTTGACCGGAAGCGGTCTGGAAAACGGCGATCGGATGTGCCAGCAAGGCTTCGGCGGAATCGGCTTCCAGCATGTTGACCAGGGCCGGGTTCACCTCGAGGAAACGTCTTTCCGGTCCGGTGGTCTTGCGGAACACGCCGACCGGCAGGTTGTTCATCAGATCCTGATAGCGTACCTGCGCTTCGTGGCGCTGGCGCTCAGCCTGCTTGCGCGCTGANNTGTCGCGGATGATGGCCGTCACGACCTTTCCCTGCGGCGTGTCGAGCGGGCTCAGGCTGATTTCCAGCGGAAATGCACTGCCATCCTTGCGCCGGCCGAACAACTCCATGCCTTCGCCCATGGGGCGCGTATAGGGATTGGATGCAAAACTTGCACGGTGGCTTTCATGGCGGTGGCGCAGGGATTCTGGGACCAGAATCTCGATCGGTTGCTGCAGCAGCTCGTCGCGCGCATAGCCGAAATATTTTTCCGCCTGTGCATTGACCAGGACGATGCGCCCTTCACGGTTGACGATCACAATGGCGTCCGGCGCCGACTCGAGCAGGGCGCGAAAACGCGCTTCGCTCGCTACGACCGAGGCTTCGGCCGTGCGTCGCCGCATGCTGTAAANAGCGATTGCCCAGGCCGCGAAAGTGAAAATCAGCAGCAGCGCGGCAAAAACAATCCAGAGATGCTTCGACAACACGAGATTCTGTGCGGCAAGCGTGGAGGCAGGCTGGTAGGCCACGAGGATCCAGCGCTCACGCTTGGATGACTCCGATGCGCCGTCCGGACCGGGGAGCGGAGTGGTCGAGGCGTAGGTGTACAAACCTTGATCGGTAAGAAACTGGCCTTCGCGGGCGGTGCCATTGATTATTTTCCAGGCTTGAGGGTCGCGTATGGCCAGACGTTTGTCGGTTCGGCCCGGCAGCATGAATCCCCATTCGTCCTCGGTATCGGGCCCCAGCATCCAGTATCCGGCGGCGTTCAGCAGCCAGAGTTGGCTGGCGGCATGCTCCGCGCTCGAGATCTTCCGCAAGTGGCCAAGGAAGTTACCGCCCAGGTAGTTCAGCATGATCATGCCGCGCCTGTGCCCCTGTCGATCGAAAATCGGCGTACCAAAGCGCATCATGGGCTTGAGGGGCTGTTCGAGGGCGCCGTGTTCGATATTGAGGTCCANGGGTGAAACATAGATTTCTCCCTGCGCCAAGGCGAGCGTTTCGCGCACGTAGTAGCGACTGGATTTGTCTTGCAAGTTCTCAGGCGCGACGTTCTCGGGATGGCCGTTGTTCCAGTTGACGCGGACGATCTCCCGTCCGTTCTCATCCAGAAATCGAATCTGGTCGTATAGCGCCTTGCGTGAGGCAAACGCCAGATAGCGCGCGGCAAGTGGCGCATACGCGGNGGGAGNGGCGTGTGTTCCGTCGTTCAGGAGCGCGTATTGGTCCGCCAGATAGAGCAGATCGGAACGGATGTTCGCGAATTCGACCAGGTTCGTCTGGACCGAAAGCCGAATGGCTTCCCGTTCGGAAGCTTTCTGCAAAGCCAGGGCACTTTTCGCCTGAACGGCATAAAACGCCCAGATAACGATCGCCAGCACCAGCACGACGGGCAACCAGATGGCCAGGAACCGACGTAAGAACGGTATACNCCCTGTATTTTCGGGGTTATCCGGTGAGGCATCGACGGCTTTCATTGAATGCTCAGTCCTTTATCCAAAGAAAGGAAACTGCGCGAAGGGAATCCTTCCCTTCCGCTATGCCAAACAATCAAATTCGCCGCACTGATGAAACCGTGTCTGTATTCTTCCTTAGGGCACCCTTGGGGAGGAATTTTTCTCGATGCAGATGGCAGGCAACACCGCGGCATTGCCCGCAGGCACCTGCATCACGCCCTATTGCCGCGAAAGATAGCCTACTTTGCATCACGTTGCATCACGAAGCAAAAATAAAACCGTTTGCCATGCAAGAAATTCGAATCTTACAAGACTCCTTGGCATGGGTTAAATTAAAGATGTTCTTGAAATATAGCTTAAAAGCGTTCAATGCCGCGGTGCCATTCCGGTAATCGCTTCGAGAGTCTTCACTATGTCGTTGAAAACCAGCTTCGAGTTCATGATGTAGGTATGACTGGACGGTACTTTGAGTGCTTCCGCTTCGAAGCGGCCCGTGGCTTCAGACACGCTGAGAATGAAATCGTTGGCTTCCGTGCCGAAGGGCAGCCATGAACGGCGCAGGCCGCCGATGCCGGCATAGATCCGGGTAGGAACCGAGGGCATGGGCAGGCTCGACATGAATGCGTCGACTGCCAGCAATTGACCCATTTCGCCCGTCAGAAGCTTGTAGAGCCAGATCCGGGAAAAGAATTTGGCGGCCTTGCAGGCAACCATTGGCGGTGCCAGGAAAAAGCAGGCGGATGGCGTCCGGTTTTCCAGATGGCCAAGCGCTGTCCTGATGATGACGGTTCCGAGAGAGTGGCCGACCAGCGCGTAGTGCCGGGTATCGATCTGTCGGTCGATCAGCTTTACCAGGCGAGCGGTGGCATGCTGCAGGCCCTCAAAAGTCGGGTAATAGCCAAACAGAATCGGGTTGTGCCCGGCCTGCCTCAAGCGTCGGCGCAACAGCATCATGGAAACCGGTGTCGTCCCCATTCCATGAATTAAAACGAGATCCATCGAATCCTCTGGTACGGTGTAGGCTTAATCCGGCTGGGTATTGGAGCTAAGGCTCATGCCTATTGCTTCTCTTGCGGATAGACTCGCGCGTTCCTTGCTTCGAAATGGGCCAGAATTTCCGGATGGTGAAGGATGCCACCACCGATAAAGCCGATGAAACTGCCCAGAACGATATCGAACATGCGCGCCCGTACAAGCTGGTCGGGCGCTAGTGCGACCGTCGAGGCCTCGGCAAGCAGCACGGTCAAGGGCGTAATGAAGATGACCGCGAGACCATAATTGCGTACCACGAGCAGTTCGACCATGAAGTTGAGCGCCATGATCACCCCTACCAGTTCCCATGAGTTGAACGGCAGTGAAAAAATGATCCATGCCAGTCCCATCCCGATTGCAGTACCGATGATGCGGTGGATTTTTCTGCGCCATACCGCGCGAAAGGTCGCACCCTGTAGGATGGCCGCACAGGAAACCGGCACCCAGTAAGGGTTGTGCAGGTTCAAAAACTGGGCCAGAAGCAGCGAGCCGCCAACGAACAGACCGATCACGATGGCGTCCGGGAGGAGCCATTCGAGGCGCGGCTCGCGTGCCGGACGTTCGGGCACGGGTGCTGCCTTGCGTGCAACCAGGAGGCTGTACAGGAAGGCCAGCAGGCAGGACTGGATGCCGCCCAGCACGAAGAGCCCCACATGCGTCGGGATCAATGACTGATTGAAGGGCAGAGTGCCCGCCACTGCCGCCACCAGAATGAAAAAGAAGCTGCCAGGCGGCGGAAGCGCATAGAAACGGGTGATGAGCGTTACCAGTGCGGTGGTCAGTCCCAAAATGGTGGCAGATACATATGGATTGAAACTCGTGCTGACCCCCAGCGCGAAGCAGACGGTGAGCCCGAGGGAACATACGGCTAGCGTCACCATCCGGTGCGGGATGGACGTGTGCGGCATGTACAGGACGACCATGGCGCCGATGCTGGCCAAGATGCCGGAGTCGAAGTGGCCGAAATGGACCCNCAGCAGGGCTGGAATCCCTACGCAGAGTGAGGCGAGCAGGGGAATGTGCCAGGGGCGGCCAGACGTTTTCCAGGCCAGCAGCGACGTGAAATCCTGCAGCAGTCTGCGGCCGAATGAAGGATCACTTGGGTTCGCGTGCATGAAGCCTGAGCATAACGCTATTTGACTGGGCCATTCAGGAGCCAGCTCCCATCTGACCGAGCAGCCTTGCATAGACGCTTCGATCCGCACCGGAATGACAGCAAAAGACGATGTCTCGCATGTCGGTGAACACGTGCGTGGCCGCGCGGACCGTGGCAATGGCGATGCGTGCGGCGGGCTCGACCGGATAGCCATAGGCACCTGTGCTGATACAGGGAAATGCAAGTGTACGGATGCCATGCTGCGCCGCGACCTTGATGGTGCGCCGGTAGCACGATGCCAGGAGATCGGGCTCTCCCTGGTCGCCGCCGTGCCACACCGGGCCGACGGTGTGGATCACGAAGCGGGCTGGCAGGCGATAGCCTTTTGTGAGCTTGGCATCACCGGTCGGGCAGGTACCGAGCAAGCGGCATTCCGCCAGCAATTCCGGCCCGGCCGCACGATGGATCGNCCCGTCGACGCCGCCACCGCCGAGCAGCGACGGATTGGCGGCGTTGACGATGGCATCCAGCACGAGCGTGGTGATGTCGGCCTGGACGACGTGCAGGGTGGCGGGCATGGTCCTGGCGTCAGCGGATCGCGCGGGTGTGCGGGGTCATGATGAATGCCTGCCGGTCGAAGCCGAGTTCGGCTGCCCGCGCCAGCAGGGCCGCCTGCGTCGCCGCGTCGAGCTTCGGCTCGCGCGCCAGGATCCATGCGTATTGACGGCCCGGTTCGCCCACCAGCACCCACCGATAGTCCGGATCGAGATCCAGAATCCAGTAATCGCCATAGAAGGGGCGGAAGAAGCTCACCTTCAGCCGGGCGCCCCGGCTGCCAGCCACGACCTTGGCGATGCCGTCGGCCTGCTCGATCCTGCCGGTCGCGGTGCGGCACTGGTTTACAACGGCGACGGCCGATCCGTCCGCGCGGTAAGTGGCCTGGGTATCCGACACGCACATGGCCTGAAACCGGTTTGGAAGCCGTGCGATCTCATACCATCTGCCGTAATAGCGATCGAGATCAACCGACGGTACGGTCGCGAGCGGACGCGGAGTGGACGTGCATGCAGCCAGCCAGACGGTTGCAGCGGCGATGGAAAGGAAAAGGGAATAGGGCATGGTTCGGCTCCCGCACTTGATCGAGGCGATAGACAAACGACACGCGCAGGATGACATATCCCGCCCCGTTTTGGCCAGATGTGCCCGGCTGCCGGTTTGAACACTTCATTTCCGGAACGTCCGGGGTTGCTTGCCTCGTCTGCCCACTACCAAGATGAAGCGCCTTTGTTGGCCGGGCAAGCGGTGCGCTACCAGACAGGAAACTCGAATCCATCGTCCGCCGCCTGTAGGCGGCGTAAAGCGGTACGGATCGTGCCGTCGTAGGGATGCGCTTGGATGACATCCGGCAGCCACGGATAGCATCCGGCGTAATCGCATTGCCGGCCGTAGTCGTCCGCGTCGTCGAGCGGCACATCGCCAAGCTCGTGCAGGGCTTCCTCGGCCAGCCGGTCGGCTTGACTGTCCAGTCTCTCGTCTTGCGTGTTCATGGCACTCTCCTTGTTGTCCGGAATGCCCATCCTTGCCCGGCAAGGTGATCCCTTGATGACAGTCGATACGTGGTCCGATGGTCCGAATCCCCGGGAGCCGATGCCATTGGCCCGAACGTGCCATGCCGGAAGCAACGCGAATGCCTGCGCCTGCAACATGCATGCGTGAAACTGCATGCATGTTGGAAGGCTGCATTATTTTTGCGATTGGGGAGTTTTCATGAAACGCATGCAATTCATGCTGGCGCTTGCACTGGCTGGCTCGATGGGATCGGCCGCTGCGTCGGCCGTCGGCCCGGGCTATCTCGGCGATCTGGTCGGACAAAATGTCTCGATCGCCCATACCGTCTCCGGGCTGGGCACGCCTATCGTCGATGTATACGGCTTCGATATCGGTTCCTTCGCGTCGGAGGCCATCGCCACGAGCGTGAAGGTGAAGCTGCAATTCGGGTCTGGCAGCACGCCCGTTTACGACATCAGCAATTTCGCGATCACCCTGCAGGACACGAACGGCACGATTTATGGAACCGACAGCACGTTCGACTCCAGCGGTGCACTGGATCTCGGCGCCATCCTGTCGCCATCCGCAATCGGGGCGCCCGGCTTCTATCAGTTCGTCGTGACCGGCACCACGGCCGGCACTGCTGGAGGCATCTATGCGGGTGCCCTGAGCGCTGCGCCCGTACCGGAGCCCAAGACATGGATGACGCTGCTGGCAGGACTGGGTCTGATCGGCATGATGGTGGAGCGCACCAAGCATCGACCCGGATAGCGTGCCGCCGTGACCGGAGACCCCTGTTTACCTTCCTCCAACCGGGTGTTCCCAATTCTCCTGTAGTATCTGGCGGGCCTGATGGCCCGCATTTTTGAAGGGTGGCCGTCGTTCCCGGTTCAGGCGGACGTCAATTCTTCCGATGCCGTGCTGGTTCCCGCAGCAGGCGTTTGCGTCACCAGCCGCCGGCCGAAAGGCATGCGGCGCTGATCGATGAACAGGCTGCTGCCGTCAATGCGCTTGGCCATGCGCTTGGCTTCAGAAGCGGCACGCGCCACTTCCTGGTAATGGTGGTAATTGCTCGGATCGACCAGCACGGCGCCGATGGACAGGGTCACCAGGGCATGAAAAGCCATGACGCCGCGCCGGTCTTCGCTGCGGTAGCCGCCCGCCTCCACATGCTCGGGATTGAACAGCGCCCGGCATTCGCGATCGAAGCGGGCCACCATGCCATGGCAGCGTATTTCCCAGTCGAGGCTCTGGAACAGCACGACAAAATCGTCGCCGCCGATGTGGCCTACGAAATCGAGTTCGGGGTTGCAACTGTCGCGCAGGATACGCGCCAGCAATTGGATGATGTCGTCCCCGCGGCGGAAACCGTAGACGTCGTTGTAGGGTTTGAACTGGTCGAGATCGAAATAGGCCGTGACGAAGGTCTGTTCGTTGACGAGCAGTCGCTCGAGGTGTTCCTGGATCGGCACGTTGCCAGGCAACCCAGAGAGCGGGTTGGCATAACGCGCGGCAACGATCTGCATTTCGGTGACTTCGCGCATCAGGTCGAAGCCGGATCCCAGCCCCAGGTAGCGTCCTTCTGTCGTGATGATGAAACCCTGGGTAAAGGCGGCCTTGCCCTTCTTGACGACCAGTTCGGACAGTTCTGCCATGCGCGTGGCCTTGTCGACGATGAGCGGGTCGGTGTCCATCATGTCGCGGCACGGCTTGCGGCCATGGAGCTCGCGGCCGTAGAGGCCGATGAAACGGTCGAGCAAGGCGGGGCGGTGAATGATGCCGACGGGGATATCCTTGTCCACCACGGCCACCGCATGCAGTTCGGGGTATTGCATCATCAGCTCGAGCACGTCTTCGCTGGATGTTTTGGGACTGACGGACGGAGCGGAGACCACGAGCCGGTCGGCCGATACGTGCAGACCGTCGCGCGCCTGGAGCATGGGAAAGACACTGACGATGCCGGATTGCAGGCAGGCTTCCACCTCGCGTGACAGCAGCCGGATCGGTACGGGAGAAGGGCGTCCGATCAGGTAGCCCTGGGCGTAGCGGATGCCGAGATCCTTCAATACGGCCAGTTCGGACGGGCTTTCCACGCCCTCGGCAATCACGCAGGAATGCGCGCCTTCGGCCAGCATCCTGATCGAGCGCACGAACTGGATCTTGTGGGNGTCCTGGTGAATTCCGGCGATGAAATGCTTGTCGATCTTGACGAAGGCTGGCTTCAGTTCGGACCACAGCCGCAGGCTGGAAAAGCCTTCGCCGAGGTCGTCCATGGCCACCTCGATGCCGATCGCGCGCAAGCCGGCGACCGCTTTGCGCAGAAAGGCGTAATCCAGCGCGGTCGCATTCTCGGTGATTTCGATCACTACCTGGCTGCTGGACAGGCCGACATCCGACAACGCCGCCAGCACCGATTCCGGTGCGAAGGTCGCATCCAGGAGGCTACCGGGCGACAGGTTCACGAACAATCGTCCCGGCAGCTTCAATTGCGCAAACGTCTTGAGGGACATATGGATGCAGGCCCAGTCCAGCGCGGTCAGCAGGCCATGCTGTTCGGCCACGCGGAACATCGCCTGCGGCGCATGCAGCGGGCTGTTCGACGGTCCCCGCGACAGGGCTTCGTATCCCATCACGCGTCCGTTGGCGAGGTCGAGCACCGGTTGCAGCAGGGTCAACAGGCGTGCCTTGTCCAGGATGTGGTCCAGATGCACGCGTAATTCGTCGTGGCTCATAGAGGGAGACATGAGGGGAGGTCGGCCCTCGACGATAGGTGGCCTGCGTTACGGGCGTGTGAAGCAGGGCAGGACGGGTTGTGCTCACAGGAGAGGCGCAAGACTGCGCGAAACGGCGTAAGGTTCCTGGCGTCAAAAACTTCATGCCCTTGTCATGGCGTATGCCTATTCTCTGCTCGCAACAGGGGAGTCCATGCACAATACCAACGAACTGACCGACGAAGAGTGCGGCCATCTGGCGCGCATCCTGCTCGCCTCGCGGCGGGTCACGTTGCGCCATCANTTTTTCAGCTGGATCCATGGCCCGGTGCAGTCGCTCATCCCGCACGAAATCCTGCTGTGCGGCGTGGCGGACGAGAGCGGCTACCTGCTGCACCAGCGCTTTACCGCCTGCCGCTATTTCAAGGACGACCACTATCACCGCGTGATTCACCCGGGCGATGGTCTGATCAGCCAGCTGGCACAGGAATGGCAGGCCTGCGGCGAACCGCGCCTGATCGCCGGGCAGCACGAAGACAGTGGCAACTGGACGGCTCGCCTGACCGACCTCGAACTGAAGAATGTCGCCTTTCACGGCATGGGCTGGACCAACGGCCAGATCAAGGGCTACGCCAGTTTCTCGCGCGTGCGGGTGCCGTTCGACAGCCGGCTCGAACTGTATCTCGACATCCTGCTGCCGCACCTGCTCGCCACCCTGGCCCGCATGTTGTCCCACGAATCGCGCACTGGCACGCTCAGCCGACGGCCTGCCGGGCTCATCACCGCGCGCGAGGTCGAGGTGCTGACCTGGGTACGCGACGGCAAGACCAACGACGAAATCGCCGACATCCTCGGCCTGTCCATGCTCACCGTCAAAAACCACCTGCGCCACACCATGAANAAAATGGTCGTCCGCACCCGCGGCCAGGCGGTCGCCAAGGCCATTGCGCTGGGACTGCTGCATGCCCATGGTTCGCGTGGCGACATGCAATAACCAGGCCATTCGCCGGCCTGTTTGCACATGAGCCAACCGGCTCAATTTTCGGGCCCCGGTTTCCCCATCGCGTGTCATCCGTGCTCTCTAAAGTAGCCCTGTCCGCAGCCATGCGGGCTCCATTTCCGGTTGGTCTGACGCGTAGCCCGCCAGGCCTGCCCCACAGNGGGGCGGAAAGCATCACAACTTTCTGGTTTATTAAATTAGGAGCACTACTGATGAACTTCAAACTCAATGCACTGGTCGCTGCCGCGCTGCTGGCCGCCGCCGGTTCCGCCAACGCTGCCATCGACCCGGGCCTGAACGGCAACGGCGAAATCTGGTTTGCCGTGTACGACACCGTGGCGCAGAAATCCTTCACTTTCGACACCGGCGTGTACATGAACGACTTCGTCGGTACGGGCGTCAATTACAACTACAACTTCGCCAGCGATGCCAACTGGACCACCTTCGCGGCCGGCACAAACTCTGCCAACTGGCTGTGGATGGTCGGGGCTGAGGGTGCTACGGGTACCAGTGCTGCTCGTGTCTTTACGACCGATAACGCAGCCACTGTTTCTATTCCCAAAGCTGGCCCGACGAACATGGCTGCCAATGGTGCGATTTATACCAATGCCCAGATCGCCAGCCTTAACTACGCCGCCAATATTTCCACGGTCAAGTATGCAGGCGATTCAGGTTACTTCGGTGATCCCACCATGACGGGCAACTGGGGTACCAAGTTCACGCCTGATGCCTCTGCCACTGTGGGTACGGCCATGAATTTCTTCTCCATTACCGGTGCCTCCGGCTTGGGCAACGTCAATGGCGTCAAGTTTGGCGCCACTGCCACTGACGTCTGGACCTTGAGCAGCGCTGGCGTGCTGAACTACGGTGCCGCCGCGCCCGTGCCCGAGGCGGATACCTACGCCTTGATGCTGGCCGGTCTGGGACTGGTGGGCTTCATGGCCCGTCGCCGCTTGGCTGCCTGATTATTTCCATCTGAATTACTCATCCAATCGTGCCATCCCGCTCCGTTGGAGCGGGATGCAACCCAAAGGAATTGACGCATGAAACTGAACAAAATTGCTCTGGCCCTGGCTGCGTTGGCAGCTGCCCCCGTTGCTTTCGCCCACAGCCCGACCACGACGCCTGACCTGGTCGTGCGCATCTCCGGCGCTTCCGCCCAGCAGGGCACCCTGGTGAAAATCGCCGAGACCATGATGGTCGCCGGCACCATCGACGTGTTCTACAACGATGCCTCGGGCAAAGATCATCGTGCCGTGTTCGGGACGATGAAGCCCACCGGCACGGCCATCGGCGTACTGAATACCACCATCCCGGCTTCCATCGGTGGCAAGAAAGTCCTGATTCTGGATCGCGCCGCAGGCGGCTCCTTCTATGGCGTAGGCCCGGTTGCTCGTGCCCAGGCCATCGCTGCCATGAAGGTTGATGGCAGCTGTACCAGCTCCGGCAACACTTTCCCCAANCCCTCCTACTATTGCGCCGGCACCGAACTGCAAGTGTCCGACGCCGGCGTGTCCGACGTCGAGCCCGGCATGTTCCGCGGCCCCAACCTGCCCGTCGGCGAAACGGCCCTGAGCGCAGCCGAACTGGCCGTTCTGGATGTGGCCAGTCAGAACGGCGTGGTCATGGGCATCGCCGTGACCAACAACTATCCCTACACCACGATCAGCAAGGCGGCCGTCCAGTCCATCATGACGGGCACCTACACCGACTGGAGCCAGGTGAACGCCAGCTTGTCCGGCCCCATCACCCTGGAAACCCGTGCGGCTGGATCCGGTACCAAGTCCGCGGCAAATGCCTTTTTCCTGAATGCCCCTTGCTCGACTGCTGGTCTGTCTCCCTTTGGTGCTCAGGGCGATCCGGTCAATTTCTCCACCTACACCGTGGTTGAAAACGGCAGCACCGGCGGCGTCAAGTCCGGCCTGAACAGCGTGTATGCCAAAGGCCAAATGGGTCTCGGCCTGGTTTCTCTGGAGAACACCCCGAGCGGCAGCGACAACTGGAAGTTCGTCGCCATCGACGGCGTGGCGCCCACCATCGCCAATGCAGTGAACGGCGACTACCAGTTCTTCGTCGAGCAATCGATGCAATGGCGGAGCAGCACCAACGGCACCGCCGTGGGCGATGTTCTGAATACCTTCCGTACCGTGTCTTCCGATCCGGCCATTCTGTCGATCCTCCCGGGTGTGGCGGCTACCCCATTCAACTATGACCCGGCCTATGCAGCCATCACGCTGAAGGGTACGCGTGCTGCGGTATCCGGCCCGAACACCTGCCAACCGCTGCAGCTGTTCTACTGATCCGGGTTGACGTCCTGACCTGGAAAAGTGGTTCGAGATGGGCGCAATGCCCATCCTGGACTACGGGAAGCGTCCACCGCAAGGTGGGCGCTTTTTGGCTTGCTTGAGTCTGATTTTTATTGGGTGTTGTCGATGCGGATGCCATTCCTGAAAAGAGCGTCTGCAATCGAATGGCTGTTGATGAATTGGCTGTGACCACATGAATGTCTGCAATGAACGATCGAGAGACGTGACGAAACGGAAGGAATCCAAGGGGGTCGCCGACTGGATCCGCATGCGGATGAAGTGGCCGTGGGTTTGTTGCCTGATAGTGTTCCTGGGCCTGTCGATGGCACTGACCGCCAGGGCCGAGGAAGGCGCAGGGAGGCGTCAGCCGATGCTGTGCCAGCTACGGCGCAGGGAAACCATTTCAATATTTTCGAATACGCCGTGGAAGGCAATACTCTGTTATCGACCATCGCCATCGAACAGGCGGTGTATCCCTATCTGGGAGAGAACCGAAGCATTGCCGATGTGCAGTCCGCTCGGGAAAGTCTGGAACGGGCCTATCGCGATGGCGGGTATCCGACGGTGTTCGTGGATATCCCGGAACAGAAAGTGGATGGGAACACGGTTCGTCTCAGAGTGACCGAGGGCAGCGTGGAGCGCTTGCGGGTAAGCGGCGCGAAATATTACTCGTTGGGGGAGATCAAGGCGCACGTTCCTACGCTGGCAGAGGGCAGCGTGCCGTATTTCCCGATGTGCAGAAGCAGCTGGCCAGCCTGGCCGCGGCACGCGACCGGAAGGTGACGCCGGTGCTGCGAGCGGGCAGGACGCCCGGCAAGGTGGAAGTGGAACTGAAGGTGGAGGATGAGCTGCCTCTGCATGGCAGTCTGGAAGCCAACAACTACTACAGCGCCAATACCGAACACGCCCGTGTCAATGGCATGTTGCGCTTCGACAATCTGTGGCAACGGGGCCATAGCGTTTCTCTCCAGTATCAGGCGACGCCGTCCGATCCCAACCAGAGCAACGCATGGTCCGGCACTTATGTCATGCCCGGATCGACTGGCAACACCTATGCGTTGTATGCCATCCGGTCCCGCAGCAATGTGAGTACGCTTGGCGACTATGGCGTGGTGGGCAATGGCGACATCATGGGCGTGCGCTGGATCCATTCGCTACCGGGCAAGCCCGGCCTGTTTCACAGTCTGACCCTGGGAATGGACTACAAGCATTCCCTGGAAAGCATCGTCGGCAGTACCGACAGCTTCAGCACGCCTGTGACATATCTGCCTGTAGTCGCTCAATACAGCGGGACATTCGCCGGGGAATCCGGCGTGACCCAGGTGGATCTGGGGGCGAATTTCTCGTTACGCGGCCTGCGCGACAACGAAAGCGAATTTCAGCTGCGGCGCTACAACGCCCGTTCCAATTATTTCTACTGGCGCGGCGACGCGATGCGTACCCAGAAGTTGGGTGCCGATTTCAGCCTGTATGGCCGGATGGATTTTCAGCTGGCCAGCGGACCGCTTATCGGCAATGAACAATTCACCATCGGCGGTGCGCAGAACGTGCGCGGATATCTGGAAGGCGAACGCCTGGGGACGACGGCATGCGCGCCACACTGGAACTGCGCAGCCCGCGCCTAGCGGTGAGTATGAAGGATATCGACCAGCTCTTCCTGCTCGCTTTCGTGGATGCCGGGAAAGTCTGGATCCTCGATCCTCTGCCCGGGCAGACCGACCGTTTCGACCTGTCCAGCGCAGGGGTCGGCCTGCGCCTGACCGCCTGGAAATACTGGCATGTCAATGCGGATTTCGCGCTGCCTTTCAGGATGGCGCCTATACCTCGGCCCGTCACGGGCGCTTCCACCTGAAGGCCAGTTATGACTTCTAAGCAAAGAACGCCGTTGCATCGATTCGCCGCCTACGGGATGTCGGTGTGGGTCGGCATCGCTCCCCCTCTGGTGCAGGCGGCGGGGACCCTTCCTATCCCTTGCGCCGGAGGGGCATGCGGTAGCAATCCCAATCCGACGCCCTGGATTGGCCAAGGCAGCGGCAGCCTGTCCGTGACGCCGGACGGCAGCCATATGGTCATCCAGCAGAACACTGGCAAGGCCATCTTCAACTGGGCAGGCTTCAACATCGGGGCTGGGAACAGCGTGCAGTTCGTCCAGCCGAATGCGGCAGCCAGTTCTTTGAACCGGATCTGGGATGCGAATCCCACCACGATACAAGGACAGTTGAGCGCCAATGGCCAGATATTCCTGCTGAACCAGAACGGTATTCTGTTCGCGGCCGGCGCCCAGGTGGACACGCGTTCATTGGTCGCATCAAGCCTGGACATCAATGACAATGTCTATCTCAACGGCCTCATCGCCAACCTGCACAGCAATCCCCAATTCGCGCCCTTTAGCGGGGCGACCGTCGCTGGTTTCGTACGGGTGGAAGCGGGCGCCACGCTCACCACCGGTAGTGGCGGCAGTGTCATGCTGTTCGCACCCACGGTGGAAAACAACGGCTTGATCCATACGCCAGACGGCCAGATCCTGCTGGCGGCAGGTTCGAAGGTTTACCTGGCTCCTTCNGGGGATGCCAATCTGCGCGGTCTGCTGGTGGCCGTGGACAACCCGGGTACCGGCGCGGCGGCGCCAGGAACGAGCACGGCGAGCAACCTGGACCTGGGCCAGCTGATCGCCGAGCGGGGCAACGTCACCCTGGCAGGCCTGGCGGTGAACCAGAAGGGACGGATCACCGCCACGACGTCGGTCAGCGCCAACGGTTCCGTGTATCTCATGGCGGGCGATACGGCCCAGTTCAATGCCTCGCTGTCCAATCCCTATCCTGTCACCCGGGGCGGCACGCTGGTGCTGGGCGCGAAGAGCGTGACCGAGGTGCTGCCGGACGACGACGATACGCAAACCATCGTCGACAGCGCCAACATGAACGTCTCGAAGGTGAATGCACTGGCACAGAATATCGTCATGGAGGGCGATGGCACGTCCGGCGCCCTGATCCGCGCGCCCGGTGGCGACGTGACGCTTTCGGCACGCAGACTGGACGGCACCAGCACAGGCATTGGCGATTACACCAGCACGGCGCTTCCCGACAATCTCAAGTCGTACCCAAATCCTCCCACGAACACCGCCGCCAAGACCGGTACCCGAGTCGAGATGCAAGCGGGCAGTCGTATCGACGTGTCCGGCATGAGCGATGTGGAACTGGCCATGGAGCGCAACGTACTGCAGGTCCAGTTGCGCGGTGACGAGTTGAAGGATGCGCCCTTGCAACGGGATGGTTTCCTGCGCGGCAAGACCGTGGCGGTGGACATTCGCGATCTGGACGAGAACGGCCGGATTCCGCTGGCCGATCTCTCCGGTTATAAAAACCAGATTGCCCGCACCGCGAAGGAACGCCTCACGACCGGCGGCAACGTCAAGCTGCAGTCAGAAGGGGACGTCGTCATCCGGTCCGGGGCCAGCATCGATGTCAGTGGTGGTTCCGTCCGCTACCGGGACGGGTATGTCTACACCAGCCAGCTGGTCTCCCAGAGCGGTAAAACGTACGATATCAGCGAAGCGCCGGTCGACGAAGTCTACGTCGGATTCGCCAACGAAAAACTGATCAGCGGCGACAAGTGGCTGGACGACCAAAGCATCAAGGCCATGGGCAAGTTTGAGGCCGGTTATGTGGAGGGTAAGGATGCGGGAACGGTCCAGATCGTGGCCCATGACCTGAGCCTGCCGGCGGGCGTGCTGCATGGCGCCACGACGGCCGGCCCCTATCAGCGGAATGCCGCCAGCCGCCCCCGGGGCGGCCAGTTGATCCTGGGCGATACCAGCTATCAGGTGGCGCTCGATGGCCAGAAGGAATACGACTTCAAGCTGCCGGGCATTACTTTCTATTCCGGCGGCACGCCGGGTACGGACGGGAACGTCTGGATTTCCACGGATCTGTTCGACGCGGGTTTCGATCGCCTGGCGGTCTACAGCAATGGCACGATTACCGTGCCTGCCGGCACGACCCTGGCGACGCAGTCCGGCGGCAGCCTGTATCTCGGCAGCACCAAACGCATCGACGTGCAGGGCAACCTCATCACGCCAGGGGGAGCCATTACGCTCAAGACCTTCCAGCCTTTCAACGGTCTGGATGGGGATGTCACGTTGGGTGCCCATACGCTGATTTCGGCAGCAGGGACCTGGACCAATGATTCCCTGCCGGATGCCGACCGGTCTGCGGCGGCCCAGGCAGATGCCGGCTCCATTTCCATCGAAGGCTATGGCGATCTCGATCTGGCAACGGGAAGCGTGCTCGACGTCAGCGGCGGTGCCTGGGTGAAACAGGACGGTTCGGTGGAAAAAGGAAATGCGGGCAGCATCAGCCTAGCAGTCAAATCGTTGGATGCTTCCCAGACGGCATCCAACCGGATCACGCTGGGCAGCGAGTTGCGCGGCTTTGCCCTGGGCAAGGGAGGTTCCCTGAAGATCCGGGCCGCCAAGGCATTGATCGGCAACAGCGGGACGTCTCTGCCCAGCGGATGGGGAGCGGAAACGCTGGTCCTGGATCCAGGCGTCTTTACCCGGGGCGGGTTCACGGATTACAGCGTCGAGGGCTATGACGCGCTGACCGTTGCCGCCAATACTCTCATCCGGCCCGATTATGCGGGATGGCAGTTGAAGAATTCGGCGCTGGCCCAGTCCTCCGGCAGCAGCATGAAGGATCTGGCCAATGAGGTCGTACTGCCTTGGCAGTTGCGCGCACCCATGAAACTTGCCTTGAAGAGCGGCAATAACTTTGCCAACTCGGGCGGGGTGCAGTTCGGTCGGCTTGCCGTGGGAGCAGGGGCCGTCATCGACGTCGGCCCGCAGGGAAGCATCGATTTGAGCGCGGGCAACCTGCTGACCGTCGACGGCAGCCTGACCGCAGCAGCAGGGTCCATCTCGCTGGCGCTCGCCCAGGTAGGGGACTGGTATCGGGACAACCGTGCCATCTGGGTGGGCAGCCATGCCCGCCTGGATGTGTCGGGTATCGCCAAGCTGCTTCCGAGCACGACTGGCCTGCGGGAAGGCGAGGTGCTCCAGGGCGGTACCATCAGCCTGTCCGCGGGTACGGGGACGCTGGAAGGCAGGAATTACACAGGCGCGGGTAATGTGGTGATCCAGGCGCGGACGGACGGTCAGGCGACCTTGGACGTGTCGGGCACCAAGGCGACGCTGGACTTGGCCACACAGGCGGGAAATGCCACGACCGTGAAAGCCACGGAAGTGGCGAGCGACGCCGGCAGCGTGGTCATCACCGCCACGGAAGGCATCTTGCTCGACGACGGCGTCATGGCAGGCAAGTCAGGCGGCGACGGTGCGGCGGGCGGGCGCTTCAGTGCCGCGATCTGGAAGGATCGGAGCGCCGGCACGCCCGGCAGGGGCTATCCGACCCTATATGGGGATCGCCAAATGATCCTGTCGCAGACCGGCGATTATGTGCCGGCCGGTTTGACGCCGGGCGCCGCCATCGATCATGCGGTGTACGGCGGCAAAGCCTATATCCCCGTGGGCGGACTGGTCAGCGGCGGCTTCGATAGCGTCGCCTTCAAGAGCGAGAACCAGATTGCCTTCAGCGGTCCGGTCAATCTCGGCGTGAAGCGGCAGATCACCCTGGACGCGCCAGCGCTGGCAGGCGGAACGGGAGATGTGAGTCTGAGCGCGGCCTATGTGCGCGCAGGCAATCTGGANCCCCTGTTCCAATCGAATGTCCCGACTGCAACGAGTGGAACGGCACATCTCGATGTGGCGGCCAAGATGCTGGATCTGGAAGGGAACTTCGCCCTGAAGGGTTTCCGGTCGGCCGCATTCGAAGCCGACCAGGATATTCGCTTCAACGCGGTGGCCATCAGCGGGACTCCGACCTATACCGGCAGTCTGAGTGCAGCGGGCAATCTGGTTTTCAAGAGTGCGCAAGCCTATCCCACGACGCTTTCCACGTTCAAGGTGAGCACGCCNGGGGATGTGACCTTCACCGGAAATGGCCAGGCTGCGCCGCTNCCNTTGTCGGCGGGAGGCCGCCTGAGCGTGGAGGCGGCCAATATCTTCCAGAATGGCGTGCTGCGCGCGCCGCTGGGGAGCCTTTACCTGACGGCCGGCAACACAATCCGGCTGGGCGACGGCAGTTTGACTTCCGTATCGGCGGCGGGCGCCTTGCTGCCCTTGGGGCAGACCACGAGCGACGGCAGCGAATGGGTGTATCAGCTCGATAACTACACGCTGATTCTGGATGCGCCACCGGAAAAGTCCATTCGCCTGGATGCGCCTGACATCCAGGTTCGTGCCACGGCTGGCCTCGATCTCAGCGGCGGCGGCGATCTCTATGCCTACGAGTTCCTGCCGGGGCCAGGCGGTTCCCGCGATATCCTGGCCGAGCCGGGCGTGTATGCCGTGATTCCCGGCTATGGCGCCGGCTATGCACCACGGGACATACAAAATTCGGATAGCACGCTGCAAGCGGGCGCGAGCGTCTATCTCAGCGGTGGCGGTGGCGGNGGATTGAATGCCGGGGTGTATACCCTGCTTCCCGCCCACTATGCGCTGATGCCGGGTGCCTATCTGGTCAAGGCCGTTTCCGGATATCAGGATATGTTGCCGCACCAGAACCGGGCGCTGGCGGATGGCGCCGCACTGGTGGCGGGCCGTGCCTTGGTGAACGGGACCGATATCGCCGCCGGCCGCAGTCAGGGGTATCTCGTGGCGTCCGGCGACGTGGTGCGCACGTATTCCAGCTTCATCGAGAGTCATGCCAATACCTTCTTCACCCAGGCTGCCCAGGCTACCGGTTATACCCGACCGCGGCTGCCGGAAGATTCGGGCCTGCTATCGTTGAGAGCAACCCAGCTGACCATGAATGCCGCGCCCCGATTCGATGTGGGCGCGGGCGGGCGAGGCGGCATGCTGGATATCGCATCCAGCGCCATTGCCATCGTCGATGATGTTTCAGGTGTTCCCAACGGTTATCTAGGCTTGTCCGCTGAGATGTTGAATAGCTTCAATGTCGAAAGCCTGCTGATCGGCGGCACCCGTTCCGTGTCTGCATCCGGCTACGACATCGATGTGAATGCGGCCGACGTGCGCCTGCTCAACAGCGCAGACCATGCCTTAAAGGCGGGCGAAGTCATGCTCGCTTCCCGTGACGCCTTGACCCTGGGCTCAGGGATGGGCGATGGCCGTGACGGTTATATCGAGAGCCAGGGTGAGTTGACGGGCGCGCCGGATGAAATCACCTTGAATGGCGACGGTGCGTTCCTGCGCGTTGCCCAGAGCAGCCTGCCTATCCTGTCCCGTGGCGCCACGGCTGGTTCGGCCGGAACGCTCACCCTGCACGAAAAGGCGGAACTGACGGGTGATTCCATTTTGCTGGATGCCACCTGGGATAACCTGATCGCCGGTACGGCTGTCTTCAACAGCCCAGCGATCAGTGTGGCCAGCAGCCGGGTCAGTTTCGGTGCCGTGCCGGCCGGCCAGGACGGTTTGAAGGTCACGCCCGGCCTGCTGGCCCAACTTCGACAAGCCAGGGATCTGCGTCTGCGTACCTATAGCACCATGGATTTCTATGATGGGGCCAGCGTGGACCTGACCGACGGCGCCACGGCGCCGGCCGGCCTGACCTTGGATGCGCCGGCGCTGGTCGTCCATACGGGCGAGGATGTGGTGTTCCAGGCCAATAGTCTTGTCCTGGGCAATACGTCCGGATCGTATTCGGGCAGCGCGACCCCGATGTCGGGCAGTCTGAGCTTGCGGGCCGAGCGTTATGTAGATGCGGCAGGCACCGTGGCAAAGGGGACGGGGCGTATCACTCTGGGTGACGGCCAGGTTGCCTTGCAGGGCGGTCGTGCCTATACCCTGGCTGCCAGCGACGAAATCATGACGAGCGGGAAGGGACAGATGGATGCCTCGGGCAACCTGACACTGGAAACGCCTCATCTGGTCGCGGACACCGGTACGGTTTATGACATCCAGAGCAATGCCGCCCTGAATGTGGTCCGATCGGCCACGCCAAATCCGGCCGCGCCAGCCGATACGCTNGGGGGACGTTTGGGTTTGAAGGGCGACACGGTCTATGTGGACACTCAAATCGACGCGTTGGCCGGCCATATCGATATCGAAGCGACAGGCGGGGCGGCCGGGGCCGACAGCCTGGTTCTGGCGAATGGCGCGCAAGTAAATGCTACGGGGTATGCCAAAGCCTTCGGCACCGAGACGGCCTACGCCGACGGCGGGCAGATCGAACTGCGCGCGACCCGCGGCAATGTGGCGCTCGATAACGGTGCCCGTGTGAGCGTGGCGGGCGCAGGCGAAGGCGATGCCGGTAGTCTGACCATTCGGGCCATCGACGGAACGGCGAAACTGGATGGCGATCTGGATGGGGGCGCGGATACGGCCCATGGCGCCTTGGGTGGGCGGTTCGCGCTGGATCTGGCGGGCCTGGGTGATTTTTCCGGCCTGCTGTCCAAACTGGGTGCCGGCAAGTTTTCCGAATCCGTGAGTGTGCACCTGCGCGGGAGCGGGACTGCGGGCAGCATCGCCATGGCCGCTGGCGATACGCTGACTTCCCATGATGTCTTGCTGGTTTCCGACCAGGGCGATATCCGCCTGGCGGGAGTCATCGACAGTACCGGTGCCCGCGGCGGAAGCGTGCAGGCCTATGCGGCGGGCGACGTCGCCCTGTTGTCCGGTGCGCAATTGAACGCCTACGCCACGCGTTCCGAGGCCCAGTATGCCGGCAGCAGCGGCGACGGCGGCAAGGTGACCCTAGGCACTGCGGGCGGTCATATCGACATCCAATCCGGCAGCGCCATTGACGTTTCCGCCCACGGCAGCTACGCGGAAGGCGGCAACGTGGTCTTGCGAGCGCCGCGCAACAGCGCCGGAACGGATATGGCGATTGCCCGCCTGGATGGCGCGATCATGGGTGCAAACGAAGTCGTGGCCGAAGGCTTCGAGTCCTATGCCCGGAACAGCCTGAGCGCCAGCGATGTTGCGGTGAATAGCGCCATCTACAACGATGCCAATGCCTTCATGGCCAATGCCGCAACGATCGCGGCCCGCCTCGGCAAAACCGGCGATCCGGCATTCCATGTGCGGCCGGGCGTGGAGGTGGACAGTACCGGTGACCTGACATTGAATGGTGATCTGGGACTGCAGGCACTGCATATTGCGGGCGAGTCGGGCGTGTTGAGCTTGCGCGCCGTGGGCGATCTCATCCTGAACGGCAGCATCAGCGACGGATTCAACGGGACCACCGCCAGCGCCACCCAGAATGGTGGCGACAGCTGGTCGTATCGTTTGGCCTCCGGGGCCGATGCCGGCAGCAGCAATCCGCTGGCGGTGCACGACAAAGCGGACCTGGCTGGGAAAGGCAACTTCACCCTGGCCGCGGGCAAGATGGTGCGGACCGGTACGGGCGATATCGACATCGCCGTCGGCGGCGATCTGACGCTCAAGTCGACTTCAGCTACCCAGGTGGCGGTGATTTACACGGCAGGCGTGCCGGGAGACACGACGGGATATGCCATTCCGTCCGGTACGCCCAAGGCGGTTTTCCCTGATCGCGGTGGCGATCTCGCCATCCAGGTCGGTGGCGATGTCACGGCGGAAGTCAGCGGCACGTCCAACAAGAATCAGCAGCAACTGATCACCGATTGGCTGGCACGCAAGGTGAATGCCGGCTCCACCTTCTGGTGGCCTGATTTCTCGGCCTTCAGACAGGGGATCGGCGCACTGGGCGGCGGTAATGTACGGATTGCCGCTGGCGGCGACATTGTCAATCTGGGCGCGGTCGTTCCCGTCAGCGGCAAGACCAACACGACCTCCGGAGCAATGGATGTCCGCGGCGGGGGCGACCTGACGGTCGTTGCCGGCGGGGATATCCGGGGCGGCGTGTTCCAGGTGGGCAGCGGCCAGGGCCGGATTCAGGCCGGCGGGGCGATCCGGGAAGGGCGCACGGTCAGCGGTGTGGCGATCTACCCGTATCTGGCGCTGGAACAGGGCGGCTACGACGTATCGGCGCACGGCAATGTGACGATCGCCTCGGTCTTCGACCCGACCGCGCTTTACCGCACCGGCTTCAGCGGTACGCCCTATTTCTACGACTACGCACCGGGCAGCAAGGTCGGCGTGCAATCCCTGGTCGGCGACGTCAGATTCGACAACAACAACAGCAACCTCACGTTGCTGAAGAATGCCTTCTTCCCCACCTTCACGGCAGGCGGTGTCACGGCCTTGTCCGGCTATCCGGGGCAAGTGGCGGCGGCCGCCCTGTCGGGCGGCATCGCCATTGCCAACAACATGGTGCTGTTTCCGGATGCCCAGGGCAATCTTCAACTCCTGGCCCANAAGGGGATCACGCTGGAGCAGGGCAGCGAAGTGTATCTGAGCGATTTCGATCCGGCCCTGATTCCCGGCGCCCTGAATGCCGGCACCAGCACCGTCGGATTGGACCAGTACCAGCAATTCAGCGCCAGCATTTCCAAGCATGCCACCCCGCTACTGCATGGTGCCGATTCCCGTTCCGCCTACCTCTATTCGCTCATGGGCGATGTGGATCTGGCAGGCTATTTCGTGTCGACCAAGCAGACAACCATCGATGCGGGCCGGGACATTGTCTTCCGTTCCATCGCCTATGTGCAGAACAATGCCGATGACCACCAGAGCAGTTTCCGGGCCGGGCGGGACATTGTGTCGCCTTCGGTGCGCAACGTCACCAACGGCCTGGCCAGCAATAATGCCGAGTTGCAGGTGGGCGGCCCCGGCTACGGCGAATTTTTCGCGGGGAGAAACATCGACCTGGGGAACTCGGCCGGCATTTCCTCTTATGGCAATCTGAAGAACCAGGCTTTGCCGACCGGAGGCGCCACGCTCTCTGCCGCAGCAGGCCTGGGACAGGATGGCGACGGTCACGTGCGGGATCCGGACTACGCCGGATTCGCAGCACGCTATCTGATGTCAGGCAGCGCGGCACTGGCCGATTACAAGGCGCCTGCGGACTTCTCCAGCTTGTCCCTGGCCCAGCAGGCCCTGCTTGTTTTCAATAACGAGTTGCTGATCGGTGCCAGCGAAGGGCAGGCAGGCAAGGGTTACGAGCGCGCCTACGCTGCCATTGCCACGTTGTTCCCCAGCCAGGATGCCGCAGGCGTCCCGCTGGCCTATCAAGGCGACGTGAATCTGGTGTTCAGCCGTATCACTACCCAGCAGACCGGCGCTATCCAATTGCTCATGCCGGGCGGCAGCCTCAATGTGGGCCTGGCCAATCCTCCGCCCAGCCTGGCCGACAACAAGGCGCCGTCCGACCTGGGCATCATGACNCTTGCCGGGGGCAATATCCTGGCGATGGCCCGTGACGATATCCAGGTGAACCAGTCCAGGGTACTTACCGTGGCCGGNGGTGACATCCTGCTCTGGTCGACCCTGGGCAACGTGGATGCCGGCAAGGGCAAGAAGACGGCGACCGCCGCCCCGCCGCCCCAGGTCACCTACGATGCCAGCGGCAACCCGACGCTGAATGTGCAGGGCACGGTGAGCGGCAGCGGGATCGGGACGCTCAAGACCAATCCCAATATTCCCGACGGCAATGTGGTTCTGGCCGCACCCTCAGGAGTCGTGGATGCGGGCGATGCGGGTATCCGCTCCTCCGGCAATCTGCTGATCGCAGCCCAGCAGGTTCTGAATAGCGGAAATATCCAAGTGGGCGGCAATGTCGTCGGTACGCCCGCATCGAGCAGCGGCTTGGGGGCCGGTTTGAGCGGTCTCGGCAATCTGTCTCCGAATGGCCAGTCGGCGGAGGAGACCAACCGGTCGATGCGGGACGGTTCAGCGAATTCGGCGGAACAGATGCAAAAGGTCCAGGACGCCCTTGCCAATTTCAAGCCTTCGCTTATCAGCGTGGAGGTGCTGGGTTTTGGCGGGGAGGCTGAACGCTGTCCGGATGGCGATATCGCATGTGCCAAAAAGAAAGGAGGCAGCTGAGACACATCCTGTGTGTCGTCCTGACATGTGCCGTTCGGCTCATGCCGATGTGCCACATGTTCATGGCCGTGCAACAGTCGGCCTACACAATCAATGACTTTGTAAACATCTCGAAGACATTGAGACATGATCCGATTTTTGTTTCCCCTGCTGTTGATGTTGGCGGCCGCCCCGGCCCATGCGTGGTGGAACGGCGATTGGTCTGCGCGCAAGGCAATCACGATCAATACGGCCGATTCTGGCGCCGCCGTGAAGGAGGCGCAGGCCAATGTGCCGGTATTGATCCGCCTGCACACGGGGAATTTCGACTTTCTGAGCGCGAATCCCAATGGCTCCGATCTGCGCTTCGTCGCGGGTGACGACAAGACGCCGTTGAATTTCCAGATCGAGAAATTTGACAGTACCGCCGAGCAGGCCCTGATCTGGGTGCAGGTTCCCAAGGTGGAAGGTGGCAAGGACAAGCAGCAGGTCTGGCTGTATTACGGCAACGAAGGCGCGCCTGCGGTTGGCGACGGCAAAGCGGTCTACGATCCCAGCTTCATGCTGGTCCAGCACTACGCGGAAGCCAGCGGCGCGCCACAGGACAGCACAGCGGCGGCGATCCCATCTGGAGCATTCAACGGCACGCGCACACCGGGCGGTGCGATCGGCGGAGCCGTCAAGTTCGACGGGACGCAAACGCTCGATATTCCTGTCGCATCGAAACTGGTCTATGGGGCGGCGGGCGGCATGACGGTCTCGCTCTGGATCAAGCCGGACATGGCCGGCCAGACGGCCGAACTGCTGCATGCGGGGCAGACGCTGACGCTGGCACTGGAAGGCGGCAAGCTGGTCGCCCGTTCGGGTAGCGTCACGGTAACCGGGCCGGATGTATCCGCAACAGGCTGGAGCCAGGTGTCGGCGACCCTGAGCGACAAGCTTCGTGTGTATCTCAATGGCGCGATGGCAGGCGAGGCCGCAGTGGCGGCACCCGATGCGGCACTGGATCTGAAACTTGGCGCGGGCTTCAAAGGCGAAGTCGATGAACTGGAAGTGTCCAACGTCGCACGCAGCGCGGACTGGTTGCGCCTGGCCGCGATGACGCAAGGCCCGGACAGCGACAAGGTGGTGCAGGCGGGTGAGGAGGAAAGCGAGGATGGCGGCGGCGACGCCTCCTACTTCGGCGTGATCCTGAAGAGTGTGACGCTGGATGGCTGGGTGGTGATCGCCGTGCTGATGGTGATGCTCGGTATCAGCGTGCTGGTGATGGCGTCGAAGGCGCTGCTGGTGAGCAAGATCACCCGGGCGAACAAGGAGTTCCTGGAAGCCTTCCATGATTTGAAGGCGCAGGATACGGCCGGGCTGGATGCCGACGAGGATCCCGAGGATGCCGACCTGAAGGGCAGCGGCATGGCTGAGATCCTGTTTGGCCACCACGACCATCACCAGAACTCGACTCTGTACCGCATCTATCACGCCGGCATCCAGCAAGTGAAGAATCGCATGGGCAAGCGCGCCGGCGTGGAGTTGTCGCCGCAGGCGCTCGACGTGGTGAAGGCCAGCCTCGACGCCACCGTGGTGCGCGAGAACCAGAAGCTCAACAGCCTGATGGTGCTGCTCACCATCGCGATTTCCGGCGGACCGTTCCTGGGTCTACTCGGCACCGTCGTTGGGGTGATGATCACCTTCGCCGCGATCGCCGCCACCGGCGACGTCAACGTCGCGGCCATCGCGCCCGGCATCGCCGCCGCGCTGGTCGCCACGGTGGCCGGCCTGGCGGTCGCGATCCCGGCGCTGTTCGGCTACAACTACCTCGGTTCGCGCATCAAGGCGATCAGCGCCGACATGCACGTGTTCGTGGACGAGTACATCGCCCGCATCGCCGAAACCTACAGCCGATAGGAGACGGACATGGCCGAGATCCGCGAAGACAACGAACCGTTCGACGACATCAACATCACGCCGATGCTCGACCTGGCGTATGTGCTGCTGGTCATCTTCATCATCATGACGACGGCTTCGGTGCAGGGGATCAAGGTCAACCTGCCCAAGGCCAGCAACACGCCGAGCCTCGCCAAGCCCAAGACCAAGTCGGTCACCATCGACGCCAACGGGCAGATCTATCTGGACACGTATCCCGTCAGCATGGCCGAACTGGAAAGCCGGCTGAAGAGCTTCAAGGCGATCACGCCCGACCTGCCGGTGGTGATCAAGGGCGATTCGAAGATCGCCTATGAAAAGGTGATCGACGTGATGGATTTGTGCGGTCGCCTGGACATCACCCAGCTGGGCCTGGTGACGGCCAAGCAGCCGAAGTAACGATGCCGGCACGCAAGCGATCCCTGCGCAGCCGGCTGCCGCTCATCGGCGGCCTGTTGTTCTTGACGCTGTTCACGGCGGGGGTGATTTGNGGGGTGATGGACTTCATCCAGGATTCGGGTAGGCCCGAAAGGCCGAAGATCCAGACCATTTCCCTGGTCAAGCCACCGCCGCCCAAGCCGCCGGAAGAGAAGCCGCCCGAGCCGCAGAAGATCGACAAGCCGAAGGAAGAGGTCAAGCTCGACGAGCCCCAGCCGCCTCAGCCCGAGGCGCCGCCCCGCCGCCCGGCGGCATCCCCGACGGCCCGGCAGGCGGGATGGCGACCGATNCTGGCCGCAGGCAGCGGAATCGGCATCGGCGGCGGGATCGGCAACGAACGCCGTAGCTGGTATTCGAACATGATCTCGCGCCAGCTGGAGGACGAGCTGAGACGTGCCAAGCGCCTGCAGGGCAAGGACTACCGAGTGGTCGCGCAGATATGGTTCGACCCGTCCGGCGGCGTCAGCCGGGTGCAGCTTGACCAGGGCACGGGCGACAGCGCGCTCGACGAGGCGCTGCGCCAGGAGATCCTGCAGGCAAGCCTGCGCGANCCCTTGCCCGACGACATCCCGCAACCGGTGCGGCTGCGCGTGGTGTCGCGCTGAGTTTCCGATTCATGAACACGATCCACTAAACCAATGAAAACTCATTACATCAAGCCCCTGGCCATGGCGCTCAGCCTGGTTTTTGCCATGCCTGTCCAGGCCGCCAGCGAACGCCAGGAACTGGAGACGCTGCGCGCAACGACGCTGGCTCTCGTGGATGCCCTAGTGAAACAGGGCGTGCTGAGCGCCGAGGTGGCGCAGGAGCTTATCAAGCAGGCAGAGAAGAAAGGCCAAGAGCAGGCCGACGTAAGCGCCAAATCCGAAGCCGCGTCCGGCGTAGTACGCGTGCCTTACATCCCCGAAGTGGTGAAGCGCGAAATCAGCGAGCAGATCCGGCAGGAAGTGGTGGCGCAGGCCAAGACCGAGCACTGGGGCGACGTAAACGCGGTACCGGAATGGGTGGAACGCCTGAAGTGGGAAGGCGATATCCGTCTGCGTTTTCAGGATGACCTGTACGCCAAAAGCAATGACATTCCCAACAGCTTCGCGGGTTACGGCATCAACCTCAACAATACCTCGGAGACCCGGGAGCGTCTCCGCCTGCGTGCGCGTCTGGGCCTGCTGGCCAAGATCACGGATAACGTCTCGGCAGGATTCAGGATCACGACGGGCGACACCTCGGACCCCGTGTCCACCAATCAGACCATGGGTACGACCTTCAACAAATATTCCCTGGTGCTGGACCGGGCCTACGCCAAGGTGGCACCGTGGGAATGGTTGAGCGTGAGCGGTGGCCGCATTCCCAATCCATTTTTCAGTACGGACCTGGTTTGGGACGACGACGTGAACTTCGAAGGCGCTGCCGCCAGCTTTACGCCCTGGTCTAGAGAAAACTGGGATTGGAAGCCTTTCGCGACCATCGGCGCCTTCCCGCTGCAGTCAGTAGAGACGTCGCCGGCCAATCTGGCCAAAAACAAATGGCTCTATGCGGCGCAACTNGGGGTGAACTGGCGTGCAGGTCCGGATACCCGCTGGCGCTTCGGTCTGGCCTATTACGACTATCGCAATATCAAGGGCATCCCCAACACGGATCCCTTCCGACCCCATTTGTATGATGCGACCACACCCGGCTATCGCCAGAAGGGGAATTCCCTGTTTGACATCAGCCTGGGAGGGACGGGAACCTGGGCGCTGGCTGCCGATTATCAATTGGCCAACCTGACGGCGATGGTCGATCTGGCCCAGTTCGAACCGGTGCATGTGATCTTGACAGGCGATGTGGTCAAGAACATAGGCTATGACAACGCCGAAGTACAACAGCGCATGGGGGTAGGGTACCAGGCCCGAACCCTGGGCTGGCACACCAAGCTCACGGTGGGCATGCCGAAGGTCGATAAGGAAGGAGATTGGCAGGCCTTCCTGGGCTACCGCAATCTTCAGCGGGATGCCACGCTGGATGCCTTTACCGACTCGGATTTCAACCTGGGCGGGACCAATAGCAAGGGCTTTTATCTTGGCGGCCTGTACGGGATCGATCGCAATTCCTGGCTGGGGGTGAAGTGGCTGTCCGCCGACTCGATCGACGGTCCGTTGTCCTTTGGCGTGGATGTTCTTCAAGTGGACTTCAATGCCAAGTTCTAAGGCGCTGCGTTGGCTGTTGATCCTGCTCGCGCTGGCGGCATTGTCGGCCCACGCCTTCGATATGGAGCGTGACACCTGGCTGTTGCCGGAAGATAACGCCGCAGCTAACACTTTGCGCCAGGACCCCTTGGAGTTTGCACGGATCAAGGCCGACGGCAATGATCAGGAGCCGGAGTACGCCAAGGACGATCAGGCCAAGTTGATTGCCGCCGCCGGTGAGAATGACTTCAAAGCCGTGTCGCTATTGCTGGCCAAAGGTGTTAACCCCAACCTCAGCGCCGACCGTTGGGGTGACCGGGCGCTTCCCGTGCCGTCGCCAACGGCAATGTGGAGATGGTGCGCATCCTGCTGGAGGCGGGCGCCGATCCGGATTTGAAAGGGCGGGGCTTCACCCCGCTCGGCATGTCCGCCCTGCAAGGGCACGTCCGGATCGTTCGCCTTCTGCTGAAGGCCGGCGCGGACGTCGACAGGAAAAGCAATGACGGCAACACGCCCATCATCGCGGCCACGCTCATGCACCGGGCCGACGTGGTGCGGGAACTGCTGGCCTATCACCCCGACATGACGATCTGGAACCGGGAGGGCCGGGTGAGCCTGGGCATCGCAGTCGAGCAGGGCGACACGGATATCGTGACGATGATGCTGGCAGCCGGCGTGGATCCCAATCTCATGGATCGCAATGGCAACCGACCGCTGTTCTGGGCGGGCGACCGTCAGGACATCGCCACCATGCTGGTGGCGCGTGGGGGATCTCGTTTTGAAGCACATCGGCCACAACCTGTCTTTTTCTTGTTCAGGGAATCAATCCATGAAACAGATACATCGACTATCAGGGTATGTACCCCCGGCACGGCTGGGCGCATTGTCGCTGGCGCTCATAGTGTGCATGGCCAGCCTGGCGCCGCACGCCGAGGCGTCCGACAAGAAGGCCAGCCGGGAGCGCGAGGCCTTGCGGCGGGTACAGCAGCAGTTGTCCCAGGTGCAGGGACAACTCGATGCCGTGGAACAGGAAAAGGCCCGGCTGGCGGCGGATCTGGAGCAGGCCCAGGCATCGTCAAAGACCGCGGAAGGACAAGTGGCGAGCCTGCGGCACGGACTTGGTACCAGCAAGCAGCAACTCGTGGCGGCAACCCGTGAGCTGACGCAAGCCAAGGAAGAACTGGCCACGACATCGCAGCAGCTCACCGACACTCAAAAGACCCTGGCCGACACCACCCAGGCCCTGCAGCAGACGCGGGCGGAAAAACGCGACCTGGAAGCACTCAAGGCACGCCATGAGCGCGACATCGCTTCGTGCGAGCGCAAGAATGTAGCGCTCTACGAGGTGGGGCGGTCGCTGATGGATCGTTTCGAGCACAAGACGTGCGGCGAGATACTGGCAGANAAGGAACCGTTTTCCGGCCTCAAGAAGGTGGAGACGGAAAACCTGCTGGAAGAATATCGCGACAAACTGGATGAGCAGAAGCTGATCAGGCCACCTGGCGGTTGAGCGGCTCGCAGGCCATGACCTGCAAACAGCCGTAACCGAGCCTTCTCAGGTGCTCGGTCTCAGGTGCTCGGTGCCGTTCAGTTCAAGTATGTTCACATGATACGGAGCGATCGTCCGGAACAGCTTGAGAGATGTTCCGGACGATACTGTGAGGCCCGCCTGGATGTCCAGGCGGGCTTGCATGACGTCAGTCGTCGTGCCGGGTACATCCTTCAACCGTGAGATAGCCGACGGCCGCGCTGAACCGGCCGTTGTAATTGGCCTTCACCAGCGGATCCAGGACGGATTTCACCTTGTCGTGCAATGGCGATTCCCAGTCGCCGGGGTGCTGGAAGTTGCTCATGATGTAGCTGAAGCCGTTGACGTCGTCGACCGCGTGCAGGCCTGTGGACTCGGCGCCGGCGGGACAGGACAGGATGCGGCTCAGTTCCTTGGTGTCGACGTTGTAGGCCCACAGGAAGTTGTTCACGTGGTTGCCGCTGTCCTCGCCGATGAACAGGGTGCGCATCGCCTCGGAGTACTTGAGGTTGTCCGGGTTGGCGATCTTGTCGGCGTTGGCGCTGTTGCCCAGGGCGTCGCGCACCGCCAGGTCCTCGCCTACCAGGGCGGCGGGGGCTGACATGGAGACGGAAACCCATTCGCTGTGAATGCGGTCGCCGTCGCTGTCCTTCTGGCCGCCGGTCAGCACGTGCTCGTACACGGCGCCGGCCACCGGGCCCTGCACCTTGATGTCGGTACTGCCGTCGACCATCGACTTGTAGATGTAGGACATGGCGGAATAGGCGCGCTTGTCAGCCGCGTTGACCGTGGTGCCTTCCATCTTGGTGAAGGCCATCGAAGCGCCCTTGTAGGCGGCATAGCGGTGGGTTTCCAGGAAGGCGGCGGCCTTGTCCATGCCGGGCATGAACTTCACCCACTGGGCCTTGCCGTTGTACGCGATCTTCGTGTAGCTGGCGTCGTTCGGGTTGCTGGTCTTCACGTCGACGATGTCGGCGGCGGTCAGGGTGTCGGCCAGGGCCTTGATCTCGTCGCTGGTGGCATGCCCCAGCTTGATCCAGGAAATGTCGCCGGCGCCGGCGCCGACGCCGAAGGTCTGCGTCCATTTGCCCACGTACAGGGTGCCGGCCGAGAGGTCGCGCTTGCGGTCGGCCACGAACATGAACAGGCCGCCGTTGGTGGTGTCGTCACCCATCAGCACGGTGCGCTCGTCGGGCATGACCTGTACCAGTTCGTGCGAGATGCGACCCATGCAGTAATGCTTCTTGATGCTGCCCGTGCCGTTGGGGTTCACGGTCACTTCCGGCAGGTGGCCGTAGTGGTAGGGGTTGGCGGCATCCGGGTTGCCGTAGAGGTTCTGGCTGAAGGCCTTGAACGATGCGTTGCCGGCGATGGTGACCGCGTCGGGCTCGTATTCCTCGCTCGACAGGTGCGTGTTCCAGGGCGAACGGCTGGCGCCGCAGGTGATCCACAGGCCATGCACGCCGCTGGTGTCCACGTTCGAATAGCTTTCCAGCGTCAGCTTGCCGGTACGCTTATCCTGGTCCAGGGCCAGAACCGCAATCGGCGAAGGCAGCATGCCGTACATCGAATCGCCGGCGACGTTCCGTGTCACGTATTCGAACTGCACAACCGCGAAGACACGCTCGCAATCGCGGCGGCGCGAGCGCGCGTGTCCGTGCCCCAGCGCGATCAGCGACATGCCATCCGGGCAGTCGGAGAAGAACTGGCGCTGGTCGGGAGAGGTCGTGTCGAGGATGGGCGCGTTGTTGATGTCGAAGTAGCCACCGGCCAGGATGGAGCCGCCTTCCGCGCTCGGCACAGTGTCGCCGGTCAGGAAGAAAGTCTCGTAGCCCAGCGCGTAGGTCTCGGTATGGCGGCCGATGCTTTTCGTCAGGGTCGAGGCGACATAGGTCTCAGCCATTTGCGAAGGGTTGGCCAGCGATGGAGCCGGCATCGCGTTGAACTGGTAGCGGACAGCCGCGCCCATCATGGGCCGGGCCTCGGCCAANNAAGGCAAACCGGCCAGTGACGAGGCCAGCGGCAACATCGGTACGCCAGACAGCAGTTGGAGTGCGCGGCGGCGGGAATGGGAAACAGGTTCTGACATTGACGGATCTCCGGTATGGATTTGACGAAACCGGTCGCCATCAGGCCGGCGACCGGGAACGCACAAAATCTAACAAGCCGCCGTGACAATGAAATGACGCATACATGATCCCTTTGCGCAAAACCGGCCGCCGGAACGATCATTTCGGGCCACGATCATTTTAGGCTGCCTCCTGACCGCCCGGGATGCCCAACGCGACTTTCGTGCGTGCTGCCCAGTCGGGTACCGCCGGGGTCTGGCGACTTGCAAGGATCACAGCCATAAAGACGGCCATAAAAGGGTTACACTCGACGCCTGCCTGGAAGCGCAAAATCCGCTATGGCGTGCAGTGAATAAGGGGAGAGGCCGGTTTTCCCCGCCTTTCCCTCCCTCGCACCCTACTTAATTGTTTGGCCCTACTTCCAGCGGGCTTGAAAAATCCTTCCATCACATCAAAATAAAGCCAGTAATCCAGGCTTATTCCGGCTATGGCAACCAAGCGAGAAGGCACTACCCTACTGGAACCGTCTGCGGCAAAGGTCAAGCCGCCGCCCTTGTACAAGGTTCTGCTGCTGAACGACGACTACACCCCAATGGAATTCGTGGTGCTGGTCCTCAAAAGTTTTTCGGCATCGACCAAGAACGGGCGACACAAATCATGCTCAAAGTGCATACTGAGGGTGTGGGTGTGTGTGGGGTATACCCAAGGGATATCGCTCACACCAAGGTCGAGCAGGTTGTGGATTTCGCGCGGCAGCATCAGCATCCGCTGCAATGTACGATGGAGGAAAGTTAGATGATTGCCCAGGAACTCGAAGTCACGCTGCACATGGCCTTCATGGACGCGCGGCAGAAGCGTCACGAATTCATTTCGGTGGAGCACCTGCTGATGGCGATGCTGGACAACCCGTCGGCAGCCGAGGTACTGCGTGCCTGTGGCGCCAATATCGATGCGATGCGTGACCAGCTCGGCAAGTTCATCGATGAGCACACCCCCAAGGTAGCGGGCGAGGGCGAGGTTGACACCCAGCCGACGCTCGGATTCCAGCGCGTGATCCAGCGCGCCATTCTGCATGTCCAGTCCTCCGGCAAGAAGGAAGTGACCGGCGCCAACGTCCTGGTGGCGGTATTCGGTGAAAAGGACTCGCATGCCGTGTATTTCCTCACCCAGCAGGGCGTGACGCGGCTCGATATCGTCAATTTCATCTCCCACGGCATTACCAAGACCCCGCAGAGCGAACCGGCGCGGCCGGACGAGGCCTCGGAAGTCAACGCCGAGGCGCCGACCAGTTCGCCGCTCGACAGCTTTGCGCAGAATCTGAATGCCCAGGCGCTGGCCGGCAAGATCGANCCCCTGATCGGGCGCGACCAGGAACTCGAACGCGTGATCCAGACGTTGTGCCGCCGCCGCAAGAACAATCCCCTGCTGGTGGGCGAAGCCGGTGTCGGCAAGACAGCGATTGCGGAAGGCCTGGCGCGCCGCATCGTCGAAAGCTCGGTGCCGGACATCCTTGCGCAGAGCACGGTGTATGCGCTCGACATGGGCGCCTTGCTGGCCGGGACCAAATACCGCGGCGACTTCGAGCAGCGCCTGAAAGGCGTACTGAAGCAGCTGGCCGACAACCCCAAGGCGATCCTGTTCATCGACGAGATCCACACCCTGATCGGTGCCGGCGCGGCGTCCGGTGGTACGCTGGATGCCTCCAACCTGCTGAAGCCAGCGCTGTCGTCCGGCAATCTGCGCTGCATTGGCGCGACCACGTACACCGAATATCGCGGCATTTTCGAGAAGGATCACGCGTTATCGCGACGCTTCCAGAAGGTCGACGTGCCGGAACCCTCGGTCAACGAAACAGTGGCGATCCTGCGTGGCCTGAAATCGCGTTTCGAAGACCATCATGGTGTCAAATACACAGCGGCTGCGCTGACCACGGCGGCGCAGTTGGCCGCGCGCTACATCAACGACCGCCACCTGCCCGACAAGGCGATCGATGTCATCGACGAGGCGGGTGCCGCCCAGCGCATCTTGCCGAAATCGAAGCAGAAAAGGACGATCACACCTCGTGAAATCGAGGACATCATCGCCAAGATCGCGCGGATTCCGCCCAAGACCGTCTCGTCCGACGACAAAAATTCCCTGAAGACGCTGGACCGCGACCTGAAGGCCGTGGTGTACGGCCAGAACGCGGCGATCGACGCGCTGGCGACCGCGATCAAGATGTCGCGCAGCGGTTTGGGCAATCCGCAGAAGCCGATCGGCAATTTCCTGTTCTCCGGCCCGACCGGCGTCGGCAAGACCGAAGTCGCGCGTCAGTTAGCCTACGTGCTGGGTGTCGAACTGATTCGCTTCGACATGTCCGAATACATGGAACGCCATGCCGTGTCACGGTTGATCGGCGCGCCGCCCGGTTATGTCGGTTTCGACCAGGGTGGACTGTTGACGGAAGCTGTCACGAAACACCCCTATGCCGTTGTTTTGCTTGATGAAGTTGAAAAAGCCCACCCGGACATCTTCAACGTGTTGCTCCAGGTGATGGACCACGGCACGCTGACCGACACCAACGGGCGCAAGGCCGATTTCCGCAACGTGGTGTTGATCATGACCACCAACGCCGGTGCGGAAATGCTCAACAAGGCGACCATCGGCTTCTCCAATGCGCGCGAAAGCGGCGACGAGATGGGCGAGATCAAGCGCATGTTCACGCCGGAATTCCGCAACCGGCTGGATGCCATCATCCCCTTCGCGCCCCTGACCGAGCCCGTCATCCTGCAGGTGGTCGACAAATTCCTGATGCAGCTGGAGGAGCAGCTGCACGAGAAGAAGGTCGAGGCGGTCTTTACCGACGCGCTCAAGGCCTATCTCGCCAAGCATGGTTTCGATCCCTTGATGGGGGCTCGTCCGATGGCGCGCCTGATCCAGGACACCATCCGCAAGGCGCTGGCCGACGAACTGCTGTTCGGCAAGCTGGCGCATGGCGGTCGGGTGACCATCGACATCGACGCCAGCGAGAAAGTCAGCCTCGAATTCGAAGAAGCAGTTCCGGTATAAATCGGTCGCAGCAAAATTACCCATAAAGATTCCGTATGGGTGGTCGTGCCGTTCTAGATACAGGTGCGTCATGGTTTGATCGCGGCCCCTCCGAAGAGCGGGGGCCGCGGCGATCAGGCGCCTGTGCACCCGTTGATCTAGAGAGGGCACGCCCATGAAGCTGTACTTCGCACCGCATATCGCCGCTCTTTCGCTGCTATGTTCCCTGCCTATTTATGTCCATGCCGCCGATGCCGGAGCGGGCACGCCTGCCGTGTCCGGCGAGGACCTGACCGCGGCAAGCGAACGCATTCGTCAGACCGGTGCGCAGATGCGCGAGGACCTGAAGAAGGCTCGCGCACGCCTTGAAGCCCAGAAGGCGCAGCAGGAAGCGGAAAGAGCACGCCAGGAGGCTGAAAAGGCACGTCAGGAAGCCGAGCGTAAACGGCAGGAAGAACTGGAACGCCAGCAGGCGCTCAAGGAAAAACAGCAGCGCGAAGCCCAGCTGGCCGCGCAGGAACGGGCACGCAAGGAGGCTGCTGCACGGGCGGAACAGGCCGAGCGCCAACGGCAGGAAGTGTTGCGCGCGAAGCAATTGGAAGCCGCCAAGCAGGAAGAAGCCAAGGCGAGAGCGGCCGCAGCGCTGAAGGCGGCGCGTGAATCCGTCGGCGTACGGGCATTCGGGGATGACCAGCAGGCAGCTCAAGCCGCCGCCAAGGCCAGGGCGGCCGAGGCGCTCAAGAAAGCGCGTATGTCGACTGGCGAGCGCGCGTTTTAAGGCCATCCGGGAACCCATTGGCATCCTGCACCTGTCAGCCGGAGGGCGAGGAAGGGCAAACAAAAAGCGCGCCAGAGGCGCCGCGAAAACCCGGTGTGGCAGGAGGAGGAGCGCCTGGGGAAGAACCCCTACCGGGAGCGCTACATATCGGAATATAGGTCAATAAGCGGCGAGTGCCATCGGTATATTGATCCGCTCCGGTGTAGTGATTTTGAATTACGGCGTAAATCTTTCTTTCTTGAGGATATTTTGAACGCCAGCTTCCTTGGCTTGCTCAATGTGGTCGAATCCCGCACCATACCGGGCATTCAAGAATGCCGGAGTGTTGATGAAAAACCCCGTGTCACCCTTGCAGTCATGCTGGCCGTATCTACGCTGCTGTCTGGCTGCGAACAGCCGGCAGCACCGTCCCCGAATACTGTTGCAGCCAAAGTAGGGGACGACACGATCAGCGAATTTGAACTGGATCGAGCGGTGGCTCGTCTGGGTTCCATGAGTGCTGCAGACGCCGCCGAGGCTCGGGGCAAGGTGCTGGAAGCCCTGATCGACCAGCATTTGGTCAGCCATGCCGCCAGGAACGCGAAGCTGGACAAGTTGCCGGAGGTTGCGCTGGCCATGCAGCAGGCACAACGCCAGGTGCTTGTGGAGGCCTATATGGAACGCCTGTTCAAGGATCTGCCCCAACCTTCGGACGTTGCCATTCGGGACTACTACAACCGGCATCCCGAATTGTTTGCGCAGCGCAAGCTATACCGCGTCCACGAACTCGAACTGCAACTGGCGGCAGGGCGGGTTGCCGAAGTGGAAGCACAGTTGAAGCAAAGCCGTAGCCTGGCCGAGTTCACCGATTGGCTGGGCACGCAAGGGATTGCCGTCAAGTCCGGCGAGGCGGTCAGGCCGGCAGAAAAGATCCCGGCCAGCATGTTGGCGCAACTCGTCAGAATGAAAGATGGCCAGGCGGTCGTGGTGCCGATGGACGCGGGTCGGGTCAGTGTGCTGCAATTGCTGGACAGCCAGGCGCAGCCCGTGTCGTTCGAGCAGGCCCGAGACGCGATCGCTCAGCTGATTCTGGGCGGGAAGCGCAAGACCCTGCTGGAAGCCGAAATCCACAAACTGCGTGGCAGCGGCAAGATCGAATATGCCAGCGGTTTTGCGCCTGCGGAGCCGGCCGCGCAGTCCGGCAAGCCTTGACCCAGCATGATCCAGATCGCCGTGGAGTGGACGGGCGGACGATTGCGGAAGTACCTCGGCATCAGGAACGGAATTTGCCTCGTTAGAACGGAATTTCAATTTCAAGAGCACTCGACATGACCACCATTCATCCCGTGATTCTCTCCGGNGGCTCCGGCACCCGACTGTGGCCGTTGTCCCGTGCGGCGCTGCCCAAGCAGCTGCTGCCGCTTGCCAGCGACCGGAGCCTGCTGCAGGACACTGTCAGCCGATTGGCGAACATGCCGGAAATGGCCGCACCTTTAATGGTTTGCAACGTGGAGCATCGCTTCATGATTGCCGAGCAGATGCGCCAGATCGATACTGCAGCGCGCGCCATCGTGCTGGAGCCGGTCGGGCGCAATACCGCNCCCGCGATTGCGGTGGCCGCATTGATGCTGTCGCGCGACGATCCGGACGCGCTGATGCTGATCCTGCCCGCCGACCACCTCATCGGCGACGTTGCGGCGTTCCACGACGCGATCCGCACCGCGGCACAAGCCGCACAGAACGGCCATCTCACCACTTTCGGTATCGTCGCAGCCACACCGGAAACCGGTTACGGCTATATCCGCAAGGGCGCGCAATTGGCCGATACCGCCGGAGCGCACCAGGTCGCTGCCTTCGTCGAAAAACCTGATCTTGCCACCGCGCAGCAGTATGTCGAATCGGGCGAGTATTTCTGGAACAGCGGCATGTTCCTGTTCCGCGCGTCGGATTTTCTGCAGGAGCTGCAGGCTTTGCGGCCCGACATCCTGGATGCCAGCCGCGCCGCACTGGATGCCGCTACGCTCGATCTCGATTTCGTACGGCTCGATCCAACTGCATTCGAGGCTTGCCCGTCGGAGTCGATCGATTACGCCGTCATGGAACATACCCGCCGCGCCGCCGTAGTTCCTGCGGACATGGCCTGGAACGATATCGGCGCCTGGTCGGCGCTGTGGGACGTGGCTGAAAAGGACGGGCAGGGCAATGCAATCCGTGGCGACGTCATGCTGGAAAACGCGCGCAACAACTTCGTCCGTGCCGAAACCCGCATGGTCGCGATGCTGGGCGTATCCGATCTGGTGGTGGTCGAAACGGCCGACGTGGTCCTGGTCGCCAACAAGGACCAGGTCCAGGACGTCAAGAAACTGGTCGATCGCCTGAAAGCTGAGAAACGCTGCGAGCATCTGGTCCACAAGCAGGTGTATCGCCCTTGGGGATGGTATGAAGGCATCGACGAAGGCGAACGTTTCCAGGTCAAGCGCATCATGGTCAAACCGGGCGAAAAGCTCAGCCTGCAGATGCACCATCACCGCGCCGAGCACTGGATCGTCGTCTCCGGCACGGCCAGCGTCACCTGCGGCGACGAGGTCATGCTGCTGACCGAGAACCAGTCCACCTACATTCCGCTCGGCACCTCGCACCGGCTGGAAAACCCCGGCAAGATCGATCTGCATATGATCGAAGTCCAGTCGGGCACCTATCTCGGCGAGGACGACATCGTCCGGTTCGAGGACATCTACAAGCGCAGCTAAGGGCGCATGATCCTGCGCTGCGGGCTGGCCGCTCGCAGCGTACTGTGTTTTCTGGTTTTATCCTGTTGTTTCAATTGGATTTATTCGGCCTTCCGACAAACCGGCCCGTCCGGCTTGCGCTTAATTCCGGCCTCGCGTGTAGGACAAACACCTACATCGGCGGTTATTGATTTCCGTCCTTCAATACAGCGCTTGTCCACATTAACTTTCCGGGTGTCGTCCGAAAACGAATTCACCACGCTGACTTAAGTGTGAGTTTGAAAAAATTCAACGAAGAAGGACAGGCAAAATGAAAATGGACGAAATGCTGGACGAAATGCGCGACGTCAATCTGAACTACCTGATGCTGGCGCAGAGCATGATCCAACACGACAAGGCGACCGCCGTCTTTCGTCTGGGCATCAGCCAGGACGTTGCCGACCTGATCGAGGCGCTGACGCCCGCACAAGTCCTCAAGCTTGCCGCGTCCGGCATGATGGTGTCGCGCTTCCGATTCGACGACGGCGTGGTGCTCAACATGCTGACCAACTACACCAAGGATCGCGCAATCGCCCAGTCCCACGCCGCCATCCTGATGGCCGGACAGGCTGTGGAAGCCTTTGCCTGATTCTGTCGTACCTGCAGCAAACGTCGCACAATAAAAGGGAGTGGCTTCATGAGCAAGAAAAGTCTGTTGACTGAAATGCGTGACACCCAGCTGGCGATCGAACTGATCGAACTCGGCGCCCGTCCGCAGGTTCTTGAATCCGAAACCACACTGTCGCGCGAACGCTTGCTCAAGCTGTACAAGGAAGTCAAAGGCGTGTCGCCTCCCAAGGGCATGCTGCCGTTCTCGACCGACTGGTTCCTGACCTGGCTGCCCAATGTTCATTCCTCATTGTTCATCAACATCCACCGCTACATCACGAAGAACAGCGATTGCAGCGGCATCGAGGCCGTGCTCAAGAGCTACCGCCTGTATCAGGAATACCTGCATACCAACCAGATCGAAGCCGTGCTGAGCTTCACCCGTGCGTGGACGCTGAATCGCTTCTTCGAAAGCCGCATGCTCGAAACGGCCGTGTGCAGTGGTTGCGGCGGCCACTTCGTGGTTCACCCCGACGACCTGAACAATCATTACGTGTGCGGCTTGTGCAATATGCCGGCACGCGCAGGCAAAACCCGCAAGGCCAAGGCGGAAGCCCAGACCGAACTGACCGCTGCCGCCTGACGGACTCTTCGGAAGTCCGGTGATGACGCGTCTGTCGGTCAGCCTTCAGTCGCTTGTCATCCAGTGCGCAGCCCTGTTGGCGGCCGTCTTCCTGAACTATCTGCTGCAGATTTCATTCTCGTATCAAGCCGCCCTCTGGCAACTTGCGTTCGCACAGGGCGGAATCGCGGCGCTCCTGAGCCGTGCATGGCGGCAGCCCGCGTGGTGGCCNCCNCTGCATCTCGGTTTCCTGCCCGCCGTACTCCTGGCCCGACAGGCTGATCTGCCTGCCTGGATCTATCTGGCCCTATTCGTGTTGCTGGTCCTGTTCTACTGGAGCACGTTCCGCACCCGGGTACCGTTGTATCTGTCCGGCCATGCAGCATGGCAATCTCTGGCATCCCTGTTGCCGCAAACCCCATTCAGCTTCATTGATCTCGGCAGCGGCCTGGGCGGTGTGCCGTTCTATCTGGAAGCGACATTTCCGCACGGCCATTTTTACGGAACCGAAATTGCACCGGCCCCCTGGTTTATCAGCCGTGTACGCGCCAGGCTCAAGGGGAGTCGGGTGGAATTCATGCGGGACGATTACGCAAGCCTCGATCTGTCTCGTTTCGATGTCGTGTTTGCCTTCCTCTCACCTGCAGCCATGCCGGCGCTGTGGCAACAGGCACAGGCCCAGATGCGTCACGACACGCTGTTCGTCAGCCTGGCGTTTCCGGTGGAAGGCCGCCTGCCAGATCACATGGTGGCAGGGGATGCAGATCCGCGCCACACGCTGTATGCCTGGCAAATGTAAGGCGTCGCAGAATGGAAATACTCGCGCTGCGCCATCAAGTTTTTGTGATTTTGTCGAATCCTCCACTTGAAAGCGCCAGTTCTTGGATGCTGCCAGACCGGGATGGAGCGGGGCCGCTCTTACTTGGTGTACCAATCAATAAGGGATAGACGGCCGTGCTAGTCATCGTTGGTTATATCGTTGTGGCGTTGAGTGTCTTTGGTGGTTTCGCACTGGCGGGCGGCCATCTGGCCGCGCTGTTCCAGCCGGTGGAATTGCTGATGATTGGCGGGGCGGCGGGCGGTGCGTTTCTGGTCGGCAACAACGGCAAGGCCGTTAAAGCCACGCTGAAGGCGCTGCCCACTGTGTTCAAGGGATCGAAATACACGCGCGCGCTGTACATGGACATCATGGCGCTGCTGTATGAATTGCTGACCAAGATCCGCAAGGAAGGCCTGATGTCGGTCGAAGCCGATGTCGATTCTCCCGAGCAGCCCCTTGTTCACGAAATATCCGACCATCCTGGCCGATCACCACATCATCGAATTCCTGACCGATTATCTGCGCCTGATGGTGAGCGGCAGCATGAATGCCTTCGAAATCGAGAACCTGATGGACAATGAAATCGAAACCCATCATCACGAAGGCGAGGTGCCCGTGCACGTCGTCGCCAAGCTGGGCGACGGCATGCCGGCATTCGGCATCGTGGCGGCGGTGATGGGGGTGGTGCACACCATGGAATCGGTCGGCCTGCCGCCGGCGGAACTGGGCATCCTGATCGCGCATGCGCTGGTCGGGACCTTCCTCGGCATCCTGCTGGCCTACGGCTTTGTCGGTCCGCTGTCCACGCTGCTCGAACAGAAGCTGCACGAATCGACCAAGATGTTCCAGTGCATCAAGGTGACACTGCTGGCCAGCATCAACGGCTATGCACCGGCGATTGCCGTCGAGTTCGGGCGCAAGGTCCTGTTCTCGACCGAACGTCCTTCCTTCAGCGAACTGGAAGAGCATGTCAAGAACGCGAAGTCGCGCTGATTTCGCGTTACCTGTCCCGATCTCCATGACGCATCCATACCCCTAGGGCATAAATGAGCGAACAAAAAGCCCCCATCGTCATCAAGCGCGTCAAGAAGGTGGCGGGGGCNCACCACGGCGGCGCATGGAAGATCGCCTATGCCGACTTCGTGACGGCGATGATGGCGTTCTTCCTGCTGATGTGGCTGCTAGGCTCGACCACCAAGGGCGATCTGGAAGGCATCGCGGAATATTTCAAGACCCCGTTGAAGGTGGCCATGCAGGGCGGCTCGGGCAGCGGCGACAGCTCCAGCGTGATCAAGGGCGGCGGGCACGACTTGACGCGCAAGGAAGGGCAGATCAAAAGAGGCGATACCAAGGCCGAGAAGAAAACCTACAACCTGAAAGCCGCCCAGGCCGAGCTTGAACGCATCGAAATGGATAATCTCAAGCAGCTGAAAAAGCGTATAGAAAAGACGATCGACGCCAATCCCACCCTGAAACAGTTCAAGCGGCAACTGCTGATCGACATCACCAGCGAAGGCCTGCGCATCCAGATCGTCGACGAACAGAACCGTCCCATGTTCAATCTGGCGAGCGCCGAACTGCAGCCCTATACCAAGGTCATTCTGCATGAAATCGGCAAGATGCTGAACGACGTGCCGAACCGGATCAGCCTGTCCGGGCATACGGATGCCACGCCTTACGCCAACGGCGCACGCGGCTACAGCAACTGGGAGCTGTCGGCCGACCGCGCCAACGCCTCGCGCCGGGCGTTGATTGCCGGCGGCATGGACGAATCGAAGATGCTGCGCGTGGTCGGCCTGGCATCGTCCGTTCCGTTCGGCCACGCGGCACCCCACGACCCGGTCAACCGCCGCATCAGCATCATCGTGATGAACAAGCGCACCGAGGAGGCCGTTACGAAGGAAGCCAGCGGCGTGAGCACCGCGGATGCCGCCGATGCGCAGGACGAGCCGGGTCAGGCCAAGGCACCGACCGGTGTACCGAAACAAGATTCCCCTCCCGCTTCAAGCACGCCGATGCCTCCGCAGGCGCCGCTTGAGGCGAAATAGCAGGCCAAATCCACCCTTATTCCCCTGATCGCCCGCACCGGACCTGGCCAATAATTCACCCTGTAGAAAGCCCGTCTCGAGCGAGAGACGGTCCCCTCTAACCAGGTGAATCAGGGATGGCTGAAGAAAGCGATCAGGAACGGACAGAAGCCCCATCGCCACAGCGATTGGAAAAGGCACGCGAAGAAGGCCAGGTGCCGCAATCGCGCGAGCTGGCTACGTTCGTCGTGCTGATGACCAGCGGCGCAGCCTTGTGGATGATGGCCAACGGCCTGGGCAAGACCATGTCGCAGATTGTGCGCGGCAGCCTGCAGTTCGATCCGGCCGTTGCGCGCGACAGCAACTACGTCATGACCCAGATGTCCGACCAGGTCCTGGAGGCCGCATTGGCACTGGCCCCCTTCCTGGCACTGGTGGTGATCGCCGTGTTGGCTTCGCCGCTGCTGCTGCGCGGCTGGCTCTTCAGTGCCAAGGCCTTCATGCCGGATTTCAAGCGCCTGAACCCGCTGTCAGGCATCAAGCGCATGTTCTCGAGCCAGGGCCTGGTCGAACTGGTCAAGTCGCTGGCCAAGGTCGGTCTGCTGGGCGTGGTGGCGGTCTGGCTGATCTGGTCCAATCTCGACGCGATTTTCTCGCTCAGCATGGAAGAGCCGACCGACGCCATCCAGCACATGGGCGATCTCATCGGAAAGATCTTCCTGCTGGCCTCGGGCGCGATGATCTTCATCGTCGTGCTGGACCTGCCGTACCAGCTCTGGAGCTATTTCAACAAGCTCAAGATGAGCAAGGAGGAACTGCGCCAGGAAGCCAAGGAATCGGAAGGCGACCCGCACGTCAAGGCACGCATTCGCGCCCAGCAACGCGAAATGGCGCGCCGCCGCATGATGGCCGAGATTCCCACCGCCGACGTCGTGGTGACCAACCCGACCCACTATGCCGTCGCGCTCAAATACACCGAAGGCAAGATGGGCGCGCCGCGCGTGGTGGCCAAGGGCGCCGACGCCGTGGCCGCGAAGATCCGCGAACTGGCTGCCGAGCACAAGATTCCGCTGCTGGAAGCGCCCCGCTGGCGCGCGCGTTGTTCCGCCACACCGAACTTGGCGACGAAATCCCGGCCACCCTGTACGCAGCGGTGGCCGAAGTGCTGGCCTACGTGTTCCAGTTGCGCCACTTCCAACAGTTGGGCGGGGCCTATCCCGAGGCGCCGACCGCCTTACCGGTTCCGCCTGAACTCGATCCGCTGCAATCCGGCATGGGGGCGAACGCATGAACGGTACCTTGAGCCTGTCCAATCTGTTCAGCAGCACCAATGCCCGCGCGCTGGCGGCACCGCTGTTCATCGTCCTCATCCTGGCGATGCTGGTGCTGCCGCTGCCGCCGTTCGCGCTGGACATGCTGTTCACCTTCAACATCGCGTTGTCCATCATGGTGCTGCTGGTCGGCCTGTCGACCAAGAAGGCGCTCGATTTCGCCGCTTTTCCCACCGTGCTGCTGCTATCGACGCTGCTGCGCCTGTCACTCAACGTCGCCTCCACCCGTGTCGTGCTGCTGCATGGCCACACCGGGCCCGACGCAGCAGGCAAGGTCATCGAGGCCTTCGGCCATTTCCTGGTCGGCGGCAACTACGCGGTCGGCATCATCGTGTTCGTCATCCTGGTGGTGATCAACTTCATCGTCATCACCAAGGGCGCGGGCCGCATCGCCGAGGTCAGCGCGCGCTTCACCCTCGACGCGATGCCGGGCAAGCAGATGGCGATCGACGCCGACCTCAATGCCGGCCTGATCGATGAGAACGAAGCGCGCCGGCGCCGTGCCGAGATTTCCCAGGAAGCCGATTTCTACGGCTCGATGGACGGTGCGTCGAAATTCGTCCGCGGCGATGCCATCGCCGGCATCCTGATCCTCTTGATCAACATCGTCGGCGGCCTCGTCATCGGCCTGATGCAGCACGACCTGTCGCTGGCGGATGCCGCGCAGAACTACACCCTGCTGGCGATCGGCGACGGCCTGGTGGCGCAGATCCCGGCCCTGGTCATCTCGATCGCCGCGGGCATCATCGTCAGCCGCGTCAGCACCGAGGAGGATATCGCCGGGCAGATGCTGTCCAACGTGTTCAACAAGACACAGGCGCTTTACATTACAGCCGCGATCCTCGGCATGATGGGCATGATTCCTGGCATGCCGAACCTGGCGTTCCTGTTGCTGGCCGGCGGCATCGTCTGGCTGGCCTGGAAAAGGGGCCACCAGAAGGAAGAGGCGCCGCCCACCGTGGAGACTGTGCCCACCCCGGCCATCGAATCCCAGGAAGCCAGTTGGGAAGACGTTGCGCCCATCGATACCCTCGGGCTGGAAGTCGGCTATCGCCTGATCCCGCTGGTCGACAATGCCGCTGACGGCGAACTGGTGCGCCGCATCAAGGGCATACGCAAGAAATTCGCCCGCGAGATCGGCTTCCTGCCGCCGGCCGTGCACATCCGCGACAACCTCGAAATCAATCCGAACAGCTATCGCATCACCCTCAAGGACGTGGAAATCGGCGGTGGCGAAGTACGCACCGGTTCTTTCCTGGCCATCGATCCGGGTACGGTCGCCACGGCATTGCCGGGCGTCGCCACGCAGGACCCGGCCTTCGGCCTGCCGGCCGTATGGATCGAATCCGATCTGCGCGAGCAGGCGCAGGCCATGGGCTATACCGTGGTCGATCCCGGCACCGTGGTCGCCACGCATCTGAACCATCTGGTGACGCTGCACGCCGCCGAGCTGCTGGGACGCCAGGAAGCGCAGGCACTGCTCGATCATCTGGGCAAGAGCGCGCCCAAGCTGGTGGAAGACCTGGTGCCGAAGATGCTGCCGCTGTCCACCGTGCAGAAAGTGCTGCAGAACCTGTTGACGGAAGGCGTGGCCATTCGCGACATGCGGACCATCATCGACACCCTGCTGGAGCATGCCGCGCGGGTGCAGGATCCGCATGAACTCACCTCACTGGTACGGGTGGCACTGGGCCGTTCGATCGTGCAGCAGATTTACGGTTCGTCGAGCGAGCTGCCGGTGATCGCCCTCGACCAGGGCCTGGAACGCCTGCTATTGCAGACGCTGCAGGCCGGCCATGATTCGGCCGGCATGGAACCGGGCCTGGCCGACACCCTGCTGGAGCGGACCCAGGTCTCGACGCAGCGCCAGGAAGCGCTCGGCCACCCTCCCGTTTTGCTGACGCCGGCCGTGCTGCGTCCGCTCCTTGCACGTTTCCTGCGGCGCACGGTGCCGCAACTCAAAGTGCTTTCACACGCCGAAGTGCCTGAAGGCAAGCAGATCAAAGTGACTTCCCTGGTAGGAGGAGCAGCATGAACGTCAAACGTATCGTCGCCAAAACATCCCGTGAGGCCATGCGCCAGTTGCGCGACGCGCTCGGACCCGATGCGGTCATTCTCTCCAATCGTGCGGTCGACGGCGGTGTGGAAGTACTGGCCCTGCCGGCCGAAGACATCGCCGCGATGGCGCCGCCTGTGGTGGATGAGCCCGTCGTGTCGCTGTCTCATCGCGCTAGGATGCAGGAAACGCTGCCCGAGCCGGAACCGGAGCCGGAAGTCACCATCAAGCGCCGCCTGATCGAACGGGTCGCCGTGCCGACCGAGGACAGCGCCCAGCTGGCGCAAAGCGTCATCAGCGAGATCAAGTCGATGCAGGCCCGGCTGGAAAGCCAGCTGGCGGATCTGGCCTGGCGCGACCTCCCGGGACGCGATCCGGCCGGGGCGTCGATCATGCGCGACATGCTGGCGGCCGGATTTTCCGCCACCCTGGCGCGCGAGATGCTGGAAAGCCTGCCCAAGGGCGACGCCGAGCAGGCGCAGGCCTGGATGCGCAACACGCTGATGAAGCGCCTGAACGTGATGCAGAGCGAAACCGACATGCTCGACGGCGGCGGCGTGTTCGCCCTGATGGGGCCGACCGGCGCCGGCAAGACCACCACCACCGCCAAGCTGGCCGCCCGCTTCGTGGTGCGCCACGGCGCCGACAAGCTGGCGCTGCTGACCACCGACAGCTACCGGATCGGCGGTCACGAGCAGCTGCGCATCTACGGCAAGATCCTCGGCGTGACCGTGCATGCGGTGCGCGACGCCGCCGACCTGCGGCTGGCGTTGTCCGAACTACGCAACAAGCACACGGTCCTGATCGACACCGTCGGCATGAGCCAGCGCGACCAGGCCGTCGCCGAGCAGGTCGAGATGCTGTGCCAGGCCGGTAAGCAGATCAAAAGATTATTGTTGCTGAACGCGACCAGCCACGGCGACACCCTGAACGAAGTGGTGCAGGCGTATCAGACACGCGGTCTGGACGGCTGCATCCTGTCGAAGGTCGACGAGGCGGCCAGCCTCGGCCCGGCACTCGACTGCGCGATCCGCCACGAGCTCAACGTGCACTACCTGGCGACCGGCCAGCGCGTGCCCGAAGACCTGCATCTGGCCAATCGCCAATACCTGATTCACCGTGCCTTCAAGACCCGCACGCTGGCTTCGCCGTGGCAGCTGGACGACAGCGAACTGGCCTTCGCCATGAGCGGCCTTCAGTCCATTCAACGTGAAAGCGCGGTGGCCCTTGGATAAATTCGTCAGCGATCAGGCCGCCGGACTGCGCCGCTTGCTGGGGCAGACCGGATTTCAGGTCATCACCGTGATGTCGGGCCAGCAGGGCGCGGGCAAGACCGCCGCCACCGCGAATCTGGCCGTCGCTCTGGCGCGCTCCGGCCGCGATGTCCTCATCGTCGATCAGGACCGGCATGGACGCGGCGCCTGCGCCGCGCTGGGGCTGACGCCGCGCTATGACGTGGCGGACGTGCTGGCCGGGCATTGCACACTGGATTCCCTGATCCTCACCGGCCCCGACAACGTGCAGGTGCTGCCGCTGGGCGGCGGCTTCAACCGCCTGGGCCGTCTGTCCGAGCGCGACCAGGAATGGCTGGCGCAGAGTTTCAACCGCTTGCAGTGCGGCGTCGACGTGGTGCTGGTGGACATGGAAGAGGCGACCGACCCGGACGCCCTGCCGCTGGGTCTGGCCGCCTCCGAGATCATGGTGGTGCTGCCGCCCGGCAACACGGCAATCACCCAGGCCTACACGCTGGTGAAGCGGCTGGCGCAGAACTTCGGTAAGCGCCAGTTCCGTCTGTTGCTCAATCGCATCGAGTCGCCTGAGCAGGCGCAGGCTGTCGCGCGCAACTTTGCCCATACCGCCGAACAGTATTTGAGAGTGTCGGTCGATTATCTGGGCTATATTCCGCTCGACGAGCGGCTCACGCGGGCAGGCCATTTGCGCACCTCGGTGGTGGATGCGTTTCCTGTCGCGCAGTCGACCTCGCAGTTCCGCAAGCTGGCCGACGGCCTGTTGCGATGGCCGCAGCCCGCCAGCCTGGGCAGCGTCGGCGGGTTCATGCAGCGCGTGATCCAGGGCGGACGCCTGGTGGAAGCCTGCAGAAGGGGGTAGGGGGCATGTACACCGCAACCGGTAAAAGCGAAAAAAGCGAGAAGAACGATCTGCTGGCGCAATACATGCCCATGGTGAAGCGCCTGGCGCATCACATGATGGGACGGCTGCCGCCCAGCGTGGAAGAAGACGACCTGGTGCAGGCCGGCATGATCGGCCTGCTCGACGCGATCAGCCGTTACGACGAAGCGCAGAGTGCGCAATTCGAGGCCTACGCCATCCAGCGCATCCGCGGCTCGATGATTGACGAGCTGCGCCAGTCCGACTGGATGCCGCGCGCGCGCCAGTCGATGCGCAAGATCGAACAGGCGATCAATACACTGCAGCACAAGCTCGGTCGGCAACCCAGCGAAACCGAGATTTCGGAATCCATGAAGATCCCGCTGGCCGAGTACCAGGCCATGCTCGGCGACGCGCGCGGCCACCAGCTTCTGTATTTCGAGGATTTCGGCGAGTCGGACGAGGACGATTCCTTCCTCGACAAGCAGTCGGCGGACGAGGCCAGCATGCCCTTGCCGCAACTGCTCGACGCCAATCTGCGCGCCTGCATCATCGCCGGCATCGAGAATCTGCCGGAGCGCGAGCAGCTGTTGATGTCGCTGTACTACGAGCAGGAGCTCAACCTGCGCGAAATCAGCGAGGTCTTCGGCGTCAGCGAGTCCCGTATCTGCCAGCTGCATGGCCAGGCCATCGCGCGACTGCGCGCCAAACTGAAGGAAGACGCATGGATCGTGGCAGCCTGATCGGGCTCGGGCTGGCGGCCGCCGCCGTACTGGGCGGCCAGGCGATGGAAGGCGGACATATTGGCTTGTTCGTGCAGCCGGCGGCCTTCCTCATCGTGATGGGCGGCACCCTGGCTGCCGTGCTGCTGCATTACCCGCTGCCGGTCTTCATGCAGGGCATGCGCATGGCGAGATGGGTATTCCGTCCGCCCGAGCCGGAGGCCGTCACGCTCATTCGCCGTGTCGTCCAATGGTCCCACACCGCGCGTCAGGACGGTCTGCTGGCGTTGGAAAGACACGTCAATATGACGCATGACCCGTTCCAGAAAACCGGGCTGCAGCTATTGATCGACGGTGCCGATGCGGCCAAGCTGCGCGATACGCTCGACGTCCAGATCGTCAATTTCGAAACGGCCGAACGCCAGGCCGCACGCGTATGGGAAGCGGCGGGCGGCTATGCGCCGACACTCGGCATTCTCGGCGCGGTCATGGGCCTGATCCATGTGATGGAAAACCTGACCGAGCCCGGCAAGCTGGGCACCGGCATCGCGGTCGCCTTTGTCGCCACCATCTATGGCGTGGGCCTGGCCAACCTGGTGTTCCTGCCCATCGCCAACAAGATCAAGTTCACCATCGCGCGCCGCGTGAGCGAGCGTGAGATCGTCTGCGACGGCCTCATGGGCATAGCGCAGGGTGACAACCCGCGCATCATCGAGGCACGCCTGAAAGGTTATCTCTGATGCGCCGCCGCCGTCGCCGCATCGTCTCCGATCACGACAATCACGATCGCTGGCTGATCTCCTATGCGGACTTCATCACCTTGCTGTTCGCCTTTTTGTGGTCATGTACGCCATTTCGGCCGTCAATGAGAACAAATACCGCATCCTGGCCAGCTCGCTTGGCAGCGCCTTCGGCAAGGCTGCAACAAACGACGTTCCGGTGCCGCAACTGCCGACAGTCACCTTGCCCCCTGAAGTCAAACAGCGCACCCTGAAACAGCAGCAGGCGATCGAAGAGCAGGCGCACATGACCGAGGTGGCGAGCAGCCTGCTCGACGTCATGGCCCCGCTGGTGAAGGAAGGCCAGGTGCGGGTCACGCAGAGCCGTCGCGGCGTCAGCATCGAGATCAATGCGAATGTCCTGTTTGCGCCTGGCCGCGCCGAACTCGAGCCGCAATCGCTGAAGGTGCTGCAGGCCGTGGCGGAAAAATTGAAGAACGAACCCTTCAACCTCGAGGTCACCGGCCATACCGACAACGTGCCGATCAGCAATTCGGCGTTTGCCTCCAACTGGGAACTGTCAGCGGTTCGTGCAACCAGCGTGGTACGTCTGCTGGCCGACAGCGGCATCGCGCCGGCCCGCCTGTCCGCCATCGGGCGCGAGGCCAGCCAGCCGATCGCGCCCAACGATACGGCGGAAGGACGCGCCCGCAACCGGCGCGTCGAGCTGATGATCCTGTCGAGCATGCCGGACACGGTCGAGGAAATTCCCGTACGTCCCAACCCACCCCGGCCTTGAAAACGAGGGGATAGGCCCGATACTTCCAGTTCTGCTTTCAGGATTGAGACGATCAGACCATGCCCAATGACCCGCTAGAAGGCGAAATCCTCCCCGATGAACGCCAGTTGCCGGCTGCGCCGGCACTGCCCGCCGAACTGTACCTGCTGCCGCTGACCGAAAAGCCGTTTTTTCCGGCGCAGACCCTGCCGCTGCTGATGAACGAAGCCCCCTGGCTGTCGACGGTGGAGGCCATCGGCGAAACCGCGCACCACATGGTGGGGCTGGTGGTGGTCAAGCCCGACAACACCGATGATGTCAAGCGGGCGGATTTCCACAGCGTGGGTACGGTGGTGCGCATCCACCACCCGGTTCGTTCCGACGGCAAGATGCAGTTCATTGCCGAGGGTTCCAAGCGGTTTCGCATCGTCGAATGGTTGTCGGACACCCCGCCCTACAAGGTCCGGGTCGATTACCCGAACGAGCCCGGCAAGCCGGAATCGGAGGAGATCCGCGCCTATTCCATCGCCATCATCAACACGATCAAGGAGTTGCTGCCGCTCAACCCGCTGTATTCGGAGGAATTGAAGTTCTTCCTCAACCGCTTCGGGCCCAACGAGCCGTCGCAGCTGACTGATTTCGCCGCCAGCCTCACCACCGCCTCGAAGCAGGAACTGCAGGAGGTGCTGGAAGCCTTCGGCTTGAAGAAGCGCATGGAGAAGGTGCTCGTCCTGCTGAAAAAGGAACTCGACGTCGCGCGCCTGCAGTCGCAGATACGCGAACGCGTCGACGAGAAGATGAGCGAGCAGCAGCGCGAGTTCTTCCTTCACCAGCAGCTGCGCGCGATCCAGAAGGAACTGGGCATCGCCAAGGACGACAAGACCGCCGAGCTCGACACCTTCCGCGAGCGTCTCGCCAAGCTGACGCTGCCTGAACAGGCACAAAAGCGCATCGACGAGGAAATGCACAAGCTGTCGCTGCTGGAGACGGGGTCGGCCGAATACACCGTCACCCGCAACTATCTCGACTGGCTCACCGTGCTGCCGTGGGGCATCCATACCCAGGACAAGATCGACCTCGAGCGCGCGCGCCGCATTCTCGACCGCGACCACGACGGGCTGGAGGACGTCAAGGACCGCATCATCGAATTCCTCGCCGTCGGCGCCATGCGTGGCGAAATGGCCGGCTCGATCCTGCTCTTGATCGGCCCGCCCGGCGTCGGCAAGACCTCGATCGGCAAGTCCGTCGCCGAGGCGCTGGGGCGCAAGTTCTACCGATTCTCGGTCGGCGGCATGCGCGACGAGGCCGAGATCAAGGGCCATCGCCGCACCTACATCGGCGCCATGCCGGGCAAGTTCGTGCAGGCGCTGAAGGAGGTCGGCTCGGCCAACCCGGTCATCATGCTCGACGAGATCGACAAGATCGGCGCGAGCTACCAGGGCGACCCTGCGAGCGCGCTGCTCGAAGTACTCGACCCCGAGCAGAACGCCGACTTTCTCGACCATTATCTCGACGTGCGCTTCGATCTGTCCAAGGCGCTGTTCATCTGCACCGCCAATGACTTCTCGATTNNCCCGTCGGCGCTGCTCGACCGCATGGAGGTCATCCGCCTGTCGGGCTACATCACAGAGGAAAAGGTCGCCATCGCCAAGCATCACCTGTGGCCGCGCGTGCTGGAACGGGCTGGGCTGAAGAAGAATCAGCTCGTGATCAGCGAAGGCGCGATCCGCCACGTGATCGAGGGCTACGCCCGCGAGGCCGGCGTGCGCAACCTGGAAAAGCAGCTGGGGCGGGTCGCGCGCAAGGCCGTGGTGAAAATCCTCGGCGGCACGGCCACGCCGATCAAGATTGGCGTCAAGGAGATCGAGAGCTATCTCGACAAGCCCGTGTTCACCAAGGAGAAGCCACTGACCGGTGTCGGTGTCGTGACTGGACTGGCCTGGACCGCAATGGGCGGCGCGACACTGCCGGTCGAGGCGTCGCGCATTCACACGCTGAATCGTGGCTTCAAGCTCACCGGCAAGCTCGGCGAGGTAATGAAGGAATCGGCCGAGATTGCCTACAGCTACGTCGCCTCGCACCTCAAGGCCTACGGCGCCGACTCGGCCTTCTTCGACAAGAGCTTCGTTCACCTGCACGTGCCGGAAGGCGCCACCCCCAAGGATGGCCCCAGCGCCGGCGTCACCATGGCCACCGCGCTCCTGTCGCTGGCGAAGAACAANAAGATTCCGCGCCCGCTCGCCATGACCGGAGAACTCACGCTCACCGGCCAGGTGCTGCCGGTCGGCGGCATCCGCGAAAAGGTCATCGCCGCGCGCCGCATCGGCCTGCACGAACTCATCCTGCCCGAAGCCAACCGCCGCGACTTCGACAAGCTGCCCGACCACATCCGGGCCGGGATGACGGTGCATTTCGCGAAGCGGTATCAGGATGTGGCGGAGGTGGTGTTCGGGTGAGGATGATGAAGTTGAAGTGTTACGCGAACTTCCCTCCGCGACTTTTTGGTTTGCGTAAGCTGACGAGCAGGGCGTAGAGTTCTGCGCAATCAAACAATTACAGCGCGTAACGCGACGGCCGTTCCGATTTAGACGGCGTGCGACGTCACACGGTGCACCGTCTAAGTAACGTTGTTCCGCAGAGGCGATTGATGCTTGAACCACTTACAAAGTTCGACGTTGCGAGACGGCAATTGTCGACAGCCATCGAGTTGTTCTTTGCCGGCCGAGACGCTGTCTCGGTCTATTCGCTTGCGACCAATGCTTGGGAGATCATCGACGTTCTGTGTGCAAAGGCTGGAATTGACAGCTTCTCTTTTCAGGCCCGTGAGAACGTTCCGGAAGGCAAAGATCTAAAGCGCAACTACATTAACTTTCCGTACCGCAACTTCTTCAAGCACGCGGACAGCGACAGCGAGAAAACCTTGGCTCCCTTGCCCGACTCGCAAGTCGAAGGAGTGCTGTTTCTGGCTGTCGAGGACTACATCCGATTGAATGGCCGATCGCCGGTGCAGCTTCAAGTCTTCCAGCTTTGGTACCTGGCAAAACACCCTGAAAAATTGGACGCAGCTGTTGCTGATGAACTGATTGAAGGATGCGCGAGTGCTTTTCCGGGGCTTTCTTCTCTTTCGCGTGATGCCCAACTTACACTCGGCGCTCAAGTGCTCGCGCACGCGGCGGAAGATAAAGAACTCGCTAACGATCCGAGGACGGAACGTGCTTTCGCATAGCAAAACCGCAAATCAACAGCGGCCTAACATCCTAGTTAACACGGATCGTTGAGCATCGTGTCTGGGGCCAGGTCCTGCAAAAGCATACCTGCTACCCCAATGCCCTAGCCGCGCCGATGTATCCGGCGCGGCTAGGGCACGACACGACTCAGATGAACAAACACACATCCGACTTCTGCGCCTGCGGCAGGTAGCTCGCCGCGCCAATCCAGCCGGCGATCTCCGGGATGAACTCGTCCTGCGAATAGCCGAACAGGTCGACGGTCATCTGGCAGGCATAGAGCTTGGCGTCGGCTTCGAGGCAGGCGCTGCGCAGTTCGTCGATACTGGCGACGCCCTTGTTCTTCACTGTCTGCTGCATCAGCCCGGTCGCCACTTTTTCGAAACCGGGCACGCCGGCCATGACGACATTCGGCACCTTCCAGTTGATGTCCTTGAGCCATTGCGGGCCGAACGGCATCTTCATCGGCATGCTGGGGTTGCCGAGCGGGCTGATCTCCAGGTGCAGGTCCTTCTTCAGCAGTTCGAGCCCGTAGAAGGTGAAGAACACCGATACATCCCAGCCGAGCGCGCCGGCGGTGGAGGCGAGGATGAAGGGCGGGTAGGCCCAATCCATCGTGCCCTTGGTGGCGATGATGGACAGCGACGGCACGTGCGCGGCTTCGCGCTCGGCCATTTTTCNCTCGAAGCGCTGGTCGAACCACTGGTCGAGCAGCGCTGGAGTGAGATGTTCGGCGAGGAGTTTTTCAGGTGCGCCCATGGTCGTCTCCTTAGCTCTTGCGAATCAGGAAGGCGAACTCGCCCTGGTTCTCGCTCGACGAGACCAGCTCGTTGCCGGTTTGCTTGCAGAAGGCCTGCATGTCCTTGAGTGAGCCAGGATCGGTGGCGACGATGGCGAGGATCTCGCCCTTGGCGAGGTCGGTCAGGGCCTTCTTGGTGCGCAGGATGGGCAGCGGGCAGTTCATTCCGCGGGCGTCCAGGGTCTGGGTTGCGTTCGTGCTCATGGTGTAACCTCCTCTAGTAGATGACCGTTCGGTCAAGATGATCGGCAAAAAAATTGCCGGGCGGAAAGGCAGCGCACTGCGGGGAGAAATCGGAAAGCGCGGCGAGCCCAGGACTGCCGCTAGACCGGTCGGTTAAGTCGCTGGCGAAAAAGCCGGTCCGCGTGCATGATCTCAGGCGCGGGCCGTCTCGACGCGCAGCGTCTTGATGGCGGGGCCGAGNNGGTAGATCACCTCGGGGTCGTTCTGCGACTTGGCCAGCAGGATGACGCCTTCGAGGTAGGCGAGCATGGCTTCGGCAGTCAGGTCCGAATCGAGCGGCGCGATCGTGCCGGCGGCGACGGCTTCCTCCAGCGTCTCCCTGAAGCGCGTCTTGGCGCGCGNAAAGATCGCCAGCAGCTTGGCGCGCAGGATGTCGTCCTGGGTGCTGACTTCGAGCGTCAGGTTGCCGAAGATGCAGCCGAGCATGCGGCCGTGGATCTGCTTGATCGACTTCTGCCAGAAGTAGGCGGCGTCGACGAGGTAGTCGATGCGCTCCATCGGCGGCAGGGCGGGGTCGAAGGCCTCGGCGACGAAGCCGTGGGCCCATTCGTCGGCGAACTCGTCGATCACGGCCATGACCAGGTCGCGCTTGGACGGGAAGAAGTGGTAGAAGCTGCCCTTCTGCACGCCGGCGCTCTCGCAGATTTCCTGGATGCCCACATTGGCGTAGCTGCGCGAGTGAAAGCGCGGCTTGGCGGCGGCGATGATGCGGGAGCGGGTATCGGTGGCAGCGTTCATGAACCGGATGCTAGTTGACCGTTCGGTAAAATGCAAGCGGAAGTCGCCAGATGGATTCAGGCCAGCCGGATGATCTGGTTCAGGCGCTCGCACACGTCGGCAAACAAGGCATCGGGGAGGGCACCCATCGGATGGGCTTTGGCGCCGCGCATGCGCCAGTCGAAGGATTTGGGTTGATGACACAGCACATAACTGGTCTTGCCGGCCTTGCCGCGCCCCTTGGCAACGCCTGCGGCTACCGCGAAGGGATTGTCGGCGTTGTATTCGGCCGTAGTCATGGGCAGGCCGATCACCAGCGAGGTGCGGGCGTTGAAGAGGCGCGGCGACAGCACCAGAAAAGGGTGGATGTCCTTCATCTCCCGGCCGGCCTGCGGATTACAGTCTATCCAGACGATGTCCTTGCGGTCGGGCACCCAGGCGGTGGTTTTCGATGCCGCTACCATTTCTCGGCCCCGACGGGTTCGCTGGCCATCGCCTCGCCGCCGTGCCGTTCCGGATCGAATTTCGCCAGGCGCTGTTCCAGCGTGAGCGAGGACGCGTCGGCCGGGCAAATCACGATTTGCCCGTCTTCCACCGACACCCGAACCCGCTGATCGGCGTGCAGATGGGCTGCGCGCGCCACCGCTGCCGGGAGTCGCACGCCCAGATTGTTGCCCCACTGCTTGATATCCAGATAGACCTCGGCCATGTCAGCTCCTTCGGGAAAATGTTTAAACCAAGTATAAACATTGCGGTTGACGCTTGTCCATGCCGGCCTCGGGTAAAATGCCNGCCATGAATTCCGCCGAACTCCTTGAGGCACCGCTTCCCGAGACGCCNCCCGCACCCGTCATCAAGGTGCGCGGCGAGCCGCTCACCGAGCTGCCGCAGGATCTCTACATTCCGCCCGACGCGCTCGAGGTGTTCCTCGACGCCTTCGAGGGCCCGCTCGACCTGCTCTTGTACCTGATCCGCAAGCAGAACCTCGATGTCCTCGACATTCCGATGGCGGCGCTGACGAAGCAGTACATGGCCTATGTCGAGGCGGCGCGCGCGACGCGGCTGGAACTGGCGGCCGAATACCTGCTGATGGCGGCGATGCTGATCGACATCAAGTCGCGCATGCTGCTGCCGCGCCGCGAGCAGGCCGAGGAAACCGGCGAGGGCGAGGATCCGCGCGCCGAGCTGGTGCGCCGCCTGCTGGAATACGAGCAGATGAAGCTCGCCGGACAGCATCTCGATGCCTTGCCGCAGGCCGGGCGCGATTTCGACACCGTCAGCGTGTTCCTGCCGGCGGCGGCCAAGCGCCTGCCGAGCCTGCACCCGGAAGAGCTCGCCGCGGCCTGGCTGGCGATCCTGTCGCGCGCGAAGAACCGCACCCATCACCGCATCGGCCGCCAGGAATTGTCGATCCGCGAGCACATGAGCCGCATCATGAAGCGGCTGACGCCGGGCGAATTCATGGAATTCAGNGACTTGTTCCCGGAATCGTCGACCGTGCACGAACTCGTGGTCACCTTCCTCGCGGTGCTGGAACTGACCAAGGAAACCCTGCTCGACGTGACGCAGGCCGAGCCGTTCGCCCCCATCTACGTGAAGCTCCATGAATCTGCAACCGAGTGACAACCCCGATGATCTGAAGGTCGTGCTGGAGGCGGCGCTGCTGGCGGCGGTCGAGCCGCTGACGTTGGCCGAGCTCAGGCGCATGTTCGAACAAGAAGAATCGAATCCAGGCCTGTCCAATGATGTGCTGCGCCGCGCGCTCGACGATTTGCGCGCGCAGTGGCACGGCCGCGGCGTGGAACTGATCCAGGTGGCCGACGGCTGGCGCTTCCAGACGCGCGCCGAGATGCAGCCCTGGCTGTCGCGGCTGAAGAACGAGAAACCACCGCGCTACTCGCGCGCGGTGCTGGAAACGCTCGCCATCATCGCCTACCGCCAGCCGGTGACGCGCGGCGACATCGAGGACATCCGCGGCGTCTCGGTCAATCCCAACATCATCAAGACGCTGGAAGAGCGCGGCTGGATCGAGGCCATAGGCCATCGCGACGTGCCCGGCCGGCCGGCGCTGTTCGGCACCACCGGCCACTTCCTCAGCGACCTGGGGCTGCGCACGCTGTCCGAACTGCCGCCGCTGGAAGAGCTCGGCAATCTGGTCACCCCGGACGAAACCGCATTAATTCCTGAATTGCGTGAGGAATTGGCGGACAATGACGCCCCCGACGTTTGGCGCGGTGATCGAAACCGCCCGCGCAAGCACAGCGTCGGATAGCGCAGTTACCGAGATTTCCTGAATATGGCCCGCCCCGCATCCCCCATCCGCCGCTCGCCCACCGCCCCCATGGGGCGCGCGGCGAGCCGCCTGCAGCAGGCGATCGCCCCCGAGGCACCGAGCGAGCGCCTGCAGAAGGCGCTGGCCTCGGCCGGCCTCGGCTCACGCCGCGAGATGGAGGAATGGATCGCCGAGGGCCGGGTACAGGTCAACGGCGAAACCGCCACGATCGGCAGCAAGGTCGGGCCGCGCGACATCGTCAAGGTCAGCGGACGCCGCGTCTACCTGCGCTTCGATGAAAAGCGCACGCGCATTTTGATCTACCACAAGTCGGAAGGCGAGATCGTCACCCGCGACGACCCCAAGGGCCGCGCCACGGTTTTTGATGCGCTGCCCAAGCTGCGCGGCGCCAAATGGATTTCCATCGGCCGGCTGGACTACAACACCGACGGCCTGATGGTCTTCACCACGTCGGGCGAACTCGCCAACCAGCTGATGCACCCGCGCTTCGAAGTCGAGCGCGAGTATGCGGTGCGCGTGCTGGGCGAGCTGACCGAAGACATGATTGCCCAGTTGCTGGCNGGGGTGGAACTCGATGACGGCCCGGCGCAGCTGCAAAGCTGCTTCGCCGCCGGCGGCGAGGGCGCCAACAAATGGTATCGCGTGGTGATCAAGGAAGGCCGCAAGCGCGAGGTGCGGCGGCTGTTCGAACACTTCGGCCTGACGGTGTCGCGCCTCACGCGCATCCGTTTCGGCCCGATCGCGCTGCCGCCGCAGCTGCGGCGCGGGCAGAAGATGGAACTCGACGACGATCTGGTTGCACGGGTGATGGAATGGGCCGGAATGGCCCCCAGCCCGCGGCGGCAGACGCGCGGGGTGCCCGACAAGCACACCCGCAAGCCGCGCATTCGCTGAACCCTCAGGCCAGCGGGCTTTGCCCGCTGGCCTCGTCTTATTTCTCGGTCATTTTCTTGATCACGCCTGCGGCCCATTCGCGGCCGCCCAGGCCGAACGCCAGCGCAAACGCCAGCCCGACCGCCCCGAAGCCGATCTGGAATGCCGCAGTGAGGAGGCTGGTGCCGATCTGGAGCTGTTCGAGCGCCACGAACACCACGAAGATGATGACCGCATATTCCGACAGCGTGCTGATGGTGAGCGCGCCCTGCACGCCGATGTTGTTGAGGTAGGCGAACACCATGCGGTTGATGAAGCGCGCCACCAGCACGCCGAATACCAGGACCAGGATGGCGACGATGATATTGGGGATGTAGAGCACGATCTTGTTGAACAGATCGGCCACGATATGCAGGCCGAGGCTGTTGGCCACGGTCACGACGACGATGAAAATGACGANCCAGTAGGCCAGCTTGGCCAACAGGCGCGACAGGCTGAGCTCGAGATTGCCCTGCTTGAGGAAGGCTTCTATGCCGGTTTTCTCGGCCAGGCTATCGAAATGCAATACATCGAGCAGCTTGGTGACGCCGGTTCGAACCAGATTCGCAAACAGCCAGCCGATGAATAGAAGCAGCAGGGCTGCCAACAACTGCGGGACAAACGCAGCCAGTTGCGTCAGAANAGACGTCAGGGACGAAACGAATACATCGAGTTGTTGCTGCATGACTCACTCCTTCATTCATTACTGCGTAAATGGCGCATTATAACGAACGCTGCATGACGGCCTTTCCGGCTCGTGACGCTGTCGCAGTGGCATACACTATTTGTTCTGCCTGCGCTTTTATGCATACACTGTAAAAAACCAATGTAAAAAACCAAGCGGAGGCGTCCGGCCCATGCTTTCTTCCCAATCCGACCGTGCTGGATTTCTGCCGCTTGCGCAGTTGCCTTCCCTGCTGGCCCGGCTCAGGGAGCGGGGTTATCAATGCCTGGGACCCACGGTGGAGCANGGGGCCGTCGTCATGCGCGAACTCGAGCCGCCGGATGACCTGCCGCGCGGGATACAGGCCGAGCAAACGCCCGGCCGCTATCGGCTCACGTCCGATCCCCTCAACCGCTATTTCGCCTGGGCCAACGGNCCCCAGGCCATCAAGCCGCACACCTTCGCACCAAAGGAATCGCTGTGGCGCGTCGAACGCGACGAGGCGGGCAAGCTGCAGTTTGCGGCCGACCACCCGCCGCTTCTCCGGCAAGCCATCATCGGCGTGCGCGCTTGCGACCTGGCGGCGCTGGCCTTGCAGGATGCGCATTTCCTGCGCGAAGACCGGCGCGACGCGCATTATGCGCAACGACGCGACCACGTGTTCCTGGTCGCCGTGCAATGTGCCGAACCGGCATCGACATGNTTTTGCGCGTCGACCGGCGATGGCCCCACCCCGACCGCCGGCTACGATCTTGCGTTGGCAGAACTGGCGGATGGTTTTGTCGTCGTGGCGGGCAGCGGACAGGGACAAGCGGTGCTGGATGATCTGAACCTGGCATGGGCCACCCCGCAACAGATCGAGGCGGCCCGCCAGCAGGGCGTATCTGCCGCCGCCGTCCAGACCCGCGGCCTGCCGAGCCGTCATCTGCGCGACAGTCTGATGAGCCGGCTGGAACATCCGCGCTGGGACGAGGTGGCGGCGCGTTGCCTTGCCTGCGGCAATTGCACGGCGGTGTGTCCCACCTGTTTCTGTCATGCCGAGGCCGACACCCCGGCGCTCGACGGCGCGGCCAGCGAGCATGCGCGAATGTGGGATTCCTGCTTCGTCGAGGCGCACGGCCATTTACACGGTTTCAACGTACGGGCCGACATCCGTGGCCGCTATCGCCAGTGGCTGACCCACAAGCTGGCCACCTGGCATGACCAGTTCGGCCGCAGCGGCTGTGTCGGCTGCGGCCGCTGCATCGCCTGGTGTCCGGTCGGCATCGACCTGACCGAGGAAGTCGCCGCCCTCACCGAGGGGCAGCCATGAACATGTCGAACCGTCTCGATGCCGGCCCTCCGCATGCCGCCACCGTCCTGGCGCGCATCCAGGAGTCGCCGACCATCTTCACGCTGCAGTTGCGGCTCGATGATGCAGCCGCGCAGGCGGCCTACCGTTTTGCGCCCGGCCAGTTCAACATGCTGTATCTCTACGGCGTCGGCGAAGTCCCGATTTCCATCATGTCGGATCCGGAAGAGCGCGATCTCGTCGGCCATACCATCCGTGCACTGGGACGCGTCACCCGGGGCTGGCTGCGCTCAAACCAGGCGATCGGGTAGGGCTGCGCGGACCGTTTGGACGCGGCTGGCCGTTGCAGGAAGTGGGCGGATGCGATGTCGTGCTCGTGACAGGCGGCCTCGGCTGCGCGCCTGTCGTGTCGGTGATTCATTACGTGCTGCGGCGGCGCGAACGCTTCGGCAAGCTCGTCATCATCCAGGGTGTGAAGCATGCCGAAGACCTGATCTGGCGCGAACAATACGACCGCTGGGCGAAATTGCCGGATACCCAGGTGTTGGTGGCGGCAAGCGAGGGAGCCGCGTTGTGGCCCTGGCATGTCGGGCGGGTGACGGAATTGTTCAATCTGGCCAACTTCGATCCGGGCTGTGCCGTGGCCATGTTGTGCGGGCCGGAAGGCATGATGCGCAGCGCGGCGGATGCCCTGCTGGCACACGGCCTGCCAGAGTCGCGCCTGTATCTCAGCATGGAGCGCAACATGCAGTGCGCGGTCGGCCGCTGCGGCCACTGCCAGTTCGGAGGGGCGTTTGTTTGCCGCGACGGCCCGGTGTTCAACTGGAGCGAGGTCAAGGCCCTGCTCGCACACAAGGGGTTCTGATGAGCCTGCAGACCGCTCACTCGAGCAAACCGCGCGTGGCCGTGCACAAGTTCAGTTCCTGCGACGGCTGCCAGTTGTCTTTCCTCAATCTCGGCGAGGCGCTGCTGACGCTCGCCGAACGGATCGATCTGGTGCACTTTGCCGAAGCGGGGCCGCTCAATCCGGATACCGGTGTGGATGTGGTGTTCGTCGAGGGCAGCGTGTCGACGCCGGAAGATCTCGAACGCATCCAGCACATCCGTGCCCATAGCGGTCTGCTGATCGCCATTGGTGCCTGTGCCACCTCGGGCGGCATCCAGGGTTTGCGCAACCAGGCCAAGGGCGCGGAATGGGTGGCGCAGATCTACAGCCATCCCGAGGCGATCGCCAGCCTGGAGCGCTCGACGCCGATTTCCAGCCATGTGAAAGTGGATTTCGAGCTATGGGGCTGCCCGGTCAGCGGACCGCAGATGCTGGCGGTGGTCAATGCGCTCCTACTCGGCGTGGCGCCGCGCGACAACGTCGACAAGGTGTGTACCGAATGCAAGCGCCAGGGCTACCCTTGCGTGATGGTGACTCACGGCATCGCCTGCATGGGGCCAGTGACGCGGGCGGGTTGCGGAGCACTGTGTCCCAGCCTCGGCCGCGACTGTTATGGTTGCTATGGCCCGGCAGAAAATGCCAACACCGATGCGCTGGCCATGCAGTTCGGCCATCTGGGACTGACGCCCGAGGCCATCGTGCGGCGTTTCCAGTCGATCAACAGCCAGGCGCCGGTGTTTCTCGCAGCCGCCGACAAACTGAGGATGGGCGCGCATGACTGAACGGCGCAGCGTGGCGATCCACGTTCCGGTGCTTGCCCGGGTGGAAGGCGAGGGCGCGCTCGATTTGCGCATCGAGCAGGGTGACATCGCCGAGCTGCGCCTGCGTATTTTCGAGCCGCCGCGCTTCTTCGAGAAATTCCTCGAAGGTCGCCACTACTCNGAGATCCCCGACATGGTGGCGCGCATCTGCGGCATCTGCCCCGTGGCATACCAGGTGACCGCGGCGCAGGCGCTGGAAAGACTCTTCAATGTCGAGTTAAGCCCGTGGGCACAGGCCATGCGCCGGGTGTTCTACTGCGGCGAATGGATCCAGAGCCACAGCCTGCACATCCACCTGCTGGCGGCGCCGGATTTCTTCGACTGCGGCAGCGCCATCGAACTGGCGCGCATCGCGCCGGAGGCGGTGCGTCGCGGCCTGCGCATTCAGGGTCTGGGCAACGAACTGATGGACCTGTTCGGCGCCCGCTCGGTGCATCCGGTCGGTGTCCGTGTCGGCGGCTTCCATGGTGCGCCCTCGTTGGCGCGCATCCGCGACATGCGGGAGAAGCTGCGCGCCGCCCTGCCCGAGGCCGAAGCGCTGATCCGCTGGGCCGCCGCCATCCCGATGCCGCAGGATGACCAGGCTTTCGTGTCGGTGGCGACGCAGCACCCGGCCGATTACGCCATCGAGCGTGGCGAGATCGGGACCAGCGATGGCTTGCGTATCGGGGCGGAGGCCTTCGACGCGCATTTCGCCGAGCGTCACGAACCGCATTCCACCGCACTGTTCAGCACCTATCACGGGCAGCCGTATCTGGTCGGGCCGCTGGCGCGCCTCAACCTCAACCACGCGCATCTGCCCGGCGCGATCCGGGCGCTGCTTGCCGATATCGACTTCGTGCTGCCCAGCCGCAACCTGTTTCACAGCCTGCTGGCACGTGCGGTGGAAATCTGGCTCGCACTCCATGAAGCGCTACGTCTGCTCGACGGCTATCGCGTGCCGGACTCGCCCTGGGTGCCCGCCACACCGCGCGCCGGCGTGGCGACCGGCTGCACCGAGGCGCCGCGCGGACTGCTGTGGCATCGCTACGAGATGGACGCCGAAGGCCGCGTCGTCAACGCGCGCATCGTGCCGCCGACCAGCCAGAACCAGGGGCGCATCGAAGAGGATCTGCGGCTGTCGCTGCTGAATTTTGGGCTCGACCATCCGGACGACGCGCTGCGCCTGCATTGCGAAAAAGTCATCCGCAACTACGATCCCTGCATTTCCTGCGCCACCCANTTTTTGCGGATGAACGTCGCACGCACATGAGCAAGGTCCGTATCCTCGGCATCGGTTCGCCGTCGGGCGACGACCAGGCCGGCTGGCTGACCGTGGATGCCCTGGCGGATTGCGGTGTCCAGGGCGAGCATGAACTTGCCATCGACAAGCTGGACAGGCCCGGCGCCAGCCTGATCGGCCTGCTGGAACAGGCGGATTGGGTCATCCTGGTCGACGCCATGCAAAGCGGCGATCGGCCTGGCCGCATCAAACGTTTCGACCAGGACGCGTGGCCGGGCTACACGCAGGGTCTATCCAGCCACGGGCTCGGCGTGCTCGACGCGCTGTCGCTGGCGCGCGCGTTCGGTATCCTGCCGCCCCGGCTCGATCTGTATGGCATCGAAATCGCGCTTGCCTGCCCCGGCGACGAGGCCGGCGACGACATCCAGGCAGCCGCACGACAACTTGCCCGACACATTGCTGCCGACTTGGCCACCGCGTCCCGCTAGTCGGTTCGCGCTTAGTACCGGGCCGGATATTAGGTTAGGCTACATCCGCAACAGCCAGGGCACCTGGCGTGGTTTGATCTACAGGGATTTATTTGCGTGGTTTTCCGTATTCTTCTGCAGGCCTGTCTGTTCTGGTTGTTGTCGGGCTCGCCGGCAATGGCCGTGCAAGGCGGGATTCCTGTCCGGGTCGGCGTGGCCGACAATCCTCCCATCGTCACGGCAACACCCGGTGTGCCGCCCCAGGGCATCGCGATCGACGTCATCCGCGCGGTGGCGAATCGGGAAGGCTGGCGGATCACCTACGTTCCCGATTCCTTCGACAATCTCCTTTCCCGCCTCGACAAGGGCGAGATCGATCTGCTTGTGGGAATTGCCTATAGCGAGGAACGTGCGAAGCGCTTCCAATTCAGCCAGCAGAGCCTGATCGGAAACTGGGGCATGGTGTTCCGCCATGCCCAGTCCCACATCGAGTCGCTGCCCGATCTCAAGGGCAAGCGGGTTGCGCTCATGCGGGGCAGCACGCACAGCCAGACCCTGATCGATTTGGCGAGGCAGTTCGACGCGGGATTTACGCCGGTCTACGTGGATACCTATGCGGATGTGTTGCGGGCGATCATCGAACGCCGGGCTGATGCAGGCGCGGTGAACCGGGTGTTCGCGGCGCTGCATGTCCACCCCAACGACATGGTCGCGACCGGCATCGTATTCAATCCCATTTTCGTCCATTACGCCGCCCCGAAGCATGCTGATCCCGCCCTCCTGCATGCATTGGATCGGGACCTGGCTGCGCTCAAGGTTGATCCCGGGTCGGCCTATTACGCGTCGCTACGGCGTTGGCTCGAAGCCGCGCCTGAAACGCGCTATCCCAGCTGGCTGTCGTGGGCCGTGGCTGCGGTTGCAGGCTTGTTCGTCCTGGCGTTGGCGATCGTCGGCTTGCTGCGCTACCAGGTCAAGCGGCAGACGGGCGAGCTGCAGCGCCGTGCCGATCTGCTGCAGACTGAAATCCAGCAGCGTGAAACGGCCCAGCAACACCTGAACCAGCTGGCTTATTTCGACGGGCTGACGCAGCTGCCGAACCGCGAAGGTTTCCGCACCGCACTCGAAAGAATGCTGTCCGCTCTGCAAGGCAGCGAAGCGCGACTGGCCCTGTTGTTCATCGACCTCGACCGGTTGAAGAACATCAATGACGGACTCGGTCATGGGGCAGGCGACCTCTTGCTGCAGCAGGTCGCCCAGCGCCTGCAATCGGTGTTGCGCGCGCACGATCATCTGAGCCGTTTCGGCGGCGATGAATTCGTGGCGATCGTATCCGATATCGACGTGCAGACGGATGCCGAACTGGTCGCCACCCGTCTGCTGAACAGTCTTGCCATGCCGATCGATATCGGCGCCACCCAGATATACAGTAGCGCCAGTATCGGCATTGCACTGTATCCCGACGACGCATCGTCGGTGGAAACGCTGCTCAAGCATGCCGACACGGCCATGTATCAGGCGAAGGAACAAGGCGGCAATCGCTTCCTGTTCTATCACGCGCAGCAGACCGCGCGCGTGGTGGAGCGGCTGACGCTCGACACCCGCCTGCGCCAGGCGCTGGAACGTGACGAATTCCTGTTGCATTACCAGCCGATCGTGGAGCTGGAAAGCGGGCGCATCGTCGGGCTCGAGGCCTTGCTGCGCTGGAACGATCCGGACCAGAGACTGGTGCTGCCCGGCGCATTCATCTCAGCCGCCGAAGACACCGGCCTGATCGTCCAGCTCGGCGAATGGGTGCTGGAGGCCGGCTGCGCTCAATTGCACGCCTGGCAGAAGCAGGGCAGGGCTGCCGAATTGACGCTGGCCGTGAACGTCTCGACCCGACAGTTCGAAGGNGGGCGCCTGGTGAAATCGGTTGCCCAGGCACTTGCGCGTACCGGCCTGGCTGCGGAGTGCCTCGAACTCGAGATTACCGAGAACGTGATGCTGATCATGAACGACGAGGTTCGCAGCAGTCTCGACAAACTGCGCAGTATGGGCGTGCGACTGTCGCTCGACGACTTCGGCACCGGCTATTCCAGTCTGAGCTACCTCAAGCAGCTGCCGTTTCACGCGCTCAAGATCGATCAGTCGTTCGTCCGCCGAATCCCGGACCAGGCTGGCGATACCCAGATCGTCACGACAATCCTGGCCTTGGCGAAAGGACTTGGGCTGGAGGTGATCGCCGAAGGCATCGAAACCTCGCAGCAGTATGACTTCCTGCGCGAGAACGGTTGCGAATTCGGTCAGGGCTATCTGATGAGCCGGCCGCAGGCGGCGGACCAGCTGGTCGCGCTGCTGGAGCGGCAGCGCGCGTCAGGATCGGTCTGATTACAGGCCGGCGAGATGCTCGCGCCGCAGCATGAACACGTACTGGTCGCCGCTCTCGGTGTCGAGCCAGGTGAAGGGCAGGGCAGGATAGGCGGCTTCGAGCGCATCGCGGTTGTGGCCGATTTCAACCACCAGCAGGCCGCCGGGATTGAGGTGGGCCTGGGCGCCGGTCAGAATCTTCCGGGTGGCATCCAGGCCATCCTCGCCCGAGCCCAGCGCCAGCGCGGGTTCCGCCTGGTATTCCGGCGGCAGCGCGGCAACCGATTCGGCGTTCACATAGGGCGGGTTGCTGACGATGACGTCATAGGTCCGGCCGTCCAGCGCCGCAAACAGATCCGACTCGACCAGCTCGATACGGTCCGCGAGACCGTAATCGCCGACGTTCTTTGCGGCGACGTCGAGCGCATCCTTCGAGAGGTCGACTGCATCGACTTCCGCGTTGGNGAAGGCCAGCGCCGCGAGAACGGCGAGACAGCCGGAGCCGGTGCAGAGGTCAAGTGCACGCGTCACCTCGTCCGGATTGTCCACCCACGGCGCCAGCTGTTCGTGCAGCAACTCGGCGATGAAGGAGCGCGGCACGATCACGCGCTCGTCGACATAGAAACGGTGCGCGCCCAGCCAGGCCTCGTGGGTGAGGTAGGCGGCAGGCAGACGTTCGCGCACCCGGCGCTCGATCACCGCCTGCACCTGCTCGGACTCGCCGTGCGTCAGGCTGGCATCGAGGAAGGGTTCGAGCCGGTCGAGCGGCAGGTGCAGGGTATGCAGGATCAGATAGGCCGCCTCGTCGAAGGCATTGTCGGTGCCATGGCCGAAAAACAATTCGGCCTCGTTGAAGCGCGACACGGCGAAGCGCAGCCAGTCGCGCACGGTGATCAGGGATTCGGTGTCTTCGAAGTGTTTCATCGCGCGGGTTCTGTTCAGGGTCAAGCCAGCAGTTTTTCCAGCGTCTTCTGGTAGATCGCCGCCAGCTGCTCGATGTTTTCCACCGCGACGTGCTCGTTCAGCTTGTGGATGCTCATGTTGAGCGGGCCGAACTCGACGACTTCGCGGCAGATGTCGGCGATGAAGCGTCCGTCCGAGGTGCCGCCGGTGGTCGACAGTTCGGNGGTGAGGCCGGTGACCTCGTGGATGGCTTCGCTCAGGCGATCGCACAGGGGGCCGCGCGGGGTGAGGAAGGGCTTGCCGGACAGACTCCAGTCGATCTCGTAATCGAGGCCGTGACTGTCGAGGATTTCATTCACCGCGTCCATCAAGCCTTCGGCGGTGCTGGCGGTGGAGAAGCGGAAGTTGAACTGGATCTCGACCGCGCCGGGGATGACGTTGGTGGCGCCGGTGCCGGCGTGGATGTTGGAGATCTGCCAGGTGGTGGGCGGGAAGTAGGCATTGCCCTCGTCCCACATGGTGTCGGCGAGCTCGGCGATCGCCGGCGCGGCGAGATGGATGGGATTCTTGGCCAGGTGCGGGTAGGCGATGTGGCCCTGCACGCCCTTGACGCGCAAGGTGCCGGACAACGAGCCGCGCCGTCCGTTCTTGATGGTGTCGCCGAACTCGGCGGCACTGGTAGGTTCGCCGACGATGCAATAGTCGAGCGTCTCGCCACGTGCCTTCAAGGCTTCGACGACCTTCACCGTGCCGTCAGTGGCCGGTCCTTCTTCGTCGGACGTAAGCAGGAAGGCGATCGAGCCGCTGTGCCCGGGATGCGCGGCGATGAAACGCTCGGTGGCGGTGACGAAAGCGGCGTCGGAGGTCTTCATGTCGGCGGCGCCGCGCGCGTACAGTTTGCCGTCGCGCACCGTCGGCTCAAAGGGATCGGATAGCCATTGCTCGCGCGGGCCGGTGGGCACCACGTCGGTATGGCCGGCAAAACAGACCACCGGTGCGGCCGTGCCCTTGCGTGCCCATAGATTGTCGACGCCGTTGTGGCAATGGCGCTCGATGTGGAAGCCGAGTTTCTGCAGGCGCGCGGCGATGAGGTCGTGGCAGCCGGCATCGTCCGGCGTCAGCGATTTGCGTTTGAGCAGTTCGATCGCAAGCGCCAAGGTTTCGTTGGCAAGGATTCCATTCTCGGGCGTTTCATTGGCCATGCAGTTTCATTCTCCGAACAAGGCTTGATATTGTTCTTCGGCAAAGCCGAGATGGTATTTTCCGTTTCGCTCCAGCACCGGCCGCTTGATCACGCTGGGGTGGGCCTGCATCAGCGCGATCGCACTGGCGTCGTCGACGACCGCCGCCTTCTCCGCATCGGTGAGTTGGCGCCAGGTCGTGCCGCGCGTATTCACCAGTGCCTGCCAGCCGACCTGCGCGACGACCTTGCGCAGCCAGGTCGCGTCGACGCCCTGTTTCTTGAAATCGTGGAAGACGACGTCGCACGCATGGTCATCGAGCCAGGCACGTGCTTTTTCACCGTCGTGCAGTTGGGAATACCGTAGAGCTTCATGCCGTTGTTTTTGTCCGCTGCCGGAATGCGCCGCATCGGACGTAAAATCAGGAAAAACCGAATTCGTAATTCTACCCGACCTGATGCATCCCGCCGTTCATTCCCATTCGCCCCCGCCGCCGCCTGGCGACCCCAGCCTGCGCTCGATCAGCCGTCTGTTTCCCTATTTATGGGAATTTCGCGGCCGCGTATTGCTGGCACTGGCGCTGCTGGTCGGCGCCAAGCTGGCCTCGGTGGCGGTGCCGCTGGTGCTGAAGGACATCATCGACTCCCTGAACAAGCCGCGTCCCGAACTGGTGCTGCCGCTGACCTTCATCATCAGTTACGGTCTGTTGCGCTTCGTCAGCACCACCTTTGCCGACCTGCGCGACGTGGTGTTCGCCAAGGTCACGCAGCGCGCCATGCGACGCATCAGCATGGCGGTGTTCCAGCACCTGCACGCGCTGTCGCTGCGCTTTCATCTGGAAAGACAGACCGGCGGCATCACCCGCGACATCGAGCGCGGCTCCAAGGCGCTGTCCAGCCTGGTCGGCTATCTGCTGTTCCGCATCACGCCCACGGTGCTGGAAATCCTGTTGGTCGCGGGCATCCTGTTCGTCAAGCTCGACTGGGTGTTCGGGGTGCTGACGCTCATCACCCTGGCGGCCTATATCGGCTTCACCGTGACCATCACCGAATGGCGCACGCAGTTCGTGCGCCGCGCCAACACCCTCGATTCCGAGGCCTACGGCCGCGCCATAGACAGCCTGCTGAACTACGAGACGGTCAAATACTTCGGCAACGANAAATACGAGGCCGCACGCTATGACAAAAGCCTGATCGAATGGGAAGACATGGCGCTGAAGTCGCAGCGCTCGCTGGGCATGCTCAATGCCGCCCAGGCCGGGACCATCGCGATCGGGGTGACGCTGATGGTATTGCGCGCCGCCAATGGCGTCGTGCACGGTACGCTGACGCTGGGGGATCTGGTGATGGTCAATGCTTTCCTGCTGCAGATGTTCCAGCCGCTGAGCTTTCTCGGCGTGATGTATCGCCAGATCAAGGAGTCGATCACCGACGTCGAGCGCATGTTCGCCTTGCTGCAACGGCCGCGCGAGGTGGAGGATGCCCCCGATGCGCGCGACCTCGAGGTGGTGGCGGGCGAGGTGAGGTTCGAGCACGTGAACTTCGCCTACAACGCTGATCGCCTCATCCTGCACGATGTCAGCTTCACCATCCCCGCCGGCAGGACCGTGGCGGCGGTGGGGTCCAGCGGCGCCGGCAAGTCGACGCTCGCACGATTGCTGTTCCGTTTCTACGACGTCGGCGCCGGCAGCATCCGCATCGACGGCCAGGACATCCGCCAGGTCACGCAGGACAGCCTGCGCGCCGCCATCGGCGTGGTGCCGCAGGACACCGTGCTGTTCAACGACAGCATCTACTACAACATCGCCTACGGCCGACCCGACGCCCGCCGCGACGAGGTACTCGAAGCCGCGCGTGCTGCGCATATCCTGCATTTCATCGAAGCCCTGCCGCAGGGATGGGACACGGTGGTGGGCGAGCGCGGACTAAAACTTTCGGGTGGCGAGAAGCAGCGCGTGGCAATCGCACGCACGCTGCTGAAGAATCCGGCCATCCTCATTCTCGACGAGGCCACCTCGGCGCTCGACACCAAGACCGAAAAGGCCATCCAGGCCGAGCTGCTGGAAATCGCGCGCAGCCGCACCAGCCTCATCATCGCGCACCGCCTCTCCACCGTGGTCGAGGCCGACGAGATCCTGGTGATGGAAGGCGGGCGCATCGTCGAGCGCGGACGGCATACCGATCTGCTGGAGAAAAATGGCGTATATGCCCACATGTGGGCATTGCAGCAACAGGCCGAAGAGGAGGTCGCCTGATGGGCAGCCCTTCGACTCCGCTCAGGACAGGCCTGCTGCAACCCGGCGTGCGCCGGCGCGAAGTCTGGGCATGGGCGATGTACGACTTCGCCAATTCGGGCTACACGACGGTCGTCATTACGGCCGTGTTCAGCGCCTATTTCGTCGCGGCGGTGGCCGGCAACGCGCCATGGGCGACTTTCGTCTGGACGCTCGCGCTGTCGGTTTCCTATGCGTTGGTGATGCTCACGGCACCGCTGATCGGCGCGTATGCCGATGCCCATGCCAACAAGAAAATGCTGCTGTGGCTGACCACGCTGGGCTGCGTCGGCTTCACCGCGCTGCTGTATTTTGCCGTGCCTGGCGCACTGACGCTGGCCATCGTGGGGCTGGTGCTCTCCAATTATTTCTTCGGCACCGGCGAAAACCTGATCGCCGCATTCCTGAACGAACTCGCGCGTCCGCGTGCACTGGGCCGGGTATCCGGCTGGGGTTGGTCGCTCGGCTACGTGGGCGGGCTGGTGTCGTTGGGCGCAAGCCTCGCCTACATCAGCTGGGCGCAGGCGCATGGCCAGGAAGCCGCGGCCTTCGTCCCGGTCTCCATGCTGATCACCGCCGCGCTGTTCCTGCTGGCAAGTTTGCCGACGCTGTTGATGTTGCGCGAGCGTGCCGTGCCACAATGCGACCGAACGGCCCGCAACGCCTGGGCCCAGGTGCGGCACACGCTCGGCCATCTCGAATACCTGCCCGACCTCAAGCGCTTTCTCGTCTGCACCGTGCTGTATCAGGCCGGCATCCAGGCTGTCATCACGCTGGCGGCAATCTACGCCAACCAGGCATTTCACTTCAGCACCCAACAAACCATCCTGCTGGTGCTGGTGGTCAACATCACGGCGGCTGTCGGCGCCTTCGTCTTCGGTCATGTGCAGGATCGGGTCGGCCATGTGCGCCTGATTGCGTTCACGCTGGTCGGCTGGATCGTGATGGTGCTGCTGGCCTGGGCCGCGCCCGACGAACGCATGTTCTGGGTGGCGGCCAATCTGGCCGGGCTGTGCATGGGGGCCTCGCAATCGGCCGGACGTGCCATGGTGGGATTGCTGGCACCGCCGGCACAGGAGGCCGAATTCTTCGGTTTGTGGGGCCTGGCGGTCAAGCTGGCGTCGATCGTCGGCCCGCTGACCTATGGGATTGCGAGCTGGATCACGCAGGGCGACCACCGCCAGGCGCTGCTCATCACCGGTTGTTATTTCGTCGCCGGACTGTGGATGCTGGTTGGCGTGAAAGCGGCGCGCGGCCATCGTGCCGCGCGGCGGTTCGCCCGCATCGGCGCGTAACGATGGCGGCCTTTACGATTGGAGAAACCGACTGGGCCCGCGATGCGGTACGCCTTGGCGCCGTACGGCGTGCCGTGTTCATCGACGAGCAAGGGGTCCCGGAAGCGCTGGAGTGGGATGAGTACGATGCCGTCTCGACGCATTGGCTCGCCCTGGCCGAGGATGGTTCGCCCATCGGTTGCGCCCGCCTGCTGCCCGACGGACACCTCGGCCGCATGGCCGTGCTGCCGGCCTGGCGCGGGCGCGGCGTGGGCCGGGCCTTGCTGGATCGGATCCTGCGCGCCGCGCAGGCGCGCGGCCAGACCGTGCTCAGACTCAGTGCACAAACCCATGCCGCAGGATTCTATGCCCGCGCAGGATTTGTCGCCGAAGGTGCCGAATACGAGGAAGCCGGCATTCCGCATGTGGCCATGCAGAGGGTATTGGCCTGAGCGCTTGTGTATCAGTCGGAGCAGAGTTTTTGAATCGGCATTTAAGAATTTGCTGATACAGTTCGATATGGAACGGGAAGCCGCGCGCGCCATGCGCCGTGCGCTCCCCACGGCGATACGGGAGATCGTCGCGTGGTCATATACAAGGATGGAGAGGCATGACAAAACTGAGGGCAGGCCCTTCGACAGGGCTCAGGGCAGGCATCGTTGGGGCGGGGATTGCGGGTGCAAGTTGTGCAGGCACGCTCGCCGCGGCGGGCTGGGATGTCGACGTGTTCGACAAGGCGCGTGGCGCGGGCGGGCGCCTGTCGACCCGGCGTACGGAACAGGGCTGGGCTACGCTGGGTACCCCGTTCATCTCAGCCAAGCGCGAGCCTTTCCGCAGCCAGTTGCGCGACTGGGTGCGACAGGGCTGGGCCGCACCGGTTCGCGGCAACGTCTGGCAGGGACGCGCCACCATCTCGTGNGGGGAAGCGCAGTTGCAAAACCATTTCCGTCCCACCATCGAACCGTCGCAGCTGGTTCGCAAACTGCTCGGCGATGCTCGCCTGCACACCCAGTCACGCGTGGCGACCCTGCAGCCGCGAACGATCATCCTCGAGAATGGCGAGGTGCGCGGCGACTACGACTGCGTGATCTGCAGCGTGCCCACGCCGCAGGCCATTCCCATGCTCGATGCGCTGCCGCTGTTGCGTGAGCGTCTGGGCGAGGTGCGCTATCGTCCGATCTGGTCGTTCCTGATGCGCTGGGAGGGCGGTCCCGCGGCGGACGTCATCAAGTTCGACGACCATCTGTTGAATCTGGCGGTACGCCAGACGGCCGACGGCCCCGGCCTGTGGGCGGTGCACAGCAGCCACGAATTCGCCGAAACCTACCTGGAAGCTTCGGAGATGGAGGCCAGCAACCGCGCGGCTTCAGCACTGATGGGCCTGTTGGGCCTGCCGTGGCCGGTCGAGATCGAAGCCTCGCACCTGTGGCGCCATGCGCGTCCGCAGACCTCGGTCGGGGGCTTCTGGGTCAGCGACCGCGAGAGCCGGGTCGCCCTGATCGGCGACGGCATTGCTGGCGTCGGGGTCGAGCGTGCGTGGGAAAGCGGCGTGCGGCTGGCCCAGGCGCTGGTTCAGGCCCGGGAAGAACTCCTGATCTAGCGGTCCCTTCCAGGGGCGGCCTGGCGGGTCAGCGTCCGCAGCGTGTCCATTTCCTCCAGCAGGTCGGCCACCAGGGCGGCAAGTTCCGGCACGGCGTCGAAGTCACGCTCCAGTTGCCGCATGCGCCGCGCGCGCAGCAGGCTTGCGCCGGAAAACCGCCAGGTGCCTGCCACGCTTTCGGCATGCGGGAAGAGGCCTTCCTCGATATGGCGGATGAGCCAGACGGGCTCCACGCTGCAGGCAGCGGCCACCTGTTCCAGCGTCAGCCAGGAATCCTCCATCAGGCAGCCGATCAGAATATCGTCGTCTTGCATGGCTCAATCCTTTTCCTGCGCGCGCGGATCGAACGCGAGTTCGCGCGCCATCGTTTCATACAACTCCCGCGCCCTCGGCGTCGTGGCCGGCGGCAGCACCACCTGGAGATCGAGCAGCAGGTCGCCGGGCGGCTGTCCGGGAATGCCATGGCCACGCACGCGCAACTGCCGCCCGCTCTGGGCGCCCTCGGGGATCCGTACCTTGACGCTGCCCTGCGGCAGATCCACTGCGACGATGGCGCCAAGGGCAGCTTCCCACGGCGCTACCGGCAGGGTCCGGTGCAGATCGCGGCCTTCCGCCCGGAAGCGCGGGTGCGGCTTGAACTGCACTTCCAGCAGCAGGTCGCCGGCTGGGGCCCCGCCCATCCCGGNGGCGCCCTGGCCCGCGAGACGGATGACCTGGCCGGCATGTACGCCTTTGGGAATCTTCACGTTGAGCGTACGGGTTTCCAGTTGAACCCGGCCTTGAGGGTCCACTTTCGGCGCCCGCAGCGAAATCTGCCGGGTGGCGCCAGTGAAGGCATCCTCCAGATCGAGCAGCACCTTGGCATGGTGATCCTCGCCCTGTGCCCGAAAGCCGGCGTGGGCATGGCGGCCACCTGCATGCGCACCGCCCATGTGGCCGAACAGTTCGGCAAAGAAGTCGCTGAAATCGGCGGTTTCGCCGGGTGAGTAAGCCTGGCCGGTAAATTCGAAGCCGGCGTCCCAGTCCGGCGGCGGGCGGAACGTCTCGCCCGGCCGATGGCCGCGCCCCAGTTGATCGTAAGCGGCGCGCTTTTCCGGATCCGAGAGCACGGCATGGGCTTCGTTCACCTCCTGCATGCGCAGTTCGGCATCCGCTTCCTTGGAGACGTCGGGATGGTATTTGCGCGCGAGCTTGCGGAAGGCTTTCTTGATTTCGTCCGCCGTGGCATCGCGCTTCACGCCCAGTGTCTGGTAGTAATCCTTGAATTGCATGCGGTTTCCCTGTTGTGGCGGCGAGCGCTTCGTTATTTATAGGCGACGCCCCAGGGGACCGGAAGCCGCGACAGGGTGAGGGGCAAGGAATCGCCATGACCGTTGCCAGGGGACGCCTCAGGGCTCGGCGATGACGAACCGATTTCGGCCTTCACGTTTGCCTTCGTACAGCGCCAGATCGGCCCGCTTGATGGCGCTCGCGAGGTCTTCCTGTTCGCCGGCCAGGGCCATCCCCATCGTCACGGTCAGCCTCAGGACTTCGCCGTCGATCGGCACCGGTGTGGTGCCTACGATAGCCAGGACGCGACGCGCCGATTGCCGGGCCTCGGTGGCTGACTTGCATTTCAGCAGCCAGAGGAATTCCTCCCCGCCATAACGGTAGAGCGGTTCATCGCCACGCAGGCTCTGCTTCAGGGTATTGGCCAGGTGGCACAAGACCTGATCGCCCACGGGATGGCCGAAGGTGTCGTTGATCGGCTTGAAATTGTCGACATCGATGATGACCACATAGAGCAGGGTGCGATTGCGTGTGGCTTCCTTCTGATACAGGGCAAAATCGTTTTCGATGCCATAGCGCAGTGGTAACCGGGTAAGGGNGTCAATACGGTGTGCGGCCGAAAGGATCAGCGTCTTGAAACGAGCAAGCAGGTCAATCAGTTCGGATTGCGACGCTTCAAAGACTTCGAGGTCGGCTTTTGCTCCCTTGCGGCCGGCAAGGACGGTGCTGCAGATTGACCGGATGGCATCATGCATCGTTTGGTGAACCGTTCCCACACGCGCGGCGGATGGGGCGTCCATCAGTTCGAAAAGCTCCCGATGCGTCCTAAACCACCCGCCGAAATGGCACAGTGTATGTGCTTTGAGGTCGAGCACATCCTCGCCGGGTGACGACTGCAGAACAACGCAACGCAAGATTCGGCGTGTCCACTCCAGGTGTGCCTCGACAGCAGCGTCGAGTTCGGCAACGAAACTCGTGGTATTGAGAGTCAGGTCTGTTTTGACCTGGTTCTCGTCCTGTTGTGTCGCGGTCATGGTGTGCGCGCCAACCCTTTAAATTTCGCGCACGACGCGGAAACCCAGATTGAGGTCCAGTTCATTCTCCAGCCGGCGGCGGCGTGCGGCAGCCCGGCAGTCCTCGGGGCCATCGAACCATGAGCCGCCCTTGGTGACCACGGCTTGTGGTTTGCCGGACAGGGGACGCTCGGGGAGGCTGGCATGATCGCGGGTCCAGGAACTGGCGGTGAATTCCCATACATTGCCAGCCATGTCGTGCAGGCCCCAGCGGTTGGGGCGCAACTTGCCGGCCTCCATCGCGCCGCAACGGACAAAGCAGCGCGACAACAGGCGCGGCCGCTTGGGGCGTGCGGCGTCATAACCCTGGCTCGCGTTATAGAGCGCATCCGCCGGCGTGATGCGGTCACCCTGCGGATAGGCGCTCGGCGCGCCGGCGCGATAGGCGTACTCCCATTCCTGTTCGGTCGGCAGACGGTAGTGCTGGCCGGTCTGCCGGCTCAACCAGGCGCAGTAATCGCGCGCCTCGGTCTGTCGCACGTTGATGACCGGCTTGCGGCCGGACAGCCAGACCAGTTCCGCACGCCGCCGCCAGCCGGTGGCACGGCCGTAGGCCTCGAACTCTTCCGTCGTGACGGGCAGCACGCCGATGGCGAAGCCGCGCTCGATCAGGGCGGCACGACGCGGGCGATCCTGCGCCGGTGCTGCTTCCCGTGGCGCGGCGCCGTATTCGAATGCGCCTGCCGGTATGACCGTCAGCATGGGCCCCAGGGTGCCGTCGGCCAGGGGATCCCGGAAGTGGGTGTCGGACAGGCCGAGCGCGTGCGCGGCATTCACTTGCAGCGCGATCAGTTCGCCTTCGTGCAGGGCAAACGTATCGGGTAGGGNAGNGGCTGTACGCTCGGGATTCATCGTGGCTGGAAGATGCAGGAAACCTGATTATTATGCCACTTCCGTATTGACTGGACGGCGGACGGGATGGCAGGGGGCCGCGACGCGATCCGGCGATTCGGGTGCCCTATGGGCGGGAATGAGGAAAAATCGTGGAAAGACACTAAAATGTCATTCATTCGGACAACAATGGGCACACTGGGGACACCCCAATAATCCGGCGCCCCTTCCTACAACATGCTTTACATCGACCTCTTCAAATCTCTCGAACGTGCCCGCTGGAACATGGAAACCGACATTCCGTGGGACAGTTTCGATGCCGCCAAGCTGACCGACGAGCAGGCGCTGACCATCAAGATGAATGCCATTACCGAGTGGGCGGCGCTGCCGGCCACAGAGATGTTCCTGCGCGACTTCGTGCACGACAGCGATTTTTCCGCCTTCATGTCGATCTGGTTCTACGAGGAGCAGAAACACGCGCTGGTGCTGATGGAATATCTGCGCCGCTTCAAGCCCGATTTTGCGCCCACCGAGGACGAACTGCACGCCATCCGCTTCCCCTTCGACCCGGCGCCGCCGATGGAAACCCTGATGCTGCACTTCTGCGGCGAAGTCCGTCTCACGCAGTGGTACAAGCGCGCCTCGGAATGGCATACCGAGCCGGTCATCAAGCACATCTACGAAACCATTTCGCGCGATGAAGGCCGCCACGGCGGCGCCTATCTCCAATACATGAAGCGCGCGCTGAAGGAGGGAGGCCAGAGCGTTGCCGCAGCCTTCGCCAAGATCGGTTTCCTGATGGCGTCCAGCAAGCGTTCCGACAAGGCGCTGCACCCGACCAACCTGCATGTCAACGAAACCCTGTTCCCGAAGGACACCATCCAGTCGCGCCTGCCCAATCCGGAATGGCTGGAGCACTGGCTCGACGAGCAGATCCGTTTCGACGATGCCTGGGAAAGCAAGGTCGTCGGCGGCATTCTCCGCAATCTGTCGAGTCTGCTGGGCCAGACATTCGAGAACGTGCGCGACCTGAACAAATATCGGAAGCAGGCGCTGGCGGCAGTTTGAGCGCTGCGCGTTCCGTGCCTAGTCGCGCCGGGAGAGTTCAGCCGCGCTTTCTCGCAACGGGCGATGGAGATCCTGCCTGACATAGGGTTGCGCATGGCCCGACAAGGCCAGCGCAATGCCGACCTCCCACTTGTGGGTGGGGAAATAGCCGGGCCAGGAAGGGTTGAAGACCAGCAGCAGGAAGGCGCCCGCTAGAGCGGCGACGCCCTGGACGGCACGCCGGTGCCGCATCACCGTGTAGGCGGTCAGGCTGATCGCCAGCCCGAGGAGCCAGCCTGCCATCACTTCACTCGGGCTGTGCGCCTCCAATGCCAGCCTTGATACCCCTACCGCGGCACCGATCACGAGGCCCAGGGATACGCCGGAAAGACTGAAACGCTGCCCCGGCTCTGCCAGCAGTCGGCCCATCCAGACGGGAAGAATGGACGTGGCCAGCATGGTGTGGCCGCTGACGCCGGTAAAATCCAGCGACGCGCTTCCCCATCCCCAGCCGATGAAAGCGATCTTGCTGGCGAGCACGATCGCCCCGCCTGCCGACATTGCCAGCATCCAGGCCAGGAGGTCGGACTTCTGTCCAGCGAGCCACAGCTCGGTCGCGATGACCAGGAACAACGGAAGCATGATGCCGGCCGCACCCAGATGGGTGATCACCAACCAGACTGCTGCAGGCGAAGGAAGCATCGTCGTCTAAGGCTTTGGCATTAGGGGAAGCGCACAGCCTACCATCAACCGATGAATCGGATCGCCGAGCCTTTGGCCTAAATTTCCTGGCCCCGCACCGTCCCTCGGCGCATTCCTCGAAGCGCTTACGGGGAATCAGAGCTTTCTTACATCTGTGTAGACCGGGGCTGAATGATGATGACCACGAGAAGAAAAGCGCTTGCGTATGGGTGCGGCCGGATGCATGAAATTCAGACCACGGCCGATCACACCGCTTTTTTATCGAGCACAAGCACGTGGAGCGAAGGGGAATCAGCCATTAAAAAAGGTGCGGTCGTACCCGAGAGCTTGCTCACTGCGACGCCGGCGGCAAAGACCCCGCCCTTGCAGCGGATCGGCGCGATCCTGGATCGAGAAACGATCGCGTGGGTCGTACTGGGGATTACGCTGTTTCTGACTATCGCCTTGTGGCGTTATTCCGAGACGGAGTTTGCCAGACGGGCAAACGAAAGTTTCGAGAATGACGCCAGAAAACAGGAAACCCTCCTGCTCGGCCGCATGCAGGATTACGAGCAGGCGCTGCGCGGCGGTGCTGCCCTNTTTGCCGCGAAAAGCCGGGTTAGCCGCGCGGAATGGCACGCCTATGTCGAGATGCTCCAACTCGACAACGGCCTNCCCGACATCCAGGGCACCGGCTTTTCCCTCATGGTCCCCAAGGAGGCGAAGCAACGACACGAGCGCAGCGTGCGTGCGGAAGGATACCCCGCCTACACCATCCATCCGGCCGGCGACCGCACGATTTACAGCAGCATCGTTTATCTCGAACCCTTCAGCGGGCGGAATTTACGCGCGTTCGGTTATGACATGTTTTCCGATCCAGTTCGCCGCGAGGCTATGGAGCGTGCACGCGATAGCGGCAATCCTGCCCTGTCGGGAAAGGTCACGCTCGTTCAGGAAACGGGGCGGCAGAACCAAGCCGGTTTCCTGATGTATCTACCGGTTTATCGCAACGGGATGCCGCACGACAGCGTGGCCGCGCGACGGCGTGCGTTGCTCGGCTTCGTCTACAGCCCGTTCCGGGTGGACGATCTGTTGAACAGGGTATTTGGCGACGCTGAGCGGGAAGTTGAAATCGAACTGTACGACGATCAGCCGAGGCCGGAAAACCTGCTCTTCGCCTCCACCGGGTCTGCACATGTTTCTCGCTATGTGACCGACAAGGTTTTGCAGATCGGCGGCCATCGCTGGACTGCGCGCTTCAAGAGCAATTCCGTATTCGAATCGAGAACGGGAAGCGCCCAGCCCCGCATGATNTTTTTCGGCGGCCTGGCGCTCGACCTGTTGCTNTTTTTGGTCCTCTATATGAATGCGCGACATCGCCGGGCGATGCACGATGTGGCGGAAAAACTCGAAACCAGTCTCGACAGCTTCAAGGCCCTCGTCGAAAACGTCCCCGGGGCCGTGTTCCGGGCTGAGGTAGGATCATCTTCGCCGGTGCAGCAACTCAGCATTGGTATCCAGGCACTCACGGGCGAGCCGCCGGAACGCTTTGTTTCCGGCGCGGTTTCCTATATCGATTTCATCCACCCGGATGACCGGTTAATGGTGAGCCAGGCGATTTCCGAAGCGATTGCCAAGCGGAGTATTTACAACATCGAATACCGCATCAGAACCGCCGATGGATTCCCGCGCTGGGTCAGCGAACGAGGCCGCGTCACGTCGGACCATGACGGCCGGGCGCGATGGCTGGACGGCGTCATACTGGACATCACCGAGCGCAAGACCGCCGAAATCATGATTCGCGACTTCGCCTACAACGATCCGCTGACCGGACTACCCAACCGCCGTCTTTTGCTGGACCGCCTCGAGCATCAACTCGCAGCCAGCAGCCGCAGCGGAAGATACGGCGCCCTTCTGTTCATCGACATGGACAATTTCAAAATCATCAACGACACACTTGGCCACGAGGCCGGCGACCGGGTGCTCGGTGAGGTGGCGCGGCGCCTGCTCGCCAGCGTCAGGGAAAGCGACACCGTGTCGCGCCTGGGTGGCGACGAATTCGTCATCATCCTCGACAACCTGGGCGACACGGCGTCCGCGGCCGCCGTGGAGGCAGGCGAGCTGGGCCACAAGATCCTGAGCAAGCTCGCACGGCCCTACCGGCTCGACGAACAACTCTGCATCAGCACACCCAGCATCGGCATCGCCACGTTCTGCGGTCATGCAACAAGCGCGGATCAGTTGCTCAGGCATGCCGATGAAGCCATGTACCAGGCCAAATCAGCCGGCCGCAACCAGTTGCATTTCTACGTGGATCCGCCCTGTGCAGCAGCGCGTACCGGCTAATGCCCGTGATCCCGCCTTCCGGCGCGCATAGGACTGATCGGGCCCTTACGATTCGCCACATCGAGACGGCGAGGGAAGAAGTCAGAACCAATGCGCGCCGTATAGCCGCAAGCTGGCCTTGAAGCCCTTCTCGTTCTCCAGCGGGATCGCGACATAGGGCTGGCCCTGCTCGTCGGTTTNTCCGTTTGCCAGGGTCGTCTTCGCACTCGACCATCCGCTGTCGGCCAGGACGAAGCCGACCTGCCAGGATGCGGCCGGGTCTGCCGGCGGAATGGCGCTGATCACGACGGTGTCGCGGAACAGGTATTCGCCGGGCACGTAGTGATCGTCGCGTGCAGCATCCTCGCCGGTATAGGTGATCATCGATACGGCGAGCTGGATCGTGAACATCATTTCCCGGCTGTCAGACGGCCGCTTCGACAGGTCAAGGAAGGTGGAGAAGAGATGCGGATGGCGCGCATCCGGCTTCAGGGTGCCATCGTCCTCGAAGAGTTCGGCACGCGATCGCAATATGGCGCTGTTGTTGGCCACCGTGCGGCGGGTGAGATCGAAGTCGAGCGCCCCGCGGGTGGCGACCGCCACCTCGAAGTAGTAGCCGACCTTCGTCCCCAGCAGCTTCTGCAGCCTGGCCACGGGCGGAAGCGGCAGGTTTTCGATTTCCAGCACGCCATTGACGCTGACGTCGCCGAACAGGAAGCGGGTGAGGTTCTGGAAGCCTTCCTCCGAATTCACGATGCCGTACGGACCGCTGTGGCTGCGGTGGACGTGGGCACGCGGCGCGTCCGACACATAGGCGTTCTCGATGCGCACCAGTCCATCGCTCAGTTCGCCGGCAAGCAGCCGGGAGGCGCCGCGCGCCACATCGTAGTCCTTGCTGTTCGTACCGACCAGGCAGAAGAACCGGCTCGGGTCGAATTTTCCGTCGAGCGAATTGACCCCGACGGCCTTGTCCTTGATGTCGAGATACTTTCTCATCTCGTCGCGGTTGAAGTTGTTCAGGTCCCACAGACCGAGGAAACCCGGAACATTCATCCCGGCCATCTCGATGCCGTTGTGGGGTGTGGCGAACGTGAACACCTTGTCGACCAGCTTGCGCGCCGCGTCGCTGCCGGCCGCGCCGTTCTGGAGAAAGCAGCGGCAGACCAGGCCGCCCATCGAATGCGCCACCAGATACACCCTGAAGTCCTCGGGCTTCATGCGGCCGTCGAGGCAGACCTGGTCGCGCACGCGCAGAATCAGGTCGCTCAGTCCTTTCGCGGCATCGATGATCGTGGGCACCTTGCCGGACCCGAAATCCGGATCGGCCGCATCGTAGTAGCGATGGATAATGATGCTCTGCAACGGGATCAGTCCGGACTCGACCTGCAGGCCGTCCCGGTAGATGTCGCTGTAACCTTCTTTCAGCAATCGCACGATGGGCGACTCGAAGAAGACCTTGCGCACCGCGCCATCCCAGGCCTGGCGCGCCTTGGTCGAACCGAGTTCGAGGCCCATGTACGGCGTCGAAGTGGTTTCGGTGATTTCCGACTTCGTCATCGCGTAGCCGCGGACGTAGATGATGGGGTAACGCGGGGTATCGGCCATGCCGTCCACTCCTATCCGAATGCGATTGATATCGAAGGCTTCTAGGCTGCCCTGGCGGTACGTTGCCGATTCAGCCAGCGCCAGATCGTGCCGCCCGGGGCATCCTGGCCGGTCAGCAGATAGCCCAGCACCCCGAAGTTATACAGGCAGAGGCTCTGCAGATGGCGGGCCTGGCGTTCGCCGCAGAACAGCAGGCGGTCGCCCGCCTGCAGCAGGACATCCGGTTCCGGCATCAGGCTCTCTGTGTCGCCCCGTTTCAACAGCAGGGGAATGCAGGCCAGCGTCTCGTCCCGGCCGGCCGGGTTGCGCAGCAGCGCCTGCAGCGGGACGGAGGTGCCGTCCCGTATGGCTTCCCAGACTGCCTCGGTCTGGCTGCGCGAAACCTCCAGGTCCCACACGTCCGGCATGGTGTTTTCCAGTACGGCGGCGATGCGGCTGATCAGCACGTCGACCCAGGCGTCGTCGCGCGACCGGGCCAGGCTGAAAAAGCGGGAGAGCAGGGGCGTGATGAGCAGCGACAGGAATTCGTGGGCGACGATGCGGAAGGGCTGCATCGTGACATTGGCCCGGAAATGCTGGAACAGCGGTTCGTTGGCATGGCGATTCTGGCGCAGCACGGTGAACAGCCCGGGATTGAGTTCGCGCGCCGTCATGACGATGGACAGGTTGTTGATGTCGTCGTCGGTGCCGGCGACGATGCCCACGGCATCCTCTATGCCGGCTTCCAGCAGGGTATGCGCCTCGGTTCCGGTGCCGACGATGCAGTCGTCGCAGCCGGTCTTGAGCGGGGTGGCCTCCACCACCACCGGTTCGATGCCCACCCGCTTCAGGTGATGGGTGATGGCCTTGCCGAAACGGCCATAACCGCAGATCACCCACGTGCCCCGCGGCGGCTCCAGCGGTTCGGTGAGGCTCTCGCCGGGTACCCCGGTAAGCCATTCGTACAGTAGATGGTGGCCCGGCGAATCGACCGCCATGGCGATGTGTTCCCCGAACGTCTCGAAGGCCAGGACCACTTCGTCCGTACCGAACGAGGCCATGTTGGCCGCGGTTTCGAGCGAGTCGGTCCGGCACAGGACGGGCAGCTGCGGCCGCAGCAGCTTGACCGTCACCGCCACGCTCAGATTGGCGCGGTCGTCGTTGGTGAGCGCGATTACGCCGGCGCAGTGCGGATGTTTGAGCCCGGCGACGAGCAGGTTCTCCGGCAGGCTGGCGTCGGCGCACAGGGCCGGAATGTCCAGGTGGTACTGTCCCAGTTCCAGGGCGCCGATCCGGTCCGGATCGATATCCAGCACCACGGCCTGCTGGTTGCGGTTGTCCAGCGCATGCATGAGCAGCGAACCCGTCTCGCCGCAACCGGCGATCAGATAGAACGGCTGGCGCAGGCGCTTGATCCTGGCTGCAAACCGGTTGCCCCTGGCCGCGCGCAGCAGGGCCGGGTCCTGCAGCAGGTTCAGGATGAAGCCGATGCTGTAGAGCCAGGCGATGACGGTCAGATAGATGACGACGATCGTCCAGGCCCGCTGGGCGTCGCTGAAGGTCCCCGGTACTTCGCCGAAGCCGATGGTGGTGGCGGTATAGCTGACCACATAGAAGGCATGGAAGAAATCCATCGGTGGCGCCGGCCGGCCGGCGGCGTCCACGCCGGGAATCAGGGTCATGCCCAGCAGCGAAATCGCGTAGCTGAGGATCAGGAAGATCAGCGGCGCGCGCATGCGCCGCAGGATCAGGAACAGCGTGTTGTGCATCTCAGCGCCGGAACATCACGGTTTCCACCAGCAGCATGGTCACCGACAGGACATTGGCGGCCAGGGCGCCGGCGGACATCGACACGATGCTGGCCGTGGCATCCGGCGTCAGCCCCGTGCCGTCGAAATACACGGCCGACGCCCAGATCCAGGCGGCTGCCAGCAGCCCCAGGTCCGCCACCAGGCTGCTGGCGAGGTGGATGGCCCCGATCTGGGTGCGCTCGCCGAACTTCAATACGGTCGCGACGAGATTGACGATGATGGCGAAAAACAGCTCATACACATGGTGATGCGCCGGATTGTCGATATCGCCGAACACGAAGCCGAAGTTCAGCGTCATCGCCAGGATGATGAAAANACCGAATACGACCTTCTCAAGGTTCATGGTGTGTCGGAAGAGTGGGGATGAAAACGATTATAGAGCGCCTCGCGCGAGGGGCCGGCGGGCCGTCCGTTCCCGTCAGCGCTCGGCTTCGCCCAGGCGGAAGCCGGGATTCCAGTCGAACGTATCGACCGCCTTGTCGCTGGACACCGCGCCATCGGCTTCAGCGATGTTGTATANCCCGGACTTTCCGCACGTCGCCGCCCGGCGCGCCGCATCGGCGGCGGCATCGACGTGCAATGGTCCATCGCCGGGTGGCCGGTCGAAACCCGTCCCGGGCCCATAGAGTTTTCCGTAGCGCAGCACGATGCCTTCGAACGGCGCAGTCAACACCTGCCGTTCCAGGCTGGCCACGGCGCGTGCGGACAAGCCGATATCGGGATCATCCAGATTCAGCGGCGCATCTTCGCGGTATGGCTTCGGACCGGGCGCATAGGCAAAGGCAATGCTCTGGGCCACCATGCGTTTCACGCCCGCCGCAATCGCCGCGGCGACCAGGTTGCGCGTGCCGATCTCACGGATGCGTGCATTGCGGATCCGTGCTTCGGCCATCTTCTCGGGGGCCAGCGCAGGCGGAAGATCGGTCAGCTGGTGGATGACGATATCCGGCTGCGCCTTCCGGACAACGCCAAGCAGCGACGGCGCATCGAACACGTCCACGATCACCGGCTCGACACCCAGGTCGAGCAGCATCGACGCCTTGTCCGCCGAGCGGGTCGTCCCGGCCACAGACCAGCCATCGTCAACCAGCATGCGGCAAAGACGGCGGCCGATTGNCCCGCTCGCGCCGGCAACGAGAATCCTTGTCTTTGGCGTGCTGGACAGGGTCTGGCGCGCGGAAGCGTTGTCCCGTTGCCGTATAGGGACATCAGCCATGCGATCCGTCCAGGGTGGCGGAGATGAACGAAGACCACGTTTCGTCGGGTTGCCAAATATCGTTCATGAGGGCGAATGCCCGCTCGTGCGTCCAGCCTTGCCGAATGACGTGATACAGCCCCAGGAAAGCGGAGACCCGCATGTTGGCCGCGCAGTGAACCCAGATCGTCTCGCCTCCGTTCCTGGCCATGACCTCGAAAAACGCGAGGAGATCGGCGTGGGTGGGGGCCGAGAACTGGACAGGGATATGCTCATAGCGCATACCAAGCGATCGAACAACGCCCGCCTCGTCAGGCAGCGAGTAGCGCGGATCGTCATGCAGTGCCAGATTGACGACAAGAGTAAATCCAGCCTCCGCGATCTCGCGCAACTGGTCCACAGAGGGTTGTCCGGAGGTACTCAGCCGATCGTCGACAGCGCGGTAGTTGCGGATACGGCTGAAAATGGAATTGTCCATGTCAGGGTAGGGGTGGCTGAAGGGACGTGTTTTAGTCGGTCACGCTTGAATGGATCGTTAAACGGCTCCACCCGGACCGCCTTTGTGTATCTCATAGCGCAACTCAGCCATGCCAGCCCCCATCTGATGAACTGACATCAGGCGCAGAATTGGGCTGAGCAGTCTGCGAGGGAAAAGTGGCTTGCCCTTGCCGAGGGTGACCGAACCCACCTGGATGATCAGTTCGTCCAGTAAGCCAGCATCGTAGAACTGGCCCGCGAGATCCCCGCCTCCAACTATCCAGATGTTTTGGGTGCCTGCAGCCGCTTGCATTTCAGTGTGGACGTCGCGTACTTTTCCATTGACGAATCTGATGTTTGCCCCATCGATGATTGGAAGCCTGCGACTGGAGAATACCCAGGCTGGCTGCGTGTACGGCCATGCCGAGCCGGTCTCGGAGGCAAGCTTTTCGGCGTTGCGCACCATCCATTCGTAAGTTGCTGATCCCATCGCCAACGCACCCACATCAGCAATGAACGCTGGATAGCTGGAGCTATTCAGGTCACCAAGCGGGAACAGCCAGTCAAGTGAGTCATTCTCGGTAGCAATGAAGCCATCGAGACTGGTCGCTGCGTAATACTGCGTTTTCATTCTTGTGCCCTAAATAGGATTCATGCGCCTTGATGATATCCACACACTACCTGGTACCAGGGCCGGGAGTCTCGTTCGTCAGCTTGAAGGCACTTGCCCGCTCGCTTTCGATAGGTCGAATTTCAAATGTAAGTCCACAGGCCAGGCAAGGATTCTGGGATGCCAGGGCGACGGCTTCCTGCAGGTTGGCCGCGCAGANAAACCAGTAGCCCCCGACGACCTCCTTCGCCTCTGCATAGGGACCATCCCTCACACCCGAGCGCGAAACCAGCTTGGTTTGCGTGGCAAGCCTCTGGCCCGGCTTGAGCCTGCCTTCTTGTACCAGACGATCGTGCCAGACGTAGAAGGCGTCGATGGCGTGCTGGATTTCTTCCGGGGACTTGTCGGAATCCCATTTCCCGCGCGAGAGGACCAGGAAATCGAGAAGGGGAGAGGGATCGGGCACCGGTTTCTCCAGTTGAGCCGTGATGCAAACACCGTCAATTTAGCGCATGCCGTGGTCTTGCCTCAATGGCGTCGCCCGGTTCGCCTCTGTTTACGTTAGGCGCCTTGGGCGCTGACATTGGGTCGATTTTCGACCACGAAAGTTCGCGGCCATCGAAACGGCCGCGCTTGAGCGTCAGCCGCGCCGGGCCGCTTCGATCGCCGCGATGTCGATTTNTCTCATCTGCATCATCGCCTCGAACGCGCGCTTGGCTGCAGCGCGATCGGGATCGGCGATTGCGGCAGTGAGCGCGCGCGGCGTGATCTGCCACGACAGGCCCCACTTGTCCTTGCACCAGCCGCAGGCGCTCTCCTGACCGCCGTTGTCCACAATCGCATGCCACAAGCGGTCGGTTTCGGCCTGGTCGTCAGTCGCAACCTGGAACGAAAAGGCCTCGTTGTGTTTGAACGCCGGGCCGCCATTCAGGCCGAGACAAGGGATGCCCATCACGGTGAACTCCACCGTCAGAATGTCGCCCAGCTCGCCCGNCGGATAGTCGCCGGGCGCACGACAGACCGCTCCCACCGTGCTGTCCGGGAAGGTCTCGGCGTAGAACTTCGCGGCGTCCAGGGCAGTGCCGTCATACCAAAGACAGATCGTGTTCTTGGGGACCATATTCATTCTCCATTCGTGGTGTCAAAGATAGCGGTTGGACGCCAGTTGCCCGCCGATGTGAGCGATTTACACGTATCTTCTGCCATGGCGGCTTAACGTCGAAGGTAACGTTAGAATTCAGCCGACCGCGGCAACCGGCTGTTAGGCCGCCCTCACTGACGCACATAGCGCACGTGTGTTGCGGCTGGACCATCAAGAACCCTGTCAATGCGAAACTGCGGCCCGGGCTCGCGTAGGTTCTCGAAGAGACGCCGCCCGCCGCCGAACAACACGGGCGCCAAGGCGATTTCAAGCTCGTCGACGACACCCAGGTTCAAGTACTGCTGGATCACATCCGCTCCACCCGCGATACGAATATCACGACTGCCTGCGGATTCCCGAGCCAGCTCCAGGGCACGCTCCGGCCCGTCATTGATGAAGTAGAAGGTCGTCCCACCGGGGCGTACCCAGGGTTCGCGTTTTTCATTGGTAAGAACGTATACCGGCGTGTGAAACGGAGCCTCCTCTGGCCAGACGCTCTCGCCCTGGTCGAACATTCGCTTGCCCATAATGTTGGCACCAATGCGCTCCATGGTGCTGCGAACCAGATCATTGACCGGGCCGGTCTCTCNCCCTGGTCCGAACTTGAGGTTCTCGCGAAAGTACTGTTGATTGATGATCCAAGCCATCAGCGCACCCCACTTGGCACCCCAATTCTTGTACCCAGGATTATCCATGGTCATTCCTTCCGGTGCCATGTAGCCATCGAGGCTAAGTCCAATGTTGACGAATACTTTGCTCATAATTCTCGATTCCTTTAATTTTGGCCTCCGGCTCAGCCAACAGGGCTTCGTGCACTGCCGCAAATCTCGACTGTTATGTACCAGGCGATTTCCTGGTACTACTTGTCGACGAATAAGCAGGGGAGGTTTCGACAGCTTGCCTAAAGTTTTTTTGATTGGCCAGGCAACTGGTTTGGGTGAGGCCTAGACGCTACCTACAAAGGCAAGCAAGAGCAGGCCAGGCAGCGATTTGACGGATACGCTCTTTGCGGACATTCGCTATTCCCTAACGTTCAAGCTCAGCCGACCGCGTAAGCGGGCGAAGCCCGCTGTAGCGCAGGGTTGGGCGTCATATCGTCAGCAGTTTATCGAGTTGTAGTAGAAGTCTGACTTTGTGGTGCGCTTGAAACGAAACGGAGCCACAACAATGTCTCTGCCATCCAATTTGATGAAGCCCGGCAAGAAGGTCAATGAAATCTCGTCGGCATCGAATGATGAAGGGAAGACATAGTTGATTGACATATAGAAGTAGGGGCCGGCAGGCTTGGCGTTCGTTGTTACTGGGTGAGTAGATGCAGCACCGTCGCCCGACCTCAGTTCGATCATTTCGAAGTTGGTGTCTACAGACTTCGTTGTTTTTCCAAGCAGCATATAAATGCTTAAGGGTTTCCCTTTCTCGTACCTTGGAAACACGGAAATGACTATTCCCCCAATGTCTCGCTCAAGCGCATCCAAGGCCGTGGCATTCCACCCGCAACTCGAAGATCGAATTGGAGCGCCATCGGCTGGATTGGGTTCGTAGTACGTCCGATTCATAGGCATGGCGACGCAGCCAGCCAGCATGGTTAGAGATATGGCAACCGCCGTAATCGAGGTGAGTCTCATGATGCCCAACGTGGAGCTAACCGGCTCGCCAAAGCGCAGCTTTGGCGAGTCCAGCGACCCAAGGGAGCGCGGTTGAGTGATGGGATGGACTCCCCGTCTTTTTGTTGCCATAGTTGGCGTCACTGGTCTTCATGGGGATGGGGATCAGATGTCTTCAACGAAAGGAGTCCGACATGAAGTCTACTACCGTAGCCGTTGACCTTGCCAAGTCCGTTTTCCAGCTGGCCGTGGCCGATGCTTCCTGGAAAGTCATCGAAACCCACCGCCTCACCCGCAGCCAGTTCGAGCGCTGGTTCCACAACCGCGACGTCTCGCTCGTCGTCATGGAATCCTGCGGCTCCGCCCATCACTGGGCACGCCATCTTTCCGGCCTCGGCATCGAAGTGAAACTGCTGCCCGCCAAATACGTCCGCGCCTATGTGAAGCGCAACAAGACCGATGCCGCCGACGCGGCGGCCCTGCTCGAAGCGCTGCGCGCCTCCGACATCGATCCCGTGCGGATCAAGTCGGTCGAACAGCAGGCCCTGCAGGGCCTGCACCGCACCCGCTCGCTGTGGATGTCCACTCGCACCAGCCGCATCAATGCCTTGCGCGGCTTCTGCCGGGAATTCGGTTTGGCGATTCCGCAGGGTGCCCGCACCGGCGTCGAAGCCATCGCCCGCATCCTGGCCGACCCGGCGTCCAGCATTCCCGACCTGATCCGGGGCTCAATGAAGCTGCTGGTCGAAGAAATCCGCCTGCTGGAGCAACGCGTCGCGCAACTGGAGAAGGAGCTCACCGCACTGGCGCAGCAAAGCCCCGCCTGCAAGGAACTGCTGAGCGTCCCCGGCATCGGTCTGTTGACCGCCACCGCCATGGTCGCGGCGACCTCGGGCGAAGTCGGCCACTACCGCGACGCCCGCCACTTCGCCAGCTGGTTCGGCCTCACGCCCAAGGAATATTCCTCCGGCAGCACCCGCCGCCTGGGGTGCATCTCCAAACGCGGCGACCGCTATCTGAGGATGCTGCTCACGCACGGCGCGCGGGCGGTGCTGCGATCGGCCGTCGTGGCGAAACAGGCAGGCCGACAGGTCGACGGCCTGAAAAACTGGGCACTCAGGGTGCAGGGCCGGACCAACCACAACAAGGCAGCCTGTGCGCTGGCCAACAAGCTGGCGCGCATCTGCTACGCCGTGCTGCGGGATCACGAGCCTTACGGCAAGCTCAGTGTCCGGGAGGAGAACAAGAAGACAAACCGCACGGCGTACGCCGTGGCGGTTTGAGCAAGGAAATCACCACCCTGCGTTTGCGAAGAGACTGATCGCCCATCATGGCTCAAATGATTGCATCATCACGGACTGACGCCGGTAACTCTTCCGGCACCCAAGCTGCCGCTTGTAACGATTGGCGCGCCGTGAGCAGATTCCATGTCGGCACGGGTCACACAGAACCCACTCAAGATGCCGGATATACGACTGCACGCAATTCCGAACAGCCACAACTATCGATCTGGTTTCTTGCTATTGAGGGAGTCCATATACAGGGTTAGCCATGGCGGCCAAAACACCGGGCCAGCGTGGCCACACATAGCGCACGAGCCAAACCGACAGTATTACAAGCAAAGTGCTGATGATTAGGTAGTCGTAATTGATAACCCAATCCAGCAATGGCACCCAGAATGGCAAGTTGTGCCCAAGATCGCGGAGGCCCGGGACGAGAAAGACACCGATTAGATAGAAGGGAAGAAAAAAGGCGGTAGCAACCAGCAAGATTGCGTAAGCGATTGCTGGGCCGAAGAACATAAACAACCACCTACCTGGAACCCCGCGCCCCATGAACACCGAGAGGTAACTGGCAGCGATGACCGGCGAGAGCAAGGCTACAAAGTAGACCGTTGCAATAACTGCTACCGCAGCGTAACCAGGATCAATACTCATGATGGCTAACGTTGGAGGTAACCGGACTGCCGCTTGCGGCAGGTCCGGTTGACCGAAGGGTTGGGCAATTGGCAGCAGGACATGCTATTGCTTCGTCAAACTGCCAATCAACACTAGGCCAATAGCAAGGGCAAGCCAAATAAACAAGATGACTTTCTGGCCTTTGGGCATCGTTTGTCTTTCACCGGGCTTCAATTGAGCTGCAAGTTTTCTTCTTTGCGCAATAGCAAGTAGAACCATTGCCAAGAGAATAGAGAAGGACATTGCATACGCGCCAAAGAGTGGCGGGTAAATGCCAGAAGCGGAGCCAAGCATTAGCGCAGCGACAAGAATCCACAGAGCTTTATTCATGTAGGGCCCAACGCTTAGCTGTGGGGACGCCGCTTTAGCGGCGGTCCCGCACGAGCGTTGTGTTCGGCACCCGACTTAACTACTTGGAGAAAACGATGGCAAGCCTGATTCCTGAAACCGCAACCCGGCTACAAGCTGTGGCTTTTGTGAAAGACGCTGAACTAAGCGCGATTGGGCGCAGCGCCATCATTCGCATGGAAGCCGGAAAGATGGCAGAAATGGCCCTGCGCAAGATACTGGAGGATTGCATTAAAACAGAAGGCGATTACATGGGGTACAAGGGCCAGACGCTGAAATTGGATGTTTATGTCCTCTCACAGATCGACCTTCACCAGATCATTGCGCGAGCAAGAGAGCAAGGCGAGCACGATGCCCTGCGCTGGATGGTGCCGAACGCTGAGGTAACCGGCGCATGACAGCAAGCGAAGCGCCGCTGGCAGGCGTCCGTGTTGACCGCCGTGTTATGCGCCTGGCCGCACTGTTTGTGCAGCCGGACGGATGCTACGCGGGACTGCCGGACGTTGATGCTTGGCCGGAGCAACGGGACGCAAGGCTCTACGCCGGTCCGCTGCCAGTGGTGGCGCACCCGCCGTGCCAGTTGTGGGGCGCGATGGCGGTTGTGAACTATGCCCGATGGGGCGGAGAGCACAACAAGCCAGGGAACGACGGCGGCTGTTTTGCGGCGGCGCTTGAAAGCGTGCGGCGGTTTGGCGGCGTGCTTGAGCACCCGGCGAAAACTAAAGCATGGGCAGCGCACGGACTGGCGCAACCGGCGGCAATTGGATGGCAGCGCACCATCGATGGCGGGTGGGTGTGCGAGGTTTGGCAGAGCGCCTACGGTCATCGAGCGAACAAGGCGACATGGCTTTACTACCACGGCACGAACCCGCCTTTTGAACTGCGGTGGGAAAGGCCAGAAGGAACGCACCAGATCGGTTTTCACGATCAACGNGGGAAGGCGGCGAACAAGCCTACCCTCGGCAAGCGTGAGGCGAACGCCACGCCTTTGGAATTTCGGGACGAACTGCTGCGCCTGGCGATGATGGCGCATAACGAACCAGCTAAGGGGCCGCGCTGAAAGCGCGGTCCCGTGGAGCGCGAAGCGCGGAACGAACTTGAGCGCCTTGTTGGGCGCGGGAGACGATGATGAAACCCTACATGGTTGAAATAACCACCTATGGCGTGGTTATGGCCGAGGACGAGGCACATGCGCACCAGGTGGCAGACAGCTACAAGCGCGAAATTTTCGGCGACGACTGGAGCCCACGGATTGAAGTGGACGGTGAGGTCGTGAAGGTGGAAGAACTCGCTCACGGATGGGACGGCGAGTGCATCCCATACGGCGGCGACGGCAACACCACGCTGGCCGCATTGCTGGTGCCCAACGTGCAATATACACCTTGAAAGGTGTATATATAGTCTCAAACAAGGTGTATAAAACCGGCATTGATTTCATGATCTCTTTGATTTTTTGAGTTCCCATTATCAATAGGGGGATATATGTCGCAAGAAGATGCACCTTCCTCTCCGGCTCCGAAATTGCTTGACCAGGTGCGCGACAGGATCAGGGTCAAGCATTACAGCATTCGCACGGAGACGCAATATGTGCAGTGGATCCGGCGTTTCATCCTGTTTCACGGCAAACGCCATCCACGCGACCTTGGGGCGTCTGAAGTCGAAGCGTTTTTGACGCATCTGGCGGTGGAGGGCAATGTGGCGGCGGCGACGCAGAATCAGGCCTTGTCGGCGTTGATCTTTCTATACCGCGAGGTGCTGGGTATCGAGTTGCCCTGGTTGGACAAGGTGACGCGCGCGAAGCGCCCGCGCCATTTGCCGGTGGTGTTGACACGCGATGAAGTGCGGGCGATGTTGGGGAAAATGGAAGGGGTGTACGGCCTGCTGGCGCGGCTGCTCTACGGCACGGGAATGCGCTTGATGGAGGTGATCCGGCTGCGGGTGAAGGACGTGGAATTTGCGCGGAGCGAGATCGTGGTGCGCGATGGCAAAGGGGCGAAGGATAGGGTGACGATGCTGCCCGAGTCGGTGAAGGCCGATTTGCGGGCACATTTGGCATGGCGGCGCGATGTGTTCGAGCAGGACAAACTGGCGGGCAAGGCCTCGGTCTACTTGCCGGACGCGCTGGCCCGCAAGTACCCGAACGCACCGACGGAGTGGGGCTGGCAATATATCTTCCCGTCGGGCAGCTATTCTATTGATCCGCGCAGCGGCGAGGAGCGGCGGCATCATCTGGACGAAAAGCTGCTGCAGCGGGCCGTGAAGCGGGCGGTGCAGGCGGTGGGCCTGGTCAAGCCCGCGACGCCGCATACGTTGCGGCATTCGTTTGCCACGCATCTGCTGGAGCGCGGCCAGGACATCCGCACGATTCAGGAACTGCTGGGCCATAAGGATGTGGCGACGACGATGATCTACACCCATGTATTGAACAAAGGCGGGCACGGGGTCCTCAGCCCCTGGATATGTGATGACGGACGAGGACTACATGCGCGTCGCGCTCGAACTGGCGCGCCAGGGGCGGGATGCCGGCGAGGTGCCGGTGGGGGCGCTGGTGGTGTGCGGCGGCGAGATCGTCGGGCGCGGATTCAACCGACCGATCTCCAGCCACGACCCCACGGCGCATGCCGAGGTGATGGCGCTGCGCGATGCGGCGGGGCGGCTGGGCAACTACCGGCTGGTGGGCTGCACGCTCTACGTAACGATGGAGCCGTGCGTGATGTGCGCGGGAGCGATCCTGCATTCAAGAGTGGCGCGGGTCGTGTATGGCGCGAAGGAATATAAGACCGGGGCGCACGGCAGCATCATCGACGTGTTCGCCGAGCCGCGCCTGAACTACCATTGCGACATCGCCGGCGGGGTGCTGGCGGACGAGTGCGCGGCGATGATTTCGGGGTTCTTCGAGTCGCGCCGGCAGCAGAAGAAGGAGACGGCGCAATGAGCGAGCTGTTCATCGAGGTGGACATGCGCCTGCAGCAGTTGTATTTGTGGGAGCCTTTTCCGGACGGCGATCTGCTCATCCGGCAGTATCCGGTTTCCACGGCGGCGAACGGGGCAGGGGAGCAGAACGGCAGCTATTGCACGCCGCGCGGCCGCCACCGCATCGCTGACAAGATCGGCGCCGGGGCGCCGCTGTGCGCCGCCTTCAAATCCCGTGAGCCGACCGGCGAGATCTGGACGCCGGAGCTGGACGCCGAAAACCCGGGGCGCGACTGGATCCTGACGCGCATCCTGTGGCTGGACGGCCTAGAGCCAGGCAGGAACAAGGGCGGGACGGTGGACACCCATAACCGCTACATCTACATCCACGGCACCCACGAGGAACACCGGATCGGCACGCCAGCATCGCACGGCTGTATTCGCATGAAGAATGCGGACGTGGCGGAGCTGTTCGATCTGGTGAAGGTGGGGACGGAGGTGAGGATTTCGTAGGGTTGGGGCGGGTAGCCCTTCGACAAGCTCAGGGCGAACGGGCTGAAAGTTGGGTGCTTGGCTGAATCCATTGGTAAGCCTGGATTAGGCTACTGGTCTTTGTTCCGTTCGTGGTGAGCCTGTCGAACCACCTCTCGGCAATGCTTAATCCTTTTTATCGGATCTGTTCCTGGCCAGCCTTGATACCTCCTCCCAGTCACCCTTTATGCCTCTCTTGAAATCCGAGTGGGTAAGCTGACGTCATATTGACCNNAACCTGGATGAGTGAATTCATGACTGCCAAGCTGTTTGAAACTGCCCTTGGAATTGCCCCGCCGTGGACGGTGGCGTCGGTCGACTTCGACGAGTCGGCCAGGACCTTGACCGTGCTGATTGACTTCAAGGCTGGCAGCCGCTTCAAGGTCTCGGGCCATGAAGGCGTGCATCCGGTGCACGACACCGTGACCAAGACCTACCGGCACCTGAACTTCTTCCAGCATGAGTGCCATCTGCAGGTGCGCACGCCGCGAGTGAAGCTGCCCAATGGTTCGGTGCGACTGGTCGAGCCTGACTTTGCCGGGCGGCTGAATGGCTTCACGCTGCTGTTCGAAGCCTTCATCCTGATGCTGGCGCGCCAGATGCCGTTTGCCGCCGTGGCGCGCATCGTGGGCGAATCGTCCCACCGGGTGCTGGCGGTGTGCCAGAAGTACGTGGAGATGGCCTGCGGCCTGGCGGATCACTCCGGTGTCACGGCGCTGGCCATTGACGAGACCTCGCGCGCCCGAGGCCACAGTTATGTCACCCTGGCCGCAGACGCCGAGGCCAGGCGCGTGCTGTTCGTCACGGAAGGGCGCGACGCCCAGACCATTGCGCAACTGGCCGAGTATCTGGGCGACCATGGCTGCCCGGCCGGGAACATCGCCTCGGCGAGCATCGACATGTCGCCAGCCTTCATCGCCGGAGTCAGCCAGCATCTGCCCAATGCCCGCATCACCTTCGACAAGTTCCACGTCATCGGCCACGCCAGCACGGCGGTGGACAAGATGCGCCGCATCGAGCAGCGCACCGACAAGTCCCTCAAGGGCATGCGCTGGACGCTGCTCAAGGATGCCTCCCGGCTCAAGCCCGAGGCTGCTGCCGATCTTGACGCACTGATTGCCAGGATGACTGTCAAGCGCACGGCGCGCGCCTGGGTCTACAAGGAGCAACTGCGCGAAATCCTTGATCGCAAACAAATCAACGTCGTGCGCGCCATGCTGGAACACTGGTGCACTTGCGTCATGCGCTCCAAGGTCGAGCCGATGAAGGAGGTTGCCCGGATGATCCGATCCCATCTGGAAGGAATCGTGGCCTGGGCTCAGACACGGCAGACCAATGGATTTCTGGAGGCGATCAACGGCTTGTTCCAGGCCGCCAAGCGGCGTGCCCGTGGCTTCACCCGCATCGACACAATCAAAACCGTCATCTTCCTGATCGCCGGCCGTCTCGATTTCCACGCCATTAACCCTCATGCAGAACAACCCACTTGAAATTCAACAGAGCCCCCTTTATCAACGCCTCTTTCTTCGCGCGGCTCCAACCCTTGATCCGCCGCTCGAATGTCAGCGCCTCGATACGTGTGGCGCACGCCTGGCTCCAAACCAGTTCAACCGGCAACCGGGTCACGGTATATCCGCCGCAGACACCGGCCACGTGTTCGCCAATGCGTTTGTCCAGATCGTCGGTATGGCCCGCGTAGTACGAGCCATCCGCGCAGCGCAGCAGATAGGCCCAGAATGCCATGCCTACAACCCTACAACGGCATCGGCTTGCCGTCGTTGAGGTTGAGCCAGCCCTTGGCGATGCGGTAGATGAACCAGATGCAGGCGACGCCAAGGACGACCCAGCCGATCAGGATGATCCAGGTGAGCCCGCCGAGGACGAACCACACCAGGCCCCACCAGAAGGTGCGGATCTGCCAGCGGAAATGGCTTTCCAACCAGGTGCCCTTGGCGTCGTCGAGCTTGATGTAGTTCAGCACGATGGCGACGATGGCAGTGACGCCGGAAAACAGCGACAGCGCGTACAGCGCATAAATAACAGTGCTCAGGGTTTTGAGGCTGGCAAGTTTGTCGTCGGTCGGCGTATCCATCAGTTACGGGCTTTCTCGTAGATTGGCATCATTTTCGGCACCAGCGCATTCAATGCCTGGATGCGGTTGCTGGGCGCCGGGTGGGTGCTCAGGAATTGCGGCGGGCCGTTGCCGCTGGCCTGGCTCATTTTTTCCCACAGGCTGATCGCGGCGTGCGGATCGTAGCCTGCGCGGGCGGCGAGTTCGATACCGTAGCGATCAGCCTCGCTCTCGCTCTCGCGGCTGTTGGGCAGGGTCAGCGCAATGTCGGCCACCGGCGCCAGCACGGTGAGGTCGACCCCGGCGAGGATGGAGCCGATTTGCAGACCGCCCTGCGTGGCCATGGCGCGCGACATGCGCTCGCGGCCGTGTCCCAGCAGCGCGTGGGAGATTTCGTGGCCCATGACCTGGGCGATTTCGTCGTCAGTCAGCTTGAGCTTGGTGATGATGCCGGTGTAGATCGCCATCTTGCCGCCCGGCATGCACCAGGCGTTGAGCGTGGGCTCGTCGATCACTGCGACCGACCATTTCCAACTGCGGCTGGGCGGGTACATGGTGCCCGCCTGCGTGATCAGCCGGTCGGTGATGCGCTTGACCCGTGCGTTCAGCGCCGCGTCGGTGCTGAGCTTGCCCTTCTTCTGGGCCTCGTTGACCGTTTGCGCATAGGCCTGCGCGGACGAGGCCTGGGCCTGTTCTTCCGAAACCAGCACCAGCTGCGAGCGACCCGACACGGGGTTGGTCTGGCAGCCCGTCAGGCCTGCGGCGAGCAATACGGTGACAGCGAGAAGTGTTTTCATGGCGTCTCCTTGTACCGGGGCATCCAGTCGGTCAGATCCCGCGCAACAGTTCGTTGATGCCGACCTTGGACAGCGTCTTCTCGTCGACCTTCTTCACGATCACCGCGCAATACAGGCTGTAGCTGCCATCCTTGGACGGCAGATTGCCGGACACCACCACCGAGCCGGCAGGCACGCGGCCGTACATGACTTCACCGGTCTCGCGGTCGTAGATCTTGGTCGACTGGCCGATGTAGACGCCCATCGAGATCACGCAGTTGTCCTCAACGATGACGCCCTCGACCACTTCGGAACGCGCGCCGATGAAGCAGTTGTCGCCGATGATGGTGGGGTTGGCCTGCACCGGCTCGAGCACGCCACCGATGCCGACGCCGCCGGAGAGGTGGACGTTCTTGCCGATCTGCGCGCAGGAGCCGACCGTGGCCCAGGTGTCGACCATGGTGCCTTCACCGACATAGGCGCCGATGTTGACGTAGGAGGGCATCAGCACGACGTTCTTGCCGATGTAGGAGCCCTTGCGCGCAGCGGCGGGCGGCACGACGCGGAAGCCGCCCTCGCGGAAGTCTTTCGAGTTGAAGTCGGCGAACTTGGAGGGCACCTTGTCATAGTAATTGGTATAGCCGCCCTTGATGAAGGCGTTGTCTTCCAGGCGGAACGACAGCAGCACGGCCTTCTTGACCCACTGGTTGGTTTTCCACTCCTGGCCTTGCACGCGCTCGGCGACGCGCAGCTGGCCCATGTCGAGCAGGTCGATCACGGCCATAACCGCGTCCTTGACCTGGGGTTCAGCATTGCGCGGGGTGATCTCGGCGCGGCGCTCGAATGCGTCTTCGATGATTTTCTGCAGGTCTTGCATGATGTTTCCTTTTTAGGAGATGGGGATAAATGAATAGGGATTAGGCTCAATGCGGTTCACTTAGCCCTTGAGTCGTTCGCCCTGAGCTTGTCGAAGGGCAGCCCTTCGACAAGCTCAGGGCGAACGGTCGAAGTGAATATACCCATACTGAACAGCATTGGGGTTACGCCGCTTCGCCGACGAAACTGAGTATGCGCTTCGCAGCTTCGACGCAGGCGTCCAGGCTGTCGACCAGCGCGATGCGGACGAAGCCCTTGCCCGGGTTGACGGTGGCGGCGTCGCGCGCGAGGTAGCTGCCGGGCAGCACGGTGACGTGCTGCTTTTCAAAGAGGCCGCGCGCGAACGCGGCATCGTCGCCGCCCGGTACGCGCGCCCACAGGTAGAAGGCGGCGTCGGGCGCGTCGAAGGCCAGCACGTCCTTCAGGATGGGCATCACGGCGGCGAATTTTTCGGCGTACTGGCGGCGGTTCTCGATCACGTGCGCCTCGTCGTTCCATGCCGCGACGCTGGCGGCCTGCACCGCCGGACTCATCGCGCTGCCGTGGTAGGTGCGGTAAAGCAGGAATTTCTTCATCACCTCGGCGTCGCCCGCCACCATGCCGGAGCGCAGGCCGGGCACGTTGGAGCGCTTCGAGAGCGAGTTGAACACGACGAGGTTCTTGAAGCCGCGGCCGAGCTGCTGCGCGGCGGTGAGCGCACCCAAGGGCGGCTGGCCTTCCTCGAAGTAGATTTCCGAGTAGCATTCGTCGGCCGCGATCACGAAGCCATGCCGGTCGGACAGGTCGAACAGTTCCTTCCAGTCGTCCAGCGACATCACCTTGCCGGTGGGGTTGCCGGGCGAACACACGTAGACCAGGCTGACCGTTTCCCACAGGTCGTCCGGCACGCGCGACCAGTCCATGCGGAAGCCGTTTTCCGGCAGGGTGTTGAGAAAGAAGGGACGGGCGCCGGCCAACAGGGCGGCGCCTTCGTATATCTGGTAGAAGGGGTTGGGTGAAACGACCGTGCGGCGGCCATGGCGGCTCGAATCGACGGCGGCCTGGGCGAAGGCGAACAATGCCTCGCGCGAACCGTTCACCGGCAGCACCTCGGTCGCCGGGTCGAGTTTCACGCCATAGCGCCGTTCGGCCCACGCAGAGATGGCAACGCGCAGCGCATCCGAGCCCTGAGTGATGGGATAATTCGCCAGCCCGCCGAGTCCGGCGACCAGCGCGTCCTTGATGAACTGGGGCGTGGGATGCTTGGGCTCGCCGATCGACAGATTGATCGGCGACAGCCCGGCATCCGGCGTGACGCCAGCGAACAGCTCGCGCAGTTTCTGGAACGGGTAGGGATGGAGTTGATCGAGACGCGGATTCATTGCTGTACGGAATTTAACCAAGCCACACATTATAAAGCCCCATGCCGTCGATTCCCTTGCAGCGCACGCTTGCCATCAGCAGTCTGGTCTACGCCGCCTCCCTGTGGGGGCTGGTATGGTATCCCTATCGCCTGTTGAGCGAGGCGGGCGTGGACGGTATCGCGTCGAGCCTGTTCACCTATGCGACGCCCCTGCTGCTGATCGGCTGGCTGCATGGCCGCGTGCTGCGCGAGGCACGCGGCCGCTGGCTGTGGCTTGCCGCGATCGGCCTGACGGCTGGCTGGACCAACCTGGCCTATGTGCTGGCCGTGCTCGAAGGCGAAGTGGTCCGGGTCCTGCTGCTGTTCTATCTGTCGCCTTTGTGGACCGTGCTGTTCGCCCGTTTCCTGCTGCATGAGAAGCTCAATCGCGCCGGCTGGGCGGTGATGGCGCTAGCTGCGGGCGGCGCGCTGGTGATGCTGTGGCAACCCGGCGAATGGCCGCTGCCGGCCAACCGTGCCGAATGGCTGGGGCTGTCGGCAGGCGTGATGTTCGCGGCGAGCAACGTCATCAGCCGCCATCTGGAGGGCGTGGCGGAGGGCGCCAAGGCCGTGTCGGTATGGGCGGGGGTGGCGGTGTTGGCCTTGGTCGGACTGGCATTCAGGCCGGCCGAGCTCGGTTTCATGGCGGATGCCGCGCCCGCCACCTGGCTGTTGCTGCTGGGGGTGGGGATTGCCATCGGCAGCATGACCTATGCCGTGCAGTACGGCCTGGCGCGCGTACCAGCCAACCAGGCCATCGTCATCTTNTTGTTCGAACTGGTGGTCGCCGCGGTGGCGGCCTATTTCCTCTCCGACGAGCGCATGGGTGTGCAGGAATGGGTGGGCGCCGTCATGATCGTCACCGCCAGCCTGTTTTCCGGCCACATGGAAAACGATCAATCGAAGGAAACGCACCATGTCTGACATCACTGCGCTACTGCACGCCGGCCTGCTGGTGACCGACCTGACGCGGGCGAAGGCCTTCTATGAGTCAGTCATCGGACTCAACGTGTTTCCCGACCGCCCCGAGCTGCCTTATCCCGGCGAGTGGTACCAACTTGGCGGCGGCCAGCAGTTGCACCTGATGCAGCTGCCCAACCCCGATGTCGGCAATGTGCGTCCGGAGCACGGCGGGCGCGATCGTCACATCGCGCTTGGCGTGAAGGACATGGCTGCGCTGAAAAGCAGGCTCGATGCGGTGGGCGTGAAATACACGACCAGCAAGTCGGGGCGCGCGGCGCTGTTCTGCCGTGATCCGGATATGAATACGCTGGAGTTCGTCCTGGTCAGTTGAGCGGATCAGGCTACACGCTCCCGCTCCCGGGCGGATCAGGGCAACGCCGGTCCGCGGCCGCATACCCTGCCGGGAGGCGGGTTGAATGCAGACCCGTGCCCCCATATAGATCCCGTATTGCCTTCGAGGAGCAGACGATGAGCGAATGGGTAGAGGCAACCGTAGTCGAGCGCATACGCTGGAACGATGCACTGATTTCGCTGCGTTTCGAGGCCGAGCTGGCCCCTTTCAATGCGGGCCAGTTCATTCGCGCGGGGATGGACATAGCCGGCGAACGCATCGCACGCCCGTATTCCATGGTCAATGCGCCCGACGAGAGGCCGCACGAGATCTATTTCAACGTCGTCCGCGAAGGCCCGCTGTCGCCCCGTCTGGCCGAGCTTCAGCCCGGAGAGCATTTTTGGGTCGTGCCCGCGCCCACTGGATTCCTCACCCTGGATGAAATCCCCAATGCCCGACACCTCTGGCTCCTCGCCACGGGCACGGCGATCGGTCCTTTCCTCTCCATCCTTAAAACCGCGGCGCCCTGGTCGCGGTTTGAGAAAGTCGTGCTGGGTCATTCGGTTCGCACACGGGACGAGCTGGGTTACCAAGAGACCATCCATGAAATACGGCAGCGCCACCCCGTGCAATTCCAGTTCGTTCCGTTCGTCACCCGTGAACCCGGCGACGGCCCTCTATGCCAACGGATTCCCGCCAGCATCGAAAGCGGCGCATTGGAGCGAAAGACCGGCCTGGATCTGACTCCGGCCGATGCCCACGTGATGCTTTGCGGAAATGCCGGCATGCTGCAGGACACCCTGGCCAGCCTGGANAAACGCGGGCTGAAGCGGCATCGCCGGCGCGAGCCCGGCCAGGTCAGCATGGAAAAATATCACTGAGCGTATCGACGGGGTTGAAGCACACCGCACCCGGACGGGTCCACCGGGAAGTCCTTGCCGGGACAGACTGGACGACGCACGGGGTGTCGGCGAATTCGAGGCTTCACTCGAGTCCGACCGCCCGTTGCATCATTGATTGGCGCCCAGTTCGAGCATCGCGATCATACGCGTCGCAGCAGGACCGTGACGAGAAGAGAGGCGTCCTCCATTGCCCTGACGGCATGTGGCTCTGCGTCGGCAAGGTAAACCATGTCGCCTGCGCGGAGGCTCTGCGTTCGCCCGTGGGCATCGAGTTCCACGGCGCCTTCCAGACATTGAAGGGTGAGGGCGCCCGACGCCTTGTGATCCGGGGCTGTCTTCCCGGCGATCAGCACGAACCGGAAGACCTCGAGGTGATCCGCTCTGACCAGCGTGCTCGAACGCGTTTCGCGCAATGCCGGGCCAAGCGGGCGGACGTCGATCAACTCGCCGGATGCTGCGTGGGTCATGGCCATGAATTCTCCTTGCCGGAACAACGAGGGTGTTCGGTTTCAAGCTTGATGCATGGTCCTAACTATAGCCCTTGACCCCGCGGCGCAAGCGAGGCGAAGGTTTGCACGCCATCCCGCGCCAGCCGCGCCGCGCCGTAGGCGGCCTCGATGTGCGCNNAGCGCGTCACTGGCAGGCCGAGCCGGCGCTGGCGAATACGCGCCCAGACGGCATTACGCGCGCCTCCGCCGGCGGTTTCGACCCGGGACACGGGCGTGGCGCCCAACGTGGCCAACAGGCCGTAGCCTTCGGCCTCGATGCGGGCGAGGCTTTCCAGCAGGCCGTGCAGGAATTCGGCGTCGTCGGGCGGGCGCGGCGCCAGGCGCGGCGCAAGCTGCGGGTCGTTGACCGGAAAGCGTTCGCCGGTGCGCGGCAGCGGCAGGTAGTCGAGCGGGCTGGCGACAGCTGGATCGATCTGTTCGCTGAGCGCGGCCAGCTGGCGGTCGTCGAAGAACTGCCGCAACACCGCGCCGCCGGCGTTGGAGGCGCCACCCGCCAGCCAGCGGCTGCCGAACCAGTGCGAATAGACGCCATGTTCGGCCGATTCCACCGGCGTGTCGGAGAGCAGTTTCAGCACCAAGGTGCTGCCGAGCGAGGTGACGGCGTCGCCGCTTTTGGTCACGCCCGCGGCCAGGAAGGCGGCGATGGAATCGGTGGTGCCGGCGTGCACCANTGCAGCCGNGGATTCACGCCGAGGTAGCGCGCGCGGGCGTGACACCGTGGCGAGCCGGGCGCCAGGCGCGATCGGCACCGGCAGGTAGTCGACGTCGGCCAGGTATTCGACCCAGGCCGGCCATTTCAGCTCGTCGAGATCGAGGCCCATCTTGAGGGCGTTGTGATAATCGGTCATGCCGACCCGGCCGGTCAGCAGGCCCGACAGCCAGTCGGCCTGGTTGAGGTAGAGCCGCGCGCCGGTAAGGCCGAGCCGCTTCTTCAGCCACAGCGTCTTGGCCAGCCCCGAGGTGACGGCGGCGGCGGGGTGGCCCGGGGTGGCGGTTTTCGCGATCAGCCGCGCTTCGTCGACCGCGCGGTCGTCGTTGTACAGCAGCGGCGGATGGCGCGGGGAGAGTTCCTTGTCGCAGGCGAGCACGGTGCCGGAGGTGCCGTCGAGCGCGATGTCGGAGAGCTGCGCGCGGATCGGCGGCGGCAGCGACGCGACCAAATCCCACAGCGCGTCGCGCCAGATGCCGGCGCGTTCGTGTTCTTCGAGCGTGCCGAAGTCGCGCGCATCCTCGGCGACGATCACGCCTTCGGCGTCGATGACGCAGCTGCGTGCGCCCGAGGTGCCGAAGTCTATTCCCAGGAAATACAATTGCTTATCCGCGTGTGTTCGACTGATGCTCGAACTGTGTCAGGTCGACGCGCGGCGCAGGTTGCCAGCCTTTCTTGCGGTGCTCGGCAACGACGTTGGTGAAGATGCCGCCACGCACATAGAACTTGGCGGTCAGGCGCATGAAGCGCGGTTTCGTCGCTTTGACGAGATCATCAAGAATCCGGTTGGTGACGTCTTCATGGAAATGACCTTCCTCGCGAAAGCTCCATATGTAGAGCTTCAGGCTCTTCAGCTCGACGCAGGTCTTGTCGGGAATGTAGTCGAGGATAAGCGTGGCGAAATCGGGCTGCCCGGTCTTGGGGCAAAGGCATGTGAATTCAGGGACTTCCATGTGGATATGAAAGTCGCGTCCCGGTTTCGGGTTGGGAAAGGTTTCCAGGGTTTTGGCGGGCGTGGAGGGCATGGGGAGGCTCGGTGTAGAATGTGTCGGAAACAGAACGCCGTAAAAATCTAACGGCGCATTGAGACGACACCCATTATAAAAGCTTAGGTCCGCTGTCTTGCGTTTAACCCACATCAAACTTGCCGGTTTCAAGAGTTTCGTCGATCCCACCGTGATTCCCGTCCCCGCCCAGCTGACCGGCGTGGTGGGGCCGAATGGCTGCGGTAAGTCGAACGTGATCGACGCGGTGCGCTGGGTGCTCGGCGAATCGTCGGCCAAGCACCTGCGCGGCGAATCGATGCAGGACGTGATCTTCAACGGTTCCGGCACGCGCAAGCCGGCGTCGCGCGCCTCGGTCGAGCTGGCGTTCAACAACGAGCTCGGCCGCGCCGCCGGGCAGTGGTCGCAATACGCCGAGATCTCGGTCAAGCGCGTGCTCGACCGCAGCGGCGACTCCACCTATTACATCAACAACATGCGGGTGCGGCGGCGCGACGTCGCCGACCTGTTCCTCGGCACCGGGGTCGGCGCGCGCGCCTACGCCATCATCGAGCAGGGCATGATCACACGCCTGATCGAGGCCAAGCCGGAGGAGCTGCGCGGCTACCTGGAAGAAGCCGCGGGCGTCTCCAAATACAAGGAACGCCGCAAGGAAACCGAGTCGCGGCTGAAGGACGCGCGCGACAACATGAACCGGGTCGAGGACATCCAGCGCGAACTCAAGGCCCAGGTCGAGAAGCTCACCGCGCAGGCCGAAGTCGCTCAGCATTACCGCAGTCTGCAGGCGGATTTGACGTTTTCGCAGCACCGTCTGTGGTTCGCCCGCAAGCACGATGCCGCTCAGCAGCGCGCGCGCATCGACAGGGATCTGACCGAAGCGCAGAACAAACTCGAAGCCGAGACGGCGCGCCTGCGCCATATCGAGTCGACCTTGGAAACCGCGCGCCAGACCCAGTTCGCCGGGCAGGACACGCTCAACACGGCGCAGGCGGCGTATTACCAGGCGCAGTCGGAAGTCGCGCGCATCGAGCAGACGATGGCGCACCAGAACGCCACCCGCGAGCGGCTGTATCGCCAGGTGCAGGATCTGGGTGCGCGCGTCGAGACACAGCAGGCACGCCGGACCGCCACGCAGGATGCGCTGCACGAGGTCAACGCGCAGCAGCCCGGTCTCGAAGCCGCGTTGATGGAAGCCGAGGCCGCCGCGCGCCAGGCCACGGACAGCACCTTGCCGGAGAAGGAAGCCGCGCTGCGCGTTGCGCAGCAAGGCGTGGGCGATGCGCAGCGCATGGTGTCGCAGCTGGACCAGTCGCGCCAGGTCGACGAAAACAGCCTCGGCCATACCCGCCGCCAGATCGAGCAGCTCGAAGCGCGACATCGGCGGCTCGAGCAGGAGCAGGCCCAACTGCCGCGTCCCGACGCCAGCGGACTGGCGGGCAAGCAGCTCGAGGTGGAGGAACTGGCACAGACCCTGGCATCCGCGCAGGAGAAACTGAAGGAAGCCGAGACCGCGTTGCCGGAACTCGACGCCGCGCGTGGACAACACATGCGCGACCTCGAAGCCGCCCGCAAGGCGCTGCACCAGACGGAAGCCGAGCTCGCCGCACTGAAGAAGCTGCAGGAAAGCCTCAAGGCCGACGAGAAGCTCGGCGCCTGGCTCGCCCACCGCAACCTGCAGCACGCTGCGCGCCTGTGGGAAAAGCTCACGGTTTCACCGGGCTGGGAGGCCGCGGTCGAGGCGGTGCTGCGCGAACGTCTGCAGGCGGTGGCGGCCGATGCGCGGCCGGACTGGTTTACCGACACGCCGCCATCGCGGCTCACGCTGTGGACAGGGCAGGGCGTGTCCGCTGCGCAGGCGCCCGCGGACACGCTCGCGAGCAAGATCATCAGCGACGACCTTGCGGCCCAGGCCGCGCTGGCCGATTGGCTGGCCGGCGTGTATTGGGCCGACGATGCCGACGCGGCGCGNCGCGCGTCGACGCTGCTGACCGGCGAGTGCGTCGTGACGCCGCAGGGCCATGTGTTCACCCCGCATAGCGTCACCTTCCATGGCCCACATACCGCGGTCGAGGGCATTCTGGCGCGTGGTCGCGAGCTCGAGCGGCTGACCGCCGACGCCGAGCGTCTGCGCGAGGAAACCGTCCAGTTCGAAGCTGCCTACGGCGAGGCGCAAGCGCAGGTTGCCGAACGCCAGCGCGAGATCCAGGCCTTGCGCGCGCAGACCGGCCAGACTCAGGGCCGTCACCATACCGCGCAGATGGAACTGCTGCGCCTGCAGCAGGCGGTCGAACGGGTGCAGACCCGCGCCGCACAGATCGGTCAGGAACTCGAGGAAGTCACGTTGCAGCTGGAAAGCGAACGGGCATCGGTCGAAGGGCTGGAAATCCGCCTCAGGGACTACCGTGCGCAGGAGGAAGGCGCACGCGAGGCGCTCTACGCCGCGCGCCAGCAGCGCGACCAGGCTGACCGCGCCGTGTTCGACGCGCGCGAACTGCAGCGCGCGGCCGAGCGGCGGCATCAGGAAGCCGGCTTCGCGCTGACCACCTGCACCAACAAGATCCGCGAGCTCACCGAGACCCTGGCGCGCATCGAGCAGGAAATCGCCGATGACGACACCCGCCTGACCCAGGCGCGCGAGGAGCTGGCACGTCTGCCAGCCGACGCGCTCGACGCCGAACTTCAGACTGCCCTGGAGACGCGCACCGCGGCCGAAGCCGCGCTGGCCGCCGCGCGCGACGCGCTCGAAGGGCTGACCGCGCAACTCAGAGGACATGACGAGGCGCGGCTGGCCTGCGAGCAGGGCCTCGACCCGCTGCGCCGCACGATCGAACAGCTCAAGCTCAAAGACCAGGAAGCCATGCTGATGCAGTCGCAGTTCGAACTACAACTGCGCGAAGCAGCGGCGGATGAAGCCAGCCTCGAATCAGGCCTGGCCGACAGCCCGAAGCCCAGCCAATTGCAGGCCGATATCAACCGTCTGCAGAACGAGATCGCCGCGCTGGGTGCGGTCAACCTCGCCGCGCTGGACGAGCTCACCCAGGCGCAGGAGCGTTCCGAATACCTCGCGGCGCAGTGTGCCGACCTGCTGGAAGCCGTCACTACGCTAGAAGACGCGATCCGCCGCATCGACCAGGAATCGCGCGCGCGGCTGAAGGAGACCTTCGACACCGTCAACCAGCACATGGGCGAACTGTTCCCGCAGCTGTTCGGTGGCGGCCAGGCGCGCCTCATCCTCACCGGCGACGAACTGCTCGATGCCGGTGTGCAGGTGTTCGCCCAGCCGCCCGGCAAGAAGAACGCCTCGATTCACTTACTGTCCGGCGGCGAGAAAACGCTCACCGCGCTGTCACTGGTGTTCGCCATGTTCAAGCTCAACCCGGCGCCGTTCTGCCTCCTGGACGAGGTCGATGCGCCGCTCGACGACGCCAACACCGAGCGCTACTGCAACCTAGTCAAGGCGATGTCCGACCACACCCAGTTCCTCTTCATCACCCACAACCGTGTCACCATGGAAATGGCGCAGCACCTGGCCGGCGTCACCATGCAGGAACAGGGCGTGTCGCGCATCGTCGCGGTCGACGTGGACGAGGCGGTGGGGATGGTCGAGGCGGCCTAATTTCACGCACCTCTAGCCGATAGCCGCAGCTATCGGCGAAAATGGCGCTTTGGCGTTTCCCCATACTTCCATGCTTGATATCCAGTTGCTGCGCAAAGACGCAGTCCTCGTCGCCGAGCGCCTGGCTGCGCGCGGCTTTGCTNNCGACACGGCGCGCTTCGAAGCGCTGGAAGCTGAGCGCAAATCGATCCAGACCCGCACCCAGGAGGCGCAAAGCCGCCGCAACACCCTGTCCAAGCAGATCGGCATGATGAAGGGCAAGGGCGAGGACACCACGGCGGTGATGGCCGAGGTGGCGGGGCTGGGCGACGAGCAGAAGCAGCTGGAAGCGCGCCTGTCCGAACTCCAGGCCGAACTCAATGATTTCCTGATGGGCGTGCCGAACCTGCCGCACGAGTCGGTCGCGGTTGGCAAGGACGAAACCGCAAACGTCGAGGTGAGCCGCTGGGGCACGCCAAGACAGTTCGATTTTCCGGTGCGCGATCACGTCGATCTCGGCGAAGGCCTGGGCCAGCTCGACTTCGCCGCCGCGGTGAAGATCAGCGGCAGCCGCTTCACGGTCATGAAGGGCGGACTGGCGCGCCTGCATCGTGCACTCGCGCAGTTCATGCTAGACGTCCATACCCGCGAGCACGGCTACACCGAAGTGTATGTACCATATATTGTGAACGCCGACTCAATGTTTGGAACAGGCCAACTCCCGAAATTCGAAGTCGACTTGTTTGCGGCGTCGCGTAGCATGTTTCAATTAAAGGAACTTGTGAAAGGGCCTTTTGGCGCGGGTGATATCGCAAATTTGCTCAATGAGGAAAAATATTATCTTATCCCCACCGCCGAAGTCCCGGTGACCAACCTCGTGCGCGACGAGATCGTGCCGGCCGAAGCCTTGCCGCTGAAGTTTGTCGCCCACACGCCGTGCTTCCGCTCCGAGGCGGGTTCCTACGGCCGCGACACCCGCGGCATGATCCGCCAGCACCAGTTCGACAAGGTGGAGCTGGTGCAGATGGTGAAGCCGGAAGACTCCTACGCCGCGCTGGAAAACCTGACTGCGCATGCCGAAACAATCCTGCAGAAACTCGGCCTGCCGTACCGCAAGATGGCCCTGTGCAGCGGCGACATGGGCTTCTCGTCGGCCAAGACCTACGACCTCGAAGTGTGGCTGCCGGCGCAGAACACCTACCGCGAAATCTCTTCCTGCTCCAATTTTGAGACCTTTCAGGCGCGCCGCATGCAGGCGCGTTTCAAGGCGGGGCAGGGCAAGCCGGAACTGTTGCACACGCTGAACGGTTCGGGGCTGGCGGTGGGGCGCACGCTGGTGGCGATCCTGGAGAATTACCAGAACGCCGACGGCAGCGTGACCGTGCCGGAGGCGTTGCGTCCGTGGATGGGCGGGATCGACCGGCTGACCACCGCCTGAACGGATGCCGGCCGGTCAGCCCGGCGTCGGCAGGCCCGCTTCGCTCTTGCCCAGGTTGAACAGCGGGTTGTATTCGGGCTCCAGCCGCACCAGGATGTCGTAGTAGTTGCGGATGTTCTCGGCGAACAGCAGCGCCTCGGCGCCGCGGGCATAGCCGTATTTCATCACCTTGGCATACTCGCTTCGGCTCAGGTAGGGCAGGGCTGCTTTCACGTCCGCCCAGCTGTCCGGATTGCCGCCGCGCGCCTGCGCGATGCGACGCGCATCTTCCAGATGGCCTTGTCCCTGGTTGTAGGCAGCCAACGCAAGCCAGGTGCGATCGGGCTCGGGAATGCGGTCGGGCAGGGCATCCTTCAGCATGGCCAGATAGCGGGCGCCGCCGAGGATGCTCTGGCGCGCGTTGAGTCGATCGCTGATCCGCATGCGGTCGGCCGTTTCGGCGGTCAGCATCATCAAGCCGCGCACGCCGGTCGGCGACGTGGCAAACGGATCCCATTGCGATTCCTGGTAGCCGATCGCGGCCAACAGACGCCAGTCGATGCCGGTGAGCGTCTGGGCTTCCTGGAAATACCGGCGCAAATCCGGCAGGCGTTGCGGACGGCGCTGCATGATGCCGAGGATGTCCGTGCTGTCCAGTCGCTTGACGTGACCGAAGTAACGCTCGTAGATGCGTTTGATGGTGCCGTCCCAGCGTGCCTGTTCGATGAAGCGGGCCAGCGAATTACGCAGGATGAGCGAGCTGTGTTTCGGCAGCGCCCACACGATTTTCTGGGTGTCCGGCAGGTCGAAGGCCACGGCCAGTTCGGGATAGAAGGTACGCACGGGATCGAAATCCATGCCGTTGATGACCACCGCGTCGTATTTGCCGGCCTGCAGTTGCGCCAGCAGCTCGTCCGGCCAGACATTGTCCAGCGCGGACCAGGACAGCTTGGGATACTTGCGCTTCAGACGCATCAGCATGGGCGTATGGCCTGAACCGATGATCAATGCCAGCTTCTTGCCTGACAGGGCAGCGATGTCGCGAGGCGCCCGCTCGCTGGCGCGATAGACGATATGGACCGGCGTCTCGAATAGAACCGGGCCGGCAATCAGATGGCGATCCTTGACCACGGCTTGCGGCAAGGTCGCCGCCGCCAGATGGATCTGGCGATTCTCAAGCAAGTCGAACAGGGCTGCGGGCCGGGGCTTCGCCGTCCATACTGGCGTCCAGTTCTGCGACTGGCCGTATGCCTGGATCAAATCGTGTTCGAAGCCGGCAGCCTCGCCATTGCGGGCGATATAGTAGGTCGCAGGGCTGTTGCGTACTCCCACCTGCAACTCGCCACTGGTTTCGGGCGGTGGAATGGGACGACTACAGGCGGCCAATGCCAGTGTCAGCGCCAGTGCAGCCAATCTCCCGATCCATCTCATTGTTTTTATGATGGGCATGAATACAGTCTGAACGAGAGCGAAATTTTCGTCCAGCAAACCGCCCGACTCGGTTACAATACGCGCCCCGGAGAGGTGGCAGAGTGGTCGAATGTACCTGACTCGAAATCAGGCGTGAGCGCAAGTTCACCGTGGGTTCGAATCCCACCCTCTCCGCCAATTACCGTCCAGTCGCTTTAGGCGCTTGAATTTACTGGAAGTCTTGTAAATGAACGGACGGCATCAACGCGGCAGCTACTTCGGCATATCGCCCGGATTCGGCCAGCCGACGTAAAAACAACATTCCCGATATTGCCAAACGCGCAAACCTGTGTAGGTGACGCACGCGAGAACTCGATACCGATTCGAATATCCGCGTCGTGCTGGCCCGCTCTCGACAGTTGACTATGCCGGCAAGATGGGCGAGTTAGACCTCGCTCACGGCTGTCATGTGCGATACCCCGTTCTGGTCCACGCTGTCGATGCGTACGGTGTAGCCCCACAGACGGGCGACGTGGCGCAGCATCTCCGGTGTCGACTCGCCCAGAGGGCGGCGGTCGTGCATGTAGTGACGCAGACTGAGCGAGCGGTCACCGAAAACGTCGACTTCGTAGACCTGGATGTTGGGCTCGCGATTGCCGAGGTTGTATTGCTCGGCGAGCTGCTGGCGAACGGCGCGGTAGCCGGCGTCGTCGTGAATCGCGGTGACCTCCAGCTTCTCCTCGGTATCGTCGTCGAGCATGGTAAACAGCTTGAAGTCGCGGATCAGCTTGGGCGAGAGGTACTGCGCGATGAAGCTCTCGTCCTTGAAGTTGCGCATGGCGAAATCCAGCGACTTCACCCAGTCGCTGCCGGCCAGTTCGGGAAACCAGCGGCGATCCTCCTCGGTGGGGTACTCGCAGATACGGCGCAGATCGGTGAACATGGCGAAGCCCAGCGCATAGGGATTGATGCCGTTGTAGTGGCGGCTGTTGTAGGGCGGCTGGTAGACCACGTTGGTGTGGCTTTGCAGGAACTCCATCATGAAACCGTCGGTGAGCTTGCCTTCCTCGTACAGGTGGTTGAGCAGCGTGTAGTGCCAGAAGGTGGCCCAGCCCTCGTTCATGACCTGGGTCTGGCGCTGGGNGTAGAAATATTGCGCGATCTTCCTGACGATGCGGACGATCTCGCGCTGCCAGGGCTCGAGCCGCGGCGCGTTCTTTTCGATGAAATACAGCAGGTTCTCCTGCGGTTCGCTGGGGAAGCGGGCCGCGAGTTNTTCCTGCCCGGCCACCTGCCTGGTCGGCAGGGTGCGCCATAGGTCGTTGACCTGCGATTGCAGGTAGGCTTCGCGCTCGGTCTGGCGCAGCTGCTCCTTGGCCATCGACAGCCGGGCCGGGCGCTTGTAGCGGTCGACGCCGAGGTTCATCAGGGCGTGACAGGAATCGAGCAACTCCTCGACCGCTTCCTCGCCGTGACGCTGCTCGCATTCGGCGATGAAGTTGCGGGCAAACACCAGGTAGTCGAGGATGCCTTCCGCATCGGTCCAGGTGCGGAACAGGTAGTTGCCCTTGAAGAAGGAATTGTGGCCATAGGCGGCATGAGCGATCACCAGCGCCTGCATGGTCATCGTGTTCTCTTCCATCAGATAGGCGATGCAGGGGCTGGAGTTGATGACGATCTCGTAGGCCAGTCCCATCTGGCCGCGCTTGTAGCCGCGCTGGGTGGCGATGAATTGCTTGCCGTAGGACCAGTGGTGATAGCCCACCGGCATGCCGACCGATGAGTAGGCATCGATCATCTGCTCGGAGGTGATGATCTCGATCTGGCTGGGGTAGGTGTCAAGGCCGTAGTGCGCGGCCACCCGCGCGATCTCGCGGTCGTAGCGGTCGAGCAGTTCGAAGCTCCACTCGGAGCCTTCGGACAGGACCTGGCGCGAAGTGGTGGGCGGGGTCGGGGCGATGTCGGATTCCATTTCGGGTTCCATCTCAGGCCACCCTCTTCCTGAACAGTTCGCGGAATACCGGATAGATATCTTCCAGCGTGAGAATGCGCTGCATGGCGAAGCGCGGGCTCGCCGCCTTCACCCGTTCGTACTCGTGCCACAGGCTTTGCGGCTCCTCGGCCTCGATCTCCACGTAGGCGAAGTACTGCGTCAGCGGCAGGATGCTATGCAGCAGCTCGCGGCAGCGCGGCGAGTCATCCTCCCAGTTGTCACCGTCAGAAGCCTGAGCAGCGTAGATGTTCCAGTTGGCGCTCGGATAGCGCTCGAGGATGATGTCGCGCATCAGCTCGAGGGCGCTCGATACCACGGTGCCGCCGCTTTCGCGCGAACTGAAGAAGTCTTCCTCGTCGACTTCCTTGGCCACGGTATGGTGGCGGATGAACACCACGTCGATGCGTTCGTAACTCTTGGTGAGAAAGAGATAGAGCAGCATGAAGAAGCGCTTGGCGATGTTCTTGCGGTCCTCGTCCATCGAGCCCGACACGTCCATCAGGCAGAACATCACGGCCTGGCTGCTGGGCGTCGGCTGCTCGACCCGGTTGGCGTAACGCAGGTCCCAGGTGTCGATGAAAGGAACGGCAGCAAGCCGGGCCTTGAAGGACGCGATTTCCTCGCGCAGTTCGTCGGCCTCCGCGCTCGCACCCAGCCCGTTCGCTTCCAGTTCGGCAAGTTTTTCCTCGGCCTCCCGCAGCGCGTCGCGCGGACCGGCCGCCATGGCGAGCCGGCGTCCGATGGCCTGCTTCATCGAGCGCACCACGTGCAGGTTGGACGGGTTGCCCTGGCTGACAAAGCCGGCACGGGCCTTCTTCACTTCGGGGACGGCGGCAAGCTGTTTCTTCACCAGGTCCGGCAGCGCCAGATCCTGGAAGAAGTAATCCATGAACTCTTCCTTGGACAGCTCGAACACGAAGTCGTCCATGCTCTCGTCGGCCGGGCCTCCGCCGCTGCCGGTTCCCCTCCGCCNCTCGGGACGATCCACCCGGTCGCCGGTGACGAAGTCGCGATTGCCCGGCAGCACGATGTTGCGGCGGCCACCGGGACCATGATGGAAGATGGGCTCGGACAGATCCTTGGAGGGAATGGAAATCTTCTCGCCGCGTTCCATATCCGTCACCTTGCGCCCGGACACGACTTCCGACGCAGCCTTGCGGATCTGCGCCTTGAAGCGGCGCAGGAAACGCTGCCGGTTGACGGCGCTGCGGTTCTTGCCGGAGAGACGACGGTCTACNNAAGCCGATTCATGGCCTACCTTTCAGGACGCCTTTCTTGCGCGCAGATACCACTCGGCCAGCAGACGCACCTGCTTGTCGGTGTAGCCCTTGTCGACCATGCGCTGGACAAAGTCCTGGTGCTTCTTCTGCTCTTCGCTGGACGCCTTGGCGTTGAACGAGATCACCGGCAACAGGTCTTCGGTGCTGGAGAACATGCGTTTCTCGATCACCGCGCGCAGTTTCTCGTAGCTGGTCCAGGCCGGGTTCTTGCCATGATTCTGGGCGCGGGCGCGCAGCACGAAGTTGACCACCTCGTGGCGGAAGTCCTTCGGATTGGCGATGCCGGCCGGCTTCTCGATCTTCTCCAGCTCGGTATTGAGCTGCGCACGGTCGAGAATCTCGCCGGTATCCGGGTCGCGGAACTCCTGGTCCTGGATCCACATGTCCGCGTAGGTCACGTAGCGGTCGAAGATATTCTGCCCATATTCCGAGTAGGACTCGAGGTAGGCGGTCTGCAGCTCCTTCTCGATGTATTCGGCGTAATGCGGCGACAGATACTCCTTCAGGTAGGCGATGTAGCGCTGTTCCACCTCGGGCGGCAATTGCTCCTGCTCGATCTGCTGTTCCAGCACGTAGAGCAGGTGCACCGGGTTGGCGGCGACCTCGCTGTGGTCGAAGTTGAATACGCGCGACAGGATCTTGAAGGCGAAGCGGGTCGAGATGCCGGTCATGCCTTCGTCGACACCGGCGAAGTCGCGGTACTCCTGGTAGCTCTTGGCCTTGGGATCGGTGTCCTTGAGGTTTTCTCCGTCGTAGACGCGCATCTTGGAATAGATACTGGAGTTTTCAGGCTCCTTCAGGCGGGTCAGGACCGAGAATTGCGCCAGCATTTCCAGCGTGCCGGGCGCGCAGGGCGATTCCGACAGCGAGCTGTGCTGCAGGAGCTTCTCGTAGATCTTCACTTCCTCGGAGACGCGGAGGCAGTAGGGCACCTTGACGATGTAGATGCGGTCGAGGAAGGCTTCGTTGTTCTTGTTGTTGCGGAAGGTAGTCCATTCCGACTCGTTGCTGTGCGCCAGCACGACGCCGTCGAAGGGGATCGCGCCGAAACCCTCGGTGCCCTTGTAGTTGCCTTCCTGGGTGGCCGTCAGGAGCGGATGCAGCACCTTGATCGGCGCCTTGAACATCTCGACGAATTCCATCAGGCCCTGGTTGGACAGGGAAAGCCCGCCCGAATAGCTGTAGGCGTCGGGATCGTCCTGCGAGTATTTTTCCAGCTTGCGGATATCCACCTTGCCAACCAGCGAGGAGATGTCCTGGTTGTTCTCGTCACCCGGCTCGGTCTTGGAAATGCCGACCTGGCCCAGCACCGAAGGCCAGCGCTTGACCACGCGGAACTTGGTGATGTCGCCGTTGTACTCGTGCAGCCGCTTCACCGCCCAGGGCGACAAGACCTTGCCGAGATAGCGGAGTGCAATGCCATATTCCTGCAACAGAATGTCACCGTCCTCGTCGGCCGAGAACAGTGACAGTGGCGAGTCGTTCACCGGCGAGCCCTTGATGGCATAGAACGGGGCTTTCTCCATCAGGTGCTTGAGCTTCTCCGCCAACGAGGATTTCCNCCCACCCACCGGGCCCAGCAGATAGAGGATCTGCTTTTTCTCTTCTAGGCCTTGGGCCGCATGCCTGAAATAGGACACGATCTGCTCGATCGTGTCTTCCATCCCGTAAAAATCCTTGAAGGCCGGGTAGACCTTGATGACCTTGTTGGAGAACAGGCGAGACAATCGGGGATCCTTCCGGGTATCCACCAGTTCCGGCTCGCCGATCGCCGCCAGCATGCGTTCGGCGGAACTCGCGTAAGCCATCCGGTCCTGCTTGCAGATATCCAGGAATTCCTCGAGGGTGAATTCCTCTTCTTCTCTGCGGTAGCGTTCGATGTACTGGTTGAACAAGCTCATGGAGTCCTCCTGTCCGGTGAATCGATGTTAGGCCTGATCCTGTTGTCGCAATGATCGTGCCATGTCCTTTTAGCGGTCAAAAGTTCGACCGGGTTGAGCACAAATAGTGCGATGGGAGAAATGCAGGCCGATCAAAACCAGTGCATCGCCCGGGGGCCGCACAGGTATGGGGCGAATTTCTGCCACTCGCACCAGCAGGGCACACAATCGAGCAGAAAATTGCATCTCCCGTCCTTACTACGGAGAGTAGACCAGGGTTGATTCGGTTCCAGTAGAGATCGGTTGATCTCGGCGTGAGCCGGAATGGTGTACTGCGTGGAACTGCCTCCGCATGCTTGCTGGGCCACGGCGCATTCGACGCGAATGCCGGTGCAGGTGTGGCACCAATATTGGCGCCGGCCAGGGTTGAACGATGAACGAGTTATTTGGACTTTGTTTTTTCCTGATTTCCTGCATCCGTTCCCGCCATTCGCTCAAGGCCTCGTCCTCTATCTCCAGCTGTATCGCCACGACTTCCAACGCGCTCAGTTTTTTATCTTCGAGTCTACGCGTCAATTTCTCGCGCATTCTGGACAGTAGCCGCTCGGTTTCTTCCTTGGACAGGTGTCTGGCTTTTTCAAGATAGGCTTCGGAAGGTGTCTTTCTCATCGCAATTTATCCTTTTTGTATATTGGAAACCGCTGGTTTTAATGCTACTCGTTTATACAAGCCGTTCGCTACCTCGGCGGGGAGAAGAGGGAGTGGCGGTCAAGCCGACCAAAACCCAGCGCGCGACATTGCCTGTCCAGAATCGAAGCGGGCAGGCGAACAGCCTGAGAACGAATGACGACCGAAAGGACGGAGATGAAAATCAAATCCAGGGATTTCCAGGTACAGGAAGGGCACAAGGTCAACCTCAAGAAGTGGCCGACACGGGTAAAACCGCTTTACAAATCCAAGGAACAGTACCAAAAGCTCCTTGAGGACCAGGTATCCGAACTGAGCGCACTGCAACAGCTGCACTACGCGTCCAACCGCTATGCGGTCCTGCTGATTTTTCAGGCCATGGATGCCGCCGGCAAGGATGGCGCCATCAAGCATGTGATGTCCGGAATCAATCCCCAGGGCTGCCAGGTGTTCAGTTTCAAGCATCCGAGCGCAACCGAACTCGAGCATGATTTTCTATGGCGTACCACGCAGTCCTTGCCGGAACGCGGTCGCATCGGCATCTTCAACCGCTCCTACTACGAGGAAGTGCTGATCGTGCGGGTCCACCCGGAGATTCTCCGCAGCCAGGGAATTCCGGACGGGCTGCTCAATGAAAAAACGATCTGGAAAGAACGCTATCGTTCCATCGTCGACCTGGAAAACCATCTCCACCGGAACGGCACGCGGATCATCAAGTTCTTTCTTCACCTCTCGAAGGAAGAACAGCGGAAACGTTTCATCGATCGCATCGACGAACCCGAGAAAAACTGGAAGTTCAGTCAGGCGGACATCGTGGAGCGGGGATTCTGGGACGAGTATATGCAGGCCTACGAAGCGTGTCTGAGCGCAACGAGCACCCAGCGTGCGCCCTGGTACGTGGTGCCCGCCGACGACAAGGAAAATGCCCGGCTGATCATTGCCCGGATTGTGGTCGATGCCTTCAAGTCACTCGGGATGCAGTACCCCCAAACGGATGCCCAACACCGGCAGGAGTTGCTGTCGATTCGCCAGCAACTGGTGAACGAAGCCCCGGATAGCTGAGGCCTCGTCAGATTGATGGCATCTCAGATCCGGACGAAATAGGNGAGCGCGGTCAACGCGACCCCGATGGCGACCAGCAGGAAGGTGTTGGAAACGAAATACGGAAAAACCATGAGCGCAAGCCCGCATAATAACGGAACGATCGCTTGCTGCTTCTTCCCGTACAGGAAAAAGCCCAGCCCGATCGAGCCGAAAAGCAAACCCCATAAAAGTGACGACATGCTCATTGTGGTCTCGCGCCCTGTCCTGGGATCGAAGCGTCTATCGGGATCGACGGCGGCTGCAACATATTGAATAAATCCGTCAGATCAGTTTGTTACGGATCGTTTTTGATTACACCCTCACGATTTCCGGCGTGTGGCCTTTTCGCGCAGGTTCCCCTGCCACTGGCATCCGGGTTGCGTGCAGCGAAATCGCCGCTGCCTGACGAAGAGGCTCAGGATGCGGTCGATGAGGCGGCGGCGAATCCGGATCAATCCGTGCTGTCCGCATAGCGGGCACCAATAGGAATCGAGTTCGATAACGCAGATTGCCTTCGGATATTGCCGGAAAGAAGAAAGAGAGCGTTCGGTCACGTGGTCGGGATACGAAACATCTACAGCCTGGCTGGTTGATGGCATTGACCCGAACGCGCGCCCCCGGTTCCGGAAATCAGGAGTCAGCGCGGAACATCCGGCGGCGCCGCGTCGTTGGCCTCGATGCCATAGGGCTCGTAGCTGTAATGTTCCGGCTTGATCGACGCAATGAGGCGGTCGAGACTGGGTGCGCCAATGTTGACGGGGACAGGGACAACCTGCCTGGCATCGACGACCTGCCGCACACGATCCCAGTCGATGGTCGGCCAGGCCTGGCTTCTGGACTGCGAGACGGCATCGATCGCGCGCATGAGGAGGCTGTCCTGATCGCCGGGATATTCTCCCACCGGCGCGGATACGCTGAGATAGAGTTGATGCTTGCGGTATCCCACCAGCACCGGTTGGTTGATGATCCTCACCGGCGTGCCTTTGGGCACCCTGGGAAACAGGTAGGCCGCATTCTCGGGATACAGATGGACGCAGCCATGGCTGACTTCCATCCCCACGCCCCACGGCCGGTTGGTACCATGAATGAAGATTTGCGAAAACCCGGTTTCCAGGGCGAGCATGCCCATGGGATTGTTGGGACCGGNGGGAAAGTAATCGGGGAAATTGGCTTCACCCTGTCTATGATGCTCGGCCTGAATGTCCTTGGGAACGATCCAGGCGGGATCCTTGTATTTGGCGATGATCCGGGTGCTTCCCAGCGGTGTTGGCCAGCCGGGACGGGCGATCCCGATGGGAAAGGTGACCACCGTTGCCGCTTCATTAGCCCTGTGGCGCGGGAAATAATAAAGCCGGCGCTGGGGAATGTTCACGACGACACCCACCCACGGCCGCGGCGGCAGGATGAATTCGGTCGGAACGACGACCGGGGTTCCCTCGCCGGGCAGCCAGACCGACATCCCCGGATTGGCGCGGGTGATTTCATCATAGCCGAGGTCATAATGCCGGGCGATGTCCAGCAAGGTATTGCGGGCGTCAGCCGTCACCACCTGCAGCCGGCCGACGAGGTTGCTGCCATCGGTTGGCAGCGGAAACGTCGCGCTCCAGACTGGGGCGACCCACCACGCCAGCAGCAGGACAAATACATGCAGGCAGGGAACTGAACGCACGCTAGCGGTGGTCGGAGAAGGGGAGTGCACGATGCATTTCATGGGTTGATCAAGGAGGTCCTGAATTGCGATTCTGTTTGAAAGCATTGTTGGCTGCCGTCATCCTCGGGATATCCACGATCTCTTGGGCAGCCGGGGGAACGGAGTGGGTGCTGGTGGATACCCAGGCGTTGACCCTCACGGTGTTTTCCGCTGAAAACCATGTCCTGGCCCGCTTCCACAATATCGCGATCGGCAGCGGCGGTGTCGCCGACACCCATCGCCANGGAGACGAAACCACGCCGCGCGGCATATTCCACGTCACCTGGGTCGATCGCCACAGCCGCTTCAATACCTTCTACGGCCTCGATTATCCGTCCGCCCGCATCGCCCGCCATGCGTATGACGCCGGCATGCTCAGCCAGGCGCAATTCGATGCCATCCTGCAGGCCTTGCGACATCATCGCACCCCACCGCAGGATACGCCGCTCGGCGGCCAGATTGGAATCCATGGACTCGGTGGCGGCAACCCCGACGTCCAACAGGCAGTCAACTGGACCAACGGCTGCGTGGCGCTCACCAACCGTGACATCCGGCGGCTTGCCCAATGGATGCAGGTGGGTACGCGCGTGATCATTCGCTGAAATGCCCATGGCCGCGCCAACGTATTGGCCATTCAAGCCAGTCCGACTTGGTTGATGCCGGTGGACAGACGGTGTTCAGGCCGTCTGTCCGCCGGACCTGAACAAATTATTTCTGCATCGTTTTCTTGAACATGCGGTCGATTTTCTCGGCCAGTTTGTCGACTTCCTGCATGGCCTTGTCGGCTTCGGCCTTCGCCGCATTCGCAGTGGAGTTGGCCTGGTCGGCAGTCGACTTGGCCCCGTCGGCGGTCGCGTTGGCCTGGTCAGCCTTTTGCGAAGCCTGGGCGGCGGCAGTCTTGGCAGCATTGGCGTTGGCGTTAGCCTCATCGGCTTTTTCGACGCCTGGTCTGCCGTGGTCTGAGCCTTGTTCAGTGCGTCGGTCGTGGCGCAGCCGCCCAGCAAGGCCGCGAAAACCAATGACGTGCCGATAAGGGAAAACATTTTGTACGAGCGTGCTTGGTTCATTTTTTTGCTCCAGAATTATTAAAGGTCTTGGAAAGCGCCGCACAAGCCAGAACGCGGCGCGACAATCAGTCGGACACTGCCGGAGCGGTGCGGCTGATGTGCTCATCTTAGAGAATGGGCAGCATGTAGAAATGAAAATCGGATTTTGGTTCCGTAATCGCCCAGCCGGAATAGGATTCCAGTTCAATGAGCACCACTGGCGACCGGTGCGCNCCNCCGTTTGGGCGGCCGGGCCAGCCAGACCATCAACATCAGGGCGACGAAGAAGCAGCCTGACAGCCAGAAGATGTCGTTGGTTGCAAGCAGTACCGCCTGCTGGTTGATGATCCGCTCCAGCATGACCGGGTCCGTGGCCGGGTTGGCCAGGCTGCCGAGGGCTTCAGCCGCCGACGGGTCGAAAGCCGAGACATGCGTGGTCAGGGTGCTGTGGTGGAACGCGGCGCGGCGGTCCCACAGCGTGATGCTGAGCGAGGTGCCGAAGCTGCCGGCCAGGATGCGCGAGAAATTCGACAGGCCGGTGGCGCTCGGCATCAGGTGCGGCGGAATGTCGGACAGGGTCAGGGCGGTCAGCGGCACGAAGAAGGTCGCGACGCCGAAGCCCATCAGCAGGCGCGGGATCACGATGTGCTCGAAGGTGACATCGGTGTTGAACTGGCTGTTCCAGAACGACACCGCGGCGAACACCATGAAGCTGAAGGTGGCCCAGACGCGCAGGTCGACCTTGTGCATGTTCTTGCCGACCACGGCGGACAGGAACACCGGCAGGATGCCGATGGGGGCGGCGGCCATGCCGGCCCAGGTGGCGGTGTAGCCCATATTGGTCTGCAGCCACAGCGGCAGGATCACGACGTTGCCGAAGAACACCAGGTAGCCGAAGCTCAGGATGACCGTGCCGACCAGGAAATTGCGCTGGGCGAACAGGTGGAAATCCACCACCGGGTGGCGGTCGGTCAACTCCCAGACCACCAGCACGCTCAGCGCCACCGCGGAGACAGCCGCCAGGGTGACGATGGTGCCGGACTCGAACCAGTCCAGTTCATTGCCCTTGTCCAGAAGGATCTGCAGCGCCCCCACGCCCAGCACCAGCAGCACCAGCCCCATCTTGTCGATGGGCACGACCTGGGTCGTGCTGGAACGCTTGCCGAGGATCGTCCAGGTCAGGAAGGCCGACAGCAGGCCGACCGGCAGGTTGATGTAGAAGATCCACGGCCAGTTGATGTTGTCGGTGATCCAGCCGCCGAGAATCGGCCCGAGGATGGGCGCGACGATCACGGTCATGGACCAGAGCGCCAGCGCGAGTCCTTTTTCCGGCGGGTAATTGTTCAGCAGCAGGCTCTGCGAGAGCGGGATCATCGGTCCCGCCACGGCGCCCTGCAGCACACGCGCGGCAATCAGGACCGGCAGGCTGGGCGCCAGGCCGCATAGCCACGATGCCAGGGTGAACAGCAGGGTGGACAGCACGAACAGGCGGACGTCGCCGAAGCGGCGTGACAGCCAGCCGGTGAGCGGCAACGCGATGGCGTTGCTGACGGCGAAGGAGGTGATGACCCAGGTGCCCTGGTTCGGGCTCACCGCCAGGTCGCCCGAAATCGCCGGCAGCGAGACGTTGGCGATCGACGTGTCCAGCACCTGCATGAAGGTGCCCAGGCTCAGACCCAGCGTCAGCAGGACCAGGGTGGGACCGTGCAATGGTGGGTGGGCCATGGGCTCAGCCCGTATGGACCTGGTTCGCCCGCAGAATGGAACGGATCAGGGCATCCGCGCCGGACGCGTCTTCCACCGGCGTGACGTAGCGGGTTGCGGGATGCGAGTCCGTCTTGCCGGCCGCGGCGGTATCCACTTCAACTTTCATCGACAGCCCGACCCGCAAAGGATGTTCGGCCAATTCCTTGGTGTCGAGCGCGATGCGTACCGGCAGGCGCTGCACGATCTTGATCCAGTTGCCGCTGGCGTTCTGTGCCGGCAGCAGCGAGAACACGCTGCCCGTGCCGGGTGACAGACCCGCTACGGTGCCATGGAAGGTCGTGCCGCTGCCGTAGAGATCGGAAACCAGTTGCACGGGCTGACCGATGTGCATGCCCTTGAGCTGGTCTTCCTTGAAATTGGCCTCCACCCACAGCTGGGTCATCGGAACGATGGCCATGAGCGCCATGCCGGGTGCAACCTGCTGTCCGATCTGGACCGAGCGCTTGGCCACTTGGCCATCGGCAGGCGCCCGGATTTCGCAGCGACTCAGGGCCAGCCAGGCTTCGCGCAGCCGGGCTTCGGCCTGCTTGACGGCCGGATGGGTCGCTACCGAGGTGCCGCCCACTTCAGCCTTCGAAGCGGCCAATTGGGCGCGCGCCAGATCGAGCTCGGATCGGGCCTTGTCGCGTGCGGCGCGGGCATGCTCGGCTTCCTCGCGCGAGATCGCATCGACGGCGACCGCCCGTTCGCGCCGCACCAGATCGGCCTCGGCCTGTTCCAGGGTGCGTTGCTTCACGGCCAGATTGGCAGCCTGCTGGACGTGGGCCTCGAAGGTCTGGCTGATCCGGCGCACGATTTCCCCAGATCGGCCTCGGACTTGGCGAGGGCCAGCCTGGCGTCAGTATCGTCCAGCTTCACCACGACCTGGCCCTGCTTCACGAAATCGGTGTCGTCGGCCAGTACTGCCACCACCGAGCCGGCGACACGCGGCGTGGCCCGCACCAGGTTGCCGGCCACATAGGCGTCGTCGGTACTTTCGTGTCCGCGGCTGTGCAAGAACCAGCGTACGCCCCAAATCGTCGCCGCAACAAGAAAAATCAGGGCCAGAATCGTCAGCAGACGTTTGCGCTTGGCCGGATTGGCTTCTGGAGGATCAATGGTCATGGGGCAGGGTCCTTGTGGATGGCGTCACCGCCCAATGCCTTGAACAGCGCCACACGGGCGCGCAGGCGGGCGGCCTGGATCTCGATCTCATTCATGCGCTGGGTGAGGACGGCGCTGTTCGCTTCGAGTGCGTCGAGCGGGCTGGCCAGCCCGATTTGTTGGCGCTGTTCCGCCAGGGAACGGGTCTGTTCGGTTTCCTGCAGGGCCTGTTGCTGGGCCTGGCTTCTATGCTCCAGGCTCGTAATCAGGGCATAGGCATCGGCGGCCTGGCGGGCAGCTTCCAGTATGGTGCGGTTATAAGCCGCCACAGATGCGGCGTAATCCGCTTCGCGCATGCCCAGTTTCGCGCTCAGGGTCTGGCGGTTGAAGATTGGCAGATGCAGAGCAGGACCGATCGATGCGGACAGGCTGTTGGCCTGGAACAGCTTGCTAAGGTCGAGGGTTTCCAGGCCGATCATCATGCGCAGATCCAGATTGGGATAGAAATCCGCCTTGGCCGCCGCACTTCGGTCGGAAGCGGCCTCAACCTGGCTGCGTAACGCCGCCACATCGGGTCGGCGGGCCAGCCAGTCAATCGGCAGACGGGCTGGCAGGGCTGGGAGCCGGGCGCCGAGTTCGGGTGTCGGCAGACTGGCGGCGTGGTCCGGATCGCTGCCGACCAGCGCGCTCATGCGATAGCGCAGTGCACGTGCCAGATAGTCCAGGCTGCGGGTCCGGTCCTCGTCCAGGTCCAGCTCTTTGCGCGCATCGATCAGCGGCTGTGCCGAATCCAGGCCCAGATCGAAACGTGCCTTGACCAGCGCATGCGCCTTGCGGTGGCTCTGGGTCAATGCGCCGGCGGCTGCCAGGCGAGCCTCGACATCGGCCCAGGCAAAATACGTATCGGCGACCGCTGCCGCCAGGGTCTGGCGAACGGCTTCAGCTTCGTCGCGTGCCGCCTGCCGCTCATTGCCCGCCGCCTGGATCAGCGCCCGATTCTTGCCCCACCAGTCGAGTGTGTAGGACAGGTTCTCGGTGATATCGGTCTGGGTGAAGGTACTGCCGCCGATAGGAGGCGGAAACAGTCCATTCTTGCTTAGGTGTTCGCGGGTGACGGAAGCATTGGTTTCATAGTGCACCTGGGCATCCAGGCGAGCCAGGCGTACAGATTGATCGGCCACGCGCAGACGCGCCTGCGCGGCAGCCAGATCAGGGGCATCCCGCAAGGCGGTGTCGATCAACTGATCCAGGCTGGCTAACCCGAAGGACGTCCACCAGTGTTCTTGGAGAAGCGAGCTATCCGTGCCCGCGGACGGGTTGGACAAAGCCGACAGCGTGGCCGCCGTCTCGGGTGCCTTCAGCGCCGGCCGGGCCGGCAGGTCGTGCGGCAGTTCGGCACAACCGGCAACCAACAGGAACACACCAGGCAGCAGCCGCTTCATGAGGCCATCCTGAAGTGCCGCAGGCCTTCCAGCATCTTCCTCAGCAGGCGGTCGAACTCGGTGATCTCGGCCGGGCTGAAATCGCTCCATTGCTGCTCGATCCGTTGCCAGATGACTGGCAACACGGCCAGGATCAATTTCCGTCCTGACGGCGTCAGCGACAGTTCCACCCGTCGGCGGTCTTGCGTGCACGGTTTACGACTGACCCAGCCGGAACCGACCAGGTCATCCGCCAATCGGGTCACATTGGTACGGGATGCAATCAACGCGTCGCTCAAATGGCTGGGATTCAACCGGTTGTCCTCGCTGCTCAAAATCATGGCGAGCGCCAGGAAGCTCGAACTGTTGAGCCCAAACTCTGAAAGATGTTGGTTATAAACATCGTCCAATTCCTTGAAAACATAAAAGAACAGACGGTTCAGCACAACTCGGTCCTGGGGCATGCCAGGCAGTTGCCCGGATATGCGACCGATACCATTCTCGAAATAGGTGAAGTCCAGATTCACGTCTTTGCCATGCCAGCCAGTGGGTTGGTTAGTATCATAGCGCTGGAAATAGTTTCAAATGTAACTATTTTTATTATTTAACATAATATACATTATGCGAATTATTAGATTCGGGCTGACAAGTTCAGCCGGTTAGTGTCTGGACAACGGAATTTCGGTAACCCTCGAAGAAATTCAGCTATCCACTCGCCCACGACCTGAAATCCACCCCAAGCCTGGGCAGTCATCGATCTTTGCGATGGGCAACACATTCACACATCTTATCGGTTTGGCCAACCTCGTTGGCGCGATCACGCTTACGATTATCGATCGAATAAATCGATATATAACAATAAAAAATATCGTTTGTTAAATAGATGAGAAAACTATCTTTGCTTGATGAGGCAATGGCAGAGCAATCCCTGCAACAGGCATTTACCCCCGAAGGAGATCGACATGAGCAAGCCCCAGTTCGCCACCCCTAATCTTGATGAACTCGAGAAAGGTCCATGGCCAAGTTTTGTCACCGGCCTCAAACGCCTGGCAAAAGAGAGTGACATGATGCATGACCTGCTTTGCCAATTGGAAACGTCGTACAAGACCAAGACCGGCTACTGGAAAGGTGGCACTGTCGGCGTATTCGGCTACGGNGGTGGCGTGATTCCACGTTTCACCGAACTGAAGGATGAGCACGGCAAGCCTGTATTCCCCGAGGCAGCCGAGTTCCACACGCTGCGTATCCAGCCGCCAGCCGGCATGCACTACACCTCAGACCTCCTGCGCAAGATGTGCGACGTCTGGCAGGAAACGGGCGGCTCGGGCTTGATCGCTTTCCATGGCCAGTCTGGCGACATCATGTTCCAGGGCATCCGCACCGAGAACGTCCAGAAAGCCTTCGACGCCCTGAACGAGATGGGTTTCGACCTCGGAGGCGCGGGGCCCTCGCTGCGGACCTCGATGTCCTGCGTCGGCGCGGCGCGTTGCGAAATGTCCTGCTACGACGAAGCCAAGGCGCTGCGCACCGTCATCAACAACAACATAGACGACATGCATCGTCCTTCGCTGCCGTACAAATTCAAGTTCAAGTTTTCNGGGTGCCCGAACGACTGCGTCAATGCCATCATGCGCTCCGACCTGGCAACCATCGGGACCTGGCGCGACAACATCCGGGTCGATGAAGACCTGGTTCAGGCTTACTACAAGGTCCACGGCATGGAGGATCTCATCAACGACGTTATCACCAAGTGCCCGACCAAGGCCATCACCTTGGTGTCTTCCGACAAGTTCAAGGCCAGCGAACATGTGTCTGCCGCCGACCTGGGCGACGGCAAAACCCTGTGTATCGACAACAAGAACTGCGTGCGCTGCATGCATTGCCTGAACGTCATGCCTGGCGGTCTCCTGCCAGGAAAGGACAAGGGCGTTACAATACTCATCGGTGGCAAGGGCGTGCTGAAGATCGGCGCGACCATGGGCACGGTCGTGATCCCGTTCATGAAACTGGAGACGGATGAAGACTTCGAGAAACTGAACGAACTGGGCCGCAATGTCATCGACTTCTTTGCGGAAAATGCGCTGGAGCACGAGCGCACGGGCGAGATGATCGAGCGCATCGGGCTGACCAATTTCCTCGAAGGCCTGGAGTTGCCGGTCGATCCCAACATGATCACCCAGCCACGCGCCAACCCCTTCTTCCGTTCAGACGACTGGGACGAGCAGGTCGAGAAATGGCTGGAGTACAAGGCCGGCAAAACGGCCTGACTGTCGTTTTGAACGGGTTTGAGGGCCTTGGCTTGGCGGTGTCGGTCTGCCAGCCCTCCCCTTACCTGTCCCGCCAATCGTAACCGCTCATGGAAATGGCCAGAAAGTCCGAGGGCTTGCGCAAGCTCATACGCAGGCCATTGTTTGCTCGGACATCCCTCGTATATTCACAATGGCATCGGAGACGGCAAGCATGGCCTCCGTATCCAGCGACTGGGTACGGGCATGATTGCGACACAAGGCACCACGAAACCCCAGATAATCCGCACCAAGCGGCGCGAGTATGGGAATGTCCGTTACCCGCAAGGATCCGGCAAGGCCGCTGATCAGACCCCGCTGTCTGGCATGGTCAACAAAGCGGGCGAGACGCGCGACAGGCTGATGCCGAAGCAGGCCGCCCGCAGTCTTGTCCAGCGTGTCCAGCATGATGCCCGCAAATCCATATTCGGCAAGCCGATCGGCAAGCCCGATGTCCGGGTTGCGGTCGGCGAACAAGACGGCAACCAGACGGTGCTGGCCGCACAGGGGCGCCAGTGCCGCGAGGCAATCATGCAATGCCGGGGCCGGGAACAGTCCGATCTTCACGAAATCGACGCCGGTAGCGGCCATCATGTCGACGGCCCGGGCGACGGCATGCGGCTCCATGTTGGGGAAATCGCCCACTGTCGCGCTGACTGGCGCCTGCCCGCCCACGGCGTTGACGATGGCACGTACGGTATCCAGGGGCAAGGCGCCCAGTGCGCCGGCATGGGGATTCTTGGCATCGACGATGTCGGCGCCCGCGGCAAGCACCAGCCGCGCCTCATCGGCATCCGTCACGCTGGCGAGCCAGCCCGTCATGCCGCCTGCTCCTGCTGGCGGTGCGCGTCGATTTTTTCCTTCAGCCAATTCCAGGCCTCCCATTCGCGTGGTCCCGCCGTCTTGCCGATCGCGATGGCGAGATAATCCATTTCCTGCTTTACCTTGTCGGCTGGCAGCATGCCGAGCCGGCTGACCAGGATGCAGGCCTCGATGACGGCCGCCTGCGCGCGGTTGTGACCGGGAAAGGCTTCATGGTTGGCGTGGATCAGTTCACGACAGATGAAGCGGGGCCGAACCGCGTCTTCCTCGACCCGTTCCACGATCAATTCGCTGTGACTGAGCGCGTCGGCGAGCCGGCCGCAAGCGATCTGGGTGCATGGGACGAGCGGCCAATCGCGCCGTCCCGTGAGGCAGCCGGCGAATACGCGCACGTCGGTGGGGTGGCTGATCGCAGCCACGCCGGTGGCGCGCAGGTTGTCGAGCGTGCGTGAGGGATGGAAAGGCGACAGGACGATATATCCGTTTTCGCGCCGGAAACCCAAAGGGGCGATGTGCGTTCCGCCATCCGGCGTGGCGGTGGTCAGGATGGCCTCCAGGATCATGCTCATGATGGCTCCGTAGGAGAGGTTGTGCGCGTAGTGCCGGGTCCGCATTGAACCGTGAGATTTTCTTCCTCACGGCGCAGTCCCATGCAGCCCCAGGTCAATTCTTCGTCCTGGCTGTAACGCTTACCGAGTTGCCAGGCGATCTGCGCCCGGGCCAGTTCGACACCCAGGTAAAACGCGTGGCCGCCATCCTGCTCCAGCTTGAGATGCGGCCACAGCGTAAACGGATCGGTCGCACTGTGCATGCCGTCGCGGTTGTATATGTGCAGGCCCTCCTCGCTGATCTGGATACGGAAGCTGGGGTCCTTCACGGCGCTCGCCATCGCGGCGATTTCTTCCCGGTCGTACGGAAACGGCCTGCGGTGATGCAGGCCGAGCAGCGCATCGGACAAATCGCGCGGCAGGCTCTGCCCTTCACGGGCGGCGAACATCATCCGGCGTGCGGCATCGATCTCGCGTACCGCGCTGCGGCAATGCGGACTGACTTCGGTGGTCAGCAGCGCCCGAATGTTCAGTTCCGCCATGACGCCCAGCAACAAGGCATGGATACCGGCAGTGTCGGCATCCGTGAGCTCGGAGAGGTTACCGGTGCCCATCAGGATGTCGGCCTCCGGCATTCGCCGGCGCAGTTCATGGTAGCGTGCCAGCGATGCCGCGAATCCGAACGGCAGCGGATCCAGAATGGGATCGGCGAAATACGGGCGATTGTTCGCCTCCATCCGTTGCATGGCTTCGATCAGGTTGTCCAGGTCACCATGTTGCGCGGGAATCAGGATGGGCGTGGCTGCCACTTCGTCGGCCAGATACAGGGTGTCCGTGGTGAGCGACAGCAGATAATCCGCGCCCGCCCGGCCGCCGCGCAACAATTCGTCCGGATCGAGAGAATCGACACTGACCCGGTAACCCGCCGCCTTCAGCGCCTGCACCGTTTCTTCCAGATGGGGAAACGGTGTCTGCGGCAAGCCGCCGATATCGATCACGTCGGCGCCATCGCCAACATAGCGGGCAGCCTGAGCCAATATGGCCTCGATACGCATACGCGGTGCATCGACCAGTTCGGCGAACAGGAGGACATCGTGGCGCGACAGATCGGGGGCACGGCGTTGCCGACCGANAAACGCCGGCAAATCCATGAGTTCGTCGGGCCCTCGTTCGACAGGGATGCCGAAATGCTCGGACAAGGCCGCCAGGTCGCCGCGGCAACGGCCGGGCAGCAGGATGCGGTCCGCCCNCTGGGTATCCGTCAAGCGGCGACGGATCATGTCGCCCGTCAGCAAGGCGGCCACCTGTACACCCGGCACCTGCACGTCCCAGGTAAAACCCGCGTCGCCCATTTCCGTGAGTACACGCCTCAACTGCAGCTCAGCCAAGCGGCCCGTCAGGAAGAGGATGTGCTCAGACATGTCATTCTTTGATCAATGGCAGATTTCAGTGCCTCGATGCTTTCCGCCACCTCGGTATAGGGGAAACGCTTCAGCCTTTCGGTGTTTTCAAGGTCGATGGGCCGGGGATAGAGCGTAACGGTCTGGCCTGGCGCTTCGGTGATCACCGTTGGCTCGCAATCGCAAGCAAACACAATACTGGGAATACGGCATTTGCCTGCCTGGGCATAAAGGTTGGTGACCAGCGTGTCGGAGATTCCGGCCACGCATTTGGCCACGGTGTTGGAGGTGGCCGGGCCGATGATCAGCGTGTGGTAGTGGCCGCTATAGAGAAAGCCTACCGGCACGCTGCTGGCCGTGTGGTCCTGAAAGACGCGCATTCTCTCGCGCAGGCTCTTGAGCGGAATGCCATACATTCCGAGCACCTCGGCTGCAGCCCGCGTAACGAAAAGGTCGACATCCGGAAGCGTCTCGATAATTTCCAGACTTTCGCGAAGGTAATGTCCCGAACCCGTCAGTCCCCAGGCAATGCGGGGCGTTTCTTGCACTAGCACGGCTTTGCCTCAGGGTTCATTGCGGGAAGACGTGTCGGGAGAACCNCCATTGGCGATCGGCCTCCTCCACCCCGACTTCCAGCAAATGGACGCCTCCCGCCAGGTTTTCCCGGTGCAGCGCCTCGGTCAGGCGTTCGCCGATATGCCGGGCGAGCAACTCCGCTGTGGCATTGGGTATCTGCAGAATGGCGCAGCTTTCCTTCTCGATCCAGAAACGCTTGCCGAAACTTTCCACCTTGACCAGGCCATCTTCCTCGGTCAGTCGGACGACAGGGCTGGTGGCAGGCAAGATCACGCGATCGGACAACTCCTGGCAGATTTCCCGCGCCAGGCGGGTCAGTGCGACAAAATCCAGAACATAGCCTTCGCCCGTATCTTCGCCGTGCGCCGTCACGCGCGTGTGAAAGTTATGGCCATGCAGGTTTTCGCAGACATTGCCATAGGTGATGAAGTGAGCGGAATTGAAACCCAGATCGGCAGGCTCAACCCAGGTGACAAACGGGGATGGCATCAAATCATTCCTCCTTGTTGATGCGGATGTTCAGATTGTTCATCTTGCGATACAGCGTGTTGCGGCTGATTTTCAGATTCCGAGCCGCGAGCGTGACGTTCCAGCGGCTCTNTTCCAGGTTCAGCAAAATCGTTTCCCGTTCCGCCGTCTCAAGCGCCGACAACGGGGTCTCCTTACTGCTGCCAGCGCTGTCATCGGTTTCCGACCGGGGTGCTTGTGTACAGATTTCTTCAGGCAGATCGTAAATCGTGATTTCAGGGCCGTCGCACAGAGCCAGAGCCGTTCTCAGGACATTGCGCAACTGGCGGATGTTGCCAGGCCAGGCATACGATTCAAGCTGCCGTAAGGCACCTTTGCTCAATCCCACCCGTTCCCTTTCCCCGCATTCCAGACTCAGGATATGGTTGATGAGCTCGCGCTTGTCTCCTCGTTCGCGCAAAGGCGGGAGGTTCAGCGTAATGCCCTGCAGGCGGTAGTACAGATCTTCCCGAAAGCGCCCTTCCGCCACCAGTTCCTTGAGGTCGCGGTGGGTGGCACTGATCAGCTTGATGTCGACCTTGACGGGCGTTTCGCCACCCAGCGGAATCACTTCGCGTTCTTCCAGTACCCGCAGTAAACGGGCCTGTAACATCACGGGCATGTCGCCGATTTCATCCAGGAACAGGGTACCGCCGTTCGCCTGGAGAATTTTCCCGCGACGACCCTCACGATTGGCGCCGGTGAATGCCCCCGACTTGTAACCGAAAAGTTCGCTCTCGATCAAGGTTTCCGGAATGGATGCGCAGTTCACTGCCACGAAGGGACGCTTACCGCCAGCCTGTTCCTGGTGGACCCCCTGGGCAAACACTTCCTTGCCCGTCCCGGTCTCGCCCAGCAGCAGGATTGGGATATCCCGGCCCAGCACGCGTTTGGCGCAGTGAACGTTATGTTCCATGGTCTGGTCTCCGAACTGGAGTTCACTCAGACGGATAATCTTGTCTTCGCCCACAGGCGGGCTTTCGGGAACACTCTGTCGCGACGCCCGGCCTGACAGAACGGAACCGCGGGCCTCGGGCGGCTGGACAAGGCCGAAGAAACGATTGCCCCGCTTGGCTTCATAGAGAGCGACCGGGTTGAGCCATCCCTGATTGTTCCGTCCGAGCAGGGCATCCATGCCCGTATTGAAGAGATCACGCAGTTGCAGTCCCGCCAAGTCAGCATGCTTCTTGTAGCCAAGCTGGAACAAGGCGCTCCGGTTGGCGGCCAGGATATGGCCTTCCTCATTCAAGGCCAGCGCGCCTTCCCAAAGTGTCCCGATGAATTCGGGCCGGCTGTGGAAGCGCAATGCGTAATGGTCGCGGAAATTGCACAGGAAGGCGCGGTTCTCGATCATCTGCGCCGACATGTTCACCAGGACCAGGGTGTGCTGTTGTGCCAGGTGGGAAAAACTGGAGGCATCCAGGACGGCCATCAGCCGGCCTTCATGGTCGAAGATCGGAGCGGCCGAACAGGTCAGCCCGACGTTGCGCGACAGGAAATGCTCATGGTGATGGACCAGCAGGGGACGTTTCTCGATGGCACAGGTGCCCATGCCGTTGGTACCCTGGTACTGCTCGCTCCACAGCGCGCCTTCGATCATCCCGCACTGCCTCGCGGCCTCGGAAAACGAAGGATCGCCCAGATAATCCAGCACCACGCCTTCCCGGTCGGTCAGCAACACTGAAANACCGGATCCCGACAACTGCTGGTATAGCGTCGCCATTTCGCCTTGCGCGATCGCACGCAAGGACTCCAGGGGCTCTTGTCTATCCTTGAGTTCACGGCTGTCAAGAATGACCACCGGCTCATCGCGAACCGGATCCAGGCCAAAGTCTCGCACGCATCGATTCCATGACTGGGCAATCGCCGGCCCGACTTCCGTCGTATCCATGGCGCCGCGCGACTCGACCACAGCATTCACAATACGGGCGTGTTCCAAGATTTCGTGCCTTTCCATCGCTAAATCCTTACCGAGACTATGGAAGCAATATCTGAACCAACACTATAAAGGTGCCCAACGTGCACCGTATTTCGCTGTCCATCCCCAAAAAACAGGGACAAAATGAAAACGTCGCCCATCGAAATATAGATCGCGTGAAATACATGGTACAGGTTGTACCGAAACTGGAACGTTCACAATATCTTTATCACATGTCATTCCGAGTGTACTGATCATCTGTCACCTGATCCAGGAGACATCTGACCACATGGCACGGTTCATGCAGCAGCATTTGCCACTGGTATTGATTGGCAATGAAGAAATATGAAATCTGTGCGCTATTGCATCGTGTCCCTCTTCCTGTTCTGCACGTCCATCGCATGGGGTGGGTCCCATACCTTGGGCGGGGATTTCACGCTGCGTACTCCGCAAAACCAGGAGGTCTCGCTTTCCTCGTTCAAGGGCAAGGCCGTGCTGCTGTATTTCGGCTTCACTTATTGCCCGGACATGTGCCCGACAGAACTGCTGCAGTTCAAGCAATTGCTGGCCATGCTGCCTGCCGACAAGCGTCCCCTGGTTCAACCGATCTTTATCAGTGTCGACCCGAAACGGGATACCGCCGATGTCCTGGAGCCCTACGTGGGCTTTTTTGACAAGAGCATCTTGGCGCTGACCGGCAGTGAGCAGGAGTTGCACAAGGTGGCAGGCCAGTATGGCGCACACTTCCGCTATGTGCCGACAGGCTCCAGCTATACCGTCGATCACACCGTGAACGTCTTCCTCATCGACACCCAGGGCAAGCTCGTGAGAATCATTCCCTACGGCACACCCACTCAAGATGTATTGAAACTCGTCACGGCCTTGCTGCCTTGATCGAACCAGACCAAGGAAACCCATGACCTCCTGCGACAGCGTTTGCGAAACCGATCTGCCCTGCCCTTCAACCCTGCCGGACCGAAAGTCTGCCCGGTCGGTCGATACGGCCATCCCCGATGTCCAGAACACGCCGGATGTCCGCCGGATCGCCATCGACAAAGTCGGCATCAAGGCCATTCGCCATCCGGTCAAGGTGCGGGATAAAAGCAGCGGTACCCAGCACACCATCGCCACCTTCGGCATGTACGTGCATCTGCCCCACCAAGGGCACGCATATGTCCCGCTTCATCGAGATCCTGAACAGTCAGGAACGCGAGATCGAGTTATGGTCATTTCTGGTGTACGGGAAGGTAGAAAGGATGGCGTATCCTGTTGATTGATCACGCCAGATCAACAACCAACAGAAGGTGATACGCCATGGCCAAGTCTACCCTGAAGACTCTTCCACAACCAGAAAAAGACGTTATTGATCCGCTGACCGAGCTGCTGCGGACTGGGGCACGGGAGCTGATCGCACAGGCCGTCGAGGCCGAGCTTCAGGCGCTTCTGGATCAGCATGCCGAGCACCGGCTCCCGGATGGCCGTCAGGCCGTCGTGCGCAATGGCTATTTGCCTGAGCGTACTGTCCAGACCGGCATCGGCAATGTCGACATCAAGGTGCCGAAAGTACGGGATCGGAGTGGTTCCGGGGTTCGCTTCAACAGCACCTTGCTGCCGCCGTACCTGAAGCGAGCCCGGAGTGTGGAGGAAGTGCTTCCCTGGCTGTACCTGAAGGGTGTGAGCACCGGCGATTACCAAGAGGCACTGGCCGCGTTGCTGGGTGATCAGGCCAGGGGCTTGTCGGCCAACACCATCAGTCGCTTGAAGCAGCACTGGATCGATGAGCACCGGGAGTGGTGTCAGCGAGATTTGAGCCAAAGCCGCTACGTGTACTGGTGGGCCGACGGCGTATACAGCAACGTGCGCATGGATGACCGCCTCTGCCTGCTGGTGATCATCGGCGTGACGGAGCATGGGCGCAAGGAGCTGGTTGCGGTTGAGGACGGCTACCGAGAGTCGGAGGCCAGCTGGTCAGAACTGCTGTCGGGACTGCGGGCCCGGGGCCTGACGACCAGCCCGAAGCTGGCCATCGGCGACGGCGCTTTGGGCTTCTGGAAAGCACTGGCCAAGTGCTATCCGGACACCCGCCATCAGCGCTGCTGGGTGCACAAGACGGCGAACATCCTGTCCGCGCTGCCAAAGTCGGTGCAACCGAAAGTCAAGGCGGCGCTGCATGAGATCTGGATGGCCGAGACGCGGGCTGACGCACACAAGGCCTTTGACCGGACTCTGGTTCGCTTCGAGTCGAAGTATCCCGGCGCCATGGAACGGCTGCGCAAGGATCGTGAGGAGCTGCTGGCCTTCTANCGACTTCCCGGCAGAACACTGGATCCATATCCGGACGACCAATCCGATCGAATCGACGTTTTCGACGGTGCGCCTGAGAAGCAAGAGAGCGCGGAACTGCGGCTCCCGAGAGACCACGCTGGCGATGGTCTACAAGCTACTGGAAACCGCGCAGAAGCGCTGGAAACGGATCAAGGGATTTGATCTGCTGGCCCTCGTGGTCAACAACGTGANAGTTCAAGGACGGCGAGCAAGTACAGGATCAATCAGACAGGAACGCGGCTTGATGCCCATACACCAGATTTGACAATAACTCCGCGAGATCACGGTGGAATCGTTCGAAAGCATGCTTCGCCAGATGGTCGAGCGTCTGGAAGCCCGCTCCGGGTACATCGAGATGAGCTTCCCTACTTCATCAACAAGCAGGCACCGGTCTCGGGCGTGAAGAGCCTGCTCGATTACGAAGTCACGTTCATCGGAGAAATCCGGGACGGCGCATATCACCAAACCGTCAGGATCCTGGTGCCGTGCACCAGCCTGTGTCCCTGTTCCAAGGGCATTTCGAAATACGGCGCCCACAACCAGCGCTCGCACATCACGATCACCGTCAAGACGAATGATTTCATCTGGATCGAAGACCTGATCCACATCGCCGAGGTGAATGCTTCCAGCCAGCTCTATGGTCTCTTGAAGCGGCCGGATGAGAAATACGTCACCGAGAAGGCCTACGAGAACCCAAAATTCGTGGAGGATCTGGTGCGCGATGTGGCCGCCGCGCTAAACGAGGATGCGCGTATCGAATCCTACGTGGTCGAATCGGAGAATTTCGAATCGATCCACAACCATTCCGCCTATGCGCTGATCGAGCGCACCGCACCGCTTTCCGCATAAAAATCAGCCCGCATTGGGACTGGCGTGGCCAACAGTCGGATAGGTCAGGCGTAGGCGTGGGGCATCAATCCCTGGCCGAGTCTGCGCAGAACCTGCAGACCGTCATCCAGACCGGGGAAATCGATGCGGCGGACCTCATCGCGGTCCGTCATTTNTTCGAGGAGCGAAGCCGCCCGGCCGTGACCAGGCAACACGCAATCGGGCGCGATTTCCACCAGCGGCGCCAAGACAAAAGACCGTAGGTGCAGACGCGGATGCGGCACAATCAGCGCCGGATCGCCGTCCAGGACCAGGTCATCGTACAGGAGCAAATCGAGATCCAGCGTGCGCGGCCCGTTGCGCACGTGTCGCACACGGCCATGGCGCGTCTCCATCGCCAACAATTCGCCCATCAGCGCATCCGGCGACAGTCCGGTTTCCAGCAGGACGACCGCATTGATGAAGTCGGGCTGGTCGGCATAGCCTACAGGCGCAGTCCGATAGAGCGACGACGCACGCAACATGCGGGTATGCGGCAGAGAATCGAATTCGCCCATGACGGCAAGCAGGCGGGCTGCGGGTCCACCGACATTCCCGCCCAGGGCGACGAAGGCCCGACTCATTGGGGTTTTCCCAGGATCCGCTCGCGATGCCGGGTCAGGGCATCGCTGACCAATGGCGCCAAGGTGCTGTCCTGCGCCGAATCCAGGTAGGCGTAAAGACTCTGGCGCATGCGCTTCTCCCAGAAACGGGCCAGATGATCCGCAACGCCCGCGCTTGCGACCGCCCGATCGGGCTCGGCCTCGAAATAGGCGCCGATCTGATTGGCCATGTGGATCAGGTGTTCAATATTCATGTGCTGCTCAGGTTTCGATTCGTTCGGGGGTTGAGTAAACGGTGTAACGGCCCTGGCGCACGAAGCCTGCCAGGGCCAGCCCCACTTCCTGGGCCAGCCGGATCGCGTAGCCTGTCGGCGCGGAGACCGCCGCCAGAATGGGGATGCCCACGCTGGCCGCCTTCTGCACCATCTCGAAGCTGGCACGGCTGGTGACCAGTGCGAAGCCGGCGGCAGGATCGCGCCGGTCTTTCGCCAGTGCGCCGATCAGCTTGTCCAGCGCATTGTGGCGACCCACATCCTCGCGCACCATCAGCAGATCGCCTGCAGCGTCGGCCCAGGCGGCCGCGTGCACACCGCCGGTGCTGGCATGTAATGGCTGTTTCTGCTGCAACTGGGCCAGCGCCCGATGCAGTGCCGCGGCTGCGATGGCGGGGCCGGCCGGCAATGGCGCCAGGGTGCGGGCCACCTGATCCAGGCTTTCCACGCCGCACAAGCCGCAACCCGTACGACCGGCCAGCGCGCGGCGGCGGTTCTTGAGTTCGACGAACCGCGCTTCGGCAATACGCATCTGCACGACCACGCCGCGGGTTTCGATCTCCAGCTCCAGGTCATACAGCTCGCTGGGGTCCGCCAGGATGCCTTCGCTCAGGCTGAATCCGAGGGCAAAGTCCTCAAGATCGGTCGGACTGGCCAGCATCACGACATGCGAGATGCCGTTGTAGGACAAGGCGACCGGTACTTCTTCCGGCACCGAGTCCATTCGTATGCCACCCGGTCCGCGCGCGGCGGTTTCCACCAGGGGGACGGCAACGTCATGGAGGGTCGGGCAGATCACACAGACGCACCGGCCGGCTCCTGCTTCAGCAGCTTCATCTGTTCCTCGCTGAATTGCGCAAACTGTTTCTGCCAGGTCGAGGGCTGTTCCACGCGCGACAGCTGCACGGCGGTCACCTTGTACTCCGGGCAATTGGTGGCCCAGTCGGAGTTCTCCGTGGTGACCACGTTGGCGCCGGATCCGGGCCAGTGGAACGTGGTGTAGACGACGCCGGGCTGCATGCGCTCGCTGATTCGCGCGCGCAGCACGGTCTCGCCAGCGCGGCTCTGCACGCCAACCCAGTCGCCGTCGCGGATGCCGCGGTCCTCGGCATCCACCGGGTGCAGCTCAAGGATGTCTTCCGGATGCCACGCGTTATTCGCGGTACGCCGGGTCTGGGCGCCGACGTTGTATTGCGACAGGATGCGGCCAGTGGTGAGCAGCAACGGGAAGCGACGGTTGACGCGCTCGTCCGTGGCAACGTACTCGGTCAACATGAAGCGTCCCTTGCCCCGCACGAATTCCGTCACGTGCATGGTCGGCGTGCCGTCCGGATGCGCCGCGTTGCAGGGCCACTGGATGCTGCCCAACTGGTCCAACTTGGCGTAGGACACGTCGTGAAAGGTGGGCGTCAGATGCGCGATCTCGTCCATGATCTCGGACGGATGGCTGTAATGCATCGGATAACCGAGTGCGTTCGACAGCATCTGGGTCACTTCCCAGTCCGCATAGGTGGCAAGCGGACGCATCACCTTGCGGATGCGCGAAATGCGCCGTTCTGCGTTGGTGAAGGTGCCGTCCTTTTCAAGGAAGCTGGCGCCGGGCAGAAAGACATGTGCGAATTTTGCGGTTTCGTTGAGGAAAAGGTCCTGCACCACCAGACACTCGAGGGATTCCAGCGCATGGGTGACATGCCCGGTGTTCGGGTCGGACTGGGCGATGTCCTCGCCCTGTACGTAGAGCCCCTTGAAGCTGCCAGCGATGGCCGCGTCGAACATGTTCGGGATACGCAGGCCGGGTTCGTCCGAAAGCGGAACACCCCAGACCGACTCGAACAGCTCGCGGGTGGCGACGTCCGAAACGTGGCGATACCCGGGCAGTTCATGCGGGAAGGATCCCATGTCGCACGAGCCCTGCACGTTGTTCTGGCCGCGCAGCGGATTGACGCCGACGCCGGGGCGCCCGATGTTGCCGGTGGCCATGGCCAGGTTGGCGATCCCCATGACCATGGTGGATCCCTGGCTATGCTCGGTCACGCCCAAACCGTAGTAGATGGCCGCATTGCCGCCCGTCGCATACAGTCGCGCAGCCGCGCGTACCTCGTCCGCCGGCACGCCGGTGACGGATGCGGCCGCTTCCGGCGAATGACGCGGATCGGCAATGAAGGTGCGCCATTTGTTGAAGGCCTCCGCCTCGCAGCGATCCACGATGAAATCCTCGTCGACCAGCCCCTCGGTCACGACGACATGCGCCAGGGCATTGATCAGTGCGACATTGGTGCCGGGCAGCAGTTTCAGGTGATGGGTGGCACGCACATGCGGTGTGTCGACCAGATCGATGGCGCGCGGGTCGGCGACGATCAGCTTGGCCCCCTGACGCAGGCGCTGCTTCATGCGCGAACCGAATACCGGGTGGCCGTCGGTCGGGTTGGCACCGATCACCATGATCACATCCGCCTGCATCACGGAATCGAAGTCCTGGGTCCCCGCCGATTCGCCCAGTGTCTGCTTGAGACCATACCCGGTGGGCGAATGGCACACACGAGCGCAGGTATCGACGTTGTTGACGCCAAAGGCCGCACGGGTCAGCTTCTGGACCAGATAGGTCTCCTCGTTGGAGCAGCGCGAAGAGGTGATCGACCCGATCGATTCAGCCCCGTATTNTTCCTGCAGGCGCCGCAGCTCGCTCGCCGTGTGGGCGATGGCCTCCTCCCAACTCACTTCGCGCCAGGGATCACGGATCGAACTGCGGATCATCGGCGTGGTAATACGGTCGGCGTGCGTGGCATAGCCCCACGCGAAGCGGCCCTTGACGCAGGCATGGCCATGGTTGGCGCCACCATTGAGGTCGGGCACCATGCGGATCACCTTCTCGCCTTGCAACTCGGCATTGAGCGAGCACCCCACGCCGCAATAGGCGCAGGTGGTTGTGATGCTGCGCTGAGGCTGCCCCATCTCGATGACGGATTTTTCCATCAGCGCCGCTGTGGGGCAGGCCGCGACACAGGCGCCGCAGGACACGCATTCGGACGACATGAAATCCTCGCCGCCCGCTGCCGCGATGCGACTGTCGAATCCGCGCTCGGTGGTGGTCAAGGCGTAGGTGCCCTGGATGTCGGAACAGGCCCGCACGCAGCGCGAGCAGACGATGCACTTCGACGGATCGTAGGCGAAATAGGGATTCGAGGTATCCGTCGCTTCCTGCAGATGGTTTTGACCGTCGGCGTAACGGACCTCGCGAAGGCCGACGCGACCGGCCTGGTCCTGCAGTTCACAGTTGCCGTTGGCGGAACAGGTCAGGCAGTCGAGCGGGTGATCGGAGATATACAACTCCATGACGCCGCGACGCAGACGGAACAGGGCATCGTTCTCGGTGGTGACCTCCATGCCCTCCTCCACCAGCGTGGTGCATGAGGCGGGGTAACCACGCCGGTTCTTCACCTGGACCACACAGAGTCGGCAGGAGCCGAATGATTCCAGCTGTTCGGTCGCACACAGCTTGGGAATATCGATTCCCGCTTCGGCTGCGGCATGCATCACCGAGGTTCCGGCCGGAACGGTAACGGGAACGCCGTCGATGGAGAGTGTGACGTGTTGGGTGGATGTGCGTGCCGGGGTACCCCGGTCGTGATGGCAATGCAGGCTCATGTGGAGGCCTCCTCTTGCTTCGGCGACAGGCCGAAATCTTCAGGATAGTGATCAAGCGCGGACAGAACCGGATACGGCGTCATCCCGCCCATGGCGCAAAGCGACCCTTCCAGCATAGTCTGGCAGAGATCGCGCAACAGGGTGTCGTCGTTGGAGCGTTGCGGACGCGCGGCCAGCATGCTGTCCAACAACTCCACCCCGCGAACCGAACCGATGCGGCACGGCGTGCATTTGCCACAGGATTCGATGGCGCAGAATTCCATGGCATAGCGGGCCATTTTCGCCATGTCGACGCTGTCGTCGAAGGCAACGATCCCGCCATGGCCCACCGTGGCGCCGACTGCCGCAAACGCCTCGTAATCGAGGGGCAGGTCGAAACGCGACTCGGGCAGATAGGCGCCAAGCGGTCCGCCCACCTGCACGGCACGGATCGGCCGCCCGCTGGCAGAGCCGCCGCCGAAATCGTAAAGCAGTTCGCGCAGGGTCATGCCGAAGGCGACCTCGACCAGGCCGGGCCGCTTCAGGTTGCCCGCGAGCTGGAATGGCAGCGTACCGCGCGAACGACCGCTGCCGTGCGCTTTGTAGGCCTCGCCGCCATGCGCCAGGATCCAGGGAACGCTGGCCAGTGTGATGACATTGTTGACCACCGTGGGCTGGCCAAATAGACCCTGAAGCGCAGGCAGCGGCGGCTTGGCGCGGACCAGACCGCGCTTGCCCTCGATACTCTCCAGCAACGAGGTTTCCTCGCCACACACGTAGGCCCCGGCACCCTTGAAAAGATTCAGTTCGAAGCGTCGTCCGGAACCGAGCACATTGGCGCCCAGCATGCCTTCACGCGTGGCCGTGACGATGGCATCCTCCAGCACGTCCCAGGCATCCGGGTATTCCGAACGCAGGTAGATGTAACCGGTGTCCGCCCCAACTGCCAGGCCGGCGATGATCATGCCTTCGATCAGGCAAAAGGGATCGCCCTCCATCAGCATGCGGTCCGAGAAGGTACCGGAGTCCCCCTCGTCGGCATTGCAGACGATGTATTTCTGTCCGCCATCCGCATTCATCACGGTACGCCACTTGATTCCCGTGGGAAAACCTGCGCCGCCGCGGCCACGCAGGCCACCCGTATCGACGGCGTCCACGATGTCTTCGGCCTTCATGTCGAGCGCACGCTCCAATCCCTTGAGTCCGCCATGCGCGCGGTAATCCTCCAGCGAAAGAGGATCGGTGACACCCATGCGGGCAAAGGTGAGCCGGGTTTGGCGCTTCAGATAGGGAATCTCCTCACTGGGACCGTGGAACAAGGCATGCGCGCCGCCCCGCAGCCATCCAGCCTCGAACAGGCCAGGCACGTCCTCTGGAGCAACCGGCCCATAGGCGACGCGTTGTCCGTCGATCTCGACCTCGATCAGCGGTTCCAGCCAATACAATCCGCGCGAGCCGTTGCGCACGATTTCCACATCCAGCCCGCGGTTCCGGGCCTCGTTCTCGATCGTTCGGCACACACGCTCCGCGCCCACCGATACGGCACTGGCATCGCGAGGCACAAAAATCCGTTGCGTCATACCCCTCGTCCTTCTGCAAGCATGGCGTCGAGGCGCTCGGCGCTGACCCGGCCGTGCAATTCGTCGTCCAGCATCACCGCCGGCGAACAGGCACAGTTGCCGAGGCAATACGCTGCTTCCAGCGTCACCTCGCCATCGGCTGTAGTGGCGCCAAACTCGACGCCGAGCTGCGTGCTGGCATGCATGGCCAACGCATCCGCGCCCATAGCCTGACACGACTCTGCGCGACATATCCGAAGGCGCTGACGGCCGGGCGGCGTACGACGAAAATCATGATAGAAGCCGATGACACCAACCACTTCGGCCTGTGCCATGTTGTGGGCTTTTGCCAGGTCGGCAATGGCATGGTCGGGGATATAGCCGAATTTTTCCTGTAGCCGGTGCAATGCGGGCAACAAGTCGGCTTGATTTGTACTAGACATAAATCCTCTGTAGCAATCAAGAAACCATTGGAGTGGGGTGTTTGACTGTTCTCAGCAATTCGCGTGCCAATTGGACTTGGCAGCCAAGACAGCGATCAAGCACATTCATAAACAAGAACTTAATCAACCACAAGGCATACGAATCCGGCCCAGGCAGAGCCGGCACTGTGACAGAGTGTCATGTACGAGTAGACAAAAATGTGGCCTAGAGCTGAGACAAATTGTCACACCGTCCTAGTCTGTTCAGAAGCAATCTGTTTGAGGGTAAACCCTTAACCACAAACGGAACTCGCTGATTTATATATAAAAGCATTTCTGGCACGAGGGTTGCTTTACGTAAGACGCGAACTTCGCTCTAGCCTCCCAACGAATTATTGGATTTATCAGGAGCGTTGCGCTTGTACGTTTGTCCGTTCAAAGATAAGGAGACCGATATGCCCAAATGTAATAACCGCTTTTCACTGAAGGCCCTGGCGGCCGCCGTTTCTGCCACCGTGGCGTTGGGCGTCGTCGCCCTGCCGACCCTCTCGCATGCGGACGAAACTGCCTGTTCGCCTTTCACNCCTCTCATCAAGGGACAGGAAGACCTGGTCTATGTCTGGACGCTGGGCGTCGAAGGCATCGGCGACGGCTCGGACAAGCTCGTGACCGTGGACGTGCGTCCCGGTTCCAAGACCTTCGGCAAGGTCATCAATTCGCTCTCCGTGGGCGGACGCGGCGAAGCGCACCACATGGGTTTCAGCGACGACCGCCGTTACATGTGGGCAGGCGCACTGGATAGCAACAAGATGTTTGTGTTCGACATCGGCACCGACCCGAGCAAGCCGAAACTGGTCAGGACCATCACCGATCTGGTCGAGAAGACCGGCTATGTGGGCCCCCATACGTTCTATGCGCTGCCCGGCCGCATGATGATCCAGGCCCTGTCCAACGCGAAAGACCATGGCGGCGTGACCGGCATCGCGGTCTACAGCAATGACGGGAAATTCATTTCGAAGCATGATATGCCCACCACCAAGGTCGGCGGCGTGCAGGGGGACGGCTATGGCTATGACATCGGCATCAACCCCCAGAAGAATGTCCTGCTGACGTCCAGCTTCACAGGCTGGAACAACTACATGATGGACTTGGGGAAAATGGTCAAGGACCCTGACGCCATGAAGCACTTCGGCAATACCATGGCGATGTGGAATCTGAAAACCATGGAGCCCATGAAGGTCTTCGATGTGCCCGGCGCACCGCTGGAGATTCGTTGGTCCTTGAAGAAAGGCGACAACTGGGCCGTGACCGCCACCGCCCTGACCTCGCAGCTGTATGTCATCAAGCAGGATAAAAATGGTGAATGGCAGTCACATGACGTCGCCACCATCGGCAACCCCGCCGATATCCCGTTGCCGGTGGATATTTCCATCACGGCCGACGGCAAAGGCCTGTGGGTCAACACCTTCATGGACGGCATGACCCGCTACTGGGATTTCCACGACCCGATGCATCCGAAGGAAGTTTTCAAGGANAAAATCGGCTCTCAGGTCAACATGGTGTCGCAGTCCTTCGACGGCAAGCGGGTGTATTACACCACCTCCCTGCTAGGCAACTGGGACAAGAAAGGCAAGGACGACGAGCAGTTCCTGAAGATGTACAAATGGAACGGCAAGAAGCTTTCTCACGTCTTCACCATCGACTTCTACAAGGANAAGCTCGGTCGCGCCCACCACATGAAGTTCCAGGCGCTCAACCTGAGCAAGCTGAAGCCGCTGGCCGCTACCGAATCGCAGGACCTGGACAGCCTCAAGCTCGCACTGACCGAGCCGAAGGGTAAATGATTTGATGTCCAGACCGAGCACTTACATTGTTGGGGCTCTCCGCCTTGCGGGGGCGGTTTTTTCCATGCTCCTGACACTCGTTCTGGCGGGTGCCTGTAGCGCCAACGCTGCCGACACCAATCCGTCCCAGCAAATCACCGAACAAGCTGGCGTGGTCATGGATTTCAAGCCCAGCCCACCTGGCAGCTACAAGCTTTATGACATCAAAACCGCGCCCGATGGCAAGGTACTGGATATCGACGGCAAGGCGCGTTCACTTTCAGAATTCACTGGGGGTAAGATCACGCTGCTGTCTTTCATCTATTCTAGCTGCGCCGATCCGAGTGGTTGTCCTTTCGCATACCTGGTATTCCATAATCTGCAAAACCGATTGGAAAGGCATCCTGAATTCAAGGGGAACATCCGACTCGTCAGCCTTTCTTTCGATCCGAAACGCGATACGCCGGAAGTCCTCAAACTTTATGCGGGAGACAGCGGAAACGCCGATCGTGGCGTGCCGTGGGACTTTCTCACCACGGCATCGCTCCGTGATCTCATCCCGATACTCGATGCATACGGCCAGGACGTCTATATCGATGTCGATCCTGTCACCAAGAAACCGCTCAGCACCTTGAGCCATGTGTTGAAGGTTTTCCTGATCGACCGCAACCATGTCATCCGGGAGATCTACACCACGGCTTATCTGTCACCCGATGTCATCTACAACGACATCCTCACTTTGTTAATGGAAGAAGGTATCAAACTGCCATGAAAGTAATTCGTGCCCTGCGCTGGCTCTCGATGGCCAGCGTGCTGTCCTCGCTATCACCCGTCGTACGTGCCGACACCCCCGTCAATCTGCCCATCCCGCTTGGTCTGCCGCCCCTCGTTATTCCAGCATCCAATCCCCTGACTCAAGAAAAGATCGATCTCGGACGTCGCCTGTTCATGGACCGACGCCTCTCCCACAACAACACCATGTCCTGCGGCATGTGCCACGTCCCCGAGCAAGGTTTCACCTCCCATGAACTGGGCGCAGCCATCGGCATGGAGGGCCGCAGCCATCGACGCAATTCNCCCACCATGTTCAACGTCGGCTACCAGCGCAGCCTGTTCCTTGAAGGACGCGAACCGCATCTGGAAGACCAGATCTGGGGGCCCCTGCTGACCAAGAATGAAATGGACATGCCGGCCATCGGCTATGTCGTCGAGAAGGTGCGCCAACTGCCCGAATACAAGGGCATGTTCGAAGCGGCCTTCAATGGCCCCGTCACGGCGGAGCGCATCGGCCAGGCCATCGCCAGCTACGAGCGCACGCTGGTTTCCGGCAACTCCCGTTTCGACCGCTGGTACTACGGCGGCGAGAAGAATGCTCTGAACGCAACGGAACAGCGCGGCTTCCAGGTGTTCATGGGCAAGGGGCGCTGCGTCGCCTGTCACTCGATAGGCGAGAAAAGCGCGCTGTTCACCGATCACAAGTTCCATAACACTGGGCTGGGCTGGGAGCGCACCATGTTCCCCGAGCGCACGACCTATCGCGTACAACTCGCGCCCAATGTATTTGTCGACGTGAATGCCCAGCATCTCAAGTCGTTCGAACCGCCTATGCCTGACGTAGGGCGCTACGAAGTCACGTTCAACCCGAAAGACAGTTGGGCCTACAAGACCCCTATCCTGCGTAACGTGGAACTGACCTCNCCCTATATGCATGACGGGTCATTGCGCACACTGGAGGAAGTCGTCGATTTCTACGACAAGGGCGGGATCGACAACCCGGAGAAATCTCCTCTGATCGTGCGCCTGAATCTGACGCCGGACGAAAAGTCGGCGCTCGTCGCATTCCTGAAAAGCCTGACCGGCGACAACGTTGCAGCGCTGGTACGCGATGCGCGTCTCGCTCCGGAAAACCTGCCGATCCCGGACCATGACCCCAGCGATACATTCATGAGTCAGGTCAACGCCAGGCGACCCTGAGCAAGATGTCGTTCGTTTCCCTCCGAGACATATGCCAGGATCGAAGGCACCTTTGCCAACATCATGAACGCCCCCAATAAACCGCACTGAACGTCGAAAGGCAAAACATGGACCACAACACGATCATTTTCAAAACAGGCGAAGCCACCGTCCTCGCCCGGGAAGGCCAGTTCACCGACGCCATGCCGGAAATCCTGATCGGCACCGTCGACGGACCCGTCGGGCACGCCTTCGCCAACATGATGGGACAGACCGCAGGCCACACCCGCATGTTCGCCATCCGGGCCTGCAACCAGCAGGTGCGCCCCGCCACCTTGATGGTGCCCAAAGTCACCATGAAAAGCATGGCCTACGTCGACCTGTTCGGCGGCACGGTCCAGGCGGCCACAGCCGATGCCGTTCTGGACTGTGTGATCGAAGGCATCCTGCCGCGCGATCAAGTCAACGATCTGTGCATCGTCAGCCTGGTGTGGATCGANCCCCGTTGCGCGACCGATCCCAATCTCGACCACAAGGATCTCTATCGCACCAACTACGAAGCGACCAAGCTCGCCATCAAGCGCGCGCTCAACGACCAACCCGGCATCGACGAATTGATCGCCAACCGAAACAGCATTCGCCATGACATGTACGACCCCGAAGCCTGAAGCCATTTGCGGGTAATTTCCTGCCGGGAGTAGGTAGTTCTCCGGATAGGAATTTTTCTGTCAACGCGCAGAATAACGGCATGGTCTACAAACGCTGTTCATGAAGATTTTCGGCTGGCTAATCAATGAAAGGAAGACACGATGAAAGTTCTCTGGAATGAAAAGATCTGTTGCCACAGCGGAAATTGCGTCAAGACGCTGCCGCAGGTATTCAAAGTGGAAGACGGAAAGTTCGTGATCCAGCCCGAGAATGCCACCGAAGAACAGGTGCGCCAGGTGGTTGCGGCGTGTCCCGCGAAAGCCCTGCAAATGGAATGAACGATCGGTTTTGTTTTAACGGGCGGCCTCTCCTAACTCCTCCTGCCCGTTGATTTTGGCGGCCCTTCCGGGCCCGCATTTTTGGCTCTAGCTGCTTGCGTAGCTTGGTTCCGGTGCCCTGGCGCCAAGCATTTACTTGTCGTCATTTGGGAGGAAACAAGAATGGAAGAGAATAACAGTAGACGTCATTTCATGAAAATGAGCGGCGCCATATTTGCTGCGGGTACGGCGGGTCTTGCCGGCACAGTACGCTCGACCGTGGCCAATGCCGCACCTGCGATTGCCACCCACACCATGGCGGCACTCCCGAAAGCCAAGGGCCCGCGCCTGGTCGTTGTGGGCGGNGGAACCTCCGGCCTGACCATCGCCAAATACGCCAAGAAGGAATATCCGAAATTTGACGTGGTCCTGGTGGAAAAGCGCGACATGTATTCGTCCTGTTTTTCCAGCAACTTGTGGTACGCCGGCCTCATCAACCTGGAGTTCCTGGCCGACCACAGCTTCCTGGACGCGGCCGTCAACAACAACTATATCTACTTCAACGCGACGGTGACCGGCCTGGATCGGACCAGCCGTACCCTGTCCACCAACGAGGGCGACATCCAGTACGATTTCCTGGTCCTGGCACCCGGTATCTCGTACGACTACGACAAGATCGGCGTAACGGACGTGGACGCGATGACCGCGCTGCGTCAGATCTATCCGGGCGGTTTCATCTCACCAACCGAACACGTCACCATTCATCGCAAGGTCAAGGAATTCGAAGGCGGCGTCTTCGTGCAAACCGTGCCGTCCGGCAATTACCGCTGCCTGCCCGGCCCCTACGAACGCGCCTGTCTGCTCGCCTCCACCTTCAAAAAGAACAAGATCAAGGGCAAGGTTCTGGTGCTGGATGCCAACCCGGAAATCACCATCAAGAAGGATGGCTTCCATGCGGCCTTCAATGAGTTGTACCGGGATTACATCGAATGGCTGCCATCCAAGGCAGTGACGGGCGTCGATGTGGACAGGAAAATCATCAAGACCGAATTCGATGAATACAAGTTCGACGACGCGGCCATCTATGCCAACGTCCGCGGTTCCACGCTGATCGAGCATCTCGGCTTGATGGCGCCATCGAGCAAGAGCAACCAGAAGGAAGCCCACATCGACACCCGCTTCTACAACATCATCGGCGANCCCCACGTCTACGTGACCGGCGACTCGCGTCCGCATCCCTATTCCAAGAGCGCCAACACCTCCAACACCGAAGGCCATTTCATCGCCAAGGTGCTGGCGGCACGCGCCCAAGGCAAGGAAATCTCCTGGGTCAGTCCGCGCACCATCTGTTACTCGATGGTGAATGCTCATCCGATGGAAGCCATCAGCGTCGATGCCGGCTACGACTACAGCACCGAGAAGGACATCATCACGGGCTTCTCCAAGGACACCAAGACCTTCGAGAACCGCGATGCCGCCAAAGGCGAGGCAACGCTGGAATGGGCACGCGGTATCTATCGCGATATGTTTAACGCCTGATTCGGAGTACCGGGTCTCATCGGCAACCAATACAACCGCCCTTCGGGGCGGTTTTTCCTGCGGGAGAACAAAACAAGATGGACAGACGTGGATTCGTGAAGGTGTGTGCGGGTAGCGCAACGCTGGCTTCGGCCAACTGGGGCCGGATGGCCATTGCCGCCGACTTCGAAGCATTTCCCGCCGCAAAACTGACTGATCGATCCGGCGCCCCGCTCAAAGGGGCGGCCATTCCCACCAGCGAGGCACTGGTGTTTTCCTACCCGCTCGCTGGCGTGCCCTGCTTCCTGATCAATCTGGGAGATCGGCCCACCAAGCCGAATATCGCCCTGAAAAATGAAGAGGGCGATTATCGTTGGCANGGGGGAGTCGGCCCCAAGGGACAGTTCGTGGCCTTCGTGGCCATCTGCACCCACCAGATGAGCTATCCCCAGCCCAAGGTCTCCTATCTGCGCTATGCGGCCAGCGGTAGCGAGTTGGCCGGCGGCCCCGGCAGGATCGTGTGCTGCGCGCATGGCAGTGTGTACGATCCCGCCGATGGCGCCAAGGTCGTGATTGGGCCGGCTCCCATGCCCCTGATGCCAGTCCGTCTGGTCTATGACCCGGGCACCGACGAACTGTCCGCCGATGGGATCATGGGCATGGCCTACATCAAACGTTTCTTCACAACCTACAAGGCCGACCTCATTGCCCGCTTCGGGCCAGGGGGCTATCGCCAAGCGGTCGGCGANAAAACCGTCTGCATACCGATCAGCCAGTACAGTGGGCTAGTTCCCACTTGCTGAGCAAACCCTTGACCGACCTGCCCCTGTCCGACTGGATCATTGAAAAGAAATTTCTCATGTTTCAAGCGTGACATTTCCCTCGCGGCACGGAAGGGAAGCCATCAGGAGATCTGTGGCGCAGCGGCACTGAAGCCACTTTCCTTCCATGATTCGATGCCGCCGGCAAGCGAAATCACCTTGCCATACCCCAGCTGCTTGAGTGTATGTGCGGCCAGGGCACTGCGTCCGCCGGTCTTGCAGTACACGAGGATTTCCAGGTCGCGGTCCAACAAGGCCTTTTCGCAGGCCGGATAGCTGGGGTCGACCTTGAATTCGAGCACGCCGCGCGGGACATTGCAGGCATTGCCGATGCATCCCTCGCTGAATTCGGCCGGTTCGCGTACGTCCAGCAGCACAATATCGCGGCGGGCAGCCAGTTCACGTGCTGCCGTGGTTGCATTCCACTCGACTATGTGGCTCTTGGCGTGAGCAATCAGATCCTGGGTCGTAAAATTCATTTCATATTCCTTGGTTCGGGTGTGAGATATTCAGTCGCTCAAACCCATGTGCGAGAGATAGGCCGCGGCGTCGTGCAGATGCCCGATATCGCCTGGCGAGGTCAGGCGGATGCGCAGTGTCCATCCCTCGCCATAGGGATCGCTGTTGACCAGGGTGGGCTCATTGCGCAGCCGGGAGTTGATTTCCAGAACCGTGCCATCTACCGGGGCGATCATGTCCGACACGGCCTTGCGAGATTCGACGGTACCCAGGGAGTGTCGCACCGGATCGTCGCGCCTACGCGCGGCAGATCGAGAAACACGACTTCGCCCAGGCTATCCTGGGCATAGTGGTTGATCCCAACCAGGGCTTCGTCGCCCTCCAGCAGTTGCAGCCAGAGTGCGTCGCGATGGTAGAGACGGTCTTCAGGGTAATGCGTGGGCATGATGCGTCTTTTNTCGTTTCATGGGTTTATGTACAGCCTGTCCCAGCGCATCCTCTGCTGCCTCGTGTATGGCTTCGGAGAGCGTGGGATGGGCGTGGACGGTTTGTGTGATGGCATGGACGGTGGCGCCCTGGCGTAGCAGCACCGCAGCTTCGTGAACCATGTCCGATGCGTGGGCACCGATGATATGAACCCCGAGCAGGCGGCCGCTGACGCGGTCGGTCACTACCTTGGCCATCCCGGTCAATTCGCTCATGGCTTGCGCCTTGCCGAGACCACGCAGATCGAATCGACCTGTGCTGACGGCATGGCCTTTCTCGATGGCGTGCTGTTCGGTCATGCCGACGCATCCGATCTCAGGCATGGTGAACACGGCCCAGGGAATGACCGATTCGTCCAATGGCGCACATTCCACACCGAGGGCGTGATCCACCGCCAGCCGCGCCTGAGCCGATGCGGCATGCGCCAGGGCCAGCCTGCCGTTGACGTCGCCTACCGCATACAGGCCATCCAGGCAGGTCTGCATGAAGCCATTCGTCACGATTTCGCCTCGAGGGCCGAGTTCAGCGCCCGCTTCCTCCAGACCCATGCCATGCGTGTTGGGACGCCGGCCGATCGCAACCAGCACACGCTCGGCACTGGCCACGACCTTGTCGTTTGCAAGGGCGACCACGCCATCCGGAATGGCCGTCAGGCTTTCCACTGCGCATTTGTTGATGAATTCGATTCCGCGCCGGCGCATTTCACGCTGGACGACGGCAGCGATATCGCTGTCGATGAAGGGCAAGGNGCGCTCGCCCATGGCGACGAGCGTGACTTGCACGCCAAGCGCATTCATGATGAACGCATACTCGCACGCCACGACACCATCCCCGACGATAAGCAGAAATCTGGGTAGCGTATCCCAATGCAACAAATCGTCGCTGGTCACCACGCGGGCACGGTCAGCCATGAAATTTTCGGGCAGTATCGGGCTCGACCCTGTACAAATCAGTACGGCATCGGCCTCGATCACGCCATGGCCCGCCACCTCCACGCGATGTCCGTCCAGGACACGGCCACGCCCTTGTACGTGAACCACGCGGCGGTCCGCCATCAGGCTGTTGATGCCGGTATTGAGCAGGTCGATCACCTTGCCTGCCTTGGCACGCATTGCGGGCCAGTCCGGCTCCACCGTACCGGACAGATGCAAGCCATAGGACTCGGCCCGGCGCATCTTGTCGAGCAGGTTGCAGACTTCCACCAGGGTTTTGGTCGGAATGCAGCCGCGATGCAGGCACGTTCCTCCAAGGGGATGTGGATCTATCAGCGTTACTTGCGCGCCTTCTGCAGCGGCGTGCGACGCCGCCACATAACCTGCAGGGCCTCCGCCGACAATCACGATATGTTTGGTCATGTTATGACTCCTCCGTCATCCGCCCGGCCATGTGGCACTGGGTGGATGACTTCTCCAGATCAGGCAGGCACGGCGCCTACCTCCATAAGTTGGCCATTGAGGGTGACTTGGCCGCTGACCTCGATGGCGCGCACCAAGGTATCCAGCACCGGGCAATGGCTTTCCACCGTTTCCACCAGCTTTTTCAGGGTCTCTATATCGGCCGGGCTGTCCACCGTAGTTTCGAAAATGATCTTCTGATAGCCCGGCGGGACGGCTGCATCCAAGCCGAACAAGCCACGCAGATCGAGATAGCCACGCAGATTCACCTTGACGCTGTTGAGCTGTACGCCCATGACTGATGCGTAGGCGCTGTACATGATTTCCTGGCATGCGCCCAGGGCGACCAGCAACAGCTCGACCGGATTGGCTGCCGCATCGGCCCCTCCCAGGTCGGGCGGTTCATCAACAATGATCGGAGCGAAATCGCGCACTTTTGCGCTGCAGCGCACATCCTCTTCCAGCTGGGTATCCGCACGGAACACCACCTTGGCGGCACCGGGGTTGCCTTGGATGCCTGCTATCGATTGCATCAGGGCGGCTTTGACGGTCTCTTGCGACATGGCTCTACTCCTAGGGTTGTATGAGGTATGGGGACGAAACACACTGGGTACGCCCCCAGTTCATTAGAAGCCAAAAGAAAACCATTTATAAGTCGGACAATCAGGTACCTTTCATAGGGCTTCCCTAGCCCCCTTCGGCATTACAACAGGGTTTGTCTGAAGCCCCTCCGCAATACAAAAACACCAGCCTATGCAGCCTGGCTGGTGAGTCGCGGCTCAACTTGCAAGCGCATCCACATCTGCACCAGTTCTGAGAGTGAGTGAGCCTGCATCTTGTACATAACGTTGGCGCGATGGACCTCGATGGTCTTCGGACTCAGACCGAGCTCAATCGCGATGATCTTGTTCGCTTTCCCTGCCACTACCAGTGCTGCCACCTCCCGCTCTCGCTGGGTCAAATGCCTGTAATTCGCGCGAATCAGGGCCAATTCGCTGTGGCTCTGACGACGCTGGCTGCAGAGATCAAGTGCCTGCTTGATCCGATCCAGTAAGGTCTGATCGTTATAAGGCTTCTGCAGGAAATCGACAGCACCTGCCTTCATCGCGCGTACCGCCATTGGTATATCGCCATGTCCCGTGACAATAATCACCGGCAGACACCATCCGCGTTCGATCAGGTGATTCTGCAGTTCCAAGCCACTCATACCCGGCATGCGGACATCCAGTACCAGGCACCCTGATACGCTGCCATCGTAGCTTTCCAGAAATTCAAGCGCCGAGGCTGTGCAGTCAACATGATAGCCAACGGACTCAAGCAGCCAGTTTAGAGATTCGCGTGCTGCCTGATCATCGTCCACCACAAAAACAGTTTGTCGATCACCCATGACTTGCTTTCTCCATAGCTGTACGCAGTGTAAAACGGACTGTCAACCCGCAGCCCTCTTCATTGGGAAGAGCTAACAGAGTCCCACCATGCGCTTCAACAATCGACCGACAGATCGGCAGGCCCATTCCCATCCCGGTCGCCTTGGTTGTGAAAAATGGATCAAAGATGCGCTCCAGCGTTTCGCGCGGTAGACCAAGACCCGAATCACGCACCGTCACGACGGCCATGTCATCATCCAAAGATGTGCTCAGTTCGAGGCGGCGCAACACGGNGGGCATGTTGCTCATAGCTTCCACCGCATTGCGTATGAGGTTCAGGATCACCTGCTCGATCTGGATAGCATGTCCCAACACCTTGGGCATGCCTGGAATTAGCTTCAGCCTGATATCGATCTGGTGCATATTCGCCTCAGGTCTGGCAATAATCATGGCTTCGCGCACAATGCCCAGAAGATCCTGGGGCTGATGCGGGCTGTCTTCTTTGTTCACGAAGCGTCGCAAGCTTCTGATGATGTCGGCGGCACGGTCAGCCTGATTGCAGACCTGCTCGATGGCACGAGTGAGGTCGTCCACCGTGCCGGCACCTGAGCGAATACGGCGCAGGCAGCCATGGGAATAATTGGCAATGGCTGCAAGAGGCTGGTTTAGCTCGTGTGCGAGGCCTGAGGCCATCTCCCNCATAGTGTTCACTCGAGAAGCATGAGCCAGCTCTCCGTAGTGCATTCGGATTTCCTCCTCGGCATGTTTACGTGCGGTGATATCGCGCGTGATACCGAGCAGGGCAGTGACTTTGTTGCATCGGTCACGCAGGGGCACGGCATGGGTTTCCAGCCAGCGCCGGCGCCCCTTCAGGCTGATCATTTGAAATTCCATGATGCTCGACTCACCCGCGAACACCCGCGTGGAATGCGCACGATAACTATCGCGAAACTCCGGTGCAATAATATTGTATACGGAGGTTCCGATGATCTCGTTAGGATAGTTAGCCTCCACCAAACACAATCCTGCCGGATTCATTTCTAACAGAATTCCCTCCGAGGTTTCCAGCTTCACGCATTCTGGTTCGGAAGCAATAATCTGGCGCAGGCGATTTTCGTTCGCCGCCAATTTTTCTTCGGCCCGTCTCCGTTCGCCAATCTCCATCTCCAGCGCCCGCTTGGAATAGCGTAAATTCAGGTTAAGGCGCATCACGTAGAGCACTAGCCCACACATCACGGCCAGAATAGCAATCAATAATGCCAAGGTAGGCAGATGGGCGAAATATTGCATGATTTGCTCCTATCGGAACAGAACAGACCGGGTTAGGCTTAGCAGCCACCACCCTTATTTTTGACAACATATAAGCAAGTTTCGATCCACCTCGAAAAGAATTGCTGTCAAGCCCCCTAATACAGACTTCAAGCTCAATACAGTAGGTCAAGGCTGCAACCTACTTGTCACCCATTTAACACAACGGTGTGACACTTCGTAACTCCATAGTAATACCAGGTTGAGGAACTTCAGGGACGCCTGCCAACCGTGGCTGAACTGGCTGCCCGCCGAGTGGATGATGACCGGCTGACTCGGCTGGCGCCGCCACACCGCCATCAACGAGGCCTTGATCGCCAGCTCGCGATCCATGCGCGGTTTCATCAACCATCCCCACTAGGCGCGAGAAGAGACCACTACGTGGCCAATGGTGACTGGGGGCTATGACGATGGAAGTTGCTAGCGAGGCAGTTGGGTCGAACTCAAGCAACCGGGCGCGGGTATACAACAAATATAAATCGATGGATTGGGCTTAACCAGTCCTTGGCTGCTCATTTTGAGCGCAGTGATGGGCTCTTGTTGAGTTGGCTAAATGGGCATTGTAGGCTCGTACCGAACTCAGCAACATCCACCGTGTTTCCACTGGATTCTTCCGCAGGCGCTCCTTCTGAAACTGAATCCCCTCACTTTCGCATTGCCTCCAGAACATCACGTAGCCCCTCGCCAAGAGGAGTTAGTTCGTAACCTTCCAGCCTATGCCTATGCGTCAATGTGTGTGCGCTGATATCCCATGCCCACGGCAGTGTTCTGTCAGTGGATCAGCCACCAGGGTGCAGCAGCATATGTCGTGGCCGCGTTCCAGAGCTAGCGCCACGAAAATCTGGTCATCGAGATCATCGGCCCGGAAAAGGTGAGCGGCCCAGGGATCGCCGATCGGTTCAGTAAGGCGCTTGGCAACACGATCATCTCCCGCCCAATGCCACCAGAAGAGTGCGCCAAGACGATTTCCTTCGGCGGGAACGAGGAGGGGATCATCGGTTACTACCGATCGATCTTCGAGAACCCGGCAGTGATGACGACCAATGTCGATCACCGGAAAGCACTCGAAGTCCTGCCGATCGAACCCATGTCCGTCGAGGACTTTGCTCGATTCTACAAAGGAGCCTTCAACCCTGCTGGCTCGAACCGTTCCATGTGAGGCGAAACAGTCTGCTCACCTTTTCCATATACAGAAGGACTGCACCATGAACCAAATGCAAGACTGGAATGCCTATCGTGACGCGCTGTTCAATCGGGTCGAGATTTCACCAAGCTGAACCCGGGTGGAATAAGAGGACTTCAGACTATCGAGAGGAGCGCCGAGAAATCCGGCAGGCTTGACCCCAAAACCCACGAATTGATTGCACTTGCTGTAGTGATCACAACACGTTGCGATGGATGCATCGCGCATCACGCTCAGATAGCTGGAACTAGGGGGCACGAAGGAGGAGATCGCCAGGGCTCACCATTTTCCCACCCCACAATGACCGCAGTCTGGGAAGTAATACCATGAAGAGTAAAATGAATCGCATCCCCTACACCGATTGGGTCATGGTCAGTTGGATCAAAGCGGAATCCTGTTGTTCCTGCCGGCAGCATGCCTGGAATCTCGTCATGCGTAATGAGCAGTAACATTGGATAAACGGCGCGCACGACACCAAAACCTTCCCATTGCTGCTCGCTTGTTCCGGCGCCCGCGTGGCACGCGTCACGTTCACGCTTCAGGCGATCGACCTCGGTCTGGAGCGTCCCAAGTTCCTCACTAAGGAGCGAAACCGATAACCCCCATTTGGCGAAGCCGAAAGCGGTGCCGATAGACAGGGATAATCCGATAAGTATCGCAACGTGCCAAGTTCGCATGAGCAATCCGATTACTGGATTAGTAGACTAAATAGATCAATGGACATGGACTTCAGGCAATGGGGGCGTTTNTTCCTGATTGAGCCGTTCCACTTGAGCTAGGACAGCTCTCACGTCATTCGTATCTATTTCATCCTTCCGCCATATTGCCCGTATGTAGCCCTGTCGATCAATCAGCAGTTCCGCATGCAATTCTCCCGGCACAAACAGCCCGTAAGTCGTGTTGATCTCGGTATTGCCACTTGTCACGATCGGAAATACCATGGCAGGTTCGTCTCCCAGTTTCGCGATAGGGTTGTCTATAGGCTGCCGCGAAACCGCCACGATCTCGACACCCATAGAAGAGAGCGTTCCATATCTAAGGGCAAGCGAGCGCAGCCTTTCCTGGGATTCCGGCAGATTGTAAAGTACCAGCAAGACTATGCGCCTATTTTTATAGTCATACAGCGAAAGCGGTGTCAGCGGTCCGATCGATATAGCGAAGTCCGGCGCGACCAACCAAGGGTTCTCAAAGTCTATCTCAGATCCGATTGTTCGTGATTCGGACGCACTGATTTGCGCACGCATGAAATTCACGACATGCCAACGATCCGTCTCCGCCAACGGATGATCGAAATCCGATAGCCCTTCTTGCTCTGGCAATCCGTTGCTTACGAACCAGAACAAATCTCCGGGAGTTAGCCACTTGGACGCTTCGGATTCAATATATCTGGTGGAACAGGGAGTGCAGTCTTGCTGGTAGATTGCCTTTCCTTTGACAATAGAACGGGCATCATAGCTGACAGGCGGACGAACAAATGATGTCGGATAAGCGACGACGATTGCCGCCACAGATAGACACGCCATCCAACCGGCAAGAAAGTATAGGCGTCGACGGCCCGAAACACGGATGGCCGCTAACAGGGTGAATAAGGCAAGAATGCGCAGTATGACCGATTGCACCGAAAGTTGAGAAAGGAAAACCTGCTCAAGCCGGACCAACGAAAGTCTGATGGGCAACGGCCATATCGGATCGTTATGGATCGCCGGTACCGACAATGTCATCGCCACGGCAAATCCGAGCAAGATGAGAAGCAGCATCGCTTCACTTGCAATGTAGTACGCCATCCTTTGAGAAATGGTCGTTGTTGGCGGCGATGCATGTACTATTTTAGGATCGCATAGCAACTGGCGCACCTTAGCCGCCAACAACAACGCTGGAACAAGGATTGCAATCTTCGCAAGAAGCAGGCGGCCATGTGTTGTCCCGATTATGCCGACAAAATTATCGCCTAGAAGCCAGGCGGAAACGAAGCCAGTCCCGGCGATGACAACCACGGCGATGAGCGCAACATGAGAAAAGCGCCGGATCGCCCGCAGAGCATACGGGTCAGGCACGGTGCGGCCGACATTAACGCTATGGAGCAGATATGCCAGTGACGGCAATGCTCCGAACCAGACACCAACGGCCAGCAGATGTAGCATGTCGAGACTTTGAGGCCACTGCGAGTCCGGCAAGGCAGCTATATGTCCGGAAGATCCCGCAAGACCGAGAGCGGTCGCAGATAGCAGAAATGCGGTGCTTCGAGCCGCAAACCAATCTGAAAATCTCGTAACATCACAGGGAGTCAGGAGAAAAAAACAGTNAACAATAAGCAACCCATTGCGTGTCATCCATACTTGACCAGGCCAAGTATGGAACATGGCTTTTCCCAAGGCGCTTAGCTCAACTGCAGCTGCTGGACGGCCCTCGAACACTGCTGTGCGAACAGCGAGCCACACGATCCCGGATGCCACAGCTACTACCGATAGCCATCGGCAGGCAGAAAGAATTCGACGTTCCCACGGAGAAGCAATAGTGTCAGAGGGCCTACCCGCAAGCAAAAGCAAGAAAGTGGTACCCGTGAGAAACACGCATGCCGCAAGGTGTACCCACAGAGCGCCGAAATTAATAACGGTAATTATTGTATAGTGAATGTGAAGCGCCCCTCAGTCACGTGAGAATCGACTGAGAGCACACGCCAGATCACTGTATAGATTCCCTTTTTAGCGGGCGTAGCGAGGCTCTGATGAGAATAGGGTTAGTGCGGTCAACGTGATTGTCTTTATTATCTACCCGCTGCCCGCTACCGTTCAAAACGCGAACAGAACTGTACGCACCTTCAATTTTCTCAGAGAAGAAAAGCTTGATCTCTGACGGAGCCCGTTTGAGCAGGCTTTCGACCGCAGGTTCTGCGTGCTCCAGACCACTGTGTGCCATTGCGATACTTGTCATGGCGAAATACAACGTACCGATGAAAAATACTACATTCGCCACGTTTTGCAAGTGCACAGCGATCCGCTCCGTTGTCATTATGCGCCCCAGTTGTGCCTCAAATAGTGTGGCAACAATCAAATCCAGTCGAACCGTTAAACATATTTTACAGTCAGCCGACCCCATTGCCGGCATCCGATAACTCGCATCCACTACCCACCGACACACCTCTGAGGAAGCACACGTTTCGACGGCGACGCTGGTTGATGAACCATTTGATTAAGTAAGATAGAGTTTCCTACCAACTCGAGTGGCTAGCCACGGCATTGGCCGTCCTCTCAGGCGAGGCCGAGGCCCCGCCTGAGAGGACGAACTCTCTCCCACCAAATTAAGGTTAGGCCATAATGTTGTCGGTAATCTGAGCCGCGAACTTAGCTTTATCCACGCTGGCTGACATAACCTTTACTTCCTTCATATCGTCGATTGAGTCTGCGACTTCACCCCGTAGATCCTTTCCAAGCGGATGACGCCGTAGCGGCAACGCCGCAAGTACTGAGGTGAGATTCTCTGCCGAATACCCGGGTTTGTATTTGTTGACATAAAACTCCGCAACCTCCCTCGGCATCGCAGACGTATAGTCGTAGGCTTCAAGAATGGTGGTGGTTACCTTCCGTACCACATCACGATTGTTACGGAGGAACTCGTTATTGACTCCAAGAACGCAGCAGGTACGATTTTCATAATGACCCGTCTGCGTGTTAGCGACTTCTCGCATGTCAAATTGCTTCTTGTTCAGATAAGCCAATGAATCCAAGGTGGCGAGTGCGTCGGCCTTGCCGCTGTTAACAGCCTCGCCCAGCTTGTCGTAAGGAACCGCGACCCATTTCACGTCATTGTGGGGATCAAGCCCCGCTTTGGCCACCGTCACCAGGAAAGCCAAGTATGCAACGTCGCCGATCCCCCGACNCGCGATCGTCTTGCCTTTCAGGTCCGCCACCGTCGCGATCTCCGACGACTTCGAAACGAGGATACGCTGGCAACCATCATGCGTACCAGCGATAATCTTCACGCCAGCCTTCTGCTTGTATATTGGATCGAGCCAATCGACCAAGAGGTGGGAGGCCATATCGACCTTTCCTGTGTCCATCGCCCTGATCTGATCGTCACCAACGATGCCGAGATAAACTAGTTCGAGATCAATGCCCTGTTTCGCAAACATGCCTTTCTCGATCGCGAACGACATCGGTGCATGGCAAGATGCAGGTTCCGCCCAAGCCAAGCGAACTTTTTGAGTGCNGCCTGTTTTCATTTTCCCAGGTTCGCCGGCGTAAGCGGAACCGACGGAACCGGATGCCCCGAGAACTAGCGGCAGCCCGCCGGCGGCGGCGATTGCCCCGCCCACCGCGAGAGTCTTTAGCGCGACGCGACGCGATATCATGCCTACGGCTTTTTGACCATTGTTGCTACTATTTTTCATGACCATTACCCCTTAAATAAAAAAATTAACTTCTCCGATGCACTTCTGTCGCTCTGATTCCATTTTTAGCAGGTTTATTGTGCCCGGCAGTCACTGATACTCGCAACACTCACCCTACAGTTACCACCCTATCAGGACTTATCATGAAAGCACTTCAATTTAACGATCAAACCGTACAGCAACAATATACAAAGTTGACCAGAAATAACAATTAGGAGCATCACCCATGTGACTAAGGGTTATTCCTGTAAATTGAGTTATCTGGCCGACGCCTACCTGATTTTTAGTAACATTCAGCCAGCTTTAGAGTCCGTGGGTAATGTTGACGTAATCCACGACTTTATTGACTTCCGTGTCGGTCAGAATCCCGTTCTTGCCGAATGGCAGCATCGCCGTGTCGAGGTTGGCTCGCGTAGCATCGATCTGTCCATACAGCTTCCTTCGATCGGGGAAAGACAGTCGTCATTCGTACAAATCGGTGCGGCTCAGATTCGCGCCTGTCAGGATGGCCCCTTCCATATTGGAATATTCCAGCTTGGCCCCGGAAAAATCGGCACGTGCCAGATTGGCCATGTTTAGATTGGCCCGGCTCGATACCGCCCGCGTCAGGTTGACGCCGCCCATATCCGCAGCACTCAAGTTGGCCCCGCCGATAACCGCGCCACTCAGGTTAGCCCCGGTCAGTTTGGCTTGATAGAGCGTGGCACCCGTCAGATAGGCGCCGGCAAGATTGGCCCGGGACAGATCAGCCTGGGACAGATCAGCCCCCATGAGATTGAGGCCGGACAGATCAACCCCGGACAGGTCGCATTTCACGCAGGCATTGGTCGCAAGCAATCGGTCGCGGCTGTCCCTGTGCGGGACCGTCGTTTGAGCGGTCGCCGCATGCGCCATCGCCGCGGTCGCCGCCAGGAATGCCAAGCCTGCGATCTGGCCGGCCCGAGAGAACCAATACCTGGGTTGTGCCATCTGCATGTCTGCTCTCCTCTCCCGCTAACCGCCGATACCTGTCTGCACCGGAAAGCACAGCTCATCATGCAGTCGCAGATACATCATGATTCCAGGTTCGCGGCTCAATGCTTTCCCGCGTGATCCGCCTTCAAGTCGCCCAGCAGATAGCGAACCTGCAAAGGTTTTTGTCCCTTCATCGTCACGGTCAGGACGATCTTGGTACCGGCAGCAGGCCTGATCCGGGAATCCTTTCCTGCCAGTTCGTTGATGCCGGCCGGATTCAATTTCACCGTCATGGTTTGCGTGCCCGCGATGAAATGCAGGCTGGCGTTCGCACCCTGGGTCGATTGGGGCGCATCACCATGGTCGGTGACCCATACCTGGACCTCGCCATCCTTCACCACCAATTCGAAGTGATACATCTCCGCCATGCGCAGCAAACCGCCGTGGTCGCCCTTGATGGTGGCCAGATATTCGTTACTGTGGGCCAGCGCCGCAGTCGGCAGGCNCAACGCAGACAGCAGACCCAGGCAGGCAATCCAGCGCATTGCCGAGGCGAATGTATTCGCGATCGTTTTGATCGTGCCATTGGCCGACAATAGGGAACCGGTCGGCAGGCTGCGAATCCCTAGACGCATAGAAACGCCTTCAGAGCTCAGCACGTCGTTGGGTGCCACATGCATATCCCGCTTCAAGTTATGCCCCTTACTTGATGAGGCGCATGGTCGCCGCTGTGGAAGGAATTGCTTGCGTCGGACCGCCTATTAGGTGCGTGCCCATCGTGTCCACATTGACACAAAGCACCATCCTTGCCATCCGCCAACACCGCGCTAACGGGTATTGCAAGCAGCCCCAACGCGAAAGAGCTGGCCCCGCCGTGCAAAGTGCAGAAACGACGCGTCGCTTCTCCAGCCCACCTGATACCGTTGTTGCCTTAGATTTCATCTGTAAATTCTCCTGTTGTAAATACTGGATAGCCATTCATAGCGAACCGTCCTATTGAACCGTTCGACGTAGGCATTCTGTTGCGGCTTGCTCGNGTGGATGTACTCGAGTTTGATGCCCCATTGACCTGCCCACTCGACGATCGCCGTGCTCAGCTACCCCGGGCCATTGTNCGCCGTAGCACCAGGGGCAGCGCGCCAGCCAATGATCTGTTTAAGCGCACGGATGACGCGCTCCGAGGACAGCGAAAAGTCGATATCAACACACAGCGCTTCATGGTTGAAGTCGTCGACCACGTTTAGCACACGAAATATTGNACGTCCGTCGGCAAGTTGATCGCATATGAGGTTCATCGGCCATACTCGGTTGGCGCGGGTCGGCACGATCAACTGTGCTGGCGACTGCCTGTCCAGTCNTTCCAGTGGTTTGATTCTCAAGTTCAATCGAACTCGCGTTAGATCTGACACCACGCGCTTGTGGTTCCAACCACACCCCCAGATGTGGTGCAANNCCTTGGGCACATACCGGTAGCATGTCTAGCTGACACGGAACGCTCTTGTACTGCACGCTGGGTCATCTCGCAAAGCCGATATCCGAAATGGCCTCACCACTTTTTCGGACACCCCAACACGATTTCGGCCTTGAGCTTCTCTTCGAGTACATCTTGTTGTGTAGCCGCGCGTCTCGGCTTTGCACTCTTTTATTTTTGCTTTTACTCAGGCAAGCGAAGACTGGTCCAGTTCATCTTGTATTTGACACCCGATGCCCGAAAAAGAGTTGCAATAGGACAACGTCGCTCAATCTCACTAGTAAAGTGTTCGAAATCGCCGTCTGACAAATTATTCTCGACTGAAACAGTGAGCTCGACATCCCTGAAATTGGAAACACCTTGCTCCCCGAAGACCAACACGGAGTTGTCTAGATTGGATGTGAGTTTAACATCCCACGCGCCAAGCTTCATGCCTTTCATGCCGGTCGAGACGATTTTCCCTGTAACTTGGGTGCAAGACAGCAGAGAGGCAAGGACGATGTCCAGAGGACTCAGGTAGGACTCGGTGCCGCCAAAGGCTGGATGGCCCTCGATATTTAAGACATGCTTAGAACCCTGAAAAGAGACAGAACACAAAACACCAGTTCCAGTACCGTGCAACGAGAATGGAATAACCGAGCCTGCCATTTGAGTAACCTCCTATTTAGTTTAGTTGCCTAATTGCATACCGCATACCTATATCCTTACGATAGATGCAGTCACAGCACGATAGTTTTCTCACAAAAGCAACGAATGTGTAATTTGAAGCCTTAGAGCTTCTCAGAACGCTTTTACCATACGCAAGTTAACGCGGGAATCTTCCTTAAAGCCATTTTCGACGTGAATGTCCTGGCCATAGACCGCTAGCAACTGAATGCTTGGTGTAACCCAGTAGCCGGCACCAACAGAAAATTTTGACTTCTTCTGCTCATCATTTTGACTTACACCATTGATCTCCCTTTCCCCGCCCCATTCATACGACAAACTTCCCAAAAGGTGAAATCCGTCTGTAATGTTGTAACGTAAGTGGGCTTGAGTTTGGTAATACCGATCTTGGCTCAAGGTGCCATTTGTCGCATTGGCCTGATTGTTATTCCCGAAAANAGTCACATCGGCGGTAAGATCCAAACTCAGATTTTCGGTAAGCCCTTGTGCCAATCCAGTTTGCAACGTCCATTTCCAGCGATTTTCGCCCAGATTGAGGGCGCTGTTTTTATCGTAACTTCCCGTAGGAACGAAGAGGAAGTGTGCAACGCCCCAGTTAGTCCCTTTTCTGTCTGCTGATTTAAGCCAAATTCCTTGAGACAGGATTAAATCAGCAGCCCCATCGGACTTACCCAGTCCGCTCGCGCTGCCTTTTCCCTCAAGGTNGCCAAACGGTAGGATGACCTGGTTCAACGCCGTATAATCGCCGAGTTTAAACCAATGAACTCCGCGCAGAATTGCGATATCAGCATCGAGCTTATTATTACCTGGCAATTTGTTGCCATTCGCATAAAGCGAATCTCGAGTTGAATGTTGAAAATATAGTAAAGCCAGATTTGTACCCGGGGGGCGACAAAATCCCCGCGTCGATATCGAAGGCGTGTGNNCGCTCATCGGAAAACAAATAATCGCAGCAGACGCGACACTCGCAAAAGTAGAAGCTGTACTGTAAGTCCACCCTAACATCGAGCTTTTCTTTAAACTGCATGTAGTTTTTGTTTTCATGGATTACCACCCTTCCTTAAAAAATTAATCAAAGTTCACTTAAACCAAAAATAAAATCCCAAATTTTTGATGTTTAATGATTGCAGCTCGAATGGGAATTCGGCCGTAAGCCGATTATGACGCGCACGAAATCCCATGCCGGGATCCCACGTAATTTCACGTAGAACGCGAATGAAATCCCTACACCATTAACGCGCTGACGATGATGGCCCGTCTATTGGTACGAGCCTGTAGTTGAATCAGGGAATTCACCTATATCCCCGACTGGCACTGATGTGCCGTTTGAACTGACTCAGAACATTCGAAACAATTAAACGCGCCCACCCTGCATATGCGATGCGTCGATAAACTTGTCGTAAAAAATATGCTCAGACTTCACCCCGGCGCGACGAGTTATGGTCATTTCTGGTGTACGGGAAGGTAGAAAGGATGGCGTATCCTGTTGATTGATCACGCCAGATCAACAACCAACAGAAGGTGATACGCCATGGCCAAGTCTACCCTGAAGACTCTTCCACAACCAGAAAAAGACGTTATTGATCCGCTGACCGAGCTGCTGCGGACTGGGGCACGGGAGCTGATCGCACAGGCCGTCGAGGCCGAGCTTCAGGCGCTTCTGGATCAGCATGCCGAGCACCGGCTCCCGGATGGCCGTCAGGCCGTCGTGCGCAATGGCTATTTGCCTGAGCGTACTGTCCAGACCGGCATCGGCAATGTCGACATCAAGGTGCCGAAAGTACGGGATCGGAGTGGTTCCGGGGTTCGCTTCAACAGCACCTTGCTGCCGCCGTACCTGAAGCGAGCCCGGAGTGTGGAGGAAGTGCTTCCCTGGCTGTACCTGAAGGGTGTGAGCACCGGCGATTACCAAGAGGCACTGGCCGCGTTGCTGGGTGATCAGGCCAGGGGCTTGTCGGCCAACACCATCAGTCGCTTGAAGCAGCACTGGATCGATGAGCACCGGGAGTGGTGTCAGCGAGATTTGAGCCAAAGCCGCTACGTGTACTGGTGGGCCGACGGCGTATACAGCAACGTGCGCATGGATGACCGCCTCTGCCTGCTGGTGATCATCGGCGTGACGGAGCATGGGCGCAAGGAGCTGGTTGCGGTTGAGGACGGCTACCGAGAGTCGGAGGCCAGCTGGTCAGAACTGCTGTCGGGACTGCGGGCCCGGGGCCTGACGACCAGCCCGAAGCTGGCCATCGGCGACGGCGCTTTGGGCTTCTGGAAAGCACTGGCCAAGTGCTATCCGGACACCCGCCATCAGCGCTGCTGGGTGCACAAGACGGCGAACATCCTGTCCGCGCTGCCAAAGTCGGTGCAACCGAAAGTCAAGGCGGCGCTGCATGAGATCTGGATGGCCGAGACGCGGGCTGACGCACACAAGGCCTTTGACCGGACTCTGGTTCGCTTCGAGTCGAAGTATCCCGGCGCCATGGAACGGCTGCGCAAGGATCGTGAGGAGCTGCTGGCCTTCTACGACTTCCCGGCAGAACACTGGATCCATATCCGGACGACCAATCCGATCGAATCGACGTTTTCGACGGTGCGCCTGAGAAGCAAGAGAGCGCGGAACTGCGGCTCCCGAGAGACCACGCTGGCGATGGTCTACAAGCTACTGGAAACCGCGCAGAAGCGCTGGAAACGGATCAAGGGATTTGATCTGCTGGCCCTCGTGGTCAACAACGTGAAGTTCAAGGACGGCGAGCAAGTACAGGATCAATCAGACAGGAACGCGGCTTGATGCCCATACACCAGATTTGACAATAACTCGTCACGCAGCGCATCAATGAGCAGTTCGGGGACGCCGCATAAGCCGAAGCCGCCTACTGCCAATAGCTGGTTGTCGGCCACGACGCCTCGAAGCGCCTCGGCAGCACTGGGATACATCTTGTTCAAAATTGCCTCCTGGATAAAGAACTCAACCCGCCCATCGCCAAGCGGGCTACAAACATAGGTGGGCTGCGCATGGCACCGCGTTGCGCAGGAATTAGCGAAAGATTAACGACGGACCAACTGCGCAGACCTGGAACCTGTCGAGACTTCTAGCCATACCTCCCGCAATTTCGGCCATAACCGTTATTCGTTGCCACCAGTCGATGCTTGGCGGATCACTCCACGCTTGAGCAGCAGCTCGATTTGCTTCTCCGACAGACCCGCTTCGTCCAACACCTCTCGGTTAGCACCGAACGGTAACGAGTAGTTGCTGTCACATGTCGTCAAACATCAGGCGTTCCTCAACTGCCTTCAATGCCTTACGTACACACCTTTCATCATCTTCCCCGGTTGGTGCACCACTAACACTGGCCGCGCCGAGAAAGCTGCCGTCAGCGGCTTCGATGCGTACAGCGCCCGCTTCTGAGAGTGTGATACCAATGTGATCAAGTTTCTCGGCCAGGTCCTTCGCATTACGTACGAATTCGCCGGAGTCTACCCCTGACATGACAACTGTATTAGCAGTCCGCATAGCGATTTCGATCATTATGCGCGGGGCGAATACGTCACGCAGGATCGCCACTGGATCGCCATTCCGATCGACCACCACCGCCGCAACTTGATAGCCGGTTTCGCGGCATGCCTCGAGCGCTCTGGGCTATGTCACGGGCTATCTCCACGGACATCCTCTTAACGGTGAACGTATCATCGCCCACAGCCATAGTCGGCCCCATGAGTACTCCAACCAGCGCCGATGCTCCGATGAACATTAGATTTCGACGTAGGACGGATGTTCTTTGTTTCAACTGCATCTGCTAGTCCTCATGTTGTTGACGGGGATAGGAAATCCAACCGCATGAGCACAAGTATAGCACACGTTTGGATGGCAGGTTCATTCTATCGGGTGTATTTCGATCATGGTCGCGGGTCATTCGGATTCTCCAATATTCAGTCGTGGCGTTTCAGGCGTTTTGATCAGCAAGCTGCCGGTCGGGGATAGGAAATCCAACCGCATGAGCACAAGTATAGCACACGTTTGGATGGCAGGTTCATTCTATCGGGTGTATTTCGATCATGGTCGCGGGTCATTCGGATTCTCCAATATTCAGTCGTGGCGTTTCAGGCGTTTTGATCAGCAAGCTGCCGGTCGGGGATAGGAAATCCAACCGCATGAGCACAAGTATAGCACACGTTTGGGGCGTCTCAGGCATGCACACAGGGGACTGCTGGGTTGATTTCTCAAAGCCAGTTGCCCGAGATTTTTCGGTATGACCCGTTTTTGGCGGTGACAGGCGCAGCGCTGCCTCGCAACGTTGGCAAAACCACTGTTAACCGCTGTTGCCACCCTACCAACTGACGCGCTGATCGACCTCGAAGTCCGGGGCCGGTTGGGTCGCTTCATCCCAGTCTGGGGCTGGCTCCACGCCCTCTGCGGCTTGCGCGTCGCACTCGTCCCACAGTGGCGGCCCGCGTGCCGGGGTGATGTGCGGCGGCTCCGTCTCCACCCCGATGTGCTCCAGTATTTGGCGGATATCGGCACTGTGTGTGATGAAGGCGATGATGTGCATTTGCCCGCCGCAGATGGGGCACAGCAGCGGGAACACCTCGTAGATACGGGCCATCAGCACCGCCCACAAATAGTGCGCCGGGCGCTTGGGTGGCACCGGCTGGGCGGGCTCGGTCTGGGTTGGCAGTGGGCTTCTTACCCCAAGTGCGCCCTCGCCTGCAGCCGTGCTGGCTGGCTCGGCTTGCACCTGCGCCGGTTTCACCGCTGCATCACGCGCCAGCGCCGTGACGGCAGGCCTCAAGGGTGAGTTCGGTGCCAGCACGCCAAAGTAGCGGTGGCGGTGCGTGCGCGGCGGGGGCACCAGCTTGGCGATACGTTCAATCAGCTCCAGCGGGGTGAGGGTGATCTCATCGGCCTTTACGCCGCGCTTGTTGTGAGGCAGGCTGCCGGGCTCGCTGTGCTGCTTGGCGCAGCGGTAGACCAGCTCGCTGCCCGCTTTGCGCAGCCGCTCCATGGCAAACGGCGGGCGGGCGCAGTAGCGCAGCAGCCGCTCCAGCCCGGCGCGGTCGTGCGCCGCTATGCACACGCTGGTGTCCACCGAAAACCCGCTGTGCTTGTAGCCCAGCATCTCTTGGGCCTCGAAACTCTCCAGCAGGCCCCGTCCGACAAAGGCGCGCAGGATGCGTTTGCGTAAGCTGGCCTGCACCTGACCCACGGCATCCGCAGTCACGCCGGTGGCGGGGTGGAAGATGATGCGCGATGGTGAGCTTTGAGAAGCTGCATCAGCAGCATCGACCTCCTCGCCCGCCACTTCCTCAAACACGCCATCGACTGCGCAGACATGGAAGTGCACATGCTCGTTCAGACTGGAGCCAAAGCGGTGGATGAAGGCGACTGCGCCTATGTGCAGTGCTGCCTTGTCCACATTGGCCGCACCAGGGCTGTTGGCTTGCAGCGTTTGCGCGATGACGCGTAGGAAGATGCGCAGCACCATGCCCAGCACCGGGCCCTCTCGCTGCATGTAGTACCGCAGCCGTTTGGGCACCGACAGCACCCACTGGCGCACCGGCAGGCGGGGAAACACATGGTCGGTGAGGTGTGCCGCCGTCTCAGCCATGCGCCGGGTGTTGCATGAGGGGCAGACACCCCTGCCTTTGCACGAGAAGGCGACCAGGAAGTCGTGTCCGCAGTCGTCGCAGCGGGCGCGGGCAAAGCCGTGGGCGAAGATGCCGCACTCCAGATATTTCTCGAACGCTTTGCGCACGTAGGGCCTGGGGCTGTGGTGGTCGCCCTGGCCCTCAAATTGACCCTCGCAAGCCAGCTCCAGCCAGCTCTCGTAGTGCTCGGCCACGGTTTGGTAGAGCAGAGTGCGTTCGGGGTGGCGGGGGTTGTAGCGCTTGGGTTTGGCGGTGGCTGGCATGAATACTGCGCAAATATTTCCAGGGTCGGGCCTTCCGCGCCGTGGCCTGGTAGGCGAAGGTGAGCGCCGCGCAAATGGGCTCCAGGGATTCCTGTCCCACGCTCCAGATCGTGGCCCTTGAAGTCTCGCTCGGAGGGACGGGAACGCAGCCGAAATGTTCTTCGTAGAACTTTGCCAGGCTGCGCCAGTCCTTGCAATCAGGTTGGTGTGTCCGTATTTCACGCCAGAAATCATGGGGCTCTCCTGTAGGTTGTGGTTCATGGATCTGGCCGAGGTCAGCGTGACTTCTCGGCCAGTATTTGAAGGTAGTGCTGCACCACCGCTGCCCCCGCGAGCGCTGTGATGTCAGCATGGTCATAGGGCGGCGACACCTCGACGAGATCCATGCCGCGCCAGTCAAGGTCGCGCAGTTCCCACAGGGCGAGCAGAGCGTCGATGGAAGCCAGCCCGCCAATGACGGGCGTACCGGTACCTGGGGCGAAGGCCGGGTCGAGCGCATCGATGTCGAATGACAGATAGGCCGGAGCAGTTCCCACTCTTTCTCGGATCCGCTGGGCAATTCCAGTGGCGCCCAGCCTGCGCGCCTCATGAGCGTTGATGATCTCGATGCCGAAATCATTGGGGGCGATGGTCCGGACGCCGACCTGGATTGAGCGATGTGTGTCGATGGCTCCCTCTGCTTTGGCCCGCGTGACAAAGGCCCCATGCGACTGACCACCGCCATCCTTCCATGTGTCTTGATGGGCATCGAACTGCACCAGGGCCAGTGGCCCATGTCTCTGCGCATGGGCGCGCAGCAGCGGTAGCGCGATCGAATGGTCTCCGCCCAAGGTAATCAGATGGGTTCCCGTCGCAAGAATCTCGGCGGCCTGAGCCTGGATGAGTTCGGGCACGCGTTCAAGGTGGCGGAAATCGAATGAGCAGTCGCCCCAATCCACAACGGCAAGCTTGTCGAAGGGATCATGACCAGAGGGAAACTGCGGGTCGCCATTGAAGATGGCCGATGCCCGGCGCATGGCCTGCGGCCCGAAGCGCGCGCCGGGGCGGTTGGAGGTCGCCGCATCGAAGGGGACGCCCCAGATTGCCACGTCCACTCCCGCCAGATCGCGGCTGAAGCGCCGTCTCATGAAGGAAAGCGCACCGGAATATGTCGGCTCGCGGGAGCCACCATGCAGGTCGCCCAGGAAAGNCGTTATCTGTCGGCCGAGGGCGAATGCGGATTTTGAACTGGACGGGTCTGTCACAACGGGCTCCCTATGGCGCAAGTTCATTCAACTACGAGCGGGCATTTATCCAATGACTGGAGCAGGTGGACGGCGTCCTCCCGCTTTACATCCATGAGCCGTGCAGTTGCCGGCAATTTCATGCCGGCATGGGCTGCCGCATCTTCTATGCGCTCCCAATTGCGGGCGTCAAGCGGAATGCGTGAGAGTTCATGCACTACGGCATCGAGTTTTTCCGAGCTGGCGTTCTGTTCCCAGCAGTAAACGACGGCATTGATCAATGGGGTCGTCAATGGCCTGAGTTGGTCGGCGGTATAGAGCGCCATGATCAGATTCACCAGATCCGTATCCAGACCCCGCAGTACCTCGTATATCCGGCCATAGCCTCTCAGCCCCTTGTGTTCCAGCTCGACGGCCAATACGGCCCCCAAGCTCGATACGCCGTGAATTACCAGGCCGCGATCCAGTGCCCTGACCACCTCTGCACCAGACAGCCGCTGGTCACTGTCGAGGATGCCGTCGATGATGACGACCAGCGCTGGGGAGGCAATGGCATCGAGGTCGCCTTGGACAATCGGCCCGCGATAATCCGCATCAAGGATTTGCTGGGCTTCTGCCACCGCTAGGCTCAATCCCAGGAATACGATCGACTTCATGCTGGCCGGAAAGCAGTCTTACTGCAAAAGTGGAACGCCCGTCTTTTCCTGGATCTCCTGGAAGGTCACGCCATCGGCCAGTTCGATGAGCTTCAGCCCCTGCGGCGTCACATCCATCACGCCCAAGTCCGTAATGATTCGATCGACGACGCCTAATCCGGTCAGCGGCAGCGTGCATGACGGCAGGATCTTCAGGTCGGTGGTGCCGTCCTTCGTCCGCGCCACGTGTTCCATCAGCACGATGACCCGTTTCACCCCAGCCACCAAGTCCATGGCCCCGCCCATACCTTTCACCATCTTGCCTGGGATCATCCAGTTGGCAAGATCACNCTGCTTGCTCACCTGCATGGCGCCCAGAATGGACACGTTGATTTTTCCTCCTCGGATCATGGCAAAACTCTGATCCGTGCCAAAGAAGGATGAACCCGGGATGGTTGTTACGGTCTGCTTGCCGGCATTGATCAAGTCCGCATCCACTTGGTCTTCCGTGGGAAAGGGGCCGATTCCCAGCAGGCCGTTTTCGCTTTGCAGCCAGACCTCAATGTCACTGGGCACATGGTTGGCCACCAGAGTGGGGATGCCGATGCCGAGATTGACATAAAAGCCATCCTGAAGTTCTTTGGCTGCCCGCGCAGCCATCTGATCCTTTGTCCATGCCANTGTTCAATCTCCCGATTTCTGAGTCACCGTGCGGTGTTCAATGTGTTTGTTGGGGTCCGGGTTATGGACGATGCGGTGTACATAGATGCCCGGGAGATGCACATCGTCAGGAGCCAGTTCTCCGTTCTCGACGATCTTCTCCGCTTCGACAATGGTGATTTTTCCCGCCGTGGCCACGGCCGGATTGAAGCCGCGCGCGGTCATGCGAAAGCGCAGGTTTCCGGATTTGTCGGCTATATGTGCCTTCACCAAAGACACATCCGGGAAGAACGACTCCTCCATCACATAGGTCTCGCCATTGAACACACGTGTCTCTTTGCCTTCAGCCACTACCGTGCCCACACCCGTCCTTGTGAAGAATGCAGGGATGCCGGCGCCCCNCGCTCGCAGCTTCTCGGCCAAAGTACCTTGGGNGGTGAATTCCAGCTCCAGCTCACCTGCAAGATACTGGCGCTCGAACTCCTTGTTCTCGCCAACGTAGGATGAATACATCTTCTTGATCTGCCGCGACAGCAACAACTTGCCAAGGCCGAGTCCGTNTGCCCCCGCATTGTTGGAGATCACTGAGAGGTTTTGTACGCCGCTGTCACGCAGGAGTTATGGTCATTTCTGGTGTACGGGAAGGTAGAAAGGATGGCGTATCCTGTTGATTGATCACGCCAGATCAACAACCAACAGAAGGTGATACGCCATGGCCAAGTCTACCCTGAAGACTCTTCCACAACCAGAAAAAGACGTTATTGATCCGCTGACCGAGCTGCTGCGGACTGGGGCACGGGAGCTGATCGCACAGGCCGTCGAGGCCGAGCTTCAGGCGCTTCTGGATCAGCATGCCGAGCACCGGCTCCCGGATGGCCGTCAGGCCGTCGTGCGCAATGGCTATTTGCCTGAGCGTACTGTCCAGACCGGCATCGGCAATGTCGACATCAAGGTGCCGAAAGTACGGGATCGGAGTGGTTCCGGGGTTCGCTTCAACAGCACCTTGCTGCCGCCGTACCTGAAGCGAGCCCGGAGTGTGGAGGAAGTGCTTCCCTGGCTGTACCTGAAGGGTGTGAGCACCGGCGATTACCAAGAGGCACTGGCCGCGTTGCTGGGTGATCAGGCCAGGGGCTTGTCGGCCAACACCATCAGTCGCTTGAAGCAGCACTGGATCGATGAGCACCGGGAGTGGTGTCAGCGAGATTTGAGCCAAAGCCGCTACGTGTACTGGTGGGCCGACGGCGTATACAGCAACGTGCGCATGGATGACCGCCTCTGCCTGCTGGTGATCATCGGCGTGACGGAGCATGGGCGCAAGGAGCTGGTTGCGGTTGAGGACGGCTACCGAGAGTCGGAGGCCAGCTGGTCAGAACTGCTGTCGGGACTGCGGGCCCGGGGCCTGACGACCAGCCCGAAGCTGGCCATCGGCGACGGCGCTTTGGGCTTCTGGAAAGCACTGGCCAAGTGCTATCCGGACACCCGCCATCAGCGCTGCTGGGTGCACAAGACGGCGAACATCCTGTCCGCGCTGCCAAAGTCGGTGCAACCGAAAGTCAAGGCGGCGCTGCATGAGATCTGGATGGCCGAGACGCGGGCTGACGCACACAAGGCCTTTGACCGGACTCTGGTTCGCTTCGAGTCGAAGTATCCCGGCGCCATGGAACGGCTGCGCAAGGATCGTGAGGAGCTGCTGGCCTTCTACGACTTCCCGGCAGAACACTGGATCCATATCCGGACGACCAATCCGATCGAATCGACGTTTTCGACGGTGCGCCTGAGAAGCAAGAGAGCGCGGAACTGCGGCTCCCGAGAGACCACGCTGGCGATGGTCTACAAGCTACTGGAAACCGCGCAGAAGCGCTGGAAACGGATCAAGGGATTTGATCTGCTGGCCCTCGTGGTCAACAACGTGAAGTTCAAGGACGGCGAGCAAGTACAGGATCAATCAGACAGGAACGCGGCTTGATGCCCATACACCAGATTTGACAATAACTCGGCGCGACTCAGGCACTCAATCGCACTGTCGATCATGGCTGGCGGCCCGCACAAATAGGCATGGCTGTTGGGCAAGTCAAATGCGTCAGCCGACAAAATATCGGTACAGTGGCCGCGCAGACCACTCCAGTCGCTATCGTCTGGCTCGCGTGACAATACCGGAATGAAGTTGAAATGGCCGTTGCCGCGCGCCTTGATCTGCTTCATTTCATCCAAGCAATACAGATCGTCGCGCGTGCGTGCGCCGAACACATAGGTGACCTGTCGCTGAAAGCCCTGACTCGACACCTGCTCCAGCAGGGCCTTGATCGGTGCCATGCCGCTTCCGCCAGCAATGCACAGCATGGGCGCCGTGGAGTCGCGCAGCCAGAAGGAGCCATAGGGGCCCGCGACGCTGACCCGTTGTCCTTCCTGATTGGCGGTATGTAGCCAGCTGGTCATCTCGCCGTCAGGCACATGTCGGATGAAAAAGCTGACATGGCCGGACTGCTCGTTCTCGGGTGCGCTGGCAAAGGAATAGGAACGCGGCTTCTCAATCAGGCCAGGGACCGACAATTCGGCATATTGTCCTGCCAGGTAGGCAGGCATGGCTTCGTCGAGACGGATACGCACCTCTAGGATGTCATGGGTCAGCGGCCGCGCTTGGACAATCACGCCACCCACGCTCTTCGGCTGCGACAATGCGATTGCCGGCTTGTCCAGTGCGACCTCGATCTCGACGTCGCTGCGTAGCCTGCTCTGACAGGCTAGTATCATGCCGGCGTCCATTTCTTCGCCAGTGAGGACGTAGCTGAAATCGTTGAGCGGCTTGATTTTTCCACTCACCAGACGGCACCGGCACTGCCCACAGCTGCCGACCCGGCAATTGTGTGGCCAAGCCAATCCCTGATCCAATGCTGCCTTGAGCAGATTGTCGCCGGCGCCGACTTCGATGGTGTCACCGCTGGTGGTGATACGAGCCCGATGGGGCCCCTTGCGGGCAANAAATCCAAACACGATGCAACTCCTTGTGCGAAACGTTAGGGGTGCCGACTGGGGCACCCCTGTGCAATTACAGGTGGACGACCTCGTTCTTCAAGGAATACAGAATGCAAAGGACTTCATCCTTCTCGCGCTTGCCCACGTTGTTCTTGTCGAGTGCGGCCAGCACGTCGTCGCACACCGCAACGAATTCTTCTTCGTTGATGTTCATGCCAGTGTGTGCTGTGATCATATCCTTGCCGGTATAGGTCTCCGGCCCGCCAAACCCGGCGCAGCACATTTCGGTTACCAGGCGGATCACATTGGCCGGGTCGCTGTTTGCATACCGCGTTTTGACCTTCGGGTTCTTGACGTGGTTGTTGAAAATGTCAGTGGCGATGGCTTCGATGCCAGGCCGCTTGCCAAGACGTTCGTAAAGTGTGGCTTCGGTGTTCATGTCGATCTCCTCTAAGCGGCAGACAGCCGCAATGTCGTGCTACAACGCCGGCCACCGATGCGGCCGGCACTCGGGGTTACAGGGCGTAGCTGACTTCCAGCCGCTGGCCGCTGATGGATTCAGGATTGACCTCGTAGCCAACCTTGCGGTTGATCTCCTTGGCAATCTTGCGTTCTTCGGGCGACGCGAAGTCGCGGTCCCAGATCGCCAGTTTCTTCTTGTAGACGGCGTGCCACAGCGGCGGGATCAGTGCCAGCACGAATTCGGTGTAGTAACCGATGCGCGCATTGGGTGCGCCCGCGGGCGACGAGGGTTGTCCCACGCTGGTGAGTTCCCAGAAATGGGTTTCGCCGCGGTCATGGTGATCGGCCTGGCGCCCGATCTCGATAAAGGCCCAGCTGGTGAAGGCGTTGTCGTTGTCCCAGGAGTGGCGATATTCGATCGGCTGATCCTTCACGCGAATCAGGCCGTAGTGCTCCATGTAGTTGAGCGCTTCCAGTTCAAAGGTGGAAATCGCCCAGATCAACAGCATGCAGCCCAAACTCAGCAACGCACCGTCCTGCCNCCCTGCCATGTAGCCGACGCCGGCAAACAGCGCCACGGTCGGGATGCTCAGCAGATAGCCGCGGATCCAGCGATTGGAGAAGGAGAAGAAGGATTTGCCCATACGCTTCAGGCGGCGCTGCTCGGTCCGGTAACCGAAATAGGACTGTCCGATCGTCGAGATCACCCAGTGCTTGTAGAGGCTGCGTCCGCGCGGTGCGGTTGCCGGGTCCGTGTCTTCCATCATTTTGTTGCCTTCGGGCCCCAGCCAGGCACGTCCCAGTTCGAGGTGATGGTTGTAGACGTGGGCGTAGCAGAATGCGGCGGCGCCGGACAGGCTCATCATCATCCGGGAGATCAGGAAGCCGATCCCCTTGGTGTGGGAGAGCTCATGGCCGAACATGATGCCCAGTCCCTGATGCATGCCGGCCCCCACCACGACGGCCACCAGTTCGAGGCCGGTTATTCCGTTCTGGTAGGCATAGCCGTTCCACATCATGGTTTCGATGGGAACGCCGGCCACATACTGGTAAATGCGCCAGACCACCGCGAGTTGAAGCGCGATGAAGCTGAGCAGCTGGGCGTACATCATCAGGTTGAGGATGGTGGGCGAACCGACGGGCTGCCCTTTCTTGTTGACGGCCGCACCCTTGCTGTGAATGCCGGACGTGAGGGTGTCCATGGTGATATTGAAGGCGAAGATGCCGATCCCGACCCACACCCAGGGACCGCCCAGCAATATCCCGGCGATGGTGGCCAGAATGCCGAGCGGCGTATACATGTAGACAAGATGACCGAATATGAGACTGCGCATGATGTGGCTCCTTTTATATGCCTCGTTTTGTGGACGTAAGGTGACGGTGAGTCTGCAAAGCGACCTGCGAGGGAGGGGAAGGCCGAATCGCAAACTCACCATCTGAGGCGATTTATACCGACAGGATGTGCCCGGGGTAACCCGAAAAATACGGTGGAACACGTGGAAATACGCGGGTCTTGGCGAATCTGGCAGTGCGCGGGAGGGATTTGGAGACGGGCCGTGCCAGGACATTGCAGTCGGCACGTGGCACCCCGTTCGGGGCAGGACATGCCCCAGGAGAATTCAGCTGGACACGTTGTCCGGGTCGGACTTGAGCAGCAGCTCGATCAGCTGGCCGAGGGATTTGACCCCATCTTCTCCGTGATATTGGCACGATGTCCTTCCACCGTGCGCACGGACAAATCCAGTTCGGCGGCAATCACTTTGTTGGGCTTGCCGCGGCGCAGCAGTTCGAGGATCTCGCGCTCGCGCCGCGTCAGCGTCGCCAGACTCCGGTTGGCCTGGCTGCGCTTGTCCTCCTGTTCCCAGACTGCGCTGTATTTGCCCAGCGCGGCCTGGATGGAATCGATCAGAACCTGGTCATTGAAGGGCTTCTGCAGGAACTCGAAGGCGCCGGTCTTCATGGCGCGCACCGTGACCGGCACGTCGCCATGGCCGGTCACGATGATGACTGGTAGATGCACCTGCTCGCGGGACAGCTTTTCCTGGAGTTCGATGCCGCTCATGCCGGGCATGCGGATGTCCAGCACCAGGCAACCGCGCATGCCGGGCTGGAAGGCGGCCAGGAAATCGCGCGCCGAAGCGAAGGTTTTTGCATTGAGACCGACCTGCTCGACGAGCCAGCGGATCGCATCGCGTACCGCGGGATTGTCATCGACGATAAAAACGGTCGCCTTACCGGATTGGGTGCTTTTCATGTCGGGACTCTCCAGAACCGGGCAGAACGAAACAGAACGTGGCCCCCTGTACGGCACCTTCCTCCAGCCAGAGGCGCCCGCCATGCGCATCGATGATGCTCTGGCTGATGCCCAGGCCGATGCCGAGTCCGGTTGCCTTGGTGGTGAAGAAAGGTTCGAACAGCCGATCTGCCACCTCCTGCGGACAGCCGCATCCGTTGTCGCTGATGCATACCTTGACCGAATGGCGCTCGTGGCGGACTGCCTTGATAGTAATCTGCCGCCGCCCTTCGTCCGTGTCGGATAAGGCGTCCATGCTGTTGCGGACGAGGTTGAGCAGAACCTGCTCGATCTGGATCGGGTCTGCCATGACGGCGGGCAACTGGCGCGGAATATCCAGGTGCAGTTGCACCTGATTCTGTTGTACATCGGCACGCACGAAACTGGCGGCCTCCAGGATCACCTCGCGCAGGTCGATGCGCTGCTGGCGTAAATCGCCCTTGCGCGCGAAGTTGCGCAGACGACGGAAGATCGCACCACCGAGTTCGGCCTGTTTCACCACCTGCTCAAGTCCGTAGCGCACATCGTCCGGCTTGCAGTTGCCGGATTGAATGATGCGCAGGCATGTCTGTGCATAGGTGGTGATGGCACACAGGGGCTGGTTCAGTTCATGCGCCAGGCCGGAGGTCATTTCCCNCAGGACGCTCAGGCGGCCGACGTGCGCCAGTTCCGCCTTGTGTTGGCGGTCGAGTTCCTCGGCTTTCACCCGATCGGAAATGTCGTGGCCGGTCGAGATGAAATGCGTGATCCGGCCTTGCACGTCCTTGAGTGGCGAGATCGTCTTCTGCTCATGGAAAATACTGCCATCCTTCTTGCGATTGACCAGGACACCGCGATAAACGCCACCATTCTCGACCACCTGCCAGAGATCCTGGTAAAACATTTCATCGTGCACGCCCGAGCGCAAAANATAGGTCTTGTGGCCAATCACGTCCGCCTTGGCGTAGCCGGTCAGGCGCTCGAAAGCCGGGTTGACGTATTCGATGCGTCTGTCGCGATCCGTGATCATCACTGAATCAGCAGCCTGCTCCAGCGCGCCCGACAGCTTGCGCATGTGGGCCTCGGCGCGTTCGCGCTGCAATTCGTTACCCACCCATTGCGACATCAGCTTGAGGACTTCCAGGTCGGCCGCACTGAACGACGAGGGGCGCGGCATGGGACCGGTAAAACAGAGGGTTCCGTACAGGCCGCCGTCGACCACGATGCGTACGCCGATATACGCTTCCATATGATGCTTGAGATAGCTCGGATGCGTACGCCATTCGGTGATGCTGGCATGCTCGAAGGCCACTGGCTCATTGGTGAAGACGGTTGCGCTGCAATAAGTCTGGTCGAGATCCTTGCTCGTTCCCACCACGTACGCCGGATGATCGCTGATCGAATCCAGGATCTGGAAACACTGGCCGTCGATGCGCGACAGGATTGCGTTCGGCAGACTGAATTGTTCGCACCCTAGTTTCAGGAGCCGGTGCAGTTTCTCTTCCAGGCTGAGTTCCCGGTCGGAACTGATTTCATGGAACGAACGCAGTACCGTGGCGTGATAGCGCAAGTCGTCTTCCGCCCGTTGCCGCTCGCATTCCGCCGCCACACGGTCAGTCACGTCCTGCAGGATCAACATGGCGCCGCGCTGCCCGGTGCGATAGGCCAGCGGTGCCGGCGTGACTTCCAGAAAGCGGACGGGCCCGCCCGGGACGTCGACCTCGAAAATCTCCGGCTTATGTCGTTCCATGCCTTTCAGCCCCTGCTGCAGCAAGGCGGCCATGCGCCCCTGCTCACGCAACGGAAACTGTTCCTCCAGCGGCCGTCCCAGTGCGCTCCGCTCGCTCACACCCAGAATGGTCTGGGCCTGACGGTTGATGGTCAGGATGGCGCAGTTCAGGTCGACCGTCAGCACGCCGATGGGCGCATGATCGAGCAGTTGATCCAGATAGTAGGTCGCCTCCGGCTGGAGCAGAGGCAGTTTTTCCAGCCGGATCTGCGCACGCGAGATCGTGTTCAGATAACGCATGCGCTGTCGCCGCCGATTCACCGCATCACGGATGGCGGACGGCAGTTCGTCCACCTCGGCGGTGGACCACGGCACCACTTCGTTGCCCAGGAAGGGACTGAACATCAGCGTCCGCTTCAACTGGTCGCAGCGCGAGGGTGCGGTCAGGATCAGAATGGGAACATGGTGGTCATACGTATGGATGCGCTGGGCGATGCGTACCGGTTCCTCGATGTCCATCCCCAGCAGCACGGTATCGGCAGGCTGGTGCCCTTCCTGGAAACGGTGATACAGCCGCTCCTGGCTGCCCAATGCCTCGACCGTCACCTCGGGCTCCAGCGCGCTTCGCAACAAGGTGTTGATCGCGGGCGCCACGCCGACCAGATGCAGAACCCCACCAAGCTCCGAATGGGCAGTGGCCATGTCGCTAGTCCGACAGCAAGGGCTGGCCAAGCAGGGCGCGGCCGATCCAGACGCGCAGGATATCGGTCGTGGGCGACATCAAATGGGCGGCCCGCGCGTCGCGCAGAAGACGGTGCAGGCGCGAGCCGTTGCGATACCCGATCCCGCCGCTCAGGGTCATGGCTTCGTTGACCACGCTGACCGCGCAATCGGCCACTTCGACCTTGGCCGCCATGACTGCCGTGAGCGCATCCGGCTCGCCTGCATCGAAGCTGGCGGCGGCGTGGTAAGTCAATTGGCGCGTGCGCTCCAGCGTCGCCCACAGGGTGCCCAGACGATGCTGCAATACCGAGGCCTGTGCCAGGTTCGAGCCCGTATGGGTGTGGTAGCGCCGGATCAGATGTTTCCGGGCCTCGTCCAGTGCCGTGGTGGCAACACCCAGGAAGGTGCCGGCCATGGCCATCAGAAAATAGGGCGTGACCACGTTGAAGATGTACCAGATCTGGTCGCCTTCCTTGCCCAGCAGATTGCTGCGCGGTACACGCACCCCCTGCAATTCCATGGTGCGCGAGGAATTGCCGCGCATACCCAGGCCATCCCACTCGGCGCCCCAGCGGACTCCCCGGGAGTCAGCCGGGACGACCACGCAGGAAAATTGTCCGATGGGAGCTTCGGGCGAGGCGGCGACCGCCGACACCACGTAGGAATCGGCATGGCCACCATTGGTGACGAAAGTCTTGCTGCCCGTCAGACTGAATTCATCCGAAGACACTGCCTCCAGAGTCGTTTGCGGCAGATAGAAATGGGCACCGGTGCCGGCTTCGCTCAAGGACAGCGTCGTGATGTGACGTCCCTCGCAGATCGGCGTCAGGAATCGCGCCTGTTGGTCCGGCGTGGCATTCGCAGCAATGACAGAAGCGCCGACGCAATGCATGCCGTAACAGATCGCGGTGGAGGCGCATTCCTGCCCCAACGTCTCGCACACCCTTACCAACGCCATGAGCCCATGCCCCAGCCCGCCATAAGCGGTTGGGATGACCGCGCCTCCCAGTCCTTCGCGCTGCAGCGCACGGATCCCCGGCTCGGGCCAAAGCGCATCACGGTCCGTACGTTCCACGTTTGGCGCCACGACATCCTTGGCGATTTCCTGCACCTTGAGCAGCAGGGCGGACATTTCTTGACGGTGCATATCAGCGACTCTATTCGACGACCAACTGGGCAAACATACAGCGTGTACCAGGCTCCGGCAATGTGCCCTGCGCTGACGTCCTTCCAGCCTCGTCGGTGCAGGACACGCAGGGCTGGATTCAGTGATGGTCGATCAGCGAAAACGAAAGCACCTTATCCACACTTTCGATGCGATTGGCGTTGGTTCCCACCACGCACTCGCCATGCCTATCGCACCNCCATAAATGGTAGGCCTTGAATTCGAGCAGGTCCTGATGCAGCTGGTCACGGTGAGGCATTGACCGGGAATCCAACGATTCCGAAGATTTTTCCTGGATCAGCATCTGCTTGATCCGGGCAATTTCGGCCATCAAGTCGCGTGCGCGCTCGCCATTCCAGCTACCCACGACTCTGCCGCTACTGGTTTTGATATCGTCCATTTCTGTTCTCCTCAGAAGCGTTCGCGCACGATGTTCAGGACGGCCTTGGGAATCACCCAGTTGCTGCCCTGCTTTTGTTCCTGAACGACGATGCGCATGTCGTCTGGGGTGAAATGAATGCCTTTCTCCGAAGCCAGCTTGCAGTATGTCGCAATGAAGCTGTTCGCATCGCGCGTCTCTTCCAATTTGGCAAGCAATGCGGGTTCGGCCATGACAATCTCGCCGAATTGTTTGATGCTTTTCTCGAACGGGCGATTCTGGGTATCTCGCTCCAATGCCGCTTTCAACATGTTTAGCTCCTTAGATTCATCGACGTGTCGGGGCATGACGCCCCAGCCCTGATCCAAGCGCCGTAGGCCCCTCGCATGAAGACATTCCGCCGGATACATCCATGATTTATACGCAATGTCCGACCTGCCGATAATCCGTATCGACACGGCATCGAACACGTAAAACTACGTATTGAAAATGCTGAAATTCATATGTAGAGAGGTTGGCCGAATGCCATAAGCATGCGTTCCCCAGTGAACGCGCAAGAAAAACGCCGGGATGACCGGCGTTTTTCTTGCGGTGCGTTCGTCAGGAGAACTCGCGTTCGCTCGCCCTCTTCCAAACCCCTATATCCGCGGCCTCTCCCATATCTCAGAACTGCTTGCCCACTGCCAGCCCGATCAGCAGGGNGTTGAGCGTGATCGTCTCGATTTTCGCGCCGCCCTGTGGGGTTACGTTTGTTTCAAGATAAAACTTCTTGATATCGAAATTGACGAAATAATCCTTGTTCAGCGTATAGCTGAACCCCGCCTGCAGGACAGCACCGGTATCCGCCTTGAAATCCTCCAGGCCATTGAAAGCCGGCCCACTCTGCTTGAAGAACACAGTATGGTGGATCCCCACCCCCACATACGGACGGAAATCCGCCTTCGGCATGAAGTGGTACTGCGCCATCAAATGGAACGGTGCCATGGAGGCCTTGCCCAGGACGCCACCCGCATTGCTGAACTCGTGGCGGGTAATGCCGGCCGCCGTGTTCAGGGCAAAGTGCTCGCTCAGGTAATACGTGAAGTTCGCAATGGGCACCACCTCGTTGGTGGCATCCGCCCCAACGACCGGGGATTTGATATCAGGCCGGACATTCACCAACCCGATGCTCACGTCCAGACCGATCGGATCGGCATGAGCAGATACGGCACAGGCAGCCAGGAGAACGCCCAGAACAGACGGGAGGAAGTTATGTTTTTCATGTAAGGCCCCTAAATAGAATGAAAACTTGCGCTTCATCACAACCCGGATAAAGACGCCGCTTCCTATTACAGGGGCACGGTCTTGGCATGTAAATTGGTAGAACTACCGTATATCCACGTATGAGCCCTTGGCCAGACAAGGGAAATCCCGGAGTGCGAAATTTCCGGTTTTGTGCGCGTTATTCATTCAGCGGGAAATTCACCAACCGGCAATAAGATGCCATTGGCGGATGCCCATGATCGATTGGAAGAACTCCAGAATTATGCGGCTGCCCGTTGGAATGATTGTGTAACGTCATCGGGATGGACACCTGCTCCCACCTTGTACCGATCGTCTTTCTGATGGTCAGTGCCGATCGGGCTCGGTCACAAACCCGATACGGGTGAGGCCGGCCTGCGCAGCCAGTGACATGACTTTCGCGACCGGTTCGTATTCGGCATGCCGGTCGGCGCGGATATGCAGCTCAGGCTGCGGCTGTTNTTTAGCGGCCTCGGCAAAGCGCGGCGCGAACTGATCCATCGCGACCCGCTCGCCGTTCCAGTAGAGATCGCCGTTTTGCCGGATGCCGAGTTCGATATGATCCGGCTTGGTGACATTGGGGGCGCTGCTTGCCTTTGGCAGGTCGATCTTGACCGCGTTGGTGAGCAAGGGCGTGGTGATGATGAAAATCACCAGAAGTACCAGCATCACGTCCACCAGCGGCACCACGTTGATATCGGCCATCGGCCCCGGCCCCCGGCGCGGGTCAAAGCTTCCCATTGCCATGGCTCAGGCCTCCTTCACGATATGCAGCGGACGCGGTTCGCCGGCGGAACTGTTGGCCTTTTCGCCCACGGTGATGATGGCGTACAGATCATGCGCGAACGCATCCAGCCGGGCGAGCCACACCCGGTTCCGCCGGTTGAAGGCATTGAAGGCAAGTACGGCGGGAATCGCCACGGCCAGCCCCATCGCCGTCATGATGAGCGCCTCGCCCACCGGGCCGGAGACCTTGTCGAGCGTCCCCTGCCCCGACAGGCCGATATTGACGAGTGCGTGATAGATCCCCCATACGGTGCCGAACAAGCCGATATAGGGTGCGGCCGATCCCGCCGAGGCCAGGAGGGTCAGGCCATGCTCGACACGCGTCGCCTCCTGGTCGATGCCGTTTCTGAGCAGACGCGTGAGAAATTCACCCAGGCCGCCTGCGGCTGCCAGCTTGTGCAGGCCATGCTTTTCGCCGTCGCTGGCGGCTTCCAGTGCATCATGCGCCAGTTCGGCAAAAGCATGATCGCGCGGCTGTCTGTGCAAGGCGGTGCGGATTTCCTGCAGCGAATCGGCTGCCCAGAATTGTTCGAGAAAGCTTTCGACGCGTCGCTTCGCCAGGTAGTTGGCGATCGTCTTGGTCACGATCAGGTACCAGCTCGCAACCGACAGTGCCAGCAGCAGAAACAACACCGTTTTCCCGAGCGCATCGGCCTGGGCCAGGAAATGGGCAAAGCCTATGTTCGTATCCATGTCATCGTCCTTCGAGTACAAAATTAAACGGCTGGATGGCGACGGCGCGCACGGCTGCGCCATCGCGGCTGGCCGGCCTGCAGCGCCAGCGTTTGACGGTGGCCAGTGCGGCCTCGTCGAGGCGTGCGTAACCGGAGCTGGTTTTGATCGTCGCCCGGTCGACCTGTCCCGTTTCGTCGAGCTCCACGCGCAGCACCACCTTTCCCTCTTCCCCGAGACGGCGGGAAATCGCGGGATAGGACGGCGGCGCGCGGTCCGGGCAGGTCAGCGCGAGTTCACTACTCAACACGGCCGGGCCCACGGGCTTTGGCGGCGGCGCGGGCGGCACGGGTTCGGCCGGCACCTCGATTCTGGGAGGCGGCGGTGGGGGCGACGGCGACACGACCGGATCGGACGATGACACGACCGGCGTTTGCGCAGCCAGTTGCTGCGGGGTGGCGGTTGNAACGGGCTGTTCGCGTTTGACTGGTTTGGCTTTGGGCTTGGGCGGGTCCGGCTTCGGCAACTCGACCTTGGGTGTATCCGTCAGCAGGTCGACAAACAATGTTGCCGTCTCGGCGGGCGGCGGCAGGACACGGTAGTGCCACAGGCTATAGAACAGCGCGCCGTGCAGGGCGAGCACGACGGACAGACCTGCCAGGCGTGCTTTCAGTTCTTNTTGCCGTCGGCCATGCATGCTCAGTAATCCATGCGCAACTCGGCCTGGTAGGTGCGCTGCGGGANAGGATGGGGTCCAATGAAATAGTTTTCATTGGTCAAGTTGTCGATCCCGAACGAAGCACGAATCCGTTTCGAGAAACGGTAGCCGAGTTTCACGTCGACGGTGGTGTATTGGCTCAGGCTTCCGGTATCGTTGTGATTGGTGTCCGAGTTGTCCAGGTTGCCGAACTGAAGTCCGCTGTAAAGCAGGCCCAGGGAACCGGTCCAGTGTTCGTCGAAGCGGTAGGAAGCGAAGACCGAGGCGCGCCAGTCGGGGATGCGTGGCACCTTGTTGCCAACGAGGGCGGGATTGCCCGGATCGGACAGGATCTCCGAGTCGGTGTAGGTCAGGCTGCCGTTGATATCCAGCCCGGGCATCAGGAAATCCGTAGCCTCGTACACCGCCTCGACACCTGTGATGCGGGTGCGGCCGATGTTCTGGACGCGGTTGACGTTGGTGGTCAGGTTCAGCTGGCTGGTGAGGAAATTATCGGTGCGCTGGTCGAACAATGACAGGCGCAGGTTGCCGCTCCCGAGCGCATGCTCCGCGGTGAGGTCGGTGGCCAGGATCTTTTCCGGATTCAGGTTGGGATCGCTGATCTGCGTGACCACGCCGATTTTCTCGGTCTGGAACAGTTCCGTGACGGTCGGCATACGGTAAGCGCGGGCGACCGAACCCCGGATCAGCCAGTCGCCTGCCGCTCGCCAGGCGAGCGACGCCTTGGGCGAATGGTAGGTGTCGTCGCGGCTGGCAATCGGCGCATAACCGCTGATGAAGCCGTTGAAGGCCTGCCAGCGCTCAGTTCGCCAGCCGAACGTCAGCGTCAGGCGCGGATCGAGCTTCCACGCATCCTGTGCAAAAACGGCATCGGTGCGGGTATCGCCGATGGCGGCGCTGATGGGAGATGCGCCGATGCTGCTGTCGTCGTTCCAGGTGGACGCGGCGTATTTGGCGCTGCTGTAGGTGTAATGGTCGTAATGGTAGCCAAAGGTGACGGTGTGGCTTTTCCTGTCCTGGCCGGGTTTCCAGATTGCCCGGGCGTCCAGTGTTCTCCAGCCGCTCTCGTCACCGAACGTGATCGCACCTGCCCCGCCTGCCGAGCCCGGCTGGTCGAGGCTAACTGCAACCGGGGGCGGCGGCGTCGGCGTCCGTGTGATGTCGCGGGNGGTGGAATAATCCGACGCGCTCAATTCGATCGACCAGTTCGACGACAGGCGGCTATCCAGGCTCAGACCCAGCAACTGGTTCTGCGTATTGCTGTCCGACGGGGCGAGCGCACTCGTGCTGACAGTGTAGTTCTTGTTGTCGATATTGACGCTGCCGCTCCAGATGGGCTGGCCCGCTGCATTGCGCAGGTAGGTCCGGGTATCGCTGAAGCTGTCGTTCTGCCAGTAGGCATAGGTGAAGGCCGCGCGCGTATCGGGCGTGAAGTCGTACGCCAGACGGATTTTCATCGTGTCCTGCACCGAATGGTCCAGGCTGGTTGCGCCAAACATCATGCTGGGGACATTCGTCGGGTTGGTGTAGGGCACGCCGCCTGTGACCGGCGTCCCTGCGCCGCTGTTGGCTGCGGGGACGGCTGCCGTGGCGAAGTTGATCGGCTGCGAATGCGTATCGAGATGGTTGAACAGGAACGACCAGCTCAGGCTGCCGTTCACTCGCGCACCCAGCGCAACCTGTTCCTGATGGCCCCGGTAAGTGTCGTCCGTGGCGTAATGCTTGTAGTCCTGGCTCCATCCCTGGACCCGTGCATGGGCCTCGAACTGCTGCGGCTCGCGCGTATTGATCAGGATGGTGGCGCCAGCCGAGTTGCCGGGCAGCAGCGCCGAGAACGGACCGTACAGCACTTCGATATTCTCGATTTCCTCGCTGCCGACGATGTTCCAGCGCGGCGGGAAATTGTAGGAATTGCCCAGCAGGTTGGACAGCAGCAGTCCGTCCGCATAGACCAGCGACCAGGCACTTTGCAGGCTGCCTGCCGTGCGGCTGGCGATGATGCCGTTGCGGTCGCCGACATAGCGCTTGCGTATGAAGAGGCTCGGTGTGTACTTGAGCGAATCCTCGACGTTGATGACGTTCATTTCGCGCATCTGGTCCTGGCTCACTTCGGCCGAGGGCGAGGGATTGTTCGTCACCACGGCCGAGCGCGGCAGACTGACGATCATTTCCGGCAAGGCCTGCTCTTCAGCCCAGGCAGCAGGATGACCCAGCGTGCTGGCGAGAGCCAGCACCAAAGTTTTACGTTTCATGGTTCTCCCTTGTTGGTTTTCTATTTGGCGGTGCCGGATCGCTGGCCCTGTTGTTCCAGCCAGGACTTCAGCCTGGCCTCATCGAGCGTGCCCACTGCTGCCTGGCGCCGATGTGCCTTGTCGTACAGATACGAGCGCGGCAGTTCCCCCTGCCAAGTAGGGTCGATGGCGGCGCGCAGGCGTTCGGGGATGGGATCGTCGAAAACCCAGGACTCTGCATGGCTCAACCCGAGCTTGCGCAGGGTTTTCCGGATCGCGTCGGTATCCTCAGGGCTGTCGACCGCGACCAATACCAGAGGCAGGTTCTTTTCGTTTTTCGACAGTTTTCCCAGCATGGTCAGTTCGTCGATGCAGTACCCGCACCAGTTGACCGACCACAGGCTCAGAATGAACGGCTTGCCCGCATACCGCGCTTCGATCTTTGCCAGGCTGCCCGAATCGAAGCGGGCAGGCTCGGTTGCCGATGCGGGCCATGCGGCCAGACACACGAGAANAAGACACAGACGACGCAGCATGATCACTCGACCTCCAGGATTCGGACGCCTTCGCGGAGCGTGTTCCACACGACCTGCATCCGGCCGTCATGGATGAGGGGCATCGGATAGTCCGCGGCATCGGCAGTCGTCGCGATACGGTGCGGCGCGCTCCAGCTGGCACNCCCATCCTTCGACAGCAATGCCATCGCGCCGTAAGCCTGGCCGTCGAACTCGCGCCAGGTGATCAGCACGATCTGCCCGTCAGCCGCCACGGTGGCGTGGCCGGCCTGGGCCTGCGGATTGCCGAACGCCATGGGCGCCGACATCTGGTCACCTTTCACCTGCCGGTAAAACAGTCCCTGGCGGTTCTTGCCGCGGGTATACCAGACCGCGTGCAGCGTGCCGTCGCCGCCGGTTGCAATCCCGCCGCCATGGTGCGGGCAGGCATCGATATTCCATTCGTCATTGGCCAGCCGCTGCACCTTGCCCGTATCGAGATAGGAAAATGCGAAGTCGCGCGTATTGGAACCGTAGAGGTTGCGCCATAGGGCGACGGGGCCATCCGCTGTCCAGGCCAGCGCTGTCCGGCAGCACTCGCAGGTATGCTCGGCCAACTTGCGGTTGGCATGGAAGCTGGCACCGTCATCGTCGGAGCGCGCCACATACACCGATGTGCCAGCGTATGCCACGCCCTGCTCTTTCGCGGCATCCCGGTCGCGGCCATCCAGCCAGACGATGGCCAGTCGGGCGCCGCTATCTGAAACCAGCGAATCGAAACGGTGGCTGGTCAGGCGCTTGTCGTCGTTGATCGTGATGGGCGCCGAGTAGGTCTTGCCGCCATCGGTCGAGCGCGCGTAACGAATCTCGCCGGTGTAGGGTTGCGGCAGCAACAGCGTCCAGGTGAGATGTACCGTGCCATTGCGGGTGACGGCGATCTTGGGCCGGTTTTCACCTTCCGCCCCGATATTTTCAGATTCGGCGTTGACGGCGACCGGGGCAGAAAAATGTTGGCCGTCGTCGGCCGAATGCGAAACCAGGAGCGTCCGGTTTTCGACCCGGGCGAGCCAGATCCGGCCCTGTGCGTCGATGGTGGCCCCGATCGCCAGCGTGGGTTTTGCCGATCGGGACGCGGCGGCCTGTCCCGGATTTTCCGGCGACATGTGCGTATGCGGCAAGGCCGCGCCCGCGTGCCCCGACAGCAATAGCGCAGCTGCGGTCTGCGCCAGGCCCCAACGGCCGGGAGCCATGTTCATAATGCTCATCATGACGTCTCTCGTTCCCCTGGCCGGATGCGGGCGAATACGCAGTAGCCGCTGCTGCGCCGCCCGGACAATCCGTACCGGCCCTGAAAAACATTCAGGAAATTTATTGGTTTCTATTCGGGACGAGTGTAGGGTGCGCGACGTGTCACGACAATGTGGCAAATTGCCGCAGCGTCGCAGCGGTCAATGGCGAGGCGAGACAGCATCCAGCGTGATGCCGATGTTTTCCTGTTTGCCCTGGCTGTCCCTGAACGTCAAGGTCATGGGCACTTTCTCGCCCGCCACGACCTGCGATGTGAGACCGATGAGCATGGCATGCAGTCCGCCCGGTTCCAGGCTGACCGTTTCGCCTTTCGGCAGCTTGATCGATTCAAGCTCGCGCATTTCCATCACGCCACCGTCCATGCGCATGAAATGCAGTTCGACATGATCTGCGCGGGNGGTCGTTCCCGCGACGAGTTCCATGTCCCGGTCGGCTGTGATCGCCATGAACGCGCCCGCTACTTTCTGGCCGGGTGCCGTGGCACGCACCCAGGCATGGTCGATCTTCACATCGCCGGCCCAGGACCAGACGGGGCAAGCGAGGGCGGCCAGCAATAGAAAAGCATGGGGATGGCGACGTGAGCGCATGAGAGAAAACTCCTGAAGTTGAAAAGGATTACCGGGATTCCATACCCAAGGCATGCAGGACCTTCAGGGCATCGACCGTGGCCGCGACATCATGGACGCGCACGATCGCCGCGCCTTTCAGTGCGGCCAGCGTGGCCGCCGTGATACTGGCGACCAGCCGTTCCGGCGCCGGCCGGCCGGTGAGCGTGCCGAACAATGATTTGCGCGAGATGCCCACCAGGGTCGGCGACGCCAATGTAAAACGGTCCAGTGCCTGAAACAGGGCGATGTTGTGTGCGGGTGTCTTGCCGAAACCGAAGCCGGGGTCCCACAGCAGGCGTTCCCGGGCAATGCCTGCCCGCGTCGCCGCCTCCGTGCGCAGATGCAAATACTCCAGCACCTCCGATACGACGTCACCGTATCGCGGTTGCTGCTGCATGGTCTGCGGCGTGCCCTGCATATGCATCAGGCAGACGCCGCAGTGCGAAGCCGCCACGACGTCAAGCGCACCGGGCGCGCGCAAGGCATTGACGTCGTTGATCATGTCGGCCCCTGCGTGCAGGGCGGCCGCCATCACCGGCGTCTTCATGGTGTCGATCGACAGTGCGGCGCCGCAGTCGCGCAGGCCTTTGAGCACCGGCAGCACCCGCCTCAATTCCTCCTCGGCTTCCACCGGGGTGGCGCCGGGCCGGGTGGATTCTCCGCCGATATCGAGGATGTCGGCCCCCTCGCGCAGTCGCAACCCATGCTCGATGGCACGCTCGCGGGCTGCATAAAGCCCGCCGTCTGAAAACGAATCGGGCGTCGCATTGACGATGCCCATGACCAGGGGACGCGCCAGCGTAAAGTGGAAACGGCCGCAAGTGAATGCTGTCATGCCGGGTCGAATTCCAGTACTTCGCAGTGATCCACCCAGACATTCCACATCTCGGGCAGGCTCAGCTTCCTGAAATGCCCCGTCACGGCCTGCAGAACCTCGTGATGCGCCACCACCAGCACCGCGGACGCGTCATCGTGCTCGATCTCTTCCAGGAAGCCGTGCACGCGTCCGACCATCTCCGCATAGGACTCGCCTGTGGACGCCTTCCATGAAAACGGATCGGCTGCGCCGCGCATGGCAGACAGATACTCCGCAACCGGCTGACCTTCGTAGCCGGTGTTGCGATCGTCGAGTCGCCCATCCACATAGATGTCGGCGCAATGGGACGCGTTGACGATGGCCGCAGTTTCGTGGGCGCGCTTCAGGCGCGACACATACACGCGCCGGATCGGCACATCCCGCAAGCGTTGTGCGGCCGCCGCCGCCTGCAACCGCCCCTTCGGCGTCAGCGACACCGGAACGGCCGGATCGGCATTGCACAGGCCGCGCAGGTTGTACTCGGATTCGCCGTGGCGCAGACACACCATTTTCATGCCAGCACCAGGATCTCCCCTTTGCCGCCGAAGGCCAGATCGCCCATGTAGCGGTGTGCTTGCGTGGAAGCCGGCAGCAGCCCGGGCAGGAAGCTTTCCGCATGGCGATGCAGCAATCCCAGGTAACTCAGGTCGACCCGACCCGAATCATTGAAGCTCAGTGGGATGGCTTCGGGACTGCGGCCCAGGATCAGGCTTCCGCGTCGCAGGCCGGATCCCGGCAGCGTGCCGCAGCCACCCGCCACCACGAGCGTACCGGCGAGGAGCCGCGCACCGCAGGCGTCCCCCGCCTGGCCGCGTACGAGAATCAAGCCGCGCCGCATGCGATCGCCGAGACGATCGCCAGCATTGCCTTCGACCGCCACCACGCCGCCCGCCATCCCGGTACGGTCGCCGGTCAATGCGGCACCGAGCCAGTCGCCGGCATTGCCGCGGATGCGCAGCAGGCCGCCCATCATGCCGTTGGCGGCGCCATCTCCGGCATCGCCGCGAATATCGAGTTCGCCGCCGCGCATCCCCTGCGCGGCGTAATGCCCTGCCGGTCCTTCGATCCGCACGCTGCCCGTGCTCATGCCCTTGCCCAGGCAATCGAGTCGATCGCTGTCGGTACGGATCACCAGCATGTCGGTTTCGTCCACGTCCACCTCGAACAGGTCGCCCAGCATCATAGGGTTGCCTGCCAGATGGATGATCTGCTTCGCGATGTCATCCGCACGCCGCCCGGCGAGCGTTTCCGGCAGTACGCCGGTCATGTCGACACGTCCGTTCGGCATGGCGCGCAAGTTCAGTGTCGTCATGCCAGAATCTCCCGCAACCGGTAGTGGAACTGGCCCAGCTTTCCGCCGTAGTTGCCGGCCGACAGACGTACGATGCCTCCTGCCGCGCCGATCCCGCAGACCGCATCCATGCCGGCCTTCATCGCCACGCGCATGTCGGCGTCGGTGACGGCATCGATCACGATCTCGAGCACGGCGTCCACGCCCGGGCTGAGCTCGGTTTTCGCTACGCCGCGCAGGGTCGGACAGAAGGCATCGTTGGTGGAAGCGGGTAGCGCCTTGTATTTGGAGCCCACCTTGGAGCCCGAGCGGACCACCCCACCCGGGAAGGGCGCGATGGCGCCAGGAACGCGCAGGATGGCATCCACTGCCGCTTCGCAGGCGGCCAGCGCCCGGCTGCGCGAACGCGCCAGGACCAGGAAATTGCCGCCGCCGACCGAACGCATCAGACCGGTCGTTTCCTCGGCCAGAAACTCGCCGTCCATCACCGGGATGCGCCAGTAGCGTCGGCCGGCGATGAGTTTGGACATCTGCCAGCCGTCGCCGAAATAGCGCAGGTTTTCCGAGCGGCAGCGATTCCTCGCCTTCGCAGCCGGCGAACACAGCCGTGGTGGGACAGGTCAGCACGCACTGGCCGACACGCCGCTCCAGCTGTTTGGCCAGCTCCTTGGTGGAGACGGCAAACAGCAGGCCGGCCACGCCAGGGCGCCCGTCGGGTGTTTCCTCCGGAGACAGCTCGCGTTCGATACCCGCCTCGCAGCCGCAGGCGATGACCGAGGTGGCAAAGCCGAAGGCGGCGTTGGCCGCATGCTTTGCCCAGGTCAGGTTGTCCGCGGTGATGACAATGCGGGTTGCCTTCATACCGAAGGCTTCCGCATAGGTGTCGTCGATGTATACGCCATTGATGATCACGCCGCCCTCCCCTTGCACACATGGGGAATCAGTTTGCTGGCGCCGCACGTGCAGATCTCGTCGTCGCTTATGCGGACGTTTTCCATCCTGACTGTCATGTAACGATCGAAATAATCCTTCAGGGGTTTCTCGATGCCCTTGTCGTACTCGGGCTTCACCACGTGCAATGCACCATTGACCACGTTCACCACCTTGCCGTCGCGCACGATGAGCTGGCCGTCCTTGAACACATACTCGGGCTGCGCAAACATGGCCTCGCGGTCGGCATCGTCGCGATAGACCACGATGTCGGCCGCCGCCCCTTCGCCCAGATGACCGCGATCGGTCAGGCCGAGGGAGCGGGCCGGTGCAGCGCGCGTCATGATGGCGATCTCGTAGAGGCTGTATTCCCGATCCAGACTGCGCAGCTGGCTGTGCGCGGCGGCCTCGGCGTTGATCTCGTCCAGCTTCGAATCGCGGAAGCGCTTGTCCATCAGCAGGCGAATCAGGTGCGGATAGCTGGTGAAGGGCGCACCGTTGGGATGGTCAGTGGTCAGGAAGATGCGCCAGGGATCGTTGACCCGCAGGAACAGTTCCAGACCGATCGCCCATTGCAGGGCGTTGACGAAATTCTTGTCGCGGTACTTGAACGGAACCACGCCGCAGCCCGCGTCGCATTCGATGTCCATAACCACCCATTTGTCCGGGCTGGCATGGCGATGGTTGCCGTACTGCTTCATGCTGTCGCCCGAGACGGTCACCGTCTGGCCAAACAGGACTTGTCCGACATCGGCCGACACATTGCGCATGCGGTTGATGGCATCGGCAATGCGCTCGGCTTCGGAGGAAAACTTGCGCTCGCCTTCGGTGCCATAACTGTGGAACTGGATATGCGTCAGATGGATGGGCAGCCCCTCCGCCGCGGCCATGGTTGCCAGGGTGGTGTCGGCATTGCCGGGAACGCCCAGGTTGCTCGCGTGCACNNGCAGCGGGTGCGCCACACCCAGGTCGTGCACAGCCCGCGCGAGTGCCTGCACCACCTGTCGGGGTGTCACGCGGTAATAGGGATGGGCCTCGTCCAGATCCAGGCTGCGGGCATTGAACTTGAAGGCAGAGATGCCGCCCGGATTCACCACCTTGATGGCCATGGCCTGGCTCGCATCCAGCGTCCAGCCCACGTAGTCGTTGATCAGGCGCTGGTCCGCCCCGCTGGCCAGCATGCGCAGGAAAAAGTCGTCACTGCCGAGCATGGCGTAGGCGCCCTTGTCCACCATGGGCGTATCGCCCATCTCGAGATGGGTATGACGCGCGTTGGTGGGCTGCATGGCCGGCTCGAAGCAGGCGGTATAGCCCATCTCGGCATAGCGGTAACCGGTGGTCCAGGTCGAGGGCGCGGCGTGACCACAGCCGGCATGCATGCCGCCGCTGGTCGGGAGCGGATCCTGGCGGTGGTCCTCCGGCAACAGCGCCCGCGCAATGTTCAGTTTGCCGCCGCCGATGTGCGTATGCAGGTCGATGGCGCCGCCCATCACCACGCGGCCGGCGAGATCGATGTCGCGATCGATTCTCGCATCCGGCCCTGGTGCGGCCACGATGCGGCCATCCTCGATATAGAGATCGCGGACCTCGCCATCGACGCCGTGCGCAGGGTCGTAGATCCGGCCATTCTTAAGCCGCAGCATGATTCGTCTCTCCCTGGATGATGGCAGGACCTGGGCCACGCTCGGCAGGCTGGACGATGCGGGCGCCGTCAAGGGCAAGGCCACCACCGCATCCATGCGATGCAGGAAACCCGCATGCTGTACGCCCGGAACGGCCACCGGAATGAACACATCCGGCGCCCGGGCAAACCGCATGTCGGCCCGACCCAGCACCACGGTCGGACAATCCACGGCGGGGGCGTGCGTTCGGGATCGAACGCCGATATCCAGACCAGCGCATCCACCTCCCCTGTTTTCAGCAGACGGTCGCTGTCGAACAGCAGCGGTTCATAGCGCGGACCGGCGATTTCGTATGCGGTGCGCAAGGGGTAGCCGGTCTGCCAGGTGCAGGTTTGCGCGGCCGAGGTGCCGCCATCGTCGCCCCCAGAGGCAACCCGGACCATCGCGTCGCCTGGTTGAGATCCTTGACCAGATTCACGGCCGACTGGATGGTCAGATCGGCCTGCGGAAAATCCAGTTCCGCCGCGTTCCAGACCAGCACACCATAGCGGGCCGCACGCATATCGGCCAACAGGGCCTCGATCTGCCCGATCGACACGCCCGCCACGTCTGCGGCACGCGTAGGCATCCCTGCCAAGCTGGCGCGCATGACGGCAAATAATTCGCCCAGGCGGCCCGCATCGATCGGGATGGACGAAACGGATACGCCGTCCATGACGGGAATGGACGGCACGGGATCGCCCAGAACCACGACCTTGCGCGTCAACTCGCCAAACTGGGACGCCGGGGCAAGACAGCGTTCGAAGAAACGCGGATAGCGCGAAGCATCCGTGCCCGCCAGCACGATCAGGTCGGCACGGTTGCGCACCTCGGACAGGGTGGTCGTCACCCAGCCGCCATCCTGGAAAGCCTGCACATTACGGAACTGTGCGCGGCCATGCATGTGGTCGACCACGCCCCCAGCTTTTCCGCCAGCGACAGGGCAGCGCGATGGCCCGTGACATCGCATCCCAATCCTCCGATCAGCGGACGGCGCGAACCTGACAGGATGATCGCCGCCGACCGGCAAGCTTCATCCCGGCTGATGGGCAAGCCGGCAATCATGGCCTGGCCAGGGTCCGGGATGGAAAACAACCGCGATGCGCGGGGACACGCCGGCGTTCGAGCCGCACGCCGTCCCCTCGCGCACGACTTCCAGATCGTCACACAGCAAACCGCAAAAAGGACAACAAACCGAAGGACTGGACACTGAGATAGAAGACTCAAAAGACTGAAGTGCCAAAGCATTTAGCAGGATCCATGCCATGCATGTCACGGCTGCGCCTATGTGTCTGGCCAGGCAGGCAGTTTCCCGTCGACGCATGCCGCCTTCCTCCATAAAAGATGTCACGCGGCCGATGCGAGCGGCGTGACAGTCTGTCACATCGTCGCTCTGAGCATGTAAAGCTAGACGATTGATTATTTATGTATTTTCCCATTGGCATAGCAATTGCTTCCAGAGGCTTACACGCTTTGCACCACGCCATATACACATGCCACATACCGCCACGATCAGCGTTACCGTACGAGCCTCCGCACGGCTTCACATGGGGTTTCTCGACCTCAATGGCGGACTGGGGCGGCGCTTCGGCAGCCTGGGTCTGTCACTGGATGAACTGGCCACGACGCTGACCGCCTATCCGGCCGAACAGGTTTCGGCAGAAGGTCCGCAATCCGAGCGGGTGGAATCGTTTGCACGCCAATCGCTCGCGGCCATGGGCATTACGGACGGCACCTATATCCAGGTCCATCAGGCCATCCCCGATCACGCCGGTCTCGGCTCGGGTACCCAACTCGCCCTGGCCGTCGGCACGGCGCTTGCCCGGCTGTATGACGTGGATTGGCCGGTCCACGACATGGCCAGGAAATTGAACCGGGGCGCGCGTTCAGGCATCGGCCTGGGCCTGTTTACGCAGGGCGGGTTCGTGGTGGATGGCGGACGCAAGGACGAAGGCGACCCGCCCCTGGTGATTTCGCGCATCGAGTTTCCCGCGCAGTGGCGCGTGATCCTGGTGATGGACAAGACCTACAAGGGCTTGCACGGCGAGCAGGAAAAGCGGGCCTTCGCCGCCCTGCCAAAATTTCCCGAGGCGCGAGCCGCGCACCTGTGCCGGCTCGCGCTGATGCAGGCCATGCCGTCCCTGGTCGAGCAGGATCTTCCGGGATTCGGCGCCGCCATCCACGCCATCCAGCAGACCGTGGGTGATCATTTCGCGCCGGCCCAAGGCGGACGGTTCGCCAGCCATCACGTGGCCAGCGCGCTGGCCTGGCTGGCACGGAACGGCGCCGAAGGCATCGGGCAAAGCTCGTGGGGGCCCACCGGTTTTGCATTGATCGACTCGGAAATTCAGGCACGTTCCCTGGCACGTGCCGCGTACAACGAGTTCGGTACCGAAGGGCTGGAATTCATGGTGTGTTCCGGCCGCAACCGCGGCGCGGAAATCCGTACCGAAGCATACCGGGCCCAAGCGCATTCCTGAATAACAACAGCTGGAGAAAACAATGGAAAAACCCTATTTGCTGCACTTCGCCACGCCCGGCACACGGGTCAGCCCGTTTGACGTGAACATGGCCTACGATGCCGGCTGGAACGCCGTGATCCCGTATTCGGGCGTAGGGCTGGAAGACATCGCAGGCTTTACCCAGGACGCCATCTTTTCCCGGGGTCCGAAAGGCGTGAAGCACACCGGCATCTTCATCGGCGGACGCGATCCCATGCTCGCCGCCGGCATGCTGGACGCCGCACGCAAGGCAATGGTGCCGCCCTTCGAAGTGTCGGTCTTCGCCGATCCGAGCGGCGCCTTCACTACCGCCGCGGCCATGATCGCCGCCGTGGAAAAAGCCCTGGCCGGCACCCATGGCAGCACGCTTGCCGGCCGCCGCGTCACCGTTTTCGGCGGCACCGGCCCGGTCGGCATGATTGCTGCCGTGCTCGCCGCCCAGGCGGGCGCCGAGGTCACGATTCCCGGCCACGATGGCCTGTTCCGGGCACAGTCCGCCGCCGAGGCCATCCAGGCCCGCTTCGGCGTGACGATACGCCCCATCGATGCCAGTTCCGACGATGCCAAGGCGGCGCTCATCGCGGACACCGAAGTCGCGCTCGCCACGGCGAAAGCCGGCGTCCAGGTGATGGGGCCCGCGCATCTCGCGCACGCGGCACGCTTGCTGGTGGCGGCCGACATCAATGCAGTCCCGCCGGCCGGGATCGAAGGGATCGGCGTCATGGACGATGGCAAGCCGCTTGTGGCAGCCTCTGGGCATGCCGTGGGAATCGGTCCGCTCGCCATCGGCAACATCAAATACAAGGTTCAGCAAGGCCTGCTGCAGGCCATGCTGCGCACGGACAGCCCGCTTTATCTGGGCTTTGCCGACTGTTTGCGCGAGGCCCGGTTGCATGCCGCCTAAGGCCTTTCTGCTCACCTCGCTATCCGGGCGCATACTGGCCAAGGCGGCAGCGCGCGCGCAGCGCTCGGTGGTCGGAATCGATGCCTTCGCCGACCAGGATACCTGCGGGATGGCCTTGAAATGGGCACGCTCGCCGCTGGACCGCAACGGCGAATTCGACGCGACCGCCATGCTGGATGCGGCCGACTCGGTCTGTCCGCCTGCCGCCTGTCTCGGCCTGGTCTATGGATCGGGGCTCGAAGCCCAGCCGGCTCTGCTGCGCGGGCTGTCCGANGGGCGGATCGTACTGGGCAATTCGCCGGAGGTCCTGGAAACCGTCGCGGATCCGGAACGCTTCAGCAACCTGCTCGCGGCGCTCGGCATTCCNCATCCGGCAACCCGCATGTCACGCCCTGCAGAGGTCGCCGGTTGGCTGTCCAAACAGGCCGGCGCGTGCGGCGGCACGCATGTACGCCTCGCATCCGCCTTGCCTGAAAACGATACGGGACGCTATTTCCAGCGACAGGTCGCCGGCGAGGAATGGTCCTTCCTGTTTCTGGCCAATGGGCGCGACATCTGCTCGATCGGTTTCAACCAGCCCCTGACAACCCCGCCCCAGGCATCCGGACGTTGGAGCTATGCCGGTGCGACACGCATGGATGCCGGCCCGGCCGGGGTCGACGAAGCCGTCATGCATACGGCACGCGCGCTCACCGCTCGGCTCGGCCTGGTCGGCCTCAACGGCCTCGATTTCATTGTCACCCCCTCCGGCTGGGTATTGCTGGAACTGAATCCGCGTCCGCCCGCCACGCTGGAATTATGGGACGTGCCGCTGCTGCCATGCCTGTTCGATCTGCACGTCGAAGCCTGCAAGGGCCGACTGCCGGCCCGACTGCCCCAGCCGGGCGGCAGCATGGCCGTGGCAGTGGTCTACGCCGAAACCCGCCTGTTGATCCCGGCCGATTTCGCTTGGCCTTCCTGGTGTGCTGATCTGCCTTGGGCGGACAGCGTGATCGAGGCCGGCGACCCTGTCTGCACGGTCCGTGCGGACGGCCCGGATGCGGCCACCGCCAGGTACCAGGCGCTCGGCCGGCGTCAGGAGATCCTCCAGTGGCTGGATCGTTTCGCCTCNCCCACAGCCGGCTGGAATGACCCTGCCGTCGCGCACTCCACTCAGATGTTCCCTGCCTGATGACACACCCGATGAATCACGTTCCCAGCGTCAACCAGCTCGCATCCACCTTGGTCGAATACCTGGTGGACCACGCCGCGGAACTGCGCCTGGCGGTTTCGCGGCAGGACAATGGCGTACGCATCGTCGATGCCGGCATCCGGGTGGCGGGCGGCATCGAGGCAGGCCGGCGCATCGCCGAAATCTGCCTCGGCGGCCTCGGACGCGTCACGCTCGTTCCGGCCGCTGCCCAGGCCGCCTGGCCCTGGGAGTTGTCCGTTTCCACCGCGCAGCCGGTGCTGGCCTGTCTGGGCAGCCAGTACGCCGGATGGAGCCTGTCGCACGGCGAAGGCAAGGGCAGTTTCTTCGCATTGGGATCGGGTCCCGGCCGTGCCCTGGCCGGCAAGGAAGAACTCTTCGGTGAACTCGCCTATCGCGATCGCGCGGACTCGGCCTGCCTCGTTCTGGAAACCGACAAGATCCCGCCGCTGCCCTTGCTGGACAAGATCGCTGGCCAGTGCGACGTCTCNCCCGACCGGCTGACCTTGATCCTGACGCCCACCACCAGTCTGGCCGGCAGCGTGCAGGTAGTGGCCCGCGTACTCGAAGTGGCCCTGCACAAAGCGCACTTCCTGGGCTTCCCGCTCGATCACATCGTCGACGGCATGGGCACGGCCCCGGTCTGTCCGCCGTCGCCGGATTTCCTGACCGCCATGGGCCGCACCAACGATGCGATTCTTTTCGGCGGCCGCGTCCAGTTGTTTGTCGCCGGCGAGGAAGCGGCGGCCGAGGCGCTTGCGCAGCGTATGCCGAGCGAGGCTTCGAAGGACTATGGCCAGCCTTTCGCACAGGTTTTCAAGAATGCCGGACACGACTTCTACAAGATCGACCCGCTGCTGTTCGCACCGGCACAGATCATCGTGACCAGCCTCAAGACAGGCCGCAGTTTCCGTGCCGGACAACTCAACGCAGACCTGTTGGAGCGTTCGTTCTCATGACACGCCGCATCGCGATCTTTACCGACGATCCGGGCTGGCACGGCAAGCAGCTCAAGCGTGCGTTCGCGCGCAGAGGCTACGCGGCCAACTATCTGTCGCTGACGGATTGCCGGGTGGATCTGGGGCAGAGCGGCGGCGTGGCGATACCCGGTTTCGAGCATGAACTGCCCGACGGCGTGTTCGTTCGCGGCGTGCCGGGCGGAACCCTGGAACAGGTCATCCTGCGTCTCGATTTTCTGCACGTGTTGCCGTTGCTGGGCGTACCCGTCTACAACTCGGTCCGCGCCATCGAGAAAAGCGTGGACAAGGCCATGACCAGCCTGCTGCTGCATCGGGCAGGTATTCCGACGCCGCCCACGTGGGTGACGGAGTCCGAATCCCAGGCGCGCGCCCTGATCATGCGCGAAATTGCGCTGGGGCACGAGCTGGTATTGAAGCCGCTGTTCGGTTCCCAGGGAGCGGGGCTCAAGCGTCTGGCTTCGCCCGCCGATCTCCCGCCGGGTGAGGCATACCAGGGGTGTATTACCTGCAGCGCTACATCGGCAGCGTGACCGATTCTTGGGAGGACTACCGGGTGCTCGTGGTCGGTGGCCGCAGCCGTGCCGCCATGACGCGTCAAGGCACCAGCTGGATCAACAACGTGGCCCAGGGCGCCGCCTGCCGGCCTGCCCCCATCGACCCGGAGTTGTCCAGACTGGCCGAGGACGCCGCCCGTGCGCTCGACATGGATTATGCGGGGGTCGACCTGATACGCGATCCCGAGGGCCGCCTCTACGTATTGGAAGTGAACAGCATTCCAGCCTGGCGGGGTCTGCAAAGCGTCGTCAAGGACAACATCGCCGCCATGCTGGTGGATGATTTTCTCGACCGCCACGTGGTCAGGGAAACCCGGGAGCAGTGCGCATGAACGCCCTGCTGCAAATGCCCGTCGCCCAGCCGATGTCCGACCTGTTTCTTGCCGCCTGCGAGATGGATGTGGTCGCCTTCAAGCCTGGCAACGTGAGCTGGGAATCCCCGGGGCACGGCATGACTGCCGAAGATTTCCTGATCAGCGCCAAGGCAGCCGCGCCGCATGTCGCCAATCCCGACCTTGAGATCGGCGAACGGATCTACCGCGCGGTCGAGGCCACCCGGGAAGCGGTCGGCTGCAATACCAATCTCGGCATCGTGCTGCTGGCTGTGCCGCTCATTCATGCCGCCCAGCACTGCATGCCAGGAGATATCCTGGCGCATCGGCTCCAGCGCAGCCTGGCTGCACTCACTCGCGATGACGCGGAATGGGTCTACCGGGCCATCCGGCTGGCCGCACCTGGCGGGCTCGGCGAAAGCCCTCGCCACGATGTTCGGGAAACGCCGGTCGTCACGCTGCTGGAAGCCATGCGGGAAGCGGCTGCCCGGGATCGCATCGCCTATCAGTACACCCATTGCTATGCAGACATCCTCGGTCCCGGACTGGTTTCACTGCATCAGGGACGCATGCACTGGGGCAGCGAGACAGCGGCGGTCACGACCGCCTATCTCGGATTCATGGCCAGTTTTTCCGATAGCCACATCTGGCGCAAACACGGCAGCAGTGCAGCGGGTGCCGTGAGAACAATGGCCTTCGACTGCATTGCCCGCTTGGGCCAATGCGCCGACTGGACTTGCGCCAAAACCCATTTGACGGGTCTGGACACGACCCTCAAATCCACAGGTTTCAACCCGGGCACGAGTGCCGATCTGACCGTGGCGGCATGGCTGGCAGATCAGCTTCTGCACGGGGAGGCAACCTGTATTCCAAACCATACCCAGGGGGATTCTCAGTTTGTTTGATCTACTGAAACACCTGGTTGGTCATGCAACAAGTGGTCAGCCGACGGACGACTCGGCGCTGGCGAGCCGCTATAACCCAACCGAGTCTGTTCAACTTAAGGAGTAAATGATGGCGAAAATCAATAGCGTAATGGTCGGTGAATCCCTGGTTGGCGAAGGCAACGAAGTAGCCCATATCGATCTGATCATGGGCCCGCGCGGCAGCGCCGTTGAAGCGGCGTTCTGCAATGGCCTCGTCAACAACAAAGACGGCTTCACGTCCCTGCTGGCTGTCGTGGCGCCCAATCTGCCATGCAAACCCAACACCATGATGTTCAACAAAGTGACCATCAAGGGCGCCAAGCAGGCCGTTCAGATGTTCGGCCCGGCCCAGCGCGGCGTGGCGATGGCCGTCGCGGATTGCGTGGAAGACGGCACCATCCCGGCCAACGAAGCGGACGATCTGTTCATCTGCGTGGGCGTGTTCATCCACTGGGAAGCCGAGGACGACGCCAAGATCCAGGACTACAACTACGAAGCCACCAAGCAATCCATCAAGCGTGCCATTGCTGGCACACCCAAGGCGGCTGAGGTGGTTGCCCAGAAAGCGAAGGCAGGTCATCCCTTCGCGGCGCATAACTAATCGGGAGAACGGGCGTGATTTGCAAGGAATGCGGGGCCATGGTGAGCGAACTCGACAACGAGCACCTGCTCGCCTGTAGCGGCCTTACCTTGCAGGAGTATGCATTACGTCACGCCTTGCCGCTCGACCTGCTGGTATCGCCGGACAGGATCGAGGCAGGCGCCGCGCACGCGGAGCTCCCGCTCATGCCTGTCGCCGTGCCTGATGAGACGGCACGGGCCGTGCTGGCCGGCTTACGCCTGGCTGGCAAGGTCCATGATGTCGGATCGGTCTGTTTCGTCGAGGGCGAGGTTTCCTGGCTGGATCTGTTGTTCTGCGATCTGGCGCAACTCGCTCCCTACGGCTTCCGGTTTCACCAGGAATATCACTACGCACCCGGCACCCATCGGGTCGTGGCAAAGAACCGCCTGGTGACGCAAAAGCGCAATCTGGTCGGCCCCTGGCTACCCGCCAGGGTGCCTCCACCGGAACAACGCCTGAAATATGCAACCTATCTGGCCCATGCAGCCGAACTGCATGCCGGATTTTTATTCCTGCCTTTCGCTTCGAACGACGAAGCCGAAGCGGCAACCGAATTCCTGTCGCGCGAATTGAACGTGCGCACCCGCCATCTGGCTGCCGGCACGCCGCTGCTGCGCACGCTGACCCAGGCCGATACGACGCGCCTGCTGGACAGCCTGCGCGGCGAGCTCGAAGCCATGCCCGGCGTCTGGTCGCGCTTCCATCCGGATACCCCGGAGGTCACGGTGAGCAAGGAGGTCGTGTTCGATTCCGCCCACTTCCTCACCGACCATCCCGCCAAATGCAGCAATCTGCATGGCGGACGCTACGTCCTGCACGTCAAGGTACGCGGGCAGATCGACCCGATCACCGGCTGCGTGCTGGATTACGGCTACCTCAAGCGCGTGGTCAACACCCGCGTGGTGGAACGCTTCGACCACCACACCCTCAACTACGCCGGGCCGGAACTGGCCTGGCGCTCCACCACGGAATTGCTGAGCGTGTACATCTGGGAACAGCTCATCGATTTCCTGCCCGAACTGATCGAGCTGACCCTGTACGAAACGCCGCAGTCATGGTGCCAGTACAGCGGCCCCGATCTGGAAACCTGGCAACGCCAGGGCAGCCAGCCGCTGCTGGGTCGGTTTACCGATCCGGCGCTGGGACACTCGCCCTGGCGCCACTGGCTGCGGACGTGGGATGAGCAGCATGAAAAGCGTCAAGCTCAGGGCGACTGAGTCTGCCGTCGTGCAGGGCCGATGCCAGCAGGACACCGGCCGCCCCGGCCCGGGCCAATGCAGTCAGATCGTCAATCTGCCATACGCCGCCTGCCGCATACATGCGACAGGCAGTATTCAAGCGCTGCAACTGCGTCAGCCGGGCCAGATCGGGGCCGGCATCCATACCCACGCGCGCCAGGGTCATGACGATCACCTCTGCCGGCCAGTGTTCGGGGTATTGCAGCAAAGTGGCCGAACCGAGAAAATCGTCTCCCGGAAATCCAGCGACAGCACGCCCTGCGCCGGCCATGCGTCGCGTTCCGGCAGAACCGCCAGACTCTCGCTGCCCAGCACCGGCCGCCCCCGACCCGCCGCCTGCCAGGCTTGGGCCGCCGCTGTACCGGAAAAGCCGCCGTCCACCCAGAATTCGAGATCCGGATGCAATCGCTGCAGCCTCTCCACTACACTTCCGTGATTGCCCCGTCCCAGGATGGCATCCAGATCGGCGATATAAATCCGTCGGAACGGATACAGCGCAAGCAGTCCTTCCACCACGGCCTCGGGACGGCTGGAATCGCACAAGGCCGATTCCAGCGGCCGGTATTCGTCTCGCCGGCCGCCAAAAGCGCGCACAACCTGCCCGTCCATCAGGTCGAGTACGGGAATGAGCGCTAGGGAGGCGGGCATGAAAGTATTTGTTTTCGAGTATGTGACAGGAGGGGGTTCGCCAGTATGGCGCTGCCTGAGTTTTTACACGATGGCGAAGTCATGTGGCAAGCGCTGGTCGACGACCTGCGCGCGCTCGATGGCGTGGACGTGCTGACGCTTCGGGACTGTCGCCTGCCCCGGCCTGCCATGGACAAGGTGGAGATCATCGAGACGGAGGCCCATCGCTTCAGTGAGGATTACCGGCATTGCCTCGCCCGGTCGGATGCGGTGTGGCCGGTCGCGCCGGAAGAGGCTGGGATACTCGAATCCCTGAACCAGGAAATCCTGGCCGCAGGCAAGCGCCTCCTGGGCTGTCAGCCCGACGCCGTGCGTATTGCGGCCAGCAAACATGCCACCGCGCAACGACTGGGCCGCACGGGGATACCCGTGGTTCCCACGTACACCTCGCCCTTCCTGATGACGACGAAAGGCCCGGTGGTAGCCAAGCCTGACGAGGGTGCCGGCTGCCAGGACACCCTGTATTTCTACAACCAGGCGTCAGCCGAGGCATGGGCGCTGGACGAAGGCGGCGCAGGATTTGTTTTTCAGCCGTTTCTTTCGGGCGACCCGTTATCCCTGTCCGTGCTATGTCATTCGGGCAGCTGCCAACTGCTGTCGGTCAACAGGCAACACATCCGGCTGGAAGATGGCCAGCTGCATTTCCATGGCGTGACACCCCACGCCCTGCCCGATCCGGACAGACGCTATGCCGGCCTGGCTCAGCGTGTGGCCTCCGCCATCCCCGGCCTGTGGGGGTATGTGGGGATCGACCTGATCGATACGGAAAACGGACCTGTGGTTCTGGAAGTGAANCCCCGCCTCACCGTCTCCTATGCCGGTCTGCGCTCGATGCTGGGATTCAATCCTGCCGGGAAAGTCCTGGCCCTGCCGGACCAGCCCATGAGCGAGTTGCCGCCGGCCAACCTGACGAACGATACGCGCGTAGCGCGCTCCTATGAACGCGCCGACACGCATACCACCCATGAATGAGACCGTGATCGGATGGGATGTCGGCGGCGCGCATCTGAAGGCCGCACGGATCGAGCACGACGGCCAGGTCTCCGGCGTCTCGCTCGTGCCCTGCGCGCTATGGCGTGGTCTCGATCATCTGCACCAGGCCATCGACCGGATCGAGGCCACGATGCAGGCAAGCGATGCCTGCGTGCATGCCGTCACCATGACCGGAGAAATGGTCGACCTGTTCGAAACGCGGCAAGCCGGTGTACAGGCCCTGGCCACCCTGATGAGCCAGCGCCTGGGTGCCGACCGGGTCCGCTTTTATGCCGGCGGTCAGGGTTGGTACGATGCCGGCCAGGCCAGCCAGTATGCCGGGCGCGTTGCCTCCGCCAACTGGCATGCCACGGCCCACCTGGTTTCGACCTGCATCAGCGAGGCCCTGCTGGTCGATATCGGCAGTACCACCACGGACCTGATTCCCATCCGGGACGGATTGGTAGCCACACCCAGCAGCAGCGACCGCGACCGCCTGTCCGCCGGTGAACTGGTCTACACCGGCGTGGCCCGCACGTCGCTCATGGCCTTGGCAAGCGAAGCCCCGGTGGCCGGACAGTTCACGCCGCTGATGGCAGAGCATTTCGCGACCAGTGCGGATGTCTACCGGATCCTCGGTCTGCTCCCCGAACAAGCCGATCTGCATGACGCCGCGGACGGCGGTGCCAAGACCCCGTCAGCCAGCCGGGTGCGCCTCGCCCGCATGGTGGGGCGCGATGCCTGGGAGTTGCCCGACAAGGCCTGGGCCGAACTGGCGGCCTGGTTTGCGGATGCCCAGATGACCCGGATCGGGCGCGCGGTGCGGCAGGTATTGTCGCGCGAGATGCTGGCCGCAGATGCCCCGCTGGTCATCGCAGGCGTCGGCGGATTCCTCGGCCCGCGGCTCGCCGCCCGGATCGAGCGACCGGTGATCAATTTCTCGCAGATTCTGGCCGCCCGAACCCATCAGGATATGATTGACGGATGTGCCCCTGCCGTCGCGGTGGGACGGCTGCTCGCAACCCACCGCCACCCTCCAGGTCTTACACCTGCGGACTTACCATGCGGATAAGCGCTCTTCCTTATTGCCCCGACAGTGCCGAACGCTTCGAGGCCATCGCCGACGAACCCTGGTCGGTATTCCTCGACAGCGGACGGCCGCGTTCCACCATGGGACGCTTCGACATCCTGGCGGCGCGNCCCTATGTCACGCTGGTGACCCGGGGCGGCATGACCGAAATTCGTGAACGCGACCGGCCGACACTCTCCCCGGCGGACCCGTTCGAGCTGCTGCGCCGTTATCTCGCGGCGGACGGACACCCCACGGCCCTCCCGTTCGCGGGCGGTGCGATCGGCTATTTCGGCTACGACCTCGCGCGCCGCATCGAACAACTGCCCAGCCACGCGCGTGACGCCGAAGCCATCCCCGACATGGCAGTCGGCATCTACGACTGGGCCGTCATCGTCGATCATGCGCAACGCGCCAGCTGGCTCGTCGGCTCCGGGCGTGACGCCCGGACCGACGCCAGCTGGAACGAACTGATCGCCCTGTTCAGCGACACGCCGCACGCCACGGCACGGCGCCCTTTCCAGGTCGGGCCCGTCAGCTGCAACTTCACGCCCGACAGCTACCGCCAGGCATTCTCACGCATCCAGCATTACATCCGCGCAGGCGACTGCTACCAGGTCAACCTGGCCCAGCGCTTTGCCGCCGAAGTCAACGGCGACCACTGGCTGGGATACCAGACGCTGCGCCGCCTCAATCCGGCGCCCTATTCGGCCTATCTCAATTTCCCGGGTGCACGCATCCTCTCCTCCTCGCCAGAACGTTTTCTGGAAGTGAAGCAGGGACGGGTGGAGACCAAACCGATCAAAGGTACGCGCCCGCGCGCCGCCGCACCCGAAGCCGATTCGGCACTGGCCCGCGAACTGCGCGACAGCACCAAGGACCGCGCCGAGAACCTGATGATCGTCGACCTGCTGCGCAACGATCTGGGCAAGGTGTGCCAAGCGGGTTCGGTGGCCGTGCCCAAACTGTTCGAGGTCGAGAGTTTCGCGACCGTGCACCATCTGGTCAGCACGGTCACCGGCCGTCTCGGCAGGGACATCGACGCAGTGGGCCTGCTGCGCGCGGCCTTCCCGGGCGGCTCCATCACCGGCGCGCCAAAAATCCGTGCCATGGAAATCATCGAGGAGCTCGAGCCGAACCGTCGCGGCGTCTATTGCGGTGCCGTCGGCTGGCTGGGATTCAATGGCGACATGGACACCAATATCGCCATCCGCACGATGGTCAGCTCGGATCATTCGCTGCGTTTCTGGGCAGGTGGTGGCCTGGTCGCCGATTCCCGCGCAGACGACGAATATCAGGAATGCCTCGACAAGGCATCGGCCATGTTGAAACTGATGCGGGAATGCGGAGGCCATCTGGAAGACGGACAATGCTCCGGGTTGTGAAACTGGGCGGCAGCCTGTACCGCGTGCCCGAGCTCGCCCAGTGCCTCGACGCGCTGGCCGCCGCAGGCGGCGAAACCGTGCTGGTACCCGGCGGCGGCCCTTTTGCCGACGTCGTGCGCACAGTCCAGACGCATTCCGGGATCAGCGATGCCGCCGCACACCACATGGCCATCCTGGCCATGGAACAGTACGGCCTGATGCTGTGCGACCTGAACCCCAGCCTGGTTCCTGCCGACAGCCTGGGAAACATCGGCCATGCGTTGAGACAGGGGTTCACGCCCGTCTGGATGCCGGCCGAGATGTGCCGGCATGCGGCCGAGCTTCCTCAAAACTGGTCCGTCACATCCGATAGCCTGGCTGCGTGGCTGGCGATCCAGCTGTCAGCCGACAATCTCACGCTGGTCAAGTATGGACAGCCCACCGATACCGATCCCCTTGCGATGGCCGCGTCGGGCTGGGTGGACCAGGGCTTCCCCGCCTTTGCAAACGCATTCGACGGAAGCCTCAGGGTACTGGATTTCCATGGGGCCAGCACGATCTCGGCCTGGTTGCTCGAGCCGACCTGATCAGGGAGACACCGATGCTCAAGACACGCAACGGACTGGAACAGGGCAGTGTCAGGAACCTGCTGGTTTTCCTCTGCGCTTTGCCTGTCTGGGCGATTACCGCTGGGGCGACCGAGACGAGCCGCGATCCTGAAACCGGCCTGGAAAGCTGGCAGGTCGAGGCACGCGGCATCCAGCTTCGTCTGACGCAGATCAGCCCCGATCAGGCGCGGGCCTTCTATCAGGCGCGCGGCTTCACCCCGGAACAGGCGGAAGACTATGCGTCCAGCTGCGTCTTCATGACGGTCGTCCGCAATATCGGCACCCTTCCGATCGAACACCGCCTGGCCGACTGGCGCTACGTCGCCGGCGACGGCAAGGCTCGCGCCCTCCGCAGCAAGGCTGAATGGGATGCGGCCTGGGTCGACCGCGGGGTCTCCGAGCCTGCCCGAATCGCATTTGCCTGGGCTCAGTTCCCCGCGACCCAGACTTTTCACGCGGGGGACTGGAATCAGGGCATGACCACCTACCAGCTTCCGCGCGGCAGCCGCTTCAACCTGATCGTCAACTGGCGCGCAGGTGACGCAGGGCGCAAAACAACACTCGAAAATGTGAGGTGTACGGATGAAATTCAGTAGCATGATGGGCGCCCTGCTCATGACAATGGGCATGACGACCTTCGCGGCGGATCTGCCGGCCTTGTCCCACAGCCTGACCGAGCAGGCCGCGAAAGTGCCGGCCCCGGTGCTGGCCCTTAAGGATCTCGATGGACAGTTGCACGACCTGGCCAGCCTCAAGGGCAAGGTCGTTCTGGTCAATTTCTGGGCGACCTGGTGCCCGCCCTGCCGCCGCGAAATGCCGTCCATGGATCGCCTTGCGCGCAAGCTGGCCGGCACACCGTTCGTCGCGCTGGCGGTAGACATCGGCGAAGATGCCGATACCATTCACACCTTCATCAGCCAGTTGGACGCGACGCCTTCGTTTCCCATCCTGCTCGATCCGCATGCCCGGATCATGCAAACCTGGAAAATCTCCGGCCTGCCCACGACCTACCTGATCGACTCGCAGGGCCGTATCGCCTACAGTGCGGTAGGCGGCCGCGAATTCGACCATCCGGAAATCGAACGTCAGGTGCGTGCCCTGCTCAAACCCTAGGAGCCCCATGCCATTCGACCGGGAAAGCCTGGCCCTGCTGGACGAAGCCCTGGTCGTACTGGCGGACGGCTTCCGGCATCTTCCCGACGTCCCGCAGACCGTCGACCTCGCCCAGCTGCGCGAACCGCTGCTCGCCGCCGCCAGCCGGCTGCAGGACAACGCGCCCTACCATCATCCGCTCTACGTCGGGCACATGCAGAAGCCGCCTCATCCCGTCGCGCGGCTGGCCTACACGCTGACCCTCTGGCTCAACCCGAACAACCACGCCTACGACGGCGGGCGCGCCAGTTCGATCATGGAGCAGGAAGCCATCGGCGAAATCGCGCGCATGGTCGGCTGGCCGGACAGCCAGGGGCATCTGTGCGGCGGTGGCACACTGGCCAATTTCGAAGCGCTCTGGGTCGCGCGCGAACAACATCCCGGCAAGGCCATTGCCGCTTCCAGCCAGGCGCACTACACCCACGAACGCCTGTCCGGCGTGCTCGGCGTACCGTTCCGTTCCATCGCGGCCGACGCGCGCGGACGCATGGATGCCGCTGCCCTGGAAGACGCCTTGCGGGACGGCACGATCGGCACGGTGGTCGTCACCCTGGGCACGACGGCAACCGGCGCCGTCGATCCGCTCGAACGGATCCTCGCCCTGCGCGCGCGTTACGCATTCCGGATTCATGTCGACGCCGCCTACGGCGGCTACTTCACACTGGCCGACAACCTGGACGCCGAAACCCGGCAGGCGTTCGACTGCGTTGCGCAGGCCGATTCCCTTGCCATCGACCCCCACAAGCACGGGCTCCAGCCCTACGGCTGCGGCTGCGTGCTGTTCCGCGACCCCGCCGTCAGGCACCACTACCGCCACGACTCGCCCTACACCTACCTGAGCTCGGACGACCCGCATCTGGGCGAAATTTCCCTGGAATGCTCCCGTCCAGGTGCCGTGGCCGTCGCGCTGTGGGCCACCCAGCGCCTGCTGCCGCTGGTGTCCGGCGGAACCTTCGCGCAAGATCTGGCGGCCGGCCGCATGGCCGCCCTGACCCTGCATGGTGCCCTGGCTGGCGACGCGCGTTTCGCCCCGCTCTTTCCGCCCCAGCTCGACATCGTCGTCTGGGCCGTCCGNGCCGACACCGCCAGTCAGGCATCCCTGCGCGCGCGCGCNTTGCATGCCGCCGCCAGGGAACACGACCTGCATCTGGCGCTCGTCACTCTGCCCAAGGCCATGCTGGAAGTCTGTACACCGGTACGAACCTGGGATACCGACACGCTGACCTGTTTGCGCGCCTGTGTCATGAAACCCGAGCACCGTGAATGGATGGACGAGATATTGGCACGCCTGGATACGGCTGCTGCGCTTGCCGGGTAAATGCGTTATCGCGCTTCGGCGCTTCGGCTCTCCGTCGCCGCTCTCGAACCGCCATGAGCCCGTCAGATTCGGACATGCGATGATCCACAACTAACGAGACGAGTCATTTCCAGCGCGTGAATCGACTTGAGTCGCCCGTCTGATCCCTGCTTTTTCAAATCACCTGTTTCGCTTGGGTGATTGGGATCCCCTGCAGATTTCATTCAGGCATGCGCACTTTCAAGAATCCGCATGGTCAGGCTTAATATATCGCTCATTTAAGGATCGGGTATGACCCTCGTCAAGACAGCCCTATTTTTGCTAATACTCGTCATCCTTGGCGCCGGCGTATTCATATGGTCAGGCACCTACAATCCTGGCGCCGACAGTCCTCACTGGAAAATCACCTACGCGCTGATGCAAACCGCGCGCGAGCGTTCCGTCGAACACCATGCCTCCGCCATCGCGCTACCCACCAACCTCGATGATCCGGACGTAATCCTGAAAGGCGCGGGCCAATATGCCGCAATGTGCACCAGTTGCCATCTGGCACCAGGCATGAGGGATACCGAACTGCGTCCCGGCTTGTATCCCAAACCGCCCAATCTGAGCAAAGGCAGCGTAGAACCCCGGGAGGCCTTCTGGGTCATCAAGCACGGCCTCAAGATGAGCGCGATGCCGGCCTGGGGAATGAGTCATGACGATCCGACGATCTGGAGCATGGTTGCCTTCCTGAGGAAACTACCCGCCATGACCCCGGCGCAATACAAGGAGATGGTCGCCAAGGCCCCGCCAGACGATGATATGGAGTCGGGCGGGGACGGCTCCGATGGTCACGCCCATGGCGACCACTCGCATGTCCACGAGTGAGCGATCCGGCTCACGTGCCTGCCAACGCCTGGTCGAGCTGTGGTTTCTGTTGGGCGAATGTTCCATNAANAAACGACGCGCCAATGACCGTGATGGGGGCGACCCGAACCCCATAGCGTGACTTGGCTTCATCGGCCACGCCCGGGGCGGTAATGTCCCGCTCTTCAAACGGGACACCGCGATCCGCGAGATAGCGCTTGACCGCGGCACAATCGGGACATCCCGGGCTGGTGTAGACGATGACTTGCCCGTTGCCGGAACGAGTGTCGGTCATGGCCTGGATGTCACGGACAGGCTCAGGATCAGCCGGGCAAGCTGCGTCGCCTGGGCATCGCTGGCCAACCCCGGGGGCATGCGGCCAAAGCCGTGTGCTATGTGCATGGCGAGCAGGTTCTCCGCATCCGCCCGACTTGAATAGCTTGTCGCGATCGACTCGAAGGAGGNGCCGAAGCTCGCCCCCGACACCACATGGCATTGCAGGCAGGCCGGGTTGTGTTCATGGATGTAGCCCAGCAGCGCCTTGGCGCGGGTCGGATTCACCTGGCCGGGAGAAGCCTCCTCGGGACTGCCTGGAGATCCCATCATGCCTACGCCCATGCCCCCTGCTTCGGCCAGCCTCGGACCGGCAAGGCATGCCAAGCCGAATGCCGCAGCCACGCCAAAAACCATCGCTTCACGTAAATAGCGCATGAAACCTCCTCATCGAAAATCGTATTGCAATAACGACCAACGGCCTGCCAAAGGCAACGCACCAGGATCAGGCATGGGCCCTTGGGATGCCAGGGTACGCTCAAACCGATTGGCGTGCCCGCAGCACCTTGATCTGGAACAGCGTGTTGCGTTCGTCCTCTTCGAGTGCGGCACGGATGTGTTGTACGGTCGCCTGATAGCGCGGGATGATGTTGTATTTCAAGGCATTGACCCGCTTCTGCGTCTTGCGGCTGGCGGCGAGCAACCGCCACAGCGCGTTTTCCGCCTCGCCCAGTCGCGCCAGCGTCACGGTCAGTTCGCGCAGGCGGATACGCGCCTCGTCGAAGCTGACGTCGGTCCACATCAAGCCGACCGGCTGCAAGGGCAACGGCTCGGCCGACACGCTGGGATATTCCACGCCGACGCTGGAACGCGCCACCACCTTGATCGCTACCGCCGGCTTCAATCCGACCGACGCCTGGCGCAGCATCTGCTCGCCCATGCGTATCTGCACGATACCGAGCCAGCGGTAGGCTTCGGCAAGTTCGCGCTGGGTCTGCGCGCGCAACTCGCGATATTGCGCCAGCCGTTCATAGACCAGCCGGGTCAGCAGATCGCGTTTCTTTTCCAGCATCTGCCGGCCCTGCTCCAGGAAACGCGCCTGCCTGCCGACCTGCAGCAACGCGCTTTTCGTGGGGGNGACGGGAAGGCGCTTCTTCATGCGCCGTCCTTCCGGACGGCAGGTACAAGATTCAAGTTGCAAGTTGCAAGAAGGACGCAATCCATTGCTTTTCCTTGTAACTTGTAACTTGCACCTTGCATCTGTTTCACGCCGTCCCCTTGTGATACTTCGCCAGTTCCTCTTCCGACACCCGGATCAGCGATTCCGGCGGCAGCAGGAAAGCAGATCCCAGGCGAGGTTGAGCGTTTCATGGATACTGCGGTCTTCGTCCTCGCCCTGGTTGATGAAGCGCCGCTCGAAGGCGTCGGCGAACGCCAGGGTGCGGCGATCGGCGTCGGAGAGTTCTTCGGCACCGATGATGGCGGCCAGCCCCGCACTTCCAGCGCCTTGGCGTAGCTGGCGAACAACTGGCTGGCGACGTGGGGTGATCTTCGCGGGTGAAGTTCTTGCCGATGCCGTCCTTCATCAATCGCGACAACGACGGCAGCACCGTCACAGGCGGGTAGACGCCCTGGTTGGACAGCTCGCGCCCGAGCACGATCTGGCCCTCGGTGATGTAACCGGTGAGGTCGGGAATCGGGTGGGTGATGTCGTCCGACGGCATCGACAGCACCGGAATCATGGTGATCGAGCCGCGCCGGTTCTTGATGCGTCCCGCGCGTTCGTAGATTTCCGCGAGGTCGGAGTACAGATAGCCGGGATAGCCCTTGCGCGCCGGCACGTCGCCGCGCAGCACCGCGACTTCCCGCAACGCTTCTGCATAGGCGGTCATGTCGGTCATCACCACCAGCACGTGATAGTCGAGGTCGAAGGCGAGGTATTCGGCGGCGGTGAGCGCCGCGCGCGGCGTCAGCAGGCGTTCGATCACCGGCTCGTCGGCGAGGTTGAGGAACATCACCACCTTGTTGAGCACCCCGCTTTCTTCGAAGCTTTCCTGGAAGAAGCGGGCGTCGGCATGCGAGGCGCCGAAGGCGGCGAACACCACCACGAACTCGGCGGCTTCCTCGCCCAGCAGTTTGGCTTGGCGTACGATCTGCGCCGCCACCCGGTTGTGCGGCAAGCCGCCGCCGGAAAAGATCGGCAGTTTCTGGCCGCGTGTCAGCGAATTCATGCCATCGATGGCCGAGATGCCGGTCTGGATGAATTCGCGCGGGTAGGCACGCGCCGCCGGGTTGAGCGGCTCGCCATTGATGTCGCGACGGTCGGCGGAAATGACGGGCGGGCGCCCGTCGCATGGCCGGCCGGAGCCGTTGAACACGCGGCCGAGCATGTCGCGCGACACGGGCAACTTGTAGGGTTCCTCCAGGAAACGTACCCAGGTTCGTTCCAAATCGAGTGCATCGGTCCCTTCGAACACTTCCACCAGCACGGCATCGTTGGCGCTGCGGATGACCAGGCCGGAACGTACACGGCCGGCGTGGTCGCGCAGTTGCACGCGCGAGCCGGCCGCCACACCGGGCACGCCGGCCATGACGACGAGGCCCTCCCTGGGCGGACGCGGCGGTGCGGAATTCGATGTTCTTCATGGCCGGATCGCTTCCATCGCCGAGGACGGTGCAGCGGGCGTATATTCCAGCAACAATGGCTCGAAGGCCGTCGGGATCGCAGCGATTTTCACCTTCAATGCTTCGAGGTCGTCCGAGCTGTGCTGACTCTTCCAGCGCCGCGCTTGGGCCAGCAGCGGCATCTGGATCAGGCGCCGGGCCGGCGCGCCGAGCTTCACCAGTTTCATGCCCTGACGATAGATGTCGAGCAATGCCGACAGCAGCGCGAACTGCTTTTCAGGCGAGGCGAAGCTGTCGACCTCGTCGGTGGCGGCCTGCTGCAGCAAGCCTTCCTTGATCAAACTGGCGGCTTCCAGCGTCCAGCGCTGCTCGGACGACAGCGCCTCGACACCGACCAGGTTGACGATGCGTTGCAGTTCCTCGGAGGCGGCGAGCAGATCTAGCGCGGCGGCACGCGCGGCTTCCCAACCCGGATCGATGTTGTCCGCCCACCACTTCGCAGCGGAGTTTACATAGCCCGAAAAGCTTTCCAGCCAGTCCACGGCCGGGTAATGGCGGGCATCGGCCAGTTCCTTCGACAGCGCCCAGAAGGTCTGGATGATTTCCTTGGTATGGCTGGTCACCGGTTCCGAGAAGTCACCGCCCGGTGGCGATACCGCGCCGATCAGCGTCACTGAGCCGTGGTCGCCGGCTAGGGTTTCCACCCGTCCGGCACGCTCATAAAAAGCCGCCAGGCGCGAACCGAGGTAGGCCGGATAGCCCTCTTCGACCGGCATCTGGCCCAGCCGGCCGGCAACCTCGCGCAATGCCTCGGCCCAGCGGCTGGTGGAATCAGCCACCATCACCACGTCGTAGCCCTGGTCGCGGAAATATTCCGCCAGCGTGATGCCGACATAGATCGAGGCCTCGCGCGCCACCACCGGCATGTTGGAGGTGTTGGCCACCAGCAGGGTGCGTTCCATCAGCGGGCGGCCGGTGTGCGGATCCGTCAGCGTGGGCATGGATTCGAGCACGTCGGTCAGTTCGTTGCCGCGTTCGCCGCAGCCGACATAAATGACGATCTGGGCGTTGCACCAGCGTGCGACCTGGTGCTGCAGCATGGTCTTGCCGGCGCCGAACGGACCCGGAATCGCCGCCTTGCCGCCCTTCAGCAAGGGGTAGAAGGTGTCGAGGATGCGCTGTCCCGTGATCAGCGGCGCGACGGCATGGTCGCGCTGCCTGAACGGGCGCGGCGTGCGTACCGGCCAACGATGGAACAGGTGCAGTTTCTCGATGCGGCCGTCGGCGAGTCTCACCCGGCCGATCACGTCCTCCACGGTGTGCTCGCCTTCCGGCGCCAGTTCCAGCAATTCGCCCTGAACCCGCGGCGGGACCAGGATACGGTGCTGGATCGACTCGGTCTCCTGCACCGTGCCCAACACCTCGCCACCGACCAATGGCATGCCGGCATGACACCGGGGATCCGGCGCAAAATGCCAGCGCCGGCCGCGCGGCAGTGACGCCACCGCGACGCCGCGGGCGATGCGATCGCCACTCTGTTCCCACATCGCCTGCAAGGGGCGCTGCACGCCGTCGAAAATGCCGCCCAGCAAGCCTGGCCCGAGTTCCACCGACAGCGGCCAACCCAGGCCTTCCGCTTCTTCGCCCGGACACAGCCCGGCGGTGTCTTCGTACAACTGTGCCAGCGCCGTGTTGCCGTCGCGGCTGATGACTTCGCCTACCAGGCCCAAGCGGCCGACCTGCACCTGCTCGCCGAGCACCGTCTGCGGCAGGTCGAGTTTGACCAGGGGGCCGTTGATCTCGAGAATTTTGCCCATGTAATTCCTTTAATGCGCAAGCAGTGAGCAGTAAGCGGGGAGCTGTTAAACACCGGGGCGCTAGCGCATCCATTACCGCTCCCTGCTTACTGCTCACCGCTTACTCCTTTCACCCATGAATCAGCCTGCCAAGGTCGGGCGCGCTGGCGAACAGGCGTTCCATCGTCACGCGTGCCAGTTCGTCGGCCAGGCGCGCGTGGCGGGCTTCGACCGTCTGGTCGTATTGGGCGCGATTGTCGGCCAGCCGTACCCGGATGCCGCCTTCGCTGGGATCGCCGTGCGGGGCGAGCGTGACGCTACGCCCCGGCGCGCGCGCGCGCATTTCATCCACCGCGGCGCCAGGCGCTTTTCGTCTTCGGGCCGGACTTCCGCCACCAGATCGCCCGGCGGCAGGGCCTGCGCCGCCGCTGCCAGCCAGGCTTCGAGCACGTCCAGATAACGCGTTTCGTCCTGCACCAGATGCCGGAAAGCAATCTTGACCTCCGCCAGCGCGGACTCCGTAAGCGCCCAGCGCAGCCGGTCGAGTTCGGCTGCCAGCCGCGTTTCCGCCGCCTGGCCTTGCCGCCGCACCAGCCGCTCAGCCTCGACCTTGGCGCCCAGCACCTCGTGCTCGCCCGCCAGTCTCAGCTTCTCAGCCGACTCAGCGAGCATGCGCGCGCGTGCCGATTCGGCATTCTGCAGAAGTTCGCGCGCCAGCGTCCCGGCCTGCTGCTGCAGCGCCTGCTCGAGTTGGGAGACCTGCACATCGGCTTCCATTTTTCTCCATATTCATGAACTTGAGTAACAAGTTTCACGTTGCAAGTTACAAGATTGGTTGCCAGCTTTTCCTTGTAACTTGTAACTCGTATCTTGCAACTTGCATCTACTTCAGCGCATCCGGCCCGAGGACAGCCCGCACCACGTCGTCGACCGCCGGCGCATAATCCTGGGGCGAGGGCAAGGACGGCAGTTCGGTAATGACGATGCGCCCGCCTTCGTTGCGCAGGCGATTGAGCCAAGGGCCGCCGGCATGGGCCAGCGGCGTCTCCAGCAGTACCAATGCCGCCTCGCCGCTCTGCACCAGCTGCTCCAGCACCGTTTCCACGGTGGCCGGTTCGGCATCGGCGTACACGTCGGCGCCGATCAGACTGAAGCCGTCGGCGAGGCCAGCGCTGCCCAATACAACCAGACGCGCGCTATCGGACGGGCTGCCGGTTCCTGGCGGCATCGGCTCAGAGCTTGCCGAGCAGCAGGATAGACATGACCAGGCCGTAAATCGCGATCCCTTCGGCCAGCCCCATGTAAACCAGAGTGCGGCCGAACATTTCCGGCTTTTCGGCAATCACTGCCAGCGATGCGGAACCGATCGGCCCCAGTGCCATCGCCGCGGCAATGGCCGCCAGCCCCGTCGGCAGGCCGATGCCGAGCAGGGCCAGCCCCTGCCCCAAGGTGATCTCGCGCGCGGCCGTCGCAGCCGTTTCGGCCGCCATGACCTCCTGCACGCCCATCAGCAGGACGCCTGCAACGCCCAGGCCGAACAGCGCCAGGTTGGCCAGCAGCCCACCCTTGAGCCAGCCCGCGGATACGCGGCGCGGCTTCAGCATCAACCAGATTCCCACGCCCAGCGTGGCCGCCACCGGCACCCCCATCAATGCAATCAACCAGGTCATGTTTTCTCCTTTTTCGGTAAACGGTGAGCGGTGAGCGGTGAGACGGTCTCCGCTCACTGCTCACCGCTCACGCCTTCTCGATTCGCAACGGCACGAACGCCCTTCCATCTCCGCTGAAGAAGCGCGAGAACCCCTCGTAATACATCAGGCGTAGCGCCTGGATCGCAACAATGCCGCCTTCCAGCACGATGATGACGACATTGCCCAATACAAGCGTGATCCCATGACCGACCATGCCGAGGCCGTGCGCCAGGGTGAAGACCGCCAGCGCCAGCGCCACATGGTTGAGGCTGAAGGCCGCCACGCGCATGAACGACAGCGTATTCGAAAACAGGTTGATCGCGGTTTCCAGTGTTTCGATGGAAGTGACCAGCATGCGCTCGCCCAGCCCAGCCCGGGTTTCATGCCACTTGAATGCCGCCACCCCGGCGATTCCCAGCCCGGCCAGTATCCAGGATGTCTGCGCGACATCCGCCACGCGGGCCAGACTCGCCAGGATGCCGACGGCGCCGAGATAGAACGCCAGGCCGGCGAGGCCGCTGGAATCGAACAAGGCCTCGCCGCCCCGTCCGGCCGTCCATTTGTTGCGTACGTTGACCAGCAGCGTGAACACGATGAACCCGACGCCGAACGTCACCGCTATCGTCAGCACGCGGATCGGATCGTGCAGCGGCGACAACCAGCGCGGCGAGACGATGTCCTCGTAGCCGAAGACGCTGCCGTAGAAAANACCGAACAGCATCGACACGGCGCCGGCGGCCACGCCTATCCAGGCCATCTGGCCGAGGCGCCGCGCGAATGCCAACGCCAGCAGCAGGATCGCCGCACCGTGGCCGATGTCGCCGAACATGGCGCCGAACAGCAGCAGGTAAGTAACGGCGAACGGCAACGCCGGGTCGAACTCGCCGTAGCGCGGGACCCCGTAGCTTTTCACCAGCGGCACGAAGGGCGTGAGCCAGCCCGGATAGCGCACCAGCGACGGCACCTCGGCCGCGTCGCCGGCAGCGAGCTCACGCGGGTCGAGCCAGTAGCGGCCACGCAGGCGCACGTCCAGCGTTTCTCGCAATTCATCCAGCTGTCGGCGGGGGATCCAGCCCGACAAGGCAGCCAACCCACCGCGGCCGAGTATGCCTGCCTGTGCGGCCTCGGCCAATGGACGCGCCAGGGCCAGGCGCAAGCGTGCTTCATGCAGGCGCGGACCGAATTGTTCGCGCAGTCCGTCCCGGATCTGGCAGGCCGCGCCGGTTTGCGCGTTCAAGCGGATGCGTTCGGCCTCCAGCCAGGCGCGTGCCGCCTGCGGATGGGTACGCAGTTCGTCCGGTACCGGTAGTTCGCGCCAGCCCGCCTGAGCCAGCAGGCCGCGAACTTCGTTCCGGCGCGTGCGCGGTCCGGCAATCACCGCGAACACCTGTTCGCCTGCCTGATCGAAACGCGACACCAGGTACCCGGTCATGGACAAGGCTTCGGTCACCCGTTTGAGTTCCGCCGCCGGCAAACTGCCGATGCTCGCCGACAGCAGACTGTCGGGACGCAGCAGGTATGCCAGGTTCACATTCAGCCCTTCCAGCTTGGCCAGCGTGTCCTCCAGCGCACCAAGATGACTGCGCGCATCCTCGATCCTCGCCTCGTTCTCATGGCAATCGAGGCAATCTTTCCACACGTCTTTCAGCCAATGGTTCAGTTCCTGCAGATCGGCGAGCGACGGCGCTTCGGCATCCGCCGGTGGATTCAGGGNGCCGGTGTCGCCGCATTCCTCCTGCAGCTTGGACAGGCGGGCCTCCGCCTCGAGCCAGGCTTCGCGATACGCGGCTGCAGGCGATTCCGCAAGCGCGGTCTCCTTGCACGGCGCCGGATTGAACACACCGAAGCGGGCCAGCGCCAGGGCGGCATCCTGCGCTTCGGACGCCAACATCAGCAATTGAATCCTGAGCAGGGGTTCGGCGCGCAGCATCAGTTGAGCTCGGCGGGCGCGCGTCGCAGCGCCAGACGGATATCGTCGTCGGGCAGGCCGAGATGGCGCCCGCGCAGCACCGCCCGGACGGCGCGCAGGTCGCGTTCGCGCAGGATCAGGTAGGCGAACGCGCGGGCGATGCCGGGGGCACGGGCACGAAGCACCCGCAAGGCCTGTTCGGCGGCGACGTGCTCCATGCGTGCGAAGACATCGGGTACATCCGTCACGCCCGCCAGCCGGACCTGCCATGCCGCAGGCAGCGCGGCCAGCACGGCCTCCAGACTGTCTTGCGCAGCGAGATCCCGTAGCCGCGCGCCGGACAGGGCGTAATGCGACGCCACCAACAGGTAATACACCTCGGCAGGCGGCAATCCGTAATTAAAGCGGTAGCGCAGCAGCCAGACCAGGTTGATGCGGTCGACGAGATTGGCCATGAGGCTGCGGAACGGCGCACCCACCGCCTCTTCAAGCGGCTGGGCACGCTGGACCAGGCCTTCGTAGTAGCCGCGATCGAGCGCGGCATCGAGGCTGAACGGATCGTGGCTCTGTTCGAACGCACGCCGCGCGCGGCGCACGATGCCGGCATAGGGACCGGCTTCCAGGCGACGCAACAGTTCGCCGATATCCTCGGCGTGCGCCAGGTCCTGATTGTCCAGACGGCCGAACGTCCCCATCGGGATCAGCCGGGCGAGGACGGCCGCGGGACGCTCGTTGGTCATCTTGCTGCGCAGCAGCGTCTTTACGTTGGACATCTCGAAACGCGCCGTCCAGAAGGTCAGGAACGCACGCGCCTCCCCGGATTGGGGCCGGATCAGCACGCGCGTCTCGTCCAAAATCTGGGCGATGATGCGTTGCTCCAGCGAGCGGGAACCCTGGGGTCNCCCGGTCCGGTCGTAACCCGTTGCCAGTTGCGGCAATCCGCGTCCGATCAGCCTTTCCGCCACTGCGCCAGCCGGCGCGTCGACCAGCGCCGCCAGGACATCGTCCGGCCACAGGCGGCCGGCATACAGGCTGACGCGGGTATCAAGGTAAGCAGACATGGCAGCGGGGCGGCGTGATTAGGGAGCCCTGTNCCGTCTAGGGCCAGGCANGCCTTCATAAGGTCGGGTCGAGCAGCAGCGCCAGCGCCGCATCCACGGCTTCGGATTCGTGGCGGGCGGCCAGTTCGCGCAGCATGCGCTGACGCTCGCCGTATTTGCGCGTCAGCTCGGCCAGCATCTGGTCGGCGCGCCCCTGCGCTTCGTGCAGGTAAGGTGCCCGCAACTCGGCTCGCCCGGCATCGAAACGTGCCTCGGCGCCGCGCACGGTAGCCAGCGCGTCGTCCATCATGCGCTGGCGCTCCCGGCTGGCGTCATCGATGACCGCTTGCGCGCGGGCCTCGGCGTCGAGCAGTCTTTGCAGCGAATCATCCACCCGATTGGCTTCCTTCAGTCCGGTTCAGAAATGGCCCGGCGCATACCGTCCCGATCACGCCAGAACCAGCAAGGCTGCACCGGTAGCCGCGATGCCGATGCCGGCCATCCGCATCGCGCGTCGGCCCAGCAGGCCGCCAACGATGCCCACGCCATGCAGGCAAGCCGTGGCCAGCACGAAACCCAGGGCATACAGCACGGGCGACGTGGCCTGCGGCATTTCCATGCCGTGCGCGTAGCCATGGAAGAGTGCGAACGTGCCGGCGATCCCCATGCCGACGATGACGGAGGCGCGCCGCTGCGTGGCGACCAGCAACCCCAGCAACAGCACCGACAGCGCGATGGCCGTCTCGACATGCGGCAGCGCCCCNNCTGTCCAGGCCAGCACGCCACCCAAGCCCATCGCGCCGACAAAAGCGGCAGGCACCGCCCACAGCGCCCGCCCGCCTTGCTGCGCGGCCCACAGGCCGACCGCGATCATGGCGAAGAGGTGGTCCACGCCCAGAAACGGATGCGCGAAGCCGCCGGCGAAACCGGTCGGAGGATGGCCGGGGTGCGCGTATGCCGTGCCCGCAAACAGGCAGAGGACAGTCAGGACGATTGGGCGCGAGTAGTTCATCGGTTTCATTGCATGCTCTCCACGTTCAAAATCTCGTCGGCAAGTCACTTGATTTTCACCTGCACCAGTTCTTCGCCGTCCGGGTCGGTCACGTGGACGGCACAGGCAATGCAGGGGTCGAAGGAATGGATGGTGCGCAGGATCTCGATCGGCTGCTTCGGGTCCTGCATCACATGATTGTCCTGCAGCGCCGCCTCGTAGGCGCCCGGCTGGCCTTGCGTGTCGCGCGGGCCGGCGTTCCAGGTGCTCGGCACCACGGCCTGGTAATTGCTGATCTTGCCGTCGTCGACGACGATCCAGTGCGAAAGGCCGCCGCGCGGCGCTTCCATCAGGCCGACGCCCTGCATGTGCCTGGGCCAGGTCGACGGCTCCCAGTATTGCTCGTTGAACGTTCGGATGTCGCCGGCCTTGATGTTGGCAATCAACTGGTCATACCAGCCTTGCATGGCGTCGGCGAGGATCTTCGATTCCAACGTGCGCGCGGCGGTACGGCCCAGCGTCGAGAACAGCGCATCGACCGGCACGTCGAGCGTCTTCAGCGTGTAGCCCACCAGTTCCTTGGCCTGGGCGTTGCCGGTGGCATAGAGCATCAGCACGCGGGCAAGCGGGCCGACTTCCATGGATTTGCCCTGCCAGCGCGGCGACTTCAGCCAGGAATATTTCTTGTCAACGTCGAGCTGTTCATACGGCGGCTTCGGCCCGGTGTAGTTGAGTTCGGTCTCACCTTTGAACGGATGCAGGCCCTGTGCGTCGCCCTGGCTGTACTTGTACCAGGAGTGGCTGACGAATTCCTGGATCTCGTTGTCCGCATCCAGGTCGATGGGATGGATCTTGGAGAGGTCGCGATTGAGGATGACGCCGCGCGGGATGAGATAGGAATCGGTATCCCAGAAGCCTTTCGACGGCAAGTCGCCGAACGACAGGAAGTTGCCCAGGCCTTCGCCCCGCCCGGCCCAATCCTTGTAGAAACCGGCGATGGCGAGCGTGTCGGGGACGTAGACCTGATCGACGAACTCGCGCATCTGGCGGATGACGTTCTGGATCGTCTCCAAGCCCACCACGTTGAGCGCGGTGGCGTCCTGCCCGCCGCGATAATGCGGCCCACCCTGACCCTGGCCCACGCCGGGCTGAACGGAAATGGCCGAGGGCACGCCGCCCACCACGAAGTTGGGATGCGGATTCTTGCCACCGAAGATGGTGTGCAGCTTGACCACGTCGCGCTGCCAGGCGAGCGCGTCGAGATAATGCGCCACCGCCATCAGGTTGGCCTCCGGCGGCAGCTTGTAGGCCGGATGGCCCCAGTAGGCGTTGGCGAAGATGCCGAGCTGCCCTTGCTCGACGAAGGTCTTCACCCGCTTCTGCACGTCGGCGAAATAACCCGGCGACGATTTCGAATAGCTGGAGATCGACTGCGCCAGCGTGGAGGTGGCCTTGGGATCGGCCTTCAGCGCCGACACCACGTCGACCCAGTCGAGCGCATGCAGATGGTAGAAGTGCATGACGTGGTCGTGCACGTATTGCGCCGCGATCATCAGGTTGCGGATCAGCTCGGCATTGTGCGGAATGCTGTAGCTGGGGATGGCGCGGTGCAGCGCATCCTCGACCGAGCGCACCGAGGCGATGCCATGCACCAGGGTGCAGACGCCGCAGATACGCTGGGCGAACGCCCAGGCGTCGCGCGGGTCGCGCCCGCGCAGGATGATCTCGATGCCGCGCACCATGGTGCCGGCGGAATACGCCTGGGTGATCTTGCCGCTGGCGTCGGTTTCGGCCTCGATGCGCAGATGCCCCTCGATGCGGGTGATGGGGTCGACGACGACGCGTTGTGCTGTGGTCATGTGTTCAGGCCTCCAGGTGTTCCGCCAGCAGCTCGGTCAGGCCGAGCAGTTTGGTATTCATCTCGTAATGGTCGAAGCCTTCCTCGATCGTGATGCGGCAGTTGGCGCAGAATGTCACCATGGTGTCGACGCCCGCCTCCTCGATCTGGCGCTTCTTGATGCGGAAAGCCTTGGCGCGCAGCGCTTCCGCCTCCTCGGTGTGGATCGCGGAAGCGCCGCCGCCGCCGCCACAGCACCAGTTCAACTTCTGCTTGTCGGCGATCGGGATGTAGTTCTCCGCGACCTGCTGGATCAGCGGCTCGGGCGCCTGCAGCACGCCGCCGCGACGCACGATCTGACAGGNGTCGTGCAGGATGAGCGGATCCTTCAGCTTGTCCTTCATCTTCAACACGCCCTTCTGGCGCAGTTCGTCGAGCAGTTCCAGCACATGCACGACATTGAAGCCGAAGGGACGGCCAACCAGGTTGGGCCCCTCCCAGCGGATCGCCATGTAGGCATGGCCGCATTCGGGCGACAGCACGTTCTTCACCTTAAGTTTCTCGGCGGCGTCGACGATGCGCGTGACGATCACCTTGGCCAGGTCGGAACTGCCGATCTGGATGCCGGCGTTGGTCGCCTCGTAGGCGTCGGAGGCGAGCGTGAAGCTGATGCCCGCCTTGTGGAAGATCTTTGCCAATGCTTCGATGTATTCCGGGTAGTTGACGATCTCCATCGACGACAGCAGCACCAGGTAGTCGGCACCGGACTGGTCGACGGGGATCTTCAAACCGGTGTTCTCTTCAACGTGCTTGAGCACATTGGAGACCGCCGGCCACTTCAGGCCCATCGGCCNCCCGAGCTCGACCGTACGCTTGGTCGCGCTCCGGATGCCGTCGGGGACATGGCCCGACACCGCCATGCCTTCGCGGAACTTGCGCACCATGTAGACGATGTCGTTGCCCACCGGACAGACCAGCGAGCAGCGGCCACACAGCGTGCAACTGTCGTAGACCAGTTCCTGCCACTGGTCGAGCTCGGCGTCGGTCACCGGCTTCGACAGGCCGACCATTTTCTTCAGCCGCCCGAGCAGCGTGTATTCCTGTTCGTAAACGCGGCGCAGCGGCTCCAGCTTGTGGATCGGCGTGTATTTCGGATCGCCGGTCTCGGTGTGAAACAGGCAGGCCTCGGCACACAGGCCGCAATGCACGCAGCTTTCGAAATAGCTGGCGATGGGCGCATCGATGACTTCCTTGAGGGCGTGGATGCCTTTTTCGAGTGAGGTGCTCATACCGCTTCCTCCTTGAATATGTCACTTATCCCGAGCCCATCGTGTCGGGCGTGGCCGGTATTCGCGGACACTCGCATCCCCGCAAAGCGGGGCCCCTGCTCCCTGCTCATACCGGCACCCCTTGTGCGCATTGACGCGGCCGTTGTACCAGCGCGAGCCGAACAGCGTGAAGCCATGGAACAGCTTGCTGAAAGGCAGTACCACCAGCAGGATTTCCGCAGACAGGATATGCAGTGCCAGCATCTGGGTGTACGGCAGAAGCAGGTGCTGCGTCGCCATCCACCCCGTCAGTACCGGCAGGAAGGTCACCGCCCAGGTGAACCAGTCCTCGAAGGTGCTGAGGAAGCGCTTGACTGGCTTGTTGATACGGTCGGCCAGCATCACCACCATCGCCGCCATCGTCACCACGGCCGTCAACCCGATGAACTGCGAAGGCAGCGCAGGCCACGACAGACCGACAAGGTTCTCGATCAACAGGATGTGCGGGGCGCCCAGGAACACGATGATCGCCAGCCCGATGTGAAAAATATAGCCGCCGATATAACTGACCGGCGAACGCTTCAGCATGCCGGACGGCGGCAGCGAGCGCCGGAACACAGTATGGAAACCGGACGCGCCGGCAGCGTGGCGCGGCGCGGCGAGATCCTTCTTGCGGCCAAGCGTGTAGATCTCGATCAGGCGCCACAGCACGCCCAGGAGGAAGATGCCGACGGCGATGTCGAGGCCCGGCCCCCGGGTCCAGGTCAGAAATTGCAGATCAGTCATGCCTATTTCTCCAGGTCGGCCAGCGTGGTGGTCTCATGCGTCGCCTTGGCGGCGCTTTTCTTGACCCGGTTGGCGACGCTGACCGCCACCCCGGCACCGGCGCCCACGACCGCGGCGACAGCGGCGAACTTGAGAGGGTCGGCCGGCGCCGACAGCGCCTTGTAGAAGCCGCCGCCGTCCCAGAAATCGGGTTCGGAACAGCCGAGGCAGCCATGCCCCGATTCCACCGGCCACGAGGTGCCGCCATTCCATTTCACCGTAGCGCAGGCGTTATGCGTCACCGGCCCCTTGCAGCCGAGCTCGAACAGGCACCAGCCCTGGCGCGCGCCTTCATCGTCGAAGGTCTTGGCGAACTTGCCCTGGTCGTAGAACGGGCGGCGGTAGCAGCGGTCGTGAATGGTCTCGCCGAAGAAGGACTTGGGCCGGCCCTTGTCGTCGAGCTCGGGCAGGCTGCCGAAGGTGAGGTAATGCGCCAGTACGCCGGTCATCACCACCGGGATGGGAGGACAGCCGGGAATGTTGACGATAGGTTTGTCCTTGACGAGGTCGGACACCGAAACCGCGCCGGTCGGATTCGGGTTGGCCTTCGGGATGCCGCCGAAGGAGGCGCAGGAGCCGACGGCGATGACAGCGGCTGCACCAGCGGCCGCCTCCTTCAAGATGTCCACGTTGGAGCGTCCGCCGATGCAGGAGTAGGCGCCGTCCTGCCCCAGCGGGATCGAGCCGTCGACGATCAGCAGATACTTGCCTGCGTTGTCCTTCATCGCGGCATGCAGGGCTTCCTCGGCCTGGTGGCCGGCGGCGGCCATCAGCGTTTCCTGGTAGTCCAGCGAGATCATGTCGAAGATCATGCCTTCGATGGTCGGGGAGTGCGAACGCGTGATCGATTCGGTACAACCGGTGCATTCCTGGAACGGCAGCCAGATCACCGAGGGCCGTCGCGCCGCCGCCATCGCCTCGGCCATGGCACGGCCTGCCGTCGGCGGCAGGGCCATCATCGAGGCCAGCGTCGCGCAATACTTCAGAAAGGTACGGCGGGTCACTCCCCGCCGCGCAAGCGTATCGATCAACGGACCTTGCATGATGCGTGCCTCCTGACAAGAAACATTCCCGCGCTCCCTACACCTTAGAGGTCGGATACCAGCAGTTCAAGATATCCCGATCCAATTTCCACATCCTGGGGATGGGCCTTGACCAGATCGGGAACGAATGCCACTTCGATGAATTGCGACGTCACCGCGCCCTGCTCGTTGCGATGCGTCACCCACCACACGCCGGAGCATGCCGTTTCGTTCAAAGTCGATTCGCCATTGGCCTGCAAGGTGACGTCGATTTCACCGGCGCCGAGCTTGTCGCGCAGCCAGTCCAGGTCGGCCGGCGTCAGCGGCAATGCAGACAGATCGATGGCGGACGCTTCGCCGGTCGCGAGCAGACGCCGCACCATCTCGAGCAATTCGCGCAGGAGAGGCAGCGCATTGCCGGTCAGGCCTGGCTCGCCCGGCGGAACGACGTGTATGGGAATGGCATCAAGCGACATGGCGCCATACCCGGATCAGGTCACGGATCGCCGTACAGGCAGNGGAAATGGCAGCGGCGACGGTAGCGGTAGGATGCTCGCCCCAGTCGATGATCTGCGGCTGGATGGCCAACATGGCACGCTTCTCGGGCCAGTGCCCCGCCAAAATGGCGATGGCGCGCAGATCGGTCAGCCCCACCTCGTGCACCGAGGCTTTGCGATTGCTCATCAGGAATGCGTCCATCTCCTCCCCCTCCAGCAATGTCCAGTCGCCTGGTTTCGATTTGATATTCGCGGCATCAACGACGATCAGCGCATCGGCTTCCTCGATCGGTCCCGCCAGGGTGAACGAAAGCGTGCCGCCATCGAGCAGGGTCACATCTGGCCAATCTGCCAGTTCGGGTTCGAGTGCCTGTAAAACATGAATGCCAATGCCTTCGTCGGTAAGCAGGGTGTTGCCGATGCCGAGCACGAGCGTTTTCATCAATTCAATCTACCAGCCCGGAATTAGAATAACAACCAAGTAATTCGCTCAAGCTTCTGATTCTCCATCATTATTTTGTAATATTTGCGATCCGGCAGAGGGCCGGCAAATCACATATACTGGTTCGAGTGTAGATTTTGATTGCCGCCCATGTGTCTCGCCATTCCGATGCAGATCGAATCGATCGACGGCTTTACCGCCCGCTGCCAGGCCAAGGGGTGTGGCGCGATGTCAGTCTGTTCATGATGCAGGATGCGCTGCCCGCCGTCGGTGATTACGTCATGGTGCACGTCGGCTACGCCATCCAGAAGATCGCCGAATCCGACGCCCGCACAACCTGGGAACTGCTCGACCAGATCCTGGAGGGCCAAGCCCAGGAGGTGGGGCGTGCATGAACTGGCCGTCGCCCAGGCACTCGTCGAGCAGGTGGAAAGCGTGATCGATCAGCATCAGGCGAGCCATGCTGCTCTGATCCGCGTGCGCATCGGTCCCCTCGCCGGTGTCGTGCCCGAGTTGCTGGGCAGCGCCTTCCCGCTCGCCGCCGCCGGTAGCCGCATGGAACACGCCGTGCTCGACCTCGTCGCCGCACCGGTCCGGGTGCATTGCCAGACCTGCGGCGCGGAGACCGAAGCCGCGATGAACCGTTTGGTCTGCGGCACCTGCGGCGACTGGCACACGCAAATCGTCAGCGGTGATGAACTCCTGCTCGAAAGCGTTGAACTCGAAACCGTCCCCACCTGACCCCTCACCCCTCACTACTCACCCCTTACCACTTACCCAAAATGTGTGACACCTGCGGCTGCAACCTCACCCCCGGCAACAAGCACCTCGCGTTCAAGCCTGTCGCCAAGGGCGCGACTGCGGTCTCTGTGCTGAAAGGCCTGCTGGCGAAAAACGACGACCAGGCCGGACACAACCGCGAGCACTTCGACAAACGCGGCATCCTCGCGATCAACCTGATGTCGTCGCCCGGCTCCGGCAAGACCGCGCTGCTCGAGGCCACGCTCGTCGCGCTGAAAAACGAATTCACCTGTGCCGTGATCGAGGGCGACCTCGAAACCGAGAACGACGCCGAGCGCATCCGCGCCAAGGGCGTGCAGGCGCACCAGATCGTCACCGGCACCGCCTGCCACCTCGACGCGCATCTGGTGCACGATGCGCTGCATCACATGACGCTCGACGGCGTCGACATCCTATTCATCGAGAACGTCGGCAACCTGGTATGCCCGGCGAGCTTCGATCTCGGCCAGCATCTCAACGTCACATTGCTCTCGGTCACCGAGGGGGACGACAAGCCGGCCAAGTATCCGGTGATGTTCCGCGCCGCCGACGCCATGCTCCTGACCAAGACCGACCTCCTGGCCGTGCTCGACGACTTCGATCCGGACAAGGCCGAAGCGCACCTGCGCAATCTCGCCAATCCGGCGCCGGTGATGTGTCTGTCGGCGCGCAAGGATCTCGGCATGGAACATTGGCTGACCTGGCTGCGTGAGCAGCTTGCTTCACAGCGCGCCCGCGTGGCGATTGGACAATCGCGCCGCCCGGCGATCCAGGCCGACGGCATGAAATATCACAGGACCACGGCCTGATGAGCGAGTCCCGCGCCTGGCTGGACAGGATCCACGCCTTCGAATTCGACCGCCCGATCAAGATCATGAACGTGTGCGGCGGCCACGAGCGTTCGATCACCCATGCCGGCATGCGCGGCACTTTGCCGAAATGGCTCGAACTGGTGCCCGGCCCCGGCTGCCCGGTGTGCGTATGCCCGGAGGAAGACGTCTACCAGGCGATCCAGCTGGCGCTGCAGGACAAGGTCATCCTGGTTGCGTTCGGCGACATGCTGCGGGTGCCGGTCAATGTCAAAAAGGTGAGGTGCGCTCGCTGGCCGAGGCGCAAGCCGCCGGCGCCGATATCCGTCCGATCGCCAGCCCGCTCGATGCGCGCCGGATCGCGCAAGACAATCCTGGTCGCCCGGTCGTGTTCTTCGCCGCCGGCTTTGAAACCACCACGGCACCGACGGCCGCCATGCTGGCCGAGGGGATTCCCGACAACCTCAGCATCCTGTTGTCCGGCCGCCTGACCTGGCCGGCAGTCGCGATGCTGCTCGACTCCGGCAGCCCCGGCTTCGACGCGCTGGTCGCGCCCGGCCATGTCTCCACGGTCATGGGGCCGGAGGAATGGTCTTTCGTCATCGACCGGCACGAGATTCCCGCCGCAGTGGCCGGCTTCGGCACGGAGTCGCTGCTCGCCTCGTTCTATTCCGTACTGCGCCAGCTGAAGACCGGCGAGCGCTTTCTCGACAACTGCTATCGCGAGGTCGCCCACCCGGGCGGCAACCCGACCGGTCGCCGCTTGCTCGACCACACACTCGACATCGTCGACGCCAACTGGCGCGGCATCGGCATCATTCCAAGCTCCGGCTACGCGCTGAAGCCTGCCTTTGCACAACACGACGCACGCCTGCTGTTTCCCGACCACACCGACCCCGGCCGCCGCCGCGCGGCGAAATGCCGCCCGGCTGCGATTGCGCGCAAGTGGTGCTCGGCAAGATCTACCCCAACCAGTGCCGCATCTACGGCAAGGCCTGCACCCCGCGCAATCCGGTCGGGCCCTGCATGGTGTCGGACGAAGGCGCCTGCCGCATCTGGTGGGCAGGCGGCGTGCGCGTAGCCGCCGATGCCTGAACGCGTCGCCCGCTTCATCACGATCAGCGGCAGGGTTCAGGGCGTAGGCTTCCGGCCCTTCGTCTATCGGCTCGCCCATCGGCATGGCATCACCGGCTGGGTGCGCAACGCCAACGGCGCAGTGGAAATCCATGCGGAGGGACTGCCCGCACAACTCCAGCGATTCAGCGACGCCTTGCTGAACGATGCACCGCCCCTGTCGGCGCCCGCCAAACTGTCCAGTGAAAACTGCCCGCCCGAAGCGTCACATGCATTCTCCATTCTCGACAGTGAGTCCCGGAACGCGGCCGATATCCATGTGCCGGCCGACGGTTTTGTCTGTGCGGACTGCCTGGCCGAACTGCACGACCCGGCCAACCGCCGCCATCGCTACCCCTTCATCAACTGCACCCAGTGCGGGCCGCGCTACACGCTGATCACCGCCCTGCCCTACGATCGCCCCAATACGGCGATGCACGATTTCACGCTGTGCCCGGATTGCCGGCAGGAATACGAGAACCCGCTCGATCGCCGCTTTCATGCCGAACCCATCGCCTGCCCGACGTGCGGCCCGCACCTGCAGTTCGTCTCGGAGGATAAGACAGCAGACGGCGACGAGGCCGCGCTGGCCGCAGCCGTCGCCGTGCTGCAGTCCGGAAGGACTGTCGCGGTGAAAGGCGTCGGCGGTTACCACCTGATGTGCGATGCCGCGAACGATGACGCCGTCGCTTCACTGCGTGCACGCAAGTCGCGCCCGGCCAAACCGCTGGCGGTGATGTTCCGCAATCCCGACGCCATGCGCCGTGCCGTACAGACGACACCGGAACTGTTGGATTTCGCGGCGTCGGCCCAACGCCCCATCGTGCTGCTGCCGAAACGGGCTGACTCCGGCCTGAGCAATCTCATCGCACCCGGTCTCGCGGAAATCGGCTGCCTGCTGCCCTACTCGCCGCTGCACGACCTGCTGCTGGCCGATTTCGGCGGGCCACTGGTGGCGACGTCCGGCAACCTCTCCGGCGAGCCGGTGCTGACCGACAGGATGGAAGCGCAAACCCGGCTCGCCCATCTTGCCGACGCGTTCCTGCACCATGATCGTCCCATCGTGCGGCCGGCCGACGATCCCGTGTACCGCCCCATCGCCGGCACACCGCGGCCACTGCGCCTGGGGCGCGGCAACGCGCCGCTGGAACTCGGACTGCCTGCCCCGTTGCCCGAACCCGTGCTGGCGCTTGGCAGCCACATGAAGAACACGCTCTGTCTCGCCTGGGGATCGCGCGCCGTCATCTCGCCGCATATCGGCGAACTCGGCACCGCGCGCAGCCAGGACACCCTGGCGCAAGTGGCGTCCGATTTGCAAGGCCTGTATCAGGTGCAGGCAACACGCCTGATCGTCGACCGCCATCCTGGCTACGGCACGCGCCGTTACGCCCGCGCCGGCGGCTTGCCGGTGTTCGAGGTCTGGCATCACCACGCCCATGCGTCCGCGCTGGCCTGGGAATTCCCGGATGTCGCCGACTGGATCGTGTTTGCGTGGGATGGCGTCGGTCTCGGCGAGGACAGTACGCTGTGGGGTGGCGAGGCCTTCACCGGCGCACCCGGACGCTGGCAGCGTGCCGCTTCGATGCGGACATTTCGCCTGCCTGGCGGCGACAAGGCCGGGCGCGAACCGTGGCGCGCCGCCGCAGCACTGCTGTGGGAAACGGGACAGCCGGCACCCTTTGCACCCGAACCCCTGCATCAGGCATGGTCGGCCCGGCTCAACAGCCCGGCCAGTTCCGCCGTCGGGCGCCTGTTCGATGCCGCCGCAGCCTTGTGCGGCGTCTGTACCCACGCCAGTTTCGAGGGCGAGGCGCCGATGCGGCTGGAAGCGGACGCGGCCACCTCTGCCGCCAATGCCGTCGAACTGCCGCTCGCACGCGACCCGCTCGGCCTATGGCGTACCGACTGGGCGCCGCTGCTCCCCATGCTCGGCGACACGACCCGGCCGCCCGCCGAGCGCGCAGCCTGCTTTCATCTGAGTCTGGCGCAGGCGCTGGTCGAACAGGCGCAACAATTGCGCACGCAAACTGGCATCCGGTCGGTCGGCCTCACTGGCGGCGTGTTCCAGAACCGCGTGCTCGCGGAAGCTGCGATCAGTCTGCTTGAACGCGCAGGCTTCAGCGCTCATCTGCCCCAGCATGCCCCCGTCAACGATGCCGGGTTAAGCTTCGGCCAGGTCATCGAACTCCTCCACCAATAAAGACACGCCATGGACGACACCCGCATCCTTCTCGCACACGGCAACGGCGGCCGCCTGATGCGCGAACTCATCACCGACGTCTTTGCCCGCCATCTCGGCAACCCGCTGCTCGATACCGACGCCGACGCCGCCACGCTGCCGCATGCGGACGGCGAACTCATGGTCACCACCGACGGCTTCACCGTCGAGCCACTTGAATTTCCCGGCGGCGACATCGGCTCACTCGCCGTGCATGGCGTGGTCAACGACCTGGCAGTGGCCGGGGCCGACCCGCTTTATTTCACCGTGTCCGCGCTCATCGAGGAAGGGCTGGAAATCGGTGCGCTCGATCGCTACGTCTCCAGCTTCGCGCGGGCTGCGCGACAGAACCATGTCGCCGTCGTGGCCGGCGACACCAAGGTGGTGCGCCGGGGCGAAGGCAGCGGCCTGTATCTATCGGTCACCGGCATTGGCGTCAAGCGCGCGGCCACCCGCCTCGCCATGGACCGCATCGCGCCGGGCGACGTGGTGCTGGTGTCCGGTCCGGTTGGCGATCACGGCATTGCGGTGATGCTGGCGCGCGAGCAGTTCGGTCTCTCGGGCGAACTGCGTTCCGATTCGGCCTCGGTGCTGCCGCTGACGCGCGCCGTACGCGATTTTCCTGATCTCAAGTTCATGCGCGACCCGACGCGTGGCGGGCTCGCCACGGTGGCCCACGAAATCGCACGCGCCAGCGGCCACAGTGTGACGCTTGACCAGAACACGGTACCGCTGCGCCCGGAAGTCGTGTCGGTCTGTGAAATGCTGGGCTACGATCCGTATTTCCTGGCCTGTGAAGGCCGGGTCGTCGCCGTCGTCGANCCCTTCGCAGCCGACGACGTACTCGCCCGTTGGCATGCCCTGCCGGAAGGGCGGGACGCCTGCATCATCGGTCGCGTCGAAACAGGCGGCGGACGCGTGATCCTGGAAACCGGCCTTGGCGGCCGGCGCGTACTGGACGAGCTGGAAGACGATCCGCTGCCACGGATCTGCTGAATCGCAGTGTAGTGGCACGTCACGCCAAAATGCAGTTTCAGCGCCTGTGTCGATTGCATTGACGGATAATGCCCGGCTTCGCTCCCCCTCTGGAAACCAGGCCGCATGCAAAAAGAAGTCAAACAAGCCCCTCAGTACGCCGTCGTGGCGTCGGTTCAGCTCCCAGGGGTGAGCGACATGGAGTTTGAAGCCTCGCTGGCCGAGCTGCGCGAACTGGCCAAGACCCTGGGCTTCACGGTTACCCGTACGTTCACGCAAAAACGGTCCGGCTTCGATTCGACGGCCTATCTGGGCGTGGGCAAGCGGCGGGAGATCCACCATTTTGTCCAGGGCAAACCGGATAGCGAAACCGAGCCAGCCGTTCGTTCGCTGAANCCCTTGTATCGCCTCGACACGGTTGTCGAGGGAATGGACGACGAAGCGCCGGTCTCGCCCGACCCGATCGACGTCATCTTCGTCGACCACGAGATTTCCCCGTCGCAGGCGCGCCATCTCGAAAACGAAGTCGGCTGCCAGGTGATGGATCGCACCATGGTCATTCTCGAGATCTTTCACCGCAACGCACGTTCNCCCGCTGCGCGCGCGCAGGTGGAAATCGCGCGTCTGGGCTACCTGGCGCCGCGCCTGCGCGAGGCGGCGAAGCTTGCCGGGCCACAAGGGCGGCAACGCAGCGGCGTTGGCGGACGCGGGGCCGGCGAGTCGCACACCGAACTGGACAAGCGCAAGATTCGCGACCGCATCGCCGAGCTGCAGAAGGAGATCGCGGCGATGGACGCCGACCGCAAGACGCAGCGTGCGCGGCGACAGGCGCACCAGGGGCTCGCCAGCGTGGCGCTGGTCGGCTACACCAACGCAGGCAAGTCCACCCTGATGCGTGCACTCACGGGCAGCGAAGTGCTGGTCGCCAACAAGCTCTTCGCCACGCTCGACACCACCGTGCGCACCCTGTTTCCCGAGAGCGTTCCGCGCGTACTGGTCAGCGATACGGTCGGTTTCATCAAGAACCTGCCACACGGACTGGTCGCGTCATTCAAGTCCACGTTGGAAGAGGCACTGGATGCCTCGCTGCTGCTTCACGTCATCGACGCCAGCGACCCGGGATTCGAACGGCAGATCGAGACCACCGAGCACGTGCTGGACGAGATCGAGGCGCAGGACGTGCCACGCATCCGGATTTTCAACAAGATCGACCACGTCGGCGATGCGGCGGCACAGGCCGAACGCGAAGCTGCGCTGCGCGCCGCGTATCCGGGCTGCATCGTGATGAGTGCGCGCCGTCCCGACGACGTCGCGAAACTGCATCAGGCGATCGTTGCCTTTTTCCAGCGCGATCTGGTCGAGGCCGAGCTGTTCCTGCCCTGGTCGGCCCAGCAACTGCGCGGAAGCATATTCGCGCGTTGCGAGGTCCTGGCCGAGCGTGCCGATGCCGAAGGTGCGTTCTTCAGCGTGCGGGGCGAGCAGGCTGCCCTGGACAGTCTGCGCGAGCAGCTTGGTCAGACGCATTGAAAGATCGCCGTATCGAGCTGCTCACCGTTTGCACACCCACACCGATCACCCTCAAACCTAACGCCTTCGACCGCCTTCGGCTGAGGAAGCCGACAGCTGTCAGGATTTGGCCTGCCTGCGACAGCGATCCGCCCACACGGCCGCTTCCACCCGCGAACGCAGGTTGAGCTTCTTCAGCAGGTGCTTGACGTGGACCTTCACCAGCCTTCGGCGATATTCATGTCGCGGGCGATCAGCTTGTTGCCTGCCGCCGGCCAGATGGTCGAGGATGCGGCTTTCCTGCTCGGTCAGGCCGGCTTCGGCAAGGCTGGTGGGGCGGCTTTTCTCGCGCAGCGAAGCGACCAGCAACTGGGTCAGGCGCTCGCTGATGGTGATCTTGCCGTGCGCAGCCTCGACCAGCTTCTGCATCAGCTCCTCCGGTTCCATGTCCTTCAGCAGATAACCGTCGGCGCCGGCCTGCAGCGCCGCCATCAGATCCTCCGCCTGGTCCGACACGGTGAGCATGATGACGCGGGAATCGGAGCCTTCGTCCTGATCGCCTTCAGCACGTCGACGCCGTTCATGTCCTTCATGTTGAGGTCGAGCAGGATCATGTCGGGATGCAGGCGCTGTGCGAGCTGGATGCCTTCCTTGCCACTGGGGCTTCACCGACAAAGCGGAATTCGGGGTGGCCTGGATCAGTTGGATCACGCCCTTGCGGAACAGGGGTGATCATCGACGACCAGGATGGTGTGGGTATCGGACGGATTCATAGGGAAGGGGGCAATGGTTCAGTAGGCAAAGAAGGGATGTCGCGCCGCGCGGTTGGCATGAAGTGCAGGGTGACACGGGTGCCGGCGGCAGGAAGGTTCTCGACGCTCAACTGGCCGCCCAGGTTTCTGGCCCGCTCTTCCATGATCGTCATCCCGTAATGATGGGCTCCCGCTGCCTGGTGGACGCCGATGCCGTCATCGGTCACGATCGCCGACACCGACCCGTCGCTGTTGCAGTGCACGCTGATTTCCGCCTGGTGCGCCCGGGCATGGTGAAGCACATNTGAAAGCGCCTCGCGCACGATCTGCAGGGCGTGGATTTCTTCGTTGGGCGTGAGTGTACAGCCGGCCAGATGGACGTCCAGCGTGATCGGAATGCCGCCGCGGGCAGTGAATTCATTCACGGTGTCCTGCAGGGCGGCACCCAGGCCTTCTCCTTCGATACGTAGACGGAACGTGGTGAGGAGTTCGCGCAACTGGCGGTAGGCGCTGTTGAGGCCTTCTCGCAGTTCGGCCAGCACTTCGTTGGCTTCGCTGCCTGCGCCGGGCTGCGACGCCGGGTCCGCGGCAGGCAACAATGGCTTCAGCCGGCTGACCTGGATTTTCATGTAGGCGAGCGACTGCGCCAGCGAATCGTGCAGTTCGCGCGCCAGCGCGGCACGCTCTTCCAGCAGCGACAGCCGGCGAGTCTGCTCGGTACGGCGCGCGGTGCCGATGGCGATGCCGATATGGCGCGACAAGGCCTCGAGCAGCTGGGTCTGCCATTGCGCCAGCTCCTTGCCCGGAGGCATCTCCAGTTGCAACACGCCATAATGATGCTCGGTATCCTTGAGCGGCAACGTCAGCATGCGACGACCATCTGGCAGCGCATGGACGGCCAGCGTTTGGTGGGCAAGGCATTCCGCGCAACTCGTCAGACCGCACTGACCGGGATCGCTGTCGTCCGGGTGCAGCGTGCTGGCGATCACGCGNNCGCGCGTCTCGCCGGCCTCCACCAGACAGGCGAGCCCGTGTCCGACGCCGAGGACATTCTCCAGATCGTTCAGCAGGATGGCATAGGTGTTCGCCGCCACCGGCCCGTTGTAGAGCCGGGCGATGGAGTGATAGAGCAATTCCAGCGAACGGTTGGCGATGGTGAGCTCGGCAGTCTTTTCTTCCACCCGCGCTTCCAGGTTCTGATACATCCTGGAAAGATCCTCGGCCATGTGGTTGAAGGCCTGCCCCAGCCGTCCGAGCTCGTCGCTGCCGGTGTGCTCGGTACGCACCGCGAGGTTGCCCTGGCCGACATTGGCCGCAAACGACAGCAGGTCGCGCAGGGGCAGGATCAGGTCGTTGCGTGCCAGATACAGCGTGAGCGAGCCGACCAGCAGCGTCATCAGCAAGGCGGCGCCGAGCACCATGCGCAGGACCAGGATTTTCGCCTCGGTATCGCGTTCGATCTGCTTGACCAGGTGATCGATCTGGTCGACGAATACATTGATCTCCGCGATCAGCGGAGCCTGGTTTGTCTCTGCAGGTGGGCTGTTGTCCGCCTCCGCCCTGAAACGCGGCTTCACCTTCTGCCAGGCCTTCAGCACGGTCGCATAGCTGCGCGTGAGTTCGGTTTCGGCCTGCCGCGGCATCAATTCCGTGATGCGGGGATCGGCCAGCGTGGATCCGAACGTGTCGATCGCATCGCTGAGCTGGGCAGCGGCATTTCCGTCTTTCGACTGCCTGGCCGACAGTGCGAGGCTGGCCATCCTGTAGGTCTGCATGCGCAGGCTGCCCGCGAGGTTGATTGCTTCGCCGCTGCCCTGCACCGATTCGGCAATGATGCCCGAGCTGGTCATGCCGAGAATGGCGAAACAGGCGATCAACGCCAGGGCTCCACCCAGTTTCAGCAGCAGCGAATGCTGCAGGAAGCCGCGTTTTTCGTTCATATCCACCTTTGGGCCGGCTGGGCGCGCGAAAATAAAGAGGTACCTCGAAAGTACCATTCGTTCAGGATCATGCTGGCAACGATCTGTTGATTTGTTGTGAAAACATGGGCTTAACAATTTTTTACCATACATCTTTAGCCAGTGGCATGGGGCCAGCAATATCGTGATTCCAAACATTATTTGCAGACCTCGAGATCGTATTTTCTTTATATGCTAGATTCCAAATGCGACATTTTGTCGCAGCGGCGAGTGGTCGGGATGATCGCTTGCCGGATTCGAGCGATCCGGATTGTCTTGCGCCAATCCGAATGGACGTGCCGATTATTTTCAAGATGGGGAGCACCACGACATGACACAGGACCATACGCAGGACGATAGCAAAGTATCCGACACCCAGCCCGATCTGAGTCGCCGGAAATTCATGAACACCGCCGCCCTGGTCGGGCTTTCCGGCGCGGGGCTTTCGCTGGGCCTGTCTGCGTGCAACAAGAAATCGGCGCCCTCGACTGGCGACGGCGCCGGTACGGGTGCCAGCGCCCCGTCCGCTCAGGCAGGCGCGGTCGACTATAGCAAGTACGAAGTGCCGCCCGGCCAGCTCGACGAATACTACTCCTTCTCCAGTGGCGGCCACTCGGGCGAGGTGCGCATCTACGGCATTCCNTCGGGCCGCGAGCTGAAGCGGATTCCCGTCTTCAACATGGACGCGCTGGTCGGCTGGGGCATCACCAACGAATCGAAGGCGATCATCGGCACCAAGCCCGACGGCACGCTGAAATACCACACCGGCGACACGCACCACCTCCACCAGTCATACACGGACGGCACCTACGACGGCAAGTACATGTTCGTCAACGACAAGATCCACGGCCGCCTCGCGCGCGTCCGCATGGATACCATGGAAACCGACAAGATCACCGAGTTGCCGAACGTCCAGGGCTTCCACGGCACCTTCCCCGACAAGCGCGACCCGGTCGACTCCAACGTCAACCACACCACCCGCGTGTTCTGCGGCGGCGAGTTCTCGATTCCGCTGCCCAACGACGGGCGCGACCTGGAGGACGGCAGCAAGTACAAATCGATATTTACCTGCGTCGACTCCAATTCCATGGAGGTGCGCTGGCAGGTGCTGATCGACGGCAACTGCGACCTGGTGGCCAGCTCCTATGACGGCAAGCTTGCCGCGACCAACCAGTACAACACCGAGATGGGGCTCCATTACGAGGACATGATGGCGGCGGAAATGGACGACTGCCTATTCTTCAACATTGCCCGCATCGAAGAGGCCGTGAAGGCAGGCAAGGTGCGGTACATCGCCGGATCCAAGGTGCCCGTCGTCGACGGCACCAAGGCGGCCAACCAGGACCCCAAAACCGCGCTGACGTGCTATGTGCCGATCCCGAAGAATCCCCACGGCGTGAACATCAGCCCGGACGGCAAGTACTACGCTTGTTCGGGCAAGCTTTCGCCGACGGCCTCGGTCATCGAGCATGCCCTGGTACTGAAGTGGTTCGATGGCGGCCTGGCCAANCCCCGCGACGCCGTGGTCGCCGAACCCGAGATCGGCCTCGGCCCGCTGCACACCGGTTTCGACAACAAGGGTAACGCCTACACCACCCTCTTCCTCGACAGCCAGATCGTGAAGTGGAACGTGGAAGCCGCGATCAAGGCATACAAGGGTGACAAGAATGCCAAGGTGGTACTTGACCGCATCGACGTGCATTACCAGCCGGGCCACGGCTTCACGTCAATGGGTGAAACCAAGGAATCGGATGGCCGCTTCTTCATTTCCGACAACAAGTTTTCCAAGGATCGCTTCCTGCCCGTGGGGCCGCTGCACGCCGAGACTGCCCAGCTGATCGACATCAGCGGCGACAAAATGAAGCTGGTAGCCGATCACTCGGTGTATTCGGAGCCGCACGATTCCATCATCATCCGCCGCGACATCATCAAGACGCGCCAGATCTACAACATGGACGACTTCCCGCTGGCGGTGAAGGATCCCAAGGATTCGGGCGTCTTCCGCAACGGCAGGAAGGTGACCATCAAGCTCACCAGCCAGGCGCCGACCTTCAGCCTGCGGGAGTTCAAGGTCAAGAAAGGCGACGAGGTGACCATCATCCTGACCAACCACGACAAGGTCGAGGATCTGACGCATGGTTTCGCCATTCCCAAATACGACATCCAGTTCATCGTCAACCCGCAGGAGACCAAGTCGGTCACCTTCGTTGCCGACAAGCCGGGCGTTTACTGGTGCTACTGCACCAATTTCTGTCATGCACTGCACCTGGAGATGCGCAGCCGCATGCTGGTCGAGGCTTGACCGATTGCTCCGTTCCGCTCCCTGGGCGGAACGGACGACCAGATCGCAAGGCCGCCGGCTGGCCGGCGGGCAAAATGCGCGTTCCAGGTGATGTTCAGACATTTGCGGTGTTTTTCATGGATTATCTAGCCCGCCCTATCGCCTGTTTCCTGGCGATACTCTGTTTTTACTGCGCNCCCGGGCTGGCTGTCGCCGGCAGCTACGAGGCGCCGTTGCCGGTGCAACTATCCACCGATCCCGACCTGTGCGCGTACGTACCCTGCAAGGACGTGATGCCTGGCGCCGACAGCTTTTCCAAGCGCATGGGCAAACCGGCCTATGTCGAGGCCTACCAGAGCCGCAAAGACAAGCATGACGGGAAGGACGATCATGGCGACGAGAAAGACAAGCATGACGGGAAAGACGACCGCAAGCTGATCGGCTACGTATTCCTGTCCACCGACGTGGTCGATATCCCGGCCTACTCGGGCAAGCCGGTGGTGACGCTGATCGGCATGGATACCAAGGGCATCATCACCGGTGTCCGCGTCCTGAAGCACTCCGAGCCTATCCTGCTGGTGGGCATTCCGGAGTCGCAGCTCACCAAGTTCGTCAAGCAGTACCTCGGCAAGTTCGTCGGCGACAAGATCGAAGTGGGCACCTCCCGGCCGGGCGAAGGCATGATCGGCGTCGACGCGATCTCCGGCGCCACGGTGACGGTGATCGCTGAAAACCAGGTCATCCTGCGCAGCGGCCTCGAAGTCGCCCGCCAGGTGGGCATCGTCAAGCCCACGATCCGGCCCCAGGCGAAATTCAAGGACATCCCGGGCACGCTGGACTGGCAGGCGCTGCTCGACGAAGGCAGCGTCCAGGAACTCAAGGTCAAGGCGGACGAAATCGGCCAGGGGCCCGGAGGGCAGCCCTACATCGACATCTATTTCGGCTATCTCAACGAGCCGACGATCGGGCGCAGCGTGCTGGGCGAGCATGGCTATGCCGCCCTGATGTCCAAGCTCAAGCCGGGCGAGCATGCCATTTTCCTGATCGCCAACGGCACGGGATCCTTCAAGGGTTCGGGCTTCGTGCGCGGCGGCATCTATGACCGCGTGCTGGTGTCCCAGGACATCGATTCCTTCACCTTCCGCGATCTGGATTATCTCAACCTGTATGGCATCGAGGCCGCCGGTGCGCCACGCTACAAGGAGTCGGCCATCTTCATCATCCGTTCGCCTATCTTCAGTGCAGCCTATCCCTGGAGCCTGGTGTACCTGGCCAACAAGATAGACCGGCAGACCGGCACCAAGACCTTTACCAGCTTCGACCGGGAGTACTGGCTGCCCGCCCGCTATCTGGAAGGCGGGCGCCCGGAAATCGTCAAGCCGGAGGCGACCTGGGTCAAAGTCTGGAAATCGCGCAAGATCGAGGTCGTGCTGTTTCTGCTGTGGCTGATCGCTGCGGGCACCGTCTATGCGTTGCGCGACAAGCTGGTCCGGCGCTCCACCATGAAGGACACACGCTGGAAGGAAATCCCGCGCTACCTGCTGTGGGTCTCATCGATCGGCTTCGTCGGCTTCTACCTGCTGGCCGTGCCGTCGATCACCCAGGTGCTGACCTGGTTCCATGCCATCCTGTTCGAGTGGCGTTGGGAACTGTTCCTGTCCGATCCGTTCGTCTTCCTGTTCTGGATTTTCATCATCGTCACCACGTTCTTCTGGGGACGCGGGATGTTCTGCGGCTGGATGTGCCCCTACGGATCGCTCGCCGAACTGGTCTACCATGTGGCCGGCAAGCTGGGGCTGAAGCGCTACCAGCGCCACCTGCTGCCGCAGAATTGGCATGATCGGCTGAAATGGATCAAATACGGCATTTTTACCATCCTGCTCGCCGTGTCCTTCTATTCCATGGGATGGGCGGAAAAGCTCGCCGAAGTCGAGCCGTTCAAGACCACTTTCCTGGTCGGCGTGTGGAACCGCTCCTGGCCTTTCGTGACGTTCTGGACCGTCCTGATCGTCGCGTCGGCTTTCTTCGAACGCCCATTCTGCAAATACCTGTGCCCGTTGGGCGCGGCGCTCGCGGTGCCTTCTACATTCCGCTGGTGGGGACTCAAGCGCAAGGCGGAGTGCGGGCCGTGCGCGGCGTGCCAGGTGGGCTGCGGCTCGCAGGCGATCGACGACAGCGGCCGCATCGACCAGCGCGAATGCCTGTTGTGTCTCGACTGCCAGGTCCTCTATTACGACACCCATGCCTGCCCGCCGCTGGCCAAGGAACGCAAGCGCCGCACCAAGGCCGGCGAGCCGCTGACCGCGATCGGCGCGGACGGCTACTACATTCCCATCGTGCCGGTTTCCGCCCGTCCCACGCCGGCGGCCGCGGAACGGCCGAGCCTGCCCGCCTTCATCGGGCAGGAATTCTTCGACCATCTGTTCCCCTGGAGCCGCAAGGTATTCCAGCAGCCGGTCCTGCTGCAGGCGACCACGTTCGCGCTGACCGTGCTGGTGACCTGGGTGTGGGTGCTCGGCGCCGCCGGTCAGATCGGCCCCGGCATCGTGCTCGGTTGGTGGCTGGGCTGGAGCGCCTACGAGCTGGTGGTGCGTATGCGCTGCAAGCCCTACGTCAAGGATGGCCCGTGGTGGGGACGCAACCTGCGTCCGGCCTCCTGGGCCGACATGGCCGCCTACGTGGGGTTCAAGAACCTGCTCATCGCTGCCACCCTGTTCCTGATCATGAAGGGCACAGGGATACTGGATGTCCTGCAAGGCCTGCCGGCGCTGCAATGGCTTTACTAGCCGCCAGGCCGATCGTATGGCTCGTTCTGGGTGGCCTGCTGGCCTGCCTGACGGGCCTGGCGCGCGCCGACATCCTGACGGTGCACGCGGGCGAGTCCATCGGCGCGGCCATCGCCCAGGCCCGCCCGGGTGACGAAATACGGGTGGCGCGCGGCCTGTACCGGGAAAACCTGCGGATCGACAAGCCGCTGACGCTGAAAGGCATCGACCGGCCCACGCTGAGCGGCGGCCTCAAGGGCGACACCATCCGCATCACCGCCGAGGATGTCGTCATCGATGGGCTGATCGTGCGCGATTCCGGAGACAGCCTGCTCGACCAGAATGCCGGCATCTACATCCAGCCGGGCGCGCATCGCGCGATCGTGCGCAACTGCGACCTGACCTACAATCTATTCGGCCTCTGGATCGAATCGGTGCAGAACGTGCAGATCCTCAACAACGTGATCACCGGCAAGCGCGATTACCAGTCGGCCCGCCGCGGCAATGGCATCGAGCTCTACCACACCGAGGGCGCGCAGATCGTCGGCAACCAGATCAGCTTCGTCCGCGACGGCATCTACGTGGATGTGTCGAATCACGCGCTGTTCCGCAACAACCGCATCCACAATGCGCGCTACGGCACCCACTACATGAACTCCAACGACAACGTATGGGAAGGCAACGACTCGTACCACAACCGCGGCGGTCTCGCGCTGATGATGGCGCGCAACCAGGTGGTGCGGAACAATCGCGCCTGGGGCAATTCTGACCACGGCATCATGCTGCGCACGCTCCAGGATTCGGTGATCGAAGGTAACGTCGTCGCCGGCAATGCCCGCGGCTTTTTCATCTACGATGCCGAGTACAACACCATCCGCAACAATCTGGTGATGGACAACACGGTCGGCATCCACCTGTGGGCGGGCTCTTACCACAACAAGGCGACAGGCAACGATTTCATCCAGAACCGCACCCAGATCAAGTACGTGGCCAGCCGGGACGAGATCTGGCCCGGCAACTACTGGAGCAACTATGTGGGGTGGGACCGCAACGGCGACGGCATCGGCGATGTGCCCTACGAGGCGAACGACATGGTCGACTACCTGTCCTGGCGCCACCCGATGATGAAGCTGCTGCTGGCCAGCCCGGCCGTACAGACGCTGCGCATGGTCAGCCAGCAGTTCCCGCTGCTGCGCGCCACCAGCATCGTCGATCCCCAACCGCGGATGCAGCCGCACAACCCCGACTGGAGAAAATGGCGTGGCCTCTTCCCTTCCNCCCAATGACGCCGGCGCACCNCTGATCGTCGCACANGGGGTGCGCAAGCACTACGGAAACATCCGCGCGGTCGACGGCGTCGACCTCGACATCCGTTCCGGCGAACTGTTCGGCCTCATCGGGCACAACGGCGCCGGCAAGAGCACGCTGTTCAAGATGATGCTGGGCCTCACCCCCACCACCTCGGGCGACATCCGCATCGGCGGCGCGCTCGTCACCGGCCGCGACTTTCGTGCCGTACGGCGCACGGTCGGCTATCTGCCGGAGAACGTGGTGCTGTATGACAATCTCACCGGACTCGAGACGCTCTGGTTCTTCGCCCGGCTGAAGGGCGTCTCGCCGGCAGAAGCGGGCCCGACGCTCGAACGCGTGGGCCTTGCGCATGCGGCCAAACGGCGCGTACGCGAATACTCCAAAGGCATGCGCCAGCGTCTCGGCTTTGCCCAGGCCCTGCTCGGCAAGCCGCGCATCCTGTTTCTCGACGAGCCCACCACGGGCCTCGATCCGGAAGCGATCCGCAGTTTCTACGCGACGCTGCGCCAGCTCAGAAGCGAAGGTGTGACGACGGTTATCACCTCCCACATCCTCGCCGAGATCCAGGAACGGGTGGATCGCATTGCGATCATGGCCGCCGGCAAGGTGCAGGCCCGCGGGACGGTCCAGGACCTGCGTGAACAGGTGGACCTGCCGCTGTGGTTCAGCGTGCGCGTCTCGAAGGAGGATTTCGAGGCGGTGCGCGCCGCGCTTTCCCATCTGCAGGTGGAGGCGATCGAGGCGCACGATGATCACGTGAAGGTGCGCTGCCGGCGCGAAGCGAAGATGGCGGTGATCGAGGCGCTCGCCCGGCTGGACGGCCGCGTCCGCGACCTGACGGTACGCGAGCCTTCGCTCGAAGATGTGTTCTTCGGCTTTTCGGACTGAGAGGGCGACATGGAAATCGCACAGATCGCCACCATCGCGAGCAAGGAATTCTGGGACCGCATCCGCAATCGCTGGGTGCTGGCCGTGGCGCTGGTTTTCACCGCCTTCGCGCTGGTCATCGCCTATTTCGGCGCCGCGCAGCAGGGCGCCGTCGGCTTTCGCTCGATCGACCTCACCATCGCCAGCCTGGTCAGCCTGGTCATCTACCTGATTCCCCTGATCGCGCTGGTCCTGGGTTTCGACGCCATCGTCGGCGAGCGCGAACGGGGATCGCTCGATCTCCTGCTCTCGATGCCGATCACGCGCCTGGAACTGCTGCTGGGCAAATATTTCGGGCTGGCCGCCGCGCTGGCCTTCTCGACCATCGCCGGTTTCGGCCTGGTGGCGATCGTGCTGTCGGCCAGGCTCGACCTCAACGCCCTGTTTCACTACGCCGGCTTCATGCTCAGTTCGGTGCTGCTGGGCTGCGCCTTCCTGAGCCTGGCGGTGATGCTGTCGGTGTTCGCCGCCGACCGTACCCGGGCCTCGGGACTCGCGATCGCCACCTGGTTCTTCTTCGTGCTGGTGTTCGACCTGCTGCTGCTCGGCGCGCTGGTCGTCACCGGCGGCCAGTGGGGCGGCGAGATCTTTCCCTACCTGCTGCTGGCGAACCCGGCCGACGTGTTCCGCATCCTCAACATTTTTTCNCTGGACGACGTCCGTACCCTGTACGGGCTGGCGACCGTNTTTCCCCGTGCACTGGCCGACCCCTGGCTGCTCGGCCTGGTGATGCTTGCCTGGATCGTGGTGCCCCTGGGTATTGCAAGCTGGAGATTCCGTAAATGACATCAATCAGATCGACATTCATCCTCGCCGCGCTGACCGCAGCCCTGCTCGCGGCCTGCGGTCAGTCTGCAGGCCCGACCGCAGTCGCGCCGCTGGAAATCAGCCGCAGCACCTCCTGCTCCCTCGACGGCATGCTGCTTGCCGATTACCCCGGTCCCAAGGCGCAGATCTTCTATGCCGGGCAGGCGGAGCCGGATTTCTTCTGCGACACGATCGAGATGTTCCACGTCTATCTCACCCCGGAACAGGTCCGGGAAGTGCGCGGCATTTTCGTGCAGGACATGGGCAAGGCGGACTGGGACGAACCGCACGACCACTGGATCGACGCGAAATCCGCCTACTACGTCTACGGCAGCAAACGCGAAGGATCGATGGGACCGACCATTGCCAGCTTTGCGCTGGAACAGGATGCGACGAAATTCGCTGCCGAATACGGCGGCAAGGTCACCCGCTTTGCCGATATCCAGCCCGACATGGTCGTACTGGATGGCGGCGTACTCAACGACCGCCACATGTAAGAACACCATGCCCGAATTCTTTGAAAGCGTCCCGTTCGAGACGGCAACCGAAATCGAACAACTGGCCCGGCTGACCTACGAACTGCGCGAGAACTGCAACACCGTCCTGCAGTTCCATGGCGTGCCCGACGAAGCGGCACTCCTGCAGAAAATCCAGCGCGGCGAGGTGGCCGAGCATCCGGCCTATGAACACTATCTGGCAGCCCGGATTCTCGCCGATACCCGCGAAACGGCTCGTGCCGCGCTCGCCGAGCGCCTGAAGGAGGCCAACAGCAAATGAGCCTGCACCTCGAACTCGGTACGGCGATCGAACACGCTTTCCTGGACGATCTCGACGGGCCTGTCGAACACAGGCAGGACGCGCTCATCGTTCGGCTGAAGAATGGCGTGACGCTGGATGTGCGCTATGCCGCGGCGGATGCCTATTCGCTACGCTGGGTCTATGGCGAGGCCGAATCCGGTATCGACACGGCGCCTTTGCACCCGGACCTGGCGACCTTTCCCAACCATTTCCACGACGCCGCCGGGCGTATCGTGGCCGACCCGATCACACGTCCCGATGCCTCTCCGGAAGACAATCTGCGCAATCTGATTCGCGCCCTGTTCGACGACCCCAGCTCGGCGTCAAGGACACCGGATGAGGCAGCTGCCGCCCAGACTGCTGTCGTCGGGAGGCCTCACGATCGTATTCGCCACCTCCCTGCTGCTGCTCGCCGACGGGCAGCCGGGACGCGACATCGACCTGTTCAACAACGAGCTTTGCATCGTCGCCCCTGCAACGCCCTACGACCCTGCTGCTGGCCAGCCCATGTATGCGCCCCGCCCGGTGCCCGCCGCTGCACGCTGCCCGGTCTGCGGCATGTATCCGGCCCGTTATCCGCGCTGGGCGGCGCAAACCATTTTCAAGGACGGCGCCGCCCATTACTTCGACTCGCCGATCAACCTGTTCGACTTTCTCCACAAGGTCAGTCACTACGATCGGCGCTACACGCTCGATGATGTCGCGGTCAGCTATGTACGCGACCTCGAGAGCGGGCGATGGATCGAGGCCGGACAGGCCCATTTCGTCCACGGCTCCACAATCACCGGCCCGATGCGCACTGCCGACCTGCCCGCCTTCGCCAGCCGCACGGCTGCCGACGCCTTTGCCCGCCAGCACCGCGGTACCGTGCTGACCGCTGCGGACATGACGCCCCGCCTGTTGGCATCCCTGAGCCGAAACAGCCAGCATCGCCACTGACACAGGGAATCGACCCAGCCAAACGGGCTCAAAAAACGGGGAGCGCGATGCTCCCCGTTCCTGAATTGCACAAGTCCGACCATCCGGACTTGGTATTTATTTGACTTTATCCACCATGTAGTTCACCGCTGCCTTCACTTCGTCATCCGTGAGCTTGGGGTTGCCGCCACGTGCGGGCATTGCCCCTTNTGCACCGTTGAAGCCTTCGAGCGCGTGCTTGTACAGGACGTCCATGCCCTGGGCGATGCGCGGCTCCCAGTCGGCCTTGTTGCCAAACACGGNGGCGCCCGCCGCACCCGACGCATGGCACAGCGCGCAGACCGCGCCGAACACCTTCTTGCCCACGTCATTTGCGGGTTCCTCATGTTTTTCCATGGCGGCCGGTGCCGGTGCGGCCGCCTCGGGCGCGGCAGGCGCAGCTGCCTCAGGCGCACTTTCCTGTTNTCCGCAGGCGCCCAATAGCGTTGCAAGTGAAATGGCGAGGATGAGCGATGCTTTTTCATTTGAGTTTCCTGTTGTGCTGGTAAAGGGGGTGATTCATTAAAGCGTCCGGCCCAGGCGGCCCGCGCATCACATCGGACTGGCCACCTCGTTACGGTTCAAAATATAGCATCTCACTTCCGGACAGTCTTCACTGCTGAAGAGCTACTCCCAATATATCTATTGCCCTGCTCCACGCCAAACAATATCCAAAATACTTACGATAAAACATTGAATTAGCAGAATACCCCCACTACCTCTTTAGAGGTAGAAAGCGTCTCAAAACATACAAATCCCGACCTTTTCATTTACACCCATAGGCATACACTGCGGTCAACATTTCAGATAAACCAGTCTTGAAATCTCGGTAAAGGATGTGTCATGTCGACCCAGACCCAAAAGCAGATTTCCGTGCTCACGCTGAGCACGCTGGCATTCACCGCCTGCTTCGCCGTGTGGATGATGTTCGCGATCATCGGCATCCCCATCAAGAAAATGCTGGGCCTGAACGAGACCGAGTTCGGCATCCTGGTGGCCACGCCCGTGCTGACGGGCTCGCTCATCCGGCTGCCACTCGGCATGTGGACCGACAAGCTGGGCGGCCGCATCGTCTTTTTCGTATTGATGCTGGCGACGGTCGTGCCGATCTGGCTGATCGGCTACGCCACTGCCTACTGGCACTTCCTGCTGCTGGCGCTGTTCGTCGGCGTGGCCGGGGGCTCCTTCTCGGTCGGCATCGCCTATGTGGCCCGCTGGTTCCCGAAAAAGCGGCAGGGATTTGCCATGGGCATCTTCGGCGCCGGCAATTCGGGCGCGGCGCTGACCAAGTTCGTCGCGCCCTCCCTGGTGGTCGCCTACGGCTGGCAGTCCGTGCCGCACGTGTACGCGGTGGCCATGCTGATCGTGGCCATGCTCTTCTGGATCTTCACCTATACCGACACGGCGCATCACGTACCCAGCCACATCACCTTCAGGCAGCAGCTCGCCGCGCTGAAGGACCCCAACGTCTGGAAGCTCTCGCAGTATTACTCGATCGTGTTCGGCGGCTATGTGGCGCTGTCGCTCTGGCTGACCAAGTATTTCATCACCGAGTACGGCTTCTCCATCAAGACCGCTGCACTGATGGCAGCCTGCTTCTCGCTGCCGGGTGGCGTGATGCGCGCAGTGGGTGGCTGGATCTCCGACAAGGTCGGCGCGCACCGGCTCACCTGGTGGGTGATGTGGGTGTCGTGGATCTGCCTGTTCCTGCTGTCGTATCCGCAGACCGACATGGTGATCCAGACCACCAAGGGCGAATTCGCGCTGCACATCGGCCTCAATGTCTGGGTGTTCACCGTGCTGCTGTTCGTGCTGGGCCTGTGCTGGGCATTCGGCAAGGCCTCGGTATTCAAGTACATCTCCGACGAATACCCCGACAACATCGGCGTCGTCTCCGGCATCGTCGGCCTGATGGGCGGCCTCGGCGGCTTCGTGCTGCCCATCCTGTTCGGCGCCATCGTCGATCTCACCGGCATCAACAGCGGCATCTTCATGCTGATGTATGGCATCACCTGGGTATCGCTGATCTGGATGTACCTGACCGAGGTTCGCAAGCTGCCGATGATCAGGACCGCAGGCGCCGACCCGCTCGAGTAATTCCTCTTTCACGCCAGGAGCAATCTATGCCCACCAATATCAAGGAATGGAACCCGGAAGACGCCACCTTCTGGGAAACGACCGGCAGGAAGATTGCCTACCGCAACCTGTGGATCTCGGTGCCGGCCCTGCTGTGCGGCTTTGCCGTATGGCTGATGTGGGGAATCATCACCGTGCAGATGTCCAACCTGGGCTTTCCGTTCAGCCAGGACGAACTGTTCACGCTCACCGCGATCTCGGGCCTGGCGGGTGCGACCATGCGCATTCCTTCCTCCTTCTTCATCCGATTGGCNGGNGGGCGCAACGTCATCTTTCTCACCACCTCGATGCTGCTGGCGCCGGCGATCGGTACCGGCATCGTCCTGCAGCATCCGGACTGGCCGCTGTGGTCGTTCCAGCTGATGGCACTGTGGTCGGGCGTCGGCGGCGGCAACTTCGCCAGTTCGATGTCCAACATCAGCACCTTCTTTCCCAAGCGCCTGCAGGGCACCGCGCTCGGGATCAACGCGGGGCTGGGCAACTTCGGCGTGACAACGATGCAGATCCTGATCCCGCTGGTGATGACGGTCAGCGTGTTCGGCGCGCTCGGCGGCGAGCCGATGACGCTGGTGAAGGACAGCGGCTGGATCTTCGGCAAGATCCTCGCCGGCACGCCGACCTACATCCAGAACGCCGGCCTCACCTGGGTGCTCTCGCTGGTGCCGCTCGGCATCCTCGCCTGGTTCGGCATGAACAACCTGCTGCAAGTCTCACCCGACGCCGGCAACGCCATCACCGCGTTCATCAAGGTCACGTGGCTCTACACCCTGGTCTTCATCCCCGCCATCGGCGGCCTCTACCTCTACCTGCCGGCGCCGACGGGCCTCGGTGTGCTCAATATGTGGGTGGCGATGCCGCTCATCATCGTCGTCACGCTGCTGATCCTGAAGCTCGCCGCCTTCGGGCCGATGAAGGAGAACATCGCCAAACAGTTCGCGATCTTCAGGAACCGTCACACCTGGTCGATGACGGCGCTCTACCTGGTCACCTTCGGTTCGTTCATCGGCTTCTCGATGGCGCTGCCGCTGTCGATCACGGTCATCTTCGGCGACACCCACACCCTGAATGCCGCCACCGGCGCCTGGGTGCATGCCAAGAACCCGCACGCNCCCTCGGCGCTGCAATACGCCTGGATCGGCCCCTTCGTCGGCGCGCTGATCCGTCCGGTGGGCGGCTGGATCTCCGACAAGGTCGGCGGCTCCATCGTCACCCAGATCATCTCGGCCGTCATGGTCGCCGCTTCGGTCTATGCTGGATACGTGCTGATGCAGGCCTACCACTCGGCCACGCCAGAGATCTATTTCACCCAGTTCCTGCTGGTGTTCGTGATCCTGTTCGCCGCCAGCGGCATCGGCAACGGCTCGACCTTCCGCACCGTCGGCGTGATCTTCGACCGCGCCCAGGCGGGACCGGTGCTCGGCTGGACCTCGGCGGTCGCGGCCTACGGCTCCTTCATCGCGCCGGAGATCATCAAGGGCCAGCTCAAGGCCGGCACGCCGGAGAACGCGATGTATGGCTTCGCCGTGTTCTATGCGGTGTGCCTGGTGCTGAACTGGTGGTTCTATCTGCGCAAGGGTTCGGAGATTCGGAATCCGTAAGGCGTGAGGGTGAGGCGTGAGGCGAAACAGCCGACGCCCGCACTCCGCGTCACCCGCGCCTAACGCCTCACACCTAACGCCTCACCTGCGACTGTAAGGAGCAAACAATGAGTCACTTCCTCGACCGACTGACGTTCTTCAAGAAGACCGTTGCCGAGTATTCCAACGGCCATGGCGTCGTCAGCAACGAAGACCGCAGCTGGGAAAACGCCTACCGCAGCCGCTGGCAGCAGGACAAGGTGGTGCGTTCCACCCACGGGGTGAACTGCACCGGATCGTGCAGCTGGAAAATCTTCGTGAAGAACGGCCTGATCACCTGGGAGATCCAGCAGACCGACTACCCGCGTACCCGCCCCGACCTGCCCAACCACGAGCCGCGCGGCTGTCCGCGCGGGGCCAGCTATTCCTGGTATGTCTATTCGGCGCAACGGGTGAAATACCCGCTGATCCGCGGCCGCCTGATGGAAATGTGGCGCGAGGCGAGGAAGACGATGGAGCCGGTGGCGGCCTGGAAATCGATCACCCAGGATCCGGAGAAGGCCAAGCGCTACAAGTCGGTGCGCGGCCAGGGCGGCTTCGTGCGCGCCAAGTGGGACGAGGTGACGGAAATGATCGCCGCGTCCAACGTCTTCACCATCAAGGAATTCGGTCCCGACCGCATCTACGGCTTCTCGCCGATTCCTGCGATGTCGATGGTGAGCTACGCGGCCGGATCGCGCTATATGTCGCTGATCGGCGGCGTGTGCGGCTCGTTCTACGACTGGTACTGCGACCTGCCGCCGTCGAGCCCGCAGGTGTGGGGCGAGCAGACCGATGTGCCGGAGTCGGCCGACTGGTACAACTCGACCTATCTGATGGTATGGGGCTCCAATGTGCCGCAGACACGCACGCCCGACGCCCACTTCTACACCGAGGTGCGCTACAAGGGCACCAAGACGGTGGCGGTATCAAGCGACTTCGGCGAGATGGTGAAATTCGGCGACATCTGGCTGGCGCCGCGCCAGGGCACCGACGCCGCGCTGGCGCTGGCGATGGGCCACGTCATTCTCAGCGAATTCCACAACAAGAACAAAAGCCAATATTTCGATACCTACTGCCGCCAGTACAACGACATGCCAATGCTGGTCATGTTGAAGATGCACGAAGGCCAGCTAATCGCCGACCGCTACCTGCGCGCCTCCGACCTCACCGGCCACATGGGGCAGGACAACAATCCCGAATGGAAGACCGTGGTGTACGACGAAAACACCGGCTACCTGGTCGCACCCAACGGGTCGATCGGTTTCCGCTGGGGTCAATCGGGCGCATGGAACCTGGAAATGCGCGACGGCTATTCCAATAAAGAGGTGAAGCCGCAGCTGAGCCTGCTGAGCAATTACGACGACATTGTCGAGGTCGCCATGCCCTACTTCGGCGGTGACGATCACGACGAACTGCTCGTCCGCAACCTGCCGATCAAGCTCATCAGCGTCGGCGGCAAGGACGTGTATGTGGCCACCGTCTACGACCTGACGCTGGCCAACTACGGCGTCGACCGCGGCCTCGGCGGACCGAACCTGCCCAAGAGCTACGATGACGACGTGCCCTACACGCCGGCCTGGGCCGAGAAGCATTGCGGNGTGCCGCGCGCCGACATCATCACGGTGGCGCGCGAATTCGCCGACAACGCCGACAAGACCCTGGGCAAGTCCATGGTCATCCTCGGCGCGGCGCTCAACCACTGGTACCACAACGACATGATCTACCGCGGCATCATGAATCTCCTGATGATGTGCGGCTGCATCGGCCAGTCGGGCGGCGGCTGGGCGCACTACGTCGGTCAGGANAAACTGCGGCCACAAACCGGCTGGGCGCCGCTGGCCTTCGGCCTCGACTGGCATCGTCCGCCGCGGCAGATGAATTCCACCTCCTTCTTCTACGCCCACACCAGCCAATGGCGCCACGAGAAGCTGGCGGCATCGGAGATCCTGTCGCCGACGGCAGACAAGAANAACGGCGACTACCGGCTGATCGATTTCAACGTGCGTGCCGAACGCATGGGCTGGCTGCCTTCCGCGCCCCAGCTGGAGACCAACCCGCTCGACATCACCCGGGCGGCGGATGCTGCCGGCATCGACCCGGTCAAGTACGCGGTCGAGCAGATCAAGAGCGGCGCGCTCAGGTTCTCCTGCGAGGATCCGGACAACCCGAAGAACTTCCCGCGCAATCTGTTCGTGTGGCGCTCCAATCTGCTGGGTTCCTCGGGCAAGGGCCACGAGTATTTCCTCAAGTACCTGCTCGGCACGCAGAACGCGGTGCTGGGACCGGACCTCGGTGAACTCGGCGAGGCCAAGCCGAAGGAGGTGGTGTGGCACGACAAGGGCGCCGAAGGCAAGCTTGATCTGCTGGTCACGCTGGACTTCCGCATGTCGACCACCTGCCTGTATTCCGACATCGTGCTGCCCTCGGCCACCTGGTATGAGAAGGACGACCTCAACACTTCGGACATGCATCCCTTCATCCATCCGCTGTCCGAGGCGGTACAGCCACTGTGGGAATCGAAGTCGGACTGGGAAATCTACAAGACCATCGCGAAGAAGTTCTCCGAGCTCGCCGCCACCCATCTTGGCACGCAGAAGGACCTGGTGCTGACGCCGCTGATGCACGACACGCCGTCCGAACTGGGGCAGAGCCTGGGCGTGCGCGACTGGAAGAAGGGCGAAGTCGATCCGATTCCCGGCAAGACCCTGCCGACGATGACAGTCGTAACGCGCAACTACGGCGACACCTACAAGAAATTCACCGCACTGGGCCCGCTGATGACCAAGGTCGGCAACGGCGGCAAGGGCATCAGCTGGAATACCGAAGTCGAAGTGCAGCAACTCGCCGAACTGAACTACACCGTTACCGAGGAAGGCGTCAGCAAGGGGCTGCCGAGGATCGAATCGGCCATCGATGCCTGCGAAGTGGTCTTGATGCTGGCGCCGGAAACGAACGGCCATGTGGCGGTGAAGGCATGGGAGGCCCTGTCGAAGATCACGGGCCGCGACCACACGCATCTGGCCAGTTCGCGCGAGGACGACAAAATCCGCTTCCGCGACATCCAGGTGCAGCCGCGCAAGATCATCTCTTCGCCGACCTGGTCGGGTCTGGAATCGGAGCACGTGTCGTACAACGCCTGTTTCACCAACGTGCACGAACTGATTCCCTGGCGCACCCTGACCGGCCGTCAGCAGTTCTACCAGGACCATCCGTGGATGCTGGATTTCGGCGAGGGCCTGTGCGTGTACAAGCCGCCGGTCGACACCAAGACGATCGCGCCGCTGCTGGGCAAGAAGCCAAACGGCCACCACGAGCTGGTGCTCAACTGGATCACCCCGCACCAGAAATGGGGCATCCACAGCACCTACACCGACAACCTGCGCATGCTCACCTTATCCAGGGGCGGTCCCCACGTCTGGGTGTCCGAGATCGAGGCCAAGCATGCCGGACTGGTCGACAACGACTGGGTCGAGGTGTTCAACGTCAATGGCACATTGACCGCCCGCGTGGTGGTCAGCCAGCGCGTGCCCAAGGGCATGTGCCTGATGTATCACGCGCAGGAAAAGATCGTCAACGTGCCGGGCGCCGAAGTCAGCGGATTCCGCGGCGGCATCCACAACTCGGTGACGCGCACCATCACCAAGCCCACGCACATGATCGGCGGCTACGCGCAGCTGGCCTATGGCTTCAACTACTACGGCACGGTAGGTTCCAACCGCGACGAATACGTGATCGTGCGCAAGATGCAGAAGGTGGACTGGATGGAAGGTCCGCTGGTCGAACGATGAGCCGGACACCGGAATGAGGGTTTAGAGGGCGGTGTCTCCCGCCGCCTTCGCCCGCGTCCACTCTCTCCGGCGCGGGATTTTTATACAAGCACAGGGGCTGCCCCTGTCAGGCAAGGAGTTACAACATGAAAGTGCGTGCGCAAATTGCCATGGTCCTGAATCTCGACAAGTGCATCGGCTGTCATACCTGCTCGGTCACCTGCAAGAACGTGTGGACCTCGCGCGAAGGCATGGAATACGCCTGGTTCAACAACGTCGAATCGAAGCCCGGAATCGGCTATCCCAAACAGTGGGAGAACCAGGACGTCTGGAACGGCGGCTGGAAGCTCAAGGGCGACGGCAAGCTCGAACCGCGACAGGGCAGCCGCCTGAAGATCCTCGCCAACCTCTTCGGCAATCCCAATCTGCCTGAGATCGACGACTACTACGAACCCTTCACCTACGACTATCAGCATCTGCAGAAGGCGCCGCTGTCGGAGACGCCGCCCACCGCGCGTCCGGTCTCGGCCATCACCGGTCAGAAGATGGACAAGATCCACTGGGGGCCGAACTGGGAAGACGATCTTGGCGGCGAGTTCGCCTCGCGCAGCCGCGACAAGAACTTCGACAACGTGCAGAAGGAGATCCATTCGACCTTCGAGAACACCTTCCTGATGTATCTGCCGCGCCTTTGCGAGCACTGCCTCAACCCGACCTGCGTCGCGTCCTGCCCCTCGGGCTCGATCTACAAGCGCGAGGAAGACGGCATCGTGCTGGTGGACCAGGACAAGTGCCGCGGCTGGCGCATGTGCATCTCTGGCTGCCCGTACAAGAAGATCTACTACAACTGGAAGTCCGGCAAGGCCGAGAAGTGCATCTTCTGTTACCCGCGCATCGAGGCCGGCCAACCGACCGTGTGCTCGGAATCCTGCGTCGGCCGCATCCGCTATCTCGGCGTGATCCTGTACGACGCTGACAGAATTGAAGAAGCCGCCAGCGTCACCGACGAAAAGGAGCTCTACGAAGCGCAGCTGAAGATCTTCCTCGACCCGTCCGACCCGGCGGTCATCGCCGCCGCGCGCGCCGAAGGCATCCCCGAGGCCTGGCTCGACGCCGCGGTGAAGTCGCCGGTCTACAAGATGGCGATCGACTGGAAGATCGCGTTCCCGCTGCATCCGGAGTACCGTACCCTGCCGATGGTCTGGTACGTGCCACCGCTCTCCCCGATCCAGGCTGCGGCCGAATCGGGCCAGATGGGGATGAACGGCATCATCCCCGACACCCAGTCGCTGCGCATCCCGATCACTTATCTCGCCAACCTGCTGACCGGCGGCAAGGAGAAACCGGTGATCACCGCCCTCGACCGCCTGCTGGCGATGCGCGCCTACATGCGCGGCAAGTCGGTGGAGGGCAAGCCCAACACCGCCGCGCTCGATCAGGTCGGACTGACTTTCGCACAGGCCGACGAAATGTACCGTTATCTCGCGATCGCCAACTACGAGGACCGTTTCGTCGTCCCCACCACCCACCGCGAGGAGACGATCAACACCTTCGAGGAGAAATCGAGTTGCGGCTTCACCTTCGGCAACGGCTGTTCCGACGGCGTCTCGCCCAAGACCACCCTGTTCGGCAACCGCAGGAATGCCGTCCCGGTCGACCTGTCGCAGCTGCACGCCAAGAAGAAAACCGGTTAAGGAGCCCCACGATGAAAACTTTCAAAGTCCTGTCCCTGCTGCTGTGCTACCCGGAACCCGAGTGGCTGGCGGCGCTGCCCGAGATGCACACCGCGCTGGAGGACGAAACCGACTTCAATGGCGGCGCGCCGACGCGACTCGCGCCGCTGTTCGACCTGCTGCACGAGTCGAAACTGATCGCGCTGCAGGAAAACTACGTCGCCACCTTCGACCGCAACCCCTCGCATTCGCTGCATCTGTTCGAGCACATCCACGGCGAATCACGCGACCGCGGCTCGGCGATGATCGACCTGCTGGAGGAATACTGGAAGCATGACTTCGATGCCTCTGCCGCCGAACTGCCAGATTACGTGCCGCTGTTCCTCGAGTTCCTCTCGCTGCTACCGGCTGAGGAAGCTCTCGAACTGCTGGGCGACGCCGTGCACGTGCTTGCCACCATCGGCCGCAAGCTCGACGCCAACGGCAGTCCTTATGCCACTGCTTTCCAGGTGCTGGAAGCGCTGTCGCCGGTGGCGGCACAGGAACTGGCCGAGCCGCCAGTGCGCGACATGGACGAGGCGATGGAACTGTTCGGCCCGTCGATGGATGGTGTCGAACCGCTACTCAAGCCAGGTCCACAGGTAACGGTGGTGCGGATGCCGGCGTCGCGTCGGCAGGCGGCCGCTTCGACGCATTGATCAGGAGGATCTGAAAATGTCCTACTCGCAAACGTTCCTGTTCGGAATCTATCCCTACATCGCCCTGACGATCTTCCTGCTCGGCAGCCTGATCCGCTTCGACCGCGAGCAATACACCTGGAAGAGCGATTCCTCGCAATTGCTGAAGCGCGGCCAGCTTAGGCTGGGCAGCAACCTGTTCCACGTCGGCGTGCTGTTCCTGTTCTTCGGCCANTTTTTCGGCATGCTGACGCCGCATTTCGTCTACGAACCCTTCATCAGCGCTGGGGCCAAACAAGTGCTGGCCATGGTCTCGGGTGGCACGGCGGGTGTGCTGGCCTTCTTCGGCATCTCGCTGCTGCTGCATCGCCGCCTGACCGAGCCGCGCATCCGTGCCACGTCGAAAGCCAGCGACATCCTGATCCTGCTGCTGCTCTGGCTGCAACTGCTGCTCGGCCTCGCGACCATTCCGCTGTCGGCCCAGCATCTGGACGGCAGCATGATGATCCGCCTGGCCGAATGGGCGCAGCGCATCGTCACCTTCCGCGGCGATGCGGTCGAACTACTGCTCGGCGCGGGCTGGGTCTTCAAGACGCACCTGTTCCTCGGCATGACGATCTTCCTCGTCTTCCCGTTCACGCGTCTGGTGCATGTGTGGAGCGGTTTTGCCGCGACGACCTACGCCGTGCGCGCCTGGCAACTGGTGCGCCCGCGTGGCTGAGCAGCGTGACCCCAACGAATCAAGGAGACTGAAATGACGCATGTTGTCATCCTGGGAGCCGGCATCGCGGGCGTGACCGCGGCCTATGCCCTGAAAGCCCAGCTGGGCCCACACGACGAAGTGACGGTGGTGTCGGACAAGCCCTATTTCCACTTCGTGCCGTCCAATCCCTGGATCGCCATGGGCTGGCGCGAGCGCGCCGACATTGCCTTCCCCATCGCGCCCTATCTGGAATCGCGCGGCATCAAATTCATCCACAGCGCCGTCGAACGCATCCATCCCGACGTCATCCAGGTCGACCTGGAGAACGGCGACGTGCTGTATTACGATGCGCTGCTGATCGCCACGGGCGCCAGCGGCATGACCGACGCGATTCCTGGCCTTGCCGACTACACGCATTCGGTGATCCACATCGACCAGGCCGAACGCGCACTGGCGGCCTATCGTGAGTTCGTGCGCCACCCCGGACCGATCGTGATCGGGGCGGCGCCTGGCGCCAGCGTGTTGGGACCGCTCTACGAATATGCCTTCCTGATCGATGCAGACCTCAAGCGCCGCAACATCCGCGAACGGGTGCCGATCACCCTCGTCACGCCCGAACCCTGGCCCGGCCATCTCGGCCTTGGTGGCGAAGGCGCCAGCCGCGGCGCGGTAACCGCTGCGCTGGTCGATACCAAGATCAGTGTGATCTGCAACGCCATCACGACGCGCATCGACGCGGACCTCCTTCACATCGCCGAACTCAATGCCACCGGCGGCACCAAACAGACCCATGCGCTGCCATATGCCTATTCGGTCTATTGGCCGGCTTTCGGCGGNGTGCCCGGCATACGCAGTGCCGCCGGCCTGGTCGACAAGCATGGACTGGTGATCGTGGACGAGTACCTGCGCAACCCGGACTACCCCAATGTATTCGCCCTTGGCGCCTGCGTGGCACAACCGGCAGTGACCCACACCCCGGTGCCGGTGGGTGCTCCCGACTCGGTATACGCGATCCAGAAGGCCGGCGAGATTGCGGTGCACAACATCCTGGCCCAGCTCGGTGATGCGCAGCTGACGAGTTATGTCCCGCAACGCGCCAAGTGGCTCAGCGACATGGGCAACACCGGCGCCGCCTACCTGTCGGAACCCCAGGTGCCCTTGCGCGACATCAACTGGATGCGCCAGGGGCGCTGGGTGCATCAGGCCAAGGTCGATTTCGAGAAGTACTTCGTCAACCGGATCCGCCTGCAGCCTGCTGGCCACACTCCTTCCGTCGCTTCGCACATCGCCGGCGTGATGAGTCGAGTGCTGGCCGGAAACAGCGGCGAACCGCACCCGCCGCTGATGGCGGCCGGTGGCGGCAAGCCTCTCGAAATCCGGCTGCCGCAGGATCCCTGCATCGAGCTCAGGGCGCTGGCCAAATCGGTCGGTCGCGATCCCGACACATTGGCAGCCGACCTGCTGGCTGCCGCGGTGTCCGACGCCAAATCGTATCTGAACGAACCGGGCGTCGAGGCCATGGCGCTGGCACGGCGCGAACTCCTGGTGGAAGCTCTGCCGGAACGCCAACCGGGTGTCGAATTCCACGGCGGCGGGACGTGACGGGGTGCATCTGCCGATTCCGGCTTGATCGCATCGGCAGAACATGTAAACATATATAAGAAATGAATTATTAAGCAACGAATCGGAACAGGAGAAAATCATGGCCATCGATTTGCCCGAACGCGACGCGGAAGGTTATCTGATCGAACCGGGAGACTGGAACGAGGAAATAGCCAAGGTCCTGGCCGAAGGCGAGAACATCCAGCTCACCGACGACCATTGGGATGCCATCCGTTTCATGCGCGAATACTATGACGAACACCAGATCGCAGCCGATGCCCGCTTCGTCATCAAGCACCTGGCCGAGCGCATGGGCCGGGACGCTCAGAAGAAACTGTTCGAACTGTTCCCGTATGGCTATGTGAAGCAGGCCTGCAAGATCGCCGGCATGAAACGTCCGCGTGCCTGGAGCACGGGCTGATTGACAACCTGCGAACGGCACAGCGCGGCACCCCGCCACATCTGATTGCTCCCGCACGCCCCACATGGCCATGCTGCCCACCGACGATTTAGCGAAGCGTCCGCCGCCCGTCGGCTGGGCGCCTTTCGCGCTCGGCTTCCGGCCGTTTTTCCTGGCGGCCGGCCTCTATGCCGTGCTGATGATGGCGCTGTGGCTGCTTGTCCTGAATGGTGCCGTCATTCCCGGCGAACTGCTTCCGCTGGTCTGGCATGGCCATGAAATGGTGTTCGGCTTCGCCGTATCAGTGATTGCCGGCTTTCTGCTGACCGCAGCACAGAACTGGACCGGCCTACGTACGCCCTCGGGCCGTCCGCTGGCCGCCCTGTTCCTGTTGTGGCTGGCGGGGCGGCTGGGCTTCTTGATTCCGGGCCTTCCTACCGGCCTGATCGCGCTGATCGACCTGGCGTTCCTGCCGGTACTCGCGGTCACGCTGGCAGGGCCGATCCTGCGGACGAAGCAACTACACAACTATCCCTTCCCCATCCTGTTGCTGGCGCTGGCTGCGGCCAATGCGCTGGTGCACGCCGATGCCCTGCACTGGACGTCCGGCACGGCACGGCCAGGGCTGCATCTGGGTGTCTATGTGGTGATCATGATGATCACGGCAATGGGCGGACGGGTGATCCCCAGCTTCACCGACAACAAGCTGCGTACCCGCGCGCGCCGCTGGACAATCATCGAATGGCTGGTACCAGCCACCACCCTGCTGGCATTGATCGCCGCGCTGGTCGCGCCGACCTCGCCTGTCACGGCCCTGCTTGCCGCTGTAGCGGCGGCGGCCCACGCGATCCGCCTGGCGGGCTGGTATACCCCGAAATTCTGGTCGGTGCCGCTGCTGTGGATCCTCCACCTGGGCTATGCGTGGGTCCCGCTCGGCTTCGCGCTGCTGGCACTGTCGGCGGCCGGATGGAACACCGCTGCCGGCAGCGCGCTGCATGCCTTCACCGCCGGCGCCATCGGCGCCCTGACCCTGGGCATGATGGCGCGCGTCTCGCTCGGCCACACCGGCCGTCCGCTGGAACCACCGCCGATCATGACGGTGGCCTTCATCGCGATCAACCTCGCCGCGCTAGCCCGCGTCGCGCTGCCGCTGCTNTTTCCTGCCGCATATACGCAAGCCATGACCATGGCCGGGCTGGTGTGGATCGCCGCATTCGGCCTGTTCGTGGCGGTGTATGCCCCGATGCTGCTGCGCCCGCGCGTCGACGGCAAGCCCGGCTGAATACCTGGTCCGCGCATTGACGCGCGTGGCCTAACCGGTGCAGGCTCTGTCCTGCTCTCTTTCTGCCGATCCCGGCCGTGGCCCATGATCCGTATTGCGCGCTGGTTCATCTTCTGCCTGCTGTCCTCCTCCGTGCTGGCCGCTTCGCCCGAGGGTGTGGTGGCGGTCTCGCAACCGGCTGCCGCCGCGGCCGGTGCGCGCATCCTGGCACAGGGCGGCAACGCCATCGATGCCGCTGCCGCCGTGCAATTCGCGTTGAACGTCGTCGAGCCGCAATCGTCCGGCATCGGCGGCGGCGGCTTCATGCTGGTCCACCTGGCCAGGACCGGCGAGACCTACTTCGTCGATTCGCGCGAACGCGCNCCTGCACGCGCCCGTGCCGACATGTTCGCGCCTGACGGCCTGCCGATGACCTTTCCGCTTGCCTCGACCAGCGGCCTCGCAGTGGGCGTGCCGGGTACGCTCCTCGGCGTCGACACTGCCCTGCGCCGCTGGGGCACGATGAAGCTGGCCGACACGCTGGTGCCTGCGATCGAACTCGCCGAGCACGGCTTCCGTGTCAACCGTTTCCTGGCGGACGACATCGCGAACGATGACGGTCGAACGCAGATCCAGCCGGAAACCGCTGCGACCTTCCGTCCCGGCGGTGTGCCGCTCGCCGAGGGCGACTGGCTGGTGCAGCCCGATCTGGCGAAGACCCTGAAACTGATTGCGGCCAAGGGCCCCGATGCGTTCTACCGCGGCCCGATCGCGCGCGCCATCGTCAAGGCGCAGCAGCGCGAGCGTAGCGAGCTCGGCGATGCGGGCAAGGGCCGCATGACGCTCGCCGATCTGGCACAGTACCGGGTGGCGATTCGCCGGCCGCTGATCGGCCACTATCGCGGCTGGACGCTCGCCGGCATGCCGCCNCCCTCCTCCGGCGGTCTCACGCTCTTCGAAATCCTGAAGCTGCTCGAGCGCTTTCCGCTCGGCGACGTCGCACAAGGCTACGGCTTCGGCAGCCCCAAGACCCTGCATGTGATGGCCGAGGCCATGCGCCTGGCCTTCGCCGACCGCGCGGTGTGGATCGGCGACGACGATGCCGCGCAGGTGCCGCAACACGCCCTGCTGAATCCCGAGTATCTGGCGGCGCGCTCGGCATTGATCAAAACGGATCGCCGCATGGACACGCCACAGGCAGGCGACCTCACACCCTGGGGCACNCCCGCCGCCATGCGGCCGAAGCCGGCCCGCACACGGGAAGAAAGCCTCCACACCACCCACTTCGCCATCGTCGACCGCTGGGGCAACATGGTGAGCTATACCACCACCATCGAATACACCTGGGGTTCCGGTATCACCGTGCCGGGCTATGGCTTCCTACTCAACAACGAGTTGACCGATTTCAATTTCCTGCCCAGCGCCGACCCCGCCGAAGGCAATCCTGGCGCCAACGACGTCGCGCCATTCAAGCGCCCGCGCTCCAGCATGGCGCCGCTGCTGCTGCTGAAGGACGGCAAGCCCGTCGCCGCCTACGGCTCGCCCGGCGGCGCCACCATCATCAACTCGGTGCTCAACGTCACGCTCAACCTCATCGACCACGGCATGACAATGCAGCAGGCCATCGATGCGCCGCGCCTGTCGGTTACGAACGCAACGGGCAAGGTGAGCTGCGAAGGCGGCCAGGCCTTCATGCAGCCATCTTTCAGCCTCGCCACGCAGGACGCGCTGCGCACACTCGGGCATACCGGTCTGGGCGAAGCGGGAACGGACGGCTGCCGCGAAACCATCGGCTCGGTGCAGGCCATCGTCGTCGATCCCGCGACCGGCGCGCACAGCGGGGCCGCCGATCCTCGGCGCGAGGGAACGGTGATTCGGGTAGGGCGTTGACGCGAGGCCTGCCGGCACAAGGCAAGCCGGCGTCAAGGCGCCCGAGTATCTGCATGAGATCGAACCGGGTGCACTGTAGCCATCGTCACGCGGCGAATGCCTTGCCGAGCGTGAAGCAAGCTCGCTAACATGATGGCCTGTGGGAGCTGGTACGGCCCCGGAAGCGCTCCATTCCAAATCCTGGCCACGCAACACGTACGTGGCCACAACCGATACGGACAAGGAACATGCCGCGACGTCACAGGGAACATCACCGCACTGACCGTATCGGCTGGCTGCGTGCAGCGGTGCTGGGGGCGAATGACGGCATTGTTTCCACGGCCAGCCTGATCCTGGGCGTCGCGTCGGCACAGGGCGGCCACAGCAGCGTGCTCGTCGCAGGCCTGGCCGGCCTGGTCGCGGGTGCCATGTCGATGGCGGCCGGCGAATATGTCTCCGTGCATTCCCAGTCAGATACCGAGCAGGCCGATCTCGAACGCGAGCGACAGGAACTGAAGACGAACGATCCGGGCGAGCACCGGGAACTGGCGGCAATCTATGTCAACCGCGGACTCGATCCGGCCTTGGCGAAGCAGGTCGCCGATCAGCTCATGGCGCACGACGCGCTCGGCGCACATGCGCGCGACGAACTCGGCATCTCCGAGGCGCTGACTGCCCGGCCGATCCAGGCGGCGCTTTCTTCGGCCGCCAGCTTTTCCTTCGGCGCAGCCATGCCGCTGCTGGTCACGGTATTCGCGCCGGAAACCGACCTGATCCTGCTCGTCTCGGCAAGCTCGCTCGTATTCCTGGCGCTTCTGGGCGGCGTGGCGGCCCGTGCCGGCGGTTCGCGGGTGGCGATGGGCGCCCTGCGTGTCACGTTCTGGGGTGCGTTGGCCATGGGCGTGACGGCAGGCGTCGGGGCCTTGTTTGGCACGCTGGCGTGATCGGCTGCATAGCGGGCCTTGGATAACGCCTCGTGCTTTCTGGAGAAAACACCTATGAAACCGCGTGTCACCCTGATTACCCTTGGCGTGGACGACCTCGACCGTGCGGTGAAATTCTATGCCGAAGGCATGGGCCTCAAGACCGAAGGCATCGTGGGACGGGAATTTGCTTTCGGGGCCGTCGCATTCTTCGAACTCCAGGGCGGCCTGAAGCTGGCGCTGTGGCCCCGGGCAAGCCTCGCCCATGACACCGGGCTGCCTCCAGGCGCGCCCAATGCCATCGATATATCGCTTGCCCATAACGTCGCGTCCAGGGCCGAGGTCGATGCGGTGATGGCCGAAGCCGCCGCCGCAGGCGCCCGCATCGTCAAGCCTGCCCTCGATACCTTCTGGGGCGGATACGCAGGCTACTTCCTGGATCCGGACCAGCATCTCTGGGAAGTGGCCTGGAATCCCCAGTGGGTCCTGGATGCGTGACGCCTGCCCCGTATCGCTCCCAGCACAACCTAGGTTTCCATGAACAGCCCTCCAGCGAAGGGCTTGGAGGCAACGCTGAAGGCGGATACCCTGTCGCCCAACGTCGCCCGATCTCCTGATGGCGATCGAAAGAAGCCTACCATGTCCCATACCCGTACCCTCACCCTGACGTCGCTCGCCATGCTGGCCTTTGCGGGCAATTCCCTGTTCTGCCGGATTGCGCTCAAACACACCAGCATCGACCCGGCCAGCTTCACGACCCTCCGGCTGGCCTCCGGCGCGCTGACACTCTGGCTGTTGGTGAAGGCCAGGCAAGGCACCACGGCCGGGCGCGGCAACTGGCTATCCGCGCTCGCGCTGTTTGCCTATGCGGCGGGCTTTTCCTTTGCCTATGTGAGCCTGCCGGCGGCAACGGGTGCGCTGCTGCTGTTTGGCGTCGTCCAGGCGACGATGATCGGCCACGGCATGTGGACAGGCGAACGTCTGGGACGCATGCAGCTTGCCGGCTTCGTCCTCGCTTTCGGNGGGCTGGTCGGCCTCCTGCTCCCGGGCCTCTCGGCACCGCCGCTGCTGGGCTCGGCATTCATGCTGGGCGCCGGGATTGCATGGGGCATCTATTCCCTGCGCGGGAAAGGGACGGGAAACCCGCTCCGGGTCACGGCGGGCAATTTCCTGCGCGCAGCACCCATTGCAGCCGCATTGAGCCTGTTCATGATGCACGGCACGCCGCTGGATTACGCCGGCATCGGGTATGCGGTTCTGTCGGGCGCGCTGGCGTCGGGGATGGGCTATGCCATCTGGTACATGGTCCTGCCTGCACTGAAGGCCACCCAGGCTTCGATCGTGCAGCTCAGCGTCCCCGTGATTACCGCGCTGGGCGGCATCCTGTTTCTGGGCGAGCCACTCACCCTGCGGCTGAGCTTGGCGTCCGCCGCCATTCTCGGCGGGATTGCGCTGGTCATTCTCGAAAAGCCGGCCATACGCCCGCATGCGATCACGGCAAGCCAGCCGTAGACAACACAGCCCTTGCCTCGATGCGCCTAATCCGCCCGGCTCTTCACTTTCTCTGGCTCGCTGCCATCTCAATCGGCGGATGTGCATCCCATACTGTCATCCCGCTCGACGTCCCCATGACCGACGACGCTGCCCAGGTGGCCGTGCTGAGCGACCATTCGCGGCACCCTGTGTTGTTGCGAGGTGTCGACCAGAAGCCCGTGTCCGCGATCCGCATCCCGAATGCTTTCCGGCACACGATCTACCTGCTGTCGCCAGGCCTGCATGTCCTGTGGGTAAGCAGCGTGCCCTACGGACACCCCCTCCTGCCCCAGACTGTCCGCTGCTATGTCCTGGGCGCACATTTCGAACGGGGTGCGCGCTATGTCCTCGAAGAAGATCCTGACAACGAACACGTTCGGATGCTGCGCGAAGGGTCGGAGTTGCCGGCGGCATCCGGCCAACGGGTGGACAAGGCTCCTGTATTCCTGAGAGATTGCAGATGGCAGTAAGACCCGGCATAGGACGCGGGAATGGCCGGATCCAGGCCTCGACAATGCGCGCTTGCCAAGGACCGAACATGGCCTACGCTTCCAGATGATCCGCGGTGGGCATCCCGCTTGCCGGCCGCGGGCGCTCACACTGTATTTCCCCGGAAGGAGCAGACATGAAAGCCAGGTTATTGGTATGTGCCCTCGTTTCCAGCCTTGCATCCTGGAGCGCCATCGCCGACATGGTGGTCCCGATGCACAGCGTGAACGAACACGGGATCGGCCCGTCGGTCGGCCAGATCACCGTCTCGGAATCCCGCTACGGCTTGGTGTTCACCCCCGATCTCAAGGGCCTGGCGCCCGGCCTGCATGGGTTCCATATGCACCAGAATCCCGATTGCGGCCCGAAGGAAAAAGATGGAAAGATGGTCGCCGCCCTTGCCGCAGGCGGGCATTACGATCCTGAAAAGACCAATCGCCATGGCACGCCCTGGGGCGATGGGCATCTGGGCGACCTGCCGCCGCTCTATGTCGACCCGAACGGCAGCGCCACCCAGCCGGTGCTCGCGCCGCGCCTGAACATGGCGGACCTGAAAGGACGTTCGCTGATGATCCATGCCGGCGGCGACAACCACGCCGACCACCCAGCCCCGCTGGGCGGCGGCGGCNNGCGCGTGGTGTGCGGTGTCACGCCATAGGGGCCGCGGATGGACATCCGCGTCAAGCGCGCCTACGCAGCCCCCTCNCCGGACGATGGCATGCGGGTCCTGGTCGACCGACTGTGGCCGCGCGGACTTGCCCGGGACAAAGCCCGCATCGACCTGTGGCTCAAGGAACTGGCCCCCAGCACGGAATTGCGCAAATGGTTCAATCACGAGCCCGCGAAGTGGGCGGAATTCGAGCGTCGCTACCGGCAGGAATTGCAACAGCAGCCCGCAGCGCTGACGCATGCGATCGAGGCCCTCGGGACCGGGCCGGTGACGCTGTTGTTCGCGGCACGGGAAGAACGATACAACGATGCGGTCGCACTGAGGACATTCCTGCTTTCCCGGCGCTGACCGGAAACCGGCCACGGCCCCCTCCCGCACATGCTTCCCGGGCCGAGGCCGGCCATAGCATAATTCCGGGGCGATCTCGCACGATGCCAGATGGCTGGCTGTGCCGACTCGCGCCGCCCCAGGAATGCATCGTGTCGCCAAACGAACTCGAACACTATCTGCATCAGCACATTCCCCTGTCGCAGGCCATGCATGTCTCGGTCGTGTCGGCACGGCCCGAGGACGTCATACTGAGCGCGCCCCTGCCGCCGAACATCAACCACTGCGGCACCGTGTTCGGCGGCAGCGCCTCGGCCATTGCCATCCTTGCAGCCTGGTCGCTGCTTCATGCGCGCTTGCACGACGAAGGCATCGACAGCCGGCTGGTGATCCAGCGCAACACCATGCGCTACGAGCGCCCCATCGACGGCAGCTTCACGGCGCGTTCCTTTCTTTCGGACCCTTTGGCCTGGACCGTTTTCACGCGCACACTTCGGCGACGTGGCCGTGCCAGGATCGCGGTTTCATGCGTGCTCGAATACGCCGGCCGGCCTGTCGGCCAGCTTGACGGGCTGTTTGTCGCATTAGGCATGGACAGCGATTAAATCCCCGTCACAGGCCAGTACGTCGCGCTGAGGTTCCCGCAGTCGGCCANGTGGCCGATTTTTTCGCAACGATGATCCTTTGTCATGGCGATGTCATCTACGAATCCAACAATCCGGGCAGCAATTTCGATTGCCGACCCGGCGTCTTCCACATCCTGTCGTTGCGGTGAACGGGACGTCGCCCTCCTCATGACCACCGGAGAATCAAACTGTGCGAAAACTCATTCTTCCCCTGATGCTGGGCGCCAGCGTGTTTGCAGCCACCGCAGCCCAGGCCCATTCGTTCCATGACAAGGCATCCCATGATGCGCATGGCGTGCTCGGCATCGCCGTATTCGGCGACTCGCCCTACGGCACCAAGGACGCCGACACGGCCCAGTTAGATGCCACCCCGGCGTTCATCAAGACGATCAACGATGATCGCGATGTTTCGCTGGTTCTCCACGTCGGCGACATCCACTCCGGCAAGCAGACCTGCTCCCAGACCTACGATCAGTCGATCTACGACCTCTGGACTGCCTTCCAGTCTCCCGTGGTGTACACNCCCGGCGACAACGAATGGACCGACTGCCACAAAAGCAAGGAAGGCGGTCTCGACCCGCTTGCGAATCTCGGATATGTCCGCGACATCTTCTTTGCCACACCCGGCAATGCCATCGCCGTCGACAAGCCGCTGATCTCGCAGGCCCAGGCCTACGATGCGAACTATCCGACCGACGCCGAATACGTCGAGAACGTGATGTGGGAGCAGGCTGGCGTCGTGTTCGTGACCCTGAACGTTCCGGGCGGCTCGAACAACGACGAAGACAACTGGTTCGGCCTCGACCGCACGCAAGCGCAAACCGACGAGATCCTCAAGCGCACCAGCGCTGACCTGCGCTGGCTCGACAAGGCCTTCGCCCTCGCCAGGACAAATCACGCCCGGGCCGTGGTGATCCAGATCCAGGCCGACATGTGGGATCTCGACGGGCATGACCCGAAGGACCTGCACATCGCCAACTACCGGCAGTTCATCGACAGCATCGCGCTGCACACGACCGCATTCGGCAAGCCGGTTCTGCTTTTGAACGGCGACTCCCACGGCTATCGTTCGGATAACCCGCTGGTCAAAGGTGCGCCCTGTGCCGCCGAGAACGGCGCCACGGAAGCGGCGTGCAGCGACGACGCCTATGACAGCCATCCCAACGGTTACGACGTGAAGAACTTCCACCGCATCGTGGTGCATGGCAGCGTCGCCCCGATGGAATGGGTCAAGCTCATGGTCAAGCCGGGCGACAGCGATGGCCGCGCCAGCGCGAGCAGCTTCGGGCCATTCAGCTGGAAGCGCATGGTCCAGGTGTTGCCGCCGGCGCCGTAAATCGGCCTGGCCTGTTCGCGCGTGCGGACAGGCGCGTGGCGTCCCGAAACCGGCGCAAGCCGGTTTTCTCGCCAACCGGCAGCCTGCCCGGCGCTTCAGGCATGCGCCAAACCGGCACGCGTGTCCGGATCGAAGATCCGGTAGGCGGCGAGCTTGGCAAGATCATTGATGAAAAACCACGCCAGGGCATACCNCCACACCATGAGCGCCCAGCCCCAGCCCAGCGGCGTCATGAATACGCCGTAGACCGCGATCAACGTCGCCACCAGCTGCGTGCCGACCACCGCCAGCAACAGGATCGGTGCGGGACGTATCGACCAGAACGGGCCGCGCGTGCGGGTCAGGAAAATCGTCAGGTGCCCCGCGACGGACAGCTTCAGGTACATCAAGGTCTGGACATGCGCACGGTCAAGATGGAAGACGCGCTCGCCGAGATAGAACAGGCCAAAGGCGGAAACGACCCGGTCACGCCCAGCACCGTGGCGACGCCCAGTACGCTGGGNCATGTTCCAGGCTTCGGGCATGTTCTTGTAGTGCACGTTATCGTAGGCGATGGACAGAATGGCCCCGTCGTTGAGCAGGGCCAGCATCACGATCATCACCGCGGTCACCGGGTAAAAATTGAACACCAGGATGGACAAGGTCATGAACAGCAGTACGCGCAGCGTTTCCGTGATGCGATAGATTGCATAGCTGTTCATCCGCTGGAAAATTTTCCGGCTTTCCTTGATCGCGTCGACGATCACCGACAGGCCGGGCGTCATCAGCACGATGGACGCCGCCGCGCGTGCCGCATCCGTCGCGCCCGAGACGGCAATGCCGCAGTCGGCCTTCTTCAATGCAGNGGCATCGTTCACCCCATCGCCCGTCATGCCGACGATATGCCCGCGTTGCTGCAGGACGTCGACGATGTGGTATTTGTGTTCGGGAAAGACCTGGGCGAAACCGTCGGCGTTTTCGATGGATGCCGCCAGTTGTCCCGTTTCGTGGTGCCTGGTATCGCCAAAGCCGCTGGCATCGAGGAGGTTCGCTCCCAATCCCAGCTTGCCCGCAGTCTCGCGCGCGATGGCCAGTGCATCGCCCGTCACCATCTTGACGCTCACGCCCATTTCGCGCGCGGTTGCGATGGTCGCCCTGGCCTGCTCGCGCGGCGGATCGAACAAGGGCAATACGCCGACGAACTGCCATTGACCGTCGCCATCGGTTCGCGCCACGCCCAGGGAACGAAAACCGCGCGCCGCAAATTCATTGATGGCCTGATCGACAGCCGTGACGACCTCATCGGCATTGGCAGACAATTCCAGGATCACCTGCGGCGCGCCCTTGGTCACCTTGAATTCGTCGCCATCCGGTCCCTTGACGGTCGCCTCGGTGCGCTTGTGCACCGGGTCGAATGGCTGGAAGTGAAGCACCCCATAAGCCTTCAACGCATCCTTGTCTTTCAGCCCGCCCAGGACGGCCAGGTCGATGGTGTCCTGGTTGTCTGCGCGCGAGGCCAGTGCGGCGTCGAGGATGACCCGATCGGCCGGGATGCCATCGACGCTGAAGGGATCGCCCAGGGTCAATTTGTTCTGGGTCAGGGTGCCGGTCTTGTCCGAACACAACACATCCACGCCCGCCAGTTCCTCGATGGCCGCCAGGCNGGTGACGATCGCCTCTTTCCTGGCCAGCAGGCGCGCGCCGACCGCCATGGTCACCGACAGCACGGTAGGCATTGCAACCGGGATTGCGGCCACGGTCAGCACCAGGGCAAACTGCAGGGTGGTGAGAATGGGATCGTCGCGGAACAGCGCGACGGTAATGATGATCGCCACCAACACCACCGCGAGGACTATCAGGTAATTGCCGATTCTCAGCACCGCGCGCTGGAAATGGCTGGTTGTCTGCGCCCNCTGTACCAGTTGCGCCGTCTTGCCGAAATAGGTGTTCGTTCCCGTGGCATAGACCAGCGCGTCGATTTCGCCGGTGCGGACGATCGAGCCGGAAAATACCGCCTCGCCGGATGTGTGCGTGACAGGCAAGGATTCGCCGGTCAGCGCGGCCTGATCCACCTCGATCGGATCGCCTTCCAGCAAGCGTGCGTCCGCCGGCACGATATCGCCCAGACGCAGATGGATGACGTCGCCCGGCACCAGTTCACGCGCCGCCGGGGTGGTCCACTGCCCATCGCGCTTCACCTGGGCCTTGATTGCCAGTTTGGCCTTCAGCGCGGCAATGGCGTTGCCCGCCTGGTGTTCTTCCCAGAATCCGACCACGGCGTTGGCTAGAAGCAGCACGAGGATGATGACAAAGTCCGGCCAATGTTGGGCTACCGCCGAGAGGATGACGGCGGCTTCAATCATCCACGGGATGGGACCCCAGAAATAGCTGAGGAATTTCAGGAAAGCATTGGCCTGTTTCTCTTCCAGTTCGTTCGGCCCGTATTGCGTCAACCGCTTCTGCGCTTCGGCCTGGCTGAGACCGTCCGGCGACGACCCCAGTTNTTTCTCCACTTCCGGCAACGGCAGGGATTTCAGATCGTCATGTGCGCCGGGCTTCAATCCGGATGGCTCGGCCTGGTCACGATTGGCTTCCATATGGCTCTACTCCTGTCCTTGCACTGACACAGGGTTCCTGAGCCATCGGAATGGCTCCTGTTCGTACCCTTGGCATTCGCTGCATTGAATGAAACCGAAGCCGTTGCGCTTCTCTCAACCACGCCCCTACCGCGTCGACGTGACCAAGCTATTGACCGCCGCTTTCATGAATGGTTTGCAGAGCGTCGCCATGCCGTGCTGCCCATGCTTTTTCAGCCTCCGTTCATGCATCTCTACTACCCGATTCCCTGAGTCTCTGGCCGAACGTTGTCGAGAAGTTGAATACGATGCATGAAGGGAAACGGCATCACGGCTTCCTGTCCATGCCTGTTCAATTTTTGTGCAACAACAGGATCATGCCGCCCAATGCCGCCAATACCGCCAGCCACAACGTAATGGCGATGCGCGTGGCTTTCGAGGCGCGATCTTTCTCCCACCATGTCGCCGGACGAATGCCCTGCACCAGAAACGTCGTTACTCCAGCCAGATTCACGCAGATCAGATTCATCAGAAACAGCGACAACGCACCCATCGCCAGTACTGCATGCCCACTGCCAAGCAGCAGCCCGAACGCCACCAGCGGCGGCAATAGCGCCACGGCCACCATCACCCCGATCAAGATCGCCGACACGCCTGTCGTGAACGCCAGTGCCCCTGCCGCACCCGATGCCAAAGCCACGACGAGGTCGCCCAGCCCCACTCCGTCGCGCGATGCAATTTCCGGTATTGCCGGGTCCACCTGCAGCAGCACGCCGATGATCGTCGACAACACCATCGCCACCGAAATCCCGGCCAGGGCTGTCAGGAACGCACGCCGAAGCAGGGCCAGGTCGCCCAGGGTCGTAGCGAGTGCCAACGCCATGTTCGGCCCGAGCANGGGTGCGATCACCATCGCCCCGATGATGATCGCCACACTGTTGTAGTACAGGCCAACGGCCGCCACGATGGTGGACAACACCACCATCGTCAGATAGACCCGCGAGCACTGCGCGGCATCCTTGATGTCCTCGTACAACTCCTCGCGGCTGATCCGTTCCGGCGGTTTCTCCTGTGGAGCGGGCTGCTCGGGTTCTGGCTCTGGCTCTGGTTCAGCACGTGGCAAGGTCGCCTCGACAGCCAGAATCACCACCCGGTTGCCCTCTTTTCCGGCGTAACGTTCCCCCAACAGATCGAGCACGGCCTCGCTCTGTTCTGCATCCAGCAAGATCCTCACCAGCACGTCCCCATCGGGCAAGCGGATCTGCCGGTATTCGAGCGTCTTGTGCTCCTGGAGAAGCGCACGGATTTCCATGCCGTCCTGCTCCGGCAATACCATTTCGATCAGTCGCAGCGCCATCGCGGCGTCATCCTTTCCATTTCCAATCCTGAATTTCCGGCATGTCCTGGCCGTACTTGTTGATGTACTGCTTGTGCTCGATGAGCTTGTCCTTCAGCTGCTGTTTCAGGTAGACGCCCTTGTCGCCGGTCTGCGGCAGGCGGTCGATGGTGTCCATCACGAGGTGGAAGCGATCGAGGTCGTTCAGCACCGTCATGTCGAAAGGCGTGGTGATGGTGCCCTCCTCCTTGTAGCCGCGGACGTGGAAGTTGTCGTGATTGGTGCGGCGGTAGGTGAGCCGGTGGATCAGCCACGGATAGCCGTGGAAAGCAAAGATCACCGGCTTGTCGCGGGTGAAGATCTCGTCGAAATCCCTGTCGCTCAGGCCGTGCGGATGCTCCGTCTGCGGCTGCAGCTTCATGAGGTCGACGACGTTGACCACACGGATTTTCACGTCAGGCAGGCGTTCGCGCAGAATAGAGACGGCGGCCAGTGTTTCCAGCGTAGGCACGTCGCCGCAGCAGGCCATCACCACGTCGGGCGCGACGGCCTGATCATTACTGGCCCATTGCCAGATACCGACACCCTGGGTGCAATGCTTGATGGCCGCATCCATGGTGAGCCACTGCGGCGCCTGGTACTTGCCGGCGATCACGACGTTGACGTAATGCCGGCTGCGCAGGCAATGGTCCCAGACCGAGAGCAGGCAGTTTGCGTCCGGCGGCAGGTAAACGCGAACGATGGCGGCTTTCTTGTTGACGACGTGATCGATGAAGCCCGGATCCTGGTGGGTGAAACCGTTGTGCATCTGCTGCCAGACATGCGACGCGAGCAGGTAATTCAGCGACGCGATTTTCCGCCGCCACGGCAGGTCAGCCGTGACCTTCAGCCATTTGGCGTGCTGGTTGAACATCGAGTCGACGATGTGGATGAACGACTCGTAGCTGTTGAACAGGCCGTGTCGCCCGGTGAGCAGGTACCCCTCGAGCCATCCCTGGCACTGATGCTCGCTCAGCATTTCCATGACCCGGCCGTCCAGGGCGAGGAATTCGTCGTCGTCCTGCGTCCGTGCGTCCCACTGCCGATCAGTGGCCTCAAACACGGCATTCAGGCGATTGGAAAGCGTCTCGTCAGGGCCGAAGATCCTGAAATTGCGTTGCGCCCGGTTGAGTTTGACCACATCGCGCAGGAACACGCCGAGTTCGTGCGTGTCGGCCGCCGTCACGGCCCCGGGCGACGGCACCTTCACCGCGTAGTCCCGAAAATCCGGCATGATCAGATCACGCAGCAGCAGACCGCCGTTGGCGTGGGGATTGGCGCCCATGCGTCGCTCTCCTTCTGGCGCGAGTTCGGCCAGTTCCGGTTTGAGGCGGCCCGACTCGTCGAACAGCTCCTCCGGCCGGTAGCTCTTCAGCCACGCTTCCAACAGCCTGATGTGTTCGGGATGCTCGGCATCCACGGCAATCGGCACCTGGTGCGCACGGAAGGTGTCTTCGATTTGCAGGCCATCGACCACCTTCGGTCCGGTCCAGCCTTTGGGCGATTTGAACACGATCACCGGCCAGCGCGGGCGCATGGTGTTGCCGTTGACGCGTGCTTCGTATTGGATGCGCTTGATTTCCTCCATCGCGATGTCGAGCGTCGCCGCCATGGCCTCGTGCATCAGCGCCGGCTCATCGCCCTCGACGTAATAGGGCATCCAGCCGCAGCCGCGGAAGAACTGATCCAGTTCTTCCAGCTCGATGCGGGCGAAAATAGTGGGATTGGCGATCTTGTAGCCGTTGAGGTGCAGAATCGGCAGCACCGCGCCATCGGTAACCGGATCGAGAAACTTGTTGGAATGCCACGCCGTGGCCAGCGGTCCGGTTTCCGCTTCGCCGTCCCCGACGACGCAGGCGACGACGAGATCGGGGTTGTCGAACACCGCCCCGAAGGAATGGCTGAGCGAATAGCCCAGTTCGCCGCCTTCGTGTATCGAGCCCGGGCATTCAGGCGACGCGTGGCTGGGAATGCCGCCGGGAAAGGAAAACTGGAGAAAGAGCTTCTGCAACCCCGCCTCGTCCTGGCTGACGTTGGGATAGATCTCGCTGTACGTGCCTTCGAGATAGGTATGGCTCACGACGGCCGGACCGCCGTGCCCGGGGCCGGACACGTAGATCATATTGAGGTCGTATTTCTTGATGAGCCGGTTCAAGTGCGTGTAGATGAAGTTTTGGCCCGGCGTCGTGCCCCAGTGTCCCAGCAGCATGCGCTTCACGTCGCCCATCGCCAGCGGCCGCTTCAACAGCGGGTTGTCGTAGAGATAGATTTGCCCGACCGATAGATAGTTTGCCGCGCGCCAATAGGCGTCCATCCTGTTCAGCAGGTCCGGCGAAAGGGTCTTTGGCGTGGCATTCATGTGGGCTCCTTACTTATTCATCGAGGTCGAGAATGCGGCAGACTAATCGGGCGATCATCTGCTCTTCGTCCGTGCGGATGACGCGGACCCGCACCCTGCTGGCGTCCGTGGAAATCACGTCCGCGTCCACCGCGTTGCGCGCCGCATCCAGCTCGATGCCGAGGAAGCCGAGTCCCTCACCTATACGCGCACGAACGGCCGGCGCGTTTTCACCGATGCCGCCGGCAAAGACCAGCGTATCGATCCCGCCCAGCGCGGCAGCGTAGGCGCCAATCTGTTTCTTCGCCTGATAGCAGAACAGTGCCACTGCTTCTGCCGCGCGGACATCGTCCGCTTCGCGCGCGAGCAGGTCCTGCATGTCGGCGCTGGTCTCCGATATGCCGAGCAATCCCGATTCATGGTTGACCATATGATGGAATTGTTTCGCCGTCATGTTCTCGGTACGCGCCAGGTACCAGGCCAGTCCCGGGTCCAGATCGCCACTGCGGGCGCTCATGGGCAGACCCGCCGTCGGGGTGAAGCTCATGCTGGTGTCGACGCTTTTCCCTTCACGCACGGCCGTCACGCTCGCGCCATTGCCGAGATGCGCCAGGATCACCCGTCCCTGCGTGGATGGGGGCCCTCCAGCCGCGCGAGTTCTTCCATGAGGTAGGCGCAGGAGAGGCCATGAAAGCCGTAGCGCCGGACGCCCTGCGCGTCGTAACGCCGCGGGATCGTCAGCAGGCGGGCCACGCGCGGCAGGTCATGGTGGAAGGCGGTATCGAAGCAGGCGATCTGCGGAACGTCCGGGAAACGGCGATGGAACGCCTCGCTCAGAAGAATTTCTTCCGGCAGATGCTCGGGGTCGAACGGACTCAGTTGATGCAAGGCTTCAATCATCGTCGGCGTGATCCGCTGCGCTTCCCAGTACGCGGGCCCGCCATGCACCACACGGTGGCCGATGGCGGCCAGTGCCCCGCTTGCGATCTGGCCCTCGATCCAATCCATCAATACGCCGACCGCGGCCGTGTGATCCGGGGCGGACACGGGACGCGAAAAGACATCGGCACGATTCGGTCCCTGCACCGTAAACATGGCGGCCGGCATGCCGATCCGCTCGATCCTGCCTCGCAGAACCCGATGCAGCGACGTTCCCGTGTCGAACAAGGCGAACTTGATGCTGGACGAACCACCATTGACCGACAGGACGAAGGACTTTTCAGGTTTCAGCATAGATCGAATTCCCCGGGTGGAAGGGCGTCATCTTCGCGTTGCGAGGACGACGCCCGAGCGCGGTGCGACCTGATAGACCGCGGACGCATCCAGACGCGGCGCCGTGCCCGGCGAGGCGATATCCTCGGGTGCCGGGCGATGCGTATCCACCACCCGATGCCAGTGCCGGTCATCCGGCGCCTCGGGTACGCGAAAGTCGACGCCCTCGCTGCCGGCATTGAATATCAGGAACAGGCTGTCATGCGCGTCTTCATGTATCCGGCAAGCCAGTTGCCTGGCCGACGAATCGAACCAGTCGGGCACGTTGCCGTCCGGGCCGAACCACTGGATCTCCGCTTCCGTATAGAACCGTTCCCGGCTCAAGACCGGATGCACTCGGCGAAAGGCGAGCATTTCGCGCACGAATCGATGGAGCTCCCGGTGCTGTTCGAGTAGACGCCAGTCAACCCAGCTCGTCTCGTTGTCCTGGCACCAGGCGTTGTTGTTGCCGCCCTGGGTGCGACGAAACTCGTCTCCGCTCAGCAGCATCGGCACGCCGCGCGAGATCAGCAGCGTCAGCAGGAAATTCCTGATCTGGCGGCTGCGCATCGCCTCGATCGCGGGATCCGTCGACTCGCCTTCGATGCCGCAAGCGTCGCTGAAGTTGGCGTCGGTTCCGTCACGGTTGCCCTCGCCGTTCGCCTCGTTGTGCTTGGTGCGATAGCTCACCAGGTCGTTCAAGGTGAAGCCGTCGTGGCAGGTGACGAAATTGATGCTGGCCTCGGGGCCTTTGCCCGACTGCGCATAGATGTCGGCGCTGCCGCAGAGGCGGCTGGCAAAGAAGCCGAGCATTCCCTCATCGCCGCGCCAGAAACGCCGCACGTCGTCCCGGTAGCGGCCATTCCATTCTGCCCAGCGCCGTTCGGAGAAACTGCCCACTTCGTAGGCGCCGGCGGCGTCCCACGCCTCGGCGATGAGCTTCACGTCCCGCAGGATCGGATCCTCGGCGATCCGCTCGAGCAACGGCGCACTGGCCAGCAGCCTGCCCGTGCCGTCACGGCCGAGAATCGACGCCAGGTCGAAACGGAATCCGTCCACGCGCATCTCCACCACCCAGTGGCGCAACGCTCCCAGGATGTGATCCCGCACCACGGGATGATTGGCGTTGACGGTATTGCCGGTGCCCGCATAGTTCCTGTAATGGCGCAGGTCCGGCGCCAGCATGTAGAAGATCGCGTTGTCGATCCCGCGAAAACTCAAGGTCGGCCCCAGCTCGTTGCCTTCCGCCGTATGGTTGAAGACGACATCCAGGATCACTTCGATTCCGGCCTGGTGGAGTGCACGCACCATCTCCTTGAATTCCAGCGTCTGTTGGCCCTGGCCACCCGCGCTGCTGTAGGCGGCCTTCGGTGCCAGAAAGGCTACGGGATCGTAGCCCCAGTAGTTTCTGAGCGGTGCGCCCGTTTGCGGATTGCTGACCGGAAGCTGCCATTCGTTGAACTCGTGTACCGGCATCAGTTCCACCGCCGTCACGCCCAACTCCTTCAGATAAGGGATCTTTTCCATCAAGCCGCGGTAGGTGCCCGGATGGTCGACGCCCGCAGTGGGATGGACGGTGAAACCGCGGACATGAGTTTCGTAAATCACGGTCTCCGACCAGGGGCGCCTGGGCGGCAGGTCGTCATGCCAGTGGAACGGCTCGTGGATGAACACGCATTTCGGCATGGCGCCGGCGTCGTCCACCGGGGAAGGCTTCGAATCTGACGCCGCTGGATCGTATCCGCGCGCCGACCCGAAATCCCAATGCGAGTGTTGCGAGATCGCCGTCGCGAAGGGGTCCAGAAGCAGTTTGCGGAAATTGAAGCGATGGCCGTCCTGGGGCCGATACGGACCGTCGACACGATAGGCATACAGCTGGCCCGTTTGTATCCCCTGCACCCAGACATGCCAGACGTCGCCGGTGCGGTTGCGGACCGGATCCAGATCGATGGCCCGAGCCGGCACGGCATCATGCGCCCGATCGAACAATTCCAGCCGAACACGGCTGGCATGACGGCTGAACAGGGCGAAGTTCGCGCCCCCTTCGGACGCATNGGACCCCAGGGGCAAAGGCACGCCCCGCCGTATGTCGGCACGCTCGGACACCTCTGCGGCGTAGTCGTGCAGCGGGCGTTCCGGGGCGCTCACGATCGACCGGCCTCAACGTTGCCAGAGGATATGCGCATCTTCCAGCGGGACCGCCAGGCTGTCGTGGAACGGAATGAGGCGCGCCGTGTAGTCCGTCGCCGGACGGCTTGCCGGGACCGCGGCATGATACGCATAGCCGTTGGCCGCCCCCACCAGTTGCCGCACCCGCTGCATCGCCACCCGCACGGAGGGCGCGCCGTCCACTCCATTGGCATACAGTTCGACCCGCACCGTATCGGGATCGACGTCGTCGAGGTACAGCTGGATCTCGAATACGTGCCGTCCATCCGCGCTGTCCAGTTTGACTTNCCCAAACCGCAGGGCCGTCCAATCCTGTTCCAGCGTGTGCCGCATTTTCACCAGTTGCGCACCGAGTGCGCCCTGCTCGGCAGCGCGCGCGAGATAGGCCGAGGCGGCCGGGAGATAATGCTGCTCGGTGTATTCACGCACCGCACGGTTGGTGGAGTAGCGCGGCGTCAATTGCGCCATGCTTTCCCGCATCCGCGCCACCCAGGCGCCGGGAATGCCCTGCTCGTCGCGCGTATAGAACTCCGGGATCACTTCTCGCTCGAGCAGGCCGTAGAGCGCGTCGGCTTCGGCCGCATCCCAGGCCGGATCGTCATCATGCTCCTGGCCATCCCCCAGCGCCCAGCCCACTTCCGGCGTATAGGCTTCCGCCCACCAGCCGTCCAGTTCCGACAGGTTGATGCCGCCATTGACCAGCACCTTCATGCCACTCGTTCCGCACGCCTCCCAGGGGCGTCGCGGCGTGTTGAGCCAGACGTCCACGCCCTGCACCAGGTGTTCGGTCAGGTGCATGTCGTAGTCGCTGAGGAAGATCACGTGCGGGCGCGCCTCGGGACGGCGGATGAAATGGATCCATTGCTGGATCAGGGCCTGTCCGGCCAGGTCGGCGGGATGGGCCTTGCCGGCGATGATGAGTTGTACCGGGCGTTGCGGATTGGACAGCAGGCGCAGCAGGCGTTCCGGATCATGGAGCAACAGGTTCGGTCGTTTGTACGTCGCGAAACGGCGGGCAAAACCCAGCGTCAGGGTATTGCAGTCGAACAGGTGCTTCGCCTCGGCGATGGCTTCGGGCGGCGCACCGGATGCCGTAAGCTGCCGGGACAGGCGTTCGCGCGCGTAGTCGACCAGGGATGCGCTGGCGGCCGTGCGGAACTCCCAGAGCTTGGCGTCGGAGACCCGGCGTATGTCCTGCTCCAGCGTACCCGATCCATCCAGCCAGCGGTCCTTGCCGCAGGCTTCCGTCCACAGCACGTCGGCCGCGGCCGAGTCCCAGGTCGGCATATGAACACCGTTGGTCACATGGCCGACGGGCACTTCGTCCACCGGCCAGTGCGGAAAGAGCGGCGCGAACAGATGCCGGCTCACCCGGCCGTGCAGGCTGCTGACGCCATTCACCGCGCCGCTTCCGCGAATCGCCAGATACGCCATGTTGAAGGGTTCCGAGGCGTCGTTCGGGTTCTGTCGGCCCAGGGCCAGCAAGTCATGGCGCGTGATGCCGAGCTTCTGCTCGGCGTATCCGCCCAGATATTGCTCGACCAGGGCCGGCGCGAAACGGTCGAATCCGGCCGCGACCGCCGTGTGCGTGGTGAAGAGATTCCCCGCGCGGGTGACGGCGAGCGCGACCTCGAACGGCTGCCCGTTCGCCTGCATGAAGCTGCAGGCGCGTTCCAGCACGGCAAAGGCCGCATGCCCTTCGTTCAGATGACAGACTTCCGGCTGGATGCCGAGCGCCTGGAGCAGCCGCCAGCCGCCGATTCCCAGCAGCATTTCCTGCTTCAGCCGCAACTCGGGGCCGCCACCGTATAGCTCGCTGGTGATGCCGCGATGCGCGGGATAGTTCGCGGCGTCGTTGCTGTCCAGCAGGTAAAGCTTCACGCGGCCGACCTGGACCTGCCAGGCGCGCAGCCAGACCGAGTATCCGGGCAGCGCGATTTCCAGCCGCAGCCACTCTCCATCCGGTTTGCGCAGGGGCGTGATGGGCAGCTGTCCGGNGTCGTTGTAGGGAAAGCGCGCCTGCTGCATGCCGTCCTTGTCGATCTCCTGGCGAAAATAGCCTTGCTGGTAGAGCAGCCCCACCCCGATGACTGGAATACCCAGATCACTGGCCGCCTTGAGCTGATCGCCCGCCACGTTGCCGAGCCCGCCCGAATAAATGGGCAAGGCCTCGCTCAACATGTATTCCATGCTGAAGTAGGCGACACAGCCGAGTTGTGCGTGTGGGTGGGTCTGCTGAAACCACGCCGGTGCCTCCCCGGCATTCCGTCGTGCCTGCACGAGCGCGTCGAGGTTCTTGCGGAAAGCGGGTTCGGCCAGCACGCCTCGCAATTTCTCGCGTGACACCGTCTGCAACACGACCCAGGGATTCCGCGTCAGTGCCCAGAGTTCGGGGTCCAGTTTTCGCCAGACGGGGTCGGTGGCGTGGTTCCATGACGAACGCATATCCAGGGCCAGTTCGGCCAGGGAATCGAACCCCTCGATATCCGTGGGAAGCAGCAGTTCCTTCGGATGGCCGGATGGGGTGGGGTCATTCATGCTCGCTCCTTGTCAAATCGATATTGCTTCGCCCTGCATGGCGGGAGACGCCGGATCTTCAGGTCTTTTCGACGTGCCGCCATGATCGGCGCCCAGCATCACGTACATGGCCGGCACCACGAACAGGGTGAACAGCGTGCCGATCGACAAGCCGGTCGCAATGACCAGGCCCATGTTGAAGCGGCTCACCGCACCCGCGCCACTGGCGGTGATCAAGGGCATCACGCCGAACACCATGGCCGCAGTGGTCATCAGGATCGGCCGCAGGCGCAGGCCCGCGGCATGCTTGATGGCGTCGAGCTTGCTCTGCCCTTCGCGCTGCAGGTTGTTGGCGAACTCCACGATCAGGATGCCGTGCTTGGAGATCAACCCGATCAGGGTGACCAGGCCCACTTCAGTGTAGATGTTCAGCGTGGCATGGCCGATGCCGAGGTTGATGAACAGGAGCGCGCCCGAGATGGCCATGGGGACCGACACCAGGATGATGATGGGATCGCGGAAGCTCTCGAACTGTGCGGCCAGGGCCAGGAAGATGATCACCAGGGCGAAGAAGAAGGTCAGCACCAGCCCGCCCGATTCCTGCACGAACTGGCGGGAAGGCCCGGCGTAGTCGAAGGTATAACCTGCAGGCAGCGTGCGCTGGGCCAGCTGCTTCAGGCTCTCCAGCGCCTGTCCCTGGGCCACGAAGGGCAAGGCCACGCCCTGGATGGTGGCCGCGTTGGCCTGCTGGAAGTGACTGATCGTTTCGGGCTGGACCACGGTGCTGAAATGCACCACGGTGGACAGCGGCACCATGCTGCCGCTCGCGGTGCGCAGGTAGTAATGCATGAGTTGGTCCGGATTCAGGCGGTAGCGCTGGTCGACCTGGGNGATGACCTTGTAGGCGCGGCCGCCCAGTTCGAAGAAATTCACGTAACCGCCGCCCAGCATGGCCGACAGCGCCGAACCGATGTCCTGCATGTTCAGGCCCAGCTGTGCAGCCATGTTGCGGTCGATCTCGATGCGGGTCTGCGGCAGGTCGAGGCGCAGATCGGACTGCAGGAAGATGAACTGCCCGGTCTTCTGCGCCTCCTGCAGGAACTGCTGCGATACCGCGTAGAGCTTGTCGAACGACTCGGAGGTGGTGATGACGAACTGGATCGGCACGCCGCGGGCACCCGGCAGGGGCGGCGGCTGGAACACCGCGATCTGCGAGCCGGCGATCTGGCTCAATTTCTTCTGCAGTGCAGGCTGCAAATCCGTGGCGGTCTGGGTACGAGCATCCCAGGGTTTGAGGACCATGCCGCCGATGACCTGGGCGGGCGAATTGACCTGGAAGACATGGTCGGTTTCCGGAAAGCCCTTGAACACGTCGTAGATCTGGCTGGCGTAAAGCTGCCGCTGATCGATGGTGGCCGTGGGATTGTTGAAGGCGATGCTGATCAGCACGCCCTGGTCTTNCTGCGGCGCCAACTCCGACATCGAGATGGAATACAGGTAATAGATGGAGCCGAGAATGATGGCCGACATCACCGCCGTGACCGGCAGGTGATTGAGCGAGCCTTGAAGCAGGCGCTCGTAGCGTGCGTGCAGGCGCTCGAAGCTGCGGTCGAGGAACAGCACCAGCCGATCCTGCCAGTTGCGGCTTTGCGGATTGGGCGCTTTCAGCAGGCGCGAGCACATCATCGGCGACAAGGTCAGCGCGATCACCGCCGACATGACGACCGTTCCCACCAGGGTGAAGGCGAACTCGGTGAACAGCGCGCCGGTGAGCCCGCCCATGAAACCGATGGGAACGTAGACCGCCACCAGCACGATGGTCATCGCGATGATGGGATTCGCCAGTTCGCGCGCGGCGCGCACCGCCGCGTCCATCCGCGACATGCCGTTCTCGATATGGCGGCTGACGTTCTCCACGACGATGATGGCGTCGTCGACCACCAAGCCAATGGCCAGTACGATTGCCAGCAACGTGAGCAGGTTGATGGAGTAGCCCAGCGCCAGCATCACGGTGAACGTGCCGACGATGGACAGCGGGATGGCGACCAGCGGAATGATCACCGAGCGCAGCGAACCGAGGAAGATGAACACGACCGCGGTGACGATGAGTACGGCCTCCACCAGCGTCTTGATCACTTCGTTGATCGAGGAATTCACGAACTTGGTCGAGTCGTAGATGATGCCGCCCTGCAGGCCGGTCGGCAGTTGCGACTGAATGTCGGGCATGACCTTGCGCACGCGGGCGATGACGTCGAGCAGATTGGCGCCCGGCGCGACCTGGATGCCGACGAACACCGACGACTTGCCGTCGAAGGCGACCGCAGTGTCGTAATCGTCGGCGCCCAAGGAAACGTTGGCCACGTCCGTCAACCTGACGACCTGTCCGTCGACCGTCTTCACGATCAGGTTCTTGAACCCCTCGAGCGACTTCAGGTTGGTATTGGCTGTCAGGTTGACCTGCACCATCTGGCCCTTGGCATTGCCCGTGGAAGAAAGATAGTTGTTGGCGGCCAGGGCCGAATACACGTCGGATGCGGTCAGGCCGTGGGCGGCGAGCTTCTGCGGGTCGAGCCAGGCGCGCAGGGCGAAGTTTTTCGCGCCCAGGATCTCGGCGGTCTGTACGCCATCCACGGCCTGCAGCCGGGGCTGCACCGCGCGATTGATGTAGTCGGTGATCTGGTTGGGCTTGAGTACGTCGCTGTTGAATCCGATGTACATCGCGTCGATGGTCTGGCCGATGCTCACCGACAGGACGGGCGTCTGGGATTGCGGCGGCAACTGGTTGAGCACCGAGTTGACCTTGGCGGTAATCTCGGTGAGCGCCTTGTCGGGCGCATAGTTCAACCGCAGGTTGACGGTGATGGTGCTCATTCCCTGCACGCTGCTCGATGTCATGTAGTCGATGCCGTTGGCCTGGACAATGGCGTTTTCCAGCGGCGTGGCAATGAAGCTCGCCACCAGGTTGGCGTCGGCCCCCGGATAGACCGTGGTGACCGTGACCACGGCGTTTTGCGTGTAGGGATATTGCAGAACCGGCAGCAGCCCGATCGAACGCAGCCCGAGCACCAGAATGACCAGGCTGACCACGGTGGCCAGCACCGGGCGCCTGATGAAGATATCCGTGAATTTCGTGTTCATCGCGGCGGCCTTCAAGGGGTGGGCACGTTCGGATTCGGATTGTTCGAAGGCTGGACGCTGTTGTTTACCGTGACAGGAGAGCCGTTGCGCAGCTTGAGCTGGCCGGCGGTCACCACGGTTTCACCCGCCTTCAGGCCCTTGAGGATGGCGACCTGGTCGCCGCGCGTCGGACCGGTCGTGATGAAACGCTGCTCCACCGTCAGTCCGGACTTGCCGTTCGCGCTCTTGCCATGATCCGTCACGATGAACACGGTGGCGCCATAGGGGTTGTAGGTGATGGCGGCGTTGGGCAGGGTGACGTATTGCACGGGCTCGCCCTGGCCGATGCGCACCGTGGCAAACGCGCCCGGCAGCAAGGTATTGCGGGGATTGGGAACGCGGGCGCGCACCTTGAGATTGCGCGTGGCAGTGTCGATCTGCGGCTCGATCGCGGTCACGATGCCATGGAAGCTCTGGCCCGGCACCGCGCTGGTCTCGATCTGGGCCTTCATGCCCACGCGGACCAGATCGATCTGGCTTTGCGGCACGCTGAAATCGATTTCCATCGGATCGAGTTTCTGCAGCGTGACCACGGCCGTACCCGGCGCCAGATACTGGCCCAGGTTCACCTGGCGGATACCGAGCTGGCCGGNAAACGGCGCGCTGATCGTCTTCTGTGCGATCAACGCTTNTTGTACCGCCACCTGGGCTTGTGCACNTCTGAGTGTGGCCTTGTCGGTATCCACCACCGACTGGCTGATGGCCTGCACCGCAAGCTGGGCCTCGTCGCGCTTGAGAGTGGTCGCGGCCAGCGCCGCCGCCGCTTCGAACTGGGCCAGCTGCGCTTTCAACGGGGCGGGATTGAGCTCAACCAGCGTCTGGCCGGCGCGTACCTTCTGGCCCGAATCGAAATGGATGGCCGTGACCTGTCCGCTGACCTCGGCACTCAGGGCCGCCTGCTGACTCGCGCTGAAACTGCCCAATGCCTCGACGGTCGGCTGCCAGGTGCTCGTCTGCGCGACCGTCGTCGAAACCGTCTGCGGCGGGTTGGCCTGGCCCTTGATCGCCTTGCCGATCATGGTGTTCTTGAAACCCTGGAACGCCACCACGCCGCCCACGATCACACCGGCGAGAATGAGCATGATGATCATGCGCTTGGTTGTACCTGGGGTCATCGCGTGCTCCGTTGTGCGGTTTGCCTGAGAGGAATCGAGTTGCAGGTGGCCGGCCGTCAAGGGACCGTGGCAGAGGTCACGGCAGGCGTCGCCGCTCCCGCCGCCTTGGGCGTGTCGAGCACCCCGCCCCNCATGGCCTGGTACAAGGCTGCGCTGTCGGCCAGGCGGGCGGCCTGCGCCGCGATCAGGCCGATACGGGTCTGCTGCGCCTGCTGCTGGGCCGTGAGGAGCTGCAGATAGCTCGCCGCACCCAGGTGATATTGCTGCCGTACCAGATCGAGCGACGCCTGCGCCGAGGTGTCGGCCGCAGCCTGTGCCTGCAGGGCCTGGGCATCGTTGTCCAGCTGGCGCAAGGTGTCGGCCACATTGCGCAGCGCCTCCAGCACGGTCTGCTGATAGTTGGCACCCGCCGCCTGCAAACTGGCTTCGGCGGCGTTCGCGCCGGCTTTCAGGCCGGCGTTGAACAGCGGTTGGGCAAGTTGCCCCGCCAGGGTCCAGATCATCGACCCGGGACCGAACAGTGCGCCCGTGGTCAGGGCCTGCGTGCCCAGGCTGGCGCTGAGATCGATCTGCGGATAGAGATTGGCCACGGCCACGCCATACTGGGCCGTGGCCGCATGCAGCAAGGCGGTGGACGCCTGGATGTCGGGCCGCTGGCGCACCAGATCCGACGGCACCACCACCGGCAAGCGTTCGGGCAGGGTGAAATCGGTCAGCGTGAAACGCGGCATGTCGGCCGCGCCCGGCGCCCGGGCCGTCAGCACGGCCAGCAGATGGTCGGCCTGCTCCAATTTGTTGTGCAGAGGTGGCAAGCTGGCGCGAGTCTGCTCCACCTGGGTTTGCAGGGCCAGCACATCCGTCCGGGCGGTCGCACCGAGTGCGAAGCGCTTGCGGGCAATGTCGAGCTGGTCTTGTTGGGCCTGCAGGATGGCTTCGGTCGCCGCGATCTGCTCGCCCAGCTGGGCCTGTGCAAAAGCCGTGGTCACGATGTTGCCCGCCAGGGCCAGGCGCGCGCCCGCCAGCTGGTAGGCCTGGTAGTCGGCCTGCGCCGCCAGCGCTTCGAGCGCGCGGCGGTTGCCGCCGAACAGGTCGAGGTTGTAGTTGACGGCGACCCCGGCGTTGTACAGGTTGTAGAGCGTCTGCTGGTTGCCGCTCTCGCCGCGGCCTGCCGCGTTGGCCTGGTTACGACTGGCGCCGAGCTTGGCATTGACGGTCGGATACAAGGTGGAACCGGCCTGTGCCGCATGAAGTTGCTGAGCCTGGCGCAGCGTGGCCTCGGCTGCAGCCAGGGTGAAATTATCATGCAGCGCCTGCTTCACCAGATCGTCGAGTCGGGGCGAGCCGAAGGCCGTCCACCACTCGGGCGCCACGGCCTCGTTCATCACGACGTTCGGCGGCGGCGCCTCCCGCGTGTAGCGGGTAACCGTGGGGGCATCCGGCGTCCTGAAATCGGGACCAACCGTCGTACAGCCCGCCACCATCGCGGTAGCGGCCAGCCACCCGACATAGCGCTGCGGCAACAGGTTGAAAGTCGGCATCGATCGTACCCGGTTGATTGGCTTGGCCAGCCTGGACCGCGAATCCTTCATCATCGCTCGATGAAAGACGCCACCAGGAATGGCTGATGGAGCGGTACGTGCAGGATTTGGTTCAATGTATCCCCTGTCGCCGCGGGTTCCCTCATGGTTACGAAGCGGCTGCCAATGCGTCGCTGACGATGGCCTGGGCCTCGACCTGGATGCGATGCAGATGATCCGCGCCAAGGAAGCTTTCCGCATAGATCTTGTAGATGTCCTCGGTGCCGGAAGGACGCGCCGCGAACCACCCGTTCTCGGCAATCACCTTGAGGCCGCCGATCGACGCGCCGTTGCCCGGCGCCTGGGTGAGGATGGTCTGGATGGATTCGCCGGCCAGTTCGGCAGATTGCACCTGCCGCGGCGANNGTTGGGCAAGCTTCTGCTTCTGCGCCGGCGTCGCCGGCGCCTCGATGCGATCGTAGACCGGCTCGCCGAACTCGCGCGTCAGGTCGCGGTAGAGTTCGCCGGGATCGCGCCCCGTGCGGGCAGTGATCTCCGCCGACAGCAGGGCCGGCACCATGCCGTCCTTGTCCGTTGTCCAGACACTGCCGTCCCGCCGGACGAACGAGGCGCCCGCGCTCTCCTCACCGCCGAAACCCAGCGAGCCGTCATACAGACCTTCCACAAACCATTTGAAACCGACCGGCACTTCGACCAGCGTGCGGCCGAGCCTCGCGGCGACGCGATCGATCATCTGGCTGCTGACGATGGTCTTGCCGACTGCCGCTTCCTTGCGCCATTGCGGCCGGTGCTGGAACAGGTAGTCAATGGCTACCGAAAGATAATGATTGGGCGGCAGCAGACCCGCGTGACGGGTGACGATTCCGTGCCGGTCATGATCGGTGTCGCAGGCAAAGGCAATGTCGAAGCGATCCTTCAGGCCGATCAGGCTCTGCATGGCATAGGACGAGGAGGGATCCATGCGGATGCGGCCGTCCCAGTCGACGGTCATGAAGCGGAAGGTCGGGTCGACGGCGTCGTTCACGATCGTGAGATTCAATCCATAGCGCTCGGCGATCGGACCCCAGTAATGCACGCCGGCTCCACCCAGCGGATCCACGCCCAGGCTGATGCCCGCGCCACGAATCGCCTCCATGTCGAGCACGCTGCCGAGGTCGCCGACATAGGCCGTGACAAAATCATGTCGATGCGTGGTCGCTGCGCGCCGGGCCTGCTCGAGCGGGATTCGTTTCACGCCCTTCAGCCCGCTTTCCAGCAGCGCATTGGCGCGGGCTTCCATCCATCCCGTGACATCCTTGTCTGCCGGCCCGCCGTTGGGCGGGTTGTACTTGAAACCGCCGCTGTCGGGCGGGTTATGTGAAGGCGTGATGACGATCCCGTCCGCCAGCCCTTTGTCGCGGCCGCGGTTGTAGGTGAGGATCGCGTGGGAAATCACCGGGGTGGGCGTGTAGTCGTCCTTGTCCGCGAGCATGACCTCCACGCCATTGGCCGCCAGCACTTCGAGCGCACTGGCAAACGCCGGCTCCGACAACGCGTGCGTATCGATGCCCAGGAACAGCGGTCCGTCGATATGCTGCTGCATGCGGTAATCGCAAATGGCCTGGCTGATGGCCAGCACATGCCATTCGTTGAAACTGTTCTCGAATGCGGAGCCCCGATGCCCCGAGGTGCCGAATGCGACCCGTTGCGCGGGTACCGAAGGGTCGGGCCGGTTGCCGTAATAGGCCGTGACGAGTCTGGGTACGTTGACCAGCATGGCGGGCTGGGCGGGCTTCCCTGCAAGTGGGCTTGTTTCCATTCCTGACCTCTTGTTTGACGCACGACATCGTCCGGCGATCCCGGGCATGGCCGGCCTGTTGCCGGGCCGCCTGTCCTTGCCGGAGAGGCGGGAAATCCGGTCGTCCCATTGTGCCACGCCTCGCTTCCTTGCCATGGAAGACAACGCGCCGTCGTCCAAAGTTCAGCGGGCCGGATACTTCGGCGCATCGACGCGATTCGCCGCATGGCGCAAGACGGGCCCAACCATCTGCTATATATCGATATAGGCAGCGCGATCACACATTCATGATCCGCCTTCACCCGACAGGAAACGCCATGACACGCAATTCCATCGATATCGCCAGCCGCGTCAGTCCCGCTTTGTCGGCCTTGCTCAACAGCCGGGTCAACAACCCGGAATGCGAACAGCCGGTGACGCTCAAGGCCGTACGCCGTTTTCTGGCCGACCTGCTGCCCGCCGACTTCAAGGAAGCCGAACGGCTGCATCGCATTGACGTGAGCGAATCGCTGCTCGACGAACTGGATACCCTGATCGAGGAATTCGGGGCAGCCGCGCTTGCCGTGGATTTCATCCAGACCAGCGCCAGCGAACCGCTCTCACGCGCGATCGAGACGGTCGTGAACGACGAGAACCGGGAAAACCCGCCCACGCTGGCGGCTGTCCGGGATGCCATCCTCGACGGCCTCGGCGCGCGACTGGTGGGCGACGGCACGCTGGAAGACGACGAGGGCGAGACGCTGTTGTCGGAGATCGAAGCGCTGATCGAGCAATTTGGCGCCGATACGCTCGCCGAGGATTTCCTGCGCTATGAGTAGCGATGCATCCAGAATCCGGGAGACACTCGCATGCTGAAAAACCGGCGCGCCCGGCGTGGCGTGGCGATATCCCTGGTGATAGTGGGCGGCCTGCTGATGGCCTTGGCGCCTGAAATATGGCAGGGGTTGTTCGTCCTGCACTGGGCGTCGGCATCGAACTGGCGGGAATTGCTCTGGAGCGCAAAGCCTAGCCGCCGGAAACATCCCGCCCTTGTATGGCGAATGGAATGACGGTATCCCCGCCGTCTCGATCGGCTTTCGTTTCATTGCAGCACGACGCGCACACGGCCTCGCGCCGGACAGCGCGAACCGGCCGCCCTTGCCGATCGTGCGACAGACCGGTTGCGTGCGCATGCTGCCGCCCCCTGCAGAAAAATCAATATCTTGTCCATTGAATGGAGGAGCCTTCTTGCCCCATCAAGACGGAACAAGCTCGCCGCCTGGAATCCATCTGCTCGTATAGGACCCCAGCCCTCGCGCCATCCGACCTTGATCGCCGTCCAATTCACCAGGGTCACCCCTCATGTGTTGACGGCATATTTATCCGGCTACAATTCCGCCATGAGCCCCCATCGTGGATACCGGGTTGTTGTCCCTTCTACCCTGCGTACGGCGCCGGGACATACTCTGACCACTTGGCCATGAAGGCGCTTTCAATTTCGAGACGCCTGCTGCTGAGCTACCTGCTGGTAGCCGTGCTGCCGCTGACAGGACTGGCTGCGTTCTATCTGGCCTCGTTCGAAGCGTCGCTACATGAAAGCGTGCTGGCGAACATGGTCACCCTCGCGGACAAAAAAGCCGATCAGATCGATCGCTACATGCTGGAGCGGCGAGCGGACGCCCGCTTGCTCAGCCAGAGAAACCTGATCCGTCATGGACTGGCCCAGTTGGGGCTGGCTTACCATACGGGCGGGCTGAACTCNCCTCTCTACCTGGCTGCTGCACGCCCGTTGCAAAACGACCTGAGCATTTCCTACGAGGCCGGCAATTTCCACGATTTCCTGCTGATGGACACGGCAGGCAACGTGATNTTTTCCCTGCTGCACGAGCCTGATCTCGGCACCAATCTCCTGTCCGGCGCATACCGCAGCACGCCTTTGGCAAAAGGCTTCTACCTGACCCAGCAAAGCCTGCAAACCCGCCTCTCGGAATTCGCACCCTATGCGCCTGCCGGGAATCGGCCGACTGCCTTCTTGACCACGCCCGTGCTGGACAGGGACAAGCTCATCGGCGTGCTGGCCCTGCGGCTGGATGTGAACAAGCTGGAATCGGTCACGGCCGATCGCACCGGCCTCGGCCGCACGGGCGAAACGGTTCTGGCGCAACGCGATGGCAACGAGGCNTTTTACACCGGACCGCTCCGTCATATCCCGGATGCGGCCTATCGCTACCGGGTGCCGCTCAAGGCCGCCGCGCTGCCGATGCAGAAGGCACTGGCCGGCGACCATGGCAATGGGTTCGTACGCGACTACGCCGGGGTCGACAGCGTGGCGGCATGGCGTTACCTNCCCGAGTTGAGGTGGGGGATGGTGGTGAAAATGGACAGCGCGGAAGCGCTGGCGCCCGCCGCGCATCTGCGCCATGTCACCTATGTCGCGCTGGTCCTGTTCCTGCTCCTCTCAGGCGGCGCGGCCTATCTGCTGGGACGCGGTCTGTCGCGTCCCATCCGGAACCTCACCCGGGTGGCCGACAGCATCGCCGCCGGCGATCTGTCGCAGCGCGCCCCGCAGGACGGTCCCGACGAACTGGGCCGTCTGGCCCAGGCCTTCAATCATATGACGGATGCGCTGGAAAACATCCATCATACGCTGGAAGCCCAGGTGGAAGCGCGCTCGCACGAGCTGCGCAAGCTCTCTCTACTGCAGGGTGCCATTCTCGATAAGGCCGGGGCACTGGTGGTGGTGCTCGACCGCGAAGGCCGCATCCGCCGCTTCAATCGCGCCTGCGAAGAACTGTCCGGCTACGCATTCGAAGAAGTCGAGGGACGGTTCGTCTGGGATTTTCTGCTGCCGCCGGAGGAGCGCGAGCGGGTGCACCAGGAGGCGTTCGACGCGCTCGTTCGCAATCCCGAATCCTTGAGAGGCTCGCACACCAACCACTGGATCACCCGGGACGGGACGCGGCGCCTGATCGAATGGTCGAATTCCGTATTGCCGGACGAACAAGGCGAGATGGAGTTCATGGTGAGCATCGGCACCGACGTGACGGAGAAACAGCTGGCCCAGGCCGCCCTCAAGGAAAGCGAAATGCGCCTGAACGAAGCACAGCGCATTGCCCAGGTCGGCAGCTGGGAGTTCGATGTGGCCAGCAATACGCTGACCTGGTCGGACGAGACCTTCCGCCTTTTCGAAGTTGACCGGGACGCCTTCGGCGCATCGTACGAAGCATTCATGGACGCGGTGCATCCCGAGGACCGCGAGCGGGTCGGCCAGGCCTACCTCGACTCCTTGACGAACCGCAAGCCGTACGAGATCAGCCATCGGATCTGCATGCCGGACGGCCGCATCAAATGGGTGAACGAATGCTGCGAAATGCATTTCGACGCCGAAGGCAACGCCGTCCGTTCCACGGGCACCGTACAGGACATCATCCGGCGCAAGCAGGCGGAAGAAGCGTTACGGCTCTACGCCAACGTGTTCGAACACAGCGGCGAAGCCATCCTCATCAGCGACAGCCACAACCGCATCCTGGCGGTGAATCCGGCCTTCACCCGCCTGACGGGCTACGCCATCGACGACATCCGGGGCGAGCACCCGCAGATCCTGACGGCCGGGCAGGCACTCGACGACACCCATCAGGCGATGGCGGCCGCCCTCGAACAAGTGGGCTACTGGCAAGGCGAGGTGCTGGACCGGCGGAAAGACGGCTCGCTCTATCCGAAGTGGATGTCGGTCTCGGTCGTGCGCGACCTCGACGGCCGCCTTTCCCATTACATCACCAGTTTCACGGACATCACCGCACGCAAACTGGCCGAGGCGCAAATCAGCCAGCTGGCCTACCATGACGCCTTAACCGGCCTGGTCAACCGCTTCAGCCTGCAGGGCCAACTTGAACAGGCACTCGCCATGGCCCACCGGGAACAGCGTGCGCTGGCGGTGATCTTCCTGGATCTGGATCGCTTCAAGACCATCAACGACACGCTCGGGCATGCAGTAGGCGATGCATTGCTCAAGGACGTGGCGCAACGCCTGCGCGACAGCGTGCGCGAGAGCGACATCGTGGCTCGTCTCGGCGGCGATGAATTCGTGGTGGTGCTGACCGAAGTGGAAGGCGCCACGACCGCAGCCCGCGTCGCCGACAAGATCCTGCACACGCTGTCCCAGCCCTATCGTATCGGGAAAGATGCGCTGCATTCGACGCCAAGCATCGGCCTCGCGTTCTACCCGGACGACGGGGAGGACAGTGAAACGCTGATGAAGAACGCCGACACCGCCATGTATCACGCCAAATCGCTGGGGCGCAACAATGTCCAGTTCTTTACGGCCGAGATGAACCAGGCCGCCATGAAGCGGCTGACCATGGACCATGACTTGCGGGTGGCCGTGGAAAACAAGGAGTTCGAACTGCATTACCAGCCCCAGTTCGACAGCTGGAGCGGCCGCATCGTCGGATTCGAGGCACTGGTACGCTGGCGCCACCCGCGCATGGGTCTGGTGCCGCCTGCCGAATTCATTCCCATTGCCGAGGAAACAGGCCTGATCCTGCCGCTGGGCGAATGGGTACTGGACGAAGCCTGCCGCCAGCTCCGCGCCTGGCGCGATATCGGCATCGCCGACTTCAGCATGGCCGTGAACCTGTCCGCCCATCAACTGCACTCTGCCATCCTGCTGGCCCATGTCGCAGGGGCCCTGAANAAGCATGGCCTGAAAGGCACCGACCTGGAGCTCGAAATCACCGAATCGGTTGCCATGCACGACCCGGCCGCCAGCATCAGTCAGCTCAAGGCGCTGCGCAACCTGGGCGTACGCCTGTCGATCGACGATTTCGGCACGGGCTACTCCTCGCTCAGCTATCTCAAGCTGCTGCCGATCCACACCCTGAAACTCGACCAGTCCTTCGTGCGCGACATCGAAAGCGACAGCAACGACGTCGCCATCTGCACCGCCACCATCGCACTGGCGCACAGCCTCGGCCTGGCTGTGACCGCCGAGGGCGTGGAAACCGAAGCGCAGCGCCATTTGCTGACCTCGCATTTCTGCGATTTCATGCAGGGCTACCTGTTCAGCAAGCCGTTGTCCGCCACGGAGGCCCTCGCCTTCATCCAGAAGCGACAGGTGGCCTAAGGATCCCGGCATGGCCATCCTCAGGTCGCCAATTAAATGGGATATTGCTATCCTTTAAATAAGCGCTACGTTGATTCAACCCACATATGCAGGAGGTTCGATGCCCGTACTCAGCCCAACCCAACTAGATCAGCTCGCCCGGAAACTAAGGGAGGATTACCAGGCGCTCGTGCGCGAAGTTCGCGACGAACTGGAGAACTCCGGCAACCAGCATCGCATCGACCTGCTCAACCGCGAGCCGGGCGACAGCGGCGATGAATCGCTGGCCAATGCGCTGGCGGATTTCAACCTGACCATACTCGATCGCCATATCGACGGGATGCGGGATATCGAGGCGGCCCTGCAGCGCATCCGGAATGGCGAATACGGCGTCTGTGTCGACTGCGGGGACGCGGTCACGTTTCCCCGGCTGATGGCCTATCCGACCGCGAAGCGTTGCATCGTCTGCCAGGAACAACGCGAAAAACTCTACGCCCAGGAAGGCCGCCCGAAAATGTAAACGAAGACAGGACAAGCCTGTCTCCATCCCCCAACGGAGTCATCATGAAAACCCCGCTTCAAATCACCTTCCGCGACATGCCCCCTCCGACGCACTCGAGACGCACATCCGCGAGAAGGCCCAGAAACTCGAACAGCTTTTCGCCGACATCGTCAGTTGCCGCGTCGTGGTCGAACAGCCTGCAAAACATCAGCAACAGGGCAAGCCATTCAACATCCACATCGACCTGGGCGTGCCCGGGAAGGAAATCGTGGTGGACAGGCAGGAGAACGAGGATGCCTACATTGCCCTGCGCGACGCCTTCGACGCCGCCAAGCGGCAACTGGAAGACTACGCGCGGCAGTTGTGAGCCGCCCCGTCCGGACGCGCAGACATGAATGATTCCGCTGGATCGATGCAGGAGTTGGCCGAACTGATCCGGAGCCTGCATGATCCAGCCTGCTACGACCACCCCGCCGGCCCGGTGCAGGTGATCGAAACGCATATCTCCTACGTTCTGCTCACGGGCGCGTTCGCCTACAAGATCAAGAAGCCGCTGGATCTCGGTTTCCTCGATTTCAGCAGCCTTGCTAAACGCCTGCACGCCTGCTGCGACGAAGTGCAGCTCAACCGGCGGCTCGCGCCCGACGTCTACCTGGATGTCGTCCCCATCACCGGCACCCCAGCCATCCCGCGCCTCAACGGCAGCGGCGATATGTTCGAATATGCGGTGAAGATGCGCCAGTTCCCGCCCGACGCCACGCTCGACCGGCTCGATGCGGCGGGCGGAATGACCGCGCAACACATCGAAGCGATCGCCGCCGTCCTCGCCCGCTTCCATACGGAAGGCTGCGCACGCGCCGGACAAGACAGCCCATGGGGCAGTCCGGACGCCATCTGGGACCCGGTGGCCCAGAACTTCGCCCGGATCGCGGCACATCTCGACGACCCGGCCGATCGCGCGCAACTCGACGCCCTGCGGCACTGGAGCGAAACCGAACACGCCCGGCTCGCTCCGCTGATGGCGGCCCGCAAGGTTGACGGCTTTGTGCGCGAATGCCACGGCGACCTCCATCTGGGCAACCTCGCCTGGGTCGACGGACGACTGCTCGTGTTCGACTGCATCGAATTCAACCCCGAATTGCGCTGGATCGACATCCAGTCCGAAGTCGCGTTCTGCTACATGGATCTGCTGCAGCGCGGCCATGCCGAATGGGCCTGGCTGTTTCTCAATACCTGGCTGGAACAGACCGGCGACTATGCCGGGCTCGCCCTGCTGCGCTACTACGCCGTCTATCGCGCGCTCGTGCGCGCCAAGATCGCCGCCATCCGCACCGCCCAGACCGCCGGTCCCGAGCGCGATGCCGCGTTCGCCGGGATGCGCACGCTGCTGCATCTGGCGACGACGCTGACGCGCCCCTTGCCCGCCCGGCTCGACATCACGCACGGCTTGTCGGGATCGGGCAAGACCACCGTCACCCGCAAACTGATGCAGGCCCCGGGCGCGATCCGCCTGCGCTCCGATGTCGAGCGCAAGCGCCTCGCCGGGCTCGATGCCCTGGCCCGCAGCGGCTCGGGCATCGGGCAGCAGCTCTACGGCGCCGATGCCACCCAACGCACCTACGCATATCTCGCCCGCCTGTCAGGCGCTCTCCTGGATGCCGGCTGGCCCGTCATCGTCGACGCCACCTTCATTGCCCGCTGGCAGCGCGACCTGCTGCGCGAGACGGCGCAATCATGCGGCGTCGAATTTCATATTCTCGATTTTCCGGTGCCCGTCGCCGTCCTGCGCGAGCGCATCGTCCGGCGCGCTCGCACGGGCGGCGATGCGTCGGAGGCGGACCTGTCCGTGCTGCAACATCAGCTCGACACCCAGGAGCCGCTGGGATCGGACGAGCAGGCCCACGTTGTACCGATTGAGGTTGAGTGATTCAAGCGCCGGGTTGCCGGCGACGCTAAAAGCACGTCAGCCCTCCCGCCAGGCCTGTGCCAGGATGAATATGCCCATGGTGACCAGGACGCAGGCGGCCAAGCCGTTCAGTGTGGTGCCCAGCTTCGCTCCGATGAGTATCCCGGCTTTATCGGCCGCGTAGGCGTAGCCCAGTTTCACCCCGCCCACAGCCAATACCGCGCCGGCCAGAACGGCTCCGATATCGGGATGGGACAGAGTCCCCAGTTCAACGAAAGCAGGCAGGAATCCCAAATAAAACACGACCGCCTTTTGGTCGCCCAGGGTCACGAGCAGGCCTGTCATGAAGCTTGATTTCAGTGTGGCGGCACCGTTGGCAGGCCTGGCCTGCGTCGACCGACCTCGCTTCCATAGGGCGATCCCCAGCCAGACCAGATACGCCCCGCCGAGATATTTCACTAGGAAGAACAGGTCGCCCATTGCCTCGGCAAGCAATGCCAGGCCAAACAAGGCCAGCAGGATAAACAGCACATCGCCGACGACAACCCNCATGGCCACCGCCGCACCATGCACAAAGCCGTCGGACACCGAGCGCGTAGCAACCGCCAGGACGCTCACGCTCGGAACAGCTGCCAGCACTGCCATGGCACCGAACAACGCAAGCCAATTGCCGAGTGTCATGCCACGATCCGCCGGCGCCGCGCGCCCTGCGCAGTCATTCGCCTTCCCAATAGTCGAGCGAGCCGCTCTCGCGTCCGATGAACGTGAATCGTTGCGGCTTGCCATCTGCGCCCGCAGCGAGTTCGGCCAGGATGCCGAATTTCCCCGAATCCGGATACTCGCAGATTTCAGGCGAGAGCTTGGTGCTCACCGCCAGATAGCGCAGTTCCTCCGTGCCGGTATTGGTAATCTGGTGCGCCGCCTCTTTGCCGCCGGCCGGGCATGCAATCACGTCGCCTTCGCGGACGGGATAGGTCTGCGCCCCAATTCTGGCTTNCCCTGTGCCTTGCAGGATGAAGAACATCTCTTCGTTTACCTGGTGATTGTGGAAAGGAAACGCGCGTTTCCCGGGCAGTACGGCCGTGATGTTGTATCCGAGCTTCCGGGCGCCGATACGCGGGCTGATAAAACCCATCCTCGCATCAAAACGCTCCTCGGCCGTTCCCGTGGGTGCGAACACAGCAGGACGCGGTTCGAGTTCGACATCGGCAATGTTGATGATGGGCTTCATGCTGTCTCTCCAGTTGTGTCGATGAAATTCCGAATAGCGATGCCGGTCACACGCCATCCGGCAGATGGAACGCACCCAACTGCGTTTCTGGATGATGCCGCGGTTTGACAGCATCCGCCACCTTTGAAAAAGGAACTTCCTCGGGCGCGATTCCTCTTAAACTGCCGGCAAATTGTCGTCCATTCCGGCCTCCCGCAGCGGGAGGCCCAGTGTTAGCAATACGGGGAAAACCATGGCCTGTAGCGTTGTCGTCCTTAAAGAAGTCCCACTGTTTTCCTTGCTCGACGATGAAGAGCTCGCCGTCCTCGCCAGTCAGGTCGAATTGCGCAAATTCACGCCGCGCCAGCGGATCTTCAAGATTGGCGACCTGAGCGAACGCGCGTTCATCATGGTCTCGGGTTCCGTCCAGGTCACGACCATCGACGAGGACAACCAGGTCGTGCTTCTCGATATGCCCAGCCATGGCGACGTATTCGGCTTCGCCTCGATGCTGGCGCAGACGCCGCACCAGACCGAAGCCACGGCCGTCGAGGAAACGGAATGCATCGAAGTGGATCTCCATGACATCACCGTCCTCCTGAGGAAGAAGCCGGATGCCGGCCTGGACCTGATGACCGTCATGGGCAAGCAATTCCATGCCGCGGAAAGACTGGTCCGCCTCCGCGCCGCGCGCAACCCGAATGACGTGATCGAAGAGGCCGAGACGCTGGGCGAACGGGTCGCCGATATCGTGGCTTCCTTCGGCGGCTCGTGGACGTTCATCATGGCGTTTGCCGTGGTCCTGGCCGTGTACTCCGCCATCAACGTTGAACTGGGCAGCAAGGCCTGGGACCCCTACCCCTTCATTCTGCTCAATCTCTTTCTTTCGATGCTTGCCGCCATACAGGCCCCCATCATCATGATGAGCCAGAACCGGCAGGACAAGAAAGATCGCCTGCGGAGCGAACTCGATTTCGACGTCAACCGCAGGGCGCATGCCGAAATCCAGGGACTCGCCCACAGGATCAACATGCTGCATGACAAGATCGACGATGTCGAGGAACTGGTCCGTACGCCCAAGGCTTCATGACGCTGCGGAAGGCGGAATGGAGCCCAATCCGCCCCGCCGGATCAAAGCGTGATGGTCGCTATTTGCAGCCAGTTCCCTTGAGGGCTGTCGACAACGTCGAACCCGAATCNCCTGACGAATTCGATCATGTCGCGGTTGCTTTCGAGGATGCGCCCGTACATCGTATGGATCCCCTGGCTTTTCGCGCAATCGAACAACGCCCCCATCAGCTGGTGGCCGACGCCATGGTGTTTCCAGTGATCCGCCACGACGATGGCGAATTCGCAGCGTGTCTTGTCGGGCTGGGTCACGTATCGCGCGGAACCAATTACGATGTCGCCGTCTGCTTGGCGTGTCACGACGATCAGGTGCAGGCCCTGCTCCGGACCAAGCATGCAGGCCTGGAGTGCATTGCCCCCGCCGGGGTCGTAATCCGCATCCCCGAAGCGGAAGTAACGCGCGGCAAAGGACAAGCCCCTGATGAAGGCAGTCAGGGCCGGAATGTCCGATCCAGCAAGTTGACGCAAGGTGAACAAGGATCCGTCATCTGTCTTCCAGACTCTCGGTAATTCCACGATGGCTTTCCCGTATTGAATTGCGTCCAATGAACCCGACGCATTTATCCCTTGAACCCAGATATCCGGCACGGCCCGATTACCGACACCGACTATCCGGAAATAATGGCGGAAGGAAGTGGGAGTCGAACCCACCCGGGAGCGACTGACACCCCCAACCGAATTTGAAGTCCGGCCGCACCACCAGGCACGCTTCCCTTCCAATTGAAACCCGTTTCTCCTGTCGATCACTTCAGGCTGCATGATTCATCCTGCCGAACAGATCGACATTGCGCAATCGGTGCGCTTCGCGCACACGGCGCGTGTAGCCCACCCGGTCGAAGAATTCCAGTACCTGCACCGCACGCTTGCGGCTCAAGCCGCTGCGGTCGCGGAATTCGGCGGCACGCGTCTCGCCGTTCACGTGTTCCAGTTCCTGCACCAGGGTCGCCAGTTGCGCCACGCTGTCGGGCAGATAGAACAAATCGCGCACCACTTGGTACAGCTTCCNCTGGCGCGCCTGCTTTTGCAGCAGACGCCGCATCGACGCCTCGTTGCACCCCGCGCGTCGGGCCAGATCGCGCACCCAGGGTGGGTCGATGGCCCCTTCTTCCAGCCAGGNGAGGATGCGCTGATAGAGCGCATCCTCCTCGCAGCTGAGCGCAACGCTGTGCGTCGGCAGGTGCAGCCAGGGTCCGCTGCGCCGCAAAACGCCCGCCGTCAGCAGTGTGTCCGTCAGCGCGGCGAACGCGGCCACCGGCAGCGCCGGCAGGAACATGCGCCTGGCACGCGTGGCATCGGGCCCCAGCTCGTCGGGGAAACGTTCGTGAAACGCCGCAAGGCCGGCGCGCAGCTTGTCCTGCAAGCTCGTCCAGTGCGCGGCGGAAAACGCCCAGGTGGCGTGACCGTCACGCACCAGCGTGCTATCGATCGGCAGATGCGCAGCCGGGTCCTTGTCGTTCCAGTGGATGGCAAGCCGGTCAAGGTCGAGTCCCCGGAGCGTAAGCAACTGATGCAGCCGCTGCGAGGTGTCGGCGAGATCCAGCGCGGCGAGTTCCGCCAGCCGCTGCGGCGTCTTGCGCTTGCGCGCGGGCGCATCGGGATCGAGCACCTTGCCGCCGCCGATCGTGTGGCGGGCATCGGCGTCGCGCAGGATGAATCGGTCGCCGTGGAGCGCGCCGATCGGACGATCCGTGACCAGCTGCGCCAGCGCGCTGCCGCCCGGGGACAGGCGCTCGCCTTCCAGCAGCGCCACGCGCGCCATGACATGCGCCGCGCCCAGGTGCAGATGGACCGGTACCCAGTGCACGAGGGCCGCAGGCGCTTGAGGCGACAGCGTCAGCCGTACGTCGAGCCGCGCGGTCGGTGCATGCAGGTACGGTGCCACGATCCAGTCGCCACGCACGATCTCGTCCTTGCCCGCGCCGTGAAGGTTCAGGGCACAGCGCTGTCCCGCCTGCCCCCATTGCGCCGGGCGGTTCATCACATGCAGGCTGCGCAGGCGGACCGGCCGCCCGGATGGTGTCACCATCAGATCGTCGCCCACCTGGACACTGCCGGCGAATACGGTGCCGGTGACAATGGTGCCCGCGCCTTTCAAGGTGAAGCTGCGGTCGACCGCCAGCCGGAACCCGCCATCGGCTGTCGTCGAAGGCATGGTCTGCGCGGCTTCGTGCAGATGCGTGCGCAGGGCATCGATACCCTGCCCGTCCGGTGCGGAAACCGGAAATACCGGTATGCCTGCGAGCGCCGTTTCGGCCAGCAGTCGATGCAGATCGCGCTCGACTTCAGCCAGGCGCCCGGGCTCGACCCGGTCGATCTTGGTCAGCGCCACGACGCCGCGTTCGATGCCGAGCAGGTGCAGGATGTTGAGATGCTCGCGCGTTTGCGGCATCACGCCGTCGTCCGCGGCCACGACTAGCATAGCAAAGTCGATCCCGGCCGCGCCGGCGAGCATGGTGTGGATGAAACGCTCATGGCCGGGTACGTCGACGAAACCCAGCACCCCGCCGCCGGGCAAGGGCTGGTAGGCGTAACCCAGTTCGATGGAAATCCCGCGCAGCTTCTCGGCGGCGAGCCGATCGGTGTCGACGCCGGTGAGCGCCTGCACCAGCGTCGTCTTGCCATGGTCGATGTGCCCGGCGGTGCCGACGATCATGATGGCGCCGTGATTTCCTTGGAGGTGATGCGGTAGCTGAAGCTCGACGCGTCCAGGCTGTCCAGCATGCCGTCCGCGGTTTCGGCCTGCGGATACATGAGGAAAGGCAGCGTGACGTCGCGCGAGCCGGGCAGTGGAAGGTCGTGCGCGGTGTTGTAGGCCAGCCAGTTCATCTCCCAGGAACCGAACAGGCGCTTCCTCGCATCGACCACCATGTCGTCGTTGAGGCTGCGGCCGCCGGGCGGTTCCTCCAGCATCACCTTGCGCATGTCAGCGGGGTCGACCGGCACCCAACCGTGTCCGGAGAGCCATACTTCGGCGCGGCAGTGCTGGGCCTTGCTGATGTCGCCGCTCTTGCCCAGGCTCTTGTAGCCGAAGCGCGAGTCCGCCACGCGGATGCCGTAGACATCGCGCGCCGGCAGGCCGGCGGCCCGTGCAAGTCCGACGTAGAGGAATTGAGGTCGGCGCATTTTCCCGTCAGGTCGCCGGTTTCCAGCATGAAGCGGATATCGCCAAGCCCACAGCCGCGGGTTTGGGGGTTGCGCGCCGTATTGTCGACCACCCACTCGTAAATGGCCCGCGCCTTGTCCTGGTCGGTTTCGCGCCGCGGGTAATGTCGAGTGCGGTCTTCCTAACGATGCCGTCGGTGGGAAGCAGCTTCGTGGCCCGGGTATAGCGGCGGTGCATCGAAGCAGGCAGCGGGGCCGCCTGCCCGACGCGGCTCAGATCGATGGCGCGGTCGCGCGTGGCGAATCGGCTGGTCACTTCCAGTACGGGTTTCTTCTCCGGTGCCCATTCGCCATAAAGCATATCAACGCCACGCTCCCGGTCGTGCAGCAATTGTGCGCTGTCGGCATCGCCTTGCCACAGATTGCCCATGGGCCGGATCCAGTCCTGTTCCTGCAGGGAGGGAAGCGGCAACCAGACACGGGTGGCGCCGTGCGGCTTGAGCACTTCCACCCGGTGTGTCACCTCAAACGTCCGCCAGCCATCCTCTGGCGACGGATCGAATGCCGCCAGGGCCTGGCTGGCGGGCCACACTGTCCCCGCAGCCAATACAGCGGAAGTCATCAGGAAATCACGTCGTTGCATGCACCGCTCCTTCTTTCTCAAGTGATCAGGCGGCCAGCTTCGCGAGCTGGCCGATGAAATCCGCTTCGTCTGCCGCAGACAGGCAACGCACATCCAGACGCAATGCGCCGTCGGCAATACGGCCGATCACCGGTACGGGCAGGCCGCGCAGTGCCGCTTCGATCTCATGCAGTACGCCGCTTTTCCGGCCGCGGGGCCGCACGACCAGCGCATGGCTCGGCAGGCGGTCGATCGGTAGCGAGCCGCTACCGATCTGCGACAGGGCCGGTTCGACAGACACGCTCGCCGGCCAGTTCGCAAGCGCCAGCTGCATGCGCGGCAGCAGACGTTCGGTCTGCGCCCGGATGTCGTCCGGCGGCCGGGTGAGCACATGCAGGGTCGTGAGCCGATCGCCCAGACGGTCGGGGTCGCGATACAGGCGCAGGACCGCCTCGAGCGCCGCCAGCGTCAGCTTGCCGACGCGCAGTGCGCGTTTGAGCGGGTTTTTCTTGATGCGCTGGATCAGCGCGCGACGGCCCACCAGGATGCCGGCCTGCGGCCCGCCCAGCAGTTTGTCGCCGCTGAAACTGACCAGATCGGCCCCGGCTGCAATCGACTCCTGCGGCGTCGGTTCGTGCGGCAGGCCGAAGCGCGCCAGGTCGACGAGTGTGCCGCTGCCCAGATCGATCACGAACGGCAGTTCGTGGGCATGCGCAAGCTGCGCCAGGTCCGTCTCCGGCACGCTGGCGGTAAACCCCTGGATGGCATAGTTGCTGGCGTGCACCTTCATCAGCATGGCGCTGCGCGGGCCGATGGCGGCCTCGAAGTCGCGCAGGTGCGTGCGATTGGTGGTGCCTACCTCGATCAGCCTGGCGCCCGCGCGGCTCATGATGTCCGGGACGCGAAAGGCCCCGCCGATTTCCACCAGTTCGCCGCGCGAGACGATCACCTGCTTGCGCATGGCAAGCGTGTTGAGCAGCAGGAACACGGCAGCCGCGTTGTTGTTGACCACAGTGGCCGCCTCGGCCCCGGTGAGCTCGCACAGCACGGACTCGACGACGTCGTCGCGGTCGCCACGCCCACCGGTCTCGAGATCGTATTCCAGCGCACAGGGATGGCGTGCCGCCATCACCAGTGCCTCCACCGCCTCTTCCGGCAGAGGCGCGCGCCCCAGGTTGGTGTGCAGTACCGTGCCGGTGAGATTGAATACCCGTTTCAGGCGGGGCGCATTGTGCTGCGACAGATGCACGGCAAGCTGGGCCGTCACCGCAGGCTCGGTGTAATCGACCCGGTCGCCGCTGCGCGCTGCCTGGCGCGCGCGATCGAGTACGCTGCGCACGCCGGCAAGTACCGGCTCGCGGCCGTATTCGGCAATCANGGGAGAAACGGTTGTCCAGTTGAGGACACGATCGATCGAGGGCGGGCGTGGNNGGGCGCTATGCACGATAGACAATCCCTGGTTGGTGAGGGGTGAACAGTAAGCGGTGAGCAGTCAGGCGGGGCCGTGGATCAGGTACCAGTTGATTCCGCTGCGGGTGAAGCCCGCCTCGTCCATGAGCAGGTCCAGCGTCAGGGTGGCGAGATCATCGGCCACCGGATCGGCGAACGGGTCCTTTTCCTGCTGGATGAGCTTCAGATAGGTCTGGCATTCCGGGCAGCTCTCGGCCTGCACGACCTGCTTGCCCCNCTCCAGATGGTAGTGGGCGATGCCGCGGGTGTTGTCGCAGTTGCTGCATTTGGCACGCACCACGTGCCACTCCGAACTGCACAGCGTGCAATGCAGATAGCGCAGGCCGTTTTCGGCACTGCCGATGCGCACCACCGAACTGACCGGATGCGAGCCGCATACCGGGCACAGGTTGGGATGCTCGGGCCGCGCCACCTGTGCGGGTTCGAACTGGCGCGCGAGCCGGGTCCAGTGCGTCTGCAACGCGGCACCTATAATCGGCGCCACGGCGGCATCGAGCCNCTGGACGTTCCCATCAAGCAGTTGCAGAGCCTGCGCGTCCAGCCAGGCATCCTGTTTTTCCAGAACCGATTCCAGCGCCGCCTGGCCTGTTGCAGGCAGGCTGGGCAGCACCGTCCGTGCCAGTTGCCGTGCCGTGTCGCGCCAGCCATCCGGCAAACCGAGGCCGGCGGGCGCCAGCGGTGGCATCTGATGTTCGCGGCATTGCGCCAGCCGTTCGGACGCGGGCAGTTCCGCCGTAGGGCCTGCATCCAGGTATTCCTGCTGCGCCCGCGCAAGGCGGCCCACGAAGCGCAGATAGTCGCCCAGGGTGTGGCCTTCAGCCAGTTGTTCGAGCCGCCGCACGCGGCTGAGGAACACATCGGCGGGCGGCAGCCGCAGTTCGGGGATGTCGCCGGCTGCCGCTTCGATCTCGCCGGGTTGCAGGAGGGTGGTCGTCATGCGCTAGTCGCTGCCCTTGTCGGTTCTTCAGTCTAGACGATCGAGCCGGAATGCAAGGCCGGCTACTTGCCGGTCATCTCGCGATACCAGGCGCGGTGATGGTGCTTGGCCCAGGCGGCGGATACCGTGCCGCGCGTCATGGCACGAACCGAACCCTTGACCCAGATGGCCGCATAGACGTGCACGATAATGCCGAGGATCATGATCCAGGCTGTCAGTGCATGGACGACCACGGCGACGCGCAATAGCCAGACGGGAAAATACGGCGCGAACCAGGGTTGCCAGATCACGATGCCGGAAATCAGTAGCGTGGGAACTGTCACGACCACCGTCCAGAACAGGTATTTCTGACCGGCATTGTATTTGCCGACTTCAGGCAATCGCTCGTCACGATTGCACAGTTCATCGCCAATATGCTTCATCCATACCCGATCCGCGGGTACGAAGGCGTTGGCCCGCCAGAACCGCGCCGCCAGGGCGATGAAGAACAGACTCAGGAACACCCCTATAAAAGGATGGAGAATGCGATCCCAAGTGCCTCCGCCGAATAAATAGGCGAAAAGAAAAAGGCCGGATGGAACAGTGCCAGGCCCGACAACGCGGCAAGGACGAACGAGATGGCCACCAGCCAGTGGTTGCTTCGCTCTCTGGCAGAGTAGCGCCGTATCCAGGTAGTCATGATCGCTCCTTGCTGGGGTCGGAAGGCCGGGCCGGATCCACATCCTCTTCATCCACGACCTTCGGACCCACTGTGACGAAATGGAAAAATCCTGCAAAGACAGCCAGGCCAATGCCGAAGTTCATGAGGGGTTTGGTTATCCCTTTCCACAGGCTGACCAGCGGGCTGATGTGCGGATCCTTGGGCAGGTTCGCATAGAGCTCGGGCTGGTCGCCGTGCTGCAGCACGTACATCACGTGCGTGCCGCCGACGCCCTGCGGGTTGTACAGCGCCGCATTGGCGTAACCGCGTTCCTTGAGGTCGGCGACGCGCCCTTCGGCATGATGGATCATGTCCTGCTTGGAGCCGAAGACCAATGCGCCGGTGGGACAGGTCTTGATGCAGGCAGGCTCCAGGCCCACCGCCACCCGGTCCGAGCACAGCGTGCACTTGTAGGCCTTGCTGTCCTTCTTCGAAATGCGCGGGATGTTGAACGGACAGCCGGTGATGCAGTAGCCGCAGCCGATGCAGTGCTCCTCGTGGAAATCCACGATGCCGTTCGCATACTGGACGATGGCACCCGGCGACGGGCAGGCCTTGAGGCAGCCAGGGTCATCGCAGTGCATGCAGCCGTCCTTGCGGATCAGCCATTCCAGACGTCCCTGCTCCACCTCCACTTCGGAGAAGCGCATCACGGTCCAGGACTGGTCGGTGAGGTCGCGCGGGTTGTCGTAGAGGCCGACGTTGGTGCCGATCTCGTCGCGCAGGTCGTTCCATTCCATGCACGCCGCCTGGCAGGCCTTGCAGCCGATGCACTTGGAGATGTCGATCAGCTTGGCGACGTGAACAGGGTTGCGCACACGCGGAGGCGGCGTGGTGGTGGCGGAGCGTGCCTTGATGTCAAGTGATTGCAGTGCCATGGTCGCCTCCTAGACTTTCTCGATGTTCACGAGGAACGACTTGAATTCCGGCGTCTGCGTGTTCGCATCACCGACGAAAGGCGTCAGGGTGTTGGTGATGTAGCCATTCTTCGCCAGGCCCATGAATCCCCAGTGGATCGGCACGCCCACGGTGTGCACCTTCTTGCCGTCGACATCGAGCGTGCGCAGGCGCTTGGTGACCACGGCCACCGCGACGATGAAGCCGCGGTTGGATTTCACCCGCACGTGGTCGCCGGCCTTGATGCCCTTCTCTTTCGCCAGGTCCTCGCCGATTTCCACGAACTGCTCCGGCTGCAGGATGGCGTTGAGCCGCACATGCTTGGTCCAGAAGTGGAAATGTTCGGTGAGGCGATAGGTGGTGCCGACATACGGGAACTGGTCAGGCTTGCCGAAGGTCGCCCAGTCCTCCTTGAACACCCGCGCGGCCGGGTTGGACCGCGCCAGGGCGTTCTTCGGATGCATCGGGTTGTTGGCGAGCGGCGACTCCATCGGCTCGTAATGCTCGGGAAAGGGCCNCTCCGCCATCTTGTCGACGGCGAAGAAGCGCGCCACGCCTTCCGGATTCATGATGAAGGGATTCATGCCGTCTCCCGGCGGCGAATCCGGCTTGAAGTCCGGAATGTCGGAACCGCCCCACTTGCCGATCGCGGCGTCCCAGGCGATCAGCTTGCGCGTGGGATCGTAGGGTTTGCCGCCCGGGTCGCAGGACGCGCGGTTGTACAGCACGCGCCGGTTGGCCGGCCAGGCGAAGGCCCAGTTCAGCGTCTGGCCCATGCCGAACGGGTCGCTGTTGTCGCGCCGCGCCATCAGGTTGCCCTTCTCACTCCAGGCGCCGGAGAAGATCCAGCAGCCGCAGATCGTGCTGCCGTCGTCGCGCAGTTCTGCGAAGCCGTTCAATTGTTCGCCGGCCTTCACCAGGACCTTGGCCGGGTCCTTCGGGTCGGTGACGTCCTTCAGCGCACGGCCGGAATATTCCTTCGCCAGTTCTTCCGGCGACGGGGCATGCGGCTGGCGATGTTTCCAGGTCAGGTTGAGGATGGGGTCGGGAANAGCGCCGCCGTCCTTCTTGTACAGCTCGCGCAGCCTGAGGAAGATGCCGGCCATGATTTCCTGATCGCCCTTGGCGTCGCCCGGCGGTTCGGCGGCCTTCCAGTGCCACTGCAGCACACGGCTGGAACTGACCAGCGAACCGTCTTCCTCCGCGAAGCAGGTGGAAGGCAGGCGGAACACCTCGGTCTGGATCTTGGCCGGATCGACGTCGTTGTATTCGCCGTGGTTCTGCCAGAACTCCGAGGTCTCGGTGGCCAGCGGGTCGATGATCACCAGGTATTTGAGCTTGGCGAGCGAGCCGGACACCTTCACCTTGCACGGTGCGGAGGCCAGGGGATTGAAGCCCTGGCAGAGGTAGCCGTTGACCTTGCCCTGGTTCATGTTCTCGAACACCTGCAGCAGGTCGTAGCCCTTGTCGAGCTTGGGCAGCCAGTCATACGCCCAGTTGTTCTCCGCAGTGGCAGCGTCGCCATACCAGGCCTTCATGGTGCTGACGAAGAACTTGTTGTAGTTCTGCCAGTAGCTCAGCTGACCGGGCCGCAGCGGCTTGAAGGCACGCTTCTCGATATAGGCCTTGTAGTCCTGCTCCGCATCGCTGGGCAGCGTCATGTAGCCCGGCAGCAGGTTGGACAACAGTCCCAGATCGGTCAGGCCCTGGATATTGGAGTGGCCGCGCAGCGCGTTCATGCCGCCGCCGGCCGCGCCGATGTTGCCCAGCAGCAGCTGCACCATGGCGCCGGTACGGATCATCTGCGAGCCGTAGGAGTGCTGCGTCCAGCCCAAGGCGTACATGATGGTCATGGTCTTGTTGGGCGCCGAGGTCTCGGCGAGCATCTCGCACACCTTGAGGAAGGCATCCTTGGGCGTGCCGCAGATGTTGGTCACGGCCTCCGGCGTGTAGCGGCTGTAATGCGCCTTCATCATCTGGTACACGCAGCGCGGGTTCTGCAGCGTCGGGTCGGTGACGACATAGCCGTCCGCACCGATCTGGTAGCCCCAACTGGACTTGTCGTAGCTGCGCTTCTCCGGGTTGTAGCCGGAGTAGATGCCGTCGTTGAACGCGAACTCGTCCTTCACCAGAAAGCTGAAGTCCGTGTAGGTCTTCACGTACTCGTGATGGATTTTGTCATTGCTGAGCAGGTAGTTGATGACGCCGCCGAGAAAGGCGATGTCCGTGCCGGAGCGGATCGGCGCATAGAAATCCGATACCGCGGCCGAGCGCGTGAAGCGCGGATCGACGACGATCAGCTTTGCCTTGCGGTGCGCCTTCGCCTCGGTCACCCACTTGAATCCGCAGGGGTGCGCTTCGGCGGCGTTGCCGCCCATGATCAGAACCAGGTCGGTGTTCTTGATGTCAACCCAATGGTTGGTCATCGCACCGCGGCCGAACGTCGGGGCAAGACTTGCCACCGTCGGGCCGTGTCAGACACGCGCCTGGTTGTCGAATGCGAGCATCCCCAGGCTACGCGCGATCTTCTGCGTCAGGTAGCCGGTTTCGTTGCTGGAAGCGGAGGCGGCGAGCATGCCGGTGGAAATCCAGCGGTTGACCGTTTCGCCCTTGTCGTTCTTCGCGATGAAGTTCTTGTCGCGGTCGTCCTTCATCAGCCTGGCGATGCGAGTGAAGGCGTCGTCCCAGGAAATGGGCGTCCACTCCTTGCTGCCGGGCGCACGGTATTCCGGGCGCGTGAGCCGGTTCGGGCTGTGCACGAAATCGAGCAGGCCGGCGCCTTTCGGGCAGAGCGTGCCGCGGTTCACCGGATGGTCCGGATCGCCTTCGATGTGCATGATCTCGCTGTGAGCATTCTTGGCCTTGTCGCCCAGGCTGGAGATCAGGATGCCGCAGCCGACCGAGCAATAGGGACAGGTGTTGCGGGTTTCGGTGGTGCGCGCGAGCTTGAACTCCCGTACTTCCGCCAGGGCCTCGCCGGGCGCGAATCCCAGCGCAACGAGGCTGGAGCTGCCGACCCNCGCTGCGCATATCTTGAAAAACTGTCTCCGGGTCACTTGCATCTCGGTCCTCCATTCTCGTGAATTCAGGCACGCATGGAAAAACTATAGAAACAAAACATTCCCTTACAAATATTATTTATCGATCACCGTCATAAAAAACGTTCCAGCGATGGGCAGGAACCCGCCTGTCATGCGTCTGACGACAGCATGCGCCCCTGATTTCTGGATATTCGGCCCCGTTTCGCGGCGAAATAGCAGCCCGATCCGATTGCAGAACGGCGGCAAAGCGCTAGCGTCCGTCCTCGCCGCTGTCGCTGAAATCGCCCAGCGGCCGTTTGAACGTGTAGTCCGCCGGCCGGAGGATCAGTTGCCGTGCTGACGTTCCCACGCTGCCACTCGGGATGGTGAAAGGCAGCGCCACCACGGTCAGCACCGTCCCCACCACCGTGGCTGCCAGCCCCAGCGGCCGCATGACCACCGCGTCCACCACCATGTCGGTAGTCTTGTCGCCACTGACGGTGTCGTTCTGCTGGGCAGGCGCGGAGACGGGCATCAAGCCGAGGGTTGCAGCCAGCAGCACTGAGGCCAGTCCGTTACGCAGGGCGGCGCTCATGCCTTGCCCTGCGGCAAGCCCACGCCTGCCGATACCAGATAATCGCGCACATGCCGCAACTCCTGTTTGCTGCAGGTATTGCTGTTGTGCGGGCGATGCAGGAAACCCTCCACGCCGTTCAGCACGACTCGGAAGCTTGCGCCATGATGCGGCTCCACGTTGGCCCCCAGGTGCGCCAGCATCGCTTCCACTTCGCGCCAATGGACATTGCCGCTGACCGGTCCTTCGAAAATCGCCCGAAGCAAATTTTCGTGCTTGTGACTCATGAACAAAGACTCGGGACATTCAACACTCCTCCAGCATAGAACCGCCAACGCCTGACGTGAAGGGAAAATGGCGCCGGGCGCACGTCAAGGCATGCGCAGGAACGCATCCATCGCCGCCGGCGCCAGCGGCCGGCTGAACAGGTAGCCTTGCACTTCGCTGCAGCCGGCCTCGCGCAGGAACGCCAGTTGCTCCGCCGTTTCCACGCCTTCGGCGATGATGCCCAGCCGCAGACTACGCGCCAACTGGATGATGGCGCTGACGATGGCGGCATCGTCCGGATCGGTGTGGATGTCGCGCACGAAGGACTGGTCGATCTTGAGCCGGTCGACAGCAAAACGCTTGAGATAGCTGAGCGAGGAATAGCCCGTGCCGAAGTCGTCGATCGCCAGTCGGATGCCCAGGGCTTTCAGCTGCCGAACCGTGTCCAGGGTGTTCTCCACATCCTGCAGCAGGATGGATTCGGTCAGCTCCAGTTCCAGCAGGTGCGGCGGCAGCCCGCTGCGCGCCAGCGCGCCCGCCACGGTCTCGATCAGGCCGGCACGACGAAACTGCAGGGCAGACAGGTTGACCGACATGGTGATATCGGGCAATCCCGCCTGCCGCCACGTCTGGGCCTGGCGGCAGGATTGTTCGATCACCCAGGCGCCGATGGGCACGATCAGGCCACTGTCTTCCGCCACCGGGATGAAACGGGCCGGCGATATGTCGCCCAGTTCCGGGTTGTTCCAGCGCAGCAGCGCCTCCACGCCGGTCACCTTGCCGCTGTCGGCATCCAACTGCGGCTGGTAATGCAACTGCAGTTCAGCCCGGTAGAGCGCCTGATGCAGACGGTTCTGCAGCATCAGATGCTCGCGGGCCTGCCGGTTCATGCGGTCGTCGAAGAAGCGGTAGGTGTTGCGGCCCGCGTCCTTGGCGTTGTACATGGCCGTATCGGCCTTCTGCAGCAGGCTGTCGAAATCGCTGCCGTCCTGCGGATACATGGCGATGCCGATACTGCAGGATGCATTCATCGCGTGGCCGTTGATCTCCACCGGCTCGGCCAGCAGCCTGAGGATGTCTGCCGCGACGCGCTCCACCGTTTCCATGTCCGGAATCTCGTTGAGCAGCAGGATGAATTCGTCGCCGCCCTGGCGGCTGATGGTGTCGCTGTCACGCGTGCTGTGCGTCAGCCGCTTGACGGCTTCCAGCAAGAGCTGGTCGCCAGCAACATGCCCCAGGGTGTCGTTCACCCGTTTGAAGTTGTCGAGGTCGAGGAACAGCATCGCCACCAGTTTCTGCGACCGTTGCGCCCTGGCCAGCGCCTGCTCGAAACGGTCGCGCAGCAGTACGCGGTTGGGCAGGCCGGTGAGGACATCATGATGGGCGAGAAATTCGATGCGCGCCTCCGCCTGCCTGCGTTCGGTGATGTCCTGGCAGGCACCATACAGGCGGTTTCCGGCCTGGTCATCTGCCGCCTCCATGGCCAGCGTATACGCGCGGATGTAGTGGACGGCGCCGTCCTTCGCGAGGATGCGCAACTCACATTCGCTACGCTGGCCCGGCGCGAGATAGGCAATATTGCGATCGAATTCGGCGAAATCATCCGGGTGAACGAGATGGCGCCAGCAGCCTTTCGCCATGATCTCATCCAGCGAATAACCGAAGACCTGATCTGCCGAAGTCGTCGCCCAGTCGATGATCAGGTCCCTGTCCGCCGTCTGCATGCAGGAGTACAGCAGGTCGGTCGACACGCTGGAAATCAGGCGGTAGCGCTCTTCGCTCTCGCGCAGCGCCTGCTCCATTCGCTTGCGTTCGCTGATGTCGATGAAGTTGACCACTGCCCCTACCAGCTGGCCGTTGTGGTACATGGGATGGGACCAGTATTCGACCGGGAAGCTGGTGCCATCCTTGCGCCAGTGCACTTCGCTGTCCACATGGGTGGGCTTGCCCTCCAGGGTGGAACTGCGGATGTGGCACTGCTCCTTCGGATAGGGGCGGCCGTCCGGATAGCTGTGGTGGATCAGGGCATGGATACTCTTGCCGAGGACCTCCGCCTGCGTGTAGCCCAGCATGTCGAGACACGCCGGATTCACGAACGTGCAGATGCCCTGGCTGTCGACCCCGAAAATCGCCTCGGNGGATGCGTCCAGCAACAGGCGAAAACGCTCTTCGCTCTCGCGCAGCGCGGCCAGGGCCGCACGATGGCCCATGACCACGCCAAGGTCGGCAGCCAGCTTCTCCAGCAGGATCACTTTTTCCGGACCGAACGCATGGGGCTCTTCGCTATACACCGTCAGGGCGCCAATGACCCGTCCATACGCCCGCAATGGTGTCGCGGCCGACGATCGATAACCATGGAGGAGCGCACGTTCCCGCCACGGCGCAAACTGTTGATTGGTCTCAGTGTCGTCGTTGATCGCCGTGATGCCCAGGCGTATGGCGGTCCCGGTGGGCCCCTGGCCCTGGGGAGAATCGTCGCAGCGGATTTCCGCCTTGGGCAGATACGTATTCTCGAACCCTGCCTCCGCCACCGAATCGACCGTGACGCCGTCTTCGTTCACCAGGCCGACCCAGGCCATGCGGAACAGATCGTCCCGCACCAATTCCTGACAGATGCGTGCCATCAACTCATGCTCGGGCCGCTCCGCCATCAGCATTTCGTTCACTGCCGCGATGATCTGCAGCATCAGGTTGCGCTGTCGCATGACCAGCGCCTCGCGCCGCTGCTCGGTCACTTCGCGCAGGCTGCCCACCATGCGCAGCGGGTTGCCCTCGGCGTCGCGCTCCACGACCTCGCCCCGGTTATGTAGCCAGATCAAGGTGCCGTCGGCGTGCCGGATACGATGTTCGCGATCGAACACCGCATTGCCATCGAGACAGGCCCGTATCGCCGCCATCACGCCGGCCCGATCCTGCTCCTGCAGGCATGCAATGGCCTCCTGCCAGGTATGCTCGGTCTGCTGCACGTCCAGGCCCATCAGGCGCGCCCACTGCGGATTGTGTCGCACCCGTCCGCTACGCAAATTCCAGTCCCACACGCCTTCGCCGAGGAGCGCCAGGGCATAGGCCTGTTCGCTGCCATCGGGAAGCGGTTTGCCGGCCTTGCCCGCCTTCCTCTCGGCGGCGGGATCACGCCCCTCCGCCAGCAATGCCCGGGCGGCACAGCGGCGGCGTCTTGCCTCGCCCAGCGTCACCTCCGGGTATACCCCCAGGGCCAGGGTCTTGCGTTTGCCCCCAAAGCGATAATCCAGCCGCCAGTAGCGCGAGCCATCCGGATTCAGCAGCAGATACATGCCGCCGCCGTCTGCCAGCTTGAGCGGCTTGGCCGTCGGATGTGTCTGACGGATACGACGGTCGGTAAGAGGCGTGGCAATACGGGCCATGACAAAAGCAAAATGATTTTCGTAATGTCATCATCATACCGACAGATGCCGTCAGGTATACCGTCAAAAATATTCATGATAAACAGTACGAATTACAGCATTTTCATACGGGCATGCCGCTTTGCCATATCGACTGATTCAATCGTGTCATCCACCCATTCATTCGTTTTCCATATTGGATTTCTCGATTTTTTCCACTTGGCCTGACGACCTCACCAACGAAGGCAAGCCAATCGACGCGGCGGTCCGAATCCGCGAGCCCCGCAGATCCAGTCATCGCGGCGTGGATATCGAAGTACCGGCAGCAACCGCGGCAGGCCACGCCCGATAAAAGTTAGGAACGACCCGGCCCCACCGGGCGTTCCCCGGTGCCGCAACATTTCATCTGCGCGTTGAAGGTCCGCCACCGGCTGCGTATCCGTTGCGCCCCGATCGGCGCAGAGGCCTGCCACACCGCCGAAAACCGCGCGCTCCATACCGATCTGGCGTGCGATTCGACCCGACGCACGTAAACATTCGCGCCTTTCAACTTAAAATCCCTCTGGACGCTTGCGCTTCGACGCGCTCATCCCACCGCATCGCACACCCACATGAACGACCTGATACAACGACTCGACCTCTCCTTCCTCTCCGCTTCCTGGATTCATCAGGTGTTGACGCTCATCGTCGCCATCACCCTGCTCAACGTCGGCGCCTATTACCTGCTGCGCCGCATCGAAAAGATCGCCGCGCGCACCGCAACCGTCTGGGACGATGCCCTGATCAAGGCCACGCGCAAACCTCTCACGCTCATCCTGTGGGTGATCGGCACGACCTATGCCATCCAGATCGTGCACCAGCATCTCGGCACGCCGGTCTTCGATTTCGTTCTGCCTGCCCGCAACACCCTCATCATCGTCGCGCTGGCCTGGTTCCTGATGCGACTGATCAGCCAGGCCTCGCGCAATCTCCTCGTCCGCAGCGTCGAAACGGGGCACGGTGTGGACGCCACCACGGTCGACGCGCTTTCCAAGCTGGGGCGGGTCTCGATCATCGTCGTGGCCGCGCTGGTCATCCTGCAGAATCTCGGATTCAGCGTGTCCGGCGTGTTGGCGTTCGGCGGCATCGGCGGCATTGCCGTGGGTTTCGCTGCCAGNGACATGCTGGCCAACTTCTTCGGCGGCCTCACCATCTACCTGGACCGGCCGTTCACGGTGGGCGAATGGATCCGCTCGCCCGACCACCAGATCGAGGGCACGGTGGAATACATCGGCTGGCGCCACACCCGTGTGCGCGCCTTCAACAAGAACCCGATCTATGTGCCCAACGCGTTGTTCACCACCATCGTGGTGGAAAATCCCACCCGCATGACCAACCGGCGCATCAAGGAAACCATCGGCATCCGCTATGCCGACCTCGACAAGATGGCCCCCATCGTCGCCGACGTGAAGACCATGCTGCAGAATCACCCCGAGATCGACACCGGTGCCACGCTGATCGTCAACTTCAACCAGTTTGCCGCGTCGTCGCTGGATTTCTTCATCTACACCTTCACCAAAACCGTCGAGTGGGTGCACTACCACGAGGTCAAGCAGGACGTGCTGTTGAAAATCGCGGCCATCATCCAGAAGCATGGTGCGGAGATCGCCTTCCCCACCCGCACCGTGCATCTCGAATCGGCCGTCGAAGAAGCCGCGGCCGACTAGCGGCACACGCCGCTCGCGGCGGCTTTTCCGGGCGGCGCGGACCATGCGCTCGCCTGCAGCCCAGTCCAGCCGCGGAGGCAGGTCGTCTGCCTTGCCAAGACGTGCCCGGCTCCTCATACTGGCCCGACGAATTGGTCTTTTGGTCAGTCTCCTCCTGCCCCCAGCGGGCACTCTGTCGGCTTTCCTCATTGGCATCATTACCGCGCGCCCGGGCGCGGCTGCCGCAGTTCCACTGCGATCTTTCGCCTATCCACCCATGCCAGCGCACGGCTTCATCGTGCCCTGGTCATCATGAGGAATCACGCCATGGCAAAAGAAGAACTTGTAGAAATGGAAGGCGTCGTCAACGAAGTCCTCCCGCAAACCCGCTTCCGCGTCACGCTGGACAACGACTTTGAAATCACTGCCTACGCCTCCGGCAAAATGCGCAAGCACCGCATCCGCATCCTGGCCGGCGACAAGGTCACCATCGAAATGTCGCCCTACGACCTCACCAAGGGCCGCATCAATTTCCGCCACAAGGATAGTCACGTCCAGGCGCCACGGCCGGCCACGTTCAGAAAACTCAACTGATGCAAGGGCTGGCGGGCATGCATGAAATCGATTCGCCTACTGCTCCCGTGCGCGAAGCCGCCAAGCCGCATCCCCTCGGCGTCTGCAAGGCCTGCGGCGCCATCACCTACCGCAAGGAATCCGTCGGCCAGCGCTGCATCCGCATCCGGCGCGGCACGCGTTGCAGTGGCATCGTCGCCGTCGCCACGCGCGACGCCTGCTGGAAACAATGCACGAGCTGCAGCGGCACCGGAAAACGCGACACCGCACCCTGCACCTATTGCCGCGGCATCGGCTGGAACCTGGCCAAACCCTGGAGCCTGTAAGTTCGCGCGGCCTGTCGCCGGCTGGTGCGACCGCATGACATAATGTTCCCGGCCTCCACGCCGTAAACCCACTTAACCATGCATGGAAGTCGGGCCATCACTGCGTCCGTCACGAACCCCTATCCGATGCGCTCCATCGCCCGCCGTATTTTCCTCTGCCTGTTGGCAGGTCTCAGTGTTCCCGTCCTGGCCCAGGATCTACCGCCCCTCTCCCATTTGGTGATGGGCGGCGACACCGACTACACCATCAGGCAAGGCGATTCCCTGACCGCCATCGGCGCCCGCTTCGGCCTGGCACCCAAACTGCTGGCCCGGCAGAACGGCCTGCCCGCCAATGCCAGGCTCTACCCCGGCCAGCAGCTACGCGTCCACCATCCCCACATCGTCCCGGCGGCGCTCGACGACGGCATCCTCGTCAATCTCCCGCAGGCCATGCTGTTCAACTTCAGCCAGGGCAAGCTGGTTTCCGCCTATCCCGTCGGACTGGGCAAGCCCAGCTGGCCCACGCCGCAGGGCGAATTCAAGATCGTCAACCGGCAGGCGAACAAGCCCTGGCTGGTGCCCAAATCGATCCAGGAAGAAATGCGTCGCGAAGGGAAAATCGTGCAAGAGGAAGTGCCNCCCGGTCCCGACAATCCCCTAGGCAAACACTGGCTCGGCTTGAACCTGTGGGGCTACGGCATCCACGGCACCATCGCGCCGGCGAGCGTCTACCATTTCCAGAGCCATGGCTGCATTCGCCTGCATCCCGATGATATTGCGGAACTTTTCGACCAGGTACGGGTCGGAACGCAGGGACGCCTCATTTACCAGCCGGTTTTGCTGGCGGTGATCGAAGACGGCCGCATCCTGCTCGAAGTCCATCGGGACATCTACAAGAAGGGAATCGACCCCGCGCGAACCGTGCGCGATCTGGCTGCAGCCAACGGCTTGAGCCAGTCCATCGATTGGCCTAAAGTGGACGCCGTAATCGCCGCTCAGGATGGATTGGCCGAGGAAGTGGGCCACCTGCCAAGCAACGGATCGAAAGGACAACCATGAAGCACGTCAGCCGACGCAAATTTCTCAAATTGGGCCTGCTGGCCGCCGCGATGCCGCTGCCGGCCTCCGCCAGCGCATGGCTGGCTGCGCCCGAGCGCCGACTGAGCTTCCACAACCTGCACACCGGCGAGAACCTCGACCTGCCCTACTGGGTACAGGGCGACTACGTTCCGGACGCGCTCGCCGAAATCAATCACGTCCTGCGCGACTACCGCACCGACCAGGTGGCGGCCATCGATACCCGCTTGCTGGACCTGCTCGATCGCGTCAAGGCCCAGCTCGGCACCGCCCAGCCCTTCCAGGTCATTTCCGGCTACCGCTCCCCGCCACCAACCACATGCTGTCGGAACGCTCCTCCGGCGTCGCCAAGCACAGCCTACACATGGAAGGCAAAGCCATCGACATCCGCATCCCCGGCGTGGCGCTGGCCGACCTGCGCAAGACCGGGCTCGCGCTGCAAGGCGGCGGCGTCGGCTACTACCCCGCATCCGACTTCGTGCATCTGGACGTCGGACGCGTGCGGACCTGGGGCGGCTAGGCCGCACGATGCCTTTCCGGTCGCAATCGTTCGGCGTAAGGCCGGTGAATTGAAGACCGCTTCCTAGGCACCGACGCGTGCCCGACGACATTTTCCTGCAACAGGGTGAAACCCTGTCCCGATCCGGCCGGTCGAATCGGTCCCACTTGCATGCCAAGGAGGACTGTCATGACCCCCACTCGGGACCCACGTCCGGCGGCCTATCTCATCATTCTGCTCGGACTCGGGTTGGCCGCCGCCGCATCCCTCGTTCCCTTCTACCATGTCGCCTATCTGCTCGAACCCGGCATCCTGCTGGCCGTGCTGATGCCTTTCCTGCTCTATGGCCTGTTCATCGAAAGCCTGCGCGGTTCCTGGCTGCTCGCCACAGGCCTGCTGCTGCTCGCTGCCAACCTGGTGCTGGTCGCATTCGAACGCTACCTCCGTTACGACGGCTACACGGACGACCTGATCTACTGGGTGCCGACGCTGGCAGCGGTGCTCGTGCTGCCGATCGCCTATCGGCTGGGCCGACGCACCGACGAAGCCGATCCATCCGGCACGTCCTCACCCGTCTAACGGGCCGCATCGTTTGTATTCGAACCATGCGCGGCTATATTGAGTTGGCAACCGGCACTGAAGCCATCTATCCGGATCGCCCGCTTTCCCTGCAACCCAAACGACTCAGGACGCTATGTACGGCCCATACAATCACGGTTGGATGTTCGATGGCGGATTTGGCCTGCTGTTCGGGGGCTTGTGGATGCTCCTGATGTGNGGAATTCCCCTTCTCCTCGTCATTGCCCTGCTGAAATATCTGTTTTTCAGGCCGCACGACAAGAGCAGCCCCGACATCCGGCCAGAACAGAAAACGCCCCTCGACATCCTCAAGGAAAGCTACGCGCGCGGCGATCTCAACCGCGACGAGTACCTGCAGAAACGCGACGACCTCCTGGAAAAATAGGCGGCACGCGTGAATGTCCGACCCCTTCCTCGCCCCCACTTCTGAAAGGAGATTGCCATGAACATCACACGACCCAGCCGGCTTGCCGCCTTCGGACTTGCCGCCCTCTTGAGCGGAACCGCCCCAGCCCTTTTGGCAGCCGATTCCCCTCCTCCCCCGCAATATGGGCCCGGCATGATGAATGGCTATGGCGGATATGGCATGGGTCCCGGCATGATGGGCGGTGGCTATGGCGGGTATGGCATGGGTCCCGGCATGATGGGTGGCGGCTATGGTGGGTATGGCATGGGTCCCGGCATGATGGGCGGCGGCTATGGCATGGGCCCCGGCATGATGGGTGGGTACGGCATGGGTCCTGGCATGATGGGACCGTATTGGGGCAGCGGACTCGACCTGACCCCCGACCAGCAAGCCAAGATCAACAAGATCCAGGACGAGACCCGCAAGGCGCACTGGGCCATGATGGGCGAGATGATGAACCAGCAGGCCAAGCTGCGCGACCTGAACCTGGCGCCGAAACGGGACAATGCCGCCATCGACGCGGCCTACAAGGAATTCGGTAAGCTCCAGCAACAAATGTACGATTCCGCGGTGGCGGCGCACAAACGCATGGAGGCCGTCCTCACCAAGGAACAGCAGGAAAAGCTGCGCGATTATTGGCGCAGGGGCTGGACACCCACCCCGAAAAATGAGCAGGCTGGCCGACTCCAGCCGCACTGATCACCAGGGAATCTCGGTGCCGTTGTAGCGGAAGAAACGCCCGTTCAGCGCCATCTGGAAATTGTCCACCAGGGCGCGCATGCCGCGCACGCTCTGTGCCGGGGTGAGCATCGCATCCGGGCCGCCCATGCGGGTGCCCACCCAGCCCGGATGCAATAGCAGGACGCCGATGCCCTGTTGCGCCAACGCATGCGACAGTCCCTTCATGGCGGCATTCAACGCCGCCTTGCTTGAACGGTAGGCATAGTTCCCCGACACGCCGATCTCGGCGATGGAGCCCATGTGACTGCTGATCGCCACCACCAGTTTCTTCTCGCTGCGGGCCAGATGGCCGGCGAAGGCCTCGCTCACCCGCACCGCGCCCAGAGTATTGACGGCGAACGTGCGCAGCCAGACGTCATAGTCGATGCCGCCGAACGCGTCCATGAACTTGTCCAGGTACACGCCCGCATTGTTGAGCAGCACGTCGATGCGGGCGTCCTCCAGGTCGAGCTGCAGCGTGCGCAGCTGCTCGCCGTCGGTCACGTCGAGCCGATGCACGCTGAGGCGTGGATGCCGGCCGGCCAGGGCCTTGAGTTCGTCGGCCGCCTCGGGATGGCGGCACGTGGCGATCACCTGCCAGCCGGCCTCGGCATACTGCCGCGCCCATTCCAGTCCGAGGCCGCGGTTGGCGCCGGTGATCAGTATGCCGGGGAGCGTGTTCATCGGATGAGTCTCCAGATCTGTCCTCTTTTGTATAGACGGCAACTGCCTCGTGCGGGCGCTTTCCTTTGCCCCTCTCGTCGGCTTTACTGGAACGATACGGTCCGAAAGAAAGCGACTCAGCCATGAAGGAAATCCTGCCCGGCGTGTTTCACTGGAAGACTTTCCACGAAGGCATCCAGGCCTACGTCCATTCGTATTACCTCCGCGCCACCGACCCGACCGTGCTGATCGATCCGCGCGTGCCCGCACAGGGCATCGAGTGGTTCGCCGCGCACGGCGCGCCGCACGTCTACCTGACCAACCGCCACCACTATCGCCACAGCGACCGCTTCGCCGAACGCTACGGCGCGCAGGTCTGGTGCCACAAGGACGGCCTGCACGAATTCACCCACGGCGAAAAGGTGCGCGGCTTCAGCCACGGCAAGACCCTGCCCGGCGGCGTGCTCGCTCTCAAGGTCGCGGCGCTGTGTCCCGAGGAAACCGCGCTCCATCTTCCCTTGCACGGCGGCATCCTGAGCCTCGGCGACGCCATCGTGCGCGAACGGGGCCGGCTCGGTTTCGTGCCGGACGCCTACATGGGCGACGANCCGGAAGGCGTCAAATGCGGTCTGCGCAAGGCCTTCCTCAAGCACCTGCGCGAACGCGAATTCGATCATTTGTTGTTCGCCCACGGTGCACCCTGGATTGGCGGTGCCCGGGCGGGCCTACAGGCATTCCTCGACAGACTCGAACAGTAGCGGACTCGCACGGACATCCAAAAACAGGGGCCAGGCATTGCCTGGCCCTGTTCGCGATGCGGACCCGCTTACATGCCGCCGAGGTCGTCGATGGCATCGACCACGATGCTGGTACCGATCGCGATCATCAGGATATCGCCGGCCACCCGCACGTACTTGTGGCCGGCAGGCGGCACGCCGAGGCTCACCACGACCCGCGGAGGCAGATCGTAGACCACCACGTCGCGCGGCAACGGCCGACCGAGCTGCCATTTCCTGGCCTGGCCGGGCGGCATGCAGCCGTTGTGCTTCTTCGCGAGTCCCGGCGGGCAATGCCCGCGCTTGAAGCTGTCCGCGTAGTACTCGCGCACGACTTCACGCTGGCGGTCGCCGAAATGCACGCTCACCTGGACGTCGCCGCGGGTCTCCCTGCGGTCGCCGTCATGGCCACCCTTCGCGGCCTTGTCCGGCTTGCCATGACCGGCCCAGTCCGGTTTGTCGGCCAGAACCGGCCCAGCCGCGAAAAAGCCGGTCACGAACAAGGCAAAGGCGATGTGTTTTGATAAGGAAGCGCGCATGGGAACTCCAGTCGTCAGGAAAGGGACTGCGTGTCCGATCTCGTTCGGACACGCAGCGAGAAAGATACCCGAATTCCACCCCTCCTTCGATCCGCCTGCTGCGGACTACTGGCCGTCCGCGCTTACGGCTTACGTCCGGACTCGGCGCAACGGATGATCGCCTCGTTGGTCTTCAGCTTCAGACAGCGGCGCATGTCGCGCCCCTGCCGCCGCATCGGCTTGCTCGGCGCCATTTGCGCCGGCGCCTGGGCCATGGCCGGCGCTTCAGCGGTGCCGGCCGGTGCAGCCGCATTGGTCGGTACAGCCTCCTGCGCCAAGGCAAGATTGGCCACGCACAGCAGCGGCAGCGTCATCCATCCGATTTTCGTTTTCATACGACCTCCTCTCATGATTCGTGAACCCGCAGGCGCCCACGCCTACCCCAAGTCGGGGACGTCGGCCACTTCGCCCGCCACCGTATCGCCCACCCGGATCGTGCCGCCTGCCAGGATACGGGCATTCANCCCGCCATGGCCGCGCATCGCGTTGTAGCCGCCCGGTCCCAGTACCGCTTCCATACGCGAACAGGGATCGCAATGCCCCGTCACTTCCAGCACCACCCCGGCGCCAATGCGCAGCACCAACGGCCGGTCGCGAAACAACGCATGCGCCGCCAGCAGGTTCAGGCCCGACACCACCAGATTTCGTCGCAGCCACGCCGCCTCGATCTGCGTCCACCCGGTCAGTGCCGCGATCACCGGCAGATGCTCCGCCTGGATCAGCGTCACCTGCCTTTTGCCGCCCGCCACCCGGCTGCGCGACGGCTGCGCATAGTGGTCGCCCTCGAGCCCACAGGCGGCAATCGCCCGCACCGCATCGGCCGCGACCGTCTCGCNCCGATGCTCGGGCCGAATATAAATCGCCTCGATCCGCCCCGGACGGGCAAAGCGGGTCGTCAGATCGCGCAGGCCTGCTTCGTCCGGGGCGGCCGCCGGTCGACCCTGTTCCGGACTCATGCCAGCAGCCGCTGGGCCCACCACGCCAGCCCACCCACCACGCTCAGGCAAATCAGGCAGGCCAGCAGGATCTTGACGAATCGGGGCATGGGTAAGGTCGCGTTCCGATGCGTTATGTATCGCTGCCGGCCGGATACCCCACCGTTTGCGCAAGCGTGATGCGCTGACTCGGACCCAGCCCCAGGGCAGCGCCCAGCGCCGCGCGATCGAGCTGGCCGCGCACCACCCCGGCGAGGCCGGCCGATGCGCAATAGAGGTACACGTTCTGGGCGATGAAACCGGCATCGGTTGCGCTGTAGAACGCCGCTTCTTCCGCGCTGGCCTCGCCCGTCCGGTCGAGGTCCGCCACGTACACCAGGTTCAGCGGCGCGGTCGCCACGAAATCCTGCACGCCCGCCAGCGGGCGGAGATCGCCGGCCACCATCCGGGACAAGGCATGCGTCGGCGGATCGTAGCGATACGCGCCCTCTGGGGTGATCACGAGCACATCGGTCTCGCGCCAATCGCGTGCGGACGGCGCCGTGCGCTGCCCCGTGCCCGCCCGGTTCACGCCGTTCGCCGCCCACAGCAGATTCGACAGCACCTGCAACGGCAACACCCTGCCATCAAACTCCCGCGCCGAATGCCGCGCCTTCAGCGCCTGCATCANGGGAATGCCGCCCACCTTTTCGGGCGGGGGCAGGCTGATCGCGCCGGTTTCCGGTACCTGTCCCGCTTCCATCGTGCTCATCGTGCCCACCTCGTCGTGATTTCGCCCTTGCTGAAAGGGGCTTCTTTTACTCTAGACCGTTTATGCCGTCCGACCTGCCGAAACAGCAAGGCGTCCGGACGCCTCATGTCCGCATGACGGCGAGGCCTTCCCACTCATCGATTGGGATCGGCCTGCAAAACAGGAATCCCTGGTAGGCCCGGCACTCGTTCTGCAGCAGGAAATCCCGCTGGGCCTGGGTTTCCACTCCTTCCGCAATCACCTGCAAACCCAGCGACCGGCTCATGGCCATGATCGCCCGTACGATGGCCACATCGTTCTCGTCCTCAGGCACATCACGGACGAAGGATTGATCGATCTTCACCTGATCGAGCGGCAGGCGCTTAAGATAGGACAAGGACGAGTAGCCGGTACCGAAATCGTCCAGACAGAAACTCACGCCCAGCGCATTCAACTGCCGCATCTGGCTGACCACGAGGTCGACGTTGTCGAGCACCACGCTCTCCGTCAGCTCAAGCTTGAGCCGGGACGGATCGATGCCGCTCGCAGCCAGGCTGCGCTGCACCGTGGCGACGAAGTCGGACTGGTGGAACTGGCGGGCGCTGACATTGACCGCCATCTGCAGGAACCGTGTACGCGGATCGCGTTCCCAATCCTTGATCTGGGCGCAGGCCGTGTCCAGGACCCACTGCCCGATGGACAGGATGAGCCCGGTCTCCTCGGCCAGCGGGATGAATTCGGCCGGCGAGACCATCCCGCGCTCGGACGGAAACCAGCGCAGCAGAGCCTCCGCACCGATCAGTTTGCCGTGCTGGTTGACCTGCGGCTGGTAGTAGAGTTGGAATTCGTCCCGCTCCAGCGCCTGGCGCAACGCCGCCTCCGTCTCCATGCGCGAATCGATGGCCGCCTGCATGGCCGGGTTGAAGAATCGCGCCGTATTGCGACCGGCACCCTTGGCCTGGTAGAGCGCCACGTCGGCCTGCTTCAGCAGCATGTCGACCGTGGCGCCCTGCCNCTGGAACAGGGTCAGGCCGATGCTCGTCGTGCCCAGATATCGTGCTTCGTTGATACCCAGGGTATAGGGCTGGTTGAGTTCGAAGCGCACCTTCTCGGCGATGATTTCCGCCTGGTTGGCCGCGTATAGCGCATCCTGGCCCAGGCCTTCCAGCACCACCACGAATTCGTCGCCGCCCAGGCGGCACACGATATCCTCCTGGCGCATGTGGATGATCAGCCGCTGGGCCACTTCGACCAGTAGGCGGTCGCCGACATCGTGGCCCCGCGTGTCGTTCAAGGTCTTGAACTGATCCAGGTCCAGGATCAGCAACGCGCCGAATTCGCCGCTGCGATGGCTGGCGCTCAGTGCCTGGGCCAGCCGGTCCATCAGCAGCCGCCGGTTGGGCAGCCGGGTGAGCGCGTCGAAATAGGCCAGGTTACGGATCTGCTCCTCCACTCCCTTGCGCTCGGTGATGTCGCGCACCAGCCCCAGGACATAGGCTTCCCCGGCGTATTCGAAATAGTTGGCATTGATTTCCACCGGAAACGAACGGCCGTCGGCAGCCGTGTGGCGGCTTTCGAAGGTCATCGTCCTGTGCGCCTTGAGCTGTCCCCAGAAAGCCTGCCACTGTTCCGGTTGCGTCACGTCGCCATCGACATCGATCACCCGCAATGCCAGCAGAGCCTCGCGCGTCTTGCCGAGCGCCCTGCACGCTTCGTCGTTCACATAGTGGAAGCAACCCTGCTCGTCGGCCAGATAGGCCGCTTCCTTCACGTGGTTCAGGGCGAAATCCACCAGGGCCAGTTGCTGGTTCGCGCGCTCGCGCTCGGTGATGTCGCGGGCGATACCGAGCACACCGAGTACGTTTCCATGCCGATCGCGCAACGGTGTCTTCACCGTTTCGAGCAGGGCCCGGCATCCATCGGCGGCGAAAGTCACCCATTCCTCGTTGCGGACCGGTTGTCCAGCCGTCATCGCTTCGCGGTCCTTCTGCTGGAAAAAACGCGCCAGAGCGGGGTCCACGAAATCGAAATCGGTCTTGCCCACGATGTCCGACTCGCGCGCACCGTACAGGCGTTCGAATGCGGCGTTGCACATCCGGAAGCGGCCCTCCGCATCTTTGAGCCACACGAGATCGGGAACCGTCCCCAGAATCAGGTTCTTTTGCTGTTCGCTTTCTTCCAGGTTGCGGGTGACGGTTTTCAGCAGATCGTGCTCCCGCAGCAGCGTGCTTTGCCTGAACATCGCCAGCATGACGACGATGAACGCATTGACGTCGACGACATTACTGACGGTTCGGGGCACGCCCAGATGCGGGTCGGCCAGCTTGACCGCCACGCCGGACAGCACCACGGCCGCCAGCGGCAACAGGCGCAGGAAGCCTTCATACCAACGCTCCAGCGTGGGGTTGTGGGAAGGCTCGACCTTCCAGTACAACATCGCCAGCCCCATGCCCATTATTGAAAAGGAGAACAGGCTGTTGAACCAGGCGCCGTCGAGGGTCGCACCATCCAGCGCCATCAGGTTCCAGACCATCCAGCAGATCCCCGTGGTGGCGAGGGAAACCAGGAACAGCGCGTAGCTCCAGGACAATTTCAAACGCAAGGTCGGGATCGCAATCAGGCCGATGCATGCGGCGCTAAACAGGCTGACCGGATAGGCCACCAGCACGCTCATGGCCAGCCACGTCGTATCCCCGCGCTTGGGCAGATACAGCACCAACACCAACGTCAGGGCCGCAATGGCCAGCAGTGTGGCATCCAATATCAGGGTCTTGCGCTGGACGCGGTTGGCCATGCGGAATGCCTCGAACAGCAACCCTGCCCCCACGCCGGGGCCCAGCCATAAATAGAACAAATCGGACGGCGACGGAAAATCCCGGTAGTCAACAGCGACCTGCAGATCCCAGATCATCTGGCCGGCCGCGTATCCCGTCAGGCCAACCGCAATCCACCGCGCGCCCCGGGCGCTTTCCGGACGAACCCTGTGCAACGCGATCCAGGCCAATATCGCTGCCGTGACCGTACCTGCCGTCCAGTGGAGATTGTCGAAGAAACGTACCCACTGCACATCCTGGGCAAAGCGGATGCCCAGAACGCCGGCCAGCAGGCCGCTCAAGCCCGCGAACAACACAAGGCGGACAGGCGGCTGCCCGCCCCGGTTACCCCAATTCATCGCTGGAACCTCCGCCCGAGGCGGTCGCTTCCTCACCACCCATGTTCATCCGCATCGTAATTCCCCGCAGTGTCTTTTTCTTGTCCCTGTGGAGACGTCCTGCCTCTATCCGGCTATCGCGTCGCACAGCCGAACACAAGATTACCGGATAAACCATTCCATGAGCATGGTAATTGTGAATCTCCTCGGGCGTGCAGGGATGCGGGTCGACAAGACCGGCAATCGGGTGGCGGGATCCTGGCGCCCCGCTAGAACCGGGAGATCAGAGCGGCCGCGAGCCCCGGCAATCCGGATAGCGGATACAGCCCCAGAACACCTGGCCCGCGCGGCTGCCCCGCTTGGCCTTGCGCTTCACCATCCGGCTCTGGCATTCGGGGCAGAACGGCGCGCCGTTCGTCGTGATGCTGAGCGGGTCACGGAAGAACCGGGGCGGCGCGGTCACGCCGCTGATCAGCGCATGCAGCGCCTTGCCGTCCATCAGCTCGATGTTCTTGCCCTTGGCAAACGCCAGGGCCTCGTCCGTGAACACGCCCGAGGTCACCACGAACCCGCCGGCCGCGCCCCGGGCCGCCATCACCCCGTAGAGTTCGCGCACGATGCTCACGCCCACGCGGATCGCCCGCCACTGCTTGCACTGCACCAGGAAGAGCTCGCCGCTTTTCTTCAAGGTCAGGTCGACCCCGCCATCGGGACCATCGCCGCCGGTCGCCGTCACCGAATAGCCCTTGCGCCGGAACGCCTCGCCCACCAACGCTTCGAACTTCTTCCAGCTCATATCATTCAGCGCGGCGTGATCCGGGCTCGCGGCCACCGTCTGGTGCAAGGTGCGGCGCGTATAGCGGCCATAGGCGGACAGGCCCGCCCNCGCCAGGAACACGGCGGGCAGCAGATACTGGCCCACGCCGGCCAGCGTCCTGAACACCGTCTGGTTGACGAAATCGCCCATCTTTCCGGGCTGGACGACTGCCGTCACCTCGCGGATCGCGAGACTGTGCAATCCGACATATGCCACCAGCGCGAGCGCCACGCCCACCCACCAGGNGAGCTTGCCGGTGAGCTCGATCAGGTCTTCAACGGGACTTTGTTTGCGACGCGCCATGATTTTGATNNTAGGTGTGTAACGGACCCTGGATCCCTGCAACGCGAATCCGCCGACTGTATTCCTAGCCCGGAAACGCATCCGGACCGAGCGATTTTTATGGTGTCGTGCGAGAGATTACCAGCGCTTATTCAAGCCCGGAATACCGGCGCGGCGGCGTACGATATGAACGACGGCAGGCCGTCTTCCCCATTTACGCCCAGGGTCGCGCTCACAAGCCATGCCCGTTGCGGATCACGCCGACCGCGATGCCTTCGATGACCAGTTCCTGGCGCGTAAGGTCGACGACGATCGGCTCGAAATCGGGATTTTCCGGCAGGAGCCGCACCGTGTTGCCCCGTTTCTGGAAGCGCTTCACCGTGACCTCGTCGCCGATCCGCGCCACCACGACCTGCCCCGCCTTGGGCTCGGTGTCGCGATGCACCGCGAGCAGGTCGCCATCCAGGATGCCGGCATCCTTCATGCTCATGCCGCGCACCTTGAGCAGGTAGTCTGCGCGCGGAGTGAACATCGCGGCGTCGAACTGGTAATGCCGCTCGATGTTTTCCTGTGCCAGGATCGGGCTGCCTGCGGCCACCTGGCCCACGAGCGGCACCCCGCCATCGCCCTTCAACCGGATGCCGCGCGAGGTCCCCGGCACCAGATCCAGCACGCCTTTCTTCGCCAGCCCCTTGAGATGCTGCTCGGCCGCGTTCGGCGAACTGAAACCGAAGTGCTGCGCAATCTCGGCGCGCGTCGGCGGCAGGCCGGTGGTCTCCATCCACTCACGAATCAGGTTCAGGATTTCTTCCTGGCGACGGGTCAGATCACGCATGGGGCTTCCTCCAAATACTGTATGCATGTACAGTATAGTTACTGTATGCTTGTACAGTATAAAGACTGAACCCGTAAAACGCCAATACGCGGGCCGCACCCGCGCAGGCAAGCAGGAGAACCCTCATGATGAAACTCGGAAAGATCAGTTCCCTCGCCTTCAGCCACATGAAGCGGCGCGGGATTTCCATCGACGCCCTCAACGACCTGCTCGCCAACGGACAGGTCGAAAAGCAGTTCGACGGCGCGCAGGTCATTTACCTGGACAGCCCCACCCCGGCCCGTCCTGGGCCGGCCGTCCGACGCCCCGGCTGTATGCGGTGGTGGATGCGGCGGGCGAGGTGCTGACGGTGGAGAAGCGGGTGCGGATACGGGCATGAGCCGATCGCCTAATTGAAGCGGGAGATACTCAATTCACCGGCACCGTGCTATATTCTGGCCAGACTAGCCAGAATAAGCAGGAGTTCATCATGAACAGCGAATGGCAATTGCAGGAAGCGAAAAACAACCTGAGCCAGCTCATCAAGGATGCCGCAAGCGGCGACGCCCAGGTCGTCACCGTGCACGGCAAGCCGACGGCTGTGGTGGTGTCGGCGGAAGCCTACGCAAAGCTCACCCGCCCACGTCGGGGCAAGCTCTCCGCCGCGCTGTTGCAGCCCGACCTCGCAGGCAAGGACCTGGACTTCACTCGCAGCCCGGACACCGGTCGCAACGTCGAGCTATGAGCTGGCTGCTGGACACCTGCGTCCTCTCCGAATACATCAGGAAATCGCCCGCGCCGCAGGTCATCGCCTGGCTGGACGAGCAGGACGAAACCAGCCTCCATCTCAGCGTCATCACCCTGGGCGAAATCGAGAAGGGCATCCTCAAGCTGCGCACCACCGACCCTCGCCGCAGCCAGAAACTCACCGCATGGCTGGGCAAGGTGGAACAGCGCTTCGCCGGCCGCATCCTGCCCCTCGACGCCGCTGCCTTGCACGGCTGGGCGCAACTCGCCGCCCAGTCCGAACTGGCTGGGCGCCCCCTGCCGGTGATGGATGGCCTGATCATGGCCACCGCCCAGTGCCACGGCCTCACCGTAGTCACGCGCAACGTACAGGATTTCGGCCTGCTTCCGCGGGTATTCAATCCCTGGGCCCTGTAAGCGGCGCATCGATATTTACCCTCGCTTGTTATTCCGGGGCTGGACCAGGACGCCCCGCTTGTTGACTCCACCCTATCCACCCGGATTTGATGCGCAGGCAGGTACTATTACACTTCTGCCTCGCAGCGGGCCCGCGCTCGCAACGCCCCCGTGCCGATGAACCGACCGCTTCAGGAACGCCGATCCCGCTCCATGTCGTCTCCCGACTTCACGCCCGCCACGCCGGCCCTGCAGGATTGCATCGCGCGTTATTCCGGCGCGATTCCCACCCTGGCCGAACTTGGCAAGCGTCTTGCCGCCACCCGTGACGCCGACGCGCTGATCGACCTCTACGAACAGTGCTACCCCTTGCTGGAAAAAGCCATGTGGGCCGACGGCGCGGACTTCCACACGCTGCTGGCGAGCTACCAGGCCCTGTTCCGCGAACAGGAGGCGCTGATTGCCCAACGCTGCAAGCATGGTCAAGTCAGCGACGACCGCCACCACTTCATCCTCAGCATCCCGGTGGCGGATCGCCCGTCGCACCTGCGCGCCTGCCTCGAAAGCATCTACCAGGTGTGCACGCTGTTCGACTACGGCGGCCACACGTCCGGCCGGTGGGACGGGATCCAGATCGTCGTCAGCGAGGACAGCCGCGACGAAGCCAATGTCCGCCGGCATATCGAGCTGGTCGAGGCATACCGGCAGAAAGGCCTGCAGGTCGTTCACTTCGGTCTCGCCGAACAGCACGATCTGCTGCACGCCCTGCCGCCGTCCACGCGCGAACGGCTGGGCACGCTGCTCACCACCCAGCCGCGCGACCGGTTCTGGCTCAAGGGCCAGGCCGCCAACCGCAACCTCAGCTACCTGAAGTGCCTGCAGCTCACCGCAGACAAGCGCAACACGCTCTACTACCTGATCGACAGCGACCAGTCGCTGTGCGTGAACCGGCAGACCGCCGCCGGCGAAGAGACGGTCTTCGCGCTGAACTACTTCCACGCCATCGACAAGATCTTTCGCACCACCGACACCCTCATGCTCACCGGCAAGATGGTGGGCGACCCGCCCGTGTCGCCGGCGGTGATGGCCGCGAATTTCCTCGACGACGTGACCGCCTTCTTCACCCGCCTGGCCACCCTGCACGCCGACCAGGCCTGCCAGTTTCACGACCTGCCCGCGCAGCCGGTGGGCGACGCCGCCTATCACGACATGGCGAAGCTGTTCGGCTTCGACAACCAGCCGGCGACCTTTCCCTATGCCTGCCGCCTCGCCGGCGCGCACGACCACAGCGCGTGCCTCGCGGATTTTGCCCAGCGGCTCAACGCCTTCTTCTTCGGCGAGCACCTCACGCGCAAGACCGGGTTTGCCTACGGCAGCGGCTTCACGCAGCTTGCGCCTGCGCGCACGGTCTATCCCGGCAACTACATCGTCAACTACGCCGGTCTGAAATACGTCATCCCCTTCGGCCACCTGCGCCTGCGCATGTCCGGCCCCACCGCCGGACGGCTCATCGCCGCCGAAATCGGGCAACGCTTCGCCTCCTTCAACATGCCCAACCTGCACCGCCGCACCACCGAGGCCGGCCCCGGCGACGACTTCCGCCCCGGCGTGGAACTGGGCGAGGCCAGCGTGGACGTCTCCAATGAATTCGAGCGCCAGTTCTTCGGCGACCTGATGCTGTTTTCCACCGAAGCGCTGGTCAAACAGGCCGACGTCACCCGGCCCTTTGCCCAGGGCGCGATCGAAACCGTCGTCGCGCAGAAGGAAACCGAACTGCTCGCGCTGTACCAACAGAAGCATGACGCCATCGCCGCGCGCAACCGGCAGCTGGACGACCTCGTCTTCCACGCCGGCCATTGGTGGCTGCAGGCTGCCGAGCATGTGCCCGCCCTCGCCCTGGCGCTGCGGCAGGTGCGCGCCTTCATCGACAACATCGACCGCAATTTTGGCGAGCAGGCGCTGGCCTGGCGCCAGATCCAGTCCGCCGCGCATCGCGCCGAACGCAAGCGGCAGATCGTCGAAGCCTTGATGGCCTACCGCGCCGAGCGCGACGCCTGGGACAGCCTGTTTTGAGGGTGCCTTGAGGATACCCGTGGGGTGAGGATGACTTTCGCGCCACAATGCGCAATATTGCGCAACTGTTTAGCCAATAAAGTTGCGCAATATTGCGCATTTTCGGAAAATTCNCTATTCAACAATGGCTTGACGACAACCATGCTGTCCTTCCAACCGAGCATAAAGCTCGAAAAAGCCCTCAAGAAGCTACAAGCCGAAGTGGTGAAGGCTGCCTCCGGGCTGGGTTCGCTCTCGGACGGCGAGGCGCATTATCTGAATCGCTGCGCCCTGATCAGCAATGTGGGCGCCTCCACGCGGATCGAAAACGCGCTACTCACCGATGCCGAGGTGGAATGGGTGGACACCACGCTCTCGGTCGATGGGCGCATCACGGCCTTCGAGCAGCACAAGGACATCATCCTCGACAAACTTTCCAAGGATCGCGAGCGGAGCGTGGAAGAGGTGGTTGGCTGCCGCGAGGTGTTGACGACGATCTACGCACAGACGCGGGATTTCATTCCACTCACCGAGATGGTGATACGCGGCCTGCATCATGACTTGCTCAGGTTTTATCCGCAGGCCTCACCCTATGCAGGCGCGTACAAAACCACGCCCAACCGCGTGATTTCCAANAACCACGCCACGGGCGAAGTGCGCACCGTGCTCGACCCGGCCGCGCCCGGCATCGCCACCGAGACCGCAATGGCCGACCTGGTGGCGTGGTACAACGCCAGCCGGCGCGAATCGACCTGGCCGCTGCTGGCGGCAACGGAATTCGTGTTTCGGTTTCTGGCGATTCATCCTTTCCAGGATGGGAATGGACGCATCGGACGCGCGCTGTTTCTTCTGGCGCTGTTGCAATCGGACGACGAGCCGCTGGCCGCAGTCATGCCCTACGTCACACTGGATAGGCGCATCGAGCAGAACCGCGCAAAGTACTACGCAGTGCTGCATGAAGTATCGCAGGGGACGTTTCAGGCTGACCCGACACACTACCGCTACGAACCGCTGGCTTGGTTCTTTCTGAAAATGCTGGAAGATGCGTTGCACGACATGGAGCACACCCGCGCACGGTATGTGCGCCTGCAAAAGCTGTCGGAAACCGCGTCGGCCGTGCTGCAAAGTTTCAAATCGCGACCGGAGCAACGCTTGCAGGTGAACGACATCGTGAGTGCGACCCAACTGCCGCGCCGAACTGTACAGTACGCCCTGAAAACACTGACCGATCAAGGCTTCCTGCAACGCCTGGGGCAAGGCGCCGGGGTGAGATATCAGCTGGTGTTTTAATGTGGCGCCGCTTCAAGGCGCCTGATATATATCTAAAGCGTCACCGAATCCGCCGCCCGCGCGATGATCCGCGCCCGGCATTCCCGGTAGGCCGCCTGCGCCAGACTCAGCGCCTCCTCGGGAATCACGACATGCGAATAATCCGTTCGGGTCTGGTCGATGCTTCCGCTCCGCATCCGCGCCGACGTATCCCNCCGGCGCGGCTTACCCGTCTGGCCGAACACCTCATACCGCTCGCTCAAGGGCGAATCCAGCGCGAGCTGGTCCGTCAGCCGGGGCAATAGTTTCCCCGGCGCGCGTTGCAGCAATTCCGCGTCGAAATAGAAATAAGGCCAATCGCTCGTCTGGCAGAAGGCATCCAGCGCCCGCACCCGCTCGACGTAGTAGCGCGCCGCCTCGACCGGCGAGGCGTACAGGTCCGGGTCCGGCTTCTGCCGGAACAGGTGCACGATGCTCCTGATCGTGTGCGCCGGCTCCGCCAGTGCGACCAACACCTTGAGTTCGGCCACGCCCAGCCGCCCGGGCGTCAGCACATAGTCGTTGTGCAACAGCTTGTCGAACAGGTAGCGGCTCCCCGGCTTCGGCACTTCGTCATGCCGGAACGCCTCCAGCTGCCTGTCCAGCGCGGCGGCGTCCTCATAGCTGAGATGCATTTCGTAATAGCCGTTGATCTGCGGATGCGAACCGAGAATATGCCCCGCCAGACTGGTGTAGGCGCGCATGTGGCTCAGCAGGAAGATTCGGACGTAGGGATCAGGCGAAGCGCTCATTGGTTCAATTCGTAGTCGGCCGTCAGTATTCTCATTTCAAGAATCGGGAATAACCGGCAGCGATATTCTGCTGTTCGTAATGGAACAGCGCGTATTCAGCCATGGCCATTTTCAGCCGTGCGCACGGTGCCGCCCCATCCACTCCATCGCGGCAGCGATCAGCAGGATTGCGAGGAACAACAAGTAAGGCGCGTACTGGTTGACGGCCGACGCCCAGACATTGAGCTCGTTCAGCAACAGCGCCCACAGGCCAATCGCGACATAGGTCGACACCAGCACCACCGCCAGATTCACCCACGGGCGCAGGCCGATCAGAAACCCGATGATTGCCCCCACCACCGGGCCCGTCATCCAGAACGGCGCAAACACGAAAACGAACAGGCCGGCAACGCCGAACTTGCGCACCACGCCCCCGCCGGACTGAGCCGCGTGGTGGATGCGCGTGATGAAAGGCTCCAGGGTACGCAGCCGGATCAGATGCCGCGTGCTCTGCACGAACAGCGGGTAGATCACCAGCACCTGGATGGTCTCGATCAGGATATTGAGAGGCACCACCTGGACATGGCCGAAACCGCTCGCATAGCCGAAGGACATCCNCGCTTCGCGGCCGATGATCAGGTTCAGCCCGGTCATGATCGCGTAGGGAAGAACGCGGTCCGGATACAGGTGCCAGCCGATCCCGAACGCCAGCAGCATCAAGCCGGTGAGCGCCAGGCCGAGGCCCAGCATGCGGCCTTCGGGACTGGCGAAAAGGGTTTCACGCATGTGGGGGCCTTGGGCTGTCTGGGTATGTACGGAAATGCTTCTCTAAAAGGCGATCCGGCAATCAATCATCAAGCGGCTTCGCTCTCAAGAACCAGCAATTCTTTGGTCGCCCGAGTCATGGCCACGTAAAGCAGCCGCGNCTCATCTTCCGCCGCCTTGTCGTCGTCGGTCGAAATACTCACATCCGGTATCGCCACCAGCGGGAATTCCAGCCCCTTACTGCTGTGGAAAGTGATCAGTTTCACCGTGTCCTGCTTGTCGCCGAACTCCATGTTCTTGTGGCTTGTGATCGGCACGCCTGCGTTCTCAAAGGCACGGATGATAGTTTTGCCGACCGGCTCCCAATGCCGGTAGAGGACGGCCATGTCTCTCCACGCAGTGCCGTCCCGATGCGCCGCCTTGAATTGCTCGACAATGTATTTCGCCTCGTCTTTCAGCGTCGGCAGCTTGATCAACAACGGCTTGGGTCCGTGACGCCCAGCCGACACAGGCGCCAGCCGGGGCACACCATCCTCCGACGCTTCCGACGGTGAAAGCAGTTCCTTGGCAAAGTGGGCGGCAAATTCCAGGACCTCCTGCGTATTGCGGTAGTTGATCTTCAGAACCGTCGTCCGTCCCTGCGCCTGCACCCNCACGCTCTTGAAGCTGAAATTGCGCTTCTCGCCATGGTCGTATATCGACTGCGCATCGTCGTACAGCACCAGTAGCGCATTGGTATGCGGGTCAACCATCTGCACCACCAACTTGAACCATTCCGGCTTGAAGTCATGGCCCTCGTCGATCAGCACAGCTTCGTACTGCCCGGAAGGAATGAGCTTTCTATCCACCCCGCGAATGACCTTGTCCACCAAGTCGTCCCAATAACCTTCCCGTTTGGCATTACCTTGCGGCAGCCCCACGTTATAGGCGGTCAACTGGCGATGGCACCAGGCATGAAAATTCTGCACGACGACCTTATCGGCCACGCCCTTTTCCTGCATCCAGTGTTCCAACCGCTTGGCCAGCGACTTGTTGTAGCAAAGAATCAGGATGGGTTTGGTACACACCTTGGCCAGATATTCGGCCCGATAACCGAGGATCAATGTTTTGCCCGATCCGGCCACACCATGAATCACGCGGTGGCCTTCGCCCAGGCTGCGGGCAAGCTGCTCCTGCTGCAAGTCCATCACCCGCAAAATATCGGGTAGCTCGGCAGGCTCTGCCCNCTCTCCGCCAAACAATTCGCCCTGATTTCCCAACAGACGGATATCAGGAAACATATGCCAGCGCACCCGGTCGATCTGCGGCAAACCCAGTTTGCCATAACCACCCACCGTGAACATGTCCCACAGCCGTTTCTGGAAGGCTTCCATCTCCACCGAGTCGACCATCTCGTCCTGGCAGATCACCCGATGGGGTTCCAATACGTCCCCCAGATCCGTGCTTTCGAACTGCTTGCGGCTGATGTTCGCAAGCACCACGCCATAGGCCCAGGGAAACAACAACTTGCCCTGCATGCGGCCACTGCTGAAAACCAGCTGCGGGTCTTTTTCCAATACGCCGGCCACGGCATGCGCGTATTGGCGGGCCTGCTCCAGCGGGTTGGCCACATGCTTCAATCCCTTGTCAGTCAGCAGGGAAACGTCCGACCTGCTAATCGACTGGATCGTATCCAGCTTCCAGTCCTTTACCTCCAGAATCAGCAGCCCACGCTTGGGATGCAGTACGACAAAATCCGGATGCCGCATCGACTGTCCGATCGGCACGTCGTACCAACACAGATAGTCGTCTTCAAGTTTGGATTCCAGGCGTTGGGCGAAGCGGCGTTCGCCCGGGGTCATGCGGGAAGTACAGGCAGAGTAGCTGGGTATCAGAGTGGCCATACTTTTTGTAAGCGGACATACTGAAGATGAATTTATCCCTTCACACTCACAATCCTTCGTAATACGCCCGGATTTTTCNTGCCATCAAACTGCGGCGCAGCTTTAGAAAAGCTTCGTAATCATCCAACTCCATTTCTACTATTGATGCCGGAACGCAGTTGGCCGAAAGATTCACCATCAATGTTTTCTCATCGGCAATCGCACCATATTTCAAGGCGCCACCATTGCATTGAGCGATGATGTCAGCGAAATAGCCATGTGGTGACTTATTCCCGATCTTGATGTTGATCTCTTCCTGTGTGTAGGCGTAGTTGGCGATCTGGTTGTATTGACTGCGAGAAAGCCCAGCTTTCTTAAGCAGATCGCGCGGGAAGATGTGGTGGATATCACCGAGGTGGCTCACCAGCTCGCGCACCGTGATGTCCTTGGAAAGCAGGCCGGTGTCGTTGGCGCGAACCTGGGCAGCAACGAACACCCAGAAGTAGGGGCTGCTGGTGCCGGAGGTTTCCAACTGCTGCACCAGGCCCACCTCCCAGAATGCAGGAGACAGCTCGGCGCTCTCCACCTTGGCGAGGATGTCGGCGAAGTCACCGGAGGCGATCTGGCGAATGTCCTGGTCGAACTGCGTCTCGGCCGATCCTGAATAACGGCCCGTCAGCACTGACATCACGAACCAGCGCCGCACAAAGGACTCGATCTGACCATCATGGATGCCTTGAGAACGAAGCCGCAAGTAAACGATGTAGGCAAAGTTCAAGGCGCCCTGGGTTCGGATCATCGCAGTGGTGATGAAGCCAGCCGACTTGATGATCATCACGAAACGCTTGAAGTGGGACTCGTTGATGAAGTCGAGCACGCCCTCGTTCAGCCTGGCGAACGACGCTTCGGCGATGGCCTCCTCGTAGTTCTTCGTCTCGAAGTTGCGGCCCGAGAGCAGGCTCACCAAGTCGGCCAGCTTGCCGCGCCCGAACTCACTGGTAAACGCCACCCGCAACAGGTCGTTGTAGCTGGGGTCGTAGAGGTCGTCGTTCTCGTTCCGCAGCCAGGCCATCTTCTGAAAGTAAGGCGACGCTGCGAACTCGGCATCGTTGTTCTTGATGAAGCCATAGAACTCTGGCGCCACCGCCAGGTGGCAGAAGTAGTCGATGCACTTCCTGAGCTGCTGGCCGCCGTAGCGCAGGTCGGCGGCGATCTTCGACATGACGAAGTCCGCTTGGGACAGCACCGTCCCCTTGGAGTTGATGCGGATGAAGATTTCCGTCACCGTCTCGATGTCGAGGTCATGCGACAGCTCGATCAGGCCGATCTGCTTCTTGGCGATGTCGGTCAGGTTGGCCAGCGACTCCTCGACCTTGTCCTCGTCGGCGTCCGGGTTGGCATCGAGATAGGTGCGGATAGCCTTGGTCAGCTTGATTTCGCCTCCGACCATGGGGGCAATGTCCGGAATCCAGGCCGCATTCTTGGTGATCGCCGGGTTGCTCACCTCGAAGCGCTCCTCGATGGGGTGGAAGGCAATCGAGACGCGCACCTTGCGGTATTCCTTGTTGACCACAGGCTGGCCCAGCACCGCCGCCGTCAGCGCCGTGATGCGCTGTTGCCCGTCGATCAGGATCATCTTGCCCGAGGCCGTGCTGCCGTCCTTCAGCTTCACATCCGGATTGCGCCATGCGATCAGGTATCCAACCGGAAACCNCTGGTAGAGCGAGTCAAGCAGGTCGCGCACCTGCGAAGCATCCCAGACAAAGGGGCGCTGGATTTCAGGAATGGCGATCTCGCCCTCGCGCACCTTGGAGAGCACGCTTTCGATCAGGTATTGGTTGACGGCGTATTTCTGGGTTTTCATGTAGCGGGTTTGCGGTTCATTTGAGATCAAGAGCTTCTTGTCGACTACGCAAAGATTCCTCTGCCTGCACGTAGAAAATATCTGGGTCTTGCACCACGATTGTTCGATTTACGCCGCTTTGTATGTCTTCTCTAGTTGCAACCACTACGCCAAGCTGCTGAGCTTGGTCAAGGTCGGCCTTAACCTCCTCTCGACCGAGCGCTGTCGCAATCACTGGCAGAAGCCGTATGTGATGATTGCCAGACGCATCAAGCCGCTTCCGTATGGTCTGGGCTCGTTCGACGAGCTTCGCAAGTTTCGACTCCGCCTTCAGATGCCCTATTGTGCACTCCACCAACAACATGTGGCCTTTTGGTGTTGTTGCCAAGAGATCAGTGGCATCTGACAAGCGTGGCGCTGCACCTACATGCACTACGTTGAATCCAAGCATCCAGAGTAACCATGTAACGCCAATCTCGAAATCCCGCGCCTCACGCCGCGGTTTTGATTCCTCAAATAAGAAATCACGAAGCACCGTGAGCTTGTCATCGAGCTCTTCAAGAGCTGCCCTTCGAGGATTTTGGGACAGGGACGGATCGCCTAACCAAGATTGGTGCTGCGCTGCGCCGCTATATACCGCGAAGCATTGAAGCACAGCACCGGACGGAATATCCAGAGTTCCAACCCCTCGCCAAAATGCTCGCCTGGNCTCCCATGCCATATCCTTACCACTAATGGTTCCACGATCTTTCACCTGCCCGTGCAATTGCACACGGTAGCCGAGGTGGCACTCTTGCCGATTAAGGGCATTTGCTAGAAATATCGCAGGGTTGGCAACAGTTCCTTGCACCTGTGAATTGAAATCCATTTCGGCCACGTTAGTCGCGATGACTTCTAAGTGAGCGAAATCACCCTTATAGGGGCCAAGAGAATATGCCGTGAGTAGCTCGCCGAGAGAATCAAATGGAAGCGCGGCGGCCTTAAGCTCCCAATCAAATTGTGGTTGCTGGATATAGCCATGGCGCTGTGCTCCAGAGATCATCAGAACTTCCAGCCGGCTTCCGTTGCCAATCCCTTCCGGATGATATGGCAATAAATGTGCGGACGGCTTGGAATCGGTTATGGGCAGCAACAGATAACCGAGCGGCGTTTCAATTGACTCCGATGCAATGATTTTGTCGACAAAAGCACGCGGTGAGAGCCCAAGTTCAGCAAGCGGGAAATATCCTCCTACGACGTTTGCAGATTCGAATGGCGAGTCCTGAACCGATAGCGGAGATACCCGAAGGAACAATCTCCCATAGATCATGTGTAACTGACCGTTTTGACGCACAGCTACAAAACTTAGCCCAGCGTGGATATAGGCTTCCTCCCAGGGGGAAATGTCAGTCCAGAACCGCTCGATAGTTTCGATATTGTGGTCTGTCATATCAATGTTATTGAGCGTTGTTTGCTGTGAAAACCCTGGATAGGAGTGCGTCGAAGGCGGCTTGTGCCTTGGCAGTGGAAGCGAATTGCTGGAATTGAATGGAATGAACCGCAGCAGCCCGCTCGCCGAAATCCTTCTGTTTGGCATAGGGTGCAATTGGCAGTGCGAGATCGTAGAGCTTGCCCTGTGAAATGTTGCGCATGGAGGCGCTTGTACCAGAGGAGAGCTTGCCTAGCTCCCGTCTTACGCGGGAAGACTGAAAAAGCGCATGCATATAGGCTAGCTCGACTGGCTCCGCCCACACAAACCGCCATAGTTTGTCCGGCAGTAGTGTCTTGCCATCTGTGCTGCCGACGATAGCGGTAGCACCAACCAGTTCTTCTGTATTCGCTCGGGAGAAAAGCATATCGCCAGCTCTGACGATGTGCGATAGCGGAGGGATGTATCCATCCGGTGCCGGTTTACTCTCCGATTCACGATAGACGCCAGAGGTGGCCGCGCTAACTTTAAGAATCCGATAGGCGGAGCCGTTTTCAGGCCCAGACTGAATGTTCTTGCCGCCCTCGAAGCGGGACACGAAGTCCGAGACTTTCCGCACTGGCCACCCCTTCGGATTCGTCGCCGGGTCGCCGAACATGTCGAGGAACAGGGCGGAGATCAGTTCGGCGGCTTTCTGCTCGGCCTCGCGGCGCAGCCGCACGATACCCTCGGCGCGGGAGAGGAGATCGACGATGCGGCGCTGTTCAGGAAGTGGTGGCTTGGGAACCAGGATTTCCTTCAAGAACTTGAAATGTCGACTGTATCCAGCACTTGGTAGCTGGACAGAACGAAAGTAGTAGAACAAAAACTTGGCATCGAAGCCATCTAATGGCTGTAACGCTTTAACGCCATCAGCGCCAAGGGCGAAAGGGAAATCGACATATTTAAATGCTCGGGTGTGGTCCCCGAAGAGCACCAAAGGCAAAGCGCCTCTATATTGGTTGGAAACCTGCGTATATCCAGCGATGAATTCTTGTCCTTGGTCGATTACGGGAGTTCGTCGTGAGGCCGATATTCCTTACGCTGGACCTTAATGTTCCCTCCAGTGCAGTCGCGCACAGCGTTTGCGAAGGGCACATAAGGAAACGCGGAAGCGCTCATATGCTGTTCTCCGACAGCGCCTCACGCAGCGCTTCGACTTCTTCGGCAATCTCCGCCTCGATGGCTGCCAACTCGTCCAACAATTCGCGCGGGTCCTGATGCTCGACGGCGGTCTGGCTCATGGGGCGGTAACGGCCCGCCGACAAGTTGAAGTCGTTCGCGCGCAGGGTGGCCGCATCGGCGAACCACCACTTCTCCAGCCATTCGGCCTGCTCGTCCCGTGCCTGCCAGCGCTTCCAGTTAGCCTCGCTGCTCTGGTAGGCGGCGATCAGACCGGGCAGGTCGTCATCCTCGATGGGCGTGTCGTGGTTGGCGTCCAGCTTGTAACCGTCGTTGTCAACGTGCAGGAAGAACACCTTGTCAGTGGNCGCCCCCTTCTCGAACAGCAGCACCGAGGTCTTCACGCCCGAGTAAGGCTGGAAAACACCACCCGGCAGCGAGAGCACTGCCTTCACACGGCAGTGTTCTATTAATTGACGTCTTAGCTCCTTGTGGGCGCCGGAGGAGCCGAACAGCACACCTTCGGGCACGATCACGCCGCAGCGTCCTCCGGGCCGCAGGCTGTCAAGCATGTATTTGAGGAACAACAGCTCAGTGGCGGTGGTGGTGCCCACCTTCACATCGTCAACGATGCGGTCCTTGTCCACCCGCCCCGAGAATGGCGGGTTGGCGAGCACGACGTGGTAGCCCTCCTGGGGTAGGCCCAGCTCGCGCTTCATTTCGTTGTCCAGCGTGGTGGTCAGCACATTGCGCAGCAGGATGCGCACATTGGGCAGGCCGCGGAGTATCAGGTTCATGGTGGCCAGCCGCACCATCTTGGGATCGACATCGTTACCGTGGAAGGTGGCGTTGTTGAGCGCAGAGGCCTGCGCGGCAGAGAGCTTGTCGCCAAAGCCGCGCCTTTGCTTCTTGCCGTCGACTTCGTCTTCATGGATGGCAGCCGGGGACGAGTTGGCAAGGCGGATGTGGTTGTAGGCGGCCACCAGAAAGCCTGCCGTGCCGGCGGCGGGGTCATAGATCGTCTCGCCCACCTTGGGGTCGATCATTTCGACGATGGCGCGGATGATGTGCCGCGGGGTACGGAACTGGCCCAGCGAACCGGCCTGTTTGATGCGCCGCAGCAGGTCTTCGAAGAGGTCGCCCTTGGTGTCGGCGTCGGCCTGATCCAGGCGCAGTTCGTCCACCTTGCCGATTACCTGGGTCAGCACGGTGGGCTCGATGATGGTCAACCGCGCACCCGACATGAAATTCTGCGCGGCTTGCGCACCCATTTCGGCATAGAAGGAAAACACTTCGTCACGCACGAAGCGCACCAGGGCTTCGCCAGTGAGCGCCCTGGCCCAGACCGACCAGCGGAAACGGTCACGCGGAATGGTGGGATTGCCCTTCGACTTCGCTTCGCTACGCTCAGGGTGAACGGTGGCGTTGAGCGGATTCTTCAACTCCCATTTACCGGCGAAGATCGATTCGTAAGGTTGCTTGAGAACCTTGGACTTGAGAGCGTTCTCGGCGTCGATGCCTTCGACCAGGTAGAAGAAAAACANAAAGGAAAGCTGCTCGGCATTGCTGACGGGGTCGGGGTAGCCGCCGCCGAAAAGATAGTTCTCGATATCCCAGAGGTCCTGGCGCATCTTGGGGGTCAGGGGCATGAAACGTCCTTGTCTTTGGTATCAGTGCCGCGCTTCGGGCTGGGTGTCGTCGAGCGGGCTTGAGGATGTGTCGCTACCGAAAACGGCGGCATTGAGGGATTCCAGCAATCGATCCAGCGGCCCTGCCCCGCCGAATACGCGGGAGGCTTCTTTCAGCCCACCCATCTGGGAAAAGGTGTGGAAGTATGCGAAATGTTCGGGAATCACTTCGGTGAGGGTATCTGCATTGGCACGTAGCTGGCTGCCCAGCAGGCGCAACCAGCGTTCCTGGTCAGCGTTGAGAGTGTCCTGGCCGAGGAACCAGGCCTCGAACCGGGCGCCGAGTTCGGCAGCCTTCTGTTCGCTGGCTTCGGNGAAGACGAGGTTGCCGTTCTCGTCCACCGATATCCACTCGCGCGTCGTCGGGTCGATGTGGTCGTTGATGTCCAGGGCCAGCAGGCGGCGCGGCTCGTATGTCTTCTTGAGCGCCTGCTTGGCGATGACGACTCCGCCCTGGGCGTATTCCTCGTCGTCGCCGTGGTAGTCGGCCACGCCGACGAAGTCGAACAGGGTGAAGATCGGCTTCTTGTCGGCCTTGCGGGTGCCGCGTCCGCGCATCTGCTGGTAGAGGATGGCGGAGCGGGTGAAGCGTGCGAAGACGAGGTTGACCACTTCGGGGCAGTCGAAGCCGGTGTCAAGCATGTTCACCGACACGAGAATTTGCGGGAAGGGCTCCTTCTTGAAGCGCTTGATCTTGGTCATGCCGTCCACGGTGTCGTCCGGCCCCATGCCGGACACGACATAGTCAGCATAGCGCACGGAGGGATCGGACTTCTTGTCGGCGAACTCGGCATCGAGCAACTCAGCGAGCGTGGCGGCGTGGCGCTTGGTGACGCCGAAAACGATGGTTTTTCCGAGCAACGGCTTACGCAGGACGCCCTTGTGGTCGAGGTAGCCATTCTCCATCACCTGGCGGAACTCGCGCACCATGGCCCGGTTGCGTTCGGGGATGGTAAAGCGGCGCTCCAGCGCGTTGGGATCGACCGTGATGCGATCCGAGTCCTTGAAAAGTTGCTCGAACTCGGCGCGGGCAGCAGCATCCATCGCCGTCCAGTCGAGCTCGTCCTTCTTCACCTCGAAGCCGCCATCGGCGGCGGTCTTCACGGTCTTGGCCTTGTAGATTTGATAAGGCACCAGATGGCCGTCGTGGATGGCGTCCTTGAGCTTGTAGGAGAAGGTGGGCTTGTCCACCTCGAAGAAGCGCAGGGTGTCGCGCACGAAGAGTTTGTCTTCCTCGTCCGGCGCCATGTCGTCGAGGTTAGCGACACAGGGCGTGGCGGTGAGGCCGATCTGCACGCCGTCGAAGTGTTTGAGCACGCCGCTCCACTTGCCGTAGATGCTGCGGTGGCATTCGTCGGAGATAACGAGGTCGAAGTAGCCCGAGGAGTAGTCGCTGTAGATGTTCACCATGCTCTGCAGCGTGGTGATGGTGATGAGCTTCTCGTCCTGAAAGCGGCGGCCCGTGCGCAGCACATAAGAGGGGTAGTCGGGCAGATGTTCGGCGAAGGCGTCTTCGGTCTGCTTGGCGAGCGGGATACGGTCCACCAGGAACAGCACGCGCGTGATGGCGTTCGCCTCGAACAGGCGCTTGATGAGCGCGGCGGCGGTGCGGGTCTTGCCGGTTCCGGTGGCCATCTCGACCAGGAGCTTGCGGCGGCCCTGGCTCATCTCCTTGCAGAGGGTGTCGATGCAGGCGTGCTGGTAGTCGCGTTCAACGATGCGGTTGTCGATGGATACGTCGAGTAACTCGCGCTTGACCTTGGCGGTGGCAGCACGGCGCTCCAGATCGTCTTGTTTGAAGAAGGTCCTGACCGGGTGCGGGTACGCTTCGCGTTGCCATTCCCAGAAGCGTATTTCCTGGCCATTGGCGAGAAAAACGTAGGGCACATTGAGCTGGCGGGCGTAATTCCTGGCCTGCTCGGCGGCGTCGACAGGGTTCACGGAGAAGCGCTTGGCTTCGATGACGGCAAGCGAGCGGCCGTGACGGTCGCAAAGGACATAGTCCGCGCGCGTGCCGTCCTCCAACACGACTTCATAGCGAACGCTGTTGGTGTCCTTTGTATCCCATCCCTGGTCAGCCAGTAACGCATCGATGAGGACGCGCGAGAAGGCTTCGTTGCTCCCCATCCCTCACCCCATATGGTTTTTAGGCATTTTAGCGCAGTACCACGTTAGTCCCACCGAATCTTGAAGGCACTACAGGAGCAACAACGGCACCTCGAGAAACCTAAGCTAGCTCAACGTTACGGGTCACATCAACTTAGCAACTCGAAGAGCCTCGAGATGACATCCCCCTGAAACAACGGGTCTTCCAAGGCATAGGCATTGAGAATGCGCCCAAACAAACACCCAACCTAGCCAAGCTGCTCTAATATCGCAAAATAAATAAAAGAACACCGGGAGCGGAGCCGGCTATCTGCATAAGGGGAAAGATGGATTCGGATTCGAATACGCCCGGCAACGCGTTTTCCGGGGTGTTGCGCGACGAGATCGTGCAGTTGCGGCCGCAGGCGAACGATCCGCAGCAAAGCGCCGAAGCCTGCGCGGACCGGGCGCAACTGGTGGGGCTGGCCTTTTCCGGCGGNGGAATCCGCAGCGCGACGTTTTGCCTNGGGGTGATCCAGGCGCTGGCGCGGCTGCGGCTGTTGCGCGCGTTCGACTATCTGTCGACGGTGTCGGGCGGCGGCTATATCGGGGCCTGGCTGTCGACGCTGATNTTTCGCAGCCGCAAGCCGGGGCAGTCGGTGGCGGATGCGCTGGCGGCGGTGGAGCTCGAACTGTCCGGCGAATCGCGGCCCTGGTGCGCGGCGGGCACGATCGCCTCGGATTGCCCGCCTGAGCACCCGTCGCTGCGCTTTCTGCGCCGCTACAGCAATTACCTCACGCCCAGGCTGGGGCTGTTCTCGGGCGATTCGCTGGCGGCGATCTCGACCTATCTGCGCAACCTGCTGCTGAACCAGCTGGTCCTGGTGGCCTTCTTCGGCGCGCTGCTGACGCTGCCGTATGGGTTGCTGAACTGGAGCCGCTGGCTGTCCGATCCGCAGAAGTTCGCGCTGGTCACGCCGCTGGCCGACACCGGGGTGCCCGTGCTGTTCGGGATGGCGATCGGGCCGCTACTGGTCGCGATCGGCGCCTGCGCGATGAGCCTGATGCGTTTCAACAAGGGTGACCGGTTCAATTCGACCGGGCCGGGCTTCATCATCGGCCTGATCGTGGTGCCGTCGCTGGTCTCGGCGTGGCTGTTCGCGCTGGCGCTGAAGGCGCATGCCCCGGCCGCCGACTATTCGCTGCAGGACTGGGTGACCTGGACGATGCTGGGGTATCTGGCACCCTGGCTGGTGGTGTTCTGGATCAAGAGCGGCGGCAGCAATATCGCGCTGACCTTGCTGGGCAAGCTGATGGCGCTGTGGGCGGCGCGCAACGATTCCGAGCGCCTGCGCGAGGCGCTGGCTGAACTGGTCGAGTGGGGCGCGGGGCTGGCCCGTTTCGCCTGGCAGCTGCCCTGGACGCTGCTGGCGGGCGCGCTGGGCGGCGTGCTGTTCTACTGCCTGCGCCGNGGGGCTGCGGATCTGCCCGAGGTGGGCGGCGTGGCCTATGCGACCACGTTCGGCACGCCGCTGGTGCTGCTGAGTTTCTCGACGGTGGTGACGCTGCACATCGGGATGATGAAGCGGCTGTACACGGACCAGAACCGCGAATGGTGGGCGCGCCTGGGCGGCTTCATCCTGCTGGCGGCGCTGGCCTGGCTGGGCCTGTTTGCGGTCACGCTGTATGCCGCGCCGCTGGTGAAATGGCTGGCGGGGCTGGCGCTGGCGGGCGGCCTGGCCTGGGCGGCCACCAGCATCGGCGGGGTGCTGCTGGGCAAGAGCTCGCTCACCGGCAACCGGGGCAAGTCGGGCGGCGGCAAGGCCGTGTTGAACAAAATCGTGGTGGCGGCGCCGTATGTGTTCATCGTCGGCCTGGCGATCGGGCTGTCGAGCGTGCTGAACGCGGTGCTGGCCAGTCCCGAGCGGCTGTGCGACGTCTGCGTGCCGATCGCGGCGGCGGGGCCGTTCGGCCCTATCCTGCATGCGTCGCTGCTCAATCTCGGCCGGGTGGACATGGGCAATGTGCTGTGGGTGGGCGGCGTCTGCGCGGCGGTGTTCGGCCTGCTGGGCTGGCGGATCGACATCAACCTGTTCTCGCTCAACGGCTTCTACCGCAACCGCCTGACACGCTGTTATCTGGGCGCCACGCGCGTGGGGCAAACGCTGCCGACCAAAATCGTGCGCAAGCCCCATCCGTTCACCGGCTTCGATCCCGGCGACGACCTGCCGCTGTCGGTGCTGGGCAACCAGCGGCCCTTCCCCATCGTCAACGCGGCGATGAACCTGAACGGCGGCGAGGACCTGGCCTGGCAGACGCGGCGGGCCGCCGCTTTCGCCTTCACGCCCTTCCACACCGGGTTCGAGTTCTGGGATTCGGAAGGCGACCGCATCGGCGCCTATCGCCTCACCGAGGAATACGCGGCCAACCAGTTTTCCTTTTTCAATCCGCCCGGCGGCATCCTGCTGGGCAACGTGGTCGCCACCTCGGGCGCGGCGGCCAATCCCAACATGGGCTACCACACCTCGGCCGCGCTGTCGGCGCTGTTGAGCGTGTTCAACGTCCGCCTGGGCCGCTGGTGCGGCAATCCGCGCCACCCCAAGGCGTGGCGCAAGGCCAGCCCGCGCTTCGGCGGCCTGGCCCTGCTCAAGGAGGTGTTCGGCATGCTGGACAGCTGCGCCAGCTTCCTCAACGTGTCGGACGGCGGCCATTTCGAAAACCTGGGCATCTACGAACTGGTGCGCCGGCGCTGCCACGTCGTGGTGGCGGTGGACGCCGGCTGTGACCCGGACTACCAGTTCGAGGACCTGGCCAACGCCATCCGCAAGTGTTCGGCGGATTTCGGGGTGGGAATCGAGATCGACCTGGCGGCGCTGCGGCCGCCCAAGGGCAAGCGCAAGCATTGCCCGGCGCATTTCGCGGTCGGCTGCATCCGCTATCCGAACGGCGCGCAGCCGGGCATCCTGATCTACATCAAGGCTTCGCAGAGCGGCGACGAATCAAGCGACGTGCGCGAATATGCGGACTGCCACCGCAGCTTTCCCCACGAGTCGACGAGCGACCAGTTCTTCGACGAGAACCAGTTCGAGAGCTACCGCAAGCTGGGCCGGCATGTCGGGCTCAAGGTCTTTGCGCCGCTGTTCTCGCCCTTGATCAACACCTCGGCCCATGACATGACGCCGGAACAGATTCGCGACGCGCTGCCCGAGCGGCTGCCCGACCATCCTGACCTGCAGGCGCGTCAGCGCATGTAGGCATAGCCTTCCTGCTGCAGCCGGACGATCTCGGCGTCGCCCATCGGCACCATGGAGACGAAGCCGTGGATGTCCTTGGGCTTGAAGCCCTGGCTCTGGGCGGCGAGCTTGCACATCCTGAATTCGATGATGCCGCCCACGGACAGGCTTTGCGCGCGATCCATCAGCGCCTTGTATTTGGCGTAGTTCTTGATGGCGAAGAACGGGATGACGTTGCCGTGCAGGACGATGACGATCTTGCTGTCGAAGGGATCGGCGCCGTTGAGCACGCTCAGGTAGCTGGTGCGGTCGAGTACGCTGGTCAGCCCTTCCACCGAGCCGGTGGTGGTATCGAAGACGACCTTTTGTTTTTCATAGTGGATATCCAGATCCTTGGCGCTGCCCCAGGGGGCGTTGCTGTCGGCGAGGACAGGCAGGCTGAAGGCGAGTGCGGCGATGACGAGGATGCGTTTGAGCATGAGGGTCTCCGGGTGGGATGAGGATGGGTGCCTGCAAGCTTGGTCCGGGATGCGGCCGATTCCTTACAGGGGATGCGGGATCGGTTGCGCGCCGCCGTCATAGCAGCTGGGCGACTTCGAACACGGCATTGATGGTCCGGCCGTTCCAGTTGTATTCCAGATAGGCAGCGTGCTGGCAGTTTTTGACGATGCCCGTGCGCAAGGCCGCCAGGCATTCGCCGCCCGGGTGGCGTACCGAAGGATACAGGATGCCGTGCGCCCCGTCGGCCCGCAGCTGCTGCCCGATGCCCTGGGCATGGCCGTAGTCGTCGGGATCGACGATGCCGGGATCGGCCCGGCTGGCCTTGCGCAGATCGACCGCCCGGCCTTGGGCGTCCACGCTATAGAGCCGCATCTGCAGCCGCATGGACGGTTCCTGGGTGGCCGCCATGAAGCGGGCCGAATGATGGCGGGTTTCGGCGATGGCGGTGTCGCGCGCGCGGGCGCAATAGAACACGCCGTAACTGCCATCGCTGAAGCGGCTGCCCTGCGGGTTGAGATGGGTGAAGGCCGCCATGATGCAGGTGCTGCCAGGGCCGAACAGGCGCTCATCCGGCGGAACCAGGCTGATCTCGCCGACCTCGTCGCGGATGCGGTCGTTGGTCATGGCTTCCAGCGCGTAGAGGGCGTCGAAATCCTCGGGGCGCGCGACGCGCTCGAACAAGCCGACGGACGGAAAGCGGCTGGGGATCACCCGCCAGGCCGGGGTCCACGTCAGGCGTGTGGTCGGGTAGCTCAAGCCCAGCCGCCCCTAGGCCCAACCACCACGGCGGGCATCCAGGTACTGGCGCACGGCGACCAGGTCGGCGACGTTGCCGCCCAGCATGCGGTCGAGCGCGCTCCTGCCGCCGAAGAGCGGCGCGCTGTTGGGCTTCTTCACCCAGGCGTCGGCCGCCGCCACGGCCGGCAGCAGGATCTGCAGCGCCTTGTAGATGCCCAGCAGGTAGGACAGGCGCTCGAGGGTGTCGCGCTTGAGGTCGGCGGTTTCGGGGGCGGCTTTCCACTTGAAGAAGGTCGAACGGCCGGGCGCGCCCAGCAGCACCATCTGCTCGTCGGTGCTCAGTCCCCAGTCGCGCGCGATGTTGAAGAAGGCGCGCAGGCCGGCGGCCGACAGGTCGCGGCTGCTGGGTTTGGGTGGGGCCTGGCGGGCGGTTGCCGGGTGTTGCATCGCTGTCTCGCGTCAGTATCTTTCTGAACTCACGATACAAGACTAGTCCATAAATGGACTATTGGCAATCACGGGCAGCCAGTACGGGGCAGGGCCTAGTCTTTCCCTGCCTCCTCGTCCAGCTTCCTCAAATGCGCCAGCTTCTCGGCAATCTTGCCTTCGAGCCCGCGCGGGGTGGGCCGATACCAGGTCTGTTCCTCGATATCGTCGGGGAAGTAGCGTTCGCCGGCGGCGTAGGCTTCGGGCTCGTCGTGGGCGTAGCGGTAGGCGCGGCCGTAGCCGAGTTCCTTCATCAGCTTGGTGGGCGCATTGCGCAGGTGGATGGGAACGTCGTTGGAGGNGTTGGACTGCACGAAGGCGCGCGCGGCGTTGTAGGCGACGTAGACGGCGTTGCTCTTGGGCGCGCAGGCCATGTAGAGGCAGGCTTCGGCCAGCGCGAGCTCGCCCTCGGGCGAACCCAGCCGCTCGTAGGTTTCGACGGCATCGAGCGCCAGCCGCAAGGCGCGCGGGTCGGCCAGGCCGATATCCTCGCTCGCCATGCGGATCAGTCGCCGGCCGAGGTAGCGCGGGTCGGCACCGCCGTCGAGCATGCGCACGAACCAGTAGAGCGAGGCGTCGGGATCGCTGCCGCGCACGCTTTTATGCAGCGCGGAAATCTGGTCGTAGAAATTCTCGCCGCCCTTGTCGAAGCGGCGCAGCGACTGCGCCAGCGCGTTCTCGACGAAGGCGGTGTCGACTTCCTTCACCTGCGAGCTGCGCGCGGCGGTGTCGAGCTGTTCCAGCAGATTCAACAGCTTGCGGGCATCGCCGTCGGCGTAGGCGGCCAGCAGTTTGTCGACACCCTCGCCCAGCTTCAGGTCGGGCAGTTCTTTGAGGGCGCGCCGCATCAGCTGGCCGAGTTCGTCGGGCGTGAGCGATTTCAGCACGTAGACCTGGGCACGCGACAACAGCGCGCCGACGACTTCGAACGAGGGGTTCTCGGTGGTGGCGCCGATGAAGGTGAAGAGCCCGGATTCGACGTGCGGCAGGAAGGCGTCCTGCTGCGACTTGTTGAAGCGATGGACTTCGTCGACGAACAGGATGGTGGTACGGCCGAGGGTCTGGTTCATGCGCGCGCGCTCGACCGCTTCGCGGATGTCCTTGACGCCAGACAGCACGGCCGAGATCGCGATGAAGTCGGCGCCGAATGCCTGCGCGGTCAGCCGCGCCAGCGTGGTCTTGCCGACGCCCGGCGGTCCCCACAGGATCATCGAATGCAGCTTGCCGGAATCGAAGGCGAGCCGCAGCGGCTTGCCGGGGCCCAATAAGTGCGTTTGCCCGACGACGTCGGCCAGAGTATGCGGGCGCAGGCGCTCGGCCAGCGGCGCGTGGGNGTCATCGCGCGCAGGTTCGGGCGTGTCGGCCTGGAAAAGGTCTTGGGTGGACATTCGGGAATTGTAACGGGGTGAGCGGGCGAAACCAGCCACCATTCGGACTGCTAGTTGTGATGTTTCAATAGGTTGTTCACCCGGAAGGATCTGGGAGACTGGAGTTTCCACGCTTCAGAACTTCCAGAGGGGCCGACCGGATGAACAGCCATAAGAATGCCAGAACCACCTTCGAGGGGCGCAAATTGCTCGTTGAGCGCATTGCCGTGATGGGGCTTGCGCCCGCTGCCGAGGCCGCGGGCATCAGCGTACGTACCGCCAGAAAGTGGCGCAGCCGATTCAGGCAATCAGGGCCGGACGGCCTACTCGATCTCAGCTCCAGACCCCGTAAGACGCGCAGCACCGTGGACGAGGCGCTTTGCCAGAGGATCGAACAGCTACGCCGTGCGCGCATGCCCATGCGGCGTATCGCCGCCACCGTCGGTCGCAGTGTGGCGACCATCAGCCGGGTGCTGAGCCGCTTGGGACTGTCCAGCCTCAAGGCCCTCGAACCTGCCGTTGTCGTCCAGCGCTACGAGCGTGATGCGCCTGGAGAATTGCTGCACATGGACACCAAGAAGCTCGGCCGGATCGTGCGTCCCAGTCATCGCGTGACCGGCAACCGGCGCGACAGCGTCGAAGGCGCGGGCTGGGAGTTCGCTCATGTGGCCATCGACGACCACTCCAGGGCGGGGTTCGTGCAGATGTACGCGGATGAGCGCCGCGACTCGGCGGTGGACTTCCTCAAGGCCGCTGTGGCTCACTATGCCGCGCTGGGAGTGAAGATCAAGCGCCTGCTGACCGACAATGGTCCGGCGTATCGCTCCCACCTGTTCGCCAGGACGTGCCAAGCCTTGGGCATCAAGCACACCTTCACGCGGCCGTACCGGCCGCAAACCAATGGCAAGGCCGAGCGCTTCATTCAGACCTGCCTCAGGGAGTGGGCCTACGGCCGTGTCTGGCGCAACAGCGCGGAACGAACCGCGTGGTTGCCCGCGTTCCTCGCCTATTACAACGCTCGAAGGCCGCACTCGGCTCTCCGCTACAAGCCTCCAGCTTCTCGCCTTGGCGGGAACAACCTATTGCAACTCAACAGCTAGTGCGCGTGTCGAACGATCGACGCCCCTACCTCTTGGTTACATGCCCTTCGACAGGCTCAGGGCGAACGGGCTTAAAAACGTATGCTTTGAGTCACCCACACGCTTAACCACCGTTCGGGCTGAGCCTGTCGAAGCCTGTCCCGAGCCCTTCGACGTTGCTCAGGAGAGCCTTGCCGAAGCGGCCCTGCCCTGCCCCGACCACTCACTCCCCACGACATCCGCCCNCTTGGGTGGCGTGAACTTGAAGCGCGACGGCGCGATGGACGGATTGCGCACGAAGTGCGTCAGCTTGAGCGTGGTGTGCTGACCGAACTGGTCGAACAGTTCCATCTGCACCAGGGCGTCGCCCTTGAAGCCCATGCGGATGCGCTCGAAGGTGGTGTCGCGGTNTTTGGGCGTGGCGTCCAGCCATTCCAGGCCGTCGCTCTCGCCCGCGTNTTTCAGGCTGAAGTATTTCTCGATGGCGTTGTCGCCGGCCAGCAGGGCCGCAGGCGTGCCGGCAATGACGTCGCCGAGCGGCTTGACGGTGACTTGGTCGAGGTCGACGTCGTACAGCCAGAGTTTGGCGCCGTCGCCGACGATCACCTGCTCGTAGGGCGCGTTGTAGTCCCAGCGGAACTTGCCGGGCCGGGCAAACGCCATCTGGCCGCTGGCTTGCTGGGTGATGCGGCCGTTCTTGTCGGAGACGGTCTGGACGAAATCGGCCTGGGCGGTCCTGGCGCCGGCAATGAAGGCTTTCAGACGGTCGACACCGCCGGCATGGGCTGCGCTGGCGACCAGCGCAAACAGCAGAAACAATAAACGCATGAAGGCTCCAAAGAAAGTGCGCCACAAGGGCGCACTTTGCATGACTCTGCAGGATGGCGAAAGTTTATTTCGTCTTGCAGGTTTTGATGCCGAACGGCAGGTAGGCCGGGCAAAATCCGAAGATGGCGGTCAACAGGACGACAAAGCCCACGATACCCGCTGGAACCATCCAGTTCTCGGCGCCCGGCAAGTTCGACATCGCATACCCAATGAGCGCGATCCCGACCACTGCGCGGACAATACGATCAACTCCACCGACGTTTTTGCCATGCTTCCTCCTTTTGATTAAGTGAACGTGTGCGATTGCTCGCCCTGCCATGCCAAATAGGCATGGAACTGACACGCAGGGCGAAGCTTAACGCAATTCACCCGATCAGCGGCACGATCAGCAACGCAACGATGTTGATGATCTTGATCAGCGGGTTGACGGCCGGACCGGCGGTGTCCTTGTAGGGATCACCCACGGTGTCGCCGGTGACGGCGGCCTTGTGTGCCTCCGACCCTTTACCGCCGAAATTGCCTTCCTCGATGTACTTCTTGGCGTTGTCCCATGCACCGCCGCCGGTGGTCATGGAAATCGCCACGAAGATGCCGGTGATGATGGTGCCGAGCAGCACACCGCCGAGCGCCTTGGGCCCGAGGATCAGGCCGACCAGCACCGGAACCAGCACCGGCAGCAGCGACGGCACGATCATTTCCTTGATCGCCGCCTTGGTCAGCATGTCGACCGCACGCGAATAATCGGGCTTGGCCGTACCCGCCATGATGCCGGGGATTTCCTTGAACTGGCGGCGCACTTCGACCACTACCGAACCGGCCGCGCGGCCAACCGCTTCCATGCCCATCGCACCGAACAGATAGGGCACCATGCCGCCGATGAACAACCCGATGATGACCATGTGGTCGGACAGGTCGAACAGCGTGATGCCGCCGGTCTTGGCCTGCAGCGCATGCGTGTAGTCGGCGAACAGCACCAGAGCGGCGAGGCCGGCCGAGCCGATGGCGTAGCCCTTGGTGACCGCCTTGGTGGTGTTGCCCACGGCGTCGAGCGGATCGGTGATGTCGCGGATGGCGCTCGGCAGTTCGGCCATTTCGGCGATGCCGCCGGCGTTGTCGGTGACCGGGCCGTAGGCGTCGAGCGCGACGATGATGCCGGTCATCGACAGCATGGCGGTCGCGGCGATGGCGATGCCGTACAGGCCAGCCAGCGCATACGCGCCATAGATCGCCAGACACACGGCCAGCACCGGCGCCGCGGTGGACTTCATCGACACGCCGAGGCCGGCGATGATGTTGGTGCCGTGGCCGGTGGTCGAGGCCTGCGCGATGTGGCGCACCGGGCTGTACTCGGTGGCGGTGTAGTACTCGGTGATGACGACCATCGCGGCGGTGAGTGCAAGACCGATCAGCGCGGCGTAATACAGGTTCATCATCGGGATGACCGTGCCGTCGTTCATCTGCAGGCCATCGCCAATCAGCATTGTCGTCACCGGGTAGAAGGCGATCAGGCTCAGGCCGCCCGCCACCGCGAGGCCGCGATACAGCGCGTTCATGATCTTGCCGCCCTCACGCGCGGTGACGAAGAACGAACCGACGATGGAGGCGATGATCGACACCGCGCCCAGCGCCAGCGGATAGATCACCGCGCCGCTGCCGGCCTGGCTCGCCATCAGCGCGCCCAGCAGCATGGTGGCGATCAGGGTCACCGCGTAGGTCTCGAACAGGTCGGCCGCCATGCCGGCGCAGTCGCCGACGTTGTCGCCGACGTTGTCGGCAATCACCGCCGGGTTGCGCGGATCGTCCTCGGGAATGCCGGCTTCGACCTTGCCCACCAGGTCGGCGCCGACGTCCGCGCCCTTGGTGAAGATGCCGCCGCCGAGACGCGCGAAGATGGAGATCAGCGAGCCGCCGAAGCCGAGGCCGACCAGCGAGTGGATCGCGCCTTCAGACGTCGCGCCCATCGCGGTCAGCACGGCGTAGTAGCCGGCCACGCCCAACAGGCCCAGCCCGACCACCAGCATGCCGGTGATGGCGCCGCCCTTGAACGCGACGTTGAGCGCCGCATTGAGGCCGTGCGAAGCCGCTTCGGCGGTACGGACGTTGGCACGCACCGACACGTTCATGCCGATGAAGCCCGCCGCGCCCGAGAGCACCGCGCCGATCAGGAAACCGATCGCGGTGTGAGCCCNCAGCGCCAGCCACAGCGCGACGAACAGCACCGCGCCGACCATGGCAATGGTGGTGTATTGGCGGTTGAGGTACGCTTGCGCGCCCTGCTGTACCGCCAACGCGATTTCCTGCATGCGTGCATTCCCGGCCGGCTTTTTCAGAATCCAGCCGATCGATATCACGCCATATACCAAAGCCAGCACTGCGCTGGCCAAGATCCACATCAACTGCGTCTCCATCACAACTCCTTTATCGTTTTACTACGCACCAAAACAAAACGGCAGCTTGCGCTGCCGTCGACCTATTTACCCATTGCCAGCCCACCCTCGAACCGTGTACCGGGCTCGAACCCGAAGATCCGGTCAAGCTCAAGGTCCCGGATGAGCTGATCGACCGCCTCCTGCCCATGCTCACGCTGCACCTCGGACAAGATCAGCTTGGCCGAATTGCCGTTGTAGAAGCCGCCGAAATCGGCCTGTACCTTGAGCAGTTGTTTTGCGCGGTCGAGTGTCATGTTTGTGGGTGAGGGGTTAGGCATGAGGCGCATACCGCGGCAATGCTGGCTTTGCTCCTCACCTCTCCCTCCTCACCGCCTATCAGAGTTTGAACGTGGGCAGCTTCTTCGCCACCGCAACGTTCTTCAGCGTCACGTACACCGGCAGGCCGTCCTTGTACTTCGGATAGTCCTCACCCTGGATCAGCGGCGTCAGATAGCGCTTGCACTTGGGCGTGATACCGAAGCCATCCTTGGTGATGAAGTCGCGCGGCATGAACTTCTCGACGTTGGCGACCTTGGACAGCGGCGCCATGCCGATCTTGTACTTGTAGGGGCTGTCGGACAGGCGGTCGACCGTCGGCATCACCGAGTTGTGGCCCTTGACCGCAAGCTCGACCGCTTTCTTGCCGAGTTCGTAGGCCTGCTTGACGTCGGTCTTCGAGGCGATGTGGCGCGCAGCGCGCTGCAGGTAGTCGGCGACGGCCCAGTGGAACTTGTGGCCGAGCGCGTNCCTGATCATGTTGGCGACCACCGGCGCGGCGCCGCCCAGCTGCGCGTGGCCGAAGGCGTCGCGCGTGCCCTGCTCGGCGAGGAACTTGCCGTCCGGATAGTGACAGCCTTCGGACACCACCACGGTGCAGTAGCCGTGCTCTTTCACCAGCTTGTCGACGCGGGCGAGGAATTTCTTCTGGTCGAATTCGATCTCGGGGAACAGGATCACGACCGGAATGCCATGGTCCTCGACCAGGCCGCCGGCCGCGGCGATCCAGCCGGCGTGGCGGCCCATCACCTCGATCACGAACACCTTGGTCGAGGTCTTGGCCATCGAACGCACGTCGTAGCTGGCTTCGAGCGTGGACACGGCGATGTACTTGGCGACCGAGCCGAAGCCGGGGCAGCAGTCGGTGATCGGCAGGTCGTTGTCGACCGTCTTCGGCACGTGGATCGCCTGGATCGGATAGCCCATCGCCTCGGACAGCTGGCTGACCTTGAAGCAGGTGTCGGCCGAATCGCCGCCGCCGTTGTAGAAGAAGTAGCCGATATTGTGCGCCTTGAACACCTCGATCAGGCGCTCGTATTCGCGCTTGTTGGCTTCCAGCGACTTCAGCTTGAAGCGGCAGGAGCCAAACGCGCCCGACGGCGTGGTGCGCAGCGCCGCGATCGCCGTGGCCGATTCCTTGGTGGTGTCGATCAGGTCTTCGGTCAGCGCGCCGATGATGCCGTTGCGGCCGGCGTAGACCTTGCCGATCTTGTCCTTGTGCTTGCGCGCAGTTTCGATGACGCCGCAGGCCGAGGCGTTGATGACGGCGGTCACGCCGCCGGACTGCGCGTAGAAGGCGTTCATTTTTTCGCCATGATGGGTGCTTCTCCTTGTTATTTCTGGTGGTCATTTGCAAAACAAAAGCCAGCACTGTGTTAATTGAAAACAGTGCTGGCTTAGTTTTAACTATTGCCGGACGCTTCGCCCTCGGCCAGGCGCTTGGCTTCTTCGTCGGCCTGCATTTTCAGCAGTGTGGTGACGCAGTCGCCGATGTCGTCGTATTCCTCGCGTCCGGTGCTGAAGCGGTCGCGGATGCGATAGAAGAACATGCTGCGATAGCGCGAATCGCCGGTCTTCGACAACACGAAGTGGCAGCCGTGCTCGTTCCAGTAGAAGCCTGGGCACAGCGTCAGTTCGCGGTCGTCGATGTGCAGGCGGATCTCCGTTTCTACGTCCTGGATGACGACGTCGCGGCCATAACGCTCCTTCACGGCGCTGGAGACAATCCAGCGCTCGGTGTCGGTCAGCGGGTGAATCTGTTGTGGCATCGTCGCCTTAGCCAAGTGCCTTAAAGATCGAATCACGGATGCCTTCGACCTTGCCGACGCCGGCAATCTTCACGTACTTGGGTGCGCCGGCCTCGCCGCGCGCGGCCCAGTCGCCGTAGTACTTCACCAGCGGCTCGGTCTGCGCGTGGTAGACGTCAAGGCGCTTCTTGACCGTTTCTTCCTGGTCGTCGTCACGCTGGATCAGGTCTTCGCCGGTGACGTCGTCCTTGCCGGCCACCTTGGGCGGGTTGAACACGACATGGTAGGTACGGCCCGACGCCACGTGGACGCGGCGGCCCGACATGCGCTTGACGATCTCTTCGTCCGCCACGTCGATCTCGACCACGTAGTCGATCGGCACGCCGGCGGCCTTCATCGCCTCGGCCTGCGGAATGGTGCGCGGGAAGCCATCGAACAGATAGCCGTTCTTGCAGTCGGCTTCGGTCAGGCGGGCCTTGACCATGCCGATGATGATGTCGTCGGACACCAGGCCGCCGGCGTCCATGATGGCCTTGGCCTTCATGCCGAGCTCGGTGCCGGCCTTGATCTGCGCACGCAGCATGTCGCCGGTGGAGATCTGGGGAATGCCGTATTTTTCCTTGATGTAATTGGCCTGCGTACCTTTGCCCGCACCCGGACCGCCCAATAAAATCAAACGCATTGCGTGTCTCCTCGATTATGGATATGTCAAAACCGCACTAGCCTAAGGCAAGCGCGGTTCGAGCAACACTTAAAATTTTTATTGCGGGATTCAAGAGGCTGCTATGCAGCCTGAAACAGGGCCCGCACCCGCGCCAGGTCTTCCGGCGTATCCACGCCCGNGGCGGGCGCGATCGGCGTCACGCCGAGGCTGATGCGGTGGCCGTGCCACAACACCCGCAATTGTTCGAGCATCTCGTAGCGTTCCAATGGTGAACTGGCCAGGCTGGCGTAAGTGCGCAGGAAGCCGACGCGGTAGGCATACAGGCCGATGTGGCGCAAGGCGCCGAATTCGTGTGGCATCGGCTGCTGCGTGGCAAAGGCATCGCGCGGCCAGGGAATGGGCGCGCGACTGAAATACAGCGCGTAGCCGGCCTCGTCGGCCACCACCTTGACGACGTTGGGATTGATGAAATCGGCATGGTCGTGGATCGGATGCGCCAGCGTGGCCATCACCGCATCGTCGTGCAGCACAAGCTGGCGCGCCGCTTCGCGGATCAGCGCCGGGTCGATCAGCGGCTCGTCGCCCTGTACGTTCACTACCAGCGTGCCATCGGGCCAGCCCAGGGTTTCGGCGACTTCCACCAGGCGCTCGGTGCCGGACTGGTGATCCGGCGAGGTCATCAGGGCCTGGTGGCCGGCGGCTTCGACGGCCTGCTGCACCCGCATATCGTCGGTGGCGACGACCACCGATTCGGCGCCCGCCAGCAGGGCGCGGTCCAGCACATGCAGCACCATGGGCCGCCCGCCGATATCCGCCAGCGGTTTGCCCGGCAGGCGGCTCGACGCGTAACGGGCGGGAATGACGACGCGGAAATGCATGTCGGAGCGTCGTCGTGACTACTTGGCGTGGATTTCGTCGGGCGACAACGCACGCGCCTCTTCCGGCAGCATCACCGGAATGTCGTCGCGGACGGGATAGGCCAGGCGGCAGGCGCGGCACACCAGTTCATGCGCCGATTTTTTCCAGTCGAGCGGGCCCTTGCAGACCGGACAGACGAGGATTTCAAGAAGCTTTGGGTTCATCGATCAGAATCCTGTTGAATGGGGACAAAGCGGCCGACTCGGGCCGCTTCGACTTGCTTTGATAGAGGTGGATGTCGGCGACCGACAGCAAAGTCATCAGGTCGTTGCCGTCACGCGGGGCCTGGCTGACACCCAGGCTCACCGCCATCGGCAGGCCGTTGCTGGCGCGCCAGGCTTCGGTACGGGCCTCGATGCGCTCGAAAATCTGGTGGATGGCGGCCTCGTCGCGCTGCGGCAGGAGTGCGACGAACTCGTCGCCCCNCCAGCGTCCGCATACGCCCATTTCGGCCGATTCGTTGAAGATCTGCGCAAATTCGGCCAGCACGCGGTCGCCCACGCCATGGCCGTAGCGGTCGTTGACGGCCTTGAACTGGTTCAGGTCGGCAAATAGCACCGTGGCCGGCGTACCCGCATTCGCCTTGTCGAAAATGGTGTCTGCCGCGGCCAGCAGGCCATGCCGGTTGAGCAGTCCGGTCAGTGTGTCGAAGCGGCTGCGGTAGTCGAGCTGACGACGCTGCGCCTCGATGTGTCCCATCAGGATGTAGGCATACAGTGCCAGCGTGACCCAGAACACGCCGAAGAACACGTCGCCCGCACTGACTTCGAACCCACCCAGGCGATACCGGAAGGCAAAAGCGATGGCCATGCCGAGGAACGCACCGCCCAGTACTTCGGCGAACAGCCGCATGCCGTAACGCATGCCGTTGCCCAGCAGCACCATGAGAAAGGCCAGTGCGGAAGGCGGAATCGGATTGGGATCGTGGATCACGCACAGGGTGACGATGATCAGGTCGGCGCTCATGGCGCTGCGTATCTTCAGCAGCGTGACGCCTTGCAGCGCCTGCCGGANAAACCAGCTGTTGATGAAGAAATAAACGCCCAGGGCAACCAGCAGCTGCTCGATGCTGAACAGCACCGGGCGGACGCTTTCCAGTGTGGAGAAATAAATGACCGCCAGCGAGAAGAACAGATAGCGGGTGAAAAACTGGGTGACGATCTCGGAACGGTCGGGTACCCAGAAGCCGGCGTCATCGCTTTCGGCTTCCCAATGGCAGGGATGGCGGCGATCGCTCCAGTCCGAACTTTTCATGCCCATACCTCCCTCCTTTAGATGCGTACGCATGGGCGAACGCAATTATTGTTTGAGGCGTGCGCCCAGCCAGCGAACAAATCCATTTTCCGGGGTGACCTCCAGTTCCACCGCCCACCAGTCCGGCCCCGCGAATTCCCGGCATTTTACCGCGTCTTTTTCGGTCATCAGCACCGCCCCACCCACGGGCAGGTCCGTTGGTCGGAAAACGTGGTGATCGGGGAAGGCTTGCGGGCGATAGTGCAGGCCGTGTCGGTCGAGCATGGCGAAGAATCCCTGCGGTCGGCCTATCCCGGTCGCGGCAAGCCAGTCGTGCGGCGGCAGGTCGCGTAGCGCCAGCTNTTCCTGCGGGGCGCACAAGCGATAGGCGCGTCCCGCATTGTAGCCGGCCCGCCAGCCTGTGACCGAGCGATAGGTGCGCGGCTCGGCAGTACCGCGCACCACCTGGACGACCGCATCGACGCTGGCCAGCCGGGCAGCGGGTTCGCGCAGCGGCCNCGCCGGCAGCGGCCAGCCATTGCCCAGTCCGGTCGTCGCATCGATGACGGCCAGTTCGATGTCGCGACGCAGACGGTAATGCTGCAGACCGTCGTCGGACACGATCACATCCACGTCCGGATGGCATTCGAGCAGCATGCGCGCTGCCGCCACCCGGTCGCGTCCAACCACGACCGGCGCGTCCGTCTTGAGTCGAATCAGCACGGGTTCGTCGCCCACCTGCGCCGGCGGGCTGTCGGCCTGCACCTCGACACAACCGCGTGCCGTCCCACCATAGCCGCGGCTGACGANCCCGGGACGATAGCCCTGGCTGCGCAGCCAGTTCACCAGCCAGATCACCAGCGGCGTCTTGCCGCTGCCGCCGGCCGTGATGTTGCCGACCACGATCACCGGCACACCGACCGATACCGCGTGCAGCCAGCCGCGCCGATACGCCAGGCGCCGCCCTGCGGACACGACGGCGAACAGCATGGCGAGCGGCAGGAGCAGCACGGCGAGCACGCCCGTGCGTGCCCAGACATGCTGTAGCGAAGACATGGGCCCGCTTAGGGGTTGGTTTGCGTGGCGAAGGTAATGCGGGTCAGCCNCTCGCGGCGCGCCGCTTCCATCACGTTCACCACGGATTGATGGGTGGCGCGCGCATCGGCGTTGATCACCACGACCGGCCTGTTCTCGTTGGCGGCGGCTTTCTTCAGTGCGGTGGCCAGGCCATCGATCGATGCATCGCCCACGACCGTGCTGTCGATCTCGTAGCGGCCATCCTCGGAAACGGCCACCTCGATCTGCTTGGGCGGGCTGGGCGTCTGGGCAGCACTGCTGGTCGGCAGGTTGATCTTGAGTTCGGCGAAACGCGCGTAGGTCGTGGTCACCGCAAGAAAGATCACGATGACGAGCAGGATGTCGATGAACGGAATCAGGTTGATTTCCGGGTAGTCCTCGCGGCGGCCTTTTCTGAAATCCATAGCTGCATTTACTTCCGGTCGCCGTGGACGATTTCCACCAGCTTGATCGCCTGCTGCTCCATGTCGACCACGAGCGATTCCACTTTGGCCCGGAAGTAGCGATAGAAAATCATTGCCGGGATCGCCACGATCAGGCCGAACGCAGTGTTGTAGAGCGCGATCGAAATGCCATGTGCCAACTGGCCGGGATTGGTGCCGCCGCCGGTCTGCGCGCCGAAGATCTCGATCATGCCGATCACCGTGCCGAGCAGTCCGAGTAGGGGTGCCATGCTGGCGACAGTGCCGAGCGAGGTCAGAAAGCGATCGAGTTCATGGGTCACGGCGCGTCCGGACTCCTCGATGGACTCCTTCATGATCTCGCGTGAGTTGTGGGCGTTCTTCAGCGCGGTCGCGAAGATCCGTCCCAGCGGCGAGCCATCGGCCAGATGCGTGACCAGTTCCTGCGTCACGCCGCGTTCCTGATAAATCTTGATCGTCTCCAGCAACAGACCCGCAGGGGCGACCTCCCGGCTGCGCAAGCTGTAAGCACGTTCGATGATGATGGCCACGGCGAGAACCGACGCCAATATCAACGGCCAGACCGGCCAACCGGCCGCCTCGATGATGGCAAGCACTGAATACCACTCCCAATAAAACAACAGGCGAAATGTAGCGCTCACGCGCCGGTTTCGGCAAGCACCAATTTTAGACCGTCGGCATTTTCAGTCGGGGCCCGAGTTCTCCACAATTGATGTGGATAAGTCTGTGAAGAACGCCCTGCCGGGTTCCCTAAGCGCCCGCCCACAAAGGAAAAAGTGGTTTGGCCCAAAAGTAGACAATAAGCTTACCCCTTTAAAATCAAGAATTTACAAAAAGACAACTATCGTCAATAGGGTTATCCAATTTTTTGTGATCGTTTGGTGACTGTGCATGAACCGTACCGAGCCCAAGCCGTTATCCTGCACGCCATGGATTTCCCGGACGACTTTCCCGACAACGCGCCCGCCCTGCCCGTGCTCACCGTCAGCGAACTCAATCGCATGGCGCGCCGCGCGCTGGAGTCGCAACTCCCATTGCTCTGGGTGGAGGGCGAAGTCTCCAACTTTACCCGTGCCGCCTCCGGCCACTGGTATTTTTCCCTGAAGGATGTGAACGCGCAGGTGCGCTGCGTGATGTTCCGTGGGCGCAACCAGTTTGCCGATTTCACNCCCGCCAACGGCGACCACGCCGAGATCCGCGCCCTGCCTTCGCTGTACGAAGCGCGCGGCGAATTCCAGCTGGGCGCCGAGGCGATCCGCCGCGCCGGTGCCGGGCGGCTGTATGAAGCNTTTTTGAAACTGAAGGCCAAGCTGGAAGCCGAAGGCCTGTTCGACCCGATGACGAAACGCGCCTTGCCGCGCTTTCCACGCACCGTGGGCATCGTCACCTCGCCTCAGGCCGCCGCTCTGCACGATGTGCTGACCGCGCTGGCGCGCCGCATGCCGGGCCTGCCGGTGATTCTCTATCCCACCCCGGTGCANGGGGCCGGTGCCGGCGCGCAGATCGCTGCCGCCATCCGCACGGCGGGCGAGCGTGCCGAATGCGACGTGCTGCTGGTATGCCGCGGCGGCGGCTCGCTGGAGGATCTGTGGGCATTCAACGACGAGGCGGTGTCGCGCGCGATCGCCGCCAGCCCGATGCCGGTGGTGAGCGGCGTCGGCCACGAAACCGATTTCACCCTGGCCGACTTCGCCGCCGACCTGCGCGCGCCAACGCCCACGGCCGCGGCCGAACTCGCCAGCCCGGTGCGCCAGGAGCTATTGCAGCAACTGGATCACCTGTCCCGCCAGCTCCACCATCATCACGCGCGCAGGCAGCACAGCGAGATGCAGCGGCTGGATTACCTGGCGCGGCGGCTGGTCCACCCGGCCGAGCAGTTGCGCCGCCGACAGACCGAATTGAACCAGTTGGCGCAGCGTCTCCACCACACCAGCGGCACGCGCCTGACGCGCGAACAATTGCGCATCGCACGCCTGAGTCAGCGGCTGGTCACGCCGCGCCATGTCATCCAGCGCGAACAACAGCGCCTGGGCGCGCTGGGGCTGCGCGCGCAACGCGCGGTTCAGGGCGGTTTCGGTCAGCACCGGCTCACTCTGGCGCGGCTGGCCAGCAGCCTGGCCCACCTCAACCCCGAAGGCGTGCTGGCGCGCGGCTACAGCATCGTCCAGCGGGAAAACGGCAGCGTGGTCCAGGATGCCGCGGTGCTCGATGCCGGTGANAAAATCGGCATCCGTCTGCACCGCGGGCAGATCCGCGCCACGGTCGATTCCACCCGCGAGGACTGAGCGGCTTACGACCTTAAATGGCGGGCCACGAGGTCCATCGCCTGCGCGCCCAGATCGTCCGCGAGACAATCCAGCTCCACCACGTCAGGCCACGAGCGCAGCCAGGTCAGCTGGCGCTTGGCGAGCTGGCGGGTGGCGGCGATGCCCTGCTCGCGCAAGTCCTTCAGATCGACTTCGCCGTCGAGATAGGCCCAGGCCTGGCGGTAGCCGACTGCACGCATGGACGGCAGATCGGCGTTGAGCGCGTAACAGCGGCGCAGGGTGTCCACTTCGTCGATCAGGCCTTCGGCGAGCATGGCATCGAAGCGCGCGGCAATGCGCTGGTGCAGCACCGCGCGTTCGGACGGGATCAGGGCCAGTTGCAAGACGCGATACGGCAGTTCGGATTGCACACGGTCGAGCAGCGCCGACATCGGGGTGCCGCTGAGCCGGAAAATCTCCAGCGCACGGCCGATGCGCTGCGAATCGTTCGGTGCCAGTCGCGCGGCGGTCGCCGGATCGACCGCAGCCAGCTCGGCGTGCAGCGCCGGCCAGCCGCGCGCGGCCGCCTCCGCCTCCAGTTCCTTGCGCAACGCCGCATCGGCACGCGGCAAGTCGTCCAGTCCCTGTAGCAGCGCGCGAAAGTACAGCATGGTGCCGCCGACCAGCAGCGGCACCCTGCCGCGCGCGGCGATGTCGGCCATCAACCGCCGCGCGTCGTCGCAAAACGCTGCGGCGGAATACGTCTCGGTCGGGTCGCGGATATCGAGCAGATGGTGGGGCGCGCGGGCGAGCGTGGCCGCGTCGGGCTTGGCGGTGCCAATGTCCATGCCGCGATACACCAACGCCGAGTCGACGCTGATGATCTCGAGCGGGAAGCGCTCGACCAGGCCGACCGCCAGCGCGGTCTTGCCCGAGGCGGTCGGGCCCATGAGGAAAATGGCGGGCGGATGGCTGGATACAGGCATGGGGGCGATTATCCCCAGCTTTCCGTCGCGGCCGGCTCCCGTGTATGCGGAAAGTCCCCATGGAGCGCAACCATTTAAGGTCTAGAGTGAGAGACAGCAGGCAGGATGTCTGCCTGAAATCCGATGCGCTTATCCAATCCGGAGGGCCGTAGTCCATGAATACCGACGAACTCAGATCCGTGGCGAATGCCATCGTCGCACGGCAGAAAGGCGTGCTGGCAGCAGACGAAAGCAATCCCACCATCAAGAAGCGCCTCGATTCGATCCAGGTGGAGTCCACCGAGGAAAATCGCCGCCGCTACCGTGAAATCCTGTTCACCACCGCAGGAATCGAGCGCACCCTCGGCGGCGTCATCCTGTTCGATGAAACCCTGCGCCAGCATACCCGCGACGGCATTCCTTTCCCCAGGCTGCTGGCAGACCGCGGTATCGTTCCGGGCATCAAGGTCGACCAGGGTGCCAAGGCGCTGGCAGGCCACCCCGGCGAGAAGGTGACCGAGGGACTGGACGGCTTGCGCGACCGGCTTGCCGAATACAAGCAGCTGGGCGCGCAGTTCGCGAAGTGGCGGGCCGTGATCGAGATCGACGAACGTGCTATCCCGTCCGCTTTCGGCCTCCGCGCCAATGCCCACGCGTTGGCGCGATATGCCGCGCTGTGCCAGGAGGCCGGGCTGGTGCCGATCGTCGAACCGGAAGTACTGATGGACGGCGCCCACGGCATCGAACGCTGCGAGGCAGTGACGGCACAGGCACTGCAGGCCGTGTTCGCCGAACTCGACGCCCATGGCGTGCTGTTCGAGGGCATGCTGCTGAAACCGAACATGGTGATCGCCGGCAAGAAGTGCGCACACCAGGCCGGCGTAGAAGCGGTGGCCAAAGCTACGCTACGCTGCCTCAGGCGCTATGTGCCGGCCGCGGTGCCGGGGATCGTGTTCCTGTCCGGCGGGCAGAGCGCGGAAGACGCGACCGAGCATCTCAATGCCATGAATGCGCTGGGACCGCAACCATGGCAGGTCAGCTTTTCCTATGGACGGGCACTGCAGGCACCGGTGCTGGCCGCCTGGCAAGGTCGGGAAGACCGGGTCGCGGCTGCGCAACAGGCACTGCTCAAACGTTGCAACCTCAATGGCCTGGCCCGCGACGGACAATACGTACGCGCCATGGAAAGCGCAGCCTGATCCCGGCCACTTGGCCACGTATGACGGCACGGTAGAACGTGCCATAAAAAGCGGCAGGGTTTCCCTGCCGCTTCGACTGCCGGTGCCCGAGACGTCAGGCCGCGTGCGCGTACTGCGTCTTGGCCTTGCGTGCCGCCTCGATTTCTTCCGGGCCATAGGCCTTGCCGGACCACAGCATTTCGTAGGCGATCTCTTCGTTGCCGTTTTCACAGAGATCCAGCACTTTCTGGAACAGCGGCTGGAAGGTTTNCGAACGATGCGATCTCTCGTGGTTCTCGAAATCGGTCCAGAACGTCACGATCAAGGCTTCCTTGCCTTTCATCGGGCTTTCGACAGCCTGGCCGATGGTCGAGCCTTCGTTCGACACCTGGCCGGAGTTCAGGGCAACGAAACCGCCGACGAAACCGGTATCGGAATGGTAGGTTTTGACGTTCTCACACAGAAACGCCACCCGTTCCTGCAAGTCGTCCACCGTGTATTCCGGTTTCAGAACCACCCGGTTGACTGTCACGATACCGTCGGTCGGAAAATTAGCGATCAATCCACTCATGGTTTTTCTCCTGTTGTAGAAGGGAAGTACTGCGACTCCAGTCTACATACCTGAGTAATTTAGTCAACTAATTTATTTAATTTATCTATGTGTCAATCATAATTTCTGATAATGATTCCCGACCAGGCTGACCCTATGGATCAACAAATCATATGTATCTTTNTTGTTCTCTCCGTCTGCCGGGGCGCTTCTTCATGATCACCACGCCCTTGGCGACGTCGATATCGGCAACCGGAATGTTCTCGTACANGGGATTGAGCGGCTTCAGCATCCAGCCGTCGTCCCGCTTCACGATCTGGCGGAAGATGTATTCCTCGTTCACGTAGGCCACCACATAGGAGCCGTCCTTGACCAGACCGGACGGCTCGACCACGATGATCTCGCCTTCCTCGAATTCCGGCATCATCGAATCGCCCAGCACCATCAACGCGTAGGGTTCGGCGCTGGCGCAGTTGCTGGCCTCGTTGACCTCCTGGATGGGAATGGTTTTGCGTTCGGTACGTTCGTTCATGATGGGCTCGCTTCGCCAAATTAATTAGCCAAAGCTTATATATAAACGCGCCAGTCGCAAAATCAACGGCCGCGCATGAACATGGCGTCGAGTTCTCCGAGGCTGACCTGGAACCAGGTCGGACGGCCATGGTTGCACTGCCCGGCCCGTTCGGTGGCCTCCATTTCGCGCAACAGCGCGTTCATCTCGGGCAGCGTCAGACGGCGGTTGGCGCGCACCGCGCCGTGGCAGGCGAGTGTCGCCAGCAATTCGTTGCGCCGCTCGGCAAGCAGACGCGCCACGCCGAATTCGGCAATTTCGGCCAGCACGGCGCGGGTCAACTCGACCGGGTCGGCGTCCTTCAGCAGCCACGGCACCGAACGCACCGCCACCGAGGTTGGCGATGTCACCGACAATTCGAACCCGATCCCGGCCAGTTGATCCAGATGCGGGCTGATTTCCGCCACATCGCGGGCGTCGACCGTCAGCGTGACGGGGATCAGCAGGGTTTGCGCCGGCACGGCGCGCGCATCCAGCGCCGTCTTCAGCTTTTCGTAGACGACGCGTTCATGTGCGGCGTGCATGTCGACCAGTACCATCCCCTGCGCGTTCTGCGCCAGCACGTACACGCCGTGCAGTTGGGCCAGCGCATAGCCCAGCGGTGGCGCATCGGCCCCGTCATCGGGCACGAGGCGCATCGGCGGCACAACTGGCCTCTCCGAATCCTGCACCCCGGCCCCCTGGTCCAAAGGCGCATAGAACGCCATCGCTTCGTTCACCTGCAGCGGCATCGCCGTTTGCCGGGGCGCGACCCAGCCTGGCTGCGGGGAAGCCTGCGACGGCCGGGATGCGGCCACGGCGACATCCGCCGCCACCGGCGCCGACAGCAGGCGCTCGACCGCATGGAACAGGAACTGGTGTACGCCGCGACTGTCACGGAACCGGATCTCGGTCTTGGCCGGATGCACGTTGACGTCGACCAGATCCGGCGGCAGTTCGATGAACAGGCAATACGCCGGATTCAGCTGGTGATGCAGGACGTCGCGGTAGGCCTCCTTCAAGGCGTGGACGATCAGCTTGTCGCGCACGTAGCGGCCATTGACGAATACATGCTGGCTGTCGCGGCTGCCCGTGGCGGCGCTGGGACGGACCACCCAGCCGGACACCCGCAGCACGCCGGCAGCGGCCTCGACTGCGATGCTGTTCTGCTCGAACGCCTCGCCCAGCACCTGGCGTACTCGCGCATAGGCAGGCTCGGCATTGAGGCGCAGTTGGGTCCGGCCATTGTGGCTCAGCGTGAACGACACCTGCGGGTTCGCCAGGGCCAGGCGACGCACGGTCTCGGCGCAATGGGCGTATTCGGTAGCTTCGGTCTTGAGGAACTTGCGCCGCGCCGGGGTGCTGANAAACAGGTCCTGGATGTCGATCGTGGTGCCTGTGGCGCGCGCGGCGGGCGCCGGCGCGTCGAGGCGTCCGCCTTCGGCCTGTACTGCCCAGGCGTGCTCGGCATCTGCACTGCGGCTGGTGAGCTGAACCCGCGCGATGGCGGCAATCGATGCCAGGGCCTCGCCGCGGAATCCCAGGCTCGCCACCTGCTCCAGGTCGGCCAGGCTGGCGATCTTGCTGGTGGCATGACGGGTCAAGGCCAGCGCCAATTCGTCGCGTGCGATGCCGCCGCCGTTGTCGGCGACGCGAATGCGCTTGATGCCGCCCTGTTCCAGATCAATCTGGATGTCGGTGGCCCCGGCATCAAGGCTGTTTTCCAGGATCTCCTTGAGCGCCGCGGCCGGACGTTCGACTACCTCGCCGGCTGCGATCTGCGAAATCAGCACATCGGGCAGAACGCGGATGGTCATAGCGAGCCCGCAAACGCGACACCCCGCCGGGCAGCCATGGCACGTCCCAGACGCTCGATGGCGGCAGCATCCAGAACCTGCCGTGCCAGCGGCAGCACATGGGTGTTCTCGAATTCGAGATGGCTGCGATTGAGTGCGACGAAACGTTGCGTCAACGCCTCATCCAGCGTGGCAGCCGAGCCGGCTTCGATCTGCTGCAGCTGGCCGCGCAGCCGTCGCCACAACAGCGCCAGTTCGTCGTGTTCCAGGGTCAGGGTTTCGACCAGATCGCAGGCGCCCGGCGCGCCGGCCTGTTCGAGCAGCGGAAACAGGTTGCGTTCCTCGTCGTCGTGGTGATGCACCGCAGCCGTATCGAAATAGGTCAGGATCGCGCCCGCCGCCTGCTGTGCCTGGGCATCCGCACCATGTGCCGGCAGATGCGCCAGCAGTTTGCCGAGGGTATCGCACTGCCGGGCTATGCGGCCATGACACGCTTCCAGCACATCGAGCGGCCGGTCGAATCCAGGGGCCGCCGCACCGAGCAGGCTCACGGTCATGGGTTGCGCGTCAGCCGCGACGGCGCAGTCAACGGATGCTTGGCGAAGTAATCCTTGACGCCATCGACGATGGCATCCACCAGCTTGTCCTGGTAGCCGGGGTCGTTGAGGCGTTTTTCTTCTTCAGGGTTGGAGATGAACGCGGTCTCGATCAGGATCGAAGGAATGTCGGGCGCCTTCAGTACGGCAAAGCCCGCCTGCTCCACCTCGCCCTTGTGCAGCGTATTGACGCCGCCGATTTCCTTCAGCACCGCCCGCCCCAGTTTCAGGCTGTCGTTGATGGTGGCGGTCTGCGACAGATCGATGAGCGTGCGCTTGAGGAAGGGATCCTTGACGTCGACGTTGACGCCGCCGATCAGGTCCGCGTCGTTTTCGCGTTTGGCCAGCCAGCGCGCGGCGACCGAGGTCGCGCCATTCTCGGACAGGGCAAACACCGACGAGCCACGCGCGTGCGGCTTGATGAAGGCATCGGCATGGATCGACATGAACAGGTCGGCCTTCAGCGCACGCGCCTTGACGACCCGCTGCCCGAGCGGCACGAAATAATCGCCGTCGCGGATCAGGACGGCATGCATATTTTCCTGGGCGTCGATTTTCTGTTTGAGCTTCTTGGCCAGCGCCAGTGTGATGTCCTTCTCGTGCGAGCCGTTCGCCCCGCTGGCACCGGGATCCTCGCCGCCATGGCCGGCATCGACCGCCACCGTGATCAGTCGCGTGTATTGTGGCACTTCCGGTTTGGCTGGCGTGGCCACTGCAGGCTGCGAGGTCGCGGCCGGGTCGCTTGCCACCGTATCACCCGCCTGGGCCGGGTAGATATCCACCACCAGACGATGCGCATACTGTCCCAGCGGCTGCAGCTGGAATATGGAAGGCTTGACGGCTGTTTTCAGGTCCAGCACCAGACGCATCACCCCGGNGCGGTTGAGTCCCACGCGGATCGCGCCGATGTAGGGATCGTCCGGGCTGAGTTGTCCGGCCAGCGCGTCAAGCGCCGCACCCGCCTCCACGCCCTCAAGATCGACCACCAGCCGCTGCGGGTTCGACAGCATGAAGTATTTGTACGCGACCGGTTGTGGCGCCTCCAGGGTGATCCGCGTGTAGTCGGACGACGGCCACAGACGGGTGGCGCTGAGTTGCAGCGCCTGGGCCCAGCCCGACGCAAGCAAACCGCACAGCAGGAAAATTCTCAACAAGGCGTGCAACATGTCTCCAGATAGTGGGCGCCGCGCGGGCTCGCCGCTTCACATTCAATTTCGCGCGCATCGTCGGCGATTGTCAACCGGATGACCACATCCGGGGCAGGCAACCAGCCGGCAGCCTTGTCCGGCCATTCGATCAAGCTGACCACCCGGCCATCGCTCACGTCGCGAAATCCGGCGTCAAGCCACTCGCGCGGATCATGCATACGATATAGATCAAAATGATACAGTTCAAATGTAGGCAGGTTGTAGCTTTCTACCAGCGTATAGGTCGGACTCTTCACCCGACCGCCATAACCCAGCGCGCGCAGCACCCCGCGCACCAGTGTCGTCTTGCCCGCACCGAGATCGCCTTCCAGATAAAAAGTCAGCCCTGCCGTCATTCCCTGCGCCAACTGCGCGCCGAATGCCAGCGTCGCAGTCTCGTCGGCCAGATGGCGACGGCAGTGCACGGTATCATCGGTCTTATGCATGAGCAGGATTTAACTCGACTGGCGCAGCAAATCAAGCAATGGGGGCGCGAGCTCGGCTTTGCCGCGGTGGGCATTGCGGACGGCGAGCTGAGCGCCGCGGAGGCAGGCTTGCAGGCATGGCTGGATCGGGGCTTTCATGGCGAGATGGATTATATGGCGGTGCACGGCACAAAGCGCAGCCGGCCGGCCGAACTGGTGCCCGGCACCGTGCGCATCATCAGCGCGCGGCTGGATTATTTTCCGCCCGACGCCCTCGATCCGCATGCGGTGCTGGATGATGCCGCCGCCGCCTACATCTCCCGCTATGCGCTGGGCCGCGACTACCACAAGGTGTTGCGCAACCGGCTGCAAAGCCTGGCCGAAAAGATCAGCACAGAAATCGGCGACCATCATTTCCGGGTCTTCACCGACAGCGCGCCGGTGATGGAAGTCGAACTCGCCACGAAATCCGGCCTCGGCTGGCGCGGAAAGCACACCCTGCTGCTGAGCCGGCAGCACGGCTCGTGGTTCTTCCTCGGCGAGATCTATACCGACCTGCCGCTGCCGGTGGATGTGCCGGAAGCCGAGCACTGTGGCACCTGCCAGGCCTGCATCGACATCTGCCCCACACAAGCCATCGTCGCGCCCTATTCGCTCGACGCACGGCGCTGCATTTCCTATCTCACCATCGAGCTGAAAGGCAGCATTCCTCCTGAGCTGCGTCCGCTCATCGGCAACCGCATCTATGGCTGCGACGACTGCCAGCTGGTGTGCCCGTGGAACCGCTTTACGCAGACCGCCGCGCTGCCTGACTTCGGCGTCAGGAACGGGCTCGACAGCGCGCGGCTGGTCGAACTGTTCACCTGGAGCGAGATGGACTTCAACGACCGTCTGGCCGGCTCGGCTATCCGCCGCATCGGGCATGAACGCTGGCTGCGCAATATCGCCGTCGCGCTGGGCAACGCGCCGCCTTCGCCTGAAATTGAAGCAACGCTCAATGCTCGCCTGGACCACCCGTCCGAACTGGTTCGCGAGCATGTCGCGTGGGCGCTGGCGCGTCAGAAAGCGGCTTAAGCCGCCCGCAATTCCTGCCGCGCTATTTAATTCACGCGCAACTCGCGCTGCGCATGCCGGATAACCGACGCGCCCGAGTTCAACGCCAACCCCGCCAGCACCAGCGCCACCGCGATATCCGGCCAACCATGCGCGGTCGCCCACACCCCGGCTGCCGCTCCCATCACCGCCAAGTTGCCCAGCGCATCGTTGCGCGAACACAGCCACACCGAACGCGCCTGCGCGTCGCCCTGGCGATGCGCATACAGCAGCGCGGCGACACCGACGTTGATCGCCAGCGCCAACAGGCTCACCCAACCCATGATGAACGGTTCCGGCACCACGCCCGCCGACCACTGCCAGGCCGACTTGCCGAGCACGAACACACCGTAACCGACCATCAGCCACCCTTTCCACAGCGCTGTGCGCGAGCGCCACACCGGCGCCAGGCCGAGGACGAACAGCGCCACGCCGTAGTTGCCGGCATCGCCGAGGAAATCGACCGCGTCGGCCAGCAGCGACACCGACTGCGCCGCCAGGCTGGCAACGATCTCGACGCCGAACATCAGTACGTTCAGCACCAGCGCAATCCACAGCGCACGCCGGTAGCCCGGGTCGGGCGGCGCCGCGTTGCACACCGAATCGCAACCGCAGCCGCTCATGCCGGATGCCGCCACAGGCGGCCCTGAAGGTAAAATACTGGCTCTGTCATCCCGCCATCCTGCCACCCATGTCCACGAATGCACACTCCCCAATCGGCGTATTCGATTCCGGCATCGGCGGGCTGACCGTGGTGCGCGCGCTGATGGAGCGCCTGCCCTACGAGAACATCGTCTATTTCGGCGACACCGCGCGCGTGCCCTATGGCGTGAAGTCGGTCGAGACCATCGCCCACTTCACCACCCAGATCGCGCAATTCCTGCTGGAAAAAGACGTCAAGCTGCTGGTCATCGCCTGCAACACCATGGCGGCGGTGGCGGCCCAGGTGGTCAAGGACCTGTCGCCGGTGCCGGTGCTCGACGTCATCGACGCCGGCGCGGTGTCGGCGCGCGGCGGCAAGAAGATCGGCGTCATCGGCACGCCCACCACCATCAACAGCAACGCCTACGCGCGCGCCATCCACGACTACGCGCCCGACTCGCGCATCCATTCGCAGGCCTGCGCGCTGTTCGTGCCGCTGGTGGAGGAAGGCTGGCTCGACCACGAAGTCACGCGATTGGCGGCACAGGACTACCTGAAGCCTCTTCTGGCCGAGCACATCGACACCCTGGTTCTCGGCTGCACCCATTACCCGCTGCTGAAGCCGCTGCTGCGCCAGGTGGTCGGCGACGAGGTCGCACTGGTCGACTCCGCCGAAGCCATGGCCGAACAGGTCGCGGCCGTCCTGGCGGAGAAGCATCTCGCCAACCCCAGCCATGTCCAGCCGCGTTACGATTTCTACGTCACCGACGTGCCGCTGCGCTTCCAGACCATCGGCGAGCGCTTCCTGGGGCGCACGCTCAACAACGTGCACGTGGTGAAGTGGTGATCGCAAAACCGCGGCCATGATCCGGGTCAACGCCCAGATCGAGCTCGACGAGCGCGAAATCCAGGAGGATTTCGTCCGCGCTTCGGGGCCCGGCGGGCAGAACGTTAACAAGGTGTCGACCGCCGTGCAACTGCGCTTCGACGTCGCCCGCTCGCCTTCGCTGCCGGACCCGGTGCGTGTCCGCCTGATGACCCTCGCGGGCCGCCGCCTTACCCAGGACGGCGTACTGATCATCGAAGCCGAGCGCTATCGGAGCCAGCGTCGCAACCGCGACGACGCGCTGGAACGGCTGCTCGCACTGATTCGCGAAGCCTGCGAAGTGGAAACGCCGCGCCGTCCGACCCGTCCCACACTGGCGTCNAANAAACGGCGCCTGGACCGCAAGCAGCGGCGGGGCGAGACCAAGAAACTGCGTGGCTTGAAATCTGGAACCGAGCATTGATCGGATCAAGCTTACGGATAGCGCGTCCGCTTCATTTCCACATCACGTCGACCTNTTGCCGCGCGGCAGCCGTAAGCAACTCGATCAGGGGCAAGGCCCGGTGCGCCAGGCTGACAGGCGGTTCGTCGGAATCGTCACCCCTGCTCTCCGATGCATCGTGCGGCGCGGCCGCCTTGGCCGTTTCGACCGCGCGTTTCAAACGATCCAGCGCCGCAGGCACATCCTCGGCCAGAATCGCGCCGGGAACCGTTTCGCTGTGCCCCATCATCCTCAACATGCCTAATGCGACATCACCGAACATGGTAATGTCCGCATAGGCTTTGCACGTAAACGTCACCAGCACGCCAATACCTTCCATCTACTCTTTATCGATCGTTCGTTCGGATCACCGGTGATCCGGACCGCGCCCTTCGTTTCTCTTCCNCTGCCCTTGTTGCCCGGATGGGCCGCGCTGCATCTGATAATGCTGCTGTGTCACGGGCTCGCGCGGCTGGTAACGGTAGCGTTCGGAACGAATCGTATGCTGACGTTCCTGCTCGCGCGGGTAGCGATCTCCCGAATAATTCCGCTGATAGGACGGCAACGGTGCGGGGCGGGNGGCGGAACGGCGGTCCCATTGGTCCCACCCGCCTCGACGCTGTTCCCACTCGCGGCCCCAGTGCTCGCCCCAGCGCGGCGGCGCGTCGGCGCGCCAGCCATGGAAATAGGGCGGCGGACGACGGTAGTAGCGCACCGGGATACGCAGGATATACAGCGGCACGTCATAGTAATCCACCAAATCCCACGGCCCGTTATACCAGCTGCTCACATACCAGTTGTCCCCAATAAATACCCAGTACAGTCCGTCATAAAAGAAGAAATTCAAATCCACGCGCGGATCGTAGTAGACCGGATAGCCTGGCACCCGAACCAGCCGCGGATAGGCCGGCATGTTGATCCCAATGCTGACGCCGGGCACGCTGATGCCGACGCCGACGCTAACGTCCGCACGCACCGTCGTTAATGGGACAAACAGCATCGACAACACAATAAGCAGGTAGCGCATTTCCATTCTCCTGTTGAATTGTTCAGTCCCTGAATATCCGACGCCCGATCTGCCATCCTGCCCACAGGTATCGGGGCCATTTGCCCGCGCGTCCCCGCCGTAGGCGTGCGAACACAAGTGCAGCCCCTAGCAACAGGACCGGATGCCGTCTGACGGTGCGAAGCGCCGCCAGGCCCTGATCCGCCAATGCCAGCGGTGCATGCCAGGGCGCAACGGTTCGCGCCAATGCGCGCCGTTGCGCGGCAGCCTGCGCCACCAGGCTCTCACGGTGTTCGGCCAGACGGTTCGACATATTGCTCATGATCGTTGCACCAAGTGCTCTCGGTCCTTCGATAACTCGGCCAGGCTTGCGGCGAACAGCTTCGGTTTAGTTCTGAGTCGGTGCCGGGCGAAACCAATCGCCGTCACACCGCCCACCAGGAAAAATACCGTCAGTCCCACCAGTGCCAGAAGGCGATGGCTCTCCCAGAAGGCGACCACGATCAGGAAAACGAGCAGCACCACACCGATACCGATACAGAACAGCGCCACAAATAGCATCACCAGCACCGAGGCCAGCCGCGCTCGCTCTTCTTCCAGTTCCGTCGACAGCAGGTCGAGCCGGGTGTGTACGATAGCGATGAGACTTGCGGCGAGCCNCCTCAGGGAATCGAACAACCCCTCGCTTCCACCTGGTTTGGGGTCACTCATGAGATGTCGCTAGCGGCGCCCCATGATGAAACCGACAAGCAGCGCGATACTGGCGGAAATGCCGATTGCTTTCCACGGATTCTCGTGAACGTAGGCATCCGTCGCCTTGGCAGCCGCCTTGGCCCGCACCAGCAGCGCAGCTTCGGCATCAGCCATCTGTGCTTTCGCCTTGGCAAGCGACGCTTCGGCCTTGGCGCGCACCGAAGCCAGTGCCTCGCCGCCCTGGTTGGCCGTCGCCTTGATCAAAGCCTCGGCATCCGATACGACCGTCTTGAAATCAGCAATAAGCTGCTCTTTCGTTACGTCGGGAACATCCGATTCGCCAGATACGTTTTGCGTGCTCATTGCCTATTCCTCCATTAAATGCCGATGCTCAAAGGCCAACCTGCTTCTGGCCTGTCTCACGATCAATACTCTTGCACTCTCATTTATGTTTATAGGCCAATTTCCCTGCGCAGTCTGCGCGCGGGCGCACGGTGCATCACATTACAGGCGATCGAGCCTTGGCCAGGCAATGCAGCCGGAATGGACGGCGAGCTCAAACCGGAGAGGATCCCTGCTGCCAGCGCTCAATAACCGAAGGTCAGTCCCATCGATTCCCGCACGTCGCGCATGGTGTCGCGCGCCAACTCCTGCGCCTTCTCGCAGCCGTCGGCGAGGATGTTGCGCACCTGGTCGGGATTGTCTTCGTAATACACCGCACGCTCACGGATCGGCGCGAGCTCGGCCAGCACGGCGTCGATGACCGGCTGCTTGCATTCGAGGCAGCCGATTCCGGCGCTGGTGCAGCCCGCCGTGGCCCATTGCCGGGTCGCGTCGTCGGAATACACCAGATGGAACTGCCACACCGGACAGTTGGCCGGATTGCCAGGGTCGGTGCGGCGGACACGCGCAGGGTCGGTCGGCATCGTGCGGATCTTCTTGGTGACCGTCTCGGGATCCTCGCGCAAGGCAATCGTATTGCCGTAGGACTTGGACATCTTCTGCCCGTCCAGCCCCGGCATTTTCGAGGCCTCGGTCAGCAGGGCCTCGGGCTCGACGAGGATCATCTTGCCGGAGCCTTCGAGATAGCCGAACAGGCGTTCGCGATCGTTCATCGACAGGTTCTGCGCGTCATTCAACAGTGCCTTGGCTGACTCCAGCGCCTCGTTGTCGCCCTTCTCCTGGTAGGCGGTGCGGCATTCCTCGTAGAGCCGGGCCTTCTTCGAGCCGAGCTTCTTGACCGCGGCGCGCGCCTTGTCCTCGAACCCCGGCTCGCGTCCATACATGTGGTTGAACCGGCGAGCCAGTTCGCGGGTGAACTCGATATGCGGGATCTGATCTTCACCGACCGGCACACGGTTGGCGCGATAGATCAGGATGTCGGCGCTCATCAGCAACGGATAACCGAGAAAACCGTAGGTCGAGAGATCCTTGTTGGCCAGCTTTTCCTGCTGGTCCTTGTAGGTGGGCACGCGTTCCAGCCAGCCGAGCGGCGTCATCATCGACAGCAGCAGATGCAGTTCGGCGTGCTCGATTACGCGCGACTGAACGAACAGCGTCGCCTGTGCCGGATCGACGCCTGCCGCGAGCCAGTCCACTACCATGTCGCGCACGTTCTCGTCGATCCCCTGCGGCGTGTCGTAGTGCGTGGTCAGCGCGTGCCAGTCGGCGACGAAGAACAGGCACTGGTATTCGTTCTGCAGGCGCAGCCAGTTTTTCAGGACGCCGTGATAGTGGCCAAGATGCAAGCGCCCGGTGGGGCGCATGCCGGAGAGAACGCGATCGGAGTACATGGTTGGTGAGTGGTAAGTGGTGAGTGGTGAGTGGTGGCGGTCAGGACAGCACGAGCTGGATCAGGCCGACCAGCTGGGCGGGCTCGAGCCCGGTGACCAGCGCGGTCAGGCCGATGAACGCGCTGATGAGCGGCCACAGGATGAAACCGAGTATGCCAGTGAACATCAGGCCGAGCAGGATGAACAGGCCATATGGCTCCAGCCGCGCGAACTGCATCGCCTGCTTCACCGGCAGCAGGCTGACGGCGATGCGGCCGCCGTCAAGCGGCGGCAGCGGGATCAGGTTGAGCGCCATCAGGATGACATTGATGAATACGCCCGCCGCGCCCATCAGCATCAGCGGGGCACTGGCGAAGCTGCTTCCCAGCGCATGGCCAAGCTGGATCATCAGCGCCCAGAACACGGCCATGGCGAAGTTCATGCCGGGCCCGGCAGCCGCCACCCACAGCATGTCCTGCTTGGGACGGCGCAGGCGGGCGAAATTGACCGGCACCGGCTTGGCCCAGCCGAACAGGATCATCCCGCCGCCCAGCAGCTTGCTGGTCAGCAGAATCACCAGGGGCACCAGGATGGTTCCCACCGGATCGATGTGCTTGAGCGGATTGGCGGTGATGCGGCCCGCCGCCGCCGCGGTCATGTCGCCGAAGAAACGCGCCACATAGCCGTGCGCGGCTTCATGCAAGGTGATCGCAAAGATGACCGGCAGGGCGAACACCACGATTTTCTGGATCAGCGTGAGTTCCATGCGCGATCAGCCTTCGAAATCCGCCGTGTCGCCCTTGCCGAAACGCAGCACGGACGGCGTGTCGGTCGTGAGATCGACGACGGTGGTCGGCGTCAGGCCGCAGGCGCCGCCGTCGATGACCAGGTCGACGAGGTGTTCCAGGCGTTCGCGGATTTCCCACGGCTCGGTCAACGGCACGTCCTCTCCATACAGCAGCAGCGTGGACGACAGGATGGGCTCGCCGAGTTCGGCCAGCAGCGCCTGCACGATGGGATGCGCGGGAACCCGCAGTCCGATGGTGTCGTGCTTCTTGTGCAGCAGACGCTTCGGCACTTCACGGGTACCGCGCAGGATGAAGGTATAGGCGCCCGGGGTATGTGCCTTCAGGAAACGGAACTGGGTGTTGCCGACCTGGGCGTAGCGTCCGAGTTCGGACAGGTCACGGCAGATCAGCGTGAGGTCGTGTCCGGTATCGAGTCCGCGCACCGACAGCAGCCGCATCGCCGCCTCCTTGTCGCCGATATGGCAGCCCAATGCGTAGCAGGAATCGGTGGGATAGACGATCACGCNCCCGCGCTTGAGGATGTCGACCGCCTGCTGGATCAGGCGGGGTTGCGGGTTTTCTGCGTGGATATTGAAGAATTGCGCCATAAATCGTCAGGTCGGGGAAAGGGAAAAATGCGGTTCAAGCTCCGGCCAGCCCTGCCAGACCGGCTGGCAGTAGTGCGGCAGCGCGGGCAGCCGGCCGATATCGATGCCCTCGCCCGGCGCATGAAAATCCGCCCCGCGCGAAGCCTTGAGGCCGAATGCACGGGCCAGGTCGGCAAACTTGCCGTATTCGGATGGATGGTGGCTGCCGGTGATGACCTCGATGCCTTCGCCGCCCAGCGCGCGGAAGGCGTCCAGCAGCAGGTGCAGTTCGCGCGCATTGAAAGCGTAGCGCCCCGGGTGCGCGATCACGGCCATGCCGCCGCTGGCGCGAATCCAGCCGACGGCGTTTTCCAGCGTGGTCCACTGGTGCTCGACGTAGCCGGGATTGCCGCGCGTCAGGAAGCGCCGGAACGCGCCGCGCATGTCGGGCGCATGGCCCTGCGCCACCAGCCAGCGGGCGAAATGCGTGCGGCCGACCATTTGCTTGTTGGCGGCAAAGTCATAGGCGCCTTCATACGCACCGACGATGCCAGATCGCGCCAGGTCGTCCCCCATGCGTTGCGCACGCTCGATGCGGCCCATGCGGATGTTGTGCAGGCCAGCCGCCAGTTCCGGATGAACAGGATCGATGCGCAGGCCGACGATGTGGACCGTCTGTCCGCTCCAGGTCACCGAGATCTCGACGCCCGGGATCAGCGCCAGCTCCGTGCCCTCGGCCGCCGCCTGCGCAGCAGCAAGCCCTGCCACGTCGTCGTGGTCGGTCAGCGCGAGCGCATGCACGCCGTTCGCGGCTGCGCGCGCAACGACTTCGGCGGGCGGCAATACGCCGTCTGACACGTTGGAATGGCAATGCAGATCGATATTGAGCATCGATGATCGGGTCTGGCGACCAGCGCCAAAAGCGCTTGGTCAGGAGGGGGAATCATAGCAAAATAAGAAATCGCCCGAATTACGGCTGACTGCGCGGCCCCACCATAATGAAAAAACTGCTGTTCGACCTCTTCCCCATCATCGTCTTTTTCATCGCCTACAAGCTGGGCGACGCCAACGCCGACGCCACGCGTACCTTGCTGGCCGGTCTTGGCTTGCCCCAACCGACAGGCGTGGGCNNGAAGCCCGGCATCTACCTCGCTACGCTGGTCGCCATCGTCGCCAGCGTCGGGCAGATCGCCTGGGTCAAGCTGCGCGGCCACAAGGCCGACACCATGATGTGGGTCAGCCTTGGCATCATCGTGCTGTTCGGCGGCGCCACACTGTGGCTGCACGACGAAAGCTTCATCAAATGGAAGCCGACCGTGCTGTACTGGATTTTCGCCGGCATCATTTTCGGGGCCGCCGCCTTCGGCCGCAACGTCATCAAAAGCGTCATGAACGAACAGATGGAACTTCCTGACGTCGCATGGGGTCGGTTGAACGCGAGCTGGGGTGGATTNTTTGCCTTCATNGGGGTTGCAAATCTGTTTGTCGCCTTCAACTTCTCGACGGATACCTGGGTGGATTTCAAGCTGTTCGGCAGTCTGGGGTTGATGCTGGTGTTCGTAATCGGCCAAAGCATGATGCTGACCCGGTATTTGGATAAAGAATCGTTCGACAAGGAAGAAAAGCAATAATGTTCTATGCCATCGTCGGCCAGGATACGGCCGACAGCCTCGATCGGCGACTGGCCGCCCGCCCCGCCCATGTGGAACGTCTGCATGCCTTGCAGCAGGCCGGACGGCTGTTGCTGGCCGGCCCGTTCCCGGCCATCGACAGCAATGACCCGGGCGCTGCAGGGTTCACCGGCAGCCTGATCGTCGCCGAATTCGACACGCTCGCCGACGCACAGGCATGGGCCGAGGCCGATCCCTATGTCACGGCGGGCGTCTATGCCGGCGTCAGCGTCAAACCCTTCAGGAAAACCCTGCCCGCATGAGCACGCCCGACCTGATCCGCCAGCGCCTTGCCGCGCTGGAGCCCGAAACCTACACGCTGGAAGACGAAAGCGCCCAGCACCGAGGCCACGCCGGGGCAGCCTCGGGTGGCGGGCACTTCCGTCTCACCCTGGTGTCACATAAATTTCGTAATCTTTCCACCCTCGCCCGCCACCGACTGGTATACGAAGCCATGGGCGAGCTCATGCAACGCGAGATTCATGCGTTGTCGATCACTGCTTTAACCCCGGAAGAACTCTGAAAGGAATCCGAATGCGTCTTGCCCTTCTCCCCGCCCTGATCATGCTGGCGTTTACCCCGCTGGCACANGGCGCAAACACCCGCGCCTGCGACCCCACTCCGGCCGCGGCCGCCGACAAGCCGCTGGCTGTGGTCAACGGCAAGGCAATTCCCGCCCTGTACGGCGACCTGGTCAAGCGCGAAATGGCCCAGGGCCAGCCCGACTCCCCGCAACTGGATGCCCGCGTACGCGAGTCCCTGATCAATCTTGAACTGCTGTCGCGCGCCGCGCTCGACAAGGGACTCGACAAGGAACCGCATCTGGCCGCGGCACTGGATATCCGCCGCAAGGATCAGCTTGCCAAGGCCTACCTGGAGGATTACGTCAAGGCCCACCCGGTCACCGACGCCGAAATCCAGGCGATGTACGACAAAGCCAAAACGGAGCCGATGGAGCCGGAATACCAGGCCCACCACATTCTGGTGAAAACCGAGGCCGAAGCGAAGAAACTGATCGCCGAGTTGGGCAGCAAGAAGGCCAAATTCGAAGATCTGGCGAAGAAATATTCCAAGGATCCCGGCTCCGCCAAGAACGGCGGCGCACTGGACTGGTCCGACCGGCGTGCCTTCGTGCCCGAATTCTCCGACGCGCTGGCTGGCCTGAANAAAGGCGAAATCACCAAAACCCCGGTGAAGACGCAATTCGGCTACCACATCATCCGTCTCGACGATACGCGTACGCCCAAGCTGCCGCCGCTGGATGCCGTGCGGAGTGAAATCGTCAAGCAGCTGCAGCAACAGCGCATCCGCGACGCCATCACGGCAGCGCGCACCGATGCAAAAATCGAGTAATCCGCTAATAATATTAAACGGGGCTTCGCCTCGTCTTCACCTGATAGGGAGCCGATCATGGCCAGCAAAGAATACAACCACCTGCAAGACGTTTTCCTCAACACCCTGCGCAAGGAACGCATCCCGGTCTCGGTGTTTCTCGTGAACGGGATCAAGCTCATGGGGCGAATCGAATCGTTCGACCAGTTTGTGGTGCTGCTGAAAGGTCAGGATCAGGCCGCCCAGATGATCTTCAAGCACGCCATCTCGACCATTTCGCCCTCGCGCGAAGTGGTCCTGCCGCAACGCGACGCCGAGGCCTGAGTCGCCTTATTCAGTCGGGGCGGCCAGCAGTGCGGCCGCCGTTTGTGCGTTCACCAGGACCGCGCCACCGCCGCGGTAGGGCTGCTTGTAGCGCGCTGAAACCCCAGCCAGCTGGCGGCTATTGCCCAGATACACCACGGCATAGCCTTGCGGATGAGTTGCCAGCCATTGCGTCGCGCGGGCCCCGGTCACTTCGGCCAAGGGCGTTTCCAACCTGCCGAGAAACTGGTATTGCGCATGGTAGGTCGCGATATTCGCAACCGGGCGACCTTCATCTTGTACCGCTTTGATTGCCTGTGCCATCGACTTGACGTCGTACATGGGCTCGATCGAATGCATCGCAGCGATTTGCACCAGCGCCATCAGGGCCGCGCCGAGCAGGGCCAGATTCGGTATCGGCGCCACACCGCGCCGGCCCGCCACCCACGCGGCAATAGCCAGCACAATCAGGACCCAACCCGGCCAGGCCGGCGGCAATGCCGTCACCTGACGATGCAAGGCTGCAATATGTCCTGTGGCAGCCAGGACCAGCACACNCCCAAGCACCGCCGCCAGCAAGGCCGGCAGCCCGACGCGCGCGTCCGCACGTCCCGCCATCAGCCGCGCCGTCAGCAAGGCGAAAGCGGGAAACAGGGGAACCAGATAATGCGGCTGCTTGCCGCTGATGAAGCAAANAGCCACGAACACCGGCAGCATCCACGCCAGGCAGAAGCGAGAACCGCGATCCAGGCCCTCACGACGGTGCTGGATCAGCGCCTTCCACCAGACCGGCCAAACGAACCAGGGGAACAGCAACAAGGGCAGCAGGGGTACATACCACCAGAACGGCCGCCGGTGCGCGAAGGACTCGACCATGCGGTTGGCTGTCTGGCCCCAGAAAATCGCATTGCGATACGCCTCGCCCCCTGAAAACCCGGCCGGCAGCGCCCACGCCAGCGCGATGGCCGCGCCCAGCAGTACTGCCAGCAGCGTGCCGCCGAGCCAGCGTTTCCATTTCAGACCCGGATTCCACCATGGCGCCAGCGCGACGACGGGCAGCAGATGCAGCAGGATGACCGGTCCCTTGGTCAGTACGCCCAGGCCGATCGCCACCCCCAGCATGACGAAGCCGCGGCGCTTTCCCTCGGTGGCCGCCAACACGCCGTGGAGGCCGATCAGGACCCAGAAGGTCAGCATCACGTCGAACATGACCGATGTGGAAANAACGATCCACAACAAGGCGCTCACCAACACCAACGCGGCCCGTCCGCCGAGACTTGCATGCCGGGGCCACAGTCGGGNGGCGAGCCGATAGGTCAGCAACAGTCCACCGGCAGAAAACAAGGGAAGCACCAGGCGTGGCCACCAATCATTGACGCCGAACAGTGCCCAGCCGGCCTGGAACATCCAGAACATGAACGGTGGTTTGTCGCTATAGGGCGCGCCATTCTTGAACGGCACCAGAAAGTCGCCACGCAGCCACATCTCCCATGCTGCGCTGACATAGCGCGTCTCGTCGATCGGAGTCAGGGGACGCGTCAGGATCGCCACCGCAGCCAGGGCAGCCAGCAGCAGCAGGCTGAACAGCAACAGGTTGCGTCCAGAGAGATCAGATGTGCGTTGTGGATTCATGGGCATCGATATTCTCGTCCAGTGCCGCATCGATCTGCGCGTCGAGGCTCTGGCCGTGGCGGAAATGTCTATACAGGTAGGCGCCCAGCGCGCCCGAGATCAGGAACAGACCGATGGCGAGCGCGAGTTTCAGAGCCGGTGCGATCTGCACGCCGCTGCCCACCAGGGCGAACACCAGCGTCTGCGGCAGATAGCCGAGCAATGTGCCGACCAGGAAATGCACCGGCCGGATGCTGGAGATGCCCGCAGCCAGATTGGTGAGCAGGTTGTTGCCCACCGGCAACAGGCGGACCAGCACCGTCATGGCAAACGGATGGTCGTGTATGAATCGGTCGAAACGATGGGCACGCTCTCCCAGCCGCGCCCGCAATAGGCCTTTGCCGAACAGGCGGGCATAGCCGAAACTCAGTATGCAGCCCAGCAACGCGGCCAGCGCGCCAAGCAGAGTGCCCAGCCCGACGCTGAAGGCATAGCCGCCGAGAAAGGCAATGATCTGGCGTGGCAGGCCGATGGCGGTAAAAATCCCGCCCATCAGCAGGAACAGCAGCGCACCGTTGACGCCGTGCCCGCGCACCCGCGCATCGATCCAGGCCTCGTTGACGCTGCTGCCCAGGTCACTGGTTTTGAACAGGTAGCCCAGCAGCGCCAGACTCAATATCAGCGCCAGGCCCTTGACGATGACGCGCGCCCTCATTTACAGGTCGGAATTGGACTCGATGACAGGCAGACGCACCCTACGCTGCAGCCAGGCCACGCCGAACAGGTCGACGATGCCCACCCACAGTCGGTTGTGCACGCCATACTTGGAGGTGCCGCGCTCGCGCGCACGATGGTGGACCGGAACCGATACCACTGCGCCGCCGTTGCGCATCACCAATGCCGGCAGGAAGCGGTGCATATGGTCGAAATTGGGTAGCTGCAGGAAGGTCTCGCGGGCAAATACCTTGAGGCCGCAGCCGGTATCCGGGGTATTGTCCTTCAGCATGCGCGAGCGTACGCCATTGGCGATTTTCGACGACAGCCTGCGCAGGAAGGTGTCGTTGCGGCGAGCTCGCCAACCAGCCAGAAGTTCCAGATTAGGCGGTTGTGCCGGATCGGCCAGCCGGGCCAGCAAGGCGGGAATGTCGGCAGGGTCGTTCTGCCCGTCCCCGTCGAGCGTTGCGATCCACTCATGGCGCGCCGCAGTCACGCCTGTCGTCACGGCCCGGCTCTGTCCGCACGAACTGCGATGCCGGATCACCCGCAGCATGGGAAATTCGGTTTTCAGCGCATCCAGCCGTGCCTGCGTGGCATCGGTACTGCCATCGTTGACATAGATGATTTCAAACGTCGTGTTTCCGGACAGCGCCGCCGCGATTTCGCGCACCAGCGGTTCGACGTTGTCCTGTTCATTCTTGACGGGAACGACTACGGAAAGCCTGCCATGGTAGGCGTATTTGGGCATTGCTGTATTTATATGGGTCGCTTAGTGTTGGCGGCACAAGGAGATATCTCCAGGCTGGGCCGCATCGACAGGCTTCCGAAGCTTGAAATTTCAGAAGCTTGGCATTCTAATTTATTTTCAACGCCGCGTATGCTCCGGACACACCGGCATGCCCGCTCCGTGCGCCGACCCCTGATCCCTTCTGCCAGGATCCGAAAAACAGCCTGACAGGTGTCGATTTTCCCCGGCCTGCTTCGTCGTAGTGATGAAGGACTTGCGCTGACCTCAGACAATGGTCCGATTCCCACCCGAAACAACCAGGAGAAACCCATGCGATTCATGATTATCGTCAAAGCCACCACCGAGTCCGAAGCCGCAACGCGCCCGGCTCCCGATGAAGCCCTGCTGGCCGACATGGCCGATTACCACGAGAAACTGGCCAAGGCCGGCGTGCTGCTCGATGCATCCGGGCTTAAGCCAAGCGCGCAAGGCTGGCGCATCCGCTATGACGGCGAGACGCGCAGCGTACTCGATGGCCCATTTACCGAGACCAAGGAACTGATCGCGGGCTATACGCTGATCCAAGTGAAGACGCGCGAAGAAGGCCTGGAATGGGCGCGCCGCTTCCCTAATCCGGTCGGTGCGGGCAAGCCGGCAGAAATCGAAGTGCGACAATTGTACGAACTGGACGACTTTGCGCCGTCGGCCGCGATCGAGCGTTTCCGCGACATGGACACGGCCAAGCAATAACGACGCCTCTGGACACAGCCCCGATCGGCAATCTGTCGATTTGGCAGCACGCCGTACGTCGTACGAAGTGAAGCACCGGACCGGAATGCGTTTCCGCCCTATTCAATCCGACAGGAGAAAAACATGAGCCCAATCCAAGCAAACCCCATCCCGAATGGCATGCATACGATCACNCCTCACCTGGTATGCCACGGTGCCGCCGATGCCATCATGTTTTACGGCAAGGCCTTCGGCGCCGTCGAACTGGCACGGCTGCCCGGCCCGGAAGGCAAACTCATGCATGCGATGATTCGCATCGGCGACTCCAACCTCATGCTGGTCGACGAATTCCCCGACTGCGGCTCGCTGGGGCCGCAACCCGGCCAAGGCTCGCCCGTGACGATCCATCTCTATGTCACGGATGTCGACGCAACGTTCGACCAAGCCGTCGCCGCCGGCGCCAAAGTCACGATGCCGGTCGACGATATGTTCTGGGGCGACCGCTACGGCAGGATCGAAGACCCCTTCGGACACCAGTGGTCGATCGCCACCCATACCCGCGACCTCAGTCCGCAGGAAATCCAGGCCGCGGTTGCAGCACTCGGTAGCTGATCAACGCACCCGCATTCGTCGACATGTGGTGGAAAACCCTTCCCATATCGTGGTCCGACCCGGCCGCCCCCGGCAAAAGGAAGTTCCCGTGTCGATCCCCACCCAGGAGAAACCATGGCATATCTGCTTTTGATCGTCGAACCGCGCGGACAACGCGATACGCGCACCCAGGAAGAAGCTCGGCAGCTTTATGACGACATGGTGCGCTACGGCCAGGGACTCGCGGCGCGCGGGTTGCTGCGCGCCAGCGAATCGCTGCGCCCCGACCAACATGGCGTGCGGATCCAGCAACGCGAGGGCAAGGCCATTTTGCGCGACGGGCCTTTTGCCGAGGCCAAGGAGATGGTCGGCGGCTTTTTCCTTATCGACTGCGCCACGCGCGAGGAGGCCATCGCCATCGCCAGCGCGTGTCCCGCTGCGCAATGGGCCACCGTCGAGGTACGCGAGGTCGCGCCCTGCTATGTCGGCTAGGCCATCGGAAAAGCGCAAACGTCGCCCATGCCCCCATCTGGCCGTGGATTGCACCTGTCCTGCGCCCAGCTGAACTTCCCTGTTTAGAGGAGGATTCCATGTCCACCCAGATATTCGTCAATCTGCCCGTTGCCGACCTCAGACGCTCGATTGCATTCTTCACCCAGCTCGGCTTCAGCTTCAACGAGCAATTCACCGACGACACGGCAACTTGCATGGTCATCGGCGACAACATCTTCGTCATGCTGCTGGTACGCGATCGCTTCCAGAGTTTCACGCCCAAGCCGGTATGCGATGCCATGAAACATACGGAAGTGCTGGTCTGCCTGTCGCGCGACAGTCGGACAGCGGTAGACGCCATGGTACGCGCTGCCGTTGCTGCTGGCGGTTCGACCTACAACGAACCCCAGGACCATGGCTTCATGTACGGCCATGGCTTCCAGGACCCGGATGGGCACATCTGGGAACTGGTCCACGTACAGCCCGCATAACAAGGAGATGTCCATGCCCTACGTAGACGGTTTCGTCCTCCCCGTTGCCACCGCCAATCTGGCGGCCTATCGTCGCATGGCCCGCAAGGCAGGCAAGATATGGCGCGAGCACGGCGCGCTCGAATATGTCGAATGCCTTGCCGACGACGTCCAGCCTGGCAAGCACACGTCGTTCCCGCAGAGCGTGAAGCTCAAGGACGGCGAAACCGTGATATTTGCCTGGATCGTGTACAAATCCCGCAAGGACCGCGACCGCATCAACAAAAAAGTCATGGCCGACCCGCGCCTGGGTAGCATGATGGATCCAGCGGCCCTGCCCTTCGACGGCGAGCGCATGTTCTGGGGCGGATTCAAGACCCTGATCAGTCTCTGAGACCACCATGAAACCCGGGGAAATCCATGCATACTCTGACGACCTGCTCGTGTTTCAAGGACCAGGCCGCAGAAGCCGCCCGGTTCCTCGCGTCGGCTTTCAGTGAATTGAAGATCACGGGACTCGCGCGCTGTGGCGCCAACGAATTCCCGCGGGCAGCGTCCGTACCATGAGTTTCGAGCTGTTCGACCAGACCTGGCTGGCGATCAACGGCGGACCGCACTTCAGCTTCAACGACGGCGTCTCACATCGTCAACTGCGATGCGCAGGACGAAATCGACCTGCTCACGGGCGACGGCGGCGCGCCTGTGCAATGCGGCCGGCTCAAGGACAGATTCGGCCTGCCCTGGCAGATCGTGCCACGCATAGTAGGCGACATGATGAGCGACCCCGATGCCGACCGCACCAATCGGGTCATGCAGGCGTTGCTGCAAATGACCAAGCTTGATATTGCCACGCTGAAACAGGCCTATGGGCACGCCTAGTCCGGGCAGCGAAGCCGCCCGCACCATCGAGGCGATCTGGCACATCGAAGCGGCCAGAGTCATCGCCAGCGTTGCACGCATGCTGCGCGACGTCGGCCTGGCCGAGGAGTTTGCGCAGGATGCGCTGGTCGCCGCGCTGGAACACTGGCCGGCGACAGGCGTGCCGGACAATCCCGGCGCCTGGTTGATGACCACCGCCAAGCGCCGTGCGCTCGATCACCTGCGTCACGAGAAGCTGGCCGCGCCGAAACACGAGGAGCTCAGCCGCGAGCTCGACGCACAGCACGCAATGGCTACCGCCGACTTCAATGACCGAGTCGACGACGCGCTCAGCGACGACGTGGGCGACGACCTGCTGCGCCTGATCTTCACTGCCTGCCACCCCGTGCTTTCGCCCGAAGCGCGCAGCGCGCTGACGCTGCGCATCATGGGCGGTCTCTCCACCGACGAGATCGCACGCGCCTACCTCAAGCCAGAAGCCACCATTGCACAACGCATCGTGCGCGCAAAACGCACGCTCGCGGCCGCGCACGTGCCGTTCGAAGTGCCGCGCGGCGTGGAGCTGGCGGACCGTCTCGCGTCGGTGATCGAGGTTCTGTATCTCATCTTCAACGAAGGCTATTCGGCCACTGCAGGCGACGATTGGGTACGTCCGGCGCTGTGCGAGGAGGCGCTGCGCCTGGGCCGCGTGCTCGCCGGACTCATGTCGTCCGAACCGGAAGTTCACGGCCTGGTCGCCCTGATGGAAATTCAGGCTTCGCGGCTTGCCGCGCGCATCGACGCGAAAGGCGAACCCATTCTGCTGCTCGACCAGGATCGTGCGCGCTGGGACCCTCTGCTTATCCGCCGCGGCCTGGCCGCGCTTGAGCGCGCCGAATCCCAGCCTGGCCCGCTAGGCCCCTACACCCTGCAAGCGGCCATTGCGGCTTGCCACGCGCGTGCCGCCACCGCCGACGTCACCGACTGGGCACGTATTGCCGCCCTCTATGACGCGCTTGCCCAGGTTGCCCCCTCACCGGTCGTCACGCTCAATCGCGCCGTGGCGGTGGCCATGGCCTTTGGTCCCATAGCTGGGCTGGAAATCGTGGACACCTTGCTTGGCGAACCCAGCCTGGAAAATTATCATCTGCTGCCGAGCGTACGCGGCGATCTGCTGGCCCGCCTGGACCGCATCGCCGAAGCCCGTGCCGAGTTCGAACGCGCCGCCACCCTCACCCGCAACGCGCGCGAACGTGCGCTGCTGCTTGCCCGGGCTGCCGCATGCGCCCGCGGCCATCGGCCGGGAGCTGTCGACTCCTAGGGCCCGCGGGCTGGGCTGCTGATAAGGGAAATGAAGGGAATTATGGCGGGGAGGGGGACTGGATGGCCTCCCTGCTACATCAAACAACGGCGCGGGTTTCCGTGGAGCCGCTTACGCAATGTTCCCAGAGGTGTTCCCGCTGAGAGCGCCAGAAGATTGTGTGCGAGGTGCCCTGCCAACGCAAGTCCCTCAGGTAGACCTGTGGTCCTCCTTTGCCCTCGGCCAGAAAACCGCCTCGTGGGNAGGTGAAAGCTCAAGCTCTACCATCGGTGTCTTTCCCTGTTGAATGTCGCCCCCACGGAATTCGCAACCCACTACTGTCCAACCCTCTGCCAAGCAACGCATGACCGCGCCGCCAAGCATATCGCCAACGCCCCCATATTCATCCAGAANGCTTTTTCTTCCAGCTAAAACATCGGTGAGCACGTAAGCGGGTATGGTGAGTTTCATGCTGCCTCCGGCGGATGAACCGAGCTTGAGCGGGCCATCAGGGTGCCGATAGCGGTGCCTTGGCTCCACTTCTTTCCGGGTTAACGGGAAGGTGAATTTCCAGCGATTAAAGTCAAGCTGTCTGATGAACTCCCACTCCTCGTCAGTGAGTGGGTACCTGCAATCTGCCACCGGATAACTGGTGCTACGCGCAACGCGAGAAACTCCGGGCCCCAGAACCGTCGCTTGCTCAACATTCACAACAAGCACACCAGAAACTCCTCCCTCCTTATGGACAGCCGCCCCAAGGGCATGTTCAAGACGAATGCCGCCGCTGCTAGCGAAGCTGGAGAGAGCCCCACTCACGTCACTGCCAATGCAGACGAGATGCGGTCCGTTCACACTATGCTGTCGGACCTTTGCGCGCAATGCACGGTGGGCAGCATGTTCACTCACCACTTTGGGTGCTTCCAGACACGGCCCTCCCACGGTCAGGAACCCAGGGTTGCCAAGCGGGCGCGGCGACGACATTAAAGTAACGGGATAATCGCTCAGCCTTGCTTGGTGCTGCTCTTGGGGGCGGCCTGCAACAGCCGAGAGAAACTGCGCGACGTCAGCGCTCGCAAGGAACCGCTTTCTGTCGTGCTCTTGTGGCAAGTCGAGCTTTGGCCCAGCGGGGTGGCCGTAAGCTCCGTGAAACTCGCAGCGGAGCAGGAACTGGTTAGGGACGAGCGACGAAAGGGCTTCATGTACCCACCGCGCCACGAGAGATTTGCGCCGCTCTTCATCCTCAAAACGGGGGTTCAGATAGGTCACTTCGATAGACACCCACCGGCCCGTCGGCAGTTCCAGCCGGATATCTGGCCCACCCCGNNGAGGCTCAAGCTCCACACGCCCGAGCTGTGCCACGGCCTCAGAAACAACTAGTTCCCATACTGCCGCCGCCCGTGTTTCCGCCCTCCTTAGATTACCCCTCGTTTGCTTAAGCGCGCGGCCAGCGATGGACTCACATCGCCGCAACAACTCGGCAGCCTGCTCTTCTTTCAACATATGGGAAAAGGTGGTTACCCCCGCGCCACTATCGAATCATTCAGAGCCTTCACCACATTGGAAATGTAGGCGCGGTCCTTACTCGTCAGCGCCGTCATTTCACCACCTGCCGTGGCTAAGACAACGTGGTACTGCGTCTTTTGACCTATCCACCAAACGGCAGCAAGGACAAGCAACCCGATCCCGACCGCGTAGGCATCCGCTATAAGCGCAACAACGCCGAAAATCCCGCACCAGATCGGATACACCCTAGTAGGGCGCTGCTCGCTATTTTTCACTGACGTGATGCCGGCCATAGCAAAGGTTTGTGAGGGCACTATGAACCGCGCACTCGTGACCTTCACATCATCCAGACTCAAGAATGTTTGCTCTTCCATTTTCCCCTCCCTTGCTTAGTCCCAGCCGCTCAACACCGGCTCTTGTGGGCTGACATCATAACTAAAACTCTCCACGGGCGTAGCCTTTACCCTGCTCAGAGACACCGAAGCCGCTCAGAAAATTAAAGCGAAATTTCTGTGAGGTCTATCTTCATCTCCCGCTGTTGCGGTTTCCCCGTGGGGGCGCAGCGCCGCACCCCATCCGCTATGATTGGCTCATTACTTGACAATGCGGAGAGAGACCATATGGCAGCAAACGTGGGGAGCGGCGGATACTGGACGAAGGCCGACAAAGAGGAGCGAGAGTGGTACCTCTCTAGAATAGAGCCCGAGGACTCACGGCTATTGCAGAACGAAACAACGGCAGCACAAGCAATGACAAGCATGCTCTTTGGGGTCAATGCTGGTGGGGCGGTGGCTATGCTCGCCTATGTCTCATCCGACCATGCCCAAGTGCCCCACCCCTATACCGTGCTCATCGCTTTTGTAGTCGGCCTTGTCGTGGCCTTGGTGCTTGCCATCCTCGGCTACTACTCAACGCAAACAATGCTCGCTAGATGGACAGGGGTACTGCTAAGTTCTACGCGGGCGACATCAATTGGCGTGCTCTCTGGGATACAAAGCGCCATCGCACTGGTGGCTGCATCCCGGTATCTTGCATGCGCTTGGCTGGCTTGCGCTGTTTTCCTTCCTATTCGGGGCGGGCTTCAGTATCTATCAAGTGTGGCAGCTTCCGGGTTCATGATTAGCCGCCATACGCGGTAATAGCCCCCTCCCCTTCACCCTCATGGGCTTCCCCAGTGCGCCCCTAGCGTTGCTTGATAGTGCTGGAACAGTCGGACCGCAGCCGCTGCTGCCCAGTACCTCCGGCCACCTCTGACGAGTCAGGCATACACGCGGCCACCCTTGGCGAACTCAGCCAGCACCAGCCGCCTAGCCTCTGACCCCTCGGGCAAGTCGTAGCCATGCACCGCCAGCCAGTCATCAGCGATAGGCGCAACCCTGAGAAGTCATCTTCCACAGCCTTACGCCGCGTGAGGTCGGGGTGATGCTCGAAATCGCCGGAGCCTTCGCCGACGAACCCGGCGAGCTTTCGCTGTGTCTTGCTGAGCAGGTTGAACTCGCGGAACGGCGGCTTATCCGTGACGCGCTTCAAGGACGGTCGTTGCCTTGACGTTTGGTGTCGGGTGTTGGCGCAAGCCGGCCCAGCACCGCTCTCGCGTCATGAATCGATGGAGAGCGCCCGATTGATGGCGTTTCCAATATCAACAACGGCATGAGACGCGACCTCATACGCCGGTGCTATCACTTCTTCTATCTCACGTTCTGGATAGTTTCTGCCGCCATATGTAATAGCACCAAACTCCATAGCGTATGGTGTGTCTCGGCCCACCGGCTCAATAGCTAAGCACGGTTCGACGATGCCCCGATGCTTGCCGTGATTTACGATAGCGTTGAGGGCAGCGAAAGAAGGTTGGTCGGCCACCCCACGAAGAATGTGCTCGATTTCGATGTGTTTCGGAGTGCTTGCCGCCAACACCGTGACGATACTTCGAACACTGACATCACACTCTTTCAATGGCTTGGGTCCGAGGTTCTGACCGAGCGCGAAATAGACAACGTGGGCGAGGGAGTCCGGGATTGAATGGATACCTTGGGCACACGCGATCATGTTCGCCTCGACCATCATCAGGCATTCGTCCAGAGTGGCCCGCTCTTTAGCCTCGGGGAACAACGTCAGCGCATGAATGCTTTCGGTTTCAAGGCGGTCGTCAATATGGGTCTTTAGCAGACGCTTCGCTTCCTGAAAGTGGTAACGCGCGTGACGCTGGCGCTCATGTACGGCACGTAGACAATGCCGGGCACGATAAAGCTGCTCGCGCCCGTAGCGTTGTTCAATAAGCTGGCGGGTTAATGCTACGTCCCAGCGTGGCATTTGGCGCGGTCAAAGAGCGGGTTTGGATGCTGTGACTTTCTTGGCGTGGATAGCAAGGATATTGGCACAAACCGAAGCCACTGTTTCTGGCTGCGGTGTCTGGGGGCATTCAAGCGTAAATATCTCGAATCATTTTGATCGTTGACCGTTCCTTCATCTTGCCGCCGTGGTTCTTGATCCTGTCAGCAGCCCAATAGGATTCCATGAAACCATGTTTTTGATAGAAGGAGATCACCTTGGTTTGGTTGATGGCGTCCGTGATCAGCATACGTCCGGTAGTGATCGATTGAATTCCGGCAAGCTCGCCGATAGCAAGATCGAGGATTAGTTTGCCGATGCCCTGCCGCTGAAGACTTTGATGGACGGCGAGGCGACCGATTTTACAGCCGGGAATGCGGGTAATTCAATTTCGTAGGCAAGGCCAAGATCGCCAATCTCGCTGGTTTTTAGGGGAATAGCGTCGTTGGACAAAGTTATATAACCAACCACGCTCGCGAAGTCCTCATGGAACAAAAGGCTAGTATGGCCTAGATGATCCGAGTGCAGATTCGCTGCCTCAGAGTGCAAGAAACTATCGAGACTAGTTTCGCCGCTCGAGAAGCTGTCGATACGATATAGCTCGCTTTGCGCTACCTCGTTTATCGGGATCAGCGCAGTAAAGCCCCCTTCCGACAGCATTAGGCCGCGGTTTTACGGAAACGTGCTGTGACAGCAGATTGTTGCGCCGCTTTAGCTTTTGCAGCCAGCTTTGCGGCTTTCAACCGCTGTTCGTCAGAAATCGGAGTCTCAGCGATGGCGCGGATTACCCTAGCGGCTTGCTGATTGGCCCTAAACTGGTGGGAGACATGAACCATAAACTTGGCCCCGCCTTGAGTGCCTTTAAGGGTCTTGGGCTCAATCATGAGGTCGCCAACCATCGTAACACTGGTCGTTCCCCAGGTTTTTGGCTCGAACGAATTGCCCCGACGAAGAGCGAAGAAGTTTCACCTGAAGCTTTTTCATAATGTGCAGTATATCTGATGCGCACCATTCAAGAAATTTTCGCCCGAAAGGTTGCTATTGCGCCACAGTTCCCATTGGACTCACGCTTGCTCGCTAGGGAGAGGAGCGGTCTCGTCTCCCCCTGCGGGATATCAGTATTTTGTTCTCTTAATGCTGCGATCTGTTTATCAACCGCAGAGAAAGTGCGGCTCAGGTCGATATTCACAGGGATTACGATCTCGCAATCGATTTTTCCCCGTTGGGCAGCATCACTTCAATTATGCCGTTACCCAATACCGATTTGTAATATTCAAGGTAGACAACCGCATCCTCCAATTGTCCCCCATCCGCCGGCGCTACGAAGCCACTCTGGTCGATATTCGTATGGGCTCGGCCCTTCGTAAAGTCCAGGAGAAATACGAGTTGCAATGTGCGCCTGTCGTTTTCTGCACATACCAGAACAGGCCCATTATGCGCAGAGTGAACCGTCAAGCCAAGGCCCGTAAATGGCTCCGCAGCAGCGTTCGGCCAGCAGTTTATCGCCACCCGCAACCCGTTTAGCCCAATCTTGCGGCGCAGTACCGATCCACCCTGTTTGAGTTCGTCAACGTGCTCGGGCCGCATGTACGAGTAAAGGGGTTGAAGCCGATCCCGATGACAATGAACGTCAGAGCGGTCCGGAACCCCAAGTTCCTCGCGGATATATTTTTCCGCCAATGCTTTGACTACAACCAAGTCCTTTGTGAGTCGAATACGATCCGCAGGAATATCAGGGTCTACCACTTCCCCTGTGAGAGACGCGTGGGCGACGGCGCAGCGACCGCTCTCGAATATATGCTTGCTAACGTCAAATCCCTCTTCGCCCAAGGCGTTTACGCGATCTCGGGCGTCCCCGCTTAAGTCCATGAGTGCCTGGCCAATCCAGCGTTTCCGTTGGCCACCGTGATCGAACTGGGACTCGATCACCTTGTAAAAGCTCAGAAAAGCATAGCCGTCGTGGAAGTGCTCCAGTCGCATGCCTTCCCTCCAAAACGCCAAGGCTCGGCGCGAGTTATCGTCCCGAATCAACGGCATATGGTTACAACTGAGCCCCATACGCCACGCAGTAGGTGTGCGGTTTTGAGAACCTGCCGAATATAGGATGGGGCGGCTACCGGTTATGTGCCCAGTAATGTCGACATAGCCATTGTTGAACCAGCCAAATACGGAAGCGAAGCGATAGACCTTGTTCAGCACTTCGTGCTCTTGACCTTTACGGCAACGCATCGAGATACACGGGCCGACAGTGTGGTTCTCGATCTTCCGAACTGCCCGTAAGAAGTAGTCCTCACCGTCGTAATGGACCATTACATCTTCATCCGCCGGCCAAGCTATTGAACTATGAACAGCCGCCGTTAGCCAGTCGCTAGGTCTTCGGTAGAGTTCTTCTACGGCGTCACCGAAAAGGTGCGGAATATAGGGGCATTCAAGCAACTTGGTACCTAAGTCGGTTGGATTCTGTGTGGCACAGCATACGACAGAATTGACACCGCAGAGCCGTCATCAGTCACGTGCTAAGCCGGCATAAAACCAGCCATGGCGTATTGCTGAAACCCTGAGACGCCAAGAGCCCGGACCGAACTAGGCGCACCCGAGATATAGGGGTTGGTGTATGGGTATGTCTGGAATCCCGCCGATAAGCCGCGCAGAATATAGGGGTATGGCGGAGAGGGGGATTCGAACCCCGTCAGGATATTATCCTGAACACGCTTTCCAGGCGTGCGACTTAAGCCACTCATCCACCTCTCCGAGAGCGGCGCATCATACCGGAAGCGCCCGCGCCCGGCAAATTGAATGCAGAATCCACGGTTTCCCGCCTCTGAGGCAGAAAAATGACTTTAGCCCCTTGAATCCCGGTCATTCGTCCCCAGTTCTCCGCCAGTACCAATTGGGAGCCCACATGCAGGACGAACTCAACACCGATGCAAGCCCGGCCACAACCCAGGCCGAGAAAGAAACCATGCCCAGCCTGGAGGAGATGCTGAAAGCGGCCGAACTCCAGGCCGCCGAACATCACGACGCCTGGCTGCGTGCCAAGGCGGAGACCGAGAACATGCGCCGCCGCGCGGACGACGTGGAGAAGGCGCGGAAGTTCGCGGTGGAAAACTTCGCCAATGAGTTGCTGGCGGTGAAGGACAGCCTGGAAGCTGCGCTGGCGGTCGACTCGCCGAGCGTGGAAAACCTCAAGGACGGCGTCGAACTGACCCTGAAGCAACTCGTGGCCGCCTTCGGCAAGTTCAACCTGAACGACATCAATCCGATGGGCGAGAAATTCGACCCGCACCAGCACCAGGCCATCCAGATGGTCGAGTCCGACCAGCCGGCCAATACCGTGGTCACCGTGCTGCAGAAAGGCTACCGCCTGCACGACCGCACCCTGCGGCCAGCACTGGTGATAGTCGCCAAGGGCAAGGACTGAAACAGTCTTGAAATAGGCGCCGCCTCCCCACATTCGAATCAATTCAATCTCTTTAAGAAGGAACGCATCATGGGACGCATTATTGGCATTGACCTGGGTACCACCAACTCCTGCGTGGCGGTCATGGAAAACGGCACGCCGAAGGTGATCGAGAACGCCGAGGGCGCGCGCACGACGCCGTCCATCGTCGCCTACACCGAAGATGGCGAGATCCTGGTCGGCGCGCCGGCCAAGCGCCAGGCCGTCACCAACCCGAAGAACACCCTGTTCGCGGTCAAGCGCCTGATCGGCCGCCGCTTCGAAGAGAAGGAAGTGCAGAAGGACATCGGCCTGATGCCCTACAAGATCGTCAAGGCCGACAACGGCGACGCCTGGGTGGAAGTGCGCGACAAGAAAATGGCCGCGCAGCAGGTGTCGGCCGAAACCCTGCGCAAGATGAAGAAGACCGCCGAGGACTATCTGGGCGAAGAAGTCACCGAAGCCGTGATCACGGTACCGGCCTACTTCAACGACAGCCAGCGCCAGGCGACCAAGGACGCCGGCCGCATCGCCGGCCTCGACGTCAAGCGCATCATCAACGAGCCGACCGCAGCCGCCCTTGCCTTCGGCATGGACAAGAAGGAAGGCGACCGCAAGATCGCCGTGTATGACCTCGGCGGCGGCACCTTCGACATCTCCATCATCGAGATCGCCGAGATGGACGGCGAGCACCAGTTCGAAGTGCTGTCCACCAACGGCGACACTTTCCTTGGCGGCGAGGATTTCGACCAGCGTCTGATCGACTACATCGCCGAAGAATTCAAGAAGGAACAGGGCGTCGACCTGAAGAAGGACGTGCTCGCGCTGCAGCGCCTGAAGGAAGCGGCGGAAAAGGCCAAGATCGAGCTGTCCTCGAGCCAGCAGACCGAAGTCAACCTGCCCTACATCACGGCCGACGCCTCCGGGCCCAAGCACCTGGCGGTGAAGATCACCCGCGCCAAATTCGAAGCGCTGGTGGAAGATCTGATCAAGCGCACCATCGATCCGTGCAAGATGGCGCTGAAGGATGCCGGCCTCACCACCTCGCAGATCGACGACGTCATCCTGGTCGGCGGCCAGACCCGCATGCCCAAGGTAATGGACGCGGTGAAGGACTTCTTCGGCAAGGACCCGCGCCGTGACGTCAACCCGGACGAAGCCGTGGCCGTGGGCGCCGCGATCCAGGGCGGCGTGCTGCAGGGCGAGGTCAAGGACGTGCTGCTGCTCGACGTCACGCCGCTCTCCCTGGGCATCGAAACCCTGGGCGGCGTGATGACCAAGCTGATCCCGAAGAACACCACGATCCCGACCAAGGCCTCGCAGGTGTTCTCCACCGCCGACGACAACCAGAGCGCGGTGACCGTGCACGTGCTGCAGGGCGAACGCGAGGTCGCTTCGGGCAACAAGAGCCTCGGCCAATTCAACCTGTCCGACATTCCGCCGGCGCCGCGCGGCATGCCGCAGATCGAAGTCACCTTCGACATCGACGCCAACGGCATCCTGCACGTGTCGGCCAAGGACAAGGCCACCGGCAAGGAAAACACCATCCGCATCCAGGCCAGCTCCGGTCTGAGCGAGGAGGAAATCCAGCGCATGGTGAAGGACGCCGAAGCCAATGCCGCCGAAGACCACAAGGCCGTCGAACTGGCGACTGCGCGCAACGCCGCCGACGGCATGATCCATTCGGTGAAAAAGTCGCTCACCGAGTACGGTGACAAGGTGTCGGCCGACGAAAAAGCCGCGATCGAGGCCGCATTGAAGGAAGCCGAAGACGCCGTGCGCGAAGGCGACAAGGACACCATCGAGGCCAAGACCAATGCGCTCGCCACCGCCAGTCACAAGCTCGCCGAGCAGATGTACCAGGCCGAGCAGGCCAAAGGCGGCGCGCAGCCGGGCACGGAAGCAGGCGCGGGCAGCCATGCCGCGGACGACAACGTGGTCGATGCCGAGTTTGAAGAAGTGAAGGACAAGTAATAAAGGGAACGGTAAGCGGTGAGCGGTTAGCGCCGTTCACCGCTTTCGTCTTTTCCGCTTACTGCTCACCGTTCCCCGCTCACCACCATGTCAAAACGCGACTACTACGAAGTCCTCGGCGTCACCAAGAACGCCTCGGACGAAGAAATCAAGAAGGCCTACCGCAAGCTGGCCATGAAGCACCATCCCGACCGCAATCCTGACGACAAGAGCGCGGAGGAGAAATTCAAGGAAGCCAAGCAGGCCTACGAAATCCTGTCCGATTCGGACAAGCGCGCCGCCTACGACCAGTTCGGCCATGCCGGGATCGACCAGCAGGCCGGCATGGGCGGCGGCTTTGGCGGCGGCGGGTTTTCCGACGCCTTCTCGGACATCTTTGGCGACATCTTCGGAGGGGGCGGCGGCAACCGTCGCGACCGTGTCTATCGCGGCGCCGATCTGCGCTACAACCTGGAAATCGAACTGGAGGAAGGCGCGCGCGGCACCGAAACCAAGATCCGCATTCCCACCTTGGAAGAATGCGGCACCTGCCACGGCAGCGGCGCCAAGCCCGGTACCCAGCCGACCACCTGCACCACCTGCGGTGGACACGGGCAGGTCCGCATCCAGCAAGGCTTTTTCTCGGTGCAGCAGACCTGCCCGCGCTGTGGCGGCACCGGCAAGATGGTGGCCGATCCCTGCACCAGCTGCCATGGCGAAGGCCGCGTCAAGAAACACAAGACGCTGTCGGTCAAGATTCCCGCCGGCGTCGACAGCGGGGACCGCATCCGTCTGGCCGGCGAAGGCGAAGCCGGCGTCAACGGTGGCCCGCCGGGCGATCTCTATGTGGTGATCCACCTCAAGGAGCACCCGGTGTTCAAGCGCGACGGCGACGACCTGCATTGCGAAATGCCGATCAGCTTCGCCACCGCCGCGCTCGGCGGCGAGGTCGAGATTCCCACGCTGGACGGCCACGCCAAGATCAAGATCCCTGCCGAAACACAGTCAGGCAAGGTGTTCCGCCTGCGCGGCAAGGGGATCAAGGGCGTGCGCAGCCACGCGCCGGGCGATTTGATGTGCCACATGCTGGTGGAGACGCCGGTGAACCTGTCCGAGCGCCAACGCGAACTGCTGCGTGAGTTTGATGACTTGAGCCCGGGACGCAACAATAATCCCCGCGCACAGTCGTTCATGGATAAAGTGAAGTCGTTCTTCGGACAATAGTCTGATTCCACTCCGTATGTGGCATCCTTCCATACGGAGAGAGATGGCTGCCTGCGGCCTTTTCCGGATGGCCGCAGCACATTCCCCGCATCAACCAACTGGAGGACATCCCATGCGCAAACTCCCTTTGATCGCTGCAAGTTGTTCCGTATTGTTCGCCTCGCCTACGATCGCCGCGGAAGAACCCGTCATCGTCAAAATTCCCAGGCTCACCGTCGAGGCATCCGGAAAACTCGCCCATGCCGCGATGGAGGCCTGCCGCAAGCAGGGTATCCAGATCGGGGTGACCGTGGTCGATCGCAGTGGCGATGCCATGGTGGTATTGCGCGACACGCTGGCGCCGCGCATCACCCTGGAGATCAGCAAGCAGAAGGCCTATACGGCGGTCAACTTCAACGCTGCCACGTCGGCAATGGTTGATCGTTTTACCCAACCGTTCTCGGTCGGCAAGGTCGAAGGACTCGTGTTTTCTGCTGGCGGCGTGCCGATCGAGGCTGCCGGCAACATCGTCGGCGCGGTCGGCGTCTCCGGCGCTGCAACGGGCGAACAGGACGAGGCCTGCGCACGCGCGGGCATCCAGGCAATCCAGTTCGAACTGGAAACCGCCGGCCTCTGACGCCTTGGCTAGGGGGCCCCCAGCTACTTGAGCCGAGCCAGCCAGGCTTGCTCCTATTTCTTGCCCCCGGGTTGGGGTCTCGGCCGCGCAGTACCGGAAATGGGGAATCAGGCTCGGGCTGCGGCAAACAGATGAAAGAAATTCCGCGTCGTGGCTTCACCCACCGCTTCGGCCGTCATGCCACGCACCCGCGCGATTTCTTCCGCCACATGCTTCACGAATCCCGGCTGATTGGTCTGCCCGCGGTGCGGCACCGGCGCCAGATAGGGCGAATCGGTCTCGATTAGCATGCGTTCCAGTGGAATGGAGGCGGCCACTTCGCGCAGCGCAGCGGCGTTCTTGAAGGTGACGATGCCGGAAAACGAAATGTAGAACCCCAGCTCGATCGCCGCTTCGGCCACCGCCAGGCTTTCGGTGAAACAGTGCATCACCCCGCCCGCCTCGCCCGCGTTCTCCTCGCGCATGAGGCGCAGGGTGTCGTCGGCCGCGGAACGGGTGTGGATGACCAGGGGCTTGCGACAGGCACGCGCGGCGCGGATATGGGTGCGGAAGCGTTCGCGCTGCCATTCGAGATCGCCGGTCAGCCGGAAATAATCCAGCCCGGTCTCGCCGATCGCCACCACCTTGGGATGATCGGCCAGCGCAACCAGTTCCGTCACCGTCGGCTCGGTGCAGTCTTCATGATCCGGATGCACGCCCACGGATGCATAGACGTTGGGATGCGCCTCGGCCAGCGCACGGATTTCAGGGAATTTTTCCAGCTCCACGCTGATGCAGAGCGCGTGGCTCACCTGGTTGGCCGCCATCAGGTCGAAGACCTCCGGCAGTTTGCCGGCGAGATCGGGGAAATTGATGTGGCAGTGGGAATCGATATACATGCGGCTCGGGAACGCCGCAGACGGCGTTACATGGTGTGAGTGGGACGCACCGATTTTAACGAACCGCCGAGCAAACCTTCAATCTTGTTTTGCGCCGCCTTGCCGCTCTCGTTGAAAGCGAACTGCACGCCCACACCTTGGGTACGGCTGCCATGGGCGCCGGAAGGCGTCACCCATACCACTTTTCCGGACACCGGCAGCTTGGCGGGATCGTCCATCAGCGTCAACAACATGAACACTTCCTCGCCCATCTTGTATTGCTTGTTGGTAGGAATGAACAGTCCGCCGCCCTTGATGAATGGCATGTAGGCGGCAAAAAGCGCGGACTTTTCCTTGATGGACAGGGATAGCACGCCAGGGCGCACCTGTCCTGCGACATCGTTGACTGCTGCATTCATCATCGATCCTTTTCAATCAAACAGGTGCCGGTACTGGATCAGCCAGGCCTCGAGCTGCAACGCCCGATTGAGCGGATGCGCCAGCGTTCGGCCTTCGTTCGCCTGCGTTCTGGCAAGCGCCAGCAATCCAGCCAGATCGGCCTTGCCACCCAATCGCACCAACACTTCCGCAAAATCGCGGTTGAACTGTACGCTGCCCTGCAACCTGACCGACAGCAAATCACCCAGCCACTTGTATGCCACGTTGTGCCAGATCTGCGGATTGACCGTCTTCCAGCGCTCGCCCAGGGTGACCGGATCGAGCCGGCCGGGATCTGCCAAGCCTTCCAGCACGCCGCGCCGCTCGTCCAGCTCGGCCCCCTCTGCCCAGCGCTGCGCGTCGAGCGGCGTACCGCCGGACAGCGCCAGCAGGTCCATCGCGTCATCCACACCCTGCCCGGCCAGCCATTGCGCTGACTGATCGGCCGGCGGCAGGCCGATGTCGATCCGGGTGCAGCGGCTGCGTATGGTCGGCAGCAGTCGGCGCGGTTGATCCGAAACCAGCACGAATACCGTATTTAACGGCGGTTCCTCGAGCACCTTTAACAGTGCGTTGGCCGCCGCCAGATTGAGGCCGTCCGCCGGATCGACCAGCACCACGCGAAACCCCGCCCGGTAGGTGGAGAGCTGCACGAAGTCGACCGCCTCGCGCGCCTGGTCGACCTCGATCGCGGTCGCCATGCGGGTTTCCCCCTCCTTGCCGGTTTTCTCCTGCAGCGTGAGCAGCCGGAAGTCAGGATGCGCGTCCGTCCCGAACCAGTGGCAGGCCGGACATTCGCCACAGGCCGCGCCATTCGGCTGCGGCGCCTCGCACAGCAGCGCTTGCGCCCATGCCCGCGCCAACGCGCCTTTCCCCACCCCGCGCGGTCCCGCCAGCAGCAAGGCCTGCGCCGGGTGCGCCANGGTCGCCAGCAATCGCTGCCAGGACGCATCCAACCAGGGATAGGGCGCGCTCACCCCAGTTCCTTCAACAATGCGCCGATCTCGGCTTGCAGGTCGGCGATACTGTGACGCGCATCCAGCACGCGAATACGCGCGGGTTCGGCCCGTGCCCGCTCGAGATAGGCGTTGCGCACGCGACTGAAGAAGCTGTCGGCCTCGCGTTCGAAGCGGTCGGCGGGTCGCGCAGCCGAGCGGCGCGCTTCCGCCACGTCGGGCGGCACGTCGAACAGCAGGGTGAGATCGGGCGCAAAGCCGCGTTGCACCCAGGCTTCCAGCGCGGCGATCCGTTCCGCGGCGATGCCGCGCCCGCCGCACTGGTAGGCGTAGCTGGCATCGGTGAAACGGTCGGACACGACCAAGCGCCGCGCGCAAGCGCAGGCTGGATCAGTTCGGCCAGATGTTGCTGCCGGGCGGCGAACATCAGCAGCAGTTCGGTGTCGGCATCCATGTCACGGTGCAGCAGCAGTTCACGCAAGGTCTCGCCGAGCGGGGTACCACCCGGTTCGCGGGTGACGACGATCTCCCTGCCTTGCCGGCGCAGCCAGTCGGCGACGAAGCCCAGATGGGTGCTTTTACCGGCGCCGTCAACGCCTTCGAGCGTGATGAATTTTCCGTGGATCATCGTTGATAGCGTTGGTAGCGATTTACCGCGCGGTTGTGCGCGTCGAGCGTGCTTGAGAATACATGGGTGCCGTCGCCCCGCGCAACGAAGTACAGCGCATCCGTCCTGGCCGGATTGAGCGCAGCCTGGATGGCTGCCTCGCTCGGCATGGCGATGGGCGTGGGCGGCAGCCCGGCGCGCGTATAGGTGTTGTATGGGGTATCGCGCTGCAGATCAACCTTGCGCAGGTTGCCGTCGAAGCGCTCGCCCAGGCCATAGATCACGGTGGGGTCGGTCTGCAGGCGCATGCCCAGTCGGAGCCGGTTCAGGAAGACGCCGGCGATCCTGGGGCGCTCGAATGCCACGCCGGTTTCCTTTTCCACGATCGACGCCATGATCAATGCCTCATACGGCGTGCGGTATGGCAGCCCGGGGCACGGGTCTCCCAGGCGGCCATGAGCTTCTCATGCTGCCGGCGATAGGCGCGGCGCAGCACACTGAGATCGGAGGTATGAGGCGCATAAAAATAGGTATCGGGAAACAGCAGTCCTTCGATGTGATCCTCCCCGGCGCCGATGGCCTGCAGGATTTCGGTATCGCTCATGCTGGCGCTTTCATTCTTCAGCATGGGCTGGGCGGCAAGCGCAGCACGCACCTCGCGCCAGTTCCAGCCCTCGATGAACTGCACCATGGCCTGCGAGACCTCTCCGCGCTGGATCATCGCGTACAGTTCCAGCGGTGTCAGCGGTCTGTCAAGGGTATACACGCCCACCTTGAGCGTCCCGGCCTTGCCCAGTATGCGTCCAAGCAGCCAGAACACCTGCGCATTGCCGACCACGCCCTCGCGTTCGAGCATGGCGCTCAGGCTGCGCAAATTCGTGCCGGGTACCACATTGAGCATCTTCGGCAGGGGCTCGATCTGCAAGGGCCGGTTGCCATACCATGCCAGTCCGCCTGCCCCCATGAGCGCAAGCAGCGCAGCGAGCGCAATCAATCGTTTAATCGACGTCTTCATCCAAGGCCTTACTCAAAAGCGCAGCCCAACCCGCAGGTGGCCATATTGCGTCATCCAGCCTGGCCACACGGCGCACGCCGATGACACTGTTGCAGACCATCACTTCGTCGGCGGCGCGTATAGCCGCGGGCAACAGACGGCCGACATGAACCGGAATACCGAGACGCGGCGCAGCTGCAGCAGGCGCGTCCTGGCCACGCCCGCCACGCCGCATTCGCTCAGGTCCGGCGTGAACAGTTCGCCGTCCTTCACGAGCAGCAGATTGCTCATCACCCCGCCAATCACCGCGCCAAGGTCATCGCACAGCAGCCCCTCGAGAATCGCCGGATCAGCCCATTCGGCACGCGCGAGCACGTTCTCCAGGCGGTTCAGATGCTTGATCCCCGCCAGCCGGGGCTGCCGTGCCAGCCGTAGGGTGCACCAGCGCGCCACAATTGCGTCCGGCGCACCGGCCTGTGCATACGCCGGTAACGGCGCAGAGAAAACGATCCGGGTGGCCGCCTGGCTTGGCGGCGGCGCATAGCCGCGTGCGCCGGTGCCGCGCGTCAGCACGATCTTGACGACCCTTCCCGGTCTCGGCCACACGGCAGACTTCCCCATGCAGCACGGCTTCGTCGGGGCAGTCCAGCATCAGTGCCGCACAGTCGGCCACCAGCTTGACGTAGTGATCGCGCCACCACAACGGCCGTCCGCCCTGCGTGCGCAGGGTGCGGAACACACCGTCGCCATAGGCCAGCCCACGATCACGGGCATCGACCGAATCGGCCGGCTGGCCATTGACGAGCATCATGCGATTTCCAGTAGGTGCCACAGACCGCGCAGCAGGATGCTGCGCGTCCGGACATTGAAAACGAAGCGGCCGTCACGGCTGATATCGCTGCCGGTGCGGTTGTAGCGCGGTACCCGCTGCGGTTCATGGATAATCGGCATGGTGTGTCCCTTGGAACAGCCGCTCATGGTGCCGTCTGGACACACCGCACGCAAGGCATCAAGCACGGCCACGTCAGGCAACCGGCTTGATCGGATGCGATGGGGCGGTCCACCGCGGAGGTCAGGCGCGCTTGAAAACCAGCGAGCCGTTGGTGCCGCCAAACCCGAAATTGTTCTTAAGCGCAAAGTCGATCTTCATGTCGCGCGCCGTGTTGGCGCAGTAATCGAGATCGCATTCCGGATCTTGCGAGAAGATGTTGATGGTCGGCGGCGACAGTTGGTGATGCACCGCCAGCACCGTGAACACCGATTCCACGCCACCGGCACCGCCCAGCAGGTGACCGGTCATCGACTTGGTCGAGTTGACCACGGTCTTGTAGGCCGCATCGCCCAGGGCAAGCTTGATCGCGTCGGTTTCGTTCTTGTCGCCCAACGGGGTCGAAGTGCCGTGCGCGTTGATGTAATTGATCTGGTCGGGATTCACGCCAGCGTCGCGCATCGCATTCAGCATGGCACGGCGGGGACCGTCGGTACTCGGCGCTGTCATGTGATAGGCATCGCCGCTCATGCCGAAACCCGTCACCTCGGCGTAGATCTTCGCACCGCGCGCCTTGGCGTGTTCGTATTCCTCGAGCACCAGCACACCGGCGCCCTCACCCAGCACGAAGCCGTCACGATCCTTGTCCCAGGGGCGACTGGCAGTGGCTGGATCGTCGTTGCGGGTGGACAGCGCACGCGCGGCGGCAAAACCGCCCACGCCGAGCGGCGAAGTGGCGCACTCGGCGCCGCCGGCGACCATCACGTCTGCGTCACCATGCTCAATCAGGCGGGCGGACAGGCCGATGGCATGCAGACCGGTGGTGCAGGCGGTGACGACCCCAGGTTGGGGCCTTTCATCCCATACAGGATCGAAAGGTTGCCGGAAATCATGTTGATGATGGACCCCGGAATGAAGAAGGGGAAATCTTCCGCGGGCCGGACTCCATCAGCAGGGAATGTGTCTCCTCGATCAGTGGCAAACCGCCGATGCCGGAGCCGATGTTGATGCCGATGCGCTCGGCATTGGCTTCGGTGACTTCGAGGCCCGAATCACGGATTGCCTGGATGCCGGCGGCCATGCCGAACTGGATGAAGACATCCATGCGGCGCGCTTCCTTGGGATTGAGATATTGCTCGACGTCAAAACCCTTCACCTCGCCAGCCATATGGGAGGCGAAAGGCGAAGGATCGAAACGGGTAATCCGGGCGATCCCGGTGCGACCGGCAACCAGATTGTCCCAGACCTCCGGGATGGTATTGCCGACCGGGAGATGATTCCCAGGCCGGTCACGACAACACGACGCTTGGACAAAAGTCAGTCCTTTTTATCGATCCGGCACGATACGGGTGTACGCCGAATCATTGAACATTGAAAAGCGCACTATTGGACGACCAGCGAACCACGCCAAGCAAGCGGGCAGGCAACGCGCACTCGCAGCTTCGCACATGGCCGGATCGACTCAATAGCCGGGTGAACGATCAGCTCGAGTGGCTGTTGACGTAGTCGATCGCCTGCTGGACGGTGGTGATCTTTTCCGCATCTTCGTCGGGGATTTCACAGCCGAACTCTTCTTCCAGCGCCATCACCAGCTCAACCGTGTCGAGCGAGTCGGCGCCCAGGTCGCCGACGAAGGAGGACTCATTCTTGATGTCCGCTTCGTTGACGCCCAATTGCTCGGCGACGACCTTAATTACACGCTGTACGTTATCCATTACTGATCCTCTCTTGAAATAAGGCTTCAACAAAATTGAAGCCGGACGATTTTACCAAACTTTCGGGGGCGGTCACGCCATGTACATGCCGCCGTTTACGTGCAGGGTGGTGCCGGAAATGTAACCTGCGGCCGGCGATGCCAGGAAAGCGACAGCCTGCGCGATATCTTCGGCGGCGCCCAACCGGCCCAGCGGGATATGGGCAAGCAGCGCCTCGCGCTGTGCGTCCGGCAAGGCGCGCGTCATGTCGGTGTCGATGAAACCCGGAGCCACGCAGTTCACCGTGATGTTACGGCTGCCGACCTCACGCGCCAGCGACTTGGTGAAGCCCATGATCCCGGCCTTCGCCGCGCTGTAGTTGGTCTGTCCGGCATTGCCCATCGCGCCCACCACCGACGCGATGGAAATGATGCGGCCGGCCCGTGCCTTCATCATGGCGCGCAGCACGGCGCGCGACAGGCGGAACACGGAGGTGAGGTTGGTCGCCAGGATGTCGTCCCACTCCTCGTCCTTCATCCGCATCAGCAGGTTGTCGCGGGTGATGCCGGCGTTGTTGACCAGAATGCCGATGGCGCCGAAGTCCTTTTCAATCGCCGCGATGACCGCGTCAACCTCGGCCGCGTCGGTGACGTTGAGTTTCATCCCGCAGCCCGTGATGCTGGCCGCGGCAAGGTAGTCGCTGATCGCCTGCGCACCCTTGTCGCTGGTCGCGGTCCCTACGACGGTGGCCCCAGCCTTGCCGAGCGCCAGCGCGATGGCCTGGCCGATTCCGCGGCTGCCACCGGTGACCAGTGCCACCTGCCCTTCAAGATTCGCGCCGTGCGCGAGGCGTCCTGCAGCATGTTGTCTCCTGTCAGTTGTTCAATGCAGCCTGCAGGCTGGCTTCGTCGACCAGCGCCACGGCCGGCAGGCTGTCGTCGATGCGTTTATTGAGGCCTGCCAGCACCTTGCCAGGGCCGCATTCGATCACCCGCTCGATACCGGCGGCTTTCAGGGCCTGCACGGTCTCGACCCAGCGCACCGGGGTATGCAACTGCTTTGCCAGCGCGGCACGGATCGCATCCGCATCGGCATGGCTTTGCACGTCGGTATTGTGCAGCACGGGGATGGTCGGCGCCGCAATCGCCACACCCTGCAGATGCGCCAGCAGCTTGTCGGCAGCCGGCCGCATCAGCGAGGAATGCGACGGCACGCTGACCGGTAGCGGCAGGGCACGCTTGGCGCCCTTTTCCTTCGCCAGCGCCATCGCGCGTTCGACTGCGGCCTTGTTGCCTGCGATCACGACCTGGCCGGGCGAGTTGAGATTGACCGCCTCGACGACTTCGCCTGCCGCCGCGTCGGCGCAGACCGCACGCACGGCATCGTCGTCCAGTCCCAGAATCGCCGCCATCGCGCCGACACCTTCGGGCACTGCAGCCTGCATGGCCTCGGCGCGGAAGCGCACCAGCCTGATCGCGTCGGCGAAGCCCAACGAACCCGCCGCGACCAAAGCCGCGTATTCGCCTAGGCTATGGCCGGCCAGCAACGCGGGCGCCGCGCCGCCCGCTCCCTGCCACACACGCCAGGCGGCGATATCGGCCGCGAGCATCGCGGGCTGCGTGTTGATGGTCTGGTTCAGCAGATCAGTCGGGCCGTCGGTCACCAGTGCCCACAAGTCCAGGCTGAGCGCGTCGGAGGCTTCGGAAAGGTGGCACGCACTTCGTCACGCCTGCCCCACCCCTGCATCATGCCGACCGATTGCGAGCCCTGCCCGGGAAATACGAATGCGAGTTTCATCACGTGTCCTTCTTAATACTTGAGCAGCGCCGAGCCCCAGGTGAAGCCGCCGCCGAAGGCTTCCATCAGCACGGTCTGACCGCGCTGGATGCGGCCGTCGCGCACTGCCACGTCGAACGCCAGCGGCACCGAGGCCGCCGAGGTATTGCCATGGCCGGCGACCGTGGTGACGACGTTGTCCATGCTCATGCCGAGCTTTTTCGCGGTGGCCGAAATGATGCGGATATTGGCCTGGTGCGGCACCAGCCAGTCGATGTCGGATTTGGAAAGACCATTGGCTTCCAGCGTTTCGTCGACGATGCGGTCGAGCGTATTGACCGCCATCTTGAACACGGCGTTGCCTTCCATCCGCATCAGTGCCGGTTCGCGCATACCGGTCGAAGCGCCGGTGGTGGTGCGCAGCAATTCCTTGTGGCGGCCGTCGGCATGGATATGGGTGGCGATGATGCCCGGCTCGGCAGACGCCCCCAGCACCACGGCACCCGCGCCGTCTCCCCACAAGATGCAGTTGCTACGGTCGTTCCAGTCGGTGATGCGCGACAGCGTTTCGGCACCGATCACCAGCACGTGCCGGGCCGCGCCGGTCTTGATGAACTGGTCAGCCACCGACAGGGCGTATACGAAACCGCTGCATACCGCCTGCAGGTCGAAAGCGGGCTTGCCGTTGATCATCCCCAGTTTGGACTGCACGATGCAGGCCGTGCTGGGGAACACCAGGTCGGGCGTCGTGGTGGCAACCAGCAGCAGATCGATGTCGTCGGGCTTCAGGCCTGCCACGTCGAGTGCGGCGCGTGCCGCCTGGAAGGCGAGGTCGCTGGTGAATTCGCCTTCGGCGGCGATATGGCGTTCGCGGATGCCGGTGCGTTCGACGATCCATTGATCGTTCGTCTCGACCAGTTTTTCGAGATCGGCGTTGGTGAGGATGCGCGCAGGCAGATAACTGCCGGTGCCGAGAATGCGGGAATAGGTCAAGCGGCTACCCGTTGCAGGAGNTTGGATCTGATCGGTAATGCGTTTCAGCACGTTGTTGCGGACTTCGTCGCTGGCGGTTTCGATCGCGTGTTCGAAGGCAAAGCGGTCGGCCGAACCATGGCTCTTCACCACGACCCNCTTGAGCCCCAGCAGCGTGGCACCGTTGTAGCGGCGCGGGTCCATCCGGCGTTTGAAAGCGCTCAGCACCGGCATGGCCAGCAGGCCGGCGAGGCGCGTCAGCCAGTTGCGGCGGAATTCGGCACGCAGGGTCGTGGAAATCATCTTGGCAAGCCCCTCGGAGGCCTTCAACGTCACGTTGCCGACAAAGCCGTCGCACACCACCACGTCGGTCGTGCCTTTGAAAATGTCGTTGCCTTCGACGTTACCGTAGAAATTCAGGTGGCTGTCGCGCAGCAGTTCGGCAGCCTGCTTCACCATTTCGTTGCCCTTGATGTCTTCCTCGCCGATGTTCAGCAGGCCGACACTCGGGTTCGGCTTGTGCTCCACGGCCGATACCAGCATCGCGCCCATGATGCCGAATTGCAGCAGGTGTTCGGCCGAGCAATCGACGTTGGCGCCCATGTCGAGCACCAGCGCATGCCCCGTGGTCGTCGGCATGACGGCAGCAATGGCGGGACGGTCGATGCCGGGGAGGGTTTTCAGGACGAAGCGCGCGGTCGCCATCAGGGCGCCGGTATTGCCCGCCGACACGCAGGCATCGGCCTCGCCGGACTTGACGAGGTCGATGGCCACGCGCATCGAGGAATCCTTCTTGCCGCGCAGGGCCAATGCCGGCGCCTCGTCCATCGCCACCACCTGGCTGGCATGGCGCACGATGAGACGGGGACCGGTCTTGGCCCGGCGCGCCTTGAGTTCGGCCGCGACAATGTCCTGCGGCCCGACCAGAATCACGTTCAGGTCAGGATGACGCGCAAGACAACGGATCGCCGCCGGGACCGTGACATGGGGGCCGTGATCGCCCCCATGACNATCAATGGCGACTGTGATGTTTCTCATACAGCCGGAATCGTTGGCTGAGTGGATCGCGCCGGGCGGCAACCATCACGCCATGGCGCGCAAATGAATTATTCGCCTTTGGCCTTGACGACTTTGCGGCCGCGATAAAAGCCGTTGGGGCTGATATGGTGGCGCAGGTGCGCTTCACCCGTGGTCGGCTCGACGGCCAGCGGCGGGTTGGTCAGAAAATCGTGCGAGCGGTGCATGCCACGCTTGGACGGGGATTTTTGTTCTGCTGGACTGCCATTTCATACTCCTTAAAAATCGTGGCGCCGGATTCCGACACCCAAAACCTATTGCGCTCCACGTAGGGAGCATTCACCTTCTGCGTGCATGGGTGCAAGCGGCAGGCTCAACAACACTTCATCCTCAACCAGCTCGACCAGACTCAATCGCTCGCCTGCCTGAATCGCATCACTGCCAGGCAACGCGTCCAATCGTTCCAGCTCGGCCTCGTTGCGCGCCAGATACAACGTGCGCTCAAGCCCGACCGTATAAGGCATGTTTCCCAGGCAACGCTGGCAGGTCAGCCCCACCTCGCCGCTGATCGACACGTGCAGGGACAAGCTGCCACGCTGGTCCACACGCCCGACAACTCGACAGAACAGCGCGCCTTGCGTAAATTCACGGGCAAGCCGCGGAAACGCAGCCACATCGGACTGGATTTCCCACGACTGCGCATCCCTGCAAAAACGCCATGGATCGACCTCAACAGACGGAAGCATGGCGACGCACCCCGGTGGATATGGTCAACAACATTAGCCCGCAATGATATGATTTCGCGTTCTTTTGTCAAAGAAACCCTAGCCATCCCAACTTCAGGCGAACCCATGCTTAAGAAAATACTGGTCGCCAACCGGGGCGAGATCGCCGTCCGCATCGTGCGCGCCTGCGCCGAACTGGGCATCAAGTCGGTCGCTATCTACACCGATGCCGATCGTCACGCCCTCCATGTGAAGAAGGCCGATGAGGCCTACCACATCGGCAAGGACCCGATTCTCGGCTACCTGAATGCGCACACGCTGGTCAACCTGGCGGCTGCATCGGGCTGCGACGCGCTGCACCCCGGCTACGGTNNTTTCTCCGAGAACCCTGACTTGGCGACCATCTGCGCACGCCGCGGCATCCGCTTCATCGGCCCCTCGCCAGAGGTGATCCGCCGCATGGGCGACAAGATCCAGGCCCGCAATGCCATGATCGCCGCCGGCATCCCGGTGGTGCCGGGCTCCGACCACAACCTGGAAAACGTCGAGGAAGCNGCGCGCGCTGGCCAACAGGATCGGCTATCCGGTCATGCTCAAGGCCACCAACGGCGGCGGGGGCGAGGCATCCGCCGCTGCGACAGCGAGGAAGACTTGCTGAAGAACTACGACCGCGTGGTATCCGAGGCCAGCAAGGCCTTCGGNCAAGCCGAGGTCTTCGTCGAGAAATGCGTGGTGCAGCCCAAGCACATCGAGGTGCAGATCCTGGGCGACACCCAGGGCAACATCATCCACCTGTTCGAGCGCGACTGCTCGATCCAGCGGCGCAACCAGAAACTCATCGAAATCGCGCCGAGCCCGCAATTGACCGAGGCACAGCGGCAATATATCGGCAAGCTGGCGGTGCGTGCCGCCAAGGCGGTCGGCTACGTCAATGCCGGGACGGTGGAGTTCCTGCTCGACCAGGACAACCAGTTCTATTTCATGGAAATGAACACCCGGCTGCAGGTCGAGCATCCCATCACCGAGACCATCACCGGCGTCGACATCGTGCAGGAGCAGATCCGCATCGCCTCCGGCCTGCCGCTGCAATACAAGCAGGAAAACATCGCGCATCGCGGCTACGCCATCGAATTCCGCGTCAACGCCGAAGANCCCAAAAACGAGTTCCTCCCCAGCCTGGGCCGCATCACGCGCTATTATTCGCCGGGCGGCCCAGGCGTACGGGTGGACGCGGCGATCTACACCGACTACGTGATCCCGCCCTACTTCGACTCGATGTGCGCGAAGCTCACGGTATGGAACCTGACTTGGGAATCCGCCGTCGAGCGCGGCCGCCGCGCGCTGTCCGACATGCTCGTGTATGGCGTGAAGACGACGATTCCGTATTACCAGGAAATCCTCAAGAATCCCGAGTTCCGCAGCGGGCGTTTCAACACCAGCTTCGTCGAAACGCACCCCGAACTCACCCAGTACACCGAAAAGAAACCGCCGGAAGTGATCGCCGCCGCCATCGCCGCCGCCNNATCGCCGCCCACCAGGGACTCTGACATGACCAAAGTTTTCGTTACCGATCTCGTCCTGCGCGACGGCCACCAGTCGCTCATCGCCACCCGCATGCGCACCGAGGACATGCTGCCGATCTGCGCCAAGCTCGACTCAGTCGGCTTCTGGTCGCTGGAAGCCTGGGGCGGCGCCACCTTCGACGCCTGCGTGCGCTTCCTGCGCGAAGACCCGTGGGAGCGCCTGCGCAAGCTCAGGAAGGCACTGCCGAACACGCGCATCCAGATGCTGCTGCGCGGCCAGAACCTGCTCGGCTACCGCAATTATTCCGACGACGTGGTGCGGGCCTTCGTCCAGAAGTCGGCCGACAACGGCGTCGACGTCTTCCGCGTGTTCGACGCGATGAATGACCTGCGCAACCTCAGGGTCTCGGTCGAGGCGGTGAAAACCGCCGGCAAGCACGCCGAAGGCGCGATCTGCTACACCACCAGCCCGGTGCACGACATCCCGCATTTCGTCGAACTCGCCAAGGGACTGACCGAGATGGGCTGCGACACCATCGCGATCAAGGACATGGCGGGCCTGCTCACGCCCTACACCGCATACGATCTGGTGTGCGCGATCCGCGAAGCCACCCACCTGCCCATTCACACACACAGCCATGCGACCTCCGGCCTGGCGCACATGACGCACCTGAAGGCGGTGGAAGCCGGCGCCACGATCATCGACACCAGCGTCGGTGCGTTTGCCGAGGGCGCCAGCCACCCCACCACGCAAAGCCTGGTCGCCGCGCTCGCCGGCACCGCCTACGACACCGGCCTGTCGCTGCCGCTGATCGAGGAAATCTCGGCCTATTTCAAGGAGGTGCGCAAGAAGTACTGGCAGTTCGAATCGGCCTTCACCGGCACCGATACCCGCGTGTTGATCAACCAGGTGCCGGGCGGGATGATTTCCAACCTGGCCAACCAGATGAAGGAACAGGGCGCGCTCGATCGCATGGACGCGGTGCTCGACGAAATCCCGCGCGTGCGCCAGGACCTCGGCTACCCGCCGCTGGTCACGCCCACCTCGCAGATCGTCGGCACCCAGGCCGCGTTGAACGTGCTCACGGGCGAACGCTACAAGTCGGTCACCAACGAGGTGAAGCTCTACCTGCAGGGCCGCTACGGCAAGGCCCCAGGGCACGTCAACGAGGAAGTGCGCAAGCTCGCCATCGGCGACCTCGAGGTCACCACCTGCCGTCCGGCCGACCTGATCGCCGACGAGCTCGACAAGCTGCGCAGCGAAATCGAAGGCCTGGCCAAGTCCGACGAGGACGTGCTGACCTATGCCATGTTCCCTGAAATCGGCAAGACCTGGCTGCAGGAACGCGCGGCCGGCAGCCTCAAGCCCGAACAGCTGTTGCCGCCGGGCGTGTCGCAGCAGGAATCCGCCCAGCACTATGCGGCCGACGAGTTCAAGATCACGCTGCACGGCGAGACCTACCACATCAAGCTGTCCGGCAGCGGCCGCTCCGACGCCGCCCAGCGTCCCTATTTCGTGTCGATCGACGGCGTCTCGGAGGAAGTCCTGGTCGAGCCGCTGAACGAGGTCGCGGTCTCGACGGGCGGCGACAGCGCACCGCGCAAGGCCACCGCTGCACCGGCCACCGCCGGCCAGAAGCCGCGCGCCAGCCACCCCGGCCACGTCACCGCCGCCATGCCCGGCACCATCGTCGACGTGCTGGTGAGCATCGGCCAGAAAGTGAAGGCCGGCGACGGCGTGCTGGTGATCGAGGCGATGAAGATGGAGAACGAGGTGCAGGCGCCGATCGCCGGCGTCGTCATCAGCATCTTCTGCAAGAAAGGCGATGCGGTGACGCCCGACATGGCACTCGTGGAGATTCAGCCGGAATGACGCTTGTCCTGGCTTCGACTTCGCGCTACCGGCGCGAACTGCTGGCGCGCCTGCATCTACCCTTCGAAGTGCTGGCGCCCGACGTCGACGAAACCCCGCTGCCGGGCGAGACCCTTCGGCCACCGCGCTGCGGCTGTCGGTGCTGAAGGCGCAGGCGGCGGCGGCGACCTATCCCGACGCGCTGATCATCGGCTCCGACCAGGTGCTGATGCTGGACGACGCGCAACTCGGCAAGCCCGGCGATTTCGACCGGGCCTTCGCCCAGCTGAAAAGATGCAGGGCCGCGCCATGGTCTTCCATACCGCGCTGACCTTGCTGAACAGCCGCACCGGCCACGCGCAGACGCAGGATGTACCGACCGTGGTGCACATCCGCCCGCTGACCGACACGCAGATCACCGCCTACCTTAGGAAGGAACAGCCCTACGACTGCGCAGGCTCGGCCAAGAGCGAATCGCTCGGCATCGCGCTGATGGAACGCATGGACAGCCCCGACCCCACTGCCCTGATCGGCCTGCCGCTGATGGCGCTGACCGGGATGCTGCTGAACGAAGGCGTCGACGTCCTCACATGCCAGCCGGCACCCTCTACCTGATCCCGGTCCCGCTGGGCCCGGTCAGCCCGGAAGCCTGCCTGCCGCCCGACACGCTCGCGGTCGCGCGCCGGCTCGACCACTTCGTCGTCGAGCGCGCCAAGACCGCGCGCGCACACCTGAAGGCGATGGGCCATCCGCAGCCGCTGCAGTCGCTGAACCTCGAAGAGCTCAACGAACACACCCCGCATGCCGCCATTGCCTCGCTGTTGGCGCCACTCAGGGCCGGACACGATGTCGGCCTGCTGTCCGAGGCAGGCTGCCCGGCGGTAGCTGATCCCGGCGCGGCGCTGGTCATGGCTGCGCATCGCGCGAACATTCCTGTAGTGCCGCTGATCGGTCCGTCGTCGATCCTGCTGGCGCTGATGGCCTCGGGCCTGGGCGGGCAACGCTTCGCCTTCCACGGCTACCTGCCCGCCAAGGAACCCGAGCGCAGCCAAGCCATCCGCGAACTGGANAAAACCGCGCGCCGCAACAAAGCGACCCAGCTGTTCATCGAAACGCCCTACCGCAGCGCGGCNCTGCTGGACGCCTTGGCCACCACCCTGTCGCCCGACATGCTCGTCAGCGTCGGCGCCGATCTCAGCCTGCCGAGCCAGTTGATCCAGACGCGTAGCGCCAAGGACTGGCGCGACAAGACCGATGCGGTCAAGGACCGTCTGGTCGTATTCGGGGTCGCTGCCTAGAACGCAGGCAATCAGAATGTCAGCGTATCGAGCCTGAGCGTGACGACGTCACCCACCTCGGTTTGCGCCTGCAACCATTCGGCGCCATCGTGGGTGTATACGTCAAGCGGCAGCAACTGCTGCGCAATACCGTCCACCGTCACCTCAAGCCACTGCTTCGTGAGTGCGGCGAACTCCAAGCGTTCGTGCTGCGCGCAGGCGATCGGCCGGTAATCGCTCAACGCAGCGTGACACCCGCTTNTTCGAACGGCGTCAGCGCCTTCGCCATCGATGCCCCCAGGCGTCCGGCAAGGCGTTCTGCCAGACCTTCATGCTGGGTGAAGTCGACAATGTCCTTGGCCTTGATGACGTCGCGTGCAACCGATTCGACATTGCCCAGGCCGTCGGCCAGGCCCAACTGGATGCTCTTCTCTCCGCTCCACACCAGGCCGCTGAACATCTCGGGCGTTTCCTTCAGGCGCTTGCCGCGGCCTTCGCGAACCACGCTGATGAACTGGCCATGGATCTCCTCCAGCATCTGCTTGGCATAGGCCTCCTGCTTGGGATCGACCGGTGAGAAGGGATCGAGGAAACCCTTGTTTTCGCCTGCGGTCAGCAGGCGGCGCTCGACACCGAGTTTCTGCATGGTCTGGGTGAAGCCGAAGCCGTCCATCAGTACGCCGATGGAGCCGACAATGCTGGCCTTGTCGACGAAAATCTTGTCGGCCCCGACGGCGACGTAATAGCCGCCCGAGGCGCAGATGTCGTCCACCACGACATACAGGGGAATGTCCGGATGCAGGCCACGCAGGCGCTTGATCTCGTCGTGGATCTGGCCGGCCTGGACCGGGCTGCCGCCGGGGCTGTTGATACGCAGGATCACACCCTTGGTTTTCTTGTCGTCGAATGCGCTCTGCAGGCTGGCGATCACGGTATCGGCACTGGCCTTGTCGGATGCGATCTCGCCCTGCAGATCGACCAGCGCGGTGTGTTCCTTGATCGACACGCCGTCCGATCCGAACCAGCCCGCCGCGAGAAACAGGATGATGAAGAGATACAAGAAGCCCAGCGTCTTGAACAGGATGCTCCAGTGGCGGCTGCGGCGCTGTTCCTGGATGGCCGACAGCGCCAGTTTTTCCAGGACGCCACGTTCCCAGTTTGCCGGGGCGGATTTTTCGGGTTCACTCATTCTTTTTCCATCAGGCTGTTTCTAATACATACACATGGCCGTCGCGTTCGACGACCGGGATCGGGATCAGGCCGCGTCCGGCACACCGCCCACCGACGCAGTGCCCGCTTGCCGGATGGTACAGCGCGCCGTGGGTGGAGCAGATCAAGTATAGCCGCGAGTCGTCGAAGAACTCGCCTTCCTGCCAGTCGAGTTCAACCGGCACATGGCCGCACTGGTTGAGAAAGGCACGTGGCTGGCCGTCATAACGTACCACGAACGCCTGCTGCGGCTGGCCGAAACGCATCAGCTCGAAGCGCACGCCACGGCCCAGTTCGACGAGATCGCTGGCGGCGCAGATCAGGCGTTCGCGCTCAGCCATGCGTGTACCTCGACAAAACTGTCCATCAGTGCGAGCGGCGCGTGTGGATGCAGGTCGCCCGCCTCGTGTGCGCCATAGGTCACGCCCAGGCTGGCGACGCCGGCATTCGACGCCATCAGGAGATCGTGGCTGGTGTCGCCGATCACCAACGCGCGCGGGGGTCGGCGCCAAGTTCGTCGAGCAGCTCCAGCACCATGGCCGGGTGCGGCTTGGTGCGTCTGGTCGGCGCAGCGGGTGGCAGCGAACCAGTGCCCCAGGCCGCTGGCGTCGAGCGCGCGGTCCAGGCCGAGCCGGCTCTTGCCGGTGGCCACCGCGAGCGTAAAGCCGCTGTCATACAGTTCGCGGATCCCGCTTGCCACCCCGTCGAACAGCGGCAGGTCGGCGTCGCGGCCGAGGTAATGGTGGCGGTAGCGCTCAACCAGGCGCGGATAATCGTCCGCAGGAAGATCCGGCAGCAGGGTCTGCAGCGCCTGGATCAGCCCGAGGCCGATGATCTGGCGCGATGCGCGATCGCTCGGCGCGGCCAGGCCGATATCCTCGCAGGCACGCTGGATCGAGTCGACGATCACCCCGGCGGAATCCATCAGGGTGCCGTCCCAGTCAAAAATCAACAAATCAAACTGCTTGGGCATGCTTCAAGGTATCCAGAAAAGAAGTCAGATCGGCGGGAAGCGGCGCTTCGACCGTCATGCGCTCGCCGGTGATCGGGTGGTCGAAGACGAGCTTCGCCGCGTGGAGGAACATGCGCTTCAAACCCTGTTTGACCAGCTGTTTGTTGAGTTCGAAATTCCCGTATTTGTCGTCCCCCGCGATCGGAAAGCCCAGATGCGAGGTATGCACGCGGATCTGATGGGTACGCCCGGTCTTCAGTTCCGCCTCCAGCAGGGTAAACGCATCAAACTGCTGCAGGCGGCGGAAGATGGTGTGGGCGGTCTGCCCCTCATCGCGCACCGTCACCCTTTTCTCGCCCTCGTCGGTGACGCGTTTGTGCAACGGCAGCTTCACGTGCTGCACCGGATTCGGCCAGCGCCCCGCGACCAGCGTCAGGTAGCGCTTCTCGATCCTGCCTTCGCGCATCGCGGCATGCAGGCCGGTGAGCGCACGTCGCTTCAGCGCGATCAGCAGCACGCCCGAGGTTTCGCGGTCGAGCCGGTGCACCAGCTCCATATAGCGGCATTCCGGCAGTTCCAGCCGCATCTGCTCGATCACCCCGCGCGAAATGCCGCTGCCGCCGTGCACCGCCATGCCGGCTGGCTTGTTCAGTGCGATCAGGGCCTCGTCGCGGTACAGAATGTTAGGCACCAGGCGGATTCCGCCCTGCGGCAGGTGGGTGGCGGGGGTGATGACCGGTGTGGCCACGCGCACCGGCGGAATGCGCACCTCGTCGCCCAGCTTCAGGCGGTAGCCGACGTCGACCCGGCCGCCGTTGATACGCACCTCGCCGCCCCGCACCAGCTTGTAAATGCGACTTTTCGGCACGCCTTTCAGCCGAGCCATCAGAAAGTTGTCCAGCCGCTGGCTGTCCGCGCTGTCGTCGATCTTCAGCCGCCTGACCGAATCTTTCTCTAAGTCCTTCATTTTCATATACACTACCGCCGGTTCAGGCCAAGTTTTGCCTGTCAATTGCCCGGCATCCATGCCGGAAATTTTAGAGATCACGCCGGTTAAAACGCTCACCGGCCGCCGCCAGCCCGGCCCGTCTGGATTCCTGCCGCCCAGCCAACCTCACGTTGGCGCGAGCAGTCGAAGCCACCCGCCCCGCGCAATCGGCAAAGCAGCGATGTTATCAATGACGCGACAAGAAGCATACGAAATCAGCATTCACGCTCGGCTCCGCGCCAGCGGGAATCGGAAAGACCGCCCCGGCCATGCCGGCGACCCTCTCCAGGAACAGGACACCTCACCCATGCCATTTCACTCAATCCAACCCGTGATTGCATGAGCCGCCCGCTTTAGGCGGCAGTCTGGCCTGTCCCGTATGCACGCGCGCGGGAGTAAATATGAAGCGCATGCTTTTCAACGCAACCCAGGCGGAAGAACTCCGGGTTGCCATCGTCGACGGACAGAAGCTCGTCGACCTTGACATCGAGTCCGCCAGCAAGGAACAACGCAAGGGCAACATCTACAAGGGTGTCATCACCCGCGTCGAGCCCAGCCTGGAAGCCGCATTCGTCGATTACGGCTGCGAGCGCCACGGTTTCCTGCCGTTCAAGGAAATCTCCCGCGCCTGCCTGCCCAACGGCGGCCGTGTCCCCGAAAACCTGAAGGAAGGCCAGGAACTGCTGGTCCAGGTGGAGAAGGACGAGCGCGGCAACAAGGGCGCCGCCCTCACCACCTACGTCTCGCTGGCCGGCCGCTATGTCGTGCTGATGCCGACCAACCCGCGCGGCGGCGGCGTGTCGCGCCGCATCGAAGGCGAAGAGCGCAACGAACTGCGCGATACCCTGGCGCAACTCGACATCCCCGAAGGCATGAGCCTGATCGCCCGCACCGCCGGCATCGGCCGCAGCGCCGAAGAATTCCAGTGGGATCTGAACTATTTGCTGAGCCTGTGGAAAGCCATCGACGGCGCCTCCACCTCGCAGCCCGGCGCCTTTCTGATCTATCAGGAAGGCAGCCTCGTGATCCGCGCCATCCGCGACTACTTCTCGGCCGACATCGGCGAAATCCTGATCGACACCGAAGACATCTACGAACAGGCGCAGCAGTTCATGGCGCACGTGATGCCGACCAACGTCAACAAGGTCAAGCTCTATCGCGACGACGTGCCGCTGTTCTCGCGCTTCCAGATCGAGCACCAGATCGAATCGGCGTTCTCGCGCCAGGTCAACCTGCCGTCCGGCGGCGCCATCGTGATCGACCACACCGAAGCGCTGGTGTCGGTCGACGTCAACTCGGCGCGCGCCACCAAGGGCAGCGATGTCGAGCAGACCGCGTACAACACCAACCTCGAAGCGGCGGACGAAATCGCCCGCCAGATGCGCCTGCGCGACCTCGGCGGCCTGATCGTGATCGATTTCATCGATATGGAAAACCCCAAGCATCAGCGCGAAGTCGAGAACCGCCTGCGCGATGCCCTGCATCATGACCGCGCCCGTGTGCAGACCGGCAAGATCTCGCGCTTCGGCCTGCTCGAAATGTCGCGCCAGCGGCTGCAGCCCTCGCTCGGCGAGACCAGCTACACGCCCTGTCCGCGCTGCCACGGCACCGGACACATCCGCGGCACCGAATCGTCGGCACTGCACATCCTGCGCATCCTGCAGGAAGAGGCCATGAAAGAGAATACCGGCGCCGTACACGTGCAGCTGCCGGTCGACGTCGCCACCTTCCTGTTGAACGAGAAGCGTGTCGACATCCACACCGTCGAATCGCGGCTCAAGGTCAATGTGGTGTTGATCCCCAACATCCACATGGAAACCCCGCACTACACCATCACCCGCCTGCGTCATGACGAACTGAACCTGACTGGCTCGGCCGAGCCCAGCTACAAGATGGCGGTCGTGCCGGAAACCGAATCGGTCTACCAGACCGCCCAGGCTGCCGCGCCCGCACGCCAGGAAGCCGCCGTCAAATCCATCGCACCGCCGCAACCGGCCCCCGCAGCACGCCCAGTGGTGCCGGCCGCGCCGCCAGCAGCCCAGGGTGGCCTGTTCGAACGCATCTTCGGCTGGTTCAAGAAACGGGCTGAAGAACCTGCTGCAGCCGAAACCGCCCCCGCGGCCGAACCGGTTCCCGCCATCGCGCGCAGCGAACGCCCGAGCGAGCGCCGGGGCGAGCGCGAGCGCAAACCCGGCCAGCGCCGCGGCCGCGGCGAAGGACGGGGCGAGCCTCGCAACGGCGAAACCCGCCAGCAGGAGCCGCGCCAGAGCGAAGGCCGTGAGGCTCGCGAGCCCCGGGAAGCCCGCGGCAGCGAGCAACCCAAACAGCCGCGTCCGCCGCGCCAGCCGAAGCCGCGCCCCGAAGCCGAAGCCGCACCGCGCGCAGTGGAAACGGCCGAGGCGCCACGTGAAGCCGGCACCGAGGAAAAACGCGAGCCGCGCAGCCGCCGCGGACGCGGCAATCGCCGTCCGCGCGATGCCCGTCCGGATACGGCCGAGGCAGGCAGCGCGGCCGCGCCGCACGCCGTCATCGAAACCGCCGGTTATCGCGCCATCATCGAAATCGCGCGCAAACCCAAGCCAGCACCCGCCCCGGTAGCGGTCGCCGCCCCTGCGCAGCAGGCCCTGCAACTGGAAACCGTGGCCGTGCCGAGCGCACCNTTGCCCGGTGCGGTCACCGCATCGCCGGCCACCATCCTGGCAGATCTGGCAGCCAGCAAGGCCGATCTGCAACAGGTGGAAACCCAGGGAGTTGCCGTCGACACGGCTGAGCGCAGCGAACCGTCTCGCTCACGTCGGCGTCGCCGTCCCGCGGTCAAGGCCGAAGCCGAAGCCGCCAGCCTGATGCAGGTGGAAACCACGGCGCCCGTGACGAGCGCCACCGAGATGCCGGCACCGGCTGCAACGGCTCCGCACCCCACGCGCCGCCGTACCCGCCCGCAGGTGACACCACCCCAGGAACCGCTGGTGCAGGTGGAAACGCAGTCGAATTAATCGACCGCACCACCCCACAGAACATGGGCCGCTTGAAGCGGCCCATGTTCTTGCTGCACCCGAGATAACCTGCAATTCGACTCAACGCGCGCGGCAGACCTCTGAACGGCCCGCCTGTTCGATATAGGCGATCAGATCGGCACGCTCCTGCCTGTCTTTCACGCCGGCATATCCCATCGTGGTTCCAGGAACGGCCTTCATCGGATCGGCCAGAAAACGATCAAGGGTTTGCCTGTTCCAGACCCAGTTCGCGCGCTTCATCGCCGCCGAATACTCAAAGCCCGCCACGCTGCCTGCGCGCCGTCCCAGCAAGCCGCAATGTTTCGGTCCGGTGCGGTTGTAAGCGAGCGCATGACAGGCAAAGCAGCGCGCATAGACCATTTCGCCTGCTTTCGGGTCACCGGCCAATTCACCTTTCGCCGCAGCCGCGCCGACGGCAACAGCGAGCACGGCTGCAATCGACATGGGCGCCAGCTTCACGACATGAACGCGGCAGGCACCGGTGCGTCGCCCAGCGCGTTACGCAGGATCGCCCAATGCATGGCCTCGTCGCCCAGAATGCTGGCTGCAGCCTTGGCCAGATCGCGGTTGTCGAAGACCGGTACCGCACCCAGATAGGCGCTGACTGCGCCCTTTTCAAGCATGGCGGCGAAACGCAATACATCGGACTGGGTTTTCAAAGTCTCCACCGGGAAGGTGTACTTCTCTTTTGCCGACACGGGCTGGCCGCCCAGCTTGATGATGGTTTTTGCGAGCACGTCGGCATGCTCCTTGTGATGCCCCTGAAACGTCACGGCCAGATTGAGCACGGGTTTCTGCAGCAGGCCACTTTCCGCCCCGACCTGGTATGCGGCGATGGCCTCGAGCTCTGCCCCCAACGCGCTATTCAGCACGTTCACATCGGAACCTGCGGACCGGTTCCCTTNTGCCAGCACATCCCGGCCGGCCAGCAACGCGACCGCCGTACCGGAGAGCACAAGCCCCGATTTCCCGAGGAAGGAACGGCGTGTTTCCAGGTCGGGCGCGTCAGAGGCGAGGGAGAGTGAAGCATCCGGGGATTGAATGCGTGAAGACATGGTGTTTTTCCTTTTCAAAAGTGCTGCGAACAAACCTGCATGCCCAGCCGCGGCCCAGCTGTGCCTTGTGTCGGACAACCAGGCGAATCAAATACCGGGGATGAATTGCCGAGCTGGCGCAACACGCCAGCGACGATGCGATCGCAACGATCGCCGGCAAACGAGAATGCCTCGCTCAGGCTGAAGTCGATTTCGCGTGCCAGGGCTTCGCGCAACAAGCCTTTCGCCCGGAAATAGCGCGTGCGTACCGTGGCCTCTGGAATATCCAGGCAAATCGCCGTCTCGGTCACCGACATTTCCTCGATTGCCCGCATGACGAATACCGTGCGGAAGGCATCCGGCAGCCGGCTGATCTTGTCCTCGATCAACCGCCGGGTTTCCGCGCGCAAGGCGGCACGTTCAGGTTGCTCAGACGTGTGTTCATCCATCTCGGCTCCCTGCGCCATCCCGATCTCGCGGAAGTCCGCCGGATCGGCAACCAGGTCGATCACCTTGGCGCTGCGGTTAAGCTTGCGTGCGCGCCGGATCGACACATTGACCGCAATACGGATCAGCCAGGTCGACAATTTCGCATCGCCGCGGAAATGATCCATTGCGTGATAGGCCAGCACATAGGCCTCCTGAACGGCATCCTCGGCTTCGGCATCGTCTTTCAGGATGCTGCGTGCGGTACGGTAGAGCGTCTGGTTGTAGCGGCGCATCAGGCACTGAAGCGCAAGCCTGTCTCCCGATGCAATGCGTCCCGCCAATTCGGCGTCCGTCAAATCCTTGATGGGTACTTGCGGCACAGGCTGCTGCATGAATGTCTCCTGATGTGCGATCTACTGTCACGCCATTAGATGACAGCACAACACATCCCGTTCCCGCTGGCGATACCCAGCCTGGAATAACGGTGATCACGGAGATGAGACAAGCCGGGCAATCAGCAGCCCAGCCTTGCAAGTCGACGAAGCGCTAAACGGATTTTCGGGTGTTTACGCTTGAAGCTGAGGTGATTTCGCGGATCAGGCCCTGTACCGCATCCGCGATCATGTCGAGGTTTTCCTCGAATCCCTGCGGACCACCGTAATACGGATCGACCACATCGAGGTTGGGGTATTTGCGGCTGAACGACAGCAGTCGGCGGATCTTGCCGTGGTGGCGCGCCGGCGCGCGCTTGATCAACTTGTCGTAATTGTCGCCATCCATCACCAGGATGTAGTCGAAGCGTTCGAAATCCTCGTCCGCCACCTTGCGCCCGCGCAATTGGCTGATATCGATGCCGCGCTGGCGAATGGCCTGCTGCGCACGCGGATCGGGTGCCGAGCCGATGTGGTAGGCATGCGTGCCGGCCGAATCCACCTCGACATGCCGGTCCAGACCGGCGTCCAGGACAGCCTGGCGAAGCATGCCCTCCGCCATCGGAGACCTGCAGATATTGCCCATGCACACCATCAGTACCTTAGTCATGTTCTTCCACACCAAATAACACTTGCTTGAGTTCCTTCAACTGGTCGCGAAGTTCCGCAGCTTTCTCGAATTCGAGGTTCTTCGCCGCATCCAGCATCTCTTTTTCCAGCTTCTTGATCCGCTTCGTCAGCGCTTTTTCATCCAACAACTTGTATTCGGCCACAGTCTGCGCCGCCTTGAGCTCCTGGCGCGTGGCATCGGCGTCGTACACGCCGTCGATGATGTCCTTGATGCGCTTGACCACGCCACGCGGCGTGATGCCGTGCTCGGTATTGAAGGCGACCTGCTTGGTACGGCGGCGCTCGGTTTCATCCATCGCGCGCCGCATCGAATCGGTGATGCGGTCGGCATAGAGGATCGCGGTGCCGTTCAGGTGCCGCGCGGCGCGGCCGATGGTCTGGATCAGCGAACGCTCGGAGCGCAGGAAGCCTTCCTTGTCGGCGTCGAGGATCGCGACCAGCGACACCTCGGGAATGTCGAGGCCTTCGCGCAGCAGGTTGATGCCGACCAGCACGTCGAACTCGCCCAGCCGCAGGTCGCGGATGATCTCGACGCGCTCGACGGTGTCGATGTCCGAATGCAGATAACGCACCTTGATGCCGTGCTCGGCGAGGTAGTCGGTGAGGTCTTCCGCCATGCGCTTGGTCAGCGTGGTGACGAGCACGCGCTCGCCGACGGCGATGCGCTTTCTCGCTTCCGACATCAGATCGTCGACCTGCGTCCCGACCGGCCGGACCTCGACCACCGGGTCGACCAGGCCGGTCGGGCGCACCACCTGCTCGACAACCTGGCCGGCATGCTCGGCCTCGTACTTGGCCGGGGTGGCGGACACGAACACCGTCTGCGGCATCAGCCNCTCGAATTCCTCGAACTTCAGCGGGCGGTTGTCGAGCGCCGACGGCAGACGGAAGCCGTAGTCGACCAGGTTTTCCTTGCGCGAGCGGTCACCCTTGTACATGCCGCCGACCTGGGTGACGGTGACGTGCGACTCGTCCATGAACATCAGCGCGTCCTTCGCCAGGTAGTCGATCAGCGTCGGCGGCGGCTCGCCGGCCTTGCGCCCCGACAGGTGGCGCGAGTAGTTCTCGATGCCCTTGCAGAAGCCGAGCTCGACCATCATCTCGAGGTCGAAGCGGGTGCGCTGTTCCAGCCGCTGCGCCTCGACCAGCTTGTTGTTGGCGTAGTACCACTCCAGCCGTTCGCGCAGTTCGACCTTGATCTGCTCGATGGCGCGCAAGGTGGTCTCGCGCGGGGTCACGTAATGGCTCGAGGGGAACACGGTGAAGCGCCCGACCTTCTGCAGGATCTGGCCGGTCAGCGGGTCGAACAGGTGCAGGGTTTCCACCACGTCGTCGAACAGCTCGACGCGGATTGCGGTTTCCGCGTGTTCCGCCGGGAAGATGTCGATGACGTCGCCGCGCACCCGGAAATGGCCGCGCGAGAAGTCGATATCGTTGCGCTCATACTGCATCTGCGTCAGCCGTGTGATGACGTCGCGCTGCGTCATCTTCTCGTTCTGCCGCAGCAGCAGGATCATGCTGTGGTAGTCGGACGGGTCGCCGATACCGTAGATCGCCGACACCGTGCAGACGATCACGGTGTCGCGCCGCTCGAGCAGGGATTTCGTCGCCGAGAGCCGCATCTGCTCGATGTGCTCGTTGATGCTGGAGTCCTTCTCGATGAACAGGTCGCGCGCCGGTACGTAGGCCTCGGGCTGGTAGTAATCGTAGTAGGAGACGAAGTACTCGACCGCGTTTTCCGGGAAGAACTCGCGCATTTCCGAATACAGCTGCGCCGCCAGCGTCTTGTTGGGCGCCATGATCAGCGCCGGACGCCCCGTCTGCGCGATGACGTTGGCCATGGTGAAGGTCTTGCCCGAGCCGGTCACCCCCAGCAGAGTCTGGAACGACAGGCCGTCCTCGATCCCTTCGACCAGTTGGGCGATCGCGGTCGGCTGGTCGCCGGCCGGCGGAAACGGCTGGAACAGACGAAACGGGCTATTGGGGAAGGTGACGAACACGGGTAAAATCGCGCGGCTAAAACTTGTCGATAGTAGCACTTCCGCTCCAGCGGATGCTCTAAAGGAACCATAGTGGAACTCTCCCGCCGCGTACAGGCCATCAAACCCTCGCCCACCCTGGCCGTCACCGCCCGCGCCGCCGCGCTCAAGGCGAGCGGCCGCGACATCATCGGCCTCGGCGCCGGCGAGCCCGATTTCGACACGCCGCAGCACATCAAGGACGCGGCGATCAAGGCGATCAACGCAGGCTTCACCAAATACACGGCGGTCGATGGCACGCCCAGCCTGAAGGCGGCGATCATCGCCAAGTTCAAGCGCGACAACGGCCTCGACTATGGCCCCAAGCAGATCCTGGTGTCGTGCGGCGGCAAGCAGAGCTTCTTCAACCTGGTGCAGGCAGTGATCAATCCCGGCGACGAGGTCATCATCCCCGCGCCGTACTGGGTGTCGTATCCCGACATCGTCATCCTCGCCGACGGCAAACCGGTGATCGTCGAGGCCGGCATCGAGCAGGGTTTCAAGATCACTGCGGCGCAGCTGGAAGCGGCGATCACGCCGAAGACCCGACTGGTCGTCATCAACAGCCCGTCCAACCCCACCGGCGCAGTCTACAGCGGCGACGAACTCGCCGCGCTCGGCGCCGTGCTGCGCAAGCACCCGCAGGTGCTGATCGCCTCCGACGACATGTACGAGCATATCCGGCTGAACGACGTGCCCTTCGTCAACATCCTCAACGTCTGCCCCGACCTCTACGACCGCACCCTGGTGCTGAACGGCGTGTCGAAGGCCTACTCGATGACCGGCTGGCGCATCGGCTACGCGGCGGGTCCGGAAGCCATCCTGCGCGCGATGACCAACGTGCAGTCGCAGTCCACGTCCAACCCCACCTCGATCTCGCAGATGGCTGCCGAGGCCGCGCTGACCGGCGACCAGGGCTGCATCACGCCGATGCTCGACGCCTTCAAGGAACGCCACCGCCTCGTCGTCGACGGGCTCAACGCCATCCCCGGCTTCAGCTGCGTCGACAGCGGCGGCGCGTTCTACGCCTTNCCCTACGTGCGCCCCGCGATCCTGAACCTGCTGGCGCGCGATGTCATCGAGGAAGCAACCGACATCGCCTTCTCCGAATACCTGCTGGAAAGCGCCGACGTCGCCGTCGTCCCCGGCTCGGCCTTCGGCGCCGAAGGCTATATCCGCCTGTCCTTCGCCACCTCGCACGCCAACCTGGAAAAGGCGCTGAAACGCATCGCTGCCGCGCTGGCCTAGCGCGCCGGGCGCGGGTAGGCTAGCGGCATGTCCCCACCCTCCGCCCTGCCCTCCCCGCGCGGGACTGCTTCCCTTCCGGGAACGCTGAGCTGGCTGCTCCAGCTCGGCTACACCACCGCGCGCCTGTTCAAGCAGAACAGCCTGCAGAACCACGCCGCGGCAACCTCGTTCTACTTCCTGCTGTCTGCCACCCCGCTGCTGCTGTTGCTGAGCTACGCCCTGCAGCTGCTGGGCCACATCGCCGAGAACTCGGTGCCCGCCACCATCCTGATGGCCGCGCTCTACAGCCAGATGCAACTGGACACGCTCACCTCGCTCGGCTTCATTCCGCGCCAGACCCAACTCGCCGCCGGCGGCGTCGGCCTCGTCACCCTGCTGCTGTCGTCGCGCGGGCTGGTGAACACGATGCAGGGCGCGTTCCGCATCATNTTTCCCGACCAGACCAAGCGCAACCTGGTGGTGTCGTGGGTGCTGCCGTTGATCATCCTGCCGGTGCTGTTCCTGCTGATGGGCGTGGCCGCCCTGGCGCAGGTGACGCTGAGCTTCCTGGCGCAGAACGACTTCATCGGCATCGGCAACGCGCTGGTCCTGAAGGCGCTCAACTCGCTGTTCGGCTTCGCCATGATCTGGGCGCTGCTGTTTGCCGCCTACTGGCGGCTGCCGCGCAGGCATCCGCGCNNGCGCGTCGCCGCCGCGTTCGCGCTGGCCGCGACGGTCAGCCTGGGACTGCTGTTCGCCCTGTTCGGCGCCTTCTTCAAGCTGGAGAACTATCACAGCCTGTACGGCGCACTCGGCGGCGTGGTGTTCGTGCTGATCGGCGCCTATTTCGCCTTCCTGTTGCTCTATCTGTGGGCGCAGGCGCTGTACGCCTGCGGCAAGGCCGACATCACCGCACTGGAGAAGCTGTTCCTCGCCGCCACCGACGAAGGGACCAGCAAGCTCGAAAGCTACGTCTTCGGCAGCGCCCATCGCCTGCTGGAAAAATACGGCCAAACCTACCCGGCCGGCCATGTGCTGATCGCGGAAGGCGACGACTCGCGCATCGCCTACTTCCTCTACGCCGGCCGCGCCGGNGTCTACAAGGACACCGCCGAAGGCCGCCGAAGGCTGAGCGAACTCAACGAAGGCCAGCTATTCGGGGAAATGGCCTACCTGCTGAACGAAAAGCGCACCGCCTCGGTCGTCGCCGACAGCGAGATCACCGTGCTGGCCTTGCCGCCCCATCTCCTCGAAGAACTGATGCGCCATTCCGCCCCGCTGTCGCGCCGCATCATCGACACGCTCTGCCAGCGGCTGGAGCGGATGAACCTGGCAAACCCGGGCTGAATTGATCAAAAATAGTGTATGGATATACACTATTCCAATCGCAATCCCAACCCGGCCTGACCCCTCATCCGGGAACGCCGGATATCGCAACCGCCATGTCCTTGCAGTCGCTCTACGTCGATCTCAATTCCTTTTTCGCCTCGGTCGAGCAGCAGCTGCGCCCTGAACTGCGCGGCCGGCCCATCGGCGTGCTGCCGGTGATGGCCGACACCACCTGCTGCATCGCCGCCAGCATCGACGCCAAACGCTTCGGCATCCGTACCGGCACCCCGGTGTGGCAGGCCAGGAAACTCTGCAAGGACATCGTCTTCGTGCAGGCACGGCCATCGATTTATGTGGAGATCCACCATCGCATCATCACCGCGGTGGAATCCTGCACCCCCGTCGGCGAGGTGCTCTCGATCGACGAAATGGCCTGCGAGCTGATGGGCAGCGACCGCGAGGAAGCCAATGCCATCAAGCTCGGCAAGCAGATCAAACAGGCGATCTACAACCAGGTCGGCGACATGCTGCATAGCTCGATCGGCATCGCGCCCAACCGCTTCCTCGCCAAGACCGCGTCCAACATGCAAAAACCCGACGGCCTCGTCGTCATCCGCCGGAACGAGCTGCCCGGGCGGCTGTACGGCCTCAAGCTCGGCGCGCTGACCGGCATCGGCCGCGCCATGGAACAGCGCCTCAACCAGCTTGGCATCCATACCGTCGAGCAGCTCTGCACCGCCAGCAAGGAGACCCTGCGCCATGCCTGGGGCGGCATCGAAGGCGAACGCTTTTATGCCAAGCTGCGCGGCGACGCGACGGCCGCCGCCCCCACCCAGCGCGCCAGCATCGGCCATTCGCACGTGCTCGCCCCCGAACTGCGCGATCCGGCCTCCGCCCTCGCCGTGCTCAAGCGCCTGCTGCACAAGGCGGCGATGCGGCTGCGCCACTACGGCTACTGCGCGGGCGCCCTGAGCCTGCACCTGCAATACATGAAGACCGACACCGGCCATCCCCGCTGGGTCGACCAGGCACGCTTCTCGCCGCACGCCGACACCTTCAAGTTCAACCCCGTGCTGGCCGAACTGTGGCAGCGCCGTCCGTCCGACCCCGGGCCCATCCTCAAGGTCGGCGTCACCCTGTCCGACCTCGTCGAACACAGCCAAGTCACACGCGACCTGTTCGACCCCGAAGACCAGAACGAACCCCTCAACAACGTGCTCGACCAGATCAACCAGCGCTACGGCCCCAACACCCTGTATTTCGGCGGCGCCCACAACAGCCGCGGCGCCGCGCCGATGCGCATCGCCTTCAGCCACGTGCCCGAATTGCAGGTGGAAAATGACGGCTGAGGGTTGACCGAATCGCCCGCCATCTCTAGAATGCGCGCTTCCCATTCCCCGATAGCTCAGTCGGTAGAGCGACGGACTGTTAATCCGCAGGTCCCTGGTTCGAGCCCAGGTCGGGGAGCCAGATACTGGTTGTAAAACCAGCACTTAGCCCAACCTACGAGGTTGGGTTTTTGCTTTATGCTCTCTGTGTCAGCACATAGTCAGCAACGGTCAAATAACGACAATCTAGGGAGGAGTAATGGGGGTCTATCGAGTCGCCGAGGTTTGTCCCAATGGGCATGTTTCCACTAGTGCCGCTGACGAGCACCCGGATCTCCGAGAAAAGTTCTGTTCGAAGTGCGGGGAAGAAACGATAACGAAATGCCCGACCTGCCACTCATCAATTCGCGGTTATTACTACGTTGAAAACTTCTTCACGCTAGGCAGCGTGTATCAGCCTCCGGCGCATTGTCACAACTGTGGTAGCGCCTTCCCTTGGACGGAACGAAAGCTGGCTGGCGCGGTTGAATACTTGGAAGCGGGTGCTGATCTATCCGCCGAAGAAATCCAGCAGTTCAGAACTGACCTTGTCGAGTTAACAAAGGACAGCCCAAAGACACAGGTTGCGTCCCTCCGCTTCAAAAAGGTGATGGGGAGAGTTGGCACCTCAATTGCCGCCGGCGTGCATGACATTGTTGTCGATGTGCTAAGTGAAGCTGCTAAGAAAGCGATTTGGGGAGGTTGAACATGGCTAATGCATGGATCACAGGCAGGGCGTTCATCCCGACAGTCGGGAGCGAATACGAAGTGACTTTCGGCAAGATCATTTACAACGGACAGACAGGCTATTGGACTGCGCGCATACGTGCCGACGGTTTGCAGCCATCGCAATGGATCGACCTCGACACGGGAGCACAACTCGATCCCGCGCTGGCCGCCTACGTGGTACAAGCGTATAGGGAAATTTGAGCGGCCGTTATGGCGCTACAGGGCGGCACGCTAACTCACCCATATCTCGCTTCAGTTCGCCTTGAGCGATGTTCCAAAGCACGTCGCCATTGATCTCGTCCAAGACCAGACGTCGAGTCATGGAAACAGGATGCTCTCTACATTCATTATCTGAATCCCTTCATGGCCTCTCTTACCTGAGCCCCAATGGCTTCCTGAAACTCTTTGGATTTCAATAAGGAAATTAAGGAGACGGGGTCATCCTCTTTCGAGTTCGAACCATTTGGTTCCGGTACACCGAATGAGCGATCGCCAATTTGAACCCTAAATTTATCGCGATCTGTTTTCTCTAACGGCTCAATAAAGGGGCCGAGTGCTTCCAGCTCTAAAGCGAGTTTTCTGTTTTTCTGTTCAATGGTAAAAGCGTGACTCGCCTGCCGTCCTGCATAAGCCGCAAAGATACCGAACGTTAGGGAAAGAAATACCCTGGTTGCCAAGCCATGATAGAAAGAAGTATCGGAAGAGGCTTGGAGAGCCGGTGGTGAATTCTGAACTGAGGGGATGGGGTTGGCCTGGTGAAGTGCAGCGTTTCCCGCAGGGAAGAATTGTTCCTTTGGAAACGCGGACAGAAAAGCCACGGCAACGAGCCCAATAAGAGCCATCACCGTAAGCGATTGCCAGACATACAACCTAAGTCTCGCTTGATCGGCTACCTTCTTATATCCAGATGTAACGCCTAGATTCCCAATCACGCCGACCAAACTCTCGATCTCGGATTTTTTTGCTTNCATGTTCTGAAGCAATACTGTTGCAGCCCCTTTGAATTCTGTGTGAAGTAAGTCCAAGCTGGCTTTATGTGCGTCACTCGCCTGTTTTTCGCGATCTAGCAATTCACTCTTGTAATCCTTGTACGTCTCTTCGTACTTCGTCATGAGGAGCGAAAATCTAGTCTGGCTCTCGCTTTGAAGTTCGGCGAAAGCGGTTCGTCTCGAGTCTTGATCTGTCGAAAACTGCGATTGCTGTTCAGCTATAGCTGCGGAGTACCTGGCTAGATATTCGGCTTGGGAGGCCGCGAACTCAGTAGCTCGCTTGTCCTGGGCTGCAGAAAAGTGCGATTGCTGTTCTGTTATTAGTGCAGCCAGACGTTGTTGTTCGGCAGTAATGGCCACTTCTAGAGCCGAAAGCGTTGCTGCATTCGCTGTGGCCTTTTCCCGGAGATCACGCTGCAACTCAAGGGCCTCGCGAAGGTGCTTCTCTAACGTACTTCGATACATCGACGCGGCTTCACCGATAACCGTTAGGTCATCTGCCGTCACCGCGCCAAGAACAAGGGCTACGTTCATCAATGCGGAATCTGCCTGCAGATTCGCACTGGTGAGCTGACTCACATCGCCTGTGGAGGTGAAGGCGTCAACGTGAGCTTGAATTTGCGTCAGGTTGGACGCTAGGTTTTCTATCGAGTTCGGTGCGAGGAGCACAGGGTCCACTGCTGCGAGGCGCTTGCCACAAAAGATAAGTACGGTCCGGAGGCGCTCAAGTGAATCAACTGCATCGGCTCCAGTTGCCTCGCTCTGTAGTGCCCGATCAATCGCTGGGCCTAAATCTTTTANGTGCCCCCAAATGCGATGGGAATGTATTCTGTCTGTCCACTGGCCCACGATTTACCCCTTTCACCTTACTTATAATTGGACTAGCCCAACTTCATTAAACACCGTTGAGCCTTAACCTTGAGGTACTGGTTCGCTGGCCTGCTTATCTTCCAAGGCAGCGGTTTTATTTTCTTGTTGGCTCACGGTGATCGAGAGGGCCTTAGGTCTTGATACCTATGCTGGCGCGAACCTTTGTCAGCTTGGCCGCATTCAGGAGCCCGTCGTCCAACGTATAAAACATTTTGGCGTCGTTATTGCTGGCAATAGCCAAGTGCAGCGCATCACCCGCCCGCAGCTTGGTAGCGAAGTACTGGATGTACGCCTTGGCGAGTTCGTAGTCCGCAACACCGGGGGCCAGTATCTGGAATGACTCAGCCATCATTTCGTCGAACTGGCCAATGGCCAGCAGCGCATCGGACTCTGCAAGTCCGCCCATTCGGACTTCGCGCGCGATGAGGCTGGCGAACTCGACGCGGGTCCAGTGGCTGACGTAAAGCTCCCCACCGGGAGCTTGGCGAAGAAGGCCTCGATTTTGGTGCTGGTGGCTTCTTCGAGGATGAGCGGCGCCAGAAAACTGGTGTCGAAGTACAGCATCAAAGCTCCTCGTCGCGCATCTCGCGCAGCAGCTCGGCGCTGGATTTGCGCCAGCGGGGCATGCGACTGCGAAACTCGGCGAGGGATTTGACGGCGTGCTTGGGCTTCTCGACCGGCGTGATGCGGGCGATTGGAAGTCCACGACGGGTGATGACCACTTCCTCACCCGCTTCGACCTGGTCAAGAAGATGGCTGAGATGGGTTTTGGCTTCTGCCAACGTCACGGTGCTCATATACCCTCCGATTGGTCATTCTGTTGGTCATATAGTAGCGCAATGCCGTTTCCTGGCAAATCTGCCACGTCAGTCATTCCAACTGCTGGCGATATGGTTACTGGGCGCATCTGGGACGGGAATGTTGAGGCCACTCGGGCCTTTCAGTGGAATCCAGGAGAGGAGCGGAAACACAATCACCCTGGTTCGTAGCAAGACCAACTCGGAAAGCCAAATACAAAAAGACCCACAACAATGCGGGCCTTTTTCATTTCCAGTTGCCGCCCTTCGCATGCATCCGTTCAGGGTCGACAATCAGCCTCGGCTAGTTCTCTTTGATCTCGCCGAGCAGTTGCGAGAATTTTTCCATCTGCTGCTGGGAAAAGCTTGCCCTTGCGAAGGCAGCCAGCATCATCGCTTTCTGTGGGTTCATGCCTTCCAGCGATATCGAGCGGTTCGCCACATCTGCCAGTTTACGCAGGTTCGGCGTGGCGACACCTTTATGCTTGAAGAACGATTCAATTCTCGTTGCCCATTCTTCCGGGATTTTGCTTCGCCCTTTTTCCAAATTACTTAAAAAGCCGAGGTCACGCCCAATGCGGCCGCCATTTCGCTCTGGGTCACCTTGGCGTCAAGCCTCGCTTTCCTCACGACTATCCCAAATTCCGTTAGATTGACCATATAGTTTCCATGCAAGCGTCCATCAACGATTAGGGGGATTCATTGATGCGTATCAAGGGGAGTAGCGTTAGCAGCTCGGCGAGGTTTCCCGTGGGGAAGGCATGGCGATTTGTTGTTATCGACACGCCATGAAAGACTGGCAAGACAGGCACCCCGGACATCCGGTGGTGGCGTTCGCTTGAGCTGGCGGGGTGATGCCTCTGTCCGGAGATCCCGGTGGTTTGGCCAAAGGCCGTACGGCCCAATACACGTATCGCGGCAAAAGGCTTCACGCCATCGTTTAACGCATCCAAGAATCCTTAATTTTCAGTACAAAATCCTCCTTATCCTGGGAGGATTTTTGTTTGATCCTCCAGAACATCAACGATCCTGGCGCCTTCGCATCGCAAGACCTTGCAAAACCGAGAGGCGCAGCAACAGAAATTATTGACGACCCCAATCATCAATCAAGCGATTGCCATTTTCAAAGACTTAATGTCAATGACTTATATAGGAAATGACTATGGGGTGGCGGATGGGCGTTTTCATCCCGGTTTGATGCTGCCCGGAAGCGAAGACAGCGCATTCGCGGGTGGCCGGTTCGTCGTCGATTGGTCCACGTTTCCCTTCATTCGCGCCGCGATGTGCGGGCCTTCTCCAAGGATCGCTACAATAGCCGCTGAACCGGCTCCGCCTCCGTCCCCTAATGTGCCATGACAATCCAGAAAATCGCGCGTAACGATCCGTGTCCGTGCGGAAGCGGAAAGAAGTACAAGCAGTGCTGCCTGCTCACGGCAGGGCAACCCGCCTCNCCCGCTTCGGCGGCGATGGATCTCGCGAATGCCTTGCAGCGCGCATCCGAGCACTACCAGGCCGGGCAGTTGCGCGAGGCCGACGCGGTTTGCCAGCAGATCCTGCAACTGTCGCCCAATCATCCGGATGCCTTGCATATGCAAGGGATGATCGCGTATCAGATCGGCATGCTCGATGTGGCGGCCATCCTGCTCGGCAGTGTGACCGAGATCGCGCCGAACTTTGCTGACGGGCACAACAACCTGGGGGTGGTGCTGATGGCGCAAGGCGCGCTGGACGAGGCGATCGCCCGCTACCGGCAAGCCATTGCGCTGCAGCCCAATCATGCCAACGCCCATTACAACCTGGGGAATGCGCTCAAGGAACAGGGCCGGATGGACGAGGCGATCGCCAGCTACCGCAAGGCCGTCGCGCTCACGCCGAACTATGCCCAGCTGCACAGCAACCTGGGCGATGCGCTGCAGACGCAAGGCCGGCTGGACGAGGCGATCGCCAGCTACCGCAAGGCCCTCCGGCTCGATCCGGATCTGGTGGAAGTGCACTACAACCTGGGCGATGCGCTGAGGGAGCGGGAAGACCTGGACGAAGCGGCTGCCAGCTACCGGCGGGCGATCGAGCGCAAGCCTGACTATGCCGACGCGTACAACAACCTGGGCAACGTGCTGAAGGACCAGGACAAGCAGGACGAGGCGGCCGAAGCCTATCAGCAGGCCATCCGGCTCAAGCCGGATTTCGCCGAGGCCTACAACAACCTGGGCGTCATTTTCCAGAAGCAGGACAAGCTGAACGAAACGATCGCCTGCTGCCGGCAAGCCGTTTCGATCAAGCCGGATTTCGCCGAGGCCTACAGCAATCTGGGCGAGGCGTTCTATGCGCTGGGCCGTTTGGACGAAGCCATTGCATCCAACAAGCGGGCGCTCGAAATCAGGCCCGACTCCGCCGAGACCTACAACAGTCTGGGAAACGCCCTCAGGGAACGCGGCCGGCTGGACGAAGCCGCCGCATGTGGCAGGCAGGCACTGCTGCTCAAACCGGATTTCGCCGAAGCCTACAACGGCCTGGGCAATACGCTCCAGGCGCAAGGCAGGCTGGACGAAGCCATTGCCTGTTACCGTCAGGTCCTGTCGTTCAAGCCGGATTCCACGATCGCCTACAGCAACCTGCTGTATACGATGCAGTACATGGACACCGTCACGCCGGCGGAAGTATTCAGCGAACACCAGCGCTACGCCGAGCGTTTCGAAACTCCGCTCAAGGCGCATTGGCGGGCCCACGCCAACAGCCGCGACCCCGGGCGGCGCCTCAGGATCGGGTATGTCTCCGCGGATTTCTACAATCATGCGGTGGCCTTCTTCATCGAGCCGATCCTGGCCGGGCACGACAAGTCCCAGGTGGAGATCTATTGCTATTACAACCACATCAAGCGCGATGCCCATACCGAGCAGATCGCCGCCCACGCCGATCACTGGCTGGCCTGTTCGAAAATGAGCGACGAGCAGCTCGCCGAACGCATTCGTGCGGACGGCATCGACATCCTGGTCGACCTGTCCGGACATACCGGCTACAACCGCCTGCCGGTGTTCGCCCGCAAACCGGCGCCGGTGCAGGCCACGTGGATCGGCTACGCCGGGTCCACCGGGCTGACCGCGATGGATTACCGGATCACCAATGCGGAAATGGACCCGCCCGGACTGACCGAGCGCTACCACAGCGAATCGCTGGTGCGCATGCCGGACTCGGGCGTGGCCTACCGGCCGGCACCGGGCTGTCCGTCCGTCAATCCCTTGCCGGCCCTGAGCGCCGACACCTTCGTGTTCGCCTCNCTGAACAATCTGATCAAGATCAACCCATCGGTCGTCCATCTGTGGGCACGGATCCTGGAAGCGCTACCGCACGCCAGGCTGATGCTTGGCAACATAACGGATGACGGCGTCCGGCAGCGGGTGATCAAGCAGTTCAGCCAGGCGGGCGTGGAAGCCGATCGCCTGATCCTGCAGCCGCGCATGTCGTTCAGCGAGTACCTGGCGCTGCATCACACGATCGACCTGGCGCTCGACCCCTTCCCCTACAACGGCGGCACCACCACGATGCACTCGCTGTGGATGGGGGTGCCGGTCATCACCCTGGCCGGCGAGCACATGGTGTCGCGCTGCGCGGTTCCCTTGCTGTCGCGTGTCGGCCTGAGCGACTTCATCACGCACAACGAGGAAGACTACTTCCAGCTCGCCATGCGGATGGCGCAGGACCTGCCGGGGCTGGATCGAATCCGGCAGTCCTTGCGCGAGCGGATGACGGCGTCGAACTATGGCCCGGAAACCGTCACCCGCCACCTGGAAGCCGCCTATCGGGAGATGTGGCGGACATGGTGCAGCAGCTGAGGCGCGCGCTTCAGCGCACGCCGGTACGGCGCAGAAACAGCGTGTCGCCGCTGACGAACGCCGAATCGTAGAAGGGGCTGCCGAGCAGTTCGTCGCCCACCCGCCGCGGGCCGTCGCCGAACGCCCACACATAGTCGTCCAGCAGCAGCCATCCGCCCTCGGCGAGATAAGGACTCCATAGCTCGACGTCCCGCCGCACGTGGTCGTAGCGATGGTTGGCGTCGACGTGCAGCAGGCTCAGCCGCCCGCTGACCGGGATGCTGCCCAGTTCGGGGCTGTGCAGCGCACCGCTGCGGATGGCCGCCTCATACTGGCCTGTCGCTTTCTCGGAGGTTGCGCGGATATACCCCATGTTGTCGAGCAGAGCTGCGGCATTCAGGAATACCCTGAAGATTCTTTCGCTGTCGATGTCCGTGTTGGCGAGTTCGACGTTGATGATCGCGGCGGCGGCGCCCTGGTCGGTCAGTTCGGCGGTGTTCCACGGATCGACGCAGATCATGCTGCCCAGTGTGTACTGGCGGGCCAGATAGCCCAGCGCAAACGCCGAGCGCCCGTACAGGCATCCCACTTCGAGCAGGTCGCCGGGCGGCAGCAGGCGGGCGATGTCGCACAAGGCACGTAGCTTCCCGACGTCGGAATCGCCGGGAATGCTCAGGAACTGGCGGTGCAGCGCGGAATACCGCGCGGGCGACAAGGGCGGACGGATCGCCTGGGGCATCGCAAGTCCGGCAAGCGGGGAGTCGGACGACATCAAGGCAGCCCACGCCTCGTGTGGCGCAAAGCGCCGCTGCGTCGCGGAAAACGGATCGGGGCTGCAGAGCGTGAAGCGGAAGCGGGCCGGGTGTGTTTTCAGGAGCGTGTCCAGATGGCGCCAGACGCCCTGATGCGGCGCATGGACCGTCGTCACCGCATGCTGCTCGAGCGCGTTCTGCAAGGCCTGGTCGAATGCCGGGTCGGTGATGAAGGGCAGCCGGGTGAAACCGTCGACCGCTTTGTCCCCGGGGCCGGCCATGGCGGAACTGGCGCCGACGACCGTGAGGCCGAGCGCCTTCGCGGTCCGGATGAAGACATCCGCGTCGTCGATATCGAGCGGGAAGATCAGTATGGTTGTCGTGTTCATGTCAGGCGATGCCGATTCAGCAGGCATGATGCGTCCAGTCGAGGATGCATCTGAGGTCGCGTGCGTCCAGGTTTGCGCGGGCGAGAAAATCCGTGTCGGCCGACAGCCGCGTCACCATCTGCGCTTTCTCCGCGTCGCTGAGCAGTGGATGCGGATCGCAGCCCATCAGCGCGAAGTGATCCAGGAAATAACGCCCCAGCTGACTCGAATCGGACAGCGCGAGCTTGTCGGCAAGCTGGCGCGATCGCGTGGCATAGGCGGGCTTGCCGGACAGCCAGACGAGCCAGCCCGGCATGACGACCCTGAGCGATGCCCCATGTGAAATGGGACGACGGGCGGCCAGCGCATGGGTCAGGGTGTGCAGGATCCACGGGACTTTCTTGCCGCAGGAAAACAGATAGGACAGCGAGAGCGTCGATGCAAACATGGTGTTGGCCCGAAAGCCGTACGAATCTTTCCAGGTTTGCAGTGCCGGCGTGTTCCTCAGCAGGTAGTGGATGGCTTCGAGAATGATCGCGTCGACGATTCCCGTGCTGTCCTCCATCGAAAAATACTGTTCCAGCAGATGGGACAGGATGTCGGTGTAGTTGTCGGCCAGCACCTGCGGTGGCAGCGTGATCGTGTAGTCGGGGTTGCAATAGGCAAAGCGCGGACGCGTGGACAGGCTGCTGAACGCGATCTTTTCGTTGTCGGCGCGGCGGCGGATGACGAAGCTGCCGTTGACCTCGGTGCCCGTTCCGGTGGTCGTCAGTACCACGCCGAGCGGCAGTGCGGGTGCGGCGAAACCCTGGCGCGCCGCGTGAACCGCCCAGATGTCGCGTGTCCGGTTGGCCGCCAGCAGGGCGATGGCCTTGGCGGCGTCGATCACCGAACCGCCACCGATCGCCAGGACGAAATCCACGCCGTGATCGAGTGCGAGTCCGGCGCCTGCCCCGACGAATGCGTCATCCGGGTCTTCCCGGCATCCGGGATGCTCGAGGTACGCGATGCCGCGCGCGTCGAGCAGGCCGGTGACGTCGTCGTAGCTGCCATTCGCGCGTGCGCTTTCGCGTCCATAGACCAGCAGCACCTTCGCAACGGGCTGTTCGTCCAGTTCCCGTTCCAGCAGCGATCGCGCGCCCGACCCGAACAGGATCCGGGTCGGCATGGAGAACGCGAAATCAAGCATGGGCGGACGCCGTGCAGTCAGACCGCATAGAGGACCGTTTCGATCGCGCTGATCGTGGAGTGATGTTTGACGTGCAGGCGGTAGCCATAGCGCTCGCTGATGATGACGGGGATCCTGAAGTAGTCGTCGAGGTTGTGGTACAGGCACAGGCACAATTTGGGGCGGTCGCGTTCGATCGTGCGATGCGCGCCCTGGACGACGCGTTGCTCCGAGCCTTCGACGTCGAGGGCGATCATCGACACCTTGCCCTCGATATAGTCGTCGATGGCGACGCCTTCGTGCTGATAGGTGCTGTTGGCCGCGTCCGTGGTGACGTGCGCGTCGAGCCCGGAATTGGACATGTCGTCGTCGAAGCTCAGCAGCGTGTTCTCGCTCCAGAGGATCTTGTTGTGGATCGTCACCTGCGGTGCGGCCTTGAATTTTTCCCGGAGGTAGGCCGACCAGGTCTTGCTGGGCTCGAAGGCCGCGATGCGGATGGCGGGGTTGTTTTCGAGGGCGCGGTCGAGATGCTTGCCGTTGAAGGCGCCGGCAAAGACGAGCTGGCCGGAGGCGTCGAGCCGTTCGTTGATGTCGTTGCCGAAATACGGGCTGGCGCTGAAGAGTGACTGGTCCCAGAGCCGTCCGCACAGGATGTTTTCGATGCAGCCCCGGTAGGTCTTCTTCGACACCGGATCGGCGAGCAGGCCGATGGCCCGGTCGCACTGGTCCAAGTTTTTCTGCAGGTAGTCGTAGACCTCGAAGGTCCGGCAATGGAACAGCGGGAAATAATATAGCTCGCTTGCCACCACCCTGGCCTGCAGTTCGAGCAGGCCGGCCGTGATGATGATCACGGTGTCCTTGGGCAGCATGGCCTGCACGTCCTTGAAAGGCAGGACGGGGATGCCCCAGAGCGTCTTCTCGGCGATCTCGCGCGTGCTGTCACAGACACCGTAAGGCGTGGGCAGGAGCTTGCCGTCGCCGCAGTACTGCTCGACGAAGCCCTTGAGCCGTCGCCCGGCGCCCCACAGGATGAGCTTTTTCCCCTGCAGGCCCTTGATCGTGTTGGCCAGGTAAGTCGTGTCGATCTCTGAAAATAACATGGAGGTCGCTCGCTAGAGAGGTTGATCGAGTGTGGCCTGGAACTGGGCCAGCGTGGCCTTCAATCGGTCCGCAANAANATCGAAGTCCGCCTCGGTCGCGGCGTAGTTCGGCAGCAGGCGGATGGTGCGACCGAGATTGCAATGCTGGAGTAGCAAGCCGTTCTGCTGCGCCAGCCTGCAGAAAAGATCGCCCGCCTGCTTGCTGTCGAGCCGGCCCGTGTCGCTCAGGTCGAATGCACACATCAGTCCCTGGCCGCGGGGATTGCCGATAAGAGAGGATTCGGCAGCAATCGCGCCGAGTTTAGCCAGGAGGTAGGCGCCGGAGGTGCGGTTCCGTTCGAGCAGGCCGCGGGTCTCGATCTCGTCGATCAGGTGGGACACCAGGGCGCCGGCATACGACTCGTTCTGGTGGGAACTGAAATACTCCATCGCGAACTTCGCATGGGGAACGGTATGGCCGTTGGCAATGACGCAGGAGACCGGGTAGCCCATTCCCATGGCTTTTGCGGACACGACGAAATCGGGCACGCATCCGAGCTGCTGATAGTAGAACCAGCTGCCCGTCCTGCCGAAGCCGGTCTGGCATTCGTCGAAGATCAGGAAGATGCCGTTGTCGTCGCAGAGTTTTCGGATCGCCTGGAAATACCGGCGCGACGGAAAGTAGAATCCGCCACCCGAGATGATGGGCTCGAAGATCGCCGCGGCGATGTCGTCGGCGGAGTCATCGAGGATCTGGCGGAACGCCTCGATGCAACTGTCGGTTTCCGCGTCGTCATCGCCATGGCTGCGCGGCGCCGGCGTGACGTAGGAATGCTCGACCGGCGGCCGGATCCGGTCGCGCGACATCGAGTACGCGGCGCTGCCGTGCGTCAGTCCGTGATAGGCCTTGTCGAAGGCGATGACGCCCGGCTTCTCCTTGATGTGCTTCGCGTACTTGAGACAGCATTCGACGGCCTCCGCGCCGGTCGACAGGAAGAGGATCCGACCGTTCATCTCCGGGGCGCGGTCATGAATCTGCTTGGCGGCCAGCAAGACCGACCGGGTCAGGGTGGACGTGTCCGTGTCCTGCAGGGTCTGGGAAATCTCCTGCATCTTGCGGGCGACGCCGGGGTCGGAGTGGCCCAGCACGGCGCAGAACTGGCCGCTGTTCAAATCCAGATACGGGTTGCCATCCGCGTCCCAGACGTAGCTGCCCTGCCCTCGCACCAGGACGATGTCGCGGAAGCTCAGCACGGGAAGCATGTAGCGCCCGTATTCGGCAAGCAGGGACGCGTTGTTGTCTGGTTGGCTCATGTCAGGTGGCTCAATGGCATCAAGGTGCGGGGGATCGATCGCATTTGCCTTCGATCAATGCAACCAGTCCGCCGACGGTCTTTGCCTGGTCGCCCAGCATGTCCGCTTCCGAGAACTGGATGCCGAAGCGCTCTTCGATGCGGAAGACGAATTTGATGAAGGCGAGCGAATCGATATGGCCGACGTCGAGATATCGGTAGGCGGGCAGCGCGGCAGGTTCCGGGACTGCGCCTTTTTCTTCGAGCAGTTGCACGATGAAATCGTAAATAGGTGAGGACATGGCGTTCGTCTGGTCGGGGCGCGTCATACCGTTTCCCACTTTCGTGTCTGCGCCGATCGGGAAATGGCCTCCAGGAAACGCAGGCCTTCTTCCGATTCCTGGGCGCCGTAGACGAACGCGTTGCGCGTCATGGCGCCGGATTGATGCTGGCGCAGCTGGTCGGCAATATCGGCGTAGAGATTGGCGAAAGCCTCGATGAACCCGGAGGGATGGCCGGATTTGAAACGGTTGTAGCGCAGCTGCCTGGCCAGGTCGGCATCGCCGGACCCGCGGTCGATGAGCAGCCTGCGGCCGTCGGCCTGGCTGAACAGCAGATCCTCGGGCTGCATCTGGAACCACTCGGCGCTGGCGAGACTGCCGTAGACGCGTATGCGCAGGCCATTGCGGTTACCGAGCGCCGTTTNTCCGAACCAGGACTGTACCCGCAGGTCGTCTTCGTAGTGCGCAAGGCAATAGACGTTGTCGATGATGTCGCCGAACTGGCCATAAGTGGCCTGATCGCCGATGACTTCGAGCGGCGCCTTGCCCCNCGTCAGGAAATGGACCAGATGATGGGCGTGCACGCCGAGATCGAGCGACACCGTGGGAACGGCATGGTCCTTGAGGCGCCAGGCTTGCGGCGCAGCCGCCTGCCGCAGGAAGCCTTCCTGGGGAATCTCGATCTGGATCTGCTGCAGGCGCCCCAGCTGGCCGTCGGCGATCATGCAGCGCAATTCGCGCACCATCGGGTAGCCGGAATAGTTGTAGGTGACCGCCAGGAAGCCGCGGTTGCGGTCCACGGCTTCGCCGATGCGCCGGCACGCTTCGCTGGACACCGCCAGGGCCTTCTCGCAAATGACCGGATAGCCCGCATCGAGCGCCGCTATCACGCTATCCCGGTGATCCGGCGTCGGCGTCAGTACCAGGATGGCATCGAGCGCTTGCCTCTCGTTTTCCAGCAGCGCGTGCCAGGTGGCGTGCGTGCGCTCGGCAGGGATACCGTACGTCCGCGCCGTCTCCTCGTTAACGTCGGCACGCCGGCTGAAGCACCCGCTGTCCACGCGGAAATGGCCGTCCAGCCGGCTGGAGTTGTAGTGCGTGTAGCCCACGGCCGAATTCAGGGCGCCGCCGATGAAGCCCAGTCGCAGCGNGGGAAGTTGGGTATGGGCCATGCTTATCCTTTATGCAGGCCGGTTGAATAGGCCTGTCGCAGTGCAGGTTTGTCGAGTTTACCCATTGCGTTCCGCGGAAGCGCATCGACGACGAAGAAGCGGCGCGGCTGCTGGAAGTCCCCGAGGCGCTGCATACACAGCCGTTGCAGGTCGCGCAACTCCGGTGGGACATCCGGCGCATGGAAGGCGACGACCACGCCAACCACTTCACCCAGATGCTCGTCCGGCAGCGGAATGGCCGCGCATTCCCTGACTGCTGGGTGGCTGGCGACCACGTCCTCGATGTCCTTCGGATAGACGTTGATGCCGCCGCTGATGATGATGTCCTTGATCCGCCCAAGGAAGTACAGAAAACCCTCGCTGTCCATCCTGCCGAGATCGCCGGTACGGAAATAGTCCCNCCACATCGCGGCCTGCGTGGCGGCCGGCTGGGCATAGTAACCGCTGAACAGCATGGGTGTGCGGCACGCGATTTCGCCCGGCGTGTCCGGCGCTGCCGGCTGCCCGTTTTCGTCGAGGATCAGCACGTCCGTTCCCGGAATGGCGGTGCCGACCGAGCCCAGTTTGCGAGACGCCGCGCCGGGTGCCAGGTTGGTGGCAATGGCGACCTCCGACGCGCCATAGCACTCGTGAAATTCACAGGACAGGTGGGCCAGCAGCCTGGCCTTCGTTTCATCGTCCAGGAGTGCGGAAGAAGACACCAGGCAGCGCAGCGATGGCAGCGTTTCCTGGCTGGCGATCAAGGCGTCCAGTATTTGCCTGAGCTGGGACGAAACCGCGATGGAGAAGGTCACGCCATGTTCGCGGACCGTGGCGATCCAGCTGGCCGGAGTGAAGTGCGCCATGACGATGCTCGTCCNCCCGGAAATCAACGGCATCAGCACCAGACGTTGCGCCAGGGAATGATAAAGCGGGGTGGCGGCCAGCGTCACGTCGTCCGCAGTAACGCCGTACAACTCGGCAGCCGCCGCGGCGCGAAGCCGCTTGGTACGCTGGCTGAGGAGGATGGGCTTGGGCTGTCCGGTGGAGCCGGAGGTAAGCACCATGAGATACGGCAACGTCTCCGACAACGAGGGCGCCGGCCCGGGCGTAGCGCGGCCTGTCTCGATCAGCGCCTGCACGGATGTCCAGCCTTCCCGGACACCGCCGGCCACGACACGCATACCGCCGGGCGGGAGACGCAGGCCGGCCAGATTGGAAATCGCACCGGCCCATGCGATCAGATGCCGGACATCGGCGGCCTTGAAGGTGGCGGCCAGCGCTTCCGCGCCCAATCCCATGCTCTGGGGCACGATGACCACGCCGAGGCGCGCACCGGCGAGCAGGGCCAGGACAAACTCGGCGCAATTTGGCAGCATCACGCCGAGATGGTCGCCCGCACGCACCCCGGCAATCGACAGGCCATCCGCCAGCGCATCCACCTCCCGCAGCAGGTCGCGATAGATGTAGCGGGCGTTGCCCACCACGAGCGCCAGCTTGTCGGGGCTGTGTTCGGCGGCATGCCGGAAGTGCCCATAGAGGGCTGCAGGGTGCGATGAAGTCAGCATGGGTATGCTAACGGGCAGAGCGGGCGATAAATTGAAGAAAAGTCTGGCTCGATAGCGGAAAGCGTTCGCCGCTCGCCGAAACATACACCTCGTCGGCGAGCGTGTTCCGGGTCACCAGCGTGTTGGCGCCCACGAAGCACTGCCTGCCGATCCGGATGTTGTCGCCGACGGTAGCGTTGATGCCGAGGAAGCAGGCGTCCCCGATCACGGTCTCGCCCCCGATGGCAACGCCCGAATTGATCCAGCAGGCGTCGCCGATGCGGCAACCATGCCCGATCGACACATTGCTGGCAATGAAGACGCTGTTGCCGATCTGCGTATAGGGGTGGATGGCGGCATGATCGAGGATGATGGTGTTCTCGCCCACCGACACGCTGGCGTGGCGCACCACGGAGGCGTGGACATAGCTGGCGAAGGCGTAGCCCTTGGCCAGGCCTTCCCGGTACTTGCGGACCCGCAAGTCATTCATCTCCCGATAGCCGACAGCGATGATCAGGCAATGGTCTGCCGGCGGGTAGTCCGTCTCGATGTCATCGAACGGGATGACGGGAAGGCCTTCGATGAAGGGATCGGCCAGGACGGAGCGGTCGACCGTAAACGCCACAACCTCGTACTCCAGTCGCGCAAACTCCAGAAACATGCGTGCCATCTGGCCATTGCCATAGATGATCAGTTTTTTATTTCCCGACGCAGCGGTCATGCGCCCATCCTTTCCATGACGCTCTGTTCTACATGCATGACTGCGCTGCAATCAGCCGGGTAATGGTGTCGATCTGCCTGTCGTCCAGGTTCGGGTAAATCGGCAGGCACAAGATTTNTTCCGCGGCCTCGACCGCAACCGGGAGATTGTCGGGATGCGCGGAGGNGAGTCCTCGATACATCGAGAAATCCGAAATCAACGGATAAAAATAACGGCGCGGGTGGATGCCGTTGTCCTTGAGTGTCTGGTGAAGGTCGTCCCGGCTGATCGGGTAGTCGGCCTCGACCAGAATCGGGAAATAGGCGAAATTGGAAATATCTCCGCGTTCCGCCGGCATGCATTGGATCCCCTTCACCGCTTCCAGGCGTTTGCGATAGGCCGCGTCGATTTCCCTGCGCCGCGCAAGCGCCTGGTCGATATATTTCAATTGGAGCATGCCCAGTGCCGCATTGAACTCGCTCATCTTGCCGTTGATGCCGGGGGCGACGACTGCCACCTCGCTCACATGGCCAAAATTCTTCAGATGGTCGATGCGCGTTTTGGTCTTGGCATCCGGGCAGACGATCGCCCCGCCCTCGAAGGTATTGAACACCTTGGTGGCATGAAAGCTCAGCACCGACAGATCGCCATGCCGCAGGATGCTGCCGCCTGCGTCGCGTACGCCGAACGCATGCGCCGCATCGTAGATGACCTTGAGGTTGTAGTTGTCGGCGATGTTCTGGATGGCCTCGACATCGCACGGGCGGCCGTAGCAATGCACGGGCATGATGGCCGTAGTCTGCGGCGTGATCGCGGCCTCGAGCCTCGCCGGGTCGAGATTGAGCGTGTCGCGGTCGACGTCCACGAACACGGGCTTGATGCCGTTCCAGAGCAGGGAATGCGATGTGGCCACGAAGGAATAAGGCGTGGTGATGACCTCACCCGTGATGCGCAAGGATTGCAATGCCGTGATCAGGGCGATCGTGCCGTTGGTGAACAGGGCGATGTGCTCGACGCCCAGGTACTCGCCCAGCGCCTGTTCCAGTTGCTGATGGAAGGGGCCATTGTTGGTGAGCTGCTTGCTCTCCCAGATTTNTTCCAGGTACGGGATGAACTCGTCCAGGGGCGGCAGATAGGGTTGCGTGACGTAAATCTGTTCCGGATCAGTGCTCATCGATCAACCTTGGTATATCAATCGTTCGCTACAGGAAAACGCGCGTGTTCATATATCTATTATGGGGCGCCTGGTGCGGGCGTGACTTCATGAACGACTCAGGCCGGGCAACCTGAAGCCGCACGTAGTCTGAGAGCAGACCCGATGCCCGATGATAATGGCTTCTTCGAAGGATTTGTTGGATTGGGAAGGCCAGTCCGTTCGGCAAAAGCTTGCGGAAACGCTTCGCCTGTCCTGTCCGAGGCCCGATGAAACGGGCATGCCCAATGCTGCAAGGCCCGCATCACTGCGGGCCTTGCAGGTTTCAGGTGTCGGCGTTTCCGCCTGCCGGATCAATACGTGGCCTCGTGGACCTGCGGCATGCCGTCGTCCACCCAGCGGGTATAGCCGCCTTCCATGTTCAAAACGTTCTTGAATCCCATCATCTGCAGCACGGCGGCCGTCATGGCGGAACGTCCGCCGGTGGCGCAGTAGACAACGATCTGACGGTCGCGGGCGGCGGCCAGTTCGGGCAGGTGCTTGGGATAGGCGGGGTCGGCAGCCGCCTCGATGATGCCGCGCGGCACCAGCTGCGCGCCCTTGATGTGGCCCGTCTCGAATTCGCCATGTTCGCGCACGTCGAGCAGCAGCAGGTCCTCCCTCGCATTGAGTTTGTCCAGCAGCGCCTGCGNGGTGATTTCCCTGACGCAGGATTTGGCAGCGCGGACGAAATCCATCAGGCTCATGGGCTGTTCGGGTTTGAAGGTGTTGTACATCGCGGGTGGTCCAGGATCGGGTTGTTGAAAGGCCGAAAAATATCAGATTGCAGCGCCGGGCACACTCATGCCCAGTACTTCGCCTTGTCCGGCAACACCCAGCGCACGCCGCCGCGCGGATCTTCCTTGTCGCCGCGGTAGCGCGGGATGAGATGGATGTGTAGATGCGGGACGGTCTGGCCGCCGGCCGGGCCGTGGTTGATGCCGATGTTGTAGCCGTCAGGCTGGTGGTGCTTGTCGAGGATGTCCTTCGCTTGTGCCAGCATGCCGAGCAGCGCAGTCTGCTCGGCTTCGGTGGCCTCGAACAGGGTGGCGACATGACGGCGCGGAATGATCACCGTATGGCCGAGCGAGACGGGAAACCCGTCGCGATAGGCTACGGTGAGTTCATCTTCGGCAACGATGCGGTGCGGGTCGAGCTGGCAAANAGGACAGGGTTTGGTTTCAGGTGCGGTCATGCCTTGGATGTACTCGTGTTGTTGGTGCGGTCGGGATAGGGCCGAGTTTACCCGATGCGTTCACGCAGACGCGGTTGGCGCCCTCATCGACAGGATCGCCCTAGCGCGACGCTACCCCTTGGGCAGGATTTCGTCCCAGGGCGGTTTGCTGCCGATCCGCTGGGCCAGGTATTCAACCAGGGCCCGGACGCGGTGCGGCACGTAGCGATTGCTCGGAAAGACCGCGTAGATTCCCAGTTCAGGCGCGCGAAACGCCGGCAGCAGGATATCCAGGCTATGTTCGCGTACCGCCGTTTCGACGATGAACGTGGGAAGATAAGTGATCCCGAGCCCGCCTATCGCGGCAGCGAGCAGGGCGTCGCCGCTGTTGGCCTCGAGCCGGCCGGCAACGGGAAACCACTCGGTCTTGCCATCGAGGCTAAAGGCCCAGCTCGAGCGCGTGGCGAGCACATAGCCGAAGCACTCATGCCGGATCAGGTCCTTCGGGTGACGCGGACGGCCATGGCGCTTGATATAACCGGGTGCGGCCACCACGACGCTCCGGCTGCTGCCGATCTTGCGCGCCACGTCGCCCGGCTCCAGCCGGTCGGTGATGCGGATGGCCAGATCGAAGCCGCCTTCAATCAGGTTGGTACGACGGTCGCTAAATTCCAGTTCAATCGTGATCTCGGGATTCGCAGCCATGAAGTCACCGAACATCGGCATCAACTGGCGAATGCCGAAGGAGAACGGCAAGGTGATGCGGAGGTGACCGCGCGGCGCTTGACTGTCCTCGGTCAGGCCGGCTTCGGCGGCATCCACCAGCCCGAGGATCTCGCGGCATTTTTCCAGGTAGGTGGCTCCGGCCGACGTGAGGCTCAGGCGTCGTGTGCTGCGGGCCAGCAGCTTCGTTCCGAGGTGTGCTTCGAGCGCCGCCACCTGCCGCGTCACCACCGAGCGTGCCACGTTCATCTGTTGCGCGACGGCGGAGAAGCTGCCGAGTTCGGCCACCCGCACGAAGAGCCGCATGCTGTCGAGTCGGTCCATGTATGCCTCCGTCCGATTGTTGTCTTATGAGCAACAATAATTTGCCAAATGTAGCCTATTTCTCCAATCCCGGCTTGCGTACAGTGAACCTATCGTCTCGTCCGTACTCTGGAGTTCAGATCATGAATCTCACCGCTCGCGCTTCCTTCTTAAGCCTCATGAAACCTGGCACGCGGCACGTTGCGCCGTTCGTCGGCCTGGCCGCCCTGCTGCTGTCGGCGGGTGCCCAGGCCATCGAGTTCAACCAGCTGCTGGCCGACAAGAGCGCAGTGAGCTTTGCATACAAGCAGATGAACGTGCCGCTCGATGGCGGATTCAAGCGCTTCGGCGGCCGGATCAACTTCGATCCGGCGAAGCCGGCGCTCGCCAAGGCTGAAATCGACATCGAGCTCGCCAGCATCGATACCGGCTCCGAGGAAGGCAACGACGAAGTGGCCGGCAAGCTCTGGTTCAACACCAAGCAATTTCCCGTCGCGCGTTTCGTGTCCACCTCGATCAAGCCACTGGGCAACAATCGCTTCGAAGTGGCCGGCAAGATGAGCATCAAGGGCCGCACACTCGATACGAAAACGCCCGCCACGTTCAGGCAGGAAGGCAATCTCGGCGTGTTCGAAGGCAGTTTCGCGCTGAAGCGCGGCGACTACGGCATCGGCGAAGGCATGTGGGCCGACTACGGCACCGTCGCCAACGAAGTGCAGATCAAATTCCGGCTGGTTGCCGCTGCGGCAGCCGGCAAGAAGTAGTGCGTCCCATCCCTCATTCACCCAGGAGAATCCCCATGAAGAAACTCGTCATCGCCCTTGCCTTCGCTTCCGTCGCCGCCAGCGCGTTCGCCGCGCCGGAAACCTACGTCATCGACCCCACGCATACCCAGCCGCGCTTCGAGTACAACCACTTCGGCTACTCGAACCAGGTGCACAGCTTCGACAAGACCAGCGGCACGATCGTCTACGACAAGGCCGCCAAGACGGGCTCTGTGGACGTCACCATCGACGCCAAGTCAGTGAACACCGGCTACCCCCTACTGAACCAGCACATCCAGGACGAGGATTTCTTCGATACCGCGAAGTACCCGACCATCACGTTCAAATCGACGTCCGTGAAATTCGACGGCGACAAGCCGGTGTCGGTCGACGGCAACCTGACGATCAAGGGCATCACCAAGCCGGTGACGCTGACCATCACCTCGTTCCAGGCGATGCCGCATCCCATCATGAAGAAGGACGCGATCGGCGCCAACGCAATAACCAAGATCAAGCGTACCGAATTCAACATGGGCAAATACGCACCCTATGTGTCCGATGACGTGACCCTCGAGATCCCGATGGAAGCGGTCGCGGTCAACAAGCAGTAATCCGCCGCTGACTCTCTGGCGGAGAAAGGAGTCCGATATGTCTCATCTGCCCGTCGTGTTCGTGTCCCACGGCGCCCCCGATGCCCTGCTGAAGGCGCCGGAGGCCGTGGCCTGTTGGCGCGATATCGGTCGGGCGATTCCGCGGCCGACGGCGATTCTTGCGATTTCGGCGCACTGGGAAGCGCGCCAGGCCACGGCCAGCCTGTCAGGTGCGCCGGAGACAATCCACGACTTCTCGGGTTTCTCGCCAGACCTGTATGCCATGCAGTATCCCGCGCCAGGCGCGCCGGCACTGGCCGAACGCGCCGTCGCCCTGCTGTCCGCTGCCGGCGCGCCGGCGGAGCTGCACCCCAGCCGCGGACTGGACCACGGCGCCTGGGTGCCGCTGTCGGCAATGTTTCCGCAGGCCGACGTCCCGGTCACGCAACTCTCGCTGGTGCGCAACGCCGGCCCGGCCGCCCATTTCGCGCTGGGACAGGCGCTGGCGCCGCTGCGCGAGGAAGGCGTGCTCATCGTCGCCACCGGTTCGATCACGCATAACTTCGGCTGGCTGGACTGGCAGGCGACTGGAGACCCGACGCCGGTTCCACAGGCGAAGAGCTTTGCCGACTGGGTCGCCGCGCGCGTCGCGGCACAGGATGTCGCGGCCCTGCTGGACTATCGTTCAGCNCCCCATGGTTCGGCGTCGCACCCGACCGAAGAACACTTCCTGCCGTTNTTCGTCGCCCTGGGCGCCGCGGACGGCGATCGGCCCACGCGCCATCAACCTCCCTTCACCTATGGCGGCCTCGCCATGGACGCCTATGTGTGGTGTGACCCGGCGGAAGCCAATTAGTCCATTGACCCCTTAAAGGAACCCATCATCGTGAGCATCTTGTTTTCTCCCATCACACTCGGCAGCCAGGTTCTGGACAACCGCGTCGTCATCGCCCCCATGTGCCAGTATTCGGCCGACGAGGGTCGTGCGACCGACTGGCACCAGATCCACCTGGGGCACCTGGCCCTGTCCGGCGCCGGCCTGATGTTCATCGAGGCCACGGCAGTTGCGCCGGAGGGCCGCATCTCGCCCGCCGACCTGGGGCTCTGGTCGGACGAGACGGAGGCGGCGCTAGCACACGTCCTCCAGTCGATCCGCCGGCATTCNCCGATTCCCATCGCCATCCAGCTGGCGCATGCCGGCCGCAAGGCCTCCACTGAGGTGCCGTGGGCCGGTGGGCAGTCGATCGCGCCGGCCAGCGGCGGCTGGCAAACCGTCGCGCCGTCCGCCCTGCCCTATGCGGCAGACGANCCCCGCCCGGCCGCCCTCGATGAAGCCGGACTCGCACGCATCCGCAACGATTTCGTGGCTGCGGCGCAGCGTGCGCAGCGGCTGGGCTTCAACGTGATCGAACTGCACGCGGCACATGGCTATCTGCTGCACCAGTTCCTGTCGCCCCTGTCGAATACCCGCGACGACCGCTACGGCGGCACGCTGGAAAATCGCATGAGATTTCCACTCGAGGTGTTCGACGCTCTCCGCGCCGCCGTGCCGGATGACACGCCGGTGGGCATCCGGATTTCCGCCACCGACTGGGTGGAGGGTGGCTGGGATATCGAGCAGAGCGTCGCGTTCGCACAGGAACTGCAGCGCCACGGTTGCGCGTTCATCGACGTGTCCAGCGGCGGACTCTCTCCCTTGCAGGACATCCCGGTCGGACCGGGCTACCAGGTCGGCTTCGCCGACAGAATCCGGCGCGAAACCGGACTGCCCACGATCGCTGTGGGCCTGATCACCGAGCCCGAGCAGGCGGAAACGATCCTCGCCTCGGGCCAGGCCGACATGGTGGCGCTCGCTCGCGGTATGCTGTACGACCCGCGCTGGCCCTGGCACGCAGCGGCGACACTCGGCGGCCAGGTCGATGCGCCGAAACAGTACTGGCGTTCCCAGCCGCGGGTCTACAAAGACCTGTTCAAGCCGGGATAAAACAGCCTGCCGGACCGGCAGCGGAGACAGCACATGAGCGAACACGACTTTCAAGGAATCGAATTGCTGCCCGCCACGCTGCCGGTCCGGCAGCTTTTCATTGTGCTGCACGGCGCGGGCAGGACGCCNCCGGACATGCTGCCGCTGACCGACACGCTCGGTGCCGCCTTTCCCCAGGCCGCGTTCCTGCTGCCCGAAGGCATCGCCGCGTTCGACGGACACGACAGCGGCAGGCAATGGTTCTCCCTCGATGGCTTGAACGACGGCAACCGGGCCGCCCGGGTAGCCGCGGCCATGCCGGCGCTGCACGCGCTGATTCGACAGGCCCAGGATCATCTCAAGGTGATGCAGCCGGACACGGCGCTGGTCGGCTTCTCGCAGGGCGCGATCATGGCGCTGGAATACGGCATTGCGCATGATGGCGGTGTCGGCCGGGTCCTGGCGTTTTCCGGTCGCTTTGCGACGCTGCCCGACCGGGCGCCCGAATTCACGACCTTGCACGTGTTGCACGGAAAAGACGACCCGATCATCCCGGTCGAGCATGCCTATGCCGCCTATGAACGGCTCATGCAGTGCCAGGGAGACGCCACGCTGGACGTGGCCTCGCCGGTCGGGCACGAACTCCATCCCGCCCTGATCGACCGCGCCCTCCATCGCCTGCAGACCTGCATTCCGCTGCGCACCTGGAAAAACGCGCTGAACGGCGCCTGACGCGGACGCTTCGTGACAGCCGAGACGCCCAAGCCCACTTCGCCCTGGGCGCCCCTCCACAACCGCGTGTTCCGCACGTTATGGATTGCGTCGGTCGCGTCGAACATCGGTTCCTGGATGCACGAGGTCGGTGCCGGCTGGCTGATGACCTCGCTCGCGCCCAATCCCCTGATGGTGGCGCTGGTGCAGGCTGCTACCACGGCCCCGGTCTTCCTGCTGGCGCTGCCGGCCGGAGCCTTGGCCGACATCGTCGACCGCCGCCGCTACCTCATCACCGCCCAGGTGTGGATGCTGGCCATGGCGGCCACGCTGGGCGTCCTCACGCTTGCGGGCCTGACCACCGCCCCGCTCCTGTTGCTGTTCACCTTCGCGCTCGGCACCGGCAACGCCATGATGATGCCGGCCTGGGGTGCGATCACGCCGGAACTCGTGCCACGCGCCCAACTCCAGGCGGCGATCGGGCTGAATTCCATGGGACTGAACGTCGCCCGAGCCGTCGGCCCCGCGCTGGCTGGCGTGATCGTGGCCGCCGCCGGGCCGGGCGCGGTCTTCGTGCTGAACGCCGTGTCGTTTCTTGCCGTCATTGCCGCCTTGAGGCATTGGCAGCGCCCGCCCACGGCGAGTGGACTACCCGCCGAACGGCTTGCCGGCGCGGTACGTGCCGGTCTGCGCTATGCGCGCCATTCGCCCGAGTTACGCGCAGTGCTCGCCCGCGGCGTCGCCTTCTTCGTGTTCGCCAGCGCCTCCTGGGCCTTGCTGCCGCTCATCGTCAGGCAGGAACTGCACAGCGGCCCCGGTACGTACGGACTCTTCCTGGCTTGCCTGGGGCTGGGCGCAGTGGCCGGCGCCCTGCTGCTGCCCCATGCGCACGCCCGCCTCTCACGCGACCGGATCGTGGCCGGCGCGACCGGGCTGTACGCCCTGGCCATGCTGGCGCTCGCCCACAGCGGGAACGTGGTTGCGGCCGGGACGGCCATGCTGCTGATCGGGGTTGCCTGGATCAGCGTGGTCTCCTCGCTGATGACCGCCGCGCAGACGGCCCTGCCCGGGTGGGTGCGCGCGCGTGGCCTGGCCTTGTTCTGGGTCGTCTACATGGGAGGGATGGCGGCCGGCAGCGCATTGTGGGGCCAGGTCGCCTCCTGGACGGGCATCCCGCTCGCGCTGAGTGTCGCCGCCATCGGCGCACTGATCGGGATTGCCCTCACCCGCTCGTACCGGGTCGGGCGGCATGATGTCGTCGATCTTTCACCCTCGCTGTTTTGGCCCACGCCCATGATGGCCGGGGAACGCGAAAGCGACCGCGGGCCGGTCATGGTCACGGTGGAATACCGGATCGATCCGGCCCAGACCGAGGCGTTCACCCGAACCATGCAGCAGATCAGCCGGATCCGCCGGCGCGATGGCGCCTTCATGTGGGAGCTGTTCTGGGATGTCGAACATCCCGAACGCATGGTGGAATGCTTCATGGTCGAATCCTGGCACGAGCATTTGCGCCAGCACGAACGAGTCACGGTTGCGGATCGGGACGTCCTGGAACAGACACGGGCATTTCATCGTGGCAGCGAGCCGCCCAAAGTCACCCATCTGGTCGCCGGCAAGACCCGGCCGGCCATGACATCGCGATTTCCCTTCTGACATTTCGCAGGGCACCCCGTCTACACGCCCAGGTCAGCCGACCCGTTTTTGCTCGCCAGGCGGCCCTGAGGAAGTTCTTGCACATATTAACGAGAACGATTATCGTTATGCAAACGTAAATGATTTTAGACACCTATGAAAGCCCTTGTCCTTGCCTGTTTGATGTTCCCCCTTGCCAGCCTGGCAGCCGATCTGGAAGCCACACTGACGATCAAGGACCATCAATTCACGCCCAGCGAACTGAAAGTGCCCGCAGGCAAGAAGGTCAAGCTGCTGGTCAGCAATCTGGACAGCACGCCGGAAGAATTCGAAAGCCATGAGCTCAACCGCGAAAAACTGGTGGCAGGCAATGGCAAAGTCACGATCTATGTCGGTCCGCTCGCGCCCGGCAAATATCCCTTCTACGGCGAATTCCACGACAAGACCGCGCGTGGCGTGATCGTGGCGGAGTAAAGCATGTTCGGATCGGCCATCATCGTTTTCAGGGAAAGCCTCGAAGCCGCCCTGCTCATTGGCATCATCGCCGCCGCCACGCGCGGCCTGACCGGCCGCAACTTCTGGCTCGCCATCGGCATTGGCGCCGGCCTGGGCGGCGCCCTGGTGGTGGCCGGGCTGACTGAAACCATCGCCGAGATGGCTGAAGGCGCCGGACAGGAACTGTTCAATGCCGCCATCCTGGGCATCGCGGTGCTGATGCTGGGCTGGCACAACATCTGGATGGCCACCCACGGGCGCGAGATGGCCGCGCAGGCCAAATCGATGGGGAATGCCGTTCGGACGGGACAGCGGGAAATGTCAGCGCTGGCCATCCTGATCGCCCTGGCTGTCCTGCGCGAAGGTTCGGAAACTGCCCTGTTCCTGTACGGACTGGCCGCGGGCGATGGCTCGAGCCGGGTTTCCATGCTGAGCGGCGGCCTGCTGGGTCTGGCGGCCGGCATCGGCGCGGGATGGGTACTGTATTCGGGGCTCGCCCGGATTCCGCTGCGCCATTTCTTCACTGTCACCAGCGCCCTGATTCTTTTTCTCGCAGCCGGCATGGCCGGGCAGATGGCACGCCTGCTGATCCAGGGCGACCTCATTCGCCCGCTCGCCAGCCCGCTCTGGGATTCCTCGTCCCTATTGCCCATGGACTCGCTCCTGGGCAACCTGCTGCACATCTTCGCCGGCTACGAAGCCCGCCCCAGCGGCATGCAGGTGCTGTTCTACACGCTGACTTTCCTCGTCATCCTGTTCGGGATGCGCTGGAGTCGNCCCCGCATCCCCCAAGCAACCTGAAAGGAAATCCCATGAAACGCAACGCAGTGTTGATTGCTGCGACGGGCATGCTGCATCTGCAATCCGCCCTCGCTGGCCCCACCGACTACGTCTACACGCCCACCGTGGAGAAAGGCGAGAAGGAGATCGACTTCAAGTTCGGCACCGCCGACAACGACCCGCGGCAATCCATGGCCTCGCTGGGACTGGGCTACGGCGCCAACGACTGGTGGTTCACCGAGGTCTATGTGAAGTATGCAAAGACCGGCGGCGACGGCGTCAAATACGATGCCGTCGAATGGGAGAACAAGTTCCAGCTCACGGAGACCGGAAAATATCCGGTGGACGTCGGCTTCATCACCGAGATCGAAGTGCCGAGCGACCACGACGAAGGCGTTGAACTGAAAGTCGGCCCGCTCTTCCAGACCGAGTTCGGCAAGCTGCAATTCAATGGCAACATCCTGTTCGAGAAGCGCTTCAACGCCGCCGTATCCAGCCCGACCGAAGCCGGCTACCAGTGGCAGGTGAAATACCGCTGGCAGCCCGCTTTCGAATACGGGCTCCAAGGATTTGGCGGCACCGGCCCCTGGAACGACTGGGAAGCCTCCCGGGACCAGTCGCATAAGATAGGACCGGCCGTCTTCGGCAAACTGGCCACCGCCCACCACCATGCCATCAAGTACAACGCCGCTTGGCTGTTCGGCGTGTCGGATGCCACCCCGGACAATACGTTCAGGCTGCAGACCGAATACGAGTTCTAACAGGACAGTGTGCGCCACCCAGGAACGATGCGCACACTGCTCATATTTGCCACCCCGATTGTTTCGAAAGCGCTTTTTCCATATCCTCGCCACAGACAACGGAGGACGTCATATGCGCTATAGCAATCCGAGCGCTCCGTTGACTGGCTACTGCTGACTGGTTAGCGGGGAATCGAGTTGCGCCATGCCGAGAGCCGCCTGCTCGTTGGCAACGGCAGCGTACTTCATCACAGCTGCATCATCTTGTTGCTTGGCGGCTTCCTGGGCCTGGACAAGCGCACTGGCCGCTGTGGTCCACAATGCCTNTTTGGCTGTCGCCAGATCCACGCTAGACTCCGCTCGCGCCAAAGCTTCCGCGGCCTCGGCTGACAAAACCGGCTTGCTGTTGTTTTCGGCAGCGCATACGCCGTACCCAAGCCCACCCATCACAAACCCGCTCCACACCAACCAACCGATTGCAATACGACGTGAATTCATTTTCCCTCCTGACAATTACCCGGGCAGCAGCATTCCGCCGCCCATACTCGTTATTTTCTGAAAACCGATGACTTGAGCGGTAGACCATTGCTGAGATACGAATGGAAATACTCCAGATTGTTGTACTCTTCTCCGCCGATCTCCATGGGCACCGCACGCACCAGCTGATTACATGCCGAGTAGCGCCGCTGCAGCGTGAACAAAGTGTAATCTCCACCTCGGAAGGCCGGCCAGTGCGTGGCCTGTCCCGGCAACATCGAGAGATACTCGGTACGCAGGATTTCACCAACATGGTCTACGTGGCAGCTGGCGCAGGAAANATTGAGCTGGCCGCGACGCTGATAGAAAAAACGGCGACCGGACTCGAAAGCCGCCAGGGCGCCGCTGCCCTTCACCTTGATGTTCATGAGCATGCCATCCGATAAAGTCCGGGCATAGGCGGTAAGCAGGCCCATGGTATTCATGTCAGCTTGCTTGTAGGGTGCTTCACCATTATTGACACGGCACTGGTTGAGTGCCATTTCGAAGGTGACCACTTNTTTCATGGTTTCATCGTAGTAGGGGTAATTGCCGGCTACGTTCCTGCCACCTCCAGGAAAGCAATCGGCATAAAGCTTGCCATTCTTGAACGGGGTCTCCCACAACTGGCGGCCCTTGTCGATCTCGGACTCGAACGGCGGGAACGCCATCATGTTTTCATATTGCGCCTTGGCATCCGCGCTGAAGGCCAGCGCACCATGCACATAGTCTTCGAATTTGATATCGGGGTATTTTTNCTGCACCGCCTGCACGCGATTCAGCCGCTCCTGTTCCGGCGAGACGGACAGCGCTTCGGCGCTGAAAGCCAGCATGCCCAGACAGGACAGCATCCATGTTGCTCGTTTCATGTTTCTTTTCTCTCTTAAAACCAGATGACAGCCGGGCATTCACAGCCCGTAGACGTAATCCACGACTTTGTTGATCTCCGCGTCGGTCAGAATCCTGTTCTTGCCGAATGGCGGCATGGCCGTGTCGGGGTTGGCGCGCGTAGCGTCCCAGATCTGTGCGTACAGATTTTTCCGATCCGGGAATCGTGCAGCCATGCCTATCAGCGGCGGAGCGATGTTGGTGTTGGTCACCGCTTTAGGCTCTCCGGGCATGGCATGACATGCCAGACAATTTCCCTTGCGGTTATCGAAAGCCAGTTCCTGCCCAGTTGGCTCCGGCCTGGATGCCTCCGCGGCCTGCGCAGAGGGGATGAATGTGGCAGTAAGCAGAAGGCTCAGGCTGGCTGCCGTGACGATTGCAATTTGTTTCTCCATCAGTCTTGCCCTGTCAGTTTTAATTAACGCCATAAATAAAATTACAAACATTTTGTTCTCCTCCCGTACCGCGTGAGAAGAAACTGGAATAGATCCTGCTGGGGTGTACTACCCTCGTCCGCGAAATGCGACTACCGCATGGCGCCGAGCTTTTCTCCGCTTTCACTCAAGCTATGCATATCGCAGGGACCGGGCTTCAAATCAGGACAGGTAGTCGTGACATCGGTTGCCACCCCATTGACGTCGGCATGACTGAAATCAGCCTCATGCAAATTTGCGCCAATAAAATTCAGCCTCTCTTGAAATCCGAGTGGGTAAGCTGACGTCATATTGACCNNAACCTGGATGAGTGAATTCATGACTGCCAAGCTGTTTGAAACTGCCCTTGGAATTGCCCCGCCGTGGACGGTGGCGTCGGTCGACTTCGACGAGTCGGCCAGGACCTTGACCGTGCTGATTGACTTCAAGGCTGGCAGCCGCTTCAAGGTCTCGGGCCATGAAGGCGTGCATCCGGTGCACGACACCGTGACCAAGACCTACCGGCACCTGAACTTCTTCCAGCATGAGTGCCATCTGCAGGTGCGCACGCCGCGAGTGAAGCTGCCCAATGGTTCGGTGCGACTGGTCGAGCCTGACTTTGCCGGGCGGCTGAATGGCTTCACGCTGCTGTTCGAAGCCTTCATCCTGATGCTGGCGCGCCAGATGCCGTTTGCCGCCGTGGCGCGCATCGTGGGCGAATCGTCCCACCGGGTGCTGGCGGTGTGCCAGAAGTACGTGGAGATGGCCTGCGGCCTGGCGGATCACTCCGGTGTCACGGCGCTGGCCATTGACGAGACCTCGCGCGCCCGAGGCCACAGTTATGTCACCCTGGCCGCAGACGCCGAGGCCAGGCGCGTGCTGTTCGTCACGGAAGGGCGCGACGCCCAGACCATTGCGCAACTGGCCGAGTATCTGGGCGACCATGGCTGCCCGGCCGGGAACATCGCCTCGGCGAGCATCGACATGTCGCCAGCCTTCATCGCCGGAGTCAGCCAGCATCTGCCCAATGCCCGCATCACCTTCGACAAGTTCCACGTCATCGGCCACGCCAGCACGGCGGTGGACAAGATGCGCCGCATCGAGCAGCGCACCGACAAGTCCCTCAAGGGCATGCGCTGGACGCTGCTCAAGGATGCCTCCCGGCTCAAGCCCGAGGCTGCTGCCGATCTTGACGCACTGATTGCCAGGATGACTGTCAAGCGCACGGCGCGCGCCTGGGTCTACAAGGAGCAACTGCGCGAAATCCTTGATCGCAAACAAATCAACGTCGTGCGCGCCATGCTGGAACACTGGTGCACTTGCGTCATGCGCTCCAAGGTCGAGCCGATGAAGGAGGTTGCCCGGATGATCCGATCCCATCTGGAAGGAATCGTGGCCTGGGCTCAGACACGGCAGACCAATGGATTTCTGGAGGCGATCAACGGCTTGTTCCAGGCCGCCAAGCGGCGTGCCCGTGGCTTCACCCGCATCGACACAATCAAAACCGTCATCTTCCTGATCGCCGGCCGTCTCGATTTCCACGCCATTAACCCTCATGCAGAACAACCCACTTGAAATTCAACAGAGCCAAAATTCACATCGGTCAAATCGGCGAATAGGAAGCGGGACTCGTACAAATCGGTCCGGCTCAGATTCGCACCGGTCAGGATGGCCCCTTCCATATTGGAATATTCCAGTTTGGCCTCGGAGAAATCGGCACGGGCCAGATTGGCCATATTTAAATTGGCGCGGCTCGATATCACTCGTTTCAGGTCGGCGCCTTCCATTTCCGCGCCGCTCAGGTTGGCCCCGCCGATGACCGCACCGCTCAGGTTGGCCTCAGTCAGTTTGGCTTGATAGAGCGTGGCGCCGGTCAGATAGGAACCGGCAAGATTGGCCCGGGACAGATCAGCGTGGGACAAATCCGCCCCTATGAGATTGAGGCCGGCCAGATCAACCCCAGCCAGATCGCATTTCACGCAGGCATTGGTCGCGAGTAGTTGATCGCGGCTTTCCCTATACTGCACGGGTGTTTGGGCAAAGGCCACGTGCACCATCCCCGCGCCTGCCACCAGGAATGCAATGCCTGTGATCAGGCCGGCCCGACAGAAGCGGGAATACCCGGGATGTGTCATCCGCATGTCTGCTCTCCTCTCCGGCACTAGCCGCCGATACCTGCCAGTGCCGGTAAGCACAGACCGTCATGCAGTTGCAGATACATCATGATTCCAGAACCGCGGCTCAATGCTTTCCCGCGTGATCCGCCTTCATGTCGCCCAGCAGATAACGAATTTGCAAAGGCTTCTGCCCCTTCATGGTCACGGTCAGGAGGATCCTGGTACCGGCAACAAGCCTGATCCGGGAATCTTTTCCAACCAGTTCGTTGGCGCCGGCCGGATTCAATTTCACCGTCATGGCTTGCGTGCCCGCGATGAAACGCAGGCTGGCGCTTGCGCCCTGGGTCGATTGGGGCGTATCGCCATGGTCGGTGACCCATACCTGGGCCTCGCCGTCCTTCACCACCAATTCGAAGTGGTACATCTCCGCCATGCGTAGCAAACCGCCGTGGCCGCCCTTGATGGTGGCCAGATATTCGTTACTGTGCGCCAGTGCCGCAGTCGGCAGGCCCAACGCAGATAGCAGCCCAAGGCAGGCAATCCAGCGCATTGCCGAGGCAAATGTATTCGCGATTGTTCTTTGAATATTCATGCTCGTCTTTCAGTTCTTTAATAATCTTTTCTTCGGACACCCCGTCGGCGGCGATGCCGCCGACGAGAGAACGAAACGTTCCGTTACACCGAAGTACTGCGCGAGAACTTCATGCCTTCCCAGCTTTCCGGTACCACGACGTGGTCGTGCATGCCACCGGGAACGGCAATACGGGCTTCGATCTTGTCGGTCTCGACGTTAAGAATCACCAAGCCGGACTGTCCGCCCTGGTTGCCGCTGTACACCGTAGTCATGTATTTGCCGTCAACCGAGCAGTCGCAGGTGTGGGGGTCCGGGCCGGTATCCCACTTCGCGGTCACCTTCCAGGTTTTGGTATCCACCTTGCAGATGTAGCCATTGTTCGGCTTGCGCGCCCACATGGTGAAGTAGGCAAAACGCGAATCCGGTACGTTACCCATATGCAGCGGCAGATATTTGTCGCCGAACCCTTCGACGAAGGCTTCCTTCTTCCATTTGAGCGGATTCTCATCGGTCGAACGGTAGATCGCGATGTTGTTCTGCAGCACGTTGTTACATGCACAGAAGTATTCGCCGCTCGTGATGAAGCCAGCCTCGTGCAAAGGCGTAAGCACCGACGGAACGGAGAAGGTCCAGGTGAAGCCCTGTTGCCGGGTCAGCGGGAAATTGTTAGGCGCGCCTTTGGCCGTAGAAAGCAGCGCAACCACTTCCCAGGTACGCGTATCGACGATTGCGCAGCAGCCGAGGCGGCGGATCAGGATCGCCCCAAACGGCAGGGTCGGGTGCCAGGTAAAGGCATCCACGAATACCGCGGTCGGATCGGCTGGCATCAGTTCTTCGCCCAGCATCGCCTCATGGGTCGTCTTCATGCCTTTGCGGCCCACGTAGTCGAACTTGCCGGTGGTGGCATCGGGGAAGATATGGCTGATGTGAAGCTGTCGCTTGACGGGATCGTAATCGGCACGGAAGGCCTTGACGATTTTCGGGTTGTCATCGATGGTGGTGATCAGCACCATGTCCTTCTGGCCATCTGCAAACGCGACATACTTGTTGGCGTTTTCGCCCACACCGATGGACACGTGCACCCCCAGCGACATACCCGTGGTCACGCCGATGTCGTTGACCACTTCTATGTGGTTTTGCTTGCCACTACCGTCGTAGCGCATCTTGAACATCTTGAAATCGCCACGATCGCGCCATTCGGNGGAGTTCTCGTTGACATAAGGCGTCCCGGGTGGCTGCATGGTCTGGTAAAAGTCGAATCCCTTGTAGGGATCGGCCGAAGGCATGGCCGCGATGTGGTGCGGGATGGGCATGTTGACACCCGCCAGGCCGTAGTTATACCAAGCCAGGGTTTCCGGCACGGCAAGGTCAAGCGCCTGCACGTAGCCGCCGTACTTGCTCGGCAGCAGCACGACGTTACGATCGAATTTCTTGTAAAAATCGGCCTGCGCTTCGTTGAGCGGATTGTGGCGAGCCGCCATGGCGCTCCCCGAACCCAAAACACCTGCAGCCCCGGCCATGCCGGCAGCGAGCGAACCTTGTATGAACTGCCTTCTGGAAATACTCATTAATTTAACTCCTTGCGTTGTATTGCTTTATGCAGACGCCCTAGCGTCGATTCAGATGTCGCCTTTCTTCCAGTCCTGCGGGCCGACGAAGACCTTTTCGATCGTGCCGTTGGCCGACAACAGGAAGCTGGTCGGCAGACCGCGAATCCCCAGACGCGTAGAAACGCCTTTAGGGCTCAGCACGTCGTTGGGCGCCACATACATATCCCGCTTCAAGTTGTGCTCCTTCTTGATCAGGCGCATGGTTGCCGCCGTGGAAGGAATCGCTTGCGTCGGGCCACCCATCAGGTGCGTGCCCATCGTGTCCGCATTGATAAAGACGACGTTCGCGCCGCGTCCATATTTGTCCACGAATACCTCGGTCTTTTTCAGCTGTTCAACCGAAACTGGTACCGCAGAGATGAAAAACACCACCAGCGTCCGTTTGCCTGCCACCAGACTGCCGAAATCGGCCTTTTNTGCATTGGAGTCATAAATCTCGATATCAGTCGGCATTTTTGTGCCGACCGCCATCGGTTTGATGAACACTTCACCCCNCACCTGCTCGGCAGATGGGAAGGTTCCATCCTTACTATCTGCCAACACCGCGCTAACGGGTATTGCAAGCAGCCCCAACGCGAAAGAGCTGGCCCCGCCGTGCAAAGTGCAGAAACGACGCGTCGCTTCCCCAGCCCACCTGATACCGTTGTTGCCTTAGATTTCATCTGTAAATTCTCCTGTTGTTAAACCTTGTCGCACACCGACCTGAAATCAGAACCGGATGGCACACAACCGAACTGCCATCTAGAGATCTGGCGGCCAAACCACTCTCCAGAAAGCCCGCCCAACAAAGCTGCGACACCTTGTCGCGGTTGGTCTCTAGCACTTCCCATGCCAATTTGATTTATTATTTGTTTTCAATAGGTTGAACACACGCCGCCCCACTTTGTTTCAGCGAATGTTTCACGTTGAAAAAACTCGTCCGACCTGCGCAATCCCACATCACCCACGCAAAAAAACCGGTAGCGCAGGGCTACCGGTAAAGGAGGAGGAAATTGAGCGATTAGATGAGGCCAGACTTTCATCCACGGCTTAAGCAGCCATTGAATGGAAATGCAGCAAGCCTGGAATCAGCGCATCGTCAGTCTCTCTCTGGCGATTGTTGCGGGCTGAGCGCCCTCAAATGAATTGCGCTGCAGAGGGAAGAAATAACTTGGATCGATCACGGTCAACCCAACAGGCCGGAACAGACGAAACACTCACGAAGTGGCCGGATGCTCACATGCGCATATCGTTGTCCTGCTCGATTACACCACAGGCCACACGCGCACCGGAATTGCCGGCCGGATCGGAAAAATCGTCTTCTTTGGCGTGAATGACGATCGCGCGATTGACAATGGAATTGAGGCCGATCAACGCCAGACTCACACCCGGCACGTCCACGCTCACGTTGGCGACGCCGTTCCGGTCCGCTTCAATATTGCCTAGGTCGCCCAGATGATGTGCCTCGCCGGAGGGCGCGCCATGGGCCCCGCCAGAAGGCGCGAAATGACCGCCTGCACTCATTCCATCCGGCGAATCACAATTGCCGTTCACATGAATATGGAAACCGTGTTTTCCCGGCGTCAGGCCCACCACGCTTCCCTTGATCAGCACATTACTGTTGTCATGTTGAACCAGATGCAGCGTGCCGTTCACCTGACTGCCTGAAATGGCCACCAGTTCTGCCGTCGCATTCGAGCCTCCATGATTGTGACCCATGGGAGACGCTCCATGATGGCCATGGTGGGAATGCTCTGCCGCACCAGCGTGCCCCACCGCCCCAAGCAGCGCGGCAACGGCGATCCGACTCATATAACGGGTTTCAAGTATCCCGTTCCATCTGTCCTTCATCAAATACTCCTTGTCATCAAATTGAGTGTATCCAGGGCACCTGTTCGTGCACTGCAGGAGGCGCAGGCCATTTCCGTTCCCGCCGCNAGCTTGCTACGTATGGATTTGAACGATGCGCCGGGCGGGTTCGTTCCATTGTGAAACGAGCCCGTCCGGCCATCAGAACCCGCCACTTGCCAAGCTATCCAGAATGGCGCGCAAGTCATCATCAAACTGCTTGAGGGTTGCCCTGCCTTCGTCTGTCAGATTCTTGTCGTTGGCAAGCAAGCTCAAAATATGGGCCGGACGCTGCATCATGACCGTGGTCTTGCCGTCATGCTCGATGAGCGCCAACCGGCATGGCGCAAACATCTCGAAGTTGGGCACATGATGGGTGACGGTGTAGGCCTTGGTCAGATTGCAGAACTCGATGAGCTGAAGCGGCGGCGCATCGATCCNCCGCCCCTGCAGGCCTTCCTGCACATTGAGCACGTTGATGATGGCGTAATTCCTGGCTTCGAGTTGTGAGATCAGCATATCGCGCACGTTCGCGATGTTATCTGCCACGGAAACCTCGAACTTGAGCTCGGTTGCCACTACTTGGGGCTCATCGGCCATGACTGATGTCGCTGGCAAGATCGTCAGCAAGCCCAGTAAAAACAGCATGCGGCTGTTGCGTTTAATGCGGGAAAAAATTTCATCACCCTCTCTCCTGTTTGTTTCAAACAACAGGCCGTGAATCGGCCCTGCCGAATTTGAGCAAACAGCATGCCAGACGATGCGGGATCCTATTCGCGCCGACTTGGCGTGAACTGGAGATTGAATTCGCGCATCTTGCGCCACAGGGTGGTACGGCCGATGCCCAATTCACGCGCAGCCTCGCCGATATGCCTGGCACGCCGCAAGGCAGCCTCGATCAACATGCGCTCGGTCTTGGCAAGGCTGCCCCCTCTCCTTGCGGCAATGGGACGGGGACATCGGCCTCTGATATGTTGCCCAGATGCTGCAACAGATCTTCTGGCAGGGCGTTGATATCGATCACCCCCTGCTCGTCAGCGAAGACCACCATTTGTTCCACGAAGTTTTCCAACTGGCGGATATTCCCCGGGTACGGATAAGCCTGTACACAGGCCAAGGCGCGCGGCGTCAGACCGAGTCCGCTTCGCCTGTACTTGGCACTGTAGACTTCGAGAAAACGCGTCAGCAACCGCTTGAGATCCTCGCCTCGCTCCCTGAGCGGCGGCAGATGCAGCCGGATACCATTGAGGCGGAAATACAGATCGGAACGGAAATGCCCACGTTCCATGAGGCTGTCGAGCACCTGATTGGTGGCAGAGATCACCCGGATATCCACCTGTTTGCTCTTGTTCGATCCCACCCGGCGGATCTGCCGCTCCTGCAGTACGCTCAATAGCTTGGCCTGCATCGCGGGCGACAGGGTATCCACCTCGTCCAGGAAAATGGTGCCGCCATCCGCTTCCTCGAACAGACCGGCACGGGAATCGGTTGCGCCGGTGAAGCTGCCTCGCACGTGGCCAAACAGTTCGCTCTCCAGAAGCTGCTCCGGCAGGCTGGCGCAATTGATGCTGACAAAGGCATGCCCGCTGCGCGCTTTTCTCGTGGATGAGTCGGGCAATACGAGTCTTCCCGGTGCCGGTCTCGCCGGTAATGAGCACGCTGATGTCGGTGGCTGCCAGCCGTTCCGCCTTGATCAGGGTCGCGCGCATCTGCGGTGTATCGGCCACGATGTCGTCTGCCTCGCGCTGCCCCGCCGTGGGAGGGCTCCGCATTGCAGTGGCGTAATTGCGCAATGCCTGGCTGGCATGGATTTTTCCAGAATATCGTGTTCGCTGAACGGCTTGGTGAGGTAATCAAATGCGCCCAGGCGCATCGCATCGACTGCCGATTCGATGCTGCCATAGGCCGTGATCAGGATCACCGGCAGGTGAGGCTTGATCTGCTTGATCTCGCGCAGCAGATCAATTCCGGACATGTCATCCATACGCAAATCGGTAATCACCAGGTCGTATTCAGCCTGGCTCAAGATCGCCAACGCCTGGCTGCCGCTTTCCGCCTCGCTGGTATCGAAGCCGGCACCCAGCAGCATGAGCGACAGGCTACGGCGCAGGCTTTTCTGGTCGTCCACCAACAGGATATGTAGAGGTTTGCTGCTCATGCCTTTGCTATCGAACGTTCAAGAGTCGCGTCGACCGGTTCGGGCAAGGGTACACGCACATAAAACTGAGTGCCACGCCCCACCTGGCTTGCAATGCGGATACGACCTCCCCACTCCTGCACGAAGCGCTGCACGATGGCGAGCCCAAGCCCGGCACCATGCGAGCGCTGGGTATAAAACGGCTCAAAAATCAGCTTGCGCTCCAAGGNGGNGATGCCCTTGCCAGTATCCGCCACGACCAGCAGAAACCAGCCAGGATAGACGCGTACCGTGGCATACACATGGCCCCGGCCATGAATGGCCTGCGACGCATTGAGCAGGAGGTTCCACAGAACGACTTCCAGACCATCCGCATCGAACAGATGGGACATGGCGTTGCCCGAGATACCCGCCTCCACTTCGATCATTTGTCCCTGTTGCTGGACATGACGCTCCAGAGCCGCACACACCTTGTAAACCAGCGCCTCCAGTACCACCGGCTTGTTTGCCATCACACGCGGCTTGCCAAACATGAGGAAGTCGCGCGTCAGATTATCCAGCCGCGCCACCTCGTCCTGGATGATTTCCAAGGCATCGCGGCTTCGGCCCTCGTTACTGCGCTCCGCCTTCAACACCGCCAGACAATTGGTAATGGCCGACAGCGGATTGCGTACCTCATGCGCCACCGAGGCAGCCATCTGGCCCAGCGCTGCCAAGCGTTCCGCGCGAATTTTGTTTGCCTCGGACAGTTTAAGTTGCTGGTTGATTTCGGATAATTGCTGGTAGCTATGGGCATTGTTGATTGCGATACGGACCTGGCCGGCAAGCAGTTCCCCCTTGGCCAGGGTCGCCTCGCTGAATTGCACCCGCTCCTTGCGTATCAACACCATGGCGCCGATCAGGCGTTCTTCGTCCAGTANGGGAAACAGCGCCATCGCCCNCCAATGGCAACTCAATGGCTGTTCTGAAACCCATAACGCCTGACTGTCCGGCCACAGCATGGCACGTGGGCGGAAGTGGCCGTCGATATTATTCAGGAGCCGTGCGCATGAATGGCCGTCACGGCACCAGGCCTCCAGTTCAGCGGTACAAGCCTTGTCGCTGTCGGCAAACCATCGGGCCGCCAGAGTGAAGCGCCCGGGTTCCTTCTCGCTGGGAAGCCAGACCAGCGCCCNCTCACTGTCCAGCAGGTCGGCGCTTTCGCTGCACACCGATTCAAGTACCCGCTTGAGGTTCAGGGTTGAGGTCATCATGGCCGATACTCGTAGCAAAGCGGCCCGGAATTCGTTGGCATCAAGCCAACGATGGTAAAGCAGTGCATTGTTGACGATCGTGCCAATCTCCGCCGCCAACGCCTGCAACTGGCCCATGCGCTGGCGCAAGTGCTCACGATCTTCCATGAGCAACCGAAGGTGGCCGATCTCCTGGCCGCTCGCAGTGAGCGACAGGCAAACCGACTGATCGACCGTGCCGGAAGAGCATTCGTAATAGCTTCCCCNCGACTCCCTCACCAACTGACAGCTTTGCCCAAAACAGGTGGCGTTCGACGCCTTGGCCCGGATGGGCCAGTGCGATCCCAGTTGGGGCATATGTCGCTCGAACTCGTCGATTTCATCCGCCGGGATGCTCAGGATCAACTCGCCACAGGGGATACCCAGCAGTTGGTTGACCGCACTGGACACCACATCGAGTGCATTGTTGAGATCGGGCGAGGTCATCGCCTCGCGCGCCATGCGGTTGCGTATCCTGAGTTCCTGATTGACGTTTCTGATCCTGCGCTGGGTGCGATGCAGCCGCCGGTTGGCGCGCATCAGAACATGGCGCGAGCGCTCAATGGTATTGAGCGCCAGCAGAAAACCGACTGACACCGTGACCATGACGCCCAGATAGAACATCATTTTGACCCCGTGCCACCCCCACCAGATGATGTCCCATAGTGTGGAGAAGTTGAACAAATAGGCACTCTGCGCAAACACCAATAGCAGACTGGCGATCACCAGTGCAAGGCTTTTCCGATACTTCCGGTAATAGCCGTAAAAAGCAACGGCATCGAGCGCATAAAGAAAGCTGGGCAGGTAATGCACGCTATGCGTGGTCGGCAGAAAACTCAGAGAATTGGGGTAGGTGCCTGACATCAGGTTCGGAATGAATATCTGATACAGGACTGCCACCATCAATATGACCAGCCCGCCCACTCCCACTGTGAGCATATCGCTGTGAGTAGGCCAGCGTTTCCGATCTGAGAAAATATGGGCCACGATGCCGGCCAGGATCAGCCCGCTTCCAGACAGGGAAGAGACGGTATGGTAGGCGACGAAATGGTGCAGTTCCGGGCCCGGATTGGACCAGGCATGCAGGATGTCCATGACCCCCATGGACAGGAAAGCCATTCCGAAAAATGCCCCACCATAGCTCTTTTGTCTCGCGCTCACGGCCAGAATCATGCCGGCGATCATCAGTGCCACAAAACCGCAGAATGACTCGATCAGCATGTGGCTCTTGATCTCGACAAACTGCTGCGCAAGCAGATGAGGAGAAAGATTTCCAAACAGCAGGATCGGGAGTAAAAGCAGGAACACTACCCACAGCATCACTCCGGTCTCGAGCAGGTTGCCCGCCCGCTCCGATTCAGGCAGCCCGATTCCACGTTCCATTCGAANAAATTTCACCTGCATTGCGTTTGCTCCAGCCTTGGCGGCCGCGGATAAACCATCTACTTCATGTTAGGTCAGCGCAGTCCGGACGAGGATTATCGGCTCACAATCCGCTCGGCACCAGCCAGCCCTTGCGGCGGCTGGCCATCCAATGGAAGAGCGTCGGGATCACCAGCAGATTGAGCAGGGTCGAGCTCAACATGCCACCCAGCAAAACAATGGCCAGCGGCCGTTGCAATTCCTTTCCAGTGGGGTCGCCCAGAATCAGTGGGATCACAGCCAGTGCGGCTGTAAATGCCGTCATCAAAATAGGGACCAGGCGGTCCACCGACCCTTTCAAGGCGATTTCTCCGGCATTGAGATCTGGACGCATGCGAAGCAGGGACTGATAGCGGGATATCAGTAGCAGGCTATTGCGGGTGGCCACGCCGAACAGGGCCACCATGCCGATCAGCGAGGATACGTTGAGGGTCTCTCCGGCCAGTGCGAGTGCGAATACACCGCCGATAAGGGCCAAAGGCAAATTGAGCATGACCAGCGATACCAACGACCAACTCCGGAACGCCTGATACATGATGACCGACATCAACAGTATTGCGGCGGCGGACGTCACCAACAGAGTGCGGGATGCACGTTGCTGCCCCTCGTAGTCGCCCCCGAACTCAATACTGTAGCCAGGCGGCAATGTAACCTTGTCGCGAATGCGGTCCTGGGCCTCTCGTACCACCCCGTCAAGATCCCGTCCTTCGGTGTTCCATTGCACCACTGCGCGGCGTGCGGCCCCATCGCGGTTGATCATGTAAGGCTCCTGCACCGATTTCAGTTCGGCCACTTCACGCAATGGAATGACTGCACCGCCAGGTGACATCAGCGGCATTTCGCCCAGAGTCTGGATATCGCTGCGGGTTGCTTCGTTCACACGCATGAAAATATCGAAGGTACGGTCCTGTTCCAGAACTTTGGATACCGCCACCCCATTGAACGCGGCACTCACCTGGGTAACGACCGCACCCGGGGTGAATCCATAGGCGGCTGCGACGGCCCGATTGACCCGGATATCGACACCCGGTACCAAAACCATCGGCTCCATCTGCAAATCCACGACGCCCGTCACGCCCTTCACCGCTTGATAGACTTCCTGCTGCTTCTGCTGCAGCACCTCGAAATCCTGGCCATAGATCTTCACTGCAACCTGGGCACGCACCCCGGACAGGATCTCCGACATACGGTGGGTGATGAACTGGGACACATTGACCGACATGCCTGGAATCTGCGTCAGCTTGTCACGGATGCGCTGCATCACCTCGGGCACGTTGCGGGTCCCCGGCTTGAGTGCAATATCGAACTCGCTGAAATTCACAGGCTGGGCATCCTCGTCCAGACGCGAGCGTCCGGCACGCTGGGCAAGGCTGGCAATCTCCGGCATATCGCCGATCAATTGCTCGATCTTGCGGCCCACACGCAAATTTTCCTCCAGTGACGTACCCGGCATCAGCGTGGTCGCGATCACCAGGTTTCCCTCATGGAAGGCGGGAATAAAAGATCGGCCAAGGGACGGAATCACCAGGATCGCCGCGACCAGGATCAATGCGGACATCGCGGCCGTCGGCAAGGGCCGGTCCAGGCAGGGTTTCAATACCTTCTCATAACGGCTGAGCAGCATGTCGGAAATGGGGCTCAAGCCATAGCTCTGATATTGCGGCCGCCGCCCCATGAGGTAGTAACTCAGCACCGGCACGAGCGTGATGGCAACCACAAGAGAACTGGCGATGGCCGCCAAGTAGGAGATCGCCAGCGGTCGGAAGATACGGCCTTCGATGCCCTGGAGGAAAAAGATTGGTATGAAAGCCACGACAATCACGAAGGTGGCGAACACCACCGAATTGCGGATCTCACGCGAACCTTCGTAAACAATCTCCAGTGCAGGCAACGGCTCCGCCGCCTGCTTGTTTTCACGCAGGCGGCGCAGAATATTCTCGACGTCGATGATGGCATCGTCCACGACTTCGCCAATGGCGAACACCAGCCNCCNCAGAGTCAGGGCGTTGATTCCGATGCCAAAGAGCCACAGCACCAGCACACCGGCCATCAGGGAAACGGGAATGGCAATCAGGCTGATCGCAGTGGGACGCCAACGGAACAGGAACAGCAGCAGCACCAACGCCACGATAAGGGAGGCGTCGAGCAATGCGCCTCGCAGATTGGCGATGGCGGTCTCGATGAAACTTGCCTGGCGGAATACATCGGGAATCAACTGAATATCCGCGGGCAGGCTGCGCGCCAGATTGGCCAGTGCCTTCTCGACGTTGTGTGTGGTTTCCAGCGTGTCCGCGCCCCACAGCTTGGAGACGGTTCCGATCACGGCCGGGCCACCGAAGATCTGGCCATCGCCTCGTTTGACCTCGCTCCCAAAGCGCACTTCCCCCACATCCTCGACCCGGATCGGCTGTCCTTCGCGCATGGCAATCAGTGTCTCCGCCACATCACGGAGGCTCTGCACCCGGCCATTGACACGAATGAAATATTCCTCCTCGCTGGTGGGATAGACAAACCCTCCGGGCGCCACCAGATTGGCGCGACGCATGGCCTGCATCACGTCTTCGCTGGATACGTCGTACTTGCGCATGCGAATGGGATCAAGCATCACTTGGTACTGCTTCACCCCGCCACCCACAGCCACCACAGACGCAACCCNCGGTTGGGCCAGCACCCTGTTGCGAATATCCCAGTCCGCCAGCGTGCGCAACTCATGTTCGCGGTTCTCGCCAGACCAGTCGACCAAGGCGAACTTGAGCAGCCAGCTCACTGCTGACGTGACCGGCATCAATTGGGGCGCTTGGGCCGACTCGGGCAGTTGGCCCTGCACCAGTTGCAAACGTTCCTGAATGATCTGGCGGGCACGGTAAATATCGACACCCCATTTGAATGTGATCGTGATGCGCGACAGGCCAACCGACGAGTTGGATCGGATTTGATCGATATACGGGGCTCCCTGCAGAACGATCTCGATCGGCCTGGTGACCAGCCCTTCAACGTCTTTCGTCGAGTATCCCGGCACTTCGGTCTGGATCTGCACCTGCGNGGGCGCAAATTCCGGGAATACATCTACCGCCATGTGCAGTGCGGCAACGATCGACGCGCCGGCCATCAGCACGTATAGCAGCACCACGGCCAGCCGGTTCTTGAGGGACCACTTGATTGCCCAATCAAACATCTTCGTTCACCCGTCTCAGTGATGGTGGTCGCTGTCTGCTACGCTGGCATGATTGCCGGACATGCGGTACACCCCTTCCAGAATCATCTTGCCGTCGACCACCACCCGGTCGCGCGGGTCGACACCCACCACCTGGAGCCAACTCTCCGTTTCACTCAATACCGCCACCGGCTTGCGCAGATAGCGTCCGGGTGCAGCTTGCACGTACACGACCGGATCCAGCTTCTGACCCAGAACCGATTGGCGCGGCACCCAAATTCCCACCTGTCCATCCAGGACAAGCACAAGCTCCACCGTCTGGCCGGTGACCAGCCCAGGTACGCTGCGCCCCAGATCCAGCAGGAAACGGGCACGCTGCGTCCGGGGATCGATACCCGGCACCACCTCGGCTATCGGACGCTGCATCTTCACGCCGCCAGGCAAGGCGACCTCGACCTTGATGCCTGGCCGAAGCAGGGTCTCCTGGCCGGCATAGACATAGCCTTCCACCCACAATGACTGCTTGCTGGATACCATGCGCGCCACCGACTTTCCTATCACCACGAACTGCTTCATGGTGCGGTCGCCTGCATTGACCAGCGATCCGGGCTGCACGAACAGGTCGGTAACGAATCCGTCAGTGGGCGCCTCCAGGATGAGGTGTTCCACCACCGTTCCCTTGTCGATCAACGCGGCGATCTGCGGATCGGTCATCCCCCACCAGCGCAGGTTTTCCTTGGCGTCCTTGAGGTAATTGGGCAGCCGCCCCTCCTCGCGAAGAACCTGAAGCCGCTCCTCGTTTTGCAGGAATTGCAGATACCCCTTCTGGGTCGTGATGAACTCGGGATTGAAAATGGACACCATCGGCTGCCCCTTTCTCACGCTATCGCCGGGGCGCACGAAGACCTGAACAATCTGGCCGCTGACGACAGTATTGACATCCAGAACTGCCTCGGCATTGGGCACGACCTGGCCGTAAGTCTGCAGCCGCTTGGCAGGGGCATCGGCCCTGACCGCTGCGAGCGTGATAACGTCTCCAATGTCACGCACGCCCGAGGGCAGCCTGACCTCGCTGGCTTCACGGCTGCGTTCAATGATCTGTTCAAATACCCCAGAGTCGCCGTGCGCATGAACCAGGGCGGGCATACTCAGCGCAAGCAAAACAATGGGAAGCGCCAATACCACCTTAATGAACATGCGCGTCCCCGAAAAACTGACCGTAGCCACCCCCATTCAGCAGCCCCAGATGCTCAGGCTCTCTTAAAACCTGTAACCGCACCCACTGCCTCTGATTGACCGGGTTCACAAAGGCATACACACGCTGCACCTTCGCGGCCACCGCTATCCGCCCCTTGGCTGGATCGTTCACGTAGACCGTCGCTGACTGTCCCGGCTTGACCGCCGAAGCCTCACTTACCGGCAAACTCGCTTCCACCACGATTGCGCCAGGCTGAGCGATCGTGGCGATCGTGGTGCCACTGGTCGCGTATTGGCCGCCCTGTGTTCCGGCATTGAGGATCTGGTTATTGACCACATTCAGGCTATACAGGTAGCCCGAGATCGGGGCCTTGATCTTGATCAGCTTGAGCGGCTGGCGCGTTGCTTCCAGACGTTTGATATCCTCCTCCGACATACCGCGCCAGAGCAGATTCATGCGCGCATCGACCATCTTCTCTTCGCTGGTCATGGAAAATGCCCGGACAGCATCCATGTTGGCAAACAAACCCAGATAGGTAGCCTGTACTGTCTCCAGTTCGGCGCTTTCTATCTCGCCCAGCACCTCGCCCCGGCTCACTCTTTTCCCGACATACACGTTGCGGAGATTGGCCATGCGAGCGTTGATCTTGATTACCACACTCACCATATGACGGGGATCGATCGATACCTTGGCCGGATAAAGCTTCGCCGGCTCCGCCTCCGTCTCTTCATCGTCATGATGATGGGCTGCGGCAGGCGCGCTAAACATGGACGAATCGGAATGCGCCCATGCCTGCTGTTGCAGACCAGTCAATAGACAAAACAACGCAGTGCAACCAATGATGGCGGGCAGCATGATCAGTATGGGCAGCCGTTCCAGAATGTACCTCCCAACCCGTCAGCAATGACTGTGCCACTGTCCACACCCACGCATACGCGCCGTAGTGAGCCCTCATTCCCCCAAATGGCGTTTCATGATGTTTCAATACGGAACATCAATGGCTTGACCCGCGTTCTCTGGAACAGTCCTGGCACGCAGGAAAGGAAATGTTCCGGCTTCCCGCCCATACATAAATGGCTCATGGCATCGCGTGCTCGTCTTTATTGCAACTAAGATAAAGACATTAAAACGAATAGGGATTAGCCATGGTTTTCGCCAATCGCCATCAGGCAGCCGAGCGTCTCGCGACAGCCTTGGCCTCGTACAAAGGCCAGCANCCCCTGATTCTTGCCATCCCGCGCGGCGCCGTACCGATGGGGCAGCAACTCGCGCGGGCCCTCGAAGGCGAGCTCGACGTAGTACTGGTGCGCAAGCTGCGCGCCCCCTTCAATCCTGAATTCGCCATTGGCTCGATAGACGAATCAGGCTGGACGTATGTGGCCGACTACGCGGAGTCGGTCGGCGGCACGCCTGCCTATCTCGCGCAAGAAAGGCAAGCCCAACTCGACGTCATCAAGAAACGACGCGTGCAGTACACACCGTTGCGCTCACCGATCGACCCCGCCGGACGCATCGTCATCGTGGTCGATGACGGGCTGGCGACGGGTGCGACGATGATTTCTGCGCTGCATGCGCTGCGCGACAAGAAACCGGCACGCCTGATCTGCGCGGTACCGGTGGCACCGGCCGACACGGTGGAGAAGATCCGCCCCTATGCGGACGAGGTGGTGTGCCTGTCGACGCCAATGTCTTTCCAGGCAGTGGGGCAGTTCTATACGGACTTTCCGCAGGTGGACGACGCCGAAGTCGAGGCCATCCTCAAGCAGGCTTGAGCGTCAGCGCGGCTTCACGCGCACACCATCACGGATCGTTTCGTCCGGATGGGCCACCACCCGGTCGCCGGCCTTGAGTCCTGACAGCACCTGGGTCGCCAGCCCGGCACGCTGGCCGATTACGACCGGTGCCTGACGGACGCGCCGGTCATCCAGCCTGAATGCCGCCCACCCCGAGCCCAGGCGGAACAACGCGCTGGTCGGCAGTTGCAGCACGTCCTTGCCTTCCCACAATACGAAACGCGCCTCCACCCGGTAGCCGTCGCCGAGCCGTGCCCACGCCTCGCGCGGCGAAGTGAAGTCGACGATGACGCGCACCCGTTGCTCCTCGACGCCGAGCGCGGAGATTTTCGTGAAACCGCCCGGCTCGACGACACGCACCCTGCCCTCGATCGACCGGTCGCCGCCCCAGCGGTCCAGGATCACCTTCGAACCCGACGCGATCTTCACCGCATCGGTGGACAGCACCTCCACCTCGGCTTCCAGGCTTTCGGGATTGCCGATCTCGAGCAGGGGTTGGCCGGCCGCCACCGGACCTTCGCTTTCATGCTGCACCCTGAGCACGCGCGNCGCCACCGGTGCCCGCACCTGCAGTGCCTCGGCCGTGCGGCTGCGCTGCAGCTGCGCAGCGCTGGCGGCCGCGGCGCGCGCCGTCTCCAGATCGAAGCGCGCCACCCTGACCGCATACTGCGCAGCCTGTTCCGCGGCACGGGCGCGGGTTTCTGCGGTGCCGGCCGCATCGAGCGCCTGGGCGGAAACGAAGTTCGACTGCCGCAGGGATTCGGCACGCACGCGTTCCTGCTGTGCCAGCTGCGCCGCGGCCGCGGCGGCACGCGCATTTTCCTGCGCCACCGCCAGCGCGGCCTGCGCGGCGCTCACCTGCGCCTGGGCCTGCACGCGGGTGCGCGGGTCGAGGCCCACCGAACGCGCCGGCTCGATCACGGCGAGCACCTGGCCGGCCGCCACCGCATCGCCGGCCTTGAGGTCGATGCACCGCGCGTAGCCGGCCACCGGCGCCGACACCAGGTAGCGCTCGCGCACCCGGGTCTTGCCCTCCTCCTCCACCGTCACCGTGAGCGGCGCCCGTTTTACTTCGGCCATATCGACCGGCACCGCACGCGGCATGAAGCCGATCACGAGGCCCGCCGCCACCAGTGCGGCCGTGGCGAGCATTCCGATTTTTGCGCGTAGACGCATGTCCGTTGTTGTCCTATTCGCGTGTTTTCAACACCGCCACCAGGTCCAGCCGGCCCAGGCGTCGCCATAGCAGCAGCCCGGACAGCAGCGCCGAGACGATGACGACGCTTGCCCCCATGGCGTAGTTTTCCGGCGTCAGGATCAGCGGCAGCCGGTATAGCTCGCTCTGGAACGCCACCACCAGGATGCTGACCAGGCCGATCCCAACCAGGAAACCGACCGGAATCGCCGCCAGCGTCAGCAGCGCCAGTTCTCCCAGCAGGATATAGGCGATCTCGCCACGGGTGAAGCCCAGCACGCGCAGGCTGGCGAGTTCGCGCCCACGCTCCGACAAGGCGATGCGCGCACTGTTGTAGACCACGCCAAAACCGATGGCGCCAGCAAGCACGGTGGCCACCAGGTTGTAGAACAGGATGAACTCGCCGATGGTGGCATAGAAGCTCTGGACCGCCGTCTTGTTGGCGACCATGCCGAGCACGCGCGGACGGTCGTGCAGCCTGGCGTACAGTTCCGCCTCGCTGCCCGGTTCCACCGCCAGATAGGCGCCGGTCACCGTATTGCCCTCGCGCATCAGGGCATTCACCGAGTCCTTCTGCATGTAGGCCGACACGCCCAGATACTGCTGGGTGATGCCGAGCACCGGCACCTGCCGCACCGGGCGGCTGCCTTCCAGTACCTCCACGGTCAACATGTCGCCCGGCTTCACGTGCAGGATGTCGTTCGCCAGATAATCGGTCAGCACGACGCCGCCCGGCGGCACTGCCACCGGCTTCAGCCGGCTGTCGAGCGAGCGGTGCAGCTGCCCTTCCGGCTGGATGCCGAACAGCGCGGCGCGATGGCGGTACTGGCCGAAGCGCAGGATCGCCGGCACGTCGCGATAGCCCTCGACGTATTCGACGCCGGGCAGCGCGGCAAGCTCATGCAGGGCGTGGCCGGAGGTGGGATCGATGAAGGCGAGCGCCAGATCCTCGCGCGAGGCCTGGCGGAACTGCACGTCGACCATGAAATCGATCGCCCCTTTCTGGTAGTTGCCCACCATCATCAGCCCGCAGGCGCAGGCAATGCCGAGCACGGTCAGCAACGACTTCAGCGGACGCCGCCCGATATGACGCAGGATCATCCGCGACGGCGAGGCGAGCCAGCGCTGCAGGCCGATGCGTTCGATCACGTTGGCGCGATAACGCGCCGGCATCTCCGGGCGCATACCTTCGGCCGGCGGCAGACGCACGGCGCGCATGACCGAAACCAGCGTGCCGCTGACCGCCGCCAGCGCCGACACCGCCAGCGCGATCAGCACCGTGCCCGGCTGCAGCCGGTAGTCCAGATAGGGAAAGCGGAAAGTCGTCTCACTGTAGACGTGCGACAGTCCCTGGCCGAACCAGGTGCCGAGCGCCACCCCGGCCGCCACCCCGAGCAGCGCCATCAGCAGCACCATCTTGACGTAGTGCATGCCGATCGCCGCATAGCTATAGCCGAAGGCCTTGAGGATGGCGATCTGCTCGCGCTGCAGGGCGATCAGCCGGCTCAGCACCACGTTCAGCAAGAAGGCGGCGACGCCGAGGAAAATGGCCGGGAAGATGGTGGCCATGGTCCGCAGCTGCTTCAGTTCCTCGCTGAGAAAGCGGTTGGAAAACTGGTCTTTGCGTCCATAGGCGCCGGTGCCGCCGTAGTCGGCGAGGATCGCGTCGACGCGGTCGATCACGTCCTGTTCGTTGGCGTCGCGCGCCAGCGTCAGGCTGACCTGGTTGAAGGCGCCTTTCATGTCGTAGGCGATGCCGAGCGCGTTGCGTGCCATCCACAGCACGCCGTAGCGCTTGAAGTCGGGAAACATGGACCCGGGCGCGATCTGGTAGACATACTCGGGCGACACCGCGACACCGACCACGGTGAGCGTCTTGCGCTTGCCGTGGATGATGGCGGCGAGCGTGTCGCCTGGCTGCAGATGGTGGGCATCGGCGAAGGTGTCGGACAGTACCACCTCGTCGGTGCTCCACGGCCGCACCGTGCGGCCGCGCTTGAAGTAGAGCCGGTTGAGCTGCGCCTCGCCGACATCCGGCAGCGACAGGATCTGGCCGGTGATGGGATCGGAAAAGCCCGCCACTTCGAGCTTCACCCCGGCCCTCACCCGTGTTTCCAGGCGCTCCACGCCCGGCAGCGCGGCAAGCCGTTCCGCGACCGGCTCGGGCGCGCGTTTGAGGCTGGCAAACACGTCGGCGAGACGGTATTCGCTGTAGAAGCGGTCACGCGTGGTGACCAGCGAATCGTAGGTGGAGAGCGACATCACCATGGTGGCGACGCCGCCCATGATGACCGCGGCAATTGCCAGCACCTGGCCGCGCATGTGCCAGAGATCACGGAACAGCTTGCGGTCGAGCGCCTTCATCGCGGCCTCCCGCTATGCCGTTCCCAGTGCCGGTAGAACATCTGCTTGGCCCACAGCATGGCCACAAGATAGGCGGCGACGATGCCGGCCAGCACCGCATAGAACGCGGGCGGCAGTGCGACAAAGCTCAGCTCGCCGGCAAACGGCAGCCAGGGCAGCAGCGCCGCCACTCCCACTACCGCGAGCGACAAGGTCACCAGCCAGACGTTGGGCCGGCTGGCGAGCGGGCTGCCGCGGGTGCGGATGATGAAAATGACCAGCACCTGGGTGGCGATCGACTCGATGAACCAGCCGGTATGGAACAGCGCCTCGTTCGCCTGGAACACCTTCAGCATCACGAAGAAAGTCAGGAAGTCGAACACAGAACTCACCGGCCCCAGCGTCAGCATGAAGTTGCGGATGAAGTGCATGTCCCACACCCGCGGGCGAGCCAGCGTATCCTCGTCCACCCGGTCGAGCGGAATGGCGATCTCCGACAGGTCGTAGAGAAAATTGTTGAGCAGGATCTGGATCGGCAGCATCGGCAGGAATGGCAGGAACAGCGTGCCGCCGGCCATGCTGAACATGTTGCCGAAGTTGGAGCTGGTGCCCATCATGATGTACTTGGTGACGTTGCCGAAGGTGCGCCGGCCTTCGCGCACACCCTCCTGCAGCACGTTCAGGTCGTGCTCCAGCAGCACCAGGTCCGCCGCCTCCTTGGCGGCGTCGACCGCGCTGTCGACGGAGATGCCGACATTGGCGGCGTGCAAGGCCGGCGCGTCGTTGATGCCGTCGCCGAGAAAGCCCACCACGTGGCCGCGCGCCCGCAAGGCATTGAGGATGCGCGTCTTCTGCGTCGGCGTGACGCGGCAGAACAGATTCACCCGCTCCACCTGCGCGTGCAGGGCCGGGTCGTTCATGGCCTGGATGTCGCTGCCGTTGAGCACGCCGGTGATCGCCACGCCCAGCTTATCGCAGATGTAGCGCGCGACCAGTTCGTTGTCGCCGCTGACGATCTTGACCGCCACGCCGCCAGCGGCCAGCGCTGCGAGCGCCGGCGCGGCGCTGGCTTTCGGGGATCGAGAAAGGCGGCGAAGCCGCTGAACACCAGTTCGCTCTCGTCGGTGACCACGGCATGGTCCTGCTGCGGCGAGACTTGGCGCCAGGCGATGCCGAGCACGCGGAAGCCGTCGCGGCTCAGCATCTCGAACAGGGCAAGGATGCGTTCGCGCGCGGCGGCGTCGAGGGGGCTGTGCCTCGGCGTCTTCGTACCGGGTGCACAGCCGCAATACGTCCTCGAGCGAACCCTTGACCATCAGGCTGCGCGTCCCCGCGCGCTCCAGCAGTACCGAGACCCGCCGCCGCTCGAAGTCGAACGGCACCTCGTCGATCTTGCGCCAGGGGCTGACGTCGATGTGGGTGTGCGCGAGGATCGCCTCGTCGAGCGGGCTCCTGATGCCGGTCTCGAACTGGCTGTTGAGGTAGGCGAGTTCCAGCACGCGCTCGCTGTCGCGGCCGAGGGCGTCGACATGGCGCTCCAGCCGGATGTGTCCCTCGGTCAGCGTGCCGGTCTTGTCGGTGCACAGCACGTCGATGCCGCCCAGCTCCTGCACCGCCGACAGCCGCTTGACGATGACGCGGCGCCGCGCCAGCCGCATCGCGCCCTGCGACAGCGTGACCGACAGCACCATCGGTAGCAGTTCCGGCGTCAGCCCCACCGCCAGCGCCACCGCGAACAGGAAGGACTCGAACAGCGGGCGGTGGAACGCGGCGTTGATCAGCAGCACCGCCAGAACCAGGATCACGGTAAGGCGCAGGATGAGGGCGCCGAAGGCCTGCGTGCCGCGCTCGAATGCCGTGGCCTGCGGGCGTTGCACCAGGGTGTCGGCGATCTGCCCCAGCGCCGTCGCGGAACCGGTGCGGACGATGAGCAGGCGTCCGGCCCCGCTGATGATGGAGGTGCCGAGGAATAGCGCGTTCGTCGCGCTGGCCATGTCGGCGTCGGGAAGCGCATCCTGCGCATGCTTTTCCACCGGGTAGGATTCGCCGGTCAGCAGGGCCTGGTTGACGAAGAGGTCGCGCGCGTCCAGCACGCGCCCGTCCGCCGGCGCCAGGTCGCCTGCCGCAAGCAGGACCACGTCGCCGGGCACCAGTTCGGCGACGGGGATCTCGCGCGCCAGGCCGCCACGGACCACCTTGGCACGCAAGGCCACCGAATGCCGCAGCTTCTCGACGGCACGGCTGGCGCGAAACTCCTGGAAGAAATCCAGGGTCACGCTCATCAGCACAATGACGCTGATGACGATGAAGCTCTTCATATCGCCGAGCATCCCGGTAATCGCGCTGGCTGCCAGCAACACCAGCACCAGCGGATTCCTGAAGTGGGCCAGGAACTGCAGCACCCATGCCCGCTCGGCATGCGGACGCAGCTGGTTGGGGCCGAAGCTGCGGCGCCGCGCGCCGGCCTCTGCCTCGCCCAGGCCTTCGGGCGAACAGCCCAGCCGCGCCTGCAGTTCCGCCAGCGGCAGCCGCCAGAAATCGGGGAGAGCGGATCGGCGGGGGCATTGTTCACCAAGCCAGTTCGTGCGCCGGCTTCTTGGTGGCGTTTTCGTGGATATCGGCGATCCGGCCGTCCGACAGCCGGATCACGCGGTCGGCCATGTCGGCAATGCCGGCATTGTGGGTGATCAGCACGGTCAGCGTGCCGAGCTCGCGGTTGACCTTCTCCAGCACCTCGAGCACCACCACGCCGGTGGCCGAATCAAGCGCGCCGGTCGGCTCGTCGCACAGCAGCACTGCCGGGTTCTTGGCGACGGCGCGCGCGATCGCCACGCGCTGCTGCTCGCCGCCGGAGAGCTGCGCCGGAAAATGGTCGAGGCGGTTGCCCAGCCCCACCAGACCGAGCGCATCCTCCGGCCGCATCGGGGACTCGGAAATCTCGGTCACCGCGGCGACGTTCTCGCGCGCGGTGAGGCTGGGAATCAGGTTGTAGAACTGGAACACGAAGCCGACATGCTCGCGGCGGAAGCGCGTGAGCTCCGCCTCGGTCGCGCCGGTCAGCTTGTGGTCGAGGTAATAAACCGCGCCACCGCTCGGCGCGTCGAGCCCGCCGAGGATGTTGAGTAGCGTGGACTTGCCGCTGCCCGACGGGCCGAGCAGCACCACCAGCTCGCCGCGATAGAGCGTGAGGTCGATGCCGCGCAAGGCCTGCACCTCGACCTCGCCCATGCGGTAGACCTTGGCGAGGTTGCGGGCAACGAAGACGGGCGAGGTTTCGGCAATGCGTTCCATGTTCATCCGCGGGTTCCCTCGGATCATGCCATGTCCCCGGCATGGCCGAAAGCCGGGCAAGGCCCGAACCGGCTCGCACAGACGCACGTTATACTGGCCTGAGGTAGTTTGAATACAAAAGAGAGCAGACATGACCCCTGAAATCGCCCTGGTACTCACCGTGCTGGCCGTCACCGTTTTCCTCTTCGTAACCGAGGCGCTGCGCGTCGATGTGATCGCAATCCTCATCATGCTGGCTTTGGGCTGGCTGCAACTGGTGACGCCGCAGCAGGCCTTCTCCGGCCTGGCCAGCAACGCCGTCGTATCGATCATCGCGGTCATGATTCTCGGCTATGGGGTCGATCGTTCCGGCCTCATGAACCGCGTGATCAAGCCGATCATGCGCTTTGCGGGCAGAAGCGAACCCCGCCTGATCGGCACCGTCTCCGGGGTCGTCGGTGGCATATCCGCCTTCATGCAAAACGTCGGCGCGGCAGCGCTGTTCCTTCCGGCGATGCTGCGGATCGCCAAGCAGACTCATATCCCGGTTTCACGCCTGTTGATGCCGATGGGCTTCGCGGCAATTCTCGGCGGTACGCTGAGCATGGTCGGCTCGAGCCCGCTGATCATCCTCAACGACCTGATGCAGGCTGGAGGACAGGAAAAGTTTGGCCTGTTCAGCGTGACCCCGTTGGGTCTGGTCCTGCTTGGCGCAGGGATTGTCTATTTCATGCTCGCCGGAAAATACGTGCTGCCTGCGAAAACCGGGGAGGACACCAACGGGAAGCAACAGCGCGAGCTGATCGAATCATGGCAGCTCCCTACCCGCCTCCACGAACTGCGCGTCCCCGCGGCCAGCCCGCTCATCGGCAAGACCCGCGAGGACGCTCACATGGAGACGGCTTATCAGCTGCACCTGATCGCGCTGGCGGACGGGGATGAAATCCTCTATGCGCCCTGGCGGCATGCCCACTTTGCCGCCGGGCAGGTGCTGGCCTTGATCGGCGAGCGGCACGAGGCGGAGCGTTTCGCCGCCGAATGGGCGCTTGATCTGAGCGAAACCGTGGAGCGGTTCGAGGCGCTGCAGAATCCCACTGCGGCAGGGTATGCGGAACTCATCCTGGCGCCGCGTTCCTCGCTTGCGGGCAAGAGCATCCGCGACATCAGCTTTCGCCGGTCTTACCGGGTCGAGCCCCTGTTGCTGCTGAGCGAGGGGCAGGCCGAGCGCGGCGACTTCTCCGACCGTCCTCTGCGACCCGGCGACGCCATCGTCGTCCACGGTCGCTGGAGCGAACTGAAGACGCTGGCCCATGATCGGGACTTCGTTGTCGCCGCCCCGGTCGAGGCGGAAGACATCGACGAATCCAAGGCCTGGGTCGCCGGCCTGTGCTTTGCCGGCGCCATCGGTCTGGCCTTGAGCGGGGCGACCTTGTCGATTGCATTGATGAGCGGCGCGCTGGCCATGATCCTGCTGCGGGTGATCAGCATCGACGACGCCTATCGCTCGGTCGATTGGCGCACGGTCTTCCTGCTTGCCGGACTGATNCCCCTGGGCGTGGCGATGGAGTCGACGGGCGCAGCCAGCTATGTCGCGCATCAGATGATGCGGGTGCTGACCGACGGCCATACGCTGCTCATCCTGCTGGCCATCGCCACCCTGACCACGCTGTTCTCCCTGTTCATGTCCAACGTCGCGGCCACCGTCCTGCTGGTACCGCTGGTCATCGAATTGTCGGAACTCGCCGGGATCGACCCGCGCGGAGCGGCACTGCTGGTGGGGGTATCGGCGTCAAACTCGTTCATCCTGCCCACGCACCAGGTGAATGCGCTCCTGATGGGCCCTGGCGGGTACCGCAATGCGGATTACCTGCGCGCAGGCGGCGGCATGACCCTCCTGTTCCTGGGCATTGCCGTGGGCTACATCTACCTGTTCCACGTGTGACCTGCCACGCAGGCCAGCCCGGGTTTGTGCGACAAGCCCTAGGCTACGGGGTGCAGGTGACGGACAAACCAGGCTGCGGCCTGCCTGGCCACGGTTTCCAGCGTACCGGGTTCCTCGAACAGGTGGGTGGCGCCAGGAACGATCACCATGTCCTTCTCGCAATTCAGCTGATCGTAGGCCAGCTGGTTGAGGTCGATCACGCCGTCGTCATGGCCGCCAACCAATAAAAGCGTGGGCGCGCTCACCCGCAGCAGTGCCTGCTCGCTGGCGAGGTCGGGACGGCCGCCGCGCGAGACCACCGCGCGGACTTCGCCGCCCAGTTCGGCTGCGGCCTCGAGTGCAGCCGCGGCGCCGGTACTGGCGCCAAATAATCCAAGCGGGAGGTTCCGGGTGGCGGCCTGTACGCGGACCCAGCGCACCGCATCCAGCAGACGCTGCGTCAACAGCCCGATGTCGAAGCGCCGGGCGTAATCGCGATCCTCCTCCGGCGTCAGCAGGTCCATCAGCAACGTGCCGACCCCGGCCTGCCGCAGCACGCCGGCGACAGTGTTGTTGCGCGGTGAATGGCGCGACGAGCCGCTGCCGTGGGCAAACAGCACCAGGCCGGCAGCGCCCTCGGGCAACTCCAGCATTCCCTCGACGGTGACGTTGCCGGCCGGGATGTGGACCAGGGTGGACGTGTTCATGCGCGGTCCTCCCGGTGCATGGAAATCGGGATGCGGCGATTGCCGAAAGGGTGGCTGAACGTGCCGAAGCGGCCGGCGATGGCATGACCGCAATGCGGGCAATGGCCGTCGGGCGTGACGCTGTAATGCTCGATGCGATACCAGTCGCGCACGATCAGGGGCGCGTGGCAGTCCGGACAGAAGGTGGTACCGCCGGTGGTGTCGTGCACGTTGCCGGTGTAGACGTAATGCAGTCCGGCCTTCAACGCGATATCACGCGCACGGCTCAGCGTCGAGGCAGGCGTGGAAGGCACGTCCTGCATTTTCCAGTCGGGGTGGAAAGCCGAGAAATGCAGCGGCACCTCGGGGCCGAGTTCGCGCAGGATCCACTGGCTCATCGCCTCGAGCTCGGCGTCGGAATCGTTGTGGCTGGGGATCAGCAGCGTGGTGATCTCGAACCAGACGTCGGTCTCGCGCTTGAGATACACCAGCGTGTCGAGCACCGGCTGCAGATGCGCACCGGTCAACTTGACGTAGAAGTCGTCGGTGAAGGCCTTGAGGTCGACGTTGGCCGCGTCCATCTTCGCGTAGAACACGCGGCGCGGTTCGTCGTGGATGTAGCCGGCGGTCACCGCCACCGTCTTGAGGCCGCGCGCATGGCAGGCATCGGCGACGTCCATCGCATATTCGGCAAAGATCACAGGGTCGTTGTAGGTGAAGGCCACGCTCCTGCAACCGGCGCGTTCTGCCGCGATGGCGATCTCGTCCGGCGAGGCCTGGTCCATCAGTGTATCGGTCTCGCGCGACTTGGAGATGTCCCAGTTCTGGCAGAACTTGCACGCCAGGTTGCAGCCGGCCGTGCCGAAGGAGAACACCGACGATCCAGGGTAGAAGTGGTTGAGCGGCTTCTTTTCGATGGGGTCAACGCAGAAGCCGGATGAGCGGCCATAGGTCGTGAGCACCATCCGGCCGCCTTCCATCTTGCGCACGAAGCACAAACCGCGCTGGCCCTCGTGCAGCTTGCAGTCGCGGGGACAGAGGTCGCACTGGATGCGGCCGTCGGGCAGCGCATGCCACCAGCGCGCGGGGTATGCGATTCAGGAATGCTCATGCGGCCACCTCTTCAAAAGGACGTAAGGGCGTCGGATAGCGCGTCGGTGGCGGCCGCATTCGCGGTCGTTCGCACGTGCCGAGGCTCACTGCTCATGCGGCCACCTCTTCAAAAAGACGTAGGGGCATTGGATAGCGCGTCGGTGGCGGCCACATTCGCGGTCGTTCGCACGTGCCGAGGCTCACTGCTCATGCGGACCCTCCTCTTTCCACTTGCTCACCGTGTAGCGCGACAGCTTCACCTGCTCCGCCCAGAAATCCGCGGGTAGTCCGGCCTTGCGTTTCAGGTGCGCCAGAAATTCGGCCGGCTTCGGCAGTTGTTCCCACACCTGCGGCAGGAAAGTGCTGCGGTAGTGGCCATACTCGAACACCACGCCGTCGACGTGCGGGCGCAACGCGGCGAGCGCCGCCGCTTCATCAGCCACCGCCAGCGGTTCGGTCGGCGACAGCAGCGACACCTCGACCCGGATCTCGTCGAACTCGGTCTGCGACAGCGGCATGAAGCGCGGGTCGCGGAATGCCGCCGCCACCGCGTTCTCGCGCACGTCGATACCGAGCGGGCGATGCGCCTCCAGCGTGCCGATGCAGCCGCGCAACTCGCCCTGCCGGGTCAGGGTGACGAAGGTGGCGCCCGGTTCGGCCAGCCAATCGGACTGCGCGGATGCCACGCCCGGGTGGCCCAACTTCGAGGCGATTTCCGTGCGCGCCAGCTTCAGCAGGGTCGCGCCCTTCTCCGCATCTGGCCGGTCGCTGTCGGCCTCCGGTTGGAAAGCGAAGGCGGCGTAGCCGACCACCCGCTCGGGGTCGCCTGCGGTGTCGCTGGAGTTGCGCACGTCCAGCGCAATCGGGTGCAAGCCGTGCTGTTGGGCGGCCAGCAGCAGACCGTTGACCGGCGTCGCGCCGCAGGCCTGCTCGTGGTTGAGATGCGGGTTCAGCGCCAGGATGGCCTTGACGGTCTCGCCGTCCACCTGGCGGGCGAGACCGTCGGGCAGGAAATGCGACAGATCGGAACTGATCACGATCAGCGTCTCGTCGCCGCCCCACACCTGCTCCAGCACCTCGGCCACCTCGGCGGCGCTGGCGTCGCCCACCGCCAGCGGCAGCAACTGAAAGTCACCAAGCACCTGCTGCAGGAAGGGTAGTTGCACTTCCAGCGAATGTTCCATCTGGTGCGCCGCGGCGCTGCGCACCACCTGCGGCAGTCCGGCGAGTGCCTGCATGCCCGCGCAGTCCAGCGGGACGTCACCAAGCGGCGTGGCAAAAGNCTCCGCCTCGGGCAGCGCCAGCCCGCGGACCGGGACACGGTGGGTGGGACCGAGCAGCACCACCCGGCGGATGCGGCCGCGCAGATTGGCCAATGCCGAATAGGCGCTGGCGGCAACGGAACCGGAATAGATATAGCCGGCATGCGGTACGATCAGGGCCTTCGGGGCAGGCCGGGCAGCGCCTGCCCCGGCGTGGGCCAGCAGGTCGGCGACGGTGCGCTTGAGCTCGATCGGGTTGTCCGGGTAGAACAATCCCGCAACGGCAGCGGGGCGGACGGTGGGCATATGGCATTCCCTCATTAATCAGCCTAGTAAATCTGGGGGATTTGTCCGCTTTCAAGTGATGCCTGGCCGGATCCGCGTTTGCGCCGATAATAATGTGCCCGAGGCGACCGGATCGCCCTCATTCCAATATCGAGGAGACTTATGGCTTCATCCAGAGCGGCCGACGAAGGCACCCTGCTCAAGGCCATCCTGCAGGAATCGACAACCGAGGTGATGGTGTTCGACGCCGACACTCTGCGGATCGTCCAGGCCAATCCGGCGGCGACCAAGAATCTGCACTACCAGCCCCGAGCCCTGCAGAAACTGACGCCGCTGGATTTTCTGCCTCCCGAGGACAGGCAAGCCTTCCATACCCTGCTCACCCTGCTCAGGCATGGNAAAAAGCGCCGCACCGCGCTCAGCGTCCACTGCCGCCGCCGGGACGGGACCCTGTATCCCGCCGAGGTCCGGATGCTGTACTCGGCCGACCACGANAAACCGGTTTTCGTCTGGATCGCCAATGACGTCAGCCAGCGCGAGGCCACACGGCAGGCCCTGGCGCATTCAGTATCGGACATGCACGCGATCGTGGCGCATATCCCGGGCATGGCGTTCCAGATCCAGCGCCGGCACGATGCCCCGCCCACGCTGCGCTACGTGAGCGAACAATCCGCCCAGCTGCTCGGCATCAAGGCGTCCGCCTTGCATGGCAAGCCCGAGCGCTTCTACAAGCTGATCCTGGAGGAGGACCGGCCCGACTACCTGGCCCAGCTGGCGCAAGCCGACGGCGGCCATATGACCTTCAACTGGGAGGGACGCATCTGGATGAAAGCCTGGAAGGACGTGAAATGGGTCGCGATACGCGTCAGCCAGCGCAAGGACGAGGACGGCACGATCTGGGACGGCATCATGCTGAACATGACGCACAGCAAGCAGGCTGAGGCCGAACTCCTGCGTTCGCGGGCCCAGTTGAGCGCACTGGCCGCACACGTCGAAGCGGTCAAGGAACAGGAGCGCCTGCACTTGGCACGCGAGGTGCACGACGACCTGGGCGGCAACCTCACCACCATCAAGATCGGCCTGTCCTGGCTGATGCGGCACCTCCCGTCCGACCAGCCGCTGCTGATCCAGCGCACGGCCTACCTGGACAACGTGGTCGACCAGACCTTCGAGGCCGCGCACCGGATCGCCTCCAACCTGCGGCCGGCAGCGCTCGATTTCGGCATCGTTCCCGCCATCGCCTGGCAGCTGCAGCGTTTTACCCGCAACACCGATATTCCCCATGAATTCAGTGCGCCCGAGGATGCCATCCCGCTCGGCCCCGATGCGGAGATCGCCGCGTTCCGCATCGTGCAGGAAGCGCTGACCAACGTCGCCAAGCACGCCCGCGCCACGCGGGTGAAACTCAGGCTGGTGCGGGAACCGGACAGCCTGCGGATCACGCTGACCGACAATGGCCGCGGCCTCCAGCCCGCGCCGGGAAACGGGAATGGTTTCGGCATACTCGGCATGATCGAGCGCGCCGCCGCACTGGGCGGCGAGCTCACCGTACAGCCCGCCAAACGGCAGGGTACCCAGGTCAGCCTGCGCATTCCCCTGGCCGTCCTTGTGCCCGATCCGGCTGAATGACGGCATAATCGTCCCAATACCAAGCAGAGAACGTTCGTGGCAGCCGCAAAACCCTATCGCATCCTTATCGTCGACGACCACGCCATCGTCCGCGAGGGACTCAAGCTGATCCTGGCCGACGCCGAGGACATCGTGGTGGCCGGCGAAGCCGACTGTTCCAGCCGCGCCCTGCAGATGGCACGGCTGGAACCATGGGACATGGTGCTGATGGACATCTCCATGCCTGACCGCAACGGCCTGGAAACGCTGGAACTCATGAAGAAGGAGCACCCCGGCATCAAGGTGTTGATGCTATCCATGTACCGGGAAACCCAGTATGCGGTGCGGGCGCTGAAATCCGGCGCGGCGGGTTATCTCAACAAGCAGAGCGCGCCCGACCAGCTGGTCCACGCCATCCGCCTGGTCGCCTCGGGCAAGAAATACATCAGCGCCGAAGTCGCCCAGGAACTCGCCAGCCAGGTCAGCGGTGAGCGCACCGGCCTGCCGCACGAGGCCCTGTCCAACCGCGAATACCAGACCTTGTGCATGATCGCCTCGGGACTGACCGTCTCCGCCATTGCCGACAAGCTCGCCCTGTCGGTCAAGACCATCAGCATGTACCGGGCCCGCCTGCTGCAGAAAATGCAGTTGAAAAACAACGCCGAACTGACGCATTACGCCATCAAGCACGGCCTGCTCGATTAGGCGCCAAGGCGCTTTCCGTCCCGCCCGAGCGCGCCGTGGGCCTGTTTTAGAAATACCGGGGTTTTCCCGCCTTAATCCGGACTTCATCCTGCCGGGGCCGGCCCTACCATGCGAGGCATAGTCAATGCCCTTCCCGGGCCTGAGTGCCGACATGGCTGAGCCAAACGACAAAATCAATCTTGCCAATCCGACCGAGGTCGCGCGCGAAACCCTGCGCCGCCTGGCCCTGCGCCGGATCGCGCCCACCCCGGACAACTACCAGACGCTATACGAGGAAATCGTGGGCGGGCCGAGCGCCCAACCCGCTATTCCCTCGAGTGCGGCCACGGCCGCCAGCGCCCTGTCCGGCCTGGTGATGGACCTCAACCTGCACCATCCCGAACTGGCTGCACCCGTGGAAACGCTGAATCAGGCCATCCGCAAGAACGACTGGACGCAATGCCGCAAGCAACTGGGCCACATCACCTTGCAGCTCAAGCAGCAGGGCGAAAGCAGCGGAGGCGGCGGGGAAAACCTGGCCTTGCTGCGCGACCTGCTGGCCAAAACCCTGGAATTCGGCGTCGTCACCCAGCTGTCGCACAGTCCGCGCCTGGCCGAGAAGGCCCAGCATCTCGCCGCCGCGGTGCGCGACGCCAACAGCGCATCGGCCTTGCGCAGCGTCACGTCCGGCCTGAAATCCCTGTGGGTCGGCATCGAGATGCAGGCCCCGGATCTCCAGCAGCAGCAGGAGATGCTCAAACGCATCCTGCTGCTGCTGGTCGAAAACATCGGTGAACTGCTGGACGACGACACCTGGCTGCGCGGCCAGCTCGACATGGTCGAGGAAGTCATCGCAGGCCCGCTCCAGATCCAGACGCTGCAGGAAGCGGAGAAGCGGCTCAAGGAAGTCATCTACAAGCAGAGCATGGTCAAGCACGGCCTGCGCGAGGCCACCGCCACGCTGAAAGCCACCATGACCACCTTCGTCAGCCGCATGCGGGACGCCGTGGCGGCCAACGACGAATACCAGGGCAAGATCGCCACCCACATCGAGCGCATCCGCAATACCGAGGACGTGCTGGAACTGAACCGCATCCTCGAGAACCTGCTGGACGAAACGCGCAGCGCGCAGGCCGACACCCGGCGCGCCCACGAGCAACTGATCGGAGAGCGCGATGCCGCCGTGCAGGCGGAGAGCCGCATCAAGCAGCTGGAAACCGAGCTCGCCCAGATGAGCGCCCTGGTGCGCGAAGATCCGATGACCCGCAGTCTCAACCGGCGCGGACTGGATGACGAATTCGCACGCGAGGCATCGCGTGCCGATCGTTACGACACGCCCTTCAGCATCGCCGTGCTCGATGTCGACAATTTCAAGGCGCTGAACGACAAGCGCGGCCACCAGACCGGCGACGAGGCGCTGATCCACCTGGTCAAGGTGGCAAAGGAAGAACTGCGCATCACCGACCACATCGCACGGATGGGCGGCGAGGAATTCCTGATCATTCTTCCCAACACCCCGCTCGATGAGGCCGCGCGCATCATCACCCGCCTGCAGCGCAGCCTCACCAAGAAATATTTCCTCGACAACAACGAAAAAGTATTGATCACCTTCAGCGCCGGCGTCGCCCAGCGCGTGCCTGGCGAATCGCAGGAAGCCTCCATCGCCCGTGCCGACAGCGCCATGTACGAAGCCAAGCACAGCGGCAAGAACCGCGTCTGCCTGGCTTCGGACGCGCCTGTCAAGGCCNNGAGGAGTGAAGATCATGCAGATTTTTGAAGCCGCAGCCTTAACTTTCTCCAACCCCGACGATTCCTCACACAACGGCGGTTCATGTAGCCCCAACGGGCAGACCAACGTTGACGGCACCAGAGCACCCTTTGGGGCACAGAAGCCGGAACCATCGACCCACTTAAGGAGAAACAAATGGCACAAGTAATCAACACCAACGTAGGCGCTCTCTTTGCTGGCGCTGCCCTGAACAAATCGGCACTCGCTTTGCAAACCGCCCAGCAGCGCCTGTCTTCCGGCCTGCGCATCAACAGCGCTGCGGATGACGCGACCGGCCTCGGCATCGCCACCACCTACGATTCCAAGATCCGCGGCGCGAACATGCAGATCCGCAATGCCAACGACGGCATTTCCAAAGCCCAGATCTCGGACGGTTACCTGGCCCAGATCACGGAAAACACCCAGCGCCTGCGCGAAATCTATGTGCAGACCGGTGCGGTCTCCAACCAGGAAGCAACTGCCCTCCTCGCTGAAAATGCGCGTATCGACGGTCTGGTCACTGCCAGCTCCGCCGTGACCGTGGACGAGNNCGGCGGCACGGCCGGCGGCACGGGTACGACCTTCACCGCTGCGACGTCCTACTCCAACCTGGCTGCATTCGACACCGAGTTGACCGCCATCGGCACCGCCCGTGCCAAGTTCGGCGCCGACATGTCGTCGCTGGCTTCCGCCGTGGCCACGCTGCAGACCGCTTCGGTGAACTACTCGGCTTCCTACAGCCGCGTCATGGATACCGACTACGCTGCCGAAACCGCGGCCCAGGCCAAGAACAACATCCTGCAACAGGCCGGTACCGCGGTCCTGGCGCAGGCCAACCAAACGCCGCAAACCGTGCTGACCCTGCTGCGTTAAGCGGTTTTGATAGGAGACACCCCCAACCGCAGCAGTCGGTTGGGGATTTGACATGAAGGATATCGCGATGATTATCCAGAACACCACCCTCATGAATCAGGCCGTGCTCCCGGCCGCGCGCGCCCATGGCGCCGCCCCTACCGAATCCAAGGTTGTCGTCGACACCCAGGCCCACAATGTTCCCCAGCAACCTTCCGCGGCAGAACTGAAAAACGCAGTGGAAACGCTCAACAAAGCCATGCAGCAATCGAACCAGAACCTCGAGTTCAGCGTGGACACCGACACGAAAAAGTCGTGGTCAAGATGGTGGACACCAGCACGGGTCAACTGATTCGCCAATTCCCATCCGAAGAAACCCTTGCGATTTCGCGTGGAATCGAACAATTCCAGCAAGGTCTGCTGCTGAAACAAAAGGCTTGAGTCAGGAGATTCATCATGGCCATTACTTCGTCGACCACGACCGCACTTGATGTCCCCACCCTCGTCTCGCAGTTGATGGCGGTCGAGCGGCGTCCGATCGACACGCTCAACACCCAGATCACCAGCTATCAGACCAAGATCTCTTCCTTCGGCACGCTGAGTGGCCTGGTCTCAAGCTTCCAGACCGCAGCCCAGAATCTGGGCACCACCCTGCAGAAACTCGCCGCCACGCCCTCCGATCCCAGCGTCTTTTCCGCTACCGCGGGCAGCACCGCCGTGCCCGGCAACTACACGGTCGAGGTAAGCAAGCTGGCGCAGTCGCAGAGCCTGGTTGCCGCGGGACAGGCCAGCAGCACTGCCGCCATCGGCAATGGCACCGCCACCACGGTCACGTTCGACTTCGGCACCATCGGCGGCGGCACCCTGACCAACGGGGTATACAGCGGCGCGGCCTTCACGTCGAACGGCAACGGCACCGCCAGCATCACCATCGACAGCACCAACAACACCCTGGAAGGCATACGCGACGCGATCAACTCTGCTTCCATGGGCGTGACCGCGACCATCGTCAATGACGGGTCGGGCACGCCCTACCGCCTCGCGCTGACCTCAGGCAGTTCCGGTGCCAGCAACAGCATGAAAATCACCACCAGCGGCGGCGACGGCTCCATCGGCAGCCTGCTGGGCTATGATCCGGCCGGCACGCAGAACCTGACCCAGACCATCGCCGCCCAGAATGCCGACCTCACGGTGAACGGGATCGCGATCACCAGCGCATCCAACACGGTGAGCGAGGCCATCCAGGGTGTCACGCTGACGCTCACGAACACCACCGCCGCGCCGGCCAGCCTGACGGTCGCGCGCGACACCACGGCAATCAACACCGCGGCATCCGGGTTTGTCGACGCCTACAACGCCCTGGCCAGCCAGATCAAATCCCGCTCCGCCTACGCCACCAACGGCTCGGCAGGGGGCGCCTTGGCGGGCGACGGCACCTTGCGCGTCATGCAGGACCAGTTGCGCGGCATTTTCAATACGCCCGCCAGTGGCGGCACCTTGACATCGCTTGCCGAGGTCGGCATCGCCTTCCAGAAGGACGGTTCGCTGAGTCTGGACAGCAGCAAGCTCAATAGCGCCATCTCGGCCAATTTCAGCGATGTGACCAATTTGTTCTCGTCGTCGACGGGCTTCGCCACCCGGCTGGCCGACTGGGCCCAGTCCACGCTCGACCCCGGCGGCCTGATCGATACGCGCACCCAGAGTCTCAACAAATACGTCCAGGACCGCAACGACGAAATCGACCGCCTGGAAAACCAGATGACGGCCCTGCAGAAGAAATACACGGCCGAATATACCAACCTGAACCTTCTGCTGAGCCGCATGAATTCCACCAGCACTTATCTGACTCAGCAGTTGAGCAGCACCTCATCCAAATGAGCGCCGCCTGCATCGTTCCGAACGCGCCACGTGACTGCCCCGCCGGCCGTCCGCATAAATAAACCAGGAGGAAGACGTGTACACACAATCCAGAGTTGCCGCCAACGCCTACGCCAACGTCGGTCTCGAAACCGGCGTGGTGGCTGCCAATCCGCACCAGCTCATCATCATGTTGTATGAGGGGGCCGAACTTTCGGTGCGGATGGCAATCCGGCACATGAATGAAGGCGACCTGGTCAAGAAATCGGCCGCCATCACCAAGGCCAGCACCATCATTCTGGAAGGCCTGCGCACTGCACTCGATACCCGCCANGGAGGCAAACTCGCGATGCAGCTCGACGCCCTGTACGACTACATGGGCAAGCGCCTGATGCTCGCCCATCTCAAAAANCAGACCGAGCCGCTGGAAGAAGTGCTGGGGCTGTTGCGTGAACTGCATGACGCCTGGAAACAGATCGGCGTCACCGGCCAATCNCCCGCCGTNCCCCTCCAACATCCCATCGCCGCTTGAACCGGAGACTTTCATGACCAGCCACGAAATCCTCACCACCTATGAATCGCTCTCCGAACTGACCGGCAGCATGCTGAATGCCGCTCGCCAGGGCGAATGGGATGATCTGGCCGTGCTGGAGCAACGCTGCCAGGCCTATGTCGGCAGCCTGATGCAAACCGATCGGGTTCGCCTGAACGAAAGCGAACAACGCACCAAGGTCGCGATCATCCGTACCATCCTGCAGAACGATGCCCAGATCCGTGCACTGGCCGAACCGCGCCTGCACGAATTGCAACAGCGCCTGAGCCTGTCGCGTGCGAGCCAGCGTAGCGTCAAGGCCTACAACGCGCAGCGAACCTGACGCCTCCCCATGTTCCCGGTTCAGTTCATGGCTCGCATGATGGATGCCCCGCTCTCGCGGGACACCACGCCGCGGCCCGTGTCCGGACTGGTGCCTGTACAGGCGGTCCTGAACGCCACCGAACGCGACCAGACCACCCCGCGTCCCACATTCGAACACCTGGCTCTGGGCCAGACGCTGACCGGCCTGGTCAAGAGCCTGAGCAAGGGCCTGGCGCTGGTCGAGATCGACGGACAAACCGTTGCAATGCGGCTGCCNCCNGAAACGGCGCCGGGCGATACGCTACGCCTGCGCTTCGCCGGCCACATGCCGCAACCCGTATTTCTGCTCGCCACCCCGCAAGCTGCCGCCAGCGACGCCCCGCAGTTGAGCCAGACGGCACGCATGCTGAGTGACTTGATGCAGCACCTGCCGGGACACAATACCTTGCCTACGGTCACCCGGAACGGCCCTCTGCTCGACCAGCCGAACGTAAACCCGACCGTGATGGCGCTTGCGCTGCGTACCGCACTGGTCCGCAGCGGCCTGTTTTATGAATCCCACCTCGCCAACTGGACGGTCGGCCAGGACAGTCTGGACGGCCTGATGCAGGAGCCGCAGAATCGACTCGTCGCGACGGAAACCGCGCGCGCTGCTGCCAACCCCGCGGGTACGCTCGCCCTGCCCAATACCGCCGAAGCGGTCGGCGACAAGCCGCTCAATCCCATGCACGCCCTGCTGTCGCAGCAATTGCAGGTGCTGGAGTCCCCGCAATTCGTCTGGCGCGGNGAAGTCTGGCCGGGCCAGCCACTGGAATGGCATCTGCGCCAGGAAACCGATACCGAGCAGGGGCAGGCGCACGCCGATGCCGCCAACGACGCCGGGGCAGGCTGGGAATCGCATCTCAAATTGAGCCTGCCGCAACTCGGCAACCTGACTGTACACATCAAGCTCGATGCACACCAGGCATTCAGCATCCGGATGGTGCCGGAACAGCCCGAATCCGAGACCCTGCTGCAGCGAAACCGGGGACAGCTGGCGAAACGGCTGGCCGACGCCGGCTGCGCGCTCCACAGCCTGACGGTGCAACACGATGACGGCGCCTGACAAACAGCGGGCCGCGGCGGCGCTCGCCTACCGGACCGGCGATGCGGCGCCGCGCGTGGTCGCTAAGGGTCGGGGCATTCTTGCCGATACTATTATCGAGAGGGCACGCGCGTCGGGCGTTTACGTCCACGAATCGCGCGAGTTGCTGGCGCTGCTGATGCAGATCGACCTCGACAGCCACATTCCGCCGCAGCTCTATATTGCAGTGGCCGAATTGCTGGCCTGGCTTTACCACATGGAAGAATCCGATAAACAGGCATTGCCACATAACAACACTTGATCAGAATGGCTTCTTCACCCGAGCAACACGACCCCCATTCCTCCGAACACGAAGGCCAGCTGGCACGCTTTACCCTGCATTCGCGCACAGAGATACTCTTCCTGCTGCGTGCGATCCAGAAACGCAAGCTGCTGGTCAATCTCGATCTGCCGGGCAGCCGGCAGATCATCGTCACCTCGGTGCTCAAGGTGAACGAATCCAGCAACACCCTGATCCTCGACAGTGCTCGTGGCGACGCGCTCAACCACGAATTGCTGTCCGGCAAGGGTGCGGAGTTCGTCACCCAGCTCGACGGGGTATCGATCACCTTTGCGACCGGCCCGGTGACCTTGTGCGAATACGAGAAGCTGCCGGCGCTGCGCATCGCCCTGCCGCGCGCGATCATCCGCCTGCAGCGACGCGAGCATTTCAGGGTGCCGATGCCCATCGCCAATCCGGTCAGGTGCATCGTGCCTGCCCTCTCGACGGAGGATAACGAACCGATCTCCGCGCACATCGTGGATATCGGCTGCGGCGGCGTGGCGCTGGCCGACACCAGCGGACGCCTCGGCAATGCAGCCGGCCGCATCATGCCTGATTGCAAGCTGCTGCTGCCCGAGACGGAAGCGATCGTGACTACCCTCGAGGTCCGCAATTCGGCCCAGATACGCTTGCAGAACGGTGCGTTCCAGACGCGCCTGGGCTGCAAGTTCATTGATCTACCCAACGACATGGCGGCCAAGCTGCAGCGCTTTGTCATGGATATCGAGCGTGCACGGCGAAACAGCCTTTAGAACGCACGCCCACCCCTACATGAATGCTTCAAGGAGATCCCACCATGCAAACGATCCAGCAGGAAATTGACGAACGGACCAATCTGACCAGTTCCAACAAACTGGAACTGCTGTTGTTTCGCCTGGGCGAGGATCCCGGTCTCGACCGCAACGAGCTGTTCGGCATCAACGTGTTCAAGATCCGCGAAATCATCCCCATGCCGACCATCACGGCCGTCGCCGGATCACCGCCCCACATGATGGGCGTGGTCGATCTGCGTGGCCAGATCCTGCCGGTCATCGACCTGCCGGCCGTGGCGGGCTGCACCCCGAAAACGGGGCTGAACATCCTGCTGATCACCGAATACGCCCGCAGCACGCAAGCCTTTGCCGTCGAATCGGTTGAAGACATCGTGCGGCTCGACTGGCGCCAGGTGCTGTCTGCCGAAGGCAATGGCGCGAGCGGCATGGTCACCAGCATCGCCCGCCTGGACGGCGAGAACAGCGACCGGTTGGCCCAGGTGCTGGACGTGGAAACGATCCTGCGTCAGGTCATGCCGTCGACCGAGCAGGAAATCGATCCCGACAATATCGGCCCGCATGTCGATCTCAAACCTGGCACCGTCATCCTGGCAGCCGACGACTCGCTGATCGCACGCACCATGATCGAGCAGGGGCTTGAGGCCATGGGCCTGCCCTACATCATGTGCAAGACCGGGAAGGAGGCCTGGGACCAGTTGCAGGCCTTCTCCGCCAAGGCGCAGGAAGAAGGCAAAACCGTCCACGACCGGGTTGCCCTGGTGCTGACCGATCTGGAGATGCCCGAGATGGATGGCTTCACGCTGACCCGCAACATCAAGCAGGACCCGCGCTTCAGCGCCATTCCCGTGGTGATCCACTCGTCACTGACCGGGTCGACCAACGAGGCGCACGTCAGGAAGGTTGGCGCAGATGCCTATGTCGCGAAATTCGTCGCCGAGGACCTGGCGAATGCCTTACGCCAGGCACTGAGCACCGTGCATTGAAAAGCAAGTTACAAGATGCAAGTTGCAAGTTGCAAGTTGCAAGAAATCTTAGGCCCAGGGCTGAAACCTGGGCGCCGCGTGAACCTTGTACCTTGAATCTTGCAACTTGAAGCCCTCGCATCGCGGGGGCGCTCTGTTTTAGATGCCCATGTTCATGATTTCCTGATAGGCGGACACCAGCTTGTTGCGGACCTGCACGGTCTGCTGGAAGGCAATGCTGGATTTCTGCAATGAAATCATCGCGTCGGAGAGGCTGACGCTGGGATCTCCCATCTCGAAACGGTCGGCCAGCTTCTTCGATTGCAACTGGACCTCGTTGACCTGGTCGAGCGAGGATTTCAGGGCCGACTGAAAATCGACCGCGCCGGTAGCCGGCTTGGCTTGAAGGGCGCCCTCGCCTATCGGGTTGGCCCCCGCGGGCGTGGCGCGGGCCGCAGCAGCCTTCAACTGCGCCACCATTGCCTCGATCCTGCTGGTATCGATCATGCCTACGCTCATTGTGCCCTCCTTGTCTTTTCAGGCGGTTTTCCACGTGCTCACCTTACCAGCCCGGTCACAAGCCATAAGCGCGATAAGCGCCTGAAACCGGCTTCTATTCCCCGATTGAAAACCGTTGCACTGCCGATAATTCGTTCACATAGCGACATCCTCATGGGATCACACGGCATGAACACGGCAATCGAAAACAAGGCGCACCATGACGCCAGAACGATAGGGGCAGAATGATGGCGGGTGCAGGTGAAATGGTGGTTCCGGCCAATGTCATGGATTTCACACGGACGGCCGGCGGACGAAAAATCATGCTGATGCTGGGCGCGGCCGCGGTCATCGCGATCATGGCGGCCGTCTGGCTATGGGGCCAGCAGCCCTCCTATCGCGTTCTGTTCGCGAACTTCAGCGACCGTGACGGCGGCGCGATCGTCGCCGAGCTCGAGAAAATGAACATCCCCTACAAGTACGCCGAAGGCGGCGGCGCCCTGCTGGTGCCGGCCGACCGCGTCCACGATGCACGCCTGAAACTGGCTGCGCAAGGCTTGCCCAAGGGCGGCAATGTCGGCTTCGAACTGATGGAGAACCAGAAGCTGGGCGCCTCGCAGTTCCTCGAGCAGGTCAATTTCCAGCGCGCCATGGAAGGCGAACTGGCCCGTTCGATCGAATCCCTCTCGGCGGTGCAGGCCGCGCGCGTGCACCTGGCCATGCCCAAGGACTCGGTCTTCGTCTCCGAACAGAAACAGCCCACCGCCTCGGTGCTGCTCAACCTGCACCCCGGCCGCGTGCTGGACGCCCAGCAGGTCAGCGCCATCGTGCACCTGGTCGCCAGCAGCGTTCCCGAACTCTCGCCGAAGAACGTGACCATCGTCGACCAGAACGGCAACCTGCTGTCCGACACCAGCAAGGCAGCCAGCGCCAACGGCATGGACCCGAGCCAGATCAAGTACGTACAGGACTACCAGCAGAACGTCGCCAAGCGGATCGAATCCATCATTTCNCCTATTGTCGGCGCGGAAAACGTGCGGGCCGAAGCGACGGCCGACATGGATTTCTCGCGTAGCGAACAGGCGGTCGAGTCCTACAAGCCGAACCAGGCGCCCGATGCCATGGCCATCCGCAGCCAGCAGATCAGTGAATCGCAGAACGGCAGCGCCAGCCCCGCCGGCGTGCCCGGCGCGCTGACCAACCAGCCGCCGGCCCCGGCCACCGCCCCGATCACGGTGCCCGGGCAGAAAACGCCTGCCGCAGCCGTGCCGGCCACCCCGACCACCAACACGCACAAGGATTCCACCGTCAACTATGAAGTCGACAAGACCATCCAGTACGTGCAGAAGGCGGGCGGCGGGCTGAAGCGTCTGTCGGTTGCCGTGGTCGTCAACTACCGGAAAACCGTCGACAAGGACGGCAAGGTCGTCATGAAGCCGCTAAGCCCGGCCGAAATCACCCAGATCACCAACCTGGTCAAGGAAGCCATGGGCTACAACCAGGAACGCGGCGACACCCTCAACGTGGTGAACAGCTCCTTCGCAAGCCAGCCGCCGGAAATCATCCCCGAAGTACCGCTATGGAAGCAGCCCCAGACCATCGACCTGGCCCTGCAGACGGGCAAATACCTGCTGATGGCCGTGGCGCTGCTGCTGCTGTATCTGCGCATGCTCAAGCCGATGCTGAAGAAGATCGCCGAGGCCCCCGCCCTGCCTGCACCCGGACACGATGCCCATCTGCACCACGGCGGTGGCGACATGATGGCGCTGCCCGGCCAGCGCAATTATCAGGAAAACCTCGCGCGCGCGCAGAAACTGGCCAGCGAAGACCCGCGCGTCGTCGCCAACATCGTCAAAACCTGGGTAGGCAGCCATGAGTGACAACGGCATTACAAAGGGCGCAATCCTGATGCTCGCGCTGGGCGAGGAAGGGGCGTCGGAAGTCATGAAATATCTCGGCCCGCGCGAAGTGCAGAAGCTGGGCGAGGCGATGACCAGCATGAAGGCCATTCCGCAGGAAGAGGTCGAGACCGTGTTGCACGACTTCAACAACGTGGCGGACCAGAATTCCTCGCTGGGCCTGGACTCGGATGACTATATCCGCAGCGTACTGAAGAAGGCGCTGGGCGACGACAAGGCGAACTCGCTGCTCAACCGCATCCTCGGCGGCGGCGGCGATGCCAGCGGCATCGAAAGCCTGAAATGGATGGACGCCGAATCGGTGGCCGATCTCATCCACAGCGAACACCCACAGACCATCGCGACCATCCTCGTTCATCTGGAGCGCGACCAGGCCTGCGAAGTGCTGGGCTGCTTCACCGAGCGCCTGCGCAACGACGTGCTGCTGCGCATCGCCACGCTTTCCGGCGTGCAGCCCGCAGCCCTGCGCGAGCTCAACGACGTCCTGACCAAGCTGCTGTCCGGCAGCGACGTCCTGAAGAAACAGCCGATGGGCGGCACGCGCGCAGCGGCCGACATCCTCAACTTCATGAGCGGCGACAACGAGCAGTCCGCCATGGAATACCTGAAGAGCTACGACCCCGACATGGCGCAGAAGATCATGGACGAGATGTTCGTGTTCGAGAACATCATGGACATCGAGGATCGCGGCGTGCAGTTGCTGTTGCGCGAAGTTCAGTCCGACTCGCTCATCATCGCGCTCAAGGGTGCGTCGGAGGAAATGCGCGAGAAAATCTTCAAGAACATGTCGCAACGTGCCGCTGAAATGATGCGGGAAGACCTGGAGTCCAAGGGTCCGGTGCGCCTGTCCGAGGTCGAGGCGCAGCAGAAGGAAATCCTGATGATCGTCCGCCGCCTGGCCGACGAAGGCCAGATCTCGCTGGGCGCCAAGGGAGAGGAACAGTATGTTTAGCAGCTTGTCTGGCTGTATTCGTCGTGTGCGTTGTCGCCAGAAAGCGATGGATGCAAGGCGCGGTGCGACGGCAAGGGCCATCCCCTTGCCTAGCGCCGTAACGCAGCAGACGCGCTTTCTGGCGACAACCCGAAGGGCCGGGCCGCTACGGGCGCATTGCGGCGTTGCGGGCCGCTTGTTGTGGGTAGCACAACGGCGCGCCCCGCGCCTTGCCCTGCATCCCGTAGAGGTCCGGCGCGCATGACGAATACAACCAGACAAACTGCCAACGTCATGTCCAGCGTGGACCAGGCCGCCTGCCAGCCCTGGGAGATGACCAGCTTCGATGCCCACCTGCATCCGGCAAAGCATGCCGGCCACACCGCCGTCGTCCTGCCGACGATCGAACAGATCACCGCCATCCAGGAACAGGCGCGGCAGGAAGGCTATCAGGCCGGCCATGCCGAAGGGCTCGCCGCCGGGCGCGAGGAGGCCGCCCGCGAAGCGGCCCGTTTGCACGATCTGGCCAACACCTTCTCGGTCGAGGTCGCCCAGGCCGATGAAATCATCTCCCAGCAAATCCTCGACCTGTCGATCGATCTGGCCCGTGCATTGTTGAAATCGGCGCTGGCAATCCGCCCCGAGCTGGTCATTCCCATCGTCAAGGAAGCGGTGCGCTACCTGCCGGTTCTGCACCAGCCGGCCCTGCTGTTCCTGAATCCGGCCGACGCCTTGCTGGTCAAGGAGCGGATCGGCGACGAACTCGAAAAATGGGCTGGCAACTTGCCGACGACGGGCAACTCGAACCCGGCGGCTGCCGCGTGGAAACGGCCAGCAACCAGATCGATGCCTCGCTGCCCACCCGCTGGCAGCGTCTGACCGCAGCGCTCAGCAAGAATTCGGACTGGCTGGCCGCCTGATGGATAGGGACACGTCTNNCCCCAGCACCCGCTGGAAGGCCTACTTGCAGGACTGCGGGGAACTGCTGGCGATCGCCGAACCCATGCAGATATCCGGCCGCGTCACCCGGGTGGCCGGACTGGTGATGGAAGCCGTCGGGCTGAAACTGCCGGTCGGCAGCGCCTGCACCGTGCCGCTGCCCAATGGCTCGCAACTCGAGGCCGAGGTGGTGGGATTCGCGGGAGATCATGTGTTCCTCATGCCGCAAAGCGACGTCGAGGGCATCGTGCCCGGCGCACGCGTGTTCCCGGTGGAGGTCATTCCCACCCTGCCCCGTGCCGGCCAGGTCAATCATCCGCGCCGGCGGCCCAGCGACCGTACCCGCCATCTGCCGGTCGGCGAGGGATTGCTGGGACGCGTGCTCGACAGCGGCGGCCGTCCGCTCGACGGTCTCGGCCCGGTCCACGCCTCGGCCACCGCGCCGCTCAACAACCGCGCCGCCAATCCGCTGGCGCGCGCGCCGATCACCGACATCCTCGATGTCGGCGTACGCGCGATCAACAGCATGCTGACCGTCGGCCGCGGCCAGCGTATGGGCCTGTTCGCCGGCTCCGGCGTCGGCAAGAGCGTCCTGCTCGGCATGATGGCGCGCTACACCAGCGCAGACGTGATCGTGGTCGGCCTGATCGGCGAACGCGGCCGCGAGGTCAAGGAATTCATCGAGCAGATTCTCGGCGAGGAAGGCCTGGCGCGCGCCGTGGTCGTGGCCGCACCGGCCGACACGCCGCCGCTGATGCGGTTGCAGGGCGCAGCGTACGCCACTTCGATCGCCGAGCATTTCCGCGACCAGGGCAAGAACGTACTGCTGATCATGGATTCTCTCACCCGCTATGCCATGGCGCAGCGCGAGATCGCCCTGGCCATCGGCGAGCCGCCTGCGACCAAGGGTTATCCGCCATCGGTATTCGCCAAATTGCCGGCGCTGGTCGAGCGTGCCGGCAACGGCAAGCCGGGCGGCGGCTCGATCACGGCCTTCTATACCGTGCTCACCGAGGGCGACGACCAGCAGGACCCGATCGCCGATGCCGCACGCGCCATTCTCGACGGCCACATCGTGCTGGATCGCTCGCTGGCCGAGAGCGGTCACTACCCGGCCATCAACATCGAACAGTCGATCAGCCGCGCCATGCACAGCATCACGACGCTGGAGCAGCAGCAACTCGCGCGCCGTCTGAAGAAGCTGTATTCGCGCTACGAGCGCAGCCGCGACCTGATCAACGTCGGCGCCTACGCGGCCGGCACCGACCCGCTGCTGGACGAGGCCATCCAGCTGCAAACCGGCATGGAGGCCTTTCTGCAGCAGGCCATCCACGAACGCGCCGGCGTGCAGGAAAGCCTGGCCGATCTCGCAGCCCTGTTCCAATAACCTTCCGACGAATCGAGCACACTGAATGGCGTCTCCCTCCGCTCTCAACACCCTGATCGATCTGGCACACAAGGAAACCGACGAAGCTGCCAAGCAGCTGGGCCTCGCCTTGCGGATCGGCGATGAAGCGGTGCAGAAGCTCGACCTGCTGCTGCAGTACCGCAACGACTATGCGGAGCGTTGTCAGAGCAACCTGACCAACGGGATCAGCACGACGCATTTCAACAACTTCCAGATGTTCATGCAGAAGCTCGATCACGCCATCTCGGGGCAGCAGAAGGTCGTCAACGACACCCAACTGCGGATTGCCCAGGCGCGTGCCGCCTGGCAGGCCTGCGAGCAGAAGAAAATGTCCTTCGTCACGCTGGCCGAGCGCGCGAACAAGGAACAGTCCCGCCGCGAACTGTGGCGCGACCAGAAGCAGAACGACGAGCATGCCGCCCGGCGCTCGCAACACAAAAGAACTCCTTCCTGAGGCAGGACCGACACCATGAATGCGACCCCCATGAATCCCACGTCCGGCAATGCCGTTCAGCCCGCGCCGCAGGCNGGAAAATCGGCAGACGCCGGTACGCCGGACGTTCCGTTCAGCCAGGTGCTGTCCAGCGAGATCGCCCAGACCCGCAAAAGCGACGCGCCCCAGGAAAGCAGCCATGCCGACGCGAAGCCGGATCCGGCCGCTTCCCGCCCTGCCGGAGCGGCCGAAGGCAAGACCGATTCCGCGCAGACAACCAAGGCAGGCGAGAAAACCGAGCGTGACCATGACAAGAAAGGTGAGACGGACGCTGCAGAGGCGTCCACGGTCGCACCGGAAACCCTGCTTGGTCTGCCGATCAGCCCGGACGTATTCAAGCCGACGGTGGTCCCCGTCGGGACAAAGGCCGCCGCCGCGGAAGGCGCCGTTCCGGAAACGGCATCCGGCCACGGTGCGGCGGCCGTCCCTGCCCTGGGCGCACCGGGCATATCCGCCCAGGATGCCCGCAAAGGCCGCGCCATTCCGCTCACGCAGACTGTGCAACAAGCCGCGCAACACGATGCCCGCCAGGCCGGCAGCGAACGCGGCACGCAGAAACTCGACCCGCGTCTTGTCGGCCAGGAAGACACACATGCTACAGCCGGGGCCGCACGGACAGCCACTCCGACCGATGCAGCCGCCGCGTTCCAGGGACAGCTGGCAGCAGCCCGGCACACCGACGCCGTGAAGACGGGCGACCTGCTGCCGGATATCGTCAGCAATCCTGCACTGCGGACGACTCCACACGCATCGATTGACACCCAGCTCGCACCAACCGACGCGTCGTCCTCCCGCTTGGCGCCCTCCGTCGGAACGACGGCCTGGAGCCAGGCGCTGGGCGATAAACTGGTATGGATGGCATCGGGCGCCCAGCAAACCGCTTCGCTCACGCTCAACCCGCCCAACCTCGGACCGCTGCAGATTGTGGTGCATGTCACCAACGACCAGGCCACGGCCAGCTTCTTCTCTGCCCAACCCGAAGTCCGCCACGCCCTGGAAGCAGCCTTCCCGCGGCTACGCGAAATGATGAACGACGCCGGCATCCAGCTTGGGCAGGCGACGGTCAGCGCGGATACGCCACAGCAAAACAGCACGCCCGATCGTCAGCCGCAACGCATCGCGCTTCCGTTCTCCGGCGCCGACCACGCCGCATCGGCCGGCCTCCAGGCCGTTCAGGCGCCGATCCGTCAATCCGGACGCGGTCTGGTCGACACCTTCGCCTGACCGGGCAGGCGCGACATCACACGATATGCGCCCCTTTTTCCCCTCTTTTACCGAATCGAAGACGCATGTTCCTTTTCATAATGACAAACATCTACCCCCATTGCACATGTAGAGGAAAGCAACAATGGCCGCACCTGCCGTACCTGTCGAATCGTCCGAAGCCGAGGAAGCCGTTCCGGTCAGGNNAAATCGAAGAAAAGCTGTTCATCATCGCAGGCGCCCTCGTGGTCCTGCTGGGTGGCGGCGGCGCTGGCGCGTGGTTTTCATGCATGGTGCGCATGACACCAAGGAAAAGGCTGTCGAGCCGGCCAAACCNCCGGTGTATCTGCCGCTCGACACCTTCACCGTCAATCTCCAGGGAGGCGAACAGTATCTGCAGACAGACATCACGCTGCAGGTGGCCGATCCGGCCCAGGTCGATGACATCAAGCTGCATATGCCGCGCGTCCGCAGCCGTCTGCTGACGCTGCTCTCAAGCAAGCAGGCCGACGAGCTGGTCACGCCGGACGACAAGAAGAAGCTGGCGCAGGAAATCCTGGCGCAGATCAAGCTGCCGTTCGACCCCAACGGTAAACCGCAACAGGTGGACGATGTCCTGTTCACCACGTTCGTGATCCAGTAAGAAGACCTCATCCATGGCCGACAACTTTCTTTCGCAGGACGAAGTCGACGCGCTGCTGAAAGGCGTGACCGGCGAAGTCGACGAGGCGCCGGCCGAATCGGACGATCATTCGGGCGCGCGTCCCTACAACCTCGCCACGCAGGAACGCATCGTGCGCGGCCGGATGCCGACGCTCGAGATCATCAACGAACGGTTTGCACGCCAGTTGCGGATCGGCCTCTACAATTTCCTGCGGCGCGGCGTGGAGATCTCGGTCGGACCGGTGCGGGTATCCAAGTACAGCGAATTCATCCGCAACCTGGTCGTGCCCACCAACCTGAATCTGGTGCAATTCAAGCCGCTGCGCGCGGCCCTGATGATCTTCAACCCCGACCTGGTCTTCCTCATGGTCGACAACCTGTTCGGCGGCGACGGGCGTTTCCACACTCGCGTCGAAGGACGCGACTTCACCCAGACCGAACACCGCATCATCCAGCGCATCCTGAACATCGTCTTCGAGGCCTATTCGAAATCCTGGGAGCCGGTCTACCCAATCGAGTTCGAATTCATCCGCTCGGAAATGAACACCCAGTTCGCCAACATCGCCACACCGAACGAAGTGGTGGTAGCGGTCACCTTCGCCATCGAGCTCGGGCAGATCAGCGGCGAAATGCATATCTGCATGCCGTATTCGATGATCGAACCGATCAAGGACCTGCTCACCAGCAGCCTGCAGGCCGAAAACCTGGAAGTCGACAAACGCTGGATCCGCCTCATGCGGCAGCAGATCCAGATGGCGGAAGTCGAGATCGTCGCCGACCTGGGCACGGCCGCTGTCAGCCTGCGCGACATCGTCGACATGAAAGTCGGCGACGTCATCCCGCTCAACATCCCCGAAACGATCGAAGCCAAGGTGGACGGCGTCCCGGTCATGGAATGCGCATACGGAAAGTTCAACGGTCAATACACCCTGCGGGTCGAGAAACTGCTGTCGACCAGCACGAACGACCCGCAAACAGGAGATCAACATGTCTGAAGACATCACCCAAACCATCGCGGAAGACGACTGGGCGGCCGCCATGGCCGAACAGGCCACGCCTGCAGCCGTCCAGTCGAGTCCTGAAATCTTTCCGGAACTGTCGGGCAACACCGCCGCGGGCGGACTGGCCAAGGATATCGATTTCATCCTGGACATCCCGGTCCTTCTGACCGTGGAACTGGGGCGGACCAAGATCGCGATCAAGAACCTGCTCCAGCTGGCCCAGGGGTCGGTGGTCGAACTCGACGGACTGGCCGGCGAACCGATGGACGTGCTCGTCAACGGCTGCCTGATCGCGCAGGGCGAAGTGGTGGTGGTCAACGACAAGTTCGGCGTGCGTCTCACCGACATCATCACGCCGGCCGAGCGGATCCGGAAACTCAACAAATGAAGCGTTTTGCCGCAAGCGTCGTGTCGAGCCTGCCGATCCTGGTGCATGCCGCCGATGCCGTCGCGCCGGCTCCTGCGGTCTCGGCCGCCGGCAGCCTGCTCCAGGTATTCATCGGTCTCGTCGCCGTATTGCTCCTGATCGCTGCCACGGCCTGGGTCGCCAAGCGTTTCGGCGTCACCCGCGGCGGGGCATCCAACGTACTGCACGTCATCAGCAGCGCCTCCGTCGGTGCGCGTGAACGGGTCGTGGTGGTCGAAGTCGGCGAATCGTGGCTCGTGGTCGGTGTGGCACCGGGCAGCGTCAATGCCCTGATGACCCTGCCCCGCGGCGAAATCCAACCCACGTCCGCCCCTTCCCTCAACACCAGCTTTGCGGCAGGCCTGCAGCATCTGATCGAGAAACGTCGTGGAAAATAAGTTGCATCGCCGCACGATGCGTACACTGCTCATGCTGTTCGCCTTGTTGCTGCCCTCACTGGCACTGGCGCAGAGCGCAGGACTACCCGCCTTTACCAGCACCCCCAGCGGCGGCGGCCAGACCTACACGCTGAGCCTGCAGACCCTGCTGCTGCTCACCTCGCTATCCTTCCTGCCGGCCGCGCTGCTGATGATGACCAGCTTCACCCGCATCATCATCATACTGTCGCTGCTGCGCCATGCGCTGGGCACGCAATCGTCGCCGCCCAACCAGGTAATGATCGGCCTGGCGCTGTTCCTGACCCTCTTCGTGATGGGGCCGACCCTGGACAAGATTTACACCGAAGCCTATCAGCCGCTTTCCGAGAACCGTATCCAGGTGGGTGAGGCGCTCGACAAGGGCGCCGTGCCGCTGCGCGCATTCATGATGAAGCAGACGCGCGAAACCGACCTCGCCCTGTTCGTGAAGATGTCGGGCACAGCGGCGCCGAAAACCGCTGCCGACGTGCCGATGCGCGTGCTGATCCCGGCCTACATCACCAGCGAACTCAAGACCGCCTTCCAGATCGGCTTTGCCGTGTTCATTCCCTTCCTCATCATCGACATGGTCGTCGCCAGCATCCTGATGGCAATGGGGATGATGATGGTGTCGCCCGCCATCGTTTCGCTGCCCTTCAAGATCATCCTGTTCGTCCTGGTGGACGGCTGGAATCTGTTGCTGGGCTCGCTGGCGCAAAGCTTCTATTAACCCGACCCTGAGAGACACACGCCATGACACCCGAAAGCGTAATGACCCTGGGCCGCACCGCGCTGGAAATGACCATCCTGGTGGCGTCCCCTGTCCTGCTGGTCACCCTGGTGGTCGGCCTGATCGTCAGCGTCTTCCAGGCCGCCACCCAGATCAACGACGCCAGCCTCTCGTTCATTCCCAAGGTCATCGCCGTGCTTGCGACCTTCGCCATTGCCGGCCCTTGGATGCTGACGGTCATGACCGACTACATGCGACGGGTATTGACCGACCTTCCCAGCCTCATCGGCTGACCTCCCGCAGAAATCCATGATCAGCCTCACCGATGCCCAGCTCAACGCCTGGCTGATCAGCTTCATCTGGCCCCTCACCCGCATATTGGGCCTGATCATGTTGGCGCCGGTATTCGGCCACAGTTCCGTACCGCGGCGCGTCAAGATCGGCCTGGGCGTGTTCATCGCCCTGATCATCGCCCCCACGCTGCCGCCCATGCCCGATATCGGACTGGGCTCCTGGTATGGTCTGTTCATCCTGATCCAGCAGCTGCTCATCGGCATGGCGATCGGCTTCATCATGCGCGTCGTGTTCGCCGCGGTCGAGGCGGCGGGTGAGATCGTCGGCCTGCAGATGGGTCTGGGGTTTGCGTCCTTCTTCGATCCGCAAAGCGCCGGCCAGACGATCGTGATTTCCCAGTTCTTCAATCTCCTGGCCGCGCTGCTGTTCCTCGCGGTCAATGCGCACCTGCTGCTGCTGGGTATCCTCGCCGAGAGTTTCAAGAGCCTGCCTATCAGTCCGCAGCCGCTCTCCACGGCAGGTTTCTACAGCGTCGCCAACTATGGCTCCGTCGTGTTTTCCGTCGGCCTCCAACTGGCACTGCCGCTGATCGCCATCCTGCTGATGACCAACCTGGCACTCGGCATCCTCACGCGCTCGGCGCCCCAGCTCAATATCTTTGCGATCGGTTTTCCCATCACCCTGGGAGTGGGGCTGATTGCGCTGGACATCACCCTGCCCTACTTCACGCCCCAGTTCGAGCATATGTTCCGGAATGGCTTCGAAGCCACGACGGCAGTCATCCGGGCGCTTCATCCCTAGCAGGCAGGACGGGCGAAACGAAAACGCCGGGCCGCAGGGAATCCCTGCAGCCCGGCGCTTGAATCCGGAAACTCCGAAAGGCTTTAGAAACCGAGACTGTCGAGCAGATCGTCGACCTGGCTCTGGTCGGCCACCACGTCGTTCCTGCTCGCGGGATTGATCTGGGGGCCGTTGAGCAGGCCGCTATTGGATTCCCGTTTTACTTCGGCCGGCGCATAGTCGATCAGCAGTTGCACCAGTTGCCGCTCCAGGTTGTGTGCAAGATCGGTCACCTTACGGATCACCTGCCCGGTCAGATCCTGGAAATCCTGCGCCATCATGATGTCCAGCAACTGCTGCTTGGTGGCGCTGGTGTCGTTGCGCATGTCCGCCAGGCATTGCATGGTCATGGTCGCCATGTCGCGGTAATTGGCCTCGGAAAATGGCGCCTTGAAGGCAGCCTGCCAGCCATTCAGGATTTCGTCGGCGCCCGCATCGATGCGTTCCTGCATGGGAATGGCCGCATCCGTGGCGTTGAGCACGCGCTGTGCTGCCTGTTCGGTCATGCGCGCCACGTAGTTGAGGCGTTCCCGCACGTCGGGGATCTCGGTCGTCGCCTTTTCCAGCACCTTGTCCAAGCCCAATTCACGCAGGCTGTCGTGCAGCGTCCGGGTGATCTGCCCAACCCGCGCCAGCATCTCCTCCGACTCGCAGCCCTCGGGACTCGCGGCGTGCGACACGGTCACGGCTACAGCAGAGCCGACGAATTGCGTTTCCACGTCAGGCTCCCGCTTTGTCGAGTTTTCAAATATCTTCGAGAGCTTCTCGTCGAGTGTGGCCGCGGTAAAAGGTTTGACGACGTAGCCACTGGCGCCGGCCTGCGCCGCAGCGATGATGTTTTCCTTCTTGGCCTCGGCGGTCACCATCAGGACCGGCAGCTTTGAGAGGGTGGCATCGGCACGGATGTTCTGCAGCATGGTCAGGCCATCCATGTTCGGCATGTTCCAGTCGGACACGACGAAATCGAAATTTCCGGAACGCAGCTTGGCCAAGCCGTCGGCACCGTCTTCCGCTTCTTCAACGTTGGAGTATCCCAGTTCCTTGAGCAGATTGCGCACGATGCGGCGCATCGTGGAAAAGTCGTCGACAACCAGGAATTTCGTGTTCGGATCGGCCATGCAGTACTCCATTGGTGCAGTTCATTGTTACTGGATTAATCGGCATTGCGGCGTCAAACTTAAGCGCGAAATCCGCCTGCGCAACGGGTATAAACGGACGTTTACACCCGCATCGCGCGGTTGCCATGCGCCGCAANAAATTCCATCACCCGGCCCGGCAATTCGTGCAGCGGGGCCACCTCGTGCGTGGCGCCGCTGGCAATGGCTTCCTTGGGCATGCCGAACACCACGCACGATGCCTCGTCCTGCGCCAGGTTGTAGGCCCCGGCCTTTTTCATTTCCAGCATGCCCGCCGCGCCGTCCTTGCCCATCCCGGTAAGGATGACGCCGACCGCGTTCTTGCCCGCGCTGACGGCCGCCGAATGGAACAGGACGTCGACGGAGGGACGATGGCGGTTGACCGGCGGTCCCTGGTCGAGCTTGGTCATGTAGTTGGCGCCGCTACGCACCAGCATCAGGTGGGAATGCCCCGGTGCGAGGTAGGCGTGGCCGGGCAGCACCCGTTCCCCACCCTCGGCTTCCTTGACGGAAATCTTGCACAGCTTGTCGAGCCGGTTGGCGAACGAGCGGGTAAAGCCTTCCGGCATGTGCTGGGTAATCAGGATGCCCGGACAGTCGGAAGGCAGCTGGACCAGGAAATCCTTGATGGCCTCGGTGCCGCCGGTGGAGGCGCCGATGATGATCAGTTTCTCGCTGCTCGTCAGCGGGTTGCGCAACGGCGCCAGCGGCCCCGCAGGATGCGTCGGGGCAGTCCCCGGCGTGCGTTGCTTGATCCGGGCCCGTGACGCGATGCGGATCTTCTCCGCAATCAGGTCAGTGTATTCCAGCATGCCGCTCTGGATCGAGATCTTGGGCTTGGTGACGAAATCCACCGCTCCCAGTTCCAGGGCCCGCATGGTGATTTCGGAACCGCGTTCGGTCAGCGTCGACACCATGAGCACGGGCATCGGGCGCAGGCGCATCAGTTTCTCGAGAAACTCCAGACCGTCCATCTTCGGCATTTCGACATCCAGCGTCAGGACGTCCGGATTGGTCTGCTTGATCAGATCGCGCGCCGCCAGCGGATCGGGGGCCACGCCCACGACCTCCATGTCCGGCTGGCTGTTGATGATCTCTTTCATCACGCCGCGGATCAGCGCCGAGTCATCCACGATCAGAACCTTGATTTTCGTCATGCTAAATTCCGGGTCTCATCCCTGCCGGCGGTCAGAACAAATCGATCTCGCCGACCACCTCATTGGTCTTAAGCCGGCTCGCGTAGTCCTGCTCGCGTTTCACCAGCGTGTAATTGTTGAGTTGCTTGAGTTTCTTCACGAGGACCTTGCCGGTCTGCGGAAAGAAATACACCTTGCGCGGGTGCACGTCGTTCAGGTCCTCCGCCACCACGCGTATGTTTTCCGCCTTCAGGAAATCGCGTACGAACTGGGCATTGCGTTCGCCCACGTTCATGCTGGTGAAGCCGCGCAGGACGTTGCCGCCGCCGAATACCTTGGCCTCGAGATTGTCGCGCCGGGCGCCTGCCTTGAGCAGCTGGTTGATCAGCACCTCCATCGCATATGCGCCGTAGCGCATCGAGGCCGACATCGGATTGCCGGCATCGCCGCCCCCGTCCGGCAGCATGAAGTGATTCATGCCGCCGATTCCCGACACCTTGTCCCGGATGCACGCCGCGACGCAGGAGCCGAGCACGGTAACGATCAGCATGGGACGATTGGTGAAGTAATACTCACCGGGCAATATCTTGGCGGCCTCGCAGTCGAAGGTCCGGTCGTAATACAGATTGGTCGCAAGCTGCTCTTCGATGGCAGGATTCATGCGTGTTTCCTGGCACCGGCATGGCGGGAATTCAGTTCATACACCGTCTTGCCGCGCAGCTTGAAGGCGTCGGACGCGTACATGAAGTTTTCGGAATGCCCCGCGAACAGTAGTCCTTCCGGCTTCATCAGCGGAACGAAGCGCTCCAGAATCCGGCTCTGTGTCGGCTTGTCGAAATAAATCATCACATTGCGGCAGAAAATCACGTCGAACGGCCCGCTGACCGGCCAGCTGCTGGCCAGCAGATTGAGGGGTTTGAACGTGATCAACTGGCGAAGTTCGGGGCGCACCCGCACCAGGCCGGAACGCTCTCCCTTGCCGCGCTGGAAGAAGCGTTTGACCCGCTCCTGCGCCATCTTGTCGATGCGATCGATCGGATACACGCCGTTCGCCGCCGTCTCGAGCACATTGGTATCGATGTCGGTGGCCACGATGCTGACCGGCGGCGTGAGCGTTCCGAACGCCTCGCATACCGTCATGGCGATCGAATACGGCTCCTCGCCGGTCGAACTGGCCGAACACCAGATCGAAAGCGGCGCTTTCATGCCGAGCATGTGCTCGGCGAGAATCGGAAAGTGATGCGCCTCGCGGAAGAACGAGGTCAGGTTGGTCGTCAGCGCATTGGTGAACGCCTCCCATTCGTCACTGTCGCGCCCATTCTCCAGTTCGTCGAGATATTCCTCGAAGGAATTCAGTCCCTTGGCCCGCAGGCGACGCGCCAGACGGCTATAGACCATCTCCTGCTTGCTGTCGGTGAGTGCAATCCCGGCCTGCCGGTAGATCAATGACCGTATCCGGGAGAAATCGCGCGGAGTGAATGAAAATACCTTGGCGCTGTCGGGCGGAGTCTTCAATACAGGCTTCATGTCGAAATGTGCGTCCAATCTATATTGCGTTCCAGGCTGAACGCACGAATCAAACCAAGCCCGATTTTCCTGTTCTGGACCATTCCGTCACACGCCACGCCCGTCGGGTTCATCCGACGGGATCATCCAACCATCTATCCGTCTACGCTGCCAGGCTTTCGGCCGCGGCGGGCTGGGGACGGGATTGTCCCATGGCGGCCGTGGCTTGGCGGCTGCCATTTGACCGCTGTCCTGTCCGGACCAGCTTGAAGGTCTTGACCAGTTCGGCCAGCTTGCCCGCCTGGTCCTGCAGGCTTTCGGCCGCAGCCGCCGCTTCTTCGACCAGCGCCGCGTTCTGCTGCGTCATCTCGTCCATCTGGCCGACGGCCTGGTTGATCTGCTCGATCCCGGCACTCTGTTCCTGGCTCGCCGTCGCCGTTCCGCCGATGATATCCGCCACCAACTGCACCGAGGTCACGATATCTTCCATCGCCTCGCCAGCCTCGTCCACCAGTTTCCGGCCCATCTCGACTTTTTCAACCGAGTCCTCGATCAAAGACTTGATCTCCTTGGCCGCACCGGCGCTCCTCTGGGCGAGGTTCCTCACTTCGGAGGCGACGACGGCAAAGCCGCGGCCCTGTTCGCCCGCACGCGCGGCTTCGACCGCCGCGTTCAGGGCGAGGATGTTGGTCTGGAAGGCAATGCCGTCGATGACGCCGATGATGTCGGAGATCTTCCGCGAGCTGTCCTTGATCGAACCCATGGTGTGGATGACCTTGCCAACGACGTCTCCGCCGTTGACCGCAATCTCCGCCGTCGAGGAAACCAGCTTGCTCGCATGGTGCGCACTCTCGGCGTTTTGCTTGACGGTGCTGGTCAGCTCTTCCATCGAGGAGGCCGTCTCTTCCAGGCTCGAGGCCTGCGATTCGGTTCGTGCAGACAAATCCGCGTTGCCCGATGCAATTTCGCTTGCGCCCGCATTCACCAGATCGGTGCTTTCCCTGATCTGCCCGACCAGCCACTTGGTGTTGATCTGCAGGATGCGCAGCGACTGCATCAACCTGGCCAGCTCGACGATCCCCTTGGCCTCGATCTGCCCGGTCAGATCGCTCGAACTGATCCGGTCGATTTCCTCCCGAACATGCTCAAGCGGCACCACCACGCTGCGATAGGACAGCACCCCGAACACCACGGCCAGCGGCACGCCCAATATCGAGATCGCCATCAACCAGTTCAGGTAGGACGTACCGTTGCCGGTCGTCGCCAGCCAGGCCAGAACACCGATCCCGGCAAACAGGGCACCGACCGACCCGGCAGCGATGGCCAGCATGGTCTTCAGCGACAGATTCTTCAGCAGGCGGCAGCGCTGGACGAAGGAACGCTTGACTGCCTCGCCCTCGTGGATTTCGAGCATCGAATCGCCGGCCTTGATCGCACGATAGGCGCTGTCCGCTGCCTGCACCTGATCACGACTGGGTTTGCCGCGAACGGAGGTATAGCCGACGACCGTGCCGTTCTCGACGATCGGCGCCACATTGGCTTCCACCCAATAATGATCGCCATTCTTGCACCGGTTCTTCACCAGCCCAGTCCAAGCCTTGCCGCTCCGTAGCGTGCTCCACAAATCGGCGAACGCCTCGACCGGCATATCGGGGTGGCGCACGATGTTATGCGGTGCGCCGATCAGCTCGTCCTCGCTGAAGCCGCTGATGTTGACGAAATCCCGGTTGACAAAGGTGATTCTGCCGTGGGTATCCGTCTTCGAAGTCGGCGCCTCATGGTCCTTCAGGACGTATTCGGTATTGGTGACAGGCAGGTTGGATCGCATTGCTTTTTCCTTTTTAGGTTTGATCGCGGCGCTTCGCTCTCCCGTGCCACCGCTCAGAATTCTTCCCATTCGTCGTTGCCGCCGCCGACTGCAAGCTTCTTCGGAGGCGCCAGCTGCACCGCCTTGGGCGACGTGCGTTTCTGGGCGGCCGGCAGCCTGGCCACGTTGCCATTCGATATCGGCAATTCGGCCGGCCGACTGTAGGCCCGCGCAGCGGATTCCAGTTTGAACACGCTCACCGCCTCGGCCAGCTTGCCCGCCTGGTCCTGCAGACTCTCGGCCGCAGCCGCAGCTTCTTCGACCAGCGCCGCGTTCTGCTGGGTGGCGTCGTCCATCTGGGTGACGGCCTGGTTGACCTGTTCGATCCCGGCACTCTGTTCCTGGCTCGCCGCCGCAATCTCGCTCATGATGTCGGTGACCCGTTTGACCGAGGTGACGATCTCGTCCATGGTCTTGCCGGCTTCGTCAACCAGCTTGCCGCCGGCGTCAACCTTGCCAACCGAGTCTTCGATCAAAGACTTGATCTCCTTGGCCGCACCGGCGCTCCTCTGGGCGAGGTTCCTCACTTCGGAGGCGACGACGGCAAAGCCGCGGCCCTGTTCGCCCGCACGCGCGGCTTCGACCGCTGCATTGAGGGCGAGGATGTTGGTCTGGAAGGCGATGCCGTCGATGACGCCGATGATGTCGGAGATCTTCCGCGAGCTGTCCTTGATGGAGGCCATGGTGTCGACGACCTGGCCGACGACGGCTCCACCCTTGGCGGCAACGTCGGCGGTGGAAACCACCAGCTGGTTGGCCTGGCGGGCGTTCTCGGCGTTCTGCTTGACGGTGCTGGTCAGCTCTTCCATCGAGGAGGCCGTCTCTTCCAGGCTCGAGGCCTGCGATTCGGTACGCGACGACAGGTCGGCGTTGCCGGAGGCTATCTCGCGTGAGGCGACGGCTATGGTCTCGGTTGCATGCCGGATATCGCTCACCGTGCCGGTCAGGTTTTCACGCATCGCATTGATGGCGAACAGCAGGCTGGAAGTATCGCCCTTTTCCAGGGTGACCGACTTGGAAAAATCCCCGCTGGAGATGGCGTGTGCGATCTCCACGGCATAGGCAGGCTCGCCGCCCAGTTGTTTCATGATGTGACGGACCAGCCAGAACACGATGGCGCTTGCCACGACCAGGGCCAACACCACGAGAACCAGCGTGATCGTCAGCATGCGCTGGCTGAATGCGGCCATCTCGGTCTTGGTATTCTCGACGGCGCTGCGTTTGACTTTGAGGTAGTCCATCAGACGCGTCCTGATCTCGCGCCAGACCGGTGTTTCTTCCTTGCTGATGACCGCAATGGCCGCGGCCTGATCGCTGCTGGCAAGCGACACCACCTTGGCGTGGAGCGGGATCTGCTGCTCGCGCAATGCGACCACTTCCTGCAGGACCCTCAGGTCATCAGGATGAGTGGCCGCGAGGGCCAGGGCTTTCTGGCTGGCCTNTTTGAATTCGGCGGACGCCATATCCAGATTTTTGTAGGCCAACTGATTGGTCGGATCCATGACGATATTGCGCACGGCCTGGCCCATTTGCAGCCCTTGGGAATACAGGAGATTGGCTTCCTGGGCGAGCGCCAGATCCTGCGCGAGGAAATTCTCGAACCGGTTCTTGTTGCTCTGCATGCCGGTCAGCGCCACGCCGATCGCGATGCCGAAGAGCACGAACACCAACCCCATGCTCAAGACGATTTTTGACTTCAGCTTCATCATTCAAAACTTTCGATATTCATTGTTACGTTTACTGGCTGAAACAACGACCCACCCACAGCTGCATACCACTGGAGATGGCATGGCAGCGGGGGATGGACAGGCATCTCAGAACTCTTCCCATTCGTCGTTGCCGCCGCCGGCAACCGCCAGCTTCTTCGGCCGGGCAACCGCAGCCGGTACGGCAACAGGCTTGCCCCCTGCGGGCGGCCGGCTTCGCCGNNCCACCACATCCTTCAGTACCGGAAGCTCGGAACGCACGCTGTAGGCGCCGCTCTCCAGCTTGAACACGCTCACCGCCTCGGCCAGCTTGCCCGCCTGGTCCTGCAGACTCTCGGCCGCAGCCGCAGCTTCTTCGACCAGCGCCGCGTTCTGCTGGGTGGCGTCGTCCATCTGGGTGACGGCCTGGTTGACCTGTTCGATCCCGGCACTCTGTTCCTGGCTCGCCGCCGCAATCTCGCTCATGATGTCGGTGACCCGTTTGACCGAGGTGACGATCTCGTCCATGGTCTTGCCGGCTTCGTCAACCAGCTTGCCGCCGGCGTCAACCTTGCCAACCGAGTCTTCGATCAAAGACTTGATCTCCTTGGCCGCACCGGCGCTCCTCTGGGCGAGGTTCCTCACTTCGGAGGCGACGACGGCAAAGCCGCGGCCCTGTTCGCCCGCACGCGCGGCTTCGACCGCTGCATTGAGGGCGAGGATGTTGGTCTGGAAGGCGATGCCGTCGATGACGCCGATGATGTCGGAGATCTTCCGCGAGCTGTCCTTGATGGAGGCCATGGTGTCGACGACCTGGCCGACGACGGCTCCACCCTTGGCGGCAACGTCGGCGGTGGAAACCACCAGCTGGTTGGCCTGGCGGGCGTTCTCGGCGTTCTGCTTGACGGTGCTGGTCAGCTCTTCCATCGAGGAGGCCGTCTCTTCCAGGCTCGAGGCCTGCGATTCGGTACGCGACGACAGGTCGGCGTTGCCGGAGGCTATCTCGCGTGAGGCGACGGCTATGGTCTCGGTGCCGTGACGCACCTGGCCAACAATGGTCACCAGGCTGGCGTTCATGTTCTTCAGGGCCTGCAAAAGCCGGCCGATCTCATCATTGGAGCGCACGTCGATCGTCTGCGTCAGGTCGCCGGCGGCAACGCTCTCGGCCAGGCGCAACGCCTCATTCAGCGAGCGGGAAATCATGCGGATCAGCCAGTAACCGATCAGGCCCGCCAGCAGCACGCCAAACGCGATGGCGGCGATGGACACGTTGCGCACCAGGGCATAACGCGCCTGCGATGCTTCGAATTCGCGCTTGGCCACATCCAGCTGAAGCTGGTTCAGCGCTTCCATGCTTTTCTGCACGGGAGGGTAGGCCTGCGTAAGCGGTCCCTGCAGCAGTTCACTGGCCTGCTGGAAATCGTGGGCGTGCAAAGCTGCCAGGGCGGGGATCATGCCCGTACGGCCATAGATTCTGCGGTTGGCATCGAACTCGTCGGCAAGCTTCTTTTCCTCGGGCGTCAGATAGGTCCCCAGATAAGATTTCCAGATAGTCTCGATCTCCTTGATCGTATTGCCGACTTCCTCGACTTTCTTGTCGACCACGGAGACGTCATCAGGGAATGCCGACAGCTGGCCTGCCGTGACGCCGGACAAGGTGATCTGGTTCTGGTTGACCAGCATGGATATGCGCGCCAATTGTCCCAGTGCGACCGTCCTGTCCTCGTAGACGGACTTGAGTGCGCCATTGGTCGAATTGAGGCTGGTCAGCCCCAGGATTCCGATGCCCACCAGAAGTACGGACAGGAACCCAATCACGAAAACCAGCCGCGACTTGATACTCAGATTTGCCAGCATTTCAATTACTCCTTCTCACTCAATCCAGACCGTCTAATCCGGGACCTGTCTGGTCAACACAGCTGAAACTTCGTCAAAGACCTCATCGGTACTGCGTTCAACACGTTGAAATAATTGATGCTCTGGCTCTGCCCTTTTTCAGGCCCGGATAACCGTACAAGCAGTCAGAACTCTTCCCATTCGTCGTTGCCGCCGCCGGCAACCGCCAGCTTCTTCGGCCGGGCAACCGCAGCCGGTACGGCAACAGGCTTGCCCCCTTGCGGGCGGCCGGCTTCGCCGCCACCACATCCTTCAGTACCGGAAGCTCGGAACGCACGCTGTAGGCGCCGCTCTCCAGCTTGAACACGCTCACCGCCTCGGCCAGCTTGCCCGCCTGGTCCTGCAGACTCTCGGCCGCAGCCGCAGCTTCTTCGACCAGCGCCGCGTTCTGCTGGGTGGCGTCGTCCATCTGGGTGACGGCCTGGTTGACCTGTTCGATCCCGGCACTCTGTTCCTGGCTCGCCGCCGCAATCTCGCTCATGATGTCGGTGACCCGTTTGACCGAGGTGACGATCTCGTCCATGGTCTTGCCGGCTTCGTCAACCAGCTTGCCGCCGGCGTCAACCTTGCCAACCGAGTCTTCGATCAAAGACTTGATCTCCTTGGCCGCACCGGCGCTCCTCTGGGCGAGGTTCCTCACTTCGGAGGCGACGACGGCAAAGCCGCGGCCTTGTTCGCCCGCACGCGCGGCTTCGACCGCTGCATTGAGGGCGAGGATGTTGGTCTGGAAGGCGATGCCGTCGATGACGCCGATGATGTCGGAGATCTTCCGCGAGCTGTCCTTGATGGAGGCCATGGTGTCGACGACCTGGCCGACGACGGCTCCGCCCTTGGCGGCAACGTCGGCGGTGGAAACCACCAGCTGGTTGGCCTGGCGGGCGTTCTCGGCGTTCTGCTTGACGGTGCTGGTCAGCTCTTCCATCGAGGAGGCGGTCTCTTCGAGGCTCGAGGCCTGCGATTCGGTACGCGACGACAGGTCAGCGTTGCCGGAGGCGATCTCCCGTGAGGCGACGGCTATGGTCTCGGTGCCGTGACGCACCTGGCCGACGATGGTCACCAGGCTGGCGTTCATGTCTTTGAGCGCTTGCATCAGCTGGCCGACTTCATCCGTGGAGTGGACGTCGATACGCTGCGTCAGGTCGCCTTCGGCAACGCCTCGCGCAAGCTTGACCGCTGCATCCAGCGGACGAGTGATGGCGCGGATCAGGATGAAGCCGAACCAGGCCGCCAGGGCCAGACCCAGGGCGATGGCCGCGATGGCGACCACCCGGCTGCTCTCGTAGCGGCTGCGGGCCGTTTCGAATTCATGCTTGGCGACCGCACCCTGCAATTCGATCAGTTTGAACAGGGTTTCGCGGGCAGCCGAAAACTTCGGGGCAGCATCCTTGGAGGCATTCTCCTTGGCCGTATCGAAGTCCGATTCCATCGCCAGCTTCATCGTGACATCGCGCGAGGTCGTGTAGGTTTTCCATTGCGTATTGAAACTGTCCGCCAGTGCCTTCTCGTCCGGGGTCATGGCCGTACGCGTGTATTTGGCCCAGAGCTTGTTGATTTCCACGTCCAGTTGCTGCGTGTCCGTATTGGCCTTGATGGCCACGTCCGNCCCAGGGGCCGTGGCGGCAACCGTGGCGTTGGTCCGGGTCCGGTTGGCCATGTCGATGATGCGACCCAGATCCATCAAGGGAACGGTCCGATCCTCGTATACGGTTTTCAAGCCTGCATCGGTTTTGCTCATACCACTCAGCCCGATGCCTCCGATCACGAGCAGCAGCACCGCCATGAAGGAAATAAGGATGACCAGGCGCGACTTGATGGTAAGGTTCCCAAACATTGCAGACTCTCCAATTGATTTGAAACCTCTGCTTAACTACTGACGAATTTGCATAGTCCTGATATAACGGCCCCATCGACGAACTGTAAGGGGAGCTGACCATGCTGGGTCGCGTACAACCGCAGAAATCCTTTGGTGACGAAGCGCTGGAACTGCACGTTTCCGACCGCCACTTTCTCATGAAAGTATCCGGGCTGGTGGATTGGGCTGCGTTCGATCATTACTGGCCGGGTCTGTACGGCGCCACCGGGAATCGCTCCCACGACCCCTTGGTCTGCTTCAAAATGCTGTTGCTCGAACAGTGGTACAACCTGTCAGACCCTGAATGCGAAGCGCAATGCGCCGACCGCCTGTCCTTCCGCCGCTTCCTCGGCCTTTCGCTGGCCGACACCATTCCCGACGAGACCGTGCTCGTGCGCTTTCGCAAGCGGCTCCTGAAAGCCGGACTCGCCGAGCCGCTCTTCGCCTCCGTGCTGGCGCAGATCGAAGCTGCCGGCGTGATCGTCAAGCGCGGCACCCTGGTGGACGCCACCATCGTGCAATCGGCGCGTAAGGCGCCACCCAAGGACGCGACGGGTGGCGACACCGACGCCCGTTGGGCGGTCAAGAATGGGCGTCCGGTCGCGCACGGGTTCAAGGCGCATATCGCGGTGGACGACGGCAGCGAGATCGTGCGTGCCATCGAGACCACCAGCGGATCGGTGCACGATTCCGTGCCGATGGATACCTTGCTGGATCGTGCACCCGCCCAGGCGGTGTATGCCGACGCGGCCTACTGCGACGCGGCGCGACGTAAACGGCTACGGGCTCGTGGGATTGCGCCGCGGATACGTTTCAACCCGCGCGGCGGCGAACTCACGCCCAGACAAACCGCACTCAATCACCGCTGGTCGAAAGTGCGTGCGAAGGTCGAGCATGTGTTTGCCGACTGGAAAGAGCGACGATCGCTGGCGCGGTGCCGCTATGAGGGGTTGAAGAAGAACGCCTTGCACTTCACGCTCGTCGCCATCGCGCACAACCTGCGGCGCTGGTCGGTGCTGGCCGCATGAGCGTCCGGGTGGGGAGCAATCCGTCCGGCGAAACGGAATCCATGCGGATGATGGAAAAATGCCCATCCGCAACCGCCGATACGGCAAAGCCGCCAAGCAATCGGCGTGAATTTCATGTCGGAAAACCACGTCGCGTCAGCCTCGTGGAGTTAAGCAGAGGTTTCGATTTGTTATGTAGATAGGCTTGTACGATTGATCAGGCTGCCAGCTTCTCGATCAACCCCATTTCGGCGCTGGACATCAGCTTGTCGATATCCACCAGGATCAGCATGCGTTCGTCGAGCGTGCCAAGGCCGATGAGATAGTCCGTATCGAATGTCGTCCCGATTTCCGGAGCGGGCCGGATCTGCTCCGGCGTGAGCGTCGTCACGTCGGACACGCTGTCCACCACCATGCCGACGACCCGCCCGCCAATATTCAGGATGATCACCACCGTGAACTGGTCGTAGGTCGGCGTTCCCAGGTCGAACTTGATGCGCATGTCGACGACCGGCACGATGGTGCCGCGCAGGTTCACCACGCCCTTGATGAAGTCGGGCGCATTGGCGATCCGGGTCACCGGCTCGTAGCCGCGAATCTCCTGCACGCGCAGGATGTCAATCCCGTACTCTTCGCGGCCGAGGGTGAAGGCCAGAAATTCGTTTCCGGCACTTTCTCCGGCAGCTTCCATGCTGGTCTGCGTTTGCGTGGTATACGACATGGTTCTTGTCCTTAAATCTGGCCTTAGAAGAAAACAGGATCAGCGTTGAGCTGGCGGCTCGACCGCAACAGGGCGGACACGTCGAGAATCAGGGACACGCCCCCGTCGCCGAGGATCGTGGCGCCGGAAATCCCGGCCACCTTGCGGAAATTCGATTCCAGGTTCTTGACCACGACCTGCTGCTGCCCGACCAGGCTGTCGACCAGCAGGGCCGCTTTCTTGCCGTCGCTTTCGAGGATGACGATGATGCCCTGCGAGGGATCCTCGAACCGGGGATCGATCGCGAAGATCTGATACAGCGGGATCAGCGGCAGATATTCCTCGCGGACCTTGACCACCTTGCCCTGGCCGGCGACTTCCTTGACGTCCACCGCAGCCGGCTGCAGCGATTCGATGACGTAGCCCAATGGCAGGATGTAGATCTCCTCGCCGACCTTGACCGACATGCCGTCGAGGATCGCCAGCGTCAGCGGCAGGGAAATGGCGATCGTGGTGCCGGTTCCAGGGATCGAGCGAATGTCGACTGTCCCGCCCATCGCGGTGATGTTGCGCTTGACGACGTCCATGCCGACCCCGCGTCCGGAAACGTCGGTCACCACTTCCGCCGTGGAGAAACCGGGGGCAAAGATCAGTTGCCAGACATCGGCATCGGGCATCGCGTCCGATACCGGCAGGCCTTGCGATTTGGCCTTGGCAAGTATCCTGTCGCGATTCAGTCCGCCGCCATCGTCGCTCACCTCGATCACGATATTGCCGCCCTGGTGCGCGGCCGACAGAACCAGCTTGCCGGCTTCAGTCTTGCCGTTGGCCTTGCGCCTGTCGGGCATTTCGATGCCGTGGTCCACGCTGTTGCGAACCAGATGGGTGAGCGGATCGACGATGCGCTCGATCAGGCCTTTGTCGAGTTCGGTGGCGGCACCCCGCGTGACGAACTCGACTTTCTTGCCGAGTTTGGCGGCCAGGTCGCGCACCATGCGGGNGAAGCGCGAGAACACGTAGTCCATCGGCATCATGCGGATCGACATCACGGCTTCCTGCAGATCCCGCGTGTTGCGCGCCAGCTGGCCGGCACTGTTGAGCAGCCGCTCGTGATGCAGGGGATCGAGCGCGGCGATGCGCTGCTCGATCATGGCCTGGGTGATGACCAGTTCGCCGACCAGGTTGATCAGCTGGTCGACCTTCTCCACGCTGACGCGGATCGAGGACGACTCCTGGCTGGCGCCTTCCTTGTCGGTGGCGCGACGGCCGTAGTTCTTGACCTCGCCGGCAGGCACGGCCGCGGCCGCATCTGCCACTGGGGAGGACACTTGCGGTGCCACAGCGGGGCTCTTCTCCGGCTCGAAGATTCCATAGCCCGGATCTTCGACGGGCGTGCTGGGCGCAGCACTGGCGGATGCTGCTGCAGGCGCGGCGTCATACGTGATCTTGAGATCGTCCGGGTCGAGCACGAACGAGCAGATGGCGACGATGTTGTCCTGGCTCTCGCCGGTGGTCAGGATGAACACGGCGCGCTTGTCTTCCAGGGTCTCCCGTTCGATCGTGCCGAGCAGACCGAGCTCGGCTGCCAGCGCGTCGACGTCCTTCTGCGGCACCTCGGGCAATTCGATCCGGAAACGGCAATTGCCATCCGCATCCACGACCGGGGCCGCCACGGGCTCGGGCGCTGCGGCGGCGGGCGACGGGCTCGCTGCGGCAACCGGGACGTCGGCCACGATTCCCTGCGACAAGGCCTTCAGCCGCTGGCAAACACTGTCTACCGCGGCCTGGTCGACGCTCGAACCATGATGATGGCCATCCATCTGCATGGTCAGCACATCCTTGGCCACCAGGAAGGCATCCACGTGCTCGGGGGTCAGCGCCATTTCACCCTTGCGGATGCGATCGAGCAGCGACTCCAGCATGTGGGTGACTTCGGTGATATCGGTGAACGCGAACGTGGCGGCGCCTCCCTTGATGGAATGCGCGGCGCGGAAGATCGCATTGAGATCCTCGCTGTCCGGTGCAGACACATCGAGAGCCAGCAGAAGCTTCTCCATTTCGGCGAGCAGCTCGTCCGCCTCGTCGAAAAACACCTGGTAGAACTGGCTCATGTCAATTGTCATTTTTGAACTCCGTCATGTTTCGCTGCGTACCCTGTCGTCGAGTCTTCAGCCGATCAGTTTCTTCACCACTTCGGTCAGACGCGTCGGATCGAAGGGTTTGACCAGCCATCCGTTGGCGCCCGCTGCCCGGCCCATTGCCTTGATGTCGTCGCCAGACTCGGTTGTCAGCATCAATATCGGCACACTCTGGTAATTCTTCATGGCGCGTAATGCCTTGATCAGGCTCAAGCCATCCATGCCGGGCATATTCTGGTCGGTCAGTACCAGATCGACGGTCTGCTGCTTCGCCTTGTTCAGACCATCTTCGCCGTCGATGGCCTCGATCACGCCATAGCCGGCCGCCTTCAGGCTGAAGGAGAGCATCTGGCGCAGCGAACCCGAGTCATCCACTGCAAGTATTGTTTTCATCGTCATTGCTCCTGCTACTTTCGTTAGCGGGACAGGCCCGCGCATTTCGTAATCTCAAAACAGTTCGATGTCGCCGCTTTCCATGTGGCGCTGGTTGACCGTGCTGCGCACGGCCCCGGCCAGTTCGCTGCAGCGCGCCCCGACCCGGTCGCTGATGCGATTCAGCATGACCAGCATTTCCTCGCTGCCGCTTTCCGGCAGGTCGGCCGTCCCGTTCGTGCCAAGCTCACCGAATACGTCGCGCAATCCCGCCAGGTGCTGCACCATCCGGCCGATGAGCTGGCTGGTCATGTCCTGGAACTGCAAACCCGTGACGGCGGCACCGACATGCTGGCCGATCTCTTCGCGCAGCGTCTCCAGACGCGCAGCCTGCTCGGGCGCCGGTTTTCCGGCCGACAGCATGCTCTTGAGGGTTTCCTGCTGCAGGTCGATGGCGTGGTGGATCGCCATGAAACTGGCGCACAGCTTCTTGATCGCTTCGTTCAGCAACACGTCCATCTGCACCAGATCGCGCTCGACCTCGGCCAGGTGCTGGTCCCCGTGCGTGGACACGCCAGACAACAGGCGCATGACCTGGGTTTCCACCAGATCGGGCACGGATTCCTGGGAAAGCATGCCCATGCTCACAGGAACTTGAAGAGTGACAGGCTGGAGGTTTGCGCGAACGATTTCTGCGCGGCTTCCAGCGTCGTTCGCTGCCGCGACAGATCGGTCAGCGCCTTGGTGTAGTCGAGATCCTGCAAACCTGACAGGGTCTGGCTGTACTGGAGGTTCTTGTTGGTGCCGGAATTGTCGAGCGACGTGAGTTCCTGCATGCGCGTACCGACCGATGCGCGTACCGTGGACACGTTGTCCAGGGCTGCTTGAAGATCGCTATTGGCGGTCGTCAGGGTGGCGCTCAATCCCGTGGTTCCCGGCGTGTTCAATTGGGTGATGAGGTCGTTCAGGGTCTTGAACATATCCTGCCNCCCACCCTGGAACACGCCCTGGCCCGGGCTGCTGACCGCCATCTGGCGCGTGGCGTCGACCTGGATCAGGCGCTGTCCCTGGTCGCCCTGGTACTGCACGCCGGAAGCGGTCTGGACAAAGGGCGGCGTCGAGGTCTGAAAGCCCGAGAACAGGTAGTTCCCCTGGCCGTCGCGGGCATTCGCCAGGCCCATCAGCAGACCGAGGCTGCTCTGCAATGCGGTGGCAATGGAAGCACGCTCGCTATCGCCCAGGGTCGGGTTGCCGGCCGAGATCGCGGTGGTCTTCACTTCCTGCAACAGATCCGTCACGCTCGACAGCGTACCGTCCACGGCGGCGAGCGAGTCCTTTGCATAGCCGCGGTTGGTGCCGTACTGGGTGTTGAGCGATTGCGACTGCGTCACTTCGAGCGCCCGTGCCGCCGCGACGGGATCGTCCGACGGCGTGAGGATGCGGCGGTCGGCGGCAACCTGCTGCTGCGTCTTGTACAGGGCGGCCTGCGCGTCGGCAATGCGGGCGGCGCCATTGTCAAACAGGGTCTGGGTACTGATGCGCATGATCTTTATTGTCCAATCGAGAGCAGAACATCGAACAACTGGCTGGCAATCTGCATGACCTTGCCGGCCGCTTGGTAGGCCTGTTGATAACGCAGCAGATTGGCCGCCTCCTCGTCGAGGTTGACGCCCGACTCGTTCTGCGCCGAAAGCGTGGCCTGGGAAAGCAGATTGCTGGCCGCGGTGCTGGTCACTTCGAGTTCGCGGGTCTTGTTGCCGATCTCGCTGACGAACTGCGAATACGCGCCCTGGTAACTGGTGGTGCCGTTGCCCAGCGTATTGCTGGTCTGCAGGTCGCCCAGCAGCAGGGCATTGCGGCTGTCGCCCACGCCGCCGGTATTGGATGCCACGGTAAAGCTGTCGCCTGCGGCCGGCGTGCCGCTGATGCTGGTACTCCAGCCGTTGTAGCTGATCGTTGCGCCGGGTGTATACGTCAGGCCCGTCGGGTTGCCCGTTCCCGTGCCCGTCACGTTGTAGGTCGTGGCTGACGTGAACGTGATCGTGACGGGCTGCTGCAGATTGGCATTGGGTGGAGGCGGCGTGTTGACGCTGCCGGCGCCGATGGTGCCGGTACCGGTATTGCCGCTGGCCGCGCTGGCACGGATCGGTGCTGCGGCCGCGAGCAAGGCCGGGTCGCTGATCGCCACGCCGATACCGGACGCGCCGTTGGCGGTGGGACGGATCAGGAAGTTGTCGCCTGCTGCAGGTGCGGTCGACACGTTGATGGTCACGCCGTCCACGGTCTGCGGCAGGGCGGCGGGTGCGAAAGTCGTCGCGGTATTGTCGGACAGGCGGGTCAGCGTGTAATTGCTGCCGTCGTACTGCAGGCGATAGTCGCTGGTGGTCAGGGCGCCGGCATCGCTGATGCTGGCGGTCACGACAGCCGAACCGGTATTGCCCGTATTGGCGTTCACCACCGGCGAGGCCAGCGTGAACAGGGCGCCGCCCAGGTTGCCGTTGAGGTCCTGGCCGAGGCTGTGTTGGGCATTGACGGTGCTGGCCAGCCCGATGGCAACCCGGCCCAGCGCGTTCTGTGCCGGTTCCAGCGTCTTGCTGCGGAACTCGGCCAGGCCACCCAGCTGTCCGCCTACCAGGCTCGACTCGCTCAGGGGAATGGTGCTGCCGCTGCTGGACTGGTAGGCCACCACGATTTTCGAGAGATCGGTCGCGGACGCCACGCTGACCAGCTTTGACGTCGTCGTGCCCACCACCAGCGACTGGCCGTTGCCGATGAATACGTTGTAGGAACCGTCGCCCTGCTTGACGACCGTCGCCTTGATCTCCTTGTTCAGATCCAGGACCAGCTGGTCGCGCTGGTCGAGCAGATCGTTGGNGGGCTGGCCGGTCGCCCGCTGGGCCTTGCCGATCGAATCGTTCAATTGCGCTATCTGCTGGGCATAGCTGTTGATGCTGCTGACGCTCGACTGGATCTGGCTGTTGACGCCCTGGCTGATTTCATTGAGCTGTCCGGCCAGGCTCTGGAAGCGTCCGGCCAGCGCATCGGCTGACGACAGGACGGCCTGGCGCGCGGGAACGTTCGACGGATTCGAGGCCATGGCCTGAATGCCGCTGAAGAAATCCTGCAGGGACGGCGACAGGCCCGCCGTCGAATCGGCCAGCATGTTGTCGATCTGCTTGATCTGCGTGTAGTACGTGTCGAGGCCGCTTTGCGAAGCCTGGGCGGACTGCACCTGTACCCCCAGGTATTCGTTGTACACGCGCTGGACCGTGGATATCTGGGTGCCCTGCCCCATGAAGCCGAAGCCGAAGTTCTGTGGCTGGGCCGCGCCCTGTATCACGACCTGGCGGCTGTAGCCTGGCGTCGACGCGTTCGCGATGTTATGGCCGGTCGTGCTCAGTCCTGCCTGTGCGGCAGCGAGGGCGCTCTGACCGATACTGAGAATGCTGGTAGCCATCTATCTGGTCGCCAAGGTTATGAGGGAAGGAATATAAATACGCTTGATAGGTGAATCGGTCGGCCTGTGCTTTTCTTGAGTCAGGTCGTTTCTACCATCCGGATCACGCCCATCAGCTTCTGGGCGTAGCCCGGATCGGTTGCGTAGCCCGCCTGCTGCAGCCCCTGGGCGAAACCGGCGGCATCCTGGCCTTGTGCGATCGCGTTCTGATAGCGCGCATTGCCGCGCAGCAGGTTGGCGTAGTCGCGGAAGGCGTCGGCATAGGAGTCGTAGGCGCGGAAAGTGTCCACCTGCTTCTGCGGCTTGCCGTTGACGTATTCAGTGGTGACGATGTCGACGGTACGGCCTTTCCACGACCCGCCCGCCTTGATGCCGAACAGGTTATGGCTGTTCTGGCCGTCGGCCCCGCGGATTTCGTTGCGGCCCCAGCCGGTTTCCAGTGCGGCCTGTCCCATCATGAAGCTGGCGGGAATGCCGCTGCTGGCGCTCGCCGCCCGGGCGTGCGGCAGCAGCTTCTGCACAAAGGCATCGACATGCGGAGGGTTATCCCCGCTGCNGGGTGGCGATCGGGGCTGCCGTTTGCGTTGCCGGGCCGGGCGCAGGCACTTCCCGGGCGCCTGGACACGCAGCGGCGGGGCATTCAATTCCATTCCCTTTTGTGGGGGATTCAGGGGCAGGCCGGCCGGCGCGGTTCCATCGGACGACGCGCCATCGACACCGGGTGCATTCAGGGTGCGCGAAAGCTGGCGCACCATCATGTCGGCCAGGCCGATCCCGCGGCTGGCAAGCTTCTGCGTCAGCTGCTGGTCGAGCATCGCGGTGTACATGCGGGTCTGTTCGGAATCGAACATGCCGTCCTGCGGCGACGCCTCGCGCATGCTCTTCATCAGCATGTTCATGAACACCGCCTCGAACTGCTGCGCCGCCGCCTTCAGCGCTTCGGGCGAGGACTGCTTCGCCTCCAGCTTGAGCTGGCTGACGCCCTGGACGTCGAGCGCGAACTTGGAGGTGAGGTCGGCGCCGCCAATCATTCAAATGATCTCGAGTTCCGCATGCAACGCGCCGGATGCCTTCAGGGCCTGCAGGATGGCCAGCAGGTCCTGGGGTGTCGCGCCGATGGAATTGAGCGCCTTCACCACGTCGGCGAGCGATGCGCTGCCCTTCACCAGCATGACTTCGCCCGGCTGCTGACGGATTTCGATCTGCGATTGCGAGGTGACCACCGTCTCGCCCTTGGAGAACGGTGCAGGCTGGCTGATGACCGGCTGGGTATTGATGATCACCGACAGGTTACCGTGCGACACTGCGCTGGGGTCGAGCATGACCGCCTGGTTCATCACCACCGAGCCGGTGCGCGCATTGATGATGACCTTGGCCATGGCCTGGGCCGGATTGACGTCGAGGCTCTCGATCGCGCCCAGGAAGGCCACGCGCGCATCGTCGCCCACCGGCGTCTTCACCTGGATGACACGCCCGTTCAGCGCACGCGCGGTGTCCTTGCCGAAGCGGGCGTTCACCGCATCGACCACGCGGCTGGCCGTGGTGAAATCGCTTTGCATCAGTTCAAGATTGATGGTGCCGGATGCGCCCAGCACCGTGGCGACGCTGCGTTCCACAGTCGCGCCGCTCGGGATGCGCCCCACGCTCAGATGGTTGATCTGCACCTTGCTGCCGCTGGCCGACGCACCGGCACCGCTGACCACGAGGTTGCCCTGGGCCATCGCGTAGACCTGGCCGTCGGCGCCCTTCAGCGGCGTCATCACCAGCGTGCCGCCGCGCAGACTCTTGGCGTTGCCCATCGACGACACCGTGATGTCGATCGTCTGTCCGGCCTGGGAAAACGGCGGCAGATCGGCGGTCACCATGACCGCCGCCACGTTCTTCAACTGCATGTTGGTGCCGGGCGGCAGGTTGACGCCCATCTGCATCAGCATGTTGGTGATGCTCTGGGTGGTGAACGGCGTCTGCGTGGTCTGGTCGCCGGTACCATCGAGGCCCACCACCAGGCCGTAACCCACCAGCTGGTTGTCGCGCACGCCCTGGATGGTGGCGATGTCCTTGATGCGTTCGGCCTGAGCGACGCCGCTCAGCGCAAGCGCAGCCAGCAGAAACAGAGACGGAATCCTCATGAGGGCCACCATTTACAAGGGAATGAAACTGAGGAAAAAGCGCGCCAGCCAGCTCATCACTTCGGCCGAGTCGAACTTGGCGCTGGAGCGGTATTCGATGCGCGCGTCCGCCACTTTGGCCGACGACACGGTATTGCCCGCCTGGATGGTGTCGGGCTGTATCACGCCGGACAGGCGGATGTACTCGGTGCTCTTGTCGAGCGCGATCTGCTTTTCGCCGGCGACCACCAGATTGCCGTTCGGCAGCACCTCGGTCACGGTGACGGTGATGTTTCCGGTGAAGAGGTTGCTGGAGTCGATCGCCGACTTGTCGTCGTACGAGGTCGACGAATCGGCCTTCACGCCGGCGCCCTGGAAGGTCTTGAGCGGCAGCCCGGCGACGGCGCTGATCGACGAATCGACCGCGCCGGTCTTCGACCCATTGGACGACGCCTTCTTGCCGGCCTGCGTCTTCTCGTTGATGACGATGGTCAGCACGTCGCCGACGTGGCGCGCGCGCCGGTCTTCGAACATGGGGGTATAGGAAGCGACCTGGAAGATGGCGCCATTGCCTGCCGCCTGGGTGGGCAGCGCCTGCGGACGCGCCGTGGTGGGCTGCTGGATGATGGACGNACGGCGTGGTGCCGCAACCCGCCAGCCCCAGCAGCATCCCGACACATCCCACGATACGCGACATCTTCATGGCAAACCTCAGAGCTGGGTCAGGCGCTGCAACATCTGGTCGGATGTCGTGATCGCCTTGCTGTTGATTTCATAGGCACGCTGGGTCTGGATCATGTTGACCATCTCTTCCACGACGTTGACGTTCGAGGTTTCGACGTAGCCCTGATTGAGCGTGCCGGCACCGTTGCTGCCGGGTGCGTTGGAACTCGGCGTGCCCGATGCGGCGGTTTCGGCATAGAGGTTCTCGCCCAGGCTCTGCAGGCCGGCCGGGTTGACGAACATCGCCAGCTGCAGGGTACCGACGGTCACCGGCGTGGACGAGCCGGCCTGCTGCACCGACACCGTACCGTCGCGCCCGATGGTCAGGGTCTGGGTATCGGGCGGAATCGTGATGGCCGGCTGCACCGCATAACCGCTGGACGTCACCAACTGGCCGTTGGAATCGGCCTGGAAGGAGCCGTCGCGCGTGTAGGAGGTCGTGCCATCCGGCATCAGCACCTGGAAGAAGCCGTTGCCCTGGATTGCAACGTCCTTGGCGTTGCCGGTCTGCTGCAGATTCCCTTGCGTGAAGATGCGCTCGGTGGCCACCGTTTTCACGCCGGTTCCGATCTGCAGGCCGGATGGCAGTTGCGTCTGCTCGGACGACTGCGCGCCGGGCTGGCGGATGGTCTGGTACAGCAGGTCCTCGAACACCGCACGCGCGCGCTTGAACCCGCTGGTGCTGACGTTGGCGAGGTTGTTGGAAATCACGTCCATTTGCGTCTGCTGCGCATCCAGACCGGTTTTGGCAATCCACAGTGAGCGAATCATGTCGGTTCCTTCAAGAATTGGGGGATCAGTTCATCGACAACAGCTGGCCGGCCTTGCTGTCGTTGCTCTCTGCGTTCTGCAGCAGCTTCATGTTCATATCGAACGAACGGGCCAGCGAGATCATGTTGACCATGGCGTCGACGACGTTGACGTTGCTCGACTCAAGCGCGCCGCTGACCACCTTCACATTGGGATCGGCTTCCGCCGTCTGGCCATCCTTCATGCGGAACAGGCCATCGTCGCCGCGCACCAGATCCGCCGTGGGCGGGTTCACCAGTTTCAGCTTGCCGACCGAAGTGAGGCCGGTGGCGGCGGAACCGTCGGGCACCAGCGAGATCGTGCCATCCTTGCCGATGGCGACGTTGCGGCCCGGCGGGATGGACAGCGGACCGCCGTCGCCCATGACGTTGAGGCCGTCATGGGTCTGCAGCACGCCGTTCTCGTCCATCTTCAGGCTGCCGTTGCGGGTATAGGCTTCGCTGCCGTCGGCCGCCTGCACCACGATCCAGCCGTCGCCCTGCACCGCCACGTCGAGGTCGCGACCGGTCTGCTGGATCGCACCGGAACGGAAATCGCTGCCGGTGGTGGAGTCGACCACGAACGCCCGGGTGGGCAGGATCGCGCCCTGCACCGGCACCGCGCGGAACTGGTCGATCTGCGCACGGAAACCGGTGGTGGTCGCGTTCGCCAGATTGTTCGACGTGGTCGCCTGCTGCTCCAGCGCATGCTTCGCGCCGGTCATGGCGGTGTAGATGAGACGGTCCATGCGGCCTCCTTAAACGCTCACTGCATCAACGCAGGTTGACCAGGGTCTGCATCACCGCATCCTGGGTCTTGATGGTCTGCGCGTTGGCCTGGTACACCCGCTGCGCGGTGATCATGTTGACCAGCTCGGCGGTAAGGTCGACGTTGGAGTCTTCCACTGCCGACGACTGCAACACGCCCAAGCTGCCCGAGTTGGGCGTGCCGACCAGCGGCGACCCCGAGGTCGAGGATTCGGTCCACATGTTGTTGCCCATCTGCTGCAGGCCGTTGGGGTTGGAGAAATTCGCCAGCACCACCTGGCCCAGCACGGCCGACTGGCCGTTGGTATAACGGCCCAGGACCACGCCGTCGGAACCGACGTTGAAGCCGGCCAGGCGACCCGAGGTATAGCCGTTCTGATCCAGCGTGTTGACGCTGAACGCGGAGCCGAACTGGGTGGTGCCGGTGTAATCGAAGGTGACGGGGAAAGGCGAGGTCGCGCCCGTTGCCGTGGCCGGCACGTTGATGGCCGCAAGCGGCATCGCGGTCGTCAGGGCGCCGCTGGCGTTGAAGTTGAGCGTGGCGACCGGGCCCGCGCCGATCTGGGTTCCGTCGTTGGCCGCATACACATCCCAGGCGCCGGACGGCCTTTTCACATAGTAGGTTTGCAGCGTCTGGGAATTGCCCAGGCTGTCGTAGACCGATACCGCGGTCGAATTGTGGAAGGTGGTCGGGTCGTTCATGTTGAACGGCGTGACGGTCCCGTCGATCGGCGTGCTGCCCGAATCCAGGTTGAGCACGGCAGTCACGTCCGTGGTGATGTTCGGCACCAGGTCGGCCGTATTGATCCGGATCGGCGACGGTGCGCCGACCGACAGCACGCCGCTCGCATTCGCCGTATAGCCGGTCAGCTTGGCCCCAGTCGGGTTGACGATGTAGCCGCTCTTGTCGAGCTGGAACTGGCCGTTGCGCTGGTAGGCGATCTCGCCGTTGGTGTCCATGCGGAAGAAGCCGCCGCCATTGATCGCCATGTCTAGCGGATTGTTGGTGGAGGTGATGTTGCCCTGGGTGAACTGCTGGGTCACCTGCGAAACCTTGGTGCCAATGCCGACGTTGGAGCCGCCGGCACCCGTCAGGGAGTTGGCGTAGACGTCGGCGAACTGGGCCTGGGACTGCTTGAATCCGACCGTGCCGGAGTTGGCTACGTTATTGCCGATGACGTCCAGGTTCTTTGCGGCGGCGTTGAGTCCGCTCAATCCTTGCTGAAAACTCATGTTCTGCTCCTTGTGATGATGACTGGCGGCTTATCCGGCACGCCGACTCGAACTGCTCAGAAAATCTGCCGGACGTCGGCATACCCCACGTTCGTATTGCCCGCCAGATTCAACTGCACGCCCTGGCTGTTCTGCGAAACGCTGTTGACCGTCCCCAGGTTCAGGGCGGTGCTGTCGATTGCCTGGCCACCCTGGACGGCATCGATCTTGAAGCTGTACTTGCCCGTGGGCGCAGCCGTCCCGGTGTCCGTCAGGCCATCCCATGCCACCACGTTCACGCCCGCGTCGCGCGAACCCAGCGTCAGCTTGCGCACCAGGGAGCCCGATGCGTCGTAGATGCTGGCCGTGACCTTGTCGGCGGGGCGCGACAGGTCGAATCCCACGACGTTCTCGAGCTGGGCCGGGCTGATCGTATCGCCCGGAACCAGGACCGTCCGCCCGATCAGGCTGGCGGCCTGCGACATCTGGTTGGTGCCCAGGCTGGCGGCCATCGCCTGCAGGCTGCTGTTCATGTTCTCGATGCCCTGCACCGTGCTGAGCTGGGCCATCTGGCTGGTCACCTGCGCGTTGTCGAGCGGGTTCAGCGGATCCTGATTCTTCATCTGGGCCACCAGCAGGCTCAGGAAGCGATTCTGCGTATCCGCCACGCTGCTCTTCGAGGACGTGGATGCGCTTGCGCCAAACAGGCTGTTTACATTACTGGTGTCTTGTACGGTGCTCATGGTCGTTCCTCGTTATCGTTGCTGTTCACTGTCCCAGGCTCAGGGTCTTGAGCAGCAGGGTCTTGGTGGTGTTCATCATGTCCACGTTGGACTGGTACGAGCGCGAGGCGGAGATCATGTTGACCATCTCCTCCACCACATTGACGTTGGGCATGGTCACGTAGCCTTTCTCGTCGGCGAGCGGATTCTTGGGGTCGTACACCTGCTTCATCGGCGACTGATCCTCGACCACCGCGGCCACGTTCACCCCGGTCGCGCCGTTCTCGCCTACCGGCGTGGCGGCGAACACGACCTGCTTGGCCTTGTAGGGCGTGCCGTCGGCGCTGGTCGCGCTGTCGGCGTTGGCCAGGTTGCTGGCGACGGTATTCAGCCGCTGCGACTGGGCGTTCATGGCCGAGCCGGCCACGCTGAAGATGTTGGACAGTGACATGCGCTATGCTCCTTATCCCTGGATCGCCGCCATCATGGTCTTGATCTGCTGCGTGATCCGGGTCAGATTGAATTCGTAGTGAACGGCGTTGTCGGCAAAGGCGGCGCGTTCGGCATCCATGTTCACCGTGTTGCCGTCGACGCTGCCCTGGGCCGGCGTGCGGTACAGCAGCCCGGCTTCCGCCGCCACGCCCGGGTTGCCCGCCAGATGGCCGGGGGCGGTGGTGGCCAGCGCCGTGCCGTCGGTCGCGGACGTGCCCTGCAACGCGCTCTGCAGGGCGGTCTTGAAATCCAGGTCACGCGCCTTGTAGTTCGGCGTGTCGGCGTTGGCGATATTGGAAGCCAGCACCTGCTGGCGCTGCTCGCGTATGCGTAGCGCCTGGGTGTTGAAATTCAGCATGTCATCAAGCCGGTTCAGCATGGTTTTCACCTCTTTCTGCCGCAAAGCCTTTTTGCGATGACTGCATCCTAGGTACTCGCCTGTCCATTCAATCGAACGATAAAGGGCACAAAGCCCGTTCATTTCGCCGTTTAAGATGGGGCGACGCTCCCTACAATGCGGCAGTGTGAGAAACCGAGCCAAGGAGTCGACATGGCACACAAACGTATCTGGGCCCTGGCAGGCCGACTGGGCGCCGGCCTGGCATTCGTGGCCGGCCTGGTTCTGCCCGCCGTGGCCCCCGCAGCGGACCAGCAGGACCCGGCCGCCATCCAGGCGCACGCCGAGCAGTTCCTGAANAAACAGACCGCCGGCCTGCCCGGCAAGGTGACGATCCAGGTTGCCGCGCCGCGCGCCGCGCTGCCCGCCTGTTCCGCATTCGACGCCTTCCAGCCCACCGGCAGCCGCAGCATGGGGAAAACCACGATCGGCGTGCGTTGCCTGGCGCCCAGCCGATGGACGGTCTACCTGGCGGCGCAGATTCGCGTGATGGGGTCGTACGTCGTGACCCGCGAGCCACTGCCCGCCAACCATATCCTGAGCGCGGACGACCTCACGCTGCGCGAAGGCGATCTGGGCAGCCTGCCGGCCGATGTCGTCACCAATGCCGATGACCTGAAGGGATATCGCACGGTATCNGGGGTGGCCGCCGGGGCGCCGCTGCGCAATGCGCTGCTGCGCCCTCCGCTCGCCGTGCAACAGGGGCAGAGCACCCGCCTGGTGATGAACGGGCCGGGCTTTTCCATCCAGAGCGAAGGCCAGGCGCTGGCCAACGCCAGCCGGGGCGACCGGGTCCGGGTNAAAACCCCTTCCGGCGAAGTGGTCAGCGGCGTGGCGCAGGACGGCCAGCGGGTGGTCGTCGCCTTCTAAATCGGGTAGATTGGATCGGGCAGACTTCAGAAAGTCCGTAAATTGACGTTACTGAGTTAGCTTAAGAAACCGAGCACCTGCCCGATCAGGAAACTGCCATGAAAATCGATCCCGGCCTGAAACCGATCACCCTGCCGAATTCCGTCGAAACCCGCCCCAACAAGGCCGAAGACGCCAAGCCCGCAGACGCCCAGAAGACGGATGTCAACCTGAGTCCGCGCGCCCTCCAGCTGAAACAGCTGGAATCGCAACTGGCGGCGATTCCGGTCGTCGACCGCGCCCGCGTGGACAGCATCAAGCAAGCCATCACCCGCGGGGAATACACCATCAATACCGGAAACATCGCGGAAAACCTGCTCAACTCGGTCAAGGAAATGCTCCATGTCGCCAAGTGATCCGTCTTCCAGCCCGGCCCTGATCGCCAAACTGACGATGGAAGGCGCGGCCTGGCAGGCCCTGTTGAATGTCATGGGCGAAGAGGAACGCGCGCTGGTGGACGGCGAAGCCGATCGCCTGGCCCCGCTGAACGCCTCCAAGCTGTCGCAACTGCAAACGCTCAGCAACCTGGCGCGCACGCGCCATGACGATCTGCTGGCGGCCGGCCACACNCCCGACCACGCCGGAATGGATGCCTGGCTGACCCGGCATGGCCAACCCGAACATCTCACCCGCTGGCGGCAGCTGTGCGACATGGAACAGCAGGCGCGCGCCCTGAACCAGCGTATCGGCACGCTGATCGACATGCGTCTGGCCTCCACCCGCCAGGCGCTCAATGTACTGGTCCACGCCGCGACCAATCAGAACGGCCTGTACGACCAAGCCGGCCAGTCCGTCGCCGCCAACAAGGGCAAGCCCCTGGCAGCCGCCTGAGCCTGCGCCCCAGACGCTAGCGTTCGAAACGTCCGGACGCGATCGCCCGCATCAACTCGATTTCCAGTGGCCAGGGCTGGCCGGTCATCCGATCGGCCAGTGCCTCGCCCAGCACCCCCGCCCACACGACGCCGCGCGAAGCATAGCCCGCCGCGACATACAGTCCGGTCTGCCCGTCGATTGCGCCCACCAGCGGCAGCCGGTCCGGCAAGGTGGCGCGCAACGAGGCGCGGCCACTCACCTGTCCCACGGCCACACGCTCGCCCGCGCCCGGCAGGATCGCCTCCAGCCGGGCCAGGTTGGCGAGATCGCTTTCCAGGCGGGGTGACGTGTCGTCGTCATCGTGTTCGTACGTAGCGCCGACCAGCGGTTGTGCGCTTGTGCCCTTCAGGGTGCCCGGCGTCACATAGCCTTCACGGGCAATCACCCGCCGGATGTCCGGCAGGCTGCCGGGCGGCAAGCGCGTGATCTGCCCGCGCACGGTATTGAGCGGCCAGCGCTGCCCCGGCACCAGCCTCAGGGCATCGCGCGCGTTCGCCAGCACCACGGCATCGGCCTCGGCCAGCACCGTGCCTTCCCGATCCATGACGTGCCATCCCGCCGCAACGCGCGTCACGCGCGCAACGGCACAGTTCGTCTGCACACGGATGGCCAGATGGCCGAGCCAGGCACGGCACAGGCTCCCCGGAACCACCCAGCCCGCTGCCGGGTAATACACACCGGNGGCTGCCACCGGCCAGTTCGCCAGTTCGCGTGCTTCGTTCCGTTCCACCCAATACGCATAATCGGTCGGCGGCATCGTGACCGCCAGCGCCTGCTGCTGCTTCACAGCCGCTTCCGTATTCTTGGCCAGATGCAGCACGCCGCAACGCGCCCACTCGACGCCATCCAGCATCGCCCATGCGCGCAGGTCGTGCAGGAAGGCCGCCCGCGTCAGGCGCGTCGCACGGTTGTCGTCGCGCGAGATCACCGGCCGGAACACCGCCACCGGATTACCCGAAGCCGCCTGCGCCGGCGAACCGGCACGCTCCAGCACGGTGACCGCCACGCCACGCTGTGCCAGCGCATGCGCCACGGCAGCGCCTGCCACACCTGCGCCGACAACGGCGACATGCCGCGGCACCGCAGCGTCGGCCCGGCGGCTTTCCCNCTGGAAACGTGCGTGCAGGCAATGCCGCTTGCGGCCGTAGCCCGCCCGCTTCTCGCAGATGAAACCGATCCGCCCCAGACCCTCGCGTACCGAGGCCGCCACGGTATAGGTCGCGGCCATCGCGCCCGGCCGGGCCAGCGGCACCAACGCGTCGAACAGCGCGGCCTGCCACAGGTCGGCGTTACAGTCGGGTGCGAAGCCATCCAGGTAGAACGCGTCCACCTCGGCCTGCACCTGCGGCAGGCAATCGAGCGCGTCGCCCAGCATCAGGGTGAGCTGTACTCGCCCGTCGTCGAGCGCGATGCGGTGGAAACCCGGCGTCAGCGTCGGCCAGTTCGCCAGCAGCTCTTCCGAGAGCGGTGCGAATTCCGGCCACTGTGCATGCAGCCGCGCCAGATCTTCGGTGCGGAACGGGTGTTTCTCGACCGACAGGAAATGCAGCCGCGCACAACGCGCCGGATCGTCGCGCCAGGCCGCCCAGGTCGCCAGGAAATTCAGCCCAGTGCCGAATCCTGTTTCGAGCACGACAAAGCGACTACGCCCTGCCCACGCCTGCGGCAACCCGCAGCCCTGTAGAAACACATGGCGTGCCTGCCCCGCACCGCCATCGGCCGAATGATAGATGTCGCCGTAGGNCGCGGAATACGGCACGCCGTCCTTGAATTCGAGATGGGCGGGGACAATGGTTTTCAGCATGGTCGAATGTTACATTGGGGCGGTTCCCCTTTGCTTCGCCCCATCATGCCCAAACCGAAATCCTGGCTCCGTCTCGTCATCATCATGCTGGCAGTCGCCGCGCTCGCCTATGCAGGCTGGCATTTCACCCGCCCGAAACCGCCCGAAGTCGAATTGGCCACGATTGCGCGCGGCACGGTCGAATCGACGGTAGTCAACACCCGCGCCGGCACGGTCAAGGCCTGCCGCCGCGCCAAGCTGGCTCCGGTGGCAGGCGGGCAGATCGTCAAGCTGTGGGTGAAGGAAGGCGAACGCGTGAAGGCCGGCCAGCCGCTGCTCGAACTGTGGAACCGCGACCTCGCTGCGCAGCGTGAACTGGCCACTCGCCAGCTGACCACGAGCGAGGAACGCCGCCGCGAGGCCTGCATCATGGCCGACAACGCACAGCGCGATGCCGATCGCACCGCTCAACTGGCAGCCAAGGGATTCGTCAGCCCGCAGAGCACCGAAAACGCCCGCGCCGATGCACGCNNGCGCCAGGCCAACTGCGATGCGCTCGCCGCCGACGTCAAGCGCGCGCAGGCGCAGATCAGCGTCACGCAAGTCGGGCTGGAGCGCACCACGCTCACCGCGCCGTTTGCCGGCATTGTCGCGAAAATCACCGGCGAGGTCGGCGAATTCACCACGCCCTCGCCGCCCGGCATTCCCACCCCGCCTGCCGTGGATTTGATCGACGACAGTTGCCTCTACGTGAGCGCGCCGATGGACGAGGTCGACGCNCCCCGGCTGAAACCCGGCCAGCCTGCGCGCATCACGCTCGACGCCCTGCCCGGCAAGGTCTTCGCCGGCCACGTCCGGCGCATCGCACCCTACGTGACCGAGGTCGAGAAACAGGCGCGCACGGTCGGCGTCGAGGTCGATTTCGACACGCCGCCGGAAGCGGCCCTGCTGGTCGGCTACAGCGCCGACGTGGAAGCCATCATCGAGCGCCGCGACAAGGTGCTGCGCGTGCCCACCCAGGCGATCCAGCAGGACGGCACGGTACTGGTGCTGGGCAAGGACGACACGCTGGAGACGCGCCATCTGAAAACCGGGCTGGCCAACTGGGCGTTCACGGAAGTCGTCAGCGGCCTCGGGGCCGGCGACCGCGTGCTGCTGTCCTTCGACCAGGAGAACGTGAAGGCCGGCGTGAAGATCGCTCCCAAGCCCGCGCAGCCATGATCCGCCTCACCTCGATCACCCGCGTGTTCCGCATGGGCGACCAGGAAGTGCGCGCGCTCAATGGCGTCAACCTCGACATCGCATCGGGTGAATACGTGTCCATCATGGGCCCTTCGGGCTCGGGCAAGTCCACCCTGCTGAACGTCGTCGGTCTGCTCGACCGTCCCGACAGTGGACGCTACGAACTGGACGGTTCCGACGTCACCGACCTGTCCGAGACCGAGCGGGCACGCGTGCGCCGGGAAAAGATCGGCTTCGTGTTCCAGTCCTTCCATCTCGTGCCACGGCTGACCGCAGCGGAGAACATCGAGTTGCCGCTGATGTTGGAAGGTATCGCCCCGGCCGAGCGCAAGTCGCGCGTCGACGCCGCGCTCGATGCCTTCGACCTTAAAGACCGCGCCCGCCATCGCCCGGCCGAACTTTCCGGCGGCCAGCGCCAGCGCGTGGCGATCGCACGCGCCACCATCCTGCGCCCCACGGCGCTCCTGGCCGACGAGCCGACCGGCAACCTCGACCACCGCATCGGCGCCGAAGTCATGGCGCTGCTGGAAGGCCTGCACCATGCCGGTACCACACTGATCGTCGTCACCCACGACCGCGAACTCGGCGCCCGCGCGCATCGCCACATTGCCATGCGGGATGGCGAGATCGTGGGGATGAAAATGAAGGCGGCCACTGTTCGGCCTGTGCTAGGCAAGAGATGTACCAAAGTGGGCACAGGGCCACTTCGGCAAGCTCAGGACAGGCTTCGACAGGCTCAGCCCGAACGGTGGTTGGGTTGCGTGTGTGCGGAAGCCCGCCCCCTTAGCCCGTTCGCCCTGAGCCCTTCGTCTATGCTCAGGAGAGCCCTGTCGAAGGGCAGCATTGTCACTGACCTGTCATCCACACGTGTTTCGACAGGCTCAACACGAACGGCCCCCGGATCGCCCGATGAACCTGCGCGACACCCTGACCCTCTCCTTCTCAACCGTGGTGAGCTACCGCACCCGCTCGCTGCTCATCGTGCTGGCGATGGCGCTGGGTGTGGCAGCGGTGGTGGTGCTGACGGCGCTGGGCGAAGGCGCACGGCGCTACGTGGTGGGGCAATTCTCCTCGCTCGGCACCAATCTGGTCATCGTGCTGCCGGGCCGCGCCGAGACCTCGGGCGGCCTTCCCGGCGCGGCGCTGGGGCAGACACCGCGCGACCTGACGCTCGACGACGCGCTGTTCATCAGCCACCTGCCGCAGGTCAAGCGCTATGCGCCGCTCAATGTGGGTGTGGCCGAACTCTCCGCCGGCGGGAAGCTGCGCGAAGTGACGGTGCTCGGCAGCACGTCGGAGTTGCTGCCAATCCGCCACATGAAACTGTCGCAGGGCAGTTTCCTCGCACACGGCTCGGAACGCAGCGCACAGATCGTGCTGGGTAGCGTGCTGGCGCATGAGTTTTCCCAGACGGCAACGCAGTCGGCCAGCGCGTTCGCCTCGGCGACAGCCGATTCATGGTCTCGGGCGTGCTGGCCGTCCAGGGCGAATCGATGGGTTTCAATTCCGACGAGATCGCCATCATCCCGGTTGACTACGCGCAGGAACTGTTCAACACCAACACCTTGTTCCGCATCCTGGTCGAAGCCCGCAGCCGCAACGCCATCGAGCCGGCCAAGGCCGCCATCGCCCACGCCCTGAAGCTGCGCCACGACGGCGAGGAGGATGTGACCGTCATCACCCAGGACGCCATCCTCGCCACCTTCGACCGCATCCTGCGCGCGCTGACGCTGGGCGTGGCGGGCATTGCCGCGATCAGCCTGGCGGTGGCCGGCATACTCGTGATGAACGTGATGCTGGTGGCGGTGGCGCAGCGCACCTCGGAGATCGGTCTGCTGAAAGCCCTCGGCGCGCCCGCCGCCGACATCCGCCGCCTGTTCTTCGCAGAAGCAGTATGGCTGTCGCTGGCGGGCGGTGCCATCGGTTACGCGCTGGGGAACGCCGGCGCCTGGATGATCCGGCTCGCCTATCCAACGCTGCCTGCCTGGCCGCCAGCTTGGGCCAGCGTGGCGGGCGTGGCCACCGCCCTCATCACCGGCATCCTCGCCAGCCTGCTGCCCGCGGCGCGCGCGCGGCTGGACCCCGTTCTGGCGCTGAGCGGCAAATGAGCTTCATCGACACCCTGCGCTTCGCCCTGCACGCCCTGACCGCGCACCGGCTGCGCACCTTCCTGTCCGCCACCGGCATCGCAGTAGGCATTGCCGCAGTGATCCTGCTCACTTCGATCGGCGACGGCATCCATCGGTTCGTGCTGGCCGAGTTCACCCAGTTCGGCACCAACATTATCGTCGTCACTCCGGGCAAGATCAGCACGCACGGTGCATCGGTCGGTGCCATCGGCAGCGCGCGACTGCTGACCATCGACGACGCATTGGCGCTGAAGGCCTCGCGCTACGCGCAATACACGAATTCCGGCGTGATGGGCAATGCCGAAATCCGCGCCCACGGCCGCAGCCGCCGCGTGACAGTCTATGGCGAAGGGCCGGATTTCTCGCGCGCGTTCAACATGCACGTCGCGGTCGGCCAGTATCTGCCCGCCGACGACCCGCGCAATCCGCGCGCCTATGCCGTACTGGGCGCGAAAGTGCAAACCGAGCTGTTCGGCACGAGCAATCCGCTGGGCGCCACCCTGCAGGTCGGCGCGACACGCTTCCGCATCATCGGCGTCATGGCGCCCAAGGGCCAGGTGCTCGGCTTCGACCTCGACGACACGGTCTACATCCCCACTNNGCGCGCGCTGGAAGTGTTCAACCGCGAAGGCGTCATGGAAGTCCACGTCGCCTACAAACCCGGTTCACCCCTGAAGGCCGTGGTCAAGGACATCGAACGCATCCTGGTCGCGCGTCACGGCCGCGAGGACTTCACCGTCACACCGCAGCAGCAGATGCTCGACACGCTTTCCACCGTACTCGAAGTGCTCACCTTCGCCGTCGCCGCGCTCGGCGGGATTTCATTATTGGTCGGCGCAGTGGGCATGGTCACGCTGATGCACATCGCCGTGGCCGAGCGCGTCGCCGAGATCGGCCTGCTCACCGCGCTGGGCACGACGCGCGCGCAGATCCGCACGCTGTTCCTGATGGAGTCGACCGTCCTGTCCACCCTGGGCGGGCTTGGCGGGTTGGCGGTCGGCGCCGGGATCGCCGGGCTGCTGAAGCTCACGGTCAGCGACCTGCCGGTCAATACACCTTGGGATTACGCCTTCGGCGCGCTCGGGGTGTCGGTGCTGATCGGGCTGGCGGCCGGCGTGGTGCCGGCGATGCGCGCGGCACGGCTCAACCCGGTGGATGCATTGCGCGCCGAATAAGGCCCTCCATACCGCGACCATCCATCCATGGTGTCGCACAGGCAAGCCGCCCACCCGGCAGAAAACCCGATTGACAGTTGTCCTACAAGCAGGTGCGCCATCCACCTATACGAACGGAACGGCACTCCCATTAAATTTTCAGCCTCTCTTGAAATCCGAGTGGGTAAGCTGACGTCATATTGACCNNAACCTGGATGAGTGAATTCATGACTGCCAAGCTGTTTGAAACTGCCCTTGGAATTGCCCCGCCGTGGACGGTGGCGTCGGTCGACTTCGACGAGTCGGCCAGGACCTTGACCGTGCTGATTGACTTCAAGGCTGGCAGCCGCTTCAAGGTCTCGGGCCATGAAGGCGTGCATCCGGTGCACGACACCGTGACCAAGACCTACCGGCACCTGAACTTCTTCCAGCATGAGTGCCATCTGCAGGTGCGCACGCCGCGAGTGAAGCTGCCCAATGGTTCGGTGCGACTGGTCGAGCCTGACTTTGCCGGGCGGCTGAATGGCTTCACGCTGCTGTTCGAAGCCTTCATCCTGATGCTGGCGCGCCAGATGCCGTTTGCCGCCGTGGCGCGCATCGTGGGCGAATCGTCCCACCGGGTGCTGGCGGTGTGCCAGAAGTACGTGGAGATGGCCTGCGGCCTGGCGGATCACTCCGGTGTCACGGCGCTGGCCATTGACGAGACCTCGCGCGCCCGAGGCCACAGTTATGTCACCCTGGCCGCAGACGCCGAGGCCAGGCGCGTGCTGTTCGTCACGGAAGGGCGCGACGCCCAGACCATTGCGCAACTGGCCGAGTATCTGGGCGACCATGGCTGCCCGGCCGGGAACATCGCCTCGGCGAGCATCGACATGTCGCCAGCCTTCATCGCCGGAGTCAGCCAGCATCTGCCCAATGCCCGCATCACCTTCGACAAGTTCCACGTCATCGGCCACGCCAGCACGGCGGTGGACAAGATGCGCCGCATCGAGCAGCGCACCGACAAGTCCCTCAAGGGCATGCGCTGGACGCTGCTCAAGGATGCCTCCCGGCTCAAGCCCGAGGCTGCTGCCGATCTTGACGCACTGATTGCCAGGATGACTGTCAAGCGCACGGCGCGCGCCTGGGTCTACAAGGAGCAACTGCGCGAAATCCTTGATCGCAAACAAATCAACGTCGTGCGCGCCATGCTGGAACACTGGTGCACTTGCGTCATGCGCTCCAAGGTCGAGCCGATGAAGGAGGTTGCCCGGATGATCCGATCCCATCTGGAAGGAATCGTGGCCTGGGCTCAGACACGGCAGACCAATGGATTTCTGGAGGCGATCAACGGCTTGTTCCAGGCCGCCAAGCGGCGTGCCCGTGGCTTCACCCGCATCGACACAATCAAAACCGTCATCTTCCTGATCGCCGGCCGTCTCGATTTCCACGCCATTAACCCTCATGCAGAACAACCCACTTGAAATTCAACAGAGCCAATTTTCATCTGCGTCGCCGACATCGCAGCATCCCCGCTCGGTGCGTAGCCAGCAACCATGTTGCATCTTTGGCTCCCATCCATTTCGTAAGGAGATCCGCATGAAACACGTATCCAGTATTGCAGCATTCGCCCTCGCGTCAGGCCTTGCCCTGCTGGCAACCGGATGTGACCGCAAGCCCGCAGATCAGCCGGCCAATGCAGCCAGCCCGACGACGGGCGAGAGAATGGACAACGCTATCGACCAAACCAAGCAGGCAACCCAGGATCTGGGCAACACGCTGGAACAGAAAGCCGACCAGGCGGGACAGGCCATCGACGACGCCACGATTACGACGTCGATCAAAGGCAAGTATCTGGCCGACGATACCCTCAAGGGCCTCGACATTTCGGTTGAAACGGACCACGGCGTGGTGATGCTGACCGGTACGGTACAGAGCGATTCGGCCAAAGAGCTCGCCTCGAAGATTGCTCAGGGCGTAGAGGGCGTGGTAAGCGTCAACAACCAGCTCACCGTCAAATAAGCCGTTCGCTCCTTGGAACCGGTCAGCGCTTTCCGCCTGTCATGGCTCCGACGCCTCATGAGTGGCCTGGAAACTCGCTACGCCCGCCAGCGCTACCGAGGTGCTCGGGCAACAATTCGTCGCTTCCGTCCATGTCCCCCACTTCGTCATAACGCAGGGGCCGGGCGCCTCCTCGCAGGAAATCGCCGCCCGTTATCTCGGCCAGGATCACCATGTGGTCGCCCGCCGGATGCCTTGATACGGCGCGGCAGTCGAGATAGGAGAGCCCTTCATCCAGGATCGGGGCGCCTGAGGGCGCTGCGTGCCAGGCTACTGCGCTCAGTTTGTCCTCGTCCTGGGCGCTATGGTTGCCGAAGAAGTCTGCGAGGGCGCATTGGTCGCGCTGCAATACCGTCACTGCGAACACGCCACCTTCCACGAGCAAGGGATATGACGCATTGTCGGGATTGACGGCCATTGCCAGCATGGGCGGTTGCATGGACACCTGCATGACCGACGAGGCGGTGAAGGCGTTCCGCCGGCTGTCCTTCCCCACGCCCACCACATAAACACCTTGGGTCACGGTCATCAACAGACGCTTGACGGGGTTGTCTACGCTCATGTTCACTCTGCTGGCACATGCGCCACACTTAGGGGCCGAGCACGCACTATGCGCGGATAGGCCAACCTGGGCGAATCGGCATGGTCCGAAACTGGCGTAAGACAATTCCGGCTGCGCGAGCGAGCCGGGAAAATGCGGAGTCCTTGTTAGGCGTGACTCGCCTCAACCTACTTGAACAACCCGATTGCCGGGTCAATCGGCCGCCATTACGGCTCATACCCTTCACGATGCGTCGCATTGATCGTGCGCAGCAGCTCTCGGAAGGGAATGCTGCGCTCGTGCTTCTTGAACAGCGGCATGAAGGCGAGGTCCTCGCCCGACCCCACGCCCGCATACTTACCGGAAGCCATCGCTTCGTGCAGGTCGCGCAGCATCTTGTCGAGGTCGTCCAGGAAGGGCGTATAGGTCGACGCCTCGTCATCGTCGTGTTCCAGGCAGGCACGCAGTTCGTCGACTTCGTACACCGCTTCGTGCACCAGGTCGATCAGCTGATTGAAGTCTTGGGCTCTTTTCATGTTCGTGTGCGTGTTGGAGAAAACGTAAGGATACCGCCGCTTGGCGGGCGGTGCGACAGGCGCGCGATTCGAACGCAAGTTCCGGATTGCGGCGCGGTCCGAACCGGCCGACACTGTGATGAACGAAACCCGGATGCACTCGCCATGGATACCGAATCTGCCGTTCCNCCACCGCATGCCGACGAGCCGGAAGCCGACCCGCTCACCGAACGGCGCTGGCAGGCGGTGGTCCGCCGCGATCCGCAGGCGGATGGCGAATTCGTCTACGCGGTCCGCACCACCGGCGTGTATTGCCGCCCGTCGTGTCCGTCACGCGCAGCGAAACGGGAGAACGTGGCGTTCTTCGATACCGCCACGCTTGCGGCGGCGGCGGGCTACCGGCCCTGCCAGCGCTGCCGGCCGGACGCACCTTCGCTGCAGCAGCGGCGCCATGCGCTGGTGCGCCAGGCCTGCGAGGCCATCGAGCATGGTCCGGCCACGCCGACGCTCGCGCAGCTGGCGCGGCAGGCCGGGATGAGCCCGTATCATTTCCAGCGCATCTTCAAGGCCGTCACCGGCCTTTCCCCCAAGGCCTATCACCAGGCCCTGCAGGCCAAGCGCGTCACGTCCGCGCTGCAGTCCGCGCCGTCGGTGACGGCGGCCATCTACGATGCCGGCTTCAATTCGACCGGCCGCTTCTATGAGAACGCCCCCGCCCTGCTCGGCATGGCGCCGGGCCGCTATCGCCAGGGCGGTGCCGGCGAGCACATCCGCTACGCCGTCGAACGCTGCACGCTCGGCTGGATCGTCGTCGCGGCGACCCGCAANGGGATCTGCGCCATCGAGTTCGGAGACGAACCGCAGGCGCTGGCCGATCGCGTGCGGACCCGCTTCCCGCAGGCCGCGTTCGAGCCGGCCGACGATGCGTTCCGGCACTGGGTCGCCCGGGTGCTGCGCCATATCGAACAGCCGCGCGGCGTGCTGGACCTGCCGCTGGACGTGCAGGGTACGGTCCTGCAGCACCGCGTCTGGCAAGCGCTGCAGGCGATCCCGGCCGGCCAGACCGTGAGCTACGGCGAGCTCGCCGAACGTCTCGGCCAGCCGAAGGCCCATCGCGCCGTGGCGCACGCCTGCGCCGTCAATCCCGTGGCGATGGTGATCCCCTGCCACCGTGCCGTGCGCGCGGACGGGTCGCTGGCCGGATACCGCTGGGGCCTCGAACGCAAGGCGGAACTGCTGAAGCGGGAAGCGGCCGCCTCTCTCCTCAAAGAACCGTCCGCCGATGCCGTTATTGATGGAAAGCCATCAAAACGACACAGGAGGACACGGTGAGCATCAAGCGCGACATCGAATACGCCATTTACATCCACGGGGCATGGAAGACCCATTTCCGGAATTTCCTGGGCGGGCGGGCGCCGATGGACATGTCTGTCGTCGGCAGCACGCACGCGTGCAAGCTCGGGCACTGGCTCGACAACGAGGCGCGGCGGATGCTGTCGCCCGACGACCATGCCGAGGCCTGCCGGCTGCACGCCCGGTTCCACGAAGTGGCCGGCGGCATCGTCGACAACATCAAGCAGAAGAATTTTGCGGTCGCGCGCGTCGCTGATCCCGGGCGGGGCCTTCGACCAGGCCAGCCACGGGATGGCCGCCTTCCTGCGCAGGATGCCCATGCGGCAGCGGGCGCGCGGCAGAACCGACACCGAGGTGAAGCAGGCCGCCTGACCGCCTCTTGCCTCCTGCCGTACGACAGACACAAAAAACAGGGGCCGCCGCCCCTGTTTTCCTTGGTGAAACCGCTGATCAGCCCTTGACTGGCTTGGCGGCGATTTCCTCCAGCCTGCGCGCCTTGATGACCTGACCGTTCAGCGCGGCGTCCTTGGCGCTGCCACCGTAGGCCACGACCATCAACTGGCTGTAGTACATCACCGGGATGTTGAACTTGGTACCGTAGCGCTGGTTGATCTGGCCCTGGTAGATCTCGACGTTGGCCTGGCACAGCGGGCACGGCGTGACGATCATCTCGGCGCCATGGTCGTAGGCCGACTCGACGATGTCCTTGATCTGCGCCTGCGCCTTCTCGGGTTCCGAGAACGCCAGCGCGCCGCCGCAGCAGGTCACCTTCATGTCGTATTCGGGAATCGACTCGGCGCCCACCATCTCGACCATCTTGTCGAGGTAGACCGGGTTTTCAAACGACTCGCCGGCGACGCCGAATGGGCGGTTGGTCTGGCAGCCGACGTAGCCGGCGATCTTGACGCCTTCCAGCGGACGCACGACGTGCTTCTTCATCTCGTCGAAACCGAGGTCCTCGATCAGCACTTCCACCATGTGGCGGATCTCGGGCATCTCATTGATCGTCAGCCCGGCTTCCTTCAGCGCTTCGCGGGTGTCGGCCATCAGCGTGTCGGAATGCGTCAGGCGCTCGCGGGTCTCGCGTGCGCCTAGCCAGCAGGCGGCGCAGGTGGCGACGATCTCCTGCCCGGGCAGGTTCTTCTCGGACAGCGCGAAGTTGCGCGCATTCATCACGTGGCGCGGCAGTTCGCCGGCTTCCGCATAACCAATGGATGCGCCGCAGCAGTTCCAGTCGGGAATCTCGGTCAGCTTGACGTCGAGTGTCTTGCACATCGACTCGACCGAGGTCAGGTAGTTGGATGCGGAAGCGCCCTTCTGCGACGAGCAACCGGGGTAAAACGCGTATTCATGTTTGGCCATATCTTTCTCCTCAGCCCGCCATCTTGGCGGCCTTGCGGCTGCGTTCGATTTCGTAGGCTTNTTTCAGCATCGCCTGGATGCCTTTCTGGTCCTTGCACTTGTGGCCGCCGAGCAGTTCGAACGGGTTGAGCCGCTTGGCCTTCAGGAGGCCAATCGCCACGTCCTTCATCTTCATGCCTTCCTTGATGCCGGCACCGAAACCGTCCTTGAAGTACAGGCCCATCGACAGCTTGAGCTCGTTTACGCGTCCCGTATGGGTGCAGTTCTTCCAGAACAGGCCGCTGAAGAAGCGCGTCGGCTGCATCTTCGGCGCCTTGCCGAGCCGGTGCGCGTATTCGGCGATGCCGTGCATGATGTGGGTGATCGGCAGCTTGCGCGGGCAGCGCACGATGCAGTTGTAGCAGGAGGTGCAGTTCCACATCGAGGTCGTGGTCAGCACTTCCTCGCGCTTGCCGGCACGGATCATCATGAAGAGTTCCTGCGGCGGGTGCTCCCAGGCCGACTGGAAGTTGGTCGGGCAGGAACCGGAGCAGACGCCGCATTGCATGCACATCTTGACCCAGTCGCCCATCTCGACCTGTTCTTCGATTTCCTTCAGGAAGTTGTTGCGGTATTTCTCCGCCAGTGCGGTGTTTGCGCTCATGGTGGGTCTCCTGTTAGAAGCCTTTGAACGGGCTGGGGCCTACGGCAACCAGCTCGGCGGCATACTTGTTGATCATGTCGGGCACCCGCTCGATGTCCGTGATGGCGACTTCGAGATCGCGCACACGCTCCGATTCCAGATTCAGCGTCTTCAGCGTGTCATCGATCTTGGACATGCGCACACGCCCCAGTTCGGAACCCTTGACGAAGTGGCACTGATATTCGTCCCCGGATTTGCACCCCATCAGCATCACGCCGTCGTAGCCGGCGTTCAGTGCATCGGTGATCCAGATGGTGTTGACGGAACCGAGACAGCGGATCGGAATGATGCGCACGAAGGCCGAGTACTCGTTGCGGCTCATGCCCGCCATATCGAGCGCCGGGTAGGCGTCGTTCTCGCACGCCAGGATCAGAATGCGCGGTTNTTCCGAGAACTCGTCAGGGATGTCGACCGCCTTGATCTGCGCACCGACCGTGTTGACCGAGTAGTTCTCGAACGAGATCACGCGCACCGGGCAGGCGCCCATGCAGGTACCGCAACGGCGGCAGCGCGATTCATTGAATACCGGGAAGCGCTTTTCGTCCTCGTCGATGGCGCCGAACGGACATTCCACTGTGCAGCGCTTGCACTGGGTGCAGCCTTCGAGACGCACCTTCGGGAACGACAGGTCGCCCGAACGCGGATGCGCGGCGCGGCCGAGCTCGGCATTTTCCAGTGCCTGGATCGCCTTCAGCGCGGCACCGGTGGCATCCTCGCGCGCCTGCGCGATGTCCATCGGGCGGCGCACCGGGCCGGCCGTGTAGATGCCGGTACGGCGGGTTTCGTAAGGGAAGCAGATGAAGTGCGAATCGGTGAAGCCCTGCTTCAGCTGCGGCACGTCCGGCCCCTGGCGGTAGGTCAGGTTGAGGATGGAAATCGGCTTCACTTCCACTGCGGCGCTTTCGGCAGACGGCTCGCCTTCCTGGCCTTCGACCTGCGGCTTGGTCAGGGCATCGATGTTGATGCCCGAGTTCGCCACCTGGCCGGTGGCCAGCACCACCAGGTCGACGTCTGCCACGGCGGCATCCTTGTCATCGAGGATCAGGTCATGGAATTTCACCGTGCTGGTATTGCCGCCGGGTACCACTTCGGCGACCTTGCCCTTGGTGAAGATGACGCCCTTCTCCTGCGCGCTACGGTAGAAGTCCTCGCCGTTGCCGGNGGTACGCAGGTCAGTGTAGATGATGGTGGTGTCGACGGACGGGTTGGCGTCCTTGAAGTACATCGCCTGCTTGATGCTGGCGTTGCAGCAGAAGCCCGAGCAGTAGGACAGGTGCGTGCCGGTCGGGTCGCGTTGGCCGGCGCATTGCACGAACACCACCGATTTCACCGGCTGGTTGTCCGACGGACGGCGAATGATGCCGTCTCCTGCCGCAGCCGCTTTCGCCAGCGCTTCGAGACCGGCCTGGTCGACCACGTTGGGCGACTTGCCGCCGCCGAGCTCGGGCAGCTTGTTCATGTCGTACAGCGTGAAGCCGGTTGCCTGCACGATCGCACCGATGTCTTCGGTGTGCGTCGCACCCGATTCGGTGGCGATGTCGACCACGAAACGGCCCGGCGCACCATCGGTCTTGGCGATGGTGGCGTTGAGGTAGACCTTGATGTTGCTGTCGCCCATCACCAGGGAGGCGAGGTCGGCCACGCCGGTATCGGCCGGCGACTTGAAAGGCTCGTGCACCGGCGTGCGCTTGTAGAGCTTGCCGGCCCAGCCGCCGAGTTCGCCGGACTTTTCCACCAGCACCACCGAATAACCGGTCTTCGACGCTTCGATCGCGGTCGTCATGCCGGTCACGCCACCGCCCACCACCAGCAGGGTCTTGCTGCTGCCGGTATTGGTGTTGCCGCCGGGTGCGGTCATCGCCTTCACTTCGGCGCAACCCATGCGGATGTAGTCTTCCGCCATGTCCTGCGTGGTTTCGCGCGCTTCCTCGGTATCGGGACGGATCCAGATGACGCCTTCGCGCAGGTTGGCACGCGCCACCGCGTTTTCGGGGAAGAAGAACGCTTCGGTCTTGGCGCGGCGCGAGCAGGCGCCGATCATGATATGGGTGACGCCTTCGTTCGCGATGTCGTTCTTGATCATCGCCACGCCGTCGGCGTTGCACAGGAAATCGTGCGATTTCGCCAGCGGCACCTTGCCGTCCTTCTGTGCGATCTTGACCAATGCGTCCGTATCCAGACGCTCGCCGAGTCCGCAGCCCTTGCAGATATACGCTGCGACTTTGATGTCAGCCATTGTTTACGCCTCCGCCTTCGCTACTTTGTTGACCACCTGGATGGCGCGCAATGCCGCCGCGGTGGCCGATTGCACGGCACGGTTCACGTCCAGCGCATTCGACGCGCAACCGGCGCCGAACACGGCACCGTTGGCCGGATCGGCTTCGATGAAGCCGCTCGAATCCGCCACGATGTGGCCGGGAATGTTGATGCCCTTGACTGAAGGTTCCATGCCGACCGCCAGCACCACCAGATCGTGCGGCGTGGTGTAGCGCTTATAGCCTTCGGTGTTGACGCCCCAGCACACCGGGTTGCCCTGCTCGTCTTCGGTGATCTTCGCGACCTTGGACTTGATGAAGCTGACCGAGGGATCGGCCTGGATTTNTTGATAGAAATCCTCGAAGCGGTCGATGGCGCGAATGTCGATGTAGTAGATGGTCGACTTGCCGTCTTCCGGATACTTCTCGCGCACATGGTGCGTCTGCTTCAGCGACGCCATGCAGCAGATGCGCGAGCAGTGGCGCAGGTGGTTCTCGTCACGCGAGCCGGCGCACTGGATGAAGGCGATGTTCTTCGCTTCCTTGCCGTCGCTGGGGCGCAGGATCTTGCCGCCGGTGGGGCCGTGGATGTCGGCCAGGCGCTCGAATTCGACGCTGGTGATGACGTTCTTGAAGCGGCCGTAGCCGTAAGGCTGAATTTTCGCCGCATCGTAGGGCTGCCAGCCGGTCGCCCATACCACCGCGCCAGCCTTGACCTGGATCGTCTCCTCCTGCATGTCGAGGTCGATCGCGCCGTACTTGCAGGCGGCCTTGGCCTTGTCCGCATCGGAGGTACCGATGATCGCCGGGTCCAGCACGTAGCGCTGCGGATAGGCCATCGCATTCGGCAGGTAGGCCGCCTTGTGCTGGCCGAGGTTGTAGTTGAACGGATCGTCCACCATCGTCTCGACAGCGCGCCCGCAATCGCCGCAGGCGGTGCAGTTCTCGTTCACGTAGCGCGGCTTGATCTTGATGGTGGCGGTATAGTCGCCGGTACCGCCTTCGATGCCGGAGACTTCGGCCAGTGTCAGCACGCGCACGCGGGNGTTGTTCTTGAGGCGGCGCAGGTTGATTTCCAGACCGCAGGTGGGGTGGCACAGCTTGGNGAAGTAGCGATACAACTGGGAAGTCCGTCCGCCCAGTGCGGGATNTTTCTCAACCAGAACGACGTTCTTGCCGGTTTCGGCCGCTTCGAGCGCGGCGGTCATGCCGGAAATCCCGCCGCCCACCACGAGAATCGTCTCGTTGGTCGCAACATGCTCCGTCATTGTTGTTTCCTCCATCCAATGGATGCAAAATCATTTGAAACCGCCCGAAAAACCGCCCCGGACGGTCGGGCATTTCATATAAGTGAATCCCTGAAATGGTACTCGAAGGCCATGCCTGCCGCCACGGCCAAGTGCGCATTCTCAATCGAAGTTTTCTATGCGGGAATAAGGGAAGTGTTTTCAGCAGGCCGGGCCGTCCCGGCACCTCCCTCAGGCCGGCTTGAACGATCCCATGAAACGTGTCATATCGTCGGCTGGCAACGGCCGGCTGATCAGGTAGCCCTGCATCACGTCGCATTTCAACGCGCGCAGATAGCGCGCCTGCTCCTCGTCCTCCACGCCCTCGGCGATGATCTCGAGCCCGAGGCTGTGGCCCATGGCGATCACGGCCTTGACGATCGAGGCATTGCCGCTGTTGGTCGTCACGTCGCGCACGAAGGAAATGTCGATTTTCAGCTTGTGTACCGCCAGCTGCTGAAGATAGGCCAGCGAGGAATAGCCGGTGCCGAAATCGTCGATCGACAGGCATACGCCCAAGGCCTTGAGTTCGGCCAGCGCCTTGAAGGACTGGTCCCGGTCCATCAGGACGAAGCTTTCGGTGATTTCAAGCTCGAGCTGCGCGGGGGCGATCCCGCTTTCCTGCAACGCCTCTTTCACCGATTTGACCAGATGTCCCCGGTTGAGCTGGACGGCGGAAACGTTCACCGAAACCTGCCTGGGCGCCCGTCCGCTATCCGACCAGCCCCGGATCTGACGGCATGCCGCACGCAATACCCAATCCCCGAGCGGCACCACCAGGCCGCTTTCCTCGGCCAGCGGGATGAATGCGTCGGGCGGGATCATGCCCCGCTCCGGGTGCTGCCAGCGCACCAGCGCTTCAAGACCCACGATCTCGCCGCTGGTGAGATCGACCTGCGGCTGGTAGTACAGACACAGTTCCTGCCGCTCGAGCGCGCGGCGCAGGTCGGCTTCGAGCGTCAAGCGCTCCTTGGAGCGGCTGGTCATCTCCGGCGAGAAGAAGCGCAGGACACCCCGCCCCTGCGCCTTGGCCTGGTGGAGTGCGGCGTCGGCGCTGCTCTGCAGGGTCGCGGCATCGCGGCCATCGGCCGGATACAGCGCGATGCCGATGCTCGCGCCGGTGTAGATCTGCTTGCCGTCCAGCTGGAAGCGTTCGCCCAGCGCATCGATCATGTGCTGGGCGACCAGATCGATGCCGGGCAGGCTCATGCCGCGCTCGACGATGATGTAGAACTCGTCGCCGCCGATACGGGCGATCACGCTGCCATCGGGCAGCAGGTCCAGCAGGCGCTTGCTCACCTCGACCAGCAGCTGGTCGCCCACGCTGTGGCCGAGGCTCTCGTTGACGGTCTTGAAGCTGTCGAGATCGAGGAACAACAGGGCAAACCGGCCCTGGCTGCGTTCGGCATTGAGGACGGCCTGTGCCAGCAGTTGCGCGAACAGCGCGCGATTGGGCAGGCCGGTCAGCGGATCGCGGTGCGCGAAGAAATCCAGCTTCTGCTCGGCCCGCTGGCGATCGGTGATGTCGCGATGGGAGCCGCGCACGCCCAGCGCCTTGCCTGTCGCGTCATGTACCTTCCGGCATACATGCTCGATCCAGCGTTCGCCGTCGTCGCGGGCGCGGATGCGGAAGATGAGCAGTTCCGGATTGGCACTGGACGCGCATGGACCCTGCTTTCGCCAGGCCTCCAGATCGTCCGGATGGATGATCTTCTCCATCAGGCCGGCGTCGGCGAAGAAATCGGCGGGGGCGTAGCCCGATACATCCTGGCAAGCCGGCGACACATAGAGATAGCTGCCGTCGGNGGCCAGCCAGTACTCCCAGTTGGGCGAATAGTCGGCCAGGATGCGGTACTTCTCCTCGCTCTGCTCGAGCATGGCCGTGCGCTGCGCCACCTGGTCCTCGAGAAAATGGCGCAGCCGGGCAAGCTCGAGGTGCGTGCGCACGCGCGCGCGCACCTCGTCGATGTCGAACGGCTTGGTGATGTAGTCGGCCGCGCCGATGCTGAATCCCCTGACCTTCTGCTGCGTCGCATCGACCACTGTGACGAAGATGACCGGAATGCGGTTGCCGGCCGGCGTCGCCTTGATGCGCCGGCAGACTTCGTAGCCATCCATCTCCGGCATCATGATGTCGAGCAGGACCAGGTCGGGCGGCGTCGGCCCTTCGACCAGCTCGATCGCCCTGGCGCCGGTGCGGGCGACCAGGATCCGGTAGTCGTCCTTCAGCGCTTCCAGCAGCTCATGGATGTTTTCCGGAATGTCGTCGACCACCAGCAGCGAGGGCGGGCGTTCCGGATCGGCATGCTCGGCAATGTCGAACATCACCGGGTTCTTCCGGTAGCGCTGCAATTCGAGCTGGGTGCGGATGCGCACATGCAGCAGTTCCGGATTGACCGGCTTGACGAGGTAATCGGCCACGCCGAGCCTGAGGCCGCGCGCCTCGTCGGTAGCATCGTCCTGCGCCGTGACGAACATGACCGGGATGTCCGCGGTAGCGGGGTGCGACTTCAGGTGGGCCAGCACGGAATAGCCGTCCATGCCCGGCATGCGGATATCGAGCAGGATCAGGTCGGGCGGTGGCTGGTGCTGGGCAAGCTGGAGAGCCTTCTCGCCGCTGGTGGCCGCAATGATCGCATAGTCGTCGCGCAGGACATGCATCAGCGCGTGCAGATTCTCGTGNNCGTCGTCGACGATGAGAATGCGGGGGCGACCCGGGGCGGATTGCGTCATAGGCTCACTCCGTTTCCGATTTCAGGCGTTCCAGCAGCGTACGGAGCTGCATCCGTGCTTCATCGATGGCGAAAACATCGACCTGGGCGGCCAGTGCTGCGATCTCGGCTTCCAGCGGCGTACCGCACACGCCCGCGCGCAGTTCCAGCAACANGGGCTCCGCCGCCCCCAGGTCGCCGTCCAGGGCCCGCGCCAGACGGTCCAGCCGCGCCCGAATCCCGGCCGCATCGAGCGGCTCGGCAGCAGGCACGGGGGCCGGCGGAAGTCGGGATGCCAGGCTGTCGATATCCTGCATCACCGCCTGCAGTCGCGCCTGCAAGTCCGCCAGCACGGCCGNGGGAGGCATCGTCTCCTGCTTCAGCAGCGTGTCGACCTCGCCCACTTTCTCGTACAGCGCTGTGGCCCCGATATTCCCGGTGACGCCCTTCAGTGCATGGCAATACGCTTCCGCCTGCTGCAGGCNCGCCTGCGCCAGCAGCCGCTGGAGTTCCTCGCCGGCGTCGGCATAGCGCTCGCGAAAACGGCGCAACTGCCTGCAGTATGCCTCGACCTTGCCGCCGATGCGGCGAATGCCTTCGCTCGCGTCGAGACTGGCGAGCGCCCGCAGCGCGGGCGGGATATCCTCCATGTGCCGTTCCGGCGCGGCATGTACCGCCGCGCCACCACGGGGCACCCGCAGGTGCAGCCATTTCGCCAACACGCTCAGCAGCCGGTCGGGCGCCACCGGTTTGGTAACGTGGTCGTTCATCCCTGCGCTCTGGCTCTTTTCGGCATCCTGCACCATGGCCAGCGCGGTCATGGCGATGATCGGCAGCGTGGCGAATCGCTCGCCGCCAGGCGCCGCTGCCAGCGCACGAATCCGGCGAGACGCTTCCAGGCCGTCCATGACCGGCATCTGGATGTCCATCAGGACGGCATCGTAATCCTGCATCCGCACCTTCTCGACCGCCTCCTGGCCATTCACGGCCACGTCTACCTCAATGCCTTCGCTGCGTAGCAGCTCGGTGGCGAATTCGCGGTTGATGTCGTTGTCCTCGACCAGCAGCAGGCGGGCGCCGGCCAGCTGGCCGGCGGACACCGCGTGATCCAGCGGGTTGCCGCGAAGCCGGTCGTCCGGGCCGAGGATGCGTCCGCGCCCCAGCACCGAGAGGATGGTGTCGAGCAGCGTCGACGGCGACACCGGCTTGATGAGAAAGCCGTTGACGCCCACCTGCTCGGCCAGCCGGATCACGTCCTCGCGCCCGTAGGCGGTCACCATCACCACCTTGGGCTGGTGCGGGCCGGGCAGGTCGCGATGGATGCGCTGCGTCGCCTCGTCGCCGTTCATCCCCGGCATGCGCCAGTCCATCAGCACCAGGTCGAAGGGCGCGTCGCCTGCCGCCTTGAGCGCCGTCAGCGCCTCGGGACCGCTTTGCGCCGTTTCCACGTCGAGATGGAAGAAGCGCAGCATCCCCGCCAGGATTTCGCACGACACTTCGTTGTCGTCCACCACCAGGACACGGATCCCCTTGAGCAGCGGGCCCGCCTGCTCCACCAGCTCGCGCCGCCGCGCCTCGGCCTGCTGGGCGATCAGAAACCGGACCGTGAAGCAGATCGTCGTCCCCACCCCCGGCTGCGAATCCTCCACCCAGATGCGGCCGCCCATCTGTTCGACCAGATTCCTGGAAATGGCGAGTCCCAGGCCGGTACCGCCGAAACGGCGCGTGGTCGACTGGTCGGCCTGGGTGAATTTCTCGAACAGCCGGGACTGCACCTCCGCCGTCATGCCGATGCCGGAGTCGCGCACGCAGGCCTGCAGGGTGAGCGCCGTATCGGTGAGGTCGATGCCGCTGAGCGCCAGTTCGACTTCGCCTTGCTCGGTGAATTTCACGGCGTTGCCGCACAGGTTGAGCAGCACCTGGCCCAGACGCAGCGGATCGCCAATCAGCACCGGCGGGATCGACACGTCATAACGAATGAGGAATTCGATGCCCTTGTGCTCGAGCTGGTAGCTGATCGCGTCGGCCAACTGTTCCATCACCCCGTCGAGGCCGAACTCGACGCTTTCGATCTCCAGCTTGCCGGCCTCGATCTTCGAAAAATCGAGAATGTCGTTGATGATGCCGAGGAGCGAATGCGCCGCGCCCTGTGCCTTGGTCAGGTGGTTGCGCAGGCTGGGCGCCAGGTCGCCCTTGAGCGCCAGATAGAGCATGCCGAGGATGGCGTTCATCGGGGTGCGGATTTCGTGGCTCATGTTGGCCAGGAAATCCGACTTCATGCGCGTCGCCTCCTCGGCCAGGGCCTTGGCCGTGCGCATGGCCTCCATGGCGGCGCGTTCGGCCGTGATGTCCTCGATGATGCCCACTACCCCCTTGGACGGATCGGCGGGATCGACACTGCGCACCGACATCCGGGACCAGAAGCGGCTGCCGTCCTTGCGCACGACCGGTTGCTCGCGCACATGGGTTTCGCCCCGCGCGATCTGCGCATACATCTCCTGGCCGACCTGGATGAAGCTGGCGTCATCGGCATACCACATGCGCGTCGACCGGCCGACCTGCTCGCCCGGCGCACAGCCGAACAGTTCGTCCATACGCCGGTTGCTGCGCACGACGACCCGCTCCTTCGCCAGCACGATCCCCACGCTGGCGGAATCGAACAGGGCCTGCAATTCGCCGCTGCGCTCCGCCACCAGCCGCTCCAGATCGGCACGCTGGCGCTCCAGCTCCTGCGTCGTCCTGACCAGCGCCCGCGTCCGCTGGTCCACCTGCCAGCGCAGTAGCAGGCTGATCAACAGCAGCAGCAGCATTGCCGCCGCCAGCCCGGCCAGCGACCAGCGCACCCAGCGTGGTATCCGCGTGGCGGACGCCGCCGCCATCGTGCGATGCAGGGCCTCGAAATAAACCGAATCCGGATCGTGCCGCCAGGCGGTCAGATGCGCATCGATGCGCGCCAGCAGATCGGCGTTGCGGCCTTTCGTCGTCGCAAAGTAAAGGGTCGATGGCAGAAAGACGATTGGTGTTTCCTGCAACTTGTACTGGTCGCCATTGCGCGCGGCATAGAAACTGTTGGTCACCACCGCATCGGCCTCACCCGCCGCCACGGCGGCGTACCNCTGGTCCAGCGACGTCACCGGCACGGCCTGGTAGGCCAGGTGGCTGCCCGCCATCAACTGGGCGAAGAAGGCTTGCTGGATCCCGCCCTGCAGAATGGCGATGCGCCGGCCGGCAAGATCGGTGAGCGATTGCACCTTCAAGTGGGNGGCGCTGTAAACCTGGGACCAGCTGCTGGCGACCGAGACGCCGTGAAAATCGTAACGCTGGGCGCGCTCGCTCGAGAAGGCCACATCGGGCATCAGGTCGATCTGCCCAAGTGCCAGCTGCTGGAGGCAGCTCGACCACTGGCATGGGATATAGCGCAGTTGCCAGCCTTCGTCGCGCGCCATCGCGTCCAGCAGTTCGACGAACAGGCCAGCTGGCTGGCCGTTCGCGTCGGTGTAGACCTTGGGTGCGTTTTCGTAGAGCCCCACCCTGACGACGCGCTGATCGTGCGTGCCCTCCAGTCCGACGCGCCATTGCCAGGCCATGGTCGCCAGTGCAAGCAGCACGGCCAAGGCGACAACGGGCAGCAGGAGGCGGGGGATTTCAAGACCAATATTTATTTTTATCAAGGGTCCGGCAAATATAGCCTGATTTCTTATCGAGCAGCGGCAACACCATACTTGCCAGGCACGACATCGGGCCGGGCTGTCGCGTGAAATAGCTTAAAATTGCGGCTTGCTTCATATCAGCCTGCCCTCCCCGATGGAATCCACTCAGACCGCGCCGGCACAAACCGGCGATCCCGCCCTGGTACGCGACGTCAGGAAACGCCGCACTTTTGCAATTATCTCGCACCCCGATGCGGGTAAAACCACACTCACAGAGAAGCTATTGCTGTTCGGCGGCGCGATCCAGATGGCCGGCACGGTCAAGGCCAAGAAGAGCGGCAAGTTCGCCACCTCCGACTGGATGGCCGTGGAACAGGAACGCGGCATTTCGGTCGCGAGCTCGGTGATGCAGTTCTCCTACGACGACTGCGTGTTCAACCTGCTCGACACNCCCGGCCACAAGGACTTCTCGGAAGACACCTACCGCGTGCTCACCGCGGTCGACGCCGCCATCATGGTGGTCGACGCCGCCAAGGGCGTCGAGGAGCAGACGATCAAGCTGCTGGAAGTGTGCCGGATGCGCAATACGCCCATCATCACTTTCATCAACAAGCTCGACCGCGAGGTGCGCGAGCCGCTGGAACTGCTCGACGAGATCGAGTCGATCCTGAAGATCCACTGCGCGCCGGTGACCTGGCCGATCGGCATGGGCAAGCGCTTCCAGGGTGTCTACCACCTGATCCACGACGAGATCCTGCGCTTCAAGGCCGGCGAGGAAAACGCCGGCCAGCAGTTCGAATCGCTGCAGGGGCTGGGCGAAGCGGCGTTGCGGGAGCGCTTTCCGCTCGAAGCCGACACGCTCTTGTCCGAGATCGAACTGGTGCGCGGCGCTGGGGCCACCTTCAACATCGACGACTTTCTCGCCGGCAAACAAACCCCCGTCTTCTTCGGCTCCGGCATCAACAACTTCGGCGTGCGCGAAGTGCTGCGCGCGCTGTCCGACTGGGCACCGTCGCCGCTGCCGCGCGAAGCGATCGAACGCACAGTCGACCCCACCGAACCCAAGTTCACCGGTTTCGTGTTCAAGATCCAGGCCAACATGGATCCGCAGCACCGCGACCGCATCGCCTTCTTCCGCGTCTGCTCGGGCCGCTACAGCCCCGGCATGAAGGTGCGCCACCGCCGCACCGGCAAGGACATGAAGATCGCCAACGCCGTCGTCTTCATGGCCAACGAGCGCACCCGCATGGAAGACGCCGTGGCCGGCGACATCATCGGCATCCACAACCACGGCCAGCTGCACATCGGCGACACCCTCACCGAAGGCGAGGCCCTGCAGTACAAGGGCATCCCCTACTTCGCGCCGGAACTGTTCTCCAAGCCCCGCCTGCGAGACCCGTTGCGTGCCAAACAGCTGAACAAGGGGCTACTGGAACTCGGTGAGGAAGGCGCGGTGCAGGTGTTTGCNCCCTTCGCTGACAACACGCTCCTGATCGGCGCCGTCGGCCCGCTGCAGTTCGAGATCGTTGCGCATCGGCTGAGAACCGAATACGGCGTCGACGCCACCTTCGAGAACGCCGGCATCCACACCGCGCGCTGGGTCACCTGCCCGGATGCCCAGCACCTGGCTGAATTCACCAAGGCCAATACGCTGAAGCTGGCAAAGGACGTCGACGGCAATCTGGTCTATCTGGCGGATACGCGGGTGAATCTGCAACTGGCGCAGGAGCGCTGGCCCAAGGTCGCGTTCCACGACACGCGGGAGCATGGGCAGGTGATGGGTTGACCTAGACGGTCATCCCGAAGACACCGCCGCTACAACACCCACCCCGCCAGTTCCAGCGCCCCGCGCACCACCGCCGCGACGGCAAGCGCCACGCCGATGGAAAGCGCGACCGAATAGAGCGCGTCACGCCGGCCGAGCAGCTTAAGCATCATGGCGAAAGTGGACACGCAGGGCACGTAAAAAGTCAGGAACACCAAGAAGGTGGCAATCTGCGTGGTGTCGAGCACGCTGGCCAGCTCCTGCGTGCCGAGCGCCTGGAACACCATGAGCAGCGACAGTTCCTTGCGCAGCACGCCGAACAGGATCGGCACCCCAAGCGCCACCGGCAGCCCCAGCCACCACACCGTCACCGGCGTGAGCGTGAGATTGACCCAGGCATCGGCGCCGTAATGGCTCAGCAGTGCCAGCACCACGCTGCCCGCCACCAGGAGCGGCAGCACGATGGTGACGATGTCGCGGCTGCGCTCCCAGGTATTGGCCAGCAAGGCGCGCAGGGTGGGCACGGCGTAGGCGGGAATTTCCTGGATCATGCCTGGCGTGGTCTCGGGATAGCGGCGCTTCAGGAGCTTGCCGACCAGGCTGACGACGACGGGCGCGAGCATGAAGAGGGCGAACACGCCGAAACCGCCGAGATATTTTCCACCCACCGCCAGGATGATGGCCGAGCGCGCCGAACATGGCAGGAAGGTGATCAGGAGCGAAGCCACCGTGCGGTCGCGGCCGTGGGTGACGGCCGCGGTCGCAGCCAGTGCAGGCACGTTGCAGCCCAGCCCCATCAGGAACGGCAGGGCGACGCCGCCGTGCAGCCCCAGCCGATGGAAGCCGCGATCGACCACGAAGGCCACGCGGTGCATGATCCCGGATTCCTCCAGCCACACCAGCAGCAACACCAATGGAATCATGTAGGGAATGACGATGCCGGCGAGACCGATGAAGCCGTCGAGCACCGCGCGGCCGAGCACGCCCGTGAGTTCGGTCGGCTGCCACGGCTCGGCCCACGCGATCAGGCGCGCGACCGTCAGGCTGTCGAGCACGGCGCTCACCTCGAATACGAACAGCAGCACCAGCGCGAACACCGCCAGCGTGCCGACGAAGCCCCAGCGCGGATGCAGGAAAAGATCGTCGGCCCACACCTGCCAGCGCGGCGGCGCGCCTTCCTGACCGGGGCGGGTCGCCGCCTCGGTCAGCAGGGCGGCGCGGTGATGCCGATCGGCATGCAGCTCCTCCGCCAGCCGGCGCGGCAAGGCCGCATCGGCAATGGCGCGCGCGGCGAGCAAGGCCGCGTAGCGATCGGGAAAATGCGCCTGCAATTCCTGTGCGAAATAGCCGTCGTTTTCCGCGAGCTGTAGCGTCAGTAGCGTCTCGGGGACTGCGAAGGCCGCCGCCACGTCCGGCTGGCGCGCGATCTCGGCAATGGCCCGCAATTGCGCTTCGATGTGCGCACTGTAGGGCGGAGTCGCCGGATGCGGTTGCAGAAATCGTGCTTCGCGGGCGACGTGCACCACGGTGGTATACAGATCGGCCAGGCCGATGCCCATGTGCGCCACGGTCGGCACCACCGGCGCGCCCAGTTGGGCCGACAGGGCGCGCACATTGATGAAGCGTCGCCGGGCACGTGCCTCGTCCATGCGGTTGAGCGCAAACACCATCGGCCTCCCCAGCTGCATCAACTCCAGCGCGAGCTCGAGATCACGTTCCAGCGCCGTGGCATCCATCACCACCAATAGCACGTCGGGGGCGGCAAACGTGTTGTCGGGCTGATGCGCTTCGTGCTGCGCGATGGCCGGCCAGCGGTCGCCCCACAACAGATACTTCAACGTCACACAGGCGTCCGCATCCAGATGGTGCAGGCCGCCGATGGCGGGCAAGGCGACCAGGGAAATCTGGTCGATCCCCACCTCGACCAGGCATTCCTCATACGCAGGCCCGATGCCGGCCAGACGCTCGTGGTGGGTGGACGTACTGGCGGCCGCACGAANAATGCTGTGCTTGCCACTGCCGGTGCGGCCGACGATGGCCACGCGAGGGCGCCTGGCACCGCGCAGCCCAGGACCGTGAAGGGGAAAACTATGCGCGGGCGAGGTCATGGAATGAAAACGCTCAGCTTTCCCTGAACAAACGGATCGCCTCGTCCAGCCGCTGCACCGCATGCACCGTCATGCCGGCGATCTTCTGCTTGGGCTGGTTGGCGGCCGGCACGATGGCCTGGGTGAAGCCGAGTTTGGCGGCTTCCTTCAGGCGCTCCTGGCCGCGCTGTACCGGGCGGATTTCTCCGGCGAGGCCAACTTCGCCGAACATCACCAGCTTGTCGGGCAGCGGCTGGCTGCGGAGCGAGGACACGATGGCGGCGAGCACGGCGAGGTCGGCGGCGGGTTCGCTGATCTTCACCCCGCCGACGGCGTTGACGAACACGTCCTGGTCGAAGCAGGCGATGCCGGCGTGGCGGTGCAGCACGGCGAGCAGCATGGCGAGGCGGTTCTGCTCCAGGCCGACGCTCAATCGGCGCGGACTCGGCGCGTGGCTGGAATCGACCAGCGCCTGGATTTCCACCAGCAGTGGCCGCGTGCCTTCCTGCGTGACCAGCACGCACGAACCGGGCACCGGCTCGCCGTGGCGCGACAGGAAGATCGCCGAGGGGTTGGACACGCCCTTGAGGCCCTTCTCGGTCATCGCGAACACGCCGATCTCGTTGACCGCGCCGAAGCGGTTCTTGAACGCGCGCACCAGCCGGAAGCTCGAGCCGGTGTCGCCCTCGAAATACAGCACGGTGTCGACGATGTGCTCGAGCACGCGCGGGCCGGCGATGGCGCCTTCCTTGGTGACGTGGCCGACCAGGATGATCGCGGTGCCGGTCTGCTTGGCGTGGCGCGTGAGCTGCGCCGCGCATTCGCGCACCTGCGCCACCGAGCCGGGGGCCGAGGTCAGCGACTCCGAATACACGGTCTGGATCGAGTCGATCACCGCGACTTCGGGCTTCAATTCGGCAAGCTGCGCCAGGATGGCTTCGAGACGGATTTCCGGTAGCACCGGGAACGTCGTCTCGGGCAGGCTCAGGCGACGTGCGCGCAGCGCGACCTGGCGCGCCGATTCCTCGCCGCTGACATAGAGCGTTTTCAGGTTGCCGGATAGACCGGCCAGGGCTTGCAACAGCAGCGTCGACTTGCCGATGCCGGGGTCGCCGCCGATCAGCACCACCCCGCCCGGCACCAGGCCTCCGCCAAGCACGCGGTCGAGTTCGCCGATGTCGGTGGCGATGCGGCTTTCCTCGGAGGCCTCGACGTCATGCAGCAGTTGCACGGTGCTGGTCGCCGCCAACGCGGCGAAACGCGGTTTCGCTGATTCGGCGATGGTCTCGACCAGGGTATTCCAGGCGTTGCAGTGGGNGCACTGACCCTGCCACTTGGGCGACTGTCCGCCGCATTCGGTGCAAGTGTAGATCGTCTTGGCTTTGGCCATGTGTGGATTCAATAATCTACTGCGCGGACGTGATCCGGCGCGTCCGGTGCTCGGAATCCTCATGTACTTCCATGTACATTCCGGTTCCTGCGCTCCGAGCGCACCCGGCTGACGCCCGCTCGCTACGATTCTTGAAACCACACATCAAGCGGGGAATACGCCTGTCGACAGATAGCGGTCGCCGCGGTCGCAGACGATGGAGACGATGACGGCGTTCTGAACCTCCCTGGACAGCTGCAGCGCAGCCCACAGCGCGCCACCGGACGAGACGCCGGCGAAGATGCCTTCCTCGCGCGCCATGCGGCGGGTGGTTTCCTCTGCATTCGACTGGCTCACATAGATCATGTGGTCGACACGGTCGTAGTCACAAATTTGCGGCACATACTCGTCCGGCCATTTGCGGATGCCGGGAATCTGCGACCCTTCGGTGGGCTGCACGCCGACGATCTGGATGGCGGGGTTTTGTTCCTTGAGGTAACGCGAGCAGCCCATGATGGTGCCGGTGGTGCCCATGCTGGAGACGAAGTGGGTGATCGTACCCTGCGTGTCGCGCCAGATCTCGGGGCCGGTGGTACGGTAGTGGGCGGCGGGATTGTCGGGGTTGGCGAACTGGTCGAGGATCTTGCCGATACCCTGCTTCTCCATCGCGATCGCGAGGTCGCGCGCGCCTTCCATGCCGGCCTCCTTGCTCACCAGCTGCAATTCGGCACCGAACGCACGCATGGTCTGCTGGCGTTCGATCGAGGCATTCTCGGGCATGAGCAGGATGAGCTTGTAGCCGCGCATGGCCGCCGCCATCGCCAGTGCGATGCCGGTGTTGCCGCTGGTCGCCTCGATCAGGGTGTCGCCGGGCTTGATCTCGCCCCGCGCCTGGGCCGCATCGATCATCGACAGCGCCGGGCGGTCCTTCACCGAGCCGGCCGGATTGTTGCCTTCGAGCTTGACGAGAATCGTGTTGCTGGTCGGGCCGGGCATGCGCTTCAGGCGCACCAGCGGCGTGTTGCCAACCGTATCCTCGATGGTCTTGTAGGTACTCATGTCTTCAACAGGTGTTCGATGTAGCGGGAAGTGCCTTCTTCCACGCTGTAAAAGGCCGCATCATACCCCGCCCCGCGCAACGCGGAGATATCGGCTTCGGTATAGCTCTGGTACTTGCCCTTGAGTGCCTCAGGAAACGCGATGTAGCTGACGAGGCCCTGGGCCTGCATCTGTTCCAGCGTCAGCGCCGGCTGGCCCTCCGCGGCGCGGCATGCGTTGACCGCCGCCACCGCGACGTCGTTGAAGCTCTGGCAGCGTCCGGTGCCGACGTTGAAGATGCCCGACACGTCCGGGTGGTCGAGGAACCACATATTGACCCGCACCACGTCCTCGATCGAGACGAAATCGCGCCGCTGCTCGCCGTTGGGATAGCCATCGCAGCCCTCGAACAGCTTCACCCTGCCCTCGGCACGGTACTGGTTGAAGAAGTGGAACGCCACCGAGGCCATGCGCCCCTTGTGCTGCTCGCGCGGGCCGTAAACGTTGAAATAGCGAAAGCCCGCGATCTGCGCCGTCCGGTCGTTCCACAGGCGCCGCACGCTCTGGTCGAACAAGAACTTGGAATAGCCGTAGACGTTGAGCGGCGACTCGAATTCGCGCGATTCTGAAAACACGCGCCCCGCGCCATACACGCTCGCCGACGAGGCGTAGAGGAACTGCGCGCCTTCGTCCTGGCAGAACTTCAGCAGTGCGCTGGAGTAGCGGTAGTTGTTCTCCATCATGTAGCGCCCGTCGGTTTCCATGGTGTCGGAACACGCGCCTTCGTGGAAGATGGCCGCCACGGCGCCGTCGAGCACGCCCTCCTCGACCAGGTCGAGGAATTCGACCTTGTCGAAGTAGTCGGCGATTTCGCAGTCGGTCAGGTTCCTGAACTTGTCCGCCTTGGTCAGGTTGTCGACCGCGATGATGTTGGTCTCGCCGCGTTCGTTCAACGCTTTGACGATGTTGGCGCCGATGAATCCGGCGGCGCCGGTGACGACGGTATACTGGCTCATGTTGTTTCCTTGAAAACTTCGTCTGCGGTGGCGACCGCAGTGCCGAACTTGCCGACCACGATGCCCGCTGCACGGTTGGCCAGCCTAACGGCCTCGACGCCGCTCGCTCCAGCCGCCAGCGCCACGGCAAAGGCGGCGATCACGGTGTCGCCGGCGCCGGAGACATCGAACACCTCCTGCGCACGGGTGGCCTCGTGATGCGCACCGGCTGCGTCGAACAGGCTCATGCCCTCTTCACTGCGCGTCACCAGCAAGGCCTCCAGCTGGAAGCTCGCGCGCACGGCCGCGGCCTTGTCGGCGAGCTCGGCCTCGGATTTCCAACTACCGGCCACGTCGCGGAATTCACTGCGGTTGGGGGTGATCAGCGTGGCGCCGGTATAGCGCGCCCAGTCGTCGCCCTTGGGATCGACCAGGATGGGCTTGTTCGCCGCACGCGCCAGTTCGATCATGCGGGTGACGTGCGTCAGCCCACCCTTGCCATAGTCCGACAGGATCACCACGTCGCAGTCGGCCAGAAGTTGCGCATAGGCTTCCAGCTTGGCCGCCAGCACCTCGTGGCCGGGCTGGGTCTCGAAGTCGACGCGCAGCAGCTGCTGCTGGCGGCCGATGACGCGCAGCTTGGTGATGGTGGAGAATGCCGGATCTTCGTGCAGATGCACGGTGAACGACTCGGCCTCGAGCAGGGCTCGCAGGGCCTGTCCGGCCTCGTCACGCCCCGCCACCGACAGCAGCGTGACTTGCGCACCGAGCGCCGCCGCGTTGCGTGCCACGTTGCCAGCGCCACCAATGCGGTCCTCGTTGCGTGTGACGTGCACCACCGGCACCGGCGCCTCGGGCGAGATGCGCGAGACATCGCCGAACCAGTAGCGATCGAGCATCACGTCGCCCACCACCAGGACGCGGGCACGGCGGATGGCGTCACGCAGCGACATTGGGTATCCCCATTACTGACGGCCGATCGGCAGGTAATCGAAGCCCATCTCGCGCATCGCCTGCGGCTCATAGAGATTGCGGCCATCGAATACCAGCGGTGTCTTCAGCAGCGACTTCATGGTGTCGAAGTTGGGGCTGCGGAAGACCTTCCATTCGGTGACGATCAAGAGCGCGTCGGCGCCTTTCAGCGCGTCCATCGGGCTGTCGACCAGCAGCAGGTCGGCGCGCTCGCCGTAGATGCGGCGCGTTTCCTCCATTGCGGCCGGATCGTAGGCCGACACGCTCGCTCCCATCGCCCACAGCGCTTCGAGCATGGTGCGGCTGGNGGCTTCGCGCATGTCGTCGGTATTCGGCTTGAACGCGAGACCCCACATGGCGAAGCGCTTGCCCTTGAGGTCGGTGCCGAAGCGCGCGGTCAGCTTGTTGACCAGGATGTGCTTCTGCGCGTCGTTGGCCTCTTCCACCGCGTCGAGCACGCGCAAGGGAATGCCGTTTTCCTGGCCGGTGCGACGCAAGGCCTGCACGTCCTTGGGAAAACACGAGCCGCCGTAGCCGCAGCCTGCATACAGGAAGTGATAGCCGATGCGCGGGTCGGAACCAATGCCATGGCGTACCTGCTCGATGTCGGCGCCGAGCTTTTCGGCCAGGACGGCCAACTCGTTCATGAAGGAAATGCGCGTCGCCAGCATGGCGTTGGCGGCGTACTTGGTCAGCTCGGCGCTGCGCACGTCCATCACGGTGAGGCGGTCGTGGTTGCGCTGGAACGGCGCGTAGAGCTGACGCAACAGTGCCGTGGCGCGCTCGCTGTCGGTACCGATGACGATACGGTCGGGCTTCATGAAGTCGTCGACCGCCGCGCCCTCCTTCAGGAATTCAGGGTTGGACGCGACATTGAATTCGATTGCCGCGCCACGACTGGCCAACTCCTCCGTCAGTGCGGCACGCACCTTGTCGGCGGTCCCGACCGGCACGGTGGATTTGTCGACCACCAGCTTGTAGTCGCTCATGTGGCGGCCGATGCTGCGCGCCGCCGCCACCACGTACTGCAGGTCGGCCGAGCCGTCCTCATCCGGCGGCGTGCCGACGGCGATGAACTGGATCTGGCCGAAGGCCACCGACTCCTTGATGTCGGTGGTAAAGGACAGGCGACCGGCCGCGACGTTGCGCTTCACCATGTCTTCCAGCCCTGGCTCATAGATCGGAATGCCGCCGGATTTCAGGATCTCGATCTTGTTGGGGTCGACGTCGAGGCACAGCACTTCATTGCCCACTTCGGCCAGACAGGTCCCCGTCACCAGGCCCACATAGCCCGTTCCAATTACCGTGATTTTCAAAGCGTCTTCTCCCTAAGAATTCTGTATATCGGACTGTATCTGTTTGAGCGCAGCCAGAGGATCGGTTGCGGCGGTGATCGGGCGCCCGATCACTAGATCGGTCGCGCCCGCGCGCAGGGCTTCTGCCGGCGTCATCACGCGGCGCTGGTCGCCGGTTTCGGCACCGGCCGGCCGGATCCCCGGCGTGACCAGGCGGAAATCTGCGCCCAGATCGGCGCGCAGCATGGTGGCCTCCTGCGCCGAACAGACCACGCCATCGAGCTGACAAGCCTGTGTCAGCCGCGCCAGCCGCAGCACCTGGTCGGCCGGCGCATCGGCCACGCCGACCTCGGCCAGATCCTCGGCGCCCATGCTGGTCAGTACCGTCACGGCAATCAGGAGCGGCCGTTGTTCGAGGCCTGCCAGCGCATCCAGCGCCGCCGCCATCATGCGGCGCCCGCCCGAGGCATGCACGTTCATCATCCATACGCCCAGTCCAGCCGCTGCCCGGCACGCCGCCGCCACGGTATTGGGAATGTCGTGGAATTTCAGGTCGAGAAAGACATCGAAGCCGCGCGCCACCAGCGTACGCACCAGTTCCGGTCCGGCCACGGTGAACAACTCCTTGCCCACCTTGAGCCGGCATAACGCCGGATCAAGCCGCGCCACCAGCGCCAATGCCGACGTCGCGTCCGCATAATCCAGCGCCACGATGATCTTGGTCGAATTCACCTCGTCCCTTTCACTCACTACTGACTGCTCCCCACTCACGCTTCGCTCCGCTCGGGATCGAAGCTGTCCCAGCGCCCGCAGGCCGGGCAACGCCAGAAGAACTGCTTCGCCTTGAAACCGCAACTGCCGCACTGGTAACGCATCATGCGCTGGCTATGCGAGGCCACTAGGGTCTTTTCCACCTGCAACAGTTCGCGCATCTCAGGCTCTGCATTGACGAGCTCGGCTTCGAGCAGGCGGTCCAGCGTGCGCAGGCTGGGATTGCGCCGCAATTCCTCACGCGCAAGCTGGCTGGCTGCGGTAGCACCTTCGATTTCGGCCACCGCCAGATACAGCGCATTGAACACGTCCGGCGACGGCTGCCGGGCATACAGGGCGCGCAGCCACTGCACGCCTTCGTCCAGCCGCCCCAACAGACGGTAGCTGCCGAGTACGCGATCCACGACCAATGCCATATGGGCCGCGCTTTGCGTTTCGACCAGACGCCAGTCGGCAATAGCAGCTTCGTGCCGCCCCGCTGCCGCGTCGAGGTCGCCCGCCATCAGGTTGGCGCGCACCGACTGGCGGTTGATGGACAGTGCCTGCTGCAACTGGGCGACGGCGGCTTCAGTATTGCCCCGGGCCGATTCGAGCAGCGCCAGTTCGCAATGGAAGTGGGCGATGTCGGCGTTGAGCGGCTTGCTGGTGTCCTTTTCCAGTATGTGCGCGGCGTCGATGGCCTTCTGCCAGTCCTTCTCCTGCACGTAGATTTCCAGCAGGTAGGTACGTGCCAGGCCGTGCTGTGGCGTTTTCAGCAGCCTCGTGAACACCTGCTCGGCGCGATCGAGCAGCCCCGCCTTGAGGTAATCCTGGCCCAGTTCGCTCATTGCGCGCAGGCGCTGTTCTTCGGCCAGGCCTTCGCGTTCCAGCAGGTTTTCGTGCATGCGGATGGCGCGATCGAGTTCCCCGCGCCGGCGGAACAGGCCGCCCAGCGCAAAGTGCAGATCGATGGTTTCAGGTTCGAGCTTGACGACTTCGAGAAAGGCCTCGATGGCCTTATCGGGCTGCTCGTTGAGCAGAAAATTCAGGCCGCGGAAATACGAGTTGGGCAGCGCACGCGACTCGGTCACCACCTGCCGGATGTCCACCCGTGCGGCCAGCCAGCCCAGCACAANAAACAGGGGAAACGCCAGCAGCCACCAGAACTCGAATTCCATGGGCTTATACGACGGGCAGATCGGTTTGCGTGACCGTATCCAGCTCGGCCGCCTTCGGCTTGCGGCCCAGTTCGCGCCGTAGCCGAAACAGTGTGGGCAGCAAGGCGAGCACCCCGATCAGGGCGCCGAGGATGAATGCCAGCCCCAGCATGACGATCAGCGGCGCCTGCCACACATAATCCAGATAGGAGTAAAAGGTCACGCTATGACTGTTTTTCAGGGCAAAGCCCAGCACCAGCAGAAAAACCAGCAGTTTTGCCAGTAAGCCCAGATAGTGCGTGAAATTTTTCATGTGTATGCGCCAGGAAGTTCGCCCATTTTACCCGCGCGGCGCCAATCGCCAAAGAAAACGGCGCCTTGCGGCGCCGTCTTGTGGGTCTTGCTGTCCTGACCGGATCTACCGGCCGCGGGCCGGTCGTGAGTACGAAGGCGCCGACGCACGTATGGCATCGCACGACGCTCCCACAACCATGCCTAGAGCGGAAAATCCACCCGGTCGCGCAACTCCTTGCCCGCCTTGAAGTGCGGCACATACTTGGCCGGCACCTGCACGCGCTCGCCAGACTTGGGGTTGCGCCCGAGACGGGCGGGACGAAAGCTCAGACTGAAGCTGCCGAAACCGCGGATTTCGATACGTTCCCCGCGCGACAGGTTTTTCGCCAGCGCGTCGAGGATCGTCTTCACCGCCATCTCGATATCCGCAACCGAAAATTGCGAATGTCGCGCCGCCAGTTGAGCAATCAGCTCGGACTTGGTCATGGATTACTCGGCGTTCTTGTTGTCGAGCTTGGCTTTCAGCAGCGCGCCGAGGTTGGTCGAGCCGCTGGCTGCCGCTGCGGATTCGGCCGAGAATTTCTTCATCGCCGCATCCTGCTCGGTCATGTCCTTGGCCTTGATCGACAGGTTGATCACGCGGTTCTTGCGATCCACGTTGATGATCATGGCCTCGATCTCGTCGCCTTCCTTGTAGTGGCTGCGCATGTCTTCGACGCGGTCACGCGAGACTTCGGAGGCACGCAGGTAGCCTTCCATGTCGCTGTCCAGCTGCACGGTGGCGCCCTTGGGCTCCACGGTCTTGATGGTGCCCTTGACGATGCTGCCCTTCTCGTGGCCCGACGCGTAGCTGGTCAGCGGATCGCCTTCGAGCTGCTTGATGCCGAGCGAAATGCGCTCGCGCTCGAGGTCGATGCCCAGCACCACGGCTTCCACGTCCTGGCCCTTGCGGAAGTTGCGCACGGCTTCTTCGCCGGGAACGTTCCACGACAGGTCGGACAGGTGAACCAGGCCGTCGATGCCGCCCGGCAAGCCGATGAACACGCCGAAGTCGGTGATCGACTTGATCGCGCCGCTGACCTTGTCGCCCTTCTTGTGGTTCATCGAGAAGTCTTCCCACGGGTTCGACTTGCACTGCTTCATGCCCAGCGAGATGCGGCGCTTGTCCTCGTCGATGTCGAGCACCATGACTTCGACTTCGTCGCCCAGCTGCACGATCTTGGAGGGGCTGACGTTCTTGTTGGTCCAGTCCATTTCGGAGACGTGCACCAAGCCCTCGATGCCTTCTTCGATCTCGACGAACGCGCCGTAGTCGGTCAGGTTGGCGACCTTGCCGAACATGCGGGTGCCCTGCGGGTAGCGGCGCGCGATGCCGACCCACGGATCATCGCCCAACTGCTTGATGCCCAGCGACACGCGGTTCTTCTCGGTGTCGTAGCGCAGGATCTTGGCTTCCAGTTCCTGGCCGACGTGCACCACTTCGGACGGGTGCTTGACGCGGCGCCAGGCCATGTCGGTGATGTGCAGCAGGCCGTCGATGCCGCCCAGGTCCACGAACGCGCCGTAGTCGGTGATGTTCTTGACCACGCCCTTGACGATGGAGCCTTCCTTCAGGTTTTCCATCATCGCTTCGCGATCGGCACCCATGGTCTCTTCCAGCACGGCACGGCGCGACACCACGACGTTGTTGCGCTTGCGGTCGAGCTTGATGACCTTGAATTCCATTTCCTTGTATTCGAAGGGCGTGGTGTCCTTGACCGGACGCATGTCCACCAGCGAACCCGGCAGGAAGGCGCGCAGGCCGCCCACCAGAACGGTCAGGCCGCCCTTGACCTTGCCCTGCACCATGCCGGTGACGATACGGCCTTCGTTCATCGCGGCTTCCAGATCCAGCCATGCGGCCAGTTTCTTGGCGCGCTCGCGCGACAGCTTGGTGGCGCCGAAGCCGTCTTCGATCGACTCGATGGCGACCGCAACGAAATCGCCGACCTTGGCTTCGATCTCGCCTTGGTCGTTCTTGAATTCTTCGAGGGGGATCAGGCTCTCGGACTTGAGGCCGGCATTCACCGTCACGAAGTTGTGGTCGATGCCGACGATTTCGGCGGTGATGACTTCACCCTGGCGCATTTCCTGGTGCTCGAGGGATTCCTCGAACAGGGCGGCAAAGCTTTCCATGGACTCGGGGGCAGAAGCAGCGGTAGCAGTAGACATTAAGAACCTTCTTGTCCGTCGGTGAGGACGGGGTTAGTTGCACATCGCCAGCCTGCGGGCGCAGGTCTGACACGGTTGATTACTTCATTGCTCGTTGCGCTTGCATAAAGCGTAGTGCGCCAGCACCGCCTGCACCGCCGACTCGATATCCATATGGGTCGTGTCGAGCAACAGCGCATCCGGCGCGGGTTTCAGCGGTGCAACGGTGCGGGCGGAATCGCGCGCATCGCGGGCCTGCATATCCGCAACAAGGGCCGTTAGACTAGCAGAGTTCCCCTTTTCGATCAACTGCTTATAGCGCCGTTCGGCACGCGCCTCGGCGCTGGCGGTGAGGAAGACCTTGGCCGCTGCGCCGGTGAACACCACGGTGCCCATGTCGCGGCCGTCGGCCACCAGCCCGGGGCTNNGGCGGTAGGCGCGCTGGCGGTCCAGCAGGGCCGCGCGCACCGCCGGCAGGGCCGCCACTTTCGAGGCGCCTTCGCCCACGGCTTCGGCACGGATCGCATCGGTCACGTTCTCGCCCGCCAGCCAGACCGAGCCGTCGTGGAAGCTTGCCGGCAAATTGGCCGCCAACTCCGCCACCCGCGCTTCGTCGTCCAGCGCCACGCCCTGCTTCATCGCCGACAGGGCGGTCAGCCGGTACAGCGCGCCGCTGTCGAGAAAATGGAAACCCAGCGCCGTCGCCACCCGTTCGGCGACGGTGCCCTTGCCCGAGGCCGAGGGGCCGTCGATGGTGATCACGGGTGAGGNGGTGAGGGGTGAGGGGTGAGGCGGCGTTCATTGGGCAATCCCCGCAAATGTCTTGAAATACGTCGGGAAGGTCTTGTTGACGCACGCCGGGTCGTTGATGCGCACCGGCACGCCGCCCAGCGTCACCAGCGACAGGCACATCGCCATGCGGTGGTCGTCGTAGGTATCGATCACAGCGTGAGGCGTAAGGCGCGAGGCGTGAGGCGGGGTGATGCGGATGAAATCCGCGCCCTCCTCCACCGTCGCGCCGACCTTGCGCAGCTCGGTTGCCATCGCGGCGATGCGGTCGGTTTCCTTGACCCGCCAGCTGGCGATGTTGGTCAGCGTGGTCACCCCGTCGGCAAACAGCGCTGCGACCGCCAGCGTCATCGCGGCATCGGGAATATGGTTGCAGTCGAGGTCGATCGCTTTCAGGCGGCCATCGGCCGGTGCGCTCGCCTCGATCCAGTTCGGCCCCATCGCAATCTGCGCGCCCATCTTTGCCAGCGCGTCGGCAAAACGCACGTCGCCCTGCACGCTGTCGCGCCCCACGCCCTCCACCCGCACCGGGCCGCCACCGATGGCGCCCGCAGCGAGGAAGTAGGAGGCTGACGAGGCGTCGCCTTCGACCCAGATTTCGCCCGGGCTCTGGTAACGCGCCGTCGCCGGCACGCCGAAGGTTTGCCAGCCATCGCGCGCGATCTCGACGCCGAAGCGGCGCAGCATCGCCAGCGTGATCCCGATGTAGGGCTTGGAAATCAGTTCGCCCGCCACTTCGATCGTGGTATTGCGCTGGCGCAGCGGCAAGGCCATTAGGAGGCCGGTGAGAAACTGGCTCGATACATCGCCGCGTACTTCGGTGGTGTCGCCGGCGATCTCCGCCGGATGGATCTTCAGCGGTGGAAATCCCTCCTGGCCGAGATAGTCGATACGCGCGCCCAGCTTGCGCAAAGCATCGACCAGATCGCCGATCGGCCGCTCGTGCATCCGCGCGACGCCTTTCAGCACATACTCGCCGCTCGACAACGCGCACGCGGCGGTCAGCGAACGGAACGCGGTGCCGGCATTGCCCAGGAACAGTTCGGCCTGCTTGACCGGAAACGCGCCACCCACGCCGGTGATCTCATAGTCGTCGGAATCGCTCACGCGCGCGACGCCCACGCCCAACGCGCGCAGGGCATCGAGCATGACCCGGGTGTCGTCGGAATCGAGCAGCGCGCGCACGATGGTCGTGCCTTGCGCGAGCGCCGCCAGCAGCAGCACGCGATTGGAAATGCTTTNTGAGCCAGGGAGGCGCACCGTGCCGCGCGCGGCGTTGCTTGCGGGTAAATCGAGAAATTCCATCAAACGTCCTGAGTCTTCAACCAGTGTTCGCGTGCCGCACGGGCGCGCGAAAAATCTTCAACAAGGCATCGGCATCCCCTGCATCGACCGCCTGGCGCAGCGTCTGCAAGGCGTCCAGATAGGCGTCCAGTTCGGCCACCAGCGCCTCCCGGTTCGCCAGCGCAATGTCGCGCCACATCTCCGGGCTGCTGCCGGCGATGCGGGTGAAATCGCGGAAGCCGCTGGCGGCAAACCGGAAGAACGTATCGCCATCGGCGCGTTGTGCAAGGTCATCCACCAAGGCAAATGCTGCGAGATGCGGCAAATGGCTCACTGCCGCGAAGATGCGGTCGTGCTGTGCGGCCTCCAGTGTTTCGACCTGTGCTCCGGCCGCTTCCCACAGTGCACGCACGGTAGCGACCGCGTCGGCGCGGGTCTCATCCTGCGGCGTCAGCACCACGCGCTTGCCCTGATAGAGATCGGCGCGCGCAGCACCGGGCCCGCTTTGTTCCGAACCCGCGATCGGATGGCCAGGCACGAAATCGGCAAAACGTGTGCCGAGCGCGGCGCGCGCCGCCTCGACCACGTTCGCCTTGGTGCTGCCAGCGTCGGTGACGATGGCGCCGGCTTTCAGATGTGGCGCCAGCTTGTTCAATACGGCTTCGGTCTCGCCCACTGGCATGGCCAGCAGGATGCAGTCGGCCTGCCCGGCTTCCGCCCAGTCGGCGGCACGGTCGATCAGGCCGAGTTCGCGCGCGACGGTGAGCCGCGCGGGATCCCGCCCGACCCCGAGCACCTCGCGCACCGCGCCGACCTGCTTCAGCGCCAACGCGAACGAGCCGCCGATGAGGCCGGTGCCGACGAGAGCGAGTCTGTCGACGATCACAGACAAGCTCTCAACGCGTCGAGGAAGCGGGCGTTCTGCCCGGCCAGGCCGACCGACACACGCAGGAATTCCGGCAGGCCGTAATTGGCGACCGGGCGCACGATGACGCCGCGCTTCAGCAATTCGGCGTTGATGCGCGCGACGTCGCCGACTTTGGCCAGCAGGAAATTGCCCTTCGACGGCACGGTGGCGACGTTCATATCTGTCAGCCCTGCCGTCAGCTGCGCCATGCCGGCGCTGTTCAGCGCATAGCTGCGCAGCAGGAACTCGATGTCGTCGAGCGCGGCCTCGGCAGCGGCGAGCGCAGGCGCATTGACGTTGAAGGGGTGGCGCACCCGGTTCAGCAGGTCGATGACGTCGGGATGCCCGACGCCGTAGCCGACGCGCAGCCCGGCCAAGCCATAGGCCTTGGAGAAGGTGCGGCTGATCAGCAGATTGGGGAAACGTTCGATCCACGCGAGGGTGTCGCAGCGGTCGTCGGTTGGCAGATATTCGCCGTAGGCCTCGTCGAGCACGACGAGCACCTGGGACGGCACGGTTTCGAGAAAGGCCTCGATCTCCGCCCACGGCAGGAAGGTGCCGGTCGGGTTGTTGGGGTTGGCGATCCACAGCACGCGGGTGTCGTCACGGATCGCAGCGCGCATCGCCGCGAGATCGTGGCCATAGTTCTTCGCCGGCATCGCGATGCCCTGCGCGCCCACGGTCTGCGTGGCGATTGGGTACACGGCGAAGGCGTGCTGGGCGTAGACCGAGGACGTGCCCGGTGCGAGGAAGGCGCGCGCGGCCATGTCGAGGATGTCGTTCGAACCGTTGCCCAGCACGACCTGGTTCGCCGCGACGCCGAGTTTTTCCGACAGCTTCGCCTTCAGCGCGAAACCGGCGCCGTCGGGATACAGGGCCATGTCGTGCAATGCGTCCTGCGCCGCCGCCAGGGCCATCGGACTGGGGCCGAGCGGGTTCTCGTTCGATGCGAGCTTGACGATGTCGGCTTCGTTCAATCCCAGTTCGCGCGCAAGTTCGGAAATGGGTTTGCCGGGCTGGTACGGGGCGATCGCACGCACATACGGCGGCGCGAATTCACAACAATTCATCACGATGCGACGGGGTAGGAACCCAGAATCTTGAGGAAAGCGGCGCGCGTCTCGATTTCGGCAAGCGCCGCGGCCAGATTCGCATCCTGGCGATGCCCCTGGCAGACGACGAAGAAGAGGTATTCCCAGTTGCCCGAACGCGCCGGCCGCGATTCAAGCTTGCTCATGGAGATGCCGGCGTCGGCGAGCGGTTGCAGCAGCCTGACCACCGCACCCGGCTCGTTCTTCGTGCTCATCACCAGCGAGGTCTTGTCGCGGCCCGACGGCGGGGAGTCGTTCTGCCCCAGCACCAGAAAGCGGGTGGTATTGCTGGCTTCGTCTTCGACGCGCGCTTCCACCACGTCAAGGCCATACAGTTCGGCGGCGGCTTCGCTGCCCAGCGTGGCGGCATCGGGTTCGGCGGCGGCGCGGCGCGNCCCTTCGCTATTGCTGACTACGCTGACGCGTTCGGCATTAGGAAGATGGCGACTGAGCCACTGCTGGCACTGGGCAAGCGATTGCGCGTGGCCATACACGCGCTGGATGCCACCCAGCCCGCCATGTTTTCTCATGAGCGTCTGATGGATCGGCAGCATGACCTCGCCGCAGATCTTGAGCGTGCTGGCGACGATGAGGTCGAGCGTGCGGCCGATCACCCCTTCGGTCGAGTTCTCCACCGGCACCACGGCAAAATCGGCACGTCCGGTCTCGACCGCCTGGAAGCAGGCGTCGATGTCGGCCTCGGCGAGCGCCTCGGCCTCATGGCCGAAATGCTTGTGGACCGCCTGCTGGCTGAACGTGCCGGCCGGACCGAGATAGGCGATGCGGGTGGTCTGCTCCAGCGCACGGCAGGCGGAGATGATTTCGCGGATCAGGCGCTCGACCGCATCGCCCGACAGCGGACCGGGATTGGTCTCGCGCAGGCGCCGCACGATCTGCGCCTCGCGTTCGGGGCGATAGATCTTCTCGCCGTTCTTGGCGCGTCCAACCTGCTGGGCGATGCCCGCCCGCTCCGAGATCAGTTGCAGGATGGCGTCGTCGATGCTGTCGATGCGCGCACGCAGCGCCTTCAACGCGTCGTCCATCATGCCGGCAGGTAGCGCACCGCCAGCACGCCGGCAATGGCGGAGAGTTGCTGCATCACTGCGGCGGTCACGGCGCTGTCGACGTCGACCAGCGTATAGGCCATGTCGCCCTTCGACTTGTTGACCATGTTGTGGATGTTGAGCCCGGCGGCAGCAAGCACCGACGAGATCTGTCCCACCATGTTGGGCACGTTGGCGTTGGCAATCGCGATGCGGTATGCGGATTCGCGCGCCATGCTGACGTTGGNGAAGTTGACCGAATTGAGGATGTTGCCGTTTTCCAGATAGTCGGCGAGCTGCTCGGCCACCATCACCGCGCAGTTTTCTTCGGCCTCCTCGGTGGAGGCGCCGAGATGCGGCAACGCAACCACCTTGGCGTGGCCCTTCAGCGCATTGGCCGGGAAATCGCAGATATAGGCATGCAGCTTGCCGGCGTCCAGCGCCTCGATCACGGCCGCATTGTCGACCACGCCTTCGCGCGCGAAATTGAGCAGCACCGCCCNCGAACGCATCATCCCCAGCCGCTGGGCGTTGACGAGGTTGCGCGTGGCGTCCAGCAGCGGCACGTGCAGGGTGACGAAGTCGGCCATGCGCAGCACGTCCTCGACGCTCTCCGCCCGCCTGACCTGCGACGGCAACCGCCACGCGGCGTCGACGGTGATCGCCGGATCGAAGCCGACCACGTTCATGCCGAGCTTGATCGCCGCCTCGGCAATGGTGGAACCGATGGCGCCCAGGCCGATCACGCCCAGCGTGCGGCCCGGCAGTTCCATACCGGCAAACTGTTTCTTGCCGGCCTCGGTCGCCTTGTGCATCTCCTCGTCGCTGCCTGAGAGCCCCTCGACGAACTTCAGCGCCGGCACCAGGTTGCGCGCGCCCAGCAGCATGCCGGCGATCACCAATTCCTTCACTGCATTGGCATTGGCACCCGGCGCATTGAACACCGGCACGCCACGTTCCGACAGCTTCTTCACCGGGATGTTGTTGGTCCCTGCGCCGGCACGCGCGATCGCGCGCACCGATGCCGGGATGTCCATTTCATGCATGTTGGCCGAACGCACCAGGATGCCGTCCGGGTCGGTCACGTCGCCGCCGACTGTATAGGCCTCCGGCAGTCGCGCCAATCCGCGCGCAGAAATGGCGTTGAGCGTGAGGATCTTGCGCGGCTCAGCCATGGCTTTTCTCGAATTCGCGCAAGCAGTCGACCAGCGCGCGCACGCCCTCGACCGGCATCGCGTTGTAGATCGAGGCGCGCATGCCGCCGACCGAGCGGTGGCCCTTCAGCTGCAGCAGGCCGCGTTCCTTGGCAGTCTTGAGGAAGGCCTCGTCGAGCGCGGCGTCCTTGAGCGTGAACGGCACGTTCATCAGCGAGCGGTTGTCTTTCGCCACCGGCGAGTTGTAGAAGTCGGTCGCATCGAGGGTGTCGTACAGCAGGCCGGCTTTCTCGCGGTTGGTCTTTTCCATCGCGGCGAGGCCGCCGCGCACCTTCAGCCACTTGAATACCAGCCCCGCCGTGTACATGGCGAAGGTCGCCGGTGTGTTGTACATCGAATCGTTGTCGGCGTGGATCTTGTAGTCGAACATGGTCGGCGTGCCCTTCAGCGTCTCCCCGATCAGGTCGTCGCGCACGATGACGATGGTCAGCCCGGCCGGGCCGATGTTCTTTGCGCGCCGGCGTAGATCACGCCGAACTTCGATACGTCGATCGGGCGCGACAGGATGGTCGACGACATGTCGGCCACCAGCGGGACGCTGCCGGTCTCGGGCGTCCAGAAGATCTCCACGCCGCCGATGGTCTCGTTGGGCGTGTAGTGGACGTAGGCCGCGTTGGGATCGAGCTTCCATTGGTCCTGTGTCGGCGCATAGCTGAAGTTCTTGTCCTCGCTGGAGGCCACGACGTTGACCGTGCCGTATTTCTTCGCTTCCTTGATCGCCTTCTTCGACCATTCGCCGGTATTCAGGTAATCGGCGCTGGTTTTGCCGCGCAGCAGGTTCATTGGCACCATGGCGAACTGCGACGACGCCCCACCCTGTAGGAACAGCACCTTGTAATTGGCGGGGATGCCCATCAGTTCACGCAGATCGGTTTCGGCCTCGGCGGCGATGCCCATGAACTCCTTGCCGCGGTGGCTCATTTCCATCACCGACATGCCGGAGCCGTGCCAGTCGACCAGTTCGGTCTGCACCTGTTGCAACACATCCTTGGGCAGCACGGCCGGGCCGGCACTGAAGTTGTAAATGGTCATGCGTGTCCCCTTCATTCCTCGTCGTTGTCGGTTTCAGCCACTTTTTCCAGGCTGATCAGTGTCTCGCCCTTGTCCAGGTTGATCAGCGTGACGCCCTGCGTCGCGCGGCTCATGGCACGGATTTCCTTGACACGGGTACGGATCAGCACGCCACCGGTGGTGATCAACATGATCTCGTCGTCCGGCTTCACCAATGTCGCAGCCACCACCTTGCCATTCCGTTCGCTGGTCTGGATCGCAATCATGCCCTGCGTCGCACGCGCGTGGCGGGTGTATTCGGCGATCGGCGTGCGTTTGCCGAAGCCGTTCTCGGTCGCGGTCAGCACGAAATCGTTCTCGTCCTCGGCCACCAGCAGCGAAATCAGCTTCTTGCCTTTGGCAAGCTTCATGCCGATCACGCCGCGCGCGGTGCGGCCCATCGGGCGTACGTCGTTCTCGTCGAAGCGCACCGCCTTGCCGCCGTCGGAGAACAGCATCACGTCGTGGCGGCCGTCGGTGATCGACGCGCCGATGAGGAAATCGCCGTCGTCCAGCCCCACCGCGATGATGCCGGCGGTGCGCGGACGCGAGAAGTCGCTCAAGGGCGTCTTCTTGACGATGCCGTTGCTGGTCGCCATGAAGACATATTGATCGTCGTCGAAGGTCTTGACCGGCAGCAGCGCGTTGATCTTCTCGCCGTCTTCCAGCGGCAGCAGGTTGACGATGGGCTTGCCGCGCGCCGCCCGTCCGCCCTGCGGCACGTTGTAGACCTTGAGCCAGTACAGCCGGCCACGGTTGGAGAAGCAGAGGATGTAGTCGTGGGTATTGGCGATGAACATCTTCTCGATGAAGTCTTCGTCCTTGGTGCCCGCTGCCTGCTTGCCACGTCCGCCGCGCTTCTGCGCACGGTAGTCGTCGATCGGCTGCGACTTCATGTAGCCGCCATGCGACAGCGTGACCACCATCTCTTCCGGCTTGATCAGGTCCTCCATCGACATGTCCTGCGCGTTCTCGACGATGGTCGAGCGACGCGCGTCGCCGAACTGCTCCTGCACCTGGGTCAGTTCCTCACGGATGATCTGGGTGATGCGCGAAGGATTGGCCAGGATATCGAGCAGATCGGCGATCTTCGCCATGATCTCCTTGTACTCGGAGAGGATCTTGTCCGATTCCAGGTTGGTCAGGCGCTGCAGCTGCATTTCGAGGATGCGCTGCGCCTGGATCTCGGACAGACGGTAGCCGTCGGCGTGCAGGCCGAACTCGGGACCGATGTTCACCGGGCGCGAGTATTCGGGATCGATGCGCGCCAGCATTTCCTCGACCATCGCCGATTTCCAGGCGCGGCCGAGCAGGCGCTCCTTGGCGATCGCAGGCGTTTCCGAGGACTTGATCAGTTCCACGATCTCGTCGACGTTGGCCAGCGCCACGGCGAGGCCTTCGAGGATATGGCCGCGTTCGCGCGCCTTGCGCAGATCGAACACCGTACGGCGGGTGACGACTTCGCGGCGGTGGCGCAGGAAGGCATCAAGCATTTCCTTCAGGTTGAGCAGGCGCGGCTGGCCTTCGATCAGCGCCACCATGTTCATGCCGAAGGTGTCCTGCATCTGCGTCTGCTTGTACAGGTTGTTCAGGATCACGTCGGCGTTCTCGCCGCGCTTCAACTCGATGTAGACACGCATGCCCGACTTGTCGGACTCGTCGCGCAGGTCGGCAATGCCGTCGATCTGCTTTTCGCGCACCAGCTCGCCGATCTTGATCAGCAGGTTGGCCTTGTTCACCTGGTAGGGCAGCTCGTCGATGATGATGGCCTGCTTGCCGCCGCTCTTGTCGAGATCCTCGATGTGGCAGGTGGCGCGCATCACCACGCGGCCGCGGCCGGTGCGGTAGCCGTCGCGCACGCCCGACAGGCCGTAGATGATGCCTGCTGTCGGGAAATCCGGCGCCTTGACGATGGCGATCAGCGACTCGATGTCGATCTCGGGGTCGTCCAGCAACGCGAACAGCGCGGCACAGATATCGGTGAGGTTGTGCGGCGGGATATTGGTCGCCATGCCCACCGCGATGCCGGACGAACCGTTGATCAGCAGGTTGGGGATCTTGGTCGGTAACACCAGCGGTTCCTGCTCGGAGCCGTCATAGTTGGGACCGAAGTCGACCGTTTCCTTGTCGAGGTCGGCCAGCAGTTCGTGCGCGATCTTCGCCATGCGCACTTCGGTATAACGCATCGCCGCCGCGTTGTCGCCGTCGACCGAGCCGAAGTTGCCCTGGCCGTCGATCAGCGGGTAGCGCAGCGAGAAGTCCTGCGCCATCCGCACCATGGTGTCGTAGACCGCCGTATCGCCGTGCGGGTGGTACTTACCGATGACGTCGCCGACCACGCGGGCCGACTTCTTGTATGCCTTGTTCCAGTCGTTGCCCAACTCGTTCATCGCGAACAGCACGCGACGATGTACGGGCTTCAGGCCGTCGCGCACGTCCGGCAGCGCGCGTCCGACGATCACGCTCATGGCGTAATCGAGATACGACCGCCTCATCTCCTCTTCGAGGCTGACCGGGAGGGTTTCCTTGGCAAACTGTTCCATAACCGGTTTTTTATTTATTCAGGCTTTAAAGCACGCGATTTTAGCATGTCCGGGAGGCTCGGCCGCCTTTGCCAAACCACGGCCGCCTTTGCCAATCCAATCGTAAACGGCGAGAATCCACGCCACCATGAAAGCCCCCGCCGACCTTCTTCTCCTGCCGCAATGGGTGGTACCCGTCGAATCGGAGGGGCCGCTGGCCGACCATGCCGTCGTCGTCGTGGACGGCCGCATCCTCGACGTGCTGCCGGCCGATGCCGCACAGGCCCGCTACGACGCCGTGCAGACGCTCGCCCTGCCGGGCCGGGCGCTGATCCCGGGTTTGGTCAATCTGCACGGTCACGCCGCGATGTCGCTGTTTCGCGGCTTCGCCGACGACCTGCCGCTGATGGCCTGGCTCAACGACCGCATCTGGCCGGCCGAGAAGAAGCACGTGTCCGAGGCCTTCGTGCGCGACGGCACCCTGCTCGCCGCCGCCGAAATGCTGGCGGGAGGCGTCACCACCTGCAACGACATGTATTTCTTCCCCAAGGCCGCAGGCGAAGCCTTCCTGCAGGCCGGCATGCGCGCCACCCTAGGCATGATCGTGCTGGAGTTCCCCAGCACCTACGCCTCGGACGCCGACGACTACCTGGCCAAAGGGCTCGCCCTGCGCGACGAATTGAAGGATGAATCACTGCTGGGCTTCGCCTTCGCCCCGCACGCACCCTACACCGTTTCGGATACCACGTTTGGCCGCATCAACACGCTGGCCGAACAACTCGGCCTGCCCATCCACACCCACATCCACGAAACCGCCGACGAAATCCGGGACAGCCTGAAGCAATACGGGGTCCGGCCGCTGGAACGGTTGGCGCGCCTGGGGCTACTGGGACCGAATTTCATCGGCGTCCACGCCGTGCACGTGAACGAGGCCGAAATCGGACTGTTGGCGCAGCACGGCTGCCACCTGGCCCACTGCCCGACCTCGAACCTGAAGCTGGCCTCCGGCATCGCACCGGTGGACCGATTCATCCGAGCCGGTATCAACCTCGGCTTCGGCACCGACAGCGCCGCCAGCAACAATCGCCTCGACCTGTTCAGCGAAATGCGCCTGGCCGCTCTGCTGGCCAAAGGGACCAGCGGCGACGCTGCCGCCCTGCCCGCCGCCGCCGCGCTAAAAGCCGCCACGCTGGACGCCGCCCGTGCGCTCAACCTCGACGACAAGATCGGCAGCATCGTCCCCGGCAAACGCGCCGACCTGGTCGCGGTCGACCTGCATGCCCTGTCAAGCCAGCCGGTGTTTGACCCCGTCTCGCACCTGGTTTACGTTGCAGGTCGCGAGCACGTCACCCACGTCTGGGTCGACGGCAGGATGAAACTGAATGACCGCCGTCTGGTCGATCTCGATATCGACGACCTGACCGCCCGCGCCGCCTACTGGCGCACCAAACTCGCCCCACAAGGATAGCCATGAGCAACGTCGACGCTGCCGAAATCGCCAAGTTCTCCGAACTCGCCCACCGCTGGTGGGACCCGAACTCNGAATTCAAGCCGCTGCACGAAATCAATCCGCTGCGCCTGAAATGGATCGACAAGCAGGCACCGCTGGCCGGCAAGACCGTGCTCGACGTCGGCTGCGGCGGCGGCATCCTGGCCGAAGCCATGGCCGCCGCCGGCGCCACGGTGAGTGGCATCGACCTCTCCGAGAAGGCGCTCAAGGTCGCCAAACTGCACCTCTACGAATCGGGGCACAGCGTCGACTACCAGCTGATATCCGCCGAAGACTATGCCGCGCAGCACGCCGGCGAGTTCGACGTCGTCACCTGCATGGAAATGCTCGAGCACGTGCCCGACCCGGCTTCCATCGTCGCCGCCTGCGCCAGGCTGGTGAAACCGGGCGGCTGGGTGTTCTTCTCCACGCTGAACCGCAACGCCAAGAGCTACCTCTTCGCCATCGTCGGCGCCGAATATGTGCTCAAGCTGCTGCCGCGCGGCACCCACGACTACGCCAAGTTCATCCAGCCCGCCGAGCTGGCCCGCATGACGCGCGAAGCCGGGCTCGACACCCGGGAACTGATCGGCATGACNCTACAACCCGCTGACCAGGATCTACAGGCTGGAAGCCGACACCGACGTCAACTACCTGATGGCGACACGCCGGGGAGTAAAGCCGTGAAGCTCGAGAACATCCGTGCCGTCCTGTTCGACCTCGACGGCACCCTGGTCGACACCGCGCCCGACCTCGGCCACGCACTCAACCTGCAGCGCGCGAACCACGGCCTGCCGCCGCTGGCCGACGAGGTCATCCGCCCGCAGGCCTCGCACGGCGCGCGCGGCCTGCTCGGCCTCGGCTTCGACCTGCATCCCGACGACCCGCACTTTGCGTCCATGCGCGAGGAATTCCTGCAGCTGTACGCCGACAATATCTGCCGCCACTCACAGCCCTTCCCCGGCATCCTCGAATTGCTCGATGCGCTGGAGCAGCGCGGCCTCGCCTGGGGCGTGGTCACCAACAAGCCGGCGCGCTTCACCGAACCGCTGATGTCCATCCTCGACCTGGCCGAGCGCGCCGCCTGCATCGTCTCCGGCGACACCTGCCCGCAACCCAAGCCGCACCCTGCCCCCATGCTCGCGGCCGCCGAACTCTGCAATGCCCTGCCGGCGCAGTGCCTGTACCTGGGCGACGCCGAGCGCGATATCCAGGCCGCCACCGCCGCCGCCATGCCGGCGCTGGTCGCCGCCTGGGGCTATCTCGATGCCGCCGACCAGCCTCACACCTGGGGCGCCCACGCGGAAATCCATCGCCCGCTCGACACCCTCGACTACCTGGCGCCCTGAACCATGGACTACACCCTCCTCAAGCATATCCACCTCACCACCATCGCCATCACGCTAACGCTATTCCTCCTGCGCGGCGTCTGGATGATGGTCGACTCNCCNCGGCTGCAGGCGCGCTGGGTGCGCATCGTCCCGCACGTCAACGACACCCTTCTGCTGATCAGCGGCTTCGGCCTCGCCATCATGCTAGGCCAATATCCGCTGGTGGACGGCTGGCTCACCGCCAAGCTTGTCGCGCTGATCGTCTACATCGTGCTCGGCACCATCGCACTCAAGCGCGGCAGGACCAAGCGCACGCGCATCGCCGCCTGGATCGCCGCCCTGCTCGTGCTCGGCTACATCGTCGCGGTTGCGGTCACGCACAACCCCTTGCCTTTCCTGTAAGGCCGCCCGTTCGGACGGGTCGTGAACCGTTCGCCCTGAGCTTGTCGAAGGGCATGTCCGAATGGGCACAGGGCTACGACAAGCCTGTCCCGAGCGAGTCGAAGGGCTCAGCCCGAACGGGGTTGAGACCTGTCACGATTTATTCCCCGCCCCGGAACTTTCCCGCCACCCCGCCCTCTATGCGGTACACTTGTAGCAGCAACACACATGGGGCCGACCTGGCTTCGACGTGGGTCGCAAAGCAGCGTAGGGCATACCGAGGGTCAGAGCACCTCGTAAATCCAACTGAAAAACTTTAGTCGCAAACGACGAAAACTACGCCCTGGCCGCTTAAGGTCCAGGACTCACACTAGCCTGTTCATGGGCTAGGCCGGGTCAAACCGGCAGTGAGTTAATTCACATGAAATCGTGCTTGTCCGGGTCGCTTGGGCAGGTGCAAAATCCAAGGCGACTCGGCGAGATCCAGCCTGTTCGGCGGGCGTGATGGAGCTTAAAGCATAAAAACACCGGACTAAGTATGTAGAACTGCCTGTAGAGGGCTTGCGGACGCGGGTTCGATTCCCGCCGGCTCCACCAGAATATGATCCACGGTGGTCCAAAGAAGGCCATGATTCTTGTTAAACACAAGGATTGTGGCCTTTTATTTGCCTGTAACGTCCAGTAGCGCCTGGTGAAATCTGACGAGAACTGACGGTACTACCGGATTCATCTGATGCGGTTACCGATAGGGGTTACAGATGGCCGCGAACGGTCAGGTTCGCGTGGCCGTCGGATTTACGGCTTCTTGGGCGTGGTGTATTTGACTTCCTTGTGGAACGGTTCCCAAAGGGTCTCGTACCCGACATAGCCCTTCTCAGTCGGCGGTTTTTGCCGGGTGGTCAGAAAGCGTGATTTGCCTTCCGGGACCAGACGCTTGATTTTGGTGGGCTCGCTCATGATGACCTCTCGATACGAAATGGGGCTGGGAAACAGGCGGTTTCAACGCCATTCAAATGGGAACGGCACGACAGTTGTTCAGGTCAGGGGCTGCCTCCATCTTGCCGCCGTACCGGATTTCCTCGTCGGTGGCATCACGCACCAGCAGGATCTCCAGCTTGAAAATCACTTCCCGGCCGCACAGCGGGTTGTTGCCGTCTATCGTCACCGTTCTGGTGTCCACCCGGGTCACCAGAAAACTCCTGGTCTGGCCGTTGTCGTTTTCCATCAGGATGGCAGTGCCGACTTCACGGTAGGGCTCGGGGACGTTTGCGATGGCTTCGACAATCACCAGTGCTTCGTCCCGTGGTCCATAGATGTCGTTGCAGTCGATATGCACCTCGATGATGTCGCCCTCGGATTTGCCTTCGAGCGCATCCATGACCCGGGGCGACAGTATCTCGTTGACGCCATGGACATAGCCCAGCGGAAACTCGACCATCGTCAGCACCTGGCCTGTTTTCCGGTCGATGACCTTGTAGGTCAGTTCGACATATTTGTTGGCTTCGATGATGGCTTTCATGGGCGCCCCCATGTTTCAGAAAATGGAGGCGGCAAAGATGCGCACCTCGCCCTGTTCATAGCCCAGCACCAAACGCCCGAGCCATTCGCCTTCCTTCTTCGTGCTGCGGACCCGGTACAGCACCGTGACATGCTGGCCTCTGCGGATGATGCCCAGGTAGTCCCAGTCCGGGCGCAGGCTCCGGGTCAGCTCGCTGTTGGCGAACTGTTTGCCGAGCTCGATTTCATTGAGGCCGAACAGCAGGTCATAGGAAAACTTGCGGATGAATTTGCCGTATTGCCCCAGGTTGGAGTACTTGATCAGGTCGCGCCACATCGGGTGGGCGATCTCCAGTATCGCTTCGTCGCTGTGATCGACGATGTTGATCGAGGTCTCAGGTGCGGCCTGAACGACAGAAGTGGTCATGAGCAATTCCTTGTAGGGTCACGAAAAACACTGCGCAGGAACAGGCGGGTCTTCAGGGCGCCGCGGCTTACTCGTCCTTGCCGACCAGGTGGTAGCACGGGGCCTTTTCCATGGTGTATTCGCCGGTCTCGGGATCGCGACGCGATACGGTGAGGACGTGCCAGTTCGCGTCGTCGAGCTTCATCGCGTCTCCGCGGTAGTAGTACCCCGGCCAGCGGGTTTCCTTGCGGAACAGAGTGTGTTGCATGACCGCTTCGGAGGTGAGGTGGCGATGCTTCAGTTCCCAGGCGCGCAGCAGTTCATGGATGTCCTCGGCGGCGACCTTCTCCAGGTCTTCTTCCATGATCTTGAGTTNTTTCAGGCCGATCTGCAGCAGTTTGTCGTTGGTCATGTAGTTGACCGTCGCCCCTGCGCAGTACTCATCCATCAGCTTCTGCAGACGGTCCAGACCCTGCCGCGGGTTGATGTAGTTCGGATTGACGCTCCCCGCGGTGATTTCGTTGCGGTAGATCCGGTAATGCTCCATCGGCTTGTAGATCTCTTGGCGCCGGCGCTCGATCTGCTCGTCGGACACGTGAATGCCCTCAGCCTTGCCGTCGTCGATGTATCTGCACGCCGCCTTGGCGGCCAGCCGGCCTTCGGTGAACGGCCNCGACGAGAACGCGTGCGGCGTACCGCCGACGGCGTCGCCCGCGCCGAACAGGCCCTCGACCGTGGTCATGCGGTTGTAGCCCCAGTAGTATTCCGGCGGGGACACGTCCTCGGGGCCCGAACACCAGGCGCCGCAACCGGTCGCGTGCGAGCCCATCACGTAGGGCTCGGAGGTGGTCAGCTCCGGGTTCTCAAACTTCGGATTGACGTCAGTTGCGGCCCACAGCACGGCCTGGCCCACCGTCATGCCGAGGAAGTTATGCCAGCCGATCTCCTCGAGGTGCGGATCCTGAAAGGCCTCCATGGTCACCATGTGGATGGGGCCGCGACCGGCGTTCACCTCGGAGATGAAGGCGTGGTTGCGCAGACAGGTCGGAATCGGTTTGTGGGACAGATGCTGGCCTTCGGTATCGAGATATTCCTTGCCGACCATTTCGGTCAGCGCCGGGAACCACTTCGACTCGTACTCTTCGCCGTTGCAGTTCTGCGTGTAGGTCTTGAGGTGCAGGAAGTAGGCGCCCACCGGACCGTAGCCGTCCTTGAATCGCGCCAGCACGATGCGGTTTTCCATCTGGGTCATTTTCGCACCCGCCTGGATCATCAGGCCATAGGCCGAGCCAGACGACCACGGCGCGTACCAGACGCGGCCGGCGCCCTCGCCCACCGAGCGCGGCTTGAAGACGTTGGAGGCGCCGCCCGCGCCGACGATCACCGTTTTGGATTTGAAGACGTGGTAATCACCGGTACGCACGTTGAAGCCCACTGCCCCGGCCACGCGATTCTCCTTGGCGTCATCCATCAGAAGATGGGTGACGCAGATCCGGTTGTAGACCTTGTCGGCCGATTTCTTGGCGGCCTCGGCGACGATGGGCTTGTAGGATTCGCCGTGGATCATGATCTGCCAACGCCCCTCGCGCTGATAGTGGCCGGTCTTGGGGTCGCGCATGATCGGCAGGCCCCACTCCTCGAACTGGTGGACGGCGGAATCGACGTGACGTGCCATGTCGAACAGCAGGTCTTCGCGCACCATCCCCATCAGGTCCATCCGCGCGTAACGAACATGATCCTCTGGCTTGTTCTCGCCCCAGCGCGTGCCCATGTAACAGTTGATCGCGTAGAGGCCCTGAGCCACCGCGCCCGAACGGTCGATGTTGGCCTTTTCGGCGATGACGATCTTCTTGTCCTGCCCCCAGTAGCGCGCTTCCCACGCAGCGCCCGTGCCGCCGAGGCCCGCACCCACGACGAGGACGTCAATGTTGTCTTCGACCATCGTGTTGTAAGCCATCAGTAGACCACCCCTTCCTTCATCACCAGACCGTTCGATTCCAGTGTATGCAGATCGCCATCGTCCAGACGGATGTATTTGGGCTCATTGAACAGCAATTGGCTGTCACGCATCGCCTGGCTCGGCGCGGGCACAGCGGAGAGTTGCGGGATGTGCTTGCCCCAGGGTTTGGTCGTGATCGGCGCCAGCAGCTCCATGTCCTTTTCGCCGTTGCGGAACTTGATGCGCCAGGCAATGACGCCTTTTTCCTCGTCGCGCCGGACGCGCACCGAATGGCCCAGCGGCGCGAAGTCGGCGTAGCCGCGCACATCGATCGCGTCCTGCGGGCAGGCCTTGACGCACGAGTAGCACTCCCAGCACATGTTCGGCTCGATGTTGTAGGCGCGCCGGGTGACTTTATCGATGTGCATGATGTCCGACGGACAGATGTCGACGCAGTATCCACACCCGTCGCAACGCGTCATGTACACAAAGGTCGGCATGGTGTTCCTCTCGATTTTCCGGGTTCAGTGGGACTAAAAATGGTTGGGCGCTTCACGCTTGATGCCCAGTCCCATGTTGGGCGGGTTGGCGCCTATGTAGGCCGCGACATCGGGAAACCGCGCCTGCACGTCGGGATCCGACGGATCGTAGATTGCGGGCATGTTTTCCCTCGAACCATCCGCCTTGATGATCCGTTTCTGGAACGCTGCCGCGGGTTTGAAGAACATGTGCGCGAACTTGGACCAGTACACCGAGCCGAAGAGCAGCGTGCTGAAGGCGACGAACAGGACGAAGAACAGCATATTCAGCACGCCGGCGCCCATGGTGAAGGACCAGAGCAGCGCGAAGCTGGCCATGCCCAGCAGACCGATGATGAAAAGGTCGCCGCGCCCGTTCAGCTGATACCACTTGACGCCTTCGGAGGCGACGTCGACACGGATGCTGAACCAGAACCAGTACCCGCCCACGCACAGCATGGCCGCGCCCAGGTGCCAAAGCAGCGGCAGGACGGTCGGTGCCGGAGTTTCCGGGGTCGGATAGGCAAAGATCAGGATCGCCGTCGTGACGACAAAAATGATGAAGCCGTACATGGTGAAGAGATGCGAAACGCGGCGTTTGGGATTGTTGAATTCGCCCGAGGTCAGCACCTCCTTGGCGACGGTCTTCAAGGCCAGTGCGCTTTNTTCCCCGGCGCCGAGCATGCGTGTCGCGTTCTTTCTGGCCTGCCTGGCATTCTCGAAAAAGTACTGGGCACTTTTCTTGTGCAACATGTCGAGTATCGTCCCGACCACCACTAGAACAACCATCAGTACGACGTAAGCCTGCATGGCAGNTCGGGGGATGACGGCGGCGAGTTCGGCGAAAGGGTTGCTAGCGATCATGGGTTCAGGTCTCCTCAGGTCTCAAAAATACGAACACGAGCCCTTCGTATATGAAATAACTAGGCGACTACAGATGCATGTTGCAGAACACACCGCCCCGATGCCCCAAATCGCTATTCGCTGTTGTCCGATGATTGGGTATTCCTCGGCCGGCCCACATAGCGCAAGCCAGTTCATGCACCATAGGGCTGGCAAATTTATTTTCAAGGAAAATGTTGTCGGCCGAGAATAAGAAGCGGCGAACGTCGGTGGTTCTCAATGCGGAGATTTTCTATTCGCCTCATCAAGCAAGCTTCTTATTCGCGGCTTAACAGCCCGTTGCCGGCGCCAGCCCGCATGGTGTCAGACGAAACTTACGACAGTATCGGCATGCTCCGACAGGTCTGTTATCCATATTCGGCGGGTGAGAAGCGCCGGCGGGCGTCGATCCCGACACTGGCAACATCGCAAGATCCGCGACGCTGAGATTGATTTTAAAGACAATCTGGCCGGCTAGCCGAGTTGGGCCACTCGGAGTGGATCCCCGTTGCCAACCTACCGAATGCGAGTGGCTCTTCAGACCGAGTTCGTTTCCAGCGTCAGCAAAGCACGTGACACCTGCCGTTCAATCACCCTGAGGGCACAGGTGACTAGGTGTCTCTGCCGAACATGCGCCAGCCAACACTCTCAAATCATGCACTCTTCTGAAGGTTACTACAGCGGGACAAACTGCCTGCGGCCCAGCGCCCGCCACACTTCGCTCATGAAGCGGCGCTGGTTGAAATCCGACTTTTCCATGATCTGGGTGACGCGGCCGTTCAGCGCGTGCCGGTCCTCCTCCGTCAGCAGCTTGGCAGTGAGGATAAGGATGGGGATCTTGGCCGTTTCGGGATGCGCGGCGAGCGCTTCCACCACGTCGAAGCCGCTCACCTCCGGCATCATCAGATCGAGGATGATCAGACTGGGCAAATGGGTTTTCGCCATCGAAATGCCTTCGGCCCCGCCAGACGCCTGCAGCACCTTGAAAGGGAGGGATCTCAGGTAGGCCATGGCGAGTTCGACTGCATGCGGATCGTCGTCCACGACCAGGATGGTCCGCGGTTCGTCGGTTTCGTCGGTGCGCCCGAGCCCGAGCCGCTCCAGCGCGGCATCGAGGCCATCCTTCAACACGGGCTTTTGCAGCACCTCGGCGGCCCCCAGCGAGAAACCCTTGCTGCAGTCGGCGACGATCGACATGATGACCACGGGGGTCTGCGCGAACTGGGGGTNCTGCTTGATCCGGGCAAGAAGCTCCCAGCCGTCCATGTCGGGCAGCAGGATATCGAGACTGATAAGGTCGGGCCATGGCGGCTCGTTCAGCATGGAGAGCGCGATCTGGGCCGACGCCGCGCGCATGACTTCGCAGCCGTTGGCCTCCAGTTGCATGCGGATGAGATCGGCCGCCTGATTGTTGTCTTCCACCACCAGCACCCGCGGTGCTTCCGCCACCACCGGCGTGGCATCGGGCCGGACCAGGATGGCCTGCCTGTCCGCTTCGCCGGGCGTGTCGCGGTAAGGCAGCCATACCGTGAAGCGGCTGCCGCGGCCGGGCAGGCTGGCCACCCGCACGGCGCCGCCATGTAGCTCCGCCAGCTTGCGTACCAGCGCCAGACCCAGACCTGTTCCTTCGAAACGGCGAGAAAGCGAACTGTCGATCTGGACGAAAGGCTGAAACAGCCGCGCCATGTCGTCCGCCTCGATGCCGATGCCGCTGTCGGACACGTCGATCTGCAGGAAGGCATCGACGTTTTCGGGAAGCGGGGTGCGCACCTCGGGCAGGTCGCCCGCCCGCTGTAACGCCGCCTCGCGCGTCACCACGCCGGCATGCAGCGTGACCGCGCCGCCTTCCGGCGTGAATTTGACCGCATTGGAAAGCAGGTTGTAGACGATCTGCTTGAGCTTGCGCGGATCCAGCCAGCACGGCGCGATCTCCTCGGGCACGTCCAGCTTCAGGCTGATCCGGTGCGCCAGCGATTTCTCCTTGACGATGGAGAGGCTGCCGCCCAACAGGGGAATGGGATCGGTCTTCTCCAGTTCCAGGTGCATCTTGCCCGCCTCGACCTTGGACAGATCGAGCACGTCGTTGATGAGTGCGAGCAGATGCTGGCCGCTGTCGAAGATGTCGCACAGATACTCGTGCTGCTTGTCGTTCAGTTCGCCGACCAGGCCGTCGCGCAACACTTCCGAGAAGCCGATGATCGCGTTGAGCGGCGTGCGCAGTTCGTGGCTCATGCTGGCCAGGAATTCGCTTTTGAAGCGGGTCGACTCCTCGGCGGCCTGGCGCATCTGGATGAGCAGGCTTTCCTTTTCCTTGGCGGCGCTGATGTCGTTGATCATCCAGATCGCGCCGTCCGGATAAAGCTCGGGATCCAGCGGCTTGTGGACGACGTGCGCCCAGAACGGAACGGCCTGGCGCTTCAGCTGGATTTCGGTATCGAATAGCTCGCTCGGCGCACGTTCCTGCCCGGGGTCGCCCCATAGCGTCCCGTTTCCTGCCGGCTGCAGCAGCGAGCCGATCGGCGTACCCGCCAGCGCGTCGGGCGAAACCGTGCCGAACAGGTCGGCCGTCTTGGGATTGGCGCGCACGATGCGGTTGTGGGTGGAAAACACCACACCCACCTGGATGTTGTCGAGGATGGTTTCCAGCTCCAGGGTGCGCTCGCGCACGCGCTTCTCGAGTTCCGCGTAGACCTGGACGTTCTCCAGCGCGACCGCCGTCGTGTCCGCGAGCGCCTGCAACACCTTCACCTGCTCGGGGCTCGGCTGATGCCGCTCTGCCCAGTAGTTGCCGATGGCGCCCACCGGATCCAGGGTGCGGATCGGCACCATCGCCAGGCTTTTGACGAAAGTGGGGCGGTAGGCATCGGCGGGAATGCGCGAATCGGCGTAGATGTCCTCGATCACGGCAGGCTGCCGGTTCAACATGGCCCAGCCGCTGATGCAGACATCCATGGGAAAACGCTGCCCTTTCCACAGGGNGCTGATCGCATCCTCGTCGGCGTAGAAGCATTTGTCGCCGTCGCGCAGCACGAAGGTTGCACCGTCGGCGCCGGTGAGCGCACGCGCCGCATGCTTGACGATGTCCATCACCGTGGCCAGGTCGCGCGCCATCGACAGGCGTTGCACGACCTCGACCAGCTGTTCCATCGCATGGCCATACCACAGGGCCCGCTCCCGGGCGTTTCCGGAGTTTGTCGATTCTGTCATGGCGAGGTCCGTGTCGGGGTGATCGGAGAGATGGGTGCGCGCGCCATCGCTCAGTCGGTGTGCGATTGATAGATGTCGTTGAATACGTCGGCACAGCGGATAAACGCGGCCAGCACGGCAGGATCGAAGTGGCTGGGGTGGGTCCGCTCGTCGCCCTCGACGATCAGGCTGAAGGCCTGCTCGTGGGTAAAGGCGGGCTTGTAGGGGCGTACGCTGCGCAGCGCATCGTATACGTCGCAGATCGCCATGATCCGCGCTTCCAGCGGGATGGCGTCCCCCGCGAGCCGACCTGGATAGCCGCTGCCATCCCATTNTTCATGGTGATTCTGGGCAATGGCCGCACCCATCCGGGTGTAGGGCGAGGTGGTCTTCCCGCCGCCCAGGATCCTGGCGCCGAGTTCGGCATGGGACTTCATGCTCTCCCACTCCACCGGATCAAGGCGGCCGGGCTTGAGCAGGACCATATCCGGCACGCCGATTTTCCCGATGTCGTGCAGCGGGCTCGCATGATAGATCGTCTCGACGAAGTCCTGCGGCATCCCCAGTTGTCCGGCCAGGTGCTTGCAGTAGTGGCTGATGCGGCGGATGTGCGCCCCGGTTTCCTCGTCGCGGAATTCCGCTGCGCGCAAAATGGTGTAGAGCGTGTCGAACTGGCTTTCGACGAGTTGCTCGGTGCGCTCCCTCACCTGCACTTCCAGCGTGTGGTTGTAGTTGGTCAGGAAATCGCTGTATTCCTTGAGCCGCAAGAGGTTGCGGACGCGCACCCACAATTCCGCGCGGTCCACCGGCTTGGTGAGGAATTCCTCGACACCGCTCTGCAGGGCGGCCAGCCTCGATTCGCGTCCCGACAGGGAAGTCACCATGATGATGGGGATGGCCCGGGTGGCATCGGCAGCCTTGAGTTCCGCCGCGACCTGGAAGCCGTCCTTGCCCGGCATCATGGCATCGAGCAGGATGAGGTCCGGCTTCTCCGTCGTCGCCCACTGGAGGGCGGCTTCGCCGGTCTGCGCTTCGAACGTGAGATAGCCTTCGGATTTCAGCAGCAGCGAGAGATGGGCCCGGTTCTTGGCGTCGTCATCGACGATCAGGATGGTTTNTTGTATGACGGCGGCGTCCATGTGTGCCTATTCTCCCTGCAGGTCCACGGTCGCGCCGGCGGGAAGCGCGGCTGCGATCGTTTCGAGAAACGTTCGGTAATTGAAGGGTTTGGCGATATAGCCGTCGCAGCCCGCCGCCCGGATCTTGTCCTCGTCGCCTTTCATGGCAAAGGCCGTGAGCGCAAAAACCTTGCTGTGCCGCAAGCCGGCATCGGCCTTGATCACTTGGGTGGCAGCGAGTCCGTCCATCCCGGGCAGCTGAATATCCATCAGGATGATGTCAGGCCGATGCATCCGCGCCAACGCGATTCCGGCTTGCGCGTCGCTCGCCTGCAATGTCGTGTATCCGGCGTTTTCCAACAAAAAGCTCGCCAGCTTCATGTTGTGAGGGTTGTCTTCGATGATCAGGACAGTTGCCACGGCACATTTCCTCGGCCTTCCGGTTCGGACTGTTCCCCGCTTTGATTTTTATTTTGGTGTTCGTGTCGATACGTCCGGCAAGACCGGCACACGCTTCGATTACAGCACAGCATAGGCCATCTCATCAAATCGACTGCCGGCGCAACCACCACCATGCCGTTTACGGCTTCAGGGACTGTCATCTAAATAACGGCCCAAGCACGCGACATGGAAAATGGCGTTGGCACGACGACAAGGTTAAACAAAAACAACGCCTTATCACTCCACCTACCCATTTGGATAATCCCGAGAAAATCACTCAAGTATTGTCTATACTGGAGAAGGTCTTCCTTATTCCCTGGAGACTGCCATGTCTACTCGCCCTCCATGACACCCCCATGCTCGACCAGCTTGAAAGCGGGCCGTGGCCGAGCTTTGTAACCGGCCTCAAGCGCCTGGCCAAGGACAACGACATGATGGTTGACCTGATCGGTCAGCTGGAAACCTCGTACGAAACCCGCAAGGGTTACTGGAAAGGCGGTACGGTCGGCGTGTTCGGCTATGGCGGCGGCATCATTCCGCGCTTCACCGAACTGAAGGACGAAACCGGCAAGCCGCTCTTCCCCGAGGCCGCCGAATTCCATACCCTGCGCGTGCAGCCGCCCGCCGGCATGCACTACACCTCCGACCTGCTTCGCAAGCTGTGCGACGTGTGGGTCGACAACGGCGGCTCGGGGCTGATCGCGTTCCACGGCCAGTCCGGCGACATCATGTTCCAGGGCGTCAGCAGCGAAAACGTGCAGGCGGTGTTCAACGGCCTCAACGAGATCGGTTTCGACCTCGGCGGTGCCGGCCCGGCGCTGCGCACCTCGATGTCCTGCGTCGGTTCGGCGCGCTGCGAAATGTCGTGCTTCGACGAAGCCCGCGCGCTGCGCACCGTCATCAACAACAACCTGGACGACATGCACCGTCCGTCCCTGCCCTACAAGTTCAAGTTCAAGTTCTCCGGCTGCCCGAACGACTGCGTCAACGCCATCCAGCGCTCCGACATGGCGACCATCGGCACCTGGCGCGACAACATTCGCATCAACGAGACGCTGGTGCAGGACTATTATAAGGTGCACGGCATGCACGACCTCTACAACGATGTAGTCGGCCGCTGCCCGACCAAGGCCATTACCGTGGTGCCGGCCGATCAAGTGCAGGCGGGCGAACACACCTCGGTGGCGCATCTCGGCGACGGCAACGCCCTGTGCATCGACAACAAGAACTGCGTGCGCTGCATGCACTGCCTCAACGTCATTCCCGGCGGTCTGCTGCCCGGCAAGGACAANGGGGTGTCCATCCTGGTGGGCGGCAAGGGCGTGCTGAAGATCGGCGCCACCATGGGCAGCGTGATCATTCCGTTCATGAAGCTGGAAACCGACGAGGACTTCGAGAAGCTGAACGAACTGGCGCGCAACATCCTCGACTTCTTCGCGGAAAACGCGCTCGACCACGAGCGCACCGGCGAAATGATCGAGCGGATCGGGCTCGCCAACTTCCTCGAAGGCATGGACATCCCGGTCGATCCCAACATGATCAAGGAGCCGCGCTCCAACCCCTACTTCCGCTCCGACGACTGGGACGAGCAGGTAGCCAAGTGGGTGGAATACAAGCAGAAAGCGGCCTGAGCGGGACCGATATGGCCGCATGACGTCGCCTGCGCTTGCGCGGGTTCCGAGTTGTCTGATGGGCTAGTAGGCCGGCATCACAGCCCGACAAGCTGGGCGTGCAGTCCTCGTTCCTCGAAGCGATGGAGCAGGCTGGACGCCCGCGTGGCGTCCGTATCGTAGACCACCATGATCATGTGTGTTTTTCCGGGCGATGTCCCACCGAGATCACGCCCGCATCATGGCGAATGCCTTCCTCAAGGCGATACAACGCCTCGTCGTCGAGCGTTTCGTTGATGTGTACAAGCACGTCATTCAGCCTTGCGTTCATCTTGCTCTCCTTATCGCGAATGGGAGAAAAGCACGGCTACTTGCCGCGAACGAGCAGGACCGGCTTGCTCGCCACGCGCACGATTCCCTCGGCGACGCTTCCCAGGAACAGGTGGCTCAGACCGCGCCGGCCATGCGTCCCGACCACGATCAGATCGGCGGGCCAGGCGTCGGCTTCGCGCGCCAGGACATCGGGGATGCGATCGCCCAACCTGTCCAGTTCGATCAGCCGGGTATCGGCCTCGACGCCGGCCTCGGCTGCCGTGGAAGCCGCCTTGCCGAGTAGCGCTCGCCCGCTGGCGGCCAGCACGTTCCAGAGTTCCGCCGTGTTCGGGAATTCAGACCAGTTGAGGTTGACTTCATCCACCACGTTGACAATGCGCAGGCGCGATCCCGCCGCCCTGGCGAATTGAATGGCCTCGTTCAGCGCCAGTTCGGAAGTCTGGCTGCCATCGATCGCCACCAGAATGGACTTGTACATGATGCACCTCTCTCACGTGCGTGCGTCCGGGGAAGCCGGGGCGCCTCGCAGCCATCAGCCCTCTTCATGACAGGCTGCAGACCGTGTGAATTCATCATAGTCCATTGATTTCCGTCCGACGCTGCCGGGTGGCAAGCGCGGGACGGCGGACGCTGCGTTTACGAGTTGGCACCCTCGCGCAATTCGTCCATGATCTCATCCATGTCCTTTTCCCAGCGTTCCAGCACGGGCTTCAGCGCCGGGTCCGGGAAAACTGCTGCAGCGCCTGCGGATGGCTCGCCACCAGGATGGCCTGCTCGCCTTCCGCAAAAATCGTGATGTTCAGCGGCAGGAAGGGAATCAGTTCGGGATGGGCGGCCGTCACCTGCCGCACTTCATCCAGCTTGCCGAAATACACCACGCGGTACATGTCGCTCTTGAATTCGCGCCGGGCCAGGTTCTCGTTCACCTGCTGCAGGCGGGTGATCGTATAGCCGCGGGACGAAATGGCGCTTTGCAGCAGCGTCATCGCCTCGGGAAAGGGCGCGTTCACGCGCGCCATGATCAGGTCTTCCGCCAAGGCGGGCGAACCGAGGGCAAGCAGCGCCAGGACAGCGACGCCCATTTTCTGCATCAGCGTCTTCATAGCGTCGACTCCTCCATGATGGCGGTGTAGTTCTGCTTCATCTGTTCGCACAATTCATTCAACTCGGAATTGTTGAACAGCCGGCTCAGCACCTTGGGGTTGACCGACATCACCTGGACCTTGCCGTCGGGTTTTTCCAGGATGGTGATGCGGCAAGGCAGGAACATTCCCACGCGCGGATCGATGGCCAGGGCCTGGTTGAGCAGGCTGATGTTGCAGAAATAGACGATGACCTGTTTCGGGTTTTCGGTTTCCGGCTTGGTCAGGCCATATTCCAGCGTCTGCACCCGTCCATAGAAGAAGTTGTGGGTGGTCACCGCCGTCTTGACGTTTTCCACGGTGGTTTTCAGGTCATAGGGCGAGTCGCGAACGATCACCGGAGTCTCCGCCTGCAATACCTGCGCCGAGCCTGCAAGCGGTTGCTTCTCGAAGCTGCGTACGTAGCTGACGATGTCGTCGATGTCTTTTTCCTTGAGCCCCTGCTTGAGGAAGGACACCATCGGCGTGCCTGCGCGCCCTTTCATCAGCGTGGCCTTGATCATGGCGTCGGGCGCTGCAGCCAGGAAGCCGGGGTTATGCAGCGCGGGCGCCATGATGGGCAGGTCGCGCGGCCGCGAGAAGGTCACCCCGGTGCCTTNTGCGCCTTCGCCATTGACGCCGTGGCAGGCGACGCAGTATTTCTGGAACAGCTGCTTGCCGTGTGTCGGATTGCCCTGTACCGGCTTGTCCGAATAGGTGACGGCCGGTCCGTGGTTCCAGGAGCGCACATAGCCGACAATGGCGTCGATTTCGTCTTCCTTCAGGCTGGAAAAGGTCGGCATGACCCGGCCCGGACGGCCCAGGTGGATGGTCTTGCGCAGATAGTCGTCGCTGATGCTGGCCTGGAACGAAGGCAGCGCCAGGGGAACACCGATGCCGCCCGTGCCTTTTTCGCCATGACAGGCGGCGCAGTTGCGCGCATACAGCTTGGCGCCGTTCAGATCCGCCTGGGCCTGTGAGCAGCCCAACCCGCCAAGCAGGATCAATGCAAATAGACGAAGCAGCATGAGCGTTTCTCTCCGTTCAATAAGAATACATAAATATCTTAATATTTATTCTAAACCTGTAAATCCCCAAAACAAACCGGTTTCGCGCGATGGATTGCCGGGGCATGCAAAAATATGCGCAGGCGGAGCCCGCCATCGCCCCGCCTGCCTATCTGCTATAGCCGTATCGATCGGTTTTGCAAAGCCGGGAAGCCATGCAAAACCGCGCCCAACCGACGCTACGATACTCCACGCATCCCTTTGAACGCACAACGATGAAAGAACTGATCAACTGGTTGCCNCCCGAACTGGCCTCGTTGCCGCGCTACGTCGTGGCTCTGGCAATCGGCCTCCTGATGGGCCTGGAGCGCGAACGTAATCCGGCGGCCAAGGCAGGCCTGCGCACNCTTGCCCTGACGGCGCTGCTCGGGGTGCTGGCGGCACATCTCGCAACGACCCTGGGTGAATTATGGCTGATCGCGGTGGGGCTGTTCCTGGTCGGCGCAATGATGATCGCGGCCTATCTACATGCGGCGCAGCAGGAAAGCGATCCCGGCACGACGACGGTGGCGGCGTTGATGCTGTGCTACGGCCTTGGCGTGATGGTGTGGCACGACGAAATCCAGCTGGCGGTCATGCTGGGCATCGTCGCGACCATGCTGTTGTATTTCAAGCCCGAACTGCGCGGCTGGAGCCAGCGCATGAGCCGCCACGACCTGCTGTCGGTCCTGCAGTTCGCGGTGCTGGCGCTGATCATCCTGCCGCTGGTGCCGAACCGGAATTACGGTCCCTACGGCGCGCTCAACCCCTATCAGATCTGGTGGATGGTGGTGCTGATCGCCGGCGTGGGCCTGGCGGGCTATGCCGCGCTGCGTCTGGTCGGCCAGGAACGGGGCGCGGTGATGCTGGGTCTGCTGGGCGGGCTGGTGTCGTCCACCGCGACGACCCTGGCCTTCAGCCGCCACGCCCGCACCAACCGGGACATGATGCCGATCGCCGTGATCGTCATCGTGCTCGCCAACCTCGTGGTCGAGGTGCGGCTGGGCGTGCTGGCCGCGGTGCTGGCGCCCGGCGTGCTGCCGCAACTCCTGCCGGTGCTGGTCGGCGGCCTGGCCATCGGCGGCCTCGGCGCAATCTACGGNGTGCGGCTGCTGCGGCCGCAGGGCGAAATGCCGGCGCTGGCGATGGCCAACCCCACCGAATTGCGCACGGCGCTAGGCTTCGGTCTGATGTATGCGATCGTCCTGCTGGCGGCGGCCTGGCTGTCGGACTGGCTGGGAACGCGCGGACTGTATGCAGTGGCGCTGGTATCGGGGCTGACCGACGTGGACGCCATCACGCTGTCCAGCTTGCGCCTGTATGACCTGGACAAGCTGCCCGTTGCCGTCGTAGTCAACGTCGTCACGCTCGCCACGCTGGCCAACCTGGCCTTCAAGTCGCTGCTCACCCTGGTCATCGGCGGCTGGCAGATGGCACGCCATGCGGTGGCGGGCATGGGCGCGATCGGCCTGGGACTGGTGGTCGCGTGGGCTATAATGCGCGGCTTTTCCGCCTAATCCCGAGCACAATCATGGAAGCTGAAAGCCTCAATCAGATCGAAGCCAAACTCGCCGACCTGGGCGAGCGCGCCACCCAACTCAGGNGGTTTCTTTGACTACGATCACAAGAAAGATCGCCTAGAAGAAGTCGTCCGCCTGTCCGAAGCGCCGGACTTCTGGAACGACGCCGCCCGCGCCCAGGAACTGGGGCGTGAACGCAAGTCGCTGGAAGACGTGGTGCAGGTGCTAGACCATGTGGCGTCGGGCCTGAAGGATGCTGCCGAGCTGTTCGAGATGGCGCGCGAGGAAAACGACGACGACACGCTCGCCGCCGTGCAGTCGGACATCGCCGGCATCGAGAAAGACGTCTCCACGCTGGAATTCCGCCGCATGTTCAACAACCCGGCCGACCCCAGCAACTGCTTCGTCGACATCCAGGCCGGCGCCGGCGGCACCGAGGCCTGCGACTGGGCGTCGATGCTGCTGCGGCAGTACCTGAAATACGCCGAACGCAAGGGCTTCAAGGCCGAGCTGCTGGAAGAATCCGAAGGCGACGTCGCCGGCATCAAGTCCGCCAGCATCAAGATCGAAGGCGAATACGCCTACGGCACCCTGCGCACCGAAACCGGCGTCCACCGCCTGGTGCGCAAATCGCCGTTCGATTCGTCCGGCGGCCGCCACACCTCGTTCGCCAGCGTGTTCGTCTACCCGGAGGTCGACGATTCGATCGAGGTCGACATCAACCCCGCCGACCTGCGCATCGACACCTACCGCGCATCCGGCGCCGGCGGCCAGCACATCAACAAGACCGACTCCGCGGTGCGCATCACTCACCTGCCGACCAACATCGTGGTGCAGTGCCAGAACGACCGCTCGCAGCACAAGAACCGCGCCGAGGCGATGTCGATGCTGAAGTCCAAGCTCTACGAAGCCGAACTGCGCAAGCGCCAGGCCGAGCAGGACAAGCTCGAGGCCGGCAAGTCGGACGTGGGCTGGGGCCACCAGATCCGCAGCTACGTGCTCGACAACTCGCGCATCAAGGACCTGCGCACCAACGTCGAAGTCTCCGCCACACAGAAGGTGCTCGACGGCGATCTGGACGTGTTCATCGAAGCGAGCCTGAAACAGGGCGTGTGATGCAGGCCTCGGGCGACGATGCGAGCCTGGCGGAATTTCTCGCCCCCGGCCTGATTGCGGAAGACATCCCGCCGCTGTTTCCGCTGCTCGCCGCGCGCCCATTGATCGGCGCGCTGATCGCGCTGTTCCGCGGCGGCGACGAAGAAGTCCTGATCCGTCTGATGGTGCTGCGCGAAGTCGGCCTGCGCGCCGACGCGCCGGAATGGACGCCGCGTGAACTCGAATCGCATTTCGCCTACCTCTCGCAAACCAAGCTCAACACCGTGCTGGCGCGGCTGCGCGAACACGCCTTGCTGCTGTGGGACAGCGAGCGCCGGGTGTACCAGCTTTCGACCGAAGGCCGCATGGTGCTCTCGGCGCTATCGAACCTGCTCGCGTTCAACCTGGAGACGGACGGCGAACTGGGCTTTCTGGCGGCGCAGGTCGCGGCGGGCGCGGCGGTCGGCAAGCTCGCCCCGGAGGCCTTATCCCACCTTTTGGCACGGCTCGGCGAGCTGGAAGAGGAATTTGCCCAGGCGGTCGCTTCGGGCTCCGAGTTCAGATTGCGCGCCGCGCAATCCAAACTGGCCTCGGTGCAGCAATGGCTTGATCGCGCCAACGCAGTGATGAAAAACCTGGCCGACGCCGGCCTCGACGACGACAGTTGGCGGCTCGCGCAAAGTATTGGCCAGCGCCAGTCACGGCTGCTGCGCATGGCCTCGGTGTTCCAGCGCGAATTGGCGGCGATTGCGCGCCAACAGGTGCATCTGTCGCAGGGTGGCTTGTCCACGTCCGAACTCGCCGCATGGCTGAAAAACCAATCGCTCGACCAACTCGCCGCTTTTGCCGAGAAATGTCTAGCAACCACGCCGGAATGCTGCTTCGTGCTGCCCGACGTGATGCTCGACAACACCGAGGAATTCATCGCGCGCGAGCAACCCAATCGCAAAACCTCGGCCATGCCTGCGCCCGCCGAAATCGAATACACCCGCGACATTCCGCTGGAACCGCCGCGTGAGCTCGTCGAACTCACCCGCATGCTCGCCGCTCTGAACGCCTCGATCAGCGTCGCCGAAACCGTCGTCGGCGGCAGCTTCGGCTCAGCTTCCTATCGCCTCTCGCTGCTCGCCTTGATCGGTGAAACCAACATCGGCCCTGAACTCTCGCCACTGGCCGACCTGCCGCTGACGCTGCAATGGGGCGATGACTTGCAAGCGGTCGGCCGCGGCGAAGTCGCCCGGATCAGCGCAGGCCGCATCCTGCCGCAGGAAAACAACGATAAGTCTCCAGCATGAACACTGATCTCGCCGCCCATCTGATAGCCCGCCTGCTCGCGCTTCGCTATTTGCCGCGCGACGATGCCGACGTGCGCCGCCTGCTGATCGATGCCAGCTTCCGCGACGAAGTCGAAACGCGGCTCGCTGCCAGCGGCCTGCGCCTGCTGGCCCAGCCTTTGCCGCGCATATTTCGGTTGCGCTGGCCCGCGAACAGGAAGCCGCCGTGTTCGAGCAACACGATGCCTGGCAAGCATCGAATATCGGCCTGCCCAAGGATGCGGTCGCGCTGCTGGTCATCCTGTGGGCGCTCATTATCCTGCCCAAGCGAGAACGCCAGCTGGCCGGCGAATCGACGCAAGCCCACACGCAGAACGAGTTGTTCGAAATCGTGAAACTCACCCCCTCCGCCCACGACGCGTCGCGTGGCATTCCGGAAAACGTGTTGCTGGAAGACTATGGCAAGCTGCTTGGCGGGAAGGCACGCCTACAGCAGTTCGCACTGCCGCAACTGTCGCGACTGGGCTTTATCGAGCGCCGCAACAAGATCATCTTTGAGGGTCCGCTGCTCGACCTTGCGTTCGACTACGCCGAGTTCGCTCCGCGCATCCTCGAAGGCGCGCTGTCCGACCTGCTCAAGCAACGCGGCGTATTGGAAGAACGCGAACCAAACCTCGAGGATGATGCCTGATGTTCCGTCTGCTCGAACTCGAAACCGTCCACTGGGACTTCTGGCGCAGTTTCCGCCTACCGCTCGACGCCTCCATCGTCACCATCTCCGGCCCAAACGGCTCGGGCAAAACCACGCTGCTCGACGCGCTGCGCACCCTGTTGGCGCTCGACTGCTCGAAAAAGCGCGATTACAAACGCTACGTACGGCGCAACGGCGAGGATTTCTGCTGGCTACGCAGCGTGATCGACAATCAGCGCATGCCGGGGTCCAGCCGCCGCCCATTTGGCCTGCCCTACACCAGCGACCGCATCACGCTGGCCTGCCGCATCGACAAGAAAGGCGGCGACTGGACGCGCAAATACTGGATCGCCGACGGCGAAGTCGCGCTGGCCGACCTTGAAAAACAGGGTGAGGAATTCGGCGTGCGCGACTACCAGCGCGTCCTGCATTCCGCCGGTCTGTCGCCCGCCATCGCCCGCGTGCTCTCGCTCGAACAGGGACAAACCGACAAGCTGTGCGAACTCTCGCCTCGGGAATTGCTGGATCTGGTGTTCCAGGTGTTCGGCGACAAGGACGTGCTCGACCGCTACCTGGAAGCACGCCACCACCAGGAACACACCGCACGCGAACTAGACGCCGGCCAGAACCAGCTCGAAGCGCTCGGCAACAATCTTGAAAAACACGAACAGAAGGTGAATCGCTATCGCGAGTGGCAGCGCCTCAACCAGGAACGCGTCGAACTCGTCAGCGAAATCCGCCCGCGTCTGGAGCACTGTCTGTTGCAACGCGAAGCCGAGAACGCCGCACGCACGCTGCTGACACAACGCCGAGAATGGCGCGCAAAGCAGGTCGAACTGCGCCAGCGCCAGCTCGATCTGGAGATGCAAAAGACAGCGCTCGATCAGGCGCTGCTGAGAAAGCAAGCCGCGACCGAAAACGAGCGCGCGCAGAACGACGCCTTGTACGCGATCAACCGCGAACTTGGCGGCGCTGAAGTCATCGTCAAACAGCAAAAACGGTTAGAAGAACAGGTTCAGGCAGCCGGCGGCGAAGTCGCCGACGCGCGAGAAATCGAGCGTTTGGAAAGCCAGCGCTCGGGCCTGCGGCTTAGAATCGAAAAGCTCGAACAACGCCAGGCCCAACTCAGTGAAATGCTGGAGAACCTCGCCGCCGGCCGCCGCACTGATCCCGCGCACGTCACGGCGTTCCGTCAGGCGCTGACCTCCGCCAACATCGCCCACCACCTGCTCATCGACGTAGTCGAGATCGCCGACCCGGGCTGGCAGGCGGCGGTCGAGGCCGTGCTCGCTCCTTCCGCGCACATCGTCCTGCTCGAACACGAGCGCGACGCCGAGCGTGCCATGGCCATCGGCGAAAAGCTCAAGTACCGCTCGTTCATCGTGCCCGAGTGCGTCGCGCCCGGCCTCGCGCCCCAGGGTTCGCTGCTTGAGGTCGTGCGCTTCACCAGCCGCGTGCCCGAATGGCTCTTGCGCACGCTGGAACGCACGCGTCGCGTCGACGACGTGGCAGCAGGCGCAAAGCTGCCGCGCGGAGAAGACTGGATCACCCGTTCCGGCTATCTGCGCGAACGTCGCGGCAGCCGCCACGCCGCGCCCGAACAGGCCGTGTTCGGGCGCGCCGCGCTGGATGCATTGAGTGAAGAACGCACCGCGCTCAACAAGCAGCTTGCCCCGCTCAAGGCGCAGCAGGCCGATCTCGCCGAGAAAATCCGCACCCTGCAAGCCTGCGTCTCGGGCGACGCCGCAGCCGGCGAACTTGCCCGACGCGCCGCCGAATTCGCCGAAGTGCGTACCGCTTACGAAGCGCTGGTCGCCCGTCGCCGCGAAAACGGCGTCTACGACGCGCAACAGGAACGCGAAGCCGCCGATGAAGCCGTCGCTGCCGCGCGCGCGGCCTTGAGCGGGCTCGAAGCCAACCTCGCCCGCCTCGCCCGCGAAATCGCCGAACGCGAAAACCGCAGCGGACGCGACGAACAAATCCGCCGCTGCTTGCAATTGCGGCGCGACCGCCGCCAGATGCCCGCCGCCTGGCGCGACGCCGCAGCCAACCAGCAGCTGGTGGAAAAATGGCGCGATGCCACCAACATCGACCGCCGCCTGGCCGAAATCGACACCAAGTTCGCCGACGAAAGCTGGGAAACCGACGACAGCGTCGTCGCCCTGCGCGACAAGATCGCTGCCAACTACCAGCAGATGGAAGCCGACCTCGCCACCCGCCGCCACGACAACGCACTCGCCAGCGAACAGACTCAGGCCGCGCGCGAAAACTACATCGCCGTGCTGCGCCACACCGTCGGCCGCTACGCCAAAAACCTCAAGACGTTGGGCGAAGTTGCCGGCATCAAGGTCGAGCACGAACCCGTCGCACTTGGCAACGACGACATGACGCTGGCGCAGGCCGGGCTAGCGGTGCGCTTCGACTTCGACGCCAAGGGCTTCATGGGCATGAACGACGGCGACGCCTCCGGCGGCCAGCAAGTGATGAAGTCGCTGATCCTGCTGGTGGCGCTGATGATGGAAGAATCGCGCCCTGGTGGCTTCGTTTTCATCGACGAGCCCTTTGCGCATCTGGATATCGTCAACATCGAGCGCGTATCGGGTTTCTTGAAAGCGACGAAAGCGCAATATCTGCTCACCACTCCGGTGACGCACAACGTCAACATCTACGACCCGGCCACGCTGACGCTGGTGACCTTCAAGAAACGTCCGGGCGAGGCTTGGGCACCTGGCGTAAAAGTGCTGATGCGCGATACCTCGGCGGTGCATTGACCATGCTGCGCGTCACACCACAGAGTAAAACCCGGCGGTTGCGCGTATCCGAGCAACCACCGCGCGGACTCGACAGCCTGCCCCACGACTGGCGGCAATTGCTCAAACGCTGGGTCAAACGCGGCGGCGACAGCCGCTGGGAAACGCTCAAGGGCGACGCTGGCGTGGGACAACAGAATCTGGCGCAGGCGCTGCTCGACTGGTTACTCGATAACGGCTGGATTCAGCTCGACGAAAAATTCGAGCGCGCAGAATGGTGGCCCTATCGAGTGGAATTCCGCGATCCCGCGCCGTTGCGTGCTGCCCTCGGTATCGTCAATGCGGATGCCGCCGCGGCGCAATGGCATGCGCTGCGTTCAACGTTGCCACCCGACACGCTTCTACTCGACGCGCTCGACACCTTGCCGCCCAAAACCGCACTTGCACGTACCGATCTCGCTGCGGCATTAGCGCGCTGGAAGTACGAGCAGCGCAGCGGCACACAGCGCGACTTTGCCTTGTTCGCACGCGGAACTACCAAGGCCGTTACCACGGCAGATTGGGCGTGGCTCGACGAGGTTGCCGATCTTGTCGAAGCGGGTATCGAGCGTCACACGCCTCTGCTGCTGATTGCTGCACCGGTTGAGCTTCGTCTCCCGGACGCCGTGCTGAACCTCGCCGCCTGCGCCGATTTCTGTGCCCTGACTCCGGCGACTCTGACTGCGGCCCACTCCGCGAACGGCACACCGGAACGGTGGCATTTGGTGGAAAACCGTACCAGTTTCGAACGCGTCGCCCGCACCCACGAAGCCAATACAGGCATTATCTGGCTGCCTGGCTTCCCGCCAGGCTGGTGGCGCGAAGCTGTGGCGCGTTTGCTCAAACTGGTACCCGCGCCCGCTGCCATCGCCTGCGACCCCGATCCAGCCGGTGTCGCCATCGCCTTACAGGCCGGTTCGTTGTGGCAAGCAGCCGGCCTCGACTGGCAGCCCTGGCACATGGACATCGCCACCCTGCAAGCTCTACCCAGTCACGGTGTCCTCAACGCATGGGACAGCGCACGTATTGCACAACTGAGGCAAACGCCAGCATTACCAGCAAAACTAGTCGAACTGCTCGATTACATGCAACAACACAACATCAAAGGCGAGCAGGAGGGTGCCCTGTAACATCCCGATGTCATCGTTTTCAAGCTCTGCCACTGTTGGAGACCCCATGCGTACCGACACCCCCGTCACGCTGTTTCTCAAGGACTACGCCCCGCCCGCCTGGCTGATCGACACGGTCGATCTGCACGTGGGCATTTTCGAGGGCCATGCCGAGGTCCGCGCGCGGCTCGCCTGCCGCCGCAATCCGGCTACGCCGGCCGGCCCGCTGGTGCTGGACGGCGAAGCACTCGAACTGCTGAGCGTGTCGCTCGACGGCGCCGCACTCGACCCGGCGCGCACCCGCTACGCCGACGCGCGCCTGCACATCGCCGGCCCGCTGCCGGACACCTTCGTGCTGGAAACCGTCGTCCGCATCGACCCCGACCACAACACCCAGCTGTCCGGCCTGTACCGTTCCCGGGACGGCTACTTTACCCAGTGCGAGGCCGAGGGATTCCGCCGCATCACCTTCTACCCCGACCGGCCGGACGTGATGGCCGTGTTCACCTGCACCGTGGAAGCCCCACGCGAGCAGTTCCCGGTGCTGCTCGCCAACGGCAATCCGGTTGCCGCAGGCAACAGCGACGACCCCGCGCGCCACTGGGTACGCTGGGAGGACCCCTTNCCCAAGCCGGCGTACCTGTTCGCGCTGGTCGCCGCCAGGCTCGATGTGCTGGGAGACACGTTCACCACCGCATCGGGCCGCCCGGTCAGGCTCGAAATCTTTGTCGAACCCGGCAAGCTCGACCAGTGCGGCCATGCGATGGCCGCACTGAANAAAGCCATACGCTGGGACGAAACGCGCTTCGGCCTGGAGTACGACCTCGACCGCTACATGATCGTGGCGGTGGGCGACTTCAACATGGGGGCCATGGAGAACAAGGGCCTCAACATCTTCAACACCAAGTACGTGCTGGCCCGGCCCGACACCGCCACCGATGCCGACTACCAGGGCATCGACCGCGTCGTCGCGCACGAGTATTTCCACAACTGGACCGGCAACCGCGTCACCTGCCGCGACTGGTTCCAGCTGTCGCTGAAGGAAGGCCTCACCGTCTTCCGCGACCAGGAATTCGGCGCCGATGTGCACTCGCGCGCCGTCACCCGCATCCAGGAAGTACGCGCCCTGCGCGCCGCTCAGTTCCCCGAGGACGCCGGCCCGATGGCGCACCCGATCCGGCCCGCCTCCTATGCCGAGATCAACAACTTCTACACCGCCACCGTCTACAACAAGGGCGCGGAAGTCATCCGCATGATCCACACCCTACTTGGAGAAGACGGCTTCCAGCGCGGCATGAAGTTGTATTTCGAACGCCACGACGGCCAGGCCGTCACCTGCGAGGATTTCGTCGCCGCCATGGCTGACGCGAGCCAAGTCGACCTCGCACAGTTCCGCCGCTGGTATGCGCGCGCCGGCACGCCGGTTCTCAAAGCAAGCGGCGTTTACGACGCAATGGCGCAGACCTACACGCTCACGCTGACGCAGACCCTGGCGTCCACCGCCTACGAAAAACGGCTGCTCGATGCCGGCCAGGCCGTGGACGACGGTGCCCTGCACCTTCCCGTCGCCGTCGGCCTCGTGCTGCCAGACGGCCGCGACGCCACGCTGCAACTCGCCGGTGAAAATGAGGCCAGCGGCACCACGCGCGTGCTCTCGCTCACCGAGCCCACGCAAAACTTCGTCTTCGAGCGCGTGCCTGCCGCGCCGGTAGTGTCGTTGCTGCGCAATTTTTCCGCGCCGGTGCGGCTGGACTTCGAGCAGAGCGACTTAGAGCTCGCCCACCTGATGGCGCACGACGCCGACGCCTTCAACCGCTGGGAAGCCGGCCAGCGCCTCGCCACGCGCGTGCTGCTGGCGGGCATTGCACAAGGCGGTGCGGGCGACGCCTGGATTCCCTCCACGTTCGTCCACGCCTGCGCGCGCGTGCTGGCCGACGGCCTGGCAGGCGATGCCGCGCTGGCTGCCGAGGCCCTGGCGCTGCCGTCCGAAACCGTGCTCGCCGACACCGTCGCCGCCGCCGGCGGTGTCATCGATCCCGACGCCATCTTTGCCGCGCGCCTCGCGCTGCGCCGCTCGCTTGCCACCGCCCTGCGCGACCGGTTCGAAGCCGCCTGGCAGGCGCTTGCCCCCACGGGCGACTATGCGCCCGACGGCGCGCAGGCCGGCCGCCGCGCTTTACGCAACACCTGTCTGGCTTATCTCGCCGACGCCGCGTCCGCGGAGGTCGTGCCGCGCCTCGTTGCACAGGTCCAGACCGGCGGCAACATGACCGACGTCGCCGCCGCGCTGGCCACCCTGGCCCAGCTCGACGTGCCCGAACGCGCACCTGCGCTCGCTGCCTTCTACGACGCGTGGCACGACGAAGCCCTGGTCGTCGACAAATGGCTGTCCATCCAGGCCACCGCACGCACCACCAGCGCCGCCACCGTGCGCGAACTCATGCGCCACCCGGCGTTCGATCTCAAGAATCCCAACCGCGTCTACGCCCTCATCCGCGGCTTCTGCGGCGCCAACCCGCGCGCCTTCCACGCCGCCGATGGCGCAGGCTACGCGCTCGCCGCCGATGTCATCGCCGACCTGCAAGCCATGAACCCGCAGGTCGCCTCCCGCATCGCGCGCAGCTTCGACCGCTGGCGGCAGTTCGACGCCAGCCGACAGGTCCATGCGCGCGCCGCGCTGGAGCGTATCGCGGCGGTCGAGGGGCTGGCGAAAGATGTGGCGGAAGTGGTGGGGAACGCGTTGAAGGCTTGATCGTCGGCCGCACTGGTGCTTGTTGGCTGAAGTTTTGCTGGGCTGCCGTCGCCCGTAGCGGCCAGTCAGAGAAGAAGTCGCTACGGCTGGTATTCGGCCGCTGCCGGCGGGTTCCGAGCCAACTCCGCCCGCTATGCGATCTTGAACAGCCACTGATCAGGACTCACGCCGGACGGCTGCTTTCCAATCCGGTGAACCCCACTCTCGACCAGAAGGAGACCTTGGCTTGGATCTTCTGAATCGTGGCCATACTGAAAAACTGCGTTTGAGTCGCCAGCCCGAGTGTAGGTGGTCAGAAGGGGTCTATGTACCGCGCTGTTACACTTTCAGGATTTTATGGGACCGCCGTTAGGGTGGGTGAGTTACATGCCATCGAGGGGGCCTGCTGTGTCTTCGATTTGCAGCATTGCCATCGCGGGAATCAAGGCCGGTGTGGCGAAAGAAACCGTTATTAAATAACTTGCTGATCTGTTAAAAGTTTCTGAGTAAAAGCTTGTCTCCATGCTCAATTCGCATACATTCGTCGTGAAGAACGGATCTTGCAAAAGCAGCGAAGTATGAAACGGCTCTGCAGAACACAGGAAGAAGCATCGTCGGGCCAGGGAATCCCGCAGAATATCTGGACTTCGACATTACAGAAACGCGCCAACCACGAATAAGTCTGGCGAGACGGTAACCTCGTCAGCCGCAACAAAAATAAGGGGTAAGTTATGTTGTTAAAGCGTATTGAGCGTGACATTAAATCCATAAGTAAAACCAATCTACTTAAGCTTGCTGTTTTACTTGGCACCTTGCATATAGGACAAGTATTTGCATTATGTAATGGTGGTGTTACCGTCACCTCTGCCCTGGATATTGCAGCAAGTTGTGATGGAGGAAATGTAAAAGGTTTAACGCTTGATACTGGCGCTGCCGTAGATATTAACTCTGGAGTCACTGTATCAAACGACGCACCTTTTGGTGTGAATGGTAGAGCGGTGGTTGTTTTAAACACTGCAACATCGGCCTCCTTGATCAATCACGGGTCAATCTATACATACAATCAATGGGGATTGTGGACCCAAGCCGGAGGCAATGTTGATGTTGTCAACTTTGGGCAAATTGATGCAACAGTTAGGTACGGAATTTCCAATCAAGGGACAATTACCTCGTTAACCAACGTGGGAACGATTACCGGCGGCTTTGGAAGTATTGGGAATAGTGCTGGAACTTCGAGTTATGGTCATTTCTGGTGTACGGGAAGGTAGAAAGGATGGCGTATCCTGTTGATTGATCACGCCAGATCAACAACCAACAGAAGGTGATACGCCATGGCCAAGTCTACCCTGAAGACTCTTCCACAACCAGAAAAAGACGTTATTGATCCGCTGACCGAGCTGCTGCGGACTGGGGCACGGGAGCTGATCGCACAGGCCGTCGAGGCCGAGCTTCAGGCGCTTCTGGATCAGCATGCCGAGCACCGGCTCCCGGATGGCCGTCAGGCCGTCGTGCGCAATGGCTATTTGCCTGAGCGTACTGTCCAGACCGGCATCGGCAATGTCGACATCAAGGTGCCGAAAGTACGGGATCGGAGTGGTTCCGGGGTTCGCTTCAACAGCACCTTGCTGCCGCCGTACCTGAAGCGAGCCCGGAGTGTGGAGGAAGTGCTTCCCTGGCTGTACCTGAAGGGTGTGAGCACCGGCGATTACCAAGAGGCACTGGCCGCGTTGCTGGGTGATCAGGCCAGGGGCTTGTCGGCCAACACCATCAGTCGCTTGAAGCAGCACTGGATCGATGAGCACCGGGAGTGGTGTCAGCGAGATTTGAGCCAAAGCCGCTACGTGTACTGGTGGGCCGACGGCGTATACAGCAACGTGCGCATGGATGACCGCCTCTGCCTGCTGGTGATCATCGGCGTGACGGAGCATGGGCGCAAGGAGCTGGTTGCGGTTGAGGACGGCTACCGAGAGTCGGAGGCCAGCTGGTCAGAACTGCTGTCGGGACTGCGGGCCCGGGGCCTGACGACCAGCCCGAAGCTGGCCATCGGCGACGGCGCTTTGGGCTTCTGGAAAGCACTGGCCAAGTGCTATCCGGACACCCGCCATCAGCGCTGCTGGGTGCACAAGACGGCGAACATCCTGTCCGCGCTGCCAAAGTCGGTGCAACCGAAAGTCAAGGCGGCGCTGCATGAGATCTGGATGGCCGAGACGCGGGCTGACGCACACAAGGCCTTTGACCGGACTCTGGTTCGCTTCGAGTCGAAGTATCCCGGCGCCATGGAACGGCTGCGCAAGGATCGTGAGGAGCTGCTGGCCTTCTACGACTTCCCGGCAGAACACTGGATCCATATCCGGACGACCAATCCGATCGAATCGACGTTTTCGACGGTGCGCCTGAGAAGCAAGAGAGCGCGGAACTGCGGCTCCCGAGAGACCACGCTGGCGATGGTCTACAAGTTACTGGAAACCGCGCAGAAGCGCTGGAAACGGATCAAGGGATTTGATCTGCTGGCCCTCGTGGTCAACAACGTGAAGTTCAAGGACGGCGAGCAAGTACAGGATCAATCAGACAGGAACGCGGCTTGATGCCCATACACCAGATTTGACAATAACTCTGGAACTTCGATCGATGTTTTTAATAATTTACAAGGGCAAAGTGGAGCATCATCAAGCCCCGTAACGCTCGTTGGTAGTTTGCCGTTAAGTTATAATATTATTATTAACGACCCGGCTCATTATGGGCAATTGTCTGCCCCTGGTAGTGTTGGCGCAATGGCTTTTAATATTTATGGCAATGCGGGCACAACCTTGGTCCCTGGAGTCAATGCCTCGACGATAACTGCTAACCGCTATCTAAACGTATTAAAAGGCCTTAACTCCCTGTCTGGCGTGACTGGTGTAGCAGGTACATATAATGGCTACAACTATAGTTTGGTTGCGAATGGATTATTGGCTGATAGTTGGGATTTACTCGTATACCTGAGCGGCCCATCGGCAATTGATACACAAGCATCAATCCGTAAATCCGCACAAAGATTACGGGGTGTTTTCAATCATGCTGCCACTTCTACAAACTTTGCAAATATGAACACATACGACTGTAATCTGTTTGATAGTCAAGGCATGTGTTTATCGGGAGGTGGCCGCTACACCAATGGGGATAATCCAGACTCAAGCAGCACTAGCGCTGTAGTTGTTTTTGGCTACAAAGCCTCGGAAAATATCCGAATTGGCGGGTTCCTCGATGAAAATGTAAATAACAACATGCCTACAGGCATTAAAGTTTCAAACAAGACGCCAATGATGGGTGTATTTCTTGTGTGGAATCAGAATGCTGACGCTCTAGGTTATCAAGTCAAGCTGGCGAATGCTTATTTGGATAACGATATAAAAACTACTCGCGATGTGATTGGCACCTCTGAAGCAGGGGTTGGATCCACAAACCTGAATACGCAAAGCTATGTGGGTGAATTAAGTTATGCCTTCACTTATAGGGATAACACATTGCTGCGCCCTTATCTTGCGTTGCGTTACACCGCCATCAAACAAGATGGCTACACTGAGACGGGGGTTTCTTTCCCCTTGCGTTATGCCTCCTTAGCTGATCGTTCCACAACTGCACTGGTCGGATTAAAACTACACCATGCAATGACGCCCAGAATCACTTTGACGGGCAGTCTGGGTGTTGAGCACGACCTGGAACACAGAGTAGATGACTATTCTGCAACCTCGACTGGGATTAGTGGCTTAACTTCCGAGAACTTCAACGACAGCATTCAACGCACAAGAACGGTAGCTTCTGCAGGCGCCTATTATGCGGTGTCCAAAAACAACGTATTTCTGGTGATATTTACTACCAGCAACTGCCATTCCAAAGCACTGGCTCAACAACAGCTTACGTCAGCTATATGATTGGTTTCTAGTTTTTATCTTGATTGTACAGATCAAGTATTCACCTGACACCGGCTCCGAGCCGGTGTTGTTTTAGGCAGCCTCTGCCAAGCCTAACCCGGGCTGCTCGACGATGCCTTCCAGAAACATCCGGATAGGCGTGCTTCTTTCCATCATGCGGCCCTGGTGAGGCCGCACGTGGTTGTAGTGGTGCAGGTAACGATCCAGATCCTCCTGCATCTGTTCAACCGACTCGTACCAGGTCGTTCGGCCCGCCACCCGAAAGTGTTCGTCCAGCAGGGTGCGATGCAGGCGTTCGACGAAGCCGTTGCTCTGCGGCCGGCGCACCCGCGTGGTCCCCCTTCAACCTGAATTTGAATCGATGGCCGGTAGGTGGAACATAGCTGACTTAGCTTGCTCTGAATGCCAATGGCAGCAACGGCCGAAGACCCGCCTGTCACGCCTGGATAGTCAACCATCGCAACCTCTGTTGGACCCGTGTGAACCAGCCAAGGTGCCCGAACCCGTCCGCAATATCATTCACATACTCGACGCCTTCCAGGATGGCCAGTCGCGAAGTGGCCCGTCAGGGCATCCCGGACGTAGTGGCTCTCGTACGGCGAGCGGAGTGGCGGGCCAGGCCCGTCACTCCGCTCGCATCTGGTCAAGCCGTGCCTTGACCTCGCGCTTGCCCATCTTCCGGACGGTCGCGATGACGGCAAGCTGCTCGTTCCTTGGGCGCGACGTGCCGGCTTCCCAGTTGTAGATGGTTTGGGCGGAGACGCCCACCAGCGCCCCCATCTCCGGCGCGGACAGTCCGAGCCGCGTCCGCTGCGCACGCACACCTTGCGGTTTGAACCGCAGTTTCGTTTCGGATTCTCCGTCGGCGATAGGCGCGGCCTTCTTCGACACCATTTTTTCGAGGCGGGCTATCTGCTTCTCCAAGGCATCGATGCGCCGCTTCAAAGCGGCGATATCGGTGCGGTAGCGGCTCGATGCCTTCTTGAGGCTTTCGGTTTCGCCGCGCAACTGTCTGCGGACGAGTCGGGCGATTTCTTCCTTGAGCACAGATGCGATGTTCGACAATTTACGGTCCTCATAGCGTACGGGTAAAGGTAAATGGTACAGGGATCGGCTTCGTTCAACTGCGCTGATCGACGGCCATCGCCAAATTGGTCGCCCACGCCTCGGGCTTTGCCGCCGCCGCCAGCACTGGAGACAATGAGCGGCCAGTGTGGCGCAGCTTGCCGACTCCGGTACGAAGCTCGAGCTAAATGTCTACTTTCGACAACGGCAGGGGATGGCCATCGACTTTAAAGAAGGCGATCATGGGCCGCTCGTCGAGTGTCCGTTGAGTAGCGGAAAACGGTCCATCCGAATTCCAGCAAGAATGCACCTGGAAAGATGAGCAACCCATTTTCTTCCGTGTCGGATAAGACGCCGATATTCTAGTGAAAATCGGCCAGTTATTCTTGTCGCCCAACCACGCAGCCTGAAACCATGTCTGCCGCTCGGCACAGCCATCGCAACAATTTTACGTTTTCTTAACGCCTTCACCCTCAGTCTTAGCCGCATCTTTATTGGCAGGTCTCTATAGTCCATTGCATCGCCGTTCGCATTGCAAGGAGATGTCATGGACCTGTTCTACCTCGCAGGCATTGCCCTGTTCTTCGCTCTGATGGCGGCGCTCGCCGTCGGTTGCGCCAAGTTGGGAGGCGCCAAGTGAGCTGGCTGCTCATTGTCAGTGCCCTAGTCGCGATCGCACTGCTCATCTACCTGGTCGCCGCCCTGCTCAAACCTGAGGATTTTTCATGACTGACCATGCCTGGCTCCTGCTCGGAGCGTATCTGGTAATCCTGCTGCTGGTGGCCAAGCCGCTTGGCATCTACATCGCCAATGTGATGGAAGGCCGCGGCCTCGTCCTGCGCCTCGGCGGCCCCATCGAGTCCGTGCTGTATCGCCTCGGCGGCGTGAAGAAGGATGAGGAAATGGGCTGGCTGAAATATGCTCTCGCCATCCTGCTGTTCAACGCGCTCGGCGCGCTGGCGGTCTACGCCCTGCAAAGGCTGCAGCTCTGGTTGCCACTGAATCCCCAGGCGATGGCCAACGTCAGCCCGGATTCGTCGTTCAACACCGCCGTCAGCTTTGTCACCAACACCAACTGGCAGGGCTATGGCGGCGAATCGACCATGAGCTACCTGACCCAGATGCTCGGTCTGGCGGTGCAGAACTTCCTTTCCGCCGCCACCGGCATCGTCGTCGTCATCGCGCTGATTCGCGGTTTCGCCCGCCACACCGCCAAAACCATCGGCAACGCCTGGGTCGATCTCACCCGCATCACGCTCTATGTGCTGCTGCCGATTGCGCTGGTCTACGCCGTGTTCCTGGTCGGCCAGGGTGTCATCCAGAATTTCGATGCCTACAAGAACGTGACGACCGTAGAGGCCACCCGGTACGACGCGCCCAAACTCGATGCCACCGGCCAGCCGGTCAAGGACGACAAGGGCAACGCCGTCATCGAGTCCGTCTCGACCCAGACGCAGGCCCTGGCGATGGGCCCGGTCGCGTCGCAGGAAGCGATCAAGACGCTCGGCACCAACGGCGGCGGCTTCTTCAACGCCAACTCGGCGCATCCTTTTGAAAACCCGACGCCACTTAGCAACTTCATCGAGATGCTGTCGATCTTCCTGATCCCGGCGGCGTTGACCCTCACCTTCGGCCGCATGGTGGGCGACATGCGTCAGGGCTGGGCGGTGCTGGCCGCGATGACGCTGTTGTTCGTGGTTATGGCGGTTGCGGCGATGAGCTTCGAACATCAGGGCAACCCGCTGCTGGCCAGCCTGGGCGCCGACACATCGGTCGGCAACATGGAAGGCAAGGAGACACGCTTCGGCATCGCCGACTCGGGCCTGTTCGCCACCATCACCACGCTGGCCTCCTGCGGCGCGGTCAATGCCATGCACGACTCCTTCATGCCGCTGGGCGGCTTCGTTCCCCTGTGGAACATGATGCTCGGCGAAGTGGTGTTCGGCGGTGTCGGTACCGGGCTCTACGGCATGCTGGTGTTCGCCGTCATGGCGGTGTTCATCGCCGGCCTGATGATCGGCCGCACGCCGGAATACCTGGGCAAGAAGATCGAGGCCTACGAGATGAAGATGGTGTCCATCGCCATCCTGGTGACGCCGCTGCTGGTGCTGGCCGGTACGGCCATCGCCGTCATGGTCCCGGCCGGTGTCGCCGGCATCGCCAACCCCGGCGCGCATGGCTTCTCGGAAATCCTCTACGCCTTCACCTCGGCCGCCAACAATAACGGCAGTGCGTTTGCCGGGCTGTCGGCCAACACACCGTTCTACAACAGCATGCTCGGCATCGCCATGTGGNNTTCGGCCGCTTCGGCGTCATCGTGCCGGTGTTGGCCCTGGCCGGCGCGCTGGCCGCGAAGAAGCGCATCGCCGCCAGCGCCGGCAGCATGCCGACCCACGGCCCGCTCTTCGTCGTGCTGCTGATCGGCACCGTGGTGCTGGTTGGCGCCCTCAACTATGTTCCCGCGCTCGCGCTCGGGCCGGTGGTCGAGCAGCTGATGCTTGGGCTCGCTCACTGAGCCGAAGGAGATAACTGAAATGTCGCACAAGAAATTGGCCATGTTCGACCCGGTGTTGGTGAAGCCGGCGATCGTCGATTCCTTCAGGAAACTGAACCCTGCCATACAATGGCGCAACCCGGTGATGTTTGTCGTCTATGTCGGCAGCATCCTGACTTCCGTGCTCTGGATACAGGCTATGGCCTGGCAGGGCGAAGCCCCGGCCGGGTTCATCCTCGCCATTGCCCTCTGGTTGTGGTTCACCGTGCTGTTCGCCAACTTCGCCGAAGCGCTGGCCGAGGGCCGCAGCAAGGCCCAGGCGGCCTCGCTGCGCGGGCTGAAGAAAGAGACCCAGGCCAAGAAAATCAAGGGTGCGCAGTTCACCGATACGTGGACAACGGTGCCCGCCACCGACCTGCGCAAGGGCGATATGTTCATCGTCCATGCCAGTGAAACCATTCCGGCCGACGGCGAGGTCATGGTCGGTGTGGCCTCGGTCGACGAGTCGGCGATCACCGGCGAATCGGCACCGGTGATCCGCGAAGCGGGCGGCGANCTTTCCGCCGTCACCGGCGGCACCCGCGTGTTGTCCGACTGGCTGGTCGTGCGCGTGACGGTCAATCCGGGCGAAACCTTCGTCGACCGCATGATCGCCATGGTGGAAAACGCCAAGCGTCAGAAGACGCCCAACGAGATCGCGCTGACCATCCTGCTGGTGGCGCTGACCATCGTTTTCCTGGGCGTCACCGTCACCTTGCTGCCCTACTCGATGTTCAGCGTCAGTGTGGCGAAGGCCGGCACACCCATCTCCATCACGGTGCTCATCGCGTTACTGGTCTGCCTGATCCCGACCACGATTGCCGGCCTGCTGTCGGCCATCGGTGTCGCCGGCATGAGCCGCATGATGCAGGCCAATGTCATCGCTACCTCCGGCCGTGCGGTCGAAGCGGCGGGCGATGTCGATGTGCTGCTGCTGGACAAGACCGGAACGATCACGCTGGGCAACCGCCAGGCGACCCACTTCCTGCACGCCGCCGGCGTCAAGGAAGCGGAACTGGCCGACGCAGCCCAACTGTCCTCGCTGGCCGACGAGACGCCGGAAGGCCGCAGCATCGTCATTCTGGCCAAGGACAAGTTCAAGCTGCGCGGCCGTGACGTGCATGAACTGGGTGCCCATTTCGTGCATTTCACTGCCCAGACCCGCATGAGCGGCGTCGACCTCAACGGCCGCGAAATCCGCAAGGGCGCGGCCGAAGCGGTGCGTGCCTACGTCGCGGAACGCGGCGGCCATTTCCCGCCCGAGGTGGACATGATCGTCGAGCAGGTTGCCAAGCGCGGCTCCACCCCGCTGGTGGTGGCCGAGTCTGCCGGGGGCCACGCCCGCGTGTTGGGAGTGGTGGAACTGAAGGATGTCGTCAAAGGCGGCATCAAGGAGCGCTTCGCCGAACTGCGCCGCATGGGCATCAAGACGGTGATGATCACCGGCGACAACCGCCTCACCGCCGCCTCCATCGCCGCCGAGGCNGGGGTCGACGACTTCCTGGCCGAGGCCACGCCAGAAGCCAAACTGAAGCTCATCCGCGAATACCAGGCCGAAGGCCGGCTGGTGGCGATGACCGGCGACGGCACCAACGACGCCCCGGCGCTCGCGCAGGCCGACGTCGCGGTGGCGATGAACACCGGAACCCAGGCTGCCAAGGAAGCCGGCAACATGGTCGACCTCGACTCCAATCCGACCAAGCTGATCGAGGTGGTGGAAACCGGCAAGCAGATGTTGATGACACGCGGTTCGCTCACCACCTTCTCCATCGCCAACGACGTCGCCAAGTATTTCGCCATCATCCCCGCAGCTTTCGTCACCACCTACCCGCAGCTCGCGGCGCTCAACGTCATGGGACTGGCCAGCCCGGCTTCCGCCATCCTGTCGGCGGTGATCTTCAATGCGCTGATCATCATGTTCCTGATCCCACTGGCGCTGAAGGGCGTGAAATACCAACCCCGGGGTGCTGCCGTGCTGTTGCGCCGCAACCTGGCCGTCTATGGCCTGGGCGGCCTGATCGCGCCCTTCATCGGCATCAAGCTGATCGACCTGGGGCTGGCCGCCATCGGTCTGTCTTAAGAAAGGAAAATCATGAAAGACCTTATTCGCCCCGCCTTCAGCCTGTTCGTCCTGCTGTCCGCCGTCACCGGCATTGTCTATCCCGTGGCGGTGACCGGAATCGCGAAAGTGCTGTTTCCTGCACAAGCGGAGGGTAGCCTGATCGTCGAGAACGGCAAGCCGGTCGGCTCGCGGCTGATCGGGCAGAACTTCACCGACCCGAAGCACTTCTGGGGTCGNCCCTCGGCCACCGGCCCGATGCCCTACAACGCCAGTGCCTCCGGCGGATCCAACCAGGGCCCGCTCAATCCAGCCCTGAAAGACGCGGTCAAGGCCCGGATCGATGTGCTCAAGGCGTCCGACCCGAGCCAGACGGCGCCGATTCCGGAAGACCTGGTCACCGCCTCGGGCAGCGGCCTCGATCCCGAGATCAGCCCGGCCGCTGCGCGTTGGCAGGCCCCGCGCGTCGCCCGCGTCCGTGGCCTGAGCGAAGCCGAAGTGAGCAGGCTCATCGACGCCCATACCGAGGGACGCCAGCTCGGCCTGCTGGGCGAACCGCGGGTCAACGTGCTGGCGCTGAACCTGGCGCTGGACCGTCTGGCCAAACCCTGACGCTGCCATGGAACTCCTGAACTTCCTGATGGCGATCGCCGCCCTGCTTATTCCCCTGCTTTTTGCATGGGTCGTTGTGACCTACTTGGCTAACAAGCACCCCGAGAAACAAGAAAGGAAATCAAGCAAATGAAACTGCAGCACCCCATCTTCCACGTCCTCGTCCTCATGGCCTCAATGGCGTCCCTGCCTACGCTCGCCGAAGACAGCCCGCACACGCTGACCGCCAACGTCGGCCTCACCAGCAACTATGTATTCCGCGGCATTTCCCAGACGGGCGGCAAGCCTGCCATTCAGGGCGGCTTCGACTATACGCACGCCAGCGGTCTCTACCTGGGCACCTGGGGCTCCAACGTCAGCTGGCTGACGGAATTCCAGGGCTACACCAGCGGCAGCATGGAGCTCGATCTCTACGGCGGCTACCGCAATACCATCGGGCCGATCAGCTATGACGTGGGCGCGATCCGCTACATGTACCCGGGCAGCAAGAAAGACAGCGTTGTGGGTGCCTGGACCTCGGAGATTTATGGCTCGGTAGGCTGGAAATGGTTTACGGCCAAATATTCCCACTATGTGAGTGACTCGGTGTTCGGCGTCGGCCCGAATACCAATGGGTCCTACTACCTGGATATTTCCGGCAGCCTGCCTGTTGCAGACACCGGCCTGGCCCTGGGTGCGCATTGGGGCACCTTCAACTTCAAGAACGACGATCAGTTTATTGCCGCCTACGGCGTCTCGCCGGATTACAAGGACTGGAAGGTCAGCGCAACGTATGACCTGGGCAAGCTGGCCAAGCGGGCGTCCGGCATGACCCTGGGCGTCGCGTACAGCGACACCAATGCCGAGAAAGCTTTCTGGACGAACACCGGGACGAGCAATACCGGCGAGTATCTGGGCAAGGCTGCGACCACTGCATGGATTTCCAAGACGTTCTAACTTGCTGACTCATTGGAACGGTGCAGGTGCCCCTCCTATTCCCCCACCTGCAATCGATTCCACGTGGTTGATTGGCATAGCCTGTCCAAGGCAGCGTAAATCTGGAGACGAACGTGAATCTGAATCCCTTGGCCGTGATCAAGTCTGGCCTGTTTATCGGCGCGAAAAAGGCNCCCGGATCGAACACGCTCGCCAGTTATCTCTACCCGGGAAATATCTGCCTCGACGTCGCGGTCTCGAACAAGCTTGAGCTTTTCAATGTCATCGGTCGGCACATGGAGCGCGAGCATGCACTTCCCCAGGAATGGGTAGCCCGGGGTCTATCGCGCCGCGAGCTGGCCGGATCCACCGGCCTTGGAAAAGGCGTCGCCATCCCCCATGCCCGCGTCAAGGAGCTGGAACGGATGCAGGTTGCCTATATGCGCCTGAAATCGCCCATCCCCTTCGATGCCCCGGACGGCGACCCGGTCATTGATATTCTGGTCCTGCTGGCGCCGAACCAGGCCAACGAGGAACACCTCAGAATTCTGGCCGATGCCACCCAGTTGTTCTCCGACCGCCGTTTTCGCGCACGCCTGCACCAGTGCGGTCACGCCTCGGAGGTCAAGCAGCTGTTCGCCTCCTGGAGCCAGCCCGTGGCCCCCTTCTTTAGCCGCGCTTAACAGTCCGGCGGCCAATTTTACGACATCTTGACGCGGCTGCCGCTAGGATGAAATGCATCGTAACGACAGGAATTGACATGCGTATCACTCAGCAGAGAGAAGAGCCACCCCCGCGTATAACGACAAGATATGCATCGGCATCGCCCTGGTCGGGAAGACATCCGGGTCGCGACGCGCGCCGATGGCTGCGAGGTCGCACACGGCAGCTTCCCGGCCAGCTCCCTCGGCACCGCGGCCTTGCTTTGTTACCTGACCGATTGGCAGGCGCCATTGAGACTTGCCGTGGCCACCGCGGGCGCCGCCGCCCTCGGCCTTGCCCTGGCAGTCGGCGCATCGCATGACCGGGAGGTGTTCCTGGTTTCCGCACAAACCCATAGCGCGGCATCGGATCTCGCCCGCTATGCCGAACATGCCATTTGACCACGTGGGGAATTTGATGATCCACATTTGCCCAGTCTGCGGGAAGGCACATGCGGTGAACGCTGCCCGTCACTCGGTGGCTTGGGGGCGCCAGTTCACGTGTTCCCCGAGTGTGAGTCTGAGCGCCGCCGTCGCATGCGCAGGCATCTGCTTGAATCCTGCCCATTGCGTGTGCAGGACGGACGCTGAAAGTACACTGAGCCCATGCCTGCCAACGATCAAGACAACCGCCCCGACCCCGATACCCTGCTTGCCCGCATCGAGGCCGATACCGAACGCGAACAGAGGGGGAAGCTGAAGGTCTTCTTTGGCGCCTGTCCCGGCGTGGGCAAGACCTATGCCATGCTGAGCGCGGCACGAGCCCTGCAAAGCCAGGGGCGCGAGGTGGTGGTGGGCCTGGTGGAAACGCATGGACGTTCCGAGACCGCACAGTTGCTGGACGGACTCGAACTGCTGCCNCCCAAGGTCGTGGCCTACCAGGGAAGGGAGCTGCGCGAGTTCGACCTCGATGCGGCGCTGGCGCGCAAGCCCGCCCTGCTCCTGGTGGACGAACTGGCGCATTCCAACGTGCCCGGCTCGCGCCACCCCAAGCGCTGGCAGGACGTCGAGGAACTACTGGCAGCCGGCATCGACGTCTGGACCACGGTGAACGTGCAGCATCTGGAAAGCCTCAACGACATCGTCGGCAACATCACCGGCATCCAGGTGCGCGAGACCCTGCCGGATCGCGTGTTCGAGCAGGCGGCCGAAGTGGCCCTGGTCGACCTGACCCCGGACGAACTGATGCAGCGCATGAAGGAAGGCAAGGTCTACCTTCCCCAGCAGGCCGAGCGCGCCATCCGCAATTTCTTCCGCAAGGGTAATCTGATTGCCCTGCGCGAACTGGCCTTGCGCCGCACCGCCGACCGGGTAGATGCGCAGATGCGGGAATACCGCACCGACCAAGCTATCGAAACGGTCTGGCAGGCCAAGGAACGCCTGCTGGCCTGCATCGGCCCGGGCGCCGGCGGCGACCGGCTGGTGCGCGCCGCCGCCCGGCTGGCGGCGGATCTGCACGCCGACTGGATCGCCGTCTACGTCGAGACCCCCGCGCTGCAGCGCCTGTCCGAGGCCAACCGCGACAAGATTCTGAGGACGCTGGCCCTGGCCCGCGAACTGGGTGCGGAGACCGCCACCCTCGCCGGGCAAGAGGACACCCAGACCCTACTGGCCTATGCCGTCAGCCGCAACGTATCGAAACTGGTGGTGGGCAAGAGTTTGCGTACCGGCTTGTCGCGGATGCTGCGTGCGCCCCTGTCGGACCGGCTTTCCGCCCTGGCCGAGGATGTCGACGTCTATGTCGTCGCACATGAGGCAGAGGCCCGGTCTCCCGCGGAGGCAGTCTCCACGCCTTTCGTTCTCGACCCGGAGTCCGTGCCCATGGCCCGGTGGCCGGGCTATGTCTGGGCCGGGGTGGCCTGCGCCCTCGCCACCGTGTTGGCCCAGCTGGTCAGCCCATGGCTCGATCTGGCCAACATCATCATGCTCTACCTGCTGGGCGTGGTCGCGGTGGCGGTCCGCTACGGGCAGGGGCCTGCCATCCTGGCCTCCTTCCTCTGCGTACTGGCTTTTGANTTTTTCTTCGTGCCCCCGAAGCTGTCCTTCAGTGTGGCGGACACCCGTCACCTGCTCACCTTCACCATCATGCTGGGAGTGGGCCTGACGATCAGCAGGGTGGCGGCGAGCCTGCGCTATCAGACCCGCGTCGCCATGTACCGCGAGCGTCGTACCCGAGCGCTCAACGAACTGGGCAGGGAGTTGGCNGGGGCGCTGCTGCCGGCAGACATCGTGGACATCTCCCACCACCATCTGGAAGGCTTGTTCCAGTCTCAGGTCTGCATCCTGCTGCCTGACCTCCAGGAAAAACTGCATGCGCCCACACCCTTGCCCGGACACCAGGAATTGCCGCTGGACCCGGCGATCGCCCAGTGGGTCTACGATCACCAGCAGCCCGCGGGGATGGGCACCCAGAGCCTGCCGGGCGCGCCCATGTACTATCTGCCGCTGAAGGCGCCGATGCGCACGCGNGGGGTGCTGGCCCTGCTGCCCAGCCAGAAACGGCTCCTGTTCCAGCCCGAACAGGCCCGCCTGCTGGAAACCTTCGCCGCCCAGATCGCCCTGGCGCTAGAGCGGGTGCATTTCGTGGAAGTGGCACAGGACGCCCTGGTGCGGATGGAGTCCGAACGGCTGCGCAACGGCCTGTTGTCCGCCCTGTCTCACGATCTGCGCACGCCGCTAACCGTGCTCGCGGGCCTGGCCGACTCCCTGCCGCTGGCCGGCCCGCCCTTGCCGGAAGCCCAGGCCGAGATCGCCCAGGCCATTCGCACCGAGTCGCTGCGGACCAGTACCTTGGTGAGCAACCTGCTGGATATGGCGCGTTTACAGGAAGGCCAGGTTCAACTCAAACGGGAATGGCAACCTCTGGAAGAAGTGGTGGGCGCGTCACTGCAGACCCTGGCGGCCCCGCTGGCGCGGCACGAGGTAGTCGTCGACCTGCCGGCGGATTTGCCCTTGTTGGAACTCGACAGCGTGCTGATGGAACGGGTGTTCTGCAATCTGCTGGAGAACGCCGCGAAATACACCCCGGCGGGTAGCCGCATCGAGATCGGCGCCCACAACGAAGGGGACCGCGTCAGCATCACCATTGCCGACAACGGACCGGGGCTGCCGCCCGGTCGCGAGGAAAGCCTGTTTGAAAAATTCACCCGTGGCCAGGACGAATCNCCCGTGGCNGGGGTTGGTCTGGGCCTCGCCATCGTGCGTGCCATCGTCCAGGCGCACAAGGGAACGGCCAANGGGGAGAATCGCCCGGAGGGCGGCGCCCGCTTTGTCATCACCCTGCCCGCCGGCCAGCCGCCTGTCGTCCCTCCGGAGACCTGAATCCTGATGGAAAACCTTCGCGTCGCTTCGCCCACCGTGGTCGTCATCGAAGACGAGCCCCAGATCCGCCGCTTTGTGCGCACCGCGCTGGAGGCCGAGGGCTGCCACGTGGTGGAAGCCGGTGAAGGGGAGCGTGGCCTGGTGGAAGCCGGCACGCGCAAGCCCGACCTGGTCATTCTGGACCTGGGCCTGCCGGATCGGGATGGTGTCGACGTGGTGCGCGACCTGCGCAACTGGTCGGCCGTCCCCATCCTCATCCTCTCCGCTCGAGTCGACGAGACCGACAAGGTGGCCGCCCTGGACGCCGGGGCGGACGACTACCTGACCAAGCCCTTTGGCGTGGCGGAACTGCTGGCGCGGGTGCGCGCGCTGTTGCGTCGTACGCGCCCGGGCGGTAGCGAAGGGCCGCTGATCACATTTGGCGAGGTCACGGTGGATCTGGCCCGCCGTCAGGTCCACCGTGGCGACTCGGAGGTCCATCTCACCCCCATCGAATACCGGCTGCTCGCCCTGCTCATCGCCAATGCCGGTCGGGTGCTCACCCACCGGCAGCTGCTGAGGGAAGTCTGGGGCCCCAGCCACGCCGAGGATACTCACTACCTGCGTGTCTATATGACGGGCCTTCGCCGCAAGCTGGAGGCGAACCCGACTCTGCCTCGCCACATCCGCACCGAATCCGGCGTGGGCTATCGCCTCGTGACCGACACATAATTGGAATGTATTTCCACTACTCGCTATGGTCGCGCGGGACCGAGCGACCCCTTTGAGCCGGGAAGAGAACGATGGAGGCGACGATCCGGACCCGCCGCTTTCGCTCGATGTCATCGCTGATTTCCTGTGTGATCGGGAGGGAGCGGACCCCTGCTCAAATGCCGCGCTTGACCATGGCGACCAGTTGGTCGAGCGCCACGCCCCAGCCTGCTTCAAAGCCCATGGCAGCGTGCGTCCGGCACCCTGCCTCGTCTGCATGAATGACGGTGGCGCGGTAGCGGGTGCCGTTTTCGCCATGCGGGGCCATTTCAACCTTTGCGGTGAACATGAATTCGGCTGATTCATCGCCGCAGGGGCGTTCATCAATGCGGGCCGGAAGGCGCACGCGCGCGCCGCGCCGGAGCGCATCGCCGCGATCGATGGCCTGGCGAAGGATGTGGCGGAAGTGGTGGGAATGCGTTGAAGGTGTGAAATAGCTTGCAGTTCTGGGGATGCCTTACCCTGATCAAATTAGAAATCTCTCCTTGGATCAAAATAATTTAATTTCTGTCTTGACAGAAATTACTGATATTCCTATATTGGCCACATGAATCTGAATCCAGTCGCTCAACGCTTCATTCTTCATTGGGGAGAAATGGGCTCGAAATGNGGGGTCAACCGTACGGTTTCCCAAATCCATGCCCTGCTCTATCTCACGGGCAAACCCTTGCCTGCCGACGAGATTGCCGAAACGCTGGAGGTTGCGCGTTCGAACGTGAGCACCAGCCTGAAAGAATTGCAGAACTGGAACCTCATTCATGTCGTGCACATGATGGGCGACCGGCGCGATCATTTCGCCACCTCGGGCGACGTATGGGAATTGTTCAGAACGGTGGTCCGGGAACGGAAGGAACGCGAATTCGACCCGACCATCGGCGTGCTCAAGGACTGCCTCGCCAGCCCTGAACTTGGTCGGGAAGAAGCTGTCGCGCAACAGCGGATCAAAGAGACGCTTGCACTGATGGAAGCGCTCTCCACCTGGGGAGATCAAATGCTGCGGCTGGAGCCCGCCACGTTGATGAAGGTCATGAAACTGGGCGCCAAGATCCAGACACTGCTGCTTTCAAAGAAGGACAGTTGATTTTTTTGCCCAAATATTTCTGTTATGACTGAAATTTTTGTAATTAAAGGAGAAATAATGTCCACTGCCACGCCACTCACCATCTACTTCGACGCTTCGTGCGCCCTGTGCAACAGCGAGATGCAGAACATCAAACTGCATGACTTCGAAGACGCCCTGATTCTGGTCGATTGCTCGGCCCCGGATTTCGACGACGGCCCGTTCCTCGCCGAAGGCATCACGCGCGACGTCATGATGAATTGCCTGCATGCGCGTGATGCGAACGGCGCGTGGCTGAAAGGCGTCGCCGCCTTCGAGGTGATCTATCGCATCGCCGGGATGGCCACCATCGCCAGGCTGTGGGGACATCCNCTGACCCGGCCGCTGGCCGAACGCGCCTATCCCTGGGTGGTACGGCACCGCCATTTCCTGTCCGCACTCGGGCTGCATCACGTGTTCGCGCTATGGAGCAAACATACCGCGCGGCACGCCAACTCACTCAGCGGGAAATGCTCCGCCGGGCACTGCACCATCAATCGCTAACGGGAGACCGCCATGAAACTCACACTATTCTTCGCCACGTTAGCCCTGAGCATAGCCGTGGTCAGCATTGCGATGCTCTATCTGCGCCGCACCACAAGAAGGGTCATTGGGGAGTTGTGTCAGTCCGACGCGGGCGCCGAATTCTGGCTCCGCAGCGCCGATATCCTCGCCTACAGCGGATCGCTGATGCTGGTACTGATCTTTGGCAATGCCACCACCGCGGTCGAGTGGGTGGACGTGGTACGAACCACGCTGATCCTCACGCTCGGCGGCCTTTTCGTCACGGTTGTTTTCGTCGCCCGCAACGTCTGGAAGACGGTCGCACCCAACCCCGGAGCACGAAATGAACGTCCTGGTATGTGGCGCCACCGGGTTCGTCGGAAGGCACATCGCACACGCCCTTCAACAGAGCGGCCACACCGTGTATCGCGGCGTTCGCGAGCCGACTCGCACGGGCGACATCGCAATGGACTACCGCACCGATACACGCGCGGAAATCTGGCTTCCACGCCTTGCCGGCATCTCGGTGGTCATCAATGCGGTCGGCGTGCTGCGCGACAGTCCCGCTAATGCGATGGCCTCACTCCATACGGGAGCACCACGGGCGCTCTTCGAAGCGTGCGCAAACGCAGGGGTGGAGCGCATTGTGCAGGTGTCGGCATTGGGCGTTGACCGGGGCATCCAAACGCCCTATTTCACGACGCGCCTTCAGGCCGAACAGGCGCTACTCAGCCTCCCGGGCAGCGTGCGATCGCTGATTCTTCGTCCTTCGCTCATCTACGGCGAAGACGGTGCCAGTGCGCGGATGTTCAAGCTGCTCGCGCGGCTTCCACTCCACCTCCTGCCCGCCGGTGGCCTATATCCCCTGCAACCGCTCCATATCGACGACATTTGCGCCGCCGTACACCATTGGCTGGAAGACCCGGTAGCCGAAAGCCAGATCGTCCCGGCCGTTGGATCAGAGTCCACCACGCTGCGCGGCATGCTCGACAGTTATCGGGCCCAAGTCCACCTCGCGCCTGCGCTTCACCTGTCGGTACCGCGCTATCTGATGCAATTAGCCGCACGCCTCGGAGATCACATCCCGGCCAGTCCCTTGTGCAGCGACACCCTGAAAATGCTGTTGGCCGGAAACGAGGGGAACCCGGCCGCGTTCGCCATGCTCCTGGGGCGCCCGCCGAGAAGCTTTCGGCACTTTATCTATGAAGCGNNAGCCGAGTTGAATACGCTTGAAATTTGGTCGGCGCGTCTCGTCATCAGCACCGTCTGGGTGCTCACCGGTCTCGTGTCNGCTTGGCGGGTTTCCCTATCCGCGAGCCTGGATCTACTTGCNGCGGGTGGGGTTGCAGGGCCCGATCTCCGAGGCAACGCTTTATGCCGCCGCTCTGCTCGACATCGTCCTCGGCGTGCTGACAATAACGCGTCCCAGCAAACGCCTGTGGAAGGCCCAGGCGGTTCTGATCCTCATCTACACCGTGATCATATCCGTGCGGCTTCCGGAGTTCTGGCTGCACCCTTTCGGGCCCGTTTTAAAGAACCTCCCGATTTTTATGATCCTGTGGCTGCTGCATCGTCATCAAGGGACCCAACCATGAACACCTATCTCGCCCTCAAGTGGGTGCACATCCTGTCCAGCGTGCTACTGGTCGGCACCGGGTTCGGGAGCGCTTTCTATCTCTATTTCATCCACAGAACGAAAAACATCCAGGCAATCGCGGCAGTTTCACGATTGGTCGTCCGGGCGGATTTCTGGTTCACGACNCCCGCAGTCGTCGTGCAGCCGGCGACAGGACTCGCGATGGCAATCATGGTGGGATATCCGCTCGATCAGGCCTGGTTGATGTGGACCACTGCGCTCTATCTGTTCGCCGGCACATGCTGGGTGCCCGTCGTATGGCTCCAGATCAAGATGGCGGCACTCGCTTCAGTCGCAGCGAACGATAGCGCGGAACTTCCCTTCCGCTACTGGCAATATGCCCGCTATTGGGAACGCCTCGGCTACCCGGCATTCCTCTCTATGCTCGGCGTATATGGCCTGATGGTGTTCAAGCCCGTCTAGACAAGGCCGCATCAATCAACGTCCATGCCCTTGATGGCTGCGGTTACCAGCTTGCGGCGGACGTCATCAGCGAATTGCAGGCGATCAACCCGCAGGTCGCGTCACACATCGCACGCAGCTTCGATCGCTGGCGCCAGTTCGACGCCGGTCGGCAAGCCCATGCGCGCGCGGCGATCGAGGGCTTGCGAAGGACGTGGCGGAAGTCGTGGGGAATGCGCTGAAGGTTTGATTACGGGGAATACGGCGTTGCCGATTCGGAGCAAGGTGAAGCTGCTTGGCTGAATTGTTGCTTGCCACTATCGACTTGAAGATGACGTTCGGGCCTTTGAAAAGCAGACGCTCAACGTGTAGCTAACTGGTCTGCTCGGAGTGACTGCAACGCTATACCTTGGTAGCAAGCTCCGTCCACTCATCGAAGTTAGTCCTCGCAGGTATAGCCCAGTTGTTTGCACCACCACCCCAAAGCCTTCTCACGCCAAGTTCTCGAATTCCTGATGCCACTTCGATCAACTGGGGCAGAGCCTTCCAGAGCCCTTCGACAATTTGTAAGTCCGGCACGATGCCTTCATGCACTAAGTCATTACGCTTGCTACGAGCCCGGTTAAGCGTCTTGTAGCATTCCTTACTGATGATCTTCGAGAGTCGTAGAAGCTTATGCTTTGCCGAAATCTTATCAAGGCCAGNGTTTCTTTTAAATGNAGCATGGCACTTGGCAACACGAGCGGGGAATGTGCTCTTGTTCTTAACGTAGTTCTCTGCCCACAGATACTCCGTAAGCTGCTCCACCGCTATCCAAAGATTATTGAGTGCGTCACTGTAATTGCGATACACCATCGCCGTGTATCCGTTCAAGAGAAAAAGCGGAGAAAAGTTGTGGACAGCCCGAATAACCTGTTGACCCTGACTGTATGCCTTCTGTATCTCCACCGCCATCAACACTCTGGGGTGCATCAAAGGCGATAGTCGGTCATTGATGGCAGCCCAGTTCAACCGCAGTTGGGTATGAAGGGATGGCGTATAGGCAAAAAGCCTCGTCCTGTCCTGCAAAGCACCGACGACAAGATCATTCGAGTGAAGCACCTCTGTATGGACACCGCCTATCAACAGGCTACAAAGAATTTCGTTGAGCTTGCTTACGCCATCAGCCTTGCATGGGAAGTCTTCACATTGCGGAATTGCTATCGCCCCGTCATAGCTGATAAGCGCAGGTATCCCACTAGATGTGCCTAGAGGGAGGGTTGCCACCACTTCTGCCAGCTTGTTGCCATCGTAGGAGTTCGCATTGATCTGATCGAGGGAGATATTCAATCCAGAAGTTTCATCACGATGGACTGCCGTATATGGGAACAGATAGGCCATCCAGGCGGGGTTATACGAAGGAACACTGGAAACGGGTTGCGTGTAACCCGGAGGGGCTTCTTCCTGTTTAATCCAGTCTCCCTGGTACCAAACGTATGAGTCGTCTGGCTTTGGTTTAATGGCTTCAGACAGCGTAGCGGGAATATTCCGGTTATTCAGGGCAAGCGGATCAACCCCATGCTCAAACGCATGGATCAGTCCCGTTTCTGTATCTTGATAGTGCTTCATCACCCTCCGTCGTCGCCATCCGAGAAATTCACCACAAATTTGTCTATCCCGATCACGTGGCATCCCACTACCCGTGGCCCCTCAACGACCTATGGATGGCCTGGGGAGCAAGAAAATAGACACTTTATGGGATCGTACAACTAGCCGACAGGCTGCTTTACTGATTACTCTAAGGTCTGTTTCTGGCCGGTTGCAGTCAGCAAGCGTAGGAGGCAATAAGTGCAACGCATTGCACCGAATGATGTGCCCACAAGCGGCGCAATGCCCATTGGTTATTGCGCCCTACTTGCCGCGGTATTCAGCGTCACCCCTCCGCCACCACCCCCAGCACCGCCTCGCCATACGCTTCCAGCTTCTTCGTCCCCAGCCCCGATATCTCGCCCAGTTCCGCCAGCGTCACAGGTCGGCGCGCGGCGATTTCGCGCAGGGTGGCGTCGTGCAGGATGACGTAGGCGGGCACGCCCTNTTCGTTGGCGGTTTCGCGGCGCCAGGCGCGCAGGGACAGGAACAAGGGATCTTCGTCATCGTGGACGCCGGCGCCGGAACTGGGGGCGAGACGTGATTTCTTGCGCGCCGGCCGCGCTTCGATGGCGCGCAGCATGACGGTTTCCTCGCCCTTGAGCACGGGCTTGGCTGCCTGGGTGAGCTTGAGCGCGCCGTAGGCGCTGTGGTCCACCTCCAGCAGCCCGCGCACGACGAGCTGGCGCAGCACGGCGCGCCAGACCTTGTCGGTCTGGCTGGCGCCGATGCCGAACACGGAGAGTTGTCCGTGGCCGAAGCGGTCGATCTTTTCCGTGGTCTTGCCGAGCAGCACGTCGATGACGTGGCCGGCGCCGAAGCGCTGGCCGGTGCGGTAGACGGTGGAGAGCAGCTTCTGCGCGGCCTCGGTGCCGTCCCACAGCGTAGGCGGGTTGAGGCAGACGTCGCAGTTGCCGCAGGGCTGGCTGGCTTCGCCGAAGTAGCTCAACAGCGCGACGCGGCGGCAGCTGGCCGCCTCGCACAGGCCGACCAGGGCGTCGAGCTTGGCGTGGCCGATGCGCTTGTGCGCGTCCTCGGCCTCGCCCTCGTCGATGAAGCGGCGCTGCGTGACGACGTCCTGCAGGCCCCACGCCATCCACGCCTCGGCCGGCTCGCCGTCGCGCCCGGCGCGGCCGGTTTCCTGGTAGTAGCCCTCGACCGAGCGCGGCAGGTCGAGATGCGCGACGAAGCGCACGTCGGGCTTGTCGATGCCCATGCCGAACGCGAGCGTGGCGACCATGACGACGCCGTCCTCGCGCAGGAATTNTTCCTGATGACGGCGGCGCGTGTCGTTGTCCATGCCGCCGTGGTAAGGCAACGCGGTGAGGCCGGCCTGCGCCAGGCCAGCGGCGGTTTCCTCGACCTTCTTTCGCGTGCTGCAATAGACGATGCCGGCCTCGCCTTTGTGTTCGGCAAGGAAATCGAGCAACTGGCGGCGCGGGTCGGATTTCTCGGCAATGCGATAACGGATGTTGGGGCGATCGAAGCTGGCGACGAAGACGCGCGCGGCGCCCAGATCAAGGCGTTGCAGGATTTCGGCGCGCGTCGCGGCGTCGGCGGTGGCGGTGAGCGCGATGCGCGGCACCGCGGGAAAGCGCTCGTGCAGCGCCGACAGACCCAGATATTCCGGGCGGAAGTCGTGCCCCCATTGCGACACGCAGTGTGCCTCGTCGATGGCGAACAGCGCCACCCTAGCCTGTTCGAGCAGGTCCTGGAAACGCGGCGTGAGCAGGCGCTCCGGGGCGACGTAGAGCAATTTCAACTGGCCGGTGACGAATTCGCGCTCGACCTGCATTGCCGCCGCACCGTCGAGGCTGGAATTGAGGAAGGCCGCGGCGATGCCGAGTTCCTGCAGCGCCGCGACCTGGTCCTGCATCAGCGCGATCAGCGGCGACACCACCACCGCACAGCCCTCGCGCAGCAGGGCAGGAATCTGGAAACACAGCGACTTGCCGCCGCCGGTAGGCATCAGCACCAGCGCGTCGCCACCCGCAACGAGTGTGTCGACGATGGCGGTCTGCTCGCCGCGGAACGCGGAGTAGCCGAAAACGCGGTGGAGCAGGCTTAATGGGGTGTCGGACATGAAGCTGATTTCAAATAAGGCACGCTGGCGGCGCCGGGCTAATGTCCGACACTGTTCGTTTAGAGTGATTCATTTTGACCGTTCGCCCTGAGCCTGTCGAAGCCTGTCCTGAGCCAGCCGAATGGGGCAGCCCTTCGACAGGCTCAGGGCGAACGGCTCAGTGGCCAAATGAAAGCATTGGGTTAATTCTGATTTTCCAGCTGGAAAATCAGCGTGTCACATCGGCTATAATTGTGTCACGTTTTGCCCCGTTGGAGGCACCCATGAAAACCCTGACTATCCGCGAAGCCCGCGAAGGCCTGTCGCACCCCGACCAGATGTTCGCCGATGCCGACGAAGTACTGGTCGTGAAGCATGGCGAGCCGGTAGCGCGCATCCTGCCGGTGGCGCCGGCGGCTCCTGCACGCAAGCTTCCGTCGCTCAAATGGCTGCGCGATCAGTGCCCTATCAGGAAATTCCCAGCGAGGTGCTGATTCGCGAAGATCGGGATGCGCGTGGCTGAGGCTTATCTCGATACCAGCGCCCTCATCAAACTGTATGTGGCCGAGGCGTTCTCCACGGAAGTGGAGCAATTCGTCGCCGCGGCCGACGGCATCGTCATCAGCCGCTTGAGCATGCTGGAATGGCATTGCGCCATGGCGCGTCGCCTGCGCACCGGACAGATCACCCAGGACTACATGAACCTCGCGCGCACTGAGTTCACCCGCCATCTGGCCGAGGGATATTTCCGCATCGTGCTGTATGACGATCCCCTGTTGAGCGACGCCCTGCGCGTGCTCGACAGCACCCACCCAATCCCCTTGCGCACGCTGGATACCATTCATCTCACCGCAGCACGCAATGCCGGACTCGCACGCATCGCCACCGCCGACGACGTGATGCGACGCGCAGCCCAACAACTCCAACTCGAAGTCGCCTATTTCGGCGATTGATTCCCCGCTCATCATGAATACAGAAACCTCTACCCCGACACTCGACGAGAACCAGATCATCGCCGAACGCCGCGCCAAGCTCGCCGCGATCCGCGAGGCGGGCGTCGCCTTCCCCAACGATTTCCAGCGCCACGACTACGCTGGCAAGCTCGCCGCCGAGCATGGCGAAAAACCAAGGAGNGCGCTGGAGGCCGAAGGCGTGCAGGTGCAGCTGGCCGGCCGCATGATGCTGAAGCGCGTGATGGGCAAAGCCAGCTTTGCCACGCTGCAGGACATGAGCGGGCGCATCCAGGTCTACGTTTCCAACGACCTCACCGGGCTCGACGCGCACGACGCGTTCAAGCACTGGGACCTCGGCGACTTCCTCGGCGTCACCGGCACGCTGTTCAAGACCAACAAGGGCGAGCTGACGATCCAGGCTAAGTCGATCCGCCTGCTGTCCAAGGCGCTGCGCCCGCTGCCCGAGAAATTCCACGGGCTGGCCGACCAGGAGCAGAAATACCGCCAGCGCTACCTCGACCTGATCACCAACGACGTCGCGCGCGAGACCTTCATGCGGCGCTCGAAGATCATCCAGTCGATCCGCGAGTTCATGAGCGGCCACGGCTTCCTCGAAGTCGAGACGCCGATGATGCATCCCATCCCCGGCGGCGCCGCGGCCAAGCCCTTCGCCACCCACCACAACGCGCTCGACATGGAGCTGTTCCTGCGCATCGCGCCCGAGCTCTATCTCAAACGCCTGGTGGTCGGCGGCTTCGAGAAGGTGTTCGAGATCAACCGCAACTTCCGCAATGAAGGCCTCTCGACGCGGCACAACCCCGAGTTCACCATGATGGAGTTCTACGAGGCCTATCGCGAATACGGCTATCTGATGGACTACACCGAGGCGCTGATCCGCCACACCGCGGTCGCCGCCACCGGCTCGACCACGGTCACCTATCAGGGCAACGAAATCGAGCTCGGCAAGCCGTTCGACCGGCTCACCATCGTCGAGGCGATCCGCAAGTACCACCCCGAATACACCGTCGAACAGCTGAACGACCGCGACTGGCTGATCAGCCAGTTCACCGCGATGAAGGCCAAGTACAAGCCACAGGACGGCCTCGGCGGGCTGCAGCTTTCCTTCTTCGAGGAGACCACCGAAGCGCTCCTGATCCAGCCGACCTTCATCATCGACTACCCCGCCGAAGTCTCGCCGCTGGCGCGTCGCTCCGACGCCCAGCCCGACATCACCGAGCGCTTCGAGCTGTTCATCACCGGACGCGAAATGGCCAACGGCTTTTCGGAACTCAACGACGCCGAGGACCAGGCCGAGCGTTTCATGGAGCAGGTGCGGCAGAAGGAAGCCGGTGACGAGGAAGCGATGCATTACGATGCAGACTTCATCCGCGCGCTCGAGCACGGCCTGCCGCCCACCGGCGGCTGTGGCATCGGCATCGACCGCCTGGTGATGCTGCTGACCGATTCGCCGAGCATCCGCGACGTCATCCTCTTCCCGCAGATGCGGCGCGAAAGCTGATCCAGCCGCCATGGGGCAATACGCGCTCAAGATCGGCCTGTCCGCGCTGATCCTCGTCGCAGTGGCCGAAGTGGCCAAGCGCAGCACCTTCTGGGCGGCCGCGCTGGCGTCCTTGCCGCTTACTTCGCTGCTGGCCTTTGTCTGGCTGTATCTCGACACCGGCGACGTGCAGAAGGTCGCCACGCTGGCCGGCGGTATCTTCTGGCTGGTGCTGCCCTCCCTGCTGCTATTCGTTCTGCTGCCGCTTCTGCTGCGCAGCGGCTGGGGATTCTGGGTCAGTCTCGCCGTATCCAGCGCCGCCACGGCGCTGGCCTACCTCGGCATGGTCAAGCTGCTGGCTGCATTCGGCATCCGCCTGTAACTGCATCGCCTGCGCACGGCGCGCTTCCGGTAAAATTCCGCCTTTCGCCTGTTTCGACCTTCTTTACACGAGTCAATCCATCATGACCGACACCTTCAACAGCTTCGACTCCTTTTCCACCGGCAGCGGCAGTGCCCGCTTCGCCTCGCTGAAGAAACTGGAAACCGCCCTCGGAACGTCGGTGGCGCGCCTGCCGGTATCCATCCGCGTCGTGCTGGAGTCGGTGCTGAGGAATTGTGATGGCGTGAAGGTCACACCCGAGCATGTCAGGCAGTTGGCAAGCTGGAAGCCCAATGCCGAGCGCACCGAGGAAATCCCCTTCACCGTGGCGCGTGTGATCCTGCAGGACTTCACCGGCGTGCCGCTGCTGGCGGACCTCGCCGCGATGCGCTCGGCCGCACAGAAAATGGGCAAGGATCCGAAGAAGATCGAGCCGCTGGTGCCGGTCGACATGGTGGTCGACCACTCGATCCAGGTCGACGCCTCGGGCACGCACGACGCGCTCGACCTCAACATGAAGATCGAGTTCGAGCGCAATCGCGAGCGCTACCAGTTCCTCAAGTGGGGCATGCAGGCCTTCGACACCTTCAAGGTGGTGCCGCCCGGCGTCGGCATCGTGCACCAGGTCAACATGGAATACCTGGCGCGCGGCGTGATGGAGAAGGACGGCATGGCCTATCCCGACACGCTGGTCGGCACCGACAGCCACACCACCATGATCAACGGCCTCGGCATCGTCGCCTGGGGCGTGGGCGGCATCGAGGCGGAAGCGGCGATGCTCGGCCAGCCGGTGTATTTCCTCACGCCCGACGCCGTCGGCGTGAACCTCAAGGGCCACGCCAAACCCGGCGTCACCGCCACCGACGCCGTGCTGACCATCACCGAAATGCTGCGTAAAGCCAAGGTCGTCGGCAAGTTCGTCGAGTTCTTTGGCGAAGGGGTGGCTGCCATGTCGGTGACCGACCGCGCGACCATCGCCAACATGGCGCCCGAATACGGTGCGACCATGGGCTTCTTCCCGGTCGACGAAGCCACCTGCCAGTACTTCGCTGCCACCGGACGCGCGCCCGCACAAGTCGACACGATCCGCGCCTACTACCAAGCACAGGGCCTGTTCGGCATTCCCAAGGCAGGTGAGATCGACTACTCGCAGGTGCTGGAACTCGACCTCGCCAGCGTCGAACCCTCGGTCGCCGGCCCCAAGCGACCGCAGGACCGCATCGCGCTGGCCGGGCTGAAAACAGCATTCACCAGCCTGATGGACAAGCCCGTCGCCGACGGCGGCTACGGCAAGGGCGCGGCTGCACTGCGCCGCGATAACCAAAGCGGTGGCGACACGCCGATCAGGCACGGCGACATCGCCATCGCCGCCATCACCTCCTGCACCAACACCTCCAACCCGGGCGTGATGCTGGCGGCCGGCCTGCTGGCGAAGAAAGCCGCCGCACTCGGCCTGAAGCCGCCTGCGCACGTCAAGACCTCACTCGGCCCCGGCTCGCGCGCGGTCACCGAATACCTGAACAAGGCCGGGCTGATGGACGCGCTGGAGCAGGTCGGGTTCAGCGTGGTGGGCTACGGCTGCACCACCTGCATCGGCAACTCCGGCCCGCTGAAGCCCGAGATCGAGAAGGCGATCGCCGACAACGACCTGGTCGTGGCTTCGGTGCTGTCCGGCAACCGCAACTTCGAGGCGCGCGTGCACCAGGCGGTCAAGGCCAACTTCCTCATGTCGCCGCCGCTGGTCGTCGCCTTTGCGCTGGCCGGCCGCGTCGACATCGATTTCGAGAAGGAGGCCATCGGCACCGGCAAGGACGGCAAGCCCGTGTTCCTCAAGGACCTGTGGCCCACCAACGCGGACATCAATGCCGTGATGGGCACCGCGACCGACGCCGCGGCCTACCGCAAGATCTACGCCGACGCCGGCGCCGACAATCCGCTGTGGGACGCTGTCTCCGCCCCCACCGGCACCGTCTACGAGTGGGACGCGAAATCGACCTACATCCAGCAGCCGCCCTTCTTCGTCGGCGCCAAGGCCGCCAGCCCGGCCATCCGGCGCGCACACGCACTGGCCATCTTCGGCGACTCGGTCACCACCGACCACATCAGCCCGGCCGGCGGTATCAAGCCGACCTCNCCTGCCGGTCTCTATCTCACCGAACACGGCGTGCAGAAAGCCGACTTCAACAGCTACGGCGCCCGCCGCGGCAACCACGAAGTCATGATGCGCGGCACTTTCGCCAACGTCCGCATCAAGAACCTGATGATCCCCGGCTCCGAGGGCGGCATCACGCTGCAAGGCGGCGAACAGAAGCCGATCTACGACGCCGCCATGGCCTACCAGGCCGAAGGCATGCCGCTGATGATCTTCACCGGCGAGGAATACGGCACCGGCTCGTCCCGCGACTGGGCGGCCAAGGGCACCACCCTGCTCGGCGTGAAGGCCGTCGTCGCCAAGAGCTTCGAGCGCATCCACCGCGCCAACCTCGCCGGCATGGGCGTGCTGCCCTGCCAGTTCAAGGACGGCGTCGATGCGGCTTCGCTCAAGCTCGACGGCAGCGAGACCTTCGACCTCGAAGGCACCGAATCCGGCATCACGCCGCAGCAGGATGTCACGCTGGTGATCCACCGCGCCGATGGAAAAGTGGAACGCGTCGCGCTCAAGCTGCGCATCGACACGCCGATCGAGGTCGAGTACTACAACAAGGGCGGCATCCTGCCCTTCGTGCTCGAACAACTGGTGGGGTAAATCCGGTGTGCGCAGGCTCCCAAGGACAAGGAGCCGCCAGCGAAATAAACTGGCCCAGTGACGCGTGTCACTGGGCCAGTTTCCGGTAGAGCGTCCGTTCGCTGATCCCCAACTGCGCAGCCAGCGACTTGCGGTCGCCGCCATGGTGCGCCAGCGCCCATTGCAGATAGCGCAGTTCCGCCGTCTCCAGCGGCACGATGTCGTCCACGCCCGGCATGCCTGCCTCGTCGCTTTTCAGTTCGGGTGGCAGATGCTCCTCCAGCAGGGTATCGCCGTCGGCCATCAGCATCGCGCGTTCGATGATGTTGCGCAGTTCGCGGATGTTGCCCGGGTAATCGTAGTCTTGCAGCCGGGCCCGGGCGGCTTCGCTCAGTGTGTAGGCCCGCCCCGGCGCCAGCCGCGCCAGCAGCGTCTCGGCAAGGAGGCCGATGTCGCCACGCCGTTCGCGCAACGCGGGGAGTTGGATCGGAAACACGCTGAGCCGGTAATACAGGTCGCGCCGGAAACTGCCGCGTTCGACCATGGCCTTGAGGTCGCGATGAGTGGCGGCGATCAGGCGAAAATCGGCACGCAGCGTCTCCACGCCGCCGACCCGGCGAAAGGTCCCCGTTTCCAATAGACGCAACAGCTTGACCTGCAGGCTCAACGGAATGTCACCCACCTCGTCCAGAAACAGCGTTCCGCCCGACGCCGATTCGACCAGGCCGATCTTGCGCTGGCTGGCGCCGGTGAACGCACCCTTCTCATAGCCGAACAGTTCGCTCTCGAACAGGGTTTCGGTCAGCCCCGAGCACTCCACCACCACGAACGGTCCATGCTCGCGCCGGCTCTGCTGGTGGATGGCCTGCGCGACCAATTCCTTGCCGGTGCCCGATTCGCCCAGCAATAGGGCGGCGGTGTCCGACGGCGCCACGCGCCGGACCAGTTCGAGCATGCAATTGAAGGCCGGCGACTTGCCGACCATGCCGCTTTCGGCGGGAAAACTGCTGGCCTCGCGTACCGTCAGCATGCGTTCGACGAAATACTCGACCTTGCCCGACGTACCGACGATCGGCGTCAGCTCGACGCCGACATGCTCCTCGCCGCGCGGCGTATGGTGCAGATGCAGCACACGCCGGGGCTCGCCGCTGGCCCGGCTGGCTGCGAGCGGGCAGGATTCGCCGCATTCGTCGCAGGGCCGGCTGTAGCCATGCGATATCGCGTAGCAAAACTGCCCGACCACATTTCGTTCTCCGGCATACACGCGGCGGTAGGCCGCATTGGCCGCCAGAATCCGGTAATCGACCCCCATAACGATCTGGGGATCGGGATGGGTCTCGAGAAAGCTGATGAGTTCGTTGGCAGGTGACATTGTCTTATGCCATTTATGTCATTTACGTCACATAAAGGTAGCATGTTTTGCCATAAATGGCAGTTCGTGCGTTCAACGCCTGTCACAAAATTGATCTATTCTTTTGAAACCAAAGGGAAATAAAAGCCCCCGTCGATCCCAGGGAGTTGGCACGGCACTTGCGAATATTGGAGTACTCATGAAACCGCCCATGCCCACTTTCCTGCGCCATCCGCTGGCCAAAGAAATCTCGCTCGCCATTGCGATCAAGCTGCTGGTGATCGCGGCCATTTTTATGCGTTCTTCGACGGCCATGCGCTGCACCCCGACGCCGATGCCGTAGCCGAGCGCCTGGCCAATCCCAATCAACCCGCCCACTCCTCTCAACCCTCACCCGGGAGCCCCCATGCTGACTGAAGAACTCGTCGATCTGTCGCGGCTGCAATTTGCAGTCACCGCGCTCTATCACTTCCTGTTCGTACCGCTCACGCTGGGGCTGGCCTTCATCCTGGTGATCATGGAGCTGACCTACGTCATCACCGACCGTCCCATCTACAAGGACATGGTGCGCTTCTGGGGCAAGCTGTTCGGCATCAACTTCGCGCTCGGGGTGACCACCGGCATCACCATGGAATTCCAGTTCGGCACCAACTGGGCGTATTACTCGCATTACGTCGGCGACATCTTCGGCGCGCCGCTGGCGATCGAAGGGCTGATGGCCTTCTTCCTCGAGTCGACCTTCATCGGTTTGTTCTTCTTCGGCTGGGACCGGCTCAACAAGTGGAAGCACTTCATGGTGACAGTGCTGATGGCGGTCGGATCAAACCTGTCGGCGTTGTGGATCCTGATCGCCAACGGCTGGATGCAGGATCCCGTCGGCGCGACGTTTTCCTTCGTCACCATGCGTATGGAAATGAGCGATTTCTGGGCCATCGTCTTCAACCCCACGGCACAGGCCAAGTTCGTGCACACCGTGTCGGCCGGCTACGTCACCGCCTCGCTGTTCGTGCTCGGCATTTCCAGCTACTACCTGCTGAAGGGCCGCGACCTCGACTTCGCGCGCCGCTCGTTCCGCATCGCCGCCGGCTTCGGTTTTGCCTCGGCGCTGTCGGTGATCGTGCTGGGCGATGAATCGGGCTACACCGTGAGCGAATCGCAGAAGACCAAGATGGCGGCGATCGAGGCGATGTGGGAAACCGAGCCCGCCCCGGCGGCCTTCACCGTGTTCGCCGTGCCGAACGAGAAGGCCGAGCGCAACGACTACCAGCTGCAGATNCCCCACGCCCTGGGCCTGATCGGCACGCGCTCGCTCACCAAGACCATGCCCGGCATCAAGGAGATCAAGGAAAGGAATCGCGAGCGCATCGTGGACGGCATCAAGGCAGTGACCGCATTGGAGCAGCTGCGCAGGAATCGCGACGATGCCGCTGCGCTCGCGCAGTTCGACGCGCACAAGGCCGACCTCGGCTTCGGTCTGCTGCTGAAGAAATACATTGTCGACGTGTCGCAGGCCACGCCCGAGATGATCCAGCAGGCGGTCGACGACACCATCCCGCGCGTCGCGCCGCTGTTCTGGAGTTTCCGCATCATGGTGGCGCTGGGTTTTGCCTTCCTGCTGCTGTTCACGCTGGCGCTGTTCTATTCGATCAAGGGCAGCTTCATCGAGAAGAAATGGCTGCTGCGCTGGGCGCTGTGGTTCATCCCGATGCCTTGGGTCGCCGCCGAACTCGGCTGGGTCGTCGCCGAATACGGCCGCCAGCCGTGGACGATCTATGGCGTGCTGCCGACGCACATCTCGGTGTCCAACATCAATGTCGGCAACATCTACGGTTCGCTCGCCGGCTTCGTCGGCTTCTACACCGTGCTGCTGATCGTGGAGATGGTTCTGATGACGAAGTACGCGCGGCAGGGGCCAGCCAGCCTTGGCACGGGCAAATACCACGGCGAAAAGGCGGCTGGCGGCGCACTGCCTGCAGGCGCACCGGCGAAGAACATCTAAGGAGCTGACATGGACTACGAAACCCTGAAACTCGCCTGGTGGCTGCTGATCGGCGTCCTGCTGGTCGGCTTCGCGATCATGGACGGTCACGACATGGGCATGGGCGTGCTGCTGCCCTTCGTCGGCAAGAACGACCTCGAACGCCGCGCCGTCATCAATACCGTCGCGCCGCACTGGGATGGCAACCAGGTGTGGTTCATCACCGCCGGCGGGGCGATCTTCGCCGCCTGGCCGCTGGTCTATGCCACTGCATTTTCTGGCTTCTACTGGGCGATGATGGCCGCACTGTGGGCGCTGTTCTTCCGTCCGGTGGGCTTCGACTACCGTTCCAAGATCAAGAACCCGACGTGGCGCAGCACCTGGGACTGGGGCCTGTTCATCGGCGGCGCGGTGCCGCCGATCATCTTCGGCGTCGCCTTCGGCAATCTGCTGCAGGGCGTGCCCTTCCATTTCGACGACATCCTGATGTCGACCTATACCGGCAGCTTCTGGCAACTGCTCAACCCGTTCGCGCTGCTCGCCGGCGTGGTGAGCCTCGGCATGATCACCTTCCAGGGCGCGAACTACCTGATGATGCGCACCGAGGGCGATATCTACCGCCGAGCCCGTGGCGCCAGCCTGCTCTTTGGCGCGCTGACCTTCGTCACCTTCGCGCTGGCGGGATGGTGGGTGGCGACCGGCATCGACGGCTACGTCATCACCAGCGCCATCGACCCCAACGGCCTGCCCGACCCGCTCGCCAAGACCGTGGCAACCGCGGCCGGCGCCTGGATGACCAACTACCACACCTACGCGTGGGCGAAGTGGGTGCCGATCGCCGCGTTCGCCGCGCTGGCAGCGGGCATGCTGTTCGCGCGCCTCGGCCAGGCCGGGCTGGCGTTCTGGTCCTCGTCGGTCGCATGCGCCGGCATCATCGGCACCGCCGGCGTGTCGATGTTCCCTTTCGTCATGCCGTCGTCGAGCGATCCGCGCTCCAGCCTCACCGTGTATGACGCCGTGTCCTCGCACCTCACGCTCGGCCTGATGCTCGGCGCCACGGTGATCTTCATGCCGCTGATCATCTTCTACACCTCGTGGGCCTACAAGGTGATGTGGGGCAAGGTCACGACGGAATTCATCGCCGCCAACGACAAGTCGGCTTACTGAAAGGAATCGCCATGTGGTATTTCGCCTGGATACTCGGAGTCACGATGGCCGTGCTGCTCGCCTCGATCAGCGCAATGATGTGCGACGCCAAGGAATGCGCGCTCGACGAAGTGCGCAACAAGAACGCGAACGACGCACGGCAAGGTTGATCCTCCATGGATGAGCGTACCCGCATCGCGCGGGCAGGTCCTTCGTTTGCCTTGATTTCGCAGGCTTGTCACAGGAGTTCGTCATGAGCGCACCCCATATCGTCGTTCTCGGATCGGGATTCGCCGCACTCACCGCCGTGCGCGAACTGCGTCGGCGCGACCGCGATGCACGGATCACGCTCGTCGCCCCACGTGCGGCGTTGACGTACTACCCGAGCCTGATCTGGGTGCCATCGGGGCTGCGGCGTGGCGCCGATCTCGATATCGACGTGTCGGGTTTTCTGGCCAAGCACGATATCGCTTTCCACGCCGGCCGCGTCACCGGCCTTGCCGACGGCGGGCGCACCGTGCTGACCGACAGCGGNCCCCTCGCCAACGATGCCCTGCTGATCGCCAGTGGCGGGCGCTTCCTCAAGGCCTTGCCCGGCATCGAGCACGCGCTGACGATCTGCGAAGGCGCGTCGGCGGCCGAGGCGATCCGTGAACGGCTGGCCGACATGACGGACGGCACGATCGCCTTCGGTTTCGGGACCAATCCGAAAGAACAGGGTGCGATGCGCGGCGGCCCGATGTTCGAACTGCTGTTCGGCATCGACACGCTGCTGCGCAAACAGGGCCGCCGCGACCGCTTCAAGCTGGTGTTTTTCAATGCCGCGAAAACGCCGGGCAAGCGCCTGGGCGACAAGGCGGTCGCCGGCCTTCTGCGCGAGATGCAGAAGCGCGACATCGCCACCCATCTCGGCCACAAACCCCTTGGCTTCGAAGCGGACAGGGTTCGGACCGAGGACGGCAATATTCCGGCCGATCTGATTCTCTTCATGCCCGGCATGAGCGGTCCCGCCTGGGCAACCGAGGCCGGCCTGCCGCTGTCCGACGGCGGATTTTTCCAGGCGGATGCCCATTGCCAGGTCGCCGGCGCGGACAAGGTCTATGTCGCCGGCGATTCCGGGAGCTATCCCGGCCCCGACTGGCTGCCCAAGCAGGCGCACATCGCCGACCTGCAGGCCAAGGCCGCGGCGCAGAACCTGTTGCTGGCCCTGGCGGGCAAGCCGCCTGTCGCGCGCTTCAAGGCCGAGCTCATCTGCATCGTCGATACGCTCGACCGCGGCATCCTGGTCTATCGCGACGAGAAACGTGCGCTCATGCTGCCGCCATGCCGCCTGTTCCACTGGGCCAAACGGTTCTTCGAGTGGCAGTACCTGCGGCCCTACCGCAAGGCGAAACCGACATGATGGCCATGCTCGACCGCGGGTGGGTACGCGGCATCACGCTGGCCTCGGCTTTCGTGCTCATGCTCCTCGTCACGCTGTTTCCGCGACCGTTGACCGTCGAGGATGGCAGCCCTATCGGGCACGGCACGCTCATGCTGATCATGTGGGGGCTGGCGGCAGGCTTCGTGCACGGCATCGGCTTCATTCCACGCAACAGGATCCTGCGCACATTGCTCGGCCCCGTCGTCGCCTGGCTCGGCATGGGCATGGTGCTGGTTTTCTATGTGCAATATTTCCTGAGGTAGCGACATGCAGGCGACCCGGCGGAAGCTGACCGCAACCCTCCTTTTCATGTCCACTTTTCTTCAATCGAACTCTCCTTCATGGCACACATCGTCATTCTCGGCGCAGGCACGGGCGGCACGCCCGCAGCCTACGAAATTCGCCATCTGCTCGATAAGTCGCACACCGTCACCCTGATCAATGCGTCGGACACCTTCCAGTTCGTGCCTTCCAACCCCTGGGTCGCGCTGGGCTGGCGCGAGACGCGCGAGACCACGTTCAAGCTGCGGCCTTACCTGGAGAAGAAGGGCATCCGCTTCATCGCCCAGCGCGCCGACGAAATCGACGCGGCCCACAGCCGGATCCACCTGGCCAACGGCGACGTCGTCGATTACGACTATCTGGTGATCGCCACCGGCCCTCGGCTCGCCTTCGATCTGGTGCCCGGCGCGGGTCCGGAAGGCGGCCACACGCAATCGGTGTGCACGGTGGAGCACGCCGAGCGCGCGTATGCGGACTATCTCGAGTTCCTGAAGAATCCCGGCCCGGTGGTGATCGGCGCGCTACCCGGCGCGTCGTGCTTCGGCCCCGCCTACGAATACGCGATGGCGCTGGAAACCGACCTGCGCCGCCGCAAGCTGCGCCACAAGGTGCCGATTACCTATGTCTCGTCCGAACCCTATGTGGGGCACCTTGGGCTGGGTGGCGTGGGCGACTCGAAGGGACTGCTGGAGGCCGAATTCCGGCAGCGCCACATCAAGTGGATCACCAACGCGAAAACGACCCGGGTCGAGGCGGGGAAAATGCATGTCGAGGAAGTCGACGATTTTGGCGAGAAGGTGCGTGAACACACGATCGATTTCAGTTACGCGATGATGCTGCCGCCGTTTCGCGGCGTGGCGGCGGTCGCCGCAGTGGAAGGCCTGTGCAATCCCGGCGGTTTCGTGATCGTCGACGAATATCAGCGCAGCCCGACATACCCCAACATCTATTCGGCGGGCGTGTGCATCGCGATCCCGCCGGTGGAGCAGACCCCGGTCGCCACCGGCACGCCCAAGACCGGCTACATGATCGAATCGATGGTCACCGCCATCGTCCACAACATCGCCGATGAACTCGCCGGCACGCCGCCCAGCCATACCGGCACCTGGAGCACGATCTGCCTGGCCGACATGGGCGATACCGGCGCAGCCTTCGTGGCGATCCCGCAGATCCCGCCGCGCAACGTCACCTGGGCGAAGAAAGGCAAGTGGGTGCACCTGGCCAAGGTGGCGTTCGAGAAATATTTCATGCGCAAGATGAAAACCGGCAACTCGGAGCCGCTGTACGAGAAATACGTCCTGAAGGCACTCGGAATCAAACGTCTCAACTAATCCCGACTGAACAAGAGCCGCCTTGCACAGACTGGGATCTCGAGCTTGTTGCTCGCAGGCTACGCCACGTAAAGCGTACGCTCCGCAAATAGCGGCCAGCCTATACAGGGAAACCGGCGGCCAAGCGGGCTGAATGCTAGTTCAGCCCGCGGCACTCTGGCCCCGTCTGGGCTTTTAGAAATTGAACTGCCGCCCGAAGAACGTCGCTACCTTGTCCGGCGGCAAGGGCTTGGCGACCACATAGCCCTGGATTTCGTCGCAGCCCTGGTCTTTCAGGAACGCCACCTGCTCGACCGACTCCACGCCCTCGGCCACCACCCGCAGATTCAGGGCATGCGCCAGGCGGATGATGGCATTGGCGATCTCGGCGTCGTCGCTGTCGGTCAGGACATCGTCCACGAAGCTCTTGTCGATCTTGAGCGCGTCGATCGGCATGCGTTTCAACTGGCCCAGGTTGGAATGTCCGGTACCGAAATCGTCGATGTAGACATGCAGGCCGCGCTGGCGCAGGGCGCCGAGCATGTCGAAGGTACGCGCCGGATTCTCCATCGCTGCACTCTCGGTCACTTCCAGCTGCAAATACGATGACTCCATGCCGGTTTCCTTCAGGATGGCATCGATATCGTCGATCAGGCGTGCGTCGGAAAACTGGCGCGGCGACAGATTGATGGCCACGGGCGGCGGGTTGAGGCCGGCATCGCGCCAGACGATCCACTGTTCGCACGCCGCCCGCACCACCCAGCGGCCCAGCGGCATGATCAGGCCGGTTTCCTCGGCCACCGGAATGAACTGATCGGGCCAGATGATGCCGCCGGACCGGGTCAGCCAGCGCGCCAGGGCTTCCAGCCCCACCACGCGGCCGCTGGCGAGATCGACTTTCGGCTGATAGGCCAGCGCCAGTTCGTCGCGCTCGAGCGCCTGGCGCAGACCGGTTTCCAGGTTCAGCTGTTGCTGCGCCACGGTGTTCAATTCGTCGCTGAAGTATTCGAAGCCGCTACGGCGCTGCTTGGCCTGATACATCGCCAGATCGGCCTGGCGCAGCAAGGTGTTGGCGTCGAGCCCGTCGTCCGGATACACGCTGATGCCGATGCTGGCGCCGATGGCATAACGGCGCCGCTCGAGCTTGAACGATTCGGCCAACGCCTTGAGCAGCTTGCGGGCCACGCGGCTGGCAGCCCGTGACGCCGGCGGGTGCATCAGGATGACGGCAAATTCATCCCCGCCCAGCCGGGCGACGAAGTCGTCGGCGCGCAACTGCTCATCCAGCCGGTTGGCCACGACGCGCAGCACCTGATCGCCCACTTCGTGTCCCTGCGAGTCGTTGATGTGCTTGAAGCGGTCGAGATCGATGAACAGCAGCGAGATCTGGAGCTTNNCGCGCTGCGCGCGCGCCAGCGCATGACCGAGGAAATCCTGGAAATACGAACGGTTGGGCAGGCCAGTCAGCGGATCGTGGTTGGCCAGCATGTCGAGCCGCATTTCGGAATAGCGGCGTTCGGTCAGCGCAGCCGACACGAACAGGCCGCCCAGCGCCATGGTCATCATGCTGATCTGCAGCGCAAACACGTCGCGCGGCATCGTGGCACTGCTCAGTCCACCGAAGGAGACGAGCGAAACGCCCAGCACGATCAGCGCAGCCAGGAATATGGCCACGCTCGCCCCGGTCACCGAGAATCGCAGCGCCGCCCACAGTACGCCAGGTAGCAGGACGAACAGGACGATTTCGGCCGGCCGCAAGGGCTCGGCGTATTCCATCATCACACGGGTCAGCAGCAGCATGCCGAGCACCAGCACCAGACCCTCCAGGCGTGCGCCCTTGTTGGTCGGTAACAAATCCCAGCGCGACGCCGTCAGGAGCAGCGGTGCGATCAGGTACACACCGAGCAGTTCTCCCAGCCACCAGACCCCCAAGGTCCGCCACACCAGGTCGGCATGCAGATGACCGAAGAAACCCAGGCTGAATACGCCCGCCAGCGCAGTCACCGCACATCCCAGCGGCGCCGCTACGAGCGCGAACTTGGCGACACTGGAAACATAATCGAGCGTGGAGCTGAAGGGCGGCAGGTAGCGCGGCAGATACCCGATCACGGCGGCACCAGCGGCCGCGCCGAGCGCCAGGCGGAATGCCGCTTCCGGCGGCAGGATCTGACTGTTGAGCGCAAACGATCCCAGCAGCACCCCCACGACGCCTGCCATGCCAAAGCGCAGGCTTGCCATGGCGCCGATGCCGGCAGCCAGCCAGACCACGGCCACCACATCGGCGACATACGCCGTGATTGTGAGGCTGGCCCACCCCGCCAACGCGTAGGCCAGCGCCGTCAGCCCGACAATCAGCGCAATGCGCCTGACTTCGGTCAGGGCTGGCAATGCCGGAAGGGCCAAGGTGTTAAATCCGGCTATTGTGCGGGATCGACCTCGGCACGCACGGATTCCAATGCGTCCTTGAGTGTCTCCTCGGACAAGCCGTTGAGTTGTTCGGCCAGCATTTCGGCCGCATCGATGGTGTCGGCTTCATCGGGCAGGCTGTCGGTATCGAGGTTGGCGACGAATACCGCCGCCGCACCGGTCACCTGCAAGAGCTGCCGACGCTCGTTCATCAGCATGTCGATTTCATCGCGCAGCAGGCGGATTTCATCTTCTTTCATGGCGTGCAGGGTCATGCGTATCTCCGTGTTTCTTCATCTGATCAGCCAAACAGGGTCAATACCCCGGTGTAGCCATATAAACGGTTGTAGGAAATTTCCCCGTTGGCAAAGAACCCTACCAACGGAAAGTCTCCGAGGGTGTCGCGAATCAATTCCAATTCCCGGTTCGGCGCACCGAACATATGCTGGCCGCGCCCCAGACAGGAATAATATACGCCGCCCCGGATCGGCACGGCCAGTTGCGCCCCGATGGCCGAGAGCATCCGCAACAAGTCGTCTTCGGCGGTCTGCTGGTCGCGGCGACAGAACAGCAGTTCGTCTCCCGGCTCGACATACTCGCCGATCGCCACGAGGTTGTTCTGCGGGTCGACGCCGAGAATGTTGCGCACCAGATAATCTCCGGTATCCGAACCGCGGACTGGCAGGCCGACAAAGATATAGCCGGCTGCACGCCGCAGATCGCGCGCCAGCACGTCGCCGATTTCCTCTTTCATCACATCCAGCGCAGGGCGGTGATCGAGACTGCCGATGACGTTCTTGTTCGCTGTGGTGATGCGATGGCGCGGCCCCAGTGGCGAGATGCCCTGCGTCAACCGCGTCGCCAGTTTCACCCGCTCGCTGAACAGCACGCCCGACAAGCCGCCGCTCACCACACCATCGCTGATCTGCGCCGTCGTCTCGCCACGCGAACTCGACAACCCGCCGACGACAAATCCACTCGATACATGTGCGGAAAGACTGTCGATCAATTCCTGTATGCGGCTGTTTGCCGGATCGCCATGCGCCACGGCGAAATAGGCTTGCGCCGGCTGCGCCTCGATGTCCTGCGGCGAACGCAGCACCGGCAGCATGCTGAAATCGGCGGGATCGAATTCCGCCAGCATCACGGCCAGTGCGGGTTCTTCCAGATACTCCACGCCCGTGGCGCAAACGCCGACCCNCACGCTGCCGGTCCAGTGGGGCACGCCGGTCGCGCTTTTGAAGAATGCCAGGATCGCATCGAGTTCGTCGGCAAAGGTGTCCGACACATACAGGAACCCCAGCGTCGCGCCCGACGGGATCGCACCCAGCTGGCCCATGCAGGCCTGGGCCGCCTGGGTCCAGTCGGGATTCGCGGCGTGGGCGAATTTGAAAGGCGATGTCATGTCTTTAAGTCAGGGAATGCATCCACATAGCGTACCGACCTCTCAGCCGGCAAGCCCATGCGTCAATAGCCCGTCTGGCCGCTGCTCGGCAACTCGCCTTCGCCGAAGAAGTTCCACAGCAGATGGGCGACCACTTCAGGGGCGATCACGGTGTGCTGGTTATGGCTTTCCTGAAGCGCCACCCGCAGCTTCTTGCGCAGTTCGGGATCGCCGGTCAGGTCGAAAATGATGTCCACCTTCGCCCCCATGGTCACCACTTCCATCGCATCCTTGAACACCGGCACCTTGCTATGGCTGAACCCCAATGCAACGGGCGATTCCAGATTGCGGTGCGCAACGGCGACGATCTCCACGTTGACGCCCTCCTCCTGGATCTTCTCCAGAAAATGCTCGGCGAATTTCTCCCCGACTTCACCCAGTCCCAGTAGGGCAACCTTGACGACATGACTCATGAAAGAACTCCTCGTATCAGTTATGGTGGAAACAGTGGACCTGTTTTTATTCGCCCATGCGATCCGGATGACCCGGTCGCCTGTCGGCGCATTGTTTGCGCATGGGTAGCATACGGTCCCCGCACGCGCCTGTCGATACTGCGGCCGCCAGTCCCTACGACGCATCGCGCAAGCCTCACCTGTTCACGCCCCATGGGCCGGGGATATGATTCGGCTTATCATTCAAGGCGTCCGTCATGCCCGACATTGCTTCGCTCCACCCGTTCATCACCCCCTATGCCAGCGGCATGCTAGAAACGGCAGGTCGCCATCGCATCTACTGGGAAACGTCCGGCAACCCGGATGGCATCCCGGTGCTGTTCGTGCACGGCGGGCCCGGCTCCGGCACCTCGCCTGTGCAGCGGCGGTTCTTCGATCCGGCACGCTACCGCATCGTTTTGTTCGACCAGCGCGGCAGCGGCCGCTCCACGCCGCATGGCGAACTGGCCGACAACACCACGCCGCATCTGATCGCCGACATGGAAGCGTTGCGACGCGAACTCGGCATCGACTCCTGGCTGGTCTTCGGCGGTTCGTGGGGCTCGACCCTGGCGCTCGCCTACGCCGAGGCGCATCCCGAGCACTGCCGCGGGCTGGTGCTGCGGGGTATTTTCCTCTGCCGCAAAAGTGAGATCGACTGGTTTCTCCACGGTATTCGCGTCCTGTTTCCCGAGGCGCAGCGCCAACTCGCCGAATTCATCCCGGAGGACAAACGCCACGATCTGCTGACGGCCTACTATCGCCGCCTCGTCGATCCTGATCCGACCGTGCACCAACCCGCCGCCCATCACTGGGCCACCTTCGAGGCCTCGTGCTCGACCCTGCTGCCCAACCCCGAACTCGTCTCCGCGTTCGGCGACGACAANAGAGCCCTGTCCTTGTCGCGGATCGAAGCGCACTATTTCGTCAACAACATCTTCCTGCCCGACAACAGCCTGCTCGCCAACGTCGATCGTATCCGCGGCATCCCGGCAATCATCGTGCAGGGGCGCTATGACGCCGTCTGCCCCATCGTGTCGGCCGACGAACTCGCGCGCGCCTGGCCCGAGGCCCGCTATGTCATCGTGCCGGATGCCGGACACTCTGCATTCGAGCCGGGGATCGCACGCGAACTGGTCGCTGCGTGCGACCAGTTCGCCCAGACCGGAGCATTCGACTGATGGCCCTGTCTCCCTATGTCTTCGACGCCAGTGCCGAAAATTTCAACCGGCTGGTGCTGGAAAACTCGCACAAGGGCCCGGTGCTGGTGCATTTCTGGACCCCCAAGGCCGGCCCCTGCTTCATCCTGATGCCGCGGCTGGTGAAGCTGGCTGCCGAATACGGCGGCAAGTTCCTGCTCGTCATGCTGAACGCCGACGAACTGCCCGAGCTGGCGCGCCGCTTCAGCGTGAATTCGGTGCCGACGGTGAAATTCTTCTGGCGCGGCGAGGTCGCCCACACCATCCACGGCGCCGACCCCGACAGCAGCTTCCGTGAAGTACTCGATCGCTTCATCGCGGGCGATGCCCACCGCGCTCATGCGCTGGGCGTCGCCGCATGGCAGGCAGGCAATGTGCAGCAGGCGCGCATGCTGCTGGCCAACGCGGCGATGGCCGAGCCCGACAACCTCGCCATCCCGCGCGATCTTGCCAAATTGCTCTGGGCCGAGGGCGAAGGTGAACAAGCCCTGAAACTGCTCGACAGCTTGCCGCCGGAGGCACGGACGGCGCCCGAGATCGCCCGCCTGCACGCGCACCTGAATCTGGCCGAAACGGCCCGGCAGGCGCCGCCGCTGGCCGAGCTCGACGCCCGCCTTGCTCAGCAGCCGGACGATCTGGATGCACATTTCCAGCGTGCAGCTCAGTTGCTGGCTGCAGACCAGTTTGCAACCGCCATGGACGAACTGCTGTGGATCGCGCGAACCGATCGCGGCTACCGCGACGACATCGGCCGTAGCAGCCTGCTCGCACTGTTCGATCTACTGGGCAGCGCACATCCGCTGACGCGCCAATACCGCCAGGCGCTGTCCGAATCGCTGCATTGAAGTTCGACCACCCCGCCTTCGCACCTTATCGATCTCTGATCGATGCGCTGGATCTCGTATGCGCCCAGCCCGCGCCCGGCGCGGATTGCCTCGATGCGCTCAACGCCCAGGCCATCCGCCTCGATACACGCAACGCGCGTGGCCTACCGCTGCGTTTTTGCACCCGACGGCCGCCTGTCCGCGCGCGATTACGAAACGCACATCCTGCAGACCGGGCAGGTACCGACCCGCGCCGAGACATGGCACGACGTGCTGAACGCGCTGGTCTGGCTGCGTTTCCCGCGCTTTAAGGCTGCGTTGAATGCGGCCCATGGCAGTGCGATTGCCGGCGAGACCGGGCCAACCCGAGGCCGCCGCCGCGATGCACTGACGGTACTGGACGAGTCCGGCGTATGGGTGATCAGCCGTGATCCGGCATGGCCGGCCCTGCTGTCCGAGCGCGCCTGGAGGCCGCTGTTCTGGGACCACCGGCATGCGGTTGAAACCGCGATGCGATTTGTCGTGGTCGGTCATGCGCTGCTGGAAAAGCTGCTCGCCCCCTATCCGGGGATGACCGGAAAATGCCTGACCTTGATTGCAGCGTCGCTCGACCCCGATGGTGTGGAGGAACTGTCGGTTCGTGCGCTTGCCGGGATCGACTCGCCACGCCAACTCGCACCCTTGCCGGTGCAGGGCATCCCCGGCTGGGACCCGGCCAATGCAAGCGCGGCGTATTACGCCAACCAGGACATCTTCAGGCCGGCGCGCCGCCTCTCCTCATGACATGACAGCCCGTGTCCGCCGTATGCGGTTCGCCTCAGCTTGCCGCAGCCGGCCACTCGCCGCCTGCCACCCAGGCCTGGGCCATGTCCAGATCGTCGAACAGGCGGATATCCGCCGACATGAACATGCGGTTCACCCACATGCTCCACGCCACCCACTGGTCGCCGGTCAGTATGGCGATACGGCCGAAATCGGTCTTGTGCTCGCGTGAAAACTTCAGTTCCTCCCACGCTACGTCGACACTGAACGACAGCATGTCACGCAGATCGAACAGCAGGTTGACCGTACCCTGGAACTGGATGCCGTAGTTCACTGCCTGTTCAAACTCCTGATAATCGGCCAGCGTGAATTGGCCCATTACGGTGACGGCGATCTGGTTACCCTTGACGTTCAGGCTGATCATGGTGCGCTCCTCTGGAAAGTGCTTTCACTATAGCGAATCGGGCGGGGTTGAGGTTGACGCGCGGACTGCCCAGATGCCGGCGACGGCCACGACTGCCATGCCCACCCACGCCATCAGCGGCAGCCGCTCCCCGAACAGCATCACACCGTACAAGGCGGAAAATCCGACCGTGGTATAGGCCAGCGAGCCGACCGTGAGCGTGCGGCCGCGATGATACGCCCGCGTCAACGCCAGTTGCGCGACTGTGGCGGTGACGCCGATGCCGATCAGCCACGGCCAGTCGGCCCGCTGCGGAATGTGAGACCCGACCAGCGCCATCCAGGCAGCGCCACCCGCGGTCGATAGCAGCGTGAAGTAAAACACCACCCGCCATTCGGACTCGCCCAGCCTGCCCAGATTCTTGACGTTGACGTAGGCCACCGCGGCCAGCATCCCCGATGCCAGACCGGCCAATGCAGGCAGCCAGGCCTGGCCCTGAACCTGCGGCCGCAACAAGAGCAATACGCCGACGAAGCCCAGCAGTACCGCACCGACGAGACCGCGCCCGTGGCGCTCGTGCAGCCACCAGGCCGACAAGGCGGCGAGAAACAGCGGGGCCGTGTAATTGAGGGTGACCGCGGTGGCGAGCGGCAGTTGCGACAATGCATAGAAGAACAGTACCAGCGCAGTGAAACCCGCCAGTCCGCGCCACAGATGGGCGCTGAAACAAGGTGTGGCAAGCGGAGCCCACACCTGACGATGATGGATGGCGATCGCCGCCCAGATCGCCAGCAGGCCGAATGCCGATCGATAGAACACCTGTTCGGCGGGCGAGAAGTTTGCGGAGGCGTGCTTCACCAGCACGCTCATCAGCGCGAACAAGGCAGCCGCCACCAGCATCCAGCTCGACTTCATGGCGGACAGACGAAAAAACGGGCGGCATCGGCCGCCCGCTCGAAATGCTCAACCCTCTCATTTGAGATGCGGCCCGATCTCGCGCCGCAGGAAGGAATGGAAATGCATCATGCCGTCTTCCAGCGGCGACTGGTACGGCCCGGTCTCGGAAATACCCTGCTGGTACAGCGCGCGCCGCCNCTTGTGCATACGCTCGCAGATATCCTCGTCCTCCACCGCGGTCTCATGGTATGCGGCCTGCTCGGCCTCGATGAAGGCGCGCTCGAACAGGGCGATATCCTCGGGATAGTAGAACTCGACGATGTTGGTGCACGACTCGACCCCGGTCGGCACGATCGACGACACCACCAACACATGCGGATACCACTCAACCATCAGGCCGGGGTAATAGGTCAGCCAGATTGAGCCGTGCGCGGGCGCCTTGCCCTGCTGATACGCCAGCACTTGCTCGTGCCATTTCTGGTAGACAGGGGAACCTGCCTTCGACAAACCACGATTGACTCCCACCGTCTGCACCGACCACCAGTCCCCGTATTCCCATTTCAGGTCGTCACAGGTGACGAAATGGCCGAGGCCCGGGTGATACGGCGCGACGTGGTAGTCCTCCAGATACACCTCGATGAAGGTCTTCCAGTTGCAGGCGTAGTGTGTGACCTGTACGCGATCGAGCATGAAGCCCGAAAAATCCAGTTCGCGCGCCGCCTGCATGCCGGCCAGATCGGTCTGCACATCGCGCTTGCCGGCAAACAGCAGGCCCTGCCAGTTCTGTAGACCGGTACGGTTCAGGTTCAGGCAGGGATTGCCGGGAAACTCCGGTGCCCCCATCAGTTTGCCCTGGCTGTCGTAGGTCCAGCGATGGATCGGGCAGACGATGTTGTTGGACGGCAGCTTCCCGCGACCGGTCAGCATCAGCGCCTGGCGATGGCGGCACACGTTGGACAACAACTCGATATTCGTTCCGCCGTTGACCAGCATTCTCGCGCCATCGAACATTTCCAGCGCGTGATAATCGCCCGGCTCGGGCACCATCAATTGGTGGCCCGCATAACCGGGACCCTGCTTGAACAAATGCTCGAGTTCCAGCGCATAGATGGCCGGATCGAAATACCAGGAAACTGGCAACTGAGGCGAAGTTAGCGACACGGCGCTGGATTCGGCGAGATCGCTCATGGCGTACCCTACTCAAAACCAAGCCCCTCCAGTAATGACACTGGAGCGGCAAGTAAATGACCCACCGGATTTAGAGCGTGGTTGCTGACGTTTTGGCGTCTTGGCGACCACGGCCTCCCCGCCCCTTGAGGGGTGCGGGTACGGATGACCCCCGTCAGACGAAGGTATCGCCTGGCAGGAAAGCGCGAAATTCTAGCATAGCCGCATACCCGGGAGGCGCCTCAACGCTGAATTTGTTAAAGTATCGTCCTTTCTCCGCCGGGTTCGATATTCATGGCCAAGTCCCGCGCCGCCACGCCCCCAAAGATTACGAGTCCGCACTGGCCGAACTGGAAGCCATCGTGGCCGAAATGGAATCCGGCCAGCTGCCATTGGAAGCCTCGCTGACGGCCTACAAGCGCGGCGCCGAACTATTGCAGTACTGCCGCCTGCAGCTCGCCGACGCCGAGCAGCAGGTGAAGATTCTGGAAAATGGCGCCTTGCAGCCGTTCAAGACCGAAGACACCGATGACTGATTTTTCCGCCTGGACCCAGGCATGCCAGACGCGCATGGAAAGCGTGCTGGCCGAATGGCTTCCGCCATCCAGCATTGCCCCGCAACGCCTGCACGAGGCCATGCGCTATGCCGTGCTGGGCGGCGGCAAGCGCGTGCGCCCGCTGCTGGCATTCGCCGCGGCCGACGTCACGGGCGCTGCCCCTGAACGCGTGCAGCATGCCGCGGCGGCGGTCGAACTGATCCACGCCTACTCTCTGGTGCACGATGACATGCCAGCGATGGATGACGACGCGTTGCGGCGCGGCAAACCCACGGTGCATGTCGAGTTCGACGAAGCGACCGCCCTGCTGGTAGGCGATGCGCTGCAGAGCCTTGCGTTCGATATCCTGGCGTCGCGTCCGCTGGCCCATGATGCCGATACCCAGCTCAGGATGGTGCAGCTGCTGGCGCAGGCGGCCGGCTCGCGCGGCATGGCCGGCGGTCAGGCGATCGATCTGGCGAGCGTGGGTAAACCGCTCGACCTGACCGAACTCGAATTCATGCACATCCACAAGACCGGCGCGCTGATCCGCGCCTCGGTGCTGCTGGGTGCGCAGTGCGGCACGCTGTCCGACACGACTGCCGCCGCGCTCGACCATTACGCCAAGTGCATCGGTCTCGCCTTCCAGGTGGTCGACGACGTGCTCGATGCCGAAGCACCGACCGCCACGCTGGGCAAGACTGCCGGCAAGGATGCGGCCAACAACAAACCGACCTACGTCAGCCTGCTCGGCGCAGCGCGCGCGCGAACTCGCGCAGGAGCTGCGCGCCGATGCCCACGCCGCGCTGGCCAAGCTGGGTCCGCCTGCAACACGCTTGCGCCAGCTGGCCGATTTCGTCATCGAGCGGACGTTCTGACATGCCCACGTCCCTGCTCGACACCGTCAATTCGCCGGACGAACTGCGCACGCTGTCGCCTGCCGACCTGCCCAAACTCGCCCACGAACTGCGCGAGTTCCTGGTCAATTCAGTCGGCCAGACCGGCGGCCATCTCGCCTCNAATCTCGGCACGGTGGAACTCACGATCGCCCTGCACTATGTATTCGACACCCCGCGTGACCGCATCGTATGGGACGTCGGCCATCAGACCTACGCCCACAAGATTCTGACCGGTCGTCGCGCCGGGATGGCCGGCCTGCGCCAGCCGGGCGGCATCGCCGGATTCCCGCGTCGCGCCGAAAGCGCGTTCGACGCCTTCGGCGCCGGCCACTCCAGCACGTCGATCTCGGCGGCGCTCGGCATGGCCGAAGCCTTTCATCAACTGGGAAGCGACCAGCGCGCCGTGGCCGTCATTGGCGATGGCGCGATGACTGCCGGCATGGCGTTCGAAGCGCTCAACAACGCCGGGGCAACCGATCTNCCCCTGCTGGTGGTGCTGAACGACAATGACATGTCGATCTCGCCCAACGTCGGCGCGCTCAACAATTACCTGGCGCGGCTGATGTCGGGCAAGTTCTATGCAGCGGCACGCCGCGCCGGCGAGAAAGTGCTGTCCGTCGCCCCGCCGATCCGCGAACTCGCCAAGCGCGCCGAGGAACACATGAAAGGCATGGTGACGCCGGGCACCTTGTTCGAGGAATTCGGCTTCAACTACATCGGTCCGATCGACGGCCATGACCTCGACGTACTGCTGAACACGCTCTCCAACATCAAGCAGCTCAATGGCCCGCAATTCCTGCATGTGGTCACCCGCAAAGGCAAGGGCTACGCGCCCGCCGAAGCCAACCCCTGCCTGTATCACGGCGTATCGCGTTTCGACCCCGCTGCGGGTGTCACGGAAAAAACCGGTGGCAAGCCGACCTACACGCAAGTATTCGGCGACTGGCTGTGCGACATGGCCGCCGCCGACACGCGACTGGTCGGCATCACCCCCGCGATGCGCGAAGGCTCCGGCCTGGTGCGCTTTTCGCAGGATTATCCCAAACGCTATTTCGATGTCGGCATCGCCGAACAGCATGCACTGACCTTTGCCGCCGGCCTCGCCTGCGAAGGCATCAAGCCGGTGGTGGCGATTTATTCGACCTTCCTGCAGCGCGCNCATGACCAGTTGATCCACGACGTCGCCCTGCAGAATCTGCCGGTGATGCTGGCGATCGATCGCGCCGGCCTGGTCGGTGCAGACGGCCCGACTCACGCCGGCAGCTTCGATCTCTCCTTCCTGCGCTGCATCCCCAACATGCTGATCGCCGCACCGTCGGACGAGAACGAATGCCGGGCACTTTTGACCACCGCCTTCCTGCACGAAGGTCCGTCGGCGGTGCGCTATCCGCGCGGCTGCGGGGTCGGCGCCACGATCGACGCCGGGCTCGACGCCGTCGAGATCGGTAGGGGCGTGCTGCGGCGACGCGGCCATGACGTGGCGCTGGTCGCCTTCGGCAGCCTGGTTGCACCCGCCCTTCAAGCTGCCGAAGTACTCAACGCCAGCGTGGCCGACATGCGTTTCGTAAAGCCGCTGGATCTGGACCTGCTGCGCGAACTGGCGCACGGTCATCGCCTGCTCGTCACACTAGAGGAAAACGTGGTGGCGGGCGGGGCCGGCGCCGGCGTGGCCGAGGCGCTGGCCGAACTCGGTGTCATCATGCCGATCCTGCATCTGGGCCTGCCCGACACCTTCATCGAACATGGCGACCCCGCCAGGATGCTGGCCGACTGCGGACTCGATGCCGCAGGCATCGAGCATGCCGTCCGTCAACGGATAACCCTATTACCCGAGTAGTTTACTCAACTATTCCGGCAGTTTATACTTAGTCTAAACTGCATCGATACCAAGGAGCCTGCCATGAACCAGATTTGCGATACCGCCGTTTGCATGCCGGACGTGCAAAGTTCGGCCGACACGCGGCAAATCGCCATCAACAAGGTCGGCATCAAGAGCATCCGTCACCCGGTTCGCGTGGCGGACAAGAGCGGCGGCGTCCAGCACACCATCGCCACCTTCAACATGTACGTGTTCCTGCCGCACAACTTCAAGGGCACGCACATGTCGCGCTTCATCGAAATCCTCAACACGCGCGAGCGCGAGATTTCGGTGGAAAACTTCGAAGGCATGCTGCGCCAGATGGTCGAACGCCTGGAAGCCGAATCGGGCTATATCGAAATGAGCTTNCCCTACTTCGTCAACAAGGCCGCGCCCGTCTCCGGCGTGCAGAGCTTGCTCGACTACGAGGTCACCTTCATCGGTGCGATCGAGAACGGCGAGTACACCCACACCACCAAGGTGCTGGTGCCGGTGACCAGCCTGTGCCCGTGTTCGAAGAAAATCTCCGAGTATGGTGCGCACAACCAGCGCTCGCACGTCACCGTAACCGCGAAGACCAACGGCTTTCTGTGGATCGAGGACCTGGTACGCAAGGTCGAGGATCAGGCCTCGTGCGAACTGTTCGGTCTGCTGAAGCGGCCGGACGAGAAATACGTCACCGAACGCGCCTACGACAATCCGAAGTTCGTCGAAGACATCGTGCGTGATGTCGCCGCGGCGATGAACGCCGAACCGCTGATCGATGCGTATGTCGTGGAAGCCGAAAATTTCGAGTCCATCCACAATCACAGCGCCTATGCCGTGATCGAACGCGACAAACAGATCCAGGCGTAAAGCGCTGGCCCCGTTTGCAGCGCAGGCTAACGTTAAACGCCGCGACCGGAACTACACGCGAAACCGGCCCGCTCCCAACCCGAACCCATCAAAACACAAGGCCTGCATTGCAGGCCTTGTGTTTTGATGTCAACGAATAATCAGTAACGCTGCGTCAGCGTCATCGTCTGGCCATCGCGCTTCATTTCCATCCGGTTCAGGAAGCTCATCCCCAGCAACGGCACGTTCAGACCGGTTTCCACCACCATCCCGTCCACCTGGTTGACCGAGATGCCGCCGACCTTGACCGTATTGAACTTGACGCGCCACGCAGGCACCACACCCGCCGCAGTCCCCACACCGACCGGCTGGCCCGACCGGTAGTCGATTCCGATACGCTTGGCCTCGGCTGCACTGATGGCGATGGCGGTAGCACCCGTATCGACCAGAAAGGTCATCGGATATCCGTTGAGCGCACCTGCCGCCGCGAAATGACCACGCGCGTCGGCCGTGAGGGAAATGCTCGGGCGGCTGTCCGTCGCCGTACCACCCGCGAACGACTGGCCCATGCCAAGGGTCCGGCGCTTGCCCTCAATATCGAAGCTGGCGCTGTCGGAATCCGCGGAGACCAGTTTCACGCCCTGGATCGTTTGCCCCGCACTGAGGGTACGCGGTTTACCGCCGTCGATACTGACGATCGCCTTGTCCTTGAACAGGCCCACCACCGATATGCTTGTGGCCCAGACGGTTGTGCAGGCCAACCCGCCAACAGCTATCATCATCGCGACCGTTTTCTTCTTGAGAGGCATCATGCGTCCTGTTCTGGTTTTCCGTCATTCGCCCACCGAGGGGCCGGGGTATTTCACCACATTCCTGGATCGTCACGGCATTCCTTGGCAACTGGTGCGCGTCGACGCCGGCGACAGCGTGCCTGAAAACCTTAACGGCGCTTCAGGCGTCTGCTTGATGGGCGGCCCGATGAGCGTCAATGACGATCTGCCCTGGATCCCGCCNCTGCTGGCGCTGATCCGCCAGGCGGTCGCCTCGGACATTCCGGTGATCGGCCATTGTCTGGGCGGCCAACTTATGGCCAAAGTGCTGGGCGGCACGGTCGGCGCCAATCCGGTCAAGGAAATTGGCTGGGGCGACGTTCGCATCACCGACGCCGACGCTGCGCGCTCCTGGCTGGGCGACACCACGCAGCCCATGCTGGCATTCCACTGGCACGGCGAAACCTTCACCCTGCCGCCGGGTGCCACGCGCCTTCTCGACAGCGCCTTCTGCGTCAACCAGGCTTATGTGCTCAACGACCGCCATATCGGCATGCAATGCCATGTTGAAATGACGCCCGAACTCGTCGCCAGCTGGTGCGACAACGGCGCCGACGAAATCGCCACCAGCGACAGTCCCGGTGTGCAGTCGCCCGATGCGATCCAGGCGGATTTGCCCGCCCGCATCGCCCGCCTCCATGAACTGGCGGACAAAATTTATTCCCGCTGGATTCAAGGGCTTAGAAAATAATCGCAAGACCGCCCCGGGAAGACGCTGGACAGCCGCATCGCGCGGCGTAGGATAGGCAGCGGAGTCATATCCAGTCTTACAGCATCACCTGAATACCTGAAACAGGAAATATTGGAGGATTTATGCAGAACGTGGATTACGCCAATTTCGATTTCGGCGAGCGCCTGAACGGTTTCATCAACGAAGTGATGAATTTCGGCGGCGCGCCGCGAACCGAAGCCGACCTTACCGAAGGCCAGAAGGTCTTCGTGCGCGCAGTCAAACGCGAAATGGTCAAATATGCTGACCCCAACCGCCACGGCTACCCGCATAACCTGCTGGAGCAGATGGAATCCTTCACCCGCACCGTAGGCGACCTGCACAACTCCTACTTCGACTCGGGTATGCGCAAGGTCAGCGACTGTCTCTACAACCGCTGGAAGATGCTTTACGAAGAAACCAANAAACTGGCCGCGGCCGGCGGCGATACCAAACCCGCCTGGGTCGACGTCATTAAGACCGAGCAAACCGACATGCCAGCCTTCTTTGACGCATAACGATTTGTTTTTGAATGAAAAAGCCCGGGTAATCCGGGCTTTTTCATTTTTGCGATTAATATCAAACCTGCTTATCCTCAAATAAAAATAAAGGATTATTCAGGGCTCCCCCGGTGCTATTCTGCCCAGACTCTAATACCCCCATACAGTCTGAGGAGACAGCATGTCCAAACTGGTACGCCCCCATGGCGGCGGTGAACTCAAACCCCTGCTACTGACGGGCGACGCACTCGTCGCCGANAAAGCCCGCGCAGCCTCGCTGCCCAAGCTCAAGATGAGCTCGCGCGAAACCGGCGACCTCATCATGATGGGCATCGGCGGCTTCACCCCGCTGGACGGCTTCATGACCAAGTCCGACTGGCAGGGCGTCTGCGACGGCTACAAGATGGCAAACGGCCTGTTCTGGCCCATCCCCGTCACCCTCTCGACCGACGACGAGTCCATCAAGGACGGCGACGAGATCGCCCTGGTCGACGGCGAATCCGGCGAGATCATGGGCACCATGAAGGTGACCGACAAGTACACCATCGACAAGGCGCACGAGTGCATGCAGGTCTACAAGACCACCGACCTCGAGCACCCCGGCGTCAAGATGGTCATGGCGCAGGGCAAGTACAACCTGGCCGGCCCGGTCAAGGTCCTGTCCACCGGCACCTTCAAGGAAGAATACGGCGACCAGTTCATGACCCCGGCCGAGACCCGTGCCCTGTTCGAGAAGCTGGGCTGGTCCAAGATCGCGGCATTCCAGACCCGCAACCCGATGCACCGCTCGCACGAATACTTGGCCAAGATCGCCATCGAGACCATGGACGGCGTGCTGGTCCACTCGCTGCTGGGCGCGCTGAAGCCGGGTGACATCCCCGCTGAAGTCCGCTCCGAAGCGATCAGCGTGCTGGTCGAGAACTACTTCGCCCCCAACACCGTGATCCAGGCCGGCTACCCGCTCGACATGCGCTATGCCGGTCCGCGCGAAGCGCTGCTGCATGCGCTGTTCCGCCAGAACTATGGCTGCTCGCACCTGATCGTCGGCCGCGACCACGCCGGTGTCGGCGACTACTACGGCCCGTTCGACGCGCAGAAGATTTTCGACGAGATCCCCAAGGGCTCGCTCGAAACGCAGAACATGAACATCGACTGGACCTTCTGGTGCAAGAAGTGCGGCGGCATGGCCTCGCAGCGTACCTGCCCGCACACCAAGGACGACCGCATCCTGCTGTCCGGCACCAAGGTGCGTTCGATGCTGTCCGAAGGTCAGGACCTGCCGGTCGAATTCAGCCGCCCGGAAGTCGCGAAAGTGCTCCAGAAGTACTACGCCGGGCTGACCGCCGAACAAAACGTCAAGATCGAGTTGAAAGGTCACTCGGCGGCATGATGATTTTGCGGACGGTCCACGGACCGTCCGTTTTTCTGCGCCGCACTGTGGCCAGAAAAGAGTTTTAGGACACGAGCCTACCGGAAGCGGATTCGCGAGTCGCCCCGGCCAAGGACGGGTTCAGTTCTAAGCGGACCGCGACGTACGCGGATTGTTAGCTAACTTTAGGAGACTGTAATGCCAACCTATGTTCGTACCGACAAGTGCGACGGTTGCAAGGGTCAGGACAAGACCGCTTGCATGTACATCTGCCCGCACGATCTGATGAAACTGGACAAGGACGGTTCGGAAACCGGCCATGCCATGCGCGCGTTCAACCAGGAGCCCGAGCAGTGCTGGGAGTGCTATTCCTGCGTGAAGATCTGCCCGCAGCAGGCGATCGAAGCCCGCCACTACGCCGACGTCGTGCCGCTGGGCGGCATGGTGCAGCCCCTGCGTGGTTCCGACTCCATCATGTGGACCATCAAGTTCCGTAACGGCACGCTGAAGCGCTTCAAGTTCCCGATCCGCACCACGCCCGAAGGCTCGATCGACCCCTTCGGCGGCAAGCCGACTGCCAGCCTGGCCAACATCACGGCCACCGGCTTCTTTACGGGCTCGGCCGATGGCGGCATCACCAAGGGTTACCGCGCCGGCAATCCTGCTGAACTGATTCGCAAGTAATTTAGAGAGGTAAACGAAATGGCTGGAGAATTTGGTAATCCCGAAGTTATCCAGGAGGAAGTCGACATCCTCCTGATCGGCGGCGGCATGGCTTGCTGCGGCGCCGGTTACGAAGTCATGCGCTGGGCAGACGCCGCCAAGGCCGAGCTGGGCATGGACCTGAAGATCAAACTGGTCGACAAGGCCGCGATGGACCGTTCCGGCGCCGTTGCCCAAGGTCTATCCGCGATCAACACCTACATCGGCACCGAGCAGGATCCCGCCGACTACGCCCGCATGGTCTCCAACGACCTGATGGGCATCACCCGCGACGACCTGGCCTACGACCTCGGCCGTCACGTCGACGATTCCGTGCACCTGTTCGAGGAATGGGGCCTGCCGATCTGGAAGACCGACGAAAACGGCGAGCGCCATGACGGCTCGCAAGGCCTGCCCGCGCTGAAGGATGGCGGCAAGCCCGTGCGTTCCGGCAAATGGCAGATCATGATCAACGGCGAATCCTACAAGTGGATCGTGGCCGAAGCCACCAAGAAGGCGCTGGGCATGGATCGCATCCAGGAGCGTATCTTCATCGTCAAGCTGGTCAACGACAAGAACGACCCCAACCGCATCGCCGGGGCCGTCGGCTTCTCGACCCGCGACCACAAGGTCTACGTCTACAAGGCCAAGGCCATCCTGCTGGCCGCCGGCGGTTGCGTGAACATCTTCCGTCCGCGCTCCGTCGGTGAAGGTACCGGCCGTGCGTGGTACCCGGTGTGGAACGCCGGCTCGACCTACGCGATGGCTGCCGAAGCTGGCGCCGAGCTGACCATGATGGAAAACCGCTTCGTGCCCGCCCGCTTCAAGGACGGCTACGGCCCGGTCGGCGCATGGTTCCTGCTGTTCAAGGCCCAGGCCGTCAACGCCTACGGCGAAGTCTACATGCAGAAGAACAAGGAACTGCTGAACGACTANCCNCCCTACGGGCAGGCAGCCGTTCCCGCATCGTGCCTGCGTAACCACCTGATGCTGAAGGAAATGAAGGAAGGCCGCGGCCCCATCTACATGGACACCGTGACCGCTCTCGCGAAACTGCGTGAGACCCTGACCCCGCGCGAAGTGAAGCACCTCGAAGCCGAAGCCTGGGAAGACTTCCTCGACATGTGCGTCGGCCAGTGCGGTATCTGGGTGGGCGAGAACATCGAGCCGGAGAAGAAGAACTCCGAATTGATGCCGACCGAGCCCTACCTGCTGGGTTCGCACTCCGGCTGCTGCGGCATCTGGGTGTCGGGTCCCGAAGATCTGGGCGCCCCGACTGACGAAAACCACGCCGATGCGGGCAAGATCCCGGCTCACCTGCCCAAGGGTTGGAACTGGGGCTACCGCTCGATGACCACGGTCAAGGGTCTGTTCACCGCCGGCGACGGCGTGGGCGCATCCGGCCACAAGTTCTCCTCCGGCTCGCACGCCGAAGGCCGCATGTGCGCCAAGTCCATGGTCAAGTACTGCATCGACAACAAGGACCTGAAGCCCGAACTCGACACCTCCGTCGAGCAGCTGGTGGAAGACATCTACAAGCCGGTGCGTACCTTCCTGGAGCACAAGGACTACACCACGGCGATCGACGTCAACCCCAACTACATCACGCCCAAGATGCTGCAGTTCCGTCTGCAGAAGATCATGGACGAGTATGTTGCCGGCGTCGCGACCTACTACACGACCAATGCCAACATGCTGGGCGTGGCGGAAGACAAGCTGAACATGCTGAAGGAAGACGCGGAGAAGATGCGTGCGAAGGACCTGCACGAACTGCTGCGCGCGTGGGAAAACTACCACCGCATCCTGACGGCCGAAGCCCACATGAAGCACATCCAGTTCCGTGAAGAAAGCCGTTACCCCGGCTTCTACTACCGCATGGACAAGAACTTTGTCGATGAGGAAAACTGGCACTGCTTCGTGAACTCGGTCTACGACAAGAACTCCAAACAGTGGAACTGCTTCAAGCGCGCCCACGTGGATCTGGTCGACAAGTCCAAGCTGTTCAAGCCCGCTGCCCACTGATTCATTAGGTTCGCAGTGAACTCCGGCGCCTAACGGCGCCCGGTTTTTCCGGCAGCGATACCAGCAAGAGCAACAAGGTTGTTCAGCATCCAGCCGAAAGCGCGTAACCTACGCGTTCCCGTTTGTATGTTGTTTTTGAAGTGAGGGGCCAGGCCCCGGAAGGTAAGGTAGTGAGATGAACGAAGCCGAATTCAAGGACATGATTGCCGATTCCCCGTTTGCGGGAAGCCCGGTCAAACCCATCATGCTGGCGGAAGACGCGAAACTGCAGTTCCGTTGCCACCGCGACGTCAAATGCTGGAACGCCTGCTGTTCCAACATCGACATTCCGCTGACACCCTATGATGTCCTGCGCCTGAAAAAGCGCCTGGACATGTCGTCGGGCGAATTTCTCAAGCAGTACTCGGTCCCGTTCGAGATGGACAAGGATGGCATGCCGGGCATCAAGCTGAACCCGGTCGAGGGCGGCACCGCCTGCCAGTTCATGACGCCGGAGGGCTGCGGCGTCTATGAAGACCGCCCCACGGCCTGCCGCTACTACCCCGTCGCCCTGCTGACCATGCGCCGCTCCGACGAATACGTCGACCGCAGCGCCTATGCGATGGTCAAGGAGCCGCACTGCCTTGGCCATTTCGAAGACAAGACCCAGACCATCGAGGAATACCGCCGCGAACAGGGCGTGGACGAATACGACCGGAAGGCGCACGCCTGGCGTCAGCTGGTGGTCAAACGCAAATCAGCCGGCCCCGCCATCGGCAAGCCGACTCCGGTCTCCAACCAGCTCTTCTTCATGGCGAGCTACGACGTCGATCGTTTCCGCGCTTTCGTCATGAGCCCGAGTTTCAACGACACCTACGACATCCCGGTCGACGTCATGGCGCTGCTGATCGCCGACGATGAGGCCCTGCTCGACTTCGGCCTGAATTTCCTGCGCCACACCCTGTTCGGCGAGAAATTTGTCGAGGAACGCCCGGACGCCTACGAAAAGCGTCTGGCACGTCGCCGCGCCCTGGCCGAGCAGGAGAAAGAAGCCGAGTTCCAGCAAAAGATGGCGCTGGAGGACGACAAGTATTCGGGCGAGCATTGATTCCGCCGATGCGAAGCCTGATTGGACTGACGGTGCTCGTACTGGCGCTCGCTTCCCACGCGGAAGCCGCCACGCTCAACAAATGCATCGATGCCAAGGGTGAGGTTACGTATTCCAACCTNCCCTGCCACAACGCCCGGGAAGTTCGTACCGTCGAAATCGATCCCGCGCCGCAACCCGACCCTGTACAAGCGCAGCCCGCTCAGCCAACTATTGTTCCGACATCCAAGNNCCGAAATCCCCGCCCACGGAATCTGCCCCCGATTCGCCTCGAAACCCGTCGCACCAGCGCGCCCCCGCCCTCCCGGGCATCGGCGAGCAAATGCGACGCGCTGACCAACAAGCTTGGGCAGATATTCGACAAGATGGACCAGGCGCGCCGCAAAGGTTATACGCAGAAGCAAATGGACGCGTGGAACCTGCAAGTCAAAGAGCTCGAACGCAAAAAACAGCTGTCCGGCTGCTTCTGAAAGTCCCCCGACCATGAATGCCCGCACCCTCGACCCCGCCCACCACCTCATCGAAAAAGAGCCTTACTACGAGGCCGTCGGGGAAGAAATCCAACTGTTCGAGGCTGCCTACCGGCAACAAATACCGGTACTGTTGAAAGGCCCCACCGGCTGCGGCAAGACGCGTTTCATGGAGCATATGGCATGGCGCTTGAAGCGTCCGCTTATCACGGTCTCGTGCCACGATGACCTCACCGCCTCCGACCTGGTCGGCCGCTACCTCGTCAAAGGCGGCGAAACCGTATGGATCGACGGTCCGCTGACCCGCGCGGTGCGCTGCGGCGGCATCTGCTATCTGGATGAAATCGTCGAGGCACGCAAGGACACCATGGTCGTGATCCATCCGCTGGCCGACGACCGCCGCACCTTGCCGATGGAAAAGCTCGGACAGATCGTCGAGGCGCCACCCGAGTTCTGCCTGGCCATTTCCTACAATCCCGGTTATCAGAGCGTACTGAAGGATCTGAAGCAATCGACCCGGCAGCGCTTTGTCGCACTCGAGTTCGATTACCCGTCGGCCGCGCTCGAACGGCGCATCGTCGCCAGCGAATCCGGCGTATCCGACGCCATCGCCGACAACCTCGTCCGTTTCGCGCAAATGACGCGCAATCTCAAGGGGAGCGGACTTGAGGAAGGCGCATCCACGCGGCTGCTGGTACATGCGGGCAAATTGATCGCCGACGGCGTCAGTCCTGTCACTGCCTGCAAAGCCGCCGTCGCCCAGGCGGTCACCGACGACGCCGACATGCTCAAAGCGATCCAGGAGTTGTCCTCCTCCATCTTCTGATGGCACAGCAGCAACTGACAACAGCCGAGATGGAGGCCAGCCTCCACGTCTGGCTGGACACCGAATTCACCTATTTCAAGGTCGAGCAGCTCGCCACCGAGCTCGCCACGCTGACGCGCGACGAGCAGGATTTCATCCTCGGCTGGATACGCCGCATCGCTTCCACCCACATCACACTGGCTTGGCAATTCGGCCGCCGCGCGCCGGCCCTGTTGTCGCGCATGGAGCGGCGCCTGCTGGAAGCGTGGGCGGTGCATACCTGCGACGTGTTCGACCGCACAGGCCTGCAAACTGCGCTACGCGTGATGGAGGAAGTCGACAGCTTCGACGCGGCCCAGCACCGGAACGATGCGGCCGGCGCGCTGTTCGACGACATCGCTCCCATCCTGGGGAATTTCGTCTGCGGCCTCTCGGGACGACGGCTGCGCATCGAGGAAGGCGATGCCGCCTGGACCGACGGCGAGCGGATCGTGTTGCCGCCGCTGATCGCCGCGCTACCGGATCTCGACGACAACTTCCAGTTGGCCAAGATCACGGTCGCGCTGCTGTGGGCGCAAACCCGTTACGGCACCTTGCGCGCCGACTTTGCAGGCGTCGCCACGAAATATGCCGATCCCGAGCGCGCACTCGCCCGTCTGTACGCATTGGAAACCCTTCGCCTGAGTGCGCGCATCGCCCGCGAACTGCCCGGCCTACACCGGCAGATGCAGCGTCTGCGTGCACAGCTCGATCCTGGGTTGCCACCGAGTTGGCAGCGGTTCGAGGCCAGGCTTGCCGCCGACCAGGCCACGCTGGCCGACAGCCTGGCCCTGCTCGATGCCGCGTACTCGGATGCCGACTGCCCGCAGTGGAGCGATCAGGGTTGCCTGCGTCAGGATGCTATTGCCGCCGCTCGCATGGCCCGGCTGGACAAGGANAAAGCGCGGCTGCGCATCAAGCTGGCCGAACTGCTGGAGGAACACACGGCCACGCAACCCGATCCGCAGTCCGCCGCTGAAACACCGCCAGAACTGAACGTGACGCCGCGCGATGAAAACGGCCTGCTCGATTTCGAGATCACCCTCGACGACGCGCCGGTCGCGCCGCCCGACGGCGTCAAGCAGCTGCTGACCTCGGTCTATCTCGATTTCGGCGAGATCCCTCCGGACTACCTGACCCCTGCAGGCGACGGCGAGTACGACCCGAACCTCGTCTTCGACCAGCCCGAAGATCCCGATGCGGTGTGGCACGGCACCTATCACGAGAAGGGCGCCGAACTGTATCCCGAGTGGGATCACGGCCGCCAGCATTACCGCAAGAACTGGTGCGTGATGCGGGANAAAACCGTCACCCCGGCCTACGACGACTTCTACCACGACACGCTCGGTAAACACGCAGGCGTGGTCAAGCACCTGCGCCGAAAATTCGAAGCGCTGCGCGACGAGAACCGGATCGAGAAGCGGCAGGTCCAGGGCGACGAGATCGACCTCGATGCGTTGATCGAAGCCCTCGCCGATGCGAAGGATGGCAGTGAAATGAGCGACCGCCTGTTCGTGCGCCTGCACCGTGCCGAACGCAACATCGCCGTGGCCTTCCTGGTCGACATGAGCGGCTCGACCAAGGGCTGGATCAACGAGGCCGAGCGCGAAGCGCTGATCCTGCTGTGCGAGGCGCTGGAACTGCTGGGCGACCGCTATGCAATCTACGGATTTTCCGGCACCACGCGCAAGCGCTGCGAACTGTTCCGGATCAAGACCTTCGACGAACGCTACGACGACGAGGTAAAGGCCCGCATCTCCGGCATCCGTCCGCAGGAATACACCCGTATGGGCTTTGCCCTGCGTCACATGACCAAGCTGCTGAATCAGGTCGAGGCGAAAACCCGCGTGCTGGTCACGCTCTCGGACGGCCGTCCGGATGACTATTTCGACGTCTATCGCGGCCAGTACGGCATCGAGGACACACGCATGGCGTTGCTGGAGGCGGCACGCACCGGCATCCATCCCTTCTGCATCACGCTCGATCGCGACGCGCGCGACTATCTGCCGCACATGTATGGCGCGGCGCGTTACATCATCCTGGACGACGTGCGACAATTGCCGGTGAAAGTCACCGACATCTACCGCCGCATCACAACATGAGCCTCGACGAACTGAAAGTGGGATTCTTCTACAGCAACGGTGCCTACGGCCGAACCTGGGGCGTGCGCCAGCTCGCCCAGATCGCCACCGATGCCACAACCGGCGAAACGGTCTACCACTTCAAAGGCGTCGCCGGCACCTGCCGCCGCAAGAAAGGGCATTGCAGCGCGCTGGAATTTGCGCACTGGGCCAAATACCAGGTAGCACTACTGGAAAACGATTGGAAACGCGTGGGCGGCGACGCGCCCGTCGAGTCACAGGCCGATTAATCGGCAGCGGGTTCCATCGGGACGTGGGGCGCCGTCTCGGCAGGTACACGCGCCTGCGTTCCCAGATACTCCATCACCGCATAGGTCAACGCGTTGCAGCCGGTTCCATCGAGCGCCGAAATCACGAACACCGGCCCTGTCCAGCCATAGTCGGCGACAAATTTCGCCACCACCGTCTCGCGTTCGGCTTCGTCCACCATATCGATCTTGTTCAGCACCAGCCAGCGCGGCTTGTCGTAGAGTTGCGGGTCGTACTTGCGCAGTTCCTCGACGATGGCACGCGCTTCGTGAACGGGGTCGCCGGCCTCCCAGCGCGGCGAGATGTCGACCAGATGCAGCAGTAGATGCGTGCGTTGCAAATGGCGCAGGAACTGGTGCCCCAGGCCGGCCCCCTCGGCCGCGCCTTCGATCAGGCCGGGAATGTCGGCGATGACGAAGCTGCGTTCGCTATCCACCCGCACCACGCCCAGATTGGGCGCCAGTGTGGTGAACGGATAATCGGCCACCTTGGGGCGCGCCGCCGACACCGCACGGATGAAGGTCGACTTGCCCGCGTTGGGCATACCCAGCAGGCCCACATCCGCCAGCACCTTCAGCTCCAGCGCCAGTTCCCATTCCTCGCCCGGCTCCCCGAGCGTGTGCTGGCGCGGCGCGCGGTTGATGCTGGATTTGAAATGCAGGTTGCCTAGGCCACCCTTGCCGCCCTTGGCCAGACATACGGTCTGGCCGTTTTCGGCCAGATCGGCCACCACCTCGCCGCTATTGATATCGGTAAACACCGTGCCCACCGGCACGCGGATGGTCAGATCCTCGCCGCCCTTGCCGTAGCACTGGGCGCCGCGCCCGTTTTCGCCATTCTGCGCTTTGAAACTCCGCTTGAAACGGAATTCGACCAGTGTGTTGATATTGCAGTCAGCCACCGCATACACGCTGCCGCCGCGCCCGCCGTCGCCACCATCCGGCCCCCTTGGGAATGTATTTTCACGGCGAAACGATGCGCTGCCGTCGCCACCCTTGCCCGCCAGCACCTGGATTTTCGCTTCGTCGATGAATTTCATAGTGGAGTGATCCTAATTAACCCCGCACAAACAAAAAGCCCCATCCGGCGGACAGGGCTTTTTGGCGAACGAGTCGGACTCAGTTCAAATCGACTCAGGCTGCGACCGGTTCAATGCGAACGACACGGCGACGGGCAGCGCCCTTGACCTCGAACTTGACCGTGCCGTCCGCCTTGGCGAACAAGGTGTGGTCTTTGCCGATGCCGACGTTGTCGCCGGGATGGAACTGCGTGCCGCGCTGACGCACGATGATGTTGCCTGCCAGAACCAGTTCGCCGCCGTAGCGCTTCACGCCCAGACGCTTCGACTCCGAATCGCGACCGTTACGCGAACTGCCGCCTGCTTTCTTGTGTGCCATGTTATGTGCTCCTTATGCGGTGATGCCGCCGATTTGCACTTCGGTGAAGTACTGGCGATGGCCCTGGCTCTTGCGATAGTGCTTGCGGCGGCGCATCTTGAAAATCTTGATCTTGTCGCCGCGCGCCTGGTTCAGCACCGTGGCTGTGACCGTAGCGCCACGCAGCATGGGGGCACCCATCTTGATGTCGGCACCGTCGCCCACCATCAGCACCTGGTCAAAGGTGATCTCGCTGCCAATCTCGGCCTCGAGCTTTTCGATTTTAAGTTTGTCGCCGGCGCTCACGCGGTATTGCTTGCCGCCGGTTTTGATGACTGCGTACATGGGGGTCTCCAACCAATACGAACCCAGGAAAGCGCGAGATTTTAGCGGCGAACCCATGGCAAGTCAAACGATTTGACGCGCGCCATGCAGTATTATCCCAGCGCAAGCGATGAAAACCACGGACAGACTGCTAACATTGCAGGATTTCCCAACAACCAGCCCCTATCGTGTCCCTGGAGAGCCTGCAATCCTTTCTGGCCGACGACATGCGTGCAGTCGATCATGTCATCCGCCAAAGCCTGTATTCCGACGTGGTGCTGATCCGCCAGGTTTCCGAGTACATCATCAACAGCGGCGGCAAACGCCTGCGTCCGGCCCTGGTGCTGCTGTCGGCCGGTTGCTTCAATTATTCGGGGCGTGCGCATCACGAACTGGCGGCCGTCGTCGAATTCATCCACACCGCGACCCTGCTGCACGACGACGTGGTCGACGAATCCGAACTGCGGCGCGGCCGCGAAACCGCCAACGCGCTGTTCGGCAACGCAGCCAGCGTGCTGGTCGGCGACTTTCTCTATTCCCGGGCCTTCCAGATGATGGTGGCCGTGGACAACATGGAAGTCATGCGGATCCTGTCCGACGCCACCAATACCATCGCCGAGGGCGAAGTGCTGCAACTGCTCAATTGCCACGACCCCGACATCGACGAAGAGAACTACCTGCGCGTCATCCGCTACAAGACCGCCAAGCTGTTCGAGGCCGCCGGCCGGCTCGGCGCCGTCATCGGCGGCGGCACCGAGGAAGAGAAGGACGCGCTGGCACGCTACGGCATGCACCTCGGCACGGCGTTCCAGCTGATCGACGACGTGCTCGACTATTCCGGCGACTTCCTCAAGACCGGCAAGAACATCGGCGACGACCTCGCCGAAGGCAAGCCCACCCTGCCACTGCTGTATGCGATGAAGCATGGCACGGCGGAACAGGCCGCCAGCATTCGCCAAGCCATCGAGCACGGCGGGCTGACTGAATTCCAGAGCGTGCTCGCTGCAATCAAGGATACGCGCGCCCTGCACTACACCCGCGAAGTCGCGCAGAAGGAAATCCAGACGGCAAATAATGCAATTTCTGCATTACCGGATTCAAAATCCAAATCAGCTTTGCTACAATTAGCGGCTTTCGCGGTTGACCGTAGTTTCTGACCGCGTGGTTTTGAATTTCCCGGTAGTCTTCAAAAAGGGAGGCTGGACATCGGTCCGGCACCCGCCATCTGCCTCGGGGTGTAGCTCAGCCTGGTAGAGTACTGCGTTCGGGACGCAGGAGTCGGAGGTTCGAATCCTCTCACCCCGACCAACGGTCATTCCAGCACCATGTTCGCCTGGCACGCGCCTGTGTCTAACGCGCCTACATCGCCAGCCGGCGGAAGCGGACAGCGTGCCTCTCCTTATCCGCCTGACGGATCGTTTCGGTCATCGCACCCTACAAAACTCAAGGCGTGCTCCTCCTCCTGGTACCCGCTGCACTCGCCCCTAACCACGGCATATTCGGACCTTGCGCGCGTTCTGGCGGACGGATAGACTACCCAGTCTATTTTCGAATGGATCGACATGTCTCCTGAGCTTGACCCGCCTCACGGCCCCCGCGAACGCTTACTGGCCGCTGCCTGCGAAGCTTTCCGCGAAGAGGGCTACCAGGTCAGCATCGATCGCATCGCTGCCCGCGCGCAGGTCGCGCGGCAGACGCTGTACAACCACTTTCATAGCAAGGACGCGCTGTTCGGCGAAGTGGTTCGCCATTCCATCCAGTCCGTGCTGGTGACCCTGGACGGGGACGGCGATGTACGGGCCACGCTGCTGGCTTTTGGCGACGCCTATCGCACACGCCTGCTGAGTCCCGAGGGACTCGCGATCTTTCGCACCATGGTGGCGGAGGCCCCGCGTTTTCCGGAACTCGCGAAGCAGTTCTTTCGCCAGGGCCCGCACACCACCCGCAAGCGTCTCGCCAAGTATCTGGCCCATGCCATGGAGGCGTGCGAACTGCGGAAGGACGATCCCGATTTCGCCGCCGAGATGCTGACCGCCGCGCTGATCGATCTGGATCGCTTGCGTGGCCTCATCAATTTACAGACCGATTTGCTCAAGCCCACGAAAACGGCGCAGGTGGTGGATTGCTTCCTGCGCGCCTTTGCCCCCGAAAAGGACACACCATGAAACGCTTTGCTCTTCTTGTTGTTCTGCCTCTCCTCGCCGCCTGCGGTCCCGATGGCAAGTCCGTTCCGGGAGCGGGCGGNCCNCGTCAGGGCATGCCGCCACCGGAAGTGGCGGTGGTCCAGGTGGGAAGCAAGGCCGCCACGCTTACCCAGGAACTGCCGGGCCGCGTGGAAGCCGTCCGCACCGCGCAGGTCCGGGCCCGCGTCGAGGGCATCGTGGAAAAGCGCTTGTTCACGGAAGGCAGCGACGTGCGCGCCGGCCAGCCGCTGTTCCGGCTGGATGACCGCACCTACCGTACTGCCGCGCAAGCGGCGGAAGCCGATGTGGAGGTGAAGCGGCTCAATCTGGCCCGTGTGGAATCGCTCCTGCCCATCAAGGCGGTCAGCCAGCAGGAAGTGGATCTGGCCCGTGCCGCGCTGAAACAGTCCGAAGCCCAACTCGCGCGTGCCCGCCTCGACCTGGAGAACACCACGGTGCCCGCCCCCATCTCCGGCCACATTGGCCGCACCGCGGTGACCGAAGGCGCGCTGGTTGGCCGGAACGACGCCACCCTGCTCGCCACCATCGAACAACTCGAGCCGGTCAACGTGCTGTTCACCCAGCCCAACGCCGATGTATTGCGCCTGAAAAGCGCGCTCGCTGCCGGCCAGCTGAAGGCAACGGACAGCCGCATCGTGGAGCTCATCCTGGAAAACGGCCAGCCCTATTCCCACAAAGGCCGGCTCTTCTTCAGCGACATGAGCGTGGATCCCAGTACCGGCGCTGTCATGTTGAAAGCGGAATTTCCCAATCCGAAACGCCTGCTGCTGCCGGGCACCTTCGTGCGAGTACGACTGCCCCAGGCCGTCGCGGAAAACGTGATCACCGTGCCGCAACGCGCGGTAATGTCCAGCCCCCAGGGCCAGTTCGTCCTGCTGGTGGGACCCGAGAACAAGGTGACGCCGCGACCGGTGAAAGTCGGTGCCATGTCAGGGACCGATTTCGTCGTCGAAGACGGTCTCAAGGACGGCGAGACCCTGATCGTTGACGGCGTACAGAAGGCCAAGCCGGGCTCGGTGGTAAAACCCGTCCTCCAGAAACAGGACAACTGACATGGCACGCTTTTTCATCCATCGGCCCATCTTCGCCTGGGTCATCGCCATCCTGATCCTGCTCGTCGGGGGCATTGCGCTGAAAAACCTGCCGGTGGCGCAGTANCCNCCGGTGGCCGCGCCGCAGATCGCGTTCAACGTGACCTATCCCGGCGCATCCGCCCAAGTGGTCGAGGACACCGTCATCAAGCTGATCGAACAGCAGATGAACGGCATCGAGCACCTCCTCTACATGGAGGCGTCGTCCGAACTGGGTGCCGGTACCCTGACACTGACCTTCGAGCCGGGCACCAACGTCGACATTTCCTCGGTGGAGGCGCAGAACCGCTACAAGCGCGTCGAAGCGCGCCTGCCGGAAGACGTGCGGCGGCTCGGCGTGCCGGTGACCAAACCGCAGCGCAACTACCTGATGTTCGTCGCCATCTTCTCCAAGGACGGCAAACGCAACGCAACCGACCTCAGCAGCTATGCCGCCGCCAACGTGCTGGATCCCCTGCTGCGAGTCCCCGGTGTCGGCGAAGCCATCCTGTTCGGCAGCGAATACTCCATGCGCATCTGGCTCAAGCCCGATCAGCTCACCGCGTACGGGCTCACGCCGGCGGACGTGAAGACGGCCCTGCAGGCGCAAAACGTGCAACTCGCCACCGGTGAACTGAATCAGGCGCCGGCCTCGGCCGGTGCGCAGGTGAACGCCGTCATCGTGACACGCGGCCGCCTCAAGACGCCCGAAGAATTCGGCAACGTCGTGGTGCGCGCCCTGCCCAACGGCGCCACCGTCAAGGTCAAGGACGTGGCGCGTGTGGAGCTCGGTGCCGAAAGCTACGATCGTTACGCCCGCATGAACGGCCAGCCGATCGCCGCCATCGCCATCCGTGTTGCGCCCGGTGCCAATGCGCTCGACGTCGCCAAGTCGGTGAAGTCGCGCATGGCGGAACTCGCCCACTTCTTCCCCGAAGGAGTCGACTGGGCAGTCCCCTACGACACCTCGCGCTTCGTGGAAATCTCGATTTTCGAGGTGGTGAAGACCCTCGGCGAGGCCATGATCCTGGTGTTCATCGTGATGTACGTGTTCCTTGGGCACTGGCGTACAACCCTGATTCCGGCGGTCGTGGTGCCGGTGGCGCTGGCGGGTGCGACCGCAGGCCTGTATGCCTTCGGCTTTTCCATCAACGTGCTGACCCTGTTCGCCATGGTGCTGGCGATCGGGGTATTGGTGGACGACGCCATCGTGGTGGTGGAGAACGTCGAGCGCATCATGCGCGAGGAGCGCCTGTCGCCGCTGGCCGCCACCCTCAAGGCAATGGACCAGATCCTCGGCGCGATCCTCGGCATCTCCGTGGTGCTCTCCGCGGTGTTCATGCCGATGCTGTTCTTCGGCGGCTCCGTCGGCGCCATCTATCGACAGTTCGCCGCCACCCTGATTCTCACCATGGCGTTCTCGGTGCTGATGGCGCTGTCGCTCACGCCCGCCATGTGCGCAACACTTCTCNNGCCGGGCGAAGCGGAGGAAGACGAGAAACGCGGATTCAACCGTTTCTTCGGCAAGATCACCGCGCGCTATCACGGCCTTACGGCGCGCATCCTCGCCCGCAGCGGCCGCTGGATGGTGATCTATCTCGCCATCGTGATCGCCGCCGGCTGGCTGTTCGCCAAGCTGCCCGGCAGCTTCCTGCCGGACGAGGACCAGGGCTATTTCATCACCCTGGTGCAATTGCCGGGCGGTGCCACCCAGGAACGCACGGTGAAGGTGCTCTCCCAAGTGGAACAGTTCTACCTGAAGCAACCGGAAGTGGAGCGGGTCATCGGCGTAGTGGGCTTCTCCTTCTTCGGCCGCGGACAGAACGCGGCACTCGTCTTCACACGGCTCAAGGACTGGGATGAGCGCACGGGACCGGAACACTCGGCACAGGGCGTCATCGGTCGGGCCATGGGAAATTTCATGCGCATCAAGGAGGCCGTGATCTTTGCAGTGAACCCGCCGCCCATTCCTGAACTGGGCGCAGTCGGCGGCTTCGATTTCCGGCTGCTGGACCGCTCCGGGCAAGGACGCGAGGCGCTCATGGACGTGCGCAACATGGTGTTGGGCATGGCCAGCCAGGACAAGCGGCTGGCTGGCGTGCGGCCCGAAGGCCAGGAGCCCGGCCCTCAGGTTTATCTCGACATCGACCGCGAGAAGGCCCAGGCGCTGCAGATCGACATGGCCAACCTCAACGACACCCTGAGTTCGGCCATCGGCGTGTCCTACGTCAACGACTTCGTGCGCGCCGGCCGTATTCTCCGCGTGCAGATGCAGGCGGATGCGGACCTGCGCAAGACACCTGACGATCTGTTGAAGCTGCCGGTACGGAACCGCCTCGGCGACATCGTGCTGCTGGGAGAAATCGCGAAGCCAAAATGGATCGTGGGCCTGCCCAAACTCGATCGCTACAACGGCAATCCCTCGATGAAAATCGCCGGCACGGCCGCACCCGGGCATTCCACCGGCGAGGCGATGCAGGCCATGGAGGACATCGCCACGAAACTGCCGCCAGGCTTCGGTTTCGAGTGGTCTGGCACCTCGTTCGAGGAACGGCTTGCCGGCGCCCAGGCGCCCATCCTCTTCGCCCTGTCGCTGCTGGTGGTGTTTCTCGCGCTGGCGGCGCTGTACGAAAGCTGGGCCATTCCCTTCTCGGTGATCCTGGTGGTGCCGCTGGGCATCCTCGGGGCCGTGCTGGCCGTCTACTTGCGCGGGCTGCCCAACGATGTGTTCTTCAAGGTCGGACTGATCGCCATCATCGGCCTGTCCGCCAAGAACGCCATCCTCATCATCGAGTTCGCCCGCCAACTGCATGATGAGGGCATGGATCTCGTCGCCGCCACGCTGGAGGCCTGTCGCCTGCGCTTGCGGCCCATCCTCATGACCAGCTTCGCCTTCATCCTGGGCGTGATGCCGCTCGCCATCTCGACCGGCGCCGGNCGCGGCCGGCCGCCACGCAGTGGGAACCGGCGTGGTCGGCGGCATGATCGCCGCAACGCTGCTGGCCATTTTCCTGGTGCCGGTGTTTTCGTGGTGATCCGGAAACGCTTCCCCACCAAGCCTCGGGAGGAAACGAAACATGACTGAACGCAAATTTGAATCCGGGCACGCACTCCGCGCATTCCGGGGTGCCGCCCTCATCACGCTGGCATGGCTGGCGGGCTGTTCGCAGATCCCGGCCTACCAGCGGCCTGCCGCGCCCGTTCCGCAGCAGTTCGTCGCGGACATGCCGACAACAGATGCCGCGGCCCTGCCTGACTGGCACACCTACTTCCCCGACCCCGCCCTGCATACGCTGATCGAGGCCGCGCTCGCCAACAACCGCGACATGCGGATCGCGCTGGCACGCGTCGAGGAGGCACGCGCCCTGGCGGGCGTCGCCCGGGCCGATCGTTTCCCGACCCTCGAGGCCCAGGCGAACGCCAACCGCACCCGGACGCCGGCCGACCTCTCCGGCGTCGGCGTGGCGCGCACCACCAGCCGCTACGACGTGGGCCTGGGCGTGACCGCGTTCGAACTCGACTTCTGGGGCCGGGTGGCGGCGCTGAACGAGGCCGCCAGAGCCCAGTATCTGGCGAGCGACGAAGCAGCCAAAAGCTTCCGCGTCAGCCTCATCGGCGATGTCGCCGGCACCTGGTATCAGCTCATCGAACTCGCCGAACGCACGCGGCTTGCCGACGACACGCTGAAAACCCGCGAGGAAAGCCTGGTTCTCATCCGCAAGCGGCGCGAAGCCGGTCTGGCAAACGATCTCGACGTGCTGGCCGCCGAAAGCCTGGTCGAATCGGTGCGTGCCCAATGGGCGGACTTGAAACGCCAGCGCGCGCAGACGGAAAACGCCCTGCGCCTGCTGGCCGGCATGGCCGTTCCGCTCTCCGAGACCCCGGAGCAGCGAGCCAGACGGCGCTGGCGGAGCTGGCGCCCGGCCTGCCCTCGGACGTGCTGTTGCGGCGCCCCGACGTGCGTGCCGCCGAGCAGCGGCTGATCGCAAGCAATGCCAATGTGGGCGTCGCCCGTGCCGCCTTTTTCCCCGCATCGCGCTGACCGGCAACCTTGGCACGGCCAGCAGCGCCCTGTCCGGCCTGTTCGATGCCGGTAGCCGGGCCTGGCTGTTCCAGCCGATCCTGACGCTGCCCCTGTTCGACGCCGGCCGCAACCGGGCCAACCTGGAAGTGGCGGAAGCGCGCAAGATACAGGCGGTGGCCGATTACGAGAAAACCATCCAGCAAGCGTTCCGCGAAGTCGCCGACGCGCTGGCCGCCCGTACCACCTATGCCGAGCAGCTGAGCGCGCAGGAAGCCAACCTGCGTGCCATCCATGCCCGGCTTGAACGGGTAAAAGCCCGTGAGCAAGCCGGCATCGCCAATTATCTCGAGGTACTGGATGCCAGCCGCGACGCCTTCAGCACCGAACAGGCTCTGATCACGTCCCGGTTGCAGGTGCTCGGCGCCCAGGTCACGCTCTACAAGGCACTGGGGGCGGGGCCTGACTGACCGCGACGGAATTGCCCCATGAACCGTACGGATTTGCCAGCGGTCAATGCGTCTAGAATGGTGTTTTTCGCTCAGGAGTCAAAGCATGTCCGAACCCGTCGTGTATGACCGCAATCCCGCCGAACTCGAACTCGAACCTGGTGAATACTGGTGGTGCTCGTGCGGCCGATCGATGACGCAACCGTTCTGCGATGGCTCGCACGAAGGCAGCGGCCTGGAGCCGATGCCGTTCGTCATCAAGGAGAAGACCACGGTATGGCTGTGCAACTGCAAGCACAGCAAGGACAAGCCGTTCTGCGACGGCAGCCACAACGACCTGTCCGACGACATTTTCTGAATCGGCCAACCCGTCATGGACGTTCTGCCCGAAAACGTGCTCGATTTCTGGTTCGGTCCGTCCGGCAGCGCGACCGAGGTTGCCGGACGGAANAACACGCTGTGGTTCGGGAAATCGCCGGAAAACGACCGGGCGGTGATCGACCGCTTTGCCGCCACGCTGGTCGATGCGGCCGCAGGCCGGCTGGACCACTGGACCGCCACNCCGCGCACGCGCCTGGCATTGGTGATCGTGGTCGACCAGTTTCCGCATCATATCCATCGCGACCAGCCGCAGGCCTTCGCCACGGATCCCCGGGCACTGGCCTTGAGCCTGGACGCGCTCGCGGCTGGCGAAGACCGGCAGCTTGCGCCGATCGAACGCGTGTTCCTGTATCTGCCGCTGGAACATGCCGAGTCGCTGGCCATGCAGGACCGATCCGTCGCGTTGTATGAAACCCTGGCAAACGAAGCCGCTGCCGACGAACGCACGCTGTTCGACAATTTCCTGGATTACGCGCGCAAGCACCGCGACGTGGTGGCGCGCTTCGGGCGCTTCCCGCATCGCAACGCGATCCTGGGCCGCCCCTCCTCCGAAGAAGAACTCGAATTCCTGAAGCAGCCCGGCTCGCGTTTTTAGCAGGACATTGAAGAGCGGCACGGTCCGCTCGCGTTAAAATGGCGGCTTTTGCGCCTTCCGGCCTGCCCATGTCCCGCCAGATCCTCGTCACTTCCGCCCTGCCCTACGCCAACGGCAGCATCCACCTCGGCCACCTCGTCGAATACATCCAGACCGATATCTGGGTGCGCTTCCAGAAGATGCGCGGCCACGACTGCCGCTACATGTGCGCGGACGACACTCATGGCACCGCGATCATGCTGCGCGCGGAAAAGGAAGGGATCACCCCGGAAACATTGATTCAACGCGTGTGGGACGAGCACACGCGCGACTTCGCCGGTTTCCACATCGGCTTCGACCATTACTACTCGACGCACTCCGACGAGAACCGCACGCTCGCCTCGAAGATCTACCTCGCGCTGAAGGACGCCGGGCTGATCGAGGTCAAGACCATCGCCCAGCTGTATGACCCGGTGAAGAACCTGTTCCTGCCGGATCGCTTCATCAAGGGCGAATGTCCCAAGTGCGGCGCGGCGGACCAGTACGGCGACAACTGCGAAGTCTGCGGCGCCACCTACAGCCCGACCGAGCTGAAGAATCCGGTGTCGGCGGTGTCGGGCGCGACGCCGGTGCACAAGGATTCCGAGCATTACTTCTTCAAGCTCGGTGCATGCGAAGCCTTCCTGCGCGAATGGACGACCTCGGGTACGCTGCAAAGCGAAGCCGCCAACAAGATGCAGGAATGGTTCGCCGCCGGCCTCAACAACTGGGACATCAGCCGCGACGCGCCTTACTTCGGCTTCGAGATTCCCGGCGCGCCGGGCAAATATTTCTACGTCTGGCTCGATGCGCCTGTGGGCTACATGGCGAGCTTCGCCAAGTACGCCGCTGACAACGGCCTCGACTTCGACGCCTGGTGGGGCGCCGATGCCAAGACCGAGCTGGTGCACTTCATCGGCAAGGACATCCTCTACTTCCACGCGCTGTTCTGGCCGGCGATGCTGAAGTTCTCCGGCCACCGCACGCCGAGCGCGATCTACGCGCACGGCTTCCTGACCGTCAACGGCCAGAAGATGTCGAAATCGCGCGGCACCTTCATCACGGCCGAGAGCTATCTGGCGCAGAAGCTGAATCCGGAGTGGCTGCGCTACTACTACGCAGCCAAGCTTAACGGCTCAATGGAGGACATCGACCTCAACCTCGACGATTTCGTCGCGCGGGTGAACTCGGACCTGGTCGGCAAGTTCATCAACATCGCCAGCCGCACCGCCGGCTTCATCCACAAGAATTTCGACGGCAAGCTCGCCGACGGCGTGGCCAATATGGAACTGGTCGGAGCATTCCAGGCCGCGGCCGGCACCATTGCCACGCACTACGAGGCGCGCGACTACGCCAAAGCCTTACGGGAAATCATGGCGCTGGCCGATCGCGCCAACCAGTACGTGGCCGATGAAAAGCCCTGGGAACTGGCGAAGAAACCTGAAGCTGTTTATCGCCTACATGAAGTCTGCACGGTCGCACTGAACTGCTTCCGCCTGCTGACCCTGTACCTTAAGCCAGTGCTGCCGAAACTGGCGGAGCAAGTCGAGGCCTTCCTCGACATTCCGTCACTGGCTTGGGAAGATTCCCAGAGCCTATTCATCCGCCACCGCATCAACGAATACAGCCACCTGATGACCCGTATCGACCCCAAATCCATCGAAGCCATGGTAGACGCCAACAAGCAGAACCTCGAACCGACCCCGGCGCCCGCGCCGGCGCGTCATGCCGAAGCGCAGGCGCACGCCGCGCAGCCGTCCATGCCGGTGTCCGAAACGATCAGCATCGACGACTTCGCGAAGATCGACCTGCGCATCGCGCGCATCGCCAACGCCGAGCATGTCGAAGGCGCCGACAAGCTGCTGCGGCTGACGCTCGACCTTGGCGAACTCGGCACCCGCCAAGTGTTCGCCGGCATCAAGTCGGCCTATGCGCCCGAAGCCCTGGTCGGACGGCTCACCGTGATGGTCGCCAACCTCGCGCCGCGCAAGATGAAGTTCGGCATGAGCGAGGGCATGGTACTCGCCGCTTCGGGCGATGCGCCGGGTCTGTTCATCCTGTCACCCGACAGCGGCGCGCAACCAGGCATGAAAGTGAAGTAAGGCCATGAAAACGCATCGCCTGCGTATCCATGGCCGGGTGCAGGGCGTGTGGTTCCGCGAATCGATGCGGGTGGAGGCCGAGCGTCTGAACGTGGCCGGCTGGGTGCGCAACACGCCCGACGGTGCGGTCGAGGCCGTGATCCAGGGACCGGCCTCGGCGGTCGAGGCCCTGATCGAGTGGGCTCACACCGGCCCGCCGCTGGCGCGGGTCGACCGGGTCGACATCGGCGAAGCAGATGGCCAGTACAAGGGATTTGTGAAGCGGACCGACTGAAGGCTGGACGTCCGTCCGGAACACGGTCAAAAATGCCCAGCTCAGTGATGAGCCGGGCAGAGTATCCACCAAAGGAGGAGGATTGGAGGAGACAACACCAACCGCCATTGCGGCGACATCAGTGTTATTAGAATTTTCTAATATTATGTAATTCATGTCAACACTTTGTTAAAAGAAAAGTCCGGATCGGTACGATTGTTCCATCCGCCCCCTGGCTTTTCAGTACATCACGTTCACCGCCTCGGGTTTGAGCCAAGTGCCCAAAGACTCCAGCAGGCGGTCATCCAGCCGCACCCGCCAGTCCTCGCCCAGCCGCACCCGGCAGCGCGCATTGGGATTGTGATATTCGATCCACACCGGGCATCCGCCCTCCTGCGCCTTGTAGGGCGCAAGTAGTTCGGCCAGCTTGCGCCCGTTCGACTGCCCGTTGCAGGCCAGCCGCAAGCCCTGGGCAAACCGGGTGCGCGCGCCGGCCAGATCATAGATCCGCTCCGCCGTCACCCGCACGCCGCCTGAATAGTCATCGCGGTTGACCTTGCCTTCGATCACCAGCAGCGCGTCGTCCTTCAGCAGATGGCGACTCTGCTCGTAGAGTTCGTTGAAGATCACGACTTCGACCTGCGCCGTCGCATCGTCCAGCAGCAGGATCAGCATCTTGCCGCGCCGCGTCATCTGGGTGCGCAGCGAAACGGCAATGCCGGCCAGCATGACCAGGTCGCGCGAAGGCTCCAGGCTGTCGAGTTGCCGCTTGGCGAAGCTCGACACCTCGGACAGGTACGACGTGAAGGGATGGCCGCTGAAGAAATAACCGAGCGCGGACTTCTCCTGCAGCAGCTTTTCCTGCTCGGGCCACACCGGCACGTCGATCAAGTCTTCTCCGCCGCCGTCGAGCGCTTCGCCGAACAGGCCGACCTGGCCGCCGCTGCGCGCCGTGCGGTCGGCGGTTTCCAGTGCCGCGCCAACCGATGCCATCAAACTGGCACGATGGCCGTTGATGGCATCGAACGCGCCCGCCTTCACCAGCGCCTCGAGTACGCGGCGGTTGAGATAGCGCTTGTCGACCCGCCGGGCCAGATCGAACAGCCCCTTGAAGGGACCGTTGGCCTCGCGCTCGGCGACGATCGCGCCAATCGCCGCCTCGCCGCTGCCCTTGATCGCGCCCAAGCCATAGCGGATCTCGGTCTTGCTGACCGGTTCGAAACGATAGCCCGACAGGTTGATGTCGGGCGCCAGCATGGCCAGACCGTTGGCGCGGCAGTCTTCGTAGAACACCCGCACCTTGTCGGTATCGGACATTTCCGACGACATCGTCGCCGCCATGAATTCGGCTGGATAGTAAGCCTTGAGCCAGGCGGTGTGATACGCCACCAGCGCATAGGCGGCCGAATGCGACTTGTTGAAGCCGTACTCGGCGAATTTCTCCATCAGGTCGAACAGGCGCTCGGCGACCTTGGTATCCGCGCCGCGCTTGGCTGCACCGGCGAGGAAGATTTCCCGCTGCTTGGCCATTTCCTCGGGCTTCTTCTTGCCCATCGCGCGCCGCAGCAGGTCGGCGGCGCCGAGGCTGTAGCCCGCCAGGATCTGCGCCACCAGCATCACCTGCTCCTGGTAGACGATGATGCCGTAGGTCGACTTCAGCACCGGTTCGAGGTCGGGATGGAAATACTCCGGCTTCTGCTTGCCCTGCTTGCGCGCGATGAAATCGTCCACCATGCCGGAGCCGAGTGGGCCCGGCCGGTTCAGCGCCATCAGCGCGATGATGTCTTCGAAGCAGTCGCCCTTCAGTTTCTTTTCCAGGTCCTTGGCCGAGCGCGATTCGGACTGGAACACCGCAGTAGTGTTGCCGTCCGCAAACAGCTTGTAGACCGCCGGATCGTCGAGGGGCAGGTCTTCCAGCTGGAAGCTCTCCCGCCCCGGATGGCGTTGCACGAAGCGCACCGCTTCGGCCAGGATGGTCAGCGTGCGCAGGCCCAGAAAGTCGAACTTCACCAGGCCGATCGCCTCGACGTCGTCCTTGTCGAACTGCGACACCGCCGCGTCGGAGCCCTCGGCCTGGTACAGCGGGCAGAAATCGGTGAGCCGGCCCGGCGCGATGAGCACCCCGCCCGCGTGCATGCCGACGTTGCGCGTGATGCCCTCGAGCTTTTCCGCCAGCGGCAGCAGTTCGGCGAGTTCTTCCTCGTTGCGGGCACGCTCGTCGATCTGCGGTTCCTTCTCGCGCGCCTCGGCGAGCGAGATGCCCAGTTCGTTGGGCACCAGCTTGACGAATTTGTCGACGAACAGGTACGGCAGGTCGAGCACACGACCGACGTCGCGCAACACCGCCTTGGCCGCCATCGTGCCGAAGGTGGCGATCTGCGACACCGCGGCGTGGCCATACCGCTCCTTCACGTACTGGATCACGCGGTCGCGCCCGTCCTGGCAGAAGTCGATGTCGAAGTCGGGCATCGACACCCGCTCGGGGTTGAGGAAACGCTCGAACAGCAGGTCGTAGGCCAGCGGATCGAGGTCGGTGATGCGCAGGCTGTAGGCAACCAGCGAACCAGCCCCTGAACCCCGCCCCGGTCCCACCGGCACGCCATTGTTCTTGGCCCAGTTGATGAAGTCCGCCACGATCAGGAAATAACCCGGGAAGCCCATCTGGATGATGGTCCCGAGTTCGAATTCCAGGCGCTCGATGTACTCGGGCAGCTTGGCCGCGCGCTCGACCTCGTCGGGATAGAGGTGCGCCATGCGTTCGTGCAGCCCCTCGAAGGAACGCTGCCGCATGTAGTCGTCGAGGCTCATGCCGTCCGGCGTCGGGAAATCGGGCAGCCTGCTCTTGCCGAGTTCCAACGTCAGATTGCAGCGCTTGGCGATTTCGACGCTGTTGGCCAGGGCTTCCGGCAGGTCGGCGAACAGTTCCGCCATCTCGTCCGGCGTCTTGAAGTACTGCTCGGCCGTGAAGGGCCGCGGCCGGCGCGGATCGCCCAGCATCATGCCCTCGGCGATGCAGACGCGCGCCTCGTGCGCCTTGAAATCGTCGGGCGAGATGAATTGGATCGGATGGGTGGCGACTGCCGGCAGGTTCAGCGCCGCGCCGATGTCGAGCAGGCCGTCAATCAGACGTTCGGTATGCGGCTGGCCGAAGCGCTGCAGTTCCAGGTAGTAGCGGTCGGGGAACAGAGCGGCCCAGGCTTCCGCTGCGGTGCGCGCAGCGTCGGGCTTCTCATCCAGTATCGCCTGCGCCACGTTTCCGGCGTCGCCGCCCGATAATGCCAGCAGGCCCTCGGTGCCGTCGGCCAGCCAGGCCGGATCGATCTCGGCACGCCCCCGATAAAGATTTTCCTGGTAGGCGCGTGTCAGCAGTTCGCACAGGCGGCGATACCCTTCGCGATGCTGCACCAGCAGCATCAGGCGCGAAGGCCGATTACGGTCGGCAGCATTCGTCACCCACACGTCGCAGCCGAAGACGGGCTTGATGCCAGCACCGCGCGCGGCGCGATAGAACTTCACCCAGCCGAAGGTATTGGACAGGTCGGAGAGACCGAGCGCTGGCATTGCGATATCGCGCGCGCGCTTGACCGCTTCACCGACTCGCACCAGCCCATCAGTGACGGAATATTCGGTATGCAGGCGGAGATGGACGAAACGCGGGTCGGTCATGGGGCGAAAGCGGAGAAGCAAGCCGTTATTTTAACGCCGCTGAACGGGCGACCAAAAACAAAAGGCAGCCGAAGCTGCCTTTTGTTGGAACACGCATCGGCGGATCCACCCGCAAGCACCCTAAAGGGCATCAAGGGCAGGCCGAGGTTGTAAACCGATTAATCGGCAACAACCACGCTCAGTTGGCGCGGCGCTTGAATTCGTTGGTGCGGGTATCGATCTCGATCATGTCGCCGATCTCGACGAACGCGGCCACCGGCAGCTCGAAGCCGGTGGGCTTGATGCGGGCGGGCTTCATGACCTTGCCGGAAGTGTCGCCGCGCACGGCGGGTTCAGTGTATTCGACTTCACGAATGACGGTGGTCGGCATCTCGACCGAGATCGCCTTGCCCTCGTAGAACACCACTTCGACCGGCATGCCGTCGTCGAGGTAGTTCAGCGCATCGCCGAGGTTGTCGCCTTCGACTTCGTACTGGTTGTATTCGCCGTCCATGAACACGTACAGCGGATCGGCGAAGTAGGAATAGGTGCATTCCTTGCGGTCGAGCGTCACGGTGTCGAACTTGTCGTCGGCACGATACACGCTCTCCATGCCGGCGCCGGTGAGCAGGTTCTTCATTTTCATCTTGACGACAGAGGCGTTGCGGCCCGATTTCGAGAATTCGGCCTTCTGCACCACCATCGGGTCTTTGCCGATCATGACGACGTTGCCGGCGCGGAGTTCCATTGCGGTTTTCATGGGTGTGTGTCCTGCGGAGAGAGCTAAGGGATTGAGAAAACTCGCTATTTTAACTTGTTTTCGGCGAATTCCACCAGCTTCTCAGTCAACGATCCGACGCGCCCCAGGCGAACGCTCCACGCTGCCGCATGAGCCTCGATAACGGTCCGATGCGTCCGCCATGCCTCCCAGCAGGCCGCCATGCTGGCGGTCTCCGGCATGCCATTCCAGTGCCGCCACACCCCGCTTACCGCCAGCACTGCGTCGCGCGCGAGTCCCTCGGTGTAATGCGCCAGCAGCGCATTCGCCTTGTCCCAGTGGGCTTCGTCCGCCTGCGGGTAGGCCTGCCACACCAGCGGGCGCGCCGCCCACTGCGCCCGCACACAGGAATCCTCGCCCCGCACGAAATTGAGATCGCACGCCCACAGCAGGCGGTCGTAGGCGTCCTGGTCCGTGAACGGGAGGATGTGCAGTGCCAGATTGCCGCGTCGATGCGCCTCCCCGGCCTGCAGGCCGGGCACACCGAGCCACGCCGCGAGTTGCGGAATCACCCGGCCTTCGGGGACGAGGCAGGTCACCGGGCGCGTATCGGACGCCCAGGCGTCGAGCAGGTTGGGCAGCACCGGGTTCTCGTAGGTGAACAGCGACACCCGCAATTCATCAGGCCGCGGCGCCTCCAAACCCAGTTCGCGCCAGAACCCCGGCATGCCGCTGTTCACGAACGCGGCGCGTCGCTCGGCCAGGTCAGCCTCGACCAGCAGGCCGCCGGTATCCGGCGTGTAACCCGGGAAAAAGAAATACTTGGTCAGCGGCAGCCGCGGATGCGGCGAAGGCAGGCCATGGTGCGCGGCCACCCAGGATTCGGCACTCAGGTATTCGAGATTGATCCAGGCCGGCGGCGGCGACATGTCGCCCATGGCCTCGAGATAGGTTTCCGGCAGCGCACAGCCGAATGCCTCGATCACCACGCGCGCCGGCTCAGCGGGCGCAAACGGCGTGCGCCACGCGCAAACCGTCACCCNCTCACAGACCTGCCACGCCGCGTCCCCGTCGACGACCGGCCAGATGCGCTGGAACGCACGCAGGTCGTCCACCCACAGCCGTACGCCCAGTCCCCGCTCACGAGCCAGTCCGCGCGCCAAGCGCCAGGCAATGCCGATGTCACCATAGTTGTCGACGACGTTGCAGAAGATGTCCCAGGTACGCATGGCGCGCATGCTACCGCATCCCATAAAACGAAGCAGGCTCCTTACGGAGCCTGCTTCGTTTGCATCTGGACCAACTCAGTTCGACTTGCCGGACAGGCAGGATTTCATGAATGCCTTGCGTGCATCGCCCTTCATCTGCTTGCTCGAGGCTTCGGCATTGCAATCCTTCATGCGCTGCTGCTGGGCCGTCGCCTTGCTTTCCGGCTTCGCTCCTCCGGACAGGCAGGACTTCATGAACGCCTTGCGCGCATCGCCGGAAAGCTGCTGCTTGCCCGCATCGGCGTTACAGGATTTCATCCGTGTCTGTTGGGCGGTTTCAGCCCATGCCCCCGTGGCCAGCAGTGCGCCCGCCACCAATCCGATCAGCATCATTCTCTTCATCGCGACCCTTTCTTTGGTTGAATGGAAACTACAGTCTAGCCCAGCCCCTTGTTTTTCTCGCTTTCCACTTGTAAAAACTCATGCACGGTAGTAAAAAGCCAAAAGTTTGGTTTCAAGAACCGTACAGGTTTGGCATTACCACAGGGCATTACCGGGTAGCGCGCTTGAATTCAGACCGACGGCTAAAACAATCTCGCCGTCCTGTCATCCGCCAGAGTTTACGCCCCACGGGGTGGAGTCATGCTTATCGCGGTTATGTTTGTGGTTGTGTTTATGTTCCGCCAAGGAGGGAGTTGTAATGGCAACAGGTACTGTCAAGTGGTTCAGCGACGCCAAGGGTTTCGGATTCATCACCCCGGATGACGGCGGCGAAGATGTGTTCGCACANTTTTCCGCCATCCAATCCAGCGGTTTCAAGACCCTGAAGGAAGGCCAGAAGGTCAGCTTCGAAGTCAGCCAGGGCCCCAAAGGCAAGCAGGCTTCCAACATCCAGCCGCAAGGTTGAGTTGTTGCGCTGAAACAAAACCCCGCTTCGGCGGGGTTTTTGTTGGCTGTCACGATGCTCACATCTTCGCGACCATCGCCTCGGCGAACGCCGAGCACTTCACCTCGGTCGCGCCGTCCATCAGGCGCGCAAAGTCGTAGGTCACGGTCTTCGCCGCGATGGCCTTCTCCATGCTGGCCACGATCAGGTCGGCCGCCTCGATCCAGCCCAGGTGGCGCAGCATCATCTCGGCCGACAGGATCAGCGAGCCCGGATTGACGTAGTCCTTGCCCGCGTACTTGGGCGCGGTACCGTGGGTGGCCTCGAACATCGCCACGGTGTCGGAAAGGTTGGCGCCCGGCGCGATGCCGATGCCGCCGACTTCCGCCGCCAGCGCGTCGGAAATGTAGTCGCCGTTGAGGTTGAGCGTGGCGATCACGTCGTACTCGTCCGGACGCAGCAGGATTTGCTGCAGGAAGGCGTCGGCGATGACGTCCTTGATGACGATGCCGTTCGGCAGCTCCATCCACGGGCCTTCGCCGATGAGCTTGGCGCCGAATTCGCGCGCAGCGAGTTCGTAGCCCCACTTCTTGAAGCCGCCCTCGGTGAACTTCATGATGTTGCCCTTGTGTACCAGGGTCACCGACTTGCGCTTGTTGTCGATCGCATACTGGATGGCCTTGCGGATCAGCCGCTCGGAGCCTTCGATCGACACCGGCTTGATACCGATGGCGGAAGTCCCCGGGAAGCGGATCTTCTTCACGCCCATCTGCCGCTGCAGGTATTTGATGACGCGCTTCGCCTCGGCGGAATTGGCTTCCCATTCCACGCCGGCGTAGATGTCCTCGGTGTTCTCGCGGAAGATCACCATGTCGACCTTCTCAGGCGCCTTCACCGGGCTGGGTACGCCGGTGAAGTAGCGCACCGGGCGCAGGCAGACGTAGAGGTCCAGCATCTGGCGCAGTGCGACGTTGAGCGAGCGGATGCCGCCCGAAGTCGGCGTGGTGAGCGGACCCTTGATCGAGATCACGTAGTCCTTCACCGCCTGCACGGTCTCGTCGGGCAGCCACTGGTCGCCGCCGTAGACCTTGACCGCCTTCTCGCCGGCGTAGACCTCCATCCAGGCGATCTGCTTCTTGCCGCCGTAGGCCTTGGCGACCGCGGCATCGACCACGCGGCGCATCGCCGGGGTGATGTCGACGCCAGTGCCGTCGCCTTCGATGAAGGGGATGATGGGCGTGTCCGGCACATTCAAGCTGTTGTCGGCGTTGACGGTAATTTTCTTGCCTGCGGCGGGAATCTGGATATGTGTGCTCATAATGTCTCGAAACGATAAAATGGGGCTTTGCCCCCACCCGAAGTGTCGCGTCTTATTTTGTTCAACAAGCCCTATGGCGTGCTCAGCCAGTTCACCCCGGAAGGTCGCTGGCAGGGCTTGCGGGATTACCTCGCGCTGCCGGGCGTCTACGCGGCCGGACGACTGGACGCCGACAGCGAGGGTCTGCTGATTTTAACCGATGATGGCGCGCTCCAGAGCCGCATTGCCGATCCCCGGCACAAGCTGTCCAAAACCTATTGGGCGCAGGTCGAGGGCACACCGACGGACGCCGACCTCGACCCCTTGCGCCGCGGTGTCGATCTCGGCGACTTCGTCACCCGCCCGGCCCGGGCGCGCCTGATCGACGCACCCGCCGGCCTGTGGCCGCGCAACCCGCCGATCCGCTTCCGCCAGGCCATCCCCACCAGTTGGATCGAACTCACGATCAGCGAAGGCAAGAACCGCCAGGTGCGGCGGATGACGGCGAAGATCGGCTACCCGACGCTGCGGCTGATCCGCGCCGCTGTCGGCGAATGGCGCCTGGACGCGCTGCAACCCGGAGAATGGAAGGAACTTCATGTCTGAGCCAGGCCTGGATACAACGCAATGGATGCCGCACGTGGTCGCCGCCGCCATCGTCGAGCGCGACGGCAAATTCCTCATGGTTGAGGAGCACACGGCCGAGGGCCTGCGTCTCAACCAGCCCGCCGGCCACTGGGAACGCGGCGAGACGCTGATCGACGCCGTACGCCGCGAAACGCTGGAGGAAACCGCGCACCACGTCGAGCCGACCGCCCTGCTCGGCTGCTACACCACGCACTACCCGCGGCGCGACATCACCTACCTGCGCTTTGCCTATGTCTGCGGCGTCACCGGCTTCGACGCCGAACGTCCACTCGACCACGGCATCGTGCGCGCCCTCTGGCTAACGCCGGACGAACTCGCCGCCCACCCCACGCCGCACCGCAGCCCGCTGGTCATGCGCTGTGTGCGGGATTATCTGGCCGGGCGACGCTTCCCGCTCGACTTCGTGAGCCACGCATGAGCACGCGCGTCGTCGTCGGCATGTCGGGCGGAGTCGATTCCTCCATCTCGGCCCATCTGCTGAAGCAGCAGGGCTANCGCGTGCTCGGCGTCTTCATGAAAAACTGGAACGACGACGACAACACCGAGCACTGCACCGCGACGCAGGATTTTCTCGACGTGCTGGCGGTGGCCGACGTGCTCGGCATCGAGGTCGAGGCGGTCAACTTCGCCGCTGAATACAAGGAACGCGTGTTCAGCTACTTCCTTGCCGAATACCAGGCCGGCCGCACGCCCAACCCCGACGTGCTGTGCAATGCCGAGATCAAGTTCAAGGCCTTCCTCGACGACGCCATCGCGCGCGGTGCCGAGTTCATCGCCACCGGCCACTACGTCGGCAAGGGCCAGGATGCGGACGGTCACGCGACGCTCTTGCGCGCAGCCGACGCCAACAAGGACCAGAGCTACTTCCTCTATCGCCTGAACCAGGCACAGCTCGCCCCTTCCCTGTTTCCGCTGGCGCACCTGCCCAAGCCCGAGGTACGCCGGATCGCCGCGCAGATCGGCCTGCCCAACGCCGCCAAGAAGGACAGCACCGGCATCTGCTTCATCGGCGAGCGCAACTTCCGCGAATTCCTCGAGCGCTACCTGCCGCGCGACCCCGGCGACATGACCACGCCTGAAGGCCACGTCGTCGGCCGGCACCAGGGCCTGACGTACTACACCCTCGGCCAGCGCCAGGGCCTCGGCATCGGCGGGCAGAAAGACGGCAGCGACGAGCCCTGGTTCGTCGCCGCCAAGGACATGGCGAGCAACACGCTGATCGTGGTACAGGGCCACGACCATCCGCTACTCAAGCGCTCGACGCTCGCCGCCGGCCAGCTCAACTGGATCAGCGGCGTCGCCCCNGATCCGGCCAAGCCCTACACCGCCAAGACCCGCTACCGCCAGATCGACTCACCCTGCCGCATCACCCGGCTCGACGATGACACGCTCGAACTCGCGTTCGACAGCCCGCAATGGGCGGTCACGCCCGGACAGTCCGTTGTGCTCTATGACGGCGAAGTCTGCCTCGGCGGCGGAATCATCACCTGAACCCGCTACAATCCACGCATCCCAGACTCCCATTCCATCATGTCGCACGAAGCCCCCGCACCAGCCGCCAACTTCATCCGCAACATCATCGACGAGCAGAACGCCGCCGGGAAATGGGCCGGCCGCGTCGAGACGCGCTTCCCGCCCGAGCCCAACGGCTACCTGCACCTTGGCCACGCCAAGTCGATCTGCCTGAACTTCGGGCTTGCGCGCGACTACGGCGGCGTCTGCCACCTGCGCTTCGACGACACCAACCCGGAAAAGGAAGAGCAGGAATACGTCGACTCGATCGTCGAGTCGGTGAAGTGGCTGGGCTTCGACTGGGGCAAGCACCTCTACTTCGCGTCGAACTACTTCGACACCATGTACGCCTGCGCCGAATACCTGATCCAGGCCGGGCACGCCTACGTCGATTCGCTGTCCGCCGACGAGATGCGCGAATACCGCGGCACGCTGACTGAAAAAGGGAAGGACAGCCCCTACCGCAGCCGCAGCGCGGAAGAGAACCTCGACCTGTTCCGCCGCATGAAGGCCGGCGAATTCCCCGACGGCGCGCACGTGCTGCGCGCGAAGATCGACATGGCCTCGCCCAACATCAACCTGCGCGACCCGGCGATCTATCGCATCAAACGCGCGCATCACCACAACACCGGCGACACCTGGTGCATCTATCCGATGTACACCTACGCCCACCCGATCGAGGACGCGATCGAGCACATCACGCATTCGATCTGCACGCTGGAATTCGAGGATCAGCGCCCGTTCTATGACTGGCTGCTGGACAAACTAGCCGACGGCGGCTTCTTCACCCGCCCGCTGCCGCAGCAGATCGAATTCGCTCGCCTGAATCTCACCTACGTCGTGCTCTCCAAACGCAAGCTGATCCAGCTGGTCGAGGANAAACACGTCTCCGGCTGGGACGATCCGCGCCTGCCCACCCTCGTCGGCGCGCGCCGCCGCGGCTATACGGCCGAAGGCTTCCGCCGCTTCACCGACCAGATCGGCGTGTCGAAGTCCGACGGCTGGATCGACTACAGCGTGTTCGAAGCCAGCCAGCGCGACGTACTGAACGACTCCACGCTGCGCCGCATCGCCGTGCTCGACCCGGTCAGGCTCGTCATCGACAACTACCCCGAAGACCAGTCAGAGGAGTGCTTCGCCCCCAACCATCCGCAGCAGCCGGACCTCGGCAAGCGTGCCGTGCCGTTCTCACGCGAACTGTGGATCGAGCGCGAAGACTTCATGGAAACGCCGTCCAAGGGTTATTTCCGTTTATTCCCGGGTAATTCGGTGCGCCTGCGCTACGGCTACGTCGTCACGTGTACCGGCTGCGACAAGGACGAAAACGGCACCATCACCGCCGTGCACTGCGACTACCTCCCCGACACGAAGTCCGGCACCCCGGGCGCCGACTCGGTCAAGGTCAAAGGCAATATCCACTGGGTCTCAGCCGCGCATGCATACGAAGCCGAAGTGCGCCTGTACGACCGCTTGTTCACGACCGCGCAACCGGGCGGCGAAAGCGGCGATTTCCTGAACGATCTGAATGCCGACTCGGTGAAGGTGATCCGCGCCCAACTGGAGCCGGCCCTGAAAGATGCCGCGCCGGAAGACCGCTTCCAGTTCGAGCGGCATGGCTACTTCGTCGCGGATCGCGTCGATTCGAAAGTGGGCGCGCCGGTGTTCAACCGGACAGTGACCTTGAAGGATTCTTGGGTGAAGGCTGAGAAGTAAAACTTCAGGCGTGGACGTCCAGCCATCGGATTGGCCCTGACCGTCCGAAATTCAGCCTTGGCGGCGTGCATCTGCACGTCCGCTACACAGCTGCGCGTTAGCCACTCACCCACCAGCGTAATCATCGTGGTTTGTAGCAGATCAGTTGGATAGGATGAGTACGACCTTCCTCTATGTTCCGCAATGTGTTGCGTGTCTTCTGCAAGGCGGTCTCGCCCATGAGTAGGTGTACCCCGAGCGGAGGCAAAGCGCCTTTCTCGGCTTTTTCGATCGCAATCCTATATCCGGCTGCATACTTGGCTCCGGTGTCATCAATGACGATGTCCTCGAATCCGGCCTGTTCCAAAACCGTTCGAGTCTCGGATGGCGTAATGAGGTACGCGCCACTGCCGTCCGCCGACCATGGAACAGGATGGTGCGGGTTGCCCTTCGGCCCCAAGCCGTGCTCACTGAGAGCAAAGAAAGCACCGGGCTTGAGCACTCTATAGGCTTCCGTGAAAAATCTCTGGCGATCAGCCACGTTCATGGTGACGTGCTGCGTGTAGGCACCATCAAAGTGCGAATCAGGATAGGGCAGGCGCTGACCGTCGCCCTGTTCGATTTTTACCGCTGATTCCATACGAAGGAGCGCTGTCAGTTTGTTTGCCGCTTCAACGAAGGGCACGGTTATGTCGAGGCCGCTTACCTTGCATTGAAATCGGTTTGCCATGTAGCGAGCGGGGCCGCCCAGCCCGCAGCCGATATCCAGAATGTGCTGGTCGACCTTGATCGGGAGTAGATCCGCGAGTTCAATTGTTGCGGGAAGACCGCGCGCGTGAAAATGGTCAACCGAAGCCAGGTCTTCGAGCGTCAAGCCGTCCAGAGGCTTGGACATCTTGTTCAAGGCCGAAACGATCAAGCTGTAAACGTCGCCCTTGCCCCAGTGGTCTGCAATCTCGCTAGTCATAGGGATCTCCGATCGTTACAGTTGGACGGCTAACGTCTGAATTCACCGGCCTTGCGCGGCTTTATGCACAAGGCCGGTGGAATAATGGGTTAGCGCTCATTTTTTACTCGCGTCTTAACAAGCTCAGGGTTCTTCTTGGTAAACGTCCATCCCTTGAGATATTCAAACAATGCATCCGTCGAAGCAAGAAATCCATCTGCCAGTTCAATCCAAAGCGCGTCAGGAATACCTTCATCAGTTGCTCCGACGTTTAGCAACACCTTACCGTTATCTTCCCAATCTTGAAACACCGAAANAATGTGCTTGTCAGAGAGGTGGATAAACCCTGAAGTGGCACCGTAAACGCGCGGCATCCATTTGTACTTCTTGCCGAGAGTATCGACAAGATGTCTGTCAGTCATGAGCTTCCCATTTTGATCTTTGAGTTTTCGTATGGGAGTTTCTCGAAGAACCTCTTGGGCGAGGTCATGCGGTTTCTCTACGATGAATGCGGCAAAGAAGCGCATACAACTATCAAGCTGAAGTCTCAGCAGCGAAGCAGCGCAAATGTAGTTTTGGCCGCGTATCAGTGAGGCAAAACCTGAACACTGTGCCATTGAACGCTTAACGGTGGCACAGGCAAGAATGTCCAACGGATACATTGCGCCGTTATCGACTTTCAGCATCTCAGCCAGTACCGAGAGATGAAGATCCTTGAGGCCTTCAATATGCGAAATACGCCGATCAAGCTCCGGGTGCATATGAGCACTAACAGTTAATAGAGAGACCCATGGGTCCGGATGTTTTTAATCAAGAGACAAAAACAAATAGGGTCAGACACCATTCCTACGCCGGTGGATATTCCGTAAACCGTGGCAGTTCTTGATCACCGCACGACCACTCCGCGCGCGAATCCCAGAAGACACGTGCTTGCGGCTGGATGGGCACCGCGCAGTCGAGCGAGCCCGCAGGCACGATGACGGCGCCGAGTTCAGGCACGAAGCGGGCGACGGAGCTGCCGCATTCGCTACAGAATTGCCGCGTGAATCGCTCGGCGTCTGGAACCTTGTAGCGCTTCAGCAGCGCCTCGCCGCGCGTGAAGACGATCTTTGCGTTCGTCAGCATGAGGTTCGTCGCATGCCCGGTTCCGGAAGACTTCCGGCAGCGCGAGCAATGGCAATGATAGAAGCGTTGCGGATCGCCAACCACTTCATAGCGAACGGCGCCGCACAGGCAACTGCCGTTCAGGGTAACTTCGTTCATCCTGTCCTCCCACGTGTCTCTCGGCATATACGTCTTCGGCGGGCAGTGCCTCGCCGCTATCGATACCCTCCTGACCGCTAACCCTCCCGGGCCCTGCATGCCTTGGCATTCTAGGCGAATGGCGGTTCTCCTGCCATAAGTTACCAGTGACCGCGCCGCCTCGCCATGCCAAGATGGCGCGGTCCGCCCCGCGCCTCACGATTTCATGTCTGCACTCCGCATCCGCATGCTGCTGGCCCTTGCGCTGTCGCTGGGAGTTCACGCGAGCCTGGTGCTGTGGGCAGCGCAGGCGCCACGGCCTCTGCCGGAGCCTGAAGCCGTGCCGATCGATCTCACGCTTGCACCAAGGCAGGCGGCGAAGCCTGCCGCCCCGCTGCCGCCCAAGGTGGAGAGGCAGAAGCCCGTTCGCGTGCCGGAAGCGCCCTCGCAGCCCGCGCCCGAAGAAACGCCCGCCTCCATGGCCGCTCCGCCTCCGCCCACCGCGGAGGACTGGCAACTCGCTTCCACCTACACACTCAAGAACAGCAAGCGCTACCGCTACAACTGGGGCAGCAGGTGCGCAGCATGATGGGGACGGCGGTGGCAGGCGTGCGGCAGGGGCTCGTACGCGTCCATGTCGAGATCGCGCCCGACGGCACGCTCGCCAGGGTCGAGGTGCTGTGGTCGACCTCGGAGGTCGCCGAGAAGCTCGCCTTGCAGGCGATCCGCGCCATGCCTCCGCTGCCGCCCACGCCGACGGGTGAGCCGCTAGTCTTCGACAAGACCATCGCCTTCCTGCCCTTCGAGACCGGTTGGCCGCCGGTCTACAAGTACGACTGCCTGCCGGACCCGCCGTCATTTAGCAACCGGTTCGCGTGGGACGGTTCCTCGCCCCGGCGCGTGCAACAAGCCGGCACGGACACGACGCCACCACGCAGTACCACTGCGAAGACCGAGTGCCCCGATGCCGGACCGGACACGATCGAGGCGGAAGAGAAGGACATGGAGCGCCAGTTCAAGGAATGGAGCGCGGGTCGCTTGAACGGAGCCGAATGAATTCGACAGGGCCGATGGTTTTGACCGAGCGGGTGCCGGATCGACCTACTTGAGCCTTCNCCCGAACTTCCCCTCCGCCTTCGCCACCTTCGGCGCCACCACGAACTGGCAATACGGCTGATACGGGTTCTGCTCGAAGTAGCGCTGGTGGTAATCCTCGGCGGGGTAGAAGGTCGTCGCCTCGGAGACTTCCGTGACGATCGGCGCACCGAAGTGCCTGGATGCCGTCAGCTCGGCGATTGCGGCTTCGGCCTCGGCCTTCTGCTCGGNGGTGTGCCAGAAGATGGCCGAGCGGTATTGCGTGCCGACGTCGTTGCCCTGGCGGTTGCGCTGGGTGGGATCGTGAAGGGTGAAGAAGACGTCGAGCAGGTCGCGGAACGAAATCACCTCCGGGTCGAAGGTAACCTGCACGACTTCGGCGTGGCCGGTGTCGCCGTTGCAGATATCCTTGTAGGTGGGATTCTCGGTGTAGCCGCCCATGTAGCCGGAGACGGCGGCGTCGACGCCGCGCAGCCGGTTGAACACGGTCTCGATGCACCAGAAGCAGCCGCCGGCGAGTGTTGCGGTTTGATGTGGCATGGTGTTGCTCCGTAATTGAGCTACTCAAGTCCTCCGATCAGGCCCTTCGACAAGCCTGTCCTGAGCGTAGTCGAAGGACTCAGGGCGAACGGCAGCATGTCGATGCCGTTCAGGCGACCGGCACCGTTTCCATGAACGATGCGCGGCTCGCCAGTTTCTCGGCGAGCCTGGCCAGGTTGGGATGCGCGGCACGCCAGTCAATCTCGGNGAAGCGCAGGTCCAGGTAGCCCAGCGTGCATCCGCAGGCGACGTCGGCCAGCGTCATGCTGTTGCTGTTGCCGAGGAACCAGGGCTTCTCACCCAGCGCTTCCGACAGCGCCTCAAGCCCGCGGAACAGGGTCTTCTCCTGCAGCGTCATCCAGTCGCTGCTGCGCTGCTCGGGTGCGCGCTTGCGTTCCAGATTCACCGCCACGGCCGCATCGGTGACGCCGTCGGCCAGCGCCTCGACGCCGCGCACCATCATGCGGATCTTCGGTTCACTGGGGATCAGGTGGGCAACCGGGCTGACGTGGTCAAGATATTCGACGATGACGCGCGAGTCGAACACGCTGATGCCGTCCTCCAACACCAGCACCGGCACCTTGCCGAGCGGATTGAAGCTGGGGATCGGGGTATCGGGCGACCACGGGTTTTCGACCTGAAGGTGGAAGGGAATTTTCTTTTCCAGCAGGACCACGCGGACTTTGCGGCCATACGGGCTGGTGAGCGAGGTGATCAGTTTCATACGGATTCGTATCCTGAATGCAGGTTGCTAGGTTGGATGATGTGCGCCGCCATTATCGCCTGTCGCACGCAGCGCTCCAACTCGTTCGCGCAGGGCCGGCAGCACGTTCTGTTCGAACCAGGGATGGCGCTTGAACCATAGACGATTGCGCGGGCTGGGATGCGGCAACGNGAAGTAATCGGGAAGGAAATCGCGCCAGGCGTGCACCGTGTCGGCCAGCGTTCGCCCGCGGCGCGTTCCCAGGTAATACGCCTGGGCGTAGGCGCCGATCAGCAGGGTGAGGCGGATGCCGGGCATGGCCGCGCGCAATGGCGGATGCCACAGCGGCGCGCATTCCGGACGCGGCGCTAGGTCGCTGCCCTTGACCGTGCCGGGATAGCACAGGCCGGTGGGGACGATGGCGATGTGGGAGACATCGTAGAACTGTTCGCGTGTCATGCCCAGCCATTCGCGCAGCCGGTCGCCCGAGGNGTCGTTCCAGGGAATGCCGGTTTCGTGCACGCGCCGGCCCGGCGCCTGGCCGACAATCAGCAGGCGCGCGGTGGACGAGACGCGCAGGACGGGACGCGGGGCATGCGGCAGATTCGCGGCGCAGACTGTACACGCCTCCACCTGCTCGACCAGCCCGGCAAGGCTCGTGGGCAGGCGCGTGCAATCCGGTTTTTCATCGCCGCCCGGCGCGCCGGTCAGCCTGCGTGGTCGACGATGAACTGCTTGACCGCATGGACGTCGGCGCCCATGACGTGCTTTTTCTGCGGCTGCGCTTCGAGGTTGGCGAGTTCGGCCGGGCGCACCGGCTCGACGCCGAGCGCTTCGCGGATCGCATCCTCGAACTTGGCCGGCTGCGCGGTCTCCATGCAGATCAGCGGCACGCCCGGCTGGCGGTGCTCCAGGCCCACTTTCAGGCCGTCGGCAGTGTGCGGGTCGATCATCGTACCGTACACCTCGTACACGGTGCGGATGGTGTCGATGCGGTTGGCGTGGCTGCTCGAACCGGAGACCATGCCGAAATCGGCGACTCTGTCGAACAGGCTGCGTCCATCGGTATCGCTATGGGCCTTGAGGTCGAAGCTGCCGCCCGACTCCACCGCGCTCCACAGGCTGCGGACCTTGGCGGCATCGCGCCCGGTCAGATCGAACACGAAGCGCTCGAAGTTGGACGCCTTCGAGATATCCATCGACGGGCTCGAGGTGTGCTTGGTCTCGGGACGCGGCCGGTAGACGCCGGTCTTGAAGAATTCGTCGAGCACGTCGTTCTCGTTGGTTGCGACGATCAGCTTGTCGATCGGCAGCCCCATCTGGCGCGCGATGTGGCCGGCGCAGACGTTGCCGAAATTGCCCGACGGCACCGAGAACGACACCTTCTGGCTATTGTCGTGCGTCGCCGCGAAATAGGCCTTGAAGTAGTAGACGCTCTGCGCCGCGACGCGCGCCCAGTTGATCGAGTTGACCGCGCCGATGTGGTGCTTCGTCTTGTAGTCGAGGTCGTTCGACACCGCCTTGACGATGTCCTGGCACTGGTCGAACACGCCGCGGATGACGAGGTTGTGGATGTTGGCGTCCTGCAGCGCATACATCTGCGCCTGCTGAAATCGCGTCATGCCGTGCTCGGGCGACAGCATGAAGACCTTGATGCCGCGCTTGCCGCGCATCGCGTATTCGGCAGCAGAACCCGTGTCGCCCGAGGTGGCGCCAAGGATGTTGAGTTCGCCATGGGTCTTGTCGAGCACGTACTCGAACAGGTTGCCTAGCAGCTGCATCGCCATGTCCTTGAACGCCAGCGTCGGCCCGTTCGACAGCGCCAGCACGTGCAGGCCAGGTTCCAGCGTCTTCAGCGGGGTGATGTCCTCGGCGTTTTCCTGGTCGGTGACGTAGCGGTAGACGTCGGCGGTGTAGGTCTTGTCGATCAGGCGGCGCAGGTCGTCCGCCGGGATGTCGTCGATCAGGCGCGACAGCACCGCGAAAGCCAGTTCGCGGTAGTTCATGCCGCGCATCGCTGCGAGTTCGGCTTCACTGAAGCGCGGGTAGGCCTCGGGCACGTAGAGGCCGCCGTCGCTGGCGAGCCCGCCGAGCAGGATTTCAGAGAAGCGAAGTTGCGGTGCCAGCCCGCGCGTACTGAGGTAATTCATTGCTTGCCTTTACATTTACCGGGCTGCCAGCTCTTCGAGCCGGATGCGCATCACCTTGCCCGCTACAGTGTCGAGGGCTTCGATCTTCGCGATCGCCGCGTTGACGTTCTTCTCCACCGTGACGTGGGTCAGCAGGATGATGTTGACCTGCTCCTCGCCCTCGGCCGGCTCCTTCTGCACCATGGCGTCGATCGAGATGTGGCTGTCGGCCAGAATGCGGGTGATGTCGGCCAGCACGCCGGGACGGTCGAACGCGCGCAGGCGCAGGTAGTACGCGGTGCGCACCTCGTCCATCGGCAGGATCGGCGTGTCGGCCAGCTGGTCGGGCTGGAACGCGAGGTGCGGCACGCGGTGGTGCGGGTCGGCGGTATGCAGGCGGGTGACGTCGACGAGGTCCGCGACCACGGCCGACGCCGTGGGTTCGGCACCCGCGCCGGCGCCGTAGTAGAGCGTCGGACCGACGGCATCACCCTTCACCAGCACGGCGTTCATCGCGCCGTCGACGTTGGCGATGAGGCGGCGTTCGGGAATCAGCGTCGGATGCACACGCAGCTCGATGCCGTTGTCGGCACGCCGCGCAATGCCCAGGAGCTTGATGCGGTAGCCGAGTTCCTCGGCGTATTTTACGTCCTCGCGCGTCAGCTTCGAGATGCCTTCGGTGTAGGCGCGGTCGAACTGCATCGGGATGCCGAAGGCGATCGCCGACAGGATGGTGAGCTTGTGCGCGGCGTCGATGCCCTCGATGTCGAAGGTGGGGTCGGCCTCGGCGTAGCCCAGGCGCTGCGCCTCCTTCAGCACATCCTCGAAGGCGGCGCCCTTGTCGCGCATCTCGGTCAGGATGAAGTTGCTGGTGCCGTTGATGATGCCGGCGAGCCACTCGATGCGGTTGGCGGTGAGGCCCTCGCGCAGCGCCTTGATGATGGGGATGCCGCCGGCCACTGCCGCCTCGAACGCCACCATCACGCCCTTGGCCTGCGCCGCCGCGAAGATCTCGTTGCCGAACTTGGCGACCAGGTGCTTGTTGGCCGTGACCACGTGCTTGCCGTTGGCGATGGCCTGCATCACCAGTTCGCGCGCCGGTTCCAGGCCGCCGATCAGTTCGACCACGATATCGATGTCGGGGTCGTCGACCACGTCGAACGGGTTGGTCGTCAGCGGCAGGTCGCCGGCCAGCGTCTTGGCCTTGTCGATATTGCGCACCGCCGCGCGCAGCACGCGGATTTCGCGTCCGGCGCGGCGGGTGATTTCTTCGGCATTGCGGCGCAGCACGGTCAGCGTGCCACNCCCGACCGTTCCCAGGCCCAGCAGGCCAACGTTGATGGGTTTCATCTCGTAATCTCGTTCAAATAAAAATCAGCGATGTGCACGCTGGCGGTCGAGGAACCGGCTCATGCGCGAAATCGCCTCGGTCAGATCTTCCTCGTGCGGCAGGAACACCACGCGAATATGGTCCGGTTGCGGCCAGTTGAAGCCGGTGCCCTGCACTACCAGGACGCGCTCTTCTTCCAGCAGGTTGAGGATGAATTTCTGGTCATCGTGGATGTGGTACAGCTTGGGGTCGAGCCGCGGAAACAGATACATCGCTGCTTTCGGCTTAACGCAGGTCACGCCGGGAATCAAGGTCAGCAGTTCGTGCGCCAGGTCGCGCTGGCGAGCCAACCGGCCGCTCGGTGCGACCAGGTCGTTGATGCTCTGGTAACCGCCGAGCGCCGTCTGGATCGCATACTGTCCCGGCACATTCGAGCACAGGCGCATCGACGCCAGCATGCTGAGGCCTTCCAGGTAATCCTTGGCATGGCGCTTGTCGCCCGACACGATCAGCCAGCCCGAACGGTAGCCGCAGGAGCGATAGTTCTTCGACAGGCCGTTGAAGGTGACGACCAGCACATCATCGGCCAGCGAGGCGATCGAGGTATGCACCACGCCGTCGTACAGCACCTTGTCGTAGATTTCGTCGGCGTACACGATCAGCTGGTGCTGGCGCGCGATCTCGAGAATTTCCAGCAGCAGCTCGGTCGGATACAGCGCGCCGGTCGGATTGTTCGGGTTGATGATGACGATCGCCCGCGTGCTGGACGTGATCTTGGCGCGGATATCGTCCAGATCGGGCAGCCAGCCGGCGCCCTCGTCGCACAGGTAGTGACGCGGCTTGCCGCCGCCCAGGCTGACCGCCGCCGTCCACAACGGATAGTCCGGCGCCGGCACCAGCACTTCATCGCCGTTGTTCAGCAGTGCCTGCATCGACATCACGATCAGCTCGGAGACGCCGTTGCCGACGAAGATATCGTCGATCGTCACCCCGGCGATGCCCTTGCGCTGGGTTTCGTGCATGATCGCCTTGCGTGCCGAGAACAGGCCCTTGGAGTCGCTGTAGCCCGACGCGTTCGGCAGGTTGAGGATCACGTCCTGGACGATTTCCTCGGGCGACTCGAAATTGAACGGTGCAGGATTGCCGATGTTCAGCTTGATGATGCGCTGCCCCTCTTCCTCCATCTGCCGTGCGCGCGCCAGCACGGGGCCACGGATGTCGTAGCAGACATTGTCGAGCTTGGACGATTTGTGGATGGTGCGTAAGCGTGGTTTGTTGTCAGCCGTCACGGCGGTCTTCCTGGTCAACCTGCGTAAAATCAAGGCAAAACAACACCTTGGGAAGCGCTCGATTTTACCGGAGGCGCTCTCCCCGGCAAACAAAACCGGGCGCTACGGCGCATGAGCGGGCGCACGACGGCTTACCGCCCGGCTGGAATCTGCTAAGGTTTCAGCATGAAACTGCATCTCAACACCGATGCCAGCCAGTTGTTGTTCACCGGCTATGGCGAAGACCACGTCCTCATCAACGGCCATCGCCATGACGCCAGCCTATTACTGACCGCCCGCGGCATCGAGATCGCNCCCTGGGTCGGCCTCGGTTTCGATGCCCTGACCGCCGCGCATTTCGAATGGATCGCACAACGCGAGCTCGACATCCTCTTGCTGGGCACCGGCACCCGGTTGCGTTTTCCCCATCCCTCGCTGACGCGTGCGCTGATGGACGCGCGCATCGGACTGGAGGTGATGGATATCGGGGCGCTGTGCCGTACCTACAACATCCTGGCGGGAGAGGGACGGAGCGTGGGGGCGGCGGTGCTGATCGAGCCTGCGGCTGGGGACTGAGCCGCGTCATTGCGAGGCGCATAACGCCGAAGCAATCCAGTCCGATCAGGCGCGGAGCATCGCCGAGTAGTTGTTGGCTTCGCGGAACTACTGATCGTTGGCCGGGGTAGCCCGGCCAACGGTCAGCAATCCTGCGAATATCTCAACTACAACGTACAGCCCCCTTCGCCAAGCTCAGGACAGGATCAGGGGAACGGCGCGGAACCGGCATCACCTGTTCGAAACTCGTGATCCCCACAAACTCTCCGCAATCCTTGTGCGACTGCCGCGAATCCGGATTGCACACCGCCAGCAGCTGCGCGATCCCGTAGGCCTGCGCACTCTCCAGCACCGGCAGACTGTCGTCCACGAACAGGGTACGCGTCTTGTCGAACGGTTCGATCGCCTGCAAACCCTGCCAGAAATCAGGATGCTCCTTCGGCAGGCCGACCTGGTGCGACGAGAGCAAGGCATCGAAATAGGTGTCGATGCGGGTCTCGCGCATTTTCAGACCGAGGCTTTTGGGATGGGCATTGGTCACCATCACCATCCTGCGGCCCGCTGCACGCACCGCCTGCAGGAACGCCGGCACGTCCGGGCGAACCGCGATCAGGTGCGCGACCTCCTCCTTCAACTGCACGATGTCGAGCGCGAGTTCACTGCTCCAGAAGTCCAGGCAATACCAGTTGAGGGTGCCCGCGTGACGGGCGTAATGCGCGTTGAGATGCGCGCGTGCCGTTTCCGGCGCGAGGCCGTGGTATTCGGCATAGCGCCGCGGCATGTGCTCGAGCCAGAAATGGTTGTCGAAATGGAGGTCGAGCAGCGTGCCGTCCATGTCGAGGAAGACGGTGTCGATCTGCGCCCAGTCGATCATGGCAAGGGCACGCGGGTCCGGGTCAGAACAGCTCGTCCTTGGATACGCCGCGCCGCAGCAGCAGCTGCCGCAGCACGCGCAGGGATTCCATCTGGATCTGCCGCACGCGCTCGCGGGTAACCTGCAGTTCGAGCGCCAGGTCTTCCAGCGTGCAGGCCTCGCAGTTGTTCAGGCCGAAACGGCGCTCGATCACCCAGCGCTGCTTGTCGTTGAGTTGGGTCAGCCATTCGTGGACGTGGTGCTCGATTTCCTCGAGCTGCAGCATCTCGTCCGGCAGGTGTGCGTTGTCGTCGGCGATCGCCTCGCCCAGCGACAGTGTGGGATCGACGTCGAGCGGCGCGTCGAGCGAGGCGACCCGCTCGTTCAGCTGCATGATGCGACGGACATCCTCGACCGCATGCCCAGTCAACGCGGCGATGTCGTCTGCGCTGGCATCGGTGACGCCATGCGTTTCCAGATGCCGCTTCGCCCGCAGGTAGATGTTGAGTTCCTTGATGATATGCACCGGCAGACGGATGGTACGCGACTGGTTCATGATCGCGCGCTCGATGTTCTGGCGGATCCACCAGGTGGCATAGGTCGAGAAACGGAAACCGCGCTCGGGATCGAATTTTTCCAGCGCATGGATGAGGCCGAGGTTGCCTTCTTCCACCAGGTCGAGCAGCGTCAGCCCGCGGTTGGAATAATGCTTGGCGATGTTCACCACTAGGCGCAGGTTGCGCTCGATCATGGTCTGCCGTGCCTCGAAATCTCCCTGCACGGTGCGCCGCGCCAGAGCGACTTCTTCCTCGGCGGTCAGCAGCGGCGCCAGCCCGATTTCATTGAGATACAGCTGGGTGACGTCGACCTGCGGTTCGTCGAGGATGGCCGATGCCAGTTCCTCGTTGGTATCCGCGGCGGTCTGCTGCTCCAGGTCGGCTTCAGATTGCTCGGNGGTCAGGTCATCGGATTCGTCGCTGGGTTCGCGGCTCATGAGCGCTCCGGCAAATAGGTCAAGGGATCGAGCGGTTTGCCATAACGGCGGATTTCAAAATGCAGTTTGACCCGGTCGGCATCGCTGTCGCCCATCAGGGCGATCTTCTGCCCGGCCGTCACCATGTCACCCTCCTTCACCAGGATGGTCTCGTTGTGCGCATAGGCCGACAGGAATTCGCCGGCATGCTTGATGATGAGCAGGCGGCCATAACCGCGCAGGCCGCTGCCACTGTATACCACCTTGCCGGCCGCCACGGCTCTCACGGGCGTATTGCGCGCGCCGGCGATGTCGATTCCCTTGCCGCCCGCCGCGCCGAAGCGGCCGATCAGCGTACCGTCCACTGGCCACAGCCAGGTGTCGACCGACGCGCTGGCGGAGGATGCCGCGGACGCGGGCGCCGGTGGCGCGGTGGCCTGGACAGGGGCGCGGGGATGGGGCTGGCCGCAACGGGCGCGGGTGGCGTGGCCGGGCGGGCGCCGGACACCTGGGCCCAGTTGGCGTCGGAGTAGGTCAGCAATTGCGCCTGCGGTTCGCGCAGCACGGGTGGATCGGTCAGCGGCCGGGCGCTCGGCGCGGGTTCGTCGTCAAGCGGCTTGATCTCGACTGCGCCGGCCGGCGGCGTGAGCCTCAACACCTGGCCGACCAGGATACGGTCAGCGGATTCGAGCTGGTTCCAGATGGCGATCTCGCGATAGTCGAGGCCGTTGGCAAAGGCGATGGCATACAGCGTGTCGCCACGCTGCACGGTATGCAGGCCATTGGTGGACGGCGCGATCTGCGGCGTGGCCGGGCGCGCGCCCTCGGACTTCACGGTGCGATGCGCCGGCGACCGCTCATCCACCGGCGCCATTCCGGGCGACATGCAGCCCGCCAGACCCAGCAGCATCAAACCCAGCCAGGCGGCACGGCATCCCACAGCCTGGCGCATTACGCTACTCCCGGCAACAGGGGAACGAACTTCACACCTTCGAGCATGCGTTCGGTGAACGACTCGCCCTGGCGTTCCATCACGCACAGCGTCTGCGTGGCGTTACCGAGCGGCATCACCAGGCGTCCGCCGTCGGCCAGTTGCTCCAGCAGGACGTGCGGCACTTCCGCAAACGCGGCCGCGATCACGATGGCATCGAACGGCGCAAAATCCCGGGCGCCCGTCATGCCGTCGCCATGCTTGGGTTTGACGTTGTTGACCCGCAATTCCCGCAAACGCACCCGGGTCTTGCCGACCAGCGCCGCGATGCGTTCCATCGACACCACTTCGCGCGCCAGCTTGCCCAGGACCGCCGCCTGATAGCCGCAACCCAGTCCGATTTCGAGCACGCGGCCCAGTTCGTGGCCGTGTCCGTTCTCGCCGTGCCGCGCCAGTTCGGCCATGCGCGCCACGATATAGGGATTGGAAATCGTCTGCCCGAAACCGATCGGCAGGGCCGTGTCTTCGTAGGCGCGCGACTCCAGGGCCTGGTCGACATATAGGTGGCGCGGCACGCTGCCCATCGCCGCCAGCACCATTTCATCCTTGATGCCCTGCTCGCGCAGACGCTCGATCATGCGGCCGCGCGTACGCGCCGAGGTCATGCCAATGCCGGCACGGGGATTCAGGGTTTCAGCCATGCGTTCACGCTGTCCATCTGGCTGAAACGGGTGAGATCCATTTGCAGCGGAGTGATCGAAACCCGGTCATTGGCGACGGCATGGAAATCGGTGCCTTCGCCCGCATCCTGCGCCGCGCCGGCAGCGCCCACCCAATACACCGTCTGCCCGCGCGGGTTGGTCGTCTTCACCACCGACTCGGCCTTGTGGCGCTTGCCCAGCCGGGTCACGGAGACGCCATTCAATTCGGCAGTGGCACAGTCCGGGACGTTGACGTTGAGCAGCATCGGTTCGGTCGGCGGCCGCGTCTGGATGCGTTGCACCAGGTCAGCAACCACGCGCGCGGCCGTGTCGAAGTAACGCGCATTGTGGCTGGCGAGCGAGACCGCAATCGACGGGATACCCAGCAGATAGCCCTCGGTGGCGGCCGCGACCGTGCCGGAATAAATCGTGTCGTCGCCCATGTTGGCGCCGTGGTTGATGCCTGAAATCACCATGTCGGGCATATGGTCCAGCATGCCGGTGACGGCCAGATGAACGCAATCGGTCGGCGTGCCGTTGACATAGTAGAAGCCGCTCGGCGCCTGACGCAGCATCAGCGGGCGGTCGAGCGTGAGCGAATTGGATGCGCCGCTGCGGTCGCGTTCGGGCGCCACCACGGTGATGTCGGCGAGTGGTGCGAGCGCCTGCGCCAGCGCGGCCAGGCCGGGAGCAAAGTAACCGTCGTCGTTGGATAGCAGGATACGCATCAGCGGCAGCCTCCGGGCAGGACAGGCAAACGGAACGGAATACTCATGGCAGCGATGCGAACTTCTAACATGCGCCCGATTCTACCATCGGGATTTGATCTGTTCAGTCGTATTCCCGGGTATAGAACGCATCGAAGCTGCTGGGCTGTCCGGCCTGCGCTTCGAGCCGCACNNGCGTGGACAACTGATAGAGCACCTTGACTACCTGGCTCAGGCCGTCGAGGCTCTGCTCGTAGCTCAGCGTCGCGCGCGAGGACAAACGCTTGCCGACGCTGACCACGGTGCTGGTCAGGGATTCGCTGCTGCCCGCGCGTACGTCGAAGCTGTCGATGCCCAGGGTTTCCGCCATCTTCGCCTGCAGGTTCACGGACTCGGCCTGACTCAGCAAGGCGCCTGCCGCCACCTGCAGCAAGACGAACTCCTGCTGGCCGCTGCTTTCCAGGCCGTGCCCCAGCACCAGCCAGGCGAGCTTCTCCGTGTCGGGCATGGCCGGATCGGAATAGAGCGTCACCAGCGGACGCTGCACCGTGCCGCCCACCTGTACACCCACTTTCACGTCCGGTGTCTTGCGTACCGCCAGCACGTCGAGCCCGGGATTGTCGATGGGTCCGGCAAAACGCAGGACGCCGCGCTCGATGTCCAACGTCTGCGCATAGGCGGCGTAGCGCCCTTTCTCCACCTGGATCGTGCCGTCGCCGCGCAAGGCCTGATTCACGGTGAACACGCGCAGCTGGCCACCCAGCCGCGCGTCGAGCCCGGCGCCCTTGAACAGGAAATCGTCGCCCAGCTTGAGCGTCAGGTCGAGCGCCAGCGGGAAACGCTGGGCCACTGGCTTCTCGCGCGGCGGCCGGCCGACGACGACGACATCGCTCGACAATTCGGGACGACTCGCCTCAGGCATTTCCAGACGGGCCCGGTCGGCGGTGAGCTCGCCAGTGAGCTGCAGGCGTTTCTGGTCGAGGTTGAGCCGGGTCGTGCCGGACACGGTCACACGGCGGTCGCTGCGGTTGGTCGCCGCAAATTTCTCGAACGTGAGCGTGAGCCCGGCTTGCGGGTTTTTCAGCTGGGCGTCGCCGCTCACCACGATGCGGCCGCTGGTGCCTTTCAGCACGCCCTCCTGTACCAGGACCCGGTCGTCCGTCAACTGGAGCTTGAGCGTGCCGTCGGTGATCGCCACGCCCTGCTCCGGCATGGAGAAACGGATGGCGTCGGCGGCAACCCGGCCGTCGATGCGCGGTGCCGCCAGGCTGCCGCTGCCGCTCAACTGCGCATTGACGCGGGCATCGGCGCGGATGCCAACCGGAATGAACGGCTTCAACAGTCGCAGGTCCGGCACGTCGAACTGGGCATTCCACGTCAGCGGCGCGCTGCGCGACAGGGTGAATGCGGCCTCCGTGCGGACCAGCATGCCCCGGCCATCCAGACGCAACTGTCCTGCCTCGTGCGTGTCGGCGGCGAGCCGAAGATGGGCCTGGCTGCCGGCCGCATCGACATCGAGCGTGAGGGCGGTCAACCCCATGGCCAGCGCCGGATCGGTCAGCCGCACATCGCCGGACTGGCGACGCAGCTGCAGCCGGCCATCGAGCGACTCGCCCGCGCGCAGGTCCCAGTCGCCGTTCACGCGCAGGTCGGTGGTGAAAGGCGGCGCCGTCTCCAACAGCGCGAGCACGGNGGCCAGCGGCAGATTGGCAAGCGTGCCGCGGCTGGCCAGATGCGCGCCCTGGCGATCGAAGCGTTCGACCGTCAGCCGGCCGCCTGCCACGGTCAGCGCCAGATCGTTCACCTGCTGTCGTTCGCTCGACAGCAGCAGGTGGGCGGGGGCCACCAGTTTCACTGGCCAGTCGCCCTGCACCTCGGCCTGGTTCAATTGTCCGCGCCACACCTGGTTCGCATCCAGGCCGCCTGCCAGGTTCGCGGTCAGCCGCCACGCCGGCAAGCGGGCATCGAGCGTCAGCGTGTGGGCATTGCGGCGCCCCTGCAGGATGGCACGAAGGGTGTCCAGATGCTGCCCGGCCAGTTGCACTCCGCTCGCGTCGAGCTGCCCGTTGAACATGCCGCTGGCGGCAGCTTGCATGTTCATGCGCAGATCCACGGACTCGGCGGCGATGTCGCCGGGCAGGTGCAGGCTGCGGGCGGCGAGCTGCGCGTCGACCTCCAGGCGGGCAGGATCGCCGCTGGCGCTGCCGCGACTGGTCAGCCGCCCGGCCAGACCCAGGTTCAGGCGCGCCAGCGCCGGCGCATCGACGTCCCAGACGAGCCGGTCGCCCGCCCGGCCGTACGCGCCTTTCAGCTTTGCCCGGTTGCCGGCCAGATCCAGATCGATGTCGGCGTCGACGAGATGCCGGTTTTCATAACGCAGCCGCCCCTGTCCGCTCACCGGACGGCCTTCAAGGTCGCCCGCCGGCAGGTTGAACTGTGCCTGCACGCGCGGCATGGGCAACAAGGCGCCGCTGGCCTGGCCGCGCGCGTTGAGCCGTCCGCGCGGAAACTTGCCGAAACGGGCCGGATTGATTTGCGTGGCATCGAACGCAGCGCTGAAGGCACGCGTGGCGTCGAGATGGAGCGCGCCCTCTGCCGTCAGGCGCCCCGCCTGTCCGGCAAAACTCGCCGACTCCAGACGCAGTACCGTGCCAGCGTGCGTCAGCGTAAAGCGGCCTTGCCCCCAGCTTTCGCTGACATCGGCCGTAAGCGTCTGGCGCGCCGCATCACCCTCCAGTTGCAAGGCCGTCTGCAGGCGCGTGGCAACCAACTGGCGATGCAGCCCGGCGAGATTGAGGCGTGGACTGTCCAGATTCACGCTCAGGCGGCCGTTGCGCCATTGTCCGCTCCCGTTCAGTTGTCCGGCCGCACCCAGATCGATCGCCAGTGCACTGAAATCGGCCCGCACGCTGTCGCCCACCACCGCGCCGGTCAGATTGGCGAGCGGCAGGCGGTCCTGGTCGAGCCGCCCGGCCAGCCGGTTGCTGAGGCTGAAGCTGCCCAACAGGCGCTCGCCCGGCTGGCCTTCGAACACGCCGGAAAACGCCAGGTCGGCGCGCGGCGCGCCCGCGGCGAACAGGCGCGGGTCGATGCCCTGCCCGGCCACTAGCAGCCTGGGCAAACGCACGCGCGCGAAGGGCGCGGCTTCGCCGCTGACCATCATGGTCATGCTTCGGGCTTGGGCATCGAAGCGGAAGACGATGGTTGCCAGCCGCCCCTGCACGTCGAGCGCAGCGCCGATCGGGATGGGGTCGCGGCGCGCGGCGTCGAACCGCCCCTGCAGCTTGAACGGCGCGTCCTTGTCGAGCTCGAACCGGCCGCCGACATCCGCCCAGGGCGTGGTGGCCGTCATGCCGGTGAATCGATAGCGGTCGCCGTCGTCGTCGATGCGTCCGTGCAGGTTCTTGAAGTCGAGCGTGCCCCCGCCATCGACGACAGCGAGATGCGCCACGTCCCAGGCGGCCACGTGCATGTCGACTGGCAGGCGCAGGCTGGCGGGCAGCGTCGAAGGTGTCGGGTCCGGCTTCAGGGTCTCGACCCGTACGGTTTGCGCCGCCAGCAGGCCGATGTCGAGCCGCCGCCGCAGCAGCGCGCGCGGCTGCCATTCCAGCCGGACCTGTTCGAGTGTGACGCGCTTCGTATCCGACGTGAAAACGAATTTCGCGATGTTGATGGGAACGCCGACATGTCCGTCCACGCCCTCGACGGTCAGCCGCCCGCCACCCAGGAAAACCGCCGCCTCGGCCAGCCAGCGGAACCCCGTGTCCGTCGTCGCCATTCCGATCGCCACGGCAACCAGCAGAACCAGCGTTGCCAGCAGTGCGGCCAGTCCTCTCAGCACGCGCCTCAAAACGACACCCCGAGCGAAAAATGCAGGCGGAATTGACGGGTGGCTTCGCCATACGCCAGATCGAGATTCACCGGCCCCACCGGGGAGCGGTAGCGCGCGCCGACGCCGTAGCCGAACACCGGCGACAGCTGGCGCGGCGTATCGGCCGCATCGCCCGCATCGACGAACAGTGCCATGCCCCAGTCGCGGTTGAAGAAATAGTTGTACTCGACGCTGCCGGTGGCAAGGTAGCGCACCGACGCCACGCCGCCGGCAAGGGTGCGCCCCAGGCTCTGGTAGGCGTAGCCGCGCACCGAATTGTCGCCGCCGGCCCGGAACAGGAAATCGGTGGGAATGCCGTCGCGCGTATCTGCCAGCACGCTGCCAAGCTCGCCGCGCAGGACCAGTCGACCGTTGGCGCCGGCCTGGAAATACTGGGTGTGGCGGCCGTAGAGGCGAATGAAGTTGGTGTCCGACAACAGGGCGGCTGCGGCCCCGCCCCCTGCAGGGTCAGCACATGGCCCCGGCGGGTAGAACGCGCGCCCCACCGTGCGCTGGGTCCACGCGTAGTTGGCGGTCAGTGCCTGATTGCGTTCATTGACCACGTCGCCGATGCTCTGCTGCTCGGCCTGGTACTGCAGTGAAACCGTGGTCTCGATCTGTCCGCGCGTGCGGCTGCGCTTGGCCACCGCCAGCACGGAGCGGGTCTTCTGGCCCTTGATGTCCTCGTGCTTGATCTGTGTCCCGAGACTGTTCTCGTAGCCGGCGGAGGTGCGCGGCCAGGCGAGTTCCGCCGCGCCGGATTGTTGCGTGGTTTCGATGCGCGCATCGAGCTTGAGGCGCAACCCGCGATCGGCGATGTCGCGCGCCAGCCACCCCATCTGCACGCGCGCGCCGGTATCCGTGCTCACCCCCACCCCACGCTGAACCGTTTTTCCGGTCGCTCCACCACCTCGATCCGGATCGGTGCCGCCGCCGCCAGCGCGGGATCGGGCTCGACGCGGACCGTGGCGTGCGAGTAATAGCCGCTCGTTTCCAGCGCCATCTGGTAGTCGAGCAGGTCCTGCTGGCGAAACGGTTTACCCGGCTTGACGGGACTGAGATTGCGGATGATCGATTCGGGATAGCGCCGGGCGCCACTGACCACCGGGTCGCCGTAGAAGAACGCCGGTCCGCTGTCGATCGTCAGCGTCAGGTCGGCGGCCTGCGCGGCGGGATCGATGCGCGCCTCGCTCGCCACCAGTTGCGCCGCCGGATACCGGCTCGCCAGCAAGGGCCGCAGGACGGCCAGCTTGGCCGCATCCCAGTCCGCCTGGCGAAACGGCATGCCCTGCTTCAGCGAAAAGCTGCGCTCGATACGCCCCCGCAGGCCGGCCGCGTCGGCACGCGTGTTCAGGGCGCCGTCAAAACCAGCGCCACGTTGCGGACCGTGGTACGCGTGCCAGGGTCGATCCGGTAATCCACCCGCCAGTCGTCGCCCACCCGTTCCACCGCGCTCTCCACCCGGGGCGAGAAATAACCTTCGGTCGCCAGCAGATCGCGCGCCGTCTGATCGCTTTGCCGCTGCAGCCGTGCGATTTCGTCGGCATCCAGCTTCTCTCCCGACCGTGCCGCCCGGGCCGTTTCGAGGTGCTGCATCAGCAGCGCCTTCAGCGCGTCGGGCGCATCCACCTCCACGATCAATGCGTGCGCCGGCGTCGCGCACAGCGCGGCCAGCAGCAGCAAGGCTTTCAAAAGACGAGCAGGCAAGACGGTCCTGACGGAAAGAGGTCAGGCCATTCTAGGGGTGCTGCGCGTGGCGGGAACCCTGCGACCGGGCTAATCGGGGATATCCGGCTCGACGAGGTCCGCCAGATGGGCAAGCGATTCCTGCCAGCCGAGATAGCAGGACTCGACGGGAATGGCGCCAGGGATGCCTTCCTGCACGATGTTCAGCTCGGTCCCGCAGGATACGGGCTTCAGGCTGACCGTCGTCCGCATTTCGCCCGCCAGATTAGGGTCGTCGAATTGATCCGAATAGCAAATGCGTGCGTTCGGCACGAGCTCGAGGTAGGTGCCGCCAAAATAGTGGCTGTGCCCGGAGCTGAAGTTCGTGAACGACATCTTGTAGGTGCCGCCCACTTTCGCCTCCAAGTGGTGGACCTTTGCGGTGAATCCGTTCGGTGGAAGCCATTTGGCCTGTGCGTCCGCGTCGAGGAATGCCCGGTAGACTTTCTCGGGCGTCGTTCGAAGCACACGATGAAGCTTGACGGTATGGGTCGCCATGGGTCCTTCTCCTTTCAAGGTGAGTGCGTGATATGCCGGGTGTGGCATATCACGTCGACGAACGAGCCGGCTCGATTTCGACAGTCTTCGCACATTACCTCAAAAAGAGGGCGGATTCCGCCCTCTTTCCCTCTCGGCTAAGCGGTCAGGCTGCTTGAGCGACGGCCGCTTTCTCGAAACTGAACACTCCGCCCTGCGCATCCACCCGGATGGTGTCCTTGGGACCGAAGTGCCCGGCCAGGATTTCCTTCGCCAGCGCGTTCTCGAGTTCGCTCTGGATCGCACGTTTGAGCGGCCGCGCGCCGCACATCAGATCGCAGCTGGGCTTAGCGTGGAGAGTGAGTGAATTGGGTAGGCTATAACCACATTGAATTATGCTGGCAATCCGGGCGAAATTTCCCAACATCTCGCCCGGCGGTCATCGCATGCTCGTCATGCCAATGCCTTGAACTTTGCACTCAAGGGCGGATATAAGCATAGCCCTCCTGCTGCCTATGCATAATCTCGGGCACACCGGACTTGACGTACCCCAGATTGGGAAGCATGTCGTCTTTCGACAGATTTGTTTTTCTCATGGTGTTCTCGCATGCGACTACTTTGACTCCATCTGCAATCGCATCTGCCACTCTGGTAGCAACGGNGGAATCGAGTTTCAGAATCGGCAGGCCCGGTCCATACGCTACGATTTCAATATCCACATTCCCCTTGCCGATATCCTCTTGAACATTTTCAGCATTGTTCAGGGCGAGAGTCCATTNTTTCGGATCGTTGTCGCTTATCTGGATGACCACTTTTTGTTTGACGGCAGCGGCTGCGTGATCCGCCTTATCGCTAGCCGCAGAGGAAACTGAGGACATAGTCAACCCGCAAACAAGTCCAAGCAAAACGCAAATATGTGTCTTTGTTCTCATGAAATGTCCTTCCAGGATAGGTGAGTGTATTCATTGTTTCCGGTGCAGGAGCAAACCTGCTGAATAGGACTATTACGTCATATCGGATTTCCAGAAAGTGTTTGTCACGCAAATAATCGACACCAGCCGAGCAGTAACGACTGTGCATTCGCACAGTCGTTACTGCTCAAGTTGTGTATAAAATCTGGACAATATCCGTATCTCAGGGTCGGACTATGCTGAGGTTTCCGTTTGTTTATCAGCTCTCCCTTGCACCCGTCGTGGTGATTGCCTTGCTTACGGGACTGATAGGGTACTCATTGTTCGGTTTGGCTCAAATCCGCCATGAAAATGAGGTCGTGCAGCAATGGGTTCGCATTACCGATCGCCTTCATGTGGCAATCAGTACGGGGTATCGGCTTCAGGAAATCACCACGCGCACACTTCACGACGAGCGCGCGATCCCTGTTTTCGCGCCTCAGGAGTACCTTCAACAATCAGCCATTTTTTCCGAGAATCTCCTGTACCCGGAAGTGATTTATAAGATGCCTTCGGATCTCCGGGCACTCGTGGAGAAGGAGCAGGCAATCATAAATGACCATGCCCGGTTCAATCCCGAAAACGCCAACTCTGCTCTAGCCGTCTTGATACCTAGACTTGAAGCATTCAACAGCGCTTTATGGGAGGGAAAACGCCTCGCGTATGCCAATTACTACACCAATCTCAACAGCGTTATTGCCGATTTGGTGGAGACATCGCTTTATACATTGCTTGCATGTCTGTTTCTTGCTGTCATTCTATCGGCTATCACAGTGCACTCTGTCCGGCAGCGTATTGGCGTACTTGCCCTGCAAGCCCGCGCTCTTTGCAGTGGCAATCTAGTACCAGTCAAAGCTCCTCCTGCTGTCCGAGATGAACTTGATGAACTGACAGATTGTGTCGCCAATATGACTCAGCGCCTCCTCAACGTCGTCGCGGTGGAGAAATTCCTGCAGGGGGTAGAAAACGAACGTAAGCGAATCGCTATGGACCTTCATGACCAAGCGCTTGCCGACCTGACGGCGGTTTCGCGCGCACTGGAAGCCGCTGAAAAATTGCCAGTTACCGAACAAGCTGACCAATTGGCTCCACTTAGAGGGGAGGTGAAAAACATTTCCGCAAGCATACGGAACATTATCGATGACCTTCATCCGCAAACGCTCGACATTCTTGGACTGGAAGCTGCAACACGCTCTTTTCTTGAACGCAACGTCGCGAGAGTACCGCACTGGATTCTCCGATTTGAACAGGAAACCGAGCGAACTCTGACAGAATTCCAGCGCGTTAACTTGTTTCGCATCATCAGCGAATCCGTCTCCAATGTCTTGCGGCATGCGCATGCCACGCTATGCGAAATTACGCTGCACACAGTGGACGGCCATATTGTATTGATCATCGATGATGACGGCATAGGTATTACGACCCTCACAACTTCCAGCACCGACAGGCACGGACTTTCCAACCTCCGCCAGCGTGCCCGCGCAATGGGTGCGACATTCAATCACGGACACTCTCGGTTCGATACCGGCACACGGTTGGATTTCCGCTGGCCGCTCATCCAGAGTGTAGGGAGCCCAGTAAATGAATCCTGATCATGCCCTGATTATTGCGGACGACAATTCGAGAGATCGAAATTTCATTATCGAGGTGCTCGCCCCTCGCCAATTGATACCGGCAGAGAATGGCGCAGAGGCGCTATCCCTGTGCGCCGACGTGGAACAGCCATGGGTTATTACCGATATCCAGATGCCCCGGATAAATGGTATTGAACTGGCACGCCGCGTATGGGAAACAAAGCCAAGCGCACGTTTCCTGTTCTGGTCGCAGTATGACGACGAGATGTACGTGCGCGCACTCGCCAAGAGTGTCCCCGCGGAAACCGTGTACGGCTACATCATGAAAAATAATTCGGTAACGATTCTTGAAAAGGCGGTGAACGCGGTTTTCGATGAATGCCAATGCTGGATTGATCCTCAAGTACGCCCGGTGCAGGCCCGGGCGCACAAACATACCTCGTCGATCTCAGACCTCGAATTCGAGGTCTTGATAGACGTCGCACTGGGACTGACCGACAATGCGATTGCCGAGCGACACTATCTTTCCCGACGTGGTGTCCAGAACCGGCTTCAGTCGCTTTACATAAAGCTTGGCGCCAATACGGAAGGCCATACTTTGAGCGACAGTGAACTCATCAATGTGCGTATGCGTGCAGTGGCCCTGGCCTTGCAGCGCGGATTAATCAACGCATTTGAGCTCCAAAAAGAGGAAGAAAAGCTTTCTGCCTGGATTAAGTCTCGAACAATCAATCAAGGATGATGACTGGCCATAACCGGGATTGACGCCGCTCGTTGTACTGTATGGGAACTTAGTCTAGAGGAAACGCACCATGCGATGGAAATGGCTCGCCGCAGTCATCATGGGGATGTTGGCGTTTAATGCCGTAGCTTCGAACGGCGCCACCTCGCCGTATGGAACGGCTGGCGTCAAAACGCGCCCAATGCCCGTACTCAATACAGTGTTCGATGTCAGTTATGACGANCCAAGAAAACTCGAACTCCTCTACGATTTCGTCCAAAACACCAGGCAGGTTACGCGCGGAAAAGTCGTGATCGTGACCCATGGCCCGGAACTCAAAGCTTTCGCCAAGAAAAACTATAAGGAATTCCAGGCCATTGTTGACAAGATGGCCGACCTAGCAAACACAGGGGTGAAGTTTTATATGTGCAGCAATGCCATGAAAATGGCCGGCTACAGGCCAGAAGACATGCATGGCTTCATTACTGTTGTGCCATCTGGCTTTGCGGAAATTGCATACCTTGAGTACCAAGGTTATCAGTACATCAATCCGACNCCCCTATCCACCAAGGATATCGGGAAAACCAGATAGCCCGACGAATCGGTTGCTTGCGCACCAGTCGATATGAGCGCAAGCAATCCCTTGAAAAACGTCCGTTAAGCCTTCTCGAAACTGAACACTCCGCCCTGCGCATCCACCCGGATGGTGTCCTTGGGACCGAAGTGCCCGGCTAGGATTTCCTTCGCCAGCGCGTTCTCGAGTTCGCTCTGGATCGCACGTTTGAGCGGCCGCGCGCCGTAGATCGGATCGAAACCGGCCTTGACGATTTCGGCCAGCGCCGCATCGCTGATGTCGAGCTTCATCTCCATCTGCGCCAGGCGCTGCTCCAGGCCTTGCAGCTGGATCTTCGCGATGCTGGCGATGTTCGATTCGGACAGCGCGTGGAAGACGACGACCTCGTCGATGCGGTTGATGAACTCGGGGCGGAAGTAGGACTTCACTTCGCCCAGCACCGCGAGCTTCACCACTTGATAGTCGTCGCCCGCCATCTGCTGGATCATCTGGCTGCCGAGGTTGGACGTCATCACGATCACGGTGTTGCGGAAGTCGACGGTGCGGCCCTGGCCATCGGTCAGGCGGCCGTCGTCGAGCACCTGCAGCAGCACGTTGAAGACGTCCGGGTGCGCCTTCTCGACCTCGTCCATCAGGATGACGGAGTAAGGCTTGCGGCGCACCGCTTCGGTCAGGTAACCGCCCTCCTCATAGCCGACGTAGCCGGGCGGTGCGCCGATCAGGCGGGCGACCGAATGCTTCTCCATGAATTCACTCATGTCGATGCGGATCATGTGGTCGGCGGAATCGAACAGATACTCGGCGAGCGTCTTGCACAGTTCGGTCTTGCCGACGCCCGTCGGGCCGAGGAACAGGAAGGAGCCGAGCGGCCGGTTGGGATCGGACAGGCCCGCGCGTGAACGCCGGATGGCGTCGGAGACGACGCGCACCGCCTCATCCTGCCCCACCACGCGGCTGTGCAGCTTGTCTTCCATGTGCAGCAGCTTGTCGCGCTCGCCCTGCAGCATCTTGGATACCGGAATGCCGGTGGCGCGCGAGACGACCTCGGCGATTTCCTCGGCGCCGACTTCGGTGCGCAAGAGCTTGAAGGCGGGCTTGCCCTCACCCGCCGTTTCGGCCTGCTTCAATTGTGCCTCCAGTTGCGGCAGCTTGCCGTACTGGATCTCGGCGACCTTGTCGAGCTTGCCCTGGCGCTGCAGTTCGACCATCTCGCCGCGCAGCTTGTCGATTTCTTCCTTGATGTGCGCGGAGCCCTGCACCTGCGCCTTCTCGGATTTCCAGACTTCCTCGAGGTCGGCGTATTCGCGGCCGAGCTTCTCGATCTCGGCTTCCAGCAGACCCAGGCGTTNTTTCGACGCCTCGTCGGTTTCCCGCTTCACCGCCTCGCGCTCGATCTTCAGCTGGATGATGCGGCGGTCGAGCTTGTCCATCACCTCCGGCTTGGAGTCGATTTCCATCTTGATGCGCGCGGCGGCCTCGTCGATCAGGTCGATGGCCTTGTCGGGCAGGAAGCGGTCGGTGATGTAGCGGTGGCTCAACTCCGCCGCGGCGACGATCGCCGGGTCGGTGATGTCGACGCCGTGGTGCAGTTCATAGCGTTCCTGCAGGCCGCGCAGGATGGCGATGGTCGACTCGACCGAGGGCTCGTCGACCATGACCTTCTGGAAGCGGCGCTCGAGCGCGGCGTCCTTCTCGATGTACTTGCGGTATTCGTCGAGCGTGGTCGCGCCGATGAGATGTAATTCACCCCTGGCCAGCGCAGGCTTCAGCATGTTGCCGGCGTCGATCGCGCCTTCGGCCTTGCCGGCGCCGACCAGGGTATGGATTTCGTCGAGGAAGACGATGTAACGGCCGGCATCCATCGCCAGCTCCTTCAGCACCGCCTTCAGGCGTTCCTCGAATTCACCACGGTACTTGGCGCCGGCCAGCAAGGCGGCGAGGTCGAGCACCAGCACTTTCTTGCCCTTGAGCGTCTCGGGCACTTCGTCATTAATTATCCGCTGCGCCAAACCTTCAACAATTGCCGTTTTTCCGACGCCAGGCTCGCCGATCAGCACCGGGTTGTTCTTGGTACGGCGCTGCAGGATCTGGATCGAGCGGCGGATTTCGTCGTCGCGCCCGATCACCGGATCGAGCTTGCCGTCGCGGGCGCGCTGGGTGAGGTCGAGCGTGTACTTGGCGAGCGCCTCGCGCTGGCCTTCGGCTTCCTGCGACGTCACGCCCTCGCCGCCGCGAATGGCCTGGATGGCCTGTTCCAGTGCGGCCTTCTGGGCGCCGTGCTGTTTCAGCAGGCGGCCGGTCTCGCCCTTGTCGTCGAGCGCCGCCAGCAGGAACAGCTCGGAGGCGATGAAGGCGTCGTTGCGCTTCATCGCCTCCTTGTCCGTGAGATTGAGCAGATTGTTGAGTTCGCGTGAGATGCTCACCTCGCCGCCCTGGCCCTGGACCTTGGGCAGGCGATCCAGCGCCTGGGCCAACGAGGCTTTTAGCGCGGGCACCTGCACGCCGGCGCGCGACAGGATCGACGCCGCGCCGCCGCCTTCCTGGTTCAGCAGCGCCAGCAGCAGGTGCTGTGGCTCGATATAGGCATGGTCGCCGCCGACGGCCAGGCTTTGCGCGTCGGAAAACGCCTGTTGGAACTGGGTGGTGAGCTTGTCGAAACGCATAAGTAACCTCGTGCTGGGTTATATTCAATGGCAACCAAATAGAGGCGTTCCCGCCCATTTCAACCCGTCATGTCTTAATTAAAGACCAGTCATGTCAGATTTGCTCGCTTCCGCCGTCGAAACCGATGTGAACCGCGCGCTGGCCGAGGATGTCGGCAGCGGCGACCTCACTGCCCTGCTCATCCCGGCGACGCAGACCGCCCACGCCTGCGTCATCACCCGCGAACCCGCCGTGATCGCCGGCCGGCCGTGGTTCGACGCCTGCTTCCGGGCGCTCGATCTCGGCTGCGTCATCGACTGGCGCGTCAACGAAGGCGCACCGGTTGCGGCCGGCAGCGTACTGGTCGAACTCAGCGGCAATGCGCGCGCTGCTCACCGCCGAACGCCCGGCGCTGAACTTCCTGCAGACGCTGTCGTCGGTGGCCACTGCGACACGTCCCTACGTCGAGGCTGTACGCGGCAACCATGCCGCAATCCTCGACACCCGAAAACCTTGCCCGGCCTGCGCTTGGCCGAGAAATACGCGGTGCGGGTGGGCGGTGGGCAGAACCAGCGCGTGGGGCTGTACGACGGCATCCTGATCAAGGAAAACCACATTGCGGCGGCCGGCGGCATCGCGCAGGTACTCAATGCCGCATTCGAGCTGGCCGCAGGTAAGGTCAGCGTACAGATCGAAGTGGAAAACCTGGATGAACTCGACCAGGCGCTGGCGGCCGGCGCATCGCTGATCCTGCTCGACAATTTCAGCCTCGACGACATGCGCCATGCGGTGCGGCTCGCCCACGGGCGCGCCCTGCTCGAAGCCTCGGGCAATATCACACTCGATACCGTGCGCGCCGTGGCCGAAACCGGGGTCGACCGCATTTCCGTCGGCAGCCTGACCAAGCATATCCGCGCGGTGGACCTGTCGATGCGCATCGACACCCTGTGATAGCGCCATCCTCAATTCACATCGTGCGCGTCCGCTACAACGACCCGGCGCACGCCGCGGCACTGGTCGGCCTGCTGGACGCCTACGCGCGCGATCCGGCGGGTGGCGGCGAACCGCTCGGCGACTTCGCACGCGCCAACCTGGTTGACGAACTTGCCGCGCGACCCTTCATCTTCAGCGTGCTGGCCTTCGACGACGACACCCCGGTCGGCCTCGTCAACGCCATCGAGGGCTTTTCCACCTTCGCCTGCCGGCCGCTGGTCAATGTGCACGATGTCGTCGTGCTGCCCAGTCACCGCGGCCGCGGCATCGCCGCCCAGCTGTTCGCCGAGGTCGAGGCCATCGCCCGCGAACGCGGCGCCTGCAAACTGACGCTGGAAGTCCTCTCCGGCAACCGCGCCGCGCGCGGACTCTATGAAAAGCTGGGCTTCGACGACTATCGGCTCGACCCGGCCATGGGCCACGCGCAGTTCATGCAGAAGTGGCTGGACTGAGCCGCGTCCTGTCGGCGTTATGGCTGGCGCTATGGCTGCCGGTCTCGACACCGGCCTGGAGCGACCCCGCCCCGGCAATGCTGCTGGCCGAGGTCTACGCCACCGACGTCGATGTCACGCAATACTGGGTAAGCGAGAAATACGACGGCGTACGCGCCCAGTGGGACGGCAAGGCGCTGCGCTTTCGCGGCGGCGGCCGTGTGCCGGCACCGGCGTGGTTCACGGCCGGCTTCCCGGCGACGCCGCTGGATGGCGAACTCTGGATCGGCCGCGGGCGCTTCGACGCGCTGTCGGGCATCGTGCGCAGGATCGAGCCGGCGGACGCCGAATGGCGGCAGGTGCGCTATCTGGTTTTCGAATTGCCCGGCGCAGACGGCGANTTNTCAGCGCGCGTCGTTCAGATGCGGACGCTCGTCGCGCAGGCTGGCGTGCCCTGGCTGCAGGCTGTGGAACAGACACGCGTGGCCGATCGCGCCACACTGATGAAACGGCTCGACGCCGTGGTGCGCGCAGGCGGCGAAGGCCTGATGCTGCACCGCGCCGATGCNCCCTATCTCACCGGACGCAGCGATGCGTTGCTGAAGCTGAAACCCTGGCTCGACGCCGAAGCCGACGTCGTCGGCTATGTCCCCGGCAAAGGTAAATACCAGGGCATGACCGGCGCGCTGCTGATGGAAATGCCGGACGGCAAGCGTTTCCGCCTTGGCAGCGGTCTCTCCGATTCACTGCGTCGCCAGCCGCCGCCCCTCGGCACGCGCATCACCTATCGCTATCAGCACCTGACGAAAAAGGGTGTGCCGCGCTTTCCACACTATCTGCGCACAAGAGCAGATTTCTAGGGCTAGGGCTCCCCGCGCCGCAGTGCCCGCTCGATGCGGCGATCAGGCACCAGCCAGAGGATTGCGACGAATACATAAATCGCCTGCGCAATCCAGGGGGCCCAGAAGGTGGCGGCGATGGCGGTACCATAGAGAACGGGCGACAGCTTGCCCTTCCAGTCCCGCCCAACGGCCCGCTTGAGTACCGAACCGGGGCCCTCGGACGCGATGATCGCCTGCTCCAGCATCCAATAGGCAATCGCCGCCATCAGCAATACCAGCCCATACAATGCCGAAGGCACGGCTGCAAAGTGGTTCTCGCCCATCCAGCCCGTGACGAACGGAAACAGGGACAGCCAGAACAACAAATGCAGGTTCGCCCACAGAATGGGGCCGCTGACCGTGGTCGCAGCATGCAGCATGTGGTGGTGGTTGTTCCAGTAGATGCCGATGTAGACGAAGCTCAGCACATAGCTGAGAAAGGCCGGCACCAGCGGCAGCAGGACATCCAGTTGCTCGCCATGCGGTACCTTCAACTCCAGCACCATGATGGTGATGATGATGGCCAGTACGCCGTCGCTGAAGGCTTCTAGTCTATTTTTCCCCATGGGCTCTCCCAGCCGGATATTTTTTCCATGGTAGCGCAGGCGTGCTCCGGCCAACCCGGGTGTTGGCGCTCAGCTCCGCCAGATCAACGAGGCCATGCGCCCGGTCACGCCGTCGCGGCGATAGGAATAGAAGCTGTCCGATTCATTGAATGTGCAACGTCCGCCGCCATAGACGGCCTGCACGCCAATATGCCTGAGGCGAATGCGCGCGAGTTGATAGATGTCGGCGAGCCATTTGCCCGGCGCATGCGGCGCGAAGGCGGCGGCGGTTTCGGGTGCGACACCATGAAGATTTCGCGCACGTCATCGCCCACCTCAAATGCGTGCGGACCGATGGCGGGCCCCATCCAGGCCAGGATGTCTCCCGGTGCCACCCGCATCGCTGCGACCGTAGATTCCAGCACGCCGCCGGCCAGGCCTCGCCAGCCGGCATGGGCGGCAGCCACGACGCTGCCGCTGCGATCGCAGAACAGCACCGGCAGGCAGTCGGCGGTCAACACCGCGCAGACCTGCCCGGGTTCGCGCGTGAACGCCGCATCGGCTTCAGGATTCGTCTCGTGCCCAAGCTCGACCACCCGGGCGCTGTGTACCTGCCTGAGCCAACCCGGCTCCGCGGGCAGCTGCTGGCGAAGGTGCGCACGGTTGGCGGCGACGTGATCCGGATCGTCGCCGACGTGGTCGCCGAGATTGAGGCTGGCCCAAGGAGGCTGGCTCACGCCGCCGACACGGGTGGTCATGAGACTCTTGACCCGCGCAGGCGCGGGCCAGTCGGGGACGATCAGGTTCACTTGACCCAGTCGGTGTTTTCCCGCAGCGCCGCCAGCAGCGAGGCGAAGTCGGGCGGCAGCGGGCATTCCCATTGCATGAATTCCTGGGTGACCGGATGGATCAGGCCCAGTCTTTCCGCGTGCAGCGCCTGGCGCGGGAAGGGAATCTTGAGGTGGCTGCGGCGGCTGGCGCTGTAGACCGATTCGCCCACCAGCGGATGGCCGATATGCTGCATGTGCACGCGGATCTGGTGGGTGCGCCCGGTTTCGAGCTTGCAGCGCAGCAGGGTGATCCCGGNGAAGCGCTCGACCACGTCATAGTGCGTGACCGCCTCCTTGCCCATGCTGTGCACAGTGCGCTTGGTGCGGTTGTGCGGATCGCGCGCCAGCGGGGCGTCGACCGTGCCCGCATGGTCGACCTCGCCGTAGACCAGGGCCAGGTATTCGCGCTTGACGGTGCGCGCCTGCAGCTGGCGCACCAGGTCGGTGTGCGCGCGCAGGGTCTTGGCGACAACCAGCAGGCCCGAGGTGTCCTTGTCGAGCCGGTGCACGATGCCGGCGCGCGGCAGTTCGGCCACCTGCGGCACGCGATGCAGGAGCGCATTGAGCAGCGTGCCATGACGGTTGCCGCTGCCGGGATGGACCACCAGGCCGACCGGTTTGTTGATCACCATCAGCATGGTGTCCTCGAACACCACGTCGAGCGGGATCGCCTCGGGCGCATCGGGCGTGGCGTTCGGATCGGGCTCGACCTCGACCCGCACCGATTCGCCGCCGCTGACTTTCATCTTGGTCGTGGCCCAGGCGTCGTCCACCGCGATCTTGCGCGCACGGATCCAGTTCTGGATGCGGTTGCGCGAAAACTCCGGCAGCAGGGCCGACAGGGCCTGATCCAGGCGCTGTCCGCCCTGCTCGTCGGGGATTACCAGCTCGCGGACGCCGTCCCCGGTATTTCCCTTATAATCGTCCGACAAATTTTCTGTGTCTTTTCCCATGCTTAAGCAATGTTCATCCGGTTCCACCGCATTCAATCGGGTTTTGGGTGGTGTGCTGCTCGCTGCCGCACTCACCCTGGGCGGCTGCGGCCTGTTGCCCAAGGTCAAGGACGAAACCTCGGGTTGGTCGGCGCAAAACTCTACTCCGAAGCCAAGGATAATCTCAACAGCGGCAACTACGAACGCGCGGTCAAATTGTTCGAAACGCTGGAAGCGCGTTACCCCTTCGGACGTTATGCACAGCAGGCGCAACTGGAAGTGGGTTACGCCTACTACAAGGACAACGAACCGATTTCAGCCATTGCCGCATGCGATCGTTTCATCAAGCTGCACCCCAATCACCCTAACGTCGATTACGCCTACTATCTTAAGGGCCTGGCGAATTTTAACGACGATCTGGGACTGCTCGGCAACCTGGTCGACCAGGACATGAGCGAACGTGATCCCAAGGCTGCGCGCGATGCGTTCCTGGCATTCAAGGAACTGGTCACCCGCTTCCCCGACAGCAAATATGCCGAGGACTCGACCGCCCGCATGAAATACCTGGTCAACGCGCTGGCTGGCAACGAGGTCCATGTCGCCCGGTATTACCTGAAACGCAAAGCCTGGGTGGCTGCCGCCAACCGTGCCAAGGTCGTGCTGACTGACTACCCTCAGGCTCCCGCGCTGGAAGAGGCACTGGGCATCATGGTCGTGGCCTACGACAATCTGCACCTCACGGGACCGCGCGACGATGCGCTGCGGGTGCTGAAGCTCAACTTCCCCACAGCAAATATCTCAAGGGCGTGAACGTCAAGGAAAAAGCCTGGTACCGCTTCTGGTGAGCCGGAATCCGGATTGAGTCCGTCTGATTCCGGTCCGCGCGCGGATCGGGATCAGACCGCCGCCTCGCCCGACTCGCCGGTGCGGATACGCACCACCTGCTCCACCGCCGTCACGAAAATCTTGCCGTCGCCGATCTTGCCGGTGCGCGCGGCAGTGGTGATCGCTTCCATCGCGCGTTCCAGCAGACTGTCTGCAACGACCACTTCCACCTTCACCTTGGGCAGGAAATCCACCACGTATTCGGCGCCGCGATACAGCTCGGTATGGCCTTTCTGGCGGCCGAAGCCCTTGACTTCGGTCACGGTCAGCCCGGTCACGCCGATATCGGACAGCGCTTCGCGCACTTCGTCCAGCTTGAACGGCTTGATGATGGCTTCGATTTTTCATGGCAGGTCTCCTTCGGGTCGGTATTTCGAGGTAATCGGGTAGCGCCGGTCTTTTCCAAAGTTACGCGGCGTGATGCGCGGACCGGGCGGGGCCTGGCGGCGTTTGTATTCGGCGAGATCGACCATGCGGATGACCTTGCGCACGACGGCGGCATCGTATCCCGATGCGACGATGTCGCGTGCCGGCAGGTCGCGTTCGACATAGGCAGCCAGAATCGCATCGAGCACGTCGTAGGGCGGCAAACTGTCCTGGTCGGTCTGGTCGGGACGCAGTTCGGCCGACGGCGGACGGTCGATGATGCGCTGCGGAATGACCTGGGACAGGCTGTTGCGATAATTCGCCAGCCGGTACACCCGGGTTTTCGCGACGTCCTTCAGCACCGCGAAGCCGCCTGCCATGTCGCCGTACAGGGTGGCATAGCCGACCGCCATTTCGCTCTTGTTGCCGGTGGTCAGCACCAGCGTGCCGAACTTGTTGGACAGCGCCATCAGCAGTGTGCCGCGCGCGCGCTGCAGGTTCTCTTCCGTCGTGTCGGTGGCCCGTCCGGCAAACTCGCCGGCCAGTTGCGACACGAACGCCTCGTATATCGGCTTGATGGCGATTTCGGAATAGCGCACGCCCAGCCGCTTCACCATGTCGCGCGAGTCTTCGACGCTGATACCGGCCGTGTAATCCGACGGCATCATCACCGCATGCACCCGGTTGGGACCGATCGCATCGACCGCAATCGCCAGCGTCAATGCCGAATCGATCCCGCCCGATAAACCCAGATGCACGCCCTTGAAGCCGTTCTTGCCGACATAGTCGCTCACGGCCAGCACCAGTGCGTCGTAGACGGCGGCCTCCTCGTCCGGCAAGGCCTGTTGCGGCCCGCTGCAGCGGTGGCCCGCAAGGTCGACGTAGAACAGGCCTTCCTGCCAGGCCGGGCACTGTGCCGCGACCTTGCCATCGGCGTCCAGCACAAAGGACGCGCCATCGAACACCAGTTCGTCCTGCCCCCACCATGTTCGCGTACACGATCGGCAGGTCGGCCTCGAGCTGGCGCGAGCGCGCGACGGCAAGGCGCTCGCGCTCCTTGTTGAGATGATAAGGTGAGGCGTTCGGAACCAGCAGCCATTCGGCGCCGGCTTCCATCGCGCGTGTCGCCGGCCCCGGCTCCCAGATGTCGCCGCAGATGTTGAGGCCGAACGTCACGCCGCCACAGTTGAACACGCACGCGTCAGCGCCGCTGTCGAATACGCGTCGTTCGTCGAATACGGAATGATTCGGAAGATGATGCTTGCGATATACCCGCTCGACACGGCCACCGCGCAACAACGCCGCGGCATTGAACAACCCGTCGTCGCTACGCTCGGGGTAACCCACGATCAGGGCGAGGTCGGGCGGCGCATCGGCAGCCAGTTGCTGTACGGCCGCCGCGCATGCTGCAGTGAAATCGCGCCGCAGCACCAGGTCTTCGGCCGGATAGCCGCAGACCGACATTTCAGGCGTGAGCAGCAGGTCGGCACCGGCGGCATGCGCGTCCTTCGCCGCGGCCAGCAGCCGCGCCGCGTTGCCGGTGATGTCGCCAACCGTGAGGTTGAGTTGCGCGATGCCGAGTTTCATCGCGCGCCTTTACCGGGCACCCAGTGCCAGTTGTACTGCCTCGCCCAGGCCGGCCGGGCTTGCCGCGACGACGACCCCGCCGATTCCAGCGCACGGATCTTCGCGTCGGCCGTTCCGGCGCCGCCGGCGATGATCGCGCCTGCGTGGCCCATGCGCTTGCCCTTGGGCGCCGTGCGCCCGGCGATGTAGGCGGCCACCGGCTTCTTCATGTTCGAGCGGATGTACTCGGCCGCTTCTTCCTCGCGGCTGCCGCCGATCTCGCCGACCAGAATCACCGCCTCGGTCTGCGGGTCGGCCTCGAACAGTTCGAGGCAGTCGATGAAATCCAGCCCCTTGATCGGGTCGCCGCCGATGCCGACGCAGGTCGACTGCCCCAGCCCCAGTTGGGTGGTCTGATGTACCGCCTCGTAGGTCAGCGTGCCGGAGCGCGAGACGATGCCGATCTTGCCTTTTTGATGGATCACGCCCGGCATGATGCCGATCTTGCATTCGCCCGAGGTGATGATGCCGGGGCAGTTCGGGCCGATCAGCTTGGCGCCGTTGGCACGCAGGGCGGCCTTCACATTCAGCATGTCCAACACCGGGATGCCCTCGGTGATGCAGACGATGACTTCGATGCCGGCGTCGGCCGCTTCCAGGATCGAGTCGGCGGCGAAGGCGGCCGGCACATAGATCATCGTCGCCTGCGCGCCGGTCTGGCGCACCGCACCGCGCACGGTGTTGAACACCGGCAGGTTCAGATGCGTCTGCCCGCCCTTGCCCGGGGTGACGCCGCCGACCATCTGTGTGCCGTAGGCGATCGCCTGTTCGGAATGGAAGCTGCCCTGCTTGCCAGTGAAGCCCTGGCAGATGACCTTGGTGTCCTTGTTGACGAGGATGCTCATTGGGCGTCGCCTCTGAAAAGTTCATACAGAGCCATACGGCTGCGCGTCGGCGACGGGCGGCATTCGCGGCCGGTCGCATCCCGCAAGCGGGAACCCTGCTCCCTGCTCATGCCGCCTCCTCCACTGCCAGTTTCGCCGCATGCGTCAGGCTCTCCGCCGCGAGGATCGCCAACCCCGATTCGGCCAGCAGCGTGCGGCCCAGTTCGGCATTGGTGCCCTCCAGCCGCACCACCACCGGCACCTTGACGCCAACCTCCTTCACCGCCTGGATGATGCCTTCGGCGATGACATCGCAGCGCACGATGCCGCCGAAGATGTTGATCAGGACAGCCTTGACGTTGGGGTCGAGCAGGATGATCTTGAAGCCCTGTGCCACCGTCTCCGGCGTGGCACCGCCACCGACGCGAGGAAGTTGGCGGGCGTGCCGCCCTCCAATTGAATCAGATCCATCGTCGCCATCGCCAGCCCGGCGCCGTTGACCATGCAGCCGATGTTGCCGGTGAGCGCGACGTAGTTGACGTTGGCCGCATTGGCTGCCGCCTCCTTGGCGTCGATCTGGCTGTCGTCGCGCAGCTCGGCCAGCGTCTTCCTGCGATACAGCGCGTTGTCGTCGACGCTCATCTTGCAGTCGAGCGGCAGCACGCGGTTGTCGGCCGTCACCACCAGCGGGTTGATCTCGAGCAGGGAAAGGTCGTTGGCGAGGAACACGCGGTACAGCTGCGGCAACAAGCGGCAGAAATCCTTGTAGGCCTCACCCGTCAGTTCCAGCGCGAAGGCCAGAGCACGACATTGGAAATCCTGCACGCCCAGCAAGGGATCGCAGGCTTCGGTCAGAACCTTTTCCGGGGTGGTATGCGCCACCTCCTCGATGTCCATGCCGCCGGCGGCGGATGCGACGATGGCGACGCGCTCGGTCTCGCGATCCACCAACAAGGACAGGTACAGCTCACGCGCGATCGGCAGGGTTTCCTCGACCAGAACCTGGTTCACGGGCTGACCGTCGGGCGCGTTCTGGTTTGTCACCAGTGGCTTGCCGAGCAGCGAGTCAGCCACGACACGAACCTCGTCGAGCGACTTCACCACCTTGACCCCACCCGCCTTGCCGCGTCCGCCGGCGTGGATCTGCGCCTTCACTACCCAGGCGTCGCCGCCCAGTTCGTTCGCGGCGTCAACCGCGGCCTCGGCGTTCGCTGCTGCAAGGCCGCGCGGCGTGTTAATGTTGCCCGACCGCAGGATTTGTTTGGCCTGATATTCATGCAGGTTCATTTGTTTTTAAACCTGGAAACTGTGGTTAGACGTGCCCGATGGTGCGCCGGGGCGGGCGACTGGCGCGAAGCAAGGAGGCCGCAGGCTCGTGCCTGCAACGACGCGCGACAAAGCCAGATGCCTGCCCAGGCGTATCAGCGGGTACGTAGCGCGCTCATCCAGGTGACAAGAGTTATCGAAGGCAGAAAAATCAGTATCCATGTGGAATCCCTTAAGACCGCAAGCGGTCAACTACGGTTTTCAGGTTTAGAGAGCTCGCCAAAACGTGCATTTTGAAGCAAANCCCTCCGATGCGGAAGCTGTCATCCGCGTCGTTCCACGCATTGCGGAACTGTCTGCCGACGCCTGGAATGCCCTGGCCGGCGATTCGCCTTTCCTGCAGCATGCCTTTTTGCACGCACTGGAGGCCACCGGCTGCATCGGGCCCGACATCGGCTGGGAGCCGGTGCACCTGGCGCTGTTCCGCAACGGCCATCTCGACGCCGCGATGCCGCTTTACGTCAAGCATCACTCCTGGGGCGAGTTCGTGTTCGACTGGGCGTGGGCCGACGCCTACCGCCGGCATGGCTTGAGTTATTACCCCAAGCTGGTGTGCTGCGTGCCATTCTCGCCGGTGCCCGGCCCGCGCTTGTTGGCAAAAAGCGATGCCGACCGCGCGACGCTGATCCATGCCGCGCTCAAACTTACGAAAGACCTGGGGTTTTCGTCCCTCCATATCCTGTTCCCCACCGAACCGGACCATGCCGCGCTCGAAGCAACGCCCTTGCTGCATCGAAGCGGCTTCCAGTTCCACTGGAATAACGCGGGCTATGCCGATTTCGACGCATTTCTCGCCGCGATGACCCACGACAAGCGCAAGAAAATCCGTCAGGAAAGAAAGAAGCTCGCCCACCTCGGCGTGACGTTCCGCTGGGTCGAGGGCGCGGAGAGCACGGATGCCGATTGGGACCATTTCTATCGCTGCTATGCCGACACCTACGCTCGCCACCGCAGCGAGCCGCATCTCAACCAGGCTTTCTTTGCCGAACTGCGCGCGACGCTACCCGACAATCTGGTGCTCATCATTGCCGACAAGGATGGCGAACCCGTCGCCTGCTCGTTCTGCATGAAAGATGGCCAGCGCCTGTACGGCCGCCACTGGGGCACGCTGGAATACCTGCCCGGACTGCATTTCGAGACCTGCTACCAGCAGGGCATCGAATATGCCATCGCGCATGGGCTTTCGGTATTCGAAGGCGGCGCACAGGGCGAGCACAAGCTCGCGCGCGGCCTGGTCCCCACCGCCACGCATTCTTGGCACTGGCTGGAGAATGCCGAATTCCGCGAGGCGGTCGACCGTTTCCTCGAACGCGAGACCGATGCCATCGGCCACTACATGGACGAACTCGAGACCCCGTTCCGCCGCGAGCCACCGGCCGCCGCGCCGAAAGACGCATCATCGGGCCGCTGAATCGCTGGCTGGCCCTGCGCACTTGTTTTACACTCGCGGAAAACGATAAGCGGATGTGTATCAACCGATCCACCCGAGGGGGAAACATGCTTGCAAGAACCTTGGCCAGCCTGAGCCTGCTGGCCGCCGCGCAACCCGCGCTGGCGAATATCGATATCCAGTTCGACTTCAGCTACGACACGTCCAATTTCTTTTCGTCCAATCCCGACAGTGTCGCCGCATTGAATGCCGCCGCATCCGTATTCGAGACGCGTTTTGCGGACAACCTGACCGCGATCACGTCGTCCGGGCCCAACCATTTCAGTACGGTATTCTTCAATCCTTCCACGCCCGGGACCGATGTCACGCTGAGCAATCAGAGCGTGGCCACCGACGTCATCCGCATCTATGCCGGCGCCGCCAACCTGGGCGGCTCGACCCTGGGTATCGGCGGTCCGGGCGGATACAGCTGCTCCGGCTTCAGCAGTTTCTGCAACACCGACACGCAACGCGGGCAAGGCGAAACGCAGAACCTGTACGACAGCAATGGCACCCTTCTGTCCCGCGACGCCGTCGATGTCGCACCGTGGGGCGGCTCGATCAGCTTCGATAACGCTTCGACCAACTGGTACTTCGGTCTGACCACGGCCGGCCTCAATTCCTCCGAATACGATTTCTACTCGGTTGCCGTGCACGAACTGGCCCACGTCCTCGGATTCGGCACCGCCGATTCCTTCGAAGCCCTGACGTTCGGCACCGACTTCATTGGCGCAAGCACAGGCCCGGTCGCGCTGTCCGCCGACCTCGGCCACTGGGCGGACGGCACGCTCAGCACCGTCAATGGCGTCAGCCAGGAAACCGCGATGAGCCCCGCCATCTACAACGGCCAGCGCAAATACTTCACCGCCCTCGACTTCGCCGCCATGCAGGACATCGGCTGGCAGGTCACCGCCGTGCCAGAAGCCGATACCTGGGCGATGCTGCTGGCAGGACTGGGACTGGTCGGGTTCGCCGCGCGCCGGCGAACGGTTTGAGCGCCGGTTGCAGCCAATCAGAAACGGCGGGGAATCCCGCCGTTTCTGATTGCAGACGCCGATTGCTCAGGCCAGCACCGCCGTCAGATAGGTGACATACAGCGCGCCGTTGACGAACAGGTGCCACACGCGCAAGCCGCCGTTCAGGGCAGCCCAGCGCAGCCAGAAGGCCGCGACCAGCGTGATCACCACGCCCAGCAGGACTTCCTNTTGCGGCGCCCATGGCGTCAGCGAAATCCCGATGGCAGGCAGCAGCGTACCCTGGAACACCATGGCGCCGGTGATGTTGCCGAACGCCAGCGTGTCCTTGTGTTTGCGGATCCACAGGATCGAATTCACCTTCTCCGGCAACTCGGTCGCGATCGGGATGATCATCAGCGACAACAGCAGCGCGGATATGCCCAGGATGGGCGCCGCCAGCTCGACGCCGTGGATAAAGCCCTTGGCGCCGGCAATCAGCAATGCCAGACCCAGCGCCAGCTGTACCAGGATGAAAAACAGATTCTGCGGCAGGCCCAGACGTGTCAGCAGCATGGGCGACCCCGCCTCGGTCGCATGTCCGTCCTCAACCAGTTTGGCCGACGCACGCAGGGTCAGCATCACGTAGACGAAGTAGATCATCACCATGACGAAGGCGAGCGCAGCGCGGACCCAGCCGTCGCCATGCGGCACGAACATGGCGACAAACGCCAGCAGGAAGGCCATCAGGAAGAAATCCAGATCGCGCTTGAGCCCGGTTTTCTCCGGCGTGAGGTGGCCCTGGATACCACGGCGTTTCAGCACGGCCACACTCATCAGTGACAGCGACAGCGTCGACAGCATCAGCGGCGCGCCCAGGATGGCGCCAACTCCGATTTCCTCGTTGGTGATGGTGTTGCCGGTGCCGGCGAAGATCGCCAGCAGCGGCACCAGGGTTTCGGGCATGGCAGTGCCGATCGCGGCGAACAGTGAACCGGTCACGCCTTCCGAGATATTGAGTTTCTCGCCCAGATGCTCAAGCGCGTTGACAAAGATTTCCGCCGCCACGAGGATGAGCAGCAGATAGCCGAAGAGTTCGAGAAACAGCATGGGAGGCAGCCGCGAGGAAAACCGCGATTCTACCAGTCGGGACCGGCTTGCCCCGGCTGGGTTTTCACGCCTGGCCGAAGGCAGTTACCACGCTCGTCTCGCCAACTCTTCCGGCGTCGGGGTTGTGTTGTTCTCCGCGCCGCACTGCGGTGCATGCCGGGCATGGAAACAGGTATTACCGCAGGCGCTCGCCGGCCTGGCGGACGAATTCCACGAAGTCGACGTCAGCGAGGCCACCGGGGTGGCACGCTACTTCGGCATTTTCCACCTGCCCACGATCTATCTCTATCGCGACGGCCGGTTTCACGCCGAACTGCAGTGCGAGGCGCGGCCCGAGACCATCCGGCAGGTCGCGCAACAACTGCTTGCAGCGTCGCCGCAGGACGAGCCCTAGAAGCCACGCACGTGCCGAAGTACGCGTGGAATCGTATGTCTAGCTCAACATCAGCGCGCGCCCGACAAACACGACTGCAATCGTCAGCAGCCCGATGGCGAGATTGATGCCGATCAGTTTGCGGATCTGCGCCAGCGCCGCGCCGCCCGCTTTCCAGTCCTGTGTGCCCACCGCACGCTTGAGTTTCTTGTAGGGCGCGAAGAACACGTGCGCGAAAATCAGCATCATCACCACGCCCAATACCAGCATGGTCAGCGCATAGTGCGGCGCTGCGGCACCGCCGAGCTTCATCAGCATGTGCAAGCCGCTCAGCAGAATCAGAACGACCGAAACCCACACCCACGGAAAGAACTTGCCGAACACGCCGGCCCACAGCGTCAGGCGTTGCGGCGGCTCCAGCACGCTGGCCGCCACCGGACGCAGCGCCATATAGGCGAAGAACATGCCGCCCACCCAGACGACGATGCTTAGAACATGCAACAACAAGGTCAAGTTCACGCGATCTCCTTTCAGAACAGGTTCAAAACAAAGTTACCTGGTCGAGCACGAGCTTGACCGGGGCGAAGCTCCTGCGGTGTTGCGGGCAGGCGCCGTGTATCTTCAATGCATCGAGATGGGCGGCGGTGCCGTAGCCCATGTGCTGGGCAAAGCCGTAGACGGGATATTCGTCATGCAGGCTGCACATGAATTGATCGCGCGCAGTCTTGGCGAGAATCGAGGCTGCGGCGATCGCCGCCACTTTGTCGTCACCCTTGACCACGGCTTGCGAACGCCACGGCCACTCGGGACAGCGGTTGCCATCGACAAGCACCTCATCCGGCGTGCGGCCCAACCCCGACACGGCACGTTGCATCGCCAGCATGGTGGCATGCAGGATGTTAAGCCTGTCGATTTCGGCGACACTGGCTTCGGCCACGCACCAGGCAATGGCCCGTTTGCGAATCTCGGCGGCCAGGCGGTCGCGCGCGGCGGCCGACAGTTTCTTGGAATCGCGCAGGCCCGCTATGGGGTCGCCAGGATCGAGCATGACGGCGGCGGCCATCACGGGGCCTGCCAACGGCCCACGGCCCGCCTCGTCGACGCCGCACAAGCCAAGTGGGCCGACATGCAGAACGATGGATGAACGCGGTTTCATGTCCGCGTCACCAGATAAGGCGCAACCGCCTCGGCGATGCGCGCGCTGGCATCCTGCTTCAGGCTCAAGTGGATGCCGCGGAACGTCTCGACGACGGCACGCCGACGCGGCTCATCGTCGAGCCACGCCAGGGCGTCGTTTGCCAGGTTCTCGGGCGTCGCGTCTTCCTGTACCCGTTCCGGCACCACGAAATCGCGTGCCAGAATGTTCGGCAGCCCGATCCATGGCAGCAGCGCCTTTTTGCGCATCAGGTGTGCGGTGAGCGCGGGCACACGATAGGTGATGACCATGGGCTTCTTGAACAATGCGGCTTCGAGCGTGGCCGTACCCGATGCCACCAGCGCCACGTCGCAGGCCGCCAGCGCAGCATGAGACTGTCCGGCCAGAATATGCAGCGGCACATCCAGCCCCTGCCCGGCCTGTCGGATCAGCCGGCTGGCGGCTTCGCTTGCGGCAGGCAGCACGAACTGCGCGTCAGGATGATGGCGCAGGATGCGCACGGCGGACTCCAGCATCAGCCGCGCATGACGCGTCACCTCGGACAACCGGCTACCCGGCAGCAGTGCGACGACCGGCCCTGTCTGCAGGCCCAGCGCCGCCCGTGCACCGGCGGTATCGGGTTCCAGTGGAATGACGTCGGCCAACGGATGACCCACATAGCTGACAGGTATGCCCGCACCCCGATAGATTTCCGCCTCGAACGGAAAGACCACCAGCATGTGCGACACCGCCTGCCTGATGCGATGAATCCGCTCGGGTCGCCATGCCCAGATCGACGGGCTGACGAAATGCACGGTGGGAATGCCGGCCTGCTTGAGCTTCGCTTCCAGCGTGAAATTGAAATCCGGCGCATCGATGCCGACGAACACGCGTGGCCGCTCGCGCAGGAAATAGCGGGTGATACGCGAACGGATCCACAGCAGTTCGGGCAGATGGCGCAGCACTTCGACGTAGCCGTTGACCGCCAGTTTCTCGCTCGGGTAGATCGCCTTGACGCCGGTCTCGATCATGCGCGGGCCGGCGATGCCGGCAGCCTGCAAATCGGGGCGGCTTTGTTGCAGCGCGGCAATGAAGTGCGCCCCCAGGAGATCGCCGGACGCTTCGCCGGCGACCACGCCGAGCTTGGGGACATCATGAATTCGCACGATGATCGCGCAGGATTTGGGTTGATAGGGACATTTTGAGAAGGAGAGGCGTAGCCGACCCTACGTCCGACTGAACAAAATCGTTCATATCAGCCAAAAGACAAGCGAGGGCGTGTGAATTCATGATGTCGCCAAGCGGACATCACCGAATGATGCCGCGCTCGGCGCGTGCGAGGAAATCGAGCAACTGCTGCACTTCGGCATGCTTCACGCCTTCTGGCGCGAGCTTGGCCTGCGCTTCGGCCAGGGTGTTGCCTTCTCGGTAGAGCGTCTTGTAGGCGCGCTTGAGAGCGGTCAGCGCTTCGGCGGAAAACCCGCGCCGCTTGAGGCCTTCGCTGTTGAGTCCGTGCGGCGCGGCCGGCTGGCCCGACGCCATGACGAAGGGTGGAATGTCCTTGAACACCACGCTGGAGATGCCGGTCATCACATGCGCGCCGATCTTGCAGAACTGGTGCACGCCGGTGAAGCCGCCGAGGATCGCCCAGTCGCCGACTTCGGCATGGCCCGCCAGCGAGGCGTTGTTGGCGAAGATGGTGCGGTCACCCACCACGCAGTCATGCGCGATGTGAACGTAGGCCATGATCCAGTTGTGGCTGCCGATGGTGGTGACGCCGCGATCCTGCACGGTGCCGGTGTTGAAGGTACAGAACTCGCGGATGACGTTGTCGTTGCCGATTTCCAGGCGGGTCGGTTCGCCGGCGTATTTCTTGTCCTGCGGCGCCTCGCCGAGCGATACGAAATGGAAGATCGTGTTGCGTGCGCCGATCCGGGTGTGGCCGGTGATGACGGCATGGGCGCCGACCGTGGTGCCGGCGCCGATCTCGACGTGCTCGCCGATGATCGTGTAGGGACCGATATCGACGTCGTCGGCAAGCCGTGCGCCCGGCGCGACCAGCGCGGTGGGGTGTATCGTCGCCATGTCAGGGTTTGTCGCGCAGCGTGGCCATCAGTTCGGCTTCGGCGACCAGCGCGCCGTCCACTTCGGCCCGGCCGGTGTACTTCCAGATGCCGCGCATCTCGCGCACGATCTCCGCCTTGAGGACCAGCTGGTCGCCCGGTCTGACCGGCTTCTTGAAGCGCGCATTGTCGATGCCCGCGAAGTAGATAATGCCGATCTGATCCGGCGTGTAATTCTTGGTCTTGAACGACAGGATCCCCGCGGCCTGCGCCATCGCTTCCAGGATCAGCACACCCGGCATCACCGGCGCCCCGGGAAGTGGCCCGGGAAAAAGGGCTCGTTGATGGTGACGTTCTTGATCGCTGTGATGGACTTGCCGAGTTCGAGTTCGATGACCTTGTCGATCAGCAGGAAGGGTAGCGGTGCGGCAGGTACTGCATGACCTGCTCGATGTCCATGATCATGATTTGCTTTCCAGTTCGGTTAGGCGTTTTTCGAGCTGCTTGATGCGGTTTACCAGCTTGTCGAGGTTGCGCATGTGCACGGCATTCTTCTGCCACACGTCGTGTTCCGAGAAGGGCAGCGCCGACGTGTAGGTGCCCGCTTTCGGCAGCGATTTGGTGATCAGCGTATTGGTCGAGATGCGGGTGCCGTCGGCGATCTCGATGTGGCCGAAGATCATTGCCGCGCCGCCGATGGTGCAATGGCGACCGATCTTCGCGCTGCCGGCGATGCCGGTGCAGGCGGCGATCGCGGTATGCGCGCCGATCGTCACGTTGTGCGCCACCTGGATCAGGTTGTCGAGCTTGACACCTTCCTCGATCACCGTGTCTTCCAGGGCGCCGCGGTCGATGGTGGTGCAGGCGCCGACCTCGACGTCGTCGCCGATCAGCACGCGGCCGATCTGCGGGATCTTCTCCCAGCGGCCGTCGTTGGGCGCGAAACCAAAGCCGTCCGCGCCGATCACGCAGCCCGCGTGAAGGATGGCACGATCGCCCACTTCGCAGCGGTGATACAGCGTGACGTTGGCATGCAGCAGACAATCGTCGCCGATGCGGGCATGGTCGCCGACGACGCAGTTGGGGCCGACCACCGTGCGTGCGCCAACCACGGCGCCCGCACCGATCACCGCGCCGGGGCCAATGCTGGCGTCGGCGGCTATCCTGGCGTCAACGGCAACCGTCGCCGCGGGATGGGTGCCCGCGAGCGGGCGCGGCGGCGGGTTCAGCAGGGCCGAGACGCGCGCGAAATACAGGTAAGGGTTGGGCGTAAGGATGCGCGGCAGCGTCGTCGCGTCGCGCGCCTCCAACGGCAGGATTACGGCGGCGGCATGCGTGCCGGCCAGTTGAGCCAAATACCTGGCTTGCGAGACAAAGCCGATTTCGTCTGCCTGCGCCTGGTCCAGCGGCGCAACCTGGCGAATCGTGATGCTGCCATCGCCCAGCAACTCCCCGCCAAAACGCGCAACCAGTTCGGTCAGCGTAGAGGCCATTGGCTGTCTAGCTTCCGCGGCCGAGTTTATTTTCCACGACCACGTTTATTTCCCGCCCAGGGCCTTCATCACGCGATCGGTGATGTCGTTCCTGGGATCGACGTAGACGGCCTGCTCGACGATCAGGTCGAATTTCTCCGTCTTGGCTATGTCCTGGATCGCCTTGCGCGCGCGTTCCTGGATCTGGCTCAACTCTTCGTTACGGCGCAGGTTGAGGTCTTCGCGGAATTCGCGCCNCTTGCGCTGCAGTTCGAGGTTGAGATTGTTGAGATCGCGTTCCTTCGACTTGCGGTCGCTGTCCGACATGGTCACGCCATCCTTGTCGAGCTGCGCCTGCAGGTCACGGGCCTGCTTGGCCAGTTTCTGCAGTTCCTGGTCGCGTCCGGCAAACTCGCGCTCCAGCTTTTTCTGCGCGGCAATCGACAGTGGCGCCTCGCGCAGCAACCTCTCGGTGTTGACGAAGCCGATCTTGGTGTCGGCCAGGACGGGCACGGGCGCGGCCGCGAACGCAGACGCAAGGATCAGGGAAACTGCCAGCTGCTTGAACTTCATCATGAATACTCCAGTAACGACTTACCCTCAGAACACATTGCCAAGGGTGAATTGAAACATTTCAGCTTTGTCGCCCGTCTTCTTGACGATCGGTTGCGCCAGGCTGAATTTGAGCGGGCCGAGCGGCGAAACCCAGAGGACGGCAATGCCCGCCGAATAGCGCAAGTCGCCAAATGCGAACGTCTTGTACAGGTTGTCCTTGTCGTCGGGTCCGAAGGTGGCGCCCGCATCGACAAACGCCGACATGCGTAGCGACTGATCATCCTTGAGACCCGGCAGGGNGAAGAAGACCTCCGCATTGCCGACCACGCGCTTGTCGCCGCCCAGCGCGTCTCCATTTGCGTCCTTGGGTCCCAGGGTGCCCGTCTTGAAGCCGCGCACCGAGCTGTTGCCGCCCGCATAGAAGTTCTTGAAGAACGGCAAGGGCTTGCCGGACAGGCCATCGCCTATCCCAACCTCGCCATTCAGCATCAGGGTGAAGCTCTTGCTCAGCGGAATATATTGCTGGTGCTGGAACGACAGCTTGTAGTACTGCAGGCTGCCGCCCGGCGTGCCCACCTCGGCCGCCACCCGCTGCATCAATCCTTTGGTCGGGAACAAGTAGCTGTCGCGGGTATCGCGCGACCAGGATGTATCCAGACGCACGGTATCGTTGTCCTTGCCGAACTCGTTGACGAATCGCGTGTACTGCACCGGGCTGTCCGAATAGGTGGTGAGCGAAGTCTGCTCGTAGGTCAGGCCGAACGAGAGGAAATCGCGCTCGTTGACCGGCAGGCCGAATCGCACGCCGGCGCCATAGGTCGAGGTCTTGTAGGCGCCCACGTTGGAAAGCGAGGTGGCATCGGCGTCGCGGCGATACAGGTCATAGCCCAGGCTGACGCCATCGATGGTGTAGTAGGGATTGGTGAACGACAGCGCATACACGGTGTTGACGCTGCCCGAGTTGATCTGCGCCGACAGCCGGTTGCCGGTGCCGAACACGTTGCTCTGCGAGACCGAGCCAGACAGAACGATTCCCTCGGACGACGAGAAGCCTGCGCCCAGCATGATGCTGCCGGTGGATTTCTCGGCCACGCTCACGTTGACGTCGACCTGGTCGGTGGTGCCCTGTACCGCCGGGGTCTCGATGTTCACTTCGTTGAAGTAGCCCAGGCGATTGAGGCGGTCGCGCGACAGGTTGATCTTCTCGGCGTCGTAATACGCGCCTTCCATCTGGCGTACTTCGCGGCGCACCACTTCATCGCGGGTCTTGGTGTTGCCCGAGACGTTGACGCGATTCACGTATACACGGCGGCCAGGATCGACGAACAGCGTGAACGCGACCGTGCGCTTCTCCTTGTCGAGTTCGGGCACCGCGTTGACATTGGCGAAAGCATAGCCGTCGTTGCCGAGGCGGTCGCCAATGGCCTTGGTGGTCTCGGTCAGGCGATCGCGCGCGAACACCTCGCCCGGCTTGATGGTGATGAGCTTTTTCAGTTCGGCTTCCGGTACCAGCATCTGCCCGGCCAGCTTGACGTCGGACACCTTGTACTGGGGGCCCTCGGTCACGTTGACGGTGATATAGATGCCCTGCTTGTCCGGCGAGATCGATACCTGGGTTGAATCGACGTTGAACTCGAGATAGCCGCGATTGAGGTAGAACGAGCGCAGGGCTTCGATGTCGCCGGCCAGGCGCGTCTTGGAATACTGGTCGTTCTTGGTGTACCAGGTCAGCCAGCCCGGCGTGGTCGAGGTGAACTGCTTCAGCAGTTCCTTTTCCTTGAACGCCTGGTTGCCGACGATATTGATCTGCTGGATCTTTGCGCTATTGCCTTCCACCACGTCGAACTGGACGGCGACCCGGTTGCGCTCCAGCGGCGTCAGGGTGGACTTGATCTCGACGGCATACTTGCCGCGGTTGAAATATTGCCGCTGCAGTTCCTGCTCGGCCTTGTCCAGAAGGGAGCGGTCGAGCACGCGGCCCTCGGCCAGTCCGGTTTCCTTGAGGCCCTTCTTCAGGTCATCCTCGGAAAACTCCTTGATGCCGGTCAGGGTGATCTTGGCAATCGACGGACGTTCCTCGACGGTGACGATCACCACGCCGTCGCGTGCTTCCAGCCGCACATCCTTGAAAANACCGGTGGCATACAAGGCCTTGATCGCCGCGGCGGTCTTCTCGTCAGTCATCGTGTCGCCAACCTTGACCGGCAGGTAGCTGAACACCGTGCCTGCCTCGGTGCGCTGGATCCCTTCGACCCGGATGTCCTTGACGACGAAAGGTTCTGCTGCGAACACGGGCTGCGCGGCGAATACGACGGCAAGGGCAAGCGTCAAACGGTTCAGGATCATGGTTGTTATCATCCGCCTATCAGGCGTTGCAAATCGTTGAACAGGGCAAACGACATCAGCAGAAGCAGGAGCATCATGCCGATCCGGCTCCCTATTTCCATGGTGCGCTCGGACACCGGGCGACCGGTCAAAACTTCGGCAACATAATACATGAGGTGCCNCCCATCCAACAGCGGGACAGGCAGCAGGTTCAGCACCCCCAGGCTCACGCTCACCAGCGCCAGAAAGCCGATGAAACTGATCCACCCGAGCGTGGCACTCTGGCCGGCATAGTCGGCAATGGTCAGCGGGCCCGACAGGTNTTTCCAGGACACCTGACCCAGCACCATGCGCCCCATCATCTCGAGCGTGAACAGGCTCATGTCCCAGGTTTTTTCCGTGCCGCGTCCCAGCGCCTCGACCGGTCCGTAGCGTACCTCGGTCATCAGGTCGTCCATCAACGCAGGATCGACCTTGGGACCGGCGCCGATCTTGCCGATACGCTGGCCATTTTCATCCACCGTATCGGGCACGACCGTCAATTCGCGCATTTGCCCCTCGCGTTCGTATTCGATGCGCAAGGATTGCGACGGATGCTGGCGGATCAGTTTCACCCAGTCCTGCCAGTTCGTCACGGCTTTCCCGTTGGCGGCGACCAGCCGGTCTCCGCTCTGGAAGCCTGCGCGCGCCGCCGCGCCGCCCGGCAGGACCTCGCCGATGACCGGCTCGATCTCGGGATCGTAGCGTACGATCCCGAGCGGGCGCAGGGTGTCCCGTTCCAGGTTCTCGGTATCCATCGGCGGCGCGTCGAGCTGCACGCTACGGCCATCGGCCAATTCCAGCACAAGCGGGTCACCCGCCACACCGGCGCGCAGCAATTCCAGTCGCAGGTCCTGGAATGACGGGGTGTCAGCACCATTGACGCGGCGGATTTCATCCCCTGACACCAATCCCGCCTGCGCGGCCGGCGTGCCGGCTGGCGGCTCGCCGATCAGCGGCTTCATCGCTGGCATGCCGTGCAGGAACAGCGCCCAGTAGAACACGATGGCCAACAGGAAATTGGCGATCGGGCCCGCCGCGACGATGCCGATGCGGCGCCAGACGCTCGCCCGATTGAAGCTGCGATGCGCCTCTGCGGCCGGGACCTCACCTTCGCGTTCGTCGAGCATCTTCACGTAACCGCCAAAGGGTAGCGCGGCCAGCGCCCATTCGGTCTGGTCGGGGCCGAAACGGCGACTGAACAGGGGTGNGCCAAATCCGAGCGAAAAACGCAGCACCTTGACGCCGGCCAACCGGGCCGCCAGGTAGTGACCGAATTCGTGCACCACCACCAGGATGGCGATGGCGACCAGGAACCAGACGACGGTATGCAGCACGCTCATGCGCAGGTCTCCAGGTAGGCGCCCGCCACGCGGCGCGCCTGGCGGTCCGCTTCGAGCAGGTCGTCCAGCGTATCCGCCGGGCCGCCCGCCAGCGTGTCCAGCGCGTGGGCAATACTGGCAGCGATGGCGTTGAACGGAACCGCGTCATCGAGGAAACGCGCGACCGCGACTTCGTTGGCGGCGTTCAGCACGGCTGCGGCATTGCCCCCGCATGCAGGGCATCGAACGCCAGCTGCAGGCAAGGGAAGCGTATGGTATCGGGGGCTTCGAACGTCAACTGCTTGCCCATCAATTCCAGCGCCGACACGCCGGCCTCGATGCGCTCGGGAAAGCCCAGCGCGTAGGCGATCGGCGTGCGCATGTCGGGCGTGCCCATCTGCGCGATCACCGAGCCGTCGGCGTACTCGACCATGGAATGCACGATGCTCTGCGGATGCACCACCACCTTGATCTGCTCGGGGCGCGCGTTGAAGAGCCAGCGCGCCTCGATCACTTCGAGCCCCTTGTTCATCAGGCTTGCCGAATCGACCGAAATCTTCCTGCCCATCACCCAGTTGGGATGCGCCACCGCCTGTGCCGGCGTGGCGGCGGCGATCGCCTCGGCCGACAGGGTGCGGAACGGCCCGCCCGACGCGGTCAGCCACAGCGCCTTCACCCCGGCACGCTGGAAGTCGCCGTCGAAGTCGCGCGGCAATGCCTGGAAAATGGCGTTGTGCTCGGAATCGATCGGCAGCAGTTCGGCGCCGCTGGCGGCGATGGCATCCATGAACAGCTGGCCGGACACCACCAGGGTTTCCTTGTTGGCCAACAGGATCCGCTTGCCGGCCTGGGCGGCCGCCAGCGTCGCGGGCAGACCGGCCGCGCCCACGATCGCCGCCATCACGGTATCGACCTCGGGCGCCGTCGACACCTCGGTGAGCGCGGCAGCCCCCTCGAGTACCTCGACCGCCAGGCCTTCGGCAGCCACCCGATCGCGCAGGGCAGCGGCGGCGGCTGGCTCGCTCATCACCACGAAGCGCGGGCGGTGCGTGCGGATCTGTTCCACCATGCGTTCGACCTGAGTGGCGCCGCTGAGGGCGAACACCTTGAAACGACCGGGGTGGCGCGCCACGACATCGAGCGTGTTGACGCCGATGGTACCGGTGGCGCCCAGGATGGTGAGGACACGCGGTTTCATGTCGCTTTCATTCATGGGGAATGCTCCAGCCACATCCACATGCCCGTGGCGATCGGCAGGGTGGAAGTCAGTGCATCGATCCGGTCAAGCACGCCGCCGTGCCCCGGCAACGTGTCGCCGCTGTCCTTCATGCCCGACACGCGCTTGATCCACGACTCGAACAGATCACCCAGTACCGACAGGTAGAGCAGCCCGCACACCATGAAAAACAACGGCCGCATAGGCAGAGCGCTCCACAGACTCAAGGCGACGGTATACACAGCCAGTGCCACGAACGCGCCCGCCACGCCTTCCCAGGTCTTGCCGGGACTGATGGCGGGTGCGAGCTTGTGGCGCCCGAACGAACGCCCAGAGAAATAGGCAGCGGTATCGGCGATCCAGACGACCGCCATCACGCCCAGCAACACGGCAGGCCCGCGCGCATGCAGATAGAGCAACGCCGCCCAGGTCGGCAGCAGAAGCACGACCCCGATCGCGGCACGCACGAACACACGGGATGCTTCCCAGCGTCCCAACAGCCATAGGGGAGCAACCAGCAACCAGAAGACGATGGCCAGAACAATCAGGGCGGTCTGAAAAGCTGACCAGCCTCCGGCCAGTCCATACGGCAGCACCAGCGCACACAGCGTCAGCAGGATGGCATAGACGCGCGCAGACAGCGGCGAAAAATGGCTCAGGCGCGCCCATTCGTAAGCCGCCATGCCCACCACGCCCGCCATCAGGATCCCCCACAACCATGCAGGCGCCCACAATGCGGCCGGCACGAACACGGCCAACAACAATACGGCGGTGCCTATCCTGCTGAGAAGCGGCGTCATGGATGGCGTCTCTGGAATACCGTCACGACGCGGATCGCACCTGCTCGCTGGTGCGGCCAAAACGGCGTTCACGGGTTCGATAGGAGGCGATCGCTTCGTCCAGCGCCACCGGATCGAAGTCAGGCCACAGCGCATCGGTGAAATAAAGCTCAGTGTAGGCCAACTGCCACAGCAGGAAATTGCTGATGCGCTGCTCGCCGCCGGTGCGGATGAACAGATCCGGCTCGGGCATGTCGGCAATACTGAGTTTCTGCGCCAGCGCCACTTCATCAACTTCGTCCGGCGACACGCCGGACGCCATCAATTNCTTCATCGCCTGTACGATGTCCCAGCGTCCGCCGTAATTGGCCGCGACGGTGAAAGTAAGGCGGGTATTGCCGCGCGTCAGTGCTTCCGCATCGCGGATCAGGGTCTGGATACGCTCGGAAAAGCCCGTCAGGTCGCCGATGACACGGAAACGGATGCCGTTTTCGTGCAGGCGCGCGACCTCATTTTCCAATGCACGCATGAACAGTTCCATCAGCAGCGTGACTTCTTCCTGCGGACGTCGCCAGTTCTCTGAACTGAAGGCGAATACGGTGAGATGCGACACGCCACGCTCGGCGCAAGCGCGAATCACGCCGCGCAGCGCCTCAACGCCCTTGCGATGCCCGGCAACACGCGGCATCAGCCGGCGCTTCGCCCAGCGACCGTTGCCATCCATGATGATGGCGATGTGCCGCGGCACGTCAGTGCCGACAGTCGTCGCTTGCTTCTTGCGGGTAGACACGCCGGATATGCTCGTCTGACTGCTCAGACCGCGAGCAGGTCCTTCTCTTTGTCGGCCAGCATCTTGTCGATCTCGCCGATGAACTTGTCCGTCAGTTTCTGTACCTCGTCCTGGGTACGGCGCTCTTCATCCTCGGTCGCGGTCTTGGCCTTGACCATATCCTTCAACGTGCCATTGGCGTCACGACGGATGTTGCGTACCGCGACGCGCGCGTTTTCCGCCTCGCCGCGCACGACCTTGATCAGATCCTTGCGGCGTTCCTCGGTCAGCGAAGGCATCGGCACGCGGATGATGTCGCCGTGTGTCGCCGGATTCAGGCCCAGATCGCCATCGCGAATCGCTTTCTCGATCTTGCCGACCATATTCTTTTCGTAAGGCTGCACACCCAGCGTGCGTGAATCGACCAGCGACACGTTGGCCACCTGCGGCACCGGCGTCGGGTTGCCGTAGTACTCGACCATCACGTGGTCGAGAATGCCGGTGTGGGCGCGTCCGGTGCGCACCTTGGCGAGATCAGTCTTCAGCGCTTCCAGCGTCTTACCCATTTNTTGCTCGGTAGACTGCTTGATTTCGGCGATGGTGGTTTCAGCCATTTCAACTCCTCAATGGTTGCTTACCCGCGTACCCTCGTCCTCGCCCATCACCACGCGCTTGAGCGCGCCGGGTTTGAAGACGTTGAACACGACGAGCGACAGTTTCTGTTCGCGACACAAGGCAAAGGCGGCGGTATCGAGCACGCCGAGATTGTTGGCGATCGCCTCGTCGAAACTCAGGGTCTCGTAACGGCGGGCATTCGCATCCTTCTTGGGGTCGGCGGTATAGACGCCGTCGACCTTGGTTGCCTTCAGCAGCAGGTCGGCGCCGATCTCGGCCGCGCGCAGGGCAGCGGCAGTATCTGTGGTGAAAAACGGATTGCCGGTTCNCCCGCCGAAAATCACCACCCGCCCGGCTTCCAGTTCGCGCACCGCCGCGTCACGCTCGAAATCTTCGCCCAGGTGGGCGATGTGCACGGCCGTCTGCACGCGTGCCTCGACCCCGGCTTGCAGCAGCGCATCCTTCAGCGCCAGCGCATTCATCACCGTCGCCAGCATGCCCATCGAATCGGCGGTGGCGCGGTTCATTCCGGACAGTGCGCCGGTGGCGCCACGGAACAGATTGCCCCCACCGACCACGATACCGACCTGTATACCCAGCGCAACGACTTCACGAATCTGTCCGACGAAGCCGGCCATGGTCTCGGCGTGATAGCCAAAGCTGTCCGGCCCCATCAGGGCCTCGCCGGACAGCTTCAGCAGGATGCGTCGCACCGGCGTCATGCCCGGTCAGACCTTGGAGGCTGCCGCGACTTCAGCGGCGAAGTCGGACACTTTCTTCTCGATGCCCTCGCCCACCACGTACATCACGAAGCCGTGGCACTGCGAGTTCTTCGACTTCAGCACCTGCTCGACGGTCTGCTTGTCGTCCTTGACGAAAGGCTGCGACAGCAGCGTGACTTCCTTGAGAAACTTCTGCACCGTGCCTTCGGCGATTTNTTCCAGCATGGCTTCCGGCTTGCCGGCTTCCTTGGCCTTTTCGATCGCGACACGGCGTTCCGTGTCGATCAGCTCCTGCGAGACGCCCGAAGCATCCAGCGACTTCGGCTTGGACGCCGCGATATGCATCGCGATGTCGCGCGCCAGCGCTTCGTCGCCGGTCACGTCGACCAGCACGCCGATCTTGCCGCCATGGATGTAGCTGGCGAACTTGCCCTGGCCGTTCAGGCGCACGAAGCGGCGCACCGACATGTTTTCGCCGATCTTGCCGACCAGTTCGGTGCGGAAGGCTTCCACCGTGCTGCCCTTGTAGGGCAGTGCGGACAAGGCGGCGACGTCGGCCGGATTCTGTTCCAGCACCATGCCGGCGAGCGCATTGGACAGCGCCATGAAGTCGTCGTTCTTGGCCACGAAGTCGGTTTCGCAGTTGACTTCGACCATGGCGGCGGACTTGCCGTCGGCACTGATGGCAATGGTCACGATCCCTTCGGCAGCCACGCGGCCGGCACTCTTGGCGGCCTTGTTGCCGAAGCGCACGCGCAGGATTTCTTCCGCCTTCTGCATGTCGCCGCCGGCTTCCGACAACGCCTTCTTGCAGTCCATCATCGGCGCGTCGGTTTTCTCGCGCAGATCCTTGACCATGCTTGCAGTGATTTCAGCCATTTCGAACTCCTATCCCAAATTACTCGATTAAATTCAGCCAATATAGAAAGAGGGGCCAACGCCCCTCCTCGAATACGTTCGCCGGGGATGTCTCCCGGCGATATTGAGCACGTCGCGTTTATTCAGCGGCGACGCCACCCTCTTCTTCCACCTCGACGAACTCCTCGCCACCGACGATCTCGCTGATGACCTGGGCACGGCCTTCCAGCGCCGCATCGGCCATGCCGCGGGCGTACAGGCGAATTGCGCGCGCCGAGTCATCGTTGCCGGGGACGATGTAGTCCACGCCTTCCGGGCTGTTGTTGGTGTCGACCACACCGATCACCGGAATGCCCAGCTTCTTTGCCTCGACCACGGCGCCCTTCTGGTAACCGACGTCGATGATGAACAGCGCGTCGGGCAGGCCGCCCATTTCACGGATGCCGCCCAGGCTGCGGTTCAGTTTGTCGACTTCGCGCTGGACGGTGAGGATTTCCTTCTTCGACAGACGGCCCGGTTCGGCCAGCGAGGCTTCCAGTTCGTTCAGGCGTTTGATGGACTGCTTGACCGTCTTGAAGTTCGTCAGCATGCCGCCGAGCCAGCGGTTGTCGACGTAAGGCATGCCGGCGCGCTGCGCTTCTTCGCGCACGATGTCGCGTGCGGCGCGCTTGGTGCCGACGAATAGCACGTTGCCCTTGTTGGCGGCCAGCTGGCGCACGAATTTCTGCGCCTCCTGGAACATCGGCAGCGATTTTTCCAGGTTGACGATATGGATCTTGTTGCGATGGCCGAAAATGAACGGGGCCATCTTGGGGTTCCAGAAGCGGGTCTGGTGGCCGAAGTGGACACCGGCCTCCAGCATTTGGCGCATGGTGACAGACATGAAAATCTCCTAAAGGGTTGAGCCTCCACCCGTCAGCAGCCGCGCGCCGTCTCAGTCTGAACGCGCAACCACCCTTTAATGACAGGTGTGCGAATTTGTCCGAACCATTTCGGACAGCCCGCGATTCTAATTCGAACGGGCACTTATTTCAAGGTGCCGACGGCAGGGCAATCTGCAGCCACACCGCCAGCCCGCCGCCGGGCCGGTCCTGCAGACTGACCGCCCACCCTTGTGCGGCCGCCAGCTGGCGCACGATCGCCAGCCCCAGCCCTGAGCCGCCGGTGGCAACGTTGCGCGAGGCTTCCATCCGGTAGAACGGACGGAACACCGCCTCCTGCTCCGACTCGGGAATCCCGGGGCCGCGGTCGAGCACGCCGATGCGACACCTTCCTTCCGCAGCCTCGGCACGCAGCGTCACCGGCTGGCCTCCGCCATAGCGCAGGGCGTTTTCCAGCAGGTTGGCCAGGATGCGGCGCAAAGCGCCGATGGGCACCTCGAGCGCAATATCGGCCGCCTCGATCTGCACCCGTCCGGGCGCACCGGGCGTGGACTGCACCAGATCGGCCAGCAGATCGGCCAGTACCACCCGCCGGGCAGCCTCATGACCGAAGCCGCGTGCCAGCGTCAGCACATCGCCGATCAGACGGTCCATCGCCTCGATGTCGCCCTCCACCTGCGCCGCCAGTTCCGCGCTCGGCTTCTTCACCAGCATTTCCACCGCCAACCGCAGCCGTGCCAGCGGCGTACGCAGGTCATGCGACACGCCGGCCAGCAACACCGTGCGGGCAGCCAGCAGGTCTTCCACCTGTTTCGTCATCTCGTTGAAGCGGCGGCTCAGGGCTGCGATTTCACGCGGCCCGGTTTCAGGCAGGCGCTCTGGCGTCTGCCCGCGGCCCAGGGAAGTGACCGCCTGCTGCAGCCGTTGCAGCGGCCGGCTGGTCCGACGGGCCAGCCACCAGGCGGCAAGCAGGGTCAGCAACGTGCCGCCGGCCAACGAGGCCAGCACGGCATGGATCGGGCGCGGGCCGATGCGGCTATGGGGAAATCCCACCGACAACTGCCCGTCACCGGCAGGCAGTGATGCCCAGAACCATTCCTGTCCCCGGATTTCCTCGTGCGAGGTTGCGACCGGCCCGCCTACTCGCGCGCTCAGAGACGCCACCAGGAAGCGCAGATAGGGCTCCCGCCATGACGGCGGCGCGGCGTTGTGCGGCGGTTCGGCACGCAGCGCCAGCGCATGCGAGCGTGCCAACTCGATTTCGAAAGCAGGGCGGGTGACCGGCGGCAGTTCGCTCCAGGTCTGCGCCGACAGCGTCATCAGACCCGCGAGGTCGGCCGCCGAACGGCGCGCCATCGGCAACATCAGAAAGTAGGTGATGGCCGATGCCACCAGCAGCTCGAAGAGGATGAAGAACGCCAGCAGCAGCAAGGCGTTCTGCTGCGTCAGGCTCAGGCGCGACGACAGCCTCACGTCTCGCCGCCGCGCGGATTGAACAGGTAGCCCTCGCCGCGCACCGTGCGGATGTAGACGGGCTCCGTGGAATCGGGCTCGATCTTGCGGCGCAAGCGGGTGACGCGGGTATCGACGCTGCGGTCGAACGGATCGCGCTCGTAGCCTTTCAGCATGTCGATCAGGGTATCGCGCGAAAGCACCCGCAGCGGGTGCTCGACGAAGATGCGCAACAGGGCGAATTCGGCGGTCGACAGTTTCACCTCGACGCCGTCGCGGGTAAGCCGGTGGCTGGCCGCATCCAGCCGGTACGGCCCGAAGCTGGGCAGCGCCGGCTGAGAGACTGGCTCACCCTGACCCTGACTGCGCCGCAACAGCGCACGCAGGCGAGCCAGCAACTCGCGTGGACTGAAGGGCTTGGCCAGGTAATCGTCGGCGCCCATTTCCAGACCCACCACGCGGTCGATTTCCTCGCCGCGCGCCGACAGCATGAGGATCGGCACGTTCGACTGGCTGCGCAGGCGGCGCGCCAGCGACAACCCATCCTCGCCGGGCATCATCAGGTCGAGCACGATGGCATCCGGCATGCCGTGCTCCAGCGCCTGCCACATCGCCGGTCCGTCCATCGCCGTTTCCACCGCGAATCCGCTGTCGCCCAGATACGCCTCCAACAGGGTGCGCAACCCCGGGTCGTCGTCCACCACTAGGATGCGTGCCGCAGCGGGCACCGTCACAACGCACTCCGGGCAGGGTTGGGCACAACAGGCTTGAACGATTGCATCATGCGGCGTCCGGATTGGGTGGCGGGTTACGGTTTTCGGGCCTTGCGTCCGATAGTTTTATCCTACCCCACAACAGGGCCTTTCCGGCCCGCCTGTCACAAACGGACACACACTGACATGCAGTGCCATGCAGCCGACATCGCACAGCGACACAATCGGCCCACACTGCATTCCANCCGCAATCCCGCGGCCTCAACGAAACCNNCGAACCGTACATGACCCTGCCCCGCCTGAGCCTGCTCCTTGTCCCGTCCGTCCTGGCCCTTGCCATACCGGCACTGGCCGAGGCACGCCAGGGCAACGCGAACAGCGCGCAGCCTCGCCCCCTCAACCTGTCGTTGCCGCGCGATCTCCCACATCCTTCCGGCACAAGTCAGGTCGACGAGACGGTGCAGCGCAATCTGCGCGCGCCAGCGCCAACCCGGGACAGTCATCAGGCTCCGGCCCACCTGCCTTACGGCACAGGCTACGAACATCGCCACCCGGAAATGGGTGGCACGGGTCAAGGCGCCGGTCCCGGTACCGCCCCTGGTGCTGGCGCCGGACGACGGGGTCGTTAATCCCACTCACTTTAAGGAGCGCACCATGAAATCGACAAAAATACTTTCCGTCATCCTGCTTGCCGCCGGCCTGGTCAGCGGCACAGTCCACGCCAAGGGCGGCCACGCCGGCATGGGGGCGGCATGGGAATGGGCAATGCCGGAATGTCCTCCCTGATTCGGCACAACGCAAGGAAACGCGCACCCAGAACCGCGATGAAAAGCGCATCCAGACGCGCGATGGCACCCAGGCCAACAGTGCGCAGCGTAACCAGAACCGCGACCAGATCCGCACCGAAACCCGCGAGCAGGTTCGCAGCGGAGGAACGTCAGCCGCGGGGCAGTAAGGGCAACGCAGATAGCCGGTGTGTTTTCCGGCGGACACGCAACCGGGGATCTGCTGCCGCATCCTTGGTTGCGCCCACCATGCCATAAGCATGGTTTTTCCAGCGCCTGCCGGGCGCGCTAGAATGCTGCTTTAAGCCCCGCAACTAGCCAAACATGACTGTCACCATCAAAACCGGCGCCGAAATCGAAGGCATGCGCGTCGCCGGACGACTTGCCTCGGAAGTGCTCGACTACATCACGCCTTTCGTCAAACCTGGCGTCACCACGGGCGAGCTCGACCGGCTGTGTCACGACTACATGGTCAACGTGCAGGGCACGATCCCGGCGCCGCTGAACTATGCGCCGTCGGGGCACACCCCCTACCCCAAGTCGATCTGCACCTCGGTCAACAACCAGGTCTGCCACGGCGTGCCAGGCGAGAAAATCCTGAAGAACGGCGACATCGTGAACCTCGACATCACGGTCATCAAGGATGGCTGGCACGGCGATACCAGCCGCATGTTCGTGGCGGGCGAGGGATCGATCCAGGCCAAACGCCTGATCCAGATCACCTACGAAGCCATGTGGGTCGGCATCGACCACGTGAAGCCGGGCGTGCGCCTGGGCGACATCGGCCACGCCATCCAGCGCTTCGCCGAAAACCACGGCTACAGCGTGGTACGCGAGTTCTGCGGCCACGGCATCGGCCGGAATTTCCATGAAGACCCGCAAGTGCTGCACTACGGCAAGCCCGGCACCGGCCTCGTGCTGGAACCGGGCATGACCTTCACCATCGAGCCGATGATCAACGCCGGCCGCCGCGACATCCGCCAGATGCCCGACGGCTGGACCATCGTCACCAAGGACCGCAGCCTCTGCGCAGTGGGAACACACGATCCTGGTGACCGACAGCGGCTACGAAGTCCTGACCGTCTCGGCCGGCACCCCGGCCGTTCCCGACCGCATCCGTCACGCTGCGTGAGCAAACCGCCGTTCGCCGATCTTCGCGAGCGGCTCAAATCGGGCCGCGCCGATCTGGCTGCGGCCTTTCTGCGCAAATCCACCACCCACTACCTGAGCCGCCACGCTGCACTGGTCGACAGCGTGCTGATCGAACTCTCGGCAAGGCTCGCCCTGCCNCCCACGTTCTGCCTCGCGGCCGTCGGCGGCTACGGACGCGGCGAACTGTTNCCCGGGTCCGACGTGGATGTGTTGATGGTACTGCCCCATGACCCCACCCCCGACCAGCAGGCCACGCTGGAAAACTGGGTGCAGGCCTGCTGGGACGTCGGGCTGGAGATCGGCCACAGCGTGCGCACGGTCGATGCCTGCCTGGCTGAGGCCGCGGACATCACGGTGGAAACCAACCTGCTGGAGGCGCGCTTCGTGTGCGGCGCGGCAAGCCTGTTCGACGAATTCGGCCGCCGCTTCCAGGCACGTTTCGACGCCCAGCACTTNTTCGACGGCAAACTGGCCGAGCAGCAGGCGCGCCACGCCCGCTTCGACGACAGCGCCTACAAGCTCGAACCCAACCTGAAGGACAGCCCCGGCGGCCTACGCGACCTGCACACCATACATTGGCTGGCGCAGGCCTGCGGCATCCTCGGCGGCTGGAGCGGCATCGCACGCGCCGGTCTGCTCACCCCCGCCGAGGCGCGCCGCATTGCGCGCGAGGAATATTCGCTGTCGGCCTTGCGCATCCATCTACACCTCCTGTCCGGACGGCGCGAAGACCGTCTTGCCTTCGATTATCAGACCGAACTCGCTGCGCGCCTGGGACTCGCCGCCACGGCGCACAAGCGCGCAGGCGAACGCCTGATGCAGGGGTATTACCGGGCCGCCAAACTGATCCAGCGCGTCAACGACATCCTCATCCAGTCGCTGCGCGTGCGGCTGTTCCCGGTGACCGCACCGCCCGAGCCGATCGATGCCGATTTCCAGTTGCGCGCCAATCTGCTCGAAGCGCGCGCAGCCGACCTGTTCGAGCGCAAACCGGATGCCCTGCTGCGCGCCTTCATCGTCTATGCCCAGCACCCGACGCTCGCCGGTTTCGAGCCGGCGACGCTGCGTGCACTGTGGCGCGGCAGCACGCGCATCGATGCCGCATTTCGCGCCGACCCGCTGCATCGCACCCTGTTCATGACGCTGCTGCGCCAACCGCTGGGCATCACCCGGGCGCTGCGTGCGATGCATCGCTACGGTCTGCTCGGTCGCTACATCCCGGCATTCGGCCGCGTCGTCGGACAAATGCAGCACGACCTCTTCCACGTCTACACGGTCGACGAGCACATTCTCACCGTGCTGCGCAACGTGCGGCGCTTCACCGTGGCGGATCTGGCGCACGAGTTCCCGCTTGCCAGCCGGTTGATCGCCGCGTTCGACAAACCCGAGTTGCTCTACCTGGCCGCCCTGTTCCACGACATCGCCAAGGGACGCGGCGGCGACCATTCCGAACTGGGCGCCGTCGATGCACGCCGGTTCTGCCGCCAGCACCAGCTCGACAAGGCAGACAGCGAACTGGTCGCCTGGCTGGTGGATATGCACCTGGTGATGTCGCGCACCTCGCANAAAGAAGACATCAGCGACCCCGCGGTCATCGCCGCCTTCGCCGCCCGCGTCGGCGACACGCGCCGGCTGGCTGCCCTGTACCTGCTGACCGTGGCCGACATCCGCGGCACCAGCCCGAAGGTCTGGAACGCCTGGAAAGGCAAGCTGCTGGAAGATCTGTATCACGCCACCCGGGCGCGGCTGGCCGGCAGCGATGCCGCGGTGGCGGACATTGCCGCCCGGCAGAACGAAGCACGGGTCAATCTCGCCCTGTACGGCCTGCCGGCCAGCGCCGCCGATACGCTATGGGAGCATCTCGACGAACGCTATTTCGTCCGCTTCGACGCCCGCGACATGGCCTGGCAGGCGCGCATGTTGTGGCGCCGTACCGACAGCACCGACGCCGTCGTGCGGGCGCGGCTGTCGCCGGCTGGCGAGGGCATCCAGGTGCTGGTCTACACGCCCGACCGGGCCGACATCTTCGCCCGTATCTGCGGCTTTTTCGCCCGTATCCAGTACACCATTCTCGAAGCAAAGATCCACACCACGCGCAATGGTTATGCCCTGGACAGTTTCCAGGTGATGGATCTGGCCAATCGCGGCATCCATTACCGCGATTTCCTGAGTTTCGTGGAATACGAACTGGCGCGCGACCTCGACCCCACGCGTCCGATGCAGCCTGTACCGCGCGGCCGCCTGTCACGCCATCAGCGCCATCACCCCTACCCCACCACGGTACGGCTGGAAGCCGACGCCCAGGGCAACGGCCACATGCTGTCGATCACCTGCGCGGATCGCGGGGGCTTGCTGTTTGCGGTCGCGGAAGTGCTGATGCGACATGACGTGAACGTCTATGCCGCCAAGATCGACACACTGGGCGAACGGGTGGAGGATACGTTTCTGATCCGTGGCGCCGCCTTGCAGACGCCCGCGGGCCGCGAGGCATTGGAAGCGGAGACGAGCGAAGCGCTGAAGTGACCTGCGTCGGACCCTAGACGGCCGGGCGCGCGTATTCGTCGACGTAACGGCCGCGCGACGGTGTTTTGCGGGCAGGCGGTGATTTCTTGCGTACGCCGTCGGCCGGCTTCTTGACCTTTTCATCCACGTCGGGCTTGACGCGATTACGCCCGCGCCCGGGGCGAACCGACGTACTGACCCCGCCACATCAGCGAGACCCAGACCGGAATGCCGTTCGTAATCCTGGAACACACTCATGCCGCCTCCCGCCATTCCTTGAGGCTGCCGGCCAGCGTGCGCGTCAAGGCGATGAGGCTGCCCAGCGTATCGACATCCGGCGTGGCTTCGCACAAACCGATCTTGCTGTCGGCATACACCGACAGGATCAGCAGGTTGTGCTGCACGTCCAGCGGCAGCGCCAAGGTGCCTTCGGCCAGTCCGGTCTGGATCGCGTGCCAGACGCTGCGGCTGGCTTCCAGTGCTGCCTTGAGACGCAGCGGGCGATTGGGATCGGTCCAGTGCCGCTGCACGGCCATCAACTGGGCGGCAATGTCGTCGAGCTGGGCGGCTTCGTCCATCATCACGTCGGCGTGGTGGATATGACGCTGCGCCTGCTGGATCTGATGTTCCGGGATCATGGGGTCCTTGCTGCTTGTGCCGGGGCACGTCGCCCACGGTTACGCTACAAGTTAGCGGCGAGGACCGGCGCAACTTTAGACAAGCTAAATGCATGCCCGAAAGCGTCGAAAAGCCGTCAATCGTCCTGCAGGGTTTGTCCGGGAACAGGGTCTCGGTGAAGCCGAAATCGCGTAGGTCGCGGATGCGCATCGGATACAGGATGCCGTGCAGGTGGTCGACCTCGTGCTGCACCACGCGGGCATGGAAATCCTTTACGCGGCGATCGATCGGCTGCCCCGCTGCATCGAAGCCCTGATAGCGCAGATCGGCGTGGCGCGGTACCAGCCCGCGCATGCCCGGCACTGACAGACATCCTTCCCATCCCTCTTCCATGACGTCGGACAAGGGGTCAGTACGGGATTGATCAGCACTGTGAACGGGACGTTCTCGGCATCGGGATAACGCGGATTGGCGGCAACTTCGAAAATCACCACCTGCAGGCCGATGCCGATCTGTGGCGCCGCCAAGCCGGCCCCGTTGAGGGAACGCATGGTGTCGTGCATGTCGACGATCAGTTGCGCCAGTTCGGGCGACGCGAAATCTTCCACCGGTTGCGCCTGCGCGAGCAGGCGCGGATCGCCCATTTTCAGGACCTCGCGGATGGCCATGGCTGCTCCAGCTGTTGCAGGTCGGCGGGCTCCAGCCAGCGCCAGCCGCCGGGCGGCAGGTCTGCGGGCAAGGCATGACTGCCGATGGTTTCGCGATGCAGCGTCTCGACCCGGTTACCCGTCGCCGCGATCATGCGTTTGACCTGATGGTATTTGCCTTCGGCGAGCGTCAGGCGCAGCGTGCGCGCATCGAGTCTGTCGCAGGCCAGTGCGGCAATCGGCGCCGGTTCGTCGTTCAATGCCACGCCTTGACGCAAGGCATCCAACATGGCGTCGGTCACGGGCTCGGCACAGGTGGCACGGTAGATTTTAGCAATGCCCTTTCTGGGCGAGATCATGCGGTGGATGAACTGGCCGTCATCGGAAAACAGCAGCAGGCCGGTGGTGTCCTGGTCGAGCCGTCCCACGCACTGCACCCCGCGCTGCAGCAGCGGCGCCGGCAACAGGGAAAACACGCTGGGGTGATGGCTGGGATGATGCGAGCACTCGTAGCCGGCAGGCTTGTGCATCAGCACATAGGCCTTCTCGCGATATGCCCAGGCGACGCCGTCGAGCGTCAGTTGCAGCCCGGCCGGGTCGACCTCGGCCTCCGGGTCGTCGCAGACCGTGCCGTTGACTGCCACGGCGCCCGACCGCACGCGTGCCACGCAGCCCTTGCGCGAGCCGAACCCCTGCGACTGCAGAGCGCGATAGAGTTTCATGCGGTAGCCATTCCCTGCTCAATACGTGCACAAACCGGCCGCGTCGTCGGTCACCAGCTGTTCCAGCAGATGCCGTACCTGCAGCATCACTTCGCCCAATACGGCCTGGATTTCGCCCATCTGGATGCCCTCAGCGGACAATCCGCGACCAGCCGCATAATTGACCACTGCGCCCACCGTCGCGTAGCAGAGCGCCAATTCGCGCGCCAGATAGGCCTCCGGCATGCCGGTCATGCCCACCATGTCGGCGCCGTCGCGCTCCATGCGGTTGATTTCGGCCGCCGTTTCCAGGCGCGGCCCCTGTACCGCACCGTAGACGCCGCCGTCGCGCAGGCTGATGCCGGCTCGGGTGGCGGCTTGCAGCAGCGCCGTACGCATGGCGTCGCAATACGGGGTAGTGAAATCGAGATGGGTCACCGGCTTGTCTCTGCCCGCGAAATACGTGGCGGCACGGCTGTGCGTGTAGTCGATGATCTGGTCGGGGATGGCCAGCGTACCGGGGATCAGTTCGGGGTGGATGCCGCCGACCGTGGCGACCGACACCACGCGGTCGACGCCGTGTTCCTTCAGCGCCCACAGATTGGCGCGATAGTTCACCTCATGCGGCGGAATGGTATGGCCGTAGCCGTGACGCGCCAGGAAGATCACCTCCTGCCCGCAGATGCGACCGAAGGTCAATGCGCCCGAGGGTTCGCCGTAGGGCGTACGTGCCACCTGGCGATGGGTGATTTCAAGATTGGCCAGTTGCGTGAGGCCGGTACCGCCAATGATGCCCAGCATGTTATTTGTCCTTCAAAGCGTAAATGGCCGGCAGGTTGCGCCACAGCCCGTAAGCGTCCATGCCGCAGCCGAACACGTAGCGATTGGGCACGTCCAGCCCCACAAAATCGGCCCGGATCGGCTTGTTCAGCCCGTTGTCCTTGTTGGTCAGCACCGCCGACCAGACGTGCGCCGCGCCCATCCCGACCAGCTTGTCGCGGATGGCTGCGAGGGTTTCGCCTTCGTCCAGGATATCGTCCAGCACCAGCACGTTGCGGCCGACCACGTTCTGCCCCGGCAGCACCCGCCATTCCACCTCGCCACCCTCGGTCTTGCCACGGTAGCGGGTGACGTGCAGGTAGTCGAATTCCAGCGGGAACCGCAGCCGCGGCAGCAGCTGGCCGGCGAACACCACCGCCCCGCCCATGACGGCCAGCACCAGCGGAAACGTATCCCGCAGCCCGCTTCCGATCTCGTCCGCCAGGCGGTCGAGCACGGCCTGCACCGCTTCTTCCGATGCGATGCACTCGGCGTGGTCCAGCAATTGTTGCGCATCCAGCCGTGACATGCGGCCCCGGGATTCCTGGAAAGTCGGCAGTCTAAGCGGTGTCAGCCGATGTTTCCAGACTTTGCGCGGGTCGAGTAAGCTTGCGCCATGTCGATTTCCGCCTCTGATCCCAGCGAGCTCGATGCCGCCGGATGGCTGGCCGGCGCACGCCGCCTGCCTTCGCCGAATTGCGATGCGCGACCGGAAGGTGCGGCGATCGAGCTCATCGTCATCCACAATATTTCTTTGCCGCCCGGCGTATTTGACAGCGACGCCGTGATCGACCTCTTCACCAACCGGCTCGACTGGGATGCGCATCCTTACTACCAAGGCATACGCGGCCTCGAGGTGTCGGCGCACTTCTTCATCCGCCGCGACGGCACGCTGATCCAGTTCGTGCCCTGCGCACTGCGCGCCTGGCATGCGGGCAAGTCGACCTGGCAGGGACGCGAACGCTGCAACGACTTTTCCATCGGCATCGAACTGGAAGGCAGCGACGACCTGCCTTTTACCGATGCCCAGTACGCGGCCCTGATCCCGCTGCTGGCCACGCTCAAAACGGCTTACCCGATCCAGGCAGTCGTGGGCCACAGCGACATCGCACCGGGCCGCAAGACCGACCCCGGCCCCCATTTCGCCTGGCAGCGGCTGGATGCGCATACGGCCTGATCCGTTCGTCTTCGTCGGCCTGCTTGCGCTGCTGCTTGCCGGCTGTGCGCCCACACTCAATCTCGACGCCCGACGCCTTCCCACGCAGGCGCTATCCAGCCACGCTGACAGCCCACTGCGAACCCAGCTGGCAGCCTGGATTCCGCCCGGCGAATCGGGCTTTCATCTACTGAAGAGCGGCCAGGCGGCACTGGCGGCCCGCCTGGCGCTGGCACAACGCGCCACCCGCACGCTGGACGTGCAGTACTACCTGTTCCACAACGACACCACCGGCAAAATGGTCGCCGCCTCGCTGCTGGCTGCAGCCGACCGCGGCGTACGCGTGCGCCTGCTGATCGACGACATCGACACCGCCGACAAGGAACTGGGGCTCGCCACGCTGAATGCCCACCCCAATATCCAGGTGCGGCTGTTCAATCCCTTCCACACCCGCAGTACCAGTCTGCTGGTCAGGGGCTGGCAGGCATTGCGCGAAAGCGTCCGCCTCAACCGCCGCATGCACAACAAGGTCTTCATCGCCGACAGCCAGGTCGGCATCACCGGCGGGCGCAACATCGGCGACGAATATTTCGGTGCCGACCACGACCTCGCCTTCATCGACCTCGACGTCGTCGCGGCCGGTGCCATCGTCAATGCGCTGGCACAGTCGTTCGACACCTACTGGAACAGCGAGGCCGCCGTACCCGCCTCCGCCCTGCCGATCACGCCCAGCGACAAGCGGCTGCAACGCACCACCCGGCGTTTGTATGAATTCCGCGCCCAGCAACTCGACAGTGCGTATGGCCGCGCCCTGACCGCGGCCGACCCCATTCCCGGGCTGTTGAAAGGTGACACGTCCTGGCGCATTGCGTCCGCCGATCTCATCGTCGACCCGCCGGAAAAAGTACTCAAGCGCAGCAAATCACCTTCCAGTCTGCTGGTCGGCCAACTCGCCGGACTTTGGGTCAACCCCACCCGGCACGTCCTCATCGTATCGCCCTATTTCGTGCCCGGCGCCGCAGGCATGGCCTATTTCGACTACTGGCGCAGCCAGGGCATACAGATCGACGTCCTGACCAACGCCTACGCCGCCAGCGACGTGCCGATCGTGCACGCCGGCTATGCCAACTACCGCATCCCGTTGCTGGAGGCCGGCGTCAATCTCTACGAGCTGAAACCGGTGGCCGAGCCCATCGGCGGCCGCCTGCGCGATCTCTCCGGCGGCTCGTCGCGCGCCAGTCTGCATGCCAAGACCTTCGTATTCGACGACGAGCACGTGTTCATCGGCAGCTTCAACTTCGATCCACGCTCGACCCTGCTCAATACCGAAATGGGCCTGGTGATCCATTCGCCTGAACTCGCCCGCGAGGTCACCGACATGGCCGAGAACGCAATGCGGCCCGAACGCAGTTTCCGGCCGCGACTCGCCATCGAAACCGTCAACGGAAAGATCGAGCGACGCCTGCAATGGACCGACGTGCACCAAGGCAGCCCGCGCACGTTCGATCGCGAACCCGACACCACCCCGATCCAGCGCGGCCTGCTGCGCATATTGCAGGCGTTGCCGATCGAGGAATACCTGTAAGCCACGGTAAAATCAGCTTTTCTGTTTTTGCTGGATTGACCTATGCGACTCGGCACCCCGCTTTCCCCTTCCGCCACCCGTGTCATGCTCCTGGGTGCAGGTGAGCTCGGCAAGGAAGTCATCATCGCGCTGCAGCGCCTTGGCGTCGAAGTCATCGCCGTCGACCGCTACGTCAATGCGCCCGGTCACCAGGTCGCGCATCGGGCCTACGTGACCGACATGAGCGACCGCTCGGCGCTGCGCGCGCTGATCGAGGCCGAGAAACCGCATCTGGTCGTGCCCGAAATCGAGGCCATCGCCACCGAGACGTTGCTGGAAATCGAGGCGGCCGGCCTGGCCGAAATCATTCCCACGGCACGTGCCGCCAACCTCACCATGAACCGCGAGGGCATCCGCCGGCTCGCCGCCGAAACGCTGAACCTGCCGACCTCGCCCTACGTGTTCGCCGACAGCCTGGCCGAGATGACGGCCGCAGCGGAGAAACTGGGCTATCCGGTGATCGTCAAGCCGGTGATGTCGTCGTCTGGCAAGGGCCAGTCGCGGGTGGACGACGCCAGCCAGTTGCAAACGGCGTGGGACTATGCCGCCAGCGGCGGGCGGGTGGACAAAGGCCGCGTCATCGTCGAGGGCGTGATCGACTTCGATTATGAAATCACGCTGCTGACCGTGCGTGCACGCGGGCCTTCGGGCGAGATCGAGACCCATTTCTGCGCCCCCATCGGCCATGTGCAGGTAAAAGGCGACTATGTCGAATCGTGGCAGCCGCAGGCGATGTCCACCACCGCACTCAAACGCGCGCAGGACATCGCCGCCGCCGTCACCGGCAACCTCGGCGGGCGCGGCATCTTCGGCGTGGAGCTGTTCGTCAAGGGTGATACCGTGTGGTTCTCCGAGGTCAGCCCGCGCCCGCACGACACCGGCATGGTGACGATGGCGACGCAGCGGCAGAACGAATTCGAGCTGCACGCGCGCGCCATCCTCGGCCTGCCGGTCGACGTCAGCCTGCGCGAACCCGGGGCCTCCGCAGTGATCTACGGCGGCATGGAGGCGACCGGCATTGCGTTCGACGGCGTCGCCGGCGCGCTCGCCATGCCCGGCGTCGATATCCGCCTGTTCGGCAAGCCGCAGGCCTTCGCCCGCCGCCGCATGGGCGTGGCGCTCGCCACCGCCTCCGACACGGACGAGGCGCGTCTGCGCGCCAAAACTGCAGCAGCCGCAGTCAAACCGGTGAAGGTCTGAACCATGCAAACCCATTACGAACGCCTCGGCGGCGGCGACGTCATCCGCAAACTGGTCGACCGCTTCTACGACCTGATGGACGAGGATCCGGATTACTACGGCATCCGCAAGCTGCATCCGGCGGATCTCAGCGAGTCGCGCAACAAGCTGTTCTGGTTCCTTTCCGGCTGGACCGGCGGCCCGCCGGAATACACCGACCGCTTCGGCCATCCCTTCCTGCGCCGCCGCCATATGCCCTTTGTCATCGGCGAAACCGAGCGCGACCAGTGGATGGGCTGCATGATGCGTGCGATGCAGGACGTCGGCGTGGATACCGCCATGCAGCAGGAACTGACCGCAGCCTTCTTCAAGACCGCCGACTTCATGCGCAACCAGCCTGGATGATCATGAAACGGTTGATCGGCTGGGGAGGACTGTTCGTTGTGCTGGCCACACTCACCCTGCTGCCCTGGCTGGCGCTGGATGACGCACCCGCCATCGAGCCGCCGGCGCAATTCCGCCGCACCGACCTCGCCTGGATCAAATCGCTGTTCGAGAAGCACGACCCGCGCGGGCAGACGCCCGATGTCGTCCAGAGCATCCAGCTCGACGAGGCCGAGCTCAACCGGCTGCTCAACTACGCTGTCGAACTGCGCCGCGTCAGCGGCATTGCCGCCGAGCTTACGCCGGGACTGGCCACCCTTACCGCCACGCTGACCGTCCCGTCGAATCCGTTTGGACGCTACCTCAACATCACCGCCGAAGTGGCCGATGTGCCCGGTGGCATCCGCATCCGGAGCCTGCAGCTCGGCAGCCTGCCGCTGCCGGGTACGCTGGCCGACTGGACGGCACGTCTGGCGCATCGCTGGCTGCGGCGCGACAAAACCTATGCGGCACTGGCTGATGCGTTCACGCAGGTGAGTTTCGATGAAAACCAGGCCACGCTGGATTACCGCTGGCGTCCCGAACTGCTGACGCGGATCGAGCGAAAAAGCGCCGAACTGCTGCTTGCACCGGAAGACCAGGCCCGCATGCTGGCCTATGCCGAACGGCTGGATACGCTGCTGAAGCCCCACCCGCGCGGCAGCACGGTGCCGCTGGTGAGCATCATGGGCCCGCTGTTTACCTACGCCCTGCAAAACGGCAACGACGCGCGCGAGGAAAACCGCGCCGCCCTCACTGCACTGGCGGCGTACCTGGGAGGGATCAGCCTGCCCAAGTTGCTGGAGGGCGACAGCCATTCGATCCGCCGGGCACCTCGCGTACTGCTATCGATCCACGGGCGGCGCGACTTTGCCGAGCATTTCGTGATTTCCGCCGCCCTATCGGCCAACGGCGGCAGCCGCCTGGCCAATGCCATCGGCCTGATGAAGGAAGAAGAGGACGCCGACCGGGGCTCGGGCTTCAGTTTCACCGACCTGGCCAACGATCGTGCCGGCGTGAAGCTCGGCACCCACGCGACCGGTGATGCCGCGGCCCGGGTGCGACAACTGCTGGCCGTCTCCCACAGCGACACCGACCTGCTGCCCGATTTCCGCAACCTGCCGGAATTCATGCCGCAGACCGAATTCGACCGCCGTTTCGGGCCCATCGGCAGCGCACGCTACCAGCGGGTGATCCAGGGCATCGACGCCCGGCTGGCCGCGCATCCCTGGCCCAATAAACGGGTTCCGTCACAAAACCCTGTTATAATGCCGGGTTTCCCGAATCCCGGCCCCCATCATGTCCCGCAAGCTCCGCAACATCGCCATCATCGCGCACGTCGACCATGGCAAGACCACGCTGGTCGACCAGCTTCTCAAGCAATCCGGCACCTTCCGCGACAACCAGGCGGTTGACGAGCGCGTCATGGACTCGAACGACCTGGANAAGGAACGCGGCATCACCATCCTGGCGAAGAACACCGCGATCACCTACGGCGACTACCACATCAACATCGTCGACACNCCCGGCCACGCCGACTTCGGCGGCGAGGTCGAGCGCGTGCTCGGCATGGTCGACGGCGTGGTGCTGCTGGTCGACGCCGTCGAAGGCCCGATGCCGCAGACGCGCTTCGTCACCAAGAAGGCGCTGGCGCTCGGCCTGCGTCCCATCGTCGTGATCAACAAGGTGGACCGTCCCGGGTCGCGCCCCGACTGGGTCGTCGACCAGACCTTCGACCTGTTCGACAAGCTCGGCGCCACCGACGACCAGCTCGACTTCCCCATCATCTACGCGTCCGGCCTCAACGGCTGGGCCTGCCTCGACCTCAGNGACGCGCCTTCGCAAGGTGGCAGCGCGGCCGACATGAAGCCGCTGTTCGACACCGTGCTCACTCACGTTCCCACCCCGCCCGGCTCGGCTGACGCGCCCTTGCAACTGCAGATCGCCGCGCTCGACTACTCGACCTACACCGGCCGCCTCGGCGTCGGCCGCGTACTCAATGGCCGCATCAAACCCGGCATGTCGGTCGTCGTGATGAACCACGAAGACCAGGTTGCCACCGGCCGCATCAACCAAGTGCTCGGTTTCAAAGGCCTCGACCGCATACCGGTGGACGAAGCCGAAGCCGGCGACATCATCATCATCTCGGGTCTCGACGACATCGGCATCGGCGTCACCATCTGCGACAAGGAAAACCCGGTTGGCCTGCCCGTACTCGGGGTCGACGAACCCACGCTCACCATGGATTTCATGGTGAACACCTCGCCGCTCGCCGGCACCGAAGGCAAGTTCGTCACCAGTCGCCAGATCCGCGACCGCCTCAACAAGGAACTGCTGACCAACGTGGCGCTGCGCGTGGACGACACCGGCGACGCCGACGTGTTCCGCGTCTCCGGCCGCGGCGAACTGCACCTGACGATTCTTCTCGAGAACATGCGCCGCGAAGGCTTCGAAATGGCCGTCGCCAAGCCGCGCGTCGTGTACAAGGAGATCAACGGCGAGAAGTGCGAACCGTATGAAAACCTCACCATCGACCTGGAAGACGAACACCAGGGCAGCGTGATGGAAGAGATCGGCCGCCGTCGCGGCGAACTGACCAACATGGAATCCGACGGCCGCGGCCGCACCCGCCTGGAATACCACATTCCGGCGCGCGGCCTGATCGGCTTCCAATCCGACTTCATGACCATGACGCGCGGCACCGGCCTGATGAGCCACGTGTTCGACGACTACGGCCCGGTGAAAGCCGACCTGCCCGGCCGCCACAACGGCGTGCTGGTGTCACAGGACAACGGCGAGGCCGTCGCCTACGCACTGTGGAAACTCGAAGACCGCGGCCGCATGTTCGTCTCGCCCGGCGACAAACTGTATGAAGGCATGGTCATCGGCATCCACAGCCGCGACAATGACCTCGTGGTCAACCCGATCAAGGGCAAGCAGCTCACCAACGTGCGTGCCTCCGGCACCGACGAGGCCGTGCGCCTGACCACCCCGATCAAGCTGACACTGGAGTCCGCGGTGGAATTCATCGACGACGACGAACTGGTGGAAATCACGCCCAAATCGATCCGCATCCGCAAGCGCCACCTGCAGGAACACGAGCGCAAGCGCGCCAACCGCGCGGCGGCGTAATCCCGTACCGGCGTGAGCCGGGACTGGTTTGACCCAACCCGGCTCAGGCCGGGTTTTTATGGCGGCACAGGTAAAATCCGCGCATGCAACCTGTCGAAATCGGCCTCCTCGCCGGCCTTGCCGTCCTCATCCTCATGATCGCCATCCTGCTGCTTCGCCTGGGCGCGCTGCGGCGNGAGCAACTCGGATTGCCCGCGCTATTGGCTCAGGACATGGAAGCCCGCCACCGCGCGGTGCTGACCGACCTGCACACCGGATTGTCACAGCAATCCGACCGCATGCAGACCCAGCTCGCCGCCTTGCAGGTGGCACAGAGCGAACGGCTGGCGGAAACGCGCGAAACCGTCACCGGCCAGTTCACCCTGTTCCAGACCGCGATGCTGGAAAAGCTGATCGAGCAGGGACGCGCCGAGCAGAGCCTGCTGCAGGACACGCTCAAGGGCATGACCGCGCACTTCAACGAGCGCGTCCAGCAGTTGTCGCAGACGGTCGACGGCCGCCTCAATGAAATATCCGGCAAGGTGGCCGAGCGGCTCGACGAAGGCTTCAAGAAGACCAACGAGACCTTCACCTCGGTGATGACACGGCTGGCGGTGATCGACGAGGCGCAGAANAAGATCGAGGGCCTCGCGTCCAACGTCGTCTCGCTTCAGGAAATACTGGGCGACAAGCGTTCGCGCGGCGCCTTCGGCGAGGTTCAGCTGGAAGCGCTGGTGCGGAACAGCCTGCCGCCCGACGCCTACGCGTTTCAGCACACGCTCAGGAGCGGCGCGCGCGCCGACTGCGTGCTGATCCTGCCGGAACCGACCGGCATGGTCTGCGTCGATTCCAAGTTCCCGCTGGAAAACTACAGCCGCATGTTCGACGACGGCCTGCCGCCGGCCGAGCGCGACGCCGCACGACGGCAGTTCAAGGCTGATGTCAGGAAGCATGTCGACGACATTGCCGCCAAGTACATCGTCGAAGGCGAAACCTCCGACGGCGCCGTGATGTTCCTGCCGGCCGAGGCAGTGTTCGCCGAGATCCACGCCTACCATCCCGACCTCGTCGAGCACGCGCAGAAGAAGCGGGTGTGGCTGACCTCGCCGACCACGCTGATGGCCGTGCTCAACACCGCGCGCGCGGTGATTCGCGATTCGGAGACGCGGCGCATGGCCCACGTCATCAAGGATGAGCTGGGCAAGCTGGCGAAGGATTTTTCCCGCTTCGACGAGCGCATGAAGAAGCTCGCCACCCACATCGAGCAGGCCAACAAGGATGTCAGCGAGGTTCGCATTTCCAGCGACAAGATCAGTCGCCGCTTTCAGCAGATCGAGCGGGTCGAGCTCGAGCACCCGGACGCCGCCAACGCGCGCCTGCTCGACGACGACGAATGAGCTGGTTTGGCCGCTGGCGCCGTGCCCGCATCCTCGAGCGGCACGCCATCCCGCCAGGGGATTTCGACGCCGCGCTCGCCCGCCTGCCGATTCTGCACCGGCTGGATGCCTCGGAACGGGCGCGCCTGCATGACGCCGTCAGCCTGTTCATTCACGACAAGACGTTTTCCGCGGCGGGCGGCGCCGAGGTCGATTCGGCCATCCGGCTCGCCATTGCCCTGCAGGCCTGCCTGCTGACGCTCAACCTTGGCGAGGACAGCTACCGCGGCTGGAGCGAAATCATTCTCTATCCCGATGAGTTCCTGCGCGCCCGCGAGGAGGTGGATGAGGCCGGGGTGGTGCACCATACGCGCGACATCCTGGCGGGCGAATCCTGGCACGGCGGCCCGCTGGTCCTGTCGCTCGCCGACGTCGAGGTCAGCGGCCAGGCCGACGGCGTCAACGTCGTGCTGCACGAGTTTGCCCACAAGCTCGACATGCTGAACGGCGACGCCAATGGGTTTCCACCGCTGCATCGCGGCATGGACTCAAGCGCCTGGGCACGCGATTTCAGCGTGGCCTACGCGGATCTGTGCAGCCGCGTCGACGCCGGCGAGGACACGGCCATCGATCCCTATGCCACGGCCGATCCCGCCGAGTTCTTTGCAGTGCTCACCGAGGTGTTTTTCGAAACGCCGGCGCTGCTCGATGCAGAGTACCCGGCCGTCTACCGGCAGTTACAGCAGTTCTATCGCCAGCATCCGCTACACCCTCAGGGAGCGAAAGCATGAATTCGAAACTGCCGGGAACGGCCGCACGTATCGACGACATCGCACCCTTCCACGTCATGGATATCCTGGCGCGGGCACAGGCCCTGGAGGCAGCCGGCCGCGACATCATCCATCTCGAAATCGGCGAACCCGACTTCGCCACGCCACCGCCCATCGTCGAGGCCGGCATTGCCGCATTGCGTGCCGGCCATACGCACTACACCGGCGCCCTGGGCCTGCCTGAGCTGCGCACGGCCATCGCCGGCTTTTACGCCTCGCGCTGGCAGGCTTCGGTCGAACCCGGGCGCATCGTCGTCACNCCCGGCGCATCCGGCGCGCTGCTGCTGGCGCTGGGATTGCTGGCCGGGCCCGGTGACGCCGTATTGATGTCCGACCCCGGCTATCCCTGCAATCGCCACTTCGCTCGTTTCTGCGAAGCGCACGCGATCAACGTGCCGGTCGATGCCGACAGCGGCTTTCAGCTCACGCTCGAACTGATCGAGCGTCATGCCACCGCGACCACTCGTGCGGTGCTGATCGCCAGCCCGTCCAACCCCACCGGCACCGCCATGGCAGCGGATGAGCTCGAACGCATCCACGACTGGTGCGCTGCGCACGGCATCGCCCTGATCGTCGACGAGATCTATCTGGCGCTGACCTACGACGGCCTCGAACACAGCGCCGCCCGCTGGGATGACGTGTTTGTCGTCAACAGTTTCTCGAAGTTCTTCCTGATGACCGGCTGGCGGCTCGGCTGGCTGGCGGCCCCCGCCTGGGCCATGCCGGCGCTGGAACGGCTCGCACAGAATCTGTATCTGGCCGCCCCCACCCCGGCGCAGCATGCCGCGCTTGCAGCATTCGCTCCCGCAAGCCTGGACATGCTCGAAGCCTGCAAGGCCGAGTTGCGCGCCCGTCGCGATTACCTGCTGCCGGCCTTGCGCGAGCGCGGCTTCGTCATCCCGGCCACGCCCCAGGGCGCGTTTTACCTATATGCCGATTGCAGCCGCCTGGCCCAGGACAGCCATGTATTGGCCAATCGTTTGCTCGAGGAAGCAGGCATCGCCACGACGCCCGGGGTCGATTTCGGCATCTACCAGCCGGCGCGATATATCCGCTTCGCCTATACCCAGCCGCTGCCACGCCTGGCCGAGGCCATGGCGCGGCTCGATCGGTTCCTGCAGGCATAAAAAACCGGCCCGAAGGCCGGTTCTCGTTCCTGAGCCAGGAATTACTTGGCAGGAGCTTCAGCAGGCGCAGCAGCAGGAGCGGCAGCGTCAGCAGCAGGTGCAGCAGCGTCAGCAGCGGGAGCGGCAGCTTCCGGAGCGGCAGGAGCAGCAGGAGCAGCTTCCATCGGAGCAGCAGCTTCCGGAGCCGGCGCAGCAGCAGCGGGAGCTTCGGCAGGAGCAGCGGCTTCTTCTTTTTGCCACAAGCAGTCATGGAAACAGCCAGCAGAGCAGCCAGGAGAACGGAATATTTCATTTGATTTCCCTTTATTACGAATATAAAAACCCACACCAGAGATCGGTCCGGGACTTGAGATCCAGCCGACGCGCGGAATTCTAACAAATCGGCAAAAGAAAACCACAATCTATTAATTTTCTTCCATTGCGGAAAATTTGCGTTGTGTAATTACCACAACCCTTGGGCCACGCCCTGCTTGCGTTCGCGCAAGCCCTGTGATTTCAAGGTATTCACCGTGCCAGCCGATTGTTAGTCGGCGAGTTTGGCACGGACAAATTCTTCGAGCGTATCCGGCAGATTGCCTGCCATGCGCGCGCGTCGGTAGGCGGAACGCGCTTCGTCGTTTTTCCNCTGGGCGGCCAGGGCGAGTCCCAAGCCCACCCACCAGGTTCCCGGGCCCGGTTGCATCTCAAGCGCCTGCTCGTATTGCCGCACGGCATCGGGATATTGCTTGAGCTGCACCAGCAGCGCCGCCAGCGTCGCATGGTAATCGGCATCGACCCCGTGCCCGCCCATCCCACTCTGCAAGCTTGCGACGGCGCCTTCCGTATCCCCACGCGCCGCCTGCAGGCGGGCAAGGCTGAGTGCAAACCACGCATGCTCAGGGCTCGCCGCACGCCCGATGCGCAAGACCTTCTCGGCCTCCTGGTTGCGGCCGGCTTCGCTCAACAACGCGGCCAACGTCTCGCGCGCCGCGACATGCTCCGGCGACAATGCAAGTGCCTCTTCCAGCAGCGCCCGGGCCCGATCTGCCTGCCCTGCCCGGATGAACGTCAATGCCTTGCGATAGCGTTCGTCAGCTGCTTCGCGGGGAGTGGGTTGGCTGGCTTCCTTGCGGATGACCGGCTGCTGCGCCACAGCGTGATCCGACACGTCTGCCGTCGCGACCGCCACGGCGGGTCCGGGCAGTTCGGGCGGGGTGGCCGATCCAAGCCGTTGCTTGTCTTNTTTCTCATCCACAGGCCCAGCTTGGTGCTCGGCGACAACGGGGACGGCGGATGTCTTGACCGAAATTTGTGTGGNGGGCACGGCAGGCGACGTGTGCGGCATAGGCGCTGACACGGCCACAGACTGCATCGCGACATGCCGCTCGCTTTCCACGGGAGGCGGCTGGCGACGTTCAGCGGCCAGCCAGATTGCCAGTCCGGCAAGTGACGATAACAGGGCAACGCCGCCCCACAGCCGCGTCCAGGGCCGCTTCGCCCAGACGGATGGAGGTGGAGGNNGCGGCGTCCGGCGGGACGCGCGATCGGTCTGGCGCGCGTCCAGCGCACGCAACGTCTGGTTGATGATACTCATACGTTCAATCGAAATCCGGCATGGAACGGTCTACGCAATCAGGTACAACCAGCCTGCGGCTGCGGCGCTCGCCCCCAGCGTCGCCAGAACGAACAGCACCCATCGTGCAGTGTGATTGACCGCCTTGGCCGCCAGAGTGTCGCGTGCAGCCTCCCGCATCTCGCGCCCGCCGACGCGATGCAGGCCTTTTCCATATGCCAGCATGAGCGCCTTGTGGGCAATGATATTGACGACGCGCGGAACGCCGGCGCTGGCTTCGTACANAAACCCGACGGCACGCGGGCTGAGCGGCAAGGCAGTAGGCTCGAAACCCGCGCGCGCCAGGCGATGGGACAGATAGGCAACGAGTTCCTCGCGTTGCAGGGGACGCAGACGATCATGGAAACTGATCCGGGTCTTGAGCTGCGGAATGGCCTGCAGCCGCGCATCCAGTTCTGGCTGGCCGAACAGCACGATCGTCAGCAATTTCCGCTTCTCGGTTTCCAGGTTGGACAGCAGCCGGATCGTTTCCAGGCTCTCCAGCGAGATCGCCTGGGCCTCGTCGAGAATCAGCACCACGCGGGTGCCACGCCTGGCCAGCGCGATCAACCGCGACTGGATCGCCTTGTGGACGCGGTAATAGCTTTCCTGTCCCGTCAGCTTGAGGCCCAGTTCCTCGGCGACGGCACACAGGATCCCGAGCGGATCGAGCGCGGGGTTGGGGAGATAGAGCGCGCGGCAGCGCCTGGGCAACTCGGCCAGCAGGGTCCGGCACAGCAGGGTTTTCCCGGTTCCGACCGCGCCGACGATCTTGATGAAGCCCTCACCGCTTTCCAGCGCATGGAGGAGCGTGTCCAGCGCTTCCTGATGCGGTGGCGAGGCAANAAAGAAATCGGTATCGGNGGTCAGTCCGAAAGGCGCTTCGGCAAGCCCGAAATGGGCAAGATAGGAGAGGGAATGGCGGCTGCCGGTCGAAGGAATCGACTTTCCGCCATCCGATAATCCGCTCGCTGCGCCCAGCGAATGATCGGCGTTGGAGAAAGCCACTGCCGTCATGGCGTCGCCGGTTGTCGCTCGATCTTGTCGAGACGAGCCTGGGTCGCTTCCGCATCCGCCTGCCAGTCCGCCTGGCTGTCGATGACGGTCGGCTTGATGAGGATCACCAGTTCACTCTTCTTCGAGCTCTGATTGGTATTGCCGAAGAAGTACCCCAACAGCGGCACCTGACCCAGCCCGGGCACACGGTTGGCGCTGCCGTCGAAGGACTGCTTCATCATTCCACCGATGGCGACGATGCGCCCATCCTCCACCTGCACGACGCTGTCGGTTTCCGAGACGGCGCTGGACGCGAGCGGCAGCGTCAGCTTTCCGGCCTGGCCGGCGTCGATGTTCTTGATCTTCTCCGTCACCACGCTCACCGAGGGACGGATATGCAGCGTGATGCGGCCTTTCTCGTCGATCTGCGGCGTGACATCGAGCGCGATGCCCGAGAAGAAGGGCTGCAGCGTCACGCTGGGCGTGGTCGTGGTGCCGGCCCCACCGGTATTGCTGGTGGTCGACACATCGGTCACGAAGAAATCGTCGGTACCGACCTTGAGCACAGCCTGCTGGTTGTTCAGCGCGGCAATGCGTGGGCTCGACAACACGTGCACTGATCCTTGGGTTTCCAGGAAATTGATCAGCGCGGCGAAGCTCTTGGTCTGGAATGCGAGGCCGAAGATGCCGGACGAGGTGCCCGACGCCGCAGGCAGCCCGCTGCCGAGCACATCCGCCAGCGAACCGCTGGCGGCACCGGTCAGCAGATCGAAATTGCCGGCATTGGCGCCCGAGGAATATTTATGCTGGCCGTTGTGCAGCACCGACCAGTTGATGCCGGTCTGATAGCCGTCGTTCAACTGCACCTCGAGTATTTTCGCCTCCAGCATGACCTGGCGTTCGACTGCCAGAGCAGTGGCCTTGAGGAAGTGCTCGACATCCCGCATCGTGCGCGGCGTGGTCTTGACCACCACGATACCCGACTGCGGGCTGAGGATCACTTTGCCGGACTCGCCCACGATGGTTTCCAGCGCCGCCTTCAATTCGCCCCAGAAATCCGAATTGAGCTTCGTGTCGATCCGGCTGGTTTCCAGCGATTGTTGCGTGGAGCCCGCGCCGGTTACACCGCTTGCGCCGCCGGTGCCCGCGGAACTGACGGAACCGGAAATCACGCGCATGTCCGACGAACCGGTACGGGTCCCTGCCAGGTAGTTCACCTTGAAGATGCGGGTCTGTGGGGTCAATGGCCGCACCACGATGCGATGCCCTTCCATCGTGTAGTCGTAGCCGTACAGTTCGCGAATGGCGGACATCGCCTCGGGCACGGTGACGTTCTTGAGGTTGGCGGAAATCGAGCCCGCCACTTCGGGATGCACCAGCATGCTGTAGCGCGTGCCGGAGACGATCGCCATGAACACGTCCTGCGCAGGCGCACCGTTGACGACCAGATCGAACCGCGGCTCGGCCGGCTCGGCCGCATTCTTGGGCAGTTCCAGCTTGAGCGNGGGCAGCAGCGCAGCCTGAGCCTGTGCATCTGTCACCGCGTGCGGCGCGGACTGCGCCTGGGCGGCCTGGGCGATTTCCTGACGGATCGCCTGCTGTGTATCGCGCGGCGTCAGCGGGCCGGCGCACCCCAGCAGAACCAGCGAACCGACAACGATCATGGTGTAGCGCTTCATCATCCGCAATGTCTCCCTTTTCTTATTTGCCGCGCGGTCGTTTCTCGACGTGCGGATACAGTTCGAGCACCGTGACATCCGTCCCTCGGCGCAGCACCACTTCGCTTTCGGTGATGCGCACCACGCGGGCACCCTGGTAGCGCCCGCCCACAGCCACTTCCTGGCCATCGATGACGGCCAGCCTCTGCGAGCCGCGCCGCTTGATGGCCGTGAGTGAAATGCCCGGGCTGGCGCTGTCTTTTGCGGCAGGCGCAACCGGCAGCGCCGTGGGATCCGGCAGATCTGCCCAGACGCCGGGGATGTCAGCAACGCAATCGCGGCACACAGCATCATACGCGCAGCCATGCTTCCTCCAGGCTCAGGGTGTGGACGACGAGGGTCAGTTTCAGGTCGGGACGGGCAGACGTGTCGAGCGTCGCCTCGACCCAGCTGAAACGCCAGGGCAGGGCTTCCAGGCGCTCGAGATAGGCAACCAGGTCGGAATAGGATCCGCTCACCGTGATCTCGAAACCGTGTCGATAAAATCCCGGTGGACTTCCTTCGGCTGCCTCTGGCAGCGATACGGGGCGCGGGCTGAGCGTCTTGAACCCGACGATCCGGATACCGGCCTGACTGCGCACCACATCCTTCAATACCTGGGCCATCCGCTCGGGCGGAATCAGCACGCGTTCGCGGCTTGCAAGCTCCGCATTCAATGCGGACAGGCGTGCTTCCTGTGCGGCGAGCGCCTCCCGCATCGCCCGATCGGGATCTCTTCCACCCTGGCTGGCCAGCAGCGTCTGCTGCTGACCGATCTGCACCAGTGCTGCATGAGCGCCTTGCAGACGATCGTCGGCATTCTGCACGCGCCGTTGCGCCGCATCGATCAGCAGGGTCTGCACCAGCGCCCCCGCCACCACCACCGCTGCGGCAAAGACGAACAGGCGCTCCCGCAGACTCATCGCACCAATCCGCACGCCGATCTCGCGCCATTTTTCAGCGTTCATCGGATTCTCCCTTGTCCGCCAGGTTCTTCCGGCTGCCCGCATACAGGGCGAAGTCGATGTGCTCGGGGATGTCGGAGCGAACCTGGCTATCCCCTGCAGCCTGCGCAAGCTCGGCATTCATGCCGGTGAACTTCATACCGGAAAAAGCCGCCTGCTTGCCGAGCCGATCCATGTAGATCGTCACCAGGCCGGCATTCAGCGCCGAGCCCTCGAGTGCCACGTAATCCGGCGAGAGGGTGAAGCCGTTCAGCCAGACACCTTCGGTGCTGCTTTGCGCGAGCGCGCGCAGGCGGGAAGAAAATCCCGTTGACGTGCTTTCGATGGTGCGGCTCATCGACGCCAGCAGCGCCTCGCGCTGTGCCACCTGGGCCTGTACGGCCTTGACGCGCCCGGACAGGAGTGCGCTCGCCGGCCGGGTCGCGGCAGCCCCAATTGATCCAGTTCCTGCTGCGCGATTGCTTGCTGGCTTTCCAGCTGCGCCGCCTCTTTTTCCAGCGTGTTCGCCCGGTAGGTCAGAACCCCGACCAGGCCAGCGCCGCCGCCAGGGCCACACCCAGCCCCACTCCCATTTCACGCAGACCGAACGCATAGCGCTTCTTGAGCAGCAGCGGGCTGATCAGGTTGATCTGCTGGCTCATGGCTTGGTCTCTTCCATCCGCAAGGCGGCGCCGATGGCATGGAAGCAGTGCGGCGGCAACGCGTTCGCCTCCGGCAAGGCGGCGATATCCAACACTTCCGCCAGGTCGAGCGGCTTGACCGGCAAGGCAAGATTGCCGGCCAGGCCGTTACACAGGCCTTCGACATTCTCCATCGGCGCAAGCAGCAGGCGGTCGACGGGAATCCCGCCGAACTGACGGTCGAAATGATCGAGGCTGCGCTGGATTTCCAGCGTCAGACGTTCGAGCACGCTCTCCAGGCCTTCGATGTCCAGTACCGTCTGATTCACGCCCAGCGTGCGCGCCATACACAATTCGCCGTCCAGCGTGAGCGTCAGCAGGCCGCCGGTTTCGATGAACGAAAAGAGCGCCAGTGCACGCCCCGGGGTTTCCAGCCGGGTAGCCACGTTGCGCTGGGCGGTTTCCATGATGTCGATGATGGTGAGGTTCAGCCCGGCGTTGGTCGCGAGTACGGCCTCTTCGGCCAGTAGGCTGTTTTTTGCCGCCACCGCGAAAATCTGCTTCGCATGGCTCACATGCTCGGGATGCGGCACTTCCAGCACGTCCACCGTACCGTCGTCGGCGTGGAAATCGAGCATGTCCTGGATCTGCCAGCGCACCGCGGACTTGAGTTCATCGGCGGGCACGTTCGGTGCGTCGAGCAAACGCAGCCGGTAATCGGCCGGTTTCAGCACGAGACTGACCGGCCCTTTTCCATGCAGTTGGGCCAGCGCCTCGCCCCAGTTGTCGCCCTTGACTGTCGCCACCCCGGCAGCGAGCAACCTGGGAACGGCCACCCTGCGGTCGACGCGCGCATACGCAATGCGTCCGGGAAGACGCAAATATGCAGTTAAGCCCTGTTCGCTCGATCGACGGAAAAGCTGCATGGGTCGGACCTGAAAATTTTTCTGAACTTAAATAAATAAGCCGTTGTTGTCAAAGGATTTAATCTGGCTCAATACATCTCACGCAGATAGATCAGCGGTTTGCTGCCGCGATTCAGGCCAAAACTGGCGCGCGCCGNCGGATCCTGGTCGTACGTCACGCCTGCACCGCTCCAATGGCCTTGCAGCCAGCTTTGCGAGGCCGCCACGGCGGGCGTCACGGCGCCCGCCACACATGTACTGCCGCTGGCCACGGCGCCCAGCTGCACAGTGAGATCGACGCTGCCGGTGTTGTTCACGCCTGGCGCGGAAAACCGCAGGTTGCCACGGCCCGCATTGAAACGGCCGGACAGGGACACCGCGGTCTCGCAGGGATTGAGATAGCGTCGCCAGTTGGTGAGTGACACATTGGAAGCAGAAAGCTGAGTGCAGAAGTCCTTCGTGTTGAGGGCAAACCCGCTGCCATTCCAGTAGCGCGTCTCAATCGGCACCGGCAGGCCGAGCAGTTCCGAGCCCAGTGCATTGGACAGGACCAGCTGGCCGAAGCGGATTTCGTTACCTGCATCAAAGGCGGTGTTCGAAAACTGCGCGGGCGTGAGGGTGTCGACGGTGCCGTTGCCGGACACGCCGGATTCGGCGATGTCCTGAATGCTCATCGCCAGGCTGATATCCGCCGTGAAGGGTGCGACCGGCGTGGTGCGCACAAAGGCAATCTCGTCATTCGCATTGGCCACCAGCGTCCCCGCCCCGCCGCCGCCCGCGGTGACGGCGGGCACCCNCAGCAAACCGATATCCAGGTTGCCGGTGACCGCCGCATAGGTTTGTACGGCGCCGGCTGGCACGAGCTTCCACAACGCGCCCGCATAGTTTAGCGTGATGGCGCCAGTGGCATTTTTCGCCGTGATCGTGGCCTGCGGCAGCGTGAGATAGCCGAAAGGCTGGCCGGCATAGGTGAACGAGCGCGTGGCGCAGGTGGTGTCGTTGAAGGTCTTGAAGACCGGCGTGCTGATCGGTGCCAGGTCGAAATGGTCGGGCACGAAGCGGCCGACGTTGAAGGCCGCCGATTCGATCGTGCGGTCGACCGCGCTGGAGCCGTCCGCGGCATCCACCGCTGCGAAGCTGGCGTCCGAGAGCTTCATGGCGAAGGCGCCGACTTCGGAATAGCGGGCGCCGGTGGTCGTCACCGTGCCGGCGGCGCCCGACCAGGTGCCGGTCGCGAGCGTGCCCAGGGTGCAGCCCGTGGCGGGCAGCACGCAGGCCGTCAGACTGGCCGCGGGATTGCCGCTGTAGTTCGTGGTGGGGGCGCCGGCCGCGTTGACGGCCGTCGCCACGATCTGGAATGGTTGCCCGGCCTTGTGGACGTTGCCGCCGGACACCGCGGTATTGGCAAGCGTGCGCGAAACACCCGCGTTAACGCTGTCGGCATCGCTCACCGTCACGTTGCCGAAGCTGGCCGGGCGAATGGCGAAGTTGTCGGTCGAGCAGGCGACGATCGTCGGCGCGCCAGTCGCCGGATACGTCATGCGGATGCGCGCGTTGGGCCAGGCGTTGGGTTCGACGATACCAGCCAGCGTCTTGCGCCCCGCGTCGCCCGCAGCGAACGTCAGCGTGCCCAGGCTGCGGATCAGGCCATAGGCCCCGCAACTGGCGCCCGCCGATGCGTCGACGAGTTCCAGCTTCACATTGCCGGTGAAGGCGGTTTCGACGGCCGCGCCGCCGCTCTTGAGCGCGACCACGGCCAGGTTGAACGCGCCGGCGGACACCTTGGTATGGATCACGCCGCTTGCACTGCCCGCCGGCGTGCCGGTCTCGAATGCGTTGAATCCGGCGGGTGCGATCACCGTGACGATGCTGCACGGCCGTTTCTGGCTCATCACCTGGCTCAGCTGCGCCGCGTTCATTGCGCCCTTGTACACGCCGACCTCATCCAGATTGCCGCTGAACCTGAAGCTCGACCCGTTTTCCGTGGAGGCATTGTTCTCGCCACCGATCGACGCCGCGCCGACATCGGTGCCCCAGGTGCCGGTGTAGGTTTGGGTGACGTAGGCAAGCTGCGCGCCGGCCTGATTGTAGACATAGAGGCTCTTGGTCTTGGCCCCGAGATCCGCCACCGCCGCGACGAAATACCAGGTGTTGTTCTGGATGACGTTGGGCGTATCCAGAATGATCGGATTGAGCGCCCGCGTATAGAAACGCAGCCTGCCGGCACCGCCATCGCCCAGGCTGAAGCCATAGCCGCCGGTATTGTTCTGGTCGTCGATGAAAATGCGCTGGCCGCTCTTGGCGTTGTTGGTGGTGCGTATCCACGCGGTCAGGGTGAAGTCCGTGGCGAGGTTGGGAAAGCTTGCAGGGATCGCGACATAGTCGTTGTTGCCGTCGAACACGCCGTAGCCGCAGGTGCCTGGCGTGCCCGCAATCGCCGGTGCTGCGCTGCTGGTGGCCGCACCGTTGGCCGCCGTCGCGTCGTAGCCATGGCCGGCGCTGTCCAGCACCTCGCCTGCCGCACCCGACCAGATCGGCTCGTCCATGTGGAATTCGGCGATCGGTCCCGGCACGTAGAACCGCACCGCCGAATTGGCGGGCGGCACGACGGGCGTGGACCACACCGCATAATCCGTCGGGCTCAACTGCCAGCCGATTTGCGCGGAACCGTTGGTGGGGTGGCTACTCGGGCCAAATTGATAGACGAACTCGTTGGTCGTTTCCTCGAGAATGACCTGCAGATTGAAGCTGCCGGTACGCGTCGTGGCGCCCCACTCCGGGACATTCACCCAGGTCACGACGAAGCGGCGATTGGGCGCAGTGCCTTCGGTGGCGTAGCTCACATAGCAGGTCGCGGTGGGACACACTCCCGACGCTCCGCTTGGCGTGGCATCCAGGTCCACGCCATAGATGCGCAGGGTCCTGGACACGCTGGCGGTGGGATACGGATAGGTATAGGTCGGCGGCGGCCCTACCGTCTGGGTACCATAGCCGCAGTATCCGTTGTTGAATTGCAGGCGGCCGTTGCTCATGATCTGCACCTGCGTGTAGTTCACGCCGCCGAAATTGAACGTGAACCCCANGGGAAGTTGCGCCGTGATGTCGTCGTCGACGGGCGCGCCCGCGTAGCCCGAACTGCAGGATGCGCCGTGCGTCCAGGTGACGCGCGTATGCGCGGACGGATTGACCCAGTTCGAGGTCGTGGCCATGCTGGAATAGGTCGCCGCGTGCGCCGGCGCGAGGGCCAGCGCAATCCCGAGCGGACCGCCACACAACAGGACGAGCCACCTGCCCAAGACGAGGCGGCCGAACATTCGAACGGCGGCGGACACGAGGTGCATGGCGATCCTGCTCATTTCGAGAAACTCGCCCGGATCTGCCGCTCGACGTAATCCACCTGGCCGGGCACACCCGACTTCGCGGTCGAGGTGATCACGTAGACGTCGACCGTATCGGCGCCGTCGGGATACGGGCCGGAGTGGGTGCAGCTCACGTCCACGGAAAATGAAGCGAGCGTACCGGTCAGCGCCACGGGGTCGGGCCGGTGTTGCACGTGGCGTTCCGCAGCAACTGCCACGCCGCCCATTCGATGCCGGCGCGCGCCGCCAGATAGGTGCGCGTCCCCTGGACGTCGAGCGCGCTGCTGATGTGGCTGGTGCGCGACAGCGACACCATGTAAGTCGCCAGCGCGGCCAGCACGACCAGCAGGAAGATCGCGGTCGGCAGGACGAATCCGGACTCGGTGCGCGGCAGGCGGCTCATGGCTGGTTGCTCACCTGGGTCGTGGCATACAGGCGCACGGTTTCGCCCGCCTGGCTCAGGTTCAGCGTCATGCTGACCAGCCCGCCGCGTTCGGTGGCGCCGGGCTGGTACGTAAAACTGCACGCGCTGACGTTGGTCGCCAGCAGCGCGCTCGAGGCGGGCGCGGGCGGCGTGGGCTGAGTCACCGCGATGGCATACCNCCAGTAGCGGGTGAGCGTACCCAGCGCGGGATTCGCCGGGTTCGGCGCGCACGCATAGGTCACCGGCCCGTCGACGACCTGGAAGCGGTTGCCGGGCGAGGCCAGCGGAAACTGCTTGGACGCAATGGCGATATGGGTCACATTACTGAGTGCACCCGCATAGGCCGCGAGCGTGTTGCCCGCCCAGGCGTCGGCCCCGGTTATGCCAAGGTTGTACACGGCGATCAGGTCGCCGGCCTTCATATCGATACCGGGGCCGAGCACGTCGAAACCATTGTCGGGCACGGTGAAATCGAGGATGTCGCCGCCGCCCTGCGCGCGGTAGCGCCCACCGCTGCGGGTACCGAGGAACTCCAGGTACACCACGCCGGCCGCATCCGTGGTGACGCGCACGCTGTTGGGCAGCGCCAGCCGGATGTCGCGCCCCATCCGGCGCAGCGCGGTGTCGGCCGTGTCGGCGAGGCGGGCGCGGCGGTCCTGTGCCACGTAGCTCTCCAGTGGCGCGCGCAGGAACACTGCCACCATCGAACCGACGATGGCGGTGATCGCGATGACGATGATCATCTCGATCAGGGTGAAGCCGGCGTGGTCAGAGGTTGGGCGCATAGCGTGTGCGGTAGCCGGACAAGGTGACGCTGTGGTTGCCGGGGCCGGTGACGGTCACGGTGACGAACAGGGTTTCGCCGGCGGGAATGCCGTTGAATGCGCCGGCCGGTTGTACCTGAACCGAGGCCCTGTAGCCATTCAGATCCGGAACCGCATTGCCGCTGGGGTCGACGATGCCGGTCATGGCAAAGCCGTTGTAATCGTTGACGTTGTCGTAGGGCGTAAGGTTGGAATAGCGTGTTTCACCGGCCTCAGGCGCCAGGGCGGTCTCAGCCATTGAGGCGCAACCGGCAGTGCTGCTTGCCGTCCCCACATTGGCATCGTCGGTATCGCAATAGGTGTAGGGCTTGGCCAGCACTTCCTCAAGCAGCGAGTCGGCGATGGCGAGCGCCTGTTTCTGCACCACCGGATCGGCGCTGGTCCGCGCGTTCAGGCTGAAGACCGACAGCACGCCGGTCACCGCGATGCCCACCACCACGATGAACACCAGCAGCTCGATCAGACTGAGGCCGCGTTCGTCAGTGGACATAACCGGTCTCCTGCTCGACGAACACATGATGCGTCCCGCTGCCGTTGACCTGGATGTCGAGCTGGGCAGCAAGGTTTACAGGGCGCCCGCCGGCATCGAAGTGGAGCGTTGTAGGCGGCATGATTGCCACGCCGCTTGGTGCGCTGACCGTGTAGGGCTTTTCGCCGCCCGGCCCGGGCGCCAGGGTAGCGCAGGCGGCGTCATAGCACAGCGTGACATCGCTGGCGGTCAGACGGACATGGACATCGGTGTGCTGGGCGACGGCCAGCTTCTGCGCAAAACGCACCGTGGCGGCGACCTGGTCGGCAAAACCGCGAGTATCGAAGCCCGTCCGGCCCAGCATGCGCGGCGCAGCCACTGAAGCGAGGATGCCGGCGACGACGATCACCAGGATCAGCTCCACCATGGTAAAACCGCGGCTTGAGCCGCGGTTCAAATAAAACATGATCGACTTGGATGCATCAGCAGCCAACAGTGTTCACTGCGCTGATTGTGGGTGTCGCCCCCACCGCGGCTGGTGGCGTATAAGTGAACGAGCAAGTCGCTACGGCAGCCCCGCCGTTGACTCGCACCGTCAGAACCCCAGCTGCCACGGCAATACTGTAGCCTTCTGGCAGCAAGGCCGTATTGGCCGCCGCGACGCTAGTCCCCGTGGGGANAAACGTGGNGGTCAGGCCTGCAGCGTTGACCATTCCGAGGACAGTTGCTGCAGGATACGCATTCACGATTTGAACCCGGCCATTTTCCGTACAAATCGCAGTCGTATTGTTTGCCGGGTTGTTTCCAAAACCCACGTTGACCGGGCAAGCGACCGTATCCGGGACCCCGCCCCGTACCAGCGCTGCACCATGGATCATCCCCGACGCCGCCAACACCGCGCCCCGCGCCGCATTCAGCTTGGCAATCCGGGCATCGCGCTGGATGTTGGTGAAACGCGGCAGCGCCACCGCGGCGAGGATGCCGAGGATGACGATGACGACGATGAGTTCGATCATGGTGAAGCCGCGCTGCCGGGTTTTCATGTCCTTCAGGGTGTGCATAGTGTTCTCCCGCTTATTCGAATAGGTTGGTCTCAAGCGCCGGCCGCCTGCGGCAGCCACAGGACCTATTTCGGCGCACTCGGCCGAGACTTGAACAAAAACATGAAATTACGATCAGGCCGTCACTTGATGGCGACGCTGGCGAGGTCCCACATCGGCAGGAACACGCCGAGCGCCAGCACCAGCACGACACCGCCCAGGGCGACGATGATCAGCGGTTCGATGCGGGCGGCCAGGGTCTTGATCTCGTAGTCCACCTCGCGTTCGTACATCCCGGAGACTTCCTGCATGAGCTCGTCGATGCTGCCGGTTTCCTCGCCGACGGCGATCATCTGCAGCACCACCGGGTTGAACACGGCCGCGTTCTGCGCGGTGCGCAGGACCGATTCGCCGCGCTCGATGCCGTTGCGCATCTGCTCGACGCGCGAAGCGATCCAGGCATTGTCGGTGACCTCCGCCACCACCGACAGCGCCTGCGCCGCGGGAATGCCGCTGCGCAGGGACAGCGCCAGCGTGCGTGCGAAACGGGCCAGCGTGCTGCGCAGCATGATCGAGCCGGTGAGCGGCAGCTTGAGCTTGAAGCGATCCCACAGGAGGCGTCCGCCGGNGGTGGCGCGCCACAGGCGGAATCCCATGACGGCCAGCACCAGCCCGGCCAGCATGAGCCAGCCATAGGCGATGGTCAGGCGCGAGGTTTCGATGAGAATGCGCGTCATCAGCGGCAATTCCGCCCCGAGGCCGGCATAGACCTTGGCAAAAGCCGGGATGACGAACACATTGATGACGGCAATCGCGACCACCATGGCGATGAGTACGAAGATCGGGTAGCGCAGCGCTTCACGGATGCGGGCGCGGGTCTCGCGTTCGAACTCGAGGTGCTCGAACATGCGCAGGAAAATTTCATCCAGGCGACCGGTCGCCTCCCCGACCCGCACCATCGCAACATAGAACGGCGAAAAGACCGCGGGATGCTGGCGCATCGCCATCGACAGGTCGCGTCCCGCTTCGAGCGATTCCTTCAGTGAGGTAATCACTCGGGCAAAGGCCGCATTGGTGGTCGATTCGAGGAGACCCGACAGCGAACGCAGGATGGGCACGCCGGCGCGCATCAGGGTGTAGAGCTGGCGGGAAAACAGTTGCACGTCGATGGGCTGGACGGCCGGCTCGAAGAGATTGAGGCTTTTCGGCTTCTTCGCCCCGCGCCGCTCGGATTGCCCGGTTTCCTGGATGGTGACGGGCGAAATGCCGTTTTTCAGCAGACTGCTGGCGCATGCGGCGGCATTGTCCGCCTCCAGGATGCCCTGGGTCTTCTCGCCGCTTCGGGTACGGCCGGTATAGGCAAAGCGCAGCATCAGCTTGTTTCGTCCTGGGCACTGGCGCGCATCGCCTCGGCCAACGAGGTCACGCCGGCCCGTGCCAGTGCGATGGCCTGGTCGCGCAGGGTACGGCCAGCCATGGACGCGCGTGCGGCGGCCACGAATTCGGCCGGATTCTTGCGCGCCAGGCTTTCCGCCAGCACGGTATTAATTTCAAGCAACTCATGGACGGCGCGGCGTCCGGAATAGCCGGTGCCATGGCAGCGGTCGCAGCCCGTGCCTGCGACATAGCCGTCGTCGGCCTGGTCGGCTTGGGCCCGCCCCAGCCAGACGCGCTCCTGCGGCGTCGGTACATGCGGGGCCTTGCAATGGCCGCACACCTTGCGCAGCAGCCGCTGGGCCAGCACGCCCTGTACCGACGTCGCCACCATGAAGGCCGGAACGCCCATGTCGAGCAGCCGGACCGGCGTGGAGGCCGCATCGTTGGTGTGCAGGGTGGACAGCACCAGGTGGCCCGTCATGGCCGCCCGGAGCGCGACCTGCGCGGTTTCCGCATCGCGCATCTCGCCGACCAGAATCACGTCCGGATCCTGGCGCAGGATGGCGCGCAGCACGCGGGCAAAGCTGAGGTCGATCTTGTCGTTGGCCTGCACCTGGTTGATGCCGGCAAGCCGGTATTCCACCGGGTCTTCGACCGTGATGATCTTGGTGCCCGNGTCGTTGAGCTCCCNCAGCGCGGCATAAAGTGTGGTGGTCTTGCCGCTGCCGGTGGGGCCGGTCACCAGCACCAGGCCGTTGGGGCGGTGCAGGATGGCGCGAAAGCGTTCCTGCATGTCGGGCGGCATGCCCAGGCTGTCGACGTCAAGCAGGTTGTCGCCCTGGCTCAACAGCCGCATCACCACGGATTCGCCGTATTGCGTCGGCATGGTGGACAGGCGCACGTCGACGGTACGGCCGCGCACCTTGACCGCAAAGCGGCCGTCCTGCGGCAGGCGTTNTTCCGAAATATCCAGCCCGGACACGATCTTGAGCCGCAGAGCCAGCGCCGGCGCAATCTTGAGATCGGCCTGGGTCTGCGGATGCAGCACGCCGTCGATGCGGAAGCGGATGGCCAGCTGTTTTTCCTGCGGTTCGATATGCAGGTCGGACGCATTGACCTGCAACGCATCCTCGAACAGGGTCTGCAGCAGGCGCACCACCGGCGCATCGTCCTGCCCTTCGCCCAGCGCTTCCAGGCCGATGATGCTGGCCTCGCTCTCGCCCATGTCGCGCGCGAGTTCCTCGGTCAGGCCGTGGATATCGTCAGTGCGCCGGTAGATCCGGTCGATGGCCGCCAGCAGGTCGCCTTCCGCCACCACGGCAAGCTGGATATCGTCCGGGATCAGCCGGGCGATTTCATCGTAGGCAAACAGATCGGTCGGATCGGCCATGCCAACGAAAATACTGTTGTCCCGCCGTGCCAGCGGCATGGCCCGAANACGCCTCGCCTGCGTTTCCGGCAGCAACTGCAGGATGGAGGCATCCGGATTGAATTTCCTGAGATCGATGAAGGGAAGATTCAATTGCCGCGCCAGCGCCTGCGCAATGTCGTTTTCGCCTGCCAGCCCGCTTTCGACGATGATGCGGCCCAGGCGGCGCCCACTTTTCTTCTGCGCCGCCAGTGCGATGTCCAGGTCGGCGCTGGAGATGACCTTCTGCTCGACGAGCAGGTCGCCCAGGCGGATTTTCTGGCGTCCGGCCTGAGGGGAAGCGGGTTGGATGGCTGACTCGGTCTGCATTTTTCTCGGATGGGTGCGCAAGTATGAGCACATATCGGCCCGGACAGGCTTCGCCTTAAGCCATAGGCCGACCGCCGCCCCACCCAAGACCGGGCGCCAGGCAAGGTCGCGCGTTCACTTGGCCTGCTGTTCGATGAATTCGCCCGCCTGGTTGCCGGGGCGCAGCCTGCCCTGATAGATGAAGCCCGTGCCATAACGGCGGTGGCCATCCGGCGCGGTAATGAGTTCGTTCTCGCTCCAGATCCATACATGGCCGTCGCGGGTATCGAGAATGAGCGCCCGCCCGCCACCCTTGCCGCCCTCGGCCCCGGCCAGCGGCAACGCCTGGTAGCGTCCGTCCTCCGCCTGTGCCCCGTTCGCGAAAATCAGCAGCCCTGCCAGTATCCATCCTGTCCGCATCGCTCCCCTTTCATTCGAACAAAGCCGCCACCGCGGCCGCATCCAGCACGTACTCGTGGTTGCAGATGTCGTCGTGCACCCGTATTTCGCCCTGCTCGGCAAGGATGTCTTCGCATTCTGCGCGCCCGACGCTGCGCAACATGGAGTAGATCTTGTCCGGATCATACGGGCAGTGATAACTGACCGGGCGCGGATCGTACACGCGCACGTCCTCTTCCGGAAACAAGCGCTCGATCAGCTTGATCGCGCCGAGGCCGAGCAATTCGTCCGCCCGCACCGTGTCGGCCAGGATCTGCACCCGATTCCAGCCATCGGCATCGCGCATGGCTGCGCCCGGCAAGGCCTGCAAAAACAGGCCCGCCGCGGTCTCGTGATTGGCCGCCAGCCACAACCGGGTCGGCGCCTGCTCGGACTGCGCGAGGTAATGCTCGAATACGGCGGCGAGCGTATCGCCCTGCAAGGGGACATGGCTCTGGTAGGGCTGGCGCATGTCGGCGGTATCGAGGGTCAGGGTCAGCGCACCGTCGCCCAGCAGGGCCGACAGACTGCCCGCGGACAGATGCGGCGGCGTGCGCGCCATGCCGCGCAGGCGCAACTGCTCGTCGCAGTCCATCACCAGTAGCGACACCTCGCCGTCGCCGCGCAGCTGGAAAGTCAGTCGCCCCGCCTGCTTGAGGTTGGCGGCGATCAGCGTGGTCACCCCCGCCAACTGGCCCAGCAATTCGAGGGCGGGCTCGGGGTAATCGCGCCCCGCCGCCATCTCGCGCCAGGCGCCGCCCAGCTGTACCCAGGCGCCCCGGATGTCGAGCTGCTCGAACAGGAAGCTGCGGACGCGGTCGGGTGGCCCGCTCAATTCAGCTGCACCCGTTCGCCCCAAGGCACTACGCCCTTGCCCTTGACCAGCCAGATCACCGGGTAATTCGGCGGGACTTTGGGGAAATCGCCTTCGGCATCGGTGAAATACACCAGCATGTTGGGGCTGCGGTTTTCGTGCTCGACCCAGTCGAATACCGGGCGGAAATCGGTACCGCCGCCGCCTGAGAGTTCGGTCGGCAACTGCATGGTGTCCCAGGGCTCGAATTCCCACGGGGCCTGTTCCGCCACATGGTTGTCGCACGCCAGCAGGGTGACGCGTGCACGCACCTGGCCCTTCAAGGCATCGAGCTCGGTGACGAACTCGCGCAATTCCTCGTCGCTGATCGAGCCGCTGGTGTCGATCGCCGCCACCACGTCGATACCCTCGCTCGACAGGCGCGGCAGCAGCGCGTCGCCCTCGCGCCGCGACGGCCGGCGCCACGAATAGTCGTCACGCTGATTGACCGCGAAGAAACGCGCCAGGAGCGATCGCCAGGGCAGGCTGGGGGCGAGCAGATCGTCGACCCAGCGCATCATCGACTGCGACAGCTTGCCGGCCTGACGTGCGGCCTGGGCGGCGGCGGCCAGGCGATTCTTCCACTGCTCGGCGAGTTCCTCGCGCTCGCTGGGCGACAACTCGTTCGGCTTCTGCGAGGCCTGGCTGCCGCTGCCCTCCTTTTCCTCGGCCTGGCTCTGGCCTTCCTTGCCCTGCCCCCGGATTCGCCGGCATCGGGATTGTCCTGGCGCTGGTTCTCGTCGGGGCTGGCGCCGGCGTCGTTGTCNGTTGTCGAACATGTGCTGGTCGAAGGACTCTTCCGGCGTGTCCTCGGGGATCAGCGGATAGATTTCCTCCGCCGACAGCGTCATGTAATTCTGGTCGGCAAGGATGCCGTGCAGCGGCGGCTTCAGGCCTTCCTCGATCAGGATCAGGTTGACCGCGTGGTCGCAGGCCACGTCCCAGCGCCGTTTGACGCGATGGTTGCGCCGGTGGGTGTGCCCCATCGCGCAGTGCATCGCCTCGTGCGCCAGCACGAACTGCGTCTGCGCGAGATTGAGGTTGTCGATGAATTTCGGGTTGAAATAGAAGGCCTGCGCGTCGGTGCCGGTGGTCGTGCATCCCTCGCCGCCGACCTTCAGCGGCAGATGCATCACCAGCGCGCCGAGAAACGGGCGCTCCATGATGAGCCGCGTGCGCGCCGCGGCGAGCTTGGTCAGGATAGGTTCGAGCGCGGCGTCGTTGGCTTCAGCCATGGGACATCAATGCTCGTATAAAACCAGATCGGTGATGCTGTTGGCCCATTCGGCGAAGGCCGGCACGGCGAACAGCGGACGCCCCACCGCGCGATGCAGGTCGCTCACCAGCATCACGCCCATTTCGCGCTGCGGAANACGCTGCGCGTACTTGAGGATATTGCCATACACCGCCGTGGCATTGCCGCTGTCGGCCGCCTTCAGCGCGCGCCGGACCAGTGCGGCCGCGACGCCGTACTGCAGGTCGATCCCTTCGGGGACGTCCGCCACCTCGCCGGCGATGATGGCATCGATGTCGGGCATCTGCGCCATGTTGTCGACGAAGGTCTTGAGTTCCAGGCCGGCCGACTGTCCGACGCAGGCCATCAGCGCATCGGCCAGCAGATCGGTCTTGTCGAATTTCTGCAACGCGCGATGCGCGTATTCCCACGAGCGCGGGCTGGGAAAGGCGATCGGCGTGTGCGCCGGGTCGAAACTGAACAGCAGATCGGGGCGGAAGCGCAGGAAGGCGATCACGCGCGGATCGATGTCCTCGCTGTGCGCCCAGTCCACCCAGTCGTCCAGGTTCACCTCGACCTCGTAATGCGTGAAGCGATTGGCCAGCGGCGCCGGCATCGCATAAGTCACGCCGCGGTCGCCCTGGCGATTGCCGGCGGCGAAGATCACCCAGCCGTCCGGCACTTTGTATTCGCCCAGGCGACGGTCGAGAATCAGCTGATAGGCCGCGGCCGACACGGACGGCGGGGCCGAGGTGATCTCGTCGAGAAACAGGATGCCCGACGGGCCGTGGCGTTCGGCATCCGGCAGCACCGAAGGGATCGACCATTCGACCAGCTGGCCGCTGCGGAACGGGATGCCGCGCAGGTCGGTCGGCTCCATTTGCGACAGCCGGATGTCGATCAGCGACACGCCATGCTGCTGGGCGATCTTGGCGACGATCTGCGATTTTCCGACGCCCGGCGGGCCCCACAGCATCACCGGCGTGTGATGGCCGTCGGCCGCGCTCTCGAATTCGCGGTTGAGGATGGTTTCGATATGGGAGGGACGCATGGCCAATTAGAACAACAGTAAGGCCTTGAATGATAATCGCTCGGGCGGCCGGCATCCAGTTTCACCCTTGATCGAGGTGGGGGATTTTGATACCGTGCCTGCACACAGACCGAATTGGAAGCAGCATGAACTTTTGCAGTGAATGTGGCAGCGCCGTGGTGCTGCGCGTGCCAAGCGGCGACCACCTGCCGCGTCATGTCTGCCCCGAATGCGGCACCGTCCATTACCAGAACCCCAAGATGGTCGTCGGCTGCATTCCCGAATGGGAGGACAAGGTGCTGCTGTGCCGGCGTGCCATCGAACCCAGATACGGCCTGTGGACCCTGCCTGCCGGCTTCATGGAAAACGGCGAAACCACGCTCGAAGGCGCGGCGCGCGAAACCTGGGAAGAAGCCGGCGCGCGCATCGAAGTGGGCGGCCTGTATACCTTGTACAACCTGCCGCATATCAATCAGGTGTACTTCATGTTCCGCGCCCGGCTGCTCGATCTCGACTTTCAGCCCGGCATCGAATCGCTCGAAACCCGGCTCTTCACCGAAGCCGAGATCCCCTGGGACGACATCGCTTTCCGCACGGTGCGTGCGACGCTGGAACAGTATTTCAACGACCGCCGCACCGGCTCATTCGACTTTCATTTCGGCGACATCCGCACGCGCTGATGCGCCGGACACATCAGGCGGCGGCGACGATCTGCTCCCGTCCGACCACGTCCATGCCGACGCGCAGCCAGCCTTCGTGGCCCTCCTGCACTTCGCCCAGCCGCAACCGATAGACGACGTCGCCATCGCGCAGCATCAACGGCGCGCCCAACTGGTAATGCGTTTTCGGAAGCAGCAGATTGCTCACGCCCTGCTCGGTGTGGGTCATCGGCAGAAACACGGCCCAAGCTGGTTCGCGGGTCATGCCCGGCGCCTCCACGTCGAAATAGACTTCCACCCGCTTGGGATGGCGCGACAAGCGCTGGGTGCCCACCAGATGCTGACCACCCTCCTCACGGTCCCAGCGTATCGCCAGCAACTGCCACACGTTCTCCGACGGGTCCCAACTCACGGCCACCAGCCGGCCATGCGGCAACGCCGTCGACTCGGCCAGGGAGAATCCCATGCCCTCGGTGCTCTCGTCGCGCAGCATCCACGGTTCGAGGTCAGGACTGCCCTTGGACGAATCGGGATGGGACAGCGCGCTCAGAATCTTCTCCATGCCGGCCGCCACCCACACGCGTCCAAAACGGTTCGTACGCTGGCGTCCGCGGCGGATGCCGCCGCGCTCGATCAGGCTCGCGACCTGGCGGGTCAGTCCACTGTCGACCTCGATCGCGGCCTCGCCGAGCGATTTGAGGTAATCGACCAGCGGGCTCAACGCAAAATAACGAAGGCGGCGGCCCTGCACCCACTCGCTTTCCAGCACAGCCGCTCCCTCGCTCAGCGAGAGATCCACTAGGTGGGTATGCACATCGCGCAGCGGCACGGTGGCAGGCAACGGCAGGGGCTCGTAGCGTTCGAGAAGCCGAGCGATGGACTCGATTTCCTGCGCGCGGTAGCCGAGCGGGTGCACCAGCCCCATCAGCACTACAAGCGTGTATTCGCGGGCGCAGTGCGTGGGTTGTCCGTCGACCTGCACCGCCTGGGTGGCAAACCCGTCACGCTCGATCAGGCGATAGATCTTGTGCACGCGGCGCCACGCCGATGCGGCAGGATTGCGCGCCTGATGGTAGTCCCAGCGCATGACCCGCCCGGCATAGCGCACCGCACGGGTGGCCATTTCGGCGGCAAACGGTTTGAGTTCGGCGCTGGCCGGATTGCGGTACGCCTGCTTCAGCAAGCAGAGCCAGGCCTCCGCCAGCAGCGACCAGAACACCCATGACTCGCGCCACAGCGCCTGGCGCGCCAGGCGGAACGCAGCCTGGTTGCGCACATATTGTTCGATGATGCGGGACTGCANGGGCAGCCCCGCCTCTTCCAGCTTCATCAGCGATTTCATCCGGCCGAGCGTGGCCGGTTCATTTTCCGCGTTGAACCGTTCGAGGCCTTCGACCAGCACATGGTGCGCATCGTAATCCGAATCCGCATGCAGGTTTTTCAGCCATTTCTCGGTCGCTTTCACGGAGGCGAACGGCGACCCCGCCTCGGCTTTTCTGCGGCGGGTAATCGTGCTCAACATCTCGAATAAATCGCTCATGGCTGGCGTCGGCTGGTTTCTGACGTCTGCAGACCAGCACCATTTATGCCAAACAAGCGGCTGCCTGCTGCCGTGGTCAACACCTTGGTTTTGCTCAGGTTTGAACGACCCGCGCCGCGTCCGCGCAGCATGCGCTAACGAAAATCCGACAACTCGTGTTGAAGCCACGTCAACCCGTTCCTGGTGGTTCGTGTCGCGCACAAGGCCGGGCGAACCCGCTACAATGCGCGCCGTGGAAGCATGGCCGAGCGGTTTAAGGCACCGGTCTTGGCCGCACTGCGCAGCAGTCGGCTCGTGCAGGCTCACTTGCGACAGCAAGTTAAGCCGCGCAAGCGGCGGCCGGAACTAAAACCGGCGTGTGCATTCCACCCAAAGGGAAGCGTGGCCGAGCGGTTTAAGGCACCGGTCTTGAAAACCGGCGATGGCGCAAGTCATCCGTGAGTTCGAATCTCACCGCTTCCGCCAGATTCCGGATTCACGGCTGCACCGATCCCCTCTTCCCCGGCCCGGCCCCGCAGCGGCCCGATTTCAAGCCGCGCGGATTCCAGCAACGCGGAAANAATCTCGCCAGACAAGGCCCGATACTCCCGGTTCCGCGCGTCCTGCAAGCCATCCCCGCCCGGCCACGGCAGCGAGGGGTGGCACATCAGTACGTCGCCGTCGCGTGCGCAGGCGAGCCATGCTTTCATTCTCACCAGGTAGTCCGCTTCGGAAAGATCGAATCCGTATACGCCGACGAGATGATTGCTTTGCGGATACCCGTGCCGGCCGGCCAGCGTGCGCAAGGAGTTCGCGCCCAGCCGGCCGATCAGCCACGCCTTGAATGCAGTGGATGGCGGGCAGCCGTCTGCCGGAAGCGTCGAGCGCACCCAGGGCCTGACCGCCGCACCATACCGTTGATCCATGACTGCAATGAGTTGGTCGCGTATCACGGGCAACTGATGCACATGTTGGTGGCCATCGACGAAATCCGGCAGCTGTCCCATGGCCTGCTCGAAACGATCGAACTGCCGCTCAACCGCCGCACGGATCCGGACGCGATCGAACTGGCGGCCATAGGCACGGGCAATCAGCCCGGCCAGCGCATGGCACCCTCCCTGGCCGAAATCCTCGGTGAAGTTGAGATGCAGGCCCACTTCCACGTTGTCCGTCCGCGCCCGCAACGCATGGGCGCCCGAGGGCCAGGCCGGTCCGTCGACAAGACAGCTGACCGCGGAAACGCGACGCCGGTCCGCCAGTTCCAGCGCCGCCAGGTTGATGCCTTCGTGCTGGCCGAAGTCATCCACGCACACGCTGATGACGCGTCGTGCGGATATCGGTTCAGGTTGTAGCGGCAGCGTCATCCCGTAGAATGCCGGGGATCTTCCCAGGCGAATCCCCCATGTTTCTGCTTCGTCACCGACCGGTTGTCTTCATCCTGGTGGGCAGTACCGCCGCACTCGTCCATCTCCTCACCGTCATCCTGCTGGTGGAAAAGATGCATCTCGCGCCCCTGGTCGCCAACGTCGGCGGCTGGCTGTGTGCCTTCACCGTCTCGTACGGCGGCCACCAGCTGCTCACCTTTGCCGATCACGACGCACCGGTGCTGCAATCGGCCAGCCGCTTCCTGCTGCTGTCCGCCGCGGGGTTCGCCATCAATGAATCGGCCTATGCCATTCTGCTGCACACCAGCCGGGTTCCCTATCATTTCCTGCTGGCGATCATCCTGCTGTGCGTAGCGGTGGTGACTTATCTGCTGAGTCGTCGCTGGGCGTTTGCCGGCATCCGCCCCTAGAGGACACCTCACTGCGCGTCAGCCGCCAGACCACGGTCGATTTGTGCGTCGCCAGCGGCGCGATGTTCCGCAGGGAGGGGTATTCGCCCTCCGTCCCTTTCGGCGCGACCAGCCATGAAACCGGGTGGCTACAAATGTAATGCTCAAGGCGGGCATGGTCGATCAGCAACCGGTTCGCCCTCTCCGGGTCGAATTTTCCCGCGTCGGCCATGACCTTGCGCCAGTTGTCGTTTTTTGAGGTGTTGGCCACACTCCAGTCGTCGAATATTTCGACCGGCTCCGTCAGCCCGAGGTAGAACGGCATGTCGAAATACTGCTCCCGCAGGAACATGACGGGTTCGCTTGCCTGGCGCTGCGCGGCGATCAGGCTGCTCAAGTGCCGGTCCGTCTTGTGGTTGAACAGGTTGTTGGCCACGATCGCGGATAGGCACACCGCACCGGCGACGAGCGCGAACCCCTTCAGGAAACGCGGGTTCGGCACATCCCNCCATTTGCGTACCAGCCCCTCGGCTATCAGGTAGGCCAACGGCGGCAGCACGGGCAGCACGTAGCCCACCAGCTNTGAGGACGGAATGGAGAAGAAGCCCACGATCACGGCCGACCAGATCCACATCAGGGAGCGGATCGTCGGCTTCGTCTCGGCCTCCAGCCGGGTGCGTTTCAACGCGGCCGGCAGCCACCAGGACCAGGGCAGGATGAGGAGAAGGATGGCGGGTGGATAAAACCAGAACGGCATGGGATTGTTGAATCCGCCTTCGGCAAATCGCTGGAACTGCTGGTAGACGAAGAAGTAATTCAGGAAATCGGGAAACCGCGCCTGCATGGCGACAAACCAGGGGACGGCAACCAGCAGGAAAACAGCCAGGCCGGGCAGCCAGACCAGCTTGCGCATCAGGACCAGGCGGCGATTCCACGCCAGCCAGACGACCAGCACCATTCCCGGCAGCACGGCGCCGATCAGTCCTTTGGCCAGAACGCCCAGCGCCGCGCCAAGATACGCGCCGGCAAGCAGGCGCTTGTAGGGCAGGCCCCTTTCCGCATTCAGTCCCGCTTCAGCCGCCAGCAGGATGGTGGAGGCGATCAGGCCAGCCACCAGCATGTCGAGATTGGCAAATTGGGCAGCGCCGAAGAAAANAGGCTGGGTCACCAGGATCAACAAGGACCAGCGCGCGACCGTCGTGCCTTNTTGCCGCAGGGCGAAGCCATACAGGGTGAAGGCCGCGATTCCGGCCCCGAACAGCGACGCCAGGCGAGCGGCCCACTCGTGGAGACCGAACATGCCCAGGCTGCTCGCCGTGATCCAGTAAAACAGGGGCGGTTTGTGGAAGAAGGGCAGGCCGTTCAGGGTGGGGTATAGCCAGTTGCCCGAACTCAGCATTTCCCAGGCCACGCTGACGTAGCGCCCCTCGTCAGGCAAGGCAAGCGGCCTGACCCNCAGCGTCAACGCAAGCCAGGCCAGTGCCAGCAGGAACCATCCTGCTTCCTTTCTGTTCCATCCCGCGATCATGGCTGCGCATCCTGCAAGCCCCGTCCGGCGCGACGCCGGACCACGTACAAGGGGCGCCCCTTGACCTCCTCGAAGATGCGACTGACATACTCGCCCAGCACACCCAGCCCGATGAGTTGTATCCCGGAAAACAACATCAGGCCCACCACGATCGTGGTCCAGCCCGGAACGGCGATCCCCCTCAGGAAATAGTCGACGACCAGGTAGCCGCCATAGGCGAATGCCAGCAACGCCAGGATGAAACCCAGCAGGCTGGCGATACGCAACGGCCAGGTGGTGAACGCCGTCAGGCCGTCGAAGGACAGCCGCAGCAGATGGAACGGGTTGAAGGTGCTGCGTCCGCTGCCCCGGGCATCCGGCACGTAGGCAATTTCAGATGTCTTGAATCCCACCCACGCATACAGCCCCTTCATGAAGCGGTTGCGCTCCGGCAGGGCGAGCAGCGCGTCGACCACCGCCCGGTCCATGAGACGGAAATCGCCGGCATCCGCAGGCACCTGGAAACGCGCGCCGGCATTCACCAGCCGGTAGAACCAGCGGGCGCCCAGACGCTTGAACAGCCCTTCATCGCGGCGGTGCTCGCGCACGGCGTAGACCACATCGTAGCCCTGCTGCCATTGCGCCAGCATCGCGGGAATCAGTTCCGGCGAATGCTGCAGGTCGGCGTCCATCATCAGGCAGGTTTCGCAACGCGCCGACTCCAGGCCTGCGGTAAGTGCCGCCTCCTTGCCGAAATTGCGCGACAGCTGGATGACCTGGAATCCCGGCTGGGCCGACCAGAAGGCGAATACTTCGTGCGTGGCGTCGCGGCTGCCATCGTCCACCAGGATGACCTCCCAGTCCGTCACCAGCGACTGCAGCACGCTTTGCAAACGCGGCAGCAGACGGTTCAGATTCTCCGCTTCGTTGTAGCACGGGATGACGATCGACAGTCCCGGAATCCAGTCGCGCGGCCGGATGGAAAAATGCTGTCGATCGGCCATGTTCTTCTCGGCCGTCGACGGGAAGGTTTTCCATTCCGCAACGGGCAGAACGGAAAGATCGTGGGAATGAAGCTTGTATGGGCGCATCGGTTCCGGTTTCGCATCCAGTAGGGGTTGATGCAGAATGCGCCTGACTGCCTTTCAAACTCCTTACACGATTCCCGACACGCCTCGATGCGCATCCTGCTGACCGAAGACGATCCTGCGCTGGCGGATCTGCTCCTGCGCGCATGCCGGCAGGAAGGCTACAGCGTCGACTGGGTCAGCGACGGCGTGGCGGCCGATCTCGCCCTCGGCAGCGAAACCTACGATGCCCTGGTGCTGGATCTGGGCCTTCCGCGCATGGACGGACTGGACGTGCTCAAGCGCCTGCGCAAACGCGGCAGCCGCCTGCCCGTGATGATCCTCACCGCGCGCGAGGCGATCGCCGACCGGGTGGCGGGGCTGGACAGCGGCGCGGACGACTACCTGTCCAAGCCGTTCGCCCTCGCGGAATTGCAGGCCCGCCTGCGCGCCCTCGTCAGGCGCCATCACGGCGGTGCAGCGTCGGCCAGCCTGGAACTGGGCAGACTGCGCTACGACACCGTGAGCCGGCAGGTTTTCTGGACGACGACGAAATCGAACTGTCCAGTCGCGAGCGGGAAGTCCTGTCCAGCCTGCTGCACAAGGCGGGAAAGGTCATTTCCAAGCAGGCGCTGACCGCCGCCATTTCCAGCTGGGACGCGACCGTGGGATCGAACGCAATCGAAGTCTATATCCATCGCCTGCGCAAGAAACTGGAACCCGCAGGCATCACCATCCGAACCGTGCGCGGGCTGGGCTACCTGATCGAGTCGTCCGATGGCCCCGTTGACTGAAATGCGCCGCGCCGATCCCACCCTGACCCGTGCCCTGCTGGGATGGCTGCTGATCCCGCTTGTGGTTCTGCTGGCGGTCAGTGCCTATACCACCTACCGCAATGCCTCCCATCTTGCGGAAACGGAACGCGACCTCGTCCTGGAAGAGATCACGGACGATCTGGAGGAACTCGTTTCCACCAGCTATAAAGCCGACCGCAAGATCGACCCGGACTCCCTGTCATTCAGCGTGCTCATCCGCGATGCCCGGGACCAGCGCTATTTCGCCATTTATGACGCCAGCGGAACGCTGCTGGCAGGGGACCGCCGACTGGTCCGCGTACCGGTCGGCAGCAGCGGCGACGAACGCGCGGCATTCGACACCATTTCCCTAAACGGCAAGATGCTGAGGCGCGCCGTATTGAAAGGCGAGCGGGATGAGCTTCCGGGCTTCGAAATCCAGGTGGCGGAAACCACGGTCAGGCGCGACCGGCTGACCCTCCACCTGCTCCGCGGCGTGCTCGTGCCGCAGGCATACGCCCTTCTCTTCTCGCTCCCGCTCGTCTGGTTCGGCATCAGCCGAGGGCTGCGCCCGCTCGAGGAACTGCGCCGCCGTATCACCCACCGGTCTGCCCAGGACCTCGATGCGATCCCGATCGACAACATCCCGCGNGAGTTGCGGCCCGTCGTCACCGCCCTCAACGACCTGCTGATGCGATTCCGGGCGGTACAGGAAGAGCAACGCCGCTTCACGGCCGATGCGGCACACCAGATCAAAACCCCGCTCGCCGTGCTGATGGCGGAAATCGAACTGGCCCGTTCGGATACGGCCTGCCCGTGCGCGCAGCCCACCTATGACCGCCTGCAGAAAGCCGCCGCCCGGCTCACCCATCTGGTGCGCCAACTGCTGGCGTTGGCACACTCGGAAGTGCATGAAAGCGCGACCCATACGCTGTTCGACCTGTCCGAACTGGCGCGCGAGGTGACGACCGAGTTTGTCGCGGCAGCCGCGCGTCGGCGGATCGATCTCGGTTTCGAGGGCACGGAACAGGCAATCCCGGTGCGGGGCAATACCGTCCTGATCCAGGAAGCCATGAAGAACCTGCTGGAGAATGCGCTCAAGTTCACCCCGGAAGGCGGAACGGTCACTGCAGCCGTCCAGGCCTTCCCGCCGACCTTTTCCGTGGCCGACAGCGGGCCGGGCATCCCCGAAGCGGAATTGCCGCTCATCTTCAAACGTTTCCATCGGGCGCCGGAAAGCAGCACGGCGGAAGGCAGCGGTCTGGGGCTGGCCATCGTCCAGGAAGTGGCGCGCAAGCACGGCGCGGTCGTCACCGCGGGANNAAAAGCGCTGGGCGGCGCACTGTTCGAATTCCGGTTCGAAGACGAAGCTGTAAGCCAATCGTAATCCGGGATCCGGATACTGCGCCCGACTTCCCGATCGCGCCGCCTGGCGTCCCCCTGTTGAACGCTTGCCCCGATTCCCCCTCAGCCCGTCGCACCCTGCTGTACATCCTGGCCTTTTGTCTCGTCTGGTGGGGCATTTTCGCCGCGACCCGTCATTACCTGGACGGCGCCGACATGGTGGAAAACTATGCCTGGGGCATGGAATGGCAATGGGGCACCAACAAGCATCCGCCGCTGTTCGGCTGGATCACGGCGGCCTGGTTCAGGCTGTTTCCGGTCGGCGACAACGCCTACTACCTGCTCAACCAGGTCAATCTGGCCATCGCGCTGGGGCTGCTGGCACTGGCGATGAAACGCCTCCTCAGCTGGGATGCGGTGCTGGTCGCCGTGGTGCTCACCACGCTGGGCACCCATTTCGGCCCCGACAGCGGATTCAAGTACAACGCCAACACTGCCTTGCTGCCGTTTGTCGCCGGCTTCGTCTGGAGCCTGCTGCATGCGCTCGAGCAGGGCCGCGCCCGCTGGTTCGTTCTTGCAGGCGTGTTCGCCGCTGCCGCCCTGCTCACCAAATACTATGCACTCGTGCTGTTCGCGGCGATCGGACTGGCCATTCTGCTCACCCTGCGCCCGCCTCTTGCCATGCTGTTCAAAGGCACGGTCATCGCCAGCGTAACCGCGCTGTTGCTGGTCACGCCGCATATTGTCTGGTCCATCCGGCACGGCTGGCCCAGCCTGCATTACATGCACGAAGCGCATGAAGTGCTCGGCGCAACGGATGGCGCCAAAGCCTATGCTGTCGCCCTGGTGGGCGTGCTGGGGTTCAGCAGCGTCGCCTTGCTGGCCTGGGGCGCAAGCCTCGTTCGACTTCCCACCGTTCCGCTTGATCAAGCACCGCGACCGCCCCGGCTGGGCTTGAGCATCCTGTCTATAAGCGTCGCACTGACCCTGCTGGCCGCGCTCGCGCAGGGGATCAGTCCCGTATCGTCCTGGCTGATTCCAGCCCTGCTGTTCCTCGGTTGGGCCCTGGTCGATCTCACGCCCGCCCGTTTCGACAACGGATGGCTCGCACGACGAATCTATCGGGTCGGGCTGATCTATCTCCTGGTGACGCTTGTTGCGGCCGCGCTCTGGGACAGACAGTACCGCACCTACCCCGCGCAACCGGCCTATGCACTGCCGCAGCGCATTGCCGAGGACGCGACGCGCCTGTACCACGATGCCTATGCCGAACCCATCGAGTACGCAGCCGGGACGTTTCCNCTGCCCTACATCCTGAGCTTCTACTCGCCCGACCATCCGCATGGCCTGTATGGATTTGATCTCGCCGGGCCCGACCTCGCCCAATCTCCCTGGATCGACGCCCGCGCGCTGGAATCGGGCAACCGGATTGCCGTGTGCGGGACCCTGCGTTTCGGCGTGACCGACGCGCTCGCCTGCCCTGCCGCAGCCCGAACCCTGTTCGGCCCTCCCGACCAGACCCGGCAACTGGTCTACACCGTATATGACCCGAAAACCCGGCAGCTGGGCCAGCAACGCTACGCCGTGCTGATGTGGAAACCCCACCAGCCGCATTGATTTGCAGGCCGTCCCGTGCAGCGGATCGGCGTCCGGTTCGACAGCGGCTCAAGTAGAATGGGCGTTCGCCCATTCCCGCCCCGCAACGTGTCTGCCCAGCTCACCTCCACCAACCACGACCGCGACAGCGCGGGGATGACGTACGTCTATCCCGTCGTCTCGCGCCGCGCCGGCGGGGTGTCGGTCGGGATCAATCTCAACCCCAACAACGCATGCAACTGGGCCTGCGTCTATTGCCAGGTACCGAACCTGACGCGCGGCACCGCGCCGGATATTGATCTGGCTCAACTTGAAAACGAGCTGCGCACGCTGCTCACGGATATTCTCCGCGGCGATTTCATGCAGACGCGCGTGCCCGAGGGCGCACGGCGCCTGAACGATATCGCGTTGTCAGGCAACGGCGAACCGACCAGCGCCCGGGAATTTCCACTGGTCATCGAATGCATCGGCCGGGTGATGGCGGACTTCGACCTGATCGAGAAAATCAAGCTGGTGTTGATCACCAACGGCAGCCTGGCCGACCGGCCGCGCGTCCAGGCGGGCCTGCGGAAAATGGCCACGCTGAACGGCGAAGTGTGGTTCAAGTTCGACAGTGCGACCGCCAGCGGCATGCGCGCCATCAACCAGACGCGCATCGCGCCGGACAGGCAATTCGAACGCCTGGTCACGACCGCGCGCCTGTGTCCGACCTGGCTGCAGACCTGCGTATTCGCACGCGACGGCGCGCCGCCATCCGCCGCCGAACAGGCGGCCTACCTGAACGCAGTGGAACGCCTCCGCGTGCAGGGGATTCCCGTCCGGGGCGTGCTGCTCTATGGCCTCGCGCGTCCCTCGATGCAGCCGCAGGCCGACCGGCTGTCCGCCCTGCCCGCCGCATGGCTCGACACATTCGCGGACGCCATCCGGGCTGCCGGCTTGCCGGTGAAGGTGTCGCCATGATCCACGGCATCGGTACCGACCTGCTCGACGCCGAGCGCATCCGCAATGGGCTGGCCCGCTTCGGCGAGCCCTATGCTGAGCGCATTCTCGCCCCGGCCGAACAGGCCGGCTATCGTGCCAGCCGCGACCCGGCACGCTTCCTGGCCAAATGCTTCGCCGCCAAGGAAGCCTTCGCCAAGGCGACGGGAACCGGCCTGCGTGCGCCGGTGACGCTGCGCAACATCGCCGTGCTGCGCGACACGCAGGGCAAGCCCTTCCTGCAATGCGCGCCCGAACTGGATGCCTGGCTGGCAGCACGCGGAATAAGCGCTCATCATGTGTCCTTGTCCGACGAAAGCGATCTCGTCCTGGCTTATGTGATTCTGGAGGCAACATGACACTGTCCTTGTTGGAGCGGATATGACGCTCGGCCCCTTGATGCTCGACGTGGCAGGCACCGAACTGACCGACGACGACCGACGCCGCCTGGGCCACCCGCTCGTCGGCGGGGTGATCCTGTTCTCCCGCAACTACCGCGACCCGGCCCAGCTGGCCGCCTTAACCGCCGAGATCCACGCGCTCAAGCCCGCGCCGCTGCTGATCGGCGTCGACCACGAAGGNGGGCGGGTGCAACGTTTCCGCGAAGGCTTCACCCGCCTGCCGCCGATGCGCGCCTTCGGCGAAATCTGGAACACCCATCCGCAACAGGCGAAACACCTCGCACGCGAAACCGGCTTCGTGCTGGCGAGCGAACTGCGCGCGCACGGCATCGACTTCAGCTTCGCGCCCGTACTCGACCTCGATTACGGTGCCTCGTCGGTCATCGGCGACCGTGCCTTTCATGCCGATCCGCATGCCGTGTTCCAGCTGGGCCAGGCCATGATGCTGGGTATGAAGGATGCCGGCATGGCCGCCTGCGGCAAGCATTTTCCCGGTCACGGCTTCGTGGTGGCGGATTCGCACGTCGACGTTCCGGTCGACAATCGCACCCTGGCCGATATTGCCGTCGCCGACCTGGTGCCTTTCCGCCTGATGATCGAGGCCGGGCTGGCCGCGATCATGCCGGCGCATGTGATCTACCCGAATGTGGATGACAAGCCGGCTGGGTTTTCGCGCGTCTGGCTGCAGAAACTGCTGCGGCACCAGCTGGGATTCGACGGCGCCGTGTTCAGCGACGATCTCTGCATGGCGGGTGCCGCCGTGGCCGGCGGCGTGGTCGAGCGCGTGACGGCGGCGCTGGAAGCCGGCTGCGACATGGCGCTGGTCTGCAACCGGCCCGACCTGGCCGACGACGTGCTGGCCAACCTGAAGGTCGACTGGCCCGCCCCGTCCCGTGCACGCCTTGCTCGCATGCACGGCCACCCGCACCCGCAGACCCTGACCCAGCTGCGCGAATCGACGCGCTATGTCAATGCGCTGCACCACATCGCCGGGCTGGGGCTGGACAGCGCGACCCTCAACCTGCAGGTCGACCCGACGGATTACTGTGGGCGCGCATAACCACGATCACAGCGCGCATGACCACGGTCATGGCCATGGCATGCATCACGTTCATGTGCATGCATCTGAAGGCGGCAACGGCAAGCTGATCCTCGCCCTGCTGCTGACGCTGTCATTCACCGGCGTCGAGGCCCTGGCCGGCTGGTGGTCGGGTTCGCTCGCGCTGCTGTCCGATGCGGCGCACATGTTCACCGACTCGTCCGCGCTGGGCCTGGCCGCGGCGGCGGCCTGGCTGGCGCGCCGGCCACCCAGCATCCGGCACTCCTATGGCCTGGTGCGGGCCGAGGTGCTCGCTGCGCTGTTCAACAGTCTGATGATGCTGGTCGTGCTCGGCTATATCGTGCATGAGGCCATCGACCGTTTCAGCTCCCCGCACGCGATCGCCGGCGGTACCGTCATCGGCGTCGCCGTCATCGGCCTCGGCATCAACCTGCTCGTCGCATGGATCCTGAGCCGCGGCGAACACACCCTCAATAGTCGCGCCGCGATGCTGCACGTGCTGGGCGATGCACTCGGCTCGGTCGCCGCGATCAGCGCCGGCATCGTCATCGTCACCACCGGCTGGACGCCGATTGACCCGCTGCTGTCCCTGCTGGTGGCGGTGCTGATTCTGGTCTCGGCCTTGCGGCTGCTGCGCGAGGTGGTACACGTGCTGATGGAGGGTGTACCCCTGCAGATCCAGCTCGAATCCGTCGGCCACGACCTCGCCGCCCTGCCCGGCGTACAGCGCGTGCACGACCTGCACGTGTGGACGCTGTCGTCGGGCACCGTCGCCCTGTCCGCGCACCTCGACATCCGCGATCTTGCCAACTGGCTGCACATTCTGGCCGCAGCCCGCGACATGCTTGCGAAGCAGCACGGCATCGCACACGTCACGCTCCAGCCCGAGGTGTTGAACATCGCACCGCTGGTGCGAGGCGAATGGGCGTCCCGAGCCGGCGTCGATGGCAAAGCCGCACACTGATCCGCGCAGTTGCACCTGACTGATCAACCAAGCGCTCAATCAGGATATGGATAAGCCGGCGTAACGGCTCCCCGTACTGCCCTATCAAGCCCGCCTGTGCGGGCTTTTTCATTTCAATGCCGGGGTTCTTCCCGTGAGCGCTTGACACACAAATGAGAATCGTTATTATTCGTAACACACTGATTGGCGATTCCCCGAATGAACCCCGAATCTGACGCACAGGATCCTCACGCCATGCCGAATGCGCCCTCCTCCTCCATCCGTCTTCCGGTCGAGCCTGGAACGCGGACTCGTCCGCCCGGGATCATCCCGGCGGANTTTTTATTCCAGGGCAGTCAGGAAATCCTGATCAGCCACAAAGGCGAGCACTATCGCCTGCGCATCACCAAGAACGGCAAGCTGATCCTCACCAAGTAAACCGTACGCAGGCCCGGCCTGCTGGCCTCGAGGCCACCCCAACCCCGCCCGCCCGCGCATCCGCGCCAGCCAGCCCCACACTTGCAAGGAGACTGGCAATGAACACATCGCAGCCACACGACACCCACGAAATCGTCATCGCCGCCACGCTATGGCTGATGCATCGCTACCAGCAAACCGGCTGCCGCAAGCTCGCCCGCATGATCGAACAGCATCTCGTCTGGATGCACGACCGTGCGACCAGCCCCCGTCTGGCCAATGCCTGCCGGCGACTGTCGTTCGAATGGCGCGCGGTCTCGACCGCCACGCCCATGCGTCCCGCGCACCCCATCCTGCACTGATTGACCAGGAGCCCCACATGATCTCGATTGGAAACACGATTCCCGACGTCACTTGCGAAGCCTATCTGCCCGATGGCCGCATCGAACCGATTTCACTCACGCACTATCGCGGCAGGTGGTTGGTGCTGTTTTTCTGGCCGCTGGATTTCACTTTCGTCTGTCCGACGGAAATACGCGCCTATTCCGACCTCAGCCACGATTTCGACCTGTCCGGCGCGGTACTGCTCGGCGCCAGCGTCGATTCCGCGCACGCTCATCGCGCCTGGGTGCGGCACGGGCTCGGCGCAGTGAAATTCCCCATGCTCGGCGACGTCTCGCGTAGCCTTGCGCAAGGCTTCGGCATACTCGCCGACAACGGCGTGGCGGTACGCGCCACCTTCATCGTCAATCCCGAAGGCCGGGTGATGAGCATCGCCGCCAACGACCTCAACGTCGGCCGCTCGGCGCGCGAAACGCTGCGCCTGCTGCACGCCCTGCAAAGCGGCGAGCTCACCGCCTGCGAGTGGCAGCCCGGCCAGTCCTTTGTCGCTGCCGCCTGAGGAACCCCGCCATGCATACCTCGCCCGTTGCCTCCCTTCTCGTCGCCGCGCTGGTCGTGCTGCGCCAGCCTTGCGCGCGCAACAAGGCCACCGCCCGCCTGCTGCTCGAACGCGCCGCCGAGTACGACAGCCTCACGCCTGTCGAGCGCGAAGCCTGCCGCAACCTCGCCGACGATCTCGACATCGAGCGCACCGAACCCGCGCCTGTGCGTGCACATATAAATGCAACGCAGCGCACGCATGCCGCCCCAAACCCCGAACGACGGATTACACAATTTTCCACATCGCTCCAGGCGCACAGCGCGGAGGCCGGCTGTCGGTGCGCTTCTCCATCGTCTTCGTCATTCCACAGGAAGGGGTCTGATGCTCGCCATTGCCTATCATTTTCATGTGCTGCCGCGCCATCGCGATACGTTCCGCCACGCCTGGCAGGCTGCGCGCGATGCACTGACCCATACCGTCGGCTTGCGTGCCCACGATTTCGCGGAGCCGCGCGACCGGCGCGACGCCTTCACGCTGCGGCTGGCCTGGGATGACCAAACCAGCTTCGAGCGGTTCACCCGTACCTGGATCGGCGTCTGGATGTTGAACGGCATGGGCCTTGCGCGCGACGCGTTCGCCAGGCCGATCGAGACCCACATCGACAAGGCGGAATCCGCCCTTCAAACGGGCAAGCACGCCGCCTGCCCCACGCACGGCAAGATCCACTCCGCCGCATCCTAAACACAGGCCCGGGTATGCATCTGGGTCCCGCCCAATATCGCTTTCTCCTGATTGAAGAAGATTAACCGCAACGAATCAATTGACTTATTTAATGCGAATTATTATCATTACTTTACATTGTTACCACATCGCCGTAACGTGATCCGTCTGAACGTGCCGCGGGAACGAAACAACCGCGCAGCCCTTGTGACGATTGCCCGGCGAGCCTCTGAATGGAACTGGATTTGCCCGGGATGACCGCCGCGTTGACCGCTCCCTCCGCCGTGAAAGCCGATCTGCCGAACGCAGTGCGTTTCGCGGCTGCCGCGCTGCCCTATTCGGCCCGGCTGTCGCGCGCGTCGCTTGCCGGTGTGGTGCTCGCGCATGCCAGCCTGCTGGCTGCGCTGCTGTTCGTCGCCCACACCCCCGAACCGATCACGCCGCCACTGCCGATTACGGTAAGCCTGATCGAGCCCGAGGTAAAAGAGACCGACCCGCAGCCCAAACCCGAACCCAGGCCGCAGCCGCCGAAACCACGCGTCAAACCGCTGCCGCCGCCACCGGTGCTGATCGCCGAGAAGCCGCTTCCCACGCCGCAACCCGTCGTCGAGGCGCCCAAACCCGACCCTGAACCCGTGCTGGTGCCCGAGGTGGTACCGCCGCCCGTACCGGTTGTCGCGGAAGCGCCGAAACCCGCGCCCCCGCCGCCAATACCGCCCCGGCCCGCGGACTATCTGAACAATCCCAAACCGCCTTATCCGGCGCTGTCGAAGCGACTCGGCGAAGAAGGCGTCGTACGGCTGAACATCCTGGTCAACCCGGACGGCAGTGTCGCGCAACTGGAAATCGTCAAGAGCAGCGGCTATGCGCGGCTCGACGAATCGGCCCGGAAAACCGTTCTGTCCAGCTGGAAATTCGAGCCGGCCCGCCAGGCCGGCAAACCGGTGGCCGCGTGGGTCATCGTGCCGATTCAGTTCACCCTCAGGAGCTAAACCATGGAAACCGTCACTCACCCCGCTCAACTGGGGTTCGCACACTTCATCGCCCAGGCCGACATGCTCGCGCATGTTCTGCTCGCCATCCTGCTGGCGATGTCGGTGATCACCTGGTACCTCATCGTCTCCAAGAGCATCGCCAACTGGCGCATGAAGAAAAATGCGCAGGCTTTCCTGGAACGCTTCTGGAATGCATCCGGGCTGGCGGCCGTGGGCGACTATCTGCAGAAGAACGGCATCAACGACCCGTTCTCGCATCTCACCCATCACGGCCTCAAGGCAGCCGAGCAGTTCCGCGGCAAAACCGGCGCCCGCCTGATCGAATCAGGTTCGGAAGACGAATTCCTCACCCGAGCCCTGCGTCGCGCGATCAACCAGGACACCGCGCGCCTGGAATACGGCCACACCATGCTGGCCTCCATCGCCTCGTCCGCGCCCTTCGTCGGCCTGTTCGGCACGGTGTGGGGCATCTACCACGCGCTGGTCAACATCGGCATGAGCGGCTCGGGCAGCCTCGACCAGGTGGCCGGTCCGGTGGGCGAGGCGCTGATCATGACCGCACTCGGCCTGGCGGTCGCCATCCCTGCCGTGCTCGCCTACAACTTCTTCAATCGCGCCAAGCGCCAGATGCTGTCCGAGGTGGACGGCTTCGCGCACGACCTGTTCGCCTTCATGTCCACCGGCGTGCGCAATAACACCCGCGTCGACAACGACGTACCGCGCGTCTACGTCGCCCCGGCCGTCAGGAGCGCATGATGGCCTTCGGCGGAATGCTCAACGATGCCGGCGACGGCGACAACGCGGAAATCAACATGATTCCGCTGATCGACGTGATGCTGGTGCTACTCGTCATCTTCATCATCACTGCGCCGCTGATGACGCATGCGGTCAAGGTCAACCTGCCCGTGGCATCCAGCCAGCCCAACGAGGACAAACCGGAGACGGTCAACCTGTCGATCAAGACCGACGGCTCGGTATTCTGGAACGCCGAACCCGTGGACGCGACCGCCTGGCAGGCGAAGATGGACCTCGCCGCACAACAGACCCCGCAGCCGGAAATCCACATCCGCGCCGACGGCGATCTCGCCTATCGCAACGTCGCCCAGATCATGTCCGACGCCGCGCGCGCAGGACTCAGCAAGCTCGGGTTCGTCACCGAACCGAAAACCGCGGCCCATTGAACCGCAGGGATCCTTAGACATGTTCACCCTTGACCGTTCGGACGATTTCCAACTTTGCCGCATCGAGCGCATCCACACGCCCGAGCATGCGCCGGAATGGCACGACTGGCTGCAGGAGCTGGGGTTCATCCCCGGCGAGAAAGTGATGCTGATGGCACGCGCGCAGCCAGGCGGCGATCCGCTGGTGGTCCGCGTCGGCTCGTCCACTTTCGCCCTGCGCTGTGCCGAGGCCGCCTGCATCGAAGTCACGCGGCTGGATAACGCGACGGGGGCTGCATGAGCGCCTGCCACGATTCGGTCCGCCGCGACCACGCCCCGTCCGCCGTCGTTCATGTGCATCGCGGCGGACCGCTGGTCGCCCTGGTGGGCAACCCCAACTGCGGCAAGACCGCGTTGTTCAACGTCCTGACGGGCAGCCGCCAGAAAGTGGCGAACTATGCCGGCGTCACTGTCGAACGCAAGGAAGGCCGCTACCTCACGACGGCAGGCAAGGCGCTGCGCGTGCTCGACTTGCCGGGCACCTACAGTCTCAACCCGCGTTCGCCGGACGAGCAGGTAACGGTCGACGTGCTGATGGGTCGCGCGCGCGGCGAGAAACGCCCGGACCGCGTCGTCTGCGTGGTCGACGCCACCAACCTGCGGCGCAATCTCCGGCTTGTCCTGGCCGTGAAACGCCTCGGCCTGCCCTGCGTGGTGGCGCTCAACATGACCGACCTGGCGGCACGGCGCGGCATCCACGTGGACGTGGACAAGCTGTCCCTCGAACTCGGCGTGCCGGTCGTCAAGACCGTCGCCGTCAGGAAGGACGGCGCAACCGCCCTGCGTACGCTGCTCGATGCGCCGGCCGAGGCCTGGCGCGGCGAGGCAGCACACTCGTCCGTACCGGGAACCGACGCCCCGGCCGTCACGGTGGAAGCCGACCACGACACGGTGCAGCGCATCCTCGTCAGCCTCGGCCTCGACGTGCATGCGCCACACACGCTGTCCGACCGGATCGACCGCGTGGTGCTGCATCCGGTCATCGGCATGGCGCTGCTCATGGTGGTGCTGTTCCTGATGTTCCAGGCTGTGTTCACCTGGGCCGAGGCGCCGATGGGCTGGATCGAGGCGGCCACCACATGGGTGGCCAATGGCGTCACCGCTGCGCTGCCCGACGGCTGGCTGCGCAGTCTGCTCGTCGACGGGATCATCGCGGGCGCCGGCGGGGTGCTGGTGTTCCTGCCGCAGATCCTCATCCTGTTCTTCTTCATCCTGATCCTGGAAGAGTCGGGCTACCTGCCACGCGCCGCCTTCATGCTCGACCGCCTGATGGGCAGCGTGGGCCTGTCGGGCCGCTCATTCATCCCTCTGCTGTCGAGCTTCGCCTGCGCGATCCCCGGCATCATGGCCGCGCGCACCATCGCCAGCCCGCGTGACCGCCTCGTCACGATCATGATCGCGCCGTTGATGACCTGCTCGGCACGACTGCCGGTGTATGCGCTGCTGATCGGCGCCTTCATCCCCAAGCGCGAGGTCGCGGGTATGTTCGAGTTGCAGGGCCTGGTGCTGTTCGGTCTCTACGTCGCCGGCGTGATCAGCGCGATGGGCATTGCCTGGCTGGCCAAGCGCCTCACCACCCGCGGGCTACCCAGACCTTTGATGATGGAACTGCCGACCTACCACTGGCCGACGCCGCGCAACGTCGCCATCGGCCTGTGGCAGCGCGCGTCCATCTTTCTCAAGCGGGTCGGCGGCATCATCCTGGCGCTCACCATCGTCATGTGGTTCCTCGCCAGCTTCCCGACNGCCCCCGCCGGCGCGACCGGCCCGGCGATCGAATACAGCCTCGCCGGCACGCTCGGCCGCGGCCTCGCCACCATCTTCGAACCCATCGGCCTCAACTGGCAGATCAGCGTCGCGCTGGTGCCGGGCATGGCCGCGCGCGAAGTCGCGGTCAGCGCGCTCGGCACCGTCTACGCGCTGTCGGCCAGCGGCGACGACACTGCGCAGGCCCTGACACCGCTGATCGCGCACAGCTGGAGCCTCGCCACTGCGCTGTCGCTGCTGACCTGGTTCGTCTTCGCGCCGCAGTGCCTGTCCACGCTTGCCACCGTCAAGCGCGAAACCGGCGGCTGGAAAATGCCGCTCGTCATGGCCGGCTATCTGTTCGGCCTGGCCTGGCTCGCGTGTTTCATCGTGTATCACCTCGCCGTCGCAGCGGGTTGGGGATGACCCATGCCTGCCGCCTTCCGTTTTTTCAACCGCCAGCCAGCCAAGCGTTTGCTCCGCCAGCCAGTCGATCATTCAGACCAGGAGCAAACCATGTCCCACGTACGACCGCGCCCGCCCTCGGGCATCCTGCGCCAGCTGATGGCGCGCCTGCAACCCGCGGCCGCCATGCCGGCTGCCGCTTCGCTCGCCTTCATGATGCTGGCCCCCGCCGCGCTGGCACAGACTGCGGATCCGGCGAATACCGCCCAAACCACGCTGCCGACCGTCAAGGTGGAAGACACGTCCGACCCCATGGAGGTCAATAACGGCTACCAGGGTACGCAGACCCGCGTCGGCAAGACCAAGCAGGATCCGCAGGACATCCCACAGGCGATCACCGTCGTGACCCAGCAGCTGATGCAGGAGCAACATGTCGGTTCGCTGCGCGACGCCTTGCGCAACGTGTCGGGACTCACCTTCAATGCCGCCGAGGGCGGCCGCGCCGGCGACAACATGATGCTGCGCGGCTTCTACACCTTCGGCGACGTCTACCTCGACGGCATCCGCGACACCGCGCAATACAACCGCGAAACCTTCTTCCTCGAGCAGGTCGACGTGCTGCGCGGCTCCGCCTCGATGCTGTTCGGCCGCGGCCAGGCCGGCGGCGTCATCAACCTTGTTTCTAAGACGCCCAAGCTGGCCGATGCCTACAAACTGACCGGTAGTGTGGGCACTGACAACTACACCGAAGTCACCGCCGACCTCAACAAGCAGCTGGGCGAACACAGCGCAGTACGCGTGAATCTGATGAAACGCGACGAAGGCAGCTGGCGCGAAAATCCCGCCAGCGGCGCGGAGCCCGACGTCAATCGCGGCGGTGCGCAGGTCAGCCTCGCGCTCGGCATGAACACCGACGACGAATTCACGTTTTCGCACCTGTACATGCGCAACCGCGACACGCCGGACTATGGCTTCTCGTTCGACAACGCCACCCACCGCCCCAACACCACGTTCCCGGTCGACACTTTCTGGGGCATCGACCGCAACTTCGACAACAGCGACGTGAACGTCACCACGGGAACCTGGACGCACCGCTTCGCCGATGACAGCCAGTTGCGCACCACGGTCCGCTACGGCGACTACGAACGCAGCTACTGGGCACGCACGCCGAGCGCCACGGTTGCACCGAACGTGGACGGAACTCTCCCTGGCAATGGCGGCAACTGGAATGCAGGACCCACCCGCTCGTCCGATTACGAAACGCTCACACTCCAATCCGACTACAGCCGGAAATTCGAGGCGTTGGGCATGAAGCACGAATTCCTCACTGGCGTCGAATACCTGCACGAGAACAGCCACCGCTCAGGTCTGCAGAATCTCGGTGGGACAACCATCGTGTCCGGCATTCCTCCCTTGTTCCTGCCTTACGTCGAGTCATATACGGGGGCACAGCTGAACAATTTCACCGGCAATTCCTACGCCCTCTATGCACAGGACACAGTCGAATTCATCCCGGACTGGAAGGCCACGCTGGGCGTGCGCCGCGACGAACTCGACGCCGACTACTCCAGCGCCACCTCGCCGCACCTGGAATACGGCGAATGGAGCTATCGCGCCGCCTTGTCCTACCAGCCTACCGAGGAAGCGCACTACTACGTCGGCTACAGCGATTCGTTCAGCCCGACGGCCGACCTCTACCAGCTGACCGCCACGCCACAACCGCCCGAGACCAGCCAGGTCTACGAGGTCGGCGCGAAGTGGATGTTCTTCGACGGCGACCTGACTTTCCGCACCGCACTCTACCGTGCGATCAAAAACTGGGAACGCAACACCGACCTCGAATCTACCGCGTCCATCCTGACCAAGAAGCGCCGCACCGACGGCATCGAATTCGAAGCGGCCGGCCGCATCACGCCGAACTGGGAAGTCTTCGCCGGACTGGCGCTGATGGATGCCACCATCCTCGAAGTCGCCGAACAATCCAGCGGCACCGTGGGCGATCCGCGCTTCGTCGGCAAGCGGCCGCGCAACACCCCGCCGTATACCTTCAATCTGTGGTCCACCTACAAGCTGGGCGGCGGCTGGAAGGTCGGCGGCGGCGCCGAGGCCAAGGGCGAGCGCTACGGCTACAACCCGTCGAATGCCTCGGCCAATGCGCAGTTCACCACGAACGGCCAGCCCAGCGGCTTCAACCCCAATACCGCGCCGGCTTATGTGCGCTGGGATGCCATGGTGTCCTACGACCAGAAAACCTGGGGTGTCCGCCTGAACGTGCAGAACCTGTTCAACAAGACGTACTACGACTCGATCTACGACAACGGTCCGTTCACCGTGCCCGGTCAGAAGCGTCGCTTCATCCTCACCGGCGAGCTGAAGTTCTGAACCTGCCTTCCCTGCCAATCATTGGCAGGGATAGGGCGTTGCCTGCGCAGCGCCCTATCCCTGACAGGAGACCCGACCATGCTGCTGCACATTCCAAACGTTCTCGATGCCGCCACGCTCGCGCACTGCACTGCGCTGCTGAAACAGGCCGACTGGACCGACGGCCGCGTCACCGCCGGCAGTCAGGCCGCCACGGTGAAGAACAACCGGCAACTGCCCGAAACCAGCCCAGTGGCGCAGCAGCTGCGCGCGCTCGTCCTCGAAGCCTTGTCGAAGAACCCCACCTTCTTCAGCGCTGCCCTGCCCAAGCGCATCTATCCGCCGCTGTTCAACCGCTACGGCGACGAAGCCAATTCCTTCGGCAATCACGTGGACAACGCCATCCGCACCCATCCGGCCACGGCGCAGCATGTGCGAACCGACCTGTCGTTCACGCTCTTCCTCAACAACCCAACCGATTACGACGGCGGCGAGCTCATCATCGAGGACGGCATGGGTGGCCGCGCGGTCAAGCTGCCGGCGGGCCACCTGATCCTGTATCCCTCGTACAGCGTGCATCGCGTCGAGCCGGTGACGCGCGGCGCGCGGCTGGCGTGCTTCACCTGGCTGGAAAGCATGGTGCGCGAACCGCAACGGCGTGAATTGCTGCACGAAATGGATTTGAGCATCGCCGCCTTGCGCGGTGAACACGGCGAAACCGATGCTGCAGTGCGCTTGACCAGTTGCTACCACAACCTGATGCGGATGTGGGCGACGGTCTGAATTCCCCCTGTTTCATTCACCTTAGAAAAGGAGCTCATCATGACTGGTCTGCGATTCACCCTTGCCGCCCTGGCGCTCGTTCCCGTTCTGGCGCACGCCGCCGCCGATTGCGACGCCCATCCCAAGGAACAGTGGATGAAAGAGGCGGACCTCAGAGCCGCCCTGAAGGACGCCGGCTACACCATCAAGAAATTCAAGGTCGACGGCAATTGCTACGAGATGTACGGCCACAACGAGAAAGGACAGCGCGTCGAAATCTACATGGACACCGTCACCGGCAGACCGGTGAAGGCCTATCTCGACTGATGCCTGAACACGTCGTGGAACGCACGTACGTCTGGGATCGCTTTGTCCGCCTGCACCACTGGAGCCTCGCCGCCCTGGTGCTGCTCGACGCGTTCCTGTTCGACGGCGGCGGCCCGTGGCATCGCTGGGCGGGTTACGCGGCGCTGGGACTGGTGGGTGGGCGCCTCATCTGGGGTGCGATCGGCTCGCGCTACGCCCGCTTTTTGGGTTTTTCCCCACGCGCGCGCATCCGAGCCTATCTCGCCCGGCCCGGCGTCGCCATGCGTGGACACAATCCGCTCGGCGCCGTGATGGTGTTCGCGATGCTCGGCCTCGTCATCGCGCTGGGCGTCACGGGCTGGCTGATGGGAACCGACGCCTACTGGGGCGAGGAATGGCTGGAAGACCTGCACGAGACGCTCTCCGACGTTCTGCTCGCATGCGTCGCGCTGCACGTGGCCGGCGTGGCATGGGTCAGCCGCAAGACCCGCATCAACCTGCCGCGCGCCATGCTCACCGGCTACAANGATACGGGGCACGCATTCCGCGCCGTTCGCACATCCGGAGACGATGTCTGGCGATTGACAGCGTCGATGTGACAAGGTCATCGTCCCGCCGCCGCAGGACGTNNAAATGCCGTGGAGACCCACATGNNAACGAAAGCTACGAGTACACCGACTGGTACTTCTGCATGAAATCACTGTAACCCGGCCCTGTTCGCCGTACCTATGNNCAACGAACAGGACGTTCACGGATGGTGGAGAATTTCCCTCGCCGTTTTTTTGCGCGGAATCTTTACTCCAATATTGTTATTGACAACCATTCTCATTATTTATAATATTCAGCTACCGAGTTCCAAACCAGAAGGTGCGTCATGTACGTCTGTCTTTGCAAAGGGGTCACCGACCACGAAATCCGTGGCATGGTTCATCATCGTGGCGTGACCACGATGCGCCAGCTTCGCGACGAACTCGGCGTGTCCACCCAATGTGGTCGTTGCGCCCGCTGCGCGAAAGACGTGCTCCAGGAAGCCCTCGCCGAATGCCAGGGATGCTCGTCGGACGCCTCATTCGCCGCAGCCGCCTGATTCCCGCTCTGCCCGCGACCGCTCCGCACGGACCGCGATCCATACTTGTCCCGCACGGCTTTTCCCCTAGAATGACAGGCGTCCCATTCGCCTATTAGCCAGCATTCGCCCAGCCAACGGCTCTTTAAACGGGCTTGCCCACTCTCAGGAGAGAACCATGAAAGGCGACAANAAAGTCATCCAGTACCTGAACAAGGCGCTCACGGTCGAACTGACCGCCATCAACCAGTATTTCCTCCACGCCCGCATGTACAAGAACTGGGGGCTGATTGCGCTGGGTAAACACGAATACGAAGAGTCCATCGAGGAAATGCACCACGCCGACAAGCTGATCGAGCGCATCCTCTTTCTGGAAGGCCTGCCCAACCTGCAGGATCTGAACAAATTGCTGATCGGCGAAAACGTCGTCGAATGCCTGGAATGCGACCTCAAGCTCGAACTGGTCGGCCGCGCGCTCTACGTCGAAGCCATCGCGCACTGCGAATCGGTCAAGGACTATGTTTCGCGAGAAATCCTGGTCGGCATCCAGTCCGACACCGAAGAGCACATCGATTATCTCGAAACCCAACTCGACCTGATCAAACGCATGGGTGAGCAGAACTACATGCAGACCGCTGCCGGCCCGATCGAAGGCTGAGCACCGCCTCGCGTACAATGAACGCCCCGACATGGGGCGTTTTTTATTGCTTCCGATGCACTTCGACCCTGACTGCCGCGCCTGCCCGCGCCTCGCCACGTTTCTCGACGAGGTGTGCGCCCGCCATCCCGACTACCATGCCCGCCCGGTGCCCGCCTTCGGCGATCCCGCACCCGGTCTGCTCATTGTCGGCCTCGCCCCGGGCATGCACGGCGCCAATCGCAGCGGCCGGCCCTTCACAGGCGACTATGCCGGCGTGCTCTTATACGAAACCCTGCACAAATTCGGCTACGCCAGCGCACCGCAATCGCTGTCCGCAGACGACGGACTGACGCTCACCGGCTGTCGCATCACCAATGCGGTGAAGTGCCTGCCGCCCGCCAACAAGCCGGAACCGGGCGAGATCCGCGAATGCAATCGTTATCTGGCCGCCGAACTGGAGGCCCTGCCCGGCCATGCCAGTATCCTGGCGCTGGGCCAGATCGCGCATCAGGCCGTGCTTCGCGCGAAAGGACTGAAGCTCAAGGACTACCCGTTTGCCCATGCCAGCGATTACCGCCTGCCCGGTGGCCGGCGGCTGGTCAGCAGCTACCACTGCTCCCGCTACAATACCCAGACGCGCCGCCTCACCCCCGAGATGTTCGAAGCCGTATTCACCCGAATTCAAGCGAAGGACTGACCATGCCTGTCGTCACCATCAAGCTCGCCGGCAGCCTCACCCGCGAGCAGAAGCAGAAAGTCGCCGAAGAAATCACCGCCACGCTGGAGCGCCACGCCGGCAAGCCCGCGTCGTATACCTATATCGCGTTCGAGGAACTGCCGGACGAGAACTGGGCAATCGCCGGCAAGCTGCTCGACGAGGATGAATAAGCGACTAACTCGACAGGAATCATGTCCCGCGTTGCGAGTCGTTCATTTGGAACGACCAAATTTCACGCCCCGCGCCTTGCCCTGCATCCCGCAGGCAACCGGCGCGGGGCATGATTCCTGCCGAATTTGGCTCTGACCTTGAGCGTCGACAAGGACTTTCTCGCCTCGCTGCCCACCCTGCCCGGCGTCTATCGGATGATCGATGCGGCCGGCGCCGTGCTCTACGTCGGCAAGGCGAAGGATCTTAANAAACGCGTCTCCAGCTATTTCCAGAAAAGCGACCAGAGNCCCCGCATCAAGCTGATGCTGAAGAGTGTCGACCATATCGACACCACGATCACGCGCACCGAGGCCGAAGCGCTGCTGTTGGAAAACAACCTGATCAAGGGGCTGAAGCCGCGTTTCAACATCCTGTTCCGCGACGACAAGTCCTATCCCTACCTGCTGCTGACCGGGCACCGCTTTCCGCGCCTAGCCTATTTCCGCGGCACACCCAANAAGCGCGACCAGGCGTATGGCCCCTACCCCAATGCCTACGCGGTGCGCGAAAGCATCCAGCTGCTGCAGAAGGTATTTCAACTGCGCACATGCGAGGACACGGTATTCGCCAACCGCTCTCGCCCGTGTCTGCTGTATCAAATCAAACGCTGTACCGCACCGTGCGTTGGACACATCACGCCCGAGGCCTATGCGCGCGACGTCCATGAAGCAGCCCAGCTGCTGCACGGCGAGGCCAGCGCACTGACTGAACACATTACCGAGCAGATGAACGCCGCTGCGGCTGCGCTCGATTTCGAGACGGCCGCCTTCCTGCGCGACCGCCTGCGCATGCTCGCCGCCGTGCGCGAGAAGCAGTTCGTCGACTCCACCGGCAGCGATGCGGACGCGGATGTGGTCGCGGTCGCCGAGGCCGGCGGCGTGATCGCGGTCAACCTGACGATGATCCGCGGCGGTCGGCATCTCGGCGACCGCAGCTTCTTCCCGCAGCACGGCGAGGGTGCGACGCCGGCCGAGGCGCTGGAAGCCTTCATCCTCCAGCACTACCTCGACCACCCCATCCCGGCGCGCATCCTGGTGAGCGAAGCCATCGAGACCAGCGCACTGGAAACGCTGCTCACCGAGCAGGCCGGTAANAAAGTCACCCTTCTGCATCGCGTCACCGGTGAACGCAAGGTCTGGATCGGCATGGCGCAGGCCAACGCGCACTTGTCTGCCGAGCGCCGCAGCGCCGACCGCGCCAACCAGTCGCAGCGGCTCGCCGCGTTGCGCGACACACTTGACCTGCCGGCGCTCAACCGCATCGAGTGCTTCGACATCTCGCACACCATGGGCGAGGCGACCGTGGCGTCCTGCGTCGTCTACGAGGGCGATGACCTGAAGAAGTCCGACTACCGGCGCTACAACATCACGGGCATCACCCCGGGCGACGACTACGCCGCGATGCATGCCGCGCTGATCAAGCGCTTCCACAAGAGCGTGGAAGAGAATGGCGTGCTGCCCGACCTGCTGCTGATCGACGGCGGTAAGGGGCAGATCGCGATGGCGGTCGAGGCCATGGCCGAACTGGGGCTGAACGACGTGCCGCTGCTCGGCGTGGCCAAAGGCGAGGCACGCAAGCCCGGACTGGAAACATTGATCTTCGCCGACGGTCGCGAACTCCATCTCGCCAAGGACCACCCTGGCTTCCACCTGATACAGCAGGTGCGCGACGAAGCGCACCGCTTCGCCATCACCGGCCACCGCGCCAAACGCGGAAAAACGCGCGTGCAATCGACGCTGGAAGACATCGCAGGCATCGGTCCCAAACGGCGCAAACAGCTACTGGAACACTTCGGTGGCCTGCAGGGCGTACGCGACGCCGGCGTCGACGCGCTTGCCAGTGTGAACGGTATCAGCCGAGAATTGGCGGAAACCATTTATAACGCGCTCCACTGATGCCACTCAATCTCCCCAATCTGCTCACCTGGCTGCGCATTCTGTTCATCCCTTTGATGGCGGGCGTGTTCTACCTGCCCGACGGCTGGGTGTCGCCGTCCGACGCCAACCTGCTGGCGGCCGCATTNTTCGGGGTGGCGGCGCTGACCGACTGGCTCGACGGCTGGCTGGCGCGCAAACTGGGGCAAACCTCGGCCTTCGGTGCCTTCCTCGATCCTGTGGCCGACAAACTGATGGTGGCGGCCGCGCTGATCGTCCTGATCGACCTGGATCGCGTAGCGCCGCTGATCGGCCTCATCATCATCGGCCGCGAAATCACCATTTCCGCCCTGCGCGAATGGATGGCCAAGGCAGGCAAGTCAGCCAGCGTCGCGGTCTCTTTCGTCGGCAAGCTGAAAACCGCGGCACAGATGATCGCCATCGTGCTGCTGCTGTATTTCCAGCCCCTCGCCGGCCTGCCCATCTCCCAGATCGGCACGCTGCTGATCTGGGTGGCCGCCCTGCTTACCCTCGTATCAATGGCGTATTACCTCGTGATGGCCGCGCGTGCACTGCAAAAATCTTCGCCCTGAGGTGTTGACAGAAAAAACCGAAATCACCATAATGCGCAGCCTTCAACGCGGGAATAGCTCAGCTGGTAGAGCGCAACCTTGCCAAGGTTGAGGTCGCGAGTTCGAACCTCGTTTCCCGCTCCAGCATTCTGGGAAAACAGATGGCACAGCCCGGACGTTTTCCCCTTTTCGTTTAAGCGTTTTACCGCGACGGCGCGATAGCAAAGCGGTTATGCACCGGATTGCAAATCCGTGTAGGTCGGTTCGACTCCGGCTCGCGCCTCCAAATTCAGGGTCAGCCGTCCGCTTTGCCCGGATGGTGAAATTGGTAGACACAAGGGACTTAANAATCTGTTTTGTCAAGTCCTTTCTGCTTGCACCATCAGGGTGAAAGGTCAATAGTGACAACGGTTTGCGAGCATCAAGGCGTAGCTTCGCGGCTCGGCTTGATGGTCAGGAGCCAAGCAGGAGCCAGCAGAAAGAGGTGTAGGCTCCAGCNNGCATCATGTAATGCCCGAGTGGTGAAATCGGTAGACACAAGGGACTTGANNACAATTTGAGCCCTCCGGGGAAAACCCCAGAGGTGAAGCCCGTCAAAGTCGGCGAACGCCCTGGATGCCCCTGCANTCCGAGCCAACGCCGAGCCAAGCCCAGGCCCAACGCTTGGGAAGGTGTAGAGAGCAGACGGCGGGCACCTACGGCCGCAAGGCTATGGTGAAGGCGTGCTCCAGACCACGAACAGCGCATGCGNNTTGGCGGCGAAAGCCGAAGTGGTAAGAAAATCCCTCGACCTCGCGGTCNGTGCCGGTTCGATTCCGGCCTCGGGCACCATCCAAAGCCGCTCCTGTTCTCGCAGGGGTGGCTCTTTTTGCGCTCAGGTCCGCGCGGCATGTTTCAACGCCACGCACTTTTCCAGATAGCTGTCCGAGAAAGCACGGAGGTTCGCGCGACGCACCGATTGCTCTGCCTTCGAGCTTGGGCGCTCTCGGTGGGGCAGGAAATGGGCTACCGCTGCACCAAGCTCCGCGTGAAGGCGGCCGTCTGGGTTCAACTCCCATGCGCCATTGGCTCGCCCATCCGGTAGCGCGACGACTGCGCTGCACCGGACTTCTCCCAAGATGTATGGGAACACCATCGCGCCTTGGACGCCGGCGGGAAAAATCGCCACAGCCGGCAGCATCACGTCATGCCCAAGATTGAGTACAGCCTTTTNTTGTTCATCAAGGCTGGACATCAGTTTGGTGTCCTTCTGCACCTTGCTGAGCACCTTGTTGCGAAAGAGTGCAGGCTGTTCCTTCGCCAAGAACAACAGGGCTGCCAGATAGAAAGGCAGTTGCAGGAATGGCAGGTCCACCGCTCGGATCAACCCACTCAGCCACTCCAGCTTGGATTCGGCGCTGACTGGCTGGTGGTAGAGGTACAGAATGGCTGGCAGATAGCCCGACAGCAGCAACGCATTTTTCGCAAGATCGGGTTTTGAGTCTTCCAGTCCCTGGTCAAAAGACCTGATGTTTTGCTTTGCATCCCATGCACCAAAGCGCCGTCCCAGTAGTTCAGCAAAGTCATGCAGAGCCTGGCTGGCACCGCCAAACTTCTGCCGTTGTTCGAGCATTGCCATCGTTGGATTCAACTCCAACGGCTTCGAGCGCAGCAGGTTCTCCAGGTAGTCGGTATTGGCCGAACGCCGACCTTCGATCATGTCGGTCAACACGTTGTTGTCGAGCACCAGCGAGTGCAGCACCTTCGTTCCGGGAGGCACCGCTCCCCTCCGGTGCAGCATCGGCCGGATGTACAGCGCATCGGTGTCGCCAGGTGGTGATGCCACTACCTGACCATCCACCACCCAAGTCTCGCCAATCAATGGCTCGACTACATCAAAGCCTCCCATGATTTCCGTTCCGCTCCATGNTTTCCTATCGCGTACAGCCAAGCGCAAGGGGCATAGCTGTCCTTCTGGTATCGGACAATACCAGTTGAGTGGCTGGCGCACGAAACCTCTGTCTGCATCTCATCCAGGAGCTGATCGTGCGCTCTTGCTCATCTGCCCCTTCCTGAACCCTCGATCCCCAGCCATGAACGCCTCCAGCATGTATGGGATCAGCGCCATCGCATCCACCGCTTCGCCATAAGTCTGCGCGTGCAGTGCGGCGTAGCGATCAAGGTCCGCCTTGAGGCTCGTCGGACACGTGAAAGTCAGCTTGATGCTCTCGGTCTTGGGCAGCGGACCCAGCCGCAGCTNTGCGCGTAGTGCTCATCGTGAAGTCCCCCGATTGAAGAAAAGCGGCTGATAGGGCCGCAGCACCAGATCCCGATTGACGATGATGCGCACCGGCAGGCCCGGCCGCTCAGTCAAGGTGGGCTGGATGTTGAGGTTGCGCCGGGTCATCTCTTGGCCAACCTGGTTCACGCTGTCCTGCAAGCTGTTACGCCCAGCGTTGATGACGCGATCACCGTTCTGGCGGTTCTCCGGCGCGGCCAGTTCGGCACCGACACCCAGCAGCGTTGTCAGCGCAGCGCCGGCGAAGATGCGATCCCAATGCCAATCGACGCCATCCTCCAGGCCGGCGTAACCAGCCGGGTCGGTGCCAGCCAGGTTGTCCAGTATCAGCGAGGATGTGTCGGGCAGGATGATCCGGTTCCACACCACTTGCACGCGGCTTTGCCCGTAGCTCACCTGGCTGTTGTAACGGCCGAGGATGCGCGAGCCTTGCGGGATCAGCAGAAACTTGCCGGTGGCCGTGTCATAGACCGGCTCCGTCACGGTGGCGATCACATCGCCCGGCAGATCGGACTTGATGCCTGTGACCAGAGCACCCGCGATCACCGTGCCGGCCATGACCTGATACGGCGTGGCCGGCATTTTCAGGTTCCCGGAATTGCGGGTTTCCGTGGAACCGCCTTTCAGGAACGCCTCTTTCTGGTCCTGCCGGTTCTGCACGGCGGTCGGATCGGCCGGCTGCGCTGCGGTCGAGGCTGGCCCGGCAGCCATCGGATCGAAGCCCGATAGGCCGGGCGCCGGACTGGCAGTAGCCACCTGCGCAAGTGCGGCAGCGGCGCGCTGGTTGCTGGAACGGAAGAATACCGATGCCCCCGCCGCCGCTTCCGCTTCTTTGCGGTATGCGTCGTGCTCGGCGGTAGCCGGAGCATGGCCGGGCGGCGTGTAATTGGGTCCCACCGGCTGCTGCGATTTCACGATGGCTGGCCCCAAGTCGCCCGGCAGCGGCGGCCCCAGCTCTGGCACATGCGGTGGCAAGGCCTGCGGCAGTTTGGAGTAATCGGCCGGAAGCTGGTCCAGCCCTTCCGAGCGCGACACCCGATCTACGTTGTAAAGCTCGGTCTGTTCGCTCGCACTGCGCTTGCGCGGTTGCAGCGACCACATCGTGGCACCCAACACGGCCACGGCAAGGCCACCGGCCAGGATCGCCAAGGTGCGCCGGTTCAGGCGCGTCACCGGGCGAGGCTGCGCGCGCAACGTCACCGATTCCGGGGCAACCTTGTCAGCCTGCGGCGCGGCAAGGTCGGGGGTGTCGTCNNCTGGCTCATGGTCAATTCCCCGCGCAATGCCATCCGTGCGCTCGATCCGCACCACGTCGCCCTTGTCACCGCCCAGGCGCAGTTCGGCCGCACCGAACAGCCGATCCACGATGTAGTACGGGGAGCGGAAACGGTAGTTCACCAGTTGCCCGTCCCCCTGCGCGCCGATCACGAACAGCGGCGGCAGTTCGCCCTGGGCGATACCCGGCGGAAACTGGATATAGACCTTCTCTCCATCGTCGAAGGCGCGCAGCGGTTTCCACGGCGGCGTGCTGCCGCTGATGGCGTAGCGGAAGCGAATCTTCTCCAGCGACAAACCGGTATCGACCGGTGTCGTCGCCTGTGCGGCCTGTGCCTGGCGTTGCAAGGCCAACATCCGATCTTTCGGGTATTCCCACGACACCGACGCCATCCAGGCACGTTCGGTCGAGGTCAGTTCGATCAGGTAGGTGCGCCGACTGGTGGTGATGACCAGATTGGTCTTGAGGCCCGAGCGGATCGGTTTGACCAACACGCTGACGCGCAGCGCATCGCCTGTGCCGCTGGAGGTATCACCGACGATCCAGCGCACCGTATCGCCGGCGGCGACCGTCACCAGCTCTTCGCCGGGCTGAAGAGAGATCACCGTCACCCGTCCCGGCGCCGCATAGACCTGGTACAGCGCGCCATCGGTGAAGGGCCAGACCTGGATCGCATTGACGTAGCCCTCGCGCGTGGGCGCGATACGCGCCTCGGCATTGGCACGCGAGACCCGGAGCCTTTCATCGGCAGGTTCGGGCGCTGTCTTGGTGTCGCCGCCCTCCGGCAGTGGCTTCATCTGCGCCGGCATCGGCAGCACCCTGGGCACCTCGACCACTTCGACCGGCTTGGGCGGTTCGGGCAGCGGCTGCGCCTGCACCGGTTCATCGAGCGAGATGGCCGGTGGCGGCGTGCCCTGCGTGGCGCAGCCCTGCAACGATAGAGCTGAGGCTGCAAGCATCAACACGAAAGCGTAAAAACGGAAAGGCAGGTTCATGGCTTGGCTCCTTCGGTGGCATCGAGTTCTCGGCTCCACGACAGGCCATTGACGTAGATGCCCAGCGGGTTCTTGCGCAACCGTTGCTCGGTGCGCGGGGTTTGCAGGACGGTGGCAATCACGGCGTTCCAGCGCTCGGTGCCGGCCGGCGCGCCATTGACGAAGCGCTGCTCGGTCCAGCGAACGTTGAACGACGCGTCGCTGGCGCGCACGACGCTGGTGATCTGCACCGTGACCGACTCCTTGCCGACTCGCGCGAACGGGTCATGGGTGCGGGCGTACTCGTTGAGCACACCCGCGCCGCGGTCGGTGGTGTAGTCGTAGGCATCGAACCAGTTCTGCCGCACGACGATGGGATCAATCGACAGCGAGCGAACCAGCGTGACGAAGTGCGCCAGGTGGTAGGCGATCTGCGCATCGTTCGGCCGGTACGGCGTGGCGGCTTCGCCGACGGCGCGGACCTGGCCTGCCTGGTCCACCTCCACCACATAGGGCGTGACGATGGACTGCGCCGAGCGCCAGACCAAGCCACCGGCCATCAACAACGCAAGCACCAGACAACCGAAGGCCATCAGCCGCCAGTTCTTCGCCTGCACGCGGGCCGAGCCGATGCGCTCGTCCCATACCTGGGCGGCGGACTGGTACGGGGTGGCAGGCTGCGGCGTATCGGCGTAGCGCACCTGCGGTCGTTTGAATCGCATGGTTGATTCTCCTTGTGAATCGCTTCAATCGTCGGAATCGCGCAGGCTCGGGCCGCTGCTCGAACCGCCGCCGTCGCCTCCGCGCAGCGTGTGGGCGGCGGTCGTGGCGGCATGGCTGATCTGCTGCCGGCGGTGCAGGCGCCTGGCCCAGGCGGGTTGAGGCTGTTGCTGCTGGTCAGCAGCGCCGGTATTGGCTTCGCCGGAGGTGGATTTGCCTGGTGCGGCAGCGGCACCGGATACCGGCCCCGCATCGTCGGAACTAAAGGCCGCCGCCGCGCGCNTGCCCGATGGAGCGCATCCCGGCGGCGGCCTTTGGCCGACTGCCTGCGCACCGGTCTTGGCGACATTACCCAAGCCGGCAGCAGCGCCCTTGAGACCACCGCCGGCCACTGCGGAACCCGCTTGATATGCCGACCGCGCACTGCCTGCGGTCGAGGCTGCGGCACGCGCGCTGCTGGCAGCCAGCTTGGTGGCAGCGGGTGCCATGCGCGCTCCGGCCATAACCGCGCTGCNNCTACGCCGGTCGCGGCAGCGCCGACCGCGACGGCAGTACCGGCCGCGCCCAATGCTGCACCTGCCATCGCACCCGCACCAAGCTGCGGCGCCCCGGATACCAGGCCCGTAGCGATGCCGGGGCCGAAGATGCCGAGTGCGAGCATGGCGAGCGAGGCCAGCATCACCACCAGCGCGTGGTCTATGGATGGCTCACTGGGTGTGACCTGGAACTCGGCGAACAGCCCCGTGCCGATGCCCACGATCACGGCCAGTACCAGCACCTTGATGCCCGAGGACACCACGTTGCCGAGCACCTTTTCGGCAAGGAACGCCGTCTTGTTCCAGAGCGCGAACGGCACCAATACGAAGCCGGCGAGCGTGGTCAGCTTGAATTCGATCAGCGTGACGAAGAGCTGCACCGCCAGCACGAAGAAGCAGACGATGACGATCAGCCAGGCGAGGAACATCACGACGATGGGTGCGATATTGATGAATACCTCCGGGAAGCCGGCCATCTCGCTAATCTGTTGCAGGATGGGCGCAGCGGCGTCGATACCGGTCTTGGCGAGGCGCCCCGGCTGCAGAAAGGTCTCCATGCTCAGGGTCGAGCCCGAAGCCGTCAGGCCCAAGCCGGCGAAGGACCGGAATACGATGCCGGAAAGCCAGTTGAAGTTGCCGATGATGTAGGCGAAGGCTCCGACGTAGAGTACCTTGCGCAGGAGCTTGGCCATCACGTCTTCGCCCTGGCCGGTGGCATGACTCAGCGCCCAGTAGAGGCCAGCCAGGGTCATGTCGATCGCCACCAGCGTCGCGGTCAGGAAAGCGACTTCACCGTGCAGCAGGCCGAACCCCGAATCGATGTACGTGGAGAAGACATTGAGGAAACGGTCGATGACGGAAACGTCGTTCATGGCCGCATCCGTCAGTTGCCGTAGAAGTTCACGAACTGCGGCGTGTACGCCGTGCCGCTACCGAGGAAGCGGCGCGTCACCTCGCGGCCACGCTCAACGGCGGCAGCCTGCCGAGCCAGTTCCAACGAGGCCGCGCGACCCTGCGTGAGCTGGAGCTGCTGTGTCTGGATGGACTGCTTGGCTTGCAGGGCCAGGAGCTGATTGGTGGCCTGCATGGCCTGCAAGGCGCCGGTGGCCGATTGACTCTGATCGACCAGATCGGCCAGCACACCCTCATCCTGGTTCAGGTTCTGCGACACCTGCGCCTGCATACGCATGGCGGTCTGCAAGCCTTGGAGCGTGTTTTGCCAGCGCTGGTGTGCATCCTGGAACATCTGGTTGCCGCTCACGGTGGCGGCGTACTGCTCCGGGTACAGTTGCGCGAATTGTTGATCCATATTCTGGATGTCGAAGGCCAGCCCCGAGCCTGGGCAATCAATTGCCGCGTGGTGTCCAGGTTGGCCCGCAAACGATTGACCACGTTGAACGGCAGGCTTGCGAGGTTGCGAGCCTCGTTCATCAGCGACTGCGCTTCGTTCTGAAGCTGCTTGATCTGGTTATTGATCTGCTCCAGCGTGCGAACCGCCGTCATCGTGTTCTGCACGAGATTGGTCGGATCAATGACGACCCATTGCGCTTGTGCGACGGGCATGGCACCGATTAAGGCGGCGGCAGCGACGGCAAGAAGACGTTTTTCATGGCGAAACCTCCAGAGGTTGAGAAGCAAGGAATGACGAGGCCGACGGAGCGGACGGCAATAGGTCGGCCGCCCAATCGAGGCTGCGATGACGCAGCCAGGCGCCTGCGAAGCCCGGTGTTCCGGCATCGCGCAGTACGCTGTCGATAGCGCGCTGGTCTTGGGGCGTCGAAGCGCCCGCGAAGGCGAGCGTGACCGGCCCGAGATCAAGATCGAACAGGCGGTTGCCGAGACGCGACTGGTAGTAGTAGTCGCGCTTGGGCTGTGCGGTGGCGACGATCTCGATTTGTCGGCTGTTGAGCCCAAAGCCCTCGTAGATGGTGCGAATCTGCGGTTCGGTGGCCTGCGGATTTGGCAGGAAGATGCGACTGGCGCAGCTCTCGATGATCGCGGGCGCGATGGTTGAGTCCTTGATGTCGGCGAGCGACTGCGTGGCAAAGATGACGCTGACGTTCTTCTTGCGCAACGTCTTGAGCCACTGGCGAATGCGCGCCGCGAACACCGGGTCATCCAGGAACAGCCAGGCTTCATCAAGGATCAACAGCGTCGGTGCGCCATCGAAACGCTCATCGAAGCGCGCGAACAGGTAGCCCAGCACGGCCAGCACCGCGGCCTTGCTGTGCATCAGTTCCTCCATCTCGAAGCCCTGGACGTCGCCCACGCCCAGCCGGTCGCTGTCGGCGTCCAGCAGCTTGCCGTGAGCGCCGCCGAGCACGTAGGGCGCGAGCGCCTGACGCAGTACGTTGGATTGCAGCAACACCGACAGGCCGGTGAGCGTGCGTTGCTCCACGGGCGCGCCCGCAAGACTGCCGAGCGCCGACCAGATGGCCACCTTCTCGTCCGGACCGACCGCAATGCCCTCGTGTCGCAGGCGGCCTTCGACCCACTCGGCGGACCAGGTGCGATAGCCTTCCCGGTCGATGCGGGCGAGCGGCTGAAACGCGATCGCACCGTCGGCACCCAGGTCATAGTGCTCGCCGCCCAAGCCGAGAATGGTGGCGCGCATCGAACGCCCCATGTCAAAGGCGAAGATGCGCGAGCCGGGATAGCGGCGGAACTGCATCGCCAGCGTGGCGAGCAGAACCGACTTACCCATGCCGGTCGGGCCGGCCACCAACGTATGCCCCACGTCGCCAATGTGCGTCACCAGCCGGAACGGTGTTGCGCCCTCGGTGCGGGTGACGATCAGCGGCGGGCCGTCGAGGTGGGCGTTCTTCTCAGGCCCAGCCCACACCGCCGATACCGGCATCAGGTGCGCGAGGTTCAGCGTCGAGACGATGGGCTGGCGCACGTTGGCGTAGGCATTCCCAGGCACCGACGACAGCCAGGCCTCCACGGCGTTCAGCGTCTCCGGGATCGTCACGAAGCCACGGCCCTGGATGACGCGCTCCACCATGCGCAGCTTTTCGTCGGCTGCGTTAGCGTCGGCATCCAGCACGGTCACGGTCGCGGTGACGTAGCCGAAGGCGACTTGGTCGCTGCCCAGTTCCTGCAAGGCCGAGTCCGCATCAGCGGCCTTGTTGCTGGCGTCGGTATCGACCAGCGGCGACTCCTGCTGAAAGATGGTTTCGCGCAGTAGTGCGAGGACATTCTTGCGTTTGGCAAACCACTGCCGGCGCAGGCGGCCCAGCTCCTTCTCGGCCTCAGCCTTGTCCATGCACAGGAAGCGCGTGCTCCAGCGGTAGGCGAAACCGAGCTGGTTGAGGTCGTCCAGAATCCCCGGCCAGGTCGAGGTCGGGAAGCCACGCACCGTCACCACGCGCAGGTGTTGGTCGCCTAGCATGGGCGCGAGGCCGCCGACCAGCGGAGCATCGGCCAGCAGTGCATCGAGATGGAACGGCACTTCCGGCACGCCGATGCGGTAGCGATGCGTCGAAACAGTCGCATGCAGGTAGGTCAGCGTCTGGCTGTCATCGAGCCAGTCGATCTCCGGCATCACGCCGTCGAGCAGATCGTAGATGCGGTCGGTCTCTGCGACGAAGGCCGACAGGCGTTCGCGCCAGTCCACGCCTTGCGTGGGCGTATTCTCGTAGAGCAGCTTGGCCGCGCGAGCGCGGGACTCCTCGGGCGGCAGGTATTGGAGCGTGAGGTGATAGCCGCTCTCGAAGTGGTTGCCCGATTCCTCAAAGGTCGCGCGACGTTCCTCGTCCACCAGCCAAGACAACGGCTCCGGGAAATCCGAGTGCGGATAGTCTGCTGCTGGCCTGCGTTCGGCTTCGACGAACAGCGCCCAGCCTGTGCCAAGCCGGCGCAGCGCGTTGTTCAACCGTGCCGTGGTAGCGATCAGCTCGCCCTGCGTCGCACTGTCCAGGTCCGGTCCACGAAAGCGCGCCGTGCGCTGGAAACTGCCATCCTTGTTGAGCACGACACCCGGCGCGACCAGACCGGCCCAGGGCAGCCAGTCGGCAAGCAAGGCTGGGCGCTGGCGGTATTCGGCGAGGTTCAGCATGGCATGGTCCTCACACGTCCAGCAGCGGCTTGTGTTTCAGGTGGGTGGCAAACACCTGCATGAACTGCGGATCGACGCGCGCACCCCAGACCGCGAGCGCGTGGCCGACGATCCAGAGCACCAAGCCCGGAATCCACAGTTGCAGGCCCAGGCCCACGGCGGCGGCCAGCGTGCCGTTGGCAATCGCCACGGTGCGCGGCGCACCGCCCAGCAGGATCGGCTCGGTCAGTGAGCGATGCAGCGGAATCTCGAAACCCGGCAGGTCGTTGGCCGTGCTCATACGACGGCTCCGCCGGAGAAGCTGAAGAACGACAGGAAGAATGAGGACGCGGCGAACGCGATGGACAGGCCGAAGACGATCTGGATCAGCTTGCGGAAGCNCCCTGACGTGTCGCCGAAGGCCAGCGCAAGGCCGGTGGAAATGATGATGATGACCGCGATGATCCGAGCCACCGGCCCCTGGATGGATTCGAGGATGGACTGCAGCGGCCCTTCCCAGGGCATCGAGGAACCGGCCGCTTTCGCCGTGCCGGCGGTCATCAGCATCACGCCGGCCAGCAGCAGGCCGTGATGCGCAGGCTCGGCCAGACGGCGCAGGCGTGTGAGGATCGAAGCCGGATTTACGGAAAAGCGGAAAGCATGGGCGTGCGTCATGGCAGTTCTCCAGAGGGATTGAGGGACGGGGAAGGAGCGACGGAAGACAGCGGAGACAGCTCTGGAAGCGGCGTTTCCAGTACGTCCGCCAGGCGATAGCCCGCGCCGTCGAAGCCGGCGACACGAGCTATGGTTTCGATGCGGCGTTTGCGGCCGCGGCCGACGATGAACACGACGACGTTCACTGCCTCGGCGATCAGTGCGCGCGGCGGATTCACTGCGACTTCGAGAACCAACTGTTCCAGGCGCAGCAGCGCGCCCAGCGCGGAGCCCGCATGGATGGTGGCGATGCCACCGGGGTGGCCGGTGCCCCAAACCTTCACCAGATCCAGGGCCTCGCCGCCGCGCACCTCGCCGACGACCACGCGGTCGGGGCGCAGCCGCATCGTGGCGCGCACCAGTTCGGTCATGGACACGACGCCAGCACGCGTGCGCAGCGGCACGTGGTCGCGTGCAGCGCATTGCAGCTCGATGGTGTCTTCGAGCACCAGCACACGGTCGCCGGTGGCGGCGATCTCGGCGAGCAAGGCGTTCGCCAGCGTGGTTTTGCCGGTGCTGGTACCGCCAGCGATCAGGATGTTCTGCCGCTCCCGCACCGCATGGCGCAGGAACTCGGCCTGTGGGGCGGACAGGATGCCGTCGGCTACATAACGCTCCAGGCCGATGATGTTTACGGCGCGCTTGCGTAGCGCAAAGGCAGGCCCCGGCGCGGCGGGCGGCAGGATGCCCTCGAAGCGTTCGCCCGTCTCAGGCAGCTCGGCGGTCAAGAGTGGCTGGCCGCGATGGACTTCCGCACCGACGTGCGCCGCAACCAACCGAATGATGCGTTCGCCATCTTGCTCGGACAGTTCCACGCCCAGTGGTGCGCGGCCGGACGACAGGCGGTCAACCCAGAGCGTTCGGTCGGGGTTGAGCATGATTTCCACCACGTCCGGGTCTTCCAGCGCGGCGGCAATCACTGGCCCCATGGCCGTGCGCAGCATGCGGATGCGCCGGTCAAGCGACGTGGAGGCGAAAGATTCTGGTTGCGCGCTCATGACGCACGCTCCTGGGCTTCGGCCAACGCCGCTGCTTCGTCCAGCCGCGCACTATCTGGCTGCAATTCCTCCACCACGTCCCGCACCAGGCTGCGCCCGCGCAGCAGGTGGCGGCCGAGCTGCTCGACGAACTGCTCGAAGCGCGCCTTGCCCTGGGCACGGGCCGCTTCCTGGTGCGCCTCGGGCACCGGCATGCTGACGGTCAGGAAGTAGCGGATGAACAGCGCCAGCGTCTCGATCTCGATGTTCTGGTCGCGCTCCAGCCGCTCGAACTGGCGCGACAGGCGATCAAGCCGCTTGGCGATGGCCGCCTCGCGCTGATCGCCCGCGTCCGGCGACAGCCACGACGCCAGCGCCGCCGCGACGATGGACGACTTGGACACGCCTTTCTTGGCAGCCAGTTCGTCCAGACGCTTGGCGTGCTCGGNGCGGAATGAACAGGTTGAGGCGGTATTGGCTCATAGCTGGATTCCGTCGTCGGGATCGAGGGACGCCAGCCGGGCCGTGCGCTGCGTGGCCGGGTCGAGCTGGCGTGGAAGCGGCAGCGGCAAGTCGTCGTCATCGAGCAGCGCCAGGTCGTCGCTCGCGGGCTCCTGTTCGGGGTGGTACTCGGCGACCTCGGATAGCTCTGGCTGGCGGCGCGGTCCGCCGTCGTCGGTCGTACNTGGTGTCGCTGCCGGTCAGGCCACGGCGGAGGGCGCGGCTGGTACGGCGGGGATCGCCAGTCCGCTCCAGTCGTCGGGCCGCGAAGGCGGCGCATCGGCGTAGCGGCTGGCCGCAAGCGTCGGTGGCGGCAGCACGCGCCGCTTGAAGTTGGCATCCGCGAAGTAGCGCAGCTTCTTCGCCTTGATCGGGGCGACGCTGGATACCATCACCACCGCCTCGTCCGGCGGGAGTTGCATCACCTCACCCGGCGTCAACAGCGGGCGCGCCGTTTCCTGCCGCGACACCATCAGGTGGCCCAGCCACGGCGCGAGCCGGTGGCCGGCATAGTTGCGCTGCGCGCGCAGCTCGGTCGCGGTGCCGAGCGTTTCGGAGATGCGCTTGGCCGTGCGTTCGTCGTTGGTGGCGAACGTCACCCGGACATGGCAGTTGTCGAGGATGGAATGGTTCTGGCCGTAGGCTTTGTCGATCTGATTGAGCGACTGCGCGATCAGGAAGCTGCGAATGCCGTAGCCGGCCATGAACGCCAGCGCCGTCTCGAAGAAGTCGAGGCGGCCCAGTGCCGGAAACTCGTCGAGCATCAGCAGCAGCTTATGGCGGCGCGCGATGCCGTCGCTGCCGTCGAGCGATTCGGTGAGCCGTCGGCCGATCTGGTTGAGGATCAGGCGCACCAGTGGCTTGGTGCGGCTGATGTCGGACGGCGGCACGACCAGGTACAGCGATACCGGATGTTCTGCCGAAATCAGGTCGGCGATGCGCCAGTCGCACCGCGAGGTGACTTCGGCCACCGTGGGATCGCGGTACAGGCCAAGGAAGGACATGGCCGTGGACAGCACGCCCGAGCGCTCGTTGTCGCTCTTGTTGAGTACTTCGCGCGCGGCCGAGGCGACCACGGGATGCGGGGCATCGCTCAGGTGCCGCGTCGTCATCATCCGGTGCAGCGTCAGCTCGAACGGGCATGCCGGATCGGACAGGAAGTTGGCGACGCCACGCAAAGTCTTGTCCTCGCCCGCATAGAGCACATGCAGGATGGCGCCGACCAGCAACGCGTGCGAAGTCTTCTCCCAGTGGTTGCGGCGCTCCAGCGCGCCTTCGGGATCGACCAAGATGTCGGCGATGTTCTGCACGTCGCGCACCTCATGCGCGCCGCGCCGTACCTCCAGCAGCGGGTTGTAGGCCGCTGACTTCGGGTCGGTGGGATTGAACAGCAGGCAGTGCGAAAAACGCGAGCGCCAGCCGGCGGTGATGGACCAGTTCTCGCCCTTGATGTCGTGGATCACGGTGGACGCGGGCCAGGAGAGCAGCGTGGGCACCACCAGGCCGACACCCTTGCCCGAGCGCGTCGGCGCGAAGGTCAGGACGTGCTCCGGGCCTTCATGACGAAGGTATTGGCCGTCATGCAGGCCGAGAAAAACGCCGGTCGGCTGGGTCAGGCCGGCTTTGCGGATGTCGGTCGCATCAGCCCAGCGCGCTGAGCCGTAGGTCGTTACCAGCTTCGATTGCCGCGAACGCCACACCGACATGCCGATGGCAACCAGGACGGCAACCAAGCCGCTGCCGCCTGCGATCGCTCCGCCGATGTCGAAGATGCGCGGTGCATACGCATCGAAAAAGAACCACCACTCGAACAACCGCCAAGGGTGATAGACCGGCGTGCCGAAGAAATCGAACCAGGGCAGGCCCAGGCGTAGTTGGTAGCCCAGGGCGGCAGCTGTCCATTGTGTGGCACTCCACACACCGGCGATCACAATGCCGAAGACAACGGCAATCTGCCCGAACAGCACACCTTGACCTTGCATCCTGGCCTCCCGATTTCTCCTGTGCGACAAGCGGCACGAAAACGTGCCGCACTCGCGAGATTCGGGGCTGGATCAAGGCCGGTCAAAGACCGTTATCGGGACAAAGATGCCTGATAACGCATGAATTCATGCAGGGGACAAAGAAAGGAAAACACCGAAAGCGACGGCGCGCTGCGGCGTGTCGAGAAACTAAATGAAGTTTTGTTGAAAATCGTCCGCTGTCAGAACTTGGGCTGCTCCTTCGGCGGCGTGTAGGGCGTTTTGCCATCACCGAGGAAGCGTCGGTTGGTCGCTTCGGCTACTCGGTTGCAGAGTTCATCGCCGAGCTTTGCTCGATCTGTCTTGCACTGCTGGCGCAGCGCCTTCAACCGTTCGGGATTGGCTGCGAGCGATTCGACCGTCTCGATTGGCGCAGGGCTGCTGCTTGTCTGGGTAGGTTCGGGTTTGCCGCAAGCCACCAGCATTGCAGCAAGCAGAAGCGGGATGATCTTCTTCATGGCTCGATTTCCTCCGGTGGATCTGTTCGTTCAAGTGCAGCAGAGGTTTNTCCTCTTGGGGGATCAATGGCAAGGACTCGTTCGATGAAACGTGCCAAGGCATCTGACGGCTTGCTATCCACGCGCAACAGGTAAGTCGTGAGCATGTACGAACGACCAGCCAGCGGCCGGGCCACCACGCTGGGCTCACGGCTGGCAGTAATCTGCGATGCGCCCACCAGCCCGAGCGCAAAACCTGCCGACACCAGGGTCATCATCAGATCGAAGGACGCGACTCGTTCGGCAATCAACGGCTCCAGACTTGATTGACGCAAAGCACGATCAATTTGGCGAGCATGTCCTTCGCATGTATGCGCATCGCCGAGTGCCAGGGNGTAGCGCAACACCTCGTCCAATGGTACACGCTTGTAAGCGAGCAAGGGGTGCCGCGCTGGTACAGCCACCATCAATGGATCGTGCCAGACAGGTTCCGCAATGAGCCCATCGCCAGCTTCATCCAACTGAGCAAACCCTATGTCGTACAGATCGTCATGAAGCCCCTTTATCTGCTGCGACAAAGGAACCTCGGACAGACGAATCTCGATCTCAGGCTCCTCCTGCCGACAGAGTGCTAACAGGGATGAAAAGCACGTTGGTGTAATGCCGTCAGACAAGGCGATGCGCAGCTGGCCGTGAAAACCGTTGGCCGCTGCCTTCGCGCAATCGCGGGCCTGCTCCAAGACGGTGAAGACACGAGGCACATGCTCTAAAAACAACTTGCCGGCATGAGTCAGCCGAGTGCTCCGTGTGGTGCGCACGAACAGTTGCACACCCAAGTCCTCTTCCAACTCCTTGATGGCGCGCGATAACGGCGACTGTTCGATGTGTAGCCGCTCAGCGGCACGTGCGAAATGGAGTTCCTCGGCTACAGCGAGGAAGCAGCGCAAATGCCTCAACTCCATTGCTTCCCCACTGCTAATGGCAACGCATTTCTGGCTGACCCGTGAACCCCATTCACATGTCGCTTAAAGAGATCACGCGACTGGAGGAAGAGAAAGCCAGGTTGCCGCCGGAGTCGCGCTGCCAGGTTTGATCGAGTCATACGAGCTTCCGCCGGAATCGCCGCACGCCGAAAACGAAGATTCCAATCCCAAGCAGTGTCAATGCCAACAGAGAGTCCCACAACACGTCGATTCCAGCATGGTGCCGCGCTCCTTCTCGCGCACCGCGGCGACGGCCGGCAGCATGATGGCCATGACGGTGATGACGGTCAGCAGCTCCGAGATGGGGATGAACCAGGCTTCGTTCTGGTTCGGGTTGTACCAGACGCGGTGCCGGTCTTCGATCATGGGGACGTTGCCGAGAGGCAAGATGATGGCCTGACGGAAACGCTGAACAGAGGTCAGTGCGGGAAGCAGGTGCGAAGTCCTCAAGGGCCGCTGAGCGCATCGGCGATTCCATCAAAACTGGATAGAAAGGCTGACAGCCCCGAACTCGCTGGTCTTGCCCTGGGTCTTGAACTCCCGGGTGCGCAGCACGTGGGTATAGCCGAGGCGCACGTCGCTCCAAGTCAGCGCGAAGCCGAACTGGAGGTCGCCGACCAGCGGCTCTTTGTCCACGCTGCGGCTGTCGCGGAAGGTATTGCCATCGAGAAAGATGTTGCGGGCGACCGCCCTCCCCTCCACGCCGGCGAACAGATACCAGCCGAACCCATTCTGCGGCACGAAGAAGCCCGAACCCGGCAGGCTCGGTTGGATGCGCGGCGGGCCGTAATCGTGCGGCAGGCGCCGGCCGAGGCGCAGCGTCAGGCCGGCGTTGGCATAGGTGAACACATTGCCGATGGCGCCGCCGGCGTGGGGTGTCATGTCGAAGGTGTTACCGAGCGCCGTTTCCTCGATGAAGCGGCGCCAGCTGCGCTGGTAGGTCAGAATGACACCCGGTTCATTCTTGAGCTGGGTGTCCCAGCCGCGCGGCTTCGTCGAGTCCGTGATCTCATGGACGAACTTCTGTGTCTGCTCGGCAAGCGAGGCCGGTCCGACGATGCCGAGGGTCAGCTCCAGTTGGTCGAGGCGCTGGCCCGTTTCGGCGATCAGCCCAACCGAGCCGAAGAGCCAGCCGGCATAGGGGCGGTCATCGAGCGGTGGATTCGGGATCTCGATGTCTTGGGGTGTATACATATTCTGTCCGAGGGCGTAGCTGGTGCGCACGGTGCCGTTCTCTGGAAAAAAGGNGAACCGTCGGGCCGCCCGCAGCGCCCATTCAGGCGCTTGGTCCGGCGCCGACAACCAGGCGGCGCGCACCCCGTTGGTGTAATTGCCGTCCGTGTTGTAGAAGAGGTCGTTTTCGAGTACGAGACTCAACGTACCGGCCTTGGTCTGCCCCGACGCCAACGCCGGGAAAGACCACAAACTCGCCAGCGGGAGGATCAGGAGACTCATCCCGCGGAGAAATCCTCGCGCATACCTCCTGAGGGTCGTTTGCTTCCTGTTCGCATGTTCAGGTCATGGTGCCGATGGTGCGGCGGAAGCGAATGAGCGCGAGGCCGAACAGCGCCGACCCGATGGCGGCGATGGCGAGGAACTGCGGCCAGACGACCGCCAACCCGGCGCCCCGGTAGAGGATCGCCTGGGCCAGCATCACGAAATGGGTGTTGGGCGCGGCCAGCATCACGAACTGGACGAACTCCGGCATGCTCTCGCGCGGCGTGGCGCCGCCGGAGAGCATCTGCAGCGGCAGCAGCACCAGCATGAGCAGCAGGGCGAACTGGGGCATGGAGCGGGCGACGGTACCGAGGAAGATGCCCATGGAGGTGGTGGCGAACAGATGCAGCGCCGCCCCGGCCAGGAACAGCGCGAGCGAGCCTTCGATCGGAACGGCGAGCCAGCCCTGCACCACCACGGTCAGGGCGACCGCCGAGGCGGCCAGCACCACCAGACCCATGGCCCACACCTTGCTGCTCATGATCTCGAAGGNGGTGACCGGCATGACCAGCAGGTGTTCCACGGTGCCGTGCTCGCGTTCGCGGATCAGCGCCGCGCCGGTGAGAACGATGGAGAGCATGGTCACGTTGTTGATGACCTCCATGATGGCGCCAAACCAGGATTTGTCGAGCTCGGGATTGAAGCGCGCCCGCAGCGCCAGTTCGACCGGCAACTCCGGCACGTCGCGATAGCGCTGCGCGAAGGCGCGCACCTCGTCGCCGACGATGGCCTGGATATAGCCGCTGCCGGCGAAGGCCTGGCTCATGCGCGTGGCGTCGACGTTGAGCTGGATGGTTGGACGCCGCCCGGCGAGCAGGTCGCGCTGAAAGTCGGGCGGGATGTCGAGCGCGAAGGTGTCGAGGCCGGCGTCCATGCGCGCGTCCATCTCGGCCTGACCGATCAGCTCGGGCGGCATGAAATGAGGCGGATNAAAGGCGCTGACGATGCGCCATGACAGGGGCGACTGGTCTTCGTTGACGATGGCGATCGGCGCCTTGTTGAGGGTTTCCGGCATGGCCGTGGCGGCGGTGTAGACGCCGACTGTGAAGGCATAAACGATCAGCACCAGCATGATCGGGTCGCGGACGAGGCTGCGCAGCTCCTTGATGCCCAGATGAAGGATGTTGGCCGCGCGCATGGGCTAGCGCTCCTGCTTCTTCAGCAGCGCGGCGGCCAGCCCGAGCAGGATCGGCGCGGCCAGCGCCAGCGGCACGAAGGCGGCCCTGAGGTCGGCAAAACCCAGCGCCTTCGAGAAGGTGCCGCGCGCGATGGTCAGGAAATGCGTGGTCGGATACAGCTCGCCGATCACCCGACCCGCCCCTTCGAGCGACGACACCGGATCGATCATCCCGGAGAAGTTGACCGCCGGCAGGATGCTCAGCAGGGCGGTGGCGAAGAGCGCCGCGATCTGGCTGCGCGTGAAGGTCGATATCAACAGGCCGATGGCCGTGGCGGCGCCGACATAGAGCAGCGCGCCGGCGGCGAGCGTCGCGAAACTGCCCTTGAGCGGCACGCCGAAAACGGTCACCGCGAGCAGCGTGAGCAGCAGGAAGCTCAGGAAGGACAGGACCAGATAGGGAAACTGCTTGCCGAGCAGGAACTCCAGCCGCGTGGTGGGCGTGACATAGAAGTTGGTGATCGAACCGAGTTCCTTCTCGCGCACCACGCTGAGCGCGGCGAGCATGGCCGGGATCATCATCAGCAGCAGCGGAATCACCGCCGGCACCATGGCCACCAGGCTTTTCACGTCCGGGTTGTAGCGAAAACGCGTCTCGATGTTGACCAGGCCGGCGAGCCGGTCGCCGTAGCCGGCCTCGCGCGCCTTGGTGGCCAGCCAGTGGGCATGCATGCCCTGCACGTATCCGCGGGCGGTCTCGGCCCGGGTCGGCATGGCGCCGTCGATCCAGGCACCGATCTCGACCGGCCGGCCGCGGGCGAGGTCGCGGGCGAAGCCGGGTGGAATCTCGATGACCAGGCTCAGCTCGCCCGAGCGCATGCGACGGTCGAGGTCGCCATAGTCGGCGATCGGCGGCCGCTCGATGAAGTACCGGGATCCGGCGAGGTTGAGCGTGTAATCGCGGCTGACCGTGGTCTGGTCGCGGTCCAGTACCGCGAAGGTCAGATCCTCGACATCGAGGCTGATGCCGTAGCCCATCACGAACATCAGGATGACGCTGCCCAGGAGCGCCAGGGTCAGGCGAATGGGATCGCGGCGCAGCTCCAGGGCTTCGCGGCGCGCGTAGCTGATGGTGCGTCGCGGGTCGAAAAAGCGCCGCCAGCCCCGCGGCTTGGCATGGATGCGCGGCGCACCGCCGGTCACGGGCGCAGCGGGGTGTCCNNGTTCCACCGGCTTCCCGCGACCGGTCGCAGCCGCGTCTTCGAGGGAGCGGATGAACGCTTCTTCCAGCGTGGGCACGCCCCGCTGCTCGGCAAGTGCGGCGGGGGCGCCGGTGACGAGCACGCGGCCGGCGTGCATCAGCGAGATGCGGTCGCAGCGCTCGGCCTCGTTCATGAAATGGGTGGAAATGAAGATGGTCACGCCGTCGCGGCGCGAGAGTTCGACCAGGATACGCCAGAAGGCGTCGCGCGCCACTGGATCGACGCCCGAGGTCGGCTCGTCCAGGATCAGCATTTCCGGCTTGTGGATCATCGCCACCGCGAGCGACAGGCGCTGACGGTGGCCAAGCGGCAATCGGTCCGGCAGGCTGTCGGTCACGTCCTCCAGATCGAAGCGCGCCACCATCTCCTCCACTCGCCGCGGGATCTCGGCGGCGGGCACATGGAACAGCCGTGCGTGCAGCGCCAGGTTCTGCCGCACCGTCAGCTCGGTGTAGAGCGAGAAGAACTGCGACATGTAGCCGACGCGCCGGCGGGTCGCCAGATCGTGCGGGTCCACTTCGTGCCCAAACAGCCAGGCCCGGCCTTCGCTCGGCGGCAGCAGGCCGGTGAGCATCTTCATGGTGGTGGTCTTGCCGCAGCCGTTGGAGCCGAGAAATCCAAAGATCTCGCCGCGGGTGATGCGCAGGCTCACATGGTCCACCGCGGTGAAATCGCCGAAGCGCATGGTCAGATCCCGCGCCTCGATGGCGACCTCGCCGTCGGCCTCGGCGGGGCGCGGCGGGATCTCCACTTCCCGATAGTCCCGGCGCTTGTCTTCCGGCAACAGGCGGATGAAGGCGGCTTCCAGAGAGGCGGCGCCGGTGCGTTCGAGCAGCGTCGGCGGGGCGCCGGTCGCCAGTACCCGCCCGCCGTCCATCGCCGCCAGCCAGTCGAAGCGCGCCGCCTCCTCCATGTAGGCGGTGGCCACCAGCACGCTCATGCCGGGCTGGTTCGCGCGGATGGCGTCGATCAGCTCCCAGAACTGCCGCCGCGAGAGCGGATCGACGCCGGTGGTGGGCTCGTCCAGGATCAGCAGTTCGGGGTCGTGAATCAGCGCGCAGCACAGGCCGAGCTTCTGCTTCATGCCGCCCGAGAGCTTGCCGGCCGGGCGATACAGAAACGGGAACAGGCCGGTGGCACGGGTCAGCGCCTCGATGCGCCGCCGGCGTTCGCCGCCATCGTGGCCGAACAGCCGGGCGAAGAAATCGAGGTTTTCGCGCACCGACAGCGTGGGATAGAGGTTGCGGCCCAGCCCTTGCGGCATGTAGGCGATGCGCGGGCAGGTTGTGCGGCGATGGCCCGCATCGGCCATGTCGCCGCCGAGCACCTCGACCCGGCCGGTCTGGATGGCGCGCGCGCCGGCGATGAGCGCCAGCAGGCTGGACTTGCCCACCCCGTCCGGGCCGATCAGCCCGGCCATGCAGCCGGCCGGGACATCGAGGCTGATCGCATCGAGCGCGCGGGTCTTGCCATAGCGCAAGCCCACCTCTCGCAGTCGCGCCACCGGCGGGGCTGCCGGCCCGCTCTCCATCACGCGCCGATTCGCGTTCATTGCGGCAACCGGACCTGCATGTCAGGGGGCCAGTCGGCCTGCGGGTCGAGCCGCACGTAGGCCATGCCTGGCAGGCCGGTCTTGACCTGGTGCAGATGCCGCGCGAGCAGATCCGGGTCGATGCGCGCCTTGATGCGGAACGTCAGCTTCTGCCGCTCCTCCGCCGTTTCCACCGTCTTGGGCGTGAACTGGGCGACGTCGGCGACGAAGGAGATTTTGGCCGGGATCACGTATTGCGGGGCGGCATCGAGCACGAGCCGCGCTTCGGCGCCGAGCGCGACGCGGCCGGCCTGTTCCGTCGGCAGGAAGAAGGTCATATAGACATCGGTCAGGTCGACCATGTTCAGCACCACGCCGCCGGGTGACAGCACCTCGCCGGGCTGGGCGACGCGGTACTGGACTCGGCCGTCGCGCGGCGCCTTGAGCACGCTGTCGTCGAGATCGGCCCGGATGCGCTGAATGGTCGCCGCCACGGCATCCACCGCCGCCTCGGCGGCGATGACATCGGACCTGGCCCGTCCCAAGGCGGCTTGCGCGGCGGCCGCCTGCGCCTGCACGGCGCTTGCCGCCGCCGTGGCCGCCTGAAACGCGGCACGGTCATCGTCCAGCTTCGACACGGGAATAAAGTCTTTTGACGCGAGTTCCTCGCTGCGCGCGACCCGCCTTTGCGTGGCGTCGAGCTCGGCCTTGCGCTGCGCGATCAAGGCCTCGGCGGCCCGGTGCTCGGCTGCACGCTGGGCCACTTGGCTGCGCGCGGTCTCGACGCCGATGCGCCCCCGTTGCATCTGCGCCTCCGCTTCGCGCAACTGCGCCTCCAGAACGGCCGTGTCCATTCTCGCCAGTTCCTGCCCGGCTTGGACGAAATCGCCCTCCTTGACCCGTATCTCCCGGATCCGTCCGGCGGTCTTGGCCGCGATATCGATCTCGACCGCTTCGATCCGGCCGTTGCCCGCGGCAATCCCAGTCGGCAGGCCCTGCGGCTGGAGGAACTTCCAGACGAAGAAAGCGGCGGCGGCAAGCGCGGCAACGACCGCGATTCTCAAGGCCCACGTTCTGATTTTCGTTGTCATGGCTTGCCCCCTTCATTCATCTCATAAGCAACTCAGTTCGACGCGGATTCCGGCACCGCTGGTTAGCGGCTGTCCCGATCCGTGTCTCGCCCGCTGGCGATCGATCCGAACCATTGGTCGAGCAGGCGACCTCCCTTTTCCGACAGCGAAAAGGCGTGCGACTCCACATGCCATGTATACACCAGGCCGCGCACGAGACAGTGGAACTGTTCGTTGGCGGTGGTGGCATCAATCTCCGGCCGCAACTCGCCGGCCGCCTCGGCGCGGCGGAATCGCCGCAGGGTTTGGGCAGAGGCCGAGGCAAACATCTCCCGCATCATCGCGACCGGGTCGATGTGGCCGAAGACCTCGCAGCGATGGAACAGAATGCCATGCACGCGGCGAAAACGCGGTTCTTCCATGCGCCTGATGGCGAGCAGGCCGGCCCGGCGTATCGTTTCCAGCTCTCTTGCTGGCCGTTCGTTTTCCGGGATTGCCTCGACCAGTTCCTCGAAGGGCAAGCGCACGCGATCGAGCATGGCGCGGAAGAGTTCGCCCTTGTCCTTGAAATGCCAATAGAAGGCGCCGTGGGTCACGCCTGCCGCGCAGGCGATTTCCTGCAGCGTCGCGCGCGCCACGCCTTTTTCGTAGAACACGCGCTCGGCGGCGTCGATCATTGCCTCGCGGGTGAGGGCAGCCTGTTCAGNGGTACGGCGCGCCACGGCTACGGCTCCCTCGACCACCCGCCGCCCAGCGCCTTCAACAAGGTGGCGGCGGCCGTCAGCTGTTCGCGTCGGGCCTTGCTGAGCGCGAGTTCTGCATCCAGCGGGGTGCGCCGGGCGTCGAGCAGTTCGATGAAGCTGATCAGCCCCTCCTGGTAGCGAATGCTCAGGTTCTCGCTGGCGGCACGCTCGGTCATCGCCTCGAGCTTGGGGTCGCCGAAACGCTGCCACCATCGAGTCAATTGGCGCTGATGATCGAGGGTCATCGCGGCAGTGACCGGCACCGGCGCATCAATCTGAGGGCGTTTGTAGTCGGGTCCGATGGCACAGCCGGCAACCAGCACGCCGGCCAAAACGGTGACCCCGGGACTCGGGCTACGAAAGGACATACCTGTTCCTCCGCAAGGTTCTTTATTGGCTGCGGCCCACTCTTGACCGGCACCCATACATACCACACATACATTTACGTATGTATAATAGTATACATTGTCGATCACGAATCCAGTTAGCATTTCCGCCGCATATTTGACACTCGATACAGATCTATTCCGTAAAACCGCCCTCAATCATGAGCAACGACACCCACGAACGCATTCTCGAAGCCGCCGTCCAGGCGTTCGCGGAGGACGGCTACCGAATCTCCGTCGACGACATCGCACGCCGTGCCGGCGTCGCCAAGCAGACGCTTTATCACCATTTTTCCGGCAAAGATGAGCTGTTCGCCGAGGCCATCAAGCAGATGGCCGGCGAAATTCTCGTCTCGCTCGACCTCAGGGACGACGACCTGCGCCAGTCGCTGCTGCGCTTCGCCGAAGTGTTCCGCGAGAAGCTCCTCGGCGATCATGGCAGTGCCTTTCATCGCATGCTGATTGCCGAGGCGGGCCGCATGCCGCAGCTGATCCCAGCGGTTTACGCCGCGGGAACCGAGGAGACGCGGCGGATTCTNCCAACAAGCCAACAAGTGATCCGCGATGCAATGTCCGCCGGCCGGCTGCGCGAGGACGACCCTGCCTTCGCCACCGACATGCTGCTGAGCATGCTCACCGGTATGGAGCGCACCCGTCGCCTGCTCGCCGCCCGCAACCCCGAAGACGATGCGCCGGACCGTGCGGCCCGCATCGTCGATTGTTTCCTGCGGGCCTTTGCGCCCACCCCTGACACGCTTGATTGAGGACTTGCCAATGATCCCCCGCCTTCCGCGCCCCCGACTCCTCGCCGCCTTGATGATGGCCGCACTGGCCGCGGCCTGCGGCGACGACGCCAAGAACGCCGCCGCTCCCAAGGGTCAGGCCGGCGGCGCTCCTCCGCCACCGGAAGTGGCGGTAATGGCCGTCAGCTACGGCGATGCTACGCTCACGCAGGACCTGCCGGGCCGCCTGCAAGCCTGGCGCACGGCTCAGGTCCGTGCGCGGGTCGAAGGCATCGTCGAAAAACGCGAATTCACCGAGGGCTCTGACGTGCAGGCCGGGCAGGTGCTGTACCGCATCGACCCGCGCACCTACCAGACCGCGTTCGATGCCGCCAAGGCCGATGTTGCGGCAGCCAGGCTGCTGGTCGATCGCTACAAGCCGCTGCTGGAGATCAAGGCCGTCAGCCAGCAAGATTTCGACACGGCTTCGGCCCGACTGAAGCAGGCCGAAGCCGCCCTCGCCCGGGCGCAACTCGACCTGGAGAACACCCGGGTACCGGCGCCGATCGCCGGGCGCATCGGCCGCTCCCAGGTCACCGAAGGCGCGCTGGTCGGCCGCGGCGAAGCGACGCCGCTCGCCACCATCGAACAGATCGATCCCATCTACGCCAACTTCACGCGGCCGGGTGCGGAACTCGCCGCCCTGCGCGACGCCGTCAAGAGCGGCCAATGGAAGGAAGCCGAGCGCGACAGGGTGGAACTGGTGCTGGAAAACGGCACCGTCTATCCCCTGCCCGGCAAGCTACTCTTCTCCGACCTGGCCGTCGACCCGAACACTGGCGCGGTGTCGCTGCGGGCACGATTCCCGAACCCGAAGAAAGAACTTCTGCCGGGGATGTTCGTGCGCGTGCGCTTCGCGCAGGCCACGGCCGAGCGCGTCTTCCGTATTCCCCAGCGCGCCATCCAGATGAGCCCAGCGGGTCCGGCGGTGCTGATCGTCGACAAGGAGGGAAAGGTTCAACCGCGCCCGGTCACGACGGGCGGCATGAGCGGCAACGCGTGGATCGTCACCGATGGCCTGACCGAAGGCGACCAGGTGATCATCGAGGGCCACATGAAGGCGCGCCCCGATAGCACGGTAAAGCCGGTGCCATGGAGAGCCATGCCCGCCGGGGCCGGCGTGAAGGCACCCACCGCCTCCGCCACGCCCGCAGCAGCTGCCGATACCTCCGCGAAGCGCCGCGACGCGGCCACCGAAGCGCCCAAACCAACGCACTCCGGGGGAAATAAGCCGTGTTCGCCAAATTCTTCATCGACCGCCCGGTTTTCGCCTGGGTAATCGCCATTGTCATCCTGCTCGCGGGCGTCCTGGCCGTGCGGCAATTGCCGGTTGCGCAGTATCCCGAAGTGGCGCCGCCGGCGCTGGCCATCACGGCCAACTACCCCGGCGCGTCCGCCAAGGTGATGGAAGACACCGTGGTCGCCCTGATCGAACAGGAGATGAACGGCATCGAGAACCTGCTCTACATGGACTCCGCCTCCGAGCAGGGCGTCGGCACGATCAACCTCACCTTCCGCACCGGCACCAACCTCGACATCGCCTCGGTCGAGGCGCAGAACCGCATCAAGCGCGTCGAAGCCCGCCTCCCCGACGACGTCCGGCGCCTGGGCGTGACCGTCACCAAGACCCGGCGCAACTACCTGCTGATCTTTGCGCTCTATTCGCCCGACGAGAGCCTGAAGCGCGTCGATCTGGCGAGCTACGCGGCCGCGAACGTGCTCGATCCGATCCGCCGCGTTCCCGGTATCGGCGAAGCCCAGTTGTTCGGCTCGGAATACTCGATGCGCCTATGGGTGCACCCGGAGAAGCTCGACGGCCTCAAGCTCACGCCCGGCGACGTCATCCAGGCGGTCAGGAGCCAGAACGTGCAGCTGGCGGTCGGCGAGGTGAATCAGCCGCCGGCCAAGCAGGGCATGGAGTTTGCCGCGTCCATCGTCACGCGCGGCCGGCTGAGCACGGCCGAGGAGTTCGGCGACATCATCGTGCGCGCGCAGGCCGACGGTTCGACGGTTCGGGTCAAGGACGTGGCCGAGGTGGAGTTGGGCGCGCAGGACTACGCCATCAACGCCCGCCTGGACGGCAAGCCGACCGCCGCCATCGGCATCAAGCTGCAGCCGGGCGCGAACGCGCTGGACACGGCGGTCGCCGCGCGCGCCAAGATGGAGGAACTGGCCCGCTACTTCCCGAAGGGCATCGCCTGGGACGTGCCTTACGACACCACGCCGTTCATCGACATTTCAATCAAGGAAGTCGTGAAGACGCTGCTCGAGGCGCTTCTTCTCGTCTTCATCGTGATGTACCTGTTCCTCGAGAACTTCCGCGCCACGCTGATCCCGACCATCGTCGTGCCGGTTTCGCTGGTCGGCGCGGCAGTCGGCCTCTACGTGATGGGCTACTCAATCAACGTGCTGACGCTCTTTGCCATGGTGCTCGCCATCGGCATTGTCGTGGACGACGCGATCGTGGTGGTGGAGAACGTCGAGCGCATCATGACGACCGAGGGCCTATCGCCGCGACAGGCGACGCGCAAGGCGATGGATCAGATCGTCAATGCCATCATCGGCATCACCCTGGTGCTGTCGGCGGTGTTCGTGCCGATGGCCTTCTTCCCGGGTTCGGTCGGCGCCATCTACCGGCAGTTTGCGGTGACGCTGGTGCTGACCATGCTGTTCTCCGCGCTGATGGCGCTGACGCTGACGCCGGCGCTGTGCGCGACTATGCTCAAGCACGAGGCCGGCAAGGGCGACGTGCTGCCCTCCACTGGCTTCTTCGGCTGGTTCAACCGGGTCTTCGCGGCCACCACCCGTGGCTACGTCGCCACGGTGCGCCGCATGCTCGGTCGCCCAGGCCGTTGGCTGGCCGTCTATGGCGTCATTCTCGTCGCGGCCGGCTGGATGTTCGCGAAACTCCCCGGCGGCTTCCTTCCGGAAGAGGATCAAGGCTACTTCATCAGCATGGTCCAGCTCCCGCCCGGCGCCAATCAGGAGCGCACCGAGGCGGTGATCTCCGAGGCGGAGCAGTTCTTCCTCAAGCAGCCGGAAGTCGAACACACCATCGGCATTGTCGGCTTCTCGTTCATGGGGCGCGGTCAGAACACGGGCCTGATCTTCGTGCGCCTCAAGGACTGGAGCGAGCGCAGCGGCCCGGACAGCGCTGCCCAGGCGCTGGTGCGCAAGGCCAATATGGCGCTGTTTGGCCTGAAGCAGGCGATGATCTTCTCGATCAGCCCGCCCTCCATCCCCGAGCTGGCTGCCGTCGGCGGCTTCGACTTCCGCCTGCAGGACCGCGGCGGTCTTGGCCGCGAGAAGCTCAACGAAGCCAAGGAGCTGGCGATGCAGCTGGCGGGCAGCCACCCGGCGCTGACCGGCATGCGCCTCGAAGGCCANGCCCCCGGACCGCAGTTGCTGCTCGACATCGACCGCGAGAAGGCGCAGGCGCTGGGCATCGACATGGCCACGGTCAACGAGACCCTGCAGTCGCTGTTCGGCGTCGCCTACATCAATGACTTCGAGCGCCAGGGCCGCATCCTGCGCGTACAGATGCAGGCGGCCGCCGAGACGCGCACGCGCCCCGAGGAACTGCTGACGGTGCCGGTGCGCAACAGGCAGGGCTCCATGGTGCAGCTGTCGGAAATCGTGAAGCCGCGCTGGATCGTCGGCCCGCCCAAGCTCGACCGCTACAACGGCGTTCCCGCGCTCAAGCTCTCCGGCGGCCCGGCACCCGGCAAAAGCACCGGCGAAGCGATGGCGGCGATGGCCGAGGTCGCCGGTCAGATGCCGGCCGGCATCGGCTACGAATGGTCGGGCACCTCGTTCGAGGAAAGCCTGGCCGGTTCGCAGGCGCCACTGCTGTTCGCGGTCTCGCTGATCGTCGTATTCCTGTGCCTCGCGGCGCTGTATGAGAGTTGGTCGATCCCTTTCTCGGTGATCCTCGTCGTGCCGCTCGGCGTCCTCGGCGCCCTGCTCGCCGTGCATCTGCGCGGACTGCCGAACGACGTCTATTTCAAGGTCGGCCTGATCGCTATCATCGGCCTGTCGTCGAAGAACGCCATCTTGATCATCGAGTTCGCCCGCGAACTCAAGGAACAGGGCATGAGCACCATCGATGCGGCAATCGAGGCCTGCCGCCTGCGCTTCCGGCCGATCCTGATGACCTCGCTCGCCTTCATCGTCGGCGTCCTGCCGCTGGCCATCTCGACCGGTGCCGGCGCGCAGAGCCGCCACGCCATCGGCACAGGCGTCATGGGCGGGATGATCGCCGCCACGGCGCTTGCGGTTTTCCTCGTGCCGGTCTTCTTCCTCGTCGTGCAGCGTCTCTTCCCGGGCCATGCACGCCACCATCACGACGACGCTCCCGAAGACAAGGATGCGCATCATGCCTAAGCACCTTCCCCTGACGCTGGCCTTGGCGACCTCCCTGCTGGGCGGTTGCTCGTTCATGCCCGACTACTTCCGTCCGACCGCGCCGATCCCGGCGCAGTGGCCGGAAACCGCGCGCGCCGAGGGCGCCCGCCTCGCCGAAAAGCTCGACTGGCAGGACTACTTCCCGGACGAGCGACTGCAAACGCTGATTGCCGCTGCGCTGGAGCACAACCGCGACATGCGCATCGCCGTCGCCCGTGTCGACGAGGCCCGAGCCCTATACGGCATCCAGCGAGCGGACCGCCTGCCCACGATCAATGCCAGCGCCAGCGAAAACGCCTCGCGCTCCCCGGGCGACCTGCTTCCGGGGGATTCGACCGTTTCCCGCCGCTACGACGTCAACCTCGGCATGCTCGCCTTCGAGCTCGACTTCTGGGGGCGCGTGGCCAGCCTCAGCGAGGCCGCACGGGCGTCGTACCTGGCCACCGAAGAAGCGCAGCACGCCTTCCGCCTGTCGCTGATCGCCAGCGTCGCGGACGGCTACCTGAGCCTCAAGGAAGCCGAGGAACGCGCCGCCCTCGCGCGGCAGACCCTCGATGCGCGCGCGGAAACGCTGCGCCTCGTCGCCAAGCGCCGCGAGGTCGGCCTCGCTGGCGACCTCGATTACCTGCAGGCCGACGGCGCCTTCCAGTCGGCGCGTGCCGAACTGGCCAGCCTCGAACGGCAGCGCGCCGTGGCGCAGAACTTCCTGCAGGCGCTGGTCGGCACCGACCGATCCGACTGGCCGAAGGGCCGCAGCCTGACCGACCAGGGCATCGTGCCGGATCTGGCGGCCGGTCTGCCCTCCGAAATCCTGACCCGCCGCCCGGACGTCCTCGCCGCCGAGCAACGGCTGATGGCTGCCAACGCCAATATCGGCGCGGCCCGCGCCGCGTTCCTGCCACGCATCTCGCTGACCGCCGCTGCCGGCACCGCCAGCCGCGCGCTCTCCGGCCTGTTCGAGGGCGGCAGCGGCGCCTGGAGCTTCCAGCCGACGATCTCGCTGCCGCTCTTCGACTTCGGTCGGACCTCGGCCAACCTCGACCTTGCCAGTGCGCGCAAGGTGATCGCCGTGGCCGAATACGAGAACGCAATCCAGCAGGCCTTCCGCGAAGTCGCCGACCTGCTCGCGGCACGCGAGAAACTCGCGGAACAGCTGGCGGCGCAGGAAGCCTTCGAAGAAACGCAGCGCCAGCGCCTCGTGCTCGCCGAAGCGCGCTACAGCAACGGCATCGCCAGCTTCCTCGAAGTGCTCGATGCGCAGCGGGAAGAGTTTTCCGCACGGCAGGGCGTCATCCAGACGCGCCGCAACCTGTTGTCGGTTGCCGCACAGCTCTACAAGGCTCTCGGTGGGGGCACCCAACTGGAAGCAGCCAAGTCATGACCTGCCCTGGCCGGTAGCGCGCTCCGATCACGCTGCGCCAGCATTCCCGCCGAGCTCGCCGGCATGACGCATTTTCCGCTCGAAAGGCCGATGCGCTCACAACGCTGCCGGATAAGCTGCTGGCAGGGTTGCGTGAACAATCGCTGGCCGCGCTGCTTGCCGAATGACTGATCGCCCGGAGGTCGCCCGAGGCGACCGCCGGAGGGTGCGTCGAGAATGGCTCATACCGAATAGGTGGGATAGTCCGTATAGCCTTTTTCGCTGGGCGTATAAAAAGTGCCCATGTCCGGCTCGTTAAGCGGCAGGTTGTCGCGCCAGCGCCGGGGCAGATCCGGATTGGCCANAAAGGCGCGGCCCACCGCAATCAGATCCGCCTTGCCGGCATCGAGATCAGCCTGGGCGCGCCGGGGATCGTAGCCACCGGCCAGGATGGTCGGACCCCGGAAAGCCTCGCGCAGGGCATCCTTGATGCGCTCCGGCACCTCCGGCGCGCCCATGGCCGAGTGATCCACGATATGCAGGTAGGCGAGTCCGAGCTTGCCGAGCTGCTCGGCGAGATACGTGTAGTCCGCGTCCATCTCGGGATAAGGCGGCATGTCGTTGAACACCCCGTAGGGCGAGAGGCGGATGCCGACCCTTGAGGCGCCGATGGCTTCGGCCGCGGCCCTGGCGACCTCCAGCACGAAGCGGGCGCGGTTTTCGATGGACCCGCCATAGGCATCCGTGCGCCGGTTGGAGGTGGGGCGAATGAACTGTTCCAGCAGATAGCCATTGGCCGCGTGCAGCTCGATCCCATCGAAACCTGCCGCCATCGCGTNTTTCGCTGCGTGAACGAACTCCTCGCGGGTATCGGCGATCTCATCGAGACTCATCTTAGNGGGCACAGGATGCGGTTGCGGGCCGGCGCTGTCGGTGTAGATTTCTCCGGCGGCGGCGATTGCCGAAGGCGCCATCAACCGCGCACCGTCCGGCAGGTTGTTCGGATGGCCGATGCGTCCGGTATGCATGAGCTGAGCAAAGATTTTCCCGCCCTTCGCATGCACCGCGTCGGTGACGGCCTTCCAGCCCTGCACCTGTGCGTCGGAGAACAGGCCGGGGATGCGCGGATACCCCAGGCCGTTGGGCGAAGGGCTCGTGCCCTCGGTGATGATCAGGCCGGCCGAAGCGCGCTGGGCGTAGTATTCGGCCATCAGGGCGTTGGGGAGGTTGCCAATGGCGCGGTTGCGCGTCATCGGCGCCATCACGATGCGGTTCTGCAACTGATGGCCCGCAACCGTTGCCCGTGAGAATAAATCCCGATCATCACGACTCATGCTTTTACTCTCCTTTTGATGTTGATTTTGGATCATCCGAATTGGAAGGCGCTTTCCACCGCGCCCATGACGTGATCTTCCAGGGTCTTTCGTCCCCGATCCTCGCCCGCTGCGCCGGCCGCCACATGCAAGGGCAACAAATGCTCTTCGCGCGGGTGGGCATGGCGCGCGCCGCGGGCGCTCGCCCAGGCGATCAGGCGGCGGTTGCGCTCCCGAGGATCGGGGTGAGTCGCGGCCTCGCTCAGCCAGGCATCGAAATCCAGCCCCGTCACGCCCGGCACGCGCCCGGACATACCCGCCATCAGCGCCGGCATGTTGTGGAAGCTGTTGCCCGAACCGATGATGAGCACCCNCTCATCCCGCAGCGGTGCCAGAGCCCGGCCCGCGGCCAGATGCGCCTCGGGACCGAGACCGGCCTTGAGCGACATCTGAACGCAGGGAATGGCCGCCTCGGGAAAGGCGATCTTCAGCGGCACGAACACCCCATGGTCGAAACCGCGGTGCCCGTCGAAGGCGGTTCCGATACCTGCGGCCGCAAGCAGATCAGCCGCCCGTTCGGCAAGCGCTGGCGCCCNCGGCGCGGGCCAGGTGAGCCGGTAGGTATGCGACGGAAAGCCGTAATAGTCGTACAGCAGTCCAGGCGCCGGGTGGGTCTGGAAGGTGAATACCGGCGCCTCCCAGTGGGCCGAGATCGCCAGCAGCGCCTTCGGCGGCTCCGGCAGGTCCTGCGGCAGCCGTTCGAGGAAAGCGCGTTGGCGATCCCAGGCATCGGGCGGCTTCCAGTCCATGAAGAAGCAGGGCCCGCCGCCGTGGGNGATGAAAAGCGCGGGTTGGCGCACGGCTTCAGCCCGGCGGGCGTCGCGAAAATCGGCCATGGAACTCCCTTGTGGTTACTCCTGATTACCTGATGCATAATAAGAACCTGCATTTGACCGCACAAGGAGGCACGTTCATGTCACATGGTTACCGAGAAGAAACCGCCCGTATCTCAGAGGACTTGCACGCCCCGTTGCCTGCCCATGGCGGGAGCTGCCCGGTGCGCGACGTGCTCGACCGGTTGGGGGACAAATGGTCAGTGCTGATCTTCGTCACCCTTGCCCACGGCCCGATGCGCTTCAACGCGCTCGCGCGCGCCGTGCCGGACATCTCGCGCCGCATGCTCGCGGAAACCCTGCGCCATCTCGAACGTGACGGCCTGATCTGGCGCGAGGTNCACCCCACCACGCCGCCGGCGGTCAGCTACGGCCTGACCGCAGTCGGCGCCTCCCTCATGCCCCCGCTCGCCGCCCTCATCGCCTGGGCCGAAGAAAACCAGCCAAAGATCGCCGCCGCCCGCGCCGCCTTCGGGGCGCGAGCCGTAACGGAAGACCCCGAACACCTCGGGTAGATGAAACTTCGCCCCCAGTCCGTTCCCCTTTCTCCGTCCGGCGATCTCGCCTTGACCGGCACATCAAGAAGCAGGACAAGCTTGCACGGACGATCCAGGCACCCGGCTCGCGCCATGGCCTAGCTAGCCGAACTGCCGCCTGAACCTGCGCACGCCGAAGACGAAGATTCCGCCACCCAGCAGTGTCAGGCCCAGCAGCGAATCCCACAGCACCTCGAGCCCCGCGCCCTTGAGCAGGATGCCGTAGCCCATCTCGATGAAGTAGTAGAGCGGCGACAGGTACATCGCCTCGCGCAGTCCGGCGGGCATGGCCTCGGGCGGGGTCCAGGCGCCGGACAGGAAGATCATGGGCATGAGGATGAAGATTTCCAGCATCGCCGCCTGAGCCAGGTTGCGGCTCAGGGTGGCGATGTAGAGACCGAGCCCGGAGGTGGCGACGGTGTAAAGGGTGGTCACGGCGAAGAACAGCGACAGGCTGCCCTTGATGGGCACGTGAAAGATCGGCACCAGCACCCCGAACAGGGATACCGCGGTGCCCGCGAGGATCACCAGGGTCATGGCGATCACCTTGGGCAGCAGGATCTGCACCGGCGTAAGCGGCGAGACCAGCAGTTGCTCGATGGTGCCTCGTTCCTTCTCGCGCACCGCGGCGGCCGCCGGCAGCATGATGGCGAGGATGGTGATGACCACCAGCAGTTCCGCGATGGGGATGAACCACTGGTCGTTCTGGTTCGGGTTGTACCAGACGCGGTGCCGGTCCTCGATCATGGGGACATGGCCCAGGCTTTGCTCGCTCACCCCCAGGCGATCGAGTGCCGCCTCGAAGCCGTAGCGGCCGATGATCTGCGCGCCGTAGTTGGCGGCCAGCGTGCCGAGCACGGTGTTGCTGGTGTCCACCAGCACCTGCACGTCGGTGGGGTGGCCGCGCAGCAGGTCGCGCTGGAAGTAAGGGGNGATGTCGAGCACCACCAGCGCCTGTCCCTGATCCAGCAGTGCGAGCCCCTCGCGGCTGTCCTGAATCTCTCCTCCCAGCCGGAAATAAGGCGGGCGGAAGCGGTAGATCAGCTCGCGGGAGGCGGCGCTGTGGTCGGCATCGTGCACCACCACGGTGGCATGGTTGAGTTCCAGGCGCACGTTGCGGGTCAGGTAGATGTCGGCGGTGAACAGGAAGGCGATGGCGAACACCAGGAAGCCGTCGCGGGAGAGCTGCAGCAGCTCCTTGACCGTCATCGCGGCCAGCCGCGACCACCAGAGTGTCAACCGTGCGTTCATGCGCGCGGCCGCTTGTGAAAGAACTGGAAGCTGATGAGCCACAGCCCCACCGCGTAGAAGACCAGCGCCAGCACCCGGTCCCAGAGCTGTTCCAGGCNCGCCCCCTTGAGGAAGCTGCCCAGGGCGATGTCGGTGAAGTACATGGCGGGAAACAGGTGCGCCTCGAACTGCCCCTGCGGCGTCATGGAGGCGATGGGCACCAGCAGGCCGGAGTATAGGACCGAGGGAATGATGGTCAGGATCACGGTCAGCAGCATCGCCGCCACCTGGGTGCGCACGATGAGCGAGGCGAGCAGGCCGATGCCCGTGGTGCAGGTGACGTAGATCGCCGAGGCGAAGAAGAAGAACAGCGGATCGCCCTTGAACGGCGCGCCGAACAGTCCGGTGGCGAGCGCCCACAGAATGAGGCTGTTGACGATGGAGATCCCCACGTAGGGCAGCAGCTTGCCGGCCAGGAATTCGCCGCGGCTGACGGTGGAGGCGTAGATGTTGTAGATGGAGCCGTTCTCTTTCTCGCGCACCACCCCCAGAGCGGTGAGGAAGGGCGGCGCCACCATCAGCACGAGCATCATCAGTGCCGTGGCGATCGACCAGGTGCTTTTGAGCTCCTGGTTGTAGAGGTAGCGCAGCTGCACCCCGACCGGCTGGGCGAGCGCCGCCGCCCGCTCCGGCGCGACGCCGAACCGGCGGCTGATATAGGCGGCCAGCAGTTCGCCGTTGAAGGCCGCGTTGATGGCGATGACGTAGCCCTTGCTGGTCGAGGCGCGAAACGGGAAGGTGCCGTCGATCAGGCTCTGCACCGCCGCGTGCCGCCCCGCCATGAGGTTCTCCTCGAATTTCGGCGGAACCACGATGGCGAAACGGATGCGGCTGTCGGCCAGCAGGGGACCGAGCTCGCGTTCGCTCTTCACATGGCCCCGGTAGTCGAAGTAGCGCGAGTCGATGTAGCGGTGGATGTAGTCGCGCGAGAGGGCGCTCCTGTCATGGTCCACCACCGCGAACGGGATATGCTCCACGTCGAGCGACAGGCCATAGCCGAAGATCAGCATCAGCGCAGCGGGCACCACGAAAGCCAGCGCGAGAAACAGGCGGTCGCGCACGATCTCGCGCCACTCCTTATGGGCGAGCGCCGCGATCCGCGAGAGGTTCATGGCCGCCGCTCCTTTTTTCCAACGCCGTGATCCGGTAGACGAACACATCCTCCAGGGAGGGCACGCGCGGCGTGACGCCGGCAAGCCCGATGCCGCCGCCGGCGAGGATGGCCTGAATCTCGCGCGTCGCGGTGTGCGCATCGCGGGCGAGCAGATGGATGTGTCTGCCGAACAGCGCCACGCCCGCGAAGCCGGCCTGCGCGAGCAGCGCCATGGCGGCCAGCGGCCGGTCGGTGGCGACCTCCAGCAGCTCGCCGGCCTCCTCGCGCAGGGCCTGCTTCAGCGCCGCAGGCGGGGCGTCGGCGACGATCCGCCCGGCGTGCATCAGGGCCAGGCGGTCGCAATGCTCGGCCTCGCTCATGTAGTGGGTGGTGATGAGGATGGCGACCTGCTCCACGCGGGCGAGATGCACGAGGATGTCCCAGAAGCGGCGCCGGCCGATCGGGTCCACGCCCGAGGTGGGCTCGTCCAGGAACAGGATGCGCGGCCGATGCACCAGGGCGCAGGCGAGCGCCAGGCGCTGGCGGATGCCCAGCGGCAGGCGGCCCGCCAGCTGCCGCTCGCGGCCCGTAAGCCCGGTCAGCTCCGCCACCTGTTCGATGCGCTCGCCAGCCGCGTGCCGCGCTACGCCGTAGATGCGGGCATAGAGGCGCAGGTTCTCCAGCACGCTCAGGTCCTGATACAGGGAAAACGCCTGGGAGGTGTAGCCGATGCGCGCCTTGATCGCCTGCGCGGCAAAGTGCATGTCGGCCCCGGCCACCCGCCCCTCGCCATCGCTGGGCGGCAGAATGCCGGTGAGCATCTTGATCAGCGTGGTCTTGCCGGCACCGTTGGCGCCCACCAGACCGAAGATATCGCCCTGATGGACGGTGAAGCTCGCGCGATCCACGGCACGGAAGCCGTCGAAATCCCGCGTCAGATCCTTGGCGAGGATGGCGACATCGTCGCCAGGCGGATCGCCGTCGCCGGCCCGGGGTTTGGCAACGACCCTCTCCTCGACCAGCCGCTGCCGGCGCAGGAGGGCGACGAAGGCGTCCTCGAGATCGGGCGTGGTGGCGTGCAGGTCCCGCAGAGACAGTCCCTTGAGGAGCCCGGCTACCGTGCCGACGGCGGCTTCGGGCGCCGCGTCGTCCACGAACACCCGCAGCCGCGGCCCCACCGACTCCGCCTGCGCAAGGCTGGCCTGGATGCGGTCCAGCGCCTCCACCTGCGGCTCGGCCTCGAGTTCCACCACGCTGCCCGGCGTCCGGGCCCGGATCGCATCGGGTTCGCCGCTCGCAAGCACGCGCCCGCCGTGCATCAGGGACAGGCGGTGGAAGCGCTCGGCCTCGTCCAGATAGGCGGTGGAGATCAGGGCGGTGATGCCTTTCTCGCGCAACAGCTCGGCGAGGATGGCCCAGAAATCCCGGCGCGAGACCGGATCGACACCGGTGGTGGGCTCGTCCAGGACGATGAGCTCCGGCTCGTGGATCAGGGTGCAGACGAGGCCGAGCTTCTGCTTCATGCCGCCGGAGAGGTGTTTCATCGGCCGGCCGGTGAAGCGGTCGAGCCGCGTCATGGCCAGGAGCTTCGCCTTGCGCGCGGCAATCTCTGCGGCCGGCACGCCGCGCAGGCGGGCGAAAAAGTCGATGTTTTCTTCCACCGACAGCTCGGGATAGAGGTTGAGGCCCAGGCCTTGGGGCATGAAGCCGAGCCGGCCCTTCACCCGCTCGGCCGCCGCCTCCGAATCGATGCGGGTGCCGAACATTTCGATCGAGCCCTCCTCGAAGGCGAGCACCCCGGCGACGGCCTTCATGAGGCTGGACTTGCCGGCGCCGTCCGGCCCGATGAGGCCGTAGAGCTCGCCGCGCCGCACCTCGAGATCGACCCCGGCGACCGCCGCCTGCCGGCGATAGCGCTTGCCGAAACCCTGCACCCGGACGGCCGGCGCGGGCGTTAGCGGCGCGGCTTCGCCCATGGGGTGTCCTCGCGCCAACGGATGATGGCATCGGCCGGCAGCCCCGGCGTGAGGCGGTGCTCCGGGTTTACATCCAGATACAGCTTGACCGCATAGACCAGCTTGACCCGCTCGTCCGGTGTTTGCACCTCCTTCGGCGTGAACTCCGCCCGCGCGGCGATGTAGCGCACCGTGGCGGGGAACGGCCGGTCGGGGAAGGCGTCGGTGTACACCCGCGCCGGCAGCCCCAGGCGCACCTTGCCGATGTCCTTCTCCGGCACATAGGCCTTGAGATAGAGGCGGTCGAGATCGACGATGTCGAAAAGCGGCGCACCCGCGCCGACCACCTCGCCCGCATTCACCAGACGCTGGGTGATGATGCCGTCGGCAGGCGCGACAATGGCGAGATCGGCGAGCACGCTCGGCCTCTTTCAGCGCGGCCCGCGCCTGATCGAGCTGGGCGGCCAGGGCCTTCACTTCATCCTTTCTGGCGCCCAGCCGTTCATCGCCCAGACGCGCCTGGGCGAGCTGCCTTCCGCCACGCGCACGGCCTCTTCGGCCGAGCGCGCCTGGTTGGCCGCGACCTCGGCGGCGAGCGCCATCTGCTCGTAACGGTGCCGATCCACCGTTCCCGCCTCGGCCAGCCGGCGGAAGCGTTCGGCATCCCGCGCCGCCTGCTCCGCGCTGGAGTGGGCCGAGGCGAGCTGCGCGCGGGCATGGGCGAGGTTGGCCTCGGCGGTCTGGATCGCCAGGGGCAGGTCCTTGCGCGCGACTGCGAGCGCCGTCTGCGCCGCCCGCCATTGCGCCTCCATGGCGCTTGCCGCCTGGCGGGCCTGATCGAGCCTGGCGCGGACCTGGGCATCGTCCAGGCGGGCGAGCACCTTGCCCTTCTGCGTGCTATCCCCTTCGCGGGCAGGGAGATCAGCCACCTTACCCGGCATCTTTCCGGCGACGGCATAGTGATCGCCCTCGATACGGCCGTTGGCTTGGATCAGTCCATCAGGCAGCGGCGGCGTGCGCAGCCAGAACCACCAACCCGCGACGGCGAGCAGGGCCAGCACGGTCAATCCGGAAACGAGCCCAACGAACGGGATGTTCTTCTTCACGCTGGCTCCCTCTCTAAAGATCGCCCACGGCACGCTTCAGTCGCAGTCCAGCCAGCGCGGCGTCATAGTGCGCGGCGGCGTGATTGGCCTCGCTGTTGACGCGCAGGGTTTCGGCGTCCAGCACCTCGGTATGGGTGGACAGGCCGTTGGCATAGCGGTCGCGCACCACGCGCAGGTTTTCCTCGGCCTGGTCGATGGCCGAGCGGGTGACCTCGATGCGCTTTCCCGTTTCCTCCACGTCGAGCCAAGTCTGGCGCACCTGCAGGGCGACCACCGAGGCGAGCTCCTCGCGCTGCTCCGTCAACGCTGCCGCCTGGCGCTCGACCGCGCCGGCGCGGTGACCGGCCACACCGCCATCGAACACGTTCCATCGGGCTCCCAGGGTGACCATCCACTGCCCTTCATGCACCTGATAGCGGTTTTGCTGGTAGCCATAGCCGCCGGACAGCGCAATCTGCGGACGATTTTCTCCGCGCACGGCTGCCGCCTGATGGCGTAAGGCCTCGATCTGTCCGGCCAGCGCGGCCAATTCGCTGCGCTGGACGAGCGCCCGCTCGGTCAAGCGCGCCAAGGGTACCCGACCCGCATCGGGGGCCAGTTCATCCAAGCTGACGGCCTGGTCAAGCGGTCGCCCCAGCAGCCGGTTGTAGGCCGCGCGGGCCAGATCCAGGGCATTGGCCGCCTGCAGGGCCTTTTGCCGTGCATCGGCCAGGGCGACCCGCACGGAGAGCAGGTCGCTCCTGGCCACCATGCCCTGCTCGTGCAGGTTTCCCACATCGCGAGCATGGGCCGACAGACTCTCGACATGGCTTTCGGCGACCTTCAGCATCCGGCCGGCGCGCAGCCCGTTGACGTAGGCATCGGCCACGCGCAGCTTGAGGTTCTGCACGTCGGCCGTCTCGCCCAGCCTCGCCGCCTCCAGGCCCGCCGCCGCCGCATCGATGCCGCGCTCGATGCGGCCCCGGTGTAGAGCGGCAGGGTCGCCATGGCCTTGTAGGCGGCGCTGTCTTGCTGGGCCATCGGCAGCTGCAGCGACTGGCCGAGCAGGTCGGCCCTGAACGCCGGCGTCTTGTCGAGGGCGATATAGCCTGCCTCCAAACTCACGCTGGGCAGGCTGCTGGATCGGGCAGCCTCCAGCAGGCTCTCGGCGGCGCCGGTGTTTTCGCGCGCCGCCTTCAGGCCGCGGTCCACGGCCAGGGCGGTGTCCCATGCCTGCGGCAGGGATTCTGCAGCGGCGTTGCCCGCGAGCAGCGCGGCGGCCAGGCCTGCCAGCGGCAGCAGGCCGCGGAGTCTTTGGGTGATGAGCGGAATTCACGTTGTTCCTTCTTTTGTGGCCGCTTCTTTGCGCTGTTTGTGGCGCAGCAGCAGATAGAGCAGCAGGGGCACGACGATCAGGGTGAGCACAGTGGAGACCAGAGTGCCGAAGATCAGCGAGATGGCCAGGCCGCCGAACACCGGGTCGGCGAGCATCACGGCGCTGCCCAGGACGATGGCCAGCGCCGTCAGCAGGATGGGACGCAGGCGCACCGCACCGGCTTCGAGGATGGCTTCGCGCAGGTCCATGCCCTGGCGCCGGTAGTCGAGCACGAAGTCGATGATGAGCAGCGAGTTGCGCACTACCACGCCGGCCAGGGCGATGATGCCGATCATGGAGGTGGCGTTGAACGGCTGCCCCATGAGCCAGTGTCCCGGAAAGACACCGGCCAGCCCCAGGGGGATCGCCGCCATAGCGACCAGCGGCAGGCTGAAGGACTGGTAATAGGCCACCAGCACCAGGAAGATGAAGGTGATCGCCAGCCCCAAGGCGCCCAGCATGTCGCGGTAGGTATCGAGCGTCATGCGCAGTTCTCCATCCCAGTGCAGGCGGGGGCCGTCCAGGGTATCCGGCGCCACCGGGTTGAAGCGCAGGTTGCCGGTGGCAAGGCGGCTGCCGCCGGCCAACGCCAGGCCGTCCAGGCGCCGGTCGAGATCGAGCACCGCATAGACGGGGGCGGTGGATTCGAGCTCGCCGCCCACGAAGGTGACGCGCTCGCCATCCTTGTGCAGGATGGGCCGGTCGGCCCGGGCGGGCGCCACCCGCACCAGTTCCGACAACGGCACCCGCTGGCCCTGCCGATTGGTCAGCGACACCCGCGACAGCAGTTCGGGGTCGATCTGGTGGCTGCGCGGGATCTGCAGGCGAATGGGCACGGGGTTCTTCTCGCCTTGAACATGGGCGCGCCCCAGCGTCTCGCCGTCGATCAGGCGGCGCAGCGCGACGGCCGCGTCGGCGACCGTCAGCCCGGAGAGCGCGGCCTTTTCCCGGTCGACGGTCAGGCGGTGTTGGTACACATCCTCGACCTCGGTGTCGGTGACTTCGACCATGTCGTAGGTTCGCCCGAAGGCCGCCTTGACCTGCCCGGAAAGCGCGCGCAGTTGCTGCGGGTCGGTGCCGTAGATTTCGGCCAGCACCGTGGCGCGCACCGGCGGCCCCGGCGGGTCTTCCACCAGTTGCACGGTACTGCCGGGGAAGCGCGCGGCGATGGCCTGCACCGCGGGACGCAGCTCGCGAACGATATCGATTGAGGTCTTGTCGCGCGCCGTTTTGTCCCGGAGGTTGACGCGGATTTCCCNCACATGCGGCCCCTGCTTGCTGCCGGCGCCGCGCAGCAGGCCATTGAAGTCGATCACGCCGGCCTGGCCGATCCAGCTCTGGTAATCGCTCACGTCGGGGTTCTGGCGCAACAGGGCACCAATCTCGCGGGCGAGCCGGTCGGTGGTCTCCACCGGGGCGGTCTCCGCCAGGTCGAGGGTGATGTTGAAGGTGTTCTTGTCGTCCTTGGGCATCATCGCCATCTCGACGCCGAACCAGGCCTGCGGTCCGCTCAAGCCGGCCGGGCGCACGAACTGCCAGATGGGTTGGAACAGGGACAGCGCGATCGCCAGGGCGGCCAGCAGGAAAACGCCCCGCCGTCTGGACGGACTGTCCACCAGGGGCGCCATGAGCGCGTGGTAGAAACGGTGCAGGCGGTCCCGGGTGTCGTGGTCCTCCAGTTCCCGTCCCTCGCCGGGTTTCAGCCAGCGGTTGGCCGCCCAGGGCACCACGGCATAGGCCACCAACAGGGAGGCGGCCATGGCGACGGGGACGTTGAAGGCCACCGGATAAAAGTACTGCCCCGACATGCCGGAGACGACCAGCAGCGAGCCGAACACCAGCATCACCGCCAGCGTCGCCAGGTTGGTGGGGGAACCGATCTCGTTGACCGCCTGCACCGTGGCCCGCGCCTTGTCCTCCTGGCCGAGGCGGGCGTAGCGGCGGTGGATGTTCTCGATGACGACGATCGCGGCATCGACCAACAAGCCGAGCGACAGGATCAGCGCGAACAGGGAGACGCGGTTGATGGTCAGGCTCCCGAAATAGGCCGCGCCCAGGGTGAGCGCCAGAATCAGCGGCACCGTCACGCCCACGATCAGCGCCTCCTTCAGCCCCAGGAAGACGGCGGTCACCAGGAACACGGCCAGCACGGCGATGCCCAGGTGCTCGATCAGGCCGTTGACGGCGGCGTCCGCCTTCTGGCCGTCGTTGCGGGTCACCACGAGCTCGACGTCGGCCGGTACGAATTGCACCCGCATCCGCTCGATGCGGGCGAGCACCTCATCAGCAACGACCACGGCATTGGTGCCGGCCTTCTTGGCCACAGCCAGTGTCACCGCCGGCATCTCCGCCTGCTGCACCTTGCCGAAGCGCGCATCGGCCGGACCGAAGGCCATGCGGCTCAGTTTATCCCGCTCTTCGGGGCCGTCGACGACGCGCGCCACCTCGCCCAGGTAGATGGGGCGGCCGGCGTGGTTGCCGACGATCAGGCGCCCGAGCTCCTCCGCCGAGGCGAGGAAGCCGTCCAGGTACACCTGGCGGTTCTCGCCCTGCTGCACCACCGTGCCCAGGGNGGCGGCGACGTTGCCCGCGCTCAGGAAGGCGCGCACCTGGTCCAGCGTCACGCCAAAGGACTGCAGGCGCTGCGGGTCTAGTTCGATGCGCATCTCCCGGTCGCGGCCACCCTGCACGAAAGTGGTGGATACCGCCTCCAGGCTGCGCAGCCNCTCCAGCATGCGGTCGGCCAGCCGCTTCAGCGCATAGTCGTCATAGCGCTCCGAGGCCAGAGTGACCGTGACGATGGGCACGTCGTCTACGTCCACACTGCGGATGAGCGGCTCCATCGCCCCGAGGGGCAGGCGGTCGCGCTGGCCGAGCACGCGGTCGTAGAGCTTGACCAGGGATTTCTCCTTGTTCTCCCCTACCTTGAACTGCANCATCAGCACGCCCAGCGAGTTCATTGCCGTGGCGTAGGTGTGGTCCACCCCGGNGATCTGCTTGACGATACCCTCCAGTGGCCGGATCACTAGTTCCTCCACCTCTTCGGNGGAGGCGCCGGGCAGGGCCACCCGCACCTCGGCGCCGGGCACCACGATCTGCGGGTTTTCCTCGCGCGGGGTGAGCGCCATTGCCAGCAGGCCCAGCAGCGCACAGGCGAGCATGAACAGCACGGTCAGTTTGGAGGAAACGAATATCTCGGCCAGGCGTCCGGCGCTGTTGAGTCTGCGGTCGGTCATCACGGCGCCTCCGCCGGCATGACGCGGTCGCCGTCGCGCAGGGCGGGCTCGACCGCTGCCACGAAGCGCTCGTCGGCTGCCAGACCGGCGCTCACCTCGACCCGGTCGGGCCATTCGCGGCCGGTGCGCAGCCAGCGGAACAGCGCCCGGCCCTCGCCGTCCAGCACGAAAACGCCGGTGAGCCCGCCGCGCTCGGCCAGCGCCCGCCGCGGCACCACCGGCGAGGGGCTTTNCCCGACCGTGAAGACTGCGCGGCCGAACATCCCCGGCATCAGCCCTACCGTCTCTGGCAGCGCGATCTTGACCTGGTAGCTGCGAGTAACAGGATCGCCGGAGGGAATCACCCGGGTCACCGTGCCTTCCAAGGGCGTGGGCAGGCGGTCAAGGCTGACCACCGCCGGCTTGCCCTCGCCCATGGCGGCGACCTGGCCTTCCGCCACGAAGGTCTCGAACAGCAGGCCACGCCCCGACTCCACGGTCAACAACGGCATGCCGGGCACAGCGAGATCGCCGGCCCGTTTCAGGCGGGCCACCACCGTGCCGGCCACGGGGCTGACGATTTCGGCATAGGCGCGCTGGGCCAGCGCCGTGTCGAGACCGGCGCGCGCCTGGTTCAGGGCCTCGCGGGCGGCGTCAAACTTCAGGCGCACCTTGCGCATCTCGTTTTCCGAGACGCTGCCGCGTTCGAACAGGCGCTCGAATCGCTCGAGGTCAGTCTGCGCATCCCGGAAGGCGGCCTCGGCTGCGCCTTGGGCCGCGCGCGTTTGGCGGATGCCGCCTTCCACGTCCGCGGCATCGAGGCGGGCAAGCACCTGGCCGCGCCGCACCCGTTCACCCTCCTGCANCTTGATCTCGCGGATATAACCGCTCAGCCGCGAGGCGACCTCGACGCGCTGATCGGACACCACCGAGCCGACCGTAGTGTACTCGACCGGTGCACTGGCGCTCGCCGTCATGACCGGAAGATTCCAGGTCTTGGCGTCGATTTGAGTCGGGGCCTCCGGCGCTTTACCGCATCCGGTCAAGAGAGCGTAGAGCGCCAGCGGCGCCATGTGTGTGAGCAGGGTTTTTCTTTTCATGGGGCGGGTTTTTCCGATTGGACTTTAAATGGTGATTAGCAGGACGCGGGCCAGCCATTCTGCGGACGCGGCCTTGTCGGTGCCGCGAGTGTTGCGGCGGCCGGTGCGGAGCGGCCTCGTAGGCAGCGCGCTCCGGCTGGGGCATCCGCATCTGAAACTGTTTGCCGAGCTGATCGGCACCGAATGCCGTTGTGCTGCCGAAAGACAGAAGAGCGCCGGACAGAACGTGCGAGAGCCACATTGAATGGGGGCGTGGTGAAGGCAAGTTACTTCTCTCTTTGCGGAAATACACCTGGGCAACGCGGCGAGCAAACACCACCTTTGNACGCCACCAAACATGCAGCGATGTCCGCACTCTGTCGGTCCACGAAGCGCCCGNGGGCAACAGCTCCCGTCCCAGCACCGACTCGAACGCCCGTAGCTGCGCCAAGTAGACCTGGACGTGACGCAATTCGAAGCGCTGCGGGTCGATCTGCCCGTAGTCTTCCACGAGCCGGTTGAATAGCGCGCGCAGCCGGTCCGCGCGAAGACGGAGCAGACCGTCTTCGGCATGCTCCGTCGCCAGCCGGGCGAGTTCGAGTCCCCGATTGACGAGCGCGTCAAACCCCTTGATGGCAGGGCGACCCTCCAAGCGCCCGATCCGCTGGAACGGAAGTTCCAAGTACACCGCGAGCACACGCCGCAAGTCGGCGAGGATCGCCTCCTCCAGTGCCAGGGGAGGACGCTCGACAAGCGGGATATCCTCGGTTCCCGATGCCGACCGGCAGGCCCGCAAGTCCTCGACATAAAGCCGGGAATCGCTGAAATACCCAGTGACCTGTCGGGTTGTTGCCTGCTCAAGCTCGTCGCGAGACGCGTCGCTGAGCACGCGCGCCATCGAGCGCAATGGCTGCCACATCGAGAGCGGAAAACGGGAAAAGCGATAAGGCGCCTGAGTTCCAGGCAGCAAACGGTAGGCGATCAATTCCTCCTGCAACGACGGGTCTTCTTCGAACCGTGCTCGGATGCCCTCGAACACGTCCAAAGGCATGCTCGGCAGCCCTATCCGGTTGCCGAGGGAGCGGCGGCCATAGCCACCGGCCGCAAGCATCTGCGCCACGACGTCCGCGCAATTGAAATCGCTCCGGTGCCATTGCAGGCTGCCATCCCGGAACGCGCCTTCCTGGCGGCGCGCCTCGGCCACCATCGCGGCGCGGCTTTCGGNGGGAACGCCCCGGACGCGCAAACCGAGCGTCTCGCGGCCGTAGGCCATGCCATAGGTGTTGGTATGAACTTGCGATGGGGACGGACGAGTGACACCGTACAAATAGTCCGCAAGGCTCACGTGCTGGAGAAAATTTGGATCGACGGAAGGGTCCGCGATGTAGTTCGCGCTATAAACGACGCCCTCGATACGGATGGCAAGGTGTCCGAACGGATTTTCGCGGACGATCCGCTCCGGCGTCTGCGAGGTCGCGTAGGAAAGCAGCAACTCGACCTCGGCCGATGACTCGGCGTCGAGTCGTGCGAGCGCTGCGTCGATGCCGAGCACCGGCGCGCCATCTTCGACCCCGTAAGTCGGCAATGGATATACGGGATCCTCTGCGTCGTCCAGTGCGAACCGGGCGATGCTGACGATGTTCGTCCGCTCTCTGTACTGCCGTTGGGCGGTGAGGATTTCTTCCCGTCGGACCGGATCGGAGAGGATTTCCTCGACCAGTCTTCCCGCGTCTTCCGCATTGCCAGCAAAACTGGCCAGCCCTTGGCGCACGAACAGGGCGGCGTTCTCGCGCTCGTGGCCGCTGATGACATCGAGGAGGATGGTCGGCACGCCGATCGTGAACGCTTCCGCCAGCGTCAGTCCTCCCGCCTTGGTGATCAGGACGTCGGCGGCGCCCATGTACGCAGTCATGTCGGATCGTGGCACCAGTCCCACGACCTTCAGTGTTAGCCGCGACGGCAGGCTCCCGCGCAGTTCCTTGAGCCTGGCACGCAGGCTCGCGTTCGCGCCACATGCGGCGATGATCTGCAGGCTGCAGGGAACATGACGCATCACGCTGTAGATGAAGTCGACATAGTCCCNCCGGCCTTCCTTGCCGCCCGCGAGCGTCAGGGTGGGAATGTCCGGCGATAACCCGATACACGCGCGGATGTCCTGGCGAGCGACTGCGGACACCGCCTCGACCTGCACCGGCATCCCGCTGGTGATTACCTTGTCCGGTGGCACGCCTGCCGCCAGCCAGCGCGATTCCAGTTCCGGGTGCGCCAGAAAGGTGCGATCGATCAGCTTGGAGATACGTGGAAAGTAGCCCTCGANAAAGTCCGTATGCAGCCATCCGATTCTTCGATTGGCCAGGAACCCCTNTTCGCGCAGCGTTCNCAGCACCTGGGCAGCGCCGTAGTGGGTCGACAGGATGACGTCCGGCGCCTGTTGGGTCAGGTAGGCGTGAACTTTCCNCTCCGGGTAGTCCGTGGGCAGCATCGACAGCGAGGGAATGCGGTTGCCTCTGGTTTGCATCGCGTCGAACAGGCTCTCGAAGCACTCGGGCAAGTTGCTGGCGACGAACCAGTACAGGCGTTCGTCGACGCGCCGCCAGAGCGGGTGCATGAAGGCGCGAATGTCCTGCAGAACCACCTCGGTGTTCCGGGATTGCCGATGTATCTCCGCCCTTATGGCTTGGGCAGCACTGATGTGCCCGTAGCCGATCGACGAATAGAAAATGACGATCTTCTTCGGTGGCAAGGACGCGTCCATTTTCATTCCCTGCTGGCTTGTCACGCGGGCCGGCTGAGGGTTGGGGCTCATTAAATTCATGATTACTTTTCACTGCCTCCAGCCTCGATGCTGGCAGCGATCCGTTCAGCCAGTTCGAGTGGACGGCCGTTCCCTGTGGCCGTCGCAAGGGTGCGCGCCTCCTGCGTCGCCTGACGGCACAGGTCGCGCGCTGCGCACAGGAGGGCGGTGCGTGCCTCGCAGCGCTCCATGGCATTGGCTTCTTGCAGCAACACGTGGCTCGCCACGAGGGTTTCGCCGTAGCGCCGAGCGACGCCGGCGAGCGGTTCCGGGTAGCCCGCGAGCGCAGCCCCTGTGGCACCGGCCGCCCCGCCCAGCGGCGCCGCCAACCGTTGACGGGTTCGCACCCACTGCGTCGGGTCATCGACGCCATCTCGCGCCAGGCTCAGATTCGCGGCCTCCAATTCCGCGGCACGGTTGACCGCATGAGAAATCAGGGCGAGGACTTGCAGGTCAGCGCAGCGCACCAGCAGGCGGAAGGCCCCGGTGGTCAAGTAGTCGCCCGCCAGCACGGTGGCGGCGTTGCCGAGATGCGCGGATGGGCCGCTCGCCGCATCGACGTGGGCATGCAATTGCTGCAGGCTGAGATGGATCAGGTCCAAGGCCGTGCCGGCATCGATGCCCGCCTGCCCGGAATGAAAGCTGCTGGTCACCAGCGCCCGGATCGGAATCTGCTGGCCTGACAGCAACAGGCGCAAGGCAAGCTGGACGGGGGTGCCTCGCAGGTCAGGGCGCCTGCAATGGCGGCGCGGACGCCCGTCATCACAGCCTCGGGAAGTTCATGGGATGCCTGTCAGTCATCAGTGGGCGCTCCTGCCCAGCGGGCCAATTGCTGCGCCGCGCTGCGGTAGCCGATCTCGATGATTTCCTCGGCGCGGTCGAACTCCATGAAACGCACCGCACCCAGCGGCGGGCGGATGAGGATGTCCGGCTTGTCCTGCCGCAGGCTGGCCTGGGTCATGCGCGCCTGCATGATGTAGATGGAGCTCAGCAGCACATCGAAGATGCCCGGCAGCGGTTCCGGCTCCTTGTGCAGCCAGGCTTCGAACTGGACCAAGCCGGGGTTTGTTCGGAGGCTTGCCAGCAGGCGCGCCATGGCCTGGGTATGGAATGTTCCCTGTGAGTTCGAATCTGGGCGGGATACCCGGCTCGCCACGATGTCGTGGTTGAGGTCGACGGCGATGACCAGGCCTGCGCCCATGGCACGCACCACACTCACCGGCACCGGGTTGACCAGACCGCCGTCGACGAGAATGCGGCCGTTGCTGCGCACCGGCGTGAAGATGCCGGGCACCGAGATGCTGGCGCGCACCGCATCGATCAGGTCGCCCCAGGCGCACACCACCTCCTCGCCGCTCATGATGCAGGTGGCCACGGCGCGGAAGGGGATCGGCAGATCCTCGATGCTTGCGGCCGCCACATGGGCGCGTACAAAGTCCGCGATCTTCTGGCCGTCGATCAGCCCGGAACGGGGGAGAACGGGGTCGAGCATGCCGACGATCTGCCGCCAATCGAAGGCGCGAAAACGGTCGGCCAAGCCCCCGATCTTGCCGGCGGCATATACCGCGCCCACCACCGCGCCTATGCTGGTGCCGGCGACCAGATCGACCTTGATCCCGGCCTCCTCGATGGCACGCAGCACGCCGATGTGCGCCAGCCCGCGCGCTGAACCGCTGCCCAGCGCCAGGCCGACCTTGCGCGCGGGCGGATTGGGAACGGTTTCGGGTGCTGGTTTCGCCATCTCTAGCCCTTGCCGCCACGCCAGATGGAGAACAGCACCCAGATGCCGCCGATGACGGCGGCGATGAAGCCGAGCAAGCCGAAAGATGGCAGGCCGGGCTCGCGCTCGACGGTCATGACGATGGCCGAGCCGATGATCAGGGCGGCGGTGACGACGCTGATCGCCAGGCGGCTGGCGGCGCGGTCGAGACGGTCGCCGAAATGCTTGAGGGGCAGGACCTCGACTTGCACCAGGAGCTTGCCGCGCCGCGCGGCGCGCAGGAGCTGGCGCAGGTCTTGCGGCAGCCCGGCGACGAGGGCAAGCGTGTCGCGCAAGGCGCGCCAGCCGCGCCAGACCAGGGCGCCGGGCGCGGCGTGGGCGAGCAGCACCTGTTCGAGAAACGGGGCGGCCTCGCCCGCCATGTCGAAGTCGGGGTCGAGCTGGCGTCCCAGTCCTTCCAGCGTGATGAAGGCCTTGATCAGCAGCGCCAGGTCGGGCGGCAGGGCGAGGCCGTGCTCGCGCAGGATGGCGACCAGGTCGGAGAGCATGGCGCCCAGATCGAGGTTCTTGAGCGGCACGCCGTGATACTGGTCGACGAAGGCATCGATCTCGGGCTGCAAGGTCTCGCTGTCGATCTGGGCGCCGCCGCTCCAGTCCAGCAGCACTTCGGCCACCTTCTCGGCATCGTGGCTGACGAGACCGTGCAGCAGCACGGCCAACTGATAGCGGCGCTCCTCGGAGAGGCGCCCGACCATGCCGAAATCGATGAAGGCGATGCGGTTGTCCGGCAGGTAGAAGACGTTGCCGGGATGCGGGTCGGCGTGGAAGAAGCCGTCTGCGAGCATCATCTTGAGCACGGCCCGGGCGCCGCGACGGGCCAGCAGCCTGCGGTCGAGGCCGGCCGCGTCCACGGCGGCCAGGTCGCGGCCGGCAATGCCCTCGACATAGTCCTGCACATTGAGCCGCCCGCCGGTCCACGGCCAGTGGATGCGGGGAACGACGATCTCGGGGTGGGCGGCGAAGTTGGCGGCGATGCGCTCGGCGCTGCGGCCCTCGGCGGAAAAATCCAGTTCGCGGCGCAGCGACAGGGTGAAATGGCGCACCACCTCCCGCGGCCGGTAGCGGCGCAACTCGGGCGCCTCCGCCTCGACGATCTCGGCGAGACGGGCCAGCAGGCGCAGGTCAGCCTCCACGATCGGCCGGATGCCGGGGCGCCGCACCTTGAGGATGACCGCCGTGCCGTCAGCCAGCCAGGCGCGATGCACCTGGGCCAGCGAGGCCGCCGCCAGCGCCTGCATCTCCAGGCGCGGAAAGATGGCCTCGGGCGGCTCGCCCAGGTCCTCGGTCAGCTGCGGCAGCAGCTCGGTGAAAGGGATGGCGGGCGCCGCATCCTGCAGCTTGCTGAACTCGGCGATCCATTCCGCCGGGAACAGATCGACGCGGGTGGCGAGGATCTGCCCCAGCTTGACGAAACTCGGCCCCAGCTCCTCCAGCGCCCGGCGCACGCGGGCCGGCGGCTCCAGCCGCGCCAGTTCCTCCGGTTCGTGCCAGTGCAGGGCGCGGCCGGCACGTTCCAGGGCGCCCGCCATGCCGATCCGCCGCACCAGATCGCCGAAGCCATAACGGATCAGGACAGAGGCGATGTCATGCAGGCGGCCCAGGTCGCGGACGGCGCCGATCGCTTGCCATAGCATCAAGCGTCCTTGTCGGTATCTTTCGATTCCAGGCGGGCAGCGATGCCCTGGAGCAGGCCGGCGGCCAGACCGGCAAGCAGCGCGGCTTCATGGCGCACGACCTCCGTCCCTCTCTTGGCCTGCTCGCGCGCGCCTGCCGTAACGGCGTGGGCCAATTGATCGAGCGCGATCCGGGTACGTTGGCCGACGGCCGAGCCACTGCTGCGGGCATGTTCGGCAAGCTCGGTGAAGGTGGCCTGGACGACGCCCCGGGTATTGCGCGCGGCGTCCTGCAGCGTTTCGATGAACAGCGTCTGCAGGGTGGCCAGCTCGTCCACCGCCCGCTTCAGCCCCTGCCGGGAGAACTCGCTGCTGCGACCTGCTGCTTCCTGAATGGCCAGCTGAGCGGCCTCCGCCGCCCCGGCCAGCGCCTCGTCCAGACCGCGCATCGCCTCCTTCAGCGCTTGTCCGCCGGGCTCCCCGAGCGGCGCGGCGCCTTCGCGGGCGCCTTTGACCACGGCCGCCGTCACGCGTTTGAGTGCATCGGTATCAAGATGCCCGCGCGTGAGCGCATCGAGCGTGATCGCGCGCACCTGGGCGGCGATCGCGGCCGGGTCGGTGGCGAGGGCGCCTTGTACGCGTTGCTCGATTTCCTCTGGCGTCATCGAGGGAAGACGTCCCTGCTCCTTGAGCATCCGGTCGATCTCGGCCTCGGCCTGCAGCCAGTCCTCCGCCACGTTCCCGCCCACAAAGGCGCGCTTCTCCGCGCGAAAATAGGCGGCCTCCGCGATCATTCGATAGCGCTCCTCGGCGGTGACGGGCGGATTCTTCTCCGCAACGGATTCCGGCGCCGCATTCGAAGCGGAGGTGGATTTTGCCTTGGCCATGGTCGCTGCTCCTTTTCAAAGTGAGAGTGTGGAAAATCCGGCGTGTACGGGGCCGGGTATCGGTATGAGCTTGTCCAGGAGCCCCATCCTCAGCGTGCCCCCCATCGGCTGCGGCCAGGCTCCTTCGCAGCAGTTCGCATACGTGGCGTGCCAGCACTTCGGGGTTGTCCTGGTGGGGCCGGTGTCCCGGCATGAACTGACGGGTTGCACCGGTCTGGAAATGGAAGATCACCAGGCCAAAGATCGACATCGCAAGCAGGTGGGCATCCTGATGCGGGTCCAGTTCGCTGGCGAGATCATGGACGGCGACGAACATGTCCCTGAATACATGTTTGGCCAAGGTGCTCTGACGCGCCTCGTCGCTGTCCAGAAGTACCCACTGCACCAGCCGCAGAAAGTCCTTATCCGTGGCCATCATCCGGGCGAGCCCGGCCACAAAGCGCTCAAGCCTCCCCATGGNGGTACCGTCGCCGGCCAGCATGTCTTTCAGCGCGGCCTCTCTTTCCCGGAATTCGTAGGCCACCGCATCGAGATAGAGCTGGTCCTTGTCAGCGAAGTGGTAGTAAAGCGCCGCCTGGGTGAGGCCGACGGCGGCAGCGACATCGCGCATCGAGACGCCGTCATAACCGTTCTGCGCAAATAGAGGCGCCGATAGTTCAAGAATCTCTTCCCGCGTTTTTCGCTTGGGAATGCTTATCATCACCGGGTTCCCCATGAACACATCCTGATAAAAATTCTAACGAACGTTTAGTATGAATATATTAGGTATTATCACCTGTCAAGGTGAAAGGGAGGACTCTGGTGTTGGCCGGCTTCAGTTCAAGATATCCGTTCCGATTTGGTTGTTCTGGGAATGCACGGTCGCCGAGGCTTGGATTGGCTTCTGCTCGACAGCAACGCTGAGCAAGTCGCCCGTATCGCCCCCGTACTCGTCATGCTGGTGCGTGACAAGCGAGCTACCGCCGAACCTGGAGTCGTATCGCAGGCTGTACGGGATGCGAGCTCGATACCTTGACGCGATTCTGTGCCCCAACTCCTATGGCGGCAGGCGCTATTCAGATCGACATCCCCGTTTACGGCCGACCTCCCACGACACGCCATCTCCGCGCACTGTCGCGGCAAGCTGTTGCCCCAGCCGCAGCTCGATCACCGGCCGCCATGGCACAAGCGAGAAACCCTTGCCGTCATCGAGCATCGCGTAGCGCCTACTGGCGAGCATGACGCTGCGCCGGTAGATGCCAGCCACACGCTGCCCCTCGGACACCGGCCGATGCTCCAGGCTGGTTTCCGCCGCTATGTCCTGCGCAGCCTTTGCCAGCTCGCGCCCGCGCAGCGTCGCCAACAGGTTGCGCGCCAGGATCACGCGTTGGCCGCGCCGCTCGGCCAGCCCCTGCCCGGCCAGGAAGTCGACGCGCTGTTGCAGTGCGTCTTTGACCTCGCTGCCAAAGCCCAGGTCGCCCAAGCCCTTGCCGCCACCGATCAACTGCTGATCCAGCCAAGTCGCCCCGATCACGCGGGCCTGCCGTTCGATGGGCAGGTGTGATTTCAACTCCACCGCCACGCCGTCGCCCCGGCGTTGGGCGTCGTACTGGCGGCCTCGTTCGGCGAAGTCGTCAGGCACGCGCCAGACGCCTTCGGCCATGCGCTCCACGATGCCGGCGCGGCGCAGGGCTTCCAGCCGGCGCACGTGCGCCGCCACCGCCTCGCGTGGATCACGGTCGGGCGTGGCCTCGCCTTGGGCGAGCGCAAGGTGATGGTCGGTGCGATAGATGCCATCCACTGACACCGCGGCGATGTTTCGGTCGGCCGTGCGCACGTCGGTCGAGCCTTTCACCTCGACCACCGAACCGGTCGGGTACTGCTCCAGTTCCGAACGCGGCGGCAGAGCAACGTAGTGCGCCTTGCCGTCGATCCCGTCGATGACCAAGTAGCCTTTGTCGTGTAGTTCGTCGGCCAGCCCTTTGGCGGTTACGCGGCCGATGACAATGGTTCGGCCTTCCTCGCCAGGCTGGAACACGACCAACTCGCACTGCTTGCCGCTCATGGCGCGCTGCATGGTACGGATGATGTCGCCGCGCTCGCCCATGGATCGCAGGGTCGGCTCGGCCTCGGCGTGGACAGCCCACACGCCGGGCTGTTGCTCGGTCGCCAGCCCCATGCGCTGCAAGCGTTGCAGACGGCCAATCAGCATCTGCCGCTGGCGTTGCAGCCGGGGTTCGGCCAGCGTCTCCGGCAGCACCAGACCGTCCTTGGCCTCACGCTGCAAGGTGCGGTCCAACCCCGTCCACCGCTCCTGATCGACTTCGCGCTGCATGGCACGCTGGATCTCCAGATCGGTGCGCGGCCCCAGCCACTCGGTCGCCAGTTCGGCGGCCCGGCGGCGCATCCCGTCGGCGATGTAGTCGCGGGAAATGATGAGGTCTTTGCCGGTGTCGTCCTTGCCGCGCAGGACCACGTGGGTGTGGGGGTTGTCGGTGTTCCAGTGATCGACGGCCACCCAATCCAGTCGGCTACCCAGATCGGCTTCCATGCGTGCCATCAGGTGCCGGGTATAGGTGCGCAGGTCGTCGAGTTGTTCGGCGTCCTCCGGTGAGACGATGAAGCGGAACTGGTGTCGATCCTCGCGCCCCCGTTCCTCGAAGGCGGCGGTATCTGCCGCGTCGGTCGTCGGGCCGTAGGCGTGGCCCGGCCCGCCCTGGCGATCGACTCCTTCGCGCTCGATGTAGCGCAGGTGCGCAGCGGTCGAGTGCGACCCGGCCTTGGCCAGATTGACCAGGCGCGCCTTGATCGTCAAACGCCGGGCGTTGGGCGTGAGCGAGGCTCCGGCGAAGCGCGCCGCGACGTGGCCGCGCCCCAGCCGGGAACCGGGCCGCTGGCCGGCTTTGCCGATCGTCTTGCCGAGCTTGGCGCCGGCCTTGTTGGTTTGGCGCAGTACCTTGTTGATGAAGGCATCGCTGCGCTGTTTCGGCGTGCCGGGACGGATGCGAAAGCGGTCGTCATCGCTGCGGCTCATCGGGTGGCNTCCATCCAAGAGCGGCGCAGTCCAGCGGGCAAAGCACGCACTTTCGCCAATGCCGATGCGGCATTGCGCACTTTCGCGGCACGCTGCTGCCCCCTGGCGCGTGCCGCGCCACCCCATGTGCAGACAGGATTTTCAAGCGGCAGGGTGCCGCGACCNTTTATCTTGCCTTCCGCCTTTCCNCCTCGCTTTCGCTCAGGGCGTCGGCGGCCCGGCGGCGCTGCGCTGCTCGCAGCCAGCGTGCCGGCGAACGCGGCAATGGCCACCGGCCGGGCGTGTTCGAGGTAAGACGCCTGCACGTGGGAAGACGGCGCCGAATGCTGCGCGAAGTGCGGTGCGAATGCACCCGCANNAGGCATACGCGATGACACGACGGCGGCCAGCGGAACGACACGTCGGATGGCACGATGAAGTGCACGGAAATGTGCAGCGAATCGGTAGCCATCATAGGCGTGTTTCCAGCCAGACCGGATGCGCAACACCGATCACGGTGGATGCGGCAATCGGCCCGAAGTACCGGCTGTCGAACGACGCCGGGTTGGTCGCGCTCAGCAGGAACAACTCGCCGGGATGAAGCTGCCGGCACTGCTGCCAGGATGGCAGCGGCCGGCCCATGCGATCAGCAGGCAAGACAGCAGCCACCGGCGCGCCGTCGATGCGCACGCTGCGACCGACGATGCACACCTCCTGCGGCGCCGCCGCGCCCACGCGCTTGAGCAGCGGCACGCGCGTCGGCAGGTAGCCGCGTCGGGCGGCCAGTGCGGCGGCGTCGGCCGGAAGCTGGGCCAGCACGATGCTGCCCACGGACAACGGACGTGGCAGCGAGTCGGCTCGGCGGTCGAACGGTTCGACGCGATACCAGCCGACCGCCACGCTGTCGGACGGGTTGTAGATCAGGCGCGGCAGCGGCGACACGAAGGACGCCCAGGTCAGCGCAGCGAGGCCACAGGCGGACAGGCCCGCCAGCGCAATGCGAGTGCGCATGCGCGNAAGGAGAACGCGGCGCCGTTCCCGTGGCGTTGGCGGTCGTGGAAGCCGTGGTCATGGCAGCGCCCTCCCGGCCAGCCAGACCGCGTGTCGTTCGGCCGTGTATTCGGGCAGCGGCAGGCGTGCAGAGAGCCGGTTGCCCAGCGTGCGCCAGTACGCGGGCGACACGTCGATGGCGGCGATGCCCAGCGCCTCGATGGCGTCGATCCGTGCCAGCACAGCGCGCACGGCCGCCTCGCCCTCGGCATGCAGTAACAGCTGCGCACCGGGCAGCACACCGGGGATGCGCTGCGCCACGTCCAGCGGCGTGCAAGCCTGCATCACCATGAGCTGCCAGCGGATCGTCCCGTAGTCGTTGGCCTGCCAGCGGATGCGACAAAACACCGCGCCGGGCGGGAACATCGCAACGCGCCGCCAGCGGTCAAGCCGGATGGTGCGCGCCGGTTCGCCGAAGCGCAGATAGATGTTGATGCGGTGCTTGATGTGGGCGAGCGATACGCGGGTCAGCGGCGCAGCGCTGGTCCGCCCGGCGAGCACTGCGAGCGGCGGCGCAATCGTCGGTGACGTAGCAGCCATGGCCGCCAAAGCGTGAGCTTTCATGGCGTGTTCTCCGGGAACTCGCGTTCCAGCAACCCGCGCAGCAGCTCGGCCACCGTCACNGCCTTGCGTGAACGCCGAGACCTTGATGCGCGCACGCATCGCGGGCGTGATGTCGAGGGTCAGGCGCGCGGTGTAGAGGTCGCCTTTCTGGAGGTCGGTGCCTTCGCCCTGGCGAACCCACGCTTCGGCGTGCGGGTTCGCTGGCGGACGTGCGCCGATGCCGACGCGCTNTGCCGCGCGCATATCGTTCTGCAGTCATGTCGGCCACCGCAGCAGTTCATCGACCAGCGCGGCGATCTCGCGCGTGGCGGCGCTGTCGGGTGCCGTCTCGCGAGCCAGCCGACCAGCGGCCACGCTATCGGCGAAGACGATGCGCTGGTGCACCTCCGAACGCAGTGCGGGCAACGGCTGGTCGGCCAGCGCCTGCCGTGCTTCACGACCAATGATGGTCGTGCTGACGCGCCGATTGATGGCGAAGGCCGCGCGCAGCGCAGGCCGGAACACTTGCGCCTCGCGGATCAGCGCCACCATCTCGGCAGACGCCCACAAGTCATAGGGACTTGGCTGAACCGGGATCAGCACACGCTCGGCCGCCAGCAGTGCCGAGCGCGCCAGCGCGGCAATGCGCGGTGGGCCGTCGATGACGACGTGATCGGCCCTGCGTGCCAACTCGGGCGCTTCCTGGTGCAACGTCTCTCGGGCGAGGCCCACGGCGCTGAACAAGCGCGGCAAGCCCTGTTGGGCGCGCCGCTGCGTCCAGTCCAGCGCCGAGCCTTGCGGGTCGGCGTCCAGCAGAACGACTTGCTGGCCGCGCAGCGCCAGTTCGCCGGCGATGTGCGTGGCGAGCGTGGTCTTGCCCACGCCGCCTTTTTGATTGAGCAAGGCGATGATCATGGCGCGGCCCTCCTTGCTGGAAAGCCGGGTTTTCTTCGCCGTGCGAAGCGCTGCGCGCCGTGCCGTTTGGCGGTTATCCACCGAAACGACGCGCTGTTTTTATTAGTTAAAGAATTTAAGTTAGGGAAGTTAGAGGGGCCGAAGACCCGCACCGCTATTGGCTTTCCGGCTGTTTCGCACGCCTGATAGCACGATAGGGACACGCCCGATAGCACGATACCCGGCACGACTGATAGCACGAGGCCATTCACAGCTTTTCCCCGAGTTATCCCCGTGCCGTCTGCGGCACGGGCCGGAAGGTCAGCAGTTCGGCCCCGTCCTCGGGCATGCGCACGATGCCTAAGACGTAGCCCGGCATCGACTGCCGCACCACCAGTGCGCGCAAGTCGCAGGCGAAGTCGTAGGGCTTCGCCGTGCTGCCCGACTTGCGGTGCAGGTGCCGGAAGTCGAACTGCCAACCGCCCGGCTGCTTGCCGCCGTGCTTGCGCACCAGGCGGTACAACCAGCGTTCGATGCCGCCCGTGAGCTTGAAATACGCCGGGTCGATGGTAAGCACCAGGGCGGCGTCGAGCACGCCCGCGTAGAACCAGTCCGGCAGGATCAGTTCGATGCCAAGCGGCGTGCCGCGAGCATCGGCCATTTCCTTCCATTCGTTGATCCACGAGAAGCGATGCAGGCGCCGCCCGGTTGTCTCGCGGATGGAGGTGGCCACGGTGGTCGATTGCAGGCGATCCAGCGCGGCTTTGAGGCGCTGGTAGTCGCGCAGCGAGGTACCGCGCCCGATGAAGCGCAATATCTCGTAGGGCGTGGCGTGCATCAGGCGCGATGGGCGGATGCCCGCGTCGCGCGCTTCCACGATCTGGCTGGCCGCCCAGATCAGGATGTCGGCATCCCAGATCGTGGCGATGCCGTGCTCCTGCGTCCCTTCCACGCGGATCGTCACGCCGCCGGCGCGGAAGTCGATCGGCTGGACGCGCTTCGACTTCGCCAAAGAGAAGAACGGAAAGGCCATCAAGTCCTGACTGTCGCGCGGCGCCATGTCGCCCGGCAGCGCGCGGAACAGGTCGAGCTGTTCCCGCTCCTGCGCTGGTCGCTGCCCCAATGATCGGGGCGGCAGCGAAGGGCTGGACATGGCGATGGCCACCGGCGAAGCGCCGATCAGCGCGCACGGCTGTCGGCCGAGTGGTGCTCGGCGTATTCGGGGTCGGACGTGGCCTCGAAGCTGCGCTGGTCGGCCCAGGCGTCGAGGTCGGCCACCGCGTACATGACGCGACGGCCGAATTTGCGGAAACGCGGGCCGCCGCCGATCACGCGCTGTTTTTCCAGTGTGCGCGGCGACAAGCGCAGGTATTCGGCGGCCTCGTCGTTCGTCAGGTAGCGTTGGGGTTGAGCTGTGGCAGCGGGTTGCGGCTGGGTGGAATGCGCGGCAGCAGGCCGCAAGGGAGCGGGTCGCATTGGATAAGCCTCCATCGGTCAGGACAGNNCCCGGCCGCACCAGCGCGGCCAGATGGAGGCAGTCTCAAGAAAGGGATGCGTCCCGTTGAGGGTCGTTTTGCAGTGGATGCGAAACGACCCTGCTCAAGTCATTGNAGTCGAGCCAGGCGGCGATAGCCGCCGCGCATCAGCGTCAGGCCGCGTCGCACNCAGACGGCGCACGCGGGAGCGCAGGCCGCCATCGGCATACCAGCCATTGACCACTGCATCGGTACCGAACAACCCCTCGGCGACCTCACGCAAGGACGCCCCCGCCAAAGTGGCGTCGAGTGCCTGCAGGGTGTGTAGCTCCTGCAACGCAGTCGGCGCAGGCCGTGGCCGAGCCGCTGATGCGGGCGTGCCTTCGGNGGCCACGGCCAGCTTGTCCAGTTCGCCCCGGAGCACGCAATGGCGCGCGCAAGGCATGTCACACGCGCGGATGGCATAGACGTAGGCCATGCCATCCTCCAAGCTCGGCGCCAGCGTCAGGCGCAGGCAGTAGCCGGGCCAGCGCGTGGCGAGCATCAGGCGTTGGCCATCGTGGACGAGATGCTTTTGACCGGGAATGCGCCAGAACTCGAACGCGACGGCATCCGGTGGCGGGTCAATGTCCGGGTGAAGCTGCGCTGCGCAGGGATGGCCGGGAAACCAGGCGGGATGCGCGTCGCGCGCATCCAAGGCCGGGTCTTCCAGCATGCGCAGTCCCCAACTGTGGGCAGCGTCCGGTCGGCGGCGACGGCGCAGCCAGTCGCGGCGGTAGTCGGGATGACGGCGCAAATACTCCCAGGCCAGTGCCAAGTCATCCAGGTGCAGCACGTAGAGATACGCGGCAGTGGGATACCAGGGTTCGGCGCTTCGATCAGCCATGAGGCAACCTCCTGTTGACAGGGATCGTCGCCACATCGGCACGCTGGAACTACGCCATCAAAACCTCAACGCGCCACCAGCAAAGGGATAAACTCAAGCTGTAACGAGCGGTGTCAAGACTGGTTGGCTCCGAAGTCTTACGTGGATTGTCCGAATGCGACGGCTGCGCAGCCCGGAAATGGGGCGCAGCACCGGACACCCTGCCTCAAGTCACGCAGTGCATCATGCCCCTTTCGGTCAGGGCTGCACCGCCTTGGCGCAAGAGTGGCGATCCAGATTGCAAACGTCATAAGCCAGACCGAAAAAGACACAATGCGCCGCAACGGCCTGTGTCTGGATGGCCTGCGGCAGCGGGGCCATGAGGTTCGATCAGTCGGGGATCGAGCCGTCGATCTGTGCCAGCCGGACGTACTCCGATAGCGGTCGCGATGCGCGGAAATACAGGTCGCGTTGGATGGGCCGTTGACGCGGCCCGACGATGCCAGCCAAGTCGGACAGCTTGACCATCCCCAATTCCGGCATACCGATGCCGAGGTCGATGAGGCCCCAGGCCGTATCGCCATCAGCTGGGTCGAGCGCAGCCAACAACCAGGTTGCGTGCGCATCCGGCGTGAACAGCCGCACCACGGGCGACGGGTCGATGCTCTGGCCAGCGGCACGTGCCGCGCCGTTGGCGAGTAGTTGCGCGCGCTGGTCGGCGGTGGTGAGCGGCTGGGTCATGGTCAGAAACACCGAAAAACCAAGAATGCACGAAACCGCTTTTCCCCGAAAGCGCGGAAGCACCAAACCGGATGTGCGTCTTCGTGTGCAAACACGGATACGCAAGCCTTCGAATCCGTACATGCACGGAAACGGAAAAGCGGAATTGCGCAGGTCAGTGAAGGCACGGATACGGCTTCCCGGTTCTGTCGGAATCCACAGATGCGGTTTTCCGCAAAAGCACGGAAGCACGCGAAACCCGGCAAATGAGTTAAAGATAACGTGGTTTTAATTGTCTCGAAATTAGACGCTTCTGTCCATGCAGAAGCGTTCCGTTCAACCCGGCCGACCGGCCGGTGTCACTACCTTCGATGCCGAGTTGGCGCAAGCCTTCGGCGCGGCGGTACGCGCGCTGCGGGCAGAACGGGGAATCGCGCAAGAGTCGCTGGCGAATCTGGCGGGCATCGAGCGTTCCCACATGGGAAAGATCGAACGCGGCGAGCACATGCCCACGCTGGCGATCATCTTCAAGATCGCCAGCGCGCTTGAATGCAGTACCGCCGTGCTGATGACCGAGACCGAGAGCCAGCTCGCGGCGGCCAAGTCGTAGCGGTTGCTGTGCTGCGATGAGCAGCACAAGGCCCCGCCACAATGGGCGGGGCGCTGGGACGGCCGTCAGGCCGCCTGCGGCTTGCTGCGCGACCAGATCAGGTTGTGCGTGCCGTCCTCTTCCTCGATCAGGCGGGCATAGATCGTCGCCGGGAACGTGGGATCGTCGAGGGTCACGGACACGTAGGGCCGTTCGGCCTTGCTGACTTTCTTCCACGCCGCGCCGATGTCGTAGCCGCCTGCCGCCTGGACGCGGAAGTCGGGGGCGTTCTCGCTTTCCTTTTCGTTGGGGACGAGCTTGACCTTGATGTTGAGCGTCAGGGTGCGGATCGTGCCAGTGAAGCCGTCTTTGTCTGCGGTAAAGGTGCCGATAGTGGCCATGATGTTTTCTCCTTGCGGGTTAACCAAGGTCGCGCCCATCGCGTCCTTGTTGTGATCCGTCAGGCGGGNGACGGGCGGGCTGCACCGCTTGCGGCCGAAACGCAGTGGAGGACCGGGAGGCGCAAAGAATTTGTCCCGCGAGGAATGCGCCGAACGCAGTGACTGCGCAGGGAANNATTGTTTGCGCCGGACGGTTGCGGCCATGAAGCCCGAGGCGCAGCCGTGCCNCCGCCAGGATTCACGACAAGCCAAGGACGCATGGGCCGACCGCCCCGCAGGAGACAGGGCGGCCTCGGCATCCCCGCCGGGCGGCTTCATCGGCTTGGCCCCTGATGCGGGCAAGGTNNTCATCACCCCAACGGCAAGCGGAAACGCCCCTGTTGCATCATGCGGCAGTAGGTTTGAGGTGTGGCGTGGAAGCTCCATGGCAAGGCCGTTCGGTGTGTCGGGGAACCGTCCCGCGTGACGTTGTGGCGACGNAAAACCGCCAGCCTCGTGGACAGCACGCATTTGCACAACCCAGCACAGCATGCTGGAGCGTAGCCCCCTGCCCCGCCCGTTGCGGGGCCACGACGNAGGATGCCGGCAGCGTGCAACGCTGCTGCACACTGGTCGTTCCCCGCACAAGATCACTTGTGCGCGCCACGTCGCTGCCTGATCGAAGGCGGCGACGTGGCGGTTTTGCTCTTGGTGTTGAATCAGGTCGCGGCAGGCCGCTGCCGCGATCTGATTNNTCGACAACGGCCCCAGGGCAATGCGCTGGGGCTGCCACAGCTATTGCTTTGTCTCGATGATCCACCACACCGCACGCGGCAAGTGCTGGCCACTGATGGGGTGAATGTCGGTCAGGTCGGCGATGGCCACCCAGCCGCTGGGTGGACGGTAGCCGCGCACGTCGCCATCGCCATGCCAGCGGCGGGCGCGTACCGTGCCGGGGGCATAAATCGCCGCCATCCGTGGGCGGGGATGTGAGGTCTGGTTACTCATGAGGAATGCTCCGGGGTTGCCGAAGCGCCCCGGTGGAAGCCGGGGCGCTTGCTGCCTTTCCTTCGGGTCACGCGGCCAGCGCGTGGGCGTGCGCTTCATCGTCGGCGGGTTCGGCCTCCGGCTCGTCATCCGCCCCGGCCTGCGGGCCTCCCTGCGGCGCGGCGCTGTCGGAGCCTTCGGCCTTGAACATGGCAGGCATCCAGCCCATGCCCTCGGCCAAGCGCTCGGCCTCGCTGGCAATATCGCCTTTCTTGAGCTTCGCCAGCCGGGTGACGTGTGCCGGGGCGAACTGACCCACGGCTTCCAGAATCGCGGCCTTCGGCACGTGTTGGAAATAGCCCTCGGCGGTCGGCTTCCACCATGCAGCCATGTCCAGCCCCACGGCCTGCGCCAGTTCCGCGCCGGGTTGACGCAACACAGCGCGGGGCGTTACCACGTCCACCGTGGCCGCGACGCAAACCGCGAGCAGCCGCACCAGTTCGTCTTGCTCCATCGCCAGCAGCACGGCGAACAGTTCGGCGCTGTCCTCGGGCAGCTTGTCGCCCCAAGCCAGCCGCACCTCGCGCAACGCCACGGCGGCGGGCGATTCCGGCCAGTCCGGGGCAATGCCTTCCAGCCGGTTTTGCACAGTCAGCCGCACACCCACCGGCAGGTCGTGGCTGTAGTGCCTTTCCTGCAGGACGGTTTGCACCATGCCATGCACCAGCGCGGCCAGTGCCACCTGTGGATGCCTGGCGACTTCGATTTGAAGCGCAGCGGTGCGATGCGCACTCAAACGCTGCGCCAAGCGGTCGGACAGGCTCACGGTTTTGGGCGGTTCCACGCCCTCGACTTCGTCGTCGCTCGCGCTCTCGCCTTCGGCGAAACCCTGCCGCAGCCGTTCCAGCGTGCGCAGCGCCTTGGCCTCGGCCTCTCGCAGCAACCCGCGATAGATCACGCTCTGGCCTTGACGGTCGATGGTGACGATGGCACCAGCCACGGCGCGCACATCCGGGGTGTAACCTTGCAAAGCGTCCTCCACGGTTTGCAGTTCTGCGGCCACCTGTTCGCGGCGCTGTTCCAGCGGCCCGGTCTTGTCCTCGTCTTCGGCGTCGTAGACTTCTTCCAGCTCGGCGTCGATTTTGTCGAGTCGGGTTTGCAGCGAAGCGATGTGGCGGGCCTCGCGGGCGGTCGGCTCGCGGCGCTGACGCGGGGCGTTCTGGAACGCCTGCCGCTCGGCATGGCCCAAATGCGGTACAGCTTCCACCCATGCCCAGCCCTCGGCGCGGATTTCCTCGGCCAGCGCGTCCAGCTTCTCGCGCACCAGCGTTTCCAGCAGCGGCGCATCGGCCAGATACGTGCCGCTGTCGTCGTCGGCGAACAGGTCGCGGCGAATGCGACCGCCCGCCGCCGTGTAGGCGTCCAGTCCGACGAAGCGCACCAGCGGATGCGTGGCGTCGATCTCGCGTTCGGTCAGGCGCTCGCGCAGCGCGGATGCGCTGCGCTGCCATTCCGGCGCNNCATAGAACGCCGCCTCTTGTGCCTTGTGGTCGTCGGTGATGGTCAGGGCCATCAACTGTTCCAGCGTGACGGTCCCAGCCCGGTAGTCGGTCATCAGGCGCGGCGAGACGTTACCGAGTTTCAGGCGGCGCTGTACCACCAGCGGGGACACGCCAAAATCGGCGGCAATGTCTTCGACGGGGCGGCCTTCCTTGACCAGCGCGGCGAACGCCTCGAACTGGTCGGCGGGGTGCATAGCTTCGCGCAGCACGTTCTCGGCCAAGCTCACGGTGCGGGCCGATGCGTCGGCCACCAGCAGGCACGGCACCTCATGATCGGCGGCGATGCGCTTTTTCTTCGCCAGCAGTTTCAAGGCGGTCAGGCGGCGATCACCGGCCACCACTTCATAATGCTCGCCATCGGCGGCGAGGATGACGACAAGGTTTTGCAGCAAGCCCACGCGGGAAATGCTCGCGGCCAGTTCGGGGATGGACAGGCGCGGATTCTTGCGCACGTTGCGCTTGGAGCGGCGCGCCAACAGCCGCGANNGCGGAACCAGAATCAGGTTCTTGGTCGGGTCGGCCACTTCCAGCGCGGCGGCGGTTTCGATGGCGCGGACTTCGGTTTGGGTAACGGTGTTCATAGTGATGACTCCTGAAGGAANAGAGAAAACGAAACGGGGATGGATACGAGGGGCCAGCACGCGGCGCAGGCCCTCCGGGTCGGGGTCAGGCTTTCAGGCTTTCAACTGGCGCAGGCCATCGGCCAGCAGCCACAGGGCGCGGTTCAGGCGGATGCCGTTGTCGATGCCCTGCACGGGTCGGGTGGTCTGGCGGCGACCGTTGGCGGCGCGGGCGAGCAGGCCGCCTTTGATGAGGTTTTCCTGCGTGCGGTTGAACACGCTCCACAGGTCGGCGCGGCTGTCATCGGAGCGGCGCGGCATCAGGATTTGGCTTTCCGTGATGGGCGCGGGCTTGTCCTCGTCGTACTTGAGGGCCAGCGCGGCGCGGGCGAATACTTCCGATTCCCCGGTATCCAGCGTGATGGCGCGCATGGCATCGCGGGATTCCTGCGCCCGGTCGAAGCCGTGCAAGACTTCGTAAGCACCTTCGATCACCTGCGCGGCCACGTCGCCCTTGTGAGGTACGCGCACATCCGCCACGGTATCGCCGCAGACAAGGCCATTGCTGCACACGAAGCGGAACATGCCGGCAAGCATCTGATAGCTGCTCGTCCCGTCGTGCGAGTTCAGCAGGATGATTTCGTTGGCCTCGCGGCCGTTGATCTGGCTGGCGTGGCGCAGCCGGATCATGTGCTTGGTGTAGTCGCGCCGGTCGTCCTGCCGAACACGGGTCTGGCACACCATGAAGGGCTGGAAGCCTTCGCCTCGCAGTTCCTGCAAAACGGTAGCGGTCGGGATGTAGCTGTATCGCTCCGAGCGGCTTTCGTGCGGGGCCTCCGCGAAGATGGACGGGGCCACGGCGCGGATTTGATCGTCCGACAAGGGGTATTCCGAGCGCAGCACCGGGGAACGGGAAGCGAAACGGGTTGCGAGTTGCATGGTCTTTCTCCTGACAAAGGGTTTGCTGTTGAAACCGCACACCGGATTCCTAGATTCGGAGCCCGCCTTTCGGCTTTCCGGTGGGGTCGGCGCGGAGACCTGGGCCGGCCTCGTTGCCACCGTCTTTCCTGAGTTCATCGCCCGCGACGGAAAGGAGCGCGCGGACGGGCTCCGTCAAGGAGGAAAGCGCCGGGTTGGTGCGGCCCGCAGCGCAGCGAGGACACGGCCCGGCGCGCCTTGACGGCACACGGCCGCGGGCTACAGTCGCGGACAAGGTGATGAGCGAAGGAAGACGGCTGGACANGGCAACCGGCCGCAGCTGGCGCAAACCCCACGCAAGCGAAGCGCGCAGGCCCGGATCAGGCATCCGGGCCGAAGGCGTCAGCCGAGCGGAGCGAGGGAACGATGGAAGCCTGACTGGGGCGAGACGCCGCAGGTGGCTCGATGCGCAGCACGACAGCGCGCCCGGCCGTGCCTCNNCCTGGCCGGGGACGCCCATATCAATCAAAGCAACTCGAACTCCATGCTCTATGTATCGTCGCCATGCCGTAGTCCNGGCCGATCCGGCGCAGCCGGTTCNGGCCCGGCTTTGAGGGGCGCCAAGCAACGCGCGGCGGGGATGGGCCGCAGGGCCTTCCCTGGAGGGCAAGCGCAGCACGCAGCGCCGAAGGCGTGAAGAGATCGACGCCGGGCGCAGCAAAAGGGCCGAAGCCCCTGGGGTCAGAGCAGGCCACGCTCGGCGAATGACGTCGTGGCCTCGCCGCCGACGACGATGTGATCCAGCGTGCGCACGTCTACCAGCGCCAGTGCTTCCTTGAGGCGCTGAGTCAGCAGCTTGTCCGCCTGGCTCGGCTCGGAATTCCCGCTCGGATGATTGTGCGAAAAGATCACGGCCGCCGCATTGAGATGCAGCGCCGTTTTCACGACTTCGCGGGGATATACCGATGTCTGGTCGATGGTGCCGCGGAACAGCTCAACGTATTCGATCAGACGGTTCTGGCTGTCGAGGAACAAGGCAGCGAAGACTTCGTGTTCGAAACTGGCCAGCTTGGTGCGCAGGTAGTCCTTGACCAACGCCGGCGACGTGAACAGCGTTCCGCGTGGAATCTTCTGGTCGATGACGTACCGGGCCGCTTCCAAAATCTGGTCAGCGGTAGCAGGCAGATAACGCCCCTGGTCGTCACGCACCAGCAGCGAGGAATCGAGAGACAGAGAAAGTTGCGACATGATCGTGCTCCGGTTGCTCGGGCGGAATTGCCCGGAACCGGCTCCAGCACGGCGCAGCGCAAGCAGTCAGGGGTCAGCGACGGCCGCCAGGACGCAAGCGCGCAATACGCGCGCAGCCCTTGACGGCGAGAACGCCGTGATACGGTGAAGGGAACAGCAAGACCGCCCCACCCCGCCCGCAGAGACGACGGATGGGCAAGCGCAGCGCGCAGGCCCACGGGGCCGGAGGCGTCAGGGATCAAAGCCGGATGGCCGCGACTCAACACGAGGCGCGGGGCGCAGCCCGCGAGCCCGACGGCGGAACGCCGGGACGCTATGACGGCTCGGAATTCTCCCCAATGGAACACAACGTAGTTAAACTGGCGTCATATCAAGAAAATAATTGAAGCAGGGAGGGGCTCATGGCGATATTGCAAGAAATCTTGGTTTGGACGCAGGGGCTTCCGGCATGGCAAAGCGATGCAGTTGCTCGACTGCTGGCGAAACAAGCGCTGACGCCGCAGGATCATGAGGATTTGTATGCCTTGCTCAAGCTGGCCCACGGAATTCCAGACCCCAAGAATCGCCAATCCCAGCCGCTAACTGCCGATCAAATTCCAGCACAGGTCGAGGCGACCACGCATATCGAGCTGCGCGCCATCAAGAATCTGCGCAACGTCAACGCAATTGCGGAAAATCAGCAGTTGGCGGTTGGTCCGGTCGGTATGACTGTCATATACGGTGATAACGGCTCTGGCAAATCAGGATATTCGCGTGTTCTCAAGCGTGCCTGTCGGGCGCGCGATCAATCGGAACCCATCCACCCCAATGCCAATTTGCCAGGAGCCAAGGCAGGCAATGCCCAAGCTTCTTTCGATATATCCATTGATGGCGCTCTCAAAGAGGTAGTCTGGCAACAAGGGAAAGAGGCGCCTCCAGAGCTTTCGTCTTTCGCCATCTTCGACGCACATTGCGCGCGTGCCTATTTAGATAACGAGGATGACTTCTCATACGTGCCGTATGGTCTGGACGTATTCGAGGCACTCGCCAAGGTATGCCAACAGCTTAAAACGGCCATTGAGGCTGAGCAAAAGCAGTCGGCGGTGGACCTCACCGCATTTGCGCATTTACANGGGGAAACCGCCGTCGGCAAGCTGATCGCGGCGCTCTCTGCAAAAACCAGCACTGCGCAGATCGAAGCTCTCGCCGCGCTCAAGCCAGAAGAACTTGAGCTGCGGGAGACGCTGGAGAAAAGTCTCAAAGAGAACAACCCGAAGGAAAAGGCTGGTCTCTTGCGCTTGCGCGCGCGNCGTGTCGCGGCAATCGCCAAAAATTCTGCCGAGAAAGGGCTCGTGGTTGGCCCTCAAGCCGTCGTCAAGTTGAAGGCGCTGGCCGAAGCTTTCCGCACGGCACAGGCTGCTGCAGCCCTCGCAGCGAAGAATTTCAAGGAAGGGGAAAACCTGCTGCCGGGGACTGGCGGAGAAGCGTGGCGGGAACTGTTCGACGCAGCCCGTAAGTTCGCGCTGGAAGCTCATCCAGACAAACAGTTCCCCGATTTGGGAGCAGACGCTGCGTGCCCGCTGTGTCAGCAGCCGCTGGCTGCAGGCGCGAAACGGTTGCTGCGATTCGAGGCGTTCATACAAGCGGAAGCGGAGAAGACGGCCCAGGCGCGGCGCCAAGCGCTCGCTGCCGAGTACCTTCCGTTTGCCGCCTCGGTCATGGCGTTGAACCTCGATGAGGCGACGCAGGCGGAAATAGAAGAAATCGACCCACCTCTGGTTGCCGACACCAAGGCTTTCGAGGCCGCACTGACGGTTCGACATGAAGCGATTAAGGCCGCGGTCGTCTCCCATGACTGGACGGGGCTGGATCAGGCGCTGGTCAGCCCGGCTGAACGGTTGCAGGCGCTCGCTGACAAGCTGAACGCCGAAGCGGAGGCATTGGAGAAGGCCTCGAATGAAGAAGCCCGCGCTGCATTGCAGAAGCAACTTGGCGAGTTGGACGCCCGCGTAAAACTCAGCCAGGTCAAGGAGGCAGTGGTTACGGCGGTGGCGAAGCTGGAACACCAGGGAAAGCTGAAGAACTGTCTAACCGCCGTCAGGACAAACGCCATATCCATCAAGGCGTCGGAACTGGCGGAGAAAGTCGTCTCCAAGGATCTGGCCGATGCGTTGAACCGCGAATTCAAAGCCCTGGGCGTGGGAAGCCTGAGCGTTTCTCTGCAAAGCCGTGCCGACCGAGGGAAAGCGCTGCATAAGCTGAAGCTACAGCTACCGCAGGTACGTAGTCCAGGTGAAATCCTGAGCGAAGGCGAGCAACGCGCCATCGCGATCGGCTCGTTCCTTGCCGAGGTAGGGTTGAGCGGTGGCAAGGGAGGAATCGTCTTCGACGATCCTGTGTCATCCCTCGACCACCGTCGGCGCGAGCGTGTGGCCAAGCGTCTTGCTACTGAAGCAGTACAGCGGCAGGTCATCATCTTCACGCACGACATCTATTTCCTCTGTCTGCTGGCCGAGGAGGCGAAGCAAGTGGGCGCCGCGGTGGTCACGCAAAGCCTGACGCGGCGCGCTGAAGGCTTCGGCATAGCGGACCCGGAATTGCCGTTCGAGGGGAAGAACGCCAGCAAGCGCATCGGTGCGCTGAAAGCACAGCAACAGGTCATTGCCAAACTACACAAGGAAGGCAACGAACAGGAGCATCACCGGCAGACCGTTGATGCGTACTTCCGCCTGCGCATGGCATGGGAGCGAGCGGTGGAAGAAGTCCTCCTGCGCGAAGTCATTCTCCGCTTCCGCAAGGGCGTGGAGACACAGCGACTCGTCGGTGTGAGTGTGGACGATGATGACTATGCGCAGGTCAACGCGGGGATGAGCAAGTGCTCCAACTACGCCCATGACAAGGCGATGCTGGGTGGCGTTGCTGTTCCAGACCCTGACGAACTGCTCGCAGACATCCTCGCGCTGGAAAACTGGCGTGCACAGGTGCACAAGCGTTCGGAAGAGACCGCCAAGAAGCGCAAGGCCGGGCCGCCGGTTGCCGCAGGGGCCGGTATGCAAGGCGCGCCAGCCTGAGCCAACCGGATCGTGCATTTGCCGGACGAGTGGTCGCACTGCTGGGCCTCTAAGTGCGCTCGCCTTATCGTCTGCTGTGACCGACCTACCAGGACCGCACGAGCGTCAAGGTGGTCACGTCTCTTGGCTGATTGTTGCGTGATTGCGATGCAGGTCCGAAACCACTGCGATCAACCTGTTGATCGGTTCGGCCAGCCGTTTCGGCAATACGCGGTGCTGGGTATGGGTTTTCAGGTCGGGGAGCCAGCGATGCGCAACCCACACGTCTTCTTCGGGGTGGTTGTTGTCCACGCCGTTGCAATACTTGTAGCCAACAAGCGCATCAGTGTGCGACAGCAGGATGCGCGCCATCGTCATGTGGAAGCGATGGGCCTGGAGATCCGCCGGGCCTTTGGGGCGCGGTAGGGTCAGCCGCAGGCATCGCTGGCCGTTGAACTCACTCCAGTCGGGGCCAACGACCTGTCCCGCGCGTTCCAGCATCTTGCGTGACTGTTCGTTCTTGCCATTGACCAGGGCAACGGCAACCGTACCCTTCGGGTACTCCAGCTTTTCGGCGAGCAGGTTCATCCAGCGCACCAGCTTGTTCAGGGTCTCATCGTTGGCAAACACAAGAAATTGATGCCGCTGTTCGTCGTCAAGAAACGCCGGCAATTGCGCGTAGAGGGNGTACAGCAGGTCGTGGAGATAGATGTAGGTCTGCCGGCGTCCTTGCTCGTGGCTCCGCGTGGTCGCGGTCAATACCTGCTGCGCCCACTCGGGCGTGAGTTCGTCCAGCGCCATCTCGGTGATGTCGATGGAGATCAGCGGAAATCCGAGCGACTTCCCGATCAGCGCCTTGCGCCCGTCGAAAGCGTGGCCGAGTTCGATTTCAACGCCGCCCAGCACCATCGGCTCGGCCTGGACCGGCGGCCCGAGCACAGCAACGTCGAGCCGGAATTTGCTGCCGAATGGCGTCTCCAGGGGATGCTCGGTTGCCACCTGGTCGGCGCCGAGCAACAAGTTGCCTTCCAGCGGATAGTCCGACGCATCCGCATCCTTGAACGCCCAGGGCATCGCAAGCCCGGCATTCAAGCGTCGGGAGAGTTCGGCTGCGACAAGTTCTTTCGCCCGGAGGTGTTCGGGACTTTCCTGCACGGCGCGCCACCGGCTGGCTTCTTCATCGTCGAAGTGCGCTTTGGGGTTGAAGGTGTGCTGGGCAGGAAGCACCCGGAAATGGGATCGCCGACGCAGCTTCCCGCTTTCAAAGGAGGNGCTGACCCATGTCACCATCTGCCGTGATGCGCCGGGAGATACCAGGGGCCACAGCTTGCGCGCATGTTCCCGGCTGCGAACGTCGCGCGCGGCGATCGTGGTCTGGAAAATCCCTTTGCGAGAGAAGACAACGATCGCCTCGTCCATTCTTGTCTTTCCCTTATGGCGATACGGCAGCGACTTTCGTGGCGCCATCCAGCTTGCGGTGAATCAGCGATACCAGCGTCAGGATGTCCAGTGCGTCCTGCTCGGACATGGGCCAATTCGTCTTGGGTGCGTGGGCCAGCGGATTGCGCACGGCGCCAAACAGGCCGATCAGCAGATTGGCAAAGCCTTTCTGCTCGCTCTTTTCGGACTCGGTGGTGAGCGGTCCCAAGGTGAGAACGGGCTGCTGGCCCGCGAATGCCTTGTTCACCAGGTCGGCGCCATCGCCGTTCAGGCCCGACAGCAGGCGAATCCGCTCCGCCACGCCTTTCGTTGCCTCAAACACGGCATGGAAATAGTTTTCGTCCAGCAGCTCGGCACGGCAGTAGTTCAGCACTTCCGCGTGGACGACGCGGCTTTCCAGCGCGGCCTTGAGTCGTCCGGCTCGGGCGCGCGCGGCGTCAAGCGTCGTGGCCTTGTCGGCGTGCCCGACCTTACCGTCTTCGCGCACGTAGAAGCCGGAGAAGGCAAGGACAACATTGAGTTCGTCGCGCCGCCATGCAAAGGTCGCAGGGTCGCGAGCGTAGTTCACCGGGTTCATCGCGCGATTGATGAACATGATGAGATGGTTGCCGATCTGGTGATGGTTCTGCGCGCTGGCCAGCGCATTGAACAGCCGCTTCCACTTGGTCATGCCGGGCGACGTGTCGGCGATCTCGATCTCTTGCAGCAATCGCTCGATCTGCGTTCCGCTCAGGCCGCGCTCTGTATCGACGAGCACGCGGCACGCAGCTTCAAGATGCTGTGAGCTGAAAGGGTCAATTCGCGTCGCCAATGCCTGTCCCCTCGCCAGGCATCAGATGATGGCCTGCAAGCCCTTGTCGGCGATGACGTTGAGCAGTTTGAGCGCTGGCCCCGTGGGATGGGTTTCGCCTTGCTCCCACTTGCGCACGGTCGAGGCCGACGTGTGCAAATGAAGAGCGAACACCGGCTGGCTGAACTTCAAGGCTTCGCGCAAGCGTTTGATGTCGACAGCACTGAACTCCCGCACCGGCGGCGGGCAGATCGCGTCGAACTCGCGCATCGTCACCTTGCCGATCGCTCCCGCTTCGTGGAGCGCGGCCAGGTCGCCACGCAGGGATTCAATGATCTTGCTCACAATGCACCTCCAATAAAACGCCCGACTGCAACGCCTTCGACAAAGCTTCGGCGGACAGTTCCAGGAACACCTTGCCGGCGAATTGCAGCGCCTTCCTCTCGTCCTGCGTGATGTTCGCCTTGTCGCTCTTGGNGAACCCATGCAGGAACACGTAGCGGCTGCCGATCCTGGCCGACAGCAGCGTGCGGTAGCCGCCGCTCTTGCCGCCGCCGGAGCGGGCAACCCGTTTCTTGTAGAAGCCACCCAAGTCCGCGTCAATCAGACCGCTTTCCATCTCCTGAACCGCTTTGCACAAGGCAGCATCGGACAGCCTTTCGCCCGCCTGCCACCGCGCAAAATCCCTTCGCTTGAGGATGCGCGTCATCTTGACCTCCAAACTATACCCGTAACGGGCACACTTTTCCAGTCCCCGGAACGATGCACGGGCGGGGAGGGAAGCCGGGCCGATTGGCGTGGCGGCAACACGACAATCGGGGCCAACATGGCGGGGCGCTGGTCGCCGATCATGTGGTCACCTCTTTCAGTTCTTGGCGCGTGCTGACGACCGACTTGCGCCGGCTGGCCACCAACTCGGCTGCCTTACGCACCGGGTCGTCCTCGGTGTGAACGTAGCGCATGAACATCGCCACAGTCTTGTGTGCGGTCAGCGCCATGCCGACCTTGACGGGGATGCCGGAATTGGCAATGTCGGTCGCCGAGCGGTGGCGGATGCCGTGGGTGCCAACCTTAGGCACGCCGGCGCGATNCAGGATTCGGCGCCACGCCTGGTAGTAGGAATGGGGGCCGAGCGGTTTGTCATGGTCGAGGATGGCCGGGCATACGTAGGGCGAATTGCCGTAGCGAGGTGCGTTCGTCAGCAACCGGCGGGCTTCCTCGCTCAACGGCTTGGACATATCGCCCGTCTTGCTGTCCGGCCAGACAACCCGGCCATTGGGCAAGTCGAGCCAATCCCACTGCAATAGCAGGATCTCCGACATGCGGGCCGCGAACTCGAATTGCAGCCGGACGGCCAGCAGATAGATCGGATGTTCCAGCCCCTCGGCCTCGGCTTTGTCCAAGTAGGCGAACAGGCTGACCATCTGCTCGTCGGTGATGAGGCGGGTCGAACCTTTCTCCGGGTACTTGGGTACGTGGCGGCAAGGATTGGAGCCGTCGGGCCGGTAGCCCCACAGTTCGGCCAGGTTGAACATCTTGCGGACCAGCGACAGCACGCGGTTGGCCTGCGTGGGAGACTTCTCCATGCGCTTCATCAGCGCCGTGATGTCGTGGCGGGTAACCTCGTGGACCTTCTTGGTTCCGAAGGCTGGGATGACGAAGTTGTCGATCTGGTACTGGTAGCTGTCCTGCGTACTCGGCTTGTTGTGCAGCTTGGAGTGGTCTTCCATGAACCGGCCGCACAGTTCCTTGATCGTCGGTGCCTTGCGGGCCTCGCCCTTGTCGTGGCCAGGGTCGCCGCCGCGCCGGACTTCGGCCAGCCAGTCCTGCGCCAGCGACCGCGCCTGTTCGACGGTCAGTTCGCCGAACTGGCCCAGCGCCGGCTTGCGACGCACGCCGGAGTTCGTTCGGTACTGAAGCATGAATACTTTGCGGCCGGTTGGTGTAACCTTGCACAAGAAGCCCGGAACAATCGTGTCCCGGAGTTCAACGTCGCAGGTCTGTGCCTGAGCCGCGTCAACAACGCTTTTGGTTAGCTTGATCTTTGCCATTTGGCTCTCCTAGAGTCCCCGATTCCAGGAGCCGGCTAGGAGCCAAGCGAAAGAGAACCGGGGCGGTTTGCATCGCGCACCGGCATATGATCAAGGCATTGGCTCTACGGAAAACCTGCCACAGCAAGCTGTATCCAAGCCCGGCGTTACCCCGGTGCGGACTCCATGCTCTGGCTTAAAATCCCTCGCCAGCGATGGCGTACCGGTTCGATTCCGGTTCCGGGCACCACCTTCCGGTTCACCGGCCCGAGTGGTATAATTTTTGCGCTTTATTATTAACACGATGGGCGGTTCGCCCATTTTTATTTGTGCTGCGCCACGTCCTGACCGGGTCGTATAGCGGCACGACAATGGATTTGCGATGATGGATCTACCCACCCGCCTGGAGCCTGTACTTGCCGGACTCGGTTACGAGCTGGTGATGCTGGAGCGCGCCGGGCGAGGTCTGATCCGGATTTTCATCGACAAGCCGGGCGGCATCACGATCGACGACTGCGTCGCGGTGAGCAATCACCTGACCCACCTGTTCACGGTCGAGAACATCGACTACGACAGGCTGGAGGTGTCCTCNCCCGGTCTCGACCGGCCGCTGGTCAAGCCGCAGGACTATGCGCGCTTCGCCGGCGAGCCGGTGACGCTGAAATTGCGGGTGCCGATGGACAACCGGCGCCGCCTGAGCGGCCAGCTGGTCGGCCTGGATGGCGAACTGGTGAAATTGATCGTCGACGGCTCGGAAGTGTCGGTCGACTTGAGAAATGTGGATGCTGCCCGTCTGAAACCCATGGTTTAGGCAAGGCAGGCTGGAGGGAATATGAGCCGTGAAATGTTGATGCTGGCCGATGCGCTGGCACGGGAAAAGAACGTGGACAAAGAGGTGGTGTTCGAAGCGCTGGAGCAGGCGCTCGCCTCCGCCACCAAGAAACGCTTCAAGGAAGAATCCGACGTGCGCGTGTCGATCGACCGCGAGACCGGCGATTACGAATCCTTCCGCCGCTGGCAGGTCGTGACCGAAGCCGATCTGGAGTCCGAGGGCTACCAGATCCTGCTGATCGACGCCCAGGACAAGATTCCCGACATCGAGATCGGCGACTATATCGAGGAGCCGCTGGAGAACGTCGAGTTCGGCCGCATCGGCGCCCAGGCCGCCAAGCAGGTCATCCTGCAGAAGATCCGCGACGCCGAGCGCGAGCAGATCATCAGCGACTTCCTGGCCCGCAAGGAACATCTCGTCAACGGCGTGGTGAAGCGCATCGACCGCGGCAACGCGATCATCGAATCGGGGCGCGTCGAAGGTTTCCTGCACCGCGACCAGATGATCCCGCGCGAGAACCTGCGCGTTGGCGACCGCGTGCGCGCCTACCTGCTGCGCATCGACCGCGGCGCCCGCGGCCCGCAGGTGGTGCTGTCGCGCACCGCGCCTGAATTCATCATGAAGCTGTTCGAGCTCGAAGTGCCCGAGATCGAGGAAGGCCTGCTGGAGATCAAGGCGGCCGCCCGTGACCCCGGCCTCCGGGCCAAGATCGCCGTCGTCTCGCACGACCCGCGCATCGACCCGATCGGCACCTGCATCGGCCTGCGCGGTTCGCGCGTCACCTCGGTGACCAACGAACTCGCCGGCGAACGCGTCGACATCATCCACTGGTCGGCCGACCCCGCCCAATACGTCATCAATGCCCTGGCGCCAGCCGAAGTCAGCTCCATCGTCGTCGACGAGGACAAGCACAGCATGGACGTCGTGGTCGACGAGGAGCAGCTCGCGATGGCGATCGGCCGCGGCGGCCAGAACGTGCGCCTGGCATCCGAACTGACCGGCTGGGAACTCAACATCATGTCGCGCGAAACGGCCGAAGAGAAACAGTCGGCTGAAAGCGGCAAGACGCTCGCGCTCTTCATCGAGAAGCTCGATGTGGACGAGGAGGTCGCCCAGATCCTGGTCGACGAAGGTTTCTCCACGCTGGAGGAAGTCGCCTACGTGCCGCTCAACGAGATGCTCGAGATCGAGGCCTTCGACGAAGACCTGGTCAACGAACTGCGCAACCGCGCTCGCAACGCCCTGCTGACCGCCGCCATCGTCGGTGAGGAGCAGGTCGAGGCTTCTGCAGGCGACCTGCTGTCGCTCGAGGGCATGGATGCCGAAACCGCACGCACGCTCGCCAGCAAGGGCGTCCACACCACCGAGGATCTGGCCGAGCTGGCCGTCGATGAGCTGACCGAAATGGCCGCCATGGATGCCGAACGTGCCAAACAATTGATCATGGCCGCACGCGCGCCCTGGTTCGCCCAAGGCTGATACGCCACGAGGACTGCATGAACGTTGAACAATTTGCCCAGGAACTGAAACTGCCGCCCCAGTTGTTGCTTGAACAGCTGAAGGCGGCGGGCGTCAACAAGAACGATGTAATCGACTCCGTCACGGAGGCGGACAAGGCACACCTGCTCGACTACCTGCGCAAGATGCACGGTGGCGGCACCGAGACCGGCAAGACCAAGATCACCATCACGCGCAAGCAGACCGGTGAAATCCGCAAGACCGACAGCACCGGCAAGTCGCGCACCATCACGGTGGAAACGCGCAAGTCACGCACCTATGTCAAGCGCGATGCCGCCGCACTGGTAGCTGAAGCCCAGCCGGTCGCCGAGCCGGCCGCCGAAACTCCGCCTGTTCCGCAGGTCGAGGTGCCGGCCCAGCCTGTGGCGGAGCGCAAGGTCGAAGCCCCTGCCCCCGAGCCGGTCGTTGAAACCGCGCCGCCTGCGGCCGTCGAGGCTGAGCCTGTTGCTGCCGAGCCCGCTGCCGCTCCCGAGCCGGTCGCCGAAGCCGTGCCGCCTGCGGTCGCCGAGACCGCTGCAGAGCCCGCACCGGTGGTGAAGAAAACCACTCGCATCAAGAAGGCCTCGATCCTCAACGAAGCCGAAGTCAAGGCGCGCGAAGAAGAGACGCGCCGCCATCAAGCGCTGCAGGAACGCCAGGCTGCGGATGCGCGGGCTCGCGCCGAACGCGAAGCCCTGCGCAAGCAGGCCGAAGCCGCACGCGAAGCCGCCAAGCTAGCGGAAGCCCAGAAAGTCGCTGCGCCTGCCGCCCCCGCCGCACCGACGGAAAAGACGCTGCACAAGCCAGACAAACCCAGCGCAGCCAAAGGCGCCAAGGGCCCGGACAAGAAAGCCGGCGGTACCTGGAAGGACGAAGCCGCGCGCCGTAANGGGGGTCTCAAGACCCGCGGCGGCGCTGCGCCTGACGCAGGCTGGCGCGGCCGCAAGGGCAAGTCCAAGGGTGGCCACGAAGAAACCACCTTCGTTGCACCGACCGAACCGATCGTACGCGAAGTACTGGTGCCCGAAACCATTACCGTCGCCGAACTGGCCCACAAGATGTCGGTGAAGGCCGCCGAAGTCATCAAGGCGCTGATGAAACTCGGCAGCATGGTGACGATCAACCAGGTACTCGACCAGGAAACGGCCATCATCGTGGTCGAGGAAATGGGCCACATTGGCAAGCCGGCCGCGCTCGATACGCCGGAAGCCTTCCTGATCGACACGGGCGAGACGAGCGAGGTGGAAATGCACGCCCGCCCACCGGTCGTCACGGTGATGGGCCACGTCGATCACGGCAAGACCTCGCTGCTCGACACCATTCGCCGCACTCGCGTGGCGAGCGGTGAAGCCGGCGGCATCACCCAGCACATCGGCGCCTATCACGTCGAGACCGAGAAAGGCGTCATCACCTTCCTCGACACCCCGGGTCACGAAGCGTTTACGGCGATGCGGGCGCGCGGCGCGAAGGCGACCGACATCGTGGTGCTGGTCGTGGCAGCCGACGACGGTGTCATGCCGCAGACGATCGAAGCGATCCATCACGCCAAGGCGGCCAACGTCCCGCTGGTGGTGGCGGTGAACAAGATCGACAAACCCGAGGCCAACCCGGAACGCATCCGCCAGGAACTCGTCGCGCAGGGCGTCACGCCCGAGGAATGGGGCGGTGACACCCAGTTCGTCGAAGTGTCGGCGAAAGCGAACACCAACATCGACGGCCTGCTCGACGCCATCCTGTTGCAGGCCGAAGTGCTGGAACTGCAGGCAGCCTCCGATGGTCCCGCCAAAGGTCTCGTCATCGAAGCACGCCTGGACAAGGGCAAGGGCCCGGTCGCCACCCTGCTGGTGCAATCCGGCACGCTGCGTCGCGGCGACATGGTACTGGCCGGCCAGGTGTTCGGCCGTGTCCGCGCCATGCTGGACGAGGCAGGCAAGACGGTGACCGAAGCCGGTCCGTCGATCCCGGTGGAAATCCAGGGTCTGTCCGATGTGCCGCAGGCTGGCGAGGACATGATGGTGCTGCCGGACGAACGCAAGGCGCGCGAAATCGCGCTGTTCCGTCAGGGCAAGTTCCGCGACGTGCAACTGGCGAAAAAGCAGGCCGCCAAGCTGGAATCGATGTTCGAACAGATGGGCCAGGGCGAAGTGCAGCATCTGCCCATCATTCTCAAGTCCGACACCCAAGGTTCCTACGAGGGTCTGGCGCATGCGCTCGGCAAGCTGTCGACCGACGAGGTCAAGGTCAACATCATCCACAGCGGCGTCGGCGCCATCACCGAATCCGACGTCAACCTCGCGCTCGCCTCCAAGGCGGTGCTGATCGGCTTCAACGTGCGCGCCGATGCAACGGCACGCAAGCTGGCCGAATCCAGCGGCGTGGACATCCGCTACTACAACATCATCTACGAAGCCGTGGATGAAGTGAAGGCTGCGCTATCCGGCATGCTGGCGCCCGAGAAGAAGGAATCGGTCATCGGCACGGTGGAAGTCCGCCAGGTATTCGTCATCTCCAAGGTCGGCACCATTGCCGGCTGCTATGTGACGGATGGCATGATCAAACGCAACGCCGGCGTGCGCGTGCTGCGCAACAACGTCGTGATCCACCAGGGCGAACTCGATTCGCTCAAGCGCTTCAAGGACGACGTCAAGGAAGTCAAGGCCAACTTCGAATGCGGCCTCTCGCTGAAGAACTTCAACGACATCCAGGAAGGCGACATCCTCGAAGTGTTTGAAGTGGTGGAAGTGGCGCGCAGTCTTTAAACGCGTGAGGCGTGAGGGGTCAGGAGTGAGGCGCGATTTCCGCCATACTCCGCCTCACGCCTCACCCCTAACGCCTCACTTAATACAATGCCCAAAGACTTCCCCGCGCACGCCGCGTCGCCGACCAGATCCAGCGCGAACTGCCGGAATTGATCCGGCAGGAAGTGAAGGATCCGCGCGTCGGCATGCTGACCATCACCGAGGTGGAGGTCAACCGCGACATGGAGTTCGCCAAGGTCTACTTCACCACGCTGGGCGGCCAGGCCGAGCATGACGCCTGCCTGCAGGGTCTGCAGCGCGCCAGCGGCTTCCTGCGGTCGCAGCTGTCGCACCGCATGCAGCTGCGCGTGGTGCCCAAGCTGACCTTCGTGTACGACCGTTCGGTCGAACGCGGCATCGAACTCACCCAACTGATCGAATCGGCCGTCGCCGAAGACGCCAAACACCCGAAAGACGAGTGAAACCCGCCCGCCAGATCGTCGATGGCGTGCTGCTGCTGAACAAGCCGGTCGGCATTACCTCCAACGCCGCGCTNGAAAAAGCCAAGTGGCTGCTCAACGCCNNAAAGGCGGGACACACCGGCACCCTCGACCCCTTCGCCGACGGCCTGCTGCCGCTGTGTTTCGGTGAAGCCACCAAGTTTTCCGCCTACCTGCTCGACGCCGACAAGCGCTATCGCGCCGTGCTGCAACTCGGCGTCACCACCACGACCGGCGATCCGGAAGGCGAGGTGCTCGACACGCGTGAGGTGGCGGTCGGCTGCGACGACATTGCCGCGGTGCTGCCGCGCTTCCTGGGCGAGATCGAGCAGATCCCGCCCATGCACTCGGCGCTCAAGCATCAGGGGCGCCCGCTTTACGAATATGCCCGCGCCGGGATCGAAATCGAACGCCCGCCGCGCAAGGTCACGATCCGCGCGCTGGAGATCGTCGAATGCGCCCCGCCGCGCGTGGTGCTGGATGTGCAATGCACGGCCGGGACCTATATCCGTACCCTGGCGCAGGATATCGGCGCCGCATTGGGATGCGGCGCCCACCTCACCGCGCTGACGCGCACCGCTGCAGGCGGATTCAGCCTGGATCAGGCCCACGCACTGACGGATCTGGACGCGCTCGACGCCAGCCAGCGCCACGCCCTGCTGTTGCCCGCAGACTGCCTGGTGATGCACCTGCCTGCCGTCCAGCTCGATGCTGCCGGCGCCTTGAGCTTGTGCCAGGGACGCAGCGTCCTGCACCCGGACGCGCGTGCGGGGCTCATGCGCGTGTATGCGCCGCCGCACGCCTTCCTCGGCCTCGCCGACGCCAACAATGGCCAGCTGGTGCCGCGACGTCTGATCGCCACCCAACAGGCTTGAGTTGCACGCCTCTTTCCACGTAAAATACGCGGTTTCCCCGAACGTGTCCCGCTCAGCCGCAGGCCACGCGATTTCAAAGGAGTACACCATGGCTGTGAATACCGCGCAAAAGCGCAAATCGTCCAAGATTACCAACGCGCCGCCGCCGACACCGGTTCGCCCGAAGTGCAGGTTGCCCTGCTGACGGCTCGCATCAACGACCTGACCGGCCATTTCAAGGCCAACATAAAGGATCACCACTCGCGTCGTGGTCTGCTGAAGATGGTGAGCCGCCGCCGCAAGCTGCTCGACTACCTGAAGCGCACCAACCTCGAAGGCTACAAGACCCTGATCGATCGCCTCGGTCTGCGCAAGTAATCCCTGCAGAGCCACTGTGATGATCCGGCACCCTGCTGCACCGGCGCTGTCTGTATCAGAGCTGTGGATGGGGCGTATTGCCCCCTGAATTTCGCACGCCCCGCTTCTGCGGGGCGTTTTTGCTTTGAAAGGAACTCGTGTGAGCGCTATCAAGAAAACTTTCACCTACGGCCGCCACCAGGTCACGCTGGAAACCGGCGAAATCGCCCGCCAGGCCTCCGGCGCCGTCATCGTCAACGTTGACGACACCGTGGTACTGGTCACCGTCGTCGCCAAGAACGAAGTCAAGCCGGGCCAGGATTTCTTTCCGCTGACCGTTGATTACCAGGANAAAACCTACGCCGCCGGCCGCATCCCCGGCGGCTTCCTCAAGCGCGAAAGCCGTCCGTCCGAAGGCGAAACGCTGATCTCGCGCCTGATCGATCGTCCGATCCGCCCGCTCTTCCCCGAAGGCTTCTTCAATGAAGTGCAGATCATCGCCACCGTGATGTCGTCCAATCCCGAAGTCAGCGCCGACATTCCCGCGCTGATCGGCGCCTCCGCCGCGCTGTCTCTGTCCGGCCTGCCGTTCGACGGCCCGGTGGGCGCGGCGCGCGTCGGCTTCATCAACGGCGAATACGTGCTCAACCCGACCAACTCCGAGTTGAAGAACTCGGCGCTCGACCTGGTCGTCGCCGGCACCGAGACCGCCGTGCTGATGGTCGAGTCCGAGGCCATGGAACTGCCCGAAGACATCATGCTGGGCGCCGTCGTGTTCGGCCATACCCAGATGCAGGCGGCGATCAACGCGATCAACGAGCTGGCCGACGAAGCCGGCGCCGACGCCTGGGACTGGCAGCCGCTCGCCGAAGATACGGCGATGGTGGAACGCCTCAAGGCCCTGGCCGAGGACGGTCTGCAGCAGGCCTACAACATCAAGCAGAAGCAGGCGCGCATGACCGCCGTCGACGAAGTCCGCAGCAAGGCCTTCGCCGAACTGATCACTGCCGACATGGACACTGTCGCGCAGAATCACGTCAAGGACGCCTTCCACCGCCTGGAAGCCAGCGTCGTGCGCAACCGCATCCTGTCCGGCCAGCCGCGCATCGACGGCCGCGATACCCGCACCGTGCGCCCGATCACCATCCGCACCGGCGTGCTGCCGCGTACCCACGGTTCCGCCCTCTTCACCCGCGGCGAGACCCAGGCACTGGTCGTCACCACGCTCGGCACCGGGCGCGACGAGCAGACCATCGACGCGCTGGAAGGCTCCTACTCCGACCGCTTCATGCTGCACTACAACATGCCNCCCTACGCCACCGGCGAAACCGGCCGCGTGGGTTCGCCCAAGCGCCGCGAGATCGGCCACGGCCGTCTGGCCAAGCGCGCGCTGCTGGCGGTGCTGCCGACCAAGGAAGAGTTCGGCTACACCATGCGCGTGGTCTCGGAAATCACCGAATCCAACGGCTCGTCGTCGATGGCTTCGGTGTGCGGCGGCTGCCTCTCGCTGATGGACGCCGGCGCCCCGCTGAAGGCGCACGTCGCCGGCATCGCCATGGGCCTGATCAGNGAAGGCAACCGCTTCGCGGTGCTGACCGACATCCTGGGCGACGAGGACCACCTCGGCGACATGGACTTCAAAGTCGCGGGCACCGAAAAAGGCGTCACCGCGCTGCAGATGGACATCAAGATCACCGGCATCACCAAGGAGATCATGCAGGCCGCGCTGACGCAGGCGAAGGAAGGCCGCATGCACATCCTCGGCATCATGAAGTCGTCGGTTTCCGAGACGCATGAAATGTCGGCCTACGCCCCGCGCATCATCGCGATGAAGATCAACCCGGAGAAGATCCGCGACGTCATCGGCAAGGGCGGCGCCGTCATCCGCGCGCTGACCGAGGAAACCGGCACCCAGATCGACATCCAGGAAGACGGCAGCGTGAAGATCGCCTGCACCAGCATGGAAGCCGGCGAACTGGCCAAGAAACGCATCGAGGAGATCACCGCCGAGGTCGAAGTCGGCAAGGTCTACGAAGGCCCGGTCATCAAGCTGCTGGACTTTGGCGCGATCGTCAACGTGCTGCCGGGCCGCGACGGCCTGCTGCACATCTCGCAGATCGCCCACGAGCGCGTCAACACCATCGGCGACTACCTGAAGGAAGGCCAGATCGTGAAGGTAAAAATCCTGGAAGCCGACGAGAAAGGCCGCCTGCGCCTGTCGATGAAGGCACTGCTGGACGCACCGGCCGCCACCGACAACGAAACGCCGGAAACGGCAGGCTGACCACGCTGTTTGTCGCCACAGAAAGCCGCGCTCAAGGGCGCGGTTTTTATGCCTGTGCGGGTGCCGCAGGAAACAGGACGTTCACGACCAGACCCACCCNCTCTGCCCCTGTTCCCAGGCTCACCTGTGCGCCATGCAAATGGGCGATTCGCTGGACGATGGTCAGGCCGAGTCCGGCACCCTCCACGCTGCCCGACAGCCGATGGAATGGCGAAAAGGCTGCGGCACGCTGCGACTCCGGGATACCCGGCCCGTTGTCCGCCACCTGCCAGATCACGCCCTGTTCGGAACGCCGGACCGTCAGCGTGATGCGCGTGCCGCCATACCGCAGGGCATTGTCGATCAGGTTGGCGAGCATTTCCCGCAGCAATTGCGCATCGCCCATCACCCAGGCCTCGCTGTCCTTCATGTCGAAACCAATCTCCACCCCGCTCGCCAAGGCCTGCGGAACCCACTCCCGCGCAACTTCCCGCACCACGTCCACGCCATCCAGCCGGTTCAGGCGCAAGGTGTTTTCCGCCGCATCGACACGCGCCAGAATGAGCAGCTTCTGCACCAGATCGCCCATGGTCCGGGTCGACTGGGCAATACGCGACAACGCATGCTGGGCATCCTCGTGTCGCGCGCCGGCCAGCGCTGCCTCGGCTTGCGCGCGGATGCCCGCGATCGGCGTGCGAAGCTGATGCGCGGCGTCCGCGACGAAACGCGATTGCGACTCCACCGCTTCGGACAGGCGCTGCAGCAGCGAATTGATTTCATCCAGAAACGGGCGCAGCTCGGCGGGAGTCTCTCCCAGAGGAACCGGGCTCAGATCGAACGCCTGCCGCGCTGACAACCGGTCGCGCAGCCGGCTCAGCGGCTCGAGCCCCTTCCGCACGCCATAGGCAATGGCGATCGCCGCAGTCAGGGTCATCAGCAGCATCGGAATCACGATCGCCAGCGTGGCGCGTTCGGCCATGGCCGAACGGTGCGACAGCGTCTCGCCCACCTGGACCAGGGCGGTCCCACGCGCACTCGTGCCTTTGAGCGAAAGTCCAAAAGCAGCCACCCTGACCTTCTCGCCGTCCTTGATGCCGTCATAGACAACCAACTGGCCCGGCCGGATATTCTGATGGTCAGGAAGCCGCGGCATATCCTGCTCGCCGTCGATGACACGTCCGGCCGGATTGGTAATGCTGTGGAACAGCAAATCCTCCTGGTCGAACACCAGCAATTCGCGCGCGGCAACCGGCAGGTCCACCTGCACCTGCCCCTGCATGACCTCGACCCGATCGGCCAGCGCGAACGTACGCCGGATCAGCGATCGGTCAAACGCCGCATTGATGAAGTACTGGCTGGAGAAATAGGCGATCACCCACAACAGAATGAACAGCGGCAGCATCATCGACAGCATGCGGACGATCAACTGCCGCCGCAGGCTTGTCTGGCCTTCCCCGTTCAACGCTCGGCTTCCAGCAGATAGCCCAGGCCGCGCAGTGTGCGTATCACCACGCCGGAACCCTCGAGCTTGCGGCGCAGGCGATGGATATAGACTTCCACCGCGTTGTCGCCTACGCCGTCATCCCATCCCGTCAGACGATCCGCGATCGCCTCCTTGGCCGTCACACGCCCGGCATGGCTCAGCAGAATTTCGAGCACCTCCACCTCGCGAGCCGACAACACCAACGGCGTCTCGTCGACGCTGGCCTGCCGCTTCACGCTGTCGAAACAGAAGCGGCCCATGCGAATCTGGGTATCGGCCACGCCATGCGCCCGCCGCAACAAGGCGCGCAGCCGCGCCAGCAATTCATCCAGCGCAAACGGTTTCAGCAGATAATCGTCCGCGCCCGCATCGAGACCGCGAACGCGATCCTCCACCGTATCGCGTGCGGTGAGGACCATCACCGGCAGGGTTGCGCCGCGTTTGCGCGCATTGCGCAACACCTCCAGGCCTTCCCGTCGCGGCAGCCCCAGATCGAGCAGCATGGCATCGTAGGCATAGGTCTTCAGCGCGGTCTCGGCCTGCACCCCATCGCGGCTCCAATCAACCGCGAAGCCTGCCTGCCGGACCGCCAGCATGACGGCCTCACCCAGGGTCGGATCATCTTCCACGAGCAGGATCTTCATGTTTGAAGTCTGACACAAACTCAGGCCATCCGGCCTTCAGTCCATCGCGAATAACAATGTTCTGATCGGGCGAATTCGTAAGGTTCATGTAAGTATCGCACCGCATAGTGCCCTCCATGCAGTCGCAATCAGTGGCCGCATATCTTTCACTTGATCATATGGAGAAACTCATGAACAAACTGCTGTCTTCCCTGGTTGCCGCTACGATTGCCGGCGCTTTCAGCCTGTCCGCCATGGCTGCCGATGCAGCACCCGCCGCACCTGCTGGCGCCACCGCCGCAGAAAAGCCCGCTGCTGCGCCCAAGGCCAAGAAGCACGTCAAGAAGCATGTCAAGAAGCACGCTGCCAAAAAGCTGAAGAGAAGAAGTCTGACGCTGCCGCTCCGGCCGAGTCCGCGAAGTAATTCTTCAAGGACACAAAAACCGCGCTCTCGGGCGCGGTTTTTTATGCCGTACTGGCGAGAAACGATTGCCACCAGCGTTTGCGCTGGCCGGTCACCACCCCGTGCATCTCGAGTTCACGCGGCGGCGTGCGGCTCATCAGCCAGCCTGGAAGGATCGATGACTTGGTTGCACTCGATCCGCACGAACTGCCGAGATGGTTGGGGTCATAGATCTTGATGAAGTTGGGCGCATCCAGGTTGTCCGCATACACAATCGCGCAGTAATCCTCGTGATGCTCGCGCCGCAGCAATTCATCCAGTTCGCGCATGAACTGCTGCACCTTGTCGGCAGCAGCCGGCTCCGCAGGAACATCCTGCCCCACCGCATAGAGATACCAGCCCGCTCCGGTGTCCACCTTTTGCCAGAACGACGTCAACTGGTCCCAGCGCATCACACTGTACAGCAGCCCGTTGTAATAACGGTCGAATTCGTCGAGGTCTGCCATGGCTCTCTCCGCAGCGAGTCTGGTGGGGCGACGGGACGCCGCCGGTTTATTCTGCTACACGTCAGGCTGCCCTGAACAGGCGACCTGGCGCTACTTCTTCTTGTTGTTATTTGGCGACCTGGCGCTCGCGGATTTCCTCGAGCGTCTTGCAGTCGATGCACAGCGTCGCCGTCGGGCGCGCCTGCAGGCGCTCCAGCCCGATTTCGACCCCGCAGGATTCACAGTAGCCGTAATCTCCGGCGTCGATCTTGGCGATGGTTTCGTTGATTTTCTTGATCAGCTTGCGCTCCCGGTCACGGTTGCGCAGCTCCAGCGCCATGTCCGATTCCTGGGTGGCGCGGTCGTTGGGGTCGGCAAAAACCGTCTGCTCGTCCTGCATCGAATGCAGGGTAGTATCGATGTCCTGCGACAGCTCGGCTTTCCAGGCTTCGAGCATTTTGCGAAAATGCGCGAGCTGTTTTGCATTCATGTATTCTTCGCCCTNTTTGGCCTTGTAAGGCTCGAAGCGCATCAAAGTTTCAGCCATCTCGTTCTCTGTTCTCTTTGAAAATTTCGGTCTAATCCGGGCCAAGCCCAACCTGCTTTAATATCAGAATCGCTTACGCGCCGCAACCATATGACACTACACGCCCTACTCTTCGACGTGGACGGCACGCTTGCCGACACCGAACGCGACGGCCACCGGCCCGCCTTCAACCAGGCCTTTTCCGACGCCGGTCTCGACTGGCACTGGGACGTCGCGCTCTATGGCAAACTGCTTGCCGTCACCGGCGGCAAGGAGCGGATGAAGCACTATATCGACCACTTCCGGCCGGACTATAGGAAGCCGGACAATTTCGACGAACTGGTGGCCGAACTGCACAAGGCCAAGACCCGAATTTACAGTGCGCTGGCCGCGCAAGGCGGCATTCCCATGCGCTCCGGGGTCAAGCGCCTGCTGGTCGAGGCGCGCGCCGCCGGCCTGCGCCTGGCGATCGCCACCACCACGACGCCGGAAAACGTCACCGTACTGCTGGAACATAGCCTGGGCGCCGGCACCCAGGACTGGTTCGAAGTGATCGCGGCAGGCGACATCGTGCCGGCGAAGAAACCCGCGCCCGACATCTATCACTACGCGCTGGAGAAAATGGGCCTTGCCGCCGCCGACTGCCTGGCGTTCGAGGATTCGGAGAATGGCCTGCGCGCGAGCCTGGGCGCCGGCCTGAAAACACTGGTGACGGTCAACGACTACACGCTGGATCACGATTTCACCGGCGCGGCCGTCGTGCTCTCCGATCTCGGCGAACCCGGTGCGCCAAACCAGCGACTCGCCGGGGCCGAACTCAGCCAGCGGTTCGTCGATGTGGCGTATTTAAGGGCGCTACACCAGGGCTAATCCCCTTCATGGGTTATGCATCAGCGCGGCTTCGAGCGTGTTCTCCAGCAGGGTCGCGACGGTCATCGGGCCCACCCCGCCGGGCACCGGGGTGATCCAGCTGGCGCGTTCCACCGCGGTATCGAAATCGACGTCACCCACCAGCTTGCCGTCGGGCAGGCGGTTGATGCCGACGTCGATCACGATCGCGCCTTCGCGAACCCAGTCGCCCGGGATCATGCGTGGCCGCCCCACCCCCACCACCAGCACCTCGGCCGAGCGCACGAAGCTCTCGAGGTCGCGGGTGGCGCTATGGCATACGGTGATCGTGCAGCCTGCAAGCAGAAGCTCCAGGCTCATCGGCCGGCCGACGATGTTGGACGCGCCGACCATCACCGCATTCTTGCCACGCAGCTCCTCGCCGGTAGCGCGCAGCAGCGTCATGATGCCGCGCGGCGTGGACGGACGCAGCGTCGGCATCTTCACCGCCAGCCGGCCGATGTTGTAGGGGTGGAAGCCGTCGACGTCCTTGTCCGGGCGGATGCGCTCGATCACCGTCTCGGCATCGATGTGCGCCGGCAGCGGCAGTTGCACCAGGATGCCGTCGATGGCCGGGTCGGCGTTCAGCGTGTCGATCAGCACCAGCAGCTGGTCCTGCGTGGTGGCGCTGGGAAGGTCGTGCGACACGCTGGTGACGGCGGCCCGCTCGCAGGCACGCTTCTTGTTGCGCACATACACGGCCGAAGCGGCGTCGTCGCCGACCAGGATCACGGCCAGGCCGGGACGGCGTTTGCCCTGCGCCTCGCGTTCGGCCACCTTGTCGTGGACCACTGCGAGGATGGTGTCGGCCATGGCCTTGCCGTCGAGAATACGTGCGCTCATCAAGACAACCCTGAAGCAAAAGGGTGATTTTCCCGAAACTCCCCTCCGACTCAAGCGAAAATTGACCCGGCCGATTCGCCAAGGTATAGTCTCGCCTCTCGAAATGCGCCCGGAATGCCGGACGCCGATAGGATTTCGGGGTGTAGCGCAGCCCGGTAGCGCGCCTGCTTTGGGAGCAGGATGTCGGAGGTTCGAATCCTCTCACCCCGACCACCCCAGACAGTAAGTGATCGTGCCCGAGAAGTGAGTCTCTGCCCGTAGCTCAACTGGATAGAGCACCAGCCTTCTAAGCTGGGGGTTACAGGTTCGATTCCTGTCGGGCAGGCCAAGGTTTTCGTTGCCAGCCGTGCTGGCGACAACAATGGTGGATGTAGCTCAGTTGGTAGAGTCCAGGATTGTGATTCCTGTTGTCGTGGGTTCGAGTCCCATCATCCACCCCACCGTTTCACGAGAAGCAGAACCAGGCCCGCGCAAGCGGGCCTGGTTCGTTTCATTCCCGGATCTCGCCGTCGACGTACAGCCAGCGTCCGTCCACCCGCTCGAAGCGGCTGGTTTCGTGTAGTTTGAAAGCACGGCCGTTGAGCTTGTAGCGTGCGACGAACTCGACCGTCGCATGGGTTTCGTCCAGCGGCGTATGCGCCTTCACCGTCAGCCCCAGCCATTGCGGGCGCGGCACCGCGTCGAGACCCAGCGCCACGGGACAGGTCGCGGGATGCCAGGTCGCGCGCAAATAGTCCTCCAGGCCCAGCACGTAGGCGCTGTAGCGCGAACGCATCAGGCTTTCGGCGTCCGGCGCCCGCTCGCCAACATGAAACCGGCCGCAGCAGTCCGCCAGCGGACGGCCCGATCCGCACGGACAGGCTGTGGCGCTCATGATTTCTTCACCGTGCAGCGCAATTTCGGCTTGATGTGCGGCCACACGGCGTCGAGCATCGCGCCCTGGGCTTTTTCGTTCGGGTGGATGCCGTCAGCCTGCATCATGCCCGGCACGACCGCAACCTTGCAGACAAAACACGGCACGCGGATGATTTTTCCTCGCGCGCCACGTCGACGTACAGCTTGGCCACCGCATCGGCATACGGCTTGCCGTAATTCGGCAACACCGGCGCCTCCAGCAAGGCCACCCAGGCGCCTGCCGCTTTCGCCTGGCGGATCATCGTCACCAGGTTCTGCCGGATCGTTCCGGGCGGCGTGCCGCGCAACGCATCGTTGCCGCCGAGTTCGATCAGCACGCCTTGCGGATGATGCCGATCGAGCGCAGGCTGCAGGCGCTGCAGGCCGTTCTGCGTGGTGTCGCCGCTCACGCTGGCGTTGACCGCGCGCCAGTCCGGCGCCGCTTTCTTCAGGCGGCTATCGAGCCTGTCCACCCAGCTCGAGCCATTCGCCAGACCGTATCCGGAACTCAGGCTGTCGCCGACAATCAACAGGGAACAGGGATTCGCCGCCGCCCAGCCCGGAATCCACAGCAACAACAGCCACCACACGCGATAATTCATTCACTCACCTTGAACCGATTCATTCCAATGACGCTACCCGACAGCGCGCAGTTCCCCGATACCGTCGTCCTGGCACGCGACCTGTCCCAGCGCGTACCGACCGCCGGCGGCATGCTCGACATCCTCAGCGAAGTCGGACTCGCCGTCAAAGCGGGTGAGACGCTCGCCATCACCGGCGCGTCCGGCTCCGGGAAATCGACCCTGCTGGGTCTGCTGGCCGGACTCGACCATCCTTCCGCAGGCGAGATCACCCTGCTCGGCCAGCGTCTTGATGCGCTCGACGAAGACGCCCGCGCCCGCCTGCGCGCGGGCCGTATCGGGTTCGTGTTCCAGTCGTTCCAGCTGCTGCCCGCCCTCACCGCCCTGGAAAACGTCCTGTTGCCGCTGGAACTGGCCGGCCGCCCCGACGCGCGCGACCGCGCCGCCCACTGGCTCGACCGCGTCGGCCTGGCCACGCGCGCCACCCACACGCCGCGCCAGCTGTCCGGCGGCGAACAACAGCGCATCGCCATCGCACGCGCCTTCGCCACCGACCCGGAAATCGTGTTCGCCGACGAGCCCACCGGCAACCTCGACGCCGACACCGGCGCACGCATCATCGAACTGCTGTTCGAACTCAACGCCTCCGCCCATACCACGCTCATCCTGGTCACCCACGACGATGCGCTGGCGGCACGCTGCCAGCGCCGGCTGCACCTGGTCGCGGGCCGCGCGCGCGAAGAGGCCGTTGCATGAGCTTCGCGCGGCTCGGCTTGTGGCTGCTGCGGCGCGAACGTGCGAGCGGCGAATGGCGCGTGCTGCTGCTGGCGCTGATCATCGGTGTCGGCAGCGTCAGCACCACCGGTTTTCTCGGCGACCGCCTGAAGCGTGCCATGAGCGAGCAGGGTGCCAGCTTCCTCGGCGCCGACCTGCTGGTCACCAGCCCACGGCCGATCGAAGACTGGCCCGATCTCGCCGTTACAAAAAGCGCAGGCACGGCCAGCCCGCTTGCGCGCAGCCAGGCGCTCGAATTTCCCAGCATGCTCGCCAAGGGCGACGCCTTCCAGCTCGCCACCCTGCGTGCCGTCGATGCGTCCTATCCCTTGCGCGGCAGCGTGCGCATCGCCGACCGCCCCTTCGCGGCCGGCACCGCACGNCCCGCGCAGCCGCCACCCGGCATGATCTATGTCGCCCCCGACCTGCTGCCGCTGTTGTCGGCCAAAGTGGGCGATCGCGTGCAGATCGGCGAAGCCCGCTTCACCATCGCCGGAATCGTGGCCGAGGAACCTGGCCAGCTCGGCGGCGTGTTCGGCCTCGCGCCGCGCGTCTTCATGCGCGCCGATGACGTCGCGAAAACCCGCGTGCTGCAGCCCGGCAGTCGCGTGACCTACCTGTACCAGTTTGCCGGCGACCCGGCGCAGCTCACCGCATTCAGCGCCGCGCTGAAATCGCGGCTCGACAGCACCCAGCGCCTCATCGGCTCGCGCGAAGGCGTCGAGACCCTGCGCGGCGCCTTCGCCAATGCCGACCGCTACATCCAGCTCACCGCGCTGATCAGCCTGCTGCTGTCGGTGGCCGCCATCGCCATCGCTGCCCATCGTCATGCGCTGCGGCATTACGACCAGGCCGCGCTGCTGCGATGCTTCGGCGCCACCACGGCACAGCTGCGTACGCTGTATGCCATCCAATTGCTCACGCTGGGCCTGCTGGGCAGTCTGATCGGCGTGGCGATCGGCGCGCTGATGCAGCAGGCGCTGGCGCTGCTGGTCCTGCCCGATGCCGTCACCCGCCTGCCGTCGCTTGGGCTCGCGCCCGTGGGCGCTGCCGTCTTCAGCGGCCTGCTGGCATTGACGGGTGCCAGCCTGCCCGCGTTGATGCGCCTCGTCCGCGTGCCGCCGCTGCGGGTGCTGCGGCGCGATCTGCCGCCGTTGCCGGTCGTCGCATGGCTCAGCGCGGCGATCAGCGGGTCGGCGCTACTGCTGCTGATCGCCTGGTATGCGGGTAACGCCAGGCTGATCGGCGTGTTCGTCGGCGCACTGGCCGGGTTGATCGTCGTGCTGGCCCTGCTGGCACGCCTGGCGCTGGCAGCTGGCCGCGGTGTCCAGAAAATGAGCCACGGCCCGGTACGCTTCGGACTTGCCCAGTTGCTGCGCCACCGTTTCGACAGCACCCTGCAGCTCGGCGCCTTCACCCTGGCCCTGTTTCTCGTGGCGCTGCTGGCACTGGTGCGCAGCGATCTCATTGCCGGCTGGCGCCAGCAATTGCCGCCGGATGCACCCAACTACTTCCTGATCAACATCGCCCCCGCCCAGCAGCAATCCGTCGCCGCCTACCTGTCGCAACACCATCTCAAGGCCTCCGCGCTCTATCCCATGGTCCGCGGCCGCCTCACCACCAAGAATGATGTCCCCATCGCGTCCACCCTGCCGCCGGAGGCGCGCGATGCCAACAGCCTGCGGCGCGAACTCAACCTGACCTGGACCGCCACCCTGCCCGCCAACAACGCCGTACTCGCCGGACACTGGCACGGCGACAGCCACGTCGCCGAAATCTCGGTTGAATCGGGCATGGCCGAACGCCTGCATCTGGCCCTCGGCGACCGGCTCGGTTTCCGGATCGGCGACCAGACGCTCGCCGCCCGCATCACCAGCATTCGCAGCGTGAAATGGGACTCGATGCAACCGAACTTCTTCGTCATCTTCGCCCCCGGCCAGCTCGACGCCCTGCCCGCCAGTTCCATCGCCAGCCTCTACGTGCCNCCCGATGCGGCCAGCGTATTGCCGAGCTTCATCAAGATGTTCCCCGGCATCACCGTTCTCGCACTGGACCGGCTCATCGCCAACCTCGAAGCGGTGTTCGCCCAGATCATCGGCGCCATCCAGTTGCTGCTGGGATTCCTGCTCGCTGCCGGCATGGCCGTCGTTATCGCCACGCTGCTGGCCAGCCTCGACGCCCGCCAGCAGGAGGCTGTCCTGTTGCGCACCCTGGGCGCCCAGCGCGCCTACCTGGCCAAAAGCCTGTGGAGCGAATTCCTCACCCTGGGCCTGCTGGCCGGCCTGCTCGCCAGCGCCTGCGCAGAAATCGCCATGGCGCTGATCGCCCAGCGCCTGTTCGAACTGCCGCTGCGCCTGCATCCGTGGCTATGGCTCGCGCTGCCGGTGGCTGGCGCCCTGCTGGTCGGGATGAGCGGCTGGCTCACCACGCGGCACATCACGCGCGTGCCGCCGATGCAGTCGATCCGGGCGCTGAATTGATGGCTGGGGATTGAGGAATCGCAGATGCCGACCCGGAAGGAACCGTTCCGGCTTGCGTGTTCATCGAATGACCGTCGATGCGGCGAAAGCGGTTCATTCACGATCCCATGCCCAGCAGCATTCATTCGTCGAGCGCCTACATCCGCAGCAGATTATGCCTATAGCCGCGTCACTCTTGAAAACGCAACATTCCAAAGATGAGGCACTGAAAGGACCATTAACAATCATTGCGATACTGGAGGCTGAAGATGCACCCATACAGAAACTTTCTGCTCATGATTTTGGCTGCATCGTTGCTGATGTTCGGTTTGATGTACCTGAACACCTATCAACTCAGTCATGTTTGGTTCAGTCAAACCCGCATGTTCATGACCTTGATCATGTCTGGCTGCATGTCGCTGGTCATGCTATTTTTTATGCGCCACATGTATAAGGATCGACGCGCCAACACAGTGATCGTCGTCGGCAGTATCGGCTTAATCGGTTTGGGTCTGTGGCTCGTGAGGAGCCAGGTAACGGTGGGAGATGTTGCATGGATGGAAGCCATGATTCCCCATCATTCAATTGCGATTCTCACGAGTGAACGCGCGCGCATCGCAGANCCCCGTGTAAGAAAACTTGCGGATGGAATCGTCCAGACCCAACGGCGTGAAATTTCGGAAATGGAATTCCTCATCAACGATATTCAAGAGAAAGAAACAGGAGATCCTGTCCGCTGAAGTCTAACTTGTCGTTCAACACGGAATCCAACAGGGAATGACCGCTCCGCAGCAGCCACGTATTGTGGTCCGGTCAGTTCGGCGTTGGCCCTGGAATTACAGAGAGGAGTCACGATGAGCAACAAACAGATGGCACCCGAAACGAAAGGGGTGACGGTGAAGTTACTTTCGACGGTTGACCTGGGTCCTGAGATCGAGGGCATGGCCGGGCGCCAACTTCGAATGCGCATGGTGACCATCGAGCCTGGTGGCGTCTTCGGCCCGCTTCACGACCACAAGGACCGGCCAGGCACCGTCTACGTCCTGCAAGGAACGATCACGGACCATCGGAATGGCGTCGCGACGGACTATGGGCCGGGCGTGGGCTGGCCCGAGGACAGGAACACCCTGCACTGGCTTGAGAACAGGGGAACGATTCCGGCGGTGGAGATCTCGGTCGATATCGTGCGGCACGAGTAGTCAGGCCGCCTGCAGCATGCCTTCCCGTTCGATGAAGGCAATGATGTCTGCCAGGCCCTGTTCCGTCTTGAGATTGGAAAAATGAACGGCCGCGCGCCGCACACCCGTTCGATCAACGATGCCCTGGTAGCGGGCAAGCCCTGTGCAATCGGGTGCTTTTTCACAAGCAGTTGTTATGTCTTGTTTTTGTTCACATGGAGAGCGGTCACCCCCGTCGGGGCCGGGCGATCAGCGATGCAGGCGTCCCGCCGCCGGCTGCAGGTCCGCACTCAGCGCCTCGCGCTCGTCGAAGACGAAACAATCGCCGCGGTAATGCGCGCCGCCGACTTCCTCGAAATACTTGAGGATGCCGCCTTCGAGCTGGTACACGTGCTCGACGCCGATTGCCTTCATGTGGATGGCGGCCTTTTCGCAGCGGATGCCGCCGGTGCAGAACGACACCACGGTCTTGCCGGCATAGTCGGCCAGGTGTTCGGCCAGCCGCGNGGGAAATTCGCTGAAGACGCCGATGTCGTAGTCGACCGCGTTCTCGAAGCTGCCGGCCGCCACTTCGTAGTCGTTGCGGGTATCGAGCATCACCACCGGGCGGCCTTCGTCGTCGCAGCCGCGATCCAGCCACTGCTTCAGCGTGGCCGCCGCCACCGCCGGCGCGCGGCCCGCTTCGGGACGGATCAGCGGATGCTTCATGGTGATGATCTCCTTCTTCAGCCGCACCCGCATGCGCTTGAATGGTGGCTCGGCCGACAGGCTCTCCTTGGGCGCGAGATCGCTGAAGCGCGGATCGGCGCGCAGATGGGCGACGATGGCGTCGATCGCCTGGCGCGAGCCGGCCAGGAACACGTTGATGCCTTCCGGCGCCAGCAGGATGGTGCCCTTGAGGTCGAGGGCAAGACAGCGCGCGGTGAGATCGGCCTTCAAGGCCTCGCGGTCGGCGAGGGAAACGAATTTGTAGCAGGAGATATTGACGACTGACACGGTAAAACCCTTTCATTCCGATTCCAGATCCAACCTGGCTTTGTCGCCTTCGCCTTGCCGTGCGACGGCACTGTCTGCGGCTCGGCTTCGCGCCACTTTGGATCTGGAATCGGAATCAGCAAGTCGGCATTATCCCGGAAACCGTCCCCACGGGATCAACCGGCCGGTTCTGCCCTGCCGGGGTTTTGATACCCTTCGGTCTTCCCCCTGCCTTTTCCCGATCATGGACGAACAACTGCAAACGCTGGCATACGCCAAGAAAACCGCGATCGAGCTGGCCGTCCAGTTCGGCCCCAAGCTGCTGGTGGCGCTGCTGATCCTGGTGGCGGGCTATTACGTCGGGCGCTGGGTGGGCAAGCTGGTCGACTCCATGCTGGCGAAACTCGGGCTCGACGAGCCGCTACGCGTGTTGCTGGTTCGCATCGTGCGCATCCTGGTGCTGGGTCTGTTCCTCATCATGGCGCTGCAAAACCTNGGGGTGCAGCTGTTGCCGCTGATCGCCGGGCTGGGCGTGGCCGGTGCGGGCATCGCGCTGGCCATGCAGGGTGTGCTGGGCAACCTGGCGGCCGGGCTGACGATCCTCTTCACCCGACCGTTCCACGTGGGGGAATACATTTCCATTGTCGACGAGGAGGGCACGGTCGAGGACATCAAGCTGTTCAATACTGTACTGAGCCACCCCGACCGCTCTCGCATCGTCATCCCCAACCGCAAGATCGTCGGCGAGATCCTGCACAATTTCGGCACGCTGCGGCAACTCGACGTGATCGTCAACGTGGCTTACGACACCGACATCCGGCAAGCGCTTGCCACCATTCAGGACTTGCTGCGCGCGCACCCGAAGATCCTGCAGGAACCGGAGCCTTTCATCCGTGTGCTGGCGCTGACCGATTCCAGCGTGCAGATCGCGATCCGCCCCTGGACTCCGGTGGCCGATTTTTACGCCACGTCGGGCGACATCACCCAGGCGGTACTGGAAACCTTCCGCGAACACGGCATCCAGATTCCCTTCCCGCAGCGCGAAGTGCGCCTGCTCGGTGCAGAATGAAGCGCGCCGCCCCCTCGCCAGCCGCGCGCCAAAAGCGGCCTACACCGACCCGCTGGCCGAGGTGCTGCGCCCCGGGCAGTCGGTCGAGCTACTGAAGGAACTGCACATCCTCACGCGCGACGGCAAGCTCAACCAGGACAGCCGCCGCAAACTGAAGCAGGTGTATCACCTGTGCAACTTCATCGAGCCGCTGCTGGAGGACGTGCTGGGCCGGCAGGACACGCTGACGCTCGCCGACCACGGCGCCGGCAAGTCGTATCTGGGCTTCATTCTGTATGACCTGTTCCTGAAGGCGCGTCCCGGCGCGCACATCTATGGCATCGAGACGCGCGACGACCTGGTGGAAAAGTCACGTGAACTGGCGGCCCGGCTGGGGTTCGAGCGCATGTCGTTCCTGAATGCGACGGTCACGGAATCGATCACCACCGAGAGCCTGCCGCCGCGCATCGACATCGTCACCGCGTTGCATGCCTGCAATACCGCGACCGACGACGCCATCCGGTTCGCGCTCGCCAAACAGGCCCGCCACATCGTGCTGGTGCCATGCTGCCAGGCCGAGGTCGCGGCCGTGTTGCGCAAGCACAAGAACGCATCCTTCGGCAAAACCCCGCTGTCGGAAATCTGGCGCCACCCGATCCACACCCGCGAATTCGGCAGCCAGCTGACCAACGTGCTGCGCTGCCTGCAGCTGGAATCGCACGGCTATGCGGTCACCGTCACCGAGCTGGTAGGCTGGGAGCACTCGCTGAAGAACGAACTCATCATCGCCACCCAGGCAAACGCGCCGCGCCGGAACGCACGGGAACGTCTGCAACAGATCCTGGTTGAACTCAACCTGCAGGAACTCGAAGCACGTTTTCTGGGAACCCCATAAGCCGCAAACCATCCTATGCTTCGAAGGCATCGTTAATTTTGCGGATCGAATCATGCGCCTGCCCGCTTCGCCGTTTCGCTTCTTCGCGGCTGCCCTGTTCGCAGCCCTGGCCGGCTGCGCCACGCCGCAATACCAGACGACCGTCCGGCTGATCCCACCAGCCGACGCGCAGGGCCGCGCCTGCGTGCAGACCTGCGATGCCAAGAAAGCGACCTGCCAGAACGATTGCCAGACCCGCTACCAGGCCTGCGTGAAAGCGCTCGAGCCCCAGGTGGAAGCACGCTATCTCGATGCGCTGAAAAAGTACGAACTCGAGCTGAAGCAGTATGCGGCGGCGTTGCGGCACTATGAAATGCAGATGCAGTTCGACTGGATGAACCGCTACCCCTTCTACCCTTACTGGTGGGACCCGTGGNNGCCCTATTTCCCGCCGCCCTATCGCGAACCGGTGATGCCGACGCGTGAAGGCGTGCGCGCGCAACTGGAAAAATCCGAGTGCAAGGCCGACTGCGGCTGCCTGCCGGCCTACGACACCTGTTTCGTCGGCTGCGGCGGCCAGCGCGTGACCGAGACGGTGTGCATCAAGAACTGTCCGCCCGCGAAATGAGGCTTATGCCGCCGCCTGAAGCGTAGCCAGCTTCACCGGTACGCTGGCGGTGTCGGTGTTGATCCAGATTTCGCCATCCTGCACCATGCATTGCAGGCGCACGCTGCGTGCGGCCAGTGCCGCCAGCGCCTGGCTGGTTTCGGCGGGCAGCTGCCACACGGTCAGATTGGCAAAGCGCGTGAGTTTGCCGGCGATCTGCTTCCACCACACGTCGCAACTGCTGCTGTAGCACAGCACCACGACCTGTTCGGCGCGGCCACACGCGCGGCGGATGCGCACATCGTCAGGCTGGCCGATATCGATCCACAGCGTGATCTCGCCCGCCAGGTTCTTCACCCACACCTCTGGCTCGTCGACATCGAACAGGCCCTTGGTGAAGGCGATGCCTTCCTGCGCATGCAGCGCGTAGGCCAGCACCCGCACCATCATGCGTTCGTCGGTTTCGGAAGGATGGCGTGCAATCGTCAGCGCATGGTCGCCGTAGACGTGGCGGTCCATGTCGGCAATCTGCAGGTCGGCTTTGTAGATGGTGGCTTTGAGCGCCATGGGGAGGTCTCGCTTGAAACGCAAAAATGCCCGAACGGCATCAATACCCGGAGGGCATAAATAAAAAACCCCGGCGAACCGGGGTTTTTCACATCAGGTCGAAAAGATTACGACATGACCTGGATGTTCGAAGCTTGCTTGCCCTTGGGGCCAGTCGTCACTTCGAAGCTGACTTTCTGGTTTTCCTGCAGGGACTTGAAGCCGCTGGAGTTAATTGCGGAGAAATGTGCAAAGAGGTCTTCGCCGCCGTTATCCGGAGTGATGAAGCCAAAGCCTTTTGCATCGTTGAACCACTTAACAGTACCCGTTTCCATCTTGTTTCCTATCTATCTAAAAATGAGCGACATGCTCTATCGGTCGTATTTCAAGGAAAAGGCTTACCAGAGGTACCGCAATTTAAAGCTTGAATCCAACAGATGCCGTATTGATAACACATAAGATTCAGATGTCCAAGATTTTTTCATCCGCCGGCCAGTGGGCGCAACACCAGCGTGTCACCGCGTTGGGTGAATTCCAGGTGCTTCAGCACGCTCATGCCCAGCAATACCTGATCCTCCGCCATGCCGGGGTTGAGGCTGGCCGGTACATTGCGCAGCACGAAGGGCCCGAAGGCCAGTGCGCCGATCCGGGTGGCACGGGTGGTTACCGTGCCGTTGGCGGTCATCGACTGCTGATATGCGCCAGCCTCGAGTCCGAGCTCACCCGCCAGATGGGCCGGCACCGATACCAGGGTGGCGCCCGTGTCGAGCAGGAAGCTGACCGGCCGGCCATTGATCGCCCNCGGAAAAACATAGTGTCCGTTGCTGCTGCGCTTCAGGACCAGTTCGGCACCCGGCGCGAGTTGCAGGTCGCGATTGGGGTGATCGCGTGCCTGCAGACTGTTCTCGAAATAGAGATAGAACATTCCCAGAACCAGCAGGCTGGCGACGAAGGCCATGCCGCGACCAAGCTGACGGTGGGGATTAGGCTCGTTCTCTTGCATTCTGATTCATCGTGCTTGGTAGTTTCTTGCTGCAGGGCCATCAAGAATAGTCGCGTCAAGGCCGACTATATTCACAGAAGCGGCAATTGTGAAAGGGGAAGCGATGTTCACCCTGACAGATTATTCAGCATGGTCAGGCGTCAGATACGGCGTAGGTCTGAGCCTGCTTCTGTGCGCAAGTTTCCTTCATGCGCATGCCGCGCAGCCTGCCGCCGCAGTCTGGTTCCCGGATGCCCCGACTTTTCGCCACTATGCCTGGACCGACCCACCCTGTCCCGGATGCTCGGACCTCGACCCGCAGCCCACCTGGACCCGCATGGCCCAACTCGCCGGCCTGTCCGACGTGCATTTCAAGCGTGCACCGGACGACAGCGAGGGCGATGCCTATTCCCTTGCGCCGAATGTCATCGTGTTGTCGCCTTCGGCGCAGAAGCTGCCATCCTGCCAACTGGCGTTTGTGATCGGACACGAAATCGTCCACATTGCACAGCGCCACTTCGACGAGGACGCCATCGCCCTGTCCGTCTATTCTGGCAAGCCTCCCTACTGGACCCACGACGGCGATGATGCCATGCAGCTAGCCAATGGCGATTTCGGCTTGGCACTCAAGCTGTCCCCTTTGTGGAAACAACAGGAACGCGAAGCCGACTGGCTCGGCTCACTGCTGGCGGCGCAGGTCTGCGGCTGCAGTCTCGANAAAAGCGCGCTGGCCTATTTCCACCCGGGCGACGGCGATGGNGGCGGCATTGCCGCTGCCCACCCGCCAGACACGGAACGCATCCGCCAACTCATACCCTTTACCGAATCGGCCCGGCGCCTGATGGCCCTGGCACCACGCTGAGACGGCAATCAAGAAACGGGCTGCATGCGCGGCTGGCTGAAGTGGCAGTGCGGCGCATCGCCGAAAATGTCGCGCAGGTAACGGGTTTCGATGTGCAGCAGGCGTTTGTGGTCCCCGCCTTCCAGATAGACATCCGGCTGTGCCATCAGATCGTCATCCCACACCATTTCCACGCCCCAGGCATTCGGCAGACCCGGTACCACGCCGGGCTCGCATTCGCCGAACAGGCGGCTCACGCTGGCTTCGTCGGCCAGGCTGAATTCCACGCCGTGGTCCAGGCCCAGCCTGCCGAGATGGACTTCCTGGTCAGCAGGGATCATCGCCACCATCTGGCAGCCGACGCCGTCGAGCAGCACGCCCTTGGCCACGCGGTTGGACGGGATCCCTGCCGCGCGTGCCGTTTCGGCGCTGGTGTGCGTGTGCGGATGCGCGACGATGTCGAATGGAATCATGTGCTCGTCGAGAAAGCGTGCCATGCGGTGAAGTGCGTTCATGATCGTCTCCAGGCAAAGAAATGAACGACTTTCACTATAGTTCAGACCCCGCCCGGCCGCTGGCGGCTAACGCCGCTGCGGACGGTCGGCGGCACGAAAATGCCGGCGCGGCGCCCGCGTATGCTCCTGCTGCTGGCAGGCGCGGCGAAACGCCAGCAACGCCTCCTGCGCCTGCCCCAATACGCTGTCGGAGGGATAGTGTCCCGCTGCGTTCGGCTCGCCCGCTGCCACTCCGGTCAGTAGCTCGATCCCCTCGGTCGCCAGCTGCGCCGTATGGATATGGAAACGCCCTCCGGCGACCGCCTCGACCACGCGCGACGCCAGCATCAGGTGGCGCCGGTTGCGCGCAGGGATCAACACGCCCTGGCTGCCGTCCAGGCCGGCGGCCTCGCAGACGGCGAACCAGCCCTCGATCTTTTCGTTGATGCCCCCTACCGGCAGCACCTCGCCGTGCTGGTTGACCGCACCGGTGACGGCGATGCCCTGTTTCAGCGGCAGGCCCGACAGCGCCGACAGCAGGGCATAGAGCTCGGCACAGGAGGCGGAATCCCCTTCCACTTCGTGATATTGCTGTTCGAAGGCGATCGAGGCGTTGAGGGACAGCGGCGCCAGATGCGCGAACAGCGCCGCCAGATAGGCCTGCAGGATGAACACGCCCTTGTCGTGGATCGGCCCGGAGAGCTCAACCTCCCGCTCGATGTTGAGCAGCCCTTCCTCGCCCGCATAGACACGCGCCGACAGCCGCACCGGCAGGCCGAAGCGGTAGTCGCCGAGGTCGATCTGGGTCAGGCCGTTGACCTGGCCCGTGCGCGCGCCATGCAGGTCGATCAGCACGTCGCCTTCGGCGATCTCCTCGCGCAGCCGCTGTTCGGGGTAATCGTGGCGCGCAGCATGCGCGGCAAGCGCCATCTCGACATCCGCCGCTGTCACCTGGCCCGGTCCGCGCGCACGGCAGATCGCCGCACTTTCCATCACCATCGCCTCGGTCCGCGCAAAGATCGCGCTCTCGCGTGCCTGGTCGCCCGCCTCGCGATGCGACTCCTCGAGCAGGCGCGCCACCGCCGCCGCCGAGAAGTGCGGCAGGCCATGTTCGCGGCAGACGTGGGCGACAAAAATCGCCGAGGCACGGCGGGTGGTGGCACTGGCCAGGAAGCTGTCGGCAAAATCCACCTTGGCGCGGAAATGGCGGGTGAACTCCGGCGCGGCCTCCTGCAATTCGTAATACTGGTCGCGCGAGCCGATCAGCACGAGCTTGACTTCGACGTCGACCGCCTCCGGCACCAGCGACACCGCCGCGATCGGCGAGAACGACACGCCCGGTTCCTCGATCTGCAGCCGCCCGCTGCGCAGGAAGCGCCGCAGCTTCTCCCACACCAGCGGATCGGCCAGCATGTCGCGCAGATGCAGCATCAGGAAGCCGCCGTGCGCCCGCAACAGGCTGCCGGCGCGGATGCGCGAGAAGTCGGTCATCAGCACGTCGTTCTCGGACTGGTATTCGATGCTGCCGAACAGGGCACGAAACAGGGNGTTGTCCTCGACGATGACCGGTGCGCCGGCCAGCCCGCCGTTGTCCACCACGAGGTTGACGCGGTAGCGCGCCAGCACGGCATGCAGTTCCTCCTGTCGCCCCTCCTCGTCCTCGCCGCCGTTGAACAGCTCCAGGTTGTCGAACAGGTCGCGTTCCAGCGCATCGAACCAGGCATTGAGCTTGGCGGCATCCTTGATTTGCTTCTTCAGCCCGGCACGGATCGCCTGCAGCTCGCGTTCGACCAGCGGCTTCACCACCTGCCGCCGCAGCGCGGCCAGCGCCTCGTTCATCGCACGCTCGAGCGGCTGGGTCTTCTCGACGTAGCGGGCGATCTCGGCGCGCAACTCCTGATCGGCCTGCTCCACCGCCACGCGGCGCGCCTTCGGCAGCGCCAGCACCTCGTCCTCGGTCAGCGCCTGGCCCTTCTTGCCAATGAGGGTGAACACCATGCGTCCGGCCTCGCGGTGCAGCGNAAAGCTGCGCGCCTCGGCAAAGGCCGACAACTCGGCATAGTGGCGCGCCACGTCGTCCTTCCAGGCCTTTTCGATGCGCTCGCTCTCGGTCTTGTAGTCCTGGCCACCCAGCTGCGGCGGGATCTCGGCCTGCAGATTCTTCACCGCCTGCGTCAGCAGCTGGCGCAGCAGTCGCCCTTCGCCAGCCGGCAGGCGCAAGGCCAGGGNGCGTTCGGGCGTGTCGAAGTTGTGCAGATAGCACAGGTCCGGCGGTACCTTTCGGTTCACCGCCGCCTCGACCATCGCCTGCCTGAGCAGCGAGGAACGGCCGCTGCCGACTTCGCCCAGCACGAACAGGTTGTAGTTGGGCTGGTCCATGCCGAGGCCGAAGCGGGCGGCCGCCTCGGCACGCGCCTGGCCGATCCAGGGCAGGGCCTCGTCCGCCAGTTCGGCGGTGTCGACGAAGCCAAGCGTGGCGGGATCGATGGTCAGGCGCAGGTCGGCTGGGGACAGAGGAATGGTCGGCATGGCGGGAGGCAGTCTTCTTGTAGGTTCCCGGATTATTACGCAAGACCGCCCGGCCGGCCCGATCCGGATTTCAGCATGCCGGCCCACTGCATCTGGCTGTGCAAATAACGCTCGCGCAGGTGGGCCGCGTTGTCCCGCAGCACATCGACAGGCGCAGCCAGCACCTGCATCACTGCGCGTTCGATCTCGTCGACCGCCACACCGCCGGGAATCGAATCCGGTTCCCAGGTTTCGGCGAAGGCGGTCGTCTTGAGAGGACGGTCTCCCTGCTGCGGCGGGATCAGGCTGACCCGCGGCAACCCATAGGCCAGCGCGACGATCCGCCCATGCAGACTGCTGCCGACTACGCCACGGCTGGCGGCGATCAACGCGCAGACATCCCACAAGTTCAGCGACGGGAACAGGCACGTCGTGCCGGGCGGCAGCCGCTGCTGCAGGATGTCGTAAAGCCCCGCGTCGTCGTGCCAGGGCGCTGCGCCGGCGCGATAGCACACCAGCCCCAGCCTGGTCGCGGCGACCACCCGGGACAATTCACGTACCAGGGCATCCAGCGTGGCGTCGTCGCCGAAGTCGGCGCTGAACTGGAGCGCCAGGTAGCCCTGGGGAAAGGCCTCCCGCATCGCCTGTACTGCGCCCTGCCGCTGGTGCGCTGCAATCGTCTCGCCGAAACGGTCCGCCACCATCACGGCCGGGTCAGGACACAGCGGGAAATCGAGGCCCTCCGCCCGCAGCGCGGCCTGCGTCACCTGGTCCCGCACGCTGACCCAGTCCGCCTGCCCGAGAGCGGTCCTGACCGCTTCACGGTGCGCAGCCGACACGCCCTGCCATTCCACGCCGCCCACGGCGTTGAAGATCAGCATCCCGCCCGGCGCCAGCACATCGCGCCCTGCCACATAGGGCGCGAGACGCGACGTGCCGAGCTGATCGGCAGCCCACACGGCAGCCGCAACCGGGTCGGGATCGTAGCGCGCAATCGCGGCAGCGGCCTCGACAGGATCGAGCAGCATGACTGCAGCCTGCCAGGCCGTGCAGGTCAGCAGTTCGCCGCCAGCATGAATCAACTGGAGCGGCCGCTCCGCACCCAGCGCGCGCACCCGATGCCCGCCAAACGCCCGCAGATCGCGTTCGACCAACCCGGCAAACGCAAACGCCCGCTCCGGCAGCAAAGCCGTCATCAGATNGGGAAACAACAGGTCGCCGAAGTTGTGGCGATCGAAGGCGCCAAACAGGACCGACGGGGCGCCGACGCCGGGTTGCGGATTCTTCACGTGTCCTCGGATTCACACACCATGGAATTTCACATTACATTCTAGGCAGCCCACATCCGCTACAGCCACCCGATGAAATCCGCCCGACCGTCCTTCTTCGTCCTGATCGCCCTCATCGGCGGGCTGGCCATCCTGAGTTCCACGCTGTCGAAGACGCCGGTGCTGCCACTGTTCGCCCACGCGCTCCATGCCACGCCAGCGGAAATCGGCTGGATTGTCATGGCCTCGACGATTCCGGGCATCCTCATCAGCTACCCCGCCGGCGCGCTGTCGGACTACCTCGGCTCGCGGCGCCTGCTGCTGGCCTCGCTGGTCGTGTTCGCCACCGCGCCCTTCCTGTACCTGCTGATTCATACGGCCTGGCAGCTGATGGCGGTGCGCTTCTACCACGGCTTCGCCACCGCGATCTTCGGCACCGTGGCAACGGCGGCCATCGCCGAACGCTACACCACGGAACGCGCGGCACGACTCTCCACCTATTCCTCGGTCACCATCGTCGGGCGCTCGATCGCGCCATTTCTCGGCGGCAGCTTGATCTCGCTGGCGAGTTTCCACGCCGTCTACCTCGCCTGCGCCATCAGCGGCATGCTGGCGCTGGGCGCCGGTCTGCTGCTGAAGGACCATGCGCCCAGACCGCAAGCGAAGCTCGAATTTCCCCATTTCTGGGCAAGCCTGACCACCGTGCTGCGCGACCGCGGCATCATGCTGGTGAGCGGGGTCGAAGCGGCGCAGTACCTGGTGTTCGGCGCCGTCGAGGCCTTCCTCGCGCTATACGCGTCCTCGCTCGGCATCCCGGCGTGGCAGATCGGCGTCATCCTCGGCGTGCAGCTCGTCAGCATCGTGTTCGCCAAGCCGCTGATGGGCAAGGTGTCGGACCGCGTCGGACGCCAGCGCGTCATCCTGCCCGGCCTGCTGGTCGGCGCTGCGAGCGTCGTGCTGCTGCCTGTAGCNCCCGGCTTCCTCACGCTATCACTGCTGAGCCTGGCGTTTGGCGTCGGCTTCGCCACCGTCACCTCGTCCACCTCCGCGCTCGTCGCCGACCTCACCCGCGACGGCCGTTACGGCTCGTCGATGGGCGTGCTGCGCACGGTAATGGACGTCGGCCAGTCGATCGGCCCGGTGCTCACCGGCTGGATGGTCGGCGTCGCCGGCTACGGTAGCGCCTTCGCGCTGCTGGCGGGGATCCTGGTTTGCGCCGCGCTGATGCTCGGGCTGCTGCTGCGCGACGCGTAAGACCGCGCCCGATCGGCTATAGTGAGGCAGCCCGTTTCTCACAAGGAGACTTCCATGCACATCCGACCCCTGCTCGCCGTCCTGGCTTTCGCCCCGCTATTCTTCTCGCTGCCGGCTGCAGCCGACTCGAACGCCAGCGCCCTGCTCGCCACCGCCCGGCACGACGCGGTCGCAGCCCAGGCCTGCCTCGCCCGCGCCAAAGGCGACCGCGTGGCCCAGATCAACTGCTGCTCCGGACACAAGGGCGTCTGCGGTTGCCGCGCCGGCAAAATCATCTGCTGCGACAACACGAGCAGCACCGAGCCGGGGTGTACATGTCATGGTGATGAGGGCGTCGTCGAGTAATCAAGCAACGCTGGCTGCGCAGCTCCAACGTCCAGGGCGAATCATGATCGAACCAAGAACGGCGATCAGTCGCGCAATCGCCTCATCCTTATTTAGGAGTATCTCGCGTTGAGTACAGAGAAAAACTATCGGGCACTCAGTTGTATCGAATGCGCCAACGGCGCAGGGCTAGACTTTGATTTCACCATGGCGTTCCAGCCGATCGTGAACACCACAACCCACGAGATCTTCGCCCAGGAGGCCCTGGTCCGCGGCCTGCAAAACGAGCCGGCCGGGCAGATCTTTGAGCACGTGAATGAAGCCAACCGCTACCGCTTCGACCAGGCCTGCCGCGTCAAGGCGATCGAGATCGCCAGCGAGCTCGGTGTCCCTTGCTTCCTCAGCATCAATTTCATGCCGAACGCCGTCTATCGCCCGGAGTTGTGCATCCGCACCACGCTCGAGGCTGCCGAGAGGTTCGGATTTCCAATCGAGCGCATCATTTTCGAGATCACCGAAGGCGAGAAGGTCGACGACCATGCCCACCTGCGCGAGATCGTGCAGCACTACCAGCAACGGGGCTTTCTGACCGCCATCGACGATTTCGGCGCCGGCTACTCAGGCCTGAACCTCCTGGCTGAAATCCAGACCGATCTGGTCAAACTCGACATGGCCTTGATCCGCAACATCGACCAGGACAAGGGGCGGCGGGCGATCGCCCGCGGCATCATCCAAGTGTGCAATGAGCTGGACGTCCGGGTGATTGCCGAGGGTATCGAGACCCGGGAAGAACTGGAGACCTTGCAAGGCTTCGGTGTCGAGTTGTTCCAAGGCTACTATTTTGCCAAGCCTGCGTTCCGGGCCCTGGCATCTTTGTCGCAGCCGGGATTCGGTGCGGCCACATGACGTGACCTGGGCGCACGCCTATTTACTCGCTGCCACCCAAACCCCATCCCACCCTGTCTCCGGTGGCGTCTGCCGGAACGCCGCAATACGCTCCAGCATGACCTGACTGGGCTGGTCGCCCGGCGCATTCGCCATGCATACACGGAACGCCGCCTCGGCTGCCTCCCACTCCTGCGCGCGGTAGCGCGCGAGTCCTTCTTCATACGCCTGCACCGCCTTGCGCGTGGTGTCGCTCGCCTCGGCAGCCAGCCCCAGCAGCTCGTACACCCGCACCGGCTCCAACTTGCCGGCGACGCGCAGGCTGTCGATCTCGCGGAAGGCCAGCGTGTCGCCTGCCAGGTCGCGCGTGCCCTCGCTGACCAGGATGCGCGTGCCGTAAAACTTGTTGGCCTGCTCCAGCCGTGACGCGAGGTTCACGGTGTCACCGATGACGGTGTAGCCGCGCGAGGTCTCGGAGCCGATGTTGCCAACCGTCACGTCGCCGCTGGCGATACCCATGCGCACGTTGACCTCGGGCAGGCCGTGGCGGACGCCGAAGAGATCGGGCAAACCCGTGCGGAAGTCGTCCATCTTCTTCATCTGCTCGAGCGCGGCGAGGCAGCCGAGCCGCGCATGCTCGGCGGGGTCGGTGAAGGGCGGCCCCCAGAAGGCCATGACCGAGTCGCCGATGTATTTGTCGACGATGCCCTGCCGGCCGCGGATCACCTCGGCCATCATCGAGAAGTAGCGGTTGAGGAAGCGTACCGCGGCATCCGGCGTGAGGCCTTCGCACATGCGGGTGAAGCCGGCCAGGTCGGAGAAGAACACGGTCATCACCTGGCGCTCGCCCTTGTCGGCCGGGATGCGGCTTTCCAGCAGGCTCTTGACGATGCGTGGATCGACATACTGGCCGAAGGTCGCGCGGATACGCTCCTTCTCGCGCAGCCCGACCACCATGTGATTGAACGAGGTCGCCAGCGTGGCCAGCTCGTCGTGGGTGCGCACCAGGATTTCCACGTCGAGGTCGCCCGCTTCCACCGCGCGCGTGCCGCCCANGAGGCGCTTGACCGGGTCGACCAGCGAGCGCGTGACGAAGGCGGCAAAGATCAGACCGAGCGTCGTGGCGATGCCGGTGACGATCCAGTTGAGGGTGGTGGCGCGCGCCTCCTCGGCCTTGGCCTCGCTGGCGGTATCCTGGGTCAGCTTGTTGAGGATGTCGATGGTCTTGCCGATCTCGGCGTCGACGGCGTCCTTCGCCTGCAGCAGCGCTTCACGCACGATCTTCTCCGAGCGCGGGGTGCCCTCCTGCGCCTCGATCTGGAACTGGCGGAAGGTCGCGTGGAAATGCTGGCGCGTGGTCTGGATCAGGGGCAGCTCCTTGCCCAGCACGGCAAGCGTCACGCGGTCGAGTTCGATGCCCTTCTCCGCTTCGGCCTCGCTCAGCATGCGCAACGAGGAGTCGACGATCTGGTCGGCGTTGATCCCGCGCATGTCGAAGGCGTTCGACTCCTTCGCCAGGTATGCCGGGTCGGGCTTCGCGGCCTCCATGCCCGCCATCACCCGTTCCATGTGCACCATCTGGTCGCGAATGAGGATTTCCACGCTCGCCACCTGCTGCTGCAGGGGCAGGTAGTAGTCGGAGAGCGCCCGCACCTGGTTGTTGAGCTGCCGGAAGTTGAGCACCGACAGCCAGGTGACGACGACCATCAGCGCCAGTAGCGCGGTGGTGATGCTGAATATCTTCAGGCTGATGGGAAGTTTCATGGGGCAAACCCTAGCGTACCGTCAATTCACTGGAATTCGAACCTTAGCGCAAGCCACGGATTCGGCAATGCCCCGGGGCTGATCCAGGCCAAGCGACCGCTCACAGCACGGGCTTGAGCGGCAGCAACTGCCACAAGCGCATCTGGCCGCGCTTGGTCAACGGGACGTACTGGTCGGGCTCGTCGGCCGCGTTCCAGCTGTTTTCAGGCTGCATGTCGGCTTCGATCAGGGCTTGCACCTGCCTTGCCAGCGCCGCATGGTGCACAACCACGCCGACCTCGGTGTTGAGGTTTTCCGACCGCGGGTCAAGATTGTAGGTCCCGATGTACGCGATGCGGCCGTCCACCACCATGCTCTTGGCATGCAAGGCGAACACCGGCGGCGTGTCGGGCGGGTTCACCCGCGACATCAGCATCTTCCGGTTGGCGGGATCGGGCTTGTATTCATGGATTTCCAGACCCATTTTCAGCAGCTTCCTGCGTTGATTGCGATAGCCCGAAAAGGCCGGGAAGTTGTCGGTGGACGCGAGCGAGTTGGTCAGGATGCGCACCTTGACCCCGCGCGCGACGGCGGCCTTGAACAGCGCCAGCGCCTTATCGGACAGCACCAGATAAGGCGACTCGATGACGATCGATTCGCGCGCCGTCTCCACCAGCTGCGCCAGGGCCGCCGAGGTCTGGCCGCCCCCATTCAGCCGCCAGCGGTTGTCGTTCTTGCCGGGGATGTCGTGGATGAACTCGACCTGCCCCCACGCCAATTCGCGTGCCAGACGATCGAAGCTTTCCGGCGTCGCGTTGATCGCCTCGCGCACTTCGGGTGCCAGATTCTCGGGCGAGCGGGCATAGGCATGCAAATCGTCGAACACCTGCTGCACCTCGGCGTCGTCGACATGCACGTNTTTCTTCATCAGGCCCCAGCCGTCATAGCGCGACGCCACGGGCACCGCGAGCGGGCTGTCCCAGAAGGCGGCGAAGCTCGCCTGCAGGGTCTTGACCGCCGCGCCCAGCAGCAGCGCATCGCGGTCGCGGAAATTGTAGGCGTGGTCGTAGTTGAAATATTCGTCCGCCATGTTGCGGCCGCCGGTGATCGCCACCTTTCCATCCACGATGAAGGTCTTGTCGTGCATGCGCTGGTTCGCCCCGCGGAAATCCGTCAGCACGTTGAGCGCACGCTTGTAGAACGGCGTGCCGACATGATGCACGGGGTTGTAGATGCGGATCTCGATATTGGGATGCCTGGCCAGGGCCAACAGCGTCTTGTCGGGCACGTCGATCAGCATGTCATCGACGATGACGCGCACCTTGACCCCGCGGTCCGCTGCGCGCAGCAGCGCTTCGGCAGCCAGGATGCCGATGTTGTCGGTGCTCCAGATGAAGTACTGCACCTCGATCGAGCGCTCGGCGTGGTCGGTGAGCCAGGCACGCGCCAGCAGCGCCTCCTCGCCGGTATCGAGGACATAGGCACCGGTCTCGCCCGGATGCGCGGCGATCTGGGCATCGACGACGGCGAGCGATGCGGCCGTGGCGGGGCCGAACGCGATCCAGAGCAGCAGCGCGAGAATGAGGCGCTGCATCATGCGGACGGCGCGGTCAGCCCGCCCGGCCCGGCACCACCGGCGTGCCGCTGGCCACGTCGCCGCACTGGCCACGATGGCGCAGCGCGTGATCCATCAGCACGATCGCCATCAGCGCCTCGGCGATCGGGGTGGCGCGGATGCCGACGCAGGGATCGTGGCGGCCGTGGGTGACGACCTCGATCGGCTGGCCGTGCAGGTCGATCGAGCGGCCAGGCAGCCGCATCGACGAGGTGGGTTTGATCGCGATATGGGCGACGACGGCCTGGCCGGACGAGATGCCGCCCAGCACGCCGCCGGCATGGTTGGAGAGGAATCCCTCGGGCGTAATTTCGTCGCGATGCGCGGTGCCCAGTTGTCGTGCAGCCTCCATGCCGTCGCCGATCTCCACTCCCTTGACGGCATTGAGGCCCATCAGCGCGTGGGCAAGGTCGGCGTCGAGCTTGTCGTACAGCGGCTCGCCCCAGCCGGGCGGCACGTTCTCGGCCATCACGCTGATCTTCGCGCCGACCGAGTCGCCCGACTTCCTGAGCGCGTCCATGTATTCCTCGAGCTTGGGCACAATGGCGGCACTGGGCGCGAAGAAGGCATTGTTGCCGATCTCGTCCCACGATTCGAAGGGCACGTCGATCGGGCCCAGCGCGCTCATGTAGCCGCGGATGACGATGCCGTATTTTTCAGCCAGCCATTTCTTGGCGATGGCGCCGGCGCCGACAATGGGCGCGGTCAAGCGTGCCGACGAGCGGCCGCCGCCGCGCGGGTCGCGGAAACCGTATTTCTGCGTATAGGTGTAGTCGGCATGGCCCGGGCGGAAGGTCTCGGCGATGTTGCCGTAGTCCTTGCTGCGCTGGTCCTCGTTGCGGATCAGCAACGCGATCGGCGTGCCTGTCGTCTTCCCTTCATACAAACCGGAGAGAATCTCGACGGTATCGGACTCGCGCCGCTGGGTGACGTGGCGCGAAGTGCCGGGCTTGCGGCGGTCGAGGTCGTGCTGGATGTCGGCTTCGGCGAGCGCCATGCCGGGCGGGCAGCCGTCGACCACGCAGCCGATCGCGGGGCCGTGCGATTCGCCGAACACGGTGACACAGAACAGTTTGCCGAGTGTGCTGCCAGACATGGAATTTAGCCGGAAAAAGCCGAAAGAATGCGCCGGAGTCTAGCACAGGCGCGGCTTCTGGCACGGATCGGCCCGGTCCGTTGAACTTGCCGTCATGCACATGTTCTATCCTGAACATCTCACTCATGCGAGGACCGCCCATGAACACCACGCAACACGTCACCACCCTCGGCCAGAGCCTCTGGCTGGACAACCTGTCGCGCAGCCTGCTCCATGACGGCACGCTGGCCAGGCTGATCGCCGAGGACGGCGTCTCGGGCGTCACCTCGAATCCGTCGATCTTCCAGAACGCCCTGGCCACCAGTCCCTACTACGCTGACGACCTGGCACGCTTGAAAGCCGGCGAACCGGATGTCGAGCGGCGCTACGAGGCGCTGGTCATCCCCGACATCCAGGTTGCCTGCGATCTGCTGCTGCCCACCCATGAAGCCAGCGGCGGCAACGACGGCTACGTCAGCCTGGAAGTCGCGCCGCGCTGGGCCTACGACTCGACGCGCACGGTGGAAGAGGCGCAACGCCTGTCCGCCGCCGTGAACCGTCGCAACCTGCTCATCAAGGTGCCGGGCACGCCCGAAGGCGTCAGCGCATTCGAAGCGCTGACCACACTCGGCATCAACGTCAACGTGACCCTGCTGTTCTCGATAGCCCAGACCGAGGCGGTCTTCCATGCCTATATCCGCGGCCTCAGCGCACGCGTGCAAGCCGGTGCCGATGTGCGCCGCAGCAAGGCGGTGGCCAGCCTGTTCCTGTCGCGCGTCGATACGCTGGTCGACACGCAATTGACCGCCATCGGCACCCAGGCGGCGCTGTCGCTGCGCGGCAAGGCCGCGGTGGCGATGGCCAAGCTCGCGTATCAACGCTACCTGCGGATNTTTCATGGCGAGGCATTCGCCACGCTGGCACAGCAGGGCGCCACGCCGCAGTACCTGCTGTGGGCGAGCACCGGCGTGAAGAATCCGGACTACCGCGACCTGCTGTACGTCGAGCCGCTGATCGGCCCGGAAACCATCAATACCCTGCCCGACAAGACGCTCGCCGCACTGCGCGACCACGGCGATCCGGTGCCGCGTGTGGCGCAAGGCGTCGCTGAAGCCGAGGCACAGCTGGCGGAACTGGCCCGCCTGGGCCTCGACATGGATGCCGTCGGCAATACCCTGCAGGACGACGGCGTCAAATTGTTCGAGGCCGCATTCCAGAAGCTGCTGCTGCAGGCCGGCTAGGTTCGCCAGCAACCCGATTCGGATGCCTTGAAAAGCCGGCATTGCGCCACGCCCTGTCGCGGATCGAGCAAGAACAATTTATGTCCGACTAAAAATCTTGAATGGACAGCGGGCACGCCGAGGAACAGGATGGTCACTTCCAGCCGCATGCAAGGCGTGCGCACCTGGAGTCCAGAAAACGATGCAAGGAGATCCGACATGACCCTGACCTACACCCGCCTGCCCGCCCGCAATCTCGACAAGAGCGCCGGCCTGCTGCGCCCTGCCTGCATCCTGCCCGAGCGGGTTGAGCTGGATAACCCGGCGCTCGACGTCATGACCGACTTTCGTCGCCTGACGGCCTTCATCGCCACGCCCGGCGACACCATCAAGCAGGCGGAAGAGCGCATGATCCGCCGCAAGGTGCGTCTGCTGTTCGTCATGGACAGCCAGGACCGCGTCGCCGGCCTGGTGACCCGCACCGACATCCACGGCGAGAAGCCCATGCAGGTCGTGCAAAGCCGCGGCATCCGCCGCGACGAAGTGCTGGTGGCCGACATCATGACGCCGGTGGAACGGCTGGAAGCGGTCGACTACGACGACATCGCCCATGCCCGCGTCGGCCACGTGCTGGAAACGCTCAAGGCACGCGGTCGGCAGCATGCCCTGGTGATCGAACACACCGGCGGCCGGCAAATGGTGCGCGGCCTGCTGTCGCTGTCGCAGTTATGCAAACAGCTGGGGGTCAACGTCGAAACCACCGAAGTGGCCAATACCTTCATCGAGATCGAGCAGCACCTGGCGCACGCCTGAATCATCCGCCCGCTTCCGTCTTCTTCAGGCGGAAGCGGGCGGGTTGCCGAGCACGCGGTAGGTGCTCTGCACGAATCCGCTTTCACAGGTCCGGACCGGACGTGCTCGAGAGGATATCCTGCGATACCGGGCTGAACACGACCACCCTGCGTCCGGGATAGGGCCATTCCCCGAACGTCGGCGCTGTTTCGAAGGTATTGCGCCCCATCACCAGCGCGTCGATTCCCGCCATGAAGTCGGCATAGCCATGGTCGTCGGTCGAATCGGTGGCGCCGATCAGCCAGTCGAGATTGCCGTCCGGTCGGGCAATGAATCCATCCAGGCTGGTGGCGATGAAGACGGAAAACCGGATGCTCGCGACTGTTTCTCCTCATGAAAACGATGCATGGTGGCATGCGCATAGACCGGCAGCCTACGTCACCCTTTTGCCGTCGCACGGCCAAAGACCTCATGGACAGGGCGGTTTTACGGCACCGTCAAGGTTTTCCCGCACGGCGTCTTGTGCTCAAATCCGGTACTCCGGATGCGTCGACGCGCGCCGGAGGCGCGAAATTGCCCACCCCATAACAAGCACATGAACATTTCCGTCAGCGAACTGATCGTCCGGTATCTGGAACGCCTGGGCATCGACCACATCTTCGGCATGCCGGGCGCGCACGTGCTGCCCATCTACGACCGCCTGCACGATTCGGGCGTGAAGAGCGTGCTGGTCAAGCACGAGCAGGGTGCGGCCTTCATGGCGGGCGGCTACGCACGGATCTCGCACCAGCCCGCGGCCTGCATCGCCACGGCGGGCCCCGGCGCGACCAATCTGCTGACCGGCATCGCCAACGCCTATGCCGAACGGCTTCCCGTGCTGGCGATCACCGGCGAGACCTCCACCTACATCTTCGGCCGCGGCGGCCTGCAGGAAAGCTCNGGGGAAGGCGGCGCCATCGACCAGGGCGCGCTGTTCGCCAGCGTCACCCGCTACCACAAGCTCATCGAACGCACCGACTATCTGGGCCAGGTGCTGAACCAGGCTGCACAGGCGCTGCTTGGACGTGAACCCGGGCCGGTGCTGCTGTCGATTCCCTATAACGTGCAGAAGGAGAGCGTCGACGACAGCGTGCTCGACCAGATCCACTTTCCGCGCAAGGCCGCCGTCCGGCACACAGCCTCGATCGCCGAACTCGCCGAGCTGCTGCGCGCCGCGCACACCCCGGTCATCGTCGCCGGCTACGGCTGCATCCAGGCAGGGGCACGCGACGTCGTCGCTGCCCTGGCGACACAATTCAACATTCCGGTCACCACCAGCCTCAAGGCCAAGGGCGTGGTCGCCGAGGGCTCGCCCCTGTCGCTCGGCTGTCTCGGCGTCACGTCCAACGGCGATGCCTATCGCTACCTCGTCGATCACGCCGATCTGCTGGTCTTCCTCGGCGCCAGCTTCAACGAACGCACCAGCTATCTGTGGGACGCCAAATTGCTGGGCGGCAAGAAAGTCGCCCAGATCGACCGCGACGCGGCGCAACTCGGCCGCGTGTTCCAGCCCGACGTGGCGATCTGCGGCGACATCCGCGCCGTGGCGGAAGACCTCCTCGCCACCCTCCGGGCCGACGCCATGCCGCCCAAGACGCTGGATCGTCTCGATGGCCATCGGCGCGCCGCCGTCCGGACGGCCGATGAACCCGACGCGGCATCGGCACAGTCCTTCCGCCTGATGCAGGGGTTCTTCAGCCGGCTCGCGCGGCACTTCCCGCACAACGCCCTGGTGTTCGACGACAACATCGTCTTCGCGCAGAGCTACTTCGACGTCTCCGACCGCAACCACTACTTCCCCAATTCCGGCATTTCGTCGCTGGGCCACGCGATCCCCGCCGCCATCGGCGCGCGCTGCTTTGCGAAAGACAGCCCCACCTTCGCCATCCTCGGCGACGGCGGCTTCCAGATGTGCTGCATGGAAATGATGACCGCGGTGAACTACGGCATCCCGCTCAACGTGGTGGTGATCAACAACGGCACGCTCTCGCTCATCCGCAAGAACCAGTTCCAGCTCTATGGCGAGCGCTACATCGACTGCGACTTCACCAACCCCGACTTCGGCCTGCTCGCGCAATCGTTCGGAGTCCATCATTACCGCATCGAAAGCGATGCTGCGCTCGACGCCCTGTTCGCACACGCCGACCTGACCGGCACGATCAACCTCATCGAGATCCTGCTCGACAAACACGCCTTCCCACGCTACCTGTCGGCTCGCTAACCCTGACGAACAGATCGGCGCAATCGCCGCCATCATGCCGTTCAGCGCCGGGCGGCTGACGGGACGCTCGACGCCGAAACCATGACGACACCGGAAGCGGCCCGGCGCGCGCGTCCGACCTGCCACGCTCCATCCCCTACCCGCTCGGCGGATTTGCGCTATAAATACCAACTATGGGCACCCGAACCGATCATTAATAACAGGAGAGCATCATGTCATTGCCACTGCGTTTCCTGGCCATCGCGGCCGCGTTCCTCATCGCACACACAGCCAGTGCAGCCCCCATCGTCATCAAGTATTCCCACGTCGTGGCCGACCAGTCACCCAAGGGGCAGGCCGCACTGAAATTCAAGGAACTGGCCGAGAAGAAGTTTCCAGGCGTGGTCGAAGTACAGGTCTTCCCGAACAGCCAGCTCTACGGCGACGGCAAGGAGATGGAAGCCCTGCTGCTCGGGGACGTGCAGATCATCGCGCCCTCGCTGGCCAAATTCGGCAAATACACCAAGAAACTGCAGGTCTTCGATCTGCCTTTCCTGTTCGACAACATCCAGGCGGTCGACCGCTTCCAGGATGGCCCTGTGGGCCAGGCGCTGCTGAACTCCATGACGGATAAAGGCATCAAGGGCCTCGGTTACCTGCACAACGGCATGAAGCAGCTGTCGGCCAACAAGCCGCTNGCGCACCCCGCGGATGCGAAAGGCCTGAAATTCCGGATCCAGAGCTCGGACGTGCTCGAAGCGCAATTCAAGGCCGTCGGCGCCAACCCGCAGAAACTCGCCTTCGCCGAGGTCTACCAGGCACTGCAATCGGGCGTGGTGGATGGCACCGAAAACCCGTGGTCGAACACCTACACCAAGAAATTCCACGAGGTCCAGAAATACATCATGGAATCCGACCATGGCGTGCTCGACTACATGGTCGTCACCAACGCGGGCTGGTGGAACGGCTTGCCCCGAATATCCGCAAAGGCTTGAACGAGGCGATGGTCGAGTCGATCAAATACGGCAACAAGATCGCCTTTGACGAAGCCGCCAATTTCCGCCAGAAAGTGATCGACGACAAGAAGGCCGAAGTGTTGCCCATGACCCGGGCCGAACTCAACCAGTGGCGCAAGGCCATGGCCCCGGTGTGGAAACAGTTCGAGCCTGAGATCGGCCGCGACGTCATCGACGCCGCACTCAAGGCCAACGAGCGCTAAGGCTGTGGGGCCGGCCCGACGGCCCTTTTTCCGGGCCTGCATTCTTGATCAGGCACCCTATGAAGATTCTCGACCGCATCGAGGAACTGATCGTCATCGTCATGCTTGCGCTGATGACGCTGCTGACCTTCCTGCAGGTGGTCATGCGCTATGGATTCAATTCCGGTTTCCCGTGGGCGCTGGAACTGTCCACGGTGTTTTTCGCTGCCATGATTTTTGTCGGCATCTCATATGGTGTGCGGACGGGCGCGCACATCGGCGTCGACGCGCTGGNTCAAGCGCTTCCTCCCAGATTGCGCCGCGCGATATCCATCGTCGTCGTCTTGCTGTGCCTGCTCTATGCCGGCCTTGTGATCTACGGTTCGTGGGTCTACGTCAGCAAGATGAAGCTTATCGGCATCGAGATGGAAGACCTGCCCATCCCCATCTGGATCGTACGGTCCATCCTGCCCATCGGCTATCTGCTGCTGGTGCTAAGGCTCGGGCAGGTCCTGTGGGCGCTGATCACCGGCCGTTCCGACCGGCTGCACCTCGGCAACGAAGCCGACGATGCACTCAGGCTCAAAAGCGGGGATGCCCCATGAGCACCGCATTCCTCTTCGTTTCGCTCTTCCTTCTGATGGCGCTGGGCATGCCGGTGGCCATTTCCCTGGGCCTGTCCAGCATGCTGACGATCCTGTTCTTCGCCGAGGACTCGCTGGCCAGCCTGTCGATCAAGCTGTACGAGACCAGCGAGCACTACACGCTGATGTCGATCCCGTTNTTCATCCTGGCCGGCACCATGATGAGCACCGGCGGCGTGGCCAAGCGCATGGTGCGCTTTGCGGTGGCGGCCGTCGGCCATCTGCGCGGCGGACTGGCCATTGCCAGCGTGCTGGCCTGCACGCTGTTTGCCGCGGTGTCCGGATCGAGTCCGGCCACCGTGGTGGCGATCGGCTCCATCGTGATCGCCGGCATGGTCAGGAATGGCTATCCGAAGGCCTTTGCCGCCGGGGTGATCTGCAACGCGGGAACGCTGGGCATCCTCATCCCGCCATCCATCGTGATGGTGGTCTATGCCTCGGTCACCGAGCTCTCGGTCGGGCGCATGTTCATGGCCGGCATCCTCCCCGGCCTGCTGCTGGCCGGCATGCTGGCGGCGGCGGTCTGGTGGCGTGCCGGCAAGCTGACGCTCACGCGCACCGAGCGCGCCGGTTCGCGCGAATTGCTGATCGCATTCAAGGACTCGATCTGGGGCCTGGCCCTGCTGGTCATCATCATGGGCGGCATCTACGGCGGCGTGTTCACGCCGACCGAGGCGGCGGCCGTCGCCGCCGTGTACGCCACGTTCATCGCAATCTTCGTCTATCGCGACATCGGCGTACGCCAACTGCCCGAAGTGCTGATGGAATCCGGCAAGACAACCGTGATGCTGATGTTCATCGTCGCCAATGCCCTGCTGTTCGCCCACGTACTGACGACCGAACGCATCCCGCAGACCATCGCGGAACACATCGTCGCCGCCGGCATGGCCCCGTGGATGTTTCTGCTGGTGGTCAACCTCATCCTTCTGGTCGCGGGCAATTTCATGGAGCCCACCGGCATCATCCTGATTCTGGCGCCGATCTTCTTTCCGATCGCCACTCACCTCGGCATCGATCCGATTCACCTCGGCATCATCATGGTCGTCAACATGGAGATCGGGATGATCACGCCGCCGGTGGGATTGAACCTGTTCGTCACCAGCGGCATCACCGGCATGAGCCTGGTACAGGTCACGCGGGCTGCGCTGCCGTGGTTGTCGGTCCTGCTCGTCTTCCTGATGATGGTGACCTACATCCCGCAAATTAGCCTGGTATTGCCGCAGCTGGTTTTCGATTGAAGGATCCACGCAAGCGCTGCCGGCTTGACGATGCCAGGTCGCTCTGACACAGTCGGAGCACTTCTTTGAACCCCTCAGGACATCAGCAATGGATACCGCCAAGCTGTACGCACAACTCATCCAGAGCGCAGGCGAGGACATCTCGCGCGACGGATTACTGAAAACNCCCGAGCGCGCGGCCGCCGCGTTCAAGTTCCTGACGCAGGGCTATACACAGTCGCTGGACGAGGTTCTCAACGATGCCGTGTTCGATTCGGACAACAACGAAATGGTCATCGTCAAGGACATCGAGCTGTATTCGATGTGCGAGCACCACCTGCTGCCATTCGTCGGCAAGGCCCATGTGGCCTATCTGCCAAAAGGCAAGGTGATCGGCCTGTCGAAGATCGCGCGCATCACCGACATGTTCGCGCGCCGCCTGCAGATCCAGGAGCAACTCACCACCCAGATCGCCGACGCCATCCAGGCCGCCACCGGTGCGGCCGGCGTCGGCGTCGTCATCGAGGCCCAGCATTTCTGCATGATGATGCGCGGCGTGCAGAAACAGAATTCGTGGACCATCACCTCGATGATGCTGGGTGCCTTCCGCGACAACGATCGTACCCGGCAGGAATTCCTCCAGCTCGTCGCCAAATCGCATTAGGCACGCAGCCCGAAGGATTTGACCGGCCGACGACACGGCTCAGCCCATGCCGCCCGCCTGTTTCTCCGACCGCCCAACCAGCGCCAGCCTGGGTTTTCCTGTTGCTTTCCCTAGGGCAGCGATGACGGCCCGGGAAATTTGCGATGCCCCGTCCGAATCGCGCGACACCGGAAGCTCGGAACGCACGTTGTAAGCACCGCTCTCCAGCTTGAACACGCTCACCGCCTCGGCCAGCTTGCCCGCCTGGTCCTGCAGGCTCTCGGCCGCAGCCGCAGCCTCTTCGACCAGGGCCGCGTTCTGCTGCGTCATCTCGTCCATCTGGCCGACGGCCTGGTTGACCTGTTCGATCCCGGCGCTCTGTTCCTGGCTCGCCGCCGCAATCTCGCTCATGATGTCGGTGACCCGTTTGACCGAGGTGACGATCTCGTCCATGGTCTTGCCGGCTTCGTCCACCAGCTTGCCGCCGGCGTCAACTTTGCCAACCGAGTCCTCGATCAGGGACTTGATCTCCTTGGCCGCACCGGCGCTGCGCTGGGCGAGGTTCCTGACTTCGCTGGCGACGACGGCAAAGCCGCGGCCCTGTTCGCCCGCACGCGCGGCTTCGACCGCTGCGTTCAAGGCGAGGATGTTGGTCTGGAAGGCGATGCCGTCGATGACGCCGATGATGTCGGAGATCTTCCGCGAGCTGTCCTTGATGGAGGCCATGGTGTCGACGACCTGGCCGACGACGGCTCCGCCCTTGGCGGCTACGTCGGCGGTGGAAACCACCAGCTGGTTGGCCTGGCGGGCGTTCTCGGCGTTCTGCTTGACGGTGCTGGTCAGCTCTTCCATCGAGGAGGCGGTCTCTTCCAGACTCGAGGCCTGCGATTCGGTACGCGACGACAGGTCGGCGTTGCCGGAGGCGATCTCGCGTGAGGCGACGGCAATGGTCTCGGTGCCGTGACGCACCTGGCCTACGATGGTCACCAGGCTGGCGTTCATGTCTTTGAGCGCTTGCATCAGCTGGCCGACTTCATCCGTGGAGTGGATGTCGATACGCTGCGTCAGGTCGCCGGTTGAAACAGTCTGGGCAAGCTTCACTGCATGCTTGATCGGAGTCGTGATGGAACGCGTGATCAGCCAGGCGGCCAGGCTGCCGAGCAGCAGCGACAAGACCATCATGAAAAGCATGAACACGCGCGCACTGGCATAGGCCGCCTCCGCGTCCGCCACGGCCCGGGCACTTCCCTTTTCCTGAAGCCCGGCCATGTCTTCCAGGGCCTTGATCCATTGCTCCTGTGCCGGGCGTGCCTCACCGACCAGCACCTGGGTCGCCGCAATGGGGTTGCCAAGCGCAAACCCCATTGCCTTGTCGAGCAGGGGATCGGTCTTTGCACGCGCCGCCACAATCCTGGCGAGCCGCGATTTTTCCTCCTCGCCCGTGACCATTGCGGCCAGTTTCCTGCTTGCCTCGGCATATAGCGTCCGCTCCGCCTGGATACGCTTCGCTTCGGCTTCCATGGCGCCGTCGTCCGTCAGCAGGACAAGATTGCGGACCGAGATGGCGACGGTTTGCAACGTATCGCGCATGGTGCCGACCAGTTTGATCTTGACCATGTGATCCCNCGTCACCTGGTCAAGATGGCCCTGGATCTGCGACATCCGTATCAGGCCGAACGCTGCAACCAGCAGCACCAGGACCAGGACCAGACCGANACTGGCGCCCATCCGGGCGCCAATTTTCATGTTTGTGAACGACATTTCCTACCTATGTATTGAACAAGTACGGATTTCCTGAACACCCGAATTCCGGGCTCGAAGCCGGCATACGACGCCAAGGATGGAGCGGAGAGGATGGGGAATGTACTTGTGCCAAATGACAGCGGTGTGACTGCGTGTGACGACAGCGTGCCGCACAGTCATGGGCAAGGCCCGATGAGATCGAAGCAGGGCCCCCGATCGGAGTCCGTCAGAATGGCGCCGAACGCTCGAACACGAGCGCTTCGCCGGTCAGCGGATGGGCGAAGCGCAAGGCGCAGGCATGCAAGAGCAGACGACCAGCCTGGGCCTGCACATCCGGCGGCGCATACAGGGTATCGCCCAGGATGGGATGGCCCAACTCGCGCAGATGGACGCGCAACTGATGCGAACGGCCGGTCACGGGTTCGAGTTCGACGCGCGTGCGCGTTCCGGTTTCATCGACTTCCAGCACGCGCCAGCGAGTGAGACTCGGTTTGCCGTGAATGCGATCGACCATCCGCAGTGGCCGCCTGGGCCAGTCAACGATGATGGGCAGGTCGATCGTTCCCCAACCGTCCGGCACGGCGTCCGGTCTGCCGGCCACGATTGCGACGTAGCGCTTCGACACCTCGCGTGCCGCGAAGGCCATGCTCAGTGCGCGCTGCGCCTCCGCGCCGCGCGCCATCACCATCAAACCGGACGTGGCCATGTCGAGCCGGTGCACGATCAACGCATCGGGATAACGGGCCTGCACCCGCGCACTCAGGCAATCCTGCTTGTCGACACCGCGCCCCGGCACGGCCAGCAGGCCGCTGGGCTTGTCGAATACCAGCAGGGTATCGTCGGCGTAGAAAGGCTCGATGGCAACGCTGTCTGGAGTCGGCGTCATGGTCACCGATCGAGTGAGGTTTTTCTTACGCCTGAAGCCCGTCCAGCAATGCCAGCCCCCACGCCACGCCGAAGCCGTTGGCGTCGCTCATCACCGCACCCAGCCCGCCCTTGCAGCTATGGCCGGACAGATCCATGTGCAGCCACGGCGTGTCGCCGACAAAACGCGACAGGAAGCGGGCGGCGAGGATGTGGTCGGCTTCGCCTTCCATGCTGCACTGCTTGACGTCGGCCACGGTCGAGTCGAGGCTGCTGTCGTAGTCCTCGGGGTAGGGAAAGACGACGATGCGTTCGCCGCTCACCGTCGCCGCGCGCGAAGCCGAGTGCGCGAGCGCGCTGGAGGTGGCGAACACGCCGGACATGCGGCTGCCGAGCGCGTAATGCATGGAGCCGGTGAGCGTGGCGAAGTCGGCGATGAGCGCGGGCTTGGCCCTGGCCGCCAGCGTCAGCGTGTCGGCCAGCACCATGCGGCCTTCGGCGTCGGTATGGACGACTTCGATGGTGGTGCCGTTCAGCGCCGTGACCACTTCGTTCTGCCGGTAGGCTTGCGGGCTGATATGGTTTTCTGCGAGCGCGACCCAGCCGTCCAGTGCGACCGGCAGTTTCAGCTTCGAGGCCGTGGCGAGGATGCCCAGCACGACCGCCGAGCCGTTCATATCCTCGTGCATGCCCTGCATGTACTTGGCCGGCTTGAGGTTGTGGCCGCCGGTGTCGAAGCAGATGCCCTTGCCGACGAAGGCGACGGGCCTGGCCTTGCCGGCCTTGCCCTGGTAGCTGACGCGCACGATCGCCGCGTCCCTGGCGGGCGAGCCCTGCGCCACCGCGCAGAAGGCACCGGCACCCATCTTCTTCAGTTTGTCGAAGCTGTATTCCTCGACCGTCCAGCCGTACTGCTTGGCCAGCGTCTTGATCCGTTTGCGGTAGACGCCGGGCGTGAGTTCGTCCGGCCCCTGCACGGTGAGGCTACGGGTCAGGAGATTGCCTTCGGCCAGGGCCTGCGCGCGGGCAAAGCCGCTGGCCGACTTGTAGCCGAACAGCTGCACGCGCTTGAGCACCGTGTCGGTTTTGGATTTGCGCGACGGCAGCGGCACGGCGTTGACCAACGCGGTATACACCGCCGCCTCGGCAGCACGCGCCTTGAATGCCTCGTCGCCGAACACGGCCAGCGTCAACGACTTGGGATGCTCGGCCATCAGGTGCGCAAGCGCCTTGCGCACCAGTTCATGGGTTTCGAAGGTGCTGGCATCGGCCTTGAGCATGGCGAACACCGCAAGCGTGCCGCCGGTCAACTGCACCGCCACCGGCGACTTCGCCAGCGCGTCGACCTTGAGCTCGCGTCGCTTCATCACGGCCTTGAGTTCGGCGCTGCCCGGCACGTCCGGCAAGGTTTTCGACACCGACAACAGCACGAGCGCATGGCCTGCATCCTCCAGTGATTTGGCTGTGATTTCCTGTTTGTTTTCAGCGAGTTTAGGCAGCATGTGGGTTCCTTGGGGGTGGCGTTTTTCTTGATGGTTGGCGGGGTTTACCGGATAATTGCGCGTTTGAATTTTTCCGGCGCTTTTTCCGAGCCCATCCATTAAGGGTAACCGAATGAAGATTGAAGACAAGAAACGCGTGCTGCGCGAAATGGTGTTGCACCGCCGTTTTGAAGAGCGCTGCTATCAGGCCTACATCGAACGCAAGATCGGCGGCTTCCTCCACCTCTACCCCGGCCAGGAAGCCTGCTGCAACGGCGTGATGGAGGCCGCACGCCCCGGCCACGACTATGTGATCACCGGCTACCGCGATCACGTCCACGCGATCAAGTGCGGCGCCGATCCGAAAGCCGTGATGGCCGAACTGTATGGCAAGGAAACCGGCTCCTCCAAGGGACGCGGCGGTTCGATGCACATCTTCGACGGCGACAAGCGCTTCATGGGCGGCTACGCGCTGGTCGGCGGTCCCTTCCCGCTCGCGGCCGGCATCGCCAAGGCGATCCAGCTCAAGGGCGGCGACGAGATCGCCATCTGCTTCCTCGGCGATGCCGCCAACAACCANGGGGTGTTCCACGAGACGCTGAACATGGCGGCGCTGTGGAAACTGCCGGTGCTGTTCGTCTGCGAAAACAACCTGTACGGCATCGGCACCTCGATCGAACGTTCCACCGCCGTGGTGCACCAGCACAAGCGCGTCGCCGCCTACAACATCCCGGCCGACGAATGCGACGGCCAGGATATCGAAATCGTTTACGAAGCCGCGCGCAAGGCCGTCGACCATGTGCGCTCGGGCAACGGCCCCTACTTCCTCGAACTGATGACCTACCGCTATCGCGGCCATTCGATGTCCGATTCACGCGGCTACCGTTCGCGCGAAGAGGAAGAACTGTGGAAACAGCGCGACCCCATCTTCATCCTGCGCGACCGCCTGATCAAGGACGGCGCGATGAGCATGGCCGACTTCGAGACGCTGGAAAAGGAAACCGACGCCTACATCGAGAACGAAGTCATCAAGTTCGCCGAGGAATCGCCCGAACCGCGCGTCGAGGATCTCGAGAAATACGTNTTTGCCGATCGCGCAACCCAGCTCCCGTGGCTCACGGGCAAGGCCGCTTAAGGTTTTAAGGAAAAGACAGCATGGCAAACATCATGTACTGGGAAGCGATCCAACGCGCCCACGACGAAGAAATGGCACGTGACCCGCTGGTCATCTGCATGGGCGAAGACATCGGCGTAGCCGGCGGCACCTACAAGGCGACCAAGGGCCTGTACGANAAATACGGCCCGCTGCGCGTCATGGATACCCCCATCTCCGAAGGCGGCTTCACCGGTCTCGGCATCGGCGCCTCCTTCCTCGGCGTGCGTCCCGTCATCGAGATCATGTCGGTCAACTTCGCCTGGCTGGCGATGGACCAGATGTTCAACTCCGCCGCCAAGGTGCGCTACATGTCGGGCGGCCAGCTGACCGCGCCGTGCGTGTTCCGTTCCGCCGGCGGTGCCGCGCACCAGCTCGGCGCGCAGCACTCGGCGCGCATGGAAAAGGTGTTCATGGGCATTGCCGGCCTGCGTGTGGTGACGCCGTCCAACCCCAGGCAGGCCTACGGCCTGCTGAAGTCGGCGATCCGCTGCGACGACCCGGTGTTCATCAACGAACACGAACTCATGTACAACATGAAGGGCGAAGTGCCGGACGGCGAATACTTCCACCCGCTGGAAGGCTCGGAAATCGCGCGCGCCGGCACCGACGTCACGCTGTTCGGCTACAACATCTCGGTGCACTGGTGCCTGAAGGCCGCTGAGATCCTCGACAAGCAGTACGGCATCTCGGCCGAGGTCGTCGACCTCTACTCGCTCGCCCCGCTCGACCGCGCAGGCATCAAGGCCTCGGTCAGCAAGACCCACCGCGCCGTCATCGCCGAGGAAGACGAAGCCCCGGTCGGCGTCGGCTCCGAGGTGATCGCCATCATCAACGAGGAATGCTTCTTCGAACTGGATGCCGCGCCGGTGCGCGTGCATTCGGCACTGGTGCCGCAGCCTTACAACCACACGCTGGAAAAGGCGACGATCCCGGATCACGAGGACGTGGTGAAGGCCGTGTTGAAAATGTTCGGCAAGGCTTAACGGCAGGGGCTAGGGGCTAGGATTTAGGGGCTAGGGGGTGGAGGTTTTCAGCTATCGCGACTTGTCGGTTTGGCAGTTGGCGATGCAGTTGACCGAATCGGTTTACACCGTCACCCGCAACTTCCCCAAATCGAGCTCTACGCCCTTGCCAATCAGTTGCAACGCGCGGCGGTATCCATTCCGTCAAATATTGCAGAGGGTCACGCGCGCAATACAACGCGCGATTATTTGCGTTTCGTGTCGATAGCGATGGGCTCACTGGCAGAGGTCGAAACCCAGATTGAACTCACTGCACGCTTGAATTATCTGGGCATCGAGCAGCGCGATGCCTTGTTTACCACCACTGACGAGTTGGGACGCATGTTGCAGGGTTTGCGCAAGTCGCTACAAAGTAAGCCTCTCTTGAAATCCGAGTGGGTAAGCTGACGTCATATTGACCNNAACCTGGATGAGTGAATTCATGACTGCCAAGCTGTTTGAAACTGCCCTTGGAATTGCCCCGCCGTGGACGGTGGCGTCGGTCGACTTCGACGAGTCGGCCAGGACCTTGACCGTGCTGATTGACTTCAAGGCTGGCAGCCGCTTCAAGGTCTCGGGCCATGAAGGCGTGCATCCGGTGCACGACACCGTGACCAAGACCTACCGGCACCTGAACTTCTTCCAGCATGAGTGCCATCTGCAGGTGCGCACGCCGCGAGTGAAGCTGCCCAATGGTTCGGTGCGACTGGTCGAGCCTGACTTTGCCGGGCGGCTGAATGGCTTCACGCTGCTGTTCGAAGCCTTCATCCTGATGCTGGCGCGCCAGATGCCGTTTGCCGCCGTGGCGCGCATCGTGGGCGAATCGTCCCACCGGGTGCTGGCGGTGTGCCAGAAGTACGTGGAGATGGCCTGCGGCCTGGCGGATCACTCCGGTGTCACGGCGCTGGCCATTGACGAGACCTCGCGCGCCCGAGGCCACAGTTATGTCACCCTGGCCGCAGACGCCGAGGCCAGGCGCGTGCTGTTCGTCACGGAAGGGCGCGACGCCCAGACCATTGCGCAACTGGCCGAGTATCTGGGCGACCATGGCTGCCCGGCCGGGAACATCGCCTCGGCGAGCATCGACATGTCGCCAGCCTTCATCGCCGGAGTCAGCCAGCATCTGCCCAATGCCCGCATCACCTTCGACAAGTTCCACGTCATCGGCCACGCCAGCACGGCGGTGGACAAGATGCGCCGCATCGAGCAGCGCACCGACAAGTCCCTCAAGGGCATGCGCTGGACGCTGCTCAAGGATGCCTCCCGGCTCAAGCCCGAGGCTGCTGCCGATCTTGACGCACTGATTGCCAGGATGACTGTCAAGCGCACGGCGCGCGCCTGGGTCTACAAGGAGCAACTGCGCGAAATCCTTGATCGCAAACAAATCAACGTCGTGCGCGCCATGCTGGAACACTGGTGCACTTGCGTCATGCGCTCCAAGGTCGAGCCGATGAAGGAGGTTGCCCGGATGATCCGATCCCATCTGGAAGGAATCGTGGCCTGGGCTCAGACACGGCAGACCAATGGATTTCTGGAGGCGATCAACGGCTTGTTCCAGGCCGCCAAGCGGCGTGCCCGTGGCTTCACCCGCATCGACACAATCAAAACCGTCATCTTCCTGATCGCCGGCCGTCTCGATTTCCACGCCATTAACCCTCATGCAGAACAACCCACTTGAAATTCAACAGAGCCCAAAGTAAGCTGCCCCCTAGCCCCTAAATCCTAGCCCCTAAATCCTAGCCCCTAAATCCTAGCCCCTAAGCACCTATGAACCACTACGCCATCACCATGCCCCAGCTCTCGGACACCATGACCGAGGGCGTGGTCGTCACCTGGGAAAAACAGCCGGGCGACAAGGTCGAGCGCGGCGACATCGTCGCCACGGTCGAAACCGACAAGGCCATCATGGACGTCGAGGTGTTCAAAGCCGGTTATCTGGCCGGCCCGCTGGCTGACGTCGGCGCGACCATCGCGGTAGGCGCTGCGCTCGGCTACATCTCCGACACCCCGGGCGACGTCGCGATCGCCGCCGACGAGGTGGTGGAAGAAAAAGCCCAGACCGAGATGATCCCGCACCATGCCGGCACGCCGATCGTGATGCCGCAGCTCTCCGACACCATGACCGAAGGCGTGGTCGTCACCTGGGAGAAGCAGCCGGGCGACAGCATCCGCCGCGGTGACATCGTCGCCACGGTCGAGACCGACAAGGCCATCATGGACGTCGAGGTGTTCCAGGAGGGCTTCCTCTCCGGCCCCATCGCCGACGTCGGCAGCGTGGTCGAGGTCGGCCACCCGATGGCCTTCATCGTCGACGATGCATCGAAAGCGAACGATACCGGCGTCACCCTCTCCGCCGACCACAAGGTCAAGAACATCCACAAGGTCGCCCCGCATGCGGCCGACAAGCCGGCGCACATCCCCATGCCCAAGGCTGCGCCCGCGCAGGTCGCTGCCAGCGGCAACCAGCCGCCGGTCGCACGCGTGCCGGGCCGTCCGGCTTCGCCCTATGCCCGCAAGGTCGCGGCGCAGCTCGGCGTGAACATCGCCGGCCTCGCCGGCAGCGGCCCCGCTGGCGTGATCGTCGCCGCCGACGTCGCGCGCGCGCGCCCNTCGATGCAGGAGGTCGCGCATTCGCTGCCGCAGGTCGACGTGCCNGGCCAGGGCCGTGCGATGACCTCGATGGAAAAGGCCGTGAGCCACGCGATGACCGCCTCGCTCACGCTGCCGACCTTCAACGTCACGGTGAACATCGACACCGCCGCGCTGACCGCCGCCGCCAAGGCGAAGAAGGTCTCGGTGACGGTGGCGATCGCCAAGGCCTGTTCGGTGGCGATGGCGAAATTCCCGCGCATGAACTGGGCCTACCAGCCGGTCGACAAGCTGGTCGAGCGCGCCAACCACGACTTCGGCGTCGCCGTGATGTCGAACGACGGCGGCCTGGTGGTGCCGATCCTGCACGGCATCGAGAAGAAGCCGCTGGAAGCGCTGCAGAGCGACTGGACCGGCCTCGTCGAGCGTGCACGGGTGCGCAAACTCGCGCCGGCCGAGTATTCCAATCCCACCTTTACCATTTCCAACATGGGCATGCTNGGGGTATCGCACTTCACCGCGATCCCCACNCCCGGCATCGCCGCGATCCTGGCGATCGCCGCCAACGGCCCGCAGGGCACGCCCTTCACCATCACCGGCGACCACCGCGTGCTGAACGGCGCCGACGTCGCGCTGTATCTGGCCACGCTGAAACAGACCATCGAGGCGCCGGAAGGCTGGATTGCAGGCGANGGGATCAGGGTCGGGGTCAGGGGTCAGGGAGCGTCGCTGCGGCTGCCGCCGCATCGGCCAGCCATGCGGCACCGGCCGTCTCGCCTATCCCCGAANGGCAACTGGGATGTTCAAGTGGTCGTCGTCGGCGGCGGCCCCGGCGGCGAGGACTGCGCACGCGACCTGGCCGACCACGGCATCAAGGTCATGATGGTCAACAACGAGCCCTTCCCCGGCGGCGAATGCCTGTGGCGCGGCTGCATCCCGTCCAAGGCCTGGCGCGCCGCAGCCGACGTCATCCGCAACCGCGCGTACGATGCCGAAATGGGCGTCGACGGCACCAATACGCCGGCGCTCAACTGGGCCCAGGTCGANAAGCATCGCCGCTGGGTGCAGACCAGCCGCGGCGACATGGCGCTGAAGGCCGACAAGGGCATGAAGATCGACGTGCGCGAAGGCTACGGCGAATTCGTCGACACCCACACGCTGAAGATCACCCCGGTCGAAGGCGAGCCCTATACCGTCAGCTTCGGTGCCGCCGTGATCGCCACCGGCGCCCCGGCCTTCGTGCCGCCGATTCCCGGCGCGCGCGAGAACCTGGCGACGGGCGGCGTCGTCACCTCCGACACCATCTGGAACCTCGCCACCCCGCCGAAAAAGCTTGGCATCGTCGGCGGTGGCGTGATCGGCGTCGAGATGGCGCAGATCTTCCGCGACTTCGGCACCGAGGTGCTGATGCTGGAGCGCAACGAGCGTATCCTCGCCGAAGTCGAGGAAGAAATCGCCAAGACGCTGATCGCCTCGCTGGAAAAGGAAATCACCGTCGTCACCGGCGCCGACATCAAGGAAGCGAGCGGCACGCCCGGCGCGATGACGCTGCGCTACGCGAACAAGGAAGGCGTCGAATCCGTGTTCGACTGCGACGTCATCCTGATGGCGACCGGCAAGCGTCCCGACACCCGCAAGCTCAACCTCGACAAGGTTGGCGTCGAGCTCGACGGCGCGGCGATCAAGGTCAACGCCCGCTGCCAGACCAGCGCCCCGCACATCTACGCGGTGGGCGACGTCATCGGCGGCTACATGCTCGCGCACACCGCCGCCACCCAGGGCCGCGTTGCCGCCGACAACCTGCTCGGCCACGGCAGCGAATACGACCAGGACAAGGATTGCGGCGTCACCTTCTCGCGCCCGCAGGCCGGCTTCGTCGGCCTGTCCGTGGCGCAGGCCAAGGCCAAAGGCATCGACGCGGTGGAAGCCAAGATGCCGATGAGCATCGACGCTAAGGCCATGATCACCGGCGAGACCGAGGGCATGATCAAGCTGGTGGCCGACAAGGCCACTGGCCGCATCATCGGCGTGCACTATCTGGCCGATCACACCGACACTCTGATCGGCATCGGCGTCATGATGGTGGCCGGCGAGATGACGCTGACCCAGGTCGCGAAGGCGATCTTCCCGCACCCGACGCAGACCGAGCTGTTCGGCGAGTTGGCGCGGCGGCTGCTGAACCGCCTGCGGCGGACGGCGAAGAAGTAAGTGCCCTGTCATCTGACGTAAAAAGAGCCGCATCAGCGGCTCTTTTACGTCAGGGAAACAAATCATGAGAATGAACCCAGTGTCAGACTTTTTCGGATATGCCGTCAGAAGTGGACACCGTATGGAGCACTCGACTAGCGCAGGCGCGGATGCTTGTCTGCCGGTTTAAAATGATCTGGCCGGTGATCCGGGATGAATCCGTCGCGATTCGGCATGGCGATTTTGCCAGACTTTCCGCAGTGATGGGCTCATCGCCTTTAAGGATATTGGCTTCAGACAGGATGTACCCGGTTACCGAATAGACCTCGTCATTCGTCAATGACCCTGGCGTATAGAACGGCATGGCACGCTTGATGTAGTCAAACAATGTCGTTGCGTAGGGCCAATAGCTTTCAACCGTCTTGACCGGCGCTTTCTTGGGATCATTGTTCACCAGTGTTCCCCTCCCGCCGAGCAGGCGATCGCCTACGCCGCCCTCCATTTTTGCCCATGGCAGGAGGCACACTTTTCGTCGTAAACCTGTTTGCCCCTTGAAATCGTGCCACTGCCCGACGGCAGATCCCGCCCATCCGGCAAAGACGACACGAAATCCTGCAGGTCGTGTGCAGATGCCGGCTCTCCAAATCCATACCGCACCGGATCTGCGCCCACGGCATACGTATTCAATGCGAATAGAGCGCCGCACGCCGTTACCTGTAAAAAGAGTTTAGTAGTAGTGAACATTGCTGACTCTCCCCTCGGTATCAACTTTCCAGCTTTGGATTGCATTGAGATGGTAGATCGAGCCAATCGGTCCATTTAAACCCCGAACCTCAATTAGTTGCCCAAGCGTGGGCTGGACGTAGCCTGTTTCATCCACGCAACGGCTTTGCAGAATCGCTTCTTTACCGTTCCATACCCAGGGAAAACGAAAGCGTGTCTGGCAAATAGGCAGGATCGGGCCCTGCAGGTCCGCAGGCTTCCATGTTCTCCCTCCATCCGTAGACACATCGACACGTTTTATACGGCCGCGGCCGGACCACGCCAATCCCGTAATCTCATAAAAACCGGGGCCTGAGAGCGTCATTTCTCCGGATGGTCGCGTAATGACCGACTTGGCATCCATGATCAAGGAAAATTGCACCGCCTTGCCGCTGGGAAGCAGGTCGGTATATTTCGAGGTTTCTTCGCGCGTCATGAACGGCTTGTCCGACAACTCGATTCGGCGAACCCACTTGATATGCGTATTGCCCTCGTATCCCGGCGCGATCAGGCGTAACGGATAGCCTTGTTCAGGACGGATCGCCTNCCCATTCTGTCCATAGGCCAAGAAACAATCTTTCATTGCCTTGTCGATTGGGATGCTTCGCGTCATGACCGCAGCGTCGCCGCCCTCCACGAGCAACCATTTGGCGCCGGATTTGACACCCACTTCGTTCAGGATGGTCGACAGCGGAACCCCTGTCCATTCGGAAGTCGAGACGAGACCGTGCGTGCCTTGTACGGTTTTCAACGTGGGCTTCGACCACTCCGTGAGACCATTGCCAGAACATTCAATGAAAAGAATTCGGGATATCGACGGGAAGCGCTTCACGTCCAGCATCGAGAATTTCTTTGGCTGTTTCACCATCCCGTGCACAAACACCTTGTGCGTGGCCGGATCAATTGTGGCGATGCCCCCATGATCCCGTTCGAAATGCAGCCCTGACGGAGTAATAATGCCTACGCCATGCTCCAGTGGCGTCATCGACCAAGAGGAGAGGGNGGTCTTGGTACCAAAGCGCCAACGAACCTCCGTTTCGAACTGGGAGCGCGTCCCGTAACCCCCGTCTTCGCCAATGGCGGTGCCTGGAATTTTCGTGGCATCTTCGGGGACCGACCGCCATACCGCACCAGGAGGGGCTTTGCCGTCCGTGGGCGTAGCGGTTTGCGCGATGGCTCTTCCGGCCACGCCTGAACTGGCGAGCGCTGCGACGGAAGCCAGGAAATGGCGTCGATTTTGTGGGCGCTGAAGAGGATCAACGCCTTTAGTAGACTCATCTTTTACAGGCTTTGCCGGCTCAATATGATGCTGACTGAAATATACTGAATTGGCGTTTGTTCTGGCTTTGGCGAGGAATGCTTCCTCGGCCTCAACCAAAGACGCTATTTTCAATTTGTTCTTGGCGTCGCTATTTGGATCAAGAATGGACATCTTCATTCCTCCACTTTTATTGATTAAGCCGTTGAACTCGACAGTATCTTTCTTGCTTAAACTGAAGTCGTAAAACCGAACGTTGCAGTGACAAGATCTCCTTTCTGCAATTTCTGGATCGTGGGCCGCCTCGGACATTGAACGATTTGAAACAAAGTGTTTCAGATTCGGGGCGCTGAACATCATGATTTTGACGCTGGATTCACACCACGCAATTGTCGTGCCAGTAACCCATGGATGCTTGCCCAGTGCTACCAGACGGCGGGCCAGCTGGCTACTATTTTTCGGTCTCTAGCTGAGGTAGCCCATTCGCGTAGCTATGCCGACGCTTGGGTTATAGGACACCCCAATCTCATCGGAGGCATCATCGCGCCACAGTAGCAGGTTGCAGGCGCTCGAGTAATGACCGGGATTGGGCAGGCCAGTCGCATCCATCAAGTGGGTGTTGCTCATGCCCAGACGCTGGGCCTCGCTGCCGGCAACCCGCTCGGCTACGCCAGCGAATACGACCCGAACAAGCGCGATGGCGTCGCCTTTCGCACCCGCAAGCCTGTTTCATGGGTCTGTCCGTGGCAGGCCAAGGCCCAGGTCATGATCAAGCTGGCAGCTGGCGTGACGACTGCTGACCGCCTGCGGCGGAGGGCGAAGAAGTAACCCTACCCCCATAAACAACACAGGCCGCATATGTGGCCTTTAATTTATGTCTCGGAATAAAGCATTGCCCACCAGGGCTGTTGAGAAATCACGATGCAAAACTTAGCACGCATGCGGCCAGCGATGAGTTCGAAGCAAGATCCGGAGAATCAGCCTTCGAGCAAAACAGCTTGAACTTACAATTCAAATTTATTATATATATTGTTTATACTATTATTTATGGAGTGTTGCTTGTGGCCCCATTTGATAAGAACGCCAGGAAAATTGCCCCAACACCCCCAAGCGCAAGAAGGCAACGGATCACTCGCACAAAATGCTGATTAAGCAAAAGCCCAACTATAGACAGATATCTTCCGATAATGGTCCCAAGCAAAAACAAGTGCATACCCAGATCAAGTTAAAACTGAAAACACACACAGAAACGATGGAGGATAGAAAAAGACCTCAATTGATAAGAGACAGCTTCACGATGCCAGAAGCGGAGTATCAAGTCCTCAGTGAGGTAAAGAAAGCCTGTTTGACCGCCGGCTTCACCGTGAAAAAAGTGAGTTGCTGCGGGTCGGCGTAGCCTTGATTCAGGTTTTAGACATAGCGGATTTAAGAAAAATAGTTAACGGCCTGGCACCACTCAAAGTTGGCCGCCCGAAAAAGAAATATAGGAAGCAGACCAAGACCTGCGACATACATCCAAAGCCGCAGCCGCAGACGACCTATAAGGTGCCACTGATTAGGACTGTCAAATGTTTGATCAAACACTCAACTTACCGAACGCAGAATGGCCGTACATACAGATCCTTGTCCGTCTCGCCTTGAGCCTCGCACTGGGGCTGTTGATCGGGCTCGAACGTGAGAGGCGTGGTAAGGAAGCCGGTCTACGCACATTCGGATTTATCTGTCTTCTCGGCGCACTAGGCGGATCATTAGGAACGGCTTTTTCGCTTGTAATCCTAATTCTTGTAGGCGTGCTGACGGTATTACTCAATATCCAGACACTGCGTATGAATCAAGGAACAGAATTAACGACTTCCGCCGCCATGTTGGTGACGTGCACAGCGGGAATATTGTGTGGACAAGGACACACAATATCCCCGGCAGCAGTCATGGTCAGCGCAACCGCCTTGTTGGCCTGGAAGGAAAGGCTGGCCGGGTTTTCGATGGGGCTGACAGAAAGTGAACTACGATCCGCAGTAATGCTGGCCATTCTGGCTATTGTTATTTATCCAGCCTTACCTGTTGGTGCCATTGGACCCTGGAATCTATTTGAGCCGCGCGCAGCATGGATTGCGGTTATTCTCATCGCCGGCATTGGGTTCGTAAACTATATTCTCTGGAAGCTTTACGGCATGCGCGGCGTCGAACTATCCGGATTTTTNGGTGGATTGGTCAATAGTAATTTCACGGTGATCGAGATGGCATCCCGATTACAACAAAAATCGAATGAATTCGTCGACTCTGCCTATCGTGGCATTCTGCTTGCGACCATGGCAATGATTATGCGCAATGCAAGTCTATTGCTAATCCTTGCTCCACTCGCACTGGTGGGATCATTTACCGCTTTTTTGCTGATGATGCTTTCAAGCACGACACTCGTACTCTGGAACTATCGCCATAGAAACCAGAATCTTATCGACGAAACNTCGGATATGAAGCTTGACCTGCCATTCTCATTGCCGTTAGCACTTAAATACGGCGTAGTATTTTTAGGACTTCATATTGTCGGAGGTCTTACTCAACGAATGTTTGGGGATGTCGGCTTTTATCTGGTTAGTATCGTTGGCGGTTTGATGTCTAGTGCGAGTGCAGTCGCTGCAGCGGCAGCCTTGGCATCACAGGGGCATCTGTCTCCCACCGTTGCTGGAAACGGGGCTGTTTTAGCGTCGTTCACCAGTATCGCCTTCAGCCTTTCCTTTGTGGTTCATTCAGGCAACAGCCAACTTATCAGACGCTTGGCGGTAGCAATGGCTTGTGTTGTTTTGACGGGCACCCTCGGCCTGATCGCGTGGAATGCCATCCACCCTCTGGCGATACAGTGGTTCCCCCAAATAGAGGGAAAACTAACAATGTAAAAGCCAGGAGAACTCAATAACACGACTCGTTCTCCTGTCAGATACATTCAACTGAACGATTTCAGCCGAACAAGCCCTTGAAGAGCAGCCGGATGCTGTCCCACATGCGGCGAAAGAAGCCGCCTTCATCCACGTTCTCCAATGCGACCACGTCGGCCTGCTTGATCACCTTGTCACCCTGGCGGATTTCGACCTTGCCAATGACGTCGCCCTGTTTCACCGGAGCGATCAGGGTCGGCTTCAACACGAGCTGGGTGGTGAGCTTGGCGGCTTCGCCGCGGGCCACGGTGGCAGCCAGATCTTCGCTTGCGCCCGCCTTGACGGTGCGCGCAGNCCCTTTCCAGACGGGCGCTGCAGCCAGTACGTCACCCTTCTTGTTGAACATCTTGGTCTCGAAGAAGCGGAAGCCATAGCCCAGCAGCTTGGCGGTTTCGGTGGCGCGCGCGGCCTCGCTGTCTGTACCGAATACGACGGCAATCAGACGTTCGCCATTCTTCTGGGCCGAGGCCACCATGCAGTAGCCGGCTTCTTCCGTATGGCCAGTCTTCAGGCCATCGACGCCGTCATCGCGCCACAGCAGCAGGTTGCGGTTGGGCTGGTGGATGCCGTTCCAGGTGAAATCCTTCTGCGCATAAAGCGCATAGTGGGCAGGATCGGCATAGATGATGGCGCGCGCCAGGACTGCCATGTCGCGGGCGCTCGAATAATGGCCGGGATTGGGCAGGCCGGTGGCGTCCATGAAGTGGGTGTCCTTCATGCCGAGCCGCTTGGCTTCCGCGTTCATCATCGCGGCGAAAGCATCTTCGTCGCCGGCGATATGCTCGGCCAGCGCCACGCTGGCATCGTTGCCCGACTGGATGATGATGCCGTGGAACAGGTCATCGACCGAGACCTTGTTCCCCACTTTGACGAACATCTTCGAACCGCCCGTACGCCAGGCTTTTTCGCTGATGGTAACCATGTCGTTTTCGTGCAGCCGGCCGTGCTTGATTTCCTGCGTCGCGATGTAGGCGGTCATCAGCTTGGTCAGGCTGGCGGGCGGCAAATGCATCTCGCCCTGGTGGTCGACCAGAACGTTGCCGCTGGCCGCGTCCATCAGCACCCAGGATTTGGCGGCCAACTCCGNGGGCGGTGGGACGAGGGAGGCGCTCCAGGCAGCCGGGGCGATCAGTACGCTGAAAATCAATATGAGTCTTTGCAGAAAGAACGGGGTAGTCATGGATTCGTCGATGAGTGAACAAACAAGGTTGGCATTGGACCAGACAGACACGCACAAGCGCGCGTAAGTTCAGGATAACATCGCCCGCCCGCTCTGCGACAGCTTCGTGGCGCTGCCCTGTTAAACTCGCGCCATGTCGAAACTGCACTGAACCGCATGCCCGCGCCCGGATCCCGCCACCTCACCCGCCAGATCGTGATCGCGATGCTCGCGGGCATCGTGCTGGGCGTCATCCTCAATCGGCTGGGGACGGCAGACTGGGTGCAACTGGTTCTGGTCGATGGCCTGCTATATGTGGTCGGCTCGGTCTTCGTGGCGGCATTGAAAATGATGGTGGTGCCGCTGGTGTTCGTGTCGCTGGTGGCCGGCGTCACCTCGCTGTCGGACCTGAATGCGCTGGGCCGCATCGGCATCAAGTCGCTGGCGCTGTACCTGGCCACGACAGCGATCGCCGTCACGATCGCGCTGACACTGGCGGGAATCGTCGGGCCGGGACAGGGCTTCAATGCCGGCAGCACGGCCGCCAGCTTCACCGGCAAGCCGGCGCCGCCGCTCACCCAGGTGCTGATCGACATGGTGCCGACCAACCCGGTCGCAGCCATGGCCGAAGGCAACATGCTGCAGATCATCGTGTTCGCGCTGCTGTTCGGCGTGGCGGTGACGATGTCCGGCGCACGCGGCAAGCATGTGCTCAATTTCTTCGGCGATCTCGATGTGGTCATCATGCACATGGTCGAATGGATCATGCGGCTCGCCCCGTATGGCGTCTTCGCGCTGATCACCCGCACCTTCGCCAGCCAGGGCCTGGACATCCTGCTGCCGCTCGCCGCCTACTTCCTCACCCTGACGGGCGCGCTGGCCCTCCAGGTCTTCGGCGTCTATCCCCTGCTGCTGAAGCTGCTGGCCTCGCTCAATCCGCTCACCTTCCTGAGAAAAATGCGCGACCCGGCGGCGTTCGCCTTTTCCACCGCCAGCTCCGGCGCCACCATTCCGGTCACGCTGCGTACGGTGGAGTACAAGATGGGTGTGAAGAACAGCGTCGCCTCGTTCACCGTGCCGATGGGCGCCACCATCAACATGGACGGCACCGCCATGATGCAAGGCGTGGCCACCGTGTTCATCGCCAACGTGTACGGCATCCACCTGGAATTCACCGATTACCTGCTGGTCGTGCTGACCGCCACCCTGGCCTCGATCGGCACCGCCGCCATCCCCGCGGTCGGCCTGGTCACGCTCACCATGGTGCTCGGCCAGGTGGGCCTGCCGGTCGAAGGCATCGCCCTCATCATCGGCGTCGACCGCCTGCTCGACATGATGCGCACCGTGACCAACGTCACCGGCGACTGTGCGGTGAGCTGCATCGTCGCCAAGAGCGAAAAAGCCCTCGACCAGGCCGTGTTCGACGACCTTTCGGCCGGTTCGGTCGAGGCAGCCACCCGCCGCCCCCTTTCCACCCATTCCGCTTCCTGATCCCATGTTTTATCCGCTGATCCGGCCTGCCCTCTTCTCGCTCGACCCCGAAGACGCGCACGGCTTCACTCGCCAGCCTCGACGTCGCGCACGCACTGGGCCTGTTGAAGCTGCTGCCGCGCACGGCGGGAACGCCCGTGCACGTGATGGGCATCGATTTTCCCAATGCCGTGGGCCTTGCCGCCGGGCTCGACAAGGACGGCGCGCACATCGGCGCGCTGGCCGACCTGGGCTTCGGCTTCATCGAGATCGGCACGGTGACACCGCGCCCGCAACCGGGCAATCCCACGCCGCGCATGTTCCGCCTGCCCGCGGCCGAAGCCATCATCAACCGCATGGGCTTCAACAATCTTGGGGTCGACAATCTGGTACGCAATGTCCAGTCGAGCGGCTTCCAGGGCGTGCTCGGGATCAACATCGGCAAGAACAAGGACACGCCGAACGAGCATGCGGTCGACGATTACCTGAGCTGCCTCGACAAGGTCTACGCGCATGCACGTTACGTGACGGTGAACATCTCCTCGCCCAACACGCAGAACCTGCGCGAACTGCAGAAGGACGAGGCGCTCGACGCGCTGCTCTCAGCAATCAAGCTGCGCCAGTCCGAGCTGGCGCAACGGCACGGCAAATATGTCCCCATCGCGCTGAAGATCGCACCCGACCTCGACGACGCACAGATCGCCGCGATCGCCGCGCTACTGATGATGCACCGCATCGACGCGGTGATCGCCACCAACACCACGATCGCGCGCGATGCCGTCGCCGGCCTGCCCAATGCGGAGGAGACTGGCGGCCTGTCCGGCGCGCCGGTGCGTGCGGCATCCACCCGGGTGGTGCGCGAACTGGCGCGCCATCTGAAGAATGAAGTGCCGATCATCGGCGTCGGCGGCATCCTCTCGGGCGACGATGCGCGCGAAAAGATCGATGCCGGCGCGTCGCTGGTGCAGTTGTATTCCGGCCTGATCTATCGCGGCCCGGTGCTGGTGCGGGAATGCGTGCAACGCCNCGCCTGACGGCCATGCGGTTTGCGCGTGCCGTCGTTGCGGCGTGGCTGTTGCATGCCGGCGCGCATGCCGCGCCGACGGAGCCGGTCCTGACCCATTTTCCGCAACCCGGCCTCGATGCCGACCAGCTCGGCGTGATCGTCAACGACGACGATCCCGACAGCGTGGCGATCGCCGCGTACTACCGGGAAAAGCGCGGCATCCCCGCGGCCAATGTGATCCACGTGCGCTTCAAGCCCAGGCGCAGCACGCTCTCTCGCGAGGAATTCGTCAACCTCAAGCGTCTTGTCGACCGCAAGACGCCGAAGAACGTGCAAGCTTATGCGTTGACCTGGGCGCAGCCCTACCGGGTGGACTGCATGTCGATCACGTCCGCCTTCGCCTTCGGCTTCGATCCCGCCTGGTGTGCCAACAGCTGCAAACCGACGCAGCCGAGCCCGTATTTCAACAGCAGCGTGACACGGCCCTATGCCGCCTACCACATGCGCCCGGCCATGAGCCTGGCCGCTGCCAGTGTGGCCGAAGCGAAGAAGCTGATCGACCGCGGCGTGGCGTCCGACGGCAGCAATCCGGCCGGCACCGCCTACCTCGTCAGCACGAATGACAAGAACCGCAACGTGCGTGCCGCCGGTTACGCATCCGTGCGCGCGCTGATGCAGTCCGTCATGCCGACCGACATCGTCGAAGCCAACGCCCTCGAAAACAAGCCCGACGTGATGTTCTACTTCACCGGACTGGCTCAGGTAGCGGGCATCGACAGCAACCGTTTCCTGCCCGGCGCCATCGCGGATCATCTCACTTCGGCCGGCGGCGACCTGTTCGGCGGCGGCCAGATGAGCAGCCTGCGCTGGCTGGAAGCCGGCGCCACCGGCAGCTACGGCGCGGTGGTCGAGCCGTGCAATTTCCCCGCCAAGTTTCCGGTTCCCGGCATTGTCATGGCGCACTACCTGCAAGGCGAAACGCTGATCGAGGCCTATTGGAAAAGCGTGCAGATGCCGGGACAGGGCATTTTCATCGGCGAACCGCTGGCGCGCCCGTTTGCCGGCATCCGTCACGATACCCGCGGCGGCGGCCTGACCCTGTCGGCGCGCTTGCTCACGCCAGGACTCTATGAGGTGCAAGCCGCGCCGTCGATGATCGGTCCCTACCGCAGCGTCGGCCGCATGGCCATCGCCTGGGGAACACGCCAGATCAGGCTCGAACACGTTCCGCCTGCGTACTACCGCTTCGAACGCCGCGCCGAGCCCGCACCGGTGCAATAAAGCCGGCACTTCTGGCGCGGTGTGGCTTTGACTATGCTGCAGATTATCCATCCCGCACGAGGCTCGCCATGCACATCGGCATTCCCAAGGAAATCAAGAACCACGAATACCGGGTGGCGCTCACGCCCGAGGGTGTACGGGTACTGGCCCAGGCCGGGCACCGGGTGAGCGTCGAGACGCGTGCCGGCGCCACCGTGGGATTCGACGACGATGCCTTCCGTGCCGCCGGCGCGGTCATCACTGACACTGCGGCCGAAGTCTATGCCGCCGATCTGGTGGTGAAAGTGAAGGAACCGCAAGCGGACGAAGTGGCGCTGCTGCGCGCAGGCCAGTTGCTGTTCTGCTATCTGCACCTGGCGGCCGCACCGGAACTGGCGCGAGAGCTGAGGGCGCGCGACGTGACGGCGATTGCCTATGAAACCGTGAGCAACCCCGCCGACGGCCTGCCGCTCCTGCAACCGATGTCGGACATTGCCGGGCGGCTCGCGCCGCAGATGGGTGCGCTGGGCCTGCACACGTCCCACGGCGGCAATGGCAAGCTGATCAGCGGCATGCCCGGGGTACCGCCCGCCCATGTGCTCATCATCGGCGCCGGCGCGGTCGGCATGAGCGCCGCGCGCATGGCCGTTGGGCTGGGCGCCCAGGTCACGCTGATCGACCGCCAGGCCGACAAGCTCGCGCATGCCGAAACGCTGTTCGGTGCGCGGGTGGCCTCGCGCTTTTCCTCGCCCGAGGCGATTGCGGCGTTTCTTGCACAGGCCGACATCGTCATCGGTGCCGCCCAGATCCCGGGACGTCATGCGCCGCGGCTGATCAGCCGGGAATTATTGAAGCAGATGCCATCCGGCTCCGTACTGGTGGATGTCGCCATCGACCAGGGCGGCATTGCCGAGACTTCTCGCCCCACCACCCACAGTGCGCCGTTCTTCGTGGCCGAAGGCGTCGTCCATTATTGCGTCACCAACATGCCCGGCGCGGTGGCGCGCACCGCCACCGACGCGCTCACCCATGCCACCCTGCCCTACGTCCAGGCACTGGCTGCACAGGGTCTGGCCGCACTGGATACGGATGCCGGACTGAAGGCCGGGCTGCACGTGCACGCTGGCCATATCATGCACGCCGGGCTGGCCCAGGATCTGGGACTGGGCTGAATCACGACGGCGTTGACGCAGGCAACGCCAGCCACTCGCGCCCGAGCACGTTCCCCGCCGCGTCGAAGCGGTATACCAGCGGCACCCCGGACGGAATCTCCACCCGCTCCATCGCCACCGCATCCAGCGCATCCAGATGCATCACCAGCCCGCGCAGCGTATTGCCGTGGCTCACCACCAGCAGGCGCCGCCCTGCACGTAAGCGCGGCACCAGCACGTCGTTCCAGTACGGCAGCATGCGCTGCTGGCAATCGCGCAGGCTCTCGCTGGCGGGCAAGTCGCCGGNGGCCAGCGCGGCATACAGCGGATCGAAGCGCGGATGGCGCGGGTCGTCGCGCGACAGCGGCGGCGGCGGTTCGAAATAGCCGCGCCACCAGCGGCGCGATGCCGCCTCGCCCCAGGTGGCGAAGATCTCGCGCTTGTTCATACCCTGCAGCGCGCCGTAATGCCGCTCGTTCAGGCGCCAGGTCGTGAACAACGGCACCCCGGGCGTGCCCATCGCTGCCAGCAGCGCGGCGGCGGTCTGGCGGGTGCGCTGCAATACCGAACCATGCACCTCGTCGAAGGCGTAACCCGCCTGCGCCAGCTGTCGCCCCGCCGCGGCCGCCTCGGCCAGGCCGGTTTCGGTCAGCGGAATATCGGCCCAGCCGGTGAAGCGATCGGACAGGTTCCATTCGCTGTGGCCGTGGCGAAACAGCACCATCCAGTAGACCGGCGCGTTCATTCGGGCGGTTCCGTCAGCACGTCGTGCAGATGATGGCGGTCGCCCCAGGCCTCCAGATGCCAACCCTGCCCGTCGAAATGAAACCAATTGAGCGCGCAGTTGGGGATCGTGAAATCACGTGGCGTATTCAGCGGGCGGCCAGTGGCGCGACGGTAGATCACGTCGAGCACGCCGCTATGGCTGACCGCGGCGATCGTCTGGCCGCCGTGATGCCGCACCAGCCAGTCGATCGCCTCGCCCACCCGCCCGGCAAAGCTGCGCAGCGACTCACCCGTCCCGAAATCGTAGTCGAGATCGCGCGCCACATAGTGCGCATAGGCCTTCGGATACCGTTCGGCGCCCTCTGCCGCCGTGAGCCCCTGAAACAGCCCGAAATGCCGTTCGCGCAGTTGCGGCAGGCATTTCACCTCCAGGCCCTCGCGCTGGGCCAGCACCCGTGCCGTTTCCAGTGCCCGCGACAGATCGCTGCTGTAGATCGCGCCGAATCGATGATGCGCCGCGTTGAATGCCATCGCCAGCGCTTGCGCCCGCCCGGTCTCGTTGAGCGGAATGTCGGTGTGGCCCTGGATGCGCTTCTCCACGTTCCATCCGGTTTCGCCATGGCGGATGAGGCAGATGCGGGTGCCGACAGGCTTGGCAGCGTGGTGCATGATGAGCAGATTGGTTAAGTGAGACCCGGTTTAAATCTGGCATAAAACTTGAACAGCGTCAGCAGGGTTGCGACACTTGTAACAGAACGACACTTGCGGCGTCCCGTACATTGCACGACACTAACGCCACATAACAAAAACCTGCAACACCGGATACGCGGAGAAAAAATCAACAAGCGAACCGGCACGATTGAGCAAACTCGACGAAATCTATCGCCTGCACCGCCTGCTGGATGGGCGACGCACCGGCATATCGCGCGCCGTACTCATCGGCGAGCATGGTTTCGCCCGTTCCACCCTCGCCCGCCTGATCGCCGACCTGCGCGACAAGCTCGGTGCGCCGCTCGTCCATGACCAAGACTTTGGCGGCTACCGCTACGACACCGCCGACGGCCGCCACCTCATGCCTGGCCTGTGGTTCACAGCCGACGAACTACTTGCTCTCGTCACCCTGAAACATCTGCTCGCCAACCTCGAGCCCGGCCTGCTCGACGACCATCTGCGGCCGTTGCAAAGCCGCATCGATTCCCTGCTGTCCGGCCAGCATCTGGGCGCAGGCGAGGCCTTGCAACGCATCCGCCTGCTCAGCATGGCTGCCCGGCGCAAGAACCCGCACCACTTCCAGACCATCGCCGGCGCCGTGCTACAGCGCCAGCGGCTCCGGATCGACTACTACGCGCGCGACCGCGATGCCACTAGCAGTCGCGAAATTTCGCCCCAGCGCCTCGCCCATTACCGCGACAACTGGTACCTCGACGCCTGGTGCCACGACAAGAAAGGCCTGCGCATCTTCGCCGTCGAATGCATCCGCGCCGTCGATCCGCTGACCAAACCCGCCAAGACCATCGCCGAATCCACCCTGAACCGCGAACTCGCCAGCAGCTATGGCATCTTCGCCGGCACGCCCCGCGCCACCGCTGTGCTCGTGTTCACCGTCCAACGCGCCCGTTGGGTCGCGGAAGAAACCTGGCATCCGCAACAGCAAGGCCGCTGGCTGGATGACGGGCGCTTTGAATTGCGTATCCCGTATTCGGATAACCGTGAACTACTGATGGACATCCTGAAGTACGGGCCTGACGTCGAAGTGGTGGAGCCCGAAGACCTGCGCGAGGCCATCAANAAACTGTTGGGATCGGCTGCGGGCCAATATTGGCGAGGAGAAACGGGAGGCTCAGGTTCTGGGCCTGGAGGTGGGTAGCATGACCGCCATGGACAAACGCCTTCCAATCGCACATGCCGCCAAGGATTTCGACGGCAATTGGCGACCGCCTCACGATCTGGCCGACCATCTGAATGAAGTCGGCGTACTGGCCGCCGAATTCGCCCGAACGTTCGGTTCGGAGTGGGCCCAGCTTGCCGGGCGCTGGCACGATCTGGGCAAGTATCGGCAGCGTTTCCAGAATTACATCCGACTTGCCAGTGGCTTCGAGGCTGACGCCCACATCAAGGGCGAATCAGGTAAAGCACCGCACTCGACCGCGGGCGCATTGCTGGCATGCGACCGCTTCGGCCCGGCCGGCCGCGTGCTGGCGTATGTGATTGCTGGGCATCATGCTGGATTGTCGGATTGGTTCGGCGGGCTGGATGCACGCTTGGAAGCCGCCGCCAGCCGCGATGAACTCAATGAAGCCTTGGCTGAAAGCCCACCCGCCGAATTGCTCGATCCATGCAATTTCGAGCCTGATTTACAAGCCATTCCCGGCGGCAAGAACGGCTTCGCACTATGGGTACGCATGTTGTTCTCCGCCCTGGTCGATGCCGACTTTCTCGACACCGAGCGTTACATGGATCCAGAACGCTTCGCGCAGCGAAACCAGTGGCCCACATTGCAGGAACTGGCACCACTATTCGATACCCACATACGGGTACTCGCCGCACACGTCCAGCCCACACCAGTCAATACACTGCGCGCTGACATCCTGGCTCAGTGCCGAGCAAAGGCCACGCTGGCACCCGGCTTGTTTTCGCTGACCGTCCCAACCGGCGGCGGCAAAACACTCTCCGGCATGGCTTTCGCGCTGGAACATGCCCGCACGCACGGCAAACGCCGTGTCATTCACGTCATCCCTTACACCAGCATCATCGAGCAGACAGCCGACATCTTCCGCGCCATCTTCGGCGAGGCGATCATCGAACACCACAGCAACGCCGAATCCGAGCCCGGCCGCGAAAACAGCGCCAGCCGCCTAGCCTGCGAAAACTGGGATGCGCCCATTGTCGTCACTACCAACGTGCAGTTCTTCGAGTCGCTGTTCGCCGCACGTACCTCGCGCTGCCGCAAGCTGCACAACCTGGTCGACTCCGTGGTCATCCTTGACGAGGCGCAATTGCTGCCGCCGGAATTCCTGCAGCCCATCCTCGATGTGCTCAATCTCCTGACTCGCTATTACGGCGTCAGCGTCGTCTTGTCCACGGCCACGCAACCTGCCCTGAGCACGTGCGAATACTTCGACGCCCGCCAGAACCTGCGCGGCCTCGACAACGTGCGCGAAATCATCGACGACCCCGACGCGCTCTACACGGCGCTGGAACGTGTCGAAGTACGCTTGCCTGCGGACTGGCACACGCCGACCGATTGGCCGACATTGGCGGCAGAATTGGATGATCACGATTCCGTGCTTGCCATCGTCAATACCCGCAAGGATGCGCGCGCCCTCTGGGAGAAGATGCCGCAAGGCACGTTGCATCTGTCTGCGCTGATGTGCGGCGCGCACCGCTCGCAGGTCATTTCCGACATCAAGACACGCTTGAAGAACAGCGTGCCGACACGCGTCATCAGCACACAGCTGGTCGAAGCAGGCGTCGATGTGGATTTCCCTGTCGTGTACCGCGCGGTTGCCGGGCTGGACTCCATCGCTCAGGCAGCAGGACGTTGCAACCGCGAAGGACGTCTGGCAGAAAAAGGCGAAGTCGTCGTTTTCATCCCACCCAAACCCGCACCACGCGGATTGCTGCTGACCGGTGAGAACGCCTGCAGAACCGTGCTGCACGGCGTGACCGAGCAACCGCTGACCCGTGCCCGCTTTGCCGCGTATTTCGATCGCCTGTATTTCGGCTGCCAACTCGACAAAGAAGGCATTTGCAAGCTGCTGGAAGTCGAAGGCAGCACGCTTGCCGTCAACTTCAGAAGTGCCGCCGACAAATTCCGCCTGATTGCCGATGAAGACAGCGTACCCATCGTCGTGTGCTACCGGGGTGCGGATGGGCAGGACGACAGCATAGACAAATGGCTCGCCACATTGCGTAAGAGCGGCCCGGAACGCTGGCTGATGCGCAAGTTGCAACGCTACACCGTTAACCTGCGTCGAAATGAGGCTTTGCCATTGCTGAATCAGGGAGACATTGAGGAAATCATGCCGGGGTTGTATGTGCAGGTGAGTGATCTGCTTTATGACGCAAAACTTGGCTTACTCTCCAACGGTCAACTCAGTAACGCGGGGCTGTTTGTTGTTTAGGTGTACGCAAAATGAGAGTGCAATGACTAAAACATTTTGATCCCCAGCGTCTAAAGCGGTTCACTAACATTGCTTCGGTCATTCGGAGGCAAACATGAATTGGATTGGAATATTTCGCGAGGTACGTAAGCTCGTAACTGAAACTCAGACGGACCGCTTTTATGCTTTGTATGCCCTGCTTGTATTCATTTTCATTGTTTATGTGTAGGGCCAATTTCAGCATGGAGAACAAATGAAAACCTACTGCCTGGAGCTCTCCGGCCCCTACGCCTGTTTTACCCGCCCGGAAATGAAAGTCGAGCGCGTGAGCTACGACATGATGACGCCATCCGCCGCGCGCGCATGCTTCGAGGCGATTCTNCTGAAACCGGCGATCCGCTGGCATGTGCGCAAGATCGAAGTCATGAAACCCATCCGCTGGATCAACCTGCGGCGCAACGAGGTGGCCAGTGTGGTATCCACCCGCAACGTTGAGACAGCAATGAAATCGGGCAAGGGCGATCTTGGTCTCTACATTGAGGAAGACCGCCAGCAGCGCGCCGGCCTGTTTCTCCGCGATGTGTCCTACCGGGTGCACGCCGACCTGGAGTTTCTCGCTGCGCGCGATCCGCAGGCGAATGCCGCCAAGTACCACGAAATGTTCGAGCGCCGGGCCAGCAAAGGTCAGTGCGTCAACCAGCCTTATCTCGGCTGCCGCGAATTCGCCGCTGCTTTCCGCTTGGTGGCCAAGCCTGATGACGAAGCCACGCCCATCGATGAGACGCGCGATCTGGGCTTCATGCTGCACGACCTGGATTTTTCCCATCCAGCCGATCCACAGCCGCGCTTTTTCCGTGCGCGGCTGGAAAACGGCGCGGTGGCCATCCCGGCCTGGGACAGCGAGGAGGTGCGAGGATGATTCTGCAAGCGCTCAATCGCTACTACGAACGGTCGGAAGACCTGCCCCGCGAGGGCTGGGTGCGCCGTGGCGTCGATTACGTCGTCGTGCTCGACGAGCAAGGCGAGTGCGTCAATCTGGAAGCCCTCGGCGAGCAAAAGAAAGGTAAGACCGTGCCGAGCGAGAAATTGGTGACCGCCATCGGCAAACAGGCAATGAAGCACACCAATAGCGGCAAAGACGCCAACCTGCTCTGGGACAATGCCAGTTTCGTTTTGGGCGCAGGCAATAAGGGCAGCACCAAACTCGCGAGTTTCATCGATACGCTGAATGTTTGGCTTGGCAAGCTTGACGANCCGGGTGTCAACGCAGTTCACCGGTTTTGTGTCAACTTGCAAAACCATCCGGAAGCTGCTGGTGCGTTGATCGAACGTTTTCAAGCCAAGGAGGATTTCGAGAAGCGTGACCCGGTTCTGATCTTTCGCCTCGTGTCTGACGTGGAAAGCGTTCACTTGCGCCCTGCCGTCCGTAGCACATACGAATCGGCCCTGATTGCTTCGCAATCCGGAAGCGATCTACGCGGCAACTGTCTGGTAACCGGTGAAGTTAACGTGCCGCTTGCGCCAAACGAATCTGTCATTAAGGGCGTCTGGGGCGGACAGCCCGCCGGGTGCAACATCGTTTCCTTCAATGCTCGCGCGTTCGAGTCCTATGGCAAGCGCGAGCGCAACGGTGAGAACGCGCCGGTCAGCTTGCAGGCCTCCTTCGCCTACACGACAGCTTTGAATCATCTGCTGGCCTCAAAGCAACGCATCCAGGTCGGCGATACCTCGATTGTATTCTGGGCAGAGGAGCCCCACGACCTGGAAAACGCAATGGTCGACCTATTCGGCGAGCCACCCAAGGACAACCCGGAGAGGAACGTCGATGCGGTAAAAGCCCTGTATTCCGCCGTCGAGACTGGCAAGTTCTCGGTTGGTAAGCTGGAGACGCGCTTTCATGTGCTAGGCCTCGCCCCCAACGCCGCACGCATCAGCATCCGATTCTGGGAAACCGCCACCGCTTTTGAACTGGCCCGCCGCATCAAGCAGCATTTCGACGATCTGGCCGTCGTCCACGCCGACTACGAGCCAGAACACCTTTCGCTGTTCCGCCTGCTCGCCGGGCTGGCGCTGCTCAACAAGGCCGACAACATTCCNCCCAATCTGGGCGGCGAAATCATGCGCGCCATTCTTGAAGGCCTGCCCTACCCGGCGGCCATGTTCAATCTGGCCGTTTCACGCTGCCGAGCCGAACAAAAGCCGACATACGCCCGCGCCGCCACCATCAAAGCCAGCCTCAACCGCTGGATACGCTTCCGCAAAACTCAAGAAAAGGAGTTCCTGCCCATGCTCGACTTGTCCAATCCCAATCCGGCCTACCGGCTAGGGCGACTATTCGCCGCGCTGGAAAAAATCCAGGAGGAAGCCAGCCCTGGACTCAATGCAACGATCCGCGACCGTTACTACGGTGCTGCATCAAGCACGCCTGTTTCAGTCTTCACCACGCTGCTGCGTCTGAAGAACCATCACATGGGCAAGCTCTCGCCCGGTCGCACCACACAAATGGAAAAGCTGCTTGGCGAAATCCTCGGTGAAGTCGCCGACTTTCCGCGTCAGCTTCCCTTACAGGATCAGGGGCGTTTCGCCCTCGGCTACTACCACCAACGCCAAGCCTTCTTTACCAAATCCACCCCGGAGGAAAAACAATGAGCCTGACCAACCGCTACGACTTCGTACTGCTATTCGATGTGAAGGACGGAAACCCCAATGGCGACCCTGACGCCGGCAACCTGCCACGCCTGGATGCCGAAACCGGCCATGGTCTGGTCACTGATGTGTCGCTCAAACGCAAGGTGCGTAACTTCGTTGGACTGGTCAAAAATGAGCAACCGCCTTACGAGATTTACGTGAAGGAAAAGGCCATCCTCAACAAGACCCACGAGCGCGCCTACGAAGGCATTGGTAAAGCGGATTTGCTGAAGGGCGACGACAAGAAACGCAAGGGTGGCGATGCCGTCGGTGAAGCACGCGACTGGATGTGCAAGAATTTTTCGACGTACGCACCTTCGGCGCAGTCATGTCTACTGGCGTTAACTGCGGTCAAGTGCGCGGGCCGGTGCAGCTGACATTCGCGCGCTCGGTCGACCCCATCATCGCTCAGGAGCATTCGATCACCCGCATGGCAGTGGCGACCGAGGCCGAGGCTGAAAAACAGGACGGTGACAACCGCACCATGGGCCGCAAGCACACCGTGCCTTACGGCCTCTATGCCGCACACGGCTTCGTTTCCAGCTTCCTCGCCAAACAGACAGGTTTCTCGGACGAGGATCTGGAATTGTTGTGGCAGTCACTCGCACAGATGTTCGAGCATGACCGCTCAGCTGCACGTGGCGAAATGGCAACCCGTGGTCTCTATGTATTCAAGCACGATTCTGAGCTGGGCAATGCGCCGGCGTATGCGCTGTTCGAGCGGATTCAGCCGCGCATGAAAGATGGTGTGACCGCACCACGCAGTTTCGCGGACTATGAGGTGACGGTAAACGAGACGGCTATGCCATCAGGCGTGACCTTGATGCGCAAGGCTTAAAGGCTACCGCCGCCCCGCCCANNAATACCCCGGGCGGCGGCTGTGGTGGGCCACCGCGACGATAGTGATAGCAACAGGGTNGACGCGATAAATCAGACTGTAAGGATAATCGTGCAAGTTGAAGCGCCGGCAGGCATGTTTGATCCCAACGCCCAGTTCCGGGTATTCGAGCAAACGCCCTGCGGCTCGCATGGCGGCGTTATGGAAATCCTGCGCAATATTGAGGCCACCTTCGTCACGGTAATATCTGATGGCTTCGCGAAGCTCGGTACGAGCTTGCTGCTGCCATAGAAGTCTCAATTGCTCGCCTTCTTCAACATTTCATCAATTTCCGCCACGACTTGCTCATGCGGAATCAACACGGCAGTACCCGCATCGATTTCCGCCACGCGCTGGGCGATCTCCTCGTCCCAGGCCTTGGCGACGGCTTCGGGCGCATCTTCTGCCGGCCCTTCCAGGCTGACGATCAGTCGGTGGATGAGCTCGCCGCGTTCTTGTGGAGAAAGCTGCAAGGCCTGGTTTTCAAGCTCTTTCAAAATCGCTGCCATGACCAACTCCTTTAAATATGGCCTGGATGAAATGGTAGCACTCACGGCATGACCGAGACAGACCCGATTCCCCTCTCCGCGCTCCAGCACTGGGCCTATTGTCCGCGACAGTGCGGGCTGATTCATCTGGAGCAGGCGTTCGCCGACAATATTCACACGGCGCGTGGACAGGCGGTGCACCATCTGGTCGATACGCCCGGTTACGAAACCAAGGCAGGCGTGCGTATTGAACGAGCGCTTCCGTTGTGGAGCGACCGCCTCAATCTCATCGGAAAGGCCGATCTGGTCGAGTTTCATCCCGACGGCACGGTGTTCCCCGTGGAGTTCAAGCATGGTGCCAAGCGGCAAAAGCTGCACGATGACCTGCAACTCGCTGCGCAGGCGATGTGTCTCGAAGACATGCTCGGCCGGCTGGTGCCCAAGGGCGCGATCTTCCACGCCAGCAGTCACCGGCGGCGCGAAGTGGCGATTACGCCTGCCTTGCGGCAATTGGTGATCGAAACCGCTGAAGCGATCCGCGCCATGCTCGCGTCTGGCAGGCTGCCGCCTCCGGTGAACGACTCACGCTGCAAGGAATGTTCACTGAAGGACATTTGCCAGCCCGAAGCCGTTTCCGACCACACCCGGCAAAGCATACTGAAACGCAATCTCTTCAACCCCGAGGAATAAATTGCATACCATCCAGAACACGCTGTACGTCATGACGCCCCAGGCCTACGCCCACCTGGAAAACTCCACAGTGCGCATCGACGTCGAACGCGAGAANAAACTCCAGGTGCCGCTGCACCATGTCGGCGGGCTGGTCTGCTTCGGCAATGTGATGGTCTCGCCTGCGCTCATGCACCGTTTGGCCGACGAGGGCAAATCGCTGGTGCTGCTGGACGATTCGGGCCGCTTCAAGGCCCGGCTCGAAGGTCCGGTTTCCGGCAATATCCTGCTGCGCCAGACCCAGCATCGTGCTGCGGGCGACGCTGCTGTCATGCTCGAACTCGCTCGCGCCTGCGTGGCCGGCAAGCTGAAGAACAGCCGCAGCGTATTGCTGCGCGGCGCGCGCGAAGCGGAAGACGAATCCGAGGCCGCTCGACTTTCCCGCACCGCCGACAATCTGGCCGCCTCGCTACGTGCCACAGCCATTGCTGGCACGCTGGACGAACTGCGCGGCGTTGAAGGAGAGGCCGCGCGCGGTTACTTCGAAGTGCTCAATCTCATCGTCAAACCCGCGTTCCGCACCCTCTTCCAGCTCAATGGACGCACCCGCCGTCCGCCGCTCGACCGTTTCAACGCACTGATCTCGTTTCTCTACGCCATGCTTATGAACGACTGTCGTTCAGCCCTCGAAGCTTGCGGTCTCGATCCGCAGCTTGGTTTTCTGCACGCCGTGCGCCCAGGCCGGGCCGCTCTTGCACTGGATTTGCAGGAAGAGTTCCGGGCCATCCTGTGCGACCGGCTGGCCCTTACTCTCATCAATCGGGGGCAGATCGGAGAAAACGATTTCGACCTGCGAGAGGGCGGCGCAGTCATGCTTAACGATCGGGGCCGTCGTACTGTCGTAACCGCCTGGCAGGATCGCAAGCAGGAAGAGATAACGCATCCCCTCACCGAATCCAGGCTACCGTTTGCCCTGTTGCCCTTCATCCAGGCCCGTTTCATGGCACGCGCCCTGCGCGGAGAAATGGAAAGCTATCTGCCATTTCTGGCCAAATAATCATGCTCATCATCGTTACCTACGACGTATCCACGGAAACCGCCGCCGGGCGGAAACGCTTGCGCCGCATCGCCAAGGCTTGCGAACGTGTCGGCCAGCGCGTACAAAAGTCAGTGTTCGAATGCACTATCAACGAAATGCAATTCGAGCAATTCGAACGCGAACTTCTTGCCGAGATCGATCTGAAGCAGGACAACCTACGTTTTTACCGCATCACCGAGCCAATCGAACTGCGTGTCAAACAACATGGTTGTTTCCGTTCAGTGGATTTTGAAGGCCCTCTCGTCATATGACGCGCGAACCCCAATCGATGGCGTAAACCCCAGTGTTTCGCGCGTGCGATAACTCATTGTTCTTTAACAATCTGGAACCCATCCCAACCGTGGCGGCACCTATCGAATTGCTTCGTGTCGTAGGTTCGCGCAAACTGATCTCGCTTTGCCGCGCAAACAACACGTTGCCGCGGTAGAGCATCGCCCGGCCTCACGGTCGGGCGTGGATTGAAACCGGCCGATCGCCATCTGATTGACCGGGTTTTATTGCATCGCCCGGCCTCACGGTCGGGCGTGGATTGAAACACGAAGTTGGCGATGTCGGGCTGCGGGATACCGAATGCATCGCCCGGCCTCACGGTCGGGCGTGGATTGAAACAGATCCAGCAGGCCGCCGAGCTCAGCAGGATCAAACCGCATCGCCCGGCCTCACGGTCGGGCGTGGATTGAAACCAACTCGATACCGCCAAGAGCACGGCAGCGATTGCGTGCATCGCCCGGCCTCACGGTCGGGCGTGGATTGAAACACCATGAACGCCATCCGCATCGAAATCGAATCTGTGCATCGCCCGGCCTCACGGTCGGGCGTGGATTGAAACATGAGCAAGGAATCTCTCCAACAAGCAGTCGATCGCATCGCCCGGCCTCACGGTCGGGCGTGGATTGAAACCGGTGTCCAGAATGCCGCTGATGTTGGGCGCGACGCATCGCCCGGCCTCACGGTCGGGCGTGGATTGAAACCAGCCGTCGGCCTTGCCTGGGTCGCCGGCATAGGCGCATCGCCCGGCCTCACGGTCGGGCGTGGATTGAAACCAATCGGAAAATATCTCGTCGCCAAGGAAGACGAGCATCGCCCGGCCTCACGGTCGGGCGTGGATTGAAACCACCCGCAACAAGGCCATTCAATGAACGAAAGCATGCATCGCCCGGCCTCACGGTCGGGCGTGGATTGAAACCGCAAGCTGTACGGCTACACCCAGCCGACCAAAGCAGCATCGCCCGGCCTCACGGTCGGGCGTGGATTGAAACTGATGGACATCATCCAAACAACCGGTGTCGTTGGTGCATCGCCCGGCCTCACGGTCGGGCGTGGATTGAAACTTGAACAGGCGGATACCCATGATGCCGAACATCACGCATCGCCCGGCCTCACGGTCGGGCGTGGATTGAAACGAGTCCGGCCTCAAGTTCAAGGCCGTCCACACCCGCATCGCCCGGCCTCACGGTCGGGCGTGGATTGAAACACGTCGTCGACGGCGGAGATGATCGAGAGCATAGGCATCGCCCGGCCTCACGGTCGGGCGTGGATTGAAACGAGTACCGGCTGAAACTCGCGGCCGGGGCGCTGGAGCATCGCCCGGCCTCACGGTCGGGCGTGGATTGAAACTTGACCAGATCTTCCTGGTCGATCTGGACGCGCATCGCCCGGCCTCACGGTCGGGCGTGGATTGAAACTCAGCGTACTGGTAGGTACCCCACTTGATCGGGCGGCATCGCCCGGCCTCACGGTCGGGCGTGGATTGAAACAGCGGCGTGGTGCTCAAGGGCGCGCAATAGCTTCGCATCGCCCGGCCTCACGGTCGGGCGTGGATTGAAACTCGTTGCCCTGCATCGACTGCGCAAGGGTGTCGACGCATCGCCCGGCCTCACGGTCGGGCGTGGATTGAAACTCCTCGTCAGAAGGCGCCACTCCTTTCACCTCAACGCATCGCCCGGCCTCACGGTCGGGCGTGGATTGAAACATCGTCAGCGCTTTTGCCTCATCAATGGTGCGGGTGGCATCGCCCGGCCTCACGGTCGGGCGTGGATTGAAACATGAAGGGGCAATCATGAAGCTCGTCTGCCCGCGCATCGCCCGGCCTCACGGTCGGGCGTGGATTGAAACAAGCTCAACGGCATCCCCAGCGCCATGATCGCCGTGCATCGCCCGGCCTCACGGTCGGGCGTGGATTGAAACCGGTCTACGGTGCCGAGATGCTGGACGGTGGAAAGGCATCGCCCGGCCTCACGGTCGGGCGTGGATTGAAACTATAGGGAGAAGACCGTGGTGGAAAAAGCGGATTGGCATCGCCCGGCCTCACGGTCGGGCGTGGATTGAAACATCCACACGAGCTACAGCGGCACGCTGGCTGTGAACGCATCGCCCGGCCTCACGGTCGGGCGTGGATTGAAACTGACGAACCGGACGGCGTCATGGTTGATACGCATGCATCGCCCGGCCTCACGGTCGGGCGTGGATTGAAACAGTTCGGCGAGCAGGCTGGCCACGCGGTCGAAGCGCATCGCCCGGCCTCACGGTCGGGCGTGGATTGAAACCTCATGGATCTGTCGCGCAACTTCATGAAGCCGTTGCATCGCCCGGCCTCACGGTCGGGCGTGGATTGAAACCTGTGGGGGTGCGAAATGAAACTTCCTGCATACGCATCGCCCGGCCTCACGGTCGGGCGTGGATTGAAACTTGAGATACAGGGGCGTGGCGATTGAAACTCCGCGCATCGCCCGGCCTCACGGTCGGGCGTGGATTGAAACAACGTCTACAACTGCACGGCAGCGGTCGGCGTGAGCATCGCCCGGCCTCACGGTCGGGCGTGGATTGAAACTTTTGAAGAGGTGCAGGACTTGCGGCCCCTTGTGGGCATCGCCCGGCCTCACGGTCGGGCGTGGATTGAAACAGGATTTGGAGGATTTTTGCGAGCGCCATCTGAAGCATCGCCCGGCCTCACGGTCGGGCGTGGATTGAAACCTCCAGCAGGCCGGCATTACCGAGCAGCAAGCTGCATCGCCCGGCCTCACGGTCGGGCGTGGATTGAAACACCAGGCAATCGTCGAGAGCGAGCTGGGGCCGCATGCATCGCCCGGCCTCACGGTCGGGCGTGGATTGAAACAGAAAAGACATTCTTGTCCAGCAATCTGAAGCGCGGCATCGCCCGGCCTCACGGTCGGGCGTGGATTGAAACGGCAAGGCTACCTTGTATCAGCAGGCGTGCAGCGCATCGCCCGGCCTCACGGTCGGGCGTGGATTGAAACAAGATGGCCGATTCCAAGGTCGGGGACGATCTGTGCATCGCCCGGCCTCACGGTCGGGCGTGGATTGAAACCTCGGCAATTCCGCGATAAAACGCCGCACCCTCTCCGGGCATCGCCCGGCCTCACGGTCGGGCGTGGATTGAAACGGGTAGCGCGTTGTATTGCGCTCGGTCGGCGTCGGCATCGCCCGGCCTCACGGTCGGGCGTGGATTGAAACCGGTGCAAGCCGCCACCCGCCAGCCGCGCGGTCTGGCATCGCCCGGCCTCACGGTCGGGCGTGGATTGAAACCGCGCGCGCTGGGCGCCGACACCATGACCATCGTGCATCGCCCGGCCTCACGGTCGGGCGTGGATTGAAACCGCCTTTCCCACCAGTGCTGGTGCGGCCTTCGGATGCATCGCCCGGCCTCACGGTCGGGCGTGGATTGAAACCCTGCTTGGTCGAGTACAGCGCGCCGTCGCCGACCGCATCGCCCGGCCTCACGGTCGGGCGTGGATTGAAACCACCCAAAACTCTTTGCCTACCAGATCACCCGTGGCATCGCCCGGCCTCACGGTCGGGCGTGGATTGAAACCTTGGCATAGTAGACGCCTTCCTTGCTGACCTGGGGCATCGCCCGGCCTCACGGTCGGGCGTGGATTGAAACAATCGTGCGTACGGGCTTCAAGCTGCTGCCCATCAGCATCGCCCGGCCTCACGGTCGGGCGTGGATTGAAACGAGTGGGTAACTACGATGTCGCCAGGCTCGATCAGGCATCGCCCGGCCTCACGGTCGGGCGTGGATTGAAACGAATACGGCTACCTGCACGCGATCCAGGCGCGCTTCGGCATCGCCCAGCTTCATAGTAGAGAGCGGATTGAAACAGCTTACCGATACCGGGCAGCGTCAGTTCGGCGCCGGGCATTGAAGAAACGAAAGTTTGCTTGGGCACGGCAACCCGATACATATCAATCGCTCGAGAACTGAGCTATACCGAATCCAAATTTGGCATAAAAAACAGGGATGCGCTTTATTCGCAACGAAACAACACATGGCCGGCCGATCCGCCAGCGCCGGGTGCGACAACTTGACACACCATAATAAATAGATATATTTATCTTCATATGCGAAACATGTCATTAAATTCGCATGTACTAATCAAGTCATCAATCACGGGAGACGTGTATGGAAGCGACAACCTACAACTATAAGGTCGTCCGCCAGTTCGCCATCATGACGGTGGTGTGNGGGATCGTCGGTATGCTGGTCGGGCTCATCCTGGCCTCGCAACTGATCTGGCCGGACCTGACCTTTGGCATCGAATGGCTGTCATATGGCCGTCTCAGGCCGCTACATACCAATGCGGTGATCTTCGCCTTCGGCGGCTCCGCGATGTTTGCGGTGTCGTACTACATCGTGCAGCGCACCTGCCAGGTTAGGCTGTGGGCAGAGAAGCTGGCCGAGTTCACTTTCTGGGGATGGACGGCCGTGATCGTGCTGGCAGCCGTCACGCTGCCGCTCGGCATCACCACTTCGAAGGAATACGCCGAACTCGAATGGCCGATCGATCTGCTGATCACGGTGGTGTGGGTTTCCTACGCACTGGTGTTCTTCGGCACCATCATCAAGCGCAAGACCAAGCACATCTACGTGTCGAACTGGTTCTTCGGTGCCTACATCCTGGTGATCGCGCTGCTGCATCTCGTCAACAGCGCCGAACTGCCCTGGATTCTGGGCGGCAGCACGAGCGCCTGGTACAAGTCCTACTCCGCCTATGCCGGCGTGCAGGACGCGATGGTGCAGTGGTGGTACGGCCATAACGCGGTGGGCTTCTTCCTCACCACCGCCTTCCTCGGCATGATGTACTACTTCATTCCCAAGCAGGCCGGCCGCCCGATCTATTCCTACCGCCTGTCGGTCGTTCACTTCTGGTCGCTCAATTTCATCTACATGTGGGCCGGCCCGCACCACCTGCAGTACACCGCGCTGCCCGACTGGGCGCAGTCGCTCGGCATGGTGTTCTCGCTGATGCTGCTGGCGCCGTCCTGGGGCGGCATGATGAACGGCATCATGACGCTGTCCGGCGCCTGGCATAAGCTGCGCACCGACCCCATCCTGAAGTTCATGGTCACCGCGCTGTCGTTCTACGGCATGTCGACCTTCGAAGGTCCGATGATGTCGATCAAGACCGTCAACGCACTGTCCCACTACACCGAATGGACCATCGGCCACGTGCATTCCGGCGCGCTGGGCTGGGTCGCGATGATCACGATCGGTTCGATGTACTACCTGATTCCGCGCCTGTTCGGCCGCGAATCGATGTACAGCACCAAGCTGATCGAATGGCATTTCTGGTTCTCCACTATCGGTGTGGTGCTGTATATCGCCTCGATGTGGATCGCCGGGGTGGCGCAAGGCCTGATGTGGCGTGCAGCCAATCCCGACGGCACGCTGACCTACAGCTTTGCCCAGGTGGTCGCCACCATGCATCCGTTCTACGGCATCCGTCTCGCCGGTGGGGCGCTGTTCTTCGGCGGCATGCTGATGATGGCCTACAACGTCTGGCAGACCGTCCGAGCCGGGCGCGTCGTCAATGACGCCCCCATCCCGCAAGCCGTCCACGCCTGATAGGAGACCGAACATGATTTCGCATGAAAGCATTGAAAAACCTCGGTCTGCTGATCGTGCTGACCATCCTCATCGTCAGCGTCGGCGGCCTGGTGCAGATCGTGCCGCTGTTCTTCCAGACCTCCACCACCACGCCGGTGGAAGGCCTGAAGCCCTACACGGCGCTGCAGCTGATGGGGCGCGACATCTACATCCGCGAAGGCTGCGTCGGCTGCCATTCGCAGATGATCCGTCCGTTCCGTGCCGAGACCGAACGCTACGGCCACTATTCGGTGGCCGGCGAATATGTCTACGACCGCCCCTTCCTGTGGGGCTCCAAGCGTACCGGTCCCGACCTGGCACGTGTCGGCGGCCGTTATTCGGACGCCTGGCAGGTCGCGCACCTGATGAACCCGCGCGACGTGGTGCCGGAATCCATCATGCCCGCCTACCCCTGGCTGGACCGTCCGCTCAAGGACACCGGTATCCAGGCCAAGATGCGCACGCTGGACATCGTCGGCCACGGCTACACCGAGCAGGAAATCGCCGAGGCACCCGCGGCGCTCCAAGGCAAGACCGAGCTTGATGCCGTCATCGCCTACCTGCAGGTGCTCGGCACCCACGCCCCGAAGAACTGAGACTGGCATGGACAGCGGAACTCTCAGCGGCATCATTACGGTCGCCTTCATCGTAGTGTTCATCGGCATCGTCTGGTGGGCCTTCAGCACGCGCAACAAGCAGCGCTTCGAAGAGGACGCCAGACTGCCTTTCGAGGATGACGACGACCTGCCCGCCAAACAAGGAGACAAGCAATGAGCGATTTCACAAGCGGCTTCTGGCCGATCTACATCAGCGTCCTGACCCTGGTGAGCATCCTCGGTACCTGGGTATTTCTCAAATCGCAGACCACCCGCAAGTTTGCGCCCGGCGAGAAGGCCGAGCTCATGGAACATACCTGGGACGGCGACTTGCAGGACCTCAACAACCCCCTGCCGCGCTGGTGGCTGGGGCTGTTCTACGGCACCATGATTTTCGGGCTGGGCTACCTGGCCTTGTGGCCGGGACTGGGCAATTTCGCCGGTTTGCTGGGCTGGACGTCCAAAGGGGAATACCAGGCCGAGGTGAAAGCCGCCGAAGCCAAGTTCCAGCCGATGTATGCCGGCTTCATGAAGCAGGATGTCGCCACCGTGGCGGCCGACCCGAACGCGCGCGCCATCGGCAAGCACCTGTTCCTGACCTACTGCTCGCAGTGCCACGGCTCCGATGCCATGGGTGCCAAGGGCTTCCCTAACCTGACCGACAACGACTGGCTCTATGGTGGCGAACCCGACACCATCGTGGCCACCATCACCAACGGCCGTGCCGGGGTGATGCCGGCATGGGAACCGATCCTCGGTGCACAAGGCGTCAAGCAGGTGGCCAACTATGTGCTCTCGCTGTCGGGCCGCAAACACGATGCCGCTCTGGCCGAGGCAGGCAAAGCGAAATTTGCCGAGAACTGCGCCGCCTGCCACATGCCGGATGGCACCGGCATGAAGGCGCTGGGCGCGCCCAATCTCACCGACAAGGTGTGGCTGTATGGCGGCAGCGAGGCCACGATCATCGAGACCATCAGCAAGGGACGCAACGGGGTCATGCCTGCCCTGACCCAGACGCTCGGCACCACGTCCAACAAGGAAGCCAAGCTGCACCTCCTGGCCGCCTATGTGTACGGGTTGTCGCAGAAGCGGTGATGGGTGAGCGGTAAGCAGTGAGCGGTATTCGCCGGGACGACCCGGCGAGCCGCTTGAACGTATTGTTCCAGTACGTTGAAGCGGCTCAGACTTTCACGGACAAACGCAGTGACCAACGACAAGCCATCGGCCACCGCCGACGCAGCAACCGAGCAGCAGCTCTATGCGATCCGGCAGAAGATCCAGCCGCGCGCAGTACATGGCGTATTCGCCAACTGGCGTGTCGCGCTGGTACTGCTGACCCAGACCCTCTACTACGGCATGCCCTGGCTGCAATGGGACCACCGGCAGGCGGTGCTGTTCGATCTGGCCGCGCGCAAGTTCTATATCTTCGGCCTGGTGTTCTGGCCGCAGGATTTCGTCTACCTCACCGGCCTGCTGATCCTCTCGGCGCTCTCGCTGTTCCTGTTTACCGCGGTGGCCGGGCGATTATGGTGCGGCTATGCCTGCCCGCAGACCGTGTATACCGAGATTTTCATGTGGGTGGAAAACTGGCTGGAGGGCGACCATCTCGCGCGCAGAAAACTCGACCAGTCGCCGTGGAACACCAACAAGCTGAAGAAGCGCGGACTCAAGCACGCTGTCTGGTTCGCGATCGCGCTGTGGACGGGCTTCACCTTCGTCGGGTATTTCACCCCGATCCAGACGCTGGCGGCTGAGACGATTCAAGCCAACCTCGGTCCGTGGGAAACCTTCTGGATCCTGTTCTACGCCTTTGCCACCTGGGGTAACGCCGGTTTCATGCGCGAGCAGGTCTGCAAATACATGTGTCCGTACGCGCGCTTCCAGAGCGTGATGTTCGACTCCGACACGCTGACCGTGACCTACGACAGCTCCCTCGGCGAGCCACGCGGCCCACGGAGCAAGAAGGCCGATTACAAGGCAGCCGGGCTCGGTACCTGCGTCGACTGTAACGTCTGCGTACAGGTCTGCCCCACCGGCATCGATATCCGAAACGGCCTGCAGTACGAATGCATCGGCTGCGCCGCCTGCATCGACGGCTGCGACCAGATCATGGACAAGATGGGCTACCCGCGCGGCCTGATCCGCTACACGACGGAAAACGTGGTGAAAGGAAAATACCCGGACACCGGCATCGTCAGGCACATCCTCCGTCCGCGCACCATCATCTACACCGTGCTGCTGACGCTGATCGCCAGTGCGTTCCTCTATAGCCTCGCCACCCGCGTGCCGCTCAATGTCGGCGTGGTGCGCGATCGCGTGGCGCTGTCGAAGGAAACCGACGACGGCTTGATCGAGAACGTCTATCGCCTGCAGATCATCAACAAGGACGGCCAGGCTCACCGCTATACGATCCAGGCACATGGCATCGAAGATCTTCGGGTCACGGCCGCCACGCGCGATATCGCGGCCGCGCCTTTGCAGACCATCGACATTCCCGTCAGCCTGACAGCCGACCCCGAAGAACTGAAGGGCCGCTCGATCGCCATCACGTTCACGATACAAGCCACCGACGACCCGCGCATCAGACAGGACGTCGCCACCAAGTTCTTCAACCGTTAGATTGCGAGGCACGGCGCCATGACGAATACAGTCCTTCATGCCAAACCCTGGTATCGCGAACCCTGGCCATGGTTCCTCATGAGCCTGCCCGCCACCGCAGTCGCCGCCGGGCTGACTACCGTGTGGATCGCCTACCAGAGCGCCGACGGGCTGGTGGTGGGCGATTACTACAAGGAAGGACTCGCCATCAACCAGACGCTGGAACGCGACGACGCCGCACGTGCCCTGGCGCTCGCCGCCACCGTGAAAGGCGAGGATGGTGCGCTGGTGCTCACGCTGGCCGGCCATCTGACGACCTATCCCGGCCAATTGACCCTTACCCTGGCTCATCCCACGCACCAAGGCATGGATCACACGCTCACCTTGCACTACGCCGGCGGCGGCCGCTATCGCGCCACGCTTCCCGCCATGCCCGACGGGAAATGGCATGCCCAGCTGACCGATGCCGCATCCACCTGGCGCCTTGCCGGCGTGCTGCATTCTCCATTCAAGCAAGCCGTCACGCTGTCATCCGGCTCAGCCGTTCATCAACCACAGGGAGAATAAAATGGACGTTGTACTCAATCTGCTATTCAGCAGCCCGATCGGCCTCTTGAGCCTGTTTACCATCCTCTTCATCATCGGCATGGCGATCACCCTGATGGTCTGGTACAAGCGCAAGATGAACAACCCCGAAGAATGACGTCCACCCAGACGAGGAGTACGCCATGATGCAGCGCCTGATCCACATTCTGTGGCCGTCCTTCCTTGTGGCCGGCATGGCCGACATCGTCTTCACCACCTTGTTCGATCCGCTGGAGATCATGTACCACGGCGAAGCGGTGATCGAGCAGCGCCTGGCCGCGTATACCATCGGCTTCTTCGTGTTCTGGCTGCTGGGTATCGCGTCCAGCGCCATGACCTGCTATTTCCAGCGCAGCGCGGATGAAATCAACCGTTGCCCCTTGCCGCCGCGCAAGCGGCCCGAGGGCTGCCCCAAGCGCGATGATGGCAGTGGCTGCTGCTGAAAATCCGGCCATCATGGTGACCGGCGCTGCCGCCTAACCCGGGCAAACCTGGTTGCGGCCCTGGTTCTTGGCCCGATAGAGCCCCGCGTCGGCGCGCCGTAGCAGGTCATCGATTTCTTCCGATGCATCCTCCAGCGCAGCAAGCCCGGCACTGACGGTAATTTGGGCCGGGCACCCGGGGACCACGTTTTGCGCAATCAGCAACCGCAGGCGCTCGGCCATCGGCAAGGCTTCAGACAGCCCCTGGCCTGGCAGCATGACGACAAACTCTTCGCCTCCCAAGCGCGCGAAGATATCGCCCCCGCGCAACGTGGCATGGATAGTGGCAGCCAGTGCCACCAGCACCTTGTCGCCGATTTCGTGGCCGAAACGGTCATTGACCGATTTGAAGAAATCGATGTCCAGCATGATCACCGACAATGGCAACCCTTGACGCTTGGCTCGGCTGATCTCCACCTTGGCCAGACCCATAAAATGGCGACGGTTGCTGGCACCGGTCAGGGGGTCGATCGAGGCCAACTTCTCCAGATGCTGGTTGGCCAGCTGCAAGTCATGGGTACGCGCCTCCACGCGTGCTTCGAGTTCGCGGTTGAGGCGGTCGAGTTCGCCATGGGTCGCCCGCAGGTCCTGTAGTAGCGCGGCCAGCGCGAGCGACGAGAATGCCAGCACGGCCAGATATTCCTGCAGCAGCAGAACCGTATCGGCCGGCGTAGCGGCAAGTAGAGGACTCACGCCTTTGAGGGTAGCCATGATTGCGATGACGGCGATCAGCAGCACGATACTGGCCGCACCCCGTACCCCGAAACGGACGGCCGCCCACAGGGGAAGCGGGAACAACAAGAACGGTCTTCTGGGGAAGCTGTCGGTGATGCCCTGCGAGAACACCCAGACGGTGAACAGCAGGGTCAGCGTCAATAGCGCGGCGGCTTCCAGGGGGCGGCGTTTGGCGGGTTGCGACGAGCCCTGCAGCCAGGCCAGTATGAGCGGCGTGACCAGCAGCACGCCCATGGCGTCACCCAGCCACCAGATTGTCCATAAGTCCCAAAACGGCGTGGTGGTCAGAGCGCTCAGCGAATAGAGCGATGCGCCCAGCAGGGCCGCCAGTCCGCTGGCCAGAACCAGGACCAGCCCGAACAGGGCGACATGGCGCAACCGATCAAGCGAAAAGGGGCAGGCGACACGCTGCAGCAGCCAGGCCGCCAGCAGGCATTCAAACAGGTTGACAGCAGCAAAACCGATCGCCTGCGCGAGGTTGAAGGTGGGTAGGTCGGCGGCGATTTCCGCTGCCACGGCCGCCAGCAGGTAGAGCGGCCAGTCACGCCGCGGCGCCAGCAACAGTGCCGCCAGCAGGATGCCGTTGGGCAGCCAGAAGATAGAGATGCCCTCGGACATGGACGAGGCGGCCACGCCGAGCACGGCCCCCAGGTAATACCCCAGCCCGACCGCAAGCAAGCGCAGCGGTCTCGCGGACATCGTCCCGGCCTTATTGAATGCCATGTCTATCGGGTACGACGCGTGAATGCGCAATACGCACCGCCCGCTTCCCTCCGCTTGTTATGTCACCAACTATCGCGAGGCCAAAGCGGAATTGTCAATGGCATTCGTCAATCACCCTGCCGGTGCGGCAGGACTCAGGCGGTACGCGAATAACGGGGCTGCGTACTGGTGGTTTCCTTCAGATAGCGGTCGAAGCACATGCCGATGTTGCGCAGGAACAGCCGGCCGCGCGGGGTGACGCTGATCCGGTCCGACGCAACCGTGACCAGCCCGTCGTCGGCGAGCGGGCGCAGATCGGTCAATGCGTCAGCGAAATAATCGGTAAAGGCAATGTTCCATTCCTGGCCGAAGGCCGTAAAGTCGAGCTCCAGGTCGCACATTACGCGCGTGATCGCGTCGCGTCGGATCTGGTCGTCGCGCGTGAGCCTGAGGCCGCGCTCGACGGCCAGGCCGGTTGCTGCGATGCGTTCCTGATAACGCTTGAGATTCTTCTCGTTCTGCATGTACACGTCGGCCGTCTGGCTGATGCTGGAGACGCCGAAGGCCAGGATGTCGCAGTCCTTGTGCGTGGTATAGCCCTGGAAATTGCGCCATAGCGTCTTGTTCTGCTGCGCGCGTACCAGCTCGTCGTCCGGACGGGCGAAGTGGTCGAGGCCGATGTTGACGTAGCCCACTGCGCCCAGCATCTCGTTCACCGCCTGCTGCAGCCCGAGACGCGTCGCGGAATCCGGCAGGTCCTCTTCCTTGATCAGGCGCTGGTGCTTTTTCAACCATGGCACATGGGCATATGCGAACACCGCCAGGCGATCCGGCGACCATTCGGTGACCTGTTCCAGCGTATGGCGGAAGCTGGCGACCGTCTGTTTCGGCAGTCCCACGATCAGATCCAGATTGATGCTGGAGAATCCCAGCTCGCGCGACCAGTCGAGCACCTGCTGGATCAGGGACTGCGACTGAATGCGGTTCACAGCTTGCTGCACCGCCGGATCCATGTCCTGCACGCCAAACGAGACGCGATTGAAGCCGGATTCGCGCAAGGCCACCAGATGCGCGCGCGTCAGTTCGCGCGGGTCGATCTCGCAGCTGATCTCGGCATCGGCAGCCAGCGTGAAATGCCGGCGCATCATGTCCATCAGGCGGCGAATATCACCGGGATTCAGGTAAGTGGGCGTCCCGCCACCCCAATGCAATTGGCGAACCAGGCGGCCCGGATCCACCCGTTGCGCCGTATGCGCCATTTCCTGGTCGAGGTAGGCCAGATAGGGTTGGGTCTTGCTGTAGTCGCGCGTCGCCACCATGTTGCAGCCGCAGAAGTGACAGAGCGTGTCGCAGAAGGGGATGTGGGCGTACAGCGACAACCCGCGGTCAGGGGATGCCGCAGCCAGCTCATCGGTCCAGTCCGTCTCGCTGAAGCCAGTGCGGAAATACGGTGCGGTCGGATAGGACGTATAACGGGGGCCGGGTACGCTGTATTTCTGGAGCAGTTCCAGAAGAGTCGAAGTCATGGAGGCGCCCACCATCAGATAACGATGTCTTTTATCATAGTACGAACGCGAAATCCAGCACCTCCGGGCTGGGGAGCGCAGCGGGTTTTGCGGTAAAGTTCGGGCTGACAAAGCCGTTGGTATGCGCTGCTCACCCGGAAATCACATGTCATCCATTCCGCCGCCGTCTCTGGTTCGTTTCCTGCTGCTGGTCGCGCTGTTGCTCGGGGCCGCCGCCGTCCGCGCTGACGATGCATCCGATCTGGCACAGCGCGTCTACGACCGTCCCAACGGACGCGACCTCACCACGCTCGGCCGCATGGTGCTCACCGAGAAAGGCCAGGCGCCGCGCATCCGTGAACTGGTCACCTACCGCCTCGACAAGGCGCGCGGCGAAACCGCCAATCTGATCCGCTTTCTCGATCCCGAGGACATCGCGGGAACCGGCCTGCTCAGCATCGACAAGGCCGATGGCAGCACCGACCAGTGGCTGTATCTGCCCGCGCTCGATCGGGTACGGCGCATTTCCAGCAACCGCAAGGGCGGACGCTTCGTCGGTTCCGACCTCTATTTCGAGGACCTGCAGGAGCGCAAACCCTCGAAAGATCGCCAGCGCCTGCTCGGCAAGCAGCTCGAAAACGGCATTCTCTGTGACGTGCTCGAGAGCGTACCGCTTGACCCCGACGATTCGGTGTACAAGAAACGCATCAGCTGGATCGATCCCGCCACCGCAATCCCGCAGCGCGTGGATTATTTCGAGCAGAGCGGCAACACACCCAGCAAGCGCTGGCTGCTACGCAGCAAAAACGCACCCAGGGCTACTGGACGCTCACCGACAGCCGCATGATCGATCTGGAAAGCGGGCACGAAACCCGGCTGGTGATCGATACCGCGCTGTACGACCAGAAACTGCCCGCCAAACTCTTCACCTCGCAAGCCCTTGCCGACGAAAGCCTGGAATCGGAATATCGCCCATGAAAAACCTGTTGCTGCCCCTGAGCCTGTCGCTCGCCACCCTGCCCGCGCTCATCCCAGCCCATGCGGCCGATGACCTGCCGCCGCCGNNCGCGCCGTCGCGCAGGATGCGCCGGACGACCTGCCACCGCCACGCACCACGACGCGCAAACCGCGCGCGCAAACCGCCGAGCCCTCGCCTGCCGACAGCGCCCAATCCACCAGCACGGCCGACGATCTGCCACCTCCGCCCCCGCAGCCACAAGCCGAAAGCACGCGGTTTCCAGCCCTCGCTCAAGGTCGGCATCGACGACCTGCTGCTGGAAGGTGGCAGCCTGCCCGACGCGCCCGAGGCCGATACCTATTCCACCCTGCGCACGAGCGCCTACGTCCAGTGGCAGCCCAGCCTCAACTGGGAATTCCGCGCCGGTGCGCGGCTCGACGGCATGACGCAGGATGGCGGCCTGGCCAGTCACCGCGAACTGCTGGCCGACTACGGCGACACCTATGTCCGCTACCGCAGCGGCGACACCCGCCTCACCCTCGGCGCGCAGACCATCATCTGGGGCCGCGTCGATGAAATCCCGCTGGCTGACCGCGTCAGCCGGGTCGACCTGACCCGGTTCGCCCTCGACGACCTGGCCGACCGCCGCCGCGCACAGCTCGCCACCCGCTGGGAACAGAATTATGGCGACTACAAGCTGGATGCGGTGTGGCTGCCGGTATTCCGTGCCGCGCAGCTGCCGGACGTGGCCAGCATCTGGAGCCCGGTCAACCGTACCACCGGCCAGATCATCGGCATCGACCCGGCGCTCACCACNCCCTGGGTCAGCGCCGCGCGCATCGACGAGGACGAACACGGCAGCGGCGGCGGCGCCCTGCGACTCACCAAGACCGGCGATCCCTTCGATTTCGGCGTGACGCTCGCGCGCACCCGCCAGTCGCTGCCGTATTACCGGCTCGACCTGGCTGCGCTCAGGCTCACCGCCGTGCACCCGTTCAACACCTTCGTCGGCGCCGACATGGAACTCGAGCATGACGGCCTTACCTGGCGCATGGAAGCCGGCTACACCGGGGACGTGCCGGTGACCCTGCCCACGACCGTGATGGACACCACGCATTCGCTCGACTGGGTCGGCGCACTGGAATTCTTTCCCGGCGGCGCGGATACTCGCGTCAACCTGCAACTGGTCGCGCACGCGCTGCAGACCGACCGCAGTATCCTCGAGCTGAAGGAATACTACGGCGCCAACGGCGAGATCGAGACGAACTTCGGCCAGGGACGCTGGAAAGCCGGACTGCGTTTCGCCAGCGGCTTCAACGTGCGCGATGTCTACCTCAGTCCCAAGCTCAGCTACGTGGGCTGGGAGCCGTACGAACTCTATGTCGCCGCGCATTACTTCGACGGCGAGGCGCGTACCCTGGGCGGCTTCCACCAGGATCATTCGCTGATCACGTTGGGCCTGCGCACCAAGTTCTGACCGGGGCCGGCGCATGAAGCTGCTGAAACCCTGGATCGATGGCAGCCGCATGCTGCCGCCCTGGCTGGCGCTGGCCATCCTGCTCGGGATACAGCTGGTATCGATACCGTTCCTGTTGAAACTTCATTTCAACAACGCACCGGACATCTACTCGCCCCCTGATTCGCCCACCATCCAGCTGCGCGAATCACTGTTCAAGGAATTCCCCAACGACGAGGCCGTCATCGCCCTGTTCGAAGGCGACGACCTGTACACCCCGACGTTTCTCGCCGCGCTCGACCGCGCCGCGAAGAGAATGGCCGCACTGCCTGCGGTCGACCGGGTCCTGACGCTCACCACGGTCGAGCACATCGACGCCACCGACGACGGTTTTGCCGTATCGCTGCTGGTCGATCCGAAACATTTGGCCGAGCGCACGCCGGCGCAGTGGAAGGCCCGCGTGCTCGGCGACCCCATCGCGCCCGGCCTGATCGCCTCGCGCGACGGCCGCGCCGTCGCACTGGTGGTACGTCCGAAATTCCTGAAGGAAAGCCTCGCCCGACGCGACATCGAGAACGCACTCGANAAAACGATCACCGCCGAGAACCTCGATAGCCACCACACCGCCACCGGAGGCACGGTGGCGCAGACGGTTGCGGAACTGCGCTCGCTCTGGCGCGACAGCGCGATCTTCATTCCGCTCACCTTCGTCATCGGCATGGTATTGCTGTGGTGGGTGGTCGGACGCATCCGTCCGGTCGTGATCGGCGGGCTGGCCATGGGCATGGTGGTATCGGCCAGCGTGGCCGGGCTGGTGGCATTCGACCAGCCCTACACGCCGATCACCGCGATGATCCCCACCCTGATGGCGGCCTATACTGTCGCCACGCTGCTGCACCTGTATGCCGGCATCCAGCGCGGCCGCATCGCGTTGCTGCCGCGGCGGCAGCGCATCGCCCGCGCGCTGAAGGACACCTTCGTCCCTGGCCTGTTCAACATTCTGACGACAGGCGCCGGCATGCTGAGCATGCTGTGGATCAGCATNCCCCCGGTTCAGACCTTTGGCCTGGCGGGTGCCATCGGCACGCTCATGGTGTTCCTGGTGGTGTTCATCCTGGTGCCGCCCATCCTGTTGAAATGGGACACACCGCGTTGGCCGCGCCGCCGCTCGGGCCTGGCGCATGCCCGTCGGATCGCGGCGGTAGTGGCCGTATTCAGTCTGCGGCACGCGAAAGCTGTACTGATTACCTCGGTCCTCTTGGTGCTGGCGACCATCCCGCTGGTGATGCAGGTCAAGGTCGAGTCCAACATCCTGGAATTCTTCGCGCCCGACCATCCGCTCAGCCGTGGCACCGAACGGATCGAAAGCAAACTGTCCGGCGTCACCGGGCTCGAAATCGTGCTCACCGGCTCCGGTCGCGACAGCCTGAAAGACCCGGGCCGCCTGGCCCAGATCAGAGCTCTGCAGACCTGGCTGGAACAGCAACCGGAAATCGACCGCAGCCTTTCGCTGGTCAACGTACTGGAGGAAATGAATCGGGCGCTCAGCGGCATCGCGCCCAACGCGGACGCGCTGCCGACCAGCCGAAAACTGGTCGAGCAACTGCTGTTGATTTACGACGGCAGGGATATGTATGAACTGGTCAACCACGAATTCCAGCGGGGTCGCATCGCGCTCAGCCTCAACGTGCACGGTTCAAACGAAACAGGCCAGGTGATCGACCGGATCCGCGCGCACCTTGCCGCCCACCCCATTGCCGGTGTGCGCTACGATATTTCCGGATTCGGCCAGCTGTTTGCAGACCAGACGGATCGCATCGTCAACGGCCAGATCAAGAGCTTCACGTCGTCCTTCCTGCAGATCCTGCTGCTGATGGCGCTTCTGTTCCGCTCACTCAAGGCCGGTCTCATCTGCCTGATCCCCAACCTGGCGCCGCTGTTCTTCATCTTCGTGGTGATGGGCGTGTCAGGCATCGCACTCGACGTCGCCACCGTGCTGATCGCCGGCATCATCCTCGGCATCACCGTGGACGACACCATCCATCTGTATCACGGCTATCTGCACCGTCTCAAGCATGGCGCCGGTCCAGTGTTTGCCATCATCCGCAGCGTGGAAAGCTCGGGCCGCGCGGTGATCGCGATTTCGGTGGTATTGATTGCGCAGTTCAGCCTGCTCGGATTGTCCGACTACCGCCCCACAGCCCATTTCGGCATGCTGTGCGCTGTCGGCCTGTTCGCCGGTCAGGTGTTCGAATTGCTGCTGATGCCCGCCCTGCTCGGCATGCAATTGCGCAAACCGCGTCCGGTCGCCGTCACGGCACCGTGACCTTCAGTGCGCCGAATTCGTCGTTGAATATCCCCACCTCGTCGCCCGACGCGAACTGCCAGCCTTCCAGATGACCGAACTCGGTGCGCGACCGCGGTTCCAGATCGAGTTTGAAACGGCGTGCCGTCGACAGCGTGGGGTTGCGCACGGCGAGGATCACGGTGAGATAGCGGTCGCTGGTATTCTCGATTTCAGCCACCAGTCCCTTGCCCAGTATCGATGAGCGGAAACCGATGACAACCGGCAGGGCCGGTTTGGCTGCAACCGCAGCTGCCTGGACGTCGGTTTCCTTGTAGGCCAGCTGCGCTTTCAACTGTTCGATTTCGCGCAGGCTTTCGGTCAGCTGGTTGCGCGTCTCGACCAGATAGCGCTCGCTCTGCTGGCGCGTCTCGGTCTCCTTGGACAGCCGCCGTTTCATATCGCCCAGATCGACGTTGAGCATGAAGGCATACAGCGCCAGGCCACACACCAGCGTCAACAGCACGGCATTCAGGCCGAGCGACACGAACAGCCCACGGCGTCTCGGCCGAGCGGGAGAGGACGTGCCTGCGCTCGTGTTCATGCTCAACCGGTGTTGCGCATCCCGGACGCGATGGCGTTGATCGATCGCATCAGCGGCGTCAGCCATGATTCCTGCTCGGCATCCCATACGCTTTCGGAACGATAGCGTTTCAGCATGCGGACCTGGATGTGGTTGATGGGGTCGATGTAGGGGCGGCGGCGGGACAGCGACAAGGCAAGCGACTGGTTGTCTTCCANAAGGGTCTCAATCTGCGCAACCTGCATGACGCTCGTCACCGTCAACGTGAACTCGTCCACCACCGCGCGGTAGATCGCCATGGTATTGGGGTGGTCGCACAGGCGCGCATATTCCTCGGAGATTTCCATGTCGGCCTTGACCAGCGACATCTGCACGTTGGACAGCAGACTGCGGAAGAACGGCCACTCGCGGTACATGGTCCGAAGATGCTCGAGGCCCGCCGGATCGGTCTCGATGAAATAGGTCAGCGCCGTGCCGATCCCGAACCAGGCAGGCAGCGTATGGCGCGACTGGGCCCATCCGAATACCCATGGAATGGCGCGAATCGACCCGAGCGAGCGATCGGCCTTCTTGCGGTGCGACGGACGGCTGCCCATGTTGAGCAGGCCGATCTCGGTGACGGGCGTGCTCTCGTAGAAATAGTCGATGAAGCCCGGCATGCCGATCAGGGCGCGGTAGGCTTTCTCGCCAGCCGCCGCCATATCGCCCATCCAGTCGAGGTATTCCTGCGGGTAGCGTACCTCGCTCTGTGCAAGCGCCGTGGCGCTCGCCTTGAGCAGGCCGGTGACCCCCATGGCGATTTCGTAATTGGCCGTTTCGGGATTGCTGTATTTGTAATACAGCATCTCGCCCTGCTCGGTGAACTTGATCTCGCCGTTCACGGTGCCCGGCGGCTGGGACAGGATCGCCTCGTGGGTCGGCCCGCCGCCACGGCCCACCGTGCCGCCGCGGCCGTGGAACAGGCGGCATTCGACGCCGAAATGCTGGGTCAACGCGATGATGGAAAGCTGTGCCTGGTAGAGGTTCCAGTTCGACGCCAGGATGCCGCCGTCCTTGCACGAATCCGAATAGCCGAGCATGACTTCCTGGTGGTTGCCGTTGGCTGCCACCAGCGCCCGGTACACCTTGTTGGACAGCAGTTGGTCGAGGATGGCCTCGCTGCGCTGCAGGTCATCCACCGTCTCGAACAGGGGTGCAACCTGGATGCGGCAGAACCAGTCGCGGCCGTTGTGGCCGCACAGGCCGACGAGACGCGCCAGCAGCAGGACTTCCATCACGTGCGATGCGCTATGGGTCATCGAGATCACATAGGTGCCAAAGACTTCGTCGCCCACTTCGGCCTGCAGCTTGGCCATGCGGCGAAACACCGCGAGCGTCTCGCGCGCCTCGTCATCCAGCGCGCCATCGCTGATCTCGATCAGGTCGATATGGCCGACCCAGGCCGCCAGGCGCTGCAGACGATCGGTTTCGGACGCCGCAGCATAATCGAAATCGGGATCGATCTGCTGCAGCACCGCCACGACCGTGCGCGTATGGACGGTCGACTCCTGGCGGATGTCGAGCTGCAGCAGGTGAAAGCCGAAACTCTCGACCAGCCGGATCAGCGCCTGCAGGTCCTGCATGGCAACGATGCGGTCGCCATGGCTGATCAGCGAATCGCGCACCAGGCAGAGATCGTCGAGGAAGGCCTCGGCATTCTCGTAGGCCAGGTGGGAGGTGAAGCTAGGCACGTCCGCCAGACACTGATGGACATAGGACAGATTGGCGTCGAGCCGAGCCAGCATCATAGCCGCCATGCGTCGGTAGGGCTCGCGGCTGTATATCTGTACCGCGGTGCCGCGGAAGACCTGCTCGCCGAACTCGGCCTCATACTCGCCCAGCCGTTCCAGGAAAGCGGCCGATGGCGTGCACCAGCCGCTGCTGTGGGTGAGCGTCTGCCGCAATTCGAGCACGCGCGCACGGTATTCGTTGAGCGCCGCCTTCATCTGCGTATGCACCGTCCACTCGGTGACGTCTGCCGTCACGAACGGATTGCCATCGCGGTCGCCGCCGATCCACGAGCCGAAGCGGATGAAGCTCGGCACGCTGATCGAGGCGCCCCCATCGGCATTCACGCCGTAATGCTTGCGCAACGCCTTTTCGAAGTAGGAATACGCCTTCGGCACCGCCTCGAACAGGCTTTCCCGCACGTAATACAGTCCGTTGCGCACTTCGTCGCGCACTTCGAGCTTCGCGGTACGCAGTTCGTCGGTGCGCCACATCACCTGGATTTCCGCAGCCAGTTGCGCTTCCAGTTCGCGCTGGTCGTTCGCGCCGAGCGTCGGGCTGTAGAGCTGGTCGCAGATCAGGAACACCCGGCGCATGCCTTCCATGACCGCGCGGCGGCGCGCTTCGGTCGGGTGGGCGGTGAACACCGGCGCATAGTGCAGGCGGTTGACCATGCCCTGCAGCGTATTCGCCGAAAGCCCCTGCGCCTTGAGATCGCCCAGGGTGCGGTCGAACGAACCTTCCCACAGCATCATGCTGTGCGACAGCATGCGGCGGCGGTTGCGGTGGGCAAAGCTTTCCTCAGCCACGTTGACCAATTTGAAATAGCTGGAAAAAGCGCGCACCACCAACTCGACCTTGGCAGCCGGCATGGCGTCGATCAGGGCCATCAACTCGGTGCGGCGTTGCTGGTCTTCCTGCTGATGCAGTTCGGCAAAGCCGCGGCGCAGGGTTTCCACTGCCTCGAACACGTCTTCGCCGGCAAATTGCAACAGGACCTGGCCGAGCAGCGTGCCCAGCAGTTTGACCTGCGCGCGCAGGTGGTCATCCGTCAGGAGATTTTCGGGTGCGTTCATGGCAAAAATCAATGCCCGACACAGCGGGATCGGAAGCGACAAAGCCCGCTATTTTCTCATAGTCGGCGCCGATCACCCAACCGCGCGCCGCGCGTTGCGGAACATGCGCAACCACGGGCCTGCACCGGCCATGCCGTCGGGCCGCCACGACAATTGGGCGGCGCGGACTACGCGCTCCGGATGCGGCATCAGGATGCTGAAGCGGCCATCACGCGTGGTGAAGCCGGTCAAGCCGCCGACCGATCCGTTCGGATTGAGCGGATAGCATTCGGTCGGCGCACCCTGGTGATCGACATAGCGCAGCGTCGCCACGGCCTGCGCCGCATGCGCCGCCTCGCGGAAAACAACTCGCCCTTCACCATGCGACACCACGATCGGCATCGTCGAACCGGCCATGTCGGCGAAGAAGATCGACGGCGAGGCCAGTACCTCGACCTGCGCGAAGCGCGCCTCGAACTGTTCCGACAGGTTGCGTTCGAAACGCGGCCAGGCGGCGGCGCCGGGAATCAGGTCATGCAGCTGGCTCATCATCTGGCAACCGTTGCACACGCCCAGTGCGAAACTGTCGGCTCGCCCAAAGAACGCCGAGAATTCATCCCGGGCACGCGGGTTGAACAGGATGGATTTGGCCCAGCCGCCGCCCGCGCCCAGCACATCGCCGTAGCTGAAGCCGCCGCAAGCCGCCAGCCCCGTGAAATCGGCGAGGCTCACGCGGCCGGACAGGATATCGCTCATATGCACGTCGACAGGTGCGAAGCCGGCGGCGTCGAACGCGGCGGCCATCTCCACCTGGCCGTTGACGCCCTGCTCGCGCAGCACCGCCACGCGAGGACGTATGCCACGGGCGATGAAGGGGGCGGCGATGTCGTCGTCCACATCGAAAGTCAACGCATAACGCAGGCCCGGGTCGACGGCATCGGCATTGCGTGCAAATTCCTGATCGGCACACGCCGGGTTGTCGCGCAGTTTTGCCATTTCATGGCTGGTGCGCGCCCATGCCTGCTGCAGGTCGGCGCGTGCCTCGTCCAGGATCACCCGCTCCTTGCGCAGGATGCGCACGCGGTCCGTCCCGTTGGGCTGGCCAACGATGTAGAACTCGCCGCGCAGTCCTGCATCGAAGAAGGCCTGCATCACCGCCTGAGTGTCGCTGCGGCGAACCTGCAACACGGCGCCGGCTTCTTCGCTGAACAGCACGCTGAAAATTCGTTCGGAATAGCCGCGCGGATCCTGCATGTCCGGCTCCGGCAGGCCCTCGTCCTCGGCATCGAGACGGATCTTCTCCGAGCACAGTTCGTCGACATCCACCTCCACCCCGCAGTGGCCGGCAAACGCCATCTCGCACAGGACGGCGAACAGGCCGCCATCCGAACGGTCGTGATAGGCGAGCAACTTACCGCCGGTGTTAAGCGTCTGCACGGTGTCGAAGAACGCACCAAGTGTCGCGGCCACCGGCGCATCCGGGCAACGGTCGCCGACCTGCTTGTAGGCTTGGGCAAAACTCGACCCGCCGAGACGGTGCTTGCCCAGTCCCAGGTCGATCAACACGAGATCGGTATCGCCGGCGTCGGTACGCAGCTGCGGCGTCAGGTGTTGCGTCGCATCGGGCGTGGTGGCGAACGCCGAAATCACCAGCGAGATCGGCGAGGTGACCGTCTTCTTCTCGCCGTCGGCCTGCCACACGGTCTTCATGCTCATCGAATCCTTGCCAACCGGGATGCTCACACCCAGCGCCTGACAATAATTCGAGACCGCGGCAACCGTGTCGAACAAAGCCGCATCCTCGCCGGGGTGGCCGGCTGGCGCCATCCAGTTGGCTGACAGCTTCACGCTGTCCAAGCCCTCGACTCGCGCGGCAGCCAGGTTGGTGATCGCCTCGACGATCGCCATACGCCCCGACGCCGGCGCGTCGATCAGCGCCAGGGNGGCCTTCTCACCGATGGAAAACGCCTCACCCTGCGTGGTTCGATACCCTGCCAGCGTAATCGCACAATCGGCGACCGGGACCTGCCACGGCCCCACGCACTGATCACGCGCGGTAAGACCGCCGACGCTACGGTCACCGATGGAAATGAGGAACATCTTCGACGCCACCCCAGGCATCGCGAGCACGCGATAGACTGCGTCCTTCAGGTCGATGCCGTCGAGCACGAGGGACGCCGGCAACTCAGCCTGGTGCACCACGTCGCGTGTCATCTTGGGCGGCTTACCGAGGATCACGTCCAGGCTCACGTCGACCGGGGCATTCTTGAAGTGACTGTCGGACACCAGTAAATGGTTTTCTTCCGTGGCCTCGCCCAGCACCGCGAACGGGCAACGTTCGCGCTCGCAGATGGCGCGGAATTCTTCGAGGCGACCTGGCGGGATCGCCAGCACGTAGCGCTCCTGCGCCTCGTTGCACCAGATCTCGCGCGGCGACATGCCGGACTCCTCCGACGGCGCGGCACGCAGTTCGAAGCGGCCGCCCCTGCCGCCGCCGTGCACCAGTTCGGGCAGCGCGTTCGACAGGCCGCCGGCGCCGACATCGTGGATCGACAGGATCGGATTGGCCTCGCCGAGCTGCCAGCAACGGTCGATGACTTCCTGCGCGCGCCGCTCCATCTCGGGGTTGCCGCGCTGCACCGAGTCGAAGTCGAGGTCGGCGGCGTTGGCGCCGGTGTCCATCGACGAGGCCGCCCCGCCGCCCAGGCCGATCAGCATGCCGGGGCCGCCCAGCTGGATCAGCAGCGTGCCGGTCGGCAGCAGTTTCTTGTCCACATGATCGGCGCGGATGCTGCCGACGCCGCCCGCCAGCATGATGGGCTTGTGGTAACCGCGGCGCTGCCCGGACACGGTTTCCTCGAAGGTGCGGAAGTACCCCGCCAGGTTGGGGCGGCCGAATTCGTTGTTGAATGCCGCCGCGCCGATCGGGCCTTCGAGCATGATCGCGAGCGGGGTGACGATGCGCTCGGGCTTGCCGTAGGCACCCGTTTCCCACGGCTGCACATGGCCGGGAATGTTGAGGTTGGACACAGAGAATCCGCACAGCCCAGCCTTGGGCTTGGAGCCGATGCCGGTCGCGCCCTCGTCGCGGATTTCCCCGCCGCTGCCGGTGGCGGCACCAGGGAAAGGCGAGATCGCGGTCGGGTGGTTGTGCGTCTCGACCTTCATCAGCACGTGGGTCAGTTCGTTGCTGTAGGCGTAGCTGCCGTCGGCACGCGGGTAGAAGCGCTCGATGGTCGCGCCTTCGATGACAGATGAGTTATCCGAATACGCTACCACCGTACCTTGCGGATGGGCGGCGTGGGTGTCGCGGATCATGCCGAACAGCGATTTCGCCTGCGCCTCGCCGTCGATCACCCACGCGGCGTTGAAGATCTTGTGTCGGCAATGCTCGGAATTGGCCTGTGCGAACATCATCAGTTCGGCGTCGGTCGGGTTGCGCCCGATGCGGCTGAAGTTGTCGACCAGATACTCGACCTCGTCGTCCGACAGGGCGAGTCCCAGCGCGCGGTTGGCTGCTTCCAGGGCCACCCGCCCGCCCGCCATCACGTCGACCGTGGTCAGTTCGCGCGGCGGCACATGCTGGAACAGCGCGTGCGCAGCGTCCAGCGAGCTCATCACGGCTTCCGTCATGCGGTCGTGCAGCAGCGGCAGCAATGTCGCCAGCGCCTGGGCCGTCAGCACGGCGCCCTGCGGATCGCGCAGGCGATAGGCGACGCCGCGCTCGATGCGGCGCAGCTGGACGAGGCCACTGTTCCTGAGAATATCCGTGGCCTTCGACGACCAGGGCGAAATCGTGCCCGGGCGCGGCGTAACCAGAACCTGCACGTCATCAGCCGAAGGTCGGTCGGTCGGGGTACCGTAATCCAGCGTTTTGGCCAGTTGCTGCCTGGCCGCCGCATCCAGGTCGGCTTCCAGTTCAAGGAAATGCCAGTAGCGTGCGCTTAGCTCGCCCAGTGCCACCCCGAGACGGGCTGCCTCCTGACGAATTTTGTCGAGCCGAAAGGAAGACAGCGCGTCACTGCCGGGGAGCGATACGGTGGAAGACATGTGCGGCTTTGCAAACAGGGCAAAGACGCTATTTTAGCCGATCGGAACGCTTCGCCGGATGGGTCGGTTGGCGAATGGCCGCCTGCTTCCGCCAGATTTCGAGACACTCGAGGCCGCAGAAATGATGGACATAATCCTGCGCGTCCGCCACTTTGGCCGCATCTGGCGGGATTTCCTTCAAACAGACCTCACAATTGATGACCGTGCAGGCATCTTCATCGGAACACTGTGCGACTGGCGCACCTGATGGTGTGCGGTGATGGACCGTCATACGCACTCCGTTATGTGAACTGCGGATACCCGGAATATAGGCCCCCGGGAACGGCTTGCAAAGCTGTCCCCTTCTTCACCGATCAGTATCCCGCCTCCTTGATTGCCGTTTTGATGGTTTTGTAATCCGCCTCCTTGTCGATCACGAACCCCGTCACTTTGCTGTGGATCGTTTTTTGCAAGGACTTGACCGCCTCTTGCCTGAGCTCAACGGCCGCGACACCCAGCTTGTCCTGTTCGGCTGCAGTCAGCCGATTACTCGCCAGCAGCGTGAAATCCGGCGTGTTCGGCAAGGCGTACCACACCTCGAAATCCCCTTTTTCCAGCAGCGCATTCGCAGCCTTGCTCCGCAGGCTGCCGGCCTGGGCGTAATTCCGCTCCAGGGCGATGGAGACATCTTCCTGCGTTTTGAAATTCAGGATCTTGGNGGTGCCCGCATTGTGGCGCTTGATGGTGTAGCGGCCCATCACGTCAAGCCAGGACTCCTTTTCGGTCAGCGCCGCCGTCTCGATCGTGGCGCCTTTCCGGCGCACCAGCAGGCCGGTGGCCTGGTCTTTCACCCGAGCCACGGGCGAATAATCCTGGTCGAGGACGGACACGGCAACGGACGGCGGCACGAAATACAAATCCAGCCGGCCTCGATCCAGCGAGCGAAGCGTCGATTTGATCGTGCGGAACAGCGTCAGGTTGGGCTTCAACCCCAGCGAAGCGCCAAGCGCCCGGGCAAATGGCATCGCCGCCGTGCGAAAGTCGTCCATGAACACATCGGCCTTGCCGGTCCCGGNGTAGATCCCGATACTCAGCGTCCCATCACCGGCATAGGCCATGAGCGGCCATGCGGGCAGCAATGTCAGGCCTGTCAGAAAACCACGTCGATGCATGTTTGTCTCCCTTGTTCAGGCCCGATGGCCGGCTGCACATTAGCGGCCAACGTCCGGGAAAATGAATGTTCGGAGTGGGGTCAATTATGACTATTCACCCGCCCAGGCCCGGCTGGTGCGGGCCCGTTCCGCCAAGACAACCGCCATACGCCCCGCCCGGATTATGATGTCCGCAGCGCCCTCCATTGAGCCTTGCCCCATGCCGACCACGCCGCATTCATCTGTCACTCCCGCTCTCTATATGGCGACCGATATTCATGCCGGCGAGCGAATATGGGCAACCGCACACCCCGACCCGCTGATGGAGAAAGCGGGGGCGACGGCAGCCGAATGGGCTGGCACAGTGGCCGACGATTCGGGCGAGCCCGTCCTGATCCTGGCAGGGCCCGGCAACAACGGNGGAGATGCCCTGGTCGCAGCACGTCACCTCGCGGCACAAGGATTTCGCGTCGTCGTCGCGAGCCGTGCCGACCCGACCCGACTGCCTCAGGATGCCGCGCGTGCCCGGGATGCCTGGCTGCAACAGGGTGGGACCGTGCTGCCTCACTTCCCGTCGTCGCAACGTTACAGCGTCCTGATCGACGGCCTCTTCGGCATCGGCCTGACGCGCGACGTAGCCGGCGAGGACGCGCGCTGGATTGCGCAGGCCAATGCGCTGGCCTGCCCCAAGCTGGCACTGGATGTGCCGAGCGGGCTCGATAGCGACAGCGGCCGGATCCGCGGTTGCGCCCTGCGGGCAGACCACACCCTGACATTTCTCGGACTCAAACCCGGTCTTCTTACCGCCGAGGGACCGGACTATGCGGGCACACTGCATCTCGACATGCTGGGCGTCGATCCGGCCACGATGCCAGGAACGCCCGGGATCGCCCTGGCACAACTGGATGAACGCCACCATCTGCCCGCGCGCGCCAGAAACAGTCACAAGGGCCAGTTCGGTCATGTCGGCATCGTCGGCGGTAGCAGCGGCATGGTGGGCGCCTGTCTGATCGCCGGCCGCGCGGCGCTGCTCCAAGGTGCCGGCAGCGTGACCCTGGGTGTGCTGGATGACCGCATTGCGGTCGATTACGGCGAGCCGCGACTGATGTTTGCCAGTCCGGAGCATCTGGCGGCGGCCGTGCAATTGAATGTCCTGGCGATCGGCCCCGGACTGGGCCGNGGNGCGCGCGCGCATATCCTGTTGGAAGCCGCACTTCCGGCCCCCTGTCCACTGGTACTGGATGCCGATGCCCTGAACCTGTTGGCCGACGATCCCGAACTGGCCAAACAAGCGGCCCGTCGCACCCATCCCACGCTGCTCACCCCACATCCCGGAGAAGCCGCTCGCCTGCTCGGCGTGAGCGGGATGGAAATACAGGCGAATCGTATCGAGGCGGCCCGCACGCTGAGCCGAACCTATCACGCAGAAATTGCACTGAAAGGGGCAGGCACCGTGATCGCCCACCCCGACGGCCGCTATGCCATCAACACCACGGGCGGTCCCTGGCTCGCCCAGGCCGGTTCGGGCGATCGGCTCACCGGCATGGTGGCGGCGCTGCTGGGTCAAGGCTTGGCGGCAGGCGACGCGCTCGAAGCCGCCATATGGCTGCACGGCTGCGATATGGACACCGCTACGCCTTCAACAGCGCGTTGATGATCCTGCGCAGCGCGGCCAGTGCTGCCTCAGGCGAGGGATCGAATTGCGCCCGCACGATCGCACCATCGATCGCCAGCGCCACGGCCTGTGCGATCTGCGCGCGCTGCCTTGACTTGGGCAGCACGGCGGCAATCGCTGCGGCCATGTCCTGTTTGTGGCTGTACGCAATCTCGATGACGTCCGGCAGCGTGCCGCCCAGTTCCCCGACGCTGTTGATGAAGGCGCAGCCGCGGTAACGCGCGTCGCGAAACCATTCCTCGACAGCTGGCACGATCGCGCCGGCGCCGCCGCCGTGGCGTGCCAACGCATAGTTGAACCAGGCCATCCAGCGCGTATGCCGATACGCCAAATAGGCGCGAATCAGATCGTTCTTGCTTGGAAAGTGCCGGTAGAACGTGACCTTGGTCACGCCGGATTCGGCAATGACGCGATCAATGCCGGTGGCGCGCACGCCATCCCGGTAGAAAAGCTCGTGCGCGGTGTACAAGATGCGCTCGCGCGCACTGGGCAGCGCGTCGTTCCGATCGGCCTGAATGTTCATGCGTTCATTGTAGACAGATCCGTCTACATGACCTAGACTGCACCGAACGTAGACAGATCTGTCTACATCACGCCAAGGAGCCGACATGGAAAGCAAACCGCCACTGCCNCCCTTTACCGAGGAAACCGCTGCAAGGAAGGTACGTATGGCCGAAGATGCCTGGAATTCACGCGACCCCGAACGCGTTGCGCTGGTCTACACCGAAGACACCCGCTGGCGGAATCGTGCCGAGTTTCCGGTCGGACGCGAGGCGGTCCGCCGGTTTCTCGAACGCAAATGGGCACGCGAACTGGATTACCGTCTGATCAAAGAATTGTGGGCCTGTACCGGCAACCGCATCGCCGTACGCTTCGCCTACGAATGGCATGACGATTCCGGACAATGGTACCGCTCGTATGGCAACGAGAACTGGGAATTCAACGAGCACGGCTACATGATGCGCCGCTTCGCCAGCATCAACGACCTGCCCATCAAGGAATCGGACCGCCAGTTTTTCTGGCCACTCGGCCGCCGCCCCGACGACCATCCCGGCTTGAGTGATTTGGGACTGTAGTGCGATCCGGGCGACTGAATCCGGATATCAGCAAATGCGCGACTTGAGGTAGGCGTCGAAGTCCTCGCCGACTTCGCTGTGCTTCAACGCATATTCCACCGTGGCCTGCAGATAGCCCAGCTTGCTGCCGCAGTCATAGCGGACACCGTCGAAGGCATAGGCCAGCACCTGCTGTTCCTTCAGCAAGGCGGCGATGGCATCGGTGAGCTGCAGTTCGCCGCCGGCACCCGGCGTGAGATGCTGGATGTGGTGGAAGATGCGCGGCGTGAGGATGTAACGGCCGACCACGCCGAGGTTGGATGGCGCGTCTTGTGGCTTGGGTTTCTCGACGATGGCATTCACCCGCGACACGCGTTCGGCCATGGGGCTGGCATCGACAATCCCGTAGGACGCGGTTTCTTCGGGCGCGACCTGCTGTACGCCGAGCACCGAGCACTGGTAATAACCGTACTGATCGACCATCTGCTTCATCACTGCCGGCCTACCGTCGATCAGGTCGTCTGCGAGAATGACGGCGAAAGGTTCATTGCCGATCACCGGCTGCGCGCACAGTACGGCATGGCCGAGCCCCAACGCTTCGGCCTGGCGGATGTAGATGAAATTGACGCCGGCCGGGCGGATCGACTGCACCAGTTCCAGATCGCGATTCTTGCCGCGCGCGGCCAGTTCGGTTTCCAGTTCATAGGCCTTGTCGAAGTGGTCTTCGACCGTGCGCTTGGTGCGGCTGCTGATGAAGATGATGTCGGTGATGCCGGCATCCATCGCTTCCTCGACCGCATACTGGATCAACGGCTTGTCGACGATGGGCAGCATTTCCTTGGGGCTGGCCTTGGTAGCTGGCAGAAAACGCGTGCCGAGGCCGGCGACTGGAAATACGGCTTNTTTGACTTGTTGCATGTCTCTTCCTTGAAAGTCCCTTGGTTCAAAAATCCAGTGGCTGCTGCGTGTTGTTATTGTCGGATGCCAGCAAGCTCAGCAGCCCGGCCTCGTCGAGAATGGTCACGCCAAGCTCCTGTGCCTTCGCCAGCTTGCTGCCGGCTTCCTCGCCTGCCACCACATAGTCGGTCTTCTTCGACACCGAGCCGGCCACCTTGCCGCCTGCGGCCTCGATTTTCTCCTTCGCTGCATCGCGCGTCAGCGTCGGCAACGACCCTGTCAGCACCAGCGTCTTGCCTGCAAGGATACCAGCCGATTGTTGCATGCCGGATGTTTCGGGCCAGCGCACACCTGCATCGCGCAACCTGCTGACCACCTCGAGATTGTGCGGCTCGGCAAAAACTGGACGATGGACTGTGCCACGATGGGCCCGGCGTCGCGCACGGCCAGCAGGTCNGGTTTCGCTTGCGGCAATCAGCTTGTTCAATGAACCGAAATACTGTGCGAGATCCTTGGCGGTCGCCTCCCCGACGTTACGGATACCCAGCGCGAAAATGAACCGCGCCAGCGTAGTGGCCTTGCTGGTCTCGATCGCCGCGACCAGATTGGTTGCCGATTTCTCCGCCATGCGCTCCAGGCCGGCAAGCGTGTCGAGGCTCAGGCCATACACGTCGGCCGGGCTGTGCACCAGACCGCGTTCGACCAGTTGATCGACCAGCTTGTCGCCCAGACCCTCGATATCCATCGCACGGCGGCCGGCGAAATGCAGCAGAGCCTGCTTGCGCTGCGCCGGGCAATAAAGCCCGCCTGTGCAACGCGCCGCCGCCTCGCCCTCGATCCGCACCACGTGCGAACCGCACACCGGGCAGACGGGATAACTGCGCAGGATGTTGAAACGCGGCGGTTCCGGCTGGGGCCGCCGCTCGACCACCACCGCCACAACTTCGGGAATGACGTCGCCGGCGCGCCGCACAATGACCGTATCCCNCACGCGCACGTCCTTACGATCGATCTCGTCCTGGTTATGCAGGGTGGCGTTGGTCACCGTCACCCCGCCCACGAATACCGGCGCAAGGCGGGCCACTGGCGTCAGCGCACCCGTTCGGCCAACCTGGACGTCGATGCCGAGCACGGTGGTGAGCTGCTCCTGGGCCGGGTATTTGTGCGCCACCGCCCAGCGCGGCTCGCGCGTGACGAAACCGAGTGTGCGCTGCAAATCGAAGCGGTTGACCTTGTAGACCACGCCGTCGATATCGAACGGCAACTGATCGCGGCGTGCCGCGATGTCGTCGTGAAAGGCGACCAATGCCGCCGCCCCTCGTCCGGTGACACGTTCGGCGCAGACTGGAATCCCCATATTCAGCAGGGCATCGAGAGTCGCGCTGTGGGTGGGCGGTAGCGTCCAACCCTGCACCTCGCCCAGCCCATAGGCAAAGAACGACAGCGGACGCTGTGCGGCCAGCTTGGGATCGAGCTGGCGGATGCTGCCGGCTGCGCCGTTGCGCGGGTTGACCAAGGTGTCCTTGCCGGCCTCGCGCTGCTTCGCGTTGTAACGCTCAAAGTCGTCGCGCCGCATGAACGCCTCGCCGCGCACTTCCAATACGGCTGGAGGCGATTCCATTCGCAGGCGCAACGGGACGGCATGCACGGTACGGATGTTCTGCGTGACGTCCTCACCCGTTTCGCCATCGCCACGGGTGGCGGCCTGCACCAGCACGCCATGCTCATAGCGCAGGTTGATCGCCAGCCCGTCAAATTTCAGTTCGGCTGCATATTCGACCGGCGGATCGTGCTCGCCCAGTCCCAGTTCCTTGCGCACCCGCGCGTCGAATGCCTGCGCGCCGCTCGCTTCGGTATCGGTCTCGGTACGGATCGAGAGCATCGGTACTGCATGGCGTACCTTGGGAAAGGCATCGAGCGGCTTGCCACCGACACGCCGGGTGGGCGAATCGGGTGTGACGAGTTCGGGATGCTCATCTTCGAGCGCCTGCAACTCACGGAACAGCCGGTCATATTCCGCATCGGGAACGGTCGGCTGATCAAGGACGTAGTAGGCATAATTATGACGCTCGATCTCCCGGCGCAGCGCTGTCGCGCGCGCCAGCACATCGGTCGACGCCATCAGGAAAACAGACGCAGCGACCGCCGGGACCCGGATGGCACGCCACGCGCTTCCATGCGCTCGTAAATGTGCATGAGCTGGTTGCGAATTTTCTCGATGCCGGTATCGGTCAGCGGACGCAGATTGTCGTCCACCAGGATGCCGCCGGTTTCGTTGGCGAGCTTGCGGCCAAACGCCACCATGCCGTCGAATACCTTCAGGCCATCCGGCACGCGCGGCACGTCGAACTGCAGGGTGACGCCCTGCGAGCTCTGGCCCTCCATCGCCTCGACCGCGAACGGCTCGGCATCGTGGTTGCACAAGGCATAAAGCGGCTCGCCGCGGCTGTCGAGCAGTTGGAATACGCCATCGCCACCCAGCACCATGCCGCAGCTTTCCGCTTCGCGCACGATACGGGTCAGATTCACCGCCCCCTCGCCGCGCGCGACCACATTGAGGCCGATAAGGACATCGACGTCGACGCAGAAACGATCGATGGCCTGGGCGCGTTCGAGTGCATCGACCATATCGTCGCAGGCGAGGCGCAGACCATGCGCCTGCGCCATCGCCTGCAGCACGTCGCACAGGGCGGCAAGCTGCTCTTCCTGCACCGCTCCGTTACGATCGGCCAATTGCATGGTAACCGTCACCTGCTGATACCGCGCGTCACGCCACGGCTGGACGTCTTCCCATGCCGCCGCCCCCACCGGCAGGCCGAGCCAGCGTATCGCTTTGCCCAGCGTCCGGGTCTGATTGAAAGCATCGGCGAACACATTGGCCATGACGCCATCGCAGCCGATGCGGGCACGGTATTCGATCAGTTCGTCGTAGGGTGCCGGCGCCGCAACCGATGGCGGACTGGCGGGGCGCCGTTCACTGGGCGTTGCAGCAGCAGGATTCGAGGTAGGAACAGCATCTACCGGCACGCCCGCATCGTCACCAGCCAGCGACGCGTCCGCATCGAAGCGCACATGAGGTTCGCCGGTCTCGTTCTCGTCGTCGTCTCCAAGAACCGGCTCCCGCAGCGCCGGCTCGACCCGTTCATGCATGGCGCGCGGCCTGGCATCATCCTGCATCAACGCATCGGCCACCGGCATTTGAAAGGCCGCATCCGCCTGCTTGCGGAAGCGGCGTTCCTGGATCCAGTTGAATATCAGGACTGCCGCCACGACGGCTCCACCGACGATCAACAAGCCGATTTGCAAATCACTCATTCGTTTTTCCCGACTGAACGGATTGGGCAGGCACGATCCGGACGAACCATTCATCCGGCGCCACCATGCCCAGATCATTGCGCGCGCGTTCCTCGATCGCATCGCGCCCCTGCTTGAGATCGTTGATCTCAGCCAGCAGGCTTGCGTTGCGGACTTCCAGGCGCTGATTCAATGCCAGCTGGATGTCGATTTTCTGCGCGCCCTCCCGCACCCTTAGCCAACCGCCCTCACCCAGCCAGAGTGGATATTGCAACAGGACAACCGCGATGGCCAGCACCCAGGTCAGTCCCTGGCTGCGGATGCGCGCGATGAACCGGGTCGCGTTGGGGTCAGCCGCGCTGGCGGAACGCATCGCGTCCAGGGTAGCTCGCCGTGTCGCCGAGTTCTTCCTCGATGCGCAGCAGCTGGTTGTACTTCGCCATGCGGTCGGAACGCGACAGCGAGCCGGTCTTGATCTGGCGCGCGTTGGTCGCGACCGCCAGATCGGCAATCGTGGTGTCTTCGGTTTCGCCCGAGCGGTGAGAAATCACGGACGTGTAGCCCGCCTGCTTGGCCATCTCGATCGCCTGGAAGGTTTCCGACAGGGTGCCAATCTGGTTGACCTTGATCAGGATCGAGTTGGCGATGCCTTNTTCGATGCCTTCCTTCAGGATCTTGGTATTGGTCACGAAGAGATCGTCGCCCACCAGCTGCACGCGCGCGCCGAGCTTGTCGGTCAGCAGTTTCCAGCCGTCCCAGTCGCCTTCGGCCATGCCGTCCTCGATGCTGATGACGGGATATTTGTCGCACCAGGCCGCCAGGTAATCGGTGAGTTCGGCAGAGCTCAGTTTCAGGCCTTCGGATTCGAGGTGGTAGCGACCGTCCTTGTGGAACTCGGATGCGGCGCAGTCGACGCCGATGGCGACGTCGATGCCTGGTTGCAGGCCGGCTTTCTCGATCGCCTGCACGATCAGCTTCAGCGCCGCCTCGTGCGATTCCAGGTTGGGGGCGAAGCCGCCTTCGTCGCCCACCGTCGTCGCCATGCCCGCATCGTCCAGCAGCTTCTTCAGCGCATGGAAGACCTCGGCACCGTAGCGCAGGGCTTCGCGAAAGCTCGGCGCACCGACCGGGATGATCATGAATTCCTGCATGTCGATGTTGTTGTTGGCGTGCGCGCCGCCGTTGATGATGTTCATCATCGGCACCGGCAGCGCCATCGGCGCGGCGCCGCCGAGGTAACGGTAGAGCGGCAGCCCGGCCTGTTCGGCGGCGGCGCGGGCGCAGGCCATCGACACCGCCAGCAGCGCGTTGGCACCGAGGCGTGACTTGTTCTCGGTGCCATCGAGATCGATCATGGTCTGGTCGATGAAGGCCTGGTCCTCGACATCCAGCCCGATGATGGCTTCGCAGATTTCGGTGTTGACGTGCTCGACAGCCTTCAGCACGCCCTTGCCCAGGTAGCGCGACTTGTCGCCGTCACGCAGCTCGATCGCCTCGCGCGAGCCGGTGGACGCGCCGGACGGCACGGCGGCACGGCCCAGCACGCCGGACTCCAGCAGCACGTCGACTTCGACAGTGGGATTGCCGCGGGAATCGAGGATTTCCCGGGCGATGACATCAATAATGGCGCTCAATTTCTTTTCCTTGGTTTCATGTGTCCGCTTCGCGGATCAGTTTTTCATCAACTTGTGTTCAATAAACCCGCGCTGTTTCACCAGCGCGTCGATTTCCTTCAGCGTTTCCAGCAATTCCTTCATCATGCCGAGCGGCCACGCGTTGGGGCCGTCGGACAAGGCGACGTCCGGATTCGGGTGCGTCTCCGCGAACACGCCCGCCACGCCGCTGGCCACCGCGGCACGCGCCAGCACCGGTACGAACTCGCGCTGGCCGCCGCTCGAGGTGCCCTGCCCGCCCGGCTGCTGCACCGAGTGGGTGGCGTCGAATACCACCGGGCACTGCGTGGCGCGCATGATCGCCAGACCGCGCATGTCGGACACCAGCGTGTTATAGCCGAAGCTCACGCCGCGTTCGCACACCATGATCTGCTCGTTTCCGACTTCACGTGCCTTGTCGACCACGTTCTGCATATCCCACGGCGCCAGGAACTGGCCCTTCTTGATGTTGACCGGACGTCCGGCGCGCGCGACGTTCTGGATGAAGTTGGTCTGGCGGCACAGGAAGGCCGGCGTCTGCAACACGTCGACCACTGCCGCCACTTCGTTCAGCGGCGTGTCCTCGTGCACGTCGGTCAGCACCGGCACGCCGATCTTCGCCTTCACTTCGGACAGGATGCGCAGCCCCTCTTCCAGGCCGAGTCCGCGAAAGGACTGGGTCGACGAGCGGTTGGCCTTGTCGAACGAGGATTTGTAGATGAAGGGGATGCCGAGCGACGCGCACATTTCCTTGAGCGTGCCGGCGGTGTCCATCGCCAGCTGTTCGGATTCGATCACGCAGGGGCCGGAAATCAGGAACAGCGGCTGATCAAGCCCGGCCTCGAAATGACATAGTTTCATTTGGCGTGCTCCTGTTGACGCGCCAGCGCNAGCTTGCACGAACGCAATGAACAAAGGATGGCCGTTACGCGGGTTGCTGGTGAACTCGGGGTGGAACTGGCAGCCGACGAACCAGGGATGCACCGAGGTGGGCAACTCGACCATTTCGCACAGGTCGGTGCCTGGCGCGCGCCCGGCGACGACGAGGCCCTTGGCTTCGAGATCGGCCAGCAGGGTATTGTTGACTTCGTAGCGATGGCGATGGCGCTCGACGATGCTGGCGGCGCCGTAGATTTCGCGTGCCAGCGTGCCGTCCTTGAGCTCGCACGGCTGGCCGCCCAGGCGCATGGTGCCGCCCAGATCGGATTGCTCGCTGCGCTTCTCGACCTGGCCGCCGCGGTCGAGCCATTCGGTGATGAGGCCGATCACCGGATGCGTGGTGGCCGGTTCGAACTCGGTCGACTGCGCGTCCGCCATGCCGGCGACGTCGCGCGCGAATTCGACCACCGCGAGCTGCATGCCGAGACAAATGCCCAGATACGGCACCTTGTTTTCACGTGCATAACGAATGGCGGCGATCTTGCCTTCGACACCGCGCTTGCCGAAACCGCCGGGCACCAGGATCGCGTCCATGTCCTTGAGACTGTCGATACCGCTTTTCTCGATCTGCTCGGAATCGATGTAATGGATCTTCACCCGGCTCTTGGTGTGCATGCCGGCATGGATCATCGCTTCCGACAGCGACTTGTATGACTCGGTGAGGTCGACGTACTTGCCGACGAAGGCGATGTTGACGGTGTGCTGGGGATGCTCCAGCGCGTGAACCAGGTTCTTCCATACGGAAAGATCCGCCGCACGCGCGAGGATGTTGAGCTTGTGGCAGACGATCTCGTCGAGCATCTGATCGTGCAGCATCGCCGGAATCTTGTAGATCGAGTCGGCATCCAGCACCTGGATGACCGCTTCGGGCCGCACATTGGTGAAGAGCGCAATTTTCCGGCGTTCGTCGACCGGAATTTCACGATCGGCGCGGCACAGCAGAATGTCGGGCTGGATACCGATCTCGCGCAGTTCCTTGACACTGTGCTGGGTTGGCTTGGTCTTCAGTTCGCCCGCAGTGGGGATATAGGGCAGCAGGGTCAGGTGGATGAAGCAGGTGTTTTCCGGACCGTCCTCGAAGCCCATCTGGCGGATCGCTTCCAGGAAGGGCAGTGATTCGATGTCGCCCACCGTGCCGCCGATTTCCACCATCGCCACGTCCGCGCCCTTGGCGCCTTCGCGGATCGACAGCTTGATCTCGTCGGTGATGTGCGGGATGACCTGCACCGTGCCGCCGAGATAATCGCCACGACGCTCCTTGTCGATCACGGACTTGTAGATCTGGCCGGTGGTGAAATTGTTGCGCTTGCTCATACGCGCGCTGGAAAAGCGTTCGTAATGCCCCAGGTCAAGGTCGGTCTCCGCGCCGTCGTCGGTCACGAACACCTCGCCGTGCTGAAACGGACTCATGGTGCCGGGATCGACGTTGATGTACGGATCGAGCTTTAAGAGGGTGACACGGATGCCGCGCGATTCGAGCAGCGCAGCGAGTGAAGCGGAGGCGATCCCTTTCCCTAGGGAAGAAACCACCCCACCAGTGACAAACACATACTTCGTCATGTTATGAGCGGGGGCGGGTGATGGCGGATTCTACTCCATCGCCGGTGACGGCTCAATGACGCGGCGAAATCAATGACTTGCCAGCCGACGCCAGGTCGCCACCACCGTGTCCGGGTTGAGCGAAATCGAGCCGATTCCCTGGTCGACCAGCCAGTCGGCCAGATCGGGATGGTCGCTCGGCCCCTGGCCGCAGATGCCGACGTATTTGCCCTGCCGCCTACAGACCGCGATGGCTTCGGCCAGCAATTTCTTCACCGCCGGATTGCGCTCGTCGAAACCGCCAGCCACCAGGCCGGAGTCGCGGTCGATACCGAGGGTGAGCTGGGTAAGATCGTTGCTGCCGATGGAGAAACCGTCGACATAGTGCAGGAAGTCCTCGGCTAGCAGCACGTTGGNAGNGATCTCGCACATCATGATCAGCCGCAGGCCATGATCGCCGCGCTTGAGGCCGTTATCGGCCAGCAGCCCGGCCACCGCCGCGCACTCCTCCACCGTGCGCACGAAGGGGATCATCACCTCGACATTGGAAAACCNCAGCGTCTCGCGCACCTTCTTCAGCGCCCGGCATTCCAGCTCGAACGCCGGACGGAACATCGTCGACACGTAGCGCGCCGCGCCGCGCAACCCCAGCATGGGGTTTTCCTCCTTCGGCTCGTAGCGCTCGCCACCCACCAGATTGGCGTATTCGTTGGACTTGAAGTCGGACAACCGCACGATCACCGGCTGCGGCCAGAAGGCGGCCGCCAGGGTGGCGATGCCTTCGGCGAGTTTGTCGACATAGAACGACACCGGGTCGACATAGCCCGCGGTACGCTGGTCGATCTCGTCGCGCAACGCCGGCGTCTGGCCGGCATAGTCGAGCAGCGCCAGCGGATGCACACCGATCATGCGGGCGATGATGAATTCCAGCCGCGCGAGCCCGACGCCGTGATTGGGGATTTGCGCAAACTCGAACGCACGCTCGGGATTACCGACGTTCATCATCAGCTTGACCGGCGGTTCGGGCAGCGTTTCGCTGGCCAGCGTCTCCACCTCGAACGCCAGTCTGCCCGCGTAGACTTTGCCGGTGTCGCCTTCGGCGCACGACACGGTCACCAGTTCGCCGTCCTTCAGCACCGTGGTCGCGTTGCCGGCACCGACCACAGCGGGGATGCCCAGTTCACGCGCGACGATGGCGGCATGGCAGGTACGCCCGCCACGGTTGGTGACGATGGCTGCGGCACGCTTCATCACCGGCTCCCAGTCGGGGTCGGTCATGTCGGTGACCAGGATGTCGCCCGGCTGCACATGGTTCATTTCAGCCGGACTGGCAATCACCCGGACAATGCCGGCACCGATCTTCTGGCCGATGGCGCGACCGCTGATGCGCACCTCGCCGGTGCCTTTCAACACATAGCGCTCGGTGCTGCCGGCAGTGCGCGCCTTCACGGTTTCCGGGCGCGCCTGCACGATGAACAGTTCGCCGGTCTCGCCGTCCTTCGCCCATTCCACGTCCATCGGCCGTTCGTAGTGCCGCTCGATCTGCATCGCCTGGCGGGCCAGTTCCAGCACCTCGGCGTCGTTCAGGGCGAACTGTCGCCGCAGTTCGGGTGGCGTGTCCTCGATCACGGTCGTGCCGTCGCGCCACACCATGCGGGTGGCTTTTTCACCGAGTTCACGCCGCACCACCGCGGNGAAGCCCTGCGCCAGCATCGGCTTGTGCACGTAGTACTCGTCCGGATTCACCGATCCCTGCACCACCGTCTCGCCCAGACCATAGGCTGCGGTGATGAACACCACGTCGCGGAAGCCGGATTCGGTGTCCAGTGTGAACAGCACGCCGGAGCAGGCGATGTCGGAGCGCACCATGCGCTGGATGCCGGCGGACAGCGCCACGCCGGCATGGGCGAAGCCGTGGTGCACGCGATAGGCGATCGCACGGTCGTTGTAGAGCGAGGCAAACACCTTCTTCACGTACGTGAGCACGTCGTCCGCGCCGCGCACGTGCAGATAAGTTTCCTGCTGGCCGGCGAACGAGGCGTCGGGCAGGTCCTCGGCCGTGGCCGACGAGCGCACCGCCACCGATACCGTGTCGCCGAGCCCCGCGTACGCTGTGCGCAACCCGGTTTCCAGCGCAGGCGGCAGGCTGGCCGCTTCTATCCATGCGCGGATCTCCGCCCCTGCCTGCGCCAAGGCCGTCACGTCCGCGACGTCGAGCGGCGCCAGCCGCGCGTCGATGCGTGCGCGCAGGCCGTTATGGTCGAGAAAGTCCCAGAACGCCTGGGAAGTGGTGGCGAAGCCCCNCGGTACCTTGACCCNCGCGCCGGACAGATGGCGGATCATTTCGCCGAGCGACGCATTCTTGCCGCCCACCAGCGGCACATCCGCCATCGACAGGGCATCCAGCGGCACAATATAGTCTGTAGACATAGGTGAACTCCATGAACGGTTACAGCATATTCTGCGTGTCCGACCACACCGGGGTGACGGTCGAGTCCGTCGCCAAAAGCGTATTGGCGCAGTTTCCTCATCTCGAGTTTAGCCTGATTACGCTACCCTTCGTCGACAGCGCGGAGAAAGCCCAGGCCACGGCTGCACGCATCGCCATGGCCCCTCGTGCGCTGACCTTCTCCACCCTGACCGATCCTACGCTCCGCTTGCCGTTTCGTCAGGCCGGGCTCAGCCTGTTCGACGTGTTCGACCTGATCGCGCCCGCTGTCGAATCGGCGCTCGGCCAGACCGCCACCCCCAGCGGCGGCCACACCCATGGCATGGCATCCGACTATGAAGCGCGTATGGATGCCGTCAACTTTGCACTCAATCTGGACGACGGCCTCAATCCCGAACGCCTCGACCAGGCCGACCTGATCCTGGTCGGCGTCTCGCGTGTCGGCAAAACNCCCACCGCGCTTTATCTGGCCTTGCAATATGGCCTGCGCGCGGCCAACTATCCGCTTACGCCGGACGACCTCGAACAGGACGACCTGCCTGCCTGCCTGAAAGCCCATCTACCCAGGCTGCGCGGCCTCACCCTGTCGCCCGAGCGCCTTGCCGCCATCCGCCAGGCGCGTTACCCGGACAGCCGCTACGCCAGCCTGGCGCAATGCCGCACGGAGCTTGCCGCCGCCGAGGCGCTCTTCAAACGCCGCATGCTTCCCATTGTCGATACCACCCGCATGTCGGTGGAGGAGATCGCCGCGCGCTTGCGGCTATCCTGAGCATCTCGCTGCCCTGGCCGAGGGCCAGCCCTCAAGTTTTGCGCGCTTCACCCGATTGAACAAACGACCTGGCGCCCGTTTATACGCCGTTCAAGCCCCGCCAAATTATCAAATGATCAGGAGTTTCCCGATGTCTTGCCCCTATCCACGTACTTGCTCACACACTGAAATGGCAGCAGTCTGTCCATTCCGATCTTCACGGCCGCGCTGACGACAGGTTCGGCGCACTTGTCCGCACCATCAAAAGGAAGGCTGACACCAGCCACATCCTTGTTTCTCCCGAATGCCAGCCTTCGCCTGCCACGCAAACGCCCGGTCCGGCCTGACTCGAGTTCGCACGGGACACATGACCGGTTTCGTTTCGTTCACGGAAAGTGCGCAGCGTGAATACCCGTGCCCTTGACCTGGACAACACGCCTGTGCCGGCGGCAAGGCATTCCGTGCTTCCCGCGACCTGGCGACGCGTGCTGCTGGCAGGGTTCATTGTCCAGCTGTTCCTGATTTTGTTCGTCACCACCATCGGCCTGCAGCAGCTCCGGTTGACCGCCAACAATCTCGACACGGTCATCGATGTCCATATGCGCAAGCTCAGCCTCACCAAGACGATGATGGCCGCTGCGCGCGAGCGCACACTCAGCATGTTCAGGTTGTCGATGAGCCACGATCCGTTCGAGCGCGATCAACTGTTCGTACAGTTCAACCAGCACGGAGCGGAGTTTGCCGCTGCCCGAATGGCGCTGTTGGGCATGCCCCTGAGCCCGCGCGAACACGAACTCATCGACCTGCAGGGACGCCTGACCGGCATCGCCCGGCCGATGCAGAATCGGGTTGTCGATGCGCTGAACAGCGATTCCGACCAAAGGGCCGAAGAGCGGGTCCTCAGCAGTGCCATCCCGGCACAGAACAACGTCCTGAGCGTACTCTCACTGCTCGACACCGAAACCCAGAAGCTTGCACTGGAAGCCAGCCGCAAGGCGCATCAGGCGCACGAAGTGGCGCGCTTCTGGATGTATCTCCTGTCGGGGATCGCCCTGTTGCTGGGCATGTTCGTCGCTGCTGCGGTCATGTATTACACCAAGCGGGCCAGCCGCGAACGCCACCATCTTGCCACGCATGACGCCTTGACAGGCCTGCCCAATCGCATGCTGTTCATGGACCGCCTGGAACAATCCCTGGTACGCGCGCAACGCCGCAACACGCTGGTGGGCGTGATGTTCATCGACCTGGATCGTTTCAAGCGCGTCAACGACACCCTCGGCCACGCCAGCGGCGACGCGCTCATTTGCGAAGTTGCGCAGCGCCTGCGCGCGACCACGCGTGCCGAAGATGTCGTCGCCCGGCTGGGCGGCGACGAATTCGGCGTGGTCATCGATGTCGCCCGGATCAGTCAAGTTCTACAAGTGGTGGANAAAATCCTCGGCGTCGTCAGCGAACCCTATCGAATCGCTGAACGCGAACTGTTTTCCAGTTGCAGCATCGGCGTCAGTGTCTATCCGAACGACGGCAGCGACGGCACCAGCCTGCTGAAGCATGCCGACACGGCGGCATTCACCGCCAAGAATGGCGGCAGGAACCGCTTCCAGCTCTATGACGCCGCCATGAACACCATGGCGGAAGAACGGCTGCAACTGGAAACCGAACTGCACTACGCGCTGGAACGAAATGAATTCCTGTTTCACTACCAGCCCAAGCTCAACCTGGAAACCGGACGCATCCAGGGTGTCGAGGCGCTGATCCGCTGGAATCACCCCGGCAAGGGCCTGCTCAGCCCGGCGGTTTTCCTCGAACTGCTGGAAGAAAGCGGCGGCATCGTCAAAGTCGGCCGCACGCTGCTGAGATCGGCCTGCTTCCAGACGGCAAGCTGGCATGCCGCCGGCTTCGTCGACCTCGATGTAGCCGTCAACATATCGGGCAAGGAGTTCTGGCACGACAATCTGGTCGCCGACGTCCGCGAGGCCCTGGAGCAGTCCGGCTTGCCGCCGCATTCGCTGCACCTCGAACTGACCGAAGGCATTTTCATGCAGGATGTCGAGGCGGCCGTCTCNCTCATCCTGGCCTTGAAGGCGCTGGGCGTGGCCGTGGCCATCGACGACTTCGGAACGGGCTATTCGTCCTTGGCTCACCTCAAGCGATTCCCGCTCGACATCCTCAAGATCGACCGTTATTTCGTCAAGGACATCCCGCACGCCCCGATCAACGAAGCGCTCATCGGCTCGATTCTCGCCCTGTGCCGGGGACTGAAACTCGGCACCGTCGCCGAAGGCGTGGAGAACCGGGAACAGCTCGACGTCCTGCGTAAACTCGGCTGCCAGATCGTGCAGGGGTATTTCATCAGCCGGCCGGTGCCTGCAGATGAAATCGCCGCACTGCTGGACCGCGACTGGCTAAGGGAATTCGACCAGGCTTGAGCCTGTCGGCTGCGGCAGCCATCCCGGGCGGCCCAATCCGCGTTTCCGTTAAAGAAACGCGAAACCGGGCCGAATCAGCAGGGGCGACCCTTCGCGAATGGGAGAGCGGATGCTATCCGAAGACAACCTGGTCATCACCGGCATACAGGAAAATGGNAAAAAATTCCGCCCGTCGGACTGGGCCGAACGCCTGTCGTCCACACTGGCCAGCTTTCATCCTGACAACCGCCTGCGCTATTCATCGGGCGTCCAGCCCTGCATGATCGAAGGGGAATACTGCCTGATCGTCGCACGCTGGCTGAAAGCCGCCGACCCGGCCGCCTACGACTATGTCATGGGGTTCGCCCAGGCGAACCAGCTGCGAATCCAGATGGATCGCCGCGCCGGCGCACGCGCCTTATCCTGCTGACACCCATGCGGCCCTAGGTGGCCCGCTGCCGGGCCGCCTCGAACACGGCCACGGCCAGGGCCGCCGCCGCATTCAGAGATTCGATCCTGCCCGGCATCGGGATACGTATCGCGGCACTTGCGGCGGCACACACCGCCTGCGACAGACCCGCGCCTTCGTTGCCCACGATCAAGGCCAACGCGCCGGTCAATGCATGCGCATACAGGTTGCCGTCCTCGGCCAGCGCGAGCGCGAGGCTCTCTCCTTCGAAACCTGCCAGCCAGTCCACGATATCGACGCCGCTGACGAGCGGCAGCACGAACTGCGCGCCCTGCCCGCCACGCAGCGCCTTGGGCGACCATGGATCATGGCAGCCTTTCGACAGCACGGCCAAGGTCGCCCCTGCCGCCGCGCCGGTACGCAGCATCGAACCGAGATTGCCCGGATCCTGGATGTCTTCCAGCACGATGACGAGGGGCGTGGCCTCGATGGCCGGCGGCGCGAGCCAGGCAGCCTCGGCAAGCAGGCCGGTCGGCGTCGCAACCGGCGCGAGTTCGGCAAACAGCGCGTCCGACAGCTCGACGGCCTTGGCGTGCGGACACTGCCCGGCCAACCGTTCGAAGCGGCCGGCATCCAACGAGGCCGCGCGCACCAGCGTATGCGGCTGGCCGCCGGCATCGAGATAGGCCGCCAGCAAATGCTCGCCGTCGAGCAGGGTCATCCNGGCCTCGCGGCGCGCGCGGGCCGAGTCGGCAAGCTTTTTCAGCCGTTTGAAGAGAGGGTTGTCGCGTGAGGAAATGACGGTTTCGGTCATGCCAGGATTATCCGCGATTCGTCTTCTCGGGCGTACACTCACACCATGCGCATCGCCCTCATCACCCCGTATGGCCGCGAGCATCGCAACGGCAACTGGCACACAGCCTCGCGCTGGGCGCGCTTCCTGCGCGAGGCCGGACACGCGGTGCGGGTACAGGTGGAATGGGACGGCCGCCCGGCGGATCTGATGCTGGCACTGCACGCTCGGCGCAGCTTTGCCTCGATACGCGCCTTTGCCGAGCGTTTTCCGACCCGGCCGCTGCTGCTCGCGCTCACCGGTACCGATCTGTATCGCGACATTCATGAGGATGCCAACGCCCAGCAGGCGCTCGAACTCGCGCACCGGCTCATCGTGCTGCAGGATCGCGGTCCCGACGAACTGGCACCGCATCTGGCCGCCAAGACGCGGGTGATCTACCAGTCGTCGCCCGACATACCCCGCCGCCCGCCCTCCTCCAAGGCCTTCGAAGTGCTGGTGATCGGTCATCTGCGCGAGGAGAAGGACCCGTTCCGCGTCGCGCTCGCCACCGCCTATCTACCCGAGCATTCGCAGATCCAGGTCACCCACCTCGGCAGCGCCCTGTCCGAGGACATGGCGCAGACGGCCGAAATGGCGCAGGCCAAGCTGCCACGCTGGCACTGGCTCGGCCAGGTGCCGCACAAGACCGTACTGAAGCACCTGTCGCGCGCGCATCTCATGGTCATCAGTTCGGTGATGGAAGGCGGCGCCAACGTGATCTGCGAGGCGCTGGCGGCCGGGGTGCCGGTGCTGGCATCGCACATGCCGGGCAATATCGGCATGCTCGGCGAGGACTATCCCGGCTATTTTCCGGTGGGCGACGAACGGCAGCTGGCCAGGCTGATGGCGATGGCCGAGAGCGATCCGGCGTTCTATGCCGACCTGCTCGACCATGCCGCGACCCGGCGCAGCCTGATGCGCCCCGAGCAGGAAGCCAGCCGGCTACGGCAGGTGGTCGCGGAATTCGAGCAAAACCCGGCGTAGCCCCGACACCGTTCGATCAGCCGGCTCAGCCCTCGTCAAGCAGGATCCCGAACATGCGTGTCCGCCGGGCCTTGCTCAATCCGCGCCAAACCCGAATTGCCTCGCGGGCGACACGCGCATCGCCCGTAACCGAGTACTCGACCGCGAGCGCGCGCCAGACATCGGCCAGTTTCGGATCGAGCGCCTGCAATTTTTGCAGGGCCTGCGTCACTCCTGCCTGGCCTTTCACCCGATAAAACGTCAAACCCAGGTTCTGCCAGGCCGGGAGATAGTCGGGATCGATCTCCACCGCGGCGCGATAGGCCCGCATCGCCTCATGCGCGTGTCCGCTGTCACGCCAGGCATTGCCAAGATTGTTGCGGGCCAGCACGTCGCCCGGAGCCAGGCTGAGATTGTGCCGATACGCCGCGATCGCCTCGTCGAAGCGTCCCAGTTCACCCAGTGCGCGTCCCTGGACGAACCAGGCCAGCGGATTCCTCGCATCGACCCGCGCCCAATCCTGGCCCCATGCCAGCAAACCCGACCAGTCGGCACGCCTTTCCAGAGCTTGGGCCTGTTCGACCCATTCGACCTGGGCCCGCGCCGCCAAGGCGGCCTGGCCACCCTGCAGACCGAAGGTCTCGGCCGCCACGGCCGGCCCTGCGCAGGCAAGACCGGACAAGCACACAAGCAACAGGACGGCACGACTCGACATAGGACGGGAATCGCAGTCCTTGCGGCCCGCGACGAAGGAATCGACCGGATTCATTTTACGCCGTGCTTGACGCATCGCTTATGCTGTCGGCTGCACAAGAAAACAGCTGCCCCATGTCCGCCACCGAACATTTCATTCCCGGCAAGGATGCTTCGCTCGAAGCGTCGATCGCCACCCTGCAATCCAAGCTCGAAGCCATCGGCTTCCACATCGAGGAGCGTTCCTGGCTCAATCCTGTGGAAGGCGTGTGGTCGGTGCACATCCGCGACCGCGACTGCCCGCTGCTGTTCACCAACGGCAAGGGCGGCTCGGAACTGGCGGCACGGGCGAGCGCCCTGGGCGAGTACTTCGAACGGCTGTCGACCAATTATTTCTGGACCCATTTCTATCTGGGCGAGACGATCGCCAACCGCAGCTACGTCCACCACCCCGATGAACGCTGGTTTGCGCTCGACGGCGGCGACGATGCCTGGCCGACCGACCTGCTTCCCGCGCTGCATGGCCTTTACAACCCCGATGAGCGCGTGCGCGCCGACCAGCTGATCGACCTCAACTCCGGCAACACCGAGCGCGGCATCTGCGCCATTCCCTACCGGCGGCTTTCCGACGGCAAGACCGTGTATTTCCCGGTCAACCTCATCGGCAATCTCTACGTCAGCAACGGCATGTCGGCCGGCAACACGCTGATGGAAGCGCGCACCCAGGCACTGTCCGAAATTTTCGAACGCCACATCAAGTTCCGCATCATCGAGGAAGGCCTGTGCCTGCCCGACGTGCCCGAGGACGTCATCGCCCGTTATCCGCGCATCGCCGCGGGTATTCGCGGCCTGCGCGAAGCCGGCTTCGGCATCCTGGTGAAGGACGCCTCGCTCGGCGGCCGCTACCCAGTGATGAACGTCACCCTGCTGCACCCGCACGACCAGGGCTGCTTCGCCAGCTTCGGCGCGCATCCGCGCTTCGAGGTGGCGCTGGAACGCGCACTAACGGAGTTATTGCAGGGCCGCGCGCTCGATTCGCTCGAAGGCTTNCCCGCGCCTGGTTTCGACCAGGCCGAGATCGCCGACCCGCAGAATCTGGAAATCCACTTCGTCGATTCCAGCGGCGTGATTTCCTGGCAATTCCTGCGCGGCACCCCCGACTTCGACTTCGTCGACTGGAACTTCGGCACCACGACAGAAGAGGACTACGCGTGGTCAGTCGGCGCCCTGCACGCCGAAGGCCGAGAGATTTACGTCGCCGACTTCGAACACCTCGGCGTCTATGCCTGCCGCATCCTGGTACCGAGCGTGTCCGAGATCTACCCGGTCGAGGAACTCGAATTCGAGAACAACAGCGTCGGCAACCTGCTCCGTCCGGCGCTCGCGCGTCTGCCGGAGCTTGTCGAAGCGGAATGCGCCGCGCTGCTCGATCTGATGATTGAACTCGAACTGGCGGACGACCGCCTGGTATCGGTCCTGATCGGCCTTGCGCCGGACGCCGAGTCGCCTTGGACCGACCTGCGCGTCGGCGAACTGAAACTGCTGCTCGCGTTGGCCATCGGCGACGACGACGCCATCCTCGAAGGCTGCACCTGGATCGCCCAGTACGGCCAGCGCAGCGACGCGCGGCTGAAGGTCTATCGCTGCATCGCCGACCTCGTCCGGCTCGCCGACCCTGGTCCCTTCGAGCCTGCGCTGGCGCTGATGTACGGCCGCGAGACGCTGGAACAGGCGTTCGCACTGTTCAACCAGGACGAGCGCTTCTTCGGGCTGACGACGCTGGGCGACAACTTCGAGGGCAGCGCGATCCACCAGCGCCTGCTGGAGGCGTACCGCAAGGTGCGGGGCTAGCACGCTCCCTGCGAAACCGCCTTCTGGATCAGTTTCCCTTTTTCAACACCATGGCCTGGACAGCCGGACTGTCTGTCAGCACATTCATGGCCTTGTTGATCCCATCCTCGACCGCTTTGCTCGCCGATCTGGACGGATTTTCGCTGAAGTCGAATCCCGGGTTCCCCGCCGAGTCACCCACGCCATGGACCACTGACGAGGCACTCAGGGTATCCCCTTCATAGATATTGATCTTGTAAGTGATCGTAGCGGGATATATCTGGAATTTCGTGAACGGGATGTCGAAGCTGTAGCCCTGGATTTCCGGTGCAACCATGAAATCCAGCGCGTCCGCCTCGGCCTCGGATTTGCTCGGCGGGTTCTTCAGCTTCACGACCTTGACGAAATTTTCCTCCAGTGCGTCGCGGAATTGGTGCGCACTGGCCTGTCCGAGATTCGTGAAATTCCAGCCATCGCCCCATTTCGATTCCGAGTGCTGGTAGTTTTCAAAGGCACTCGAGAAATAGACCCNCACGCTCAAAGGCACTTTGTGGGTGGGAATCGGAATGGCCGCACGGTTTGGCGTAGCCGGCACCTGGTGTGCACACCCGGCAAGCAACCCGATGGCGAGTCCTGCAAGTCCTGATTTGAACAACATTGTGGTCATGTTTTTCCTCCCTGTTGAAACCACGTCCGTCGAATCCCCTCGACAACCCAACGCATCCCCACGGCCAGACCTGGCAGGCAGGGCCGTGCTGCGAACGCGCCGACTGGCTCGTCCGGCCCCTAAATTCCGGGCATGCCGACGAATCGGTCCAGCGCCTTGAAATCGGCAATCCAGCGACACACGCCCACATACTGCGACGTATCCACACGGCCCTCCCCGGCAAGCGCGACGTAGGGGAAACAGGCGATGTCGGCAATGGTCGGGACGGAACCGGCCAACCACTGCGCTGCGCCGAGACGAGACTCCAGCACGCCAAGCGCCTGCCCGGCTGCCTGATGCGCAGCCTCGAGATCGCCCGGAAGCCCCAGGTGAACGATTGCGCGGGCGCGAAACAGGCCTGTCTGTATCTCATTCTGAGCGAGTTCGAGCCACTGCATCACCTGGCCGAACTGCGCAGGATCGCGGGGCAGCCAACACGCCGTCTTGTCGTAGCGCGACGCCAGGTAACACAGAATGGCGGTCGACCNCCAGAGGCTGAATTCGTCCTCCTGAATAGAGGGAATCTGCCCGCGCGGATTCAGCGTCAGATAGGCGTCATCCACCTGGTTCCGGCCATCCTTGATGGATACCGGTATACGTTCATGCGGGATGTCCAGAAAAGACAGCAGCAAACGGATCTTGTAGGCGTTCCCGGACGTCTCGCGGTCATAGAGTTTCAACATGTGCAATCCCCGTCAAGCAACATTGTCGGCTTCGATCTTCCTGAGCAAGGCATCGGCTTCGGCCAGTTGGGCTTCGCTGAAGACATGTACGCCGGCTTGCTGCAGGATTGTGGCGGTTACACCACGATCTTTCACCCGGGTATCGGTGAACGTGCCATCGAAGATGAAACCTGTCCCGCAGGATGGACTGCCTTCCTTCAACACGGCAATCCGGATATGCCGCGCACGGGCCAGTTCAAGTGCTTGCTCCGCGCCACTGATCAGATAGGCCGATACGTCACGGCCATTGGAATCGACAGCCTTGGCAATGCCGGCGAGCACTTTCAAGCCACCGGCACCTTCGGCAATTTCAGCGCGCGGGCGCGGAACTGGCAGGCCGCCTGCAACCTCCGGACAGACGGCCACGACACGCCCTTCGTGTTGCCATTGCTGCAGGATGTCATGGTCGCAGCGCATGTCGCCGCCGTTATAGCGAACTGCCTCGCCGAGCAGGCAGGCACTTACAAGAACGGATTGCATGCCTCCATTAAAACGGGATCGAACGGGGATTTCAACTTCGCCCCTTGCCCGCGGTTCCTTGTCGCGGTCGACTCCGCCTTCACGCGTTTCGTTGCCGAACCGTCTCGTACAGGCACAATGCCGCCGACACCGAGACATTGAGGCTTTCCACCGTGCCCCCAATCGGGATGCGCGCAATCTGGTCGCAGCTCTGCTTGACCAGGCGGCGGATGCCCGCTCCTTCGGCGCCGAGCACCCAGGCGATGCCGGTCTTGGCGTCGATGCCGGACAGGGGCTGCTCGCCGTCCATGTCGGCGGCGATGACCCAGATGTTGTGTTCCTTCAGGTCCTCGATGGTGCGCGCGAGGTTGGTGACCATGAGGTAGGGCACGGTCTCAGCCGCACCGGAGGCGACCTTTTCCACCGTGGCGTTGATGCCGACGGCGCTGTCCTTGGGCGCGATGACGGCGTGGACGCCGAAGGCGTCGGCCGATCGCAGGATCGCGCCGAGGTTGTGCGGGTCGGTGACGCCGTCGAGGATGACCAAGAGCGGCGGCCCCTGAATGTTTTCCAGCACTTCGTCGAGCGACTGCGTCAGCGCGACCGGCTTGACGCGGGCAACGACGCCCTGGTGCTTGGCGGTCTTGCCGACCAATCGGGTCAGGCGGTCGGCTTCGACCTGTGCCAGCTTGACCCCGTTGTCCCTGGCCTGATGCACCAGGTCGCGCGCACGCGCGTCGCGGCGGGTCAAATCAAGGTAAATTTCGAATATCCCTGACGGGTCCTGGCGCAGGCGAGCCAGCACGGGGTGAAAGCCGTAGATAAGTTTTTCTGCGGCGTGCTTGTCGGCGAGCTTCTCGCTCATTTCCGCTTGCCGCCGCTTCTGCCGGCCTTCTTCTTCGGCGCGGCGGTTTCTTCCTGCACCGACTCGATTTCAGCGACCAGGCTGAAATCGATCTTGCTGGTCTCGATATCGGCGCGCATCACCCTGATGCGCACGCGGTCGCCCAGCCGATATTTCTTGCCGGTGCGCTCGCCGAGCATCATGTGCTTGGCCTGGTCGTAATGGAAGTAGTCCTGGCCGAGTTCGGAGACGTGCACCAGGCCTTCGATGAAGATGTCGTCGATCGCGACGAACAGCCCAAAGCTGGTCACCGCGCTCACGGTGCCGTTGTATTCGTCGCCGATGCGGTCCTGCATGAAGTAGGTCTTGAGCCAGGCATCGACGTCGCGGGTGGCGTCATCGGCGCGACGCTCGGTCATCGAGCAGTGGGCGCCGATTTCCGCCAGTCCCTTGGCCGGCAGCTTCTCGCCCAGCAGTACCGCCTTGATGCCGCGGTGCACCAGCAGGTCAGGATAGCGGCGGATCGGCGAGGTGAAGTGGGTGTAGGCCTCGTACGCCAGACCAAAGTGGCCCTTGTTGTCGGGGCTGTAGATCGCCTGCCGCAGCGAGCGCAGCATCACGGTCTGCAGCAGGCCGTGGTCGGGACGGTNCCTGATCTTCTCCAGCAGCGCAGCGTAATCCTTGGCGTGCGGCTTGTCGCCGCCGCCGAGGTCGAGGCCGAATTCGGCGAGGAAGCCGCGCAGCGCGGCGAGCTTTTCGGGCGTCGGGCCTTCGTGAACGCGGAACAGCGCGGGCTGCTTGTTTTCGTGCAGGAAATCCGAGGCACAGACGTTGGCCGCCAGCATGCATTCCTCGATGATGCGGTGGGCGTCGTTGCGGACCACCGGTACGATCTCCTTGATCTTGCCGTTGTCGTCGAAAATGATCTGCGTCTCGGTCGAGCCGAAGTCGATGGCGCCGCGCTTGGCGCGCGCCTTCAAGAGGGTGCGAAACAGCTTGTCGAGCGCCTGCAGGTGCGGCATCAGCGCGGCGTGCTTCTTCTCCGGCTTGGCAGTGCCGGAGAGCCAGTCCCACACCTGGTTGTAGGTGAGGCGCGCGTGCGAATAGATCACCGCCGGGTAGAAGCGGTATTCCTTGATGCTGCCCGCCGTGGTGATGCGCATGTCGCACACCATCGACAGACGGTCGACTTCCGGGTTGAGCGAGCACAGGCCGTTGGACAGCGCCTCCGGCAGCATGGGGATGACGCGGCGCGGGAAGTACACCGAGTTGCCGCGGTTGAAGCCTTCGCTGTCGAGCGCATCCTTGGGTTTGACGTAATGGCTGACGTCGGCGATCGCCACGATCAGGCGGTAGCCGCTGCGGCCCAGCGGCTCGCAATACACGGCGTCGTCGAAGTCGCGCGCGGTCTCGCCGTCGATGGTGACAAGCGGCAGATGGCGGATGTCCTCGCGGTCGGCCATGTCCTTTTTCTGCACCTTGCTCGGCAGCTTCGATGCCTGCGCCTCGACCTCGGGTGGGAACACGTAGGGCAGGTCATGCTTGCGCAACGCAATCTCGATTTCCATGCCTGGGCCGGTGAAGCTGCCCAGAATCTCGGTGACGCGGCCGACGGCCTCGTTGTGCGCGCCGGGCTGGGTGACGATTTCCACCGTGACGACCTGGCCGGATTTTGCTGCGCCCGCATTTTCCGTGGGAACCAGAATGTCCTGGTTGATGCGGCGGTTCTCCGCGATCAGGAAGCCGACGCCGCCTTCGAGGTAGTAGCGGCCGACGACGAACTGGTTGACGTGCTCCAGTACTTCGACGATCTTGGCCTCACGCCGCCCGCGCTTGTCGAAGCCGGCGACCCGTACCAGCACCTTGTCGCCATGCAACACGCGGTGCATTTCCTTGGGCGACAGATACAGGTCGTCACCGCCCTCTTCCGGTACCACGAAGCCGAAGCCGTCAGGATGGCCTTCGACACGGCCCTTGATCAGATCGAGCTTGTCCGGCAGACACAGCTGGCGCTTGCGGTTGAGCATCAGCTGGCCGTCGCGCTGCATCGCGCCGAGACGGCGCTGGAACAAGTCGCGCTCGGCCTCGGTGATGTGCAGCTGCTCGGTAAAGGCCTCGACATCGACCGGGCAGCCCGCCTCGGTAATCAGTTGCAGAATGTATTCGCGGCTCGGCAAGGGCGATTCGTAGCGCTCGACTTCACGTTCGTAGAACGGGTCGGCCAGGCGGATTGCCGGGATCTTGTGCTTGCTGGCGCGGCTACGGGATTTTTTGAAGTCATCTTCGTTGACAATTTATCTACGTCTCTCTAAAATGCGCGCCTTCATTGCCCAGATGGCGGAATTGGTAGACGCACTAGGTTCAGGTCCTAGCGGTGGCAACACTGTGGAGGTTCGAGTCCTCTTCTGGGCACCAAACGCTGCAAGTAAAAGCCGACCTTGTGTCGGCTTTTTACTTTTTCAGATTTCATTTTAACCATCAGGCCTCGTAGGGGTGACGACGCACGATCGTCTCCACCCGGTCCGGGCCGGTCGACACGACGTCCACTGGCACTTCGCACAAGGCCTCCATCCGCTTCAGGTAGGTCTGCGCCTTCTGCGGCAGCTTGTCGAATTCCTGCACGCCCACGGTCGTATCGCTCCAGCCCGGCAGATCTTCGTAAATCGGCTCGACGTGGGCGATCGATTCGGCGCCCACCGGCAGGATGTCGCAGGTCTCGCCGTCGATTTTATATCCCACGCATACGCGCACGGTCTCCAGCCCGTCCAGCACGTCGAGCTTGGTCACGCACAGGCCAGTGACGCCATTGATCTGGATCGAACGCTTGAGCGCAGCGGCGTCAAACCAGCCACACCGGCGTTGCCGGCCGGTGGTGGCACCGAATTCGTGCCCCTTCTCGCCGAGGTACTGGCCGACGTCGTCGAACAGTTCGGTCGGGAACGGCCCCGAGCCGACGCGCGTGGTGTAGGCCTTGGTGATGCCGAGGACGTAGTGCAGCGTGTTCGGGCCGACACCGGCGCCGGTGGCGGCGCCACCGGCCGTGCAGTTGGACGAGGTCACGAACGGATAGGTGCCGTGATCAATGTCGAGCAGCGTGCCCTGCGCGCCCTCGAACAGCAGGTTCTCGCCTGCCTTGTTCGCTTCGTAGAGGCTGCGTGGCACGTCTGCCACCATCGGCTTCAGGCGTTCGGCCAGCGCCATCATTTCGTCGAGCGACTGGTTGAAGTCGACCACGTCGGTCTTGTAATAGTTCTTCAGCATGAAGTTGTGGTGGTCGAGCACCTCACCCAGCTTGGCAGCGAACCGTTCCCGATGGAACAGGTCCTGCAGACGCAGTGCGCGGCGCGCCACCTTGTCCTCGTAGGCCGGGCCGATGCCGCGCCCGGTGGTACCGATCTTGCCGGCGCCCTTGGCGATCTCGCGCGCGCGGTCGAGCGCGACGTGGTGCGGCATGATCAGCGGGCAGGCCTCGCTGAGCTTGAGACGGCTCGCCACATCGACGCCGGCAGCCATCAGCATGTCCATTTCCTCGATCAGCGCGGTCGGCGACAGCACGACGCCGTTGCCGATGTAGCAGGTGACGTTGTCGCGCAGGATGCCGGACGGGATCAGGTGCAACACGGTTTTCTTGCCCGCCACCACCAGCGTGTGGCCTGCGTTGTGGCCGCCCTGGAAACGCACCACGCCCTGTGCGCGGTCGGTCAGCCAGTCGACGATTTTGCCTTTGCCCTCATCGCCCCACTGGGTGCCGATGACGACGACGTTTTTGCTGCCATGGTGCAATCTCCTTTATTTGAGCCTGTTTCAGCAGTAATCATGCCCCACGCCGGTTACCTGCGGGATGCAGTGCAAGGCGCGGGGAGCGAAGTTTGGTTGTTCCAAATGAGCGACCCGCAACGCGGCAATGCGCCCGCAGGCAACCGGCCCTCCGTTGAGACCAGGATCGGCATCTGCGGCGTTGCAGCGCTTGGCAATGGAATAACCATTGCCTGCGCACTGCGCCTTGCATCCATCCGATCCTGGTCTCAACGTGGGGCATGATTACTGCTGAAACAGGCTCATATCCGAGCCGGCAACGACCAGCTCGCGTAAATCCAGACTGAAGCCGGTGGCCGGGCGTGCCCGACCGAATACCCGCCCCACTTCGTCGTAGCGTCCGCCCTGTGCGATCGCATGGCTACGCCCGCCCGTGTAGGCGGCAAACACGACGCCGCTGTGGTAGCCATAGCCGCGCAGTTCGGCCAGGTCATAGGCTGCATCCACCTTGCCGAGCCCCTGATCGATCCGTTCGAGCGTGTCCAGCGCCGCCTGCACCGACGTCAGTTGCGGCAGTCGTGCACGCGCCTCGGCCAGTACGCTGCGATCGCCATACAGTTGCGGCAGTGCAGCAAAGGCCTCGCGCAACGCGGCGGACAGACCTGCAGTCAACACCGTCACGGCGCTGCTGTCCTTGGCCTGCAATGCACCGAACAATTGATGCTCGACCGCACCGGACAGGCCGGCTTCCTGTGCCAGCGCCCGATATACGCCGACGTGGCCGATGTCGAGTTGCAGCGTTTTCACACCGCACGCGTCGAGGCCCTGCAACATCAGCGTGAGAATTTCGAGATCCGCTTCCGCACCGGCTTCGCCATACAGTTCCGCACCGACCTGGATCGGCTCGCGCGAGCGATGGAAACCGTCGGACTGGGTATGCAGCACGCTGCCCGCATAGCACAGGCGGTTCACCGCATTGGCGGCGAGCAGGTGCGCGTCGATACGCGCCACCTGCGGCGTGATGTCGGCACGCACGCCCATCAGCCGGCCGGTCAGCTGATCGACCAGCTTGAAGGTCTTGAGGTCGAGGTCGGCCCCCACACCCGTCAACAATGAATCGACGTATTCCATCAGCGGCGGAATCACCAACTGATAACCGCGACCGCGAAACAGATCGAGCAGCGCGCGACGCATGTCCTCCATGCGCCAGGCCTGCGGCGGCAATACATCCTCGACGTTTTCGGGCAATAGCCAGGCAGTCATTTCAATTCAGTAGCATCAACAAAAAACGCCGCCCAACATCGAGGCAGCGCCGATAAAACGCAATTGGCCGTCGCGGAGCGCCTGCATCCTGCGAAAGCCGTCACGCCATGCGGCAGGTGCGGCAAACGGCAGAATACCCTCAATCACCAGCAACAAGCCCAGTGCAGCCAGCCAGTCCGAACCCGTCATTTACCACCGGCTGCACGCGGGTTCTTCATGTATTTGAAGAAGTCTGCGCTGGGGTCGAGCACCATCACGTCGCTCTTGTTCTTGAAGCTCTCGCGATAGGCCTGCATGCTGCGGTAGAAGGCATAGAATTCCGGGTTCTTGTCATACGCAGCGGCGTAGACCGCCGAGGCCTTGGCGTCGCCCTCACCCTTGACGCGCTGGGCATCGCGATACGCTTCGGCGACGATCACCTGCTTCTGCCGATCCGCATCAGCCTTGATCTTTTCCGCTTCCGCCGCGCCGGTCGAGCGCAGTTCGTTGGCCACCTGCTTGCGTTCGGCTTCCATCCGGCGATAGACGTTTTCCGACACGCTCTCCGGCAGATCGACGCGCTTGATGCGCACATCGACCACCTGCACGCCGATCGAGCGCGCATCCTGGTCGGCCTTGGCGCGAATGAGGTCCATGACCTTATCACGCTGCCCCGAGACGACATCGTGAATCGTGCGTTTGCCGAATTCGGCACGCAGGCCGTCATTCACTGTCTGGTTCAAGCGAATCTGCGCGCGTGTTTCATCGCCGCCGACCGAGACGTAAAACTGCCGGGCATCGATCACGCGCCATTTGATGTACGAATCGACCAGCACGTTTTTCTTTTCCGAGGTGATGAAACGCTCCGGTTCCGCCGCATCCAGTGTCAGGATGCGCGTATCGAAATAGCGGACGTTCTGCACCAGCGGAAGCTTGAAATAGAGGCCAGGCGCCTTCTTGACTGAGACCACTTCACCCAACTGGAACACCAGGGCATTCTGGCGCTGATCGACAGTGAACATGCTGCCGCTCAAGATCACCAGCACCACGACCAGCCCGATCAGGATGGGGGCAGTATATTTGTTCATGGCCGATCCTCCCGATCACGGCTGCGCAAGGCATCGCGCGAGCGTAGATCCACGGGGGCAGGCGGCGTAGGCGTCGCGGCAACCGGAGGTTGCAACAGCGCGTCTGACGCACCGCTGCTGGGCTGGTTGGCAATCTGCTGCAATTTGTCGAGCGGCAGATACAAGAGGCTGTTGCCACCCTTCTGGTCAACCACCACTTTGCTGGTGTTGTTCATCACGGTCTGCATGGTGTCGAGATACATACGCTGGCGTGTCACCTGCGGAGCTTTCTGATATTCGGTCACAATTTGCGAAAAGCGACTGGCATCACCTTCGGCATTGGCAATCACCGCCTGCTTGTAGCCGGCGGCTTCTTCCTTCAGGCGCGAAGCCAGACCACTTGCGCGCGGAACCACGTCATTGGAATACGCTTCCGCCTCGTTCTTCAGGCGCTCGCGATCCTGTCCCGCCTTGACCGCATCGTCGAACGCAGCCTGCACTTGCTCGGGCGGCTGGATGTTCTGCAGCGTGACCTGGCTGATGCTGATGCCGGTCTTGTAGCGATCGAGAATCTGTTGCATCAGCACCTTCGCCCGCGTGGCGATTTCAGCACGCCCTTCGTACAGCACAAAATCCATCTTGTTCTTGCCGACGATTTCGCGCATCGCGGTTTCGGCCACCTGCAACACCGTATCTTCGGGCGCACGATTGACGAACAGGTATTCCTCGGGATCCTTCAGGATGTACTGCACCGCAAACTGCAGGTCGATGATGTTCTCGTCATCCGTCAGCATCAGCGACTCGCGCAGCACCTTGCTCTTGACGTTGTTGCGATAGCCGATTTCGACGGTGCGCACCTGATCGATATTGACGATTTCGCGTGACTCGATCGGCCACGGCAAATGCCAGCGCGGCCCCGGCTCGGTCGTCTCGATATACTTGCCGAAGCGCAGCACCACGCCGCGCTGGCCCGTGTCGACGATATAGAAACCGCTCGCCACCCAAACCAGAAACAGCGCACCGAGCAACAAGCCGAGCAGATTGCCGCCGCCCGCGCCACCCGACGAGAACCCGCCGCCCCCTTCCGTATTCCGGTTGCCAAACATGCCGTTGAGACGCTGGTTAAGGCGCCGCCAGAGCTCATCCAGATCGGGCGGTCCGCTGTTTTTGTTGCGATTACCGTTGTTGCCCCATTGCGGGTCGTTCCAGGCCATATCGTTAAGTTATGCAGAGAGAGCGGTGGATTGGGAGGTATCTTCGCCTGATGCGCCGGCTTCGTCCCGGGCGCGTTCAGCGACCAGGATTTCTGACAGGGCATCACGTANAAGTTCAAGCCCCGCGCCGGATTGCGCGGATACATACACGCTTTGCAGTTTACCATATTCGTCCCGCCCCACCCCTGGCGCAACACCCGTCAGATCGAGCTTGTTGTAGACCCGGAGTTGCGGCACGGCATCCGCCCCGATTTCCGCCAACACCTTGTCGACCGCTTCGATCTGGCGCTCGCGTCCTGGGCTGGCCGAATCGATCACATGCAGCAGCAGATCGGCTTCCGCCGTAGCCTCCAGCGTGGCTCGGAACGCCGCCACCAGGTCATGCGGCAGACGGGTGATGAAGCCGACGGTATCCGAGAGCACCACTTCGCCTACCTGAGGCAGGTATATCTTGCGTGTGGTGGTGTCCAGCGTGGCAAACAACTGGTCGGCCGCGTAGGTGCCGGCACGCGTCAGCGCATTGAACAGCGTGGATTTCCCGGCATTGGTATACCCGACCAGCGCCACCGACAACACATGCTGGCGCGCGCGTGAACGCCGCTGGGTACGGCGCTGCTTGCCCAATTTAGCGAGCCGGTCGCGCAGCGCCTTGACCCGCATCCCGATCAGGCGACGGTCGGTTTCCAGTTGTTTTTCACCCGGGCCGCGCATGCCCACACCGCCGCGCTGGCGTTCGAGGTGGGTCCAGCCGCGCACCAGCCGGGTCGAAAGGTGCTGAAGCTGGGCCAGTTCGACCTGCAGCTTGCCTTCCGCGCTGTGCGCACGGCGCGCAAAAATATCCAGAATCAACGTGACGCGATCGACCACCCGACAATGCACGCGGCGCTCCAGGTTGCGTTCCTGGGCAGGTGACAGTTCGTGGTTGAAGATGACGACGTCCGCTTCGGTGGCAGCGACCAGCGCGGCGATCTCGTCGGCCTTGCCGCTGCCAACGAACAGCGCGGCATCGGGGCGGCTACGCTTGCCCTGCACCTCACCCAGAATTTCTAGCCCGGCGCCGGCCGCCAGCAACCGCAGTTCGGCCACGTTTTCGGCAAAATCCAGATCGCCGAAATCAAGCGCCACCAGGATGACGCGCTCGCCGCCGGCATGCCGTTCAAACAAGGCGATAGCTCCTGCCTACACCCGGATGAATGGGGGTCATGGATAAAACAAGGCAATACAGGGGTGGTTTCACTGGCGGACATTCAGGCTGGCATAGGGGCGGACAGCCATGCGCACCTATGCGAGCGGATTGGAAAGTTTGATTCTAGTCCCGATCACGCCCGTGCGGACGCCCGGAAGGCTCGCCGCCTTCTACAATTCCACCGTGCGCAGGCGCTCGGCCGCCTGTTCCGGATTGATGGTGTTGACGAACAGGCCCGAACCGAGTTCGAATCCGGTGGGTATCGACGTGCGAGGGCAGATTTCCAGGTGCCAGTGATAGCTCGGCGCATGCGCCTGCTGCCGGCTATCGTGCGGGACCGAGTGCAGAAAGAAGTTGTACTGCGCGCCGCCGATGACAGCATCCAGTCGTGCCATGGTGCGCTTCATCACCCGCGCCAGATCGGCCAGATCCTCGCCGCGTACGTCAAGAAAATCGGCCTGGTGCGCCAGCGGCAGGATGTGCACCTCCCATTCGTAGCGGCTGGCGAACGGCTTGATGGCGATGAACTTTTCGCCGCGCTCGACCACGTACTGGCCGACGTTGATCTTGCGCCGCACCGCGCCGGACGTGCGGTCATAAATGGTCGCCTCGAAGGTCAATGCCTCGTCGATCAGCGCGCAGAAGATACAGTGGTGGTGCTTGGCGTAGTGCGCGGCACTATTCTTTACTTCGGCGTCGACGTTCTCGGGCACCACCGGCATCGCGATCACCTGACTGTGCGTATGCGGGATCGACGCACCAGCCGCCGGGCCGAAGTTCTTGAACACCAGCACGTATTTCAGCCGCTCGTCCGACTCGAACAACTGGCGCATGCGCCTCTGGTAGACGCCGAACAGCGCCGTCAGGTGCGATTCAGCCATCTCGTGCACGGCGATGCCGTGTTCATGGTGATCGATGATGACCTCGTGCCGGCCGTAACCGTCGATGGTCTGCTGCAGGCCGAAGTTGAAACCGGCTTGTTCGCGGTCGTCGCCCAGCACCGGGTAAAGGTTCTCGACCATGCGGATCTGCCAGTCACCCTCCGGCGGCCAATGCAGGATCACCGGCGGCGTCTTGTGCTCGTTGCCACGGCAGAACGGGCAGGTTTCGACGTGCTTGCGGGTGTCGCGCGGCGCCAGTTCTTCGGCCTNTTTCGGGCGCATGCTGCGTGCGGTGGCGACCAGTACCGATTCGCTCGGCACGATGGGATTGATGCGGATTTCGCGAACTTCGCTGGATTCGGNGGTATTCGGGTCTGGCATGGGAGGTCTCCTCAGCTGGCAAGCATAAAACAGCCGGCAAGGACTGTCGGTTCATAATTCTTATGCCCCCTGTCACGCTTTTTATCCCCTCGTGCTCAAGGGACTTGCGTTGACGAAGTACGGAGCGGCGCCGACAATGCGGAATCTTTGCTGGTTTCCGGAGTACCCTCATGGACGAAAAAGCCCTGCACGACGAGCAGCGCCTCATGCGCATGATGCGCAAGACCCTGACTTCCATCGTGCGCGATACCGCGCCGCGCGATGGCAATCCCAGNCCCCTGACCGAGGCCACCGTCCTCGGCATCAAGGATTGTCTGATGGTGATTGCCAGCCGCGAGACCGAGCTTGCCCAGCTCACCGGGCGCACCTTGGATGAGCGTCCGCGCTTCACCGACGAGACGCCCACCAGCCACGCCGTCAAGATCAGCAGCATCCCGAAGAAGACGCATTAATGCATCGCGTTCAGCGATGCATTATTTAGAGACAGCCGAATGCCGCAAGCTACCAGCCTGTTCACCGATGTCGAATCGAAAGTCGTCGGTACGTCGGCAGTGGTGATCTATTCGCCTTCAGGCAAGCACCGCAAGCGTTTTCCCGAGGGCGTGGTCGAAGTCTACGCCAGCGAGGACGAGGCGCGTGCGCATGCGGATCCCGCCAAGAGCCGCCACGCCGCCATTGCCAGCGGTCCATCGCGTTCCTCCGAAGGGTTCAAGCTGTTCTATCTGGTGCGCTGGCTGGACTGAGCGTGGTTGGTGCCGATTTATCGGCTTTACAACCACGGCCCACCCTTGCGGGTGAGCCCGCGCATGCGCGGCTCAGGTTGAGCCGTAGACCTTGCGCCGTACCCGCTTCTTGCGCCGCATCCGCGTCGCCTCGCTTTCGGTGAGCGGCGCGCGCGTCTTGCCTTCATACGGATTTTTGCCCGTGTCTTCCTTCACCTGGATCCGAAGCGGCGTGCCCTGCAGCTTGAACGCCTTGCGGAAACTGCTTTCCAGGTAGCGCTTGTAGTCGTCGCGCAAGCCTTCCAGCGCGTTGCCGTGCAGAATGATCACAGGCGGGTTCTTGCCGCCCTGGTGCGCGTAGCGCGGTTTGGGACGGAACAAGCCATTCTTGGGCGGCGCATGCTGCTCCACCGCCATCTCGAGCACGCGCGTCAGCTTGGGCGTCGACATCTTGAGGAAGGCGGCGGCATGCGCGGCTTCGACATCCTTCAACAGGGTATCCAGGCCCTTGCTCTTCAAGGCCGAAATGTAATTGAATCGGGCGAAATCCAGGAAAGCCAGCTTGCGGCCGATGTCGCGCTTGATGTCGTCACGCTGCTCGGCGGACAGGCCATCCCATTTATTCACCGCCACCACCAGCGCGCGCCCGGTTTCCAGCACGAAGCCCGCCAGATGCGCATCCTGCTCGGAAACGTTCTCGCGCGCGTCGAGCACCAGCACCACGACGTTGGCATCCTCGATCGCCTGCAGCGTCTTGATGACGGAGAATTTTTCCACCGTCTCGAACACCTTCCCTTTACGCCGCACGCCGGCGGTGTCGATCAAAATGTAGGGCTTGCCGTCGCGCTCGAACTCGACGTAGATCGAATCGCGCGTGGTGCCGGGCTGATCGAACGCAATGACGCGTTCCTCGCCCACCAGGGCGTTGACCAGTGTCGACTTGCCGACGTTGGGACGTCCCACCAGGGCAATCTTGGGGATGCCGAATTCGTCGGTCTTTTCTTCTTCTTCGGAGAACGGCGCCAGCGCCTCATCCACCAAGTCGGAAATGCCGTCGCCGTGCGCGCCGGAGATCGCCAGCGGCTCGCCCAGTCCCAACTCGTGGAATTCGGCGGTCACCACCGCGCGATTCATGCCCTCGGCCTTGTTGACCGCCAGCAGCACCGGGCACGTCGCACGGCGCAGACGATCAGCGATCACCTTGTCCTGCGGCGTGAGGCCACTGCGCGCATCGACCATGAAAATGATGGCGTCGGCCTCGTCGATGGCCTGCAGTGTCTGGCGCGCCATCTCGGCCATGATGCCCTCCTTGGCCACCGGCTCGAGGCCGCCGGTGTCGACCACCAAATAGGGCTTGCCACCGATGCGCCCGCGCCCGTAGTGGCGGTCGCGCGTCATCCCCGGCATATCGTGCACGAGGGCATCGCGCGTACCGGTGAGGCGGTTGAACAAGGTGGACTTGCCGACGTTCGGGCGCCCGACAAGAACCAAAGTGGGAAGCATCATCCTAGAAACCGTAGTTGGACGCGCCCGAGGGTGCGTCTGGGCAGGTGACTGCCGCGAAGTGAGGAGGCAGCAGGCCGGGGCCTGCAACGACGAACGACAAAGGCAGGCGCGTGGCCAGGCGTGCCGGCGGGTGCGTAGCGGCCTCCATCTGCCGGTGAGTGCGATCGCAGGTTGAAGTATCGATATTCATGCAGCATTCCTAAAATTGAGCGGTCAACTGCGGTTTTTAGGATGATTATCCTTGCTGACGCGTCAGAGCCGACGCGTCGTGTTGTTTACTTGAGCCGGAACGCGACGACATTGCCTTTGGTCGTCTCCACCGCGAAACCCGGCCCGATATCGACTGGCGCCGAATGGACGCCGCTGTCGACTTTCGCACGCGCCACGAAGCTGCCATCCTCGCTCGACAGCACATGGACGTATCCCTCGCCGTCGGCCACCACGACCCAGGCACCGAGTGCCAGCGGTGCGGTCACTGCACGGCGCGCCAGCTTGTCCTGCCGCCAGCCGGCGCGGCCGCTGGTTTTATCGTAGGCCGTCACGGCGTCCTTGTCGTCGGTGACGTAGACATTGCGCTCGTCCATCGCCAGGCCGGTGTTGCTCGAGGTGTCGCGCGCCCACAGCAGCTCCCCGTTGCGGCGGTCGAAACAGGCCACCCGCCCCTGATAGGCAACCGCGCACACCTGGCGTTCATCCACGGCCGGATTGCCCATCACATCAGCCACCCGTTCGAGTTCGGTCGCTCCGCGCGGCAGCGCCACGGTCGCCTCCCACAACTGCGCGCCATTGGCCGCATTGAGCGCAACCAGTTTGCCGCCCGGGAACCCGGCATAGAGCACCTCGTCACGCACGGTCATGCCGCCCGAACCGCGCAGGCTCAATACCGGCAGAGTGCGGGTGTACAGCCATTTGCGGCTGCCGTCGGCGGCCCCGAGCCCCTGCACACGGCCATCGCCCGTACGTGCGATGACAATGTCCCCTACGACCAGCGCCTGGCCGGTCACTTCGCTCGACAAAGCCACTTTCCAGCGCACCTGGCCGCTGGTCTGATCCAACGCCAGCAACTCGCCCTTGGTGCTGCCCACCAGCACCAACCCTTGCCCCACGCCGGCACCGGCCGACAGCTTGGCGTCGGCATCGGTTTTCCACACCGTGTTGCCATTGGCTACCGCGATGCGCACCACGCGGTTGCCGCCTGCGGCAAACACATCGTCGCCTGCGGCCCGGGNGCGGAACAGATAACCGCTGGTATCTCCCGTTTCGCCCTTCCAGGCTTCGGTAAGGCTGGCAGTGGGTTTGAATTCGACCAGTTCCGCGGGCTTGGCCTTGACCGGACCGTGGCCAAACCAGCCGCCCACCGTGCTGGTCATCGAACCGACCGTGCTGCATCCCGACATGACCAGCGCCAGGCCGGCGACCATCATGCGCATCTTCACTTGGTTTCTCCTCCCAGGGCATCGAGCTTCAGTTCGACGATGCTGCGATAGGGATTGTCTTTTTCCATCTTGCCGAACGCCGCCTGATACGCCACACGCGCCTCGGCTTTCTTGCCTTGCGCCATCAGCACATCGCCCCGCATGTCTTCGAAACGGAAGGCGAACGCATCGCTATGCGAGCCTGCCAGGGTTTTCAACGCCACGTCGTATTGTTTCTGGTCGAGTTGCACACCCGCCAGGTGCAGGCGCGCCAGATCCTTGACGGCCGGCTCCTTGCTGTTGGCCACGGCCCATTCCAGCTGGCTCTGCGCGCTTTTCAGATCCTTGTTCATGACATTGAGCTTGGCCAGCAGCATCGCGGCACGTGGTGCATACGCCGTGCCTTTGTACTGGTCGAGCAGCATCGCACCCGCTTCGCGTGCGCTCTTGGCGTCATTTACAGCCAGCGACTGCGTGAGTTNTTCGTACACGGTTGCCGCTTCCAGGCTTTGCGTCACCGTGTGGTTCTGCCAGTAGCGCCNAGCCTGCTGCCCCGCGACCACCACGGCCAGACCGACCATCACCAGGCTGCCCCAGCGTTTCCACCAGGCTTTCAGTTCGTCCAGCCGTTCCTGCTCGTCGAGATCGTAGGTTGCCATGCGCTATGCCTTTTGAGTTGATGCTTCTTGAATGAATTGAATCGCCCGCGCCACCTCGACGCGGGTCTGTTCGCCTGCCTCGCGCAGCGGCTTCAGCGTCACCTGCTGCGCGGCGGCCTCGTCGTCGCCGATGATCACCGCATAACGAGCGCGACTGGCATCGGCCTNTTTCATCTGCGACTTGAAACTGCCGCCGCCACAATGCAGGATCGCGGCGAGTCCGACACTGCGCAGCGAACCGGCCACCTGCCAGGCAAAGGCCTGTGCCGCGTCGCCGGCATGGACGACATAGGCATCGTATGCCGGGGTCGCGATGGTACGTCTACCCGCTTCGACCAATGCCAGCAGCCGTTCGATACCCATCGCAAACCCGGCTGCGGGCGCCGGCTTACCGCCCAATTGCTCGATCAGGCCATCGTAGCGGCCGCCCGCACACACCGTGCCCTGCGCGCCGAGCTGGTCGGTCACCCATTCGAACACGGTGCGGTTGTAGTAATCCAGACCCCGCACCAGCCTGGGATTGATCTCGAAGACAATGCCATTCTCGCGAAGCAGCGTCTGCACCCCTTCGAAATGCGCCAGCGCTTCGTCCTCGAGCTCATCCATCAGCTTGGGCGCCGCATCGTTCAGTGCCTGCATCGCCGGGTTCTTGCTATCGAGGATGCGCAGCGGGTTGCTGTGCAGCCGGCGCCTGGCATCTTCGTCAAGCACGTCCTGGTGCGATGCGTAATAGGCGATCAGTTTCTCGCGGTGCCGCTGCCGCGCAGCATGATCGCCCAAGGTGTTGAGCTGAAGCGTCGGCGCGATGCCCAGTTCCTTCCACAGATCGGCGCACATCACGATCAGTTCGGCATCGACGTCCGGCCCGGCAAAGCCGAGCGCCTCGACGCCGACCTGGTGAAATTGCCGGTAGCGGCCCTNTTGCGGACGCTCATGGCGGAACATCGGTCCGGTGTACCACAATCGCTTACCACCGTCGTACAACAGGTTGTGCTGGATCACCGCACGCACCGACGACGCCGTGCCTTCCGGGCGCAGCGTCAGCGATTCGCCGTTCAGTTCGTCGACGAAGGTATACATTTCCTTCTCGACAATGTCGGTCACTTCACCGATGGCACGCTTGAACAGACCGGTATGCTCGAGAATCGGCGTACGTATCTCGCGGTAGCCGTAGCGCCGCAGCCAGTCGCGCACGATCGTCTCGAACCCCTGCCACGTGTCGCTGACATCGGGCAGGCAGTCGTTCATGCCGCGCACGGATTGAATGTTATTGCTCATAACGTAATCAACAGAAATGCATTTCACGCAGTGCCGTAATGGCTGCGCACATAGTCTTCGACGATGGTCTGGAATTCTTCGGCTATCTTCTCGCCTTTCAGCGTCACCGTTTNTTCGCCGTCGACGTATACCGGCGCGACCGGCACTTCGCCCGTACCGGGCAACGAGATGCCGATATTGGCATGCTTGGACTCGCCAGGGCCGTTGACCACGCAACCCATCACCGCCACCTGCATGGATTCGACACCGGGATACTGGCTGCGCCACACGGGCATCTGGGTACGCAAATAGGTTTCGATATCCTGCGCCAGTTCCTGGAATACGGTGGAGGTGGTACGACCGCAGCCAGGACAGGCCGTGACCTGGGGTGTGAATGCACGTAAGCCCAGCGCCTGCAGGATTTCCTGGCCGACACGGACTTCCTGAGTGCGCTCGCCGCCCGGCTCGGGCGTCAAGGATATCCGTATCGTGTCGCCGATGCCTTCCTGCAGCAACACCGACAAAGCCGCGGTCGAAGCGACGATGCCCTTGCTGCCCATGCCGGCTTCGGTCAATCCGAGGTGCAACGGGTAGTCGCACTGCGACGCCAGATCACGGTAGACCGATATCAGATCCTGTACCCGGCTCATCTTGCATGACAGGATGATCTTGTCGCCGCCGAGCCCCAATTCCTCGGCCTTCCTGGCCGATTCGAGCGCAGATGCGACCATCGCGCGGCGCATCACGACCTCGGCGTCTTCCGGCTGTGCAAGCCGGGCATTGTCATCCATCATGCGCGCTGCCAGCGCCTGGTCGAGGCTGCCCCAGTTGACGCCGATGCGCACCGGCTTGTCGTATCGGCATGCCACCTCGATCAGCGTGGCGAACTGCTCGTCGCGCTTGTTGCCCCGACCGATATTGCCGGGATTGATGCGCAGCTTGGCCAGCGCTTCTGCGCACTCGGGCACCTGGGTCAAGAGCTTGTGGCCGTTGAAATGGAAATCGCCGATCAGCGGCACGCGACAGCCCAGCACGTCGAGGCGCTCACGAATGCGCGGCACCGCAGCGGCGGCGTCCAGCGTGTTGACAGTCAGCCGCACCAGTTCCGATCCAGCCTCGGCGAGCGCCTGCACCTGACGCACGGTCGCGGTGATATCGACTGTGTCGGTGTTGGTCATCGACTGCACCACCACGGGGGCGTCACCGCCGACCCGCACTTGGCCGATCTGCACCTGACGGGTGGGACGACGGATAATCTGGGACATCATTCTTCCAGCGTGAAGCGGGCAACCGTCACGTCAATAAAGGGTTTCAGGTCGATGGGGCGGCCGTTGTACGTCATCTGCACCTGCGTGGCATTGCCAATCACCACATCGAAGGGAGGCTGGCCGTGAACGTCCGCGCTGCTACCTGCGGGATTGAGTTGACGCATCAGCATGCGACCGCTGGCATCCTTGATCTCGGTCCACGACTCGTCGCCGAAATCGAGGTGCAGCACACTGCCCTCCGCCGCAGACTCGGCCGTCCCAGACGTCGTAGCCTCAGGCGACGTACCGTCAGCCGCAGCAGGGATCACGGGCGACGCGGGCGCAGGCGACACGACATCAGCCGGTGCAGCGACAGGGGCGGTTGCGACGGCCGGTGCCGGGCGCGGCTGTATCACGGCGGGTGTCGGCGCATCGGTGCGCTCTCCCCATCGCTGTTGAGCCACGCATACAAGGCAACCGGCACGGCCACCACCAGCAACAGGCCGAGCAGCGACAAGATCAGCCACGGAGACGTCAGCCATGACCGCGGCAGCGCCGGTTCGGTCGGAACGAACGCAGCCGGTTCGGTCGGAGCGCCATCCATGCGCGCCAGCAGGGACTCCGGCACCAGCCCCAACAGACGCGCATAGTTCCGCACAAAGCCACGTGCGAAAACGGGCTGGCCCAGGCTCTCGAAGTCGTCCCGTTCCATCGCCTCCACCTGGCGATGCATCAGACGCAGACGCACGGCTGCATTGTCCAGCGTGATGCCCTGTGCTTCGCGTGCTTCCTGCAAAATCTGGCCGACCGAGGCCAGCCCACTCCCACTCATTCGAAATGCCCCGTCAGCAACTGCTGCGTCTCGTTCGAATCGGGGAAGCGTTTGCGCAGCTGCAAGGCATAGGCGGCTTCCTGCGCCCGATCACCCAGCTTGCGTTCCAGCCGCACGCCCAGCCACAGGCTTTCGGCAGACGGCGGCGCCAGCTCGTCATGCCGCCCCAGCAGACGCTGCGCTTCCGCCAAGCGCCCTTGGCGGAAATACAGTCCGGCCAGCTTGAGGACGGAGTTGGGGCTATCGGGCTGCAGTTTGAGCGCCTTGCCCAAATTGGCCTCGGCCAACGCGATATCGCCCTTCTTTTCGGCGCACAAGCCGGCATTGGTCATGGCCAGTTCGGGCTGCGTGTACAAAGGGTTGCGAATGGCAGCGCTGAATTGCGCCAGGCCTTCATCGTAGCGGCCGCGGGTACAGAGAAACCAGCCGTAGTTGTTGTGCGCGTTCGAATCGTTGCGATCGAGTTCAATGGCGCGACGGAAATTTTCCTCGGCCAGTTTGTCCTCGGCCAAATCCATGTAGATCATGCCGTAAATGTTGTAGGCCGGGCCATAGCGATTATCGGCCATGATCGCCTTGCGCAACTCGTCGAGTGCGACCTTGTACTGGGTACGCGCGACATAGGCCCCGGCCAGATCCGTGAATGCACGGGCACGTTCGCGACTCTGGCTGTCAGCCTCGCTGGCGGCCACACCGCCGCTCCCGTCCATCGGCTGTGCCGCGCAACCCGCCAGCAATGCCGCTGCAACCAGTACCCCTACCCATTTCTTCACGCTGCCTCCTTGTGCATTCGCTTCATGACACGCCCGCTCTTGTCCGCGACTTTCCCGGCCAGTTGCCCGCAAGCCGCATCGATATCGTCACCGCGCGTCTTGCGCGTGGTCACCACCAAGCCTGCATCCTGCAGGATCTGGCGAAACACGCGCATCGACTCTGTCCGCGGTTTTTCGTAGCCCGAGTCCGGAAACGGATTGAAGGGAATGAGGTTGAACTTGCACGGCACGTCGTGCGTCAGCTCGACCAGCTGGCGCGCATGCTCGGGCTGGTCGTTCACGCCGGCCAGCATCACGTATTCGAAGGTGATGAAGTCGCGCGGCGCATGCACCAGATAACGCCGGCAGGCGGCCATCAATTCGCGCAACGGATACTTCTTGTTGATCGGCACGATCTGGTCGCGCAACGCATCGTTGGGCGCATGCAGGCTCACCGCCAGCGCGACCGGACAACGTTCGGCCAGGCGGTCCATCGCCGGCACCAGGCCGGATGTGGATACCGTCACCCGTCGCCGCGACAGGCCGTAGGCATGGTCATCGAGCATGATCCCGAGCGCGGTCACCACATTCTCGAAATTCGCCAGCGGCTCGCCCATCCCCATCATCACCACATTGGTCACCGGCCGATCGGAAATTTCGCCGGCGCCGTGATTGAACGCGGTGCGATTCGGCTCGGTCTTGAGGCTGTGGTGCGCCACCCACAACTGGCCGATGATTTCGGCCACCGTCAGGTTGCGATTGAAGCCCTGCCGCCCGGTCGAGCAGAAGGTGCACTCGAGCGCGCAGCCGACCTGCGACGACACGCACAGCGTGCCGCGGTCGTCTTCCGGGATGAATACGGTTTCGATGCCGTTGGCGACACCGACGTCGAACAGCCACTTGCGCGTGCCGTCCGCCGAGGTATGCGCGTAGTTGATCGCCGGCGCCTGCACGCAGGCCTGCTGCTGGAGTTTCTCGCGCAGGCTCTTGGCGATGTCGGTCATCTGCGCGAAATCGGCCACCCCAGACTGGTGCATCCAGTGGAACACCTGACGGGCGCGGAACGGCTTTTCGCCAAGTTCGGTGAACCAGGCGGCCAGACCATCCAGATCGAAATCGAGCAGATTCTGCGGCATGCGTAGGGTTTAGCGGCCCGCGTAGACTTCGCTGGCCGGGAAGAAGTAGGCGATTTCGATCGCCGCGGTTTCCGGGGCATCGGAACCGTGCACGGCATTGGCATCGATGCTCTCGGCGAAGTCGGCGCGGATGGTGCCCGCTTCGGCCTTCTTCGGATCGGTCGCGCCCATCAACGCGCGGTTCTTGGCGATCGCGTCTTCGCCTTCCAGGACCTGCAGCACCACCGGACCCGAGATCATGAATTCGACCAGATCCTTGAAGAACGGACGATCCTTGTGCACGGCGTAAAAGCCCTCGGCTTCCTGGCGCGACAAATGCTTCATTTTCGACGCAACGACCTTGAGGCCATTGCTCTCGAAACGGCTGACGATCTTGCCAATCACGTTCTTGGCGACGGCATCGGGTTTGATGATGGAAAAAGTGCGCTGAACAGCCATGTGTATGCTCCAGACAAAAGAGGGAAAACAGGAAAAAGGTTCAAAAACCATGAAAATCAGCCCGCTAGAATAACATGGCCCACCCCGGACTGTCTTGTCCTGCCGGCGGGCGGCGGTTTGCCGGGCTTGCCCGGGCGCATGCAACGCCATGGCTCGTCAGGGTTCGACGTGCGGCAGCAGCCCCGCCTCACCCGGCGCGGCCCCCAGGTCGGCGTCAAAGCCGATTCCCGCCGCCCACACCAATCGGCCGTCGCACCACATCAGCGGCATGCGTGCCCGCTGCCAGGGCGGGATCCCGTGTTCCTGCAGCAGGTTCTTCAGGCTGCGCCGAGGACCGCCGGCGTGAAGCCTGAGGTGCTCACCGCCCGCCCGTACACCAAGCGTGACGTCGCCTGCGGCCAGCGCCGTCTGCCGGAGCCCCGTTCCGCTCGCCCGGTCCATCCGCACGCTGACCCCGGCGGCCGGCACCCAGATTGCCGCCTCGCCCTGCCAGCGTATCGGCTCCGTCCAGCGCGGCAACGGCGCCACCAGATAGGCCCCGCCGCGGTAGCGCCACAACGCCACCTGTCCCAGATTGACGCGCACCCGCGCATCCTCATGCGCATCCCGCAACTGGTGCAGGGCCTCATCGAGCCGGCGCAGGCTGGGCATGGGCTGGCCGTGCTGCTCGATGAAGTGGCGCAGCAGGTTGCGGGCCCGCACAGTCGAGAGGCGCGCCAGCGCGGCACAGTCGAGACGGTCGCCGGCGATGGCCTCCCGTGCATCCAGCCGTGCCAGATCGTCCAGTAATTCTGCGGCATCGGCCTGCAGCGCGGCCGCACGTGCCAAGGTGCGGCCGGCGCNCGGAAAATGCTGCGCCAGCAACGGCATCACCTGCTGACGTAGCGCGTTGCGGCGATATCGGGTGTCCCGGTTGCTTTCGTCGTCGATCCAAGCAAGGCCCTGCTCCCGCGCGGTACGCAACAACTCGGCGCGAGGAATGGACAGCAACGGCCGCAATTGGGTTGCGTGCCAGCCAGGCTGGTCTTGCCGTTCGGCCATGGCCGCCAGCCCTTTCGGCCCGGCGCCACGCAGCAATTGCAGTAGAAGTGTCTCGGCCTGATCGTCCTGATGGTGTGCCGTGAGGAGAAAATCCACATCCAACGCAGCAAAGATCCGTTGACGTTCCCGCCGCGCAGCCGCTTCGATGCCGGCCGGATCGTCGCGTGCGATCTGCACACGATGGACGGCCAGTTCAACTGCGTGCGTTGCACATAGCCGGTCGCAGAAATCAGCCCAGTCGTCCGCATGGGGCGACAGGCCATGGTGCACGTGCACCGCCTGCAGTTCGAATGGATGGAGGTCGCGCAACGCCAGCAGGGCATGCAGCAGGGTGACAGAATCGAGCCCGCCCGACAGGGCCAGCGTCAGCCGTGCATGCGGAGGAGCGTGGCGGCCAAGCACGTCCGCCACCTCTGCAACGATCGCCTTATTTGGCGGGGTTTCCTTGAAGCTTCCATACGCCCGCAGACGCTGGTAACGCGTATCCAACAGGGCGTCGAGCGACTGTTTGCGCAATTCGGCGAGCGTATCGGTCAGTGCGCGGCGCATCGCCTGGAACATGGCGTCCCAGTCGCGCTGCGCGCCTCCCAGCGGCTCTTCGACGATGCGGTCGACCAGCCCGTTGGCTTTCAGGCGATCGGCGGTGATGCCCAGGGTTTCGGCAGCAACCGAGGCCTTGTCGGCGCTCTTCCACAGGATCGAGGCGCAGCCTTCCGGCGAGATCACCGAATAGGTGGAGTACTGCAGGATCAGCATGCGGTCGCCGACGCCGATCGCCAGCGCGCCGCCCGAACCGCCTTCGCCAACGATGGTGCACACGATCGGCGTCTTCAGCTCGGCCATCACATAGAGATTGCGCGCGATCGCCTCGGATTGCCCGCGTTCCTCAGCGCCGATGCCGGGATAGGCTCCCGGCGTGTCGATGAAGGTGAAGATCGGCAGGCCGAACTTTTCGGCGAGGCGCATCAGCCGCAGGGCCTTGCGGTAGCCCTCGGGACGCGGCATGCCGAAATTGCGGTAGATCTTTTCCTTGGTGTCGCGGCCCTTCTGGTGGCCGATCACCATCACCGGCTCGCCGTTGAAGCGAGCCATGCCACCGACGATCGCGGCATCGTCGGCATAGGCACGATCGCCGTGCAGTTCGACGAAATCGGTGAACAGCCCCTGCACATAGTCCAGCGTATACGGGCGCTGCGGATGGCGCGCCACCTGCGACACCTGCCAGGCATTGAGCTTGGCGTAGATGTCCTTGGTCAGCGTCTGGCTCTTCTTCTGCAGGCGGCGGATTTCTTCCGAAATATCCAGCGCGGAGTCATCCTGCACAAAGCGTAGTTCTTCGATCTTGGCTTCGAGCTCCGCAATCGGCTGCTCGAAATCGAGGAAAGTGGTTTTCATCGGTGGTCTTTATCAAACTGTCACAAAAACAGGTCAGCCGGGCATTTTAGCAGCCCGGCGCCTTTACCATCCGATTCGGCGCCATGTGGCTTAATGATGGTGATGGCCGTGCGCACCGTGCGCGTGACGATGGGCGACTTCGTCCGCCGTCGCCGCACGCACGTCGGCCACGACGCACTGAAAATGCACGGCCTGGCCGGCGTAGGGATGATTGCCGTCGACCACCACCTTGTCTTCGGCGACATCGGTCACGGTGTAGAGCATTTCCTCGCTGCCGTCGACTGGTGAACCGACGAACTGCATGCCGACCTCGATGTCGGCAGGAAATGACTCACGGGGTTCCAGCCGCACCAGATCTTCCTCGAATTCGCCGAATGCATCGGCCGGCTGCAACTTGAGGTCGACGGTCTCGCCGACGGCCTTGCCTTCCAGCGCCTGTTCCACCAACGGGAAAATGTTGTCGTAGCCGCCGTGCAGATAGCTGACCGGTTCGTCGCTCTCCTCCAGCAGCTTGCCGTCCATGTCCTTGACGATATAGGTGATGGTGACCACGGTATCCTTGCCAATATTCACTTGAGTTCCTTTACCAGTTGGAGCACTTCCGCCGCATGGCCGCGGCTGGAAACGCCATACAGTGCGTGACGGATGACGCCCTGTTTGTCGATGACGAAGGTGGAGCGAACCATGCTCTTGCGCATGACGCCATCCACTTCCTTGTCCTGCAGTACGCCATATGCCGTACAGGTGGCCTGCTCCTTGTCGGCCAGCAGCCTCACGCTGATGCCGTGCTTGTCGCGAAACTCGCCATGCTTGATGCAATCGTCGCGCGAAACGCCGAGTACGGCGGCACCCAATTTGGAGAACGCGTCTTCCAGTTCGGAAAACTCGATCGCTTCGGTCGTGCAGCCCGGTGTATCGTCGCGCACATAGAAATACAGCACCAGCGTCTTGCCCCGGAACTGGGACAACTCGACGATGTTCATGTCCGCGTCGGGGTTGGAAAAGTCCGGCGCCCGATCTCCTGCTTTCAGCATGGGTTACTCCGCCTTAGTGTCTTTCCGGCAGCATTCTAACAGCCCTGCAGGTGCCGCATCGCTATAATCGCGTCCATGATGACTGCCTTGCTCGGTGGCTTGAGCCCCACCCGTTTCCTGCGCGATGTCTGGCACAAGCGCCCGCTCCTGATCCGCAACGCCGTACCCGGCTTCACCGGCCTCCTGTCTCCCGACGAGATGCGGCAACTGGCCACCCGCGACGATGTGGAATCGCGATTGGTCCAGGGCAGCGGCACGCACTGGCAGTTCGACCATGGCCCGTTCAGCAAACGCGATTTCAAGCGCCTGCCCAAGACCGACTGGACGCTGCTGGTACAGTCGCTCAATCACCTCCTGCCCGCAGCTGACGCCTTGCTGGCATGCTTCAACTTCATCCCGCATGCCCGCCTCGACGACCTGATGGTGAGCTACGCCGTGTCCGGCGGCAGCGTGGGGCCGCATTTCGATTCCTACGACGTCTTCCTGCTGCANGGGCAAGGCCACCGCCGTTGGCGGATCAGCACGCAGTCCGACCTGACGATCCTGGACGACGTGCCGCTGAAAATCCTCCGGCGTTTCGAGGCGGAAGACGAATGGGTGCTCGGCCCCGGCGACATGCTCTATCTGCCGCCGCATGTCGCGCATTACGGCGTCGCCGAGGACGAATGCATGACCTATTCGATCGGCTTTCGCGCACCCACCACCGAAGAAATGGCCCACGGCTTTCTGATGCATCTGCAGGACACGATCGCGCTTGAGGGCCGTTATGCCGACCCCGATCTGCGCCTGCAAGCCCATCCCGGTGAAATCGGCCGCGCGATGCTGAGCCAGATCGAGGACATGATCGCCAAAATCAAATGGAGCAAGCGCGACATCGCCGAGTTCGCCGGGCGCTACCTGTCCGAACCCAAGCCGAATGTNTTTTTCGATGCGCCGGACACGCCGCTCAACCGGAGCGCCTTCAACAAATATACGAACAAGCATGGCGTCACGCTCAATCCCAAATCGCGTCTGCTGTTTACCGGAAAGCGCTTTTTCATCAACGGCGAGGCTTTCACGCCTGCAGCAGGCGAGACCGCCGCACTGAAGCAACTGGCCGACCAGCGCCATCTCGCGCCGCCCGTGCCTGCNCCCCTGCGCGAGCGTTTGTACGACTGGTATGAAGCCGGCTGGCTGGAGACCGACACCCCATGAACGCCTTTGAAACCCCTGCCGAATTCCGTGCCGCATTCGACACGCTGGTGGCTGCAACGCACCGCCAGTTGCGCGTGTACGACCATGACCTGAGCCTGCTGGACCTCGACGACGCATCACGGCTCGCCACATTGCGCGCACTCTGCGTGGCAGGCGGCGGACGCCGCATCGAACTGCTGCTCGACGACATCAGCCGCGTCGCTCGCGACCATCCTCGCCTGATGTTGCTGTTGCGGGATTTCGGCCATGTCCTCGAAATCCGCCAGGCCGATCCCGACGCACCCCGTCCCGATCAGGCGTTTGTACTGGCTGACCGCCACGGTGTGCTGCTCCGTGCCGACAAGACTGCGGTGCACGGTACGCTGCATGGAGACGATCCCGGCCACGCGACAGCGCTGCACCAAAGCTTCGAAGACATGTGGCAACGTTCGCCGGCCAGCGTGTCGGCGACGACGCTCGGCTTGTAAGCTAGAGTCCGCTCAGCCAGTCCAGTTCGGATTCACTGAAGCCAGCCTGGCGACGCGCCGCCAGATTGAATGGCGGCTTCAGGGGCGGCGCGCCGTAATCGACCAGCAACTGCCGAAATGTCGTATCCGGCTGCAGGCCACGTGCCGCGCACAGCCAGTCGAACCAGCGGCTGCCGATGGCGACATGGCTGATCTCGTCGCGCTCGATGACAGCGAGAATCTCGACCATGCGCGTGTCGTGCGCGGCCTTCAGCTTGTCGACGATCAACGGCGTGGCATCGAGCCCGCGTGCCTCCAGCACGCGCGGCACCAGTGCCATGCGCACCAGCGGATCGTGTGCGGTTTTCAGTGCCATGTCCCACAGGCCGTTATGCGCCGGGAAATCCCCGTAGGCAAACCCCAGCGTTGCCAGATGCGCACTCAACAGTTCGAAATGCAGCGCTTCCTCGTCCGCAACCGAAAGCCAGTCGGCGTAATACGTCGGCGGCATGCCGGCAAAGCGGTGCGCCGCATCGAGCGCCAGATTGATGGCATTGAATTCGATATGCGCCAGCGCATGGATGAGCGCCGCCCGGCCGGTCAGCGTGTCGGTACGGCGCCGCGGCACCTGGTGCGGCGCGACCCGCTCGGGTTTGTCAGGCTGTCCGGGCTGGTCGATGGGAACGCGTAACGCGCCGGCCGCAAGATCGATCCGGCCCGCCCGCCAGTCGGCCCACAACGCGTGCACACAGCATGTTTTGTCCGCCGGCAGGCGGGCGTGCAGACACGCGGCCACACGCCGAGGCAACGAATCTAGCGCCGATCCACCCACCGGATGCCCATCAGCGCGATGGTCAGGAAAATCAGCAAGGGCAGAATCGATACCACGACAACCGGCCAGTCGTTCAGCAAACCGAGATGGCCGAACAATCGGCTCAGCAGATGAAAACCGAGTCCAGCCAGAATCCCGATGAAAATCTTGCTGCTGGTACCGCCGGAACGCGGCCCCTGGATCGCAAACGGCATGGCGATCAGCATCATGATCGGGATGACGAAGGGCCCGACGAACTTCGACCACAAGGCCAGTTCATAGCGCGTGGCCTTCTGGCCGTTTTCCTTGAGATGCGCAACATAGCGCCACAGGGTACGTGCCGACATCTGTTCCGGTGCGATCAGCAACACGCTGAGGATGTCCGGGGTGAGCACCGACTGCCAGTTCAGGTGCGCATTCCGGATCGCATGAATACCGTCGGCGTCGAACCGGGTTTCCACTACCTGCTGCAGATCCCAGGTCTGGCCGCCGCGCCAGTGGGCCTCCTGGGCCGCACGGATCCAGCCGAGGCGACCGTCTGCGTCGAAGCCGTAAATCTCGATATCGCGCAAGGTGTTGTCCGGCATCACTTCGCGCACATTGATGAACGCGCTGCGATCCTTGACCCACAGGCCGGAACGGAACTGCTGTGCCACGACGGAATGGGTGGCCAGCAATTTGTAGCGTTGCGCCGCCTGCTCCGACCACGGCGCGACATACTCGCCAATGACCAGCACCAGCAGCGACAGCAGCACGCCGATTGCGCTGAAATAACCGGCTACACGCCAGTTGGAGAGGCCCGATACGCGCATCACCGCATATTCGGAATTGCCCACCAGGCGCGACAACGTGAACAGGGTACCAATCAACGCAGCCACCGGCAGGATTTCATACAGATGCCCGGGAACGTTGAGCATCACCACCACAGCCGCCTGGCCGAGACCATAATTGTTGCGGCCCAGCGCACCCAGTTCCTGGATCACGTCGAAAAACGCAAACAGCACCAGGAGCGCCAGCAACACGAAGGCCGAGGCAAGCAGGACCTGCCCGCCCAGGTAGCGCGCGAGCAGCCTCATGCACGCCTCCCGCGTGGCGCAAATTGACGGGTTCGCAGCCAGAACAGAGCGGCCACGGCGAACAGCATCACCAGATGCGATGCCACCATCCCCCAGGGGTTGAGTTTGTCCTGGGCCACCCAGGCCTGCGTCAGGACAGCAGATTGTTGTAGACGAAGTACAGCAGCAACGCGGTCATCAGCCCGTAGGAACGGCGTGCCCGCGTGTTGACGAAACTGAGCGGAATGGCCATGACGGCAAGGATGAGTGCAGACACGGGCACCCCTACCCGCCACAGCAGTTCGGCCCGCGCCGGTGGCGTCTTGTCGGCCAGCAATTCGTTCAGGGGCGCCTGGCGGATGCCGGTTTCCTTGCCGTTCACGGGAACCGGGTCGAGCCGCATCCAGTAGCGCTCGAATTGCACAATGCGGTAATCGAGTTTGCCGGGCGTTCCCTCATATCGGCGTCCATCCTTGAATACCAGATAACGTGAACCGTCAGGCATTTCCGTGTGACTCCCCTCGCGCGCCACCACTAGGCCGAGCTGGCCGTCGATGCGCGACTGCATGAAGACGTTGCGCACAATGCCGGTCAGCGGATTCAGCGACTCCACGTAATAAACGCGCTGGCCGGCGGTGGATTCGGCGAACATGCCGGGGGCGATCAGCGAACTTTCGCTGCGACTGCGCAGGTCCTGGCGATACTCAATTTTTTGGTCTGTGCCCAGGGATTGATCACCAGCGTAATCAACAGGATGACCAGCGAGAACGGCACGGCGAACGCCAGCACCGGCCGCATCCATTGCGTCAGCGACAGGCCTGCATTGAACCAGATCACCATTTCGCTGTCCCGCCACATACGCGACAAGGGCAGCAGCACACCGGCAAACAGGGCGATCGTCATCAATACCGGCAGGAAGAACAGCAGCGAAAAGCCGAGAAAGGAAAAAACCGCCTCGTTGGCAAGTTCGCCGCGCGCCACGTCGCCGAGCAGGCGGATGAACAACACGACCAGCGCGATCGCGACCAGCACCGTCAGCACGGCGCCGGTGGTGAGCGCCATCTCACGGGTCAGCGCGCGGCGATAGAGCATGGGGATGGCCGGAAACCGTTCACAAAATGAACGGGCTTTTGACATTCCACCGCGCCCGCGCCAATAATCGCCCAATGGGCAACGCCGAATTTCGGCGCGACACTCCAACTGGCTACGCCTGACGGCGGCGCAGGGACAAATTGTATTTTTGAGCACGGACATGGAAAACAAGGAAATCGAACTCGAATTTAGCATAAAAAGCGGCGCCCCCGAAAAACAGCGCACGGCCTGCGTCGTCGTCGGCGTGTTCGAAAGCCGCAAACTGTCGGGACCGGGTATCGACGTCGACCGTGCCAGCGACGGCTATCTGTCGGACATCCTGCGCGGCGGCGACATGGAAGGCAAGGCCGGCAGCACGCTGCTGCTGCACCGGGTGCCCAACATCCTGGCCGACCGTGTCCTGCTGGTCGGACTCGGCAAGGAACGCGACTTCCATGANAAAGGCTACCGCGAAGCCATCGCCTGCGCGGTGCGAACGCTACGCGATACCGGTTCGATGGAAGCCACCATCACGCTCAGCGAAATCCCGGTGAAGAAACGCGACGTCACCTGGAACGTCGAACAGGCCGTGGTCAGCGCCCACGATGCCTTGTATCGCTTCGATCACATGAAGAGCAAGTCCAGCGAGACGCGCCGCCCACTCAAACGCGTCATTTTTGCCGTGTCGCGGCGCGGCGAGTTGAAATACGGCGAGACCGGGCTTGCGCGCGGGCTGGCCATCGCCCACGGCATCGGCCTGGCCAAGGATCTTGGCAATACACCTTCCAATATCTGCACGCCGGAATATCTGGCCGGCGAGGCGAAGAAGATGGCGAAAGCCCACGGTTTCGGCTGCGAGATTCTCGATTATGCCGCCTGCGAAAAACTGGGCATGGGCTCCTTCCTGTCGGTCGGCAAGGGCAGCGACAAACCGCCGCGTTTCATCGTGCTGAAACACGAAGGCGGTGCCAAGGGCGACAGGCCCGTAGTACTGGTCGGCAAGGCAGTCACCTTCGACGCCGGCGGCATTTCGCTCAAACCNCCCGCCGAGATGGATGAGATGAACTACGACATGAGTGGTGGCGGCGCAGTCATCGGCGCCTTCCGCGCCATCGGCGAACTAGGCCTGCCACTCAACGTCGTCGGCCTCATCCCGGCCTGCGAAAACATGCCGGATGCAAACGCCAACAAACCCGGCGACATCGTCACCTCAATGTCCGGCCAAACCATCGAAATCCTCAACACCGATGCCGAAGGCCGCCTGATCCTGTGCGATGCGCTGACCTATGCCGAACGCTTCGAACCCGACGCCGTGGTCGACCTGGCCACGCTCACCGGTGCCTGCGTAATCGCCTTGGGCGCGCACCCCAGCGCGCTCTACAGCAACCACGACCCGCTGGCGCGCGAAATCGAGCACGCCGCCGACCATGCCTGGGACCGCGTCTGGCGCATGCCGCTATGGGACGACTATCAAGAGCAACTGAAGAGCAGCCTGGCCGACATGGCCAACATCGGCGGCCGCCCGGCCGGCTCGATCACCGCAGCCTGCTTCCTGTCGCGCTTCACCAAGAAATATCACTGGGCGCACCTCGACATCGCTGGCACCGCCTACAAGGGCGGCCGTGANAAAGGCTCGACCGGACGGCCGGTGTCGCTGCTGGTGCATTTCCTTCTGAACCGCGCCCAGAAATAAGCTGCCCGCAGTGACCGAAATCACCTTCTACACGTTTGCCGACAACCCCCTCGGCGTCGCCCGCCGCGTCGCCACCAAGGCGCTCGGCCAGGGCAGGCAGGTGATGATCTACGCGCCGGACGCGGCGGTGGCCGATGCTATCGACCGCCTGTTATGGACGACGCCTGCGCTAGGATTTGTGCCGCACTGCCGCGACAGCGACGCGTTGGCCAGCGAAACGCCGATACTGATTGGCACCGACGCCGCTGCCTTGCGCCAGGCAGACGTGATGATCAACCTGCATCACGAACAGCCTCCCGCCTTTGCCCGTTTCGAACGGCTGGTCGAAATCGTCGGTCAGGACGAAAGCGGACGCGAACAGGGCCGCGCCCGTTACCGTTTCTATCAGACACGCGGCTATGCCTTGAAAACACACGACCTGCGTCAGCCCGCCGGCTAGAAGGTTCCCCATGAGCGACAGCCCCTTGTTGAACAAGATGGATGCGCTGCTGAAAAAGCATCGTGGCGCCACCGAGGGCAAAACGGCAACCGAGCCGTCAGGTCCTTGCGCACAGGCTACGCCACCCGATGCCTGGCTGCCTGTGCTGACCCACGTGATCGAACGCGGAACGCCGCCCGCACCGCCGGAACATGCCGCCCCGCCTGCCAGCCCTCCTCGCACCTGCCCCACCGCTCATTCAAGCCGAAGCGCCCGCCCCCGCTCCCCGCCTTCTGCTGTAAGTGACACGCTGGCCGAGCAATTGATGAGCGAACTGGCGCCCCGCCTGTCCGAGGTCATGGAGAAACAGGTCGCCGCCGAACTGCGCAAGAACCTCGACCAGACCGTGTCGAGCCTGCTCAGCCAGCTCGACGTCAACGTCCGGGAAATCGTGCGTGACGCCGTCGCCGAGAAACTCAAGCAGCCGCGCGACCCATCGAGCTGATAACCCATCGCCCATTGCGTCGTTGGAATTAATCCCGGGCGGTCGTAACTTGTCCCAAGGCTTTTTGGGATAATCACGCCTTTGCCCGCACGCCATGGAACTCGCCAAATCCTTCGAACCGGCCGATATCGAAAAACGCTGGTACGCCCAGTGGGAAAGCGCCGGCTATTTCAAGGCCGGCGACACGCCCGACGCTCCCGCCTACTGCATCATGCTGCCGCCGCCCAATGTCACCGGCACGCTGCACATGGGCCATGCTTTCCAGCACACTCTGATGGACGCCCTCACCCGCTACCACCGTATGGCGGGCGACAATACCCTGTGGCAGCCTGGCACCGACCATGCAGGCATCGCCACGCAGATCGTCGTGGAGCGCCAGCTCGATGCGCAGAACATCTCGCGCCATGACCTCGGACGCGAAAAATTCCTCGAAAAAGTCTGGGAATGGAAAGCACATTCCGGCTCCACCATCACGCGGCAAATGCGCCGGCTCGGCACCAGCCCGGACTGGAGCCGCGAGCGCTTCACCATGGATGCCGGGCTGTCGAAGGCGGTCACCGAAGTCTTCGTGCGGCTCTATCGTGAAGGCCTGATCTACCGCGGCAAGCGGCTGGTGAACTGGGATCCGGTACTCGGCACGGCGGTGTCCGACCTTGAGGTCGTCAGCACCGAGGAAGACGGCTTCATCTGGGAAATCAACTATCCGCTGGAAGATGGCAGCGGTCACCTGACCGTGGCCACCACCCGCCCCGAAACCCTGCTCGGCGACACCGCCGTCGCCGTCCATCCCGAGGATGCGCGCTACGCGCACCTGATCGGCAAGCACGTCCGCCTGCCGATCGCCGAACGCAGCATCCCCGTCATCGCGGACGAATACGTCGACCGCGAATTCGGCACCGGCGTGGTCAAAATCACCCCTGCGCACGATTTCAACGACTGGCAGGTGGGCCAACGCCACAAGCTGGTGGCAATCAGCGTGCTGACGCTCGACGCCAAGATGAACGAACTATGCCCCGCCGAATACCAGGGGCTCGACCGCTACGACGCACGCCAGAAACTGCTCGACGAACTGCAGGANAAAGGCCTGCTGGTCTCGGCCAAACCGCACAAACTGATGATTCCGCGCGGCGACCGCACCCATGCAGTGATTGAACCGATGCTCACCGACCAGTGGTTCATGAGCATGGAAGGCTTGGCCAAGCAAGGGCTCGCCGCGGTCGATTCCGGCGAACTGAAATTCGTGCCGGAGAACTGGACCACCACTTACCGGCAGTGGCTGGAGAACATCCAGGACTGGTGCGTCTCGCGCCAATTATGGTGGGGCCATCGCATCCCGGCGTGGTATGACACCGACGGCAATTTCTACGTCGCGCACACAGAAGAAGAAGCAAGGAAACAGGCNGGGGGGCGCGAACTGACGCAGGATAACGACGTGCTCGATACGTGGTTCTCAAGCGCGCTGTGGCCCTTCTCGACACTGGGTTGGCCCGAGCAGACGCCGGAACTCGAGCGCTACCTGCCGACTTCGGTTCTGGTCACCGGCTTCGACATCATCTTCTTCTGGGTTGCCCGCATGGTGATGATGTCGAAGCATCTCACCGGCAAGGTGCCGTTCCGCGAGGTCTACGTCACGGGTCTGGTGCGTGACTCCGAAGGCCAGAAAATGAGCAAATCGAAGGGCAACGTGCTCGACCCGATCGACCTCATCGACGGCATTGCGGTCAACGACCTCGTCGCCAAGCGCACCCAGGGACTGATGAATCCCAGGCAAGCCGCCAGCATCGAGAAGCGCACCCGCAAAGAGTTTCCCGACGGCATCGCCGCCTATGGCACCGACGCCCTGCGCTTCACGTTTGCTTCACTCGCCACCCATGGGCGCGACATCAAGTTCGACCTGCAGCGCGCCGAGGGCTATCGCAACTTCTGCAACAAGCTGTGGAACGCCACCCGTTTCGCGCTGATGAACCTGGAAGGCCACGACTGCGGGCAGGACACCAGCCAGCCGATGCTTTTCTCGGATGCCGATCGCTGGATCGCCTCACGCCTGCAACAGGCCATCGGCGACGTGCGCGAAGCCTTCGCCGCCTACCGCTTCGACCAGGCCGCGCGGGCAGTCTACGAATTCGTGTGGGACGAATACTGCGACTGGTATCTCGAACTCGCCAAGGTGCAGTTGAACACCGGCACACCCGAGCAGCAGCGCGCCACGCGCCGCACCCTGGCCACCGTGCTCGAAACCACGCTACGGCTCGCCCACCCCATCATCCCCTTCATCACCGAGGAGCTGTGGCAGAAAGTCGCGCCGCTGGCTGGCGTGAGCGGCGACAGCATCATGCTGGCAGCCTATCCACAGGCCAACGAGGAGCAACGCTACCCCGACAGCGTCGCGCGGATTCAATTGCTGAAGGAACTGGTAAACGCCTGCCGCACCCTGCGCGGCGAAATGAACCTGTCACCCGCCCAGCGCGTGCCGCTGGTGATCGAGGGCGATGCTGGCGTGATCAACGCGCTGGCGCCCTACATTGTTGCGCTGGGCAAACTTAGCGAAGTCAGCGCGGTGACCACGCTGCCGGAAGCCGACGCCCCGGTCGCGCTGGTCGGCGACATGCGGATGATGCTGGTGGTGGAAATCGACAAGGACGAAGAACGCGCCCGCCTCGCCAAGGAAATCGCCCGTATCCAGGGCGAAATCAAGAAAGCCGAAACCAAGCTCGCCAACCCCAGCTTCGTCGACAAGGCCCCCGCTGCCGTGGTGCAGCAGGAGCAGGCCCGGCTGGCCGACTTTACGGCCATGTTGCAGACGCTGGAGGCGCAGCATGCGCGGCTAAATTGATCGCTTACAGCGACGCCGAAATAAAAAAGCGCGGTTATCCGCGCTTTTTATTTCTTAATTTTCCCACACCTCACGCTGTCTTAAACCCGCATAAAAGCCGGGGTCGAGACCCCGGCTTTGATCAACCTTACCAACTGCTGAGGATTACATCTTCCAGCTGTATTGGATACCCAAGGAGTTCTGATACATCTGGATCTTGTCTGTACCACCAGCACCCAATCCATCCGGACCCGTCACATCATTCTTGAAGGCATGCATATAAGCCATGGTCAACTCGTTGCCCGATGCCAGCGTGTAGGTAAAGCCCAAGGTCATATGGTCTTTGACTACGCCCGGAGCCAAGATGTTGAACATCGCGTCACGTGCCTGGATCGGATTGTCGCCATGGTTATAGCCTGCACGCAACGTCATCTGCTGGCTGTACTTGTATTCGACACCCAGTTTCCACACATTAATGTCCTGCCAGCCAAATCCAGGGCCATTATCTGTGCCGAGCGGGAACGCATTGTTGCTGGGGTTCGCAATGGAATTCACGCTGGCATAGTTGATACGCTGGTAATCCAATGCCAGCTTGACTAAGGGCGTTGCATCCCAAGCCACACCGAGGTTGTAATTCTCAGGAATGTCAAAGCCACCTTGCTCAGCAAACAATCCTTTGTACTTGGAAAACTCATCGAATTTCATCTTGGACGCATAGGCAGCACCAATGGTCACAGTTGGGGACAGCTTACCCATATAACCAATCCGTACGCCATAACCAAACGAGTCATCGTAACCGCGGTTGGTAAGATTGGTCGAATCAGATGACATGCCTGAAAATGCTTGCAGGCCTTCAGCCTTGAAACGCTGATAGCCAATCAATGGAGAAATACCGATCGAGTGGTTTGGAGCAAGTTTATAGGCAGCAGTGGGGGCAACGATCAATTGCATCAAATCGACACCTAGCTTACCAGAACCGCAAAGAAGGTTAGCCGGCCCACCACCGCAGTTGATCTGACCACCTGAATAATTTGTATTCATCCCACCATTGCCATACACCGTCACGCCAAGCGCTAGGTCAGGGGTATACATATGGTTGTAGCCGAACTCCGGAATCAGGAAGTACTTGGAATCGCTGTCAGCCGAGCCATCCAAACCAGCAGACCCCGTACGACTGGCTTCACGCCGTGGGCTGAACAGATCCACACCCAGGTCGAGACGGTTGCCTACGAACGCCATCGAAGCCGGGTTGTTCGCGCCGCCGAAGGCGTCGTCGGACATGGCCGTGGCTGCGCCGCCCATACCTTTGGCCTTCATGCCGTAACCGTGCGAAAAATAGCCATTGGTGGCATAGGCGCTGCCGGCCAGACCGGCCAAAGCCATGAATGCGAATACGCGGGTGAACTTCATTATTGTCTCCTAGGGGCAAAGTTATTACGGATCAGCCTATTGAATGGCCTGACTTGAAGGCTACGCGTGCACCAGGGCTTAGACAAGCCAGCCAGCGCAGCCCACTGAACAATCTGTATCGAATGTGGTACAAAGACACATAAAAAAGAGCCGAACGAATTCGGCTCTTTTTCATCATGCGGGAATCTGCTTCAGCGACTGTTCTTAAATGAACAAACAGATGTCGGTTTCGCCGGCAAACTCGAAGAAGGTCGCCGCACCGCCGTACTCAAGGCCATCGATGAAATCGGAATGTTCGAAGCCGAACAGTTCGACGGTCATCTGGCAGGCGATGAACTTGACTTCAGCTTCCTGGCATAATTCGCGCAGGTCAGGGATGGTCGCCACGCCGTTGTTGGCGATGGTCTGCTTCATCAGGGCCGTCGCCACGTTTTCATAGCCGGGGATGAGCGACTGGATGGCATTGGGCATGTTCCAGTTGATGCTCTTGAACCATTTCGGACCAAAGGGCATTTTCATCGGCATGCCGGGGTTGCCCAAGGGGCTCACTTTCAGGACAGACAGATCCTTGCGGACGAGCTGGAGGCCGTAGAAGGTGAAGAAAATCTGGGTTTCGTAGCCCAGTGCAGCCGCCGTCGAGGCCAGGATGAACGGGGNGTAAGCCCAGTCCAGCGTGCCCTTGGTGGCGATGATGGCCATTTNTTTGGTATCCATGCTCTCTCTCCTGTTTCGTTAAAAAACAGCGCCGTATGTTCTTCTTCAGGAACAGTTGGCGCCGGTTAGGTTTCTTTTATTATTTTTCTTCATGAAGAAGGTGAACTCGCCACCTGCCTCGGCAGTGGACAGGAGTTCGTTGCCGGTCTGTTTGGCGAAAGCGGCGAAGTCCTTGACCGAACCCGGGTCGGTCGACAGGATTTTCAGTACTTGTCCGCTGGCGACTTCGGCCAGGGCTTTCTTGGCACGCAGGATGGGCAGGGGACAGTTCAGACCACGTGCATCGAGTTCTTTATCGAAATTCATGTTGTTCTCCTAACATTAAATCCATTAAATCGGCATGTACTAAAAAACGCTGCGGTACCTTAAACCAGAAGTTCCCCTATTGCAACCGAAATTGCTGCGCAATAGGCAAATCAGGCCATTCTTAAATGTTCGACTGACGCGGCTGACTCAGCGCATTGCCCGAACGTGCCCACGCCATGATTCCACCGGCCAGGTTGTGCATGTTGTTATAGCCCTTTGAGGCCATGAATGCACACGCCTGTGCCGAGCGTGCGCCCGAGCGGCAGTAGATCACCACCGGCTTATCCTGCGGAATGTCGGCCGCGCGCAACGGGAGCAGATGCAGCGGGATGTGAATGGCACCATCGATCACGCCTTGCGCCACTTCGGCCTCGGTACGCACGTCGATCAGATGCGCGCCCTTGGTGGCGATTTCGGCCACGTAGGCGACATCGACTTCCTTGAATCCTGACAGTCCGAACATAGATGTCATACTCCTGCAATGGAATAAATTAGAACTTTCTAATATAACCCAAAGCCAATGCCAAGCCAAGCATGCACTCGGTCGCGTTGCGGGAATTCATTCAGCAGCGCTGGGCACCGTGATACAGATTCACGACATGACGGGCTTCTGCGAAAAACAGCCAGCGCTCCACGGCTGCGCCTGCAATTCCCGCGCAGGCCGCGACGACAGCCGCAGCTTGCCCACCTTGCGCATTGAAGACCCATACCAGCATCAATCCGGGCAGCGCAAAGCCCAGTCCGAACACCACGATCTTGAGCAGGCCGGCCTTCTGACGTGCGATCTGGAAGCCGAACTCCTGGGTCAGAAAGGTCCCATGGGTATGTCCGGTATCGAGCAGTTTGACCTTGGCGCGTGTCAGACCGGTCGCAGTATTGATCGTGGGAGTAAGGCCTGGGCTGCGTATCCAGAAGTAATAAATCGCCTTCAGAACTGCGGCGATCGAGACGATCAGTGCCGACATTGCGATGTAGGGCAGGGTGTCGAGCCCCGCCACGACAGCACCAAGCAGCAGCAGCAGGCTGCCGCTGGCGTAGCCGAGCGCTAGGTAATTGGCTGGCACCAGCGGGGTGTTCCACTGGCGGATGGTTTTCAGGCAAGCGTAGATCATGCCGGTGGAAAACACCGTGATCCAGGCCAGCACGGCCGACAGAAACCCAAAGGTTTCACGCAGCCACTGCGGCGCCTCGAACCAGATACTGGCCAGGTAAACCAGTGCCAGCGGCATGAACACCACGGCAAATACGCCTTCGCGCGACAGCCACGAGGTACGGAAGCGGCTGAATGCACGCCAGGCATTTTTCGGGTTGGCGAGATGGAAGGTGGACGACAGCAGGCCGAACACGATCAGAGTCATCGCGACGAGACCACCAATGACAAGTTGTGCGGGTGTGAATCCGCCGCCAAGTTTGAACGTGTCTGCAATGAACAGCAGCGAGAACAGGCCGAAACCGGCGCCCGACGCCACAGTGAAGAAGATGACTGAAAATGCTGGATGCATGATGTTTTCCTAATTAATCAGTATCCAGCATTTCGGCGGAGACTAACCTTCAGGTTATGTCGGGACCAAAAAGCGGGATGCATGGATTCTCCTGGCTCTATTTATTGGGCAGCGCGGTTCAACGGCGCACCAGCTTGTTGGCGAACTGCTTGATGCTTTCCTTCAACCCACCCTTGGGCTGAGCCTCGACCGGGATCACCGGCTTGCGGCGCGGCGGCAGGTAGGTGTTGGTCGGGTTGTAGTTGAGTTCGGGCATCAGGGNGAAGCCGCCGCGCTCGCGCACGGTGCGCGATACCGCCGAATCGGGATCGTCGAAGTCGCCGAACATGCGGGCGTGCGCCGGGCAGGTCAGCACGCACGAGGGCTGGCGCTCTTCGACCGGCAGCTTCTGGTCGTAGATGCGATCGACGCACAGGGTGCACTTCTTCATCGTGCCGCTGGAGCGGTCGAGTTCGCGCGCACCGTAGGGACAGGCCCATGAGCAGTAGTTGCAGCCCATGCACTTGTCCTGGTCGATCAGCACGATGCCGTCTTCGGCGCGCTTGTACGAGGCGCCGGTCGGGCACACGGTGACGCAGTCGGCGTCCTCGCAATGCATGCACGACATCGGGAAATTGACGGTCTTGTTGTTCGGATACTCGTCCATCTCGTAATGGCGGATCCGGTTGAACCACACACCCGACGGCTCGGCGCCGTAGGGCTGGTAGTCGGACAACGGGCCGATGGTGCCAGAGGCATTCCATTCCTTGCAGGCGATGGCGCAGGCATGACAGCCCACGCACACGTCGAGGTCGATGACCAATCCAAGTCTCATTTTGTGCTCGCTTTATATATACAGGTGCTGCTCGGTTCTGCTGTTCAGTTCTTTTCGTGGCTGCGCGCGTCGTACCGCAGCACGTCGGGGCGCTCGTAACGCTCGTCGCCCGGCAGCGGCTTCAGCTCGTCGAACTGCGGCCAGGAGCCGGTCTCGCCCGGCGCGGCTTTCCATATCTTCACCCGCAGGTCGAACCAGGCAGCCTGACCGGTGACCGGGTCGGAGTTGGTGACGCGGCGCTCGCCCGCCTTTTCAGGCAGAAGCTCGGAAATCAGGTGGTTGAGCAGGAAGCCCTTGGTCGCTTCCGATGCGTTTTCCTTCAGACCCCAGGCGCCCTTCTGCTTGCCGATGGCGTTCCAGGTCCAGATGGTGTTCTCCTGGGTGCCTTCCATGGTCTTGACCTGGCAGCGGATCTTGCCGTTGTGCGACTCGACCCAGATCCAGTCGAAGTCCTTGATGCCCATTTCGGCCGCCTTGCGCGCGTTCATGTACATGTAGTTCTGCGCCATGATCTGACGCAGCCACACGTTCTGCGAATCCCACGAGTGGTACATGAACATGGGACGCTGGGTCAGCGCGAAGAAGGGGTACTCGTTCGCGTCGACGCGCTGCTGCTCGAGCGGCTCGTACCACATCGGCAGCGGGTCGAAATACTTCACCAGACGCTCGCGGTCGACCTGATTGTTGGGCTGCGGGCCGTCGTACAGCCCCTGCCCCGCTAGGCGGAATTTCTGCAGCGGCTCGGAATAGAACTGCATGATGATGGGCTCGACCTTGCCGACGAAGCCGACGTCCGCTGCTACCTCAAGATAGTCCTTGTTGGCGTAGCGCATGTACTTCTGGTTGTCGGGCCAGTGGTGCGCGAAGAAACTCTGGTTCTCAATATATTTTCCCCACTGGTTGGGATTCGGCTCACCCTTGAGCGACTTGCTGCCGTCTTTGCCGCGCCAACCGGCGAGGAAGCCCACACCCGGCGAACGTTCGAAGTTGACGATGAAGTCGGGGTAGTCCTTGAACTTGCGCGTGCCGTCCGGCTTGGTGAAGGCCGGGAATTTCAGGCGCGAGGCGAGTTCGACCATGACCTCCTGCCACGGACGCACGTCGCGGTCGAGCTTGACCAGCGGGTAGCGGATCGCATCGGCGGCGGCATCCGGCTCCGAAATCGGCCGGTCGAGCAGCGAGATGCAGTCGTGCCGCTCGAGATAGGTGGTGTCCGGCAGGATCAGGTCGGCGAAGTTGGTCATCTCCGAATGGAAGGCGTCGATCACCACCAGGAACGGAATCTTGTACTGGCCGGGCTCCTCCGGATCCTTGGCGCGCAGCATGTCCTGGATGTTGGCCGTGTTCATGGTCGAGTTCCACGCCATGTTGGCCATGAACAGGATCAGCGTGTCGAGCGCGTAGGGATCATGGTTGGTCGCGTTGGTGATCACCATGTGCATCAGGCCGTGCGACGCGATCGGCACTTCCCACGAATAGGCCTTGTCGATGCGCAGCGGGTTGCCGAATTCGTCGATCACGAGGTCTTCCGGACGCGTCGGGAAACCGAGCGGCGGGCGCGACAGCGGCGTGTTCGGCGCGTTGATGATGTCGATGTTATTTTCCGGCAGCTGGTGCGGCGGGATCGGCTTCGGATACGGCGCGCGGGCGCGGAAGTTGCCCGGCGCGTCGAGCGCGCCCAGCAGCATCTGGATCATGTGGATCGCGCGGCAGGAATGGAAGCCGTTGGAGTGGGCGGAAATGCCGCGCATCGCGTACATCGCCACCGGGCGGCCCACGACCTTGTCATGCTTGCGGCCCCACACGTCGGTCCATTCGATCGGCAGTTCGACCGTCTCCTTGAACGCCACGTGCGCCATCTCCAGCGCAATGCGCTCGATGCTCTCGGCCGGCAGGCCGCATTCCANGGCCACATTCTCCGGCGCATAGCGATCGTCGAGATAGCGCTCGACCATCAGCGACATCACGGTCTTGACGCGGCGGCCATCCGGCGCCACGTATTCGCCGAACAATGCCGGGGCGATGTCGCCGTCGATGCCGTTCCTGAAGGCTTCCTTGTCGATGTCCCAGATCAGCGGATGGTCGTTCTCGTCGCGCAGGAACAGGCCGTCGCCCTTCTGCCCCGGCGTTTGTACCACCAGCCAGGAGGCGTTGGTGTAGCGCACCAGGAATTCGTAGTCAAATTTTTCATGCTTCAGCAGCACGTGCACCATCGACATGGCCAGCAGGCCGTCCATGCCGGGCTTGATCGGCAGCCATTCGTCGGCGATCGCCGAATAGCCGGTGCGCACCGGGTTGACAGTGACGAACTTGCCGCCCTTGCGCTTGAGCTNTTCCAGGCCGATCTTGATCGGGTTGGAAGAATGGTCTTCCGCCACGCCCCACATCAGGAAGTACTTGGCGTAATCCCAGTCGGGCGCGCCGAATTCCCAGAACGAGAAACCGATGGAATAGAGACCGGCCGCCGCCATGTTCACCGAACAGAAGCCGCCGTGGGCGGACCAGTTAGNGGTACCGAACTGCTGCGCCCACAGGCCGGTCAGCGCCTGCATCTGGTCGCGGCCGGTGAAGTAGGCCAGTTTGGAGGGATCGGTCGCGCGGATTTCTTCCAGACGATCGGTCAGCACATCGAGCGCCTGATCCCAGGAAATCGGCTCGTAGATGCCTTCGCCGCGCTCGGTGCCCGGTTTGCGCATCAGGGGCTGGGTCAGCTTGGCGGTGGAATACTGCTTCATGATCCCGGCCGAACCCTTGGCGCACAGCACGCCCTGGTTGGTGGGATGATTGCGGTTGCCCTGGATGAAGCGGACCTTGTTGTCCTCCAGCGTCACCTTGATGCCGCAGCGGCAGGCACACATGTAGCAGGTGGTGTACTTGATTTCCTGTGCGTCGTGATTTTCGAGTTTGATCTTGGCGTTCATGCGGTCTCTGGATTCAAAATTGTCCCCACGGCTCCTTATTCAGGAGTCGTATTTCCCTACCCGGATATAACACTAGGTGACTGCTGGAAGCAGCGCCAGCGCATCGGCACTGGATGCTGCGGGGACGGCTATATATTAAACATTCCGAATATATTGTTATTTTGCATGCTAAGGCGTCGGGATGGCAAGCAAAATGGCTGATAGCCCTATAAGGCCAACCAATCAAAAGACCTTATTAATTAAATACTTGATCATCTTTATTTCGTCTGTTTCGCAGGGGCCTGCAACTCGGCCAGCATGGACTCGGCCACAGCCAGGGCCTCGCCTTCGTCCCACTCGGCCGGCCCGGTCAGCACGTGGCGCACCCGTCCCTCGGCATCCAGCACAAACGTGGTGGGCAGGGCGAACACCTTCCAGCGCCGCGTGTTGCTGCTGTCAGTGTCGAGCAGAACAGGAAACCCAGCTTCATTTTCGACAGATAGGCGTTCACCTCGTCCGGCGTTTCTGCGCTGGAAATCGCGACGATCTCCAGCGGCCGCCCCGCCATTTTGGTGCGCAGACGCTCCAGCGACGGCATTTCGCGCTGGCAGGGCGGACACCCCGTGGCCCAGAAGTTGAGCAGCACCACCTTGCCACGGTAATCGGCCAGGGTTCTGGGTGTCCCCGCCAGATCGTGCGCCTTCAACTCCGGCGCCGGCGAGGCGGCACGCGTCTCGAAGCCGGCCGCGCCGGCACCGGTGATCCACAACAGGCCGACGGCCAGACCAGTCAGTATTCTTCTCACTTGCATCCCCACGTTTCAAGTTGGTGCAGCAGCATGGCGTCCATGCGGCGGCTTTCGGCTATTTCAAAATCGGTCGGCGTTTCGCGCGCCCAGTAGCCTTCACGCAGATTCTCCAGAATCGCGTCGCTCACGGTCGCGCCATGTCCCGCCAGGTGGTCCAGCAGACCCGGCAGCCACGGCGTGGCGGCCGAACGGCGCGGCTGCAGCACGCGTACGCGCACACCGGAGAGATCGCCCAGGTCGAGATAAGCCGGCTCGTCCAAAGGCTCCGCCGTCGTATAGAGATTCGGATGCATCAGCACCACGCAGAGCCGGCTCCGCCGTTCCGCCTCAAGCAAGGCAGCCGCCCGCAGCACCGGCACGGCCGCACGCGCCACCGCAAAAACCACCACCTGTTTGCTGCTCGCCTGCGCGGCCCGCAGCCAGGCTGCCAGATCCTGCGCCGGCAGCGCGTCCATGCTGCTCGGCAGCTGGGGCAGAAAATAGGCATTGGCGGGATCGAGCGACCAGACTTCCACGCCCTGTGCGGCCAGTTGCCGCGCCGCGACCAGCTCCGGTTCGCTCCGCCCGCGCTCGGAAGCCACCCAGAGCAGCAGGCGCTGGCCCGAGGCCGGGAAGTCCTGATAGTCCGGGATGCCGGCGTGCGCAGCGAACGCACACAGCCACAGCCCCGACAGAAACAGTCTGAAAAAACGCATACGATCACTCAAACGGCCACAATCATCCATCTTGCCGCAGTGCGCGCACTGTACAAGATGACGATCGGACTACTCGGCACCCCGGAAGGGGTCGCCTGCCAATGGCCGGAGCGCCCACCCTGCTTTTCCAGCAGCCGGATATCCTCCATGCGCATGCCGCGATCGACCGCCTTGCACATGTCGTAGATGGTCAGCAGCGCGACGCTGACACCGGTCAGGGCTTCCATCTCCACCCCGGTCTTGCCGACGGTCTCGGCTGTCACCGTGCAGGCGATCCACGACCCGTCGGCATCATGACTGAATTCGACGCCCACCTTGGTCAAGGCGATCGGATGGCAGAGCGGGATCAGTTCGGCGGTGCGCTTGGTTGCCTGGATCGCCGCGATACGGGCGATGCCAAGCACATCGCCCTTGGCTGCCTGGCCACCCAGAATGCGCGCCAGGGTATCGGGTAACATGTGGATGCGCCCGCTCGCCACTGCGATGCGGCGCGTGTCGTCCTTGTCCGCCACGTCGACCATGACGGCGCGGCCACGCTCGTCGAAATGTGTGAACTCGCTCATATCCCGGAACCTAGTAGACAATCCGCGCATCCTAATCGAAATGCTGTCGCTCGCCGTCATTCACTTCTGCTAATGCTGCGCATCCTGCTCGCGTTCATTCTGGCCATCCAGCCGGTTCTTGCTGCCGACTTGCCCGATCTGGGCGAAGTATCGCGACAGTATTTTTCCGACCAGGAGGAACAGGCGCTGGGGCGCACCATCATGCGCGACGTGTATGCCGATCCGCGCTATCTGGACGACCCCGAAATCGAGAACTACCTGAACCAGCTCGGCTACAAGCTGGTCTCGGTCAGCGCACGCAACCAGCGGACTTTCAACTTTTTCGTGGTCGACGATCCCACGATCAACGCTTTCGCCATGCCGGGCGGCAACATCGGTGTCCACACCGGTCTGCTGCTCGCGGCGCAAAGCGAATCCGAACTGGCGAGCGTGATCGCGCACGAAATCGCCCACGTCACCCAGGACCACCTCGCCCGCATGGTTGCGGCGCAAAGCCAGAGCTACTGGCCAACCATGGCCGCCCTGGCCCTGGCCCTGCTGGCCTCACGTTCCAACCCCAATGTGGCGAGCGCGGCCATCGCCTCCACCCAGGCCTATTCGATCCAGAACCAGCTCAATTACAGCCGCGACTACGAACGCGAAGCCGATCGTCTGGGCTATGACATGCTGACCAAGGCCGGCTTCGACCCGCACGCCATGAGCGAATTCTTCGAGCGCCTGCAGCGCGCCAACCGTTTCTACGACACCAGTGCACCGGCCTACCTGCGCACCCACCCGCTCACCAGCGACCGTATCGCCGACATGGAGGCGCGCAGCGAATCGGCGCCCTACCGCCAGATAGAAGACAGCCTCGACTTCCAGCTGGTGCGCGCGCGTCTGCGGGCGCGGGAGGGCACACCGGACGACGCCGTACTCGCGGCCCGCAGCACCCTGAAAGACAAACGCTACAGCAACGAGACTGCCGCCCGCTACGCGCTGATTTCCGCCCTGCTGCGCGCTCGCCAGTTCAAGGAGGCCGAAGCCGAAGTGCAAAAACTGCCCTCCGGCAAGAACACCGATCCAATGATTCTTCAACTGGCTGCTTATACCGCGCTCACAGGCGGCAACCCGAAACTTGCCGTACAACGCTACCGGGCAGCCAGCGAAGCCTACCCGGGTTACCGGCCCTCGCAATATGGCTACATCAATGCCTTGCTGACCACAGGCCAGAACCACGACGCGCTGACACGGGTCAATGGGCAGCTCGCGCTCTATCCACTCGACCGCCGTCTGTGGCGGCTCGCTGCNCAGGCCCACGCCCAACTCGGCCAGCGCTTGCTGAGCCACAGCGCCCAGGCCGAGGCCGATGCATTGAGTGGCAATCTGGTCGCTGCCATCGAACAAATCAATCTCGGCCTCAAGGCCGGAGATGGCAGTTTCCATGAAATGTCCGCAGCCGAAGCGCGGCGACGCGAATGGCAGGAGGCCGAAAAATCGCAGCGCAAAAAATAAGCTTTTGTTGCGAAACCCTTTATTTGGCGCCGCTGGTAGGAATTTACCCTGCGATTTGGCCGTAAAAATCCCGCATGGCCTTGCATGGCAAAAAGCAATTCCACTATGATTCGGTTCATCCATTATTGGATAGCGTTCACTGCACGGCACTTCCAAGCGGCAGACGCTTTCACCATCAAGTCAAAAACGAGGAGGATGACCATGCGAAAGTTGCATCAGCTAATCACGGCATGTGCTTTGGGCGCCATCACGCTGACGGGCAGCGCGCTCGCCGCCGACACCGCCAAGGAACTCACCGGCAAACAGATTGCATTCGANCGGGTCAAAGGCAACTGCCTGGCCTGCCACGGCATGCCGACCGTGCCCGATGCGGAATCCACCGGAATGTATGGCCCGCCCCTGATCGCCATGAGCGCGCGCTTCCCCGACAAAGCCAAGCTGCGTGCCCAGATCTGGGATGCGACCGTCGCCAACCCCTCCACCACCATGATTCCGTTCGGCAAGCACGGCGTGCTGACGGAAGCCGAAATCGATAAAGTGACCGACTTCATATACGGTTTGTAATTACCCGTTGCATTGTTCAATCAGGAGATATGCCCAAATGAATGCACTTCGTAGAAACGTACTGAAAGGCGCCGCAGGCGCAGGCACCGTGGCCGTGGCCGTGGCCGCCGGCCTGCTGAAGCCCACCCAGGCCCTGGCGGGCGTCCCGCGTAGCGCCTTTGAGGCCAAGAATGTCGGTGATGCACTGAAGAAGATGGGTGCAAACGCGCCTGCCGATTCCAAGGACATCACCATCAAGGTCCCGGACATCGCCGAAAACGGCGCCGTGGTACCGGTGGAAGTGACCAGCGGCATCGCCGGCACCACCGCCATTGCCATCCTGGCCGAAAAGAATGAAACNCCCCTGGTGGCCGACTTCAGCCTGATGGGCGGCGCCGAAGGCTATGTGTCGACCCGCATCAAGATGGCGCAAACCTCNCTGGTTCGCGCCGTGGTGACGGCTGGCGGCAAATCCTACACGGCGGCCAAGGAAGTCAAGGTCACCATCGGCGGCTGCGGCGGTTAATTTCCAGCCACTCGATCGATCGAATTGAATACCCCTCGCTGGGGACATACATTTTAGGAAAGGAAAGCCAAATGGCTGAACCGATGCGTATCCGCGCCACGATGGCCGGCGATGTTGCCGATGTCAAAGTGTTGATGAACCACCCGATGGAAACCGGCCTGCGTAAAGACGCCAAGACCGGCCAATTGATTCCGGCCCACTACATCACCGACCTGACGGCCACCGTCAACGGCACGCAAGTGCTGGATGCCGGCCTCTCCGACGCCGTGTCCAAGAACCCCTACCTGGGATTCAAGGTCAAGGGGCCGAAAAAGGCGACAAGGTCGTCGTCAACTGGGCCGACAACAAGGGCGACAAGAATAGCGCCGAAGCCATCATCGGCTGAGTCGGGCACCACACGAGCGGGGCGTCAGGCCCCGCCCGCTTCCGCTTCAAATCATCAGGTTTCTGGAGGACGGCATGAAACAACAAATCATCACGAAACTGCTGACAGGGATGGCAGGCTTGGGCATGGTCCTGGGAGTCGCTACGGCGCACGCTTCGCCCGAACAGGACAAGCAGGACCTCATCAAATACTTCTCAACCAAGTACCCTAACGTCAAGCACGAAGACTTCGTCTATGGCGCGCTGGCGTTCGATCCGGACAGCAAGGCGCAATACGACGCCATCATGGAATTNCCCCCCTTCGACTCGCAGATCGAAGAAGGCCGCAAGATGTGNGAAACCCCCTTCAAGAACGGCAAAACCTATGCGGATTGCATGCCCAATGGCGGCAAGCAGATCGCCGGCAACTATCCCATGTTCGACGAAGCCAAGGGCAAGGTCGTGACACTGGAGAACGTCGTCAACGACTGTCGCGTGGCGAATGGCGAAGCACCCTTCAAGCTCAGCGATCCGAAGACCATCGGCGTGCTCAGTGCCTATATGCGGACGCTGTCCGACGGCATGATCATGAACATCAAGGTCCAGAGCCCCAAGGCCATGGCCGCGTATGAAGACGGCAAGAAAACCTACTACAGCCGCAAGGGCCAGCGCAACTTTGCCTGCGCCAGCTGCCACATACAGAACGCCGGCAACCGCCTCCGCTCCGATCTGGTCTCGCCTGTGGTGGGTCAAGCCGTGCACTGGCCGGTGTTCTTCAGCGGCGGCGACGATCTGACGACGTTGCAGAATCAGTATACGTTCTGCTTCAAGCAGCTGGCACGTGCCGTACCGCCCGCAGAAGACAGCACCACCATGAACAACCTGGAATATTTCCATTCTGCGATGTCGAACGGCCTGCCGATGAAGGCCTCGGTATTCCGCAAGTAAGTCACTGCAACACCAGAAAAGCCCGGGCAACCGGGCTTTTTCATTGGTTTGCCGGACCGCTCCTTATGAATATGAGCGGGAGCTACTATTTACGGATAGCGCGCGTAAACCGACAATACGAACCACATCCCCTTTCACCCCTGACATTCCTGAGGAAAATTCCATGCACATGAACCGTCGCGAGTTCCTGCAACTACTCGCTGTCGCCGCTGCGTCCGGCATGGCACTGGACAGCAAGTCCGCACTGGCGGGCGGCAAGGTGCCGTCCAATTTCTACGATGTACCGCGTCACGGCAACGTTTCGTTGCTGCATTTCACCGACTGCCATGCCCAGCTGCTGCCCATCTGGTTCCGTGAACCCAACGTCAACCTGGGCGTCGGCAGTGCGCTCGGCAAGGCCCCTCATCTGGTCGGCCAGAATCTGCTGAAGCACTACGGCATCAAGCCCGGCAGCGCCGAGGCCCACGCCTTCACCTATCTCGACTTCACCGAAGCCGCCAAGGTCTACGGCAAGGTCGGCGGTTTCGCCCACCTGAAAACCCTGGTTGACAAGCTGCGTGCGCAACGCCCGGGCGCGTTGCTGCTCGACGGCGGCGATACCTGGCAGGGTTCGGCCACGTCGCTGTGGACCGATGCCCAGGACATGGTCGACGCCTGTATCGCGCTGGGCGTGGACATCATGACACCGCACTGGGAATCGACCTTCGGCGCCGACCGCGTGGTGGAAATCGTCAACAAGGACTTCAAGAAGGCCGGCATCGAGTTCGTCGCGCAAAACATCGTCACCAACGATTTCGGCGACCAGGTGTTCAAGCCCTACGTCATGAAGGAACAGAATGGCGTGAAGATCGCCGTCATCGGCCAGGCCTTCCCCTACACGCCGATCGCCAACCCGCGCTACATGGTCCCCGACTGGAGCTTCGGCATCCGCGACGACAGCATGCAGAAATGGGTGGACGAGGCACGCGCCAAAGGCGCGCAGGTGGTCGTGGTGCTGTCGCACAACGGCATGGACGTCGACCTCAAGATGGCCAGCCGCGTCACCGGCGTCGACGCCATCTTCGGCGGCCATACGCACGACGGCGTACCGCAGCCGGTCAAGGTCAAGAACGCCAAGGGCATCACCCTGGTGACCAATGCCGGCTCCAACGGCAAGTTCCTCGGCGTGATGGACTTCGAAGTCAAGGGCAAGCGCGTGGAAAGCTTCAAGTACCGCCTGCTGCCGGTGTTCTCCAACCTGCTGCCGGCCGATCCGGCGATGGACGCCTATATCAAGAAGGTGCGCGCGCCCTACGAGAAGAAGCTGAACGAGAAACTCGCCGTCTCCGACGATTTCCTGTATCGCCGCGGCAACTTCAACGGTACCTGGGACCAGTTGCTGGTCGACGCGCTGATGGACGTGAAAGGTGCAGATGCCGCCTTCTCGCCCGGTTTCCGCTGGGGCACTACCCTGCTGCCGGGCGAGGACATCACGATGGAACGCCTGATGGACCAGACCGCGATCACCTATCCGCAGACCACGCTGACCAACATGAGTGGCGAGATGATCAAGACCATCATGGAAGACGTCTGCGACAACCTGTTCAACGCCGACCCCTATTACCAGCAAGGTGGCGACATGGTGCGCGTGGGCGGCATCGAATACACCGTCAATCCGAACGCGACGATCGGCAAACGCATCACCGACATGCGCATCAAGGGCAAGCCGGTCGATGCTCACAAGACCTACAAGGTTGCCGGCTGGGCGCCGGTCGGTGAAGGTGTCGCCGGCGAACCGATCTGGGAGGTCGTCGCCACCTACCTGCGCGACAAGAAGGTCATCAAGGGCCTGAAGCTGAACGAGCCNAAAATCGTCGGCGTCGGCAAATCCAATCCGGGTATCGCCGACTACACAGGTGGCGTTTCCTGACTCGACGAGGCACGATAAAAAGGGCGCAAGCCCCTTTTATTTGGCAAACGCCATGAATTCATGGCAACCCGATCGCGCGGCCTGCCGCATGGCGATGATGCGGCGGCGAGCGTCTTCACCGCCGTCGTCTTGGCCAGCCCCGGCAGGCCTTCGACCAGCACATGGCCGTCTGCGAGCAGGCCGATCACCAGCCGGTCGAGCAGGACGTCCTGGCCGACAATGACGCGCGACAGCGCCTGGCGCAGTTCAAGCATGCGGGTTTGGTTTGACATAGTGCATCCTGTCTTTGAAAGCGGACACCTTAGTGGCGCGTCCCGGCGGCGACAATGGGTGCTAAGACCTAATCGGCCCGCCTCAACCGCATACCAACCTGCCTTGGCCCGCCATCAGGGCTCATGAACCCAGGGTGTATCACGCCTCCATCGTCACAAAAATGTAATTTTTACTATCGTAATCAATGAGCCATCGTCAAAAAACACGCGACGACATCCACGATTACAAGGCCACGCAATGGACGCTGATTCGCAGACCATTACCATTCATCTTCTGGGTGCACTCTTCGCCGGAGGCGTTATCGGGCTGGAGAGAAGCTTTCATGGCAGGCCGGCCGGTTTCCGCACGCATGCGCTCGTATGTCTCGCATCAAGTCTGCTCATGCTGATTACGCTTTATCAATTGAAGTGGTTGCCCGGCGTGCCGCTTGACACAGTCCGCACGGATCCGACCCGTATGGCCCAGGGCATCATGACCGGCATCGGCTTTTTGGGTGCGGGCGTGATCTTCAAGGAAGGGCTTTCCGTTCGCGGCCTGACCACGGCAGCTTCAATCTGGATTACAGCCGCCATCGGCATTCTGATTGGCATCGGATTCTATTTTCCCGCCGTGCTCGGTACGGCGCTGACAGTAGGAACCCTCTCCCTCTTCCGTTGGGTTGAAGCCAAATTACCCTCCCATTTCTATGCGCATCACTTTGTCCGATTCGACAGGGGCAATGCAATGCCGGAGCAGGAACTGAAGCAATTCGTAACGAGCAGCGGCTTTACTATAGCCAACATGAGCTACCGGCTTTCCGATGACGGCTTCTGGTTCGAATATCGGATGGTTATCAGAACGATCAATCCGGACAATATCTCTACGTTCGCGGCGGCATTACGTAATATGGAAAATGTGCGTGCCTTCCGTATTTCCCCTACGGGCGATTAGCGGCCCGCGGATCCACGCCATTTCCTTCGGTATTTCATTGTCGCGTTACCCGACGAATTTTCCCCTTTACATAACATTCATTTGAAATGTATATTTTTACCCCAATTGCCGGAGAGGCTGCGGGCCATGCGACAGCGGCTCCGCTATGGGGTATGCAAGGCCGGTCGAATCCAATTTCTTCTGTGAAAGAGCACCATGAAAACTGAAACGCTCCATATTGTCGGCTCTGTCAGCACCGAAGCAGCTGAACGGGCTGGCGCAATCCTGAAAACCGTGCCCGGCGTGCACGACGTGTCATTTCTCGATGGCCCGGCACGCCTGTATGCACACATTGACGACAAAACGACGACACGCGCCCAATTGGCGGCGGCGCTTGCCGGAGCCGGTGTGCTCGTCGAAGAAAAGCAGTCCCCGCATGCGAACGGAAGTTGTTGCGGTGGTTGCGGCAGCTAGGCTCTTGGAGGCGTCGCCCACAGGGCGGCCCATCCCGCATGTCCTAGCGTCTTGAGCGTCTCGATATTGCGTTCGTAGATCGTTTCCGCTTCGGGGAACGCCGCCACCGCACGTTCTATGCTCGCCTCGCGCAGCAGGTGCAGGGTGGGATACGGCGCCCGGTTGGTGTAGTTGCCGATGTCGTCGACATCCGTGCCCTCGAACTGGAAGTGCGGGTGGAAGCTGGCGATTTGGATCACGCCGTCCAGCCCGTGCTCGCCCACCGCCGCCTCGGCCAGTTGCATGAAATCGTTGAAATCGAGGAAATCCGACAATAGCGTGGGGTGAATTAGCAGCGTCGTGTCGATTTCATCGGGATCGGCGGCGGCCAGAAAGTCCAGCTCGCGGTCGAGGTCTTCCAGCAGGCCGTCCAGATGCGGTGCCCGGCTCACCACGTAGCGCACCTGATTCTTGACGTAGACCGCCTTGGCGAACGGGCACAGGTTCAGCCCGATCACCGCCTTCTCGATCCACTGTCGCGTCGCCGCGACGACCGCCTCGTCGTCCATGTTCCCTGCCTCCACAGCCTGTAAGGGCGGAACTTTAACGGATACAATGCTTTATTGTTCGACGTTCATGCACGACGCCACCAAAACCATGAAAAGCAGCGCCATCCGCCAAAGCTTCCTCGATTTCTTCGCCTCCAAGGGCCACACCATCGTCCCCTCCAGCCCGCTGGTGCCGGGCAACGACCCCACCCTGCTGTTCACCAACGCCGGCATGGTGCAGTTCAAGGACGTGTTCACCGGGCAGGACAAGCGCAGCTATAGCCGCGCGGTGTCGTCGCAGCGCTGCGTGCGCGCCGGCGGCAAGCACAACGACCTGGAGAACGTCGGCTATACCGCACGCCACCACACCTTCTTCGAGATGCTGGGCAACTTCAGCTTCGGCGACTACTTCAAGCAGGACGCGATCAAGTACGCCTGGGAATACCTCACCACGGTGCTGAAGCTGCCGACCGAGAAGCTGTGGGTCACGGTCTACGCCGAGGACGACGAAGCGTACGACATCTGGCACAACGACATCGGTGTACCGAAGGAACGCATTGTTCGCATCGGCGACAACAAGGGCGCCCGCTACGCCTCCGACAACTTCTGGGCGATGGGCGACACCGGCCCCTGCGGTCCCTGCACCGAGATCTTCTACGACCACGGCGAAGGCATCTATGGTGGGCCTCCGGGAAGCCCCGAGGAAGACGGCGACCGCTACATCGAGATCTGGAACAACGTGTTCATGCAGTTCAACCGCGACGAATCGGGCACCATGCACCCGCTGCCCAAGCCCAGCGTCGACACCGGCATGGGCCTGGAGCGCATTTCCGCCGTGATGCAGCACGTGCATTCCAACTACGAGATCGACCTGTTCCAGGCGCTGATTGCCGCCGCCGCGCGCGAGACGAACACGAGCGATCTTGTCAACAACTCGCTCAAGGTCATCGCCGACCACATCCGCGCCTGTTCCTTCCTCATCGTCGACGGCGTTATCCCCGGCAACGAAGGCCGCGGCTACGTGCTGCGCCGCATCATCCGCCGCGCAATTCGCCATGGCTATAAGCTCGGTGCGCGTGCCGCCTTCTTCAACCGCATCGTGCCCGACCTGGTCGCAGCGATGGGCGCGGCCTACCCCGAACTGGCCAAAGCGCAGGATAGGGTCATGGACATCCTGCGCCAGGAAGAGGAGCGCTTCTTCGAAACCATCGAGCACGGCATGGGCATCCTTGAATCCGCGCTGAAAGACCTGCCCGCCGGTAGCACACTCGATGGCGAGTTGGCATTCAAGCTGCACGATACCTATGGATTTCCTCTGGACCTCACCGCCGACATCTGCCGCGAGGCAAGTGTGACCGTCGATACGGCTGCCTTCGACGCCGCCATGCAACGACAAAAGGACCTGGCTCGCGCAGCCGGCAAATTCAAGCTCGGCGCCGGACTGGAGTATGCGGGCGCGGCGACCACCTTCCACGGCTACGACACGCTGACGCACGACGGCAGCGTCCTCGCGCTGTACAAGGACGGCGTCGCCGTCGGCGAACTGAAGGAGGGCGAACTCGGCGTCGTCGTACTCGACCACACGCCCTTCTATGCCGAATCCGGCGGCCAGGTCGGCGATCGTGGCACGCTGCAAAGCACCAACGGCCAGTTCGAAGTGGAAGACACGCAGAAAATCCAGGCACAGGTATTCGGCCATCACGGCGTGGTGAAGACCGGCTCGCTGGCAGTCGGCGACGCCGTGCTCGCCCGCGTCAACGAGGACGCGCGCGCGCGTACCATGCGCAACCACTCGGTCACCCACCTGATGCACAAGGCGCTGCGCGAAGTGCTGGGTGAACACGTGCAGCAGAAAGGCTCGCTGGTTGACAGCGAGAAGACCCGTTTCGATTTCGTGCAGTCGAGCCCGATGACCGACGCGCAGATCCGCGAGGTGGAAGCGCGCGTCAACGCGGAAATCCTTGCCAACACCGCGACGCAGGCACGCGTGATGCCGATCGAGGCGGCCCAGAAGACCGGCGCCATGATGTTGTTCGGCGAAAAATACGGCGACGAGGTGCGGGTACTCGACATCGGCAGCTCGCGCGAACTGTGCGGCGGCACCCACGTGGCGCGCACCGGCGACATCGGCGCCTTCAAGATCCTGCTGGAAACTGGCGTCGCAGCCGGCATCCGCCGCGTCGAGGCGACCACCGGCACCGGTGTGCTTGCCTACCTCGGCGAAACGGAGAAGAATCTCGGCGCCATTGCCCAACAAGTCAAGGCCACGCCGGCCGAGGCTGCCGAGCGCGTGGCGCAACTGATGGAGCACAGCCGCGCGCTGGAAAAGGAACTCGACCGCCTGAAGTCGAAACTCGCCTCAAGCCAGGGCGACGAACTCGTGCAGCAGGCCGTCGACGTCGGCGGCGTGCGCGTGCTGGCGGCGCAACTCGACGGCGTCGACGCCAAGGCGTTGCGCGAAACCGCTGACAAGCTGCGTGACAAGCTGAAATCCTGCGCGCTGGTGCTGGGCACGGTCGCCGACGGCAAGGTCAGCCTGGTCGCGGCGGTGACGCCCGACGTCACCGCCCGGATCAAAGCAGGCGACCTGGTGAACTTCGTCGCCACCCAGGTCGGCGGCAAGGGCGGCGGCAAGCCGGATCTGGCCATGGCGGGCGGCAGCGAACCCGGGCACCTGCCCACTGCACTGGCATCGGTGCAGCCCTGGGTTCAAACAAAGCTGGCCTAACGAATGGCATAGAATTTGCTGAGGTCATAGCCAAGTACGTCAAGGTACGCTTTGTCACATCGGGATCGTTTTCACACCATGACTTCACTGGCAGATAAATTTGCTTCGCGCTTGGCCAACCTGACGCCGTTCGGTAAACGAAACGACGATCCGCTGGCCAATCTCAAGGCGGCATCCCGCTGGGTCGAGAACCTGCCCATCGGCGACGCCTTCAAATGCCAGGAAGCCATTCTCAATGCACTCAAGCGCTTCAACGAGAATTCGACGCAATACACGAAAGATCGCCTGGCCATCTTCATGCTGCTGGACGAAAAATCACGTGACCTTCAGGACACGCTGGTGCGCCAGTACCTGCGCAATCCGCGCATGTCGCGCCCTGCCGAAAGCCAGCTGTGGCATGCCGTATATGGCCTTTACTGGGAGGTCGCGCGCGGTTATCACGCCTTCGTGCTGCATCTTGCACGTACCACCGGCAAGGTGCAGCACGAAGACGCGATCCCGCTGATCACCCTGCGCGCCATCCGCACCTTTGGCCAACTGCTGAAATGGCGTGCCATCCGCTATCTGCCTGCCGGCGACAAACTCTGGCTGCGACTGCACAACCTGTATCACATCGCCGAAACCGAGGGCTTTCATCGGCAGACGCTGTGGACCTACGCCGAGGACACGGCCGGCTGCAGTTGCGAGACCGCCTATCTGCATATCCTGATGCTGAGTCTGGCCCATTCCGGCACGCTCTATCCGCGCCAGCTCGACCAGACCGATCGCTGGCTGTGTAATTGGCACGACATGCTTAAGATGGACCGCAGGCTCGACGTCAACACCGACAATTTCGTGGTCGACCTGTCTGCCGACCACGGCCCGCGCCGCGTGCGCAAGCCTGACACCGACAAGCCCTTGCGTTTCTGGGCCACCGCAGACCTGCTGCTCAAGTTGCAGGAACTGTACACAGCACTCCAGTCTGGCACACCGCCGGCGCAACTTGGCCTGACGGAAACCGCACGCACGGCCGAAAGCCTTGAGTTGCTCGAACACCTGCAACGCCAATGGGCTTCACTGGCCACGCGCGAACAGCGCCGTGCGCCGCGCAAATCGGTCAAGCGCCTGGTTGACGTGACCCACGGCCTGAGCGCCATCATCAACCAGATCAAGGCGGCCGACACCCCTGCCAGCGTCTCCCCCTATGGAACGGGCCTGAACTACAACGAGGCCGACGACGTGCAGGTATACGGTTTCATCACCGACCGCACACGCGAACGCGTCTCGCAAATGACCTTGCCAGTCACCCAGCATTCGCCGGATGTCGAGCGTTGGGTCATGAACGACGAAAGCGAATACGGATATGGCGCCATCGTCGAATCGCGCGACAAGGACTGGTTGCGCGTNGGGGCGCTCATCGGCGTCAAGCCGCACGATGCCCGCGACTGGCAACTGGGTATCGTGCGCCGGCTGTCCCGCCTCAACGACGACACCAGCTCGGTCGGCATCGAGACCCTGGCCGAGAAACCTACCCTGGCCATGCTGTACGATACCGCCACCTCGGGTTACACCGTCAACGGATTCGACAATAGCAGCGCCAGCCTGCCCCATCCCAGCCTATGGCTGGATGGCGACCAGAAGACGCTCATCATCGACCCGATCCATTTCGCGCTTGGCAAAGTGTTCCAGATCCAGGGCACGTCGGAACGCAAGTTCATCGCCTTGGGCAACCCGATCGAACGCAGCGAGGGCTGGACCCGGGTGGTCGTCGAGCCGGTAAACAGCTAGCCTCGTTCTCAAGTCCACCGCTTCCCGCGCCGCTAACGTCTATTCGCGTGCAGTGCGCGGATGCCGCCCCAATGTGCGTCCTGGTTTAACTTTGACCGGGTCTCTGGCACAATCGTCGAAAATCCGACACGCACGCAACAATTTCTCCTGTACGCAGATACAGGCGTGTTTTCGGTACCAATCGACCTGGAGGACATGTGGTCCAAACCAACAAGCCTAGCTTGCTGATCGTCGATGACGATCCGCTGATCTCCGACACGCTCACCTACGTTCTGAGCAAGGACTTCGATATTTCTGCCGCCGAATCGCGCGCGCAGGTGAAAAGCCTGATGATGCAGCTGGACGAACCGCCGCAACTGGCGCTGGTCGACTTGGGCCTGCCGCCGCAACCACACAAGCCCGACGAAGGCTTCGCCCTGATTGCCGACCTGCTGAGCATCTCACCCAGTATCAAGATCCTAGTCCTTTCCGGCCAGAGCGATGAGGCCAACGCGCGCCATGCGCGTGCGCTCGGCGCGATCGATTTCGTCGCCAAACCATGCGAGCCGGAACGGCTAAAATCCCTCCTATTCAACGCGCTGCTGGTGCAGGATGCCGAGCGTAGCGCCGACAAGGCCCCCGCACCCGTCAAGGATTCGGGCATCGTCGGGGACAGCCCGGCGATGGACAAGCTGCGCGAGCAGATCAAGCAGTACGCGGCAGCGCCCTTCCCGGTGCTGATCGAGGGCGAATCCGGCAGCGGCAAGGAACGCGTCGCCTCCAGCCTGCACCAGTTGTCGCCGCGCTCGCACAAGCCCTACCTTGCACTCAACTGCGCGGCGATCTCGCCGACCCTGGTCGAGCCGACCCTGTTCGGCTACGCCAAGGGCGCCTTCACCGGCGCCACCAGCGCACGCGCCGGCTACTTCGAGGAGGCCGAGAACGGCACCCTGTTCCTCGACGAGATCGGCGAGCTACCGCTGGAATTGCAGGCGAAGCTGCTGCGCGTGCTGGAAAACGGCGAATACCAGCGCGTCGGCGAAACCCAGCCGCGCTTCTCCAACGCCCGCGTGGTCACCGCCACCAACCGTGACCTGCGCGCCGAGATCAAGGCCGGGCGCTTCCGCGCCGACCTCTACCACCGGCTGTCGGTGTTCTCCATCGCCGTGCCGCCCCTACGCGAAATGGGGCAGGACAAGCTCACGCTGCTCAATCATTTCCGCGATTTCTACGCGCGCGAAGCCAAGAGCCAGCCGTTTTCGCTCGATCCGCGCGCGCAGCAGATGTGGGAGGACTACCACTTCCCCGGCAACGTGCGCGAACTGCGCAACATCGCCATCCGTCTGACGACCAAATATCCCGGTATGGCAGTCAATGCGCAGCAGTTGGAAGCGGAACTCGACACCGATCAGGCCTATCCGCAGGAAATTCCGCTCGCCAGCGACAGCAAGGCGCTGATCGAATTGGCACGCAAGCAATTGCAGACCCTGGCCAACTTCAACCTCGACGTCACCCTGCGCCAGTGGGAAAAAGCCTACGTCGAGGCGGCACTCAACATGACCCACGGCAACCTGTCACAGGCCGCCAAGCTGCTCGGCATCAACCGCACCACGCTTTACAGCCGTATGCAGACGTACGGAACCGAATAAACCGCCTCCGTGTATTTCGACTTCTTCGGCCTGAAAGAAGCGCCCTTCCGCATCACGCCGAATACCGAATACTGGTATGCCGGCGGCCAGCGNGGNGAAATGCTCGCCGCCTTGCAGTACGCAATCGGTCAGGGCGAAGGCATCATCAAGGTCGTGGGTGAAGTCGGCAGCGGCAAGACCATGCTGTGCCGCAAGCTGGTCGCCCAGCTGCCCGACACCATCGACAGCGTCTACCTCGGCAATCCCACCCTGTCGCCAGACGACATGCTGGCAGCCATCCTTTCCGACCTGGGCATCGACGCCGTCGCAGAGGGCCGCCAAGCCCGGCTGACACAGCTCAATGCCGCACTCCTCGCCCGCCACGAAGCTGGCCGGCGCGTGGTGGTGTTCGTCGAGGAAGCGCAAGGCATCGCGCTCGACAACCTGGAATTCCTACGGCTGCTGACCAATCTGGAAACCGCCACCGACAAGCTGCTGCAGATCATCCTGTTCGGCCAGCCCGAACTCGACGCGCAATTGGCCGACCCGCGCATCCGCCAGCTGAAGGACCGCATCACCCTGAGCCTGAATCTGTCCCCACTGTCCGAGTCCGAAGTCGCCGAGTATTTGCGTGCGCGTCTCGCGGTGGCCGGCTATCGCGGGCCCGACCTGTTTTCCGCGGCGCTGATCGCGCAGCTGACCCGCCTTTCCGGCGGATTGTCGCGCCGCATCAACGTCCTGGCCGACAAAACCCTGCTCGCGGCCTATGCCGGACAAACCCATACGCTCACCGCGGCACATCTGGACGCCGCGGCAGGCGACGCCGAAATCCGTTCCCCTGCCCAAACCGCACCCACACCACGTCTGCCGCGCTGGGCGTGGCTGAGCGCCGGCCTGGCCGCCGGACTCGGTCTGCTCACGTTCGTCGCCTTGCAGACGCGCTCGCCCGCGGCCTCGCCGGCTGCCGTACCGCCCCAAGCGGCGAGCACGCCCCGCCCGACCGCCCCCGTTCCGGTCAGCCGCGTGATCGAACTGGCACGGCAAACCCAGCGGTGGCTTGTCACCGCCGCACCCGACACCCACGTAATCCAGATCGCCTCGGCTAAAGAAGCCGCGCAGGCAGCCGTATTATTGAGGGATCTGAACGCCGTTACGCCGCAGCCGGTACGGGTGCTGCATGGCCTGAGCCAGGGCGCCCCCGCCTGGATGATCCTGGCGGGCGAATTNCCCAACCGGGACGCAGCCATGACGGTCATGCGCTCCTTGCCCGCCACGTCTACAGGCGTGCCGTTTCTGCGCACGGTCGGCAAAATGCGCAGCGTAGTCTTGCCAACGGGATAAGGATGAATAACGCTGTGTTGAAACGCTCCGTATTGACGGGCCTGGCGCTGTCCAGCCTCGTGCTGGCGGGTTGCGTNCCCCCGCGGGCATTCGACACCTCGCCCGACCATATCACCCGTCCCAGCCCGACAGCCGTTCCTGTCAGNCCCGCCCCCGCGCCCGTCAAGGCCATCCCCGCCTTGTCCCCGCCCAAGCTGAGTGCCCCGGTTCCGACCTATACTGTCGTGGTCAACGATGTGCCAGTGAAGGATCTGCTGTTTTCCATCGCACGCGACACCCAGTACAACATCGATCTGTACCCTGGCATCTCAGGGAACGTCTCGCTCAATGCCGTGCAGGAGCCGCTGCCTGCCATTCTCGACCGCATCGCGCGGCAGGCCGACCTGCGCTACGAGATGAACGGACGAACGGTGTCGATCATGCCCGACACNCCCTACGTCAAGACCTATACGGTCAATTACGTCAACGTTGCCCGCAATACGATCTCCAGTGTCGGCGTAGCGGCGCAGATCGCCAGCACCGGCGGCGGCATCGGCACGGGAACCGGCAACACGTCCGCCTCGACCAGCACCGGCAACTCCTCCACCACCACCGTCGCCAGCCAGTCGAACAATGACCTGTGGACGGTATTGGCCGACAATATCCGAACCATGCTCGCCGGCACCCGGGCCGTCACCCAGAGCAACGAGGAACGCGCGGCGCGGCTGGAAGCCGAAAAGGCCGAGCGCGCCGAACGGGTTTCGCAGGCCGAAGCGGCCAGCAAGGCCGGAGCAGGCGCCGCCAACCTGTTCACCGCCGCGTTTGCCAACCAGCCGGCGGGTGACGGCAAATACGATGTGGCGGTCAACCCGGTCGCAGGTACCGTGACGGTACTGGGTACCTCCAGACAGCAAGAACTGGTGCAGCAGTACCTGGACCGCGTCATGCAGTCCGCACAGCGTCAGGTGCTGATCGAGGCGACCATCGTCGAAGTCACGCTCAAGGACCAGTACCGCGCGGGCATCGACTGGTCGAAGGCCCTGCAGGGCGCCACCGGCTGGACGATCAATACCGTCGGCGCTGGCACCAATGCGCTGGCGGGGACGCTCTCGCCTTTCATCCAGGCCACCTACACCAAGACCGGCAGCAACGGTTTCAGCGCGGCCATCGACCTGCTGGAATCGTTCGGCAAGACCAAGGTGCTGTCCAGCCCCAAGCTTATGGCGCTGAACAACCAGACGGCCCTGCTCAAGGTGGTCGACAACCTAGTCTATTTCTCCGTACAGTCGCAGCANGGGGCGTTATCCTCCACGGGTTCGGTACTCCAGCCCGCCACGTTCACGACCACCGCACACACCGTGCCCATCGGCGTGGTGATGTCGGTGCTGCCGCAGATCAACGAGAATGGCATGGTGTCGCTGACCGTGCGTCCCACCATCTCGCGCAAGGTGGGATCGGTGGACGACCCCAATCCCGACCTTGAAAAAGCGGGCGTCAAGAATTCCATTCCCGTCATCCAGGTGCGCGAAATGGAATCGCTGCTGCAGGTACGCAGCGGCCAGACTGTGGTCCTCGGCGGCCTGATCCAGGACGACAGCAACAATGCGCGCGATGGCGTGCCCGGCCTGTCGCGCCCCGAAGGCATCGGCGCCCTGTTCGGCCAGCATGAACGCCTCAACAGCCAGACCGAACTGGTGATTTTCCTGCGGCCCACCGTGGTCTCCAACCCCACGCTGAACAACGACGCGCTTCAGCCGTTCCAGCGGCTGCTGCCCGACAGTGCNCGGAGCCAGCCTTGAGCCTGCTGCTCAAAGCACTGAAACAGGCCGAGGCCGCCCATCCTGGGCGGCTTGCATCGGACAAGTCCGATCCGGACAGCCGGATCGAAGGCGACCTCGAACTGGAACCGGCCCTCCCTGGCACCGCGAAAGCGCGCGAATGGGTCGAGCCGCCTGGCCTGCTGTTCGGCAACAGCGAACCTGTGCCCGGCACCTCGTCCCCCAGGCTGCGCTGGCCGCAGCTTTCCCGGTGCCGCTCACCGCCCTGCTGGCTGTCCTCGTCGCGTTCGGCTACGGGATATACCTCTACTTCGCCCTGCAACCGCCGGCCACCATGCCGCCGCCGGCCATGACGCACGCTGTCGCACCCGCTGAGCCGGTTCCCCTGGTGCAGCCGATGCCGACCGTATCGACAGCAACGCCCGAACGCCGTCCCGAGCCCATTGCCGCCGCCCGTCCCGTGCTTGCCGAACCCGCCACGGCTCCCGTCACCGCGCACCCCGCCACAGCGCTCCGCCTGCTCCCAGTGCGCAACCGACGGTGGCCGCGCCTGCGCCTGCGATACTGCAGTTCAAGCCCGACGCCCAGACAACCCTGCTCACCCAGGCCTACGCCGCCTACCAGCGCGGGGCACTGACCGAAGCGCAACGGCTGTATACCCAGGCAGCAACACACCGGCGTACGGCGGATGCGCTGCTGGGACTCGCAGCCATCGCCAGTGCGCAAAACCGCGATGCGGATGCCCGGCGCTTGTATCGCGAAGTGCTCGAGATCGATCCCCGCAATGCAGCCGCCCAGGGCGCCTTGCTCGACTTGCTGGGCAACACCGACGGCCTGGTGACCGAAAGCCGGCTGAAAATGCTGATCGAACGCGCGCCCAGCCCGCAGCTCTACCAAACACTCGGCAATCTCTACGCCGGGCAGGGGCGCTGGAACGACGCCCAGTCTGCCTACTTCGAGGCCTATCGGGGTGCGCCCGACAACGCCGATTACGCCTTCAATCTGGCCGTCAGCCTCGACCAGTTGCAGCAGTACCCAAGCGCGCTGACGTATTATGAGAAAGCTCTCGCAGACAGCGGCGCACACCGCTACGACCGCGCCCAGGCCGAAGCGCGCGTGCAGCAGCTGAAGTCGCTTCGATAAGGGCCCCGCATGGAGCGCCGCAAGAAACTCCGCATGGGCGAAACCCTGGTCACGCAGGGGCTGATCACCCTCGACCAGCTGCGCATCGGCCTGAAGGAGCAGAAAGCCACGGGCCTGCCGATCGGCCGTCAGCTCGTTGCACTCGGATTCATCACCGAAGCCGTGCTGCGTGATCAGCTCGCCAATGCACTCGGCAGCCAGGGCATCGACCTCACCCAGGTCGTGGCCGACCCCGAAGCGCTGCAACTGGTGCCCGAGGAATTTGCGCGCCGTCACCACCTGTTGCCGATCGCCCACGATGCCGCGCGCAACGTGCTGACGCTGGCGACCACCGACATGTTCAACGTCGTCGCGCTCGACCAGTTGAAAGCCTCGCTCGGCGGGCAGATCGAAATCGACACCCTGCTGGCGGCGGAAGCGCAACTGCTCGAATGCATCGACAAGTTCTATGGTTTCGACCTCTCGCTCGACGGCATTCTGCGCGAAATCGAAACCGGCGAAGTCGATTACGCCAGCCTCAACCCCGATACCGAGGAATACACCCAGCCTGTGGTGCGGCTGGTCGGCGCCCTGCTGACCGACGCGGTGAAGCGCGAATCGAGCGACATCCACTTCGAGCCCGAGCATGCCTTCCTGCGCATCCGCTACCGCATCGACGGCGTGCTGGAACAGATCCGCAGTCTGCACAAGACCTACTGGCCCGGCATCCTGGTGCGTCTGAAGGTGCTGTCCGGCATGAACATCGCGGAGACGCGCGCGCCGCAGGACGGCCGCATGTCGCTCACGCTGAACGGCCGGCCGATCGATTTCCGCGTCTCTTCGCAGCCCGGCATCCACGGCGAAAACGTGGTGCTGCGCATCCTCGACCGTGAAAAATCCATCATGCCGCTGGATTACATGGGCTTCACGCCCGACGCGCTGCGCGAACTGCAACTGATGATGGCGCGGCCAGAAGGAATCCTCGTCGTCACCGGACCCACCGGCTCGGGCAAAACCACCACGCTGTACTCGATGCTGTCGCATCTCAACAACGAGACCGTCAACATCATGACGCTGGAGGACCCGGTGGAATACCCGGTCACGCTGATGCGCCAGAGCTCGGTCAACGAAACGCTGAAACTCGACTTCGCCAACGGCATCCGTTCGATCATGCGGCAGGATCCCGACATCATCCTGGTCGGCGAAATCCGCGACAAGGACACCGCCGAGATGGCCTTCCGCGCCGCCATGACCGGCCACCAGGTGTTCACCACCCTGCACACCAACTCCGCGCTCGGCGTGTTTCCTCGCCTGATGGACATCGGCATCCAGCCCGGCATCCTGTCCGGCAACATCATCGGCGTCATTGCGCAGCGTCTGGTACGCAAACTGTGTCCGCACTGCCGGGAAGCTTACACGCCGGACGAGGACGAAGCGCGCATCCTCGGCGCCGACCCGCTCGAGCCGCCGCAGATCTACCGCGCCGTGGGCTGCCCGGCCTGCAGCCATAAGGGCTACAAAGGCCGGCTTGCACTGATCGAGCTGTTGCGGATGGACCCCACGCTGGATGAACTGGTCGCCAACCACGCACCGCTGCACGAAATCCGCCGCGCCGCATTCGAACACGGTTACCACCCGCTGGCCGAGGATGGCATCAAGCGCGTGCTGGATGGCGTGACTTCGTTGTCGGAAGTCTCGCGAGTGGTGGATTTGACGGGGCGGGTGTGAGGATGGCGCTGAGTGCTTCGAGTGTGTTGGAGGTCATGCGACGGCTTCGCATTTCGCCTGTGGGCGAGTCACTTTCTTTGCGTGGCCAAAGAAAGCAACCCAAGAAAAAGCCACCCCTGGTGTGTCGGCCTGCGGCTCCCTGCGATGCTCACCACCCGAGGCGGGGCTGGGACTCGCCCTGGCAGGGCTCACAAAACGTGCCCCGCTACGGAGCTCAAACACCCAGCCCCTTTTTCCTCGGGCGGCTGCGCTTCTCGGCGACACACAAAGGGCATCCATGCGAGCGCCAGTGCTTGGCGAGCAGTTGGCATTACGTGCAAACGGCACCCGGGGTTGCTCCCCTTCAGCGCTGCCGATTTGGCGTGTGTGGGCGGGGAAAAGCGGAACCGTGTCCGAGCTCCGCAGCACGGGGCGTTTTGTGCCCCGTGCCAGGGCGAGTTGGTGGAGCGCCCGCCCGCGCGCGCCAAATCGGGACCCGCAGGGCAGCGATGTGGGGTCGCTTTTCTTTGGTTACTTTCTTTTGGCGAAGCAAAGAAAGTAACTCGCCCAAAGGCGAAAAGCGAAGCCATTGCGCATCCCAAGCTGAAAGCGCAGAAGACCTAACCATGCCCTTCTTCGACTACCGCGCCATCGATCAGACCGGCCGTAGCGTCCGGGGCACCCTGTCGGCCGTCAACGACGTCGATCTCGAGCTGCGTCTGAAGCGCATGGGGCTCGACCTCGTCACCCTGGTCGAGTTGTCGCGCCAGTACGCCCCCACTGGCCGCGAGCGGGTGACCCGGCGCGATCTGGTGACGTTCTGCATCCACATGCGTTACATCACGCGCGCGGGCATCCCTTTGCTCGAAGGCTTGCGCGATCTGCGCGACACCATGGAGAAACGCGGATTTCGCGATGTCCTGACCGCGCTGCTGGAAGACCTGGAAGGCGGCAAGGTCCTGTCGCAGGCGCTGGCGGCGCATCCTGCGGTATTCGGTGCTGTGTTCGTGCACAGCATCAAGGCAGGCGAGCAGACGGGTCTGCTGGACACGGTATTCGAGCGGCTGGCCGAGTCGCTCAAATGGCAGGAGGAAGTCGCCTCCAAGGCCAAGCGCCTGATGATCTACCCCGCGATGGTGCTGGCCGTCGTCGGCGCGGCCATCCTGTTTCTGCTGATCTATCTGGTGCCGCAGGTGTTGGGGCTGGTCAAGACCATGGGCGTGGCGCTGCCGCTGCCGACGCTGATCCTGATGGCGGTGTCGAATGCGTTGCGCTCGTACTGGCTGATCGGTCTGGTGCTCGCATTGACAGTGGGCATCGGGCTGCCCTTATGGGTGCGCAAGAGCGAAGCCGGACGCGAATGGTGGGACCGTACCCAACTGCGATTGCCGATCATCGGACCGATCGTGCAGAAGATCGTGCTGTCGCGCTTCACCAACACGCTGGCAATGATGTACCGCTCGGGCGTCACTGTGCTCGACGCCCTGCGCGCCGGCGAGATGATCGCCGGCAACCGCGTGATTGCCGACGGCATACGCCGCGCCGCCCAGCAGATTGCCGACGGGCGCGGGTTGTCGGAAAGCTTCCAGTCGCTGGCGTTGTTTCCGCCGCTGGTGATCCGCATGCTTCGTGTGGGCGAAAGCACCGGCGCGCTCGACGAGGCCCTGGACAACGTGACGTTTTTCTACAACCGTGAAGTACTCGACTCGATCGAAAACGGCCTCCGGGTGCTGGAGCCGCTGCTCACGGCCATTCTGGGCCTGCTGCTTGGCGGCATCCTGGTGTCGGTGCTGCTGCCGATTTACGACCTGATCGGGAATCTGCCGCTGTGATCATGGAAACCACAGTTGAACGCGTTCGATGGTGCGGCTGGGCAAGTGACTGCCGCGAAGCGAAGAGGCAGCAGGCCGTTGCCTGCAACGACGAGCGACAAAGGCAGGCGCATGACCAGTCGTACGAGCGGATGCGTAGCGAATTCAATTTCCCGGTACACGTCATCGAAGGCAGGGAAATCAATTTCCGTGCGGTACTTCCGACATTTATGAGCGGTCTACTGCGGTTTTCATGATCATGTTCGACCATCGACTGCTTCTCTTTGCCACGCCCCGCCAGATCGGCGTCCTCGACTGGCGCCCGGGACATATGCACTGGCTGGGCGAGTTTTCCGCCGATGCGGAAGGCTTGGCCGCATTCCGGAAAATCGTGATCAGGCATGCGCACCTGCCTGTACTGCTGGTGGCCGACACGGTCGACGAGGATTACCGCAGCGAGGTTCTGCCGCATGTGCAGGGACGCGCACGCGACGAACTGCTGGCGCGCAAGCTCAAGCAGGTATTCCGCAACACGCGCTTTACCGGCGCCTGGCGGCAGGCACGCGAAACAACCGGACGCCGCGACGACCGTTATCTGCTGGCGGCCTTGCCCGACGCCGAGTGGCTGACNCCNTGGCTCAGCGTGCTGCACCGCGAACACGTGCCGCTCGCGGGCATCACGCCGCTGGCGCTGGCCTACCAGCATCTGCTGGAAAAACTAAGGGAACAGTCGGCGCATACCTTGCTGGCATGCCGTCTCAACAATAGCCTGCGGCTCTCCTATTATCACAACGGCCTGCTGCGTTTTTCACGCCTGATCGGTGGCGACACGCCCGCGCAACTGCCCGGTAACGCAGCGGACGAAATCGCGAAGACGCAGCTCTACCTCAGCGGACAGCGCATCCTGCCGCGCGAGGCCCGGCTGCATGTGCTGCTGCTCGATCCCAGCGGCCAGCTCGACAGCGCGCAGGCCCAGCTGAATGCCGACCCGGCGTTCAGCACGCGACTGATCGACATGTCCAGTCTCGCACGCGCTTTGCGCATTCCCGACGATTTTCTGGCCGCCACGCCGGAAGTCGCGCCNCTGGCCGCCATCGCGGGCGAAACGCTGAAACTCAATCTGGCGCCGTCCGAATTGCTGCAGCATCACCTCGAATTCCGTTGGCGGCGCGGCCTGCATGCGGCTGCCGGTATCGTTGCAGTGCTGGGCCTGGGTCTTACGGCGGCCTACTGGCTGCATGCCCGGGACCTGGACGACCAGGCACGCCAGCTGGCCCAGCAGTACCAGCAATTCGATGCCCGCTACCAGGCCATTGCGCGTACCTTTCCCACCCAGGTCATGGCCCCCGAGCAACTCGTCCAGACTGTCAACCTGGCACGCCAGCTCGGCCAGGCGCAGACCGATGCGTCCGCACTCTTCGCAGCGGTTGGGCAAAGCCTGCTGGCCACGCCCGATGTCGCGCTGGACAGCCTGGGCTGGACCGATGAGCCACCGACAGTGAACGGCGGGGTCAAGGTCAACCTCGATGCCGGATTGAGCCCGTTCGACGGCAATTACCGAGCAGCCATGCGGCGTATCGAAGAATTCATGCAGACGTTGCAGGCGATGCCGGGTGTACACGACGTGACCCTGCGCAGCAGCCCCGTGAATGCCGACTCCAGCAGCACGCTGTCCGGCAAGACACTTAACTCTGATGCGGCCAGTACACCCGCAGCGCGTTTCAGCCTCAACCTGCTTTTCCGCGAGGCCCGGCCATGACCCGCCCGCCCTTCGCCATCCTCAAACTGCCCCTACTGATGCTGGTGGCCGCGCTGCTGCTGGCGGCCGGCGGCATCCTGTGGGGACAACGTCAGGCACACAATGCCGAAGCGGCTTTGCAACAACAGCGCACGGCGCTCAACCAGGCACGCCAGCAACTCGATCGCAGCCGTCAGCAGCAGCGTCTCCTCACCACCCATCTGGGGGATTACCAGGCGTTGGTGGCACGCGGATTCGTGGGAACGGAAGACCGCCTGGCCTGGATCGAGGCCGTGCAACTGGCCAACCGCGATGCCGGCCTGTATGGGTTGAGTTACCGCCTGATGCCCCGCACAGCCTCGCCGTCCTCGCTGGCGCAAGGCCTGCCGCTGGGGCAAACCCGCATGACCCTCACCTTCCCGCTGCTGGTGGAAACCGATCTCACGCGTTTCCTCGGCGCGCTCAAGACGCGCGCGTCCGGGGTGTACCACGTTCAGGGGTGCCGCCTGTCGCGCCTGGACAATACGCCATTCGAAGCCGCCAATCACCCTCATCTGCAGGCCGAATGCGATCTGCTGTGGTTCACTGTGGCAACGACAACGGAGGCCCGCCATGAATAGCCGGCTTCTCCGACCTGGTCAGTGCGCGCGCACAAAACGCGGATGGGACAAGCGCTCTGGCGCCTGGATTCTGGTGTTGTGCCTGGGCAGCATCGGGACTGGCATGGCGGCTCCGGCCGATCCGGGCCGCCTGTTCTTCACGCCGGCGCAGCGCGCCCAGCTCGAGGCCGCGCGTGCGCGCAACGTCCCCACTGGCCCGGGTCATTTGTTATCGACCGATAGCGCCCCCACACCGCTACGCTACGATGGCGTGGTCATCCGCTCCGACGGCACGATCACACGCTGGGTCGACGGCAAGGCACAGCGCGACGGCTCGGCCGTATCAGGCCTGAAACCCGGCCAGATCCGCGCCAACGGCCGGGTATATGAGCCCTATCAGGTTCTGCGCCCCCGCCTCACCGAACCGGCCAGCCCGGATACGAAGGACGCCGCACCATGACACGCTCGCACGGTTTCACCCTGATCGAGATGGCCATCGTGCTGGTCATCATCACCATCCTGATCGGCGGATTGGCCATGCCATTGTCGGCGCAGATTCAGGCGCGGCGGATCGCCGAGACCCGGCAAACCCTGCAGGAGGCGCGCGAGGCGCTCCTGGGGTATGCGATGACCCATCATGTCGTAGCAGGAACGAATCATTACCTGCCCTGCCCCGACACCGACAACCCGCCTGATGGAAAAGAGAACAGGATAGGCACGGGCTGCTCGGGGCAGAGCGGCCTGCTGCCGTGGGTTGACCTGGGCATTGCACCGCAGGACGCGTGGGGCAATCGCCTGCATTATGGAGTCGTTACGCAATTTGCCGACGCTGGCAGCGGGTTCTCGGCCAGCACCACGCTGCGGCCGCCTGATCCGATCGTCATCTGCACCACGCACACCTGCAACAGATTAAGCCCGGATGTCGCAAATGATGTCGTGTTTGTGCTGGTTTCCCACGGCCCCAACGGCTGGGGGCGAGCAACATCAATGGCACCACACTCGCCGCGCCGACGGGGCTGGACGAAGTGGAGAATCTCAACGGGAACCTAATCTACACCAGTCGTTCGCCCACCCAACCCGATGCCGCCAGCGGCGAATTCGACGATCTGACCACCTGGGTAGCGCTTCAGTATCTGCTAGCCCGCGTCTGCCCTACGGGTTCGGACTGCAACCCGCTGCCTCCGCCGTAGCCTGCAACCGGAACGCCACCCNCCCAGGCTGATTGTCAGACAGCTCCAACCTAAACCCCGAACGCGCCGCCTGCCGCGCGGCNNGATACAACCCCACGCCCAATCCGAAATCCGACGCCACCGGGCTGAGGAACAAGTTGCGGGCCACGTGCTCGGGGGCAGCACTGCCACTATCGGTCACCGTCAAGCTGACCAGTGGATGCAGCGTCAGGCGAACTTCCACAGCAACACCCGGCTGATTCTGTCGTTTGCGCAAGGCGTTGGTCAGCAGATTGTCGACCACGCTGTCGAACAGATCCTGGGGCAAAGGAGTATCGTCGAGCACCTCGGCGAAGAACTGCACGTCATCGTGTTCATAGCGTGTCTGCAGCGCCGCCCACCANNCGTGCGCAGCCACATGGGCGACATCCATTTCCGCCGGCTGTTTGAGCTTGTCGACGGTTTGCGAGAGACGCGCCGCCAGTTGCGGCAGCTGGCGTTTCATCAGCGCCAGCAGACGTTCACTGTCTTCCGGGGTGGACGTATCGGCGGCGGCGAGCAGGGTCTTCAACGACTGCAGGATGTTCTTCACGTCGTGCGTCAGGCGCGCGCCGGTATCGTGGATGGCCTGGCTGTAGGCCTGCTCGCGTAGCGTCTGTTCACGCACCTTGGCGGCGTAGAAGTAACCCAGCAATTGCGACAGCAGGCGAACATGCAGCGCCAGCGCCGGCGTGAGCGGACGCACCGACTGCCAGGTCAGGGTCAGGCCATGGAATGCATGGACGATGGCATGTTCCGCAGATTCGCCGAATGTCCCCTCGCCGCGCGCCGCCTGCCAGCGACCGCCCCGTATCCAAGTCAGTTCGTGCAAGTCGGACAGCGCGTCGCGCACGAAGGATTCCGGATCGCGTTCGCGCTCGGCCAGGGTGGCGAGCCGCTGTGCCCAACCCTCGAATGGCAGGCCCACCGACAGCAGATAGCGCGAAGTCACTTGCCCCAGCCCCGCAAAGCCGGCGCGCGGATTCCACAGCCACGACAAGGCCAGCAGCAGCGCCGCCATGCCCAGCAGGGTCTGCACCAGTGCCCAGGCGTAGCTCACCTTGGCCACCGCCACCACGGCGAACACCCCGAGCGCCATCACCATGATGAGTAGCGACAGCATCAGGCCGTAGATGAAATCGAGCGTCGACGAGGCGCTACGCTGGCGAGTGGCAGGCAGGAACAGAATGACCAGCGGCAGCAGCGGCAGGACATAGCGCACTGCTGCCCGGAGTTCGTCGGGGAGCGAGGCGCCGCCGAGACTTTGCGGCAACACCCAAGCCAGCAGCAAGGCAAGCAAGTAAGCCAGCGCAAACAGGTAGGCCAGTCGCGGCCCGCGTTCGTTTTGCGAAGTCGCGACCGCCCCCACCAGCCCCGCGAGGATCGCCAGCCACAAGGCCATCACCCAGGTACTGTCGACCAGGACCAGCAACGCGGCCATGGCAAATACCGGGAACGCCAGGCGCGGCTCGATACGCGCTTCGCTGCGCACCAGCGGTTGCCACAGCAGGAACAGGCCGTAATGCGCCAGTAGGAAGGCCCGCGTCACCGTCGCGTCGGCATCGAATACCACGGCCACATGCAGGGCCAGCAGCATCGACCCCAGCCAGCGCCCCGGCGCCACACGCGTGAAGCGCGTGGCGAGTGAAGTCAGCCAGGCCAGAGGGGATACAGTTTCAGTGCGTTCGCTCATGCAGGGAAATCGGAGAGGAATGCAGGACGATCAGCATGCCCATGGTATCGGCATTCCGCCCCGGAAATGGAGAGGATACCGATGTTAGGCCACGCACAAAGTCTGACGGAAACCTGGCATCAGCGTTGTATTTTCGTCAAAACCGGGGCGAACGCGATGCGCCTGATAGATTTTTTCCTTATTTATCATTGAACTACCAAATAAAATACCATGGCACGCATTTTGCAAATTGGCCCTCAGGAGAATACTACTGGAGAGCCTCACCATGCCGCATCCCCACATCGCGCGACGCCAGTCGGGCTTCACCCTGATCGAGATCGCCATTGTGCTGGTCATTATCGGGCTGTTGCTCGGCGGTATTCTCAAGGGACAGGAACTCATCACGCAAGCCCGCATTCGCAACGTTGCCAACGACTTCCAGTCGATGACGGCCGCCATCAATTTGTATCAGGATCGATATCGGGCATTGCCNGGGGATGATGCGGGCGCAGCGGCACGCTGGGGCATCACTGCGCCGACACCAAGCTCGGGAACAGTTGGCGATGGAATTATTGCGGGCGATTACAACACAGCCACTGCTTCCGATGAATCCCGTCAGTTCTGGTTGCATTTACGTCGGGCTGGTTTGGTTGGAGGAGCTGTCACAGATGACACCAACCCGCCCAATGCTGCGTCAGGCGTGACGGGCGTACAGAATGGCGCCTTCAACATTCCGGGTATTGTTATTTGTTCCAATAATCTGCCAGCCAAAATCGCACAAGCCATCGACACCCAATTTGACGACGGCAAGTCGGACACCGGCACGGTGCGCGCCGCAGCGGGCACGACAGCTGGTGCAGCTGCATCTCCTGACGCCAACTACGTGGACGATGGCACCAAGTTCTACGTCGTCTGCAAGGCACCCTAACCCTGCAACACCCTGAACTCCGCCGCCGCCAGCCCATCGGCGGCGCCGCGCAACACCAGCACGTCCCCGACCTGGATACGGGTGTCGGGCTGGGGATCGACGCCCTTGATCCCCTGACGGCGGATTGCCACCACCTCCACGAGTAGTTCGGTCAGCCGCAGCTCCTCCAGGCTATGCCCCGCCGCCACGGCACCCTGCGTGACCAGCACGGTATGCAGACGGGGCTGGGCATGCTGGTCGAGCTCGTCGTCGGCATCGCTGGCGCCGCGAAAGAAACCGCGCATCATGGCATAGCGCGTTTCGCGCACTTCGCGGATCCGTTTCAGCACCTGGCTCAAGGGCACGCCGAGCAGCATCAGCGCATGCGAAGCCAGCATCAGCGAACCCTCCATCACTTCGGACACCACTTCGGCCGCACCCGCCGCTTTCAGCGCGTCGATGTGGGTGTCGTCGATGGTGCGCACCACGACTGGCAGATCGGGCCGCAGTTCGCGGACATGGCGCAGGATGGCCATGCTGGAATGCAGGTCGGAATACGTCACCACAATGGCCTGCGCACGGCTGAGGCCGGCGGCGACCAGCACTTCGCGCCGGCTGGCATCGCCGTAGACGACGCTGACACCGGATGCCGCCACTGCGCGGATGCGCTCGGGGTCGGCGTCGAGCGCGATGAAGGTGATGCCCTCCACTTCCAGCAGACGGGCCAGGTTCTGTCCGCTGCGGCCATAGCCGCAAACGATCACGTGCTGGGTCTTGCCAAAGGTCTTGACCGCGATGTCGTGCACCTCCTTGGCGCGACCGGCCCATTCGCTGCCCGCGATCAGCCGGGTCAGCACGTCCATACGATTGATCAGGAGCGGAGCGATCAGCATCGACAACACCATCGCCGCCAGCACTGGTTGCGTGATCGGCGCACCCAGCAATTGCAGATCGGCGGCCTGGGCCAGCAGCACGAACCCGAATTCGCCCGCCTGCGCCAACCCCAGCGCAGTCCGTACCGAGGTGGGGCGAGTGTTGCCGAAGGTCAGGGCCAGGCCGCCGACCATCAGCCCCTTGCCGGCGACGATCGCCACGACCAGCAGCAATACGTCGCTCCAGTTCAACATGACCTGCATCAGGTCGAGCCGCATCCCGATCGTGACGAAAAACAATCCCAGCAACACATCGCGGAACGGCTTGATGTCGTCTTCCACCTGGTAGCGGTATTCGGTCTCCGAAATCAGCATGCCGGCCAGGAACGCACCGAGCGCCAGCGACAGACCGGCACTCTCGGTCAGGAACGCCAGCCCCAATGTGAACAGCAGCAGGTTGAGCGTGAAGAGTTCGGGCGACTTACGGCCTGCCACCCACTGGAACCACGGGCGCATGATGCGCTGTCCGACGAACAGTAGAAAACCCAGCACCACGACAGCCTTGAACACGGCCAATCCCAGGGTGATGGCCATGGTGTCGGATTCCTTCGCAAACGCAGGAATCAGGATCAGCAGCGGCACCACCGCCAGATCCTGGAACAGCAAGGCACCGAAAATCTGGCGGCCGTGTGGCGTCTGGATTTCCAGCCGTTCGGCCAGCAGCTNTGATACGATGGCCGTGGACGACATCGACATGATGCCGCCCAGCGCCAGCGCGGCGAGCAAAGGCAAATGCAGCAGCCACGCAATCGCCGCGGTCAGCGCGATGGTCAGCACGACCTGCGCGCCGCCAAAACCGAACACTGTCATGCGCATGGTCATCAGGCGCGCCAGGCTGAATTCCAGGCCGATCGAGAACATCAGGAACACCACGCCGAATTCGGCCAGGTAGCGTTCTTCGGCGCTATCGGGAATCCAGCCCAGGGCAAACGGGCCGATGGCAATGCCGGTCACCAGATAACCAAGCATGGTGGGTAGGCGCAAGGCACGCGCAGCTGCCGCCACCAGCACGGCGACCGCAAGTAGAATCAGGACAAGCTGGAGGCTGGAATGCATCAAGGAAAACAGGGAGGGGAAAGCAGGCTTTAGTATACTTGCCGACCATGCGCCCCCAACCCATCTCCACCGAACATTTGCTTGCGCTTGCGCGTCAGGTGCTCGATATCGAAGCCGATGCCCTACGCTCCCTGTCGACCCGGCTCGACGCCGGTTTTGCGGATGCCGTGCAGTTGATCCTGGCATGCCGCGGCCGCGTGGTGGTGTCGGGAATGGGCAAGTCCGGCCATGTCGGGAGCAAGATCGCCGCCACCCTGGCCTCTACCGGCACCCCNGCTTTCTTCATGCACCCGGGCGAAGCCAGCCACGGCGATCTCGGCATGATCGCACCCGACGACGTGGTGCTGGCCCTGTCGAACTCGGGCGAGAGCAACGAGATCGTCAGCATCGTGCCGCTCATCAAGCGGCGCGGCGCCAAGCTCATCGCGATGACCGGCAATCCCGGTTCGACCATGGCACGGGAAGCCAATGTCCACCTCAATGCCGCAGTCGACAAGGAAGCCTGCCCGCTCAACCTGGCCCCCACTGCGAGCAGCACTGCGGCGCTCGCGCTGGGTGACGCCTTGGCAGTGGCGCTGCTGGATGCACGCGGCTTTTCGGCCGACGATTTTGCGCGCACCCACCCGGGCGGCAGCCTGGGACGGCGATTGCTCGTCCATGTGCGCGACGTCATGCATGCCGGCGAAGATCTGCCGAAGGTCGGCCGCGACGCCTCGCTCAAGGCCGCGCTGTTTGAGATGACCCANAAAGGACTCGGCATGACCGCAGTGGTCGAGACGGACGGCAAGGTGGCCGGACTGTTCACCGACGGCGACCTGCGGCGCGCCCTAGAGCATACGCTCGACCTGCAGCAGGCGAAGATTGCCGACCTGATGACCCGAAACCCGAAGACGATCCGCGCGGACGAACTCGCCGTGGCGGCAGTGGAAAAAATGGACACCCTGAAAATCAATGGCCTGCTGGTGGTCGACACCGACCATATCCTGGTCGGAGCACTCAACATGCACGACCTGCTGAAAGCGGGGGTGGTGTGATGACACCCGATCTGATTGCGCGCGCGCAGAAAATCAAACTCGTCGCATTCGACGTCGACGGCGTAATGACCGACGGCACCCTGTTTCTGGCGGACGATGGCCAGGAATACAAAGGCTTCAACTCGCTCGACGGGCATGGCCTGAAAATGCTCAAAGGCAGCGGGGTCGAACTGGCCATCATCACCGGACGCGATTCGCGGGTGGTGGAACATCGGGCACGGAACCTCGGCATCGAGATCGTGCATCAGGGCGCGCACGACAAGTTGGCCGTGTACGAGGCCTTGTGCCGCGAGTTGAACCTCGATTGCGAAGCCACCGCCTACATGGGCGACGACGTGGTCGACCTGCCCGTAATGCGCCGTGCTGGTCTGGCCATTACCGTGCCGGCCGCNCCCGAACTGGTGAAAGCCTACAGCCATTACACCACCGTGCGCGAAGCNGGCCACGGCGCAGTGCGCGAGGCCTGCGAGTTCCTGATGCGCGCGCAGGGCACGCTGGACGCGGCGCTGGCGCCGTATCTGAGATGACAGGCTGCATACGCTGCGCCCTGAACGCCGTCCGTCCGGGGACGGCATGATCTCACGCGGATCATTGTGGCTGCCGCTGGCCATCCTGCTGCTGCTGGCCGCGCTCAGTTTCTGGATCGAACGCATGGTGGAGATCCCGGCCAACGGCGGCGCGTCGCCTACCCGGACCGATCCCGAAGGCATCATGGAGAACTTCAATGCGATGCGCACCGACCTGAATGGCAAACCGCAGTACCGGCTGTCCGCCAAGAAATTGAAGCATTACTCGGACAGCAAATTCACCGAATTGGAACTGCCCCACTTCACCCAACTGGACGAACAGTCAGGCGACGTGAGCGCAGTGTCGAAACAGGCAACCGTGTCTCCCGACGGCCATGAGGTCGACCTGCGCGACGACGTTCTCGTGGAACGTGCCGCGCATGCAGGACAATCGCTCATGACCATGCGTTCGGCGCGACTGCTGGTTTTTCCAGAACGCAACCAGATGCGCTCNCCCGGCCCGGTGGTGATCCATGACGCCACCCTGGATCTGCGCGCGGACGCGATGGAGTACGACGCCAAGCAACGTATCCTCAAACTGACAGGACGGGTGCATGCCCGTTATATTTCCGGAAAAGGCTAGCGCCATGACTAAATTGAATACCAGGCTTTACGTGGTGCTGTGCGCCGCCTTGCTGGCCACCTCCGCCCACGCGGAAAAGGCCGACCGCGACAAACCGGTCAACCTTGAAGCGGATACCGTCACCCTCGACGACATCAAGAAAGTCAGCGTCTACCAGGGCAATGTCGTATTGAGCCAGGGCACGCTGATGCTACGCGCCGATCGCGTGCAGGTGACCCAGAATGCGGACGGGCTCGACAAGGTCAGTGCAATCGGCCGCCCCGTGGCGTTCCGCCAGAAAACCGACAGCGGCGATGAATTCATCGAGGGCTTTGCCGATCGCATCGAATATGACGGCGTCACCAGCCAGCTCGAACTGATCGGCCAGGCCCGACTGCGGCGCGGCAGCGACGAACTGCACGGCGCGCAGATTTCCTACAACGCCAACACCGGGTTCTATAAGGTCGTCGGCCAGCCCAACGCCCAGACTCCGAGCGGGCGCGTGCGCGCCGTCATCCGCCCGAAACCGCACACGCCCGCACAGCCTGCAGCCAAACCATGAGCCAGATTACCGCCCAGGGCCTGCGCAAGACGTATGGCAAACGCACCGTGGTGCACGACGTCTCCTTCGAGGTCGAAAGCGGCGAAGTCGTCGGCCTGCTCGGCCCCAATGGTGCCGGCAAGACCACCTGCTTTTACATGGTGGTGGGCCTGGTCGCGGCCGACGGCGGCAGCGTGCAGATGGATACGCACGATCTCACCCACATGGCGATTCACCAGCGCGCACGCCTGGGGCTGTCTTACCTGCCGCAGGAGCCCTCGATCTTCCGCAAGATGACCGTGGAAGACAATATCCGCGCCATTCTCGAGCTCAAGTCCTACGACAAGGCCGAGCGCGAGGAACACCTCGACAATCTGCTAGAAGACCTGCACATCGCCCACCTGCGCGAAGCCTCCGCCGTCAGCCTCTCAGGCGGCGAGCGCCGCCGTGTGGAAATCGCCCGCGCACTGGCGATCAACCCGCGCTTCATCCTGCTCGACGAACCNTTTGCGGGGGTGGATCCCATTGCGGTGATCGACATCCAGAAACTGGTGCATTTCCTCATCGAGCGCGACATCGGCGTCTTGATCACCGACCACAATGTGCGCGAAACCCTGGGTATCTGCGATCGCGCCTACATCATCAACGAAGGGCGCGTGCTGATTGCCGGTACGCCCGATCTCATCATTCAGGACGACAACGCCCGCAAAGTCTATCTCGGCGAAAATTTCCGTCTGTAACAACCGCCATCCCCAGGCGAATCACGTTAAACTGGTCTCAAGCCGGCACGCTTTTTGCCGTAGTCAAGATTCATGAAACACAGCCTTCAACTCAAGCTCGGTCAACACCTCACGCTGACGCCCCAACTGCAACAGTCGATCCGACTGCTGCAGCTGTCGACGCTGGAACTGAATCAGGAACTGGAGCAGATGCTGCAGGACAATCCCCTGCTGGAACGCGAGGAAGAGGACGAAGCCAGCTATGCGACAGCGGAGGCGCCCGCACATACAGCCGAGGCCGAGGCGCAAAGCACGGAAACGGCATTGCCCGACCATACCGACTCGGAACCTGTCACTGCACTGGATGACTCCGACTGGAACGACTACAGCGTGGCCAGCGGCGATGACGAGGACAACGATTACACCCAGGGTTCGATATCGGGCGCGACCTTGCGCGAGCATCTGCTGAACCAGTTGATCGTCAGTCCGCTCACCCTGCGCGACCGCACCCTGGTCGCCGCGCTGATCGACGACCTGGACGATTCGGGTTTCCTGACCCAGCCGCTGGAAGACATCACCGCGAGCCTCCAGGCCGAACTCGAGGAGCTCGAACCCGAGGAACTCGAAACCGCGCTCAAGCATCTGCAGAACATGGACCCGACCGGCGTCGGCGCACGCAACCTGGCCGAATGCCTGACCCTGCAACTGCGCGCACTGCCGCCGGACACGCCCGCGCGCGACGCCGCCATGCGGCTCACCGCACACTATCTGGATTTGCTCGCCGCACGCGATGTGGGCAAGCTGAAGAAAATGCTCGGCATCGACGACGCCACGCTGCGCGCCGCACGTGCCCTGATCCTGTCCCTGAACCCGCGTCCGGGCGCCGCTTTCGGCGCCGACGACACGCACTACGTGATTCCCGACGTCTACGTGCGCAAGGTCAAGGGCATGTGGATCGCCAGCCTCAACGCCGACGCCATGCCCAAGCTGCGCGTCAACCGCGTCTATGCCGACATCCTGGCACGCCACCGCGAAAGCGGCGGCAGCCAGCTTGCCAGCCAGCTGCAGGAAGCCCGCTGGCTGATCAAGAACGTGCAGCAACGTTTCGACACCATCCTGCGCGTCTCGCAGGCCATCGTCGACCGCCAGAAGCAATTCTTCGAACATGGCGAGGTGGCGATGCGCCCGTTGGTACTGCGCGAAATCGCCGATGCAGTGGAGCTGCACGAATCGACCATTTCGCGCGTGACTACGCAAAAATACATGATGACGCCGCGCGGCTTGTACGAGCTGAAGTATTTCTTCGGCAGCCACGTCTCGACCGACAGCGGCGGCGCCTGTTCCTCGACCGCCATTCGTGCCCTCATCAAGCAGCTGGTTGCTGCCGAAAGCGCCAAGAAACCGCTGTCGGATGGCCAATTGGCGGAAGTTCTGGGCCAGCAGGGTATCGTGGTAGCCCGCCGCACGGTCGCCAAGTATCGCGAGTCGCTGCAAATCCCACCCGCCAACATGCGCCGCGCACTTTGATCGCAAAGGCTTTTCCCGCACAGTCCGCCTGACAATCCGTGCCATGCTTGAATGTGCCGGGCTTTCGTCCCACAATGAAATCGAGCACAACAGATCGCTCCTGGAAGGTCGGTAGCATGCCGGCTTCCAGTTATGTTCAGCAGACTTAGGAGGCTCTATGAATTTGACGATTTCCGGTCATCATCTGGAAGTGACCCCAGCCATCCGCGACTACGTTTCCGAGAAACTCGACCGCGTCAAACGCCATTTCGACCACGTCATCAACGTGACGGTCATCGTGCAGGTGGAAAAACTGGTGCACAAGGTGGAAGCCACGCTGCATGTGAAAGGCCATGACTTCCATGCCCACAGCGAGGACGGCAACATGTACGCCGCAATCGACCTTCTGGCGGACAAACTGGATCGCCAGATCGTGAAGCACAAGGANAAAACCTCGGACGTCCATCAAGGCGGTGGCGGACTGAAGCATCAACCGACCGAAAGTCCGGCCTGACGTCGTAATCCCCTGCCCGGAGGCCTCAAACAGCCTTCGGGCGTATAATCTGCAGATGCCGGACAACCTCTTTCCCCGGCTGTGCAAAGGCATGAACCTAATCGCNCCCCTTATCACCCCTGATACCACCTTGCTGGACATCAGCTTCACCAGCAAGAANAAACTGTTCGAACATGCAGCCGACCTGTTCGCTCAGACCCGCGGTCTCAAAGCCTCCGACATCTTCACCAGCCTGTTCGAACGCGAACGCCTGGGCTCGACCGCGCTCGGCCATGGGATCGCCATCCCGCACGGTCGCATCAAAGGTCTCAGNGACGCGTGCGGCGCATTCTATCGCCTGAAGAGCCCGCTCGAATTCGATGCGCCGGACAACCAGCCGGTGACGCTGTGCTTCATCTTGCTGGTTCCCAAGGACGCCAACGAACGGCATCTGCAGATTCTGGGCGAGCTTGCGCAACTGTTCGGCGACGAAACCATGCGCGCACAGATGCTGGAGGCCGCCACCCCGTCCGATTTGATGGGACGGCTCGAGTCATGGTCAAGCTGAGTGCGCAGGCCGGCGCATGGATGGCGAACTAAGCCACGTTTCGGTTGAAACCCTGTTCCGCGATCTGGCGGAACAGCTCGGCCTGCAATGGGTAGCCGGACGCACCGGCGGCGATCGCACCCTATCCTCCGAGACCATTCAGAAACCAACCCTGGCGCTCATCGGCCATCTGAATTTCGTCCACCCCAACCGGGTACAAGTCCTGGGCTGCGCCGAAATGGACTATCTGCGCGGTTTGTCCGAACCCAGTCTGCAGGAAGCGATCGACCACCTGTTTTCGAACGAACTCGCAGCCATCGTCATCTCCAATGGCGAGGCCGTCCCGCCGGTCCTGCGCGAGACCGCCGAACGCACCGGCACGCCCTTGTTCTCATCGACGCTGGCCAGCCCGATCCTGATGTCCTATCTGGGCCATTACCTGACGCAAAGCCTGGCCGAAACGACCTCGCAGCACGGTGTGTTTCTCGAAGTGCTGGGCATGGGCGTCCTCATCAAGGGCGATGCCGGCGTCGGCAAAAGCGAGCTGGCGCTGGAGCTGGTCACACGCGGCCACCGGCTGGTGGCCGACGACGTCGTCGAACTCAAGCATGTCGCACCGGAAACCCTCGAAGGCAACTGCCCCGCGTTGATTCGTGATTTCCTCGAAGTACGCGGCCTCGGCATTCTCAACATCCGTTTCCTGTTCGGCGAGACGGCGGTCAAGTTGCAAAAGAACCTCAGACTGATCGTCGAACTGGTCCATCCTCAGGAAATCGGCGAAGTCGGGCTCAATCGGCTCGACATGGTGGCCTCGACTGAAAACATCCTCGGCGTCGCCATTCCCAAGGTGCGCATTCCGGTCGCAGCTGGCCGCAACCTTGCGGTACTGGTCGAGGTGGCCGTGCGCAACCACATCCTCAAGAGCCGCGGAATCAATCCGGTCGAACAGTTCATCAAGCGCCAGCAGGCCGCCATCGACGGAGACGATTGAATGCAAGTCGTACTGGTATCGGGATTATCGGGCTCGGGAAAAAGCATCGCGATCGCGGTACTGGAGGACGTCGGCTATTACTGCGTCGACAATCTTCCCCTGGCCATGCTGCAGCCCCTGGTCGGTTATCTGCAGCGCGAAGGGCACGACCGCATCGCCATCGCCATCGACGCCCGCAGCAGCGCGAGTTTTACGCAGCTGCCGCCGATTGCGGATGCGCTACGCAATCAGGGTGCCGACCTGCGAGTCATCTTTCTCGAGGCGAAGACCCTGACGCTGGTCCAGCGCTTTTCCGAAACGCGGCGGCGCCACCCACTCTCCAGCGATACGGTTTCGCTGCAGGAAGCCATCCAGCTCGAACGCGAGATGCTGGCCGACATCGCGCCGCTGGCGCACCGCATCGACACCAGCGATCTCTCCGCCGCCGCCTTGCGCCTGTGGATCAAGGATCTGGTCGGGCAGGATCGTTCGCGCATCACACTGCTGTTCGAGTCCTTCGGCTTCAAGCACGGCATTCCGCTCGATGCCGACCTGGTGTTCGACGTGCGCTGCCTGCCCAATCCGCACTACGTGGCCGAACTGCGCCCCCTCACCGGGCGCGACCAGCCAGTGAAAGACTTTCTCGAAGACAGCCCCAACGCCATGGCGCTGCTGGCCGATATCCGCGGTTTCGTGGAAAACTGGCTGCCGTGTTTCATTCGCGACCACCGTGCCTACCTGACGGTCGCCATCGGCTGCACCGGCGGTCAGCACCGCAGCGTGTATTTCGCGGAAACGCTGGCCGCCGCCTTCCGTGAACGCGAGCAGGTGCTGGTGCGGCACCGCGAACTCAGCTGATGACGAGCCTGCGCGCCGGCGATCTGGGCGTGCTGCTGACAAGCGGCAGCCTGGTCGTCGCGTTGACGATATGGGCCTGGGGCGGCGACCGTGGCGACACGGTCGTCATCCGCGCTGCCGGCCAGGTGGTGGAAACCGCATCGCTTGCCCAAGCGCGAACCTTTGCCGTCGATGGCCCGCTCGGCACGACACATATCGAGATCGAACCCGGCCGCGCGCGCATTGCGCGCGATCCGTCGCCGCGCCAGCTGTGCGTCAAGCAAGGCTGGCTGACGCAATCCGGACAGGCGGCGCTGTGCCTCCCCAACCAGGTCAGCCTCGAAATCCGCGGACGGACCACGGCCTATGACACGCTCGGTTATTGAACTGCCGGTCCATGCGGACGACCGCCGCATCGCGCGGCTGGCGGCGCTGGCAATCGGCCTCACGCTCGCGGAAGCCGCACTGCCGAGCCCGGTGCCCGGCGTGAAACCGGGGCTCGCCAACATCGTCATCCTGCTGGTGCTGCTGCAATACGGCTGGCGTGCGGCCGCCTGGGTGTCGGGTCTGCGCGTACTGGCCGGCGGCCTGCTGCTGGGCAGCCTGTTTGCACCCGGTTTCTGGCTGTCGGCCGCCGGCGCACTCGTCAGCCTGTCGGTGCTGGCGCTGGCACGTTATCTTCCTAGCCGCCATTTCGGCCCGGTCAGCCTGTCGGTGCTGGCGGCATTCGGCCACATCGGCGGACAGCTCGCACTAGTGGGCATCTGGTTGTTGCCGGCCGCTGCGCTGATCAAGCTGCTGCCCGTGTTTGCCGCCGCTGCGCTGGTTTTCGGCACGGTTAACGGGCTGATCGTGATGCGCATGCTTGCCACCCCAACACCCGAACCGGACATGTCACCGGATATTCTGGCCGGCACTCGCAAGGGATAAGCCGAGCTGTGCGGACGATGTCCGAGAGCCGACATCCCCCGCCCTGCGGGCAACTTCGCGCACCGATCGAGTGCAAATCGCTGTCGCATAGTGGATTATTGGCGGCATCCGGGCGACAATCCGCGCCATGCACCCTACCCTGAATACCGTTACCCTTGCGCTCTCCGGCGCCTCCGGCATGGCCTACGGCCTGCGTCTACTCGAATGTCTGCTGGCCGCCGACCTACAGGTCTATCTGCTGGTGTCGCAGGCGGCGCACATCGTCGCCAAGCAGGAACTCGGCGTGGCGCTGCCTGCACGCGCCAGCGATCTCGAACGGCAGTTGTCGGAAGGCCTGAACACACGCGACGACCAGCTGCGCGTGTTCGGGCGCGAGGACTGGAATGCGCCGGTCGCATCCGGATCCAATCCGGCCGATGCGATGGTGGTCTGTCCGTGTTCGATGGGCACGCTCGCCGCCATCGCCCACGGCTTGTCCGACAACCTGATCGAACGCGCCGCCGACGTGATGCTGAAAGAGCAGCGGAAGCTCATCCTCGTGCCTCGCGAAGCGCCGTTTTCCACCCTGCACCTGGAGAACATGCTGACGCTGTCGCGGATGAACGCAGTCATCTTGCCGGCCAATCCCGGCTTCTATCATCAGCCGCAGTCGGTCGCCGACATCGTCGATTTCGTCGTCGCGCGCATTCTCGACCAGCTCGGCGTCCAACACGAACTCATGGCACGCTGGGGCGACAGCCGGTGAACGCCGCCGCAAAATTGACCAGCCTGCCGCTGTTTCCACTGAACACCGTGGTGTTTCCCGGCGGCCGGATGCCGTTGCGGATTTTCGAACAGCGCTACATCGACATGGTGAAGCAGGCGATCGCCGACGACAGCCCGTTCGGCATCTGCGCCATCCGGGAAGGCAAGGAGACCGGCACGCCCGCCGTGCCCTATTCGATTGGCACGCGAGTCCGCATCACAGATTGGGACATGCCCGAAACCGGCATCTTGCATATCGACACCCAGGCCGACACACGGTTCGTCATCCGCCATGCCCAGGTCGAACCCAGCGGACTACTGATCGGAACGGTTGACGAAGTCAGTGCCGAACCGGCCAGCGCGATCCCTCACGAACTCGAACTGGCCGTGGAGATCCTGCGCCACATCATTGACGAATACGGTCACGCGCACTTCCCCGCCCCGCATGCATTCGACGATGCCGTATGGGTCGGCTACCGGCTGTCCGAAGTGCTGCCACTGAAGCTCAGCGTCAAACAGAACCTGCTGGAGATGAACGACAGCGTGACGCGCATGCGCATCCTCACCGAATTCCTCAAGCGGCAGATCAACTGATGGCGCGCTTCTATCCCACCCTCGAAGAAAAACACCGCGCCTTCATCGCTGCGCAGCAGATGNNTTTTACTGCCACCGGCACCGCCACGAGCCGTCTCAACCTGTCACCCAAGGGCATGGACAGCCTGCGCGTATTGTCCGACGTCTGCGTCGCCTACCTCGACCTCACCGGCAGCGGCAATGAAACCGCGGCCCACCTGGCCCACGATGGCCGCATGACGCTGATGTGGTGCAGCTTCGATGCCGACCCATTGATCCTGCGCCTGTATGGACGCGGACGCGTCGTGCGCAGGCAGGACCCGGAGTGGGGCGAACTCCATCGCCATTTCCCCGCCCTTCCCGGGGAACGCCAGATCATCGTGCTCGACGTCGAATCGGTGCAGACCTCGTGCGGCTACGCGGTGCCGCGCTACACCTATGCGGGTGAGCGCGACACCCTGGCGCGCTGGGCCGAGAANAAAGGACCGGTCGGCCTGCTCGATTACTGGCGCGANAANAACCAGATCAGCATCGACGGTCTACCCACCGGATTATTGGAGGATGCGAAATGAAAGGACGCCTGATCCCGCTTGTACTGCTCCTGTCCGCCTGCAATCCAGCGCCGCCTCCACAACCCAAAACCGAAGACAAGCCCACCCCGGTCTTCGACACGCAGATCCAGTCCGTTAGAAAAGCCCAGGCCGTGGAAGCTCAGGTCATGGACGCCGCCGATGCGCAACGCAAGCAGATCGACAACGCGACGCAGCAATAAAGCCGTGCAACCGGGCGGCTACAGCCTCAGGATTCGATCAAGCACTGCACCACCGCGCCAGCCAGCATCAGGCCGAACAACGGCGGCATGTAGCTGATGGTGCCGTTGACCGCACGGTCACGGCCGCGGCCCTCGACCGGCTGCGGCGGCAAGGGCGGCCGCCCCGCCTCGTCGGAAAACACGGTGAGCACGCCTTTGGGAATGCCGCGTTTCCTGAGCCGCTTGCGCATCACCGAGGCGAGCGGGCACATGCTGGTTTTCGAAATGTCGGCAATTTTTATCCGGGTCGGATCGAGCTTGTTGCCGGCTCCCATGCTGGAAGCAACCTTGAGGCCGCGCTCGACGCTGCTGGCAACCAGCGCAACCTTGCAATTGAGCGAATCGATGCAATCGATGACGAAATCGACGTCGGCAGGCACCATATCGGCCACGGTTTCAGGGATGAGGAATTCGCGAATCACCGTCAGTTCGCACGTCGGGTTGATGTCGCGGATGCGCGCGGCCATCAATTCGGCTTTCGGCTGTCCTACTGTGGACAGCAAGGCAGGCAGTTGGCGGTTGATGTTCGACACGGCGACCACATCGTGGTCGACCAGCGTCAACCGCCCCACCCCGGCGCGCGCCAGCGCCTCGGCGCAATACGAACCGACGCCACCCAGGCCTGCCACCAGCACGTGCGCCTGCGCAAGTCGCGCCTGCTCGCCGGCATCGAGCAGAATCCGTGTGCGTTCGAATTGCGGCAGGCTTGCGTCCATCGGCTAGAATCCCCTCATGATGAAATGGCTGGTCACACTCGTTCTGGCGTTGTTGGTGTTGGGTCTGCTCACACCCTGGCTCAATCGGCTGGGCCTGGGCAGGCTGCCCGGCGACGTTCAGATCCGGCATAAACGAGGCGTATTCTACTTCCCCTTCGCCAGTGTCATTCTCATGTCGCTGGCGCTCTCGCTGCTCGTCCATCTGTTCGGCCGATGAACAAGGCGCCCGCCCACAGGATGCTTGACCCAAAATGAACAAGGCATTCGTCAAGGAAACCGACGCACCGGATGCGGACGAGGACGAGATCGATGCGCCTGCGCTCCCCGCCGGGTCGAAGAACTACATGACGCCCACGGGCTACGCGCAACTCGATGCCGAATTCAACCAGCTGTGGAAAGTCGAACGCCCCAAACTGGTGGAAACCATCTCGTGGGCGGCCAGCAACGGCGACCGCTCCGAGAACGGCGACTACATCTACGGCAAGAAGCGTCTGCGCGAAGTCGATCGACGCATCCGNTTTTTATCCAAGCGTCTGGAGCACGCCGATGTCGTCGACCCGGCCACCCGCGAGGACACCGACCAGGTGTTCTTCGGCGCCACCGTCACGATCGCGGATGAAGACGGCAGCGAATCCACCTTCGCCATCGTCGGCATCGACGAAGCCGATGTCGGGCGGGGTCGCATCGCCTGGATCTCGCCGATGGCGCGCGCACTCCTGAAAGCGCGCGAAGGCGACACCGTCAGCGTCCAGACGCCCGAAGGGCGGCGCGAAGTCGACATCGTCGCGGTTCGCTACCAGGCCATCGATTGATCCAGCATGACCACAGCCGCCTGTGCCTGGCCGGCACCTCTGTCCCTTATCGATTTCTTGACGCCATGATGAAACCAGCCTCGTTTGCCGCCAGCCTCTTCCTGTTCACCGCTCTTGTCGCCTGCGGCAGNGACGCGCCCTCCGGCGCTGAACGTGCCGCCGCGCCCGTGTCGACCGCNCCGGGACCTGCCGATATCCTGGCAGCGCTACCGTACGATACCCGGCCTTACGGACTCGACGTCTACACGGCAAAGTGTGCGAGCTGCCATGGTGACCTCGGGCAGGGCGTCGCGACGAACCCCGTGCTCAAAGGCATGACACGCGCCGCGATGTATCAGAAGCTGCTGGACTATCGCGCCGGCAAGGCCCAAGGCGCACAACCGGCCGCCATGGCGAAAGCGGTAGCGGACCTGAGTGATGCAGAACTCGCGGCGGCATCGGTTTACGCGGGGAATAACGCACTTGCCGGCCTCCACCCCCGCGCAAGCGGGAACTGTCAGTTCAGCGCGCTGGCCAGCAGGCGCCGGTAACGACTCACCAGTTCGCCGCCGCCCAGCAAGTTGAAGACCGACAGCAAGGTCTTGCGGCCGACATCGTCCTCGAAGCCGCGATCGCGGCGGACGATTTCCAGCAGCTGATCCATCCCCGCTTCGTACTGTCCGGCCGCAACCAGCAGGTTGGCAAGCCGTAGCCGCGCCTCCAGATCATTTTCGTTCGCTGCCACCCGCGAGCGCAAGGCTGCTTCGTCTTCGCCGGCCACCCCCATGAATTGCAGGCGCGCCTTCAAGGCTGGCACGCGCGGATCTGCGTCATCCGGCACGCTTCCGATCAGGCGACGGGCCTCCTCGGCCTCGTTCAGGTCGAGCATGATTTCCGCCGCGTCGAGCCGGACACCGGGATGGGCGGGATCGATTCTCGAGGCATCGGCCAGCAATTGCAGCGCGCCGGATGCATCGCCCGCCCGGCGGGCGTCGGCGGCCTGGCGGCGCAGTTCGTCCGCCGGGCCGGGAACGAGCCGGTCGAGAAAGGCCCGTACCTCGCCTTCAGGCAACGCACCCGAAAACTCGTCGACCGGTTCGCCATCGACGAAGGCCTTGACGCTGGGAATACCGCGCACGCCGTAGCGTGCCGCGAGCTCCTGGTTCTCGTCCGAGTTGACCTTGGCAAGCAGGAACTTGCCGCCATATTCGGCCGCGAGTTTCTCCAGGATGGGCTTCAGCTGCTTGCATGGGCCGCACCAGGGTGCCCAGAAGTCGACCACCACCGGGCGATGCTTCGATTCTTCTAGGACGCGTTGCGAAAAGTCGGCGAGGCCGACGTCGAGAGCATGTTCGGACATGGAACCTCCGCGTGAATCCGTGACGAGGGTCGGCCGGGCCTAAATCTGTCTGGCCAGCTCGGCCGCCATGCCGATATATGACGCCGGCGTCATCGATTTCAAGCGGGCTTTCTCGGCCTCCGGAATCGTCAGCCCGTCGATGAAGGCATGCAGCGTCTCACGCGTCATGCCGGCCTTGCCACGGGTCAGTTCCTTCAACTGCTCATAGGGGTTGGCCACGCCATAGCGGCGCATCACGGTCTGGATCGGTTCGGCCAGCACTTCCCAGTTGGCGTTGAGATCCGCCGACAGTGCGACCGGATTGGCCTCGAGTTTACCCAGTCCACGCAGGCAGGATTCGTAGGCCAGGAGGCTGTAGCCGAAGCCGACGCCCATGTTGCGCAACACGGTCGAGTCGGTGAGATCGCGCTGCCAGCGCGAGACCGGCAGTTTTTCTGCGAGATGACGCAGCACTGCATTGGCCAGTCCCAGATTGCCTTCGCTGTTTTCGAAGTCGATGGGGTTGACCTTGTGCGGCATGGTGGACGATCCCACCTCGCCCGCCTTCACTTTCTGCTTGAAATAACCCACTGAGATATAGCCCCAGATGTCGCGGTTGAGATCGATGAGAATGGTGTTGGTGCGCGCAATGGCGTCGTACAGCTCGGCCATGGCGTCGTGCGGCTCGATCTGGATGGTGTAGGGGTTGAAGGTGAGCCCCAGGCACATCACGAATTCGCGGGCGAAATTTTCCCAATCGAGTTCGGGATAGGCCGACAGGTGCGCGTTGTAATTGCCGACCGCGCCATTGATCTTGCCCAGCAGTTCGGTCGCGCCGATGACGTCCCAGGCACGGCGCAGACGGTAGACGACGTTGGCAAGCTCCTTGCCGACCGTGGTGGGCGATGCCGGCTGGCCGTGGGTACGCGACAGCATCGGCAGGTCGGCCAGTTCGTGCGCCAGTTCGGTCAGACGTGCGATGACTTTTTCCAGGGCCGGCTGCAGCACGCCATCGCGCGCGCCTTTGAGCATCAGCGCATGCGACAGGTTGTTGATGTCTTCCGACGTGCAGGCGAAGTGGATGAATTCGGATACCGCGGCGATTTCGGCGCTGGCCTGGGTCTTCTCCTTGAGGAAATACTCCACTGCCTTGACGTCGTGATTGGTGGTGGCCTCGATCGCCTTGACGCGCTCGGCGTCGGCCACGGAAAACGTGTCGGCGATACCATCGAGCAATGCAATGGCCTGGTCGGAAAACGCCGGCACTTCGACGATGGCGGGCTCGGCCGCCATCGCCTTCAGCCATTCGATCTCGACGATGACACGGTATTTGATCAGGGCGTATTCGCTGAAGAAATCGCGCAACGGCGCAGTTTTCGAGCCATAGCGGCCATCCAGTGGCGAAAGTGCCGTCAGGGCATTGAGTTCCATCTTGTCTTCTCCGTTATAACAGGGCGCCTCGGGGCGCGTGCACCCCGAATTATCCACGAGAACGGGCATCAAGCGGGCCACACATGCCATTCGCGCATTCCATCCGTCATCCTGTCCCGCGTGGCGCGCTCTACAATCCGTACATGGATATTGCCGCCCTCATCGCACAGTATGGCTATGCCGCCGTATTCCTCGGCGCCCTGTTCGAAGGCGAATCCGTGCTGCTGCTGGCGGGTTATGCGGCCCATCGCGGCTATCTCGATTTTCCCGTGTTGACTGTCGTGGCGGGGGTGGGCGCGATGACGGGTGATCAATTCTTTTTCTGGCTCGGGCGCCGCCACGGGCAAGCGCTGCTGGCGCGTCGTCCAGTCTGGCGCGGCAAGGTCGAACAGGCGCTCGATCTCATCCAGCGACACCCGGCCGGCATCATTCTGGTGATGCGATTCATGTGGGGGTTGCGTATCGCCCTACCCGTCGCAGTCGGACTCAGCGACGTGGCACGCTGGCGCTTTTTCTGGCTTAACCTTGCGTCCGCCACACTGTGGGCGCCTCTGGTAGGGGTGCCGGCTACGTGTTCGGCGCCCTGTTGAGCCGCCATCTGGCCGTGCTGCATCGGGTCGAGCACTGGGTTATGCTCGGCCTGGTGGCCGCCCTGCTGGCCTTGCGCGGCTTCCTGCATTCACGTCATATCCGATCATGAAATTTCTGCTGCCCTATCCGCACCGTGAGCTTCACCCATAGCCCGCCTGCGCGCATGGCACCGGCTGTCGCTTGCGCTGACGCTCGGCGTTCTGGGCGCGGCATCAACGTATGCCGACGTATGGGAAACGCGGCTGCTGACCGGCTGGCTGGCCGGCAGCCTGATGTATCTGGTGCTGGTATGGTGGGGCGTGGGACGGCTCGACACCGCCCACACTCGGCTGCGCGCCACCAGCGAAGACCCTGGTGCCACCGCCCTGTATATCGCGCTGGTCGCGGCGTCGTGGGTCAGCCTGATCGGCGTGCTGCTGGTCACCGATGCGGCCAAGACCTCGACGGGCATGGTGCGCGGACTGCATATCGTCCTCGCGCTCGGCACGCTGGCATCGACCTGGCTCTTGATCCAGACCCTGTTCGCGCTGCGTTACGCGCGCCACTACTACCGGTCGCATGCGGGCAAGGACACAGGCGGGCTGGCGTTTCCCGGCGCGGCGCCCGGCTACGCCGATTTTGGGTACTTCGCAGCGGTCATCGGCATGACCTCGCAAGTAGCCGACGTCGCGATCACCACGACGGAGATGCGCCGGCTGGTGCTGGTGCACGGCCTGGTGTCGTTCAGCTTCAATCTGCTGGTGCTGGCGCTGACGATCAACCTCGTCGCCAGTGCGCTGGGATAGGCGCGGTCAGACGACGCGCCAGTCGCGCTATCTCAAACGGTCCGCCGATCGCGGACGGCCTGCGCCAGCGTGCCGCTGTCGACGTACTCCAGCTCGCCGCCGACCGGCACCCCGCGCGCCAGCCGGCTCACTTTCAAACCGCGCGCCTTCATCAATTCGCCGATCGTGTGCGCGGTGGCCTCTCCCTCCGGGGTGAAGTTGGTCGCCAGGATCACTTCCTCGACCACGCCGTCGAGCGCACGGCTGATCAGGCGGTCGAGATGGATCTCGCGCGGGCCGATGCCATCGAGCGGCGACAGCCGACCCATCAGCACGAAATACAGGCCACCGTAGCTTTGCGTGGCTTCCATCATGTTGAAATCGGCCGGCATCTCAACCACGGCCAGCTGCCGCTTGTCTCGGTTCGGGCTGGCGCAGACCTCGCACACTTCCGCCTCGGAGAAGTTGTTGCACAGCCGGCAATGATGCAGATGCGTCAGCGCATGATTGAGCGCGCCGGCCAGCGCCTCGGCGCCGCGCCGATCGCGCTGCAGCAGATGGTAGGCCATGCGTGCCGCCGATTTGGGGCCGACGCCGGGCAGCACGCGCAGGGCAATGATCAGGTTTTCCAGCGCGGCCGGTTGCATCTCGTTGTTTCTATCCGATCAAAAAGGCAGCTTCATCCCCGGCGGGATCGGCAGGCCGGCGGTCACGCTGCCCATTTTTCCTGCACCGTGGATTCGACCTTGCGCACCGCGTCGTTCACTGCGGCGGCCACCAGGTCTTCCAGCATTTCCTTGTCGTCGCCCATCAGGCTGGGATCGATGGTGACGCGGCGCACGTCGTATTTGCAGGTCATCGTCACCTTGACCATGCCGGCGCCGCTCTGCCCCTCGATTTCGATTTCGGCCAGCTTGGCCTGCATCTTGGCCATGTTTTCCTGCACCTGCTGGACCTGCTTCATCATGTTGCCGATGCCGCCCTTCATCATGTTGATTCTCCTAATGGCTGTATGGTGGATGCATCGATCTGGCCGCCAAACTGGTCGACCAGCTCGCGCACGAATGGATCCGATTCGATGGCCGCCACGGCCTCGGCCTGGCGGGCTTCCTTGATGCGCGTACGCACCTGCTGCGNGGTCTGCTCGGCCGCGGCGCCGATCTCGAATGCGATTTGAAGCGCCGCACCATATTTGTCTTTCAACGCCGAAACCAGCTTGTCCTGATAGGTGCGATCGAGCAGATGCTTATGCGACTCGCCCACGCGCAAGGTCACCGCATGGCCATTCTGCGCCACCAGTTCACAGTGGTCGGCCAGCATCTTGGCCATGCCGCCCAGCCGCAGTTCGGCCACGACGGCGAGCCAGTCCCAGGCATCGCCCGGCTCGGGCTCACGGGCCGTCAATACGGGTGCGGATGGCGCATCCGGTCCAACCGGCGCAACAGTCGGTGCGGGCGCAGGGGTGCGCTGGGCACGGCTTCCCGTCTGGCGGCGGGCATCGGCGGTTCGGCCCGCGTNCGCAGACTCGGCACGCATAGCGGGCACGACGCGCTCCGCCGCAGCCGTTCTGACCGGCATCGACCCACGATGCACATCAGCACGTACGGAATCGCGTGAACCCGGGGCAAAGGCCAGCATGCGCAGCAGCGTCATGCAGAATCCGGAAAACTCGTCCGGCGCATACGGCAGATCGCGTCGACCATTCAACGCGATCTGGTAATACAGCTGCACGGTTTCGGCGTCCAGCTGTGCGGCACACGTCTGCATGCGCTCGGCATCCATACTACTTTCCACCGTGCCCGGCGCGTGCAGCAGCAACGCCAGCTGGGTCAACAGATTGCCGAGATCCTGCAAGGTGGCGTCGAAGGCGATCCCGCGCTCAGCCAGCTGCCGCGCCTGATCCAGCAGCGCATCGCCGTTGCGCGCCGCCAGCGCGTCCAGCAGGTCGAACAGGTAGTCGCGCCGCACCGTACCGAGCATGGCTTCGACCGCGGCCGCTTCGACCTTGCCGCCGCCGTAGGCGATCGCCTGGTCGGTGAGCGACAAGGCATCGCGCATGCTGCCGGCGGCGGCACGCGCCAGCAGGTTCAGCGCAGCCGGTTCGCAGGCGACCTGTTCCTGTTCCAGTACCTCGCCCAGATGCTGCGCCACCAGCGCGGGCGGCATCGGCTTCAGATTGAACTGCAGGCAGCGGCTCAATACCGTCACCGGAATCTTCTGCGGGTCGGTGGTGGCAAGGATGAATTTCACATGTGCTGGCGGCTCTTCCAGCGTTTTCAGCATGGAATTGAATGCCGGCTTCGACAGCATGTGCACTTCGTCGATGATGTAGACCTTGTAGCGCCCCACCGTTGGCGCGTACTGCGCGTTGTCGAGTACCTCGCGCATGTTGTCGACGCCGGTGTTCGACGCCGCATCGAGTTCCAGCAGGTCGACGAAGCGTCCGGCATCGATCTGCGTACAGGCCGAGCACACGCCGCACGGCGTGGCCGTGACGCCCGTTTCGCAGTTGAGACATTTGGCAAGGATGCGTGCCAGCGTGGTCTTGCCGACCCCGCGCGTGCCGGTCAGCAGGTAGGCATGATGCAGCCGGCCTTGCGTCAGCGCATTCGACAGGGCCTGCACGACGTGTTCCTGGCCTTTGAGGTCGGCAAACGCGCGCGGCCGCCACTTGCGCGCCAGCGCAACGGTGGNGGTATCGGAATCGCCGAAGAGGTCGGTCATATTGAGAGGTGCGTGAGGAGAAAGGGGTGAGGCGTGAGAGGAAGGTTCTTCGCAATCTTCACACCTGACTCCTCACCCCTCACACCTTACGGAATTCAAAGTGGCGAGCCAGAACCCCGGCACTGGCATCGGTCGCTGTGGCTGCTTCCTTCCGGACCTGACCCGATTCACAACTTAGCCATGCGGGGAGGCCCGCCGCGTGCATTTTAACCCGAAGCGCGCCTATTCCTCATCCGCCGGCACGGTCAGGCGGCGTTNTTTCACCGCGTCGGCCAGCAGCCGCAGCAGTGGGACGGTATCGTCCCAGCCGATGCAGGCGTCGGTGATCGATTTGGCGTATTCCAGCGGCTGGCCGGCGACCAGATCCTGACGCCCCGCGTTCAGGTGGCTTTCGATCATCGCACCGATGATGCGGTTGTCGCCGCCCGCCACCTGGGCTGCCACGTCGGTTCCGACGTCCATCTGGCGCTGGAACTGCTTGCTCGAATTGGCGTGCGAGAAATCGATCATCAACTGCTGGCGCAAGCCCGCCAACGCCAGTTCGCCGCACGCCAGATGGACGCTGGCCGCATCGTAATTGGGCGTCTTGCCGCCGCGCAGGATCACGTGCGTATCCTCGTTGCCGGAGGTGCTGAACACGCCGACATGACCCGACTTGGTGATGGAAATGAAATGGTGGCGCGCCGCCGCCGCCTTGATCGCATCGACCGCGATGCGCAGGCTGCCATCGGTACCGTTCTTGAAACCGACCGGGCACGACAGCCCGGACGCCAGCTGACGGTGCGACTGCGATTCGGTGGTGCGTGCGCCGATGGCCCNCCAACTCACCAGATCGGCGATGTACTGCGGCGAAATCAGGTCGAGGAACTCGGTCGCACACGGCAGGCCGATCTCGTTGACTTCCAGCAACAACTTGCGCGCCAGCCGCAGGCCCTCGTTGATGTCGAAACTCTCATCCAGGTGCGGGTCGTTGATCAGCCCCTTCCAGCCCACGGTGGTGCGCGGCTTTTCGAAATACACGCGCATCACGATGATGAGCTCATGCGCCAGCTCGTCGGCCAGCGGCTTCAGCTTGCGCGCATAATCGAGCGCAGCGGCCGGATCGTGAATGGAACAGGGGCCGACGACGATGAACATGCGGTCGTCCGCCCCGCGCAGCACGTCGTGGATGGCGCTGCGCGCATGGGCCACGTGGGCCAGCACGGTTTCATTGGCGCGCAGTTCGCGCATGACCTGCATCGGGGCGAGCAGTTCGCCGCTTTGCTCGATGCGGGTGTCGTCGGTTCGGGTGGCAGACATGTTCAGGCTCCGGTTGGTGTGCTTCGATCGCGGCGGCTTAAACAAAACCGCCAGCGGGCTGGCGGTTTCGTCAAGGCGTTGCTGCTCGTCTCAGCGCCTCCCGACCGCCTGCGGCGTGGGATAAAAGCGGCTAAAAGAACTTTGCGGCACAATTCATGCATGGGAGTCTACCAAAATCAGGCGAAGTCCGCCAAGTGCCTTCCAGCCCGGCCGGGTTCGCCTCGAACTGGACAGCACGACCGGGCCGTTGTATTGAGCAGGCGGGGAAAAATCAAGGGAAAGTGTGGAAATGATGGCTAACGCGACAGATAACCAACATACCGGCCAGGAATTGCGGCGTGACCGGCGCTTCCAAGTTTCACAAGCCGCCATTATCACGCAACCGGGATACACGGAAATCGCCTGCGAGATTCGCGATTTCTGCCAAGGCGGGCTGTTTCTCAAGTTCACCAACCCGGAAGCGGCGATCACCGCGCTGGCCAAGCGCGCCGATGCTGCGGTGGAAATCGTCTTCACCCCGGTGTCGATCAATACGGCCCAGACCTTCCGCGTACCGGCGCAACTCAAGCGCCTGAGCCCGCTCGGGGTCGGCGTTGCGTTTACCCGCCAGCCGGTCGATGCGCTACGTGCGCTGCAAAGGCTGCGCATGGCGGGACACAGGCAAAAACTGGCCGCCCTGCCGACCTCCGCTGCACANCCCCACCTGCGCGAAGCCAGCACCACCCTGCTGAGCGAGACCCTGCTCCAGGTACACGACCAGATCATGCGTGTACTGGGCGACAAACTGAGCGCGGCAGCCGTGCAGGCATCCGGCATTGCCGAGCACAGCGGCCTGCTGAGCGCCGTGCATGAATTTGCCAATCACGGCCCGGCCGTGCAGACCCGATTTGTGCAAGGCGTGCTCGATGCGCTGAAACAGGCGCGACCGGTCCAGACCCAGGCCACCCGCGACACCATGGACGGCGGATTGGCGCTGGTCGACGAACTGGATTTCGAAGACTGGCTCGCCACCTCGAGCGAGGCCAACAAGCTGGAAGAACAGTTCCGCGAACAGCTTGCAGACATCGAGCCCCGTATCGGCCAGCTGTTCGGTTTCGCCTGCGATCACAACAACAACCCCTTCGGGCCGGCGGTCATCGGCCATGCCTACCGTGGCGCATTGCAGGACGTGCCGGTGCTGGCCAAGGCGCGCCAGGTCGCCTACGTCACGCTACGCGACGTGTTGACCGAGCTGCTGGCACCGTTGTACGCCGAACTGCTGGCCCTGTTGCCGGTTTCGCAGGCTGAGGTCGAGCGCCATAAACCTGCCGTGTCGCCGCAGCACGCCACCCCGGCCAAGGCCGACGCGTCGTCNCCCGCGCAGCCTGAAGATATGGCATCGCCGCCTCCCGCCCAACCGCGCGGCACGCTCAACCGCCTGGCCGGCTCGCTGCTGGACTTTTTCCGCGGCCAGCCGACCGCGCCAGGCGCCGCAACTCCTACGGGCGCAACGGACACCCCTGCCGCAGGCGGCAGCATGCCGGGTTATGCCCCGCAACCCCAGGGAATGCCGGCTACGGCGGGCGCTGGCGGCCAGGCCATGATGTCCGGCACACCCGGCATCGCCCACTCCCCGGTGCTGCAACGCCTGGCTGCCGCTGGCGCNCTGCCGCCGGCCGTCACCCACGAAATGCAGCGCTCGGTCGACATGTTCGGCGCGCTGTTCGACACCATGCATGCCGAGAAATCGGTCAGCGAAGGCATGCGGCCGTTNTTCCAGCAGCTGGAAACCAGCCTCATCAAGCTGGCGATGGCCGATCCGGAATTTCTCGCCTCGCCCGCCCACCCCGCACACAAGGTACTGAACACCCTCGACCGCATCAGCATGGTGGCCGGCGACGACGGCAAGATCACGGATGCGCGTCTGCTACGGCTGATGAGCCGTTGGACCGATCGCATCAACGCCGAGGCCGACAAGAATCCGGGGGTGTTCGAGGAAGCGCGCACCCAGTTGGAGCGCGTGGTGAAGCCGTTGCTGCATGAGCGCGCCGCGCGCGTGTTCCGCCTGCAGGAAATGTGCGAAGGCCGCCAGCGCGCCGAGGTCGTCAAGCAGCGCATCCTGCGCGATCTGCTGAAGCGGCTGGAGAACGAGCGGGCGGTGCCGAATGCCGTCATCGAACTGCTGAACGGCGGCTGGCGCAACGTGCTGCTGATCGCCGAGATGCGCCACGGCGTCGACAGCGACGAAGCGCGCGAGGCCTGGCAGGTGTTGCAGCAGCTATGTACGTGGCTGGATACGGACCAGACAGAGCCGCCCACGGCCACCCAGATCCAGGCCCTGCTGCAGCAAATCGACCAGGCCCTGACCCAGGTATGCGCCGACAAATTCGCGCAGGACCGCATCGTCGATCAACTCGCCGCCGCGCTGTTCGACGAAGGCAAATCGCAACATCAGCGCACTTCGGTCACCGCCCGCCTTGACGACGCAGTCACCGAGCCGCTCACCGAGGCACAGGACAACCTGGCCGAACGCCTGCGCGTCGGCGACTGGTTGCAGTTCAAGTCGCTCGATGCCCCGCTCAACCTGATCTGGATCGGCGACCAGCCGCCGGTGTATGTCTTCGCCAATTACCGCGGCATCAAGAAGCTCGACCTCAAGCGCCAAGACCTGTTGCAGTCGCTGGAAAACGGCGATGCGCAGTGGACCGAGGACCTGGAGCTGCCGCTGATGGATCGTTCCTACAGCGCGATGATCCAGAAAATGCAGCGCGACCTGCTGTGGCAGGCGTCCCACGATCCCGCCACCGGGCTCGCCAATCGCAAGAGCTTCTTCCGCTCCATCCGCCGCAACTGGCTGCGCAGCCGGGCGGCCGACAGCGGCTACGCCATCGGCGTGCTCCAGTTCGACATCAGCAAGCCCACGGGTGAAACCGCCGGCGTCGAGATCCGCACGCCCATCCTGCGCGATTACGCCCAGATCATGCCCACGCTGTTGCCGCCTAATGCGCTGCTTGCACGCTCCGGCGAATCCGGCATCGCATTCTGGATCGAGGCAGCCGGCCAGGCCTCGGCCCAGGCGCAGACTGAAGCCCTGCTGCATGCCCTGACCGCCCATCCCCAGGAAATCAACGGCACCCGCTACCGCGTGCAGCCTGCGGCTGGCCTGGCCTGGGCGCGCGACTGCATCACCCCAGAGGTCTACTACGACAACGCCAATGCCGCCTGNCGCGCGCGAGAGTCGGACGTATCCGTCGTCCAGTACGACAGCGAGACCGACGAGAGCGGCGTGCTGGCGCTGGCCGAATGGGCACATGAACTGACTGCCATCCTCGCCAACAACCAGCTCAGCCTCAACTGCCAGCCGGTGGCCGCCGCGGCCGATGCCGCGCGAACCCCGCTGTATTACGAAGTCCTGCTGCATCCCACCGCGGAGGGCGAACGCAGCATCGCCACGCGCGACCTGATTGCCGTGGCCGAACGCCTGCAGCGCATCACCGAGATCGACCGCTGGGTGGTGCGTCACGTCCTGCAATGGATGCGTGCGCACAGCGATACGCTCGCCCGGATCGGCGGCCTGTCGATCAATCTGTCCGGACAATCGGTCACCAATCCGCTGTTCCTGAAATACCTGCAGGCCGAACTGGCGCGCGGTGACCTCCCCGGCGACAAGCTCATCTTCGAGATCAGCGAAGCCGACGCCGTCGAAGGCCACGCGCAGACCCAGCTGTTCATGCGCCAGTTGCAGCGCCACGGTTGCCGCTTCACCCTCGACGAGTTTGGTGCCGGCAACAGCTCCTACACCAGCCTGAAGAGCATGAAGCTGGATTACCTGAAGATCGACCGTGCGCTGGTGCGCGAAATCGGCACCAGCATGATCGACGAGGCCCTGGTGCGCTCGATTCTTGAAACCGGCAGCTTCCTCGGGATCAGGACAGTGGCGGGATTTGTCGAGAACGAAGAGGCGCTGGCCAAGCTGGCGGAGATGGGGGTGGATTGTGTGCAGGGGTATCTGATCGGGGAGCCGAGGCCGCTGGAGACGCTGGCCTGACGGTTAGACCGTCATTGCGAGACGCACAGCGGCGAAGCATACGATTCCACACGAACTTTAGTGCGAAGTGGATCGGAGTCCTTCAGGGCAATCCAGTCCGGCGTCCGTACCCTGTCGCAGATTGCGGAGTGCGACGCCCTCCGCACCGTTAGCCCTGAGCCTGTCGAAGGGCAGTCAATAGTAGTGATGGATTTCACTTAACCGATGACCCTTGGCCGGAGTAGCCCGGCGGCTAGTCACTTTTCTTGTCTCGCCAAGAAAAGTGACCAAAACGACCCCGACATCCCCGAATTCCCGAAAATCGGGCCCGCCGGACGGGCGGCGAAGAACTCGCCCCGCCTGGTTGTTTTCAATTTGTTTTTGTGGGCGGGACTCAAACACCTTCGCCGCTGATCCGCCCGGCAGGCTCGATTTCCGGCGGGGCTGTAAGGGGAGGAAAGTCAAAACCAGCGTGGTGATGATTGAGCCGCCTGCCGGCTTACGTTAGGCAGCATGAGACAAACTATTTCTTCTTTATTACCTTGGCAGACACCGGCTCGCCTTCAACGTATTCGATTATTTTGCAAGGGAGTCTCCTCCTCGCCTTCTTCGGGTCATTGAACTGCTTGGACAACGCCGATGCCTGGTTAATGAGGGTCAATTGCTTCGGCGTCCCTGGTGGGATAAGAATCCCAGGCACTTTCGTACGCTTACTCGACTTGCTCATTGTGATAGCACGGACATACTTTAGCTACGCGCAATTTCAGTCACGCATTCTCACAAAAACTTTCGTAACCGTTTCTGCATCCTGCGCCGTCAATTCCCCCGTTCGACCTGTCGGAAATAGTCACCGATTGATTCCAACAATTCCTGAACCAAGGCCTCATGCTCCGCATATGTTATGTAGTGGCCTGATTGGGTCTGCCTCATTGTTCCTACAGGATCAAAGCGCGCTGCCATTAGCTCCCTAACGCTCATAGTCCACAGTTTCGGTTACGCCGTTCCACCCACCGTCAACCCATCGATCCGCAACGTCGGCTGCCCCACGCCCACCGGCACGCTCTGCCCTTCCTTGCCGCAGGTGCCGACGCCGGAATCCATCTCCATGTCGTTGCCGATCATGCTCACACGCGTCAGCGCGTCGGNGCCGTTGCCGATCAGCGTCGCGCCCTTCACCGGGTAGGTGATCTTGCCGTCCTCGATCATGTAGGCCTCGGCGGCGGAAAAGACGAATTTCCCGCTGGTGATGTCGACCTGGCCGCCGCCGAAGTTGACGGCGTAGAGGCCGTTCTTCACCGAGGCGATGATTTCGTGCGGGTGCTTGTCGCCGCCGAGCATCAGGGTGTTGGTCATGCGCGGCATGGTCAGGTGCGCGTAGGACTCGCGGCGCGCGTTGCCGGTGGGCTTCATGCCCATCAGTCTCGCGTTCATCATGTCCTGCATGTAGCCGGTGAGGATGCCATCCTCGATCAGCACGGTGCGCTGGGTCGGGTTGCCTTCGTCGTCGACGTTCAAGGAGCCGCGGCGCAGCGGGATGGTGCCGTCGTCGATCACCGTGACGCCGGGCGCCGCCACTCTTTCACCAATCCGGCCGGAAAAGGCGGAGCTGCCCTTGCGGTTGAAGTCGCCTTCGAGGCCGTGGCCGATGGCTTCGTGCAGCAGGATGCCGGGCCAGCCGGAGCCGAGGACGACGGTCATGGTGCCGGCGGGCGCGGGGCGGGCGTCGAGGTTGACGCTGGCCTGGTGCACGGCCTGGCGTGCATATTNTTCCAGGATATCGTCGGTGAAATAACTGTAGTCAAAGCGGCCGCCGCCGCCGCCGGAGCNCTGCTCGCGACGGCCGTCCTGCTCGGCGATGACCTGCAGCGACAGCCGCACCAGCGGGCGCACGTCGGCAGCCAGGTGGCCGTCGGAACGCGCGATGAAAATGACTTCGTATTCGGAGGCGAGGCTCGCCATCACCTGGATGACGCGCGGGTCCATCGCGCGCGCCTTCTTCTCCAGCCGCTCGAGCAGGGCGACCTTGTCGGCATCAGCCAGCGAAACCAGCGGATCGACCGGGTTGTACAGTACGCGCCCTTCGCCGCGCTGCACCATGCCGAAGCTGCGGTTCTGTCCTGCACGCGCGATCGCACGCGTGGCGTCCGCGGCGGCGCCGAGCGCGTCGAGGCTGATGTCGTCGGAATAGGCGAACGCGGTCTTCTCACCCGAGATCGCGCGCACGCCGACACCCTGGTCGATGTTGAAGCTGCCGGATTTGACCTGGCCTTCTTCCAGGCTCCAGCCTTCGGAACGCGAGTACTGGAAATACAGGTCGGCGTAGTCGACGTCGTGTGTCAGCAGCCGGCCGAAGACCGGCGCGAGCTTGTCGGCGTCGAGCCCGTTCGGCGTCAAGAGCGTGGCCTCGGCGGACTGGAACAGTTGCTCGGCGGTCTGGANGGGTACGAAGGCGTCGGTGGGGTTCATGATGGTGTCCTGAATTATTTGGCGACAGGCTCGCNCCCGGTCGGGGACAAGCGCTTGGCCGGCACCCGGCGTTCCACCACATCGACTTCGATTTGCTGGCACTGGATGAAGCGGTGCTTGAGCGCCGGCAGACTCTTGCGCAGGCTGGCCTGGTAGGCTGGGTTGAGATTGGCGATGACGACGCCGGAACCGCGGGGCAGGCGGTCGAGCACCACACCCCACGGGTCGACGATCATGCTGTCGCCGTGGGTTTCGCGGCCGGACAGGTGATAACCGCCCTGCGCCGGCGCGATCACGTAGGCGAGGTTTTCGATCGCGCGNNCGCGGATCAGGGTCTCGAAATGCGCGCGTCCGGTGGTGGCGGTGAAGGCCGACGGCACCACGATGATGTCGACGTCCGGCATGGCGCGGTACAGCTCGGGGAAGCGCAGGTCGTAGCAGACCGACAGGCCAATGCGGCCGAACGGACTGTTGATGACGACGACCCTGTCGCCCGGCTCGATCAGTTTGGCTTCCTGGTAGTGCTCGTTGCCGAGATCGAGGCCGAAGAGGTGGATCTTGTCGTAGCGTGCCACCAGCTTGCCGCGCTCGTCGTAGACCAGGCAGCTGTTGCGCACCTTGTTGGCCGTGCTGGCCTCCAGCGGCACCGAGCCGCCGACCAGCCAGACATGGTGTTTCTTCGCCGTACGCGCGAGGAAGGCCTGGATCGGGCCGTGACCTTCGGCCTCGCGCACCTTCACCACATCGGCGTCCTTCATTCCCATGATGCAGAAGAATTCCGGCAGCACGATCATGCGCGCGCCCGCCTCGACGGCCAGCTCGATGAGACGTTCGGCCTCGGCCAGGTTGGCAGACACATTCGGGCCCGACGCCATCTGGATGGCCGCCACGCGCACGGTGCCCGCCTGCGGGGCCGGCTTCTTGACTTGCGCCCCACGGGAACGGGCAACGGTGGTTTTAACGGGTTTTTNTGTTGGCATGGTCGGATTCCACAATCAGGGTTCAGTCACTTGATTATCAGGTTTGGCCTTCGCTTTGGACAGCCGCTGGACATCGGGGGCCTGCCACGCGCCGGTCACCATGTATTCCTGGCTGATGACTTCCTCGATCGGATCGCGCAGCAGTTTCTGCGCGGCCAGCACCCNCACGCCGGCCAGCGGTCCGCCAAGCAGGGCACCGGCCACGGCCACGCCTTCGGACAACTTCGGAATCACTTTCACCCGCAACTGCACGGTTTCCTGGTTGAGGTCGGCCAGGCCGGACATGTTGACCTTGGCGGCCGGTCCGCGCATCTTGAAGTCGTCGCTGTAGACCACGCCGCGCGCAATGCGCAGCGTGGCGCCGATGTCGTCGAAGGCATAGCCTTCATTGAAGATATCACGGAAATCGAAGTTCAGCCGGCGCGGCAGCGATTGCAGGCTCAGCACGCCGAGCAGTTTCCCGGCCCCGGGATCGATCTTGAGGAACTGTCCCCNCTTGGCCTTGAAGTCGAGCTGGCCGGCCAGCGTGGCCAGCGCGAAATCCGCAGGCGAGCCTTCCCAGGTGGCACTGCCCTGGATCTCCGCGGTCCCGCGTTTGAGCGTATCGGGATAGCCGAAACGCGCCAGCAGCTTGCCCGCATCGGACACATTCAGGCTCAGGTCGGCCCGGGTTTCGCCCGGGCCGCTGTCACGCCACAGGCCGCTCATACGGAACACACTGTCAGGGTGCGTCAGTTGCAGGTTGTCGATCACCAGTCCTTGCGGCGTACCGTGCGCCATGGCTTCCAGCCGCCCCAGCGCATGGTCCTGCAACCGGAAGTCCTCCACCGTCAGATCCAGCACCGGGAAGTCCGATGCCTTCATGTTGCTGCCGGTTTCCGGCCCGGCAGCCGGCAGCCGGGCCGGAATGGTCAACTGCCTGAACTGCGCCGAGATCCGCGCGGGTTGATTGCCCGCCGGCCGGTAGGTCAGCACGCCATTCAAGCCGGTGCCACTCACCTGGGCGCGCAACAACCCGCTACGGTTGCGCCCCTGCAGGCGAACATCCTGGTAGCGCCGCCCCATCAGGTCGAGCGCCTCAAAACCCAGGTCGATCGCCGACAACGACAAGGGTTCGCCGCTTTCGCCGCCAGGCAGCAGATCCATCCAGCCCGAAATATCCAGGCCGCGTCCGTTGCCCGCCAGGCGCAACCCCGGCTCGCCGGGCATCACGGCACGTCCGCCGAAGCGGATTTCGCCCCGGTCGAATTGCCCTTCGGCGGTACTGCGCCAGACCGCCCNCACGATCCTGCCGAGTTGTACGTCGTGCAATTGACCGTCGGCTTGCGGCTGGCTGGTCACCACCAGCGGCAACGGCTGTGTGGCCGTCTTGGCCAGTGGCGCCGGCAGGCTGCTGCCCAGCCCCGTCAGATCGGACTCGATGCGAACGCGCTCGCCCGTCGGTTCCAGGTCGATCTGCCCACGCCAGGCTGTCTGCCCCGACACCTGATCCTTCCAGGCTGTTCCCAGCCACGATGTCAGGCCTGCTGCAGTGGCGCGTCCCTGCGCCAGGATCTGGACCTGGCCGGATCGGGTTTGCGTGTCGAGGCGCAGCGGGCCGCCGAGAAACTGCGCGGTGATGTTCTTGGCGGCCAGGCTGCTCCCGGTGAAATCGATATCGCCGCGCGCCTGGTCGAGCCGCGGCAGGCCAGGCGGCAACAGCGTATCGCCCAGAAACGACAAGCGACCGACCAGCGTCATATCGTGGCTGCGACGCAGCGGCACCTGCAGACTCAAGGCGAGTTTCATCGGCCCGCTGCCGTCCAGTGCGGCCGTGAAACCGTGCAGCCGCCCGCCGACCGGGCTGGTATTGGCAAAGCGGATGAAATCCTGGATCGGACCATTGGCCTGGCCGTCGATATGCAATTGTTCGTCGTGATGCAACAGATCCGGGATCACGGCTTTCACCGGCGCCAGGGCCACGCCGTATATCCGCGCCTGGCTCGAGGTCACTTCCATCATCCGGCCCTGAAACAGCAAGCGCCCCTGGATGCCTTCGATACGCGGCCAGCCAGGCACGTAGTCGATCACCGCATCCTTCACCTGTGCGTCGACCTGGAACACGCCATCGCCCGAATCGAAGGGAANACGCATCAGGTCGCCTTTCAGGTTCAACTGCACGTCATCCGAACGCCCTGCCACGACACCCCGCTTGACCCATTCGACCGTATGGTCGCCAATATGCTTCGGCAGGTAGCGGTACACCGCCGTACCGTCGGCGCGACTCAGATGCGCCGTCAGGTCGATGAGACCGCGCTGGCCGGGGATCAGTTCATAGTAGCCGTTCGCCGACCCGGCCATGTCCGGATTGGAAAAGGCCATGTCATCCAGTGTGAGGCGGCGGCCGCGTGGCGTCTTCTGCCATTTGCCGCGCGCATGTAGGCTGTCGATCGCGAACGAAGGTTCGCGGAAAAGGTCGGGCAGTCCCAACGTCATCTGCTGCGAATCGATCTCGAACACGCCTGCGCGCGCATCGCCCTCGATGCGCCCACTCAGATTGGACAGGCCGGGCTGGTTGTCGATCGCGGCCACGCCGAGGCCGCTGAAGCGGGCCGTCATGCTGAAATTGTCCAGCCCCGGCTGCGCGCCCGTCCAGCCGAACCGCAACAGGTCGAAGCGGCCTTGCGGCTGCAGGGCTTGCAGGCGCGCGCGCAGGGCCGCATCCATCGGCAGGCTCGGCAGCAGCGATTGCCAGCCGCCCAGGCTGAACGCCTGGGCCGTGATTTCGTGCGACGTACCGCCCCACGACAGGCCCGCATTGAACGGCGCGCCGAGGGCGGCGCCGGNGCGCGCCACCCGCAGGTTGTCGAAGGCCACGCGGTACCCGTCCGGACCGTGCTGCCACTGGGTCTGGCCGCGTACCTGCGCCAGCCGTACCGGTGGCAGGTCGTCACCCAGCTTCATCTCGATGTCATGCAGTTCGAGTCCGGCCGTCACGCCGGCCAGCGCACCGCGCGCCACTTCGAATTGCATGTTCAGTGCGCCCCGACCCTGCTGCGGTTGGTACGGCAGCGCCAGCCAGGCGGCAAGGCGCGAAAACGACACCCCTGCCACGTTCGTATCGACTGTCCCGTTCCAGCTCTTGAGGTCGTCCACCTGGCGCGCATGCAGCTTCGCCACGATCTGCACCGGGCGCGCCAGGCTGGCCGNGGGAATGGCGCGCAATTGCAGGCGATGCGACCAGCGCACATTGGTCAGCGTGAAATCGACCGCCGTCAGAGTAAGCGGCGGCGCATCACGCACTTCGTCTATCCAGGTGAGCGTGGCGCTGCCGGCATGGACCTGCCCCTGTCGCAGCAGCCAGCTGGTAAATCCGCTGTCCGACGCGGCCGGGTTGATCGGGATGCCGCCGACGTAGAAATGACCGTCGCGCGCGCNGCGCACCCCGAGCACCAGGCCTTGCAACTCGATGCGCGTGAAACGCGGCTCCAGGAACAGCAGCGAACGCCAGGCAAACGCTGCCTCCAGTTCGGGCAGGTAGAGCGCCGGATGACCCTGCTGGTCGTACAGGCGCACGCCGCGCAGACGGAATTCCGGACGCGCCTGCTGCCATACGCCCGACACCGCTTCCAGCGTCACGCGTTGCCCCAGCGCGCGCGACATGAGATCGGCGACCGTATCGCGGTGCGTTGAAATGTTCGGCAACACCCAGAAGAACATCAAGGCCACCGCCGTCGCAAAGCCCGCGGCGGCCAATGCCGTCAGCGCTGCCAGCCAGCGCGAGGCGCGGCGCAGGAACAGGGACAAGGCGGNGGAAACGGTCATAAAAATACGGTTCTCGGACCCGCTGATTCTATGCGCTTAGCCGTGTTTTGCGGCGGCAACATCCCGGTAAATTCCGGGTTTCATTCGTCCGTGAAACGATGAATCTGCCGCCGGTCGCGTTTGGTGGGCCGTCCCTTGATGGTGGCGGCCGGATTGGTCGCCAGCTTGCGGTCGTCGGCCTGCCGCTGGCGGCGCGCCTGGCTGGCGGGGTCCTCCTGGAGCGCCTGCGCCACCGGCGCAGGCCCGCGCTGCATGGCCAGCGCCCGGACCGTCAGTGTCCAGTCGATCTCGCCGAGATGGAGATCCAGCCGGTCGCCGGGTTTGACGTCGCGCGCGGGTTTGACCCGCTCGCCGTTCAATTTCACCCGCCCGTTGTCGATCGCCTGGGTGGCCAAGCTGCGGGTCTTGAAGAAACGCGCGGCCCACAGCCATTTGTCGAGCCGCATCCGGTCGAGCGGCGTTTTTCAGTCGGCATCGATCACCCCCGCAAACACATCGGGCTTCGCCAGCGCCCGCATGAACCAGTCGAGCGCCCGCCCCGCCTCGCCGCTGCGCCAGGCCAGGTGCAGGGTCTCGCGCGGATTGCCGCCCGCCCACTCGCAACGCACCAGACGGCCGGCCGCCACCTCACGTTCGGCCAGCCAGCGCGGCAGCGAGCCCACGCCCAGCCCGGCCTGCTGGGCGGCCAGCTTGCTCGGCAGATCAGCCACGGTCAGACGCGACTGTTGCGCCAGCCAGCCCGCGCTGCGCAGCGGCAGATTACGCGCGGTGTCGGCGATCACCACCGCACGGTGCGCCGCGAGGTCGGCCTGGGTCAGTGGTTTCTTGAGGCGCGCCAGCGGATGCTGCGGCGCCACGCAGAACACGAATTCGACACTGCCCAGCGGCCGGCTGCGAATGCCACTGCCAGCCGGCGCATCGCCACCTGCGATCGCCAGGTTGGCACAGCCGGACGCGAGGGCATCCCAACTACCGGCCAGCACCTCGTGGCGCAGCCTGATTTCGGTCGACCGGCCCTGGCGATAAAACGCATCCAGCACCGGCAGCAGCGGGGCGACGGGGAGAATGCCTTCAACCGCCAGCGTGAACTGCGGCTCCCAGCCGCCCGCCACCTGTCGCGTCTTGTTCTCCAGTGCATGAGCCGCACCCAGCAGCGCTCGCCCTTCCTCCAGCAGCAGACGCCCCGCCGGCGTGAAGCGNNCGCGATGGCCGGAACGGTCGAACAGCAGCGCATCGAGCTCGGCCTCGATCTGCTGCACGGCGTAGGTCANGGAGGACGGCGCCCGTCCCAGTTCCTCGGCCGCGCGAGCGAACGAACCCTTGCGGTCGATGGCGTCGAGGATGGACAGCGCCTCCAGGGTCAGCGGCATGTTCGAATCATTCGAATGAGTTGATCGAATTGTGCCGGTTTTACTCGCGGAAAACCACGCCTATAGTCACCCCATCGCCTGAACATCAATCCAACCGACAGGAGCGCATCATGCTGACCGTACGCAAATCATCCGAACGCGGCCACGCCAACCATGGCTGGCTCGACAGCTTTCACACCTTTTCGTTTTCGAACTATCGCGATCCCAACTGGATGGGATTCGGCCCGCTGCGCGTGATCAACGACGACCGCATCGCGCCGGGCGCGGGTTTCCCGACGCACAGCCACCAGGACATGGAAATCGTCACCTGGGTCCTGGCGGGCGCACTCGAACACAAGGACTCGCTCGGCAACGGCGGCGTGATCCGTCCCGGCGAATTGCAGCGCATGCGCGCCGGGCACGGCATCGCCCACAGCGAATACAACGCCTCGGCCAGCGAACCGGTGCATCTGTTGCAAATCTGGATCGAGCCGGACGCCTACGGCCTGGAGCCGGGCTACGAACAAATCGCCTTCGCCCCCGAAAGCCTGCAGGGCCAGCTTCGCCTGATCGCCTCGAACGATGGCCGCGACGGCTCGGTGACGATCCATCAGGACGCCGCCATTCATGCAGGCCGGTTGGCGACAGGCGACCGCGTCACCCTGAACGTGGCGCCGGGGCGCCGTGCCTGGCTGCATATCGCGACCGGCCGGGTCAAGGTCCAAGGCTATCCGCTGGAAGCCGGGGATGCGGTGGCGGTCCGCTTCGAATCGGCGGTCGACATCGAGGCGCTGGAACCCAGCGAACTGATCAGCTTCGATCTTCCCTAACCCTTTGGGGCTTCGACCCCTGGCCGGCCCCGATACAATCACTCACTTTTTGATGCAAGGACACGTCATGCCCAAGATTCTCGCTTTCTCCGGCAGCATCCGCCGCGATTCCTGGAACCGGAAACTCATCCGGGTTGCGGTGGACGCGACCCGTGCCGCGGGCGGCGACGTCACGCTGATCGATCTGGCCGATTACCCACTTCCGCTCTACAACGGCGACCTCGAGGAGCGCGACGGCCTGCCCGACAATGCGCAGCGCCTGAAGGCCTTGTTCAAGGAGCACGACGCCCTGCTGATCGCCAGCCCGGAATACAACAGCTCGATGCCGCCGCTGCTGAANAACACGCTCGACTGGGTGTCGCGCGAATGGCAGGGCGAATCGGGCCTGGTGCCCTACCAGAACAAGGTCGCCGCCATCCTGGCCGCCACGCCCGGCACCTTCGGCGGCATGCGCATGCTGCCCCACCTGCGCCAGGTCCTTAACACGCTGGGCGTGCTGGTGCTGCCCGGCCAGTTCTCGCTGGCCCATGCCGACACCGCATTCGACCCCGAGAACGGGGCACTGAAATCGCCTGCACGGCTGCACGCGCTGGTGGTGGATTTGGTAAGAACCACGACGGCGCTCGCGCGTCCGGCCGACCAGCCATAAAAAGCGCCCCGAAGGGCGCTGGCTTCTGCAGAGCAAGGCGTATGCGGCCGGCCTGCCGTTAGCCGCCGGCGATCGGTCCGGCTGGATGGCTGGAGGCGGGCCCAGCGCCGGAAACCCNCGCCTGGTGTGCGTGGGACGGCGCGGCATGGCTGAATCCGGCATAGCATGAGAGGGCGGCCACCACAGCCAGGCACAGGACGAATCCCGGCGCACTGCCGGTTCGGTAGCAACGGCGATTGTCGGTGGAGCGGACGGGGAACGGGCATTGATGCGACATAGGGCCTCCTGGTTCAACACTGCACCTGAATCGGGGCAACGACGACGCCATCAATCTGAAATCTGGCAGCCCCGCTATCTTGACCCGGATGCAGACCGACCAAGACCGGAGGCTTTGCGTCCCCGCCTCGCGACGGGTTTGCCCTTGTACGACTTATCTACAGTAACGACGAAATATCGGCAGACTTTAGGGCGGACACCTAAAACAATTCCCCTGTTTATCAATCAGTTGGGAAGAACCGTCGCCCACAGCCTGTCCCATGAACGACAAGGCCCCTTTCGGGGCCCTGGAACGACGCGGCAAACCGTTTCCCAACGGCCTTATTGCGACAGCATCCTGTCCTTGGCCACGAAGTACTTGCGGGCAAAGGCCACAAGTTGTCCATCGCCGGGGTGATCGACGGTTTCGACCCNCACGACTTNTTTCACGATGTCATGATCGTGCGCATGGATATGCTTGATCAGTTCGAGCTTGGCGTGACCCGGGCCAACGATCAGGATTTCCGTGGCGCCGCTCAAGGCCTCCACGACATCGTGGTAGTACTGCTGGTCCTCGGGCTGGCGACTGCCGCTGACCGAGCCGCGTTTACGCTGCAGATGGCGCGGCGGGTTGGCGGGATGGACCACTGATTTCTCGACATCGTCCGGGCTGACGTGCATGACACGCGCCTCGTTGTGATCGAGCCAGACAACTGCATGATAGTGCGACATGAGATTCCTTTCGGGCTAATCGAATGAACAAATCCTTAATTGAAAAATAGGCCAAGGCTGCGCGACTGCAAGCGGCCGGCCCTGCCGATGCGGCAGGGCCGGTGTCTGCCTACCTGATTGCTTCCTTCAGCTGATCCAGGATCGCCGGGTTCTCCAGGGTGGAGACGTCCTGGGTGATTTCCTCGCCCTTGGCGATCGCGCGCAGCAGGCGGCGCATGATCTTGCCGGAGCGGGTCTTGGGCAAGTTGTCGCCAAAGCGGATTTCGTCGGGCTTGGCGATCGGGCCGATTTCCTTGCCTACCCAGTCGCGCAGTTCGGCGGCAATCTTCTTCGCCTCCTCGCCGACCGGCCGCGTGCCCTTCAACACCACATACGCCACGACCGCTTCGCCCTTGATGTCGTGCGGACGCCCCACCACGGCGGCTTCGGCGACGCGCAGGTTGGAGACCAGCGCGGATTCGATTTCCATGGTGCCCAGACGGTGCCCGGACACGTTCAGCACGTCGTCGATGCGGCCCATGATCCAGAAATAGCCGTTGGCATCGCGGTGCGCCGAGTCGCCGGCAAGATAGGTCTTGCNCCCGAGTTCCTCCGGGAAATAGGTCTTGACGAAGCGGTCCGGATCGCCCCACAGGGTGCGCAGCTGCGACGGGAAGGGGCGCTGGATCACCAGATAGCCGCCCTGCCCTTTCCCGACCGGATGGCCGTGTTCGTCGGTGATCGCGGCCATGATGCCGGGTAGCGGCATGGTGCAGGAACCCGGTTTGGTCGGCACCGCGCCGGGCAGCGGCGAAATCATATGGGAGCCGGTCTCGGTCTGCCACCAGGTGTCGACGATGGGACAGCGGCCGCCGCCGATGACCTGGTGGTACCACATCCAGGCCTCCGGGTTGATCGGCTCGCCGACTGTTCCCAGCAGGCGCAGTGAAGAGAGATCGTACTGTGCCGGCAGGTCGGACCCGAGCTTGATCAGGCTGCGGATCGCGGTGGGCGCGGTGTAGAACGTGGTGACCTTGTGCTTCGCGACGGTCTCCCAGAAGCGCCCGGCATGGGNGAAGGTAGGAATACCCTCGAAGATCACTTCGGTCATGCCCAGTGCCAGCGGGCCGTAGGCGACGTAGGTGTGACCGGTGATCCAGCCGACATCGGCGGTACACCAGTAGACGTCGGTGTCCGGCTTGGCGTCGAACACCCACAGCATCGACAGGATGCCGCCTAGCAGATAGCCGCCGGTGGAATGCTGCACGCCCTTGGGCTTGCCGGTCGAACCGGAGGTATAGAGGATGAACAACGGATGCTCGGCGGACACCCACACCGGCTCGCAGGTCTCGGCCTGGGTCTGGGTCAGTTCGTGCCACCACAGGTCGCGCGTGCCCCAGTTGACCGCACCGCCGGAGCGGCGGTACACGACCACGCGCTCGACGCAGGAGGTGTCGCCCATCGCCAGCGCCTCGTCGACCGCGCGCTTCAGCGGCACCGCCTTGCCGCCGCGCAGCGATTCGTCGGCCGTCACGATCAGCTTGGCCTTGGCATCCTCGATGCGCTCGAACAAGCTCTTGGCGGAAAAGCCGCCGAACACCACCGAATGGATCGCGCCGATGCGCGCACAGGCCTGCATCGCCACCACCGCCTCGATGCTCATCGGCATGTAGACGATCACACGGTCGCCCTTTTCCACGCCGAGCGACTTCAGGCCGTTGGCGAACTGGCACACGCGGGCATGCAGTTCCGTGTAGGAGACCTTCGTCACGCTGCCGTCATCGGCCTCGAAAATCAGCGCGGTCTTGCCGCCTCGGGTCGCCAGATGGCGATCGAGGCAATTGTAGGACACGTTCAGTTCGCCGTCGTCGAACCATTTGTAGAACGGTGCCTTCGACTCGTCGAGCACGTGGGTGAACGGCGTTTTCCAGGCAATGTGCTGGCGTGCCAGATCGGCCCAGAACCCTTCGTAGTCGGTTTCTGCCTGGCGACACAACGCCTCGTAGGCGGCCATGCCGGATACATTCGCCTGCTTGACGAACGCATCCGCTGGCGGGAAAACACGGGTTTCGTTCAAAATCGACTCGATGGCTGCCATACAGTCTCTCCACTGATAAAGTGTTGCGATAACCCCAGATTCTAATCCAAGCCATGAGCCATCCCGCACTTGAACGCGTTGCCCGCTGTTCACGTTATGGTCGTCGCCTGCTGACGGCGCAACCGAACCTGGCAGAAACCGTGGCAGGCCAGCTGGACCAGGCCTTCGGCCGGGCGGCCATGCAGGCCTTCCTCGCCGCGCCCGCCTGTGCCGACGAGGCCGCCCTGCACCAACGCCTACGGCAATTGCGCCAGCGGGTGTGGCTGATCGTCACCGCGCGCGATCTGGCGGGCCAGGCCGATCTCGCCGAGGTGATGGCCACCTACAGCACGCTGGCCGAGGTATGCATTGCCGCCGCGCTCGATTTCCATCACGCCGAACTGGCCGCGCGCCACGGCGAGCCGCGTGACGAAAACGGGATTCCGCAGCAGATGGTCGTGGTCGGCATGGGCAAGCTCGGCGGCTTTGAGCTCAACGTGTCGTCCGACATCGACCTCATTTATCTCTACCCCGAGGAAGGCGACACCGCGGCCGACGATCCGTCCGCCTCGATCCGCCCGCTTTCCAACCACGAATTCTTCATCCGCCTGGGGCGCAAGCTCGCCGCCGCGCTNGGGGAGAACACCGCCGACGGCTACGTCTTCCGTGTCGACCTGCGGCTGCGCCCGTGGGGCGAATCCGGCCCGTTCGCGATGGGCTACGCGATGCTGGAAGACTACCTGGTGGCGCAGGGGCGGCCGTGGGAGCGTTACGCCTGGATCAAGGCGCGCCCGCTCACCGGCAGCCGCCACGACGAACTGATGCAGATCGTGCGGCCCTTCGTGTTCCGCAAATACCTCGATTTCGGCGCCTTTGCCGCGATCCGCGACCTGCACGTGCAGATCCGCCGCGAGGTCGCGCGTCGCGAGATGGCGCACAACGTCAAGCTGGGGCCGGGTGGCATCCGCGAAATCGAATTCACCGCACAGGTGTTCCAGCTCATCCGCGGCGGCCAGATTGCTGCATTGCAGCAGCAACCGACATTGGTCGTGCTGGACGCTCTCGTAAAGAGCGGCCTGATGACGGCCGACGCGCAGCAGGAACTCGCTGCCGCCTACGATTTCCTGCGCCGGCTGGAGCACCGCATCCAGTACCTGGACGACGCGCAGACCCAGTTGCTGCCGGACGACGCCGAATCGCAGACCATGCTCGCCGAGGCAATGGGCTTCCCCGACTACGCGGCCATGCTGACGGCGCTCGACCGCCATCGGAATAAGGTCACGCGCCATTTCGAGCAGGTATTCGCCGCACCGCAGACCGACCAGAACAGCCATCCGCTGACCGCCGTGTGCTGCGGCACCGCAGACGCCGACGCCACCCAGGCGCTGCTGGAGAATGCCGGCTACGACGACCCGCCGCGCGTACTGGCGACGCTCGACGCCTTGCGCCAGAACACCACACGGCTGCCCGAATCGACGCAGCTCCGGCTCAACGCCCTGCTGCCGCCAGCGCTCGAAGTCATCGGCAGCCAGACCGACCCGGCGGTCACGCTGGAGCGCTTCGCCGCGCTCATCCAGTCCGTGTCCCGGCGCGCCACGTATCTCGCGCTGCTGGCCGAATATCCGGCGGCATTGCGCCAGCTGGTACGCCTGCTGGCGGCAAGCCCATGGGCCGCACAGATGATCACGCGGCAGCCGCAACTGCTGGACGAACTGATCGCGCCGCAACACCTGATGAGCACGCCCGACTGGACGCAGCTCGCCGCCCTGCTGCACGAGGAACTGGACGCCCACCCTGGCGACACCGAGGCGCAGATGGATGCGCTGCGCCGCTTCAAGCAGGTGCAGACGCTGCATCTGCTCGCACAGGATGTGGCGGGGCGGCTGACGCTGGAAGCGCTGTCCGACCACCTCTCCTATCTCGCCGACACGCTGTTGAACGAAACCCTGGCACGCTGCTGGGCCGGCCTGAAGACGCGCCACCGCGACACGCCGCGCTTCGCCATCGTCGGCTACGGCAAGCTCGGCGGCAAGGAACTCGGCTACGCCTCCGACCTCGACCTGGTATTCCTTTATGACGATGCGGACGAACGCGCGCANGAAACCTACGCGCGGCTGGCGCAGCGCATCAACACCTGGCTCGGCACACTCACCTCGACCGGGATGCTGTATGAAACCGACCTGCGTTTGCGCCCGGACGGCGCCTCCGGCCTGCTGGTCAGCTCGACCGAGGCCTTCCGCGACTACCAGTTGCACCACGCCTGGGTGTGGGAGCACCAGGCGCTGACGCGCGCCCGCTTCGTCTGCGGCGACGCGATGATCGGCGCAAGCTTCGAGGTCCTGCGTCGCGAAGTGCTGAGCGCCCCGCGCGATGCCGCCAAGCTACGCGAGGACGTACTGGCGATGCGCGAGAAAATGCACGCCGGCCACGTCAACGATTCCGACCTGTTCGATCTCAAGCACGACCGTGGCGGTATCGTCGACGTCGAATTCTGCGTGCAGTATCTGGTGCTGCGGCATAGCGCCGGCCANCCCGAACTCGCCGACAACGTCGGCAATATCGCGCTGCTGCAGCGCGCCGGTGCAGCTGGCCTGATCCCCGCNCCCCTCGCCCAGGCTGCCGCCGACGCCTATCGCGAACTGCGCCGCCGACAGCACGCGATCAAGCTCAGCGGCGCGGAATACGCCCGCGTGCCGCCGGCTGCGCTGGAAAGCGTACGCGCCACGGTCACTGCGCTGTGGGCGCAGGTGATGGACACGGCCACCTGAAATTCCTGCGATGATTAGCACTTTGCCGTATCCGGAGATTGCATCTTGAGCCCCAACGCCCTCGCCGCCAGGGAAGCCCTGCGCCAGTTTCGCGTGATTTTCGGCGCCGTGCGCCAGCATTTCCAGGCGGTTGAAAAAGCCTGCGGCGTCAGCGGAGCGCAGATCTGGGCCATGGCCGCGCTGCACCAGACGCCCGGCATGAAGGTGTCCGAACTGGCACAGGCCTTGTCGATCCATGCTTCCACGGCCAGCAATCTGCTCGACAAGATCGAGAAATCAGGATTGATCCGGCGCGAACGCAATAGTGTGGACCAGCGCGTAGTACGCCTGTATCTCACCGATGCCGGGGAAAAAGCACTGGGGAAGGCGCCGCAGCCACTGACCGGCATCCTGACGCACGCCCTGGGACAGTTGCCGGATGACGCCTTGGCCCGCCTCAACCAGGATCTGGCGACGCTGATCGCGCACATGGGCGAAGTCAACACGCAATACGCGCANAAGCCCTTGTCAGAACTCTGACCCCTCGGCTACGGGCTGGCGTAAAGCCAGCCACGCCGCACCAGCGCCTTTTCGATCTCCACCCCGACGAACACCACTGATGACAGGGCCAGACACGCGGCCAGCTCGCCCAGGCCCAGCGGCTCGGTCTTGAAGGCAGGAGACCAAGTTATATAGGTACGGATCTGCCGGATAAAAGTCACCAGTAGTGCTGCAAGGCCTTACGCGCCTCATCCAGCAACAACACGCTGGATGCCGTCGCGGCCGACAGCAGCCAGTCTTGCAATTGCAAATCCGTCGTGCCGAAAAGCATCTGGGCAGGCGGCCAATGTACGACGACTGCCTGCAAGACGAGCACACTTGCCAGCGCCATCCACAATTTTCCATTTCTGAAGAAGTTGGCATTGAAGGTGCTGCCATATTCCGCACGGGCGTTGAAGACGTTGAAAAACTGAAACAGCACAAATGTGGTGAAGGCCAGCGTCAGCGCGTAGGCCGGGCTTTGCGTGGCGAGGGCGTGCCGGTATATGAGCAAGGTACCGATCATCATCGTGACGCCATACAGGATCAGACGTGCCAGGCGATGCAGGGTCAGAATCTGCGCCGACTGCCTGCGCGGTTTGTCGTGCATGATGCCGGGACGGGCCGGCTCGATGCCAAGCGTCATCGCGGGCGGACCGTCCATGATGATGTTGACCCACAACAGCTGAATCGCAGTAAAGGNGGTGGGCATGCCTATCAGCGTGGCCACCAGCATGGTAAGAATCGCACCGATGTTGGTGGAAAGCTGGAAGCGCACGAACTTGATGATGTTGTCGTACACCACGCGCCCTTCCTCGATGGCCATGACGATGGTGGCGAAGTTATCATCGGTCAGCACCATGGTGGCTGCCTCCTTGGTCACCGCAGTGCCGGTGATGCCCATGGCCACACCAATGTCGGCCGCTTTCAGCGCGGGCGCATCGTTCACACCGTCGCCGGTCATGGCAGTGACGTGGCCGTCGGTGCGCAGAGCCTGAACGATTTTCACCTTGTGCGCAGGCGAGACGCGGGCGAATACGCTGATGTGGTTGATCCGCCGCGCCAGCTCGGCGGTATCCATGGCATCGAGTTCCGCACCGCTCACCACGTCCCCGGTCAGCCCCAGTTCGTGGCCGATGGCCGCTGCAGTCAGCTTGTGATCGCCGGTGATCATCTTGACCTGAATGCCGGCGCGTTTGCAGTGGGCAATGGCCTGCTTCGCCTCGGTTCGCGGCGGATCCATCAGGCCGGCCAAGCCCAGAAAAACCCAGTCTTTGGCCCAGGCCATCAAGTCGCCCGCCGGATCGAAATCGTGCGCGGGGATGAATCGCCGCGCCACCGCCAGAACACGCAGTGCCTGACTGGCCAGATGCGCATTTTCTTCCTCGATTGTGTTCCGCACATCGGCGGTCAGCGCGGATTCTCTCTTCGCATCCAGCCAGGCGCTGGAGCGTGCCAGCAAAACATCGGGCGCCCCCTTGATGAACATTTCCACCCGCTCGCCGGCATGGTGGAAGGTCGCCATGAACTTATGTGCGGAATCGAACGGAATTTCAGCGATGCGCGGCTGCTCGTCCTGTTCATATTCCGGATCGATACCCTGTTTTTGCGCCAGTACCCACAAGGCACCTTCGGTGGGATCCCCGATCAATCGACCATCACACACTCGCGATTCGGTGCACAGCACCATGGGCAGGAAGAAGGTGCGCAGGTCAGGCAGTGGCTTCTCGTAATGGATTTCACCCTGCGGCGCATAACCTTCTCCGATCACGGTGAAGCGGGTCCCCGCACACCATCCGGCACGCGCCGTCATCTGGTTCAGCGTCAGCGTGCCGGTCTTGTCGGAGCAGATCACCGTGGTGGACCCCAGCGTTTCCACTGCGGACAACTTTTTCACGATTGCCCGGTTTTTGGCCATGCGCCACATGCCGATCGCCAGCGTCACCGTCACCACCGCCGGCAAGCCTTCGGGGATGGCCGCCACCGCCAGTGCAACGGCGGTCAACGCGGCTTCCGTCCATGGCTGCCCTCGCGCAAAATCAAGGGCGAAAATGAACGTGACCACCACGCCGGCGATGGCTGCGAGTTNTTTGCCCAGCGTGTCGAGCTGTCTTTGCAGCGGCGTAGACGATTCGGGCGCAGCAGCGATCATGTCAGCCAGCTTGCCCATTTCGGTGGCCATACCGGTGGCGGTAACCAGCAGTTCGGCGCGTCCACGGGTGACGACCGTGTTCATGTAAAGCAGATTCACGCGATCGCCTAACGGCAAATCGACGGTCTCCAATGCTGCGATCGATTTACCTACCGCATGCGATTCGCCGGTCAATGCCGCCTCATCGACTTCCAGCGCGTGGGCCGCCAGCAAACGTCCGTCAGCGGGAACACGATCGCCAGCTTCCAACAGCACGATGTCACCGGGCACCAGAAATGCCGCATCCAGATCGACAGCCCGCCCATCCCGGCGCACCCGGGCCGTTGCTGCCAGCATGCCCTTCAAGGCTGCCAGCGTTTNTTCCGCCCGGTGCTCCTGATAAAACCCCAGCGATGCGTTGAATACGACGACGATGAGAATGACTACCGCGTCTTTCAGGTCGCCGATGGTCCACGCCAGAACGGCAGCGAACAGCAGCACGATGACCAGGAAATTCTTGAACTGGTCGACAAACTTCAACCACATTGGGCGCGGTACCGCTTCAAGCAGACGGTTTTCGCCAAAGCGCGCGAGGCGTCCGGCGGTCGCGTCGGCGCTGAGTCCCTGCGCCGTCACCACCGCCAGCTCGGTGGTGGCTTCCTCGATCGACAGCACATGCCAGTTCCTGGATTCAATTCCCATACAGGTAAAGGAACAGGGTGTTGAGCAGGTAGATGACCAGCAACAGCAGGCTGATCCAGCTGATGGAGCGAAACACGCGCGAAGCGGGCCGCAGCACCAGTCCGACCACGGCCAGCCCGCTCATCATCATGGCGGAGAAGGCCGAGGCGGCATGGGTGAGCGACACGTCGGCCAGCAGGGGACCTGGCAGGTAGGCCAGGTCGTCGATGGCGATGATCGCGATATTGAACAGGTTGCTGCCGAACAGGTTGCCGATGGCCAGGTCGACCGCGCCGATGCGCAGCGCGGCGACCGTGACCACGACTTCGGGTGCGGACGTGACGGCGGCAACGAACAGGGTGCCCACGAAGCTCTGTTCCCAGGCCATGGCCACCGCCAGATCCTTCGCGATAAACGGCAGCCAGATACCTGCTGCCACCACCGCAACCGAGGCCATGGCATAGCCCTGCACAGCCTGCTTCAGGCGCATCTCGGGATAGCGCTCGGCGCGATCCTCGACGTACTCGCTGACCTGCGCCTGTTCATACCGATAGAGCGAGCGCATGGCCAGCAGGTACAGCAACAGGATGACCGGTGTATAGAGGCCGACATGGCCAAGAGAAGGAAAGGTCCCGGCACGGTACAGCAACAGATTGAACCCGGCGAAGCCGATCAGCGCGATACCGTAGCCGGCGGACAGCACGTTGCCCTGCCGCGCACGGGTATAGACGGATTCCTTGCGATACAGGAAATCGAGCACCACGATGATGAGCAGGTTGAACACGCAGCTGCCCATGATGTCGCCCACGGCGATATCCGGCACTTGGGCGATCGTCACCGAAGACAGGCCAGTCACCAGTTCCGGCAGCGACGTGACCGTGGCCAGCAGGATCAGGCCCACCCAGCCGCGACTGAGTCCGCTTTTCTCGGCGATGATGTCGCCATAGCGCGAAAGCCTCACGCCCGCTACGCCGATCACGGCAAGGCAGGCGAACAACGAAGCCCAGATGAATGCGATTTCCTGCATAACGTGTTTGATGCAGCCTCGAATCCGGCGACGCCTCGAAACGAATACTCCGATTGCGGTAACGAGCCGGGGCAATACCGGGTATCCCGCATGCCGCAACATGCCTGCCACTGAATCGGCAGGACATGGATGTCCATAGCCAAAGGGTAACATGATGGTTGCCTGCAATCGTCGATACATCGGGCGTCGCCCGGCGCGCCGCGCAATATGAACTACCATTGCCGGAAAGCAAGGGCAGCTTGCGGGATGGTTTGCCTCGAGACGACAACGGCCAGCCCGATGCCTTCGTGCGCACGGCCTGCTTTGCTTCCATCGCCGCACTGTTTCCGACCAAGGAGTCGCCATGACCCAGGCCTGTACCCTGCTTGCCGCCACCGACTTTTCCGCTCCTGCACGCCATGCGCTGGAACGCGCCGCTCAGCTTGCGCAAACGCGTCCCGGGGCCGGCCTCACCCTCGCGCATATCGTCAGCGGATCGGCACTCGACGCACTGCACCGCATGCTGCCCGGCGAAGCCGTCACCCTGGAAACGCAGCTGCTCACCCAGGCAGGAAAAAGCCTGGACGAACTGGCTGCCCATCTGGCGGAACACCATACGTACAGCATCGATACCATAGTGACACAGGGATCCGCGGCCGCCGCCCTGGTCGACCTTGTCGAGACGCGCCAGGCCGACCTGCTGGTGATGGGCGCACGGGGTAAACATTTCGTGGTGGAGATGCTGCTCGGCTCCACCATCGAACGCGTCCTGCGCAAATCCCGCCGCCCGTTGCTGGCAGTCAAGCAACGCCCGCAGGCACCCTATCGGCGCATCCTCGCGCCCGTCGATTTCTCCGATCACGCCGCCGCCGCCATCCATGCCGCCCATGCCTGGCTACCTGACGCCGACATCGTGCTGCTGCATGCGTTCGAGGTGGAATGGGAAAGCACATTCCAACTCGCCGGAATCGATGACCAGCAGATTCATGAATATCGGATTCAGGCGCGCGATGCCGCGCAGAAAGCGATGGAGGCCTTCATCGGCAAGCTACGGGTGCCGGCTCGGCAGCTGACGCGTCAATTCGTGCATGGCGCCGCCACGCTATGCATACTGGAACACGAGCAGACGATGGATGCCGACCTGATCGTGATGGGCAAACATGGGCAGTCGGTGATGGAAGAGCTGCTGCTCGGTAGCGTCACCCAGCACGTGCTGACGCATTCCAGCAGCGACGTGCTGATTGCAGGCCATACCGCCTAGCGAATCCACGCGTCGATCCGTTGCGCCTCAGGATGTCGCTGCCGGCACTTCCTGCAGCAGACGCAGCGGCGGCGCGCTGCCGTCCTTGTTCTGTCCGGCATACACGGTGAGATGCGGAAAGGGAATCTCGACGCCGGCGGCGTCGAACGCCTNTTTCAGGCGGTACAGAAATTCGCGCCGCACGCCCCACTGCTCCAGCGGCATCACCTTGAAGCGACAGCGGATCACGACGGCCGAATNCCNCCATTGGTCGACGCCGGCAATTTCAAGGTCGTCGACAATCTTGCCGCCCAGTTCCGGATCGGCGCGCAACCCGGTCGCCACCTCACGCATCAAGCCATAGATTTCGTCGACATCCTCGCGGTAGGCGACGCCGACATCGATCACAGCGTAGGCGAAACCGCGGCTGCGGTTGGTCACGGTATCGACGTGTCCATTCGGGATGTAATGCACGCTACCTTCGTAATCGCGCAGGCGGATATAGCGCAGGGTCATCTCCTCGACCAGTCCGCCCTTGCCGGCTACTTCCACCACGTCGCCCTGGCGTATCTGGTTTTCCAGCAACAGGAACAGGCCGGTGAAGTAATCCTTGACCAGGCTTTGCGCGCCAAAGCCGATGGCGATGCCCAGCACGCCGGCGGCGGCCAGGATGGGCGCGATCGAGATGCCGACCTCGCTCAGGACCAGCATGGCGGTGACCAGCGTGACGACCACCAGGATGATGTAGCGAAACACCTGCTCCAGCGTATTGAGCCGCTTGATCCGTTCGGGATCGTCGACATCGTGCTGCATGTGCCGCCGCAACCGCGCCACGGCCTTGCGCGCGACACACAGGACCAGCCATGACAGCGCCAGGATGAGGAGGACATGCAGGGCGGTCACGACCAGTTCGCGCCATTCCCCCAGATAGCCGATTGCCGTGTTCAGATAATCCGTTGGCATGAAAATTCAATCCTTTCCTACTGCACGCGCCAGCGGGCGAAACTGCAGATGGTGGAACAGTTGCAGATAGCGACTGACCTCCCCACGTTCCAGGTTGCTGACGAATTTCCAGAAACCGTAGATGCGCGATAGCGTCATCATGCGTTCGGCATACAACTGCCAGGTGTAGCGGGCGGCCACGCGCGCTAGGGAGCCGGTTGAAATACGCTGCCAGCGCGTCGGATCGGCCGCGCACTGCTGCAGGAAATCGGCGATCGCCTCGGCGGCGGCCGCGCCCTCGTTGGGGTCGATGTGGAAACCCGACACGCCGTGCTGGATGATCTCGAGCGGCCCGCCGTAGCGCGTGGCGAACACCGGCAGGCCGGAGGCCATCGCTTCGATCAGCGTGAGGCCGAAGGCTTCGAACAATGCGGGCTGGACAAATACACCACGCCGGTCGGCGACATGGCGGTAGAGTTCGCCGGCCAGGTTCTTGTCGAGGCGGGTGCCCAGCCAGCGCATCCGTCCATCCAGCCGGTACTGGTCCATCAGCGCATGCATGCGGGCGATCTCGGCCTTCTCCTCCTCGTCGGTCGAGGCCGCCGCATCGATGTAGCCGCCGACCACGACCAGATTGGCGGCCTCGGCCAGGCGTTCGCAGGCGCCGAACCATTCGGTCAGCCCGGTCAGGTTCTTGATGCGGTCGAGCCGCGCCATGGTGAAGATGAGCGGCTTGTCGGGGTCGTCGAACTGTCCGCGGAACGGCACCCCGGGGTCGGGCGCATAGAGCAGGCGCTCGATCTCGGGCATCAGTGAATGCAGGCGTCGCGCCGTGTCGGTGTAAGGGAAATAGATGCCGGCGTCGGCGCCCGGCGACACGATGTTGAACTTGGGATCGAACAGGTCGATGCCGTTGACGACACGGTACAAGCCCGGCAGGGTATACGCGCGGTAGCTTTCGTACTGCCCGATGCTGTGCGCGGTGCCGGCGATTTCCTGGTAGGTGCTGGTGATGATGAAGTCGGCATGGTTCATGCCGATCAGATCCGCCGTGTACTGGCAGGCAAAGTGATAGGTCGCGTCGTTGGCTTCCCAGTACAGCGCCGAGTGCAGGTACTTGGTCTGCTCCAGCGCATGGGCGATGTTGCACTGGGTCACGCCGAGCCGCTCCGAAAGCAGGCTGGCCACCAGGTTGCCGTCGGAATAGTTGCCGATGATGAGATCTGGCCGTCCGCCGAGCTGCGCGAGCGCCTCGCGTTCGACATGGACCGAAAAGGCTTCCAGGTAGGGCCAGATTTCGAAACGCGAAATCCATTGCCGCACGATCTCGCCGTTGGAATGATGGAAGGGCACGCGCACGATCCAGGCATGGTCCGTGCCCTGGATTTNTTCCAGCGGCATGTTGCAGGTGGTGCCGTCCGACTCGGGAATCAGTCGGGTCACGACGACGATCTTCGGATCGACCTGCACACCCTGGATCGCCATGCGGTCGCGCATCTCGTGCTCCAGCGCGCGTACCTGGTCGAGGATGTAGACGACTTGACCGCCGGTGTCGGGGCGTCCCAGCACATTGTCCTGGCCGAAATAACCGTGCGGCGACAGGATCAGCAGACGCGAGATCATCGGAATGCGTGCCAGGAACGCTTCCAGCGCGGTCGGCGACGGGGCCTCCAGGATGTCGACCAGCAGGCCCATGGTTTCGCTCGTCCGCGCCGCCGTGGCACCCCAGCCAGGCTCGAATCCCAGCCGGCCAAGCGCGGCCGCCAGGTCGGCCCACGGCGTGTCGGGGTCGCGCGCTTCGAGCTGCTGCATGGCCTCGCGCAAGGCAGCCCGCAAGGCGGCCACGTCGCCGAGGTGCGGCGCCAGCATCAGCTGCTGGCCGTCGATCGAGTGCATGCGCAGGAAATTCAGCATCCGGGCGTGCCCCACCTCGGGCCGGGTGAACATCGCGCTCGCCAGATGCCGGTTGAGATGCAGCACGCCCTGCCCGATCGAGCGCGTTTCCTGCAGCCGCGGCACATGGCGGCCAAAGGGCTCGAAATCGATTTCCAGCACGCTGTCGCCGTCGTTCGGCGGTTTCACGAACAACTCCTTGGACGCGAGGAATTCGCTCACCGACACGCTTTCCGGCATCAGTTGCTCCTGATGCATGCGCAGGTAACGCCAGCGACCGGCCCCTTCGCGCAAGGCGAAATAAGCCCAGGGATGCTGGAACACGCCTTCCTGGAAATGGCGCACGGCCTGTTGCAGCGGCGTGCCGTCGAGCGAGCCAGCGGATTCCGTCGCCAGGGTGTCGAGCACATGGCACAGGTCGCTTTGCAGCAGCAGCACGCGGTTCTCGGCGAAACAGCGGCGCAGAAAGGCGTCCACCGGATCGCGGTGATCCGTCGTCCAGGTTTTCAATGCGTCGATCATGCCGCCTCCTGCTGTAACGTCGGCGCCGGGTTGCAGGCAAACCCGTAATGCGCCATGCCTTCGAGAATGCCGGATGCGCTGGGCGTCTCGGCGAAATAGATCTGTTCCAACCCGCGCAGCTTTTCCAGTTCGGCGCTATGGTTGGACACCACCACGGCCTGCGTGTCCCCAACCAGCATTTCCAGATCGTTGCCGGAGTCGCCCGCCACTAGGAAGGCGCGCAACGGCAATCCCCATTTATAGGCCAGATAACGGATGGCCTGCCCCTTGGATGCGCGGACCGGCAGTACGTCGAGGAAGACATCGTGCGAATGGATCAGGTTGGCATGCAACCCAGCCCGGCGTAGAAGTGCCTTGAGTTCGCGCAATGTCGGCGCCGTATCCGGGTCCGCGTTGAAGCTCAGTTTGAATTCACTTTGCTGATCGTCGGATTGCAGCGTCAGCCCTGACAGGCCTGTGAACAACGAAGCCACGGCATCGCGCCGCCACAGGTGCTGGATATGGCGGCGCCAGCCGCTATCGGGGCGGATCTCGGGACCATAATGGATTTCACTGCCGACTGCGGTAATCAGTACGTCGGGCAGCGGAACACGCGACTGCCGCAACACGTCGAGCGTACTCGGCAGATGGCGCCCGGTCGCCACGCCGAAGCCGAAGCCGCGCGGCTGCGTGCGGAGTACGCGGATCAGGGCGTCGAGGCCGGCGCGATCGCCCAGCAATGTGTTATCGATGTCACTGACCAGCATGCGCCGCACGTAGGGCATGAGGCTGGCTGCTGGACGATGCACTTCGCGTTCGCGCCTTACCTGTTTGCGGCTACGGCGGATCACCCGGTCGACCGCCTTGAGGTATTTCTCGACATGGGCATCCCAGGTGTAGTGACGTGCCACACCGCTGATGCCACGCCGCGCATAGCGCTGCCAGGCACGGGGTCCGACACCACGTCGAGCAGGCCGCGCGCGATGTCCATGCTGTCGAGGGGATCGACCAGCACGCCGTTTTCGCAATGCGCAATGATGTCAGGGGGCCGCCGTCGTGAGTGGCGACCACCGGCAGACCGCTCGCTGCCGCTTCGATCAGGGTCAGGCCAAAAGGCTCGGTCAATGCCGGATTGACGAATACACCCCGGCGTTGTGCCGCCAACCGGTAGAGCGCTGGAATATCGTCCGGCTGATGCTGTTTAGGCAGCGCCACGCTGCCCCACAGGTCGTAGCGGTCGACGTCGAGCAACAGATCCTTCAATACGTCCGCCTGGGCCTCATCCAGATTGCGAATGTCGTCACGGTTGCCCGCCACGATCGCGAGATTGGCGCGCGCGCGCAACTCGGGCGATTCGCCATAAGCCGCCACCAGCCGTTCCAGATTCTTGCGCATTTCGGGACGGCAGATGGCGAGGATGAGCGGCTTCTTCGGCTGCGTGAAAAAGCGATCGATCAGCGCCGGCACATGGGGGATCGGCGCACGCCCGGGCGGCGCGAAACGCGACGTATCGGTGCCTGGCGGAACCACCACGATCCGTGCCGGCTGATGGTTGTCATACAGGCCATACTGTTCGCTGCTTTCCTGCGCAGTACTGGTGACCACCAGGGCGGCGTGTTCGAGCACCTCCTCCTCGGCAGCGATACGGCGCGCAAAATTGAACTGGCGATCGATCGCCTGCGCCTTGCGGCCATGGTCGAGCAAGCGCTGGCGCTTGCAGCGCCCGAGCGAGTGGCCGGTATGCACCAGCGGAACGCCCAGCAGCTGCGACAGATGCACGCCGACGTAGCCGGCGTCGGCATAGTGGCTGTGGATGACATCGGGCAGGCGCGGTTGCTGGCGCAGATAGCTGAGGGTGCGGTCGACCAGTTGATCGAGGTGACTCCACAGGCTTTCCTTGCGCAGATAACGCCTCGGCCCGCAGGGCAGCCGCACCAGACGCGCGCGCTCCCCAGCGCTTCGCTCGGCACCGCATAGTCCGAGGACACCGAGGCATCGTCGACCAGGCGCGTGACCACGTCGACCTGTTCGATCCGGGGATGGCGCCCCAGCGCTCGCGCCAGTTCGATCACGTAGAGCGTCTGGCCACCGGTATCGGCGTCGCGCCCCAGTTCCAGGTCGTGTCCACGCATCAGCCCGTGCACGCTCAGCATCAGCACATAGATATCACGCACGCATCACCTCAGATTCGAGCCGCCAGTCGCGTATGAACGGACGATAGAAATCCTGCGAGGCCGGTACCGCACCACGTATGCCGCACAAGGCGCGAGCAAAGGCATCGGCGCGCGCCAGCTGCTTGGCCAGCGGCCAGCCGCGCAGCATGCCGAGCATGAACACGGCGGCAAAGCCGTCGCCCGCCCNCACGGTATCGACCACCTGGCTCAGCGGCGTCCCGGCCACCGATTCGATACGCCCGGCGGCATCGCGCGTCCAGGCGCCCGCCGCGCCGCAGGTCACGACCAGCCTCTGCAGGTTGAAACCGGACATCAGCACGGCGGCTCTGGCTTGCGGCGTGGCGCCATCTAGCGAAANAAGCTCGCCAATGCGAACCAGTTCGTCCTCATTGAGCTTGGCCACGCGGGCTTGCTGCAGCGACCAGCGCAAGGTGTCGGCATCCACCCAGGGGTCGCGCAGGTTGACGTCCAGAAACGCGCAAGCATCGACCGTGGCAAGCAGTTCACGCAACGCGCGGCGCGAATCACCCCGCTGCGACAGTGTGCCGAAGTAAACCATCTGCGGATGTAAGGACAGGCCTACCATCCGTGCCAGACTGGCGTGAATATGGTCGTAGGCCTGGTCGGACAGAATGTCGAACGCATGGCCGCGAGCGGTCTCGGTCACCTTGACCCGTCCGGTCGGACGCGCCGGATCGCGCTGTACGCCTCGCATATCGAGACCGCGTTCGCCCATCGCCTGCAACAGCTGGTCGCCCAGCGCGTCCTTGCCTGCCCGCGTCACCAGTACTGGGTGCGCGCCCAGCGCACCGAGATGACACGCCACGTTGAATGGCGCACCGCCCAGCACGTTGCGGTCGCGAAACTGATCGACCAGGGTTTCGCCAAAGGCAATCACCGTCTGGCTGTCCTCCCGGACTGCAGCATGGGACGCAGTCGCTTCATTCGGCATCGTCATGATGAACACTCACATAAAACATATTGCACAATAGTTTCTATTGACACACTGGCCAACCGAAGATTCCTTAGGCTAGATCGTGTAATCCAGTTTGAACAGCAGAGCCGTGTCGGTACTGCCCTTGCCTGCAGCGGGTACGGCGTCGTAATCGAAATTCACCTGGGTCCCGAGGCTGAAACCGTTGCCCATCGGCACCCGGAACCCGGTACGGCTCTGGTAGAGATAATCCTCAAGCGACTCCAGGCTCAGCAGCAGGTCGCTGTTGTGAAACAGTGTCAGACGCCCCTGCCAGAAAGCCTGCTCGTAGCGGGCGCCGACACGTGCGCTGGGAAACCGCGTATCGGCCGCACGGGCATAATCCTCGTTCACCAGACTCAGGCCGCCTTCCAGCGACAGCTTGAGATCGTCGCGTTCGAATAGCTGACGACCGGCCCCTACGCCCAGCGTGCTGCGCAGATTGAGGCCGGCCTGCCCGTCATGATCGAAGCGGGTGTTGGCATAAAAATAGGTCCGTTCGCTGGCGAAGTGGTCGTATTTCATTCCCAGCCGCCAGTTCGACGCCGTATCCACCCCATCCTGAGCAGCCTCATTGAGTTCGCCGTCGAGCGTCACACGCTGACTGGCGTTGCGTGCGACCAGTTCGCCGTCAAGATGCAGGGTCTGCGCATCGGTGTTGCCGCGCGCAAGGTTGCCGCCCAAGGATGCGCGTCCGCTCAACACGGTCCGGTCGCCCTGCTGCGGCGGGTTGATGGCATCGATGCGGTCGAGCGCCAACGGGGCGGTCTCGGCCAGGCTGCCGATCCGGATGCGCACTTGACGTGCACGGTCGGCCTGTAATTGGCCATCCAGTTCGGTTCCGTCGGCCAGGCGCACTCGCACCGGCGCGTCGGTTTCGATCTGGTCCACCTGGGCCCATGGCAATTTGAGCGTGCCGGCATAGGTGGTTTTCAACCACAAGGTTTTGGTTTCCAGGCGAACGAGAGTACCGCTCAGGCGGTCTCCATTGAGGAGCGTGACCGTGTCGGCCAGGGCAGTGGACGTGAACAGGCAACCCACCGCCACAATTTTCCAGTCGTGCTTCAACGTATTCCTTTCCCAGGCCAAATCGATGAGGACAGCCGTATCGACAGAGAACACTCGAGTCGGACACGCTGAAAGGAAATTCGGATGCGCGATTGCCGGCAAGCCGGATCGCAGGATGATGCGCAGGTCGCCTGACACCCTGGCCATGAACTGGATGGTGGGCAAGCTGCTTTTATGTTTGCACAAAATTATTTATCTGCGCAAGCCCAATTCACCCTGCGCTTGCCATGCACGTTAAGATAATCCCGCTGCGCGTCGCCCTGAGTGCCCACAACAACAAACCTGACGCCGGCTGAACCCTTACCCGACAGGACATCCCCATGGAACTCCACCAATTCTTTCTGTACCTCGCCGTCATTCTGATCGCCGCGCGGCTGTTTTCCGAGATCGCGGGACGCCACGGCATCCCGTCGGTGATCGGCGAGTTGCTGGCTGGTCTGCTGATCGGTCCGTCGCTGCTGGGCTGGATCTCGCCCGACGACACCATGAAGCTGCTGGCGGAGATCGGCATCATCCTGCTGCTGTTCGAGGTCGGCATGGATACCGACCTGTTCCGCCTGGCCAAGTCCGGCATCAAGCCCATCGTCGTGGCGGTCATAGGCTTCGCCCTGCCTTTCGCGCTCGGCTATGCCGTCTGCCGCTGGGGCTTCGGCCTCGACAATCTGGTGGCACTGTTCATCGGCGGCACGCTGACCGCGACCAGCATCGGCATCACCGTGCGGGTGCTCGACGACCTCGGCAAGCGGCACACGGACGAGGCGCAGATCGTGATCGGCGCAGCAGTGCTGGACGATATTCTCGGCGTGCTCGCCCTGGCCTTCCTGTATCAGTTCGCCGAGCAGCGCGAAGTCTCGCTGGCGGCCACCGGCACGGTCGCGCTCTTCATCGTGCTGTTCATGCTGCTGTCACCGCTGGTCGCCAAGCTGGCCGGCCAGATCATCGACCATTACGACCAGCGCTCGGCCACCCCCGGCCTGCTCATCACCATGGCGCTCGCATTGATCCTGCTGTTTTCCTGGCTGGCGCATGCGGTGGGCGCACCGCTGATCATGGGCGGCTTCGCAGCAGGCATCGCGCTGTCGCAACACTTCCGCTTCGACGTGATGAGCCGGCTCGGCATGCCGGCGCTCGACCGCTGGTTCGCACCCAGCCCGCAACTGGCGCACCGGCTGGAAGAACAGATGCGGCCGCTGATCCACACCTTCGCCCCGCTGTTCTTCGTGATGGTCGGCGTATCGCTCAACCTCAACACGGTGGACTGGGGCTCGCCCCGCGTCTGGCAGCTGGGCGGCGCCCTGATCGTGGTGGCCATCGTCGGCAAACTCGCCGCCGGCTTCTTCATCCGCGAAAGCCGTTTCCGCCAGGTGGCCATCGGCCTGTCGATGATTCCGCGCGGCGAGGTTGGCCTGATCTTCGCGCAGCTGGGATTGAACCAGGGCATCCTCGATGCCGAGACCTATGCTGCGCTGCTGATCGTCATCGCGCTCACCACGGTTGCGCCGCCCTTCATGCTGAAGGCCTACTACGGTCGCCACGCGGGTGCAGCGGCATGAATGCGCTACCGTCCGCCCGGCGCATCTGCAAAAATGCGGTCTTTACCCACGAAAGCCGCCTGCCATGACCCTGCGCGCCGTGCCACTCCTGCCGGAACCTGTTTGCCTGCGTCCGGACACGTCCCTGCTGGAGGCCTTGCGCCTGATGCTGGACAAGGGCGTCAACCACCTGCCTGTCTGCAATGGCGGCATATGGGCCGGGTTGGTGGACATCAACGACATCCTGGGTGAACTGCTGCCGGCCAGCGCGCGCGGCGAGCACGGCCTGAAGGACCTGCGCTTCGTCGGCGACGGAACCGCGCTGATCGCAACCCACATCAAGGAACTGGCGGCCAAGCGGGTGCTCGATGTGGAGCTGCTCGACCTGCCGACCCTGGATGAAGACACCCCGCTGCTGGAAGCCGCCCTGCTGCTGCATCGGCATGCCGCGCCGCTGCCGGTTCTGGGAGCGGACGGCAGGCTCAAGGGCATGCTGTCGCGGCGCGCCCTGCTGGCGCACCTGATCGCCCAGGTCGGAATCTGACATGACCCATCCCGCAACCGCCGAAACCCTCTTCGGCTTGTCGCCCCTTGTGGTGTCGCTTGCCATCTTCGTGCTGACCTACGCCGTCATCGTCACCGAGAAGATCAACCGCTCGGTGGTCGCACTGCTCGGAGCCGGATTGATGGTGTTCGCCGGCGTGCTGAACCAGGCCGAGGCCTTCCACGGCATCGACCTCAACACCATCAGCCTGCTCACCGGCATGATGGTCATCGTCGCCATCACACAGAAAAGCGGCGTGTTCCAGTACGTGGCGATCAAAGCCGCCAAGGTGGTGAAGGCCGATCCATGGGGGCTGCTGGTCATGTTATCGCTGGTGACCGCCGTGTTCTCCGCGCTGCTGGACAACGTCACCACCGTGCTGCTGATCGCCCCGGTGACGCTGCTGATCACCGATGCCCTGCGCATCGGCCCCTATCCCTACCTGTTCTCGGTGATCTTCGCCTCCAACATCGGCGGCACCGCGACGCTGATCGGCGACCCGCCCAACATCATGATCGGCTCGGCGGCCAAGCTGACATTCAACGATTTCCTGATCAACGTGGGCCCCGTCGCCGCCGTCGTCATGGCGCTGACGCTGATTCCCATCTACTTCATCTGGGGGCGCAAGCTGCATGCCGCGCCGGAGGACCGCGCCCTGGTGATGGCGTTCAACGAACGCGAATCCATCACCGACGCGCGCCTGCTGAAGCAGGCGCTGTTCGTCATCGCGCTGGTGATCGCGGGATTTGTGTTCGCGCATGCCCTCGGGCAGGAACCGGGCACCATTGCGATGTTCGGCGCCGCGCTGCTGCTGCTGCTCCGCGTCTATGACAAGAAGGCCGAAGAGCAGTCGCACGCCATCCACCACACCTTCGGCGAGGTCGAATGGATCACCATCTTCTTTTTCATCGGCCTGTTCGTGGTGGTGGCCGGTATCGAGAAGGCAGGCGCGCTGGAACTGCTGGCGCACAAGATCGTCGAGTGGACCGGCGGCAACTTCACCGCCACCGCCTATACCATCCTGTGGGTCTCGGCCGTACTCTCCGCCGTTGTCGACAATATTCCCTTCGTCGCCACCATGATCCCGGTGATCCAGAGCATGGGCAACGCGTTCACACCGGAGCAGATCGACATCCTGTGGTGGGCGCTGTCGCTGGGCGCCTGCCTCGGCGGCAACGGCACCCTGGTGGGGGCGTCGGCGAATCTGGTCGTCGCCGGCATGGCCGAGCGTGCCGGCCAGCCGGTCCGCTTCCTGCCCTTCATGCTGATGGCGTTTCCGCTCATGCTGGCGAGCATCGCGGTAAGCAGCGTGTATCTCTGGATACGCTACCTCTAGGCGCACGACGGAGTCCGGGATTACGTCTACAGTGGGAAGATGAACCCGCTTCACGCTCTGTCGCGCTTTGCGCTGTGGACATGTTGTCTAATTCTGCTGCCTTTTTCCGCCAACGCCACCACCGTGCGCGTGTTGACAGTACAGGGCGCGATCGGACCGGCCAGCGCGGACTACCTGGTACGCGGCCTGGACAAGGCGATCGCAGACCGGGCCCAGCTGGTCGTGATCGAACTGGACACGCCAGGCGGTCTGGACACCTCGATGCGCGACATCATCAAGGCCATCCTCGCCTCGCCGGTGCCTGTGGCCACCTATGTCTCGCCCCAGGGCGCGCGTGCCGCCAGCGCAGGCACCTATATCCTCTATGCCAGCCACATTGCGGCGATGGCGCCGGCCACCAACCTCGGTGCAGCGACACCGGTCGAGCTGGCGCCGGCCGGCAACGAACCCGCCACATCCGACAAACCCGGCGCACCGCCTGGCGATGCCAAGATGCGCAAGGTGGTACATGACGCCGCGGCCTACATCCGCGGCCTGGCTGAGTTGCGCGGGCGCAATGCCGAGTGGGCTGAGCGCGCCGTGCGCGAAGCGGTCAGCCTGCCTGCGTCGGAGGCGCTGAAGCTGAAGGTGGTCGACGTGGTGGCGGCGAATCTGGACGATCTGCTGCGGCAACTGGACGGCCGCCACATCAGGCTGGGCGATCGGACGATCACCCTGGATATCACCCATGCCACGGTCGAGCGCGTCATGCCCGATTGGCGCAGCCGCCTGCTGGCCGTGATCGGCGACCCCGGTATTGCCTACATCCTGATGCTGCTCGGCATCTACGGGCTGATCTACGAATTCGCCAACCCCGGCATGCTGTTTCCCGGCGTGGTCGGCGGCATCTGTCTGTTGCTCGGGCTGTTTGCGATGCAGGTCATGCCGATCAGCTATGCCGGGCTGGCCCTGATGCTGCTGGGCATCGTGCTGATGATTTCGGAGGCGTTCGTGCCCAGCTTCGGCGCGCTCGGACTGGGCGGCATCGCCGCCTTCGTCATCGGCTCGGTCATGCTGATCGACACCGACATGCCCGGCTACGGGCTGCCGTGGATGCTGATCGTTCCGGTGGCGGTGGCCAGCGCACTGTTCAGCTTCTTCGTCGCGAGCATGGCGCTGCGCGCGCGGCGGCCGGTGGTGACCGGCGCCGAGGAACTGGTTGGCGCCACGGGTGTCACCCTGGAGGATATCGAACACGAAGGCTGGGCACGCGTGCACAGCGAGCACTGGCGCGTGCGCAGCAAGACNCCCCTCCCACGCGGCAGCTTGATCCGCGTGCGCGCGCGGCACGACCTGATCCTCGATGTCGAACCCTGGCAAGGAGAATGAGCATGTTTGAATTCAGCGGCCTCACCCTCGTATTCGTCGCCATCGTGCTGGTGATCGCCAGCCTGCGCATCCTGCGCGAATATGAGCGCGGCGTGGTGTTCATGCTTGGGCGTTTCTGGAAGGTGAAGGGGCCGGGACTGGTGGTCGTCCTGCCCGGCATCCAGCAGATGGTACGGGTCGACCTGCGCACTGTCGTATTCGACGTGCCAAGCCAGGACGTGATCTCGCGCGACAACGTCTCGGTCAAGGTCAATGCGGTGGTGTATTTCCGTGTCATCGACTCGGCCAAGGCGATCCTGCAGGTGGAGGATTTCATGAATGCGACCAGCCAGTTGGCGCAAACAACGTTGCGGGCGGTGCTGGGCAAGCACGAACTCGACGAGATGCTGTCCGAGCGCGAACGGCTGAATCAGGATATCCAGCAATTACTGGACACCCAGACCGACGCCTGGGGCATCAAGGTCTCCAACGTCGAAATCAAGCATGTCGACATCGATGAATCGATGGTGCGTGCGATCGCCAAACAGGCCGAGGCCGAACGCGAGCGGCGCGCCAAGGTGATCCATGCGGAAGGCGAACTGCAGGCATCGGAAAAACTGCTTGCTGCCGCGGAAATTCTCGCCGCCAAGCCGCAGGCCATGCAGCTGCGCTATCTGCAGACGCTTTCCAACATCGCCGGCGACAAGACCAATACCATCGTCTTCCCGATGCCGGTCGAGTTGTTGAACCTGCTGCAGCGCGGCACGAAGCCGGGTGAATGACGCTCTTTGAAGCCCAGTCCGCTCGCGCATGGGTGGCCATCGGCCCCGCATCGCGGTATGCTCACTTTCACGTCCCGGCCGTACACGGGAACTCGTACCGGCCTGATCGACTCAGAGTGGGTACCTTGTTTCGAAATATGTAGAGGAGCTTAGATGAACCCGCAAGTCACTACCCTGGGGCGCAGCCAGTCTGCTGCCGTATCGGCCACCAACAAGGTCGTCAAGAACACCTACATGCTGCTGGCGATGACGCTGGCATTTTCCGCGGCAACCGCAGGCGCGGCGATGGCGCTGAACCTGCCGCATCCCGGCATCATCCTCACGCTGGTCGGCTACTACGGCCTGCTGTTCCTCACCACCAAGTTCCGCGACAGCGGACTCGGCATCGCCTTCGTGTTTGGCCTCACCGGCTTCATGGGCTACACGCTCGGCCCCATCCTCAACGCCTATCTGGCCATGCCCAACGGCTCGCAGGTGGTGATGATGGCGATGGGCGGCACCGCGGCAATCTTCCTTGCCCTGTCGGCCTACGTGATGACCACTCGCAAGGATTTCAGCTTCATGGGCGGCTTCCTCATGGTCGGCATCCTGGTTGCCTTCCTCGCCGGCCTGGGGGCAATCTTCTTCCATATGCCCGGCCTGTCGCTGGCAGTGTCTGCAATGTTCGTGCTGCTGATGTCCGGTCTCATCCTGTATGAGACCAGCAACATCATCCACGGCGGCGAAACCAACTACATCATGGCAACCGTCACGCTGTTCGTGGCCATCTTCAACCTCTTCACCAGCCTGCTGAGCCTGCTGGGTTTCGCCAATAACGACTGAACGTGAACGGCCTCGAAAAACGGCACCTGTTACGGTGCCGTTTTTCATTGACACCCACTGCCATCTCGATGCGGCCGAATTCGACGCCGATCGCGACGCCGTGTACGCGCACGCCACCGCTGCCGGAGTCGGCCTCCAGGTCGTCCCGGCCATCAGCCGCGACAATTTCGCCGCGGTGGCCACCGTTTGCGCGCGCTATCCCGGCTGCCTGCCGGCATGGGGGCTGCACCCCATGTACATCGGCATCCACCGCCCGGAACACCTGGCTGATCTACGTACGCAAATCGAGGCGCAGCGCCCGGTGGCAGTGGGCGAAATCGGCCTCGATTTATTTGTCAGGGACCTTGACTATGCGACACAGGAGTTCTTCTATGTCGAACAGCTGAAAATCGCACGCGACTACGACCTGCCCGTGCTGCTGCACTGCCGCAAGGCCAACGACGAACTGCTGAAGCACCTGCGCAGAATCAGGGTGCGCGGCGGCATCGCCCACGCCTTCAACGGCAGTCCGCAGCAGGCGGACGAGTTCATCAAGCTGGGGTTCAAGCTCGGCTTCGGCGGCGCCTTCACCTGGACCCGCGCCAACAACCTGCGGCGGCTGGCGGTCGACTTGCCGCTCGATGCCATCGTGCTGGAAACCGACAGTCCCGACATCCCGCCCGCGTGGATCGGGCGTGGACGCAACGCACCGGGCGAGCTGCCGCGCATCGCACAAACGCTGGCCGACCTGCGCGGACAGGATATCGAGACGGTGGCCCGAACCACCACCCGCAACGCGCGGACGCTCTTCGGCCTGGCGGAAGATCCGGCTTAGCCCGCCGGGCAGCCAGCCTGATTTCGCTCGACAGCGTGGTCAGCACGATCTGGTTCTTGCCCTCTTTCTTGGCCGCATACATATTCAGATCGGCCTCGTGGACGATCCGTTCGGCACCCAGTCGGTCCGCATCCAGACCGCTCGCCACCACCATCCCGACGGAGACGGTCACATGGACCGGATTGCCGTCGATCGCCTCGATGGAGGCGATGGATTGCCGGATCCTCTCCGCGACCCTGCGGGCCCGCTTGCCGGAATCATGCACCCGCAACAGGACGACGAACTCATCCCCGCCCAGGCGGGCCAGAACGTCCTCGCCACGCAGCACGGCGCTCGCGCAGTTGGCCGCTTCCTTGAGCAGCATGTCACCCTGCGCATGCCCGAGCCTGTCATTGACCTGCTTGAACCCGTCCAGATCGAAGTAGAGCACGGCGATGGCCGAGTCCGTGCGCCGGGCATGGGCGCTTGCCTTCTCGAATTCATCGAACAACGCTGCCCGGTTGGGCAACCCGGTCAGGCCATCCTTCAGGGCCATCTTCTCCATGTGATCGGCGTATTGGGCAAGCCTGGCCTGGCCGTCGTGAAAACCACGGATCAGGCTCGCCACATAGGCCGGGATCGCCGCATTGAGCAATACTAGGCTGATGATCCAGATAGGGCGCTGGCTCCAGTAATCCGACACCACGCTCAGGACGATCAGCCCGGTAGTCGCGAGGGTAGCCGACAGGGCCATCCATTTCACACCGAAGCGGATTCCATTGCCCAACGATATCCAGAGATTCAGAAAGACGATGATCGTCCCCAGCTCCCGGGTAAGCAGCATCCCGATGAAACAGCCCAGCTGGTCCATCACGATCGCCGCGACCCGCCGCTGCGGATAGAACCCGGGGTAACGTTTCACATGGGCCCAATGCGCCAGCGCGAAGGCATAGAACACGCACAAGCCCGCCAAGCCGGTATTGGCCTCGTTGCTGCGTGCCTGCATATACCAGAACAGATACCAGCCGATCAGGATAGGCAGCGCGACGAATACCCGGATGTGGCATTGCGCCAATTCGAGGTGGGCGGAGGATGAAGCGTCGTCAACCTTATTCATACCAGAGGGCCTGGGTATGTCTTGGGCTCGTTGTAGCCCAAACAATCGGTTGTTCGCCTGGCCGGAGCATCATCTGGGAAGCGTCACGCGCATATGCAGTTCTTATTGAGACAACGGTATCGGCCCGGGATATGCAAACTTTAAGTGGCGGGCGCCCGAGGCTGGCCAGGGTGTTTTCTGCCGGTCTCCGCAACCTGACGCCACAGGCCCACGGAAAATCGTTAGCTGGCGTAGCCGAATTCGCCGACCCACTGGCCCCGCCGGTAGTCGATCGCCAGCCAGTTGGGCACGTAGGGTCGCGGGTTTTCGAGCGGGAACCGCTCGGATGNGGGTGCAGCACCGCCCTCGGCCACGCTGCAGCGCCGGGTCATGATGGGCTTGAAGCGTACCGAGAGGCGATCGTTGACGGGGGTGGACTGCTCCGGCAACTCGCCAAAGTACACACGCTTGCGCAGCAGGCAGGAAAACAGAAGTTCCATCTCGGCCACCAGCGGCCGATCGCGCCGCGCGAGCGCTTNTTGCGCCGCCGCAGTGAGGCGGATTTCCAGCGATTTGTCATGCAGGGTGATGTTCATGGCAAGACTCCTGTGGGCATGGTCCGTTCCGATCGTTAACGGCCATGCCCGGGTCTTGCTGTAGTCCGGGCGGCAGGCCCGGTCCATCAGCTCAGAAGTCGCGTTCGACCTTGAAGCCGTTGATGGGAATGCCCCCACCCTATGCAGAATGCTCATGGCAGACGCATGGCGCAGTTTAGATCCAACGCCTGACACGGGTTGTGTAGTCCCGGTAGGCATCGCCGAACTTCGCTTCGAGGTGGGCTTCTTCGTGCCTGATCACGCCGAAGCGAATCGTGATCCAGATCAGGGGCGCGAACACGAGTGGCCAGACCGTGCCCAGCAGCAGCGACACGCCAGCCAGGATGAACCAGTCGCCCAGATAGATCGGATTGCGGCTGAAACGGAACGGACCGCCCGTGCACAGGGCCGATGCCCCGCCATAGGGGTTGACCGTGGTGCGGTGCCGCGCAAAGGTCCAAAGCGTCCATATGAACAATGCCAGCCCGAGAGCGACAGCAAGCCAGCCCAGCGGGCGCGTGGCGGCGCCCAGGTCCAGTGGCAGCGAAAGCTGGTAGCGATCCAGCCACCAGCCGCCCAGCACGGCGACCGCATAGGGCGCGGGCGGCAGCATCAGGGTACGCGGACGCAGCACGGGGTTCCGATTGGCCATCAGGTAAGTGTAGCCGCCGTGGGTGGCGCCCATTTCAGGTCGAGTTTCATCGTCACTCCTTGCCAGGATTCTTGTGGCCGGGCATCAGCATTTCAGCGTATCCAGATTGCGGCCGAGCTGCGCGAAGCAGCCGCGAAACGCCGTGCAATGAAGAAAGCCATGGTTTCGCGCGGCGTCCCGCTATCCGGCCGGGCGTTTCGTCGACACACGACCTGTCATCCACAGCAAACGGCGGCCGTGTGCCGAACGGCCCCCGCCATCGCTCAACGCAATTCCCGCTGCGCGACGGCCCGCAGAAACTCATTGCGCAGTTGGTCGCTGTTCCGGAAGCTGCCGCTGAAGGCCTGCGTGACGACGCGCTCGTCGCCGCGCCTATCCTCGCCCAGCAACAGACACAACTGTTCGGCTTCGACGATGCACGCTGCGCCCTGGGCCCGGCCATGCATCACCAGCGCCTCGGCGATGTCGCGCGTCATCCATTCCTGATAGGTGAAGCGATGGCCGATGGCGTCGACCATGCGTGCAATACGGCCGAAGCCGTGCAGTCGTCCGCCCGGGATGTAGGCCACGTGCGCCACCCCGCGAAACGGTACCAGATGATGCGGGCATACGCCGTGCACCGCGATGCCGCGCACCACCACCATGTCGTCGCGCTCGTCGGCAAAGCCCTCGCCCAGCGCCTCGGCGGGCGAAATCGCGTAACCGCCCAGCAGGCGTTTCTGCCACAGTTCGCGTACCCGTTCGGCCGTGCGCCCGGTGTGTACCGAATCCGGCGCCACGCCGCAGGCGACGAGCATGGCATTCACCGCCCGCTCGAACGCCGCGGGGTCAAATGCCCCGACCTGCGGAATACCGAGGCTGCCGCCGCCGGCGGGGGCATGACAATCGTCGTGGTCGCAGGCCTCAGTCATTGTTGAGGGTGGCCCGCAGGAACTCAAGCGTCCGTGTCCAGGAATCCTTGTCCGCCGCCGGATCGTATTTCAGTGGCAGGCCGAACTGCGCGGCATAGCTGTCTGCCTCGCGGTTGGTGAAAGTATGCTTGGCGCCCGGATAGCTCACCACCATGTAGTCGGCCTTGGCATTGTCCATTTCCGCCCTGAACGCCTCGACCTGCTCGGGCGGCACGAGCGGATCGGCCTCGCCGGTGAAGATGCGCAGTTTGGTCTTGATGCTGCCCGGCTTCACCGATACGTCGGTCGCCAAGATGCCGTGATAGGTGATCGCCGCTTTCAGGGGTTCGCCGGCCCGCACCATGTTGAGCACCACGCCTCCGCCAAAGCAGTAGCCCAGCGCGGCAATCTCGCCTTTCTTCACATTGGGCTGCTTGGCGAGGAAGTGTTCCGCCGCCTGGAAACGGCTCAGGGCCAGGGGTGGATTCTTGTTGATGTTGCCGGCCAGCGCCCCGGCATCCTGCGGATTGTCGGCAACCTGGCCATTGCCGTACATGTCGACGACCAGCGCCACATACCCCTCGTTCGCCAGCATGCGCGCCCGCTTGCGGGCGTAGTCGTTTGCACCCCACCATTCCGGCACCACCAGCACGCCGGCCCCCTTGGACTTGAGGGCATCGTCATACGCCAGGAAGCCTTTCATGACGGTGTCGCCCGCCTTGTAGCTGACATCCTTTCCGATCACGGCAGCAAGGGCGGATGAAGTGAACAACAACAATGACAGGGCAAGTGCGGTTTTCATCGGGCGTCTCCAGTTTGATCGATCGCGCGAGGCGACCGGGTTGTGCGGCCCAAAAGCATACCCTGCACAGCGCGGCAATAACAACCGTGCCCGGATAGGTGCCTTGTGCCGCTGTCGAAGGCGCAGACATGGCGGTAAACTCGCGTCCTCTCTCCCGCCCCCGCCACCATGACCGACCCCATCCGCCTCGCCAAACGTGTCGCCGAACTGCGCGGCTGCTCGCGCCGCGAAGCTGAGCTGGTCATCGCTGGCGGCTGGGTGCGGGTGGACGGCGTGGTGGTCGAGGAACCGCAGTTCCGCGTCGCCGAACAGCGCATCGAGATCGATCCCGAGGCCGATCTCACGCAGACCGAACCCGTCACGATACTGCTGCACAAACCACCCGGCCAACACGCGGCGGCAGGCGACCTATCCGCGGCACGTCTGCTCACGCCCGCCGCCTTGTGGGCCGAAGACACCGCCGGTATCCGGCCGCTGAAAAAGCATTTCGCCCAACTGGCCCTGTGCGTCCCCCTGGAGACGGATGCCAGCGGCCTCGTCGTCTTCACCCAGGACTGGCGCATCGCACGCAAGCTGACCGCTGACGCCGCCACCGTAGAGCACGAGGTCATCGTCGAAGTCGCCGGCGAGCTTGCCTCCGACGGGCTCAAGCGGTTGAACCGGGGCATTCCCTTCAATAGCCGTGCACCTTCCGCAATCAAGGTGAGCTGGCAAAGCGAAACCCGCTTGCGAGTCGCGCTGAAAGGCGCCTTGCCGGGGCAGATTGCGTCTATGTGCGAAACCGCCGGCCTCGAGGTGCTGTCGATGAAACGCATCCGCCTCGGCCGCATCCCGTTGGGAAAGCTGCCGCCCGGACAATGGCGTTATTTACGGGACGATGAGCGGTTCTGAGCGGCGACGACATGGCCTGCCCGCTCCGAGACGGTCATGGCTGCAGCCCCCGGCAGTTGCCCGGACGTTACCGGCAGACCCGGCATGCGGCCCGGATACCCTGGATAAACGCAAGCCGACCCAAGTAGGCTAATCTCATTGATTAGAACAGTCACAAACGTGCCGCAAGACAGTTTTCAGAAGGTTTGACACATGGCACCAAGCAAAGACGGAAATGTCTCCGATACNCCCCATGCCGACAGCCGCCTTTCCAATCAGGACGATGCGGAGACCTTGATCCGCTTCCAGGGCGCCATCCTCGAGGAAGTGGCGCTCGGGATCGACGAAGGGGAGATTTGCAACCAGATTTGCCGCCTCGGCGAAGGCATGGTGCCGGGTTCCATCGCCACCATCATGCTGCTTGACGAAAAAGGGGTGCTCAATGTCCATGCCGCCCCCAGTGCGACTCCGAAAATTGCTGCCCGCCTCGACGGCCTGCGCCCCGGCCCTGAATCCGGTTCCTGCGGCAATGCCATCTATCGACAGGAACCCGTCTACGTGGAAGACACGCTCAGCGATCCAAGATGGAAAGGGCTGAAACCATTGGCCGAGGAATTCAATCTGCAATCCTGCTGGTCGATCCCGATCTTTTCCAAGGGGAGACAAGCCGTAGGCACCTTCGCCCTGAGCGGCTTCGAAACCCGGATGCCCACCCCATTCCAGCAGCGGCTGATGGAAATTGCTGCGTCCATCGTCGGCATCGTGCTCGAACGCAGGCAACAGACCGATGCCTTGAAACGAAGCGAGGAACAATTCAGGCTGCTGTTCGAGGCGGGAACCGACTCCAAGATGCTGCTATCCAAAGGCGGCCGGATCCTCGACCTCAACCACATCGCGCACAGGCGCCTGGGGTATGCCAAGGAGGACATGCTGGGACGGCGGGCGAACGAATTCGTCACTCCGGAGCACGCAGATCAAATAGCGCACCGACTGGCGCGCGTGAAGCGCGAAGGGCATGCCACATACGAGTCGGCCCAGGTGCACAAGAACGGTTCGATCATCGACGTGGAGATCAGCACGATCATCATCGAACTGGATGGCAAGGAGGCTTATTACAGCATCCTGCGTGACATCACCGAGCGCAAACGGACGGCGCAGGCACTGCATGAAAGCGAAGAACGATTCCGCGACCTGGTGGAAACCACCGTGGACTGGATATGGGAAACCGACGCCAATTTCCACTACACCTATGTCAGCCCCAGGGTCCGCGAGCTTTTTGGCTACAGCCCGGAGGAACTGATCGGAAAAACGCCGTTCGACCTGATGCCTCTGGAAGAGGCGCGGAGCCAGAGCGAGCGCATTCTTTCATGTGCCGAACTGCGCGCGCCGCTCGATCAGGTCGAGACCCAGCGGGTCCATCGCGACGGGCATATCGTGATTGTCGAGACCAGTGCGCTGCCCCTCACGGATGCGTCCGGAAATCTGGTCGGCTATCGCGGCGTGTCGCGCGACATCACCCGGCGAAAGGAGATGGAGCGCGCGCTGAGGGAAAACGAGGCCCACATCCGGGACATCCTGGAACACGCCCCGATCGGGCTGGCCACCGTCTCNCTGGAAGGGCATTTCCTCGAGGTCAATCAATCGCTTTGCAAGATTGTCGGCTATGAAAAGGATGAGCTCGAGAAGCTGACGTTCCAGGAAATCACCCATCCGGAGGACATCGGGTCCGACCTCGACAATGCGAGGCGACTGCTTGCAGGCGACATTCCGTTCTACAAGATGGAAAAACGCTACATCCGGAAGAACGGCGACAGCGTGTGGGTCCAGCTTACGGGCTCGCTGCTGCATGATGCCGAAGGCGAGCCCTTGCACTTCATCGCACAGGTCGAGGACATCTCGGAACGCAAGCAATCCGAGCAGCGCCTCAGGCAGGCGCTGGAACTGACCGACGGCGTCATTCATGCCATTCCGGACCTGCTGTTTGAAGTCGATCAGGACGGCCGCTACCTCAACATATGGGCGCAAGCACCGGAACTGCTCGCTGCACCCAAGGAGGTGCTGCTCGGCAAGACGCTCACCGAGCTGCTCCCGCCCGATTCAGCCAGGGTGGCAATGGACTCGATCCGGGAAGCGGATGACAAGGGCCGTTCTTTTGGCAAGGTCATGCCGCTCGATCTGCCGCAAGGCATGAAATGGTTCGAACTTTCCGTCGCGAAAAAGCAGGGCGGCAGCCCTGCGGACCGACGCTTCATCGTCCTGTCCCGGGACATCTCCGAGCGCATGCGGATCCAGGAGCAATTGCAGCAGCTGGCCTATTTCGACACGCTGACGGACCTTCCCAACCGCCGGTTTCTGCTGGAGAAACTCGACTGGGCGCTCATCCAGGCGAAACGCTACGGCAGATCGCTTGCGGTGATGTTCCTGGATCTCGACCGGTTCAAGCAGGTCAACGACAACTTGGGGCACGATATCGGGGATCAGTTGCTCAAGGTGGTGGCTACAAGGCTGAGAAACTGCGTGCGGAAGGGAGACATCGTATCGCGCCAAGGCGGCGATGAATTCATCATCGTCCTGACCGAAATACACCACCCCGAAGATGCCACCCGGGTAGCCGAGAAAATCATCGAATCCTTTCGTATCCCGGCCGAAATCGGCGCCCACCGGATCACCATCGAGACGAGCATCGGCATCGCCATCCATCCTGTCAACGGCGAAGACAACGCCCGCGACCTGATGAAACGCGCCGACACGGCGATGTACGCGGTCAAGGAATCCGGCCGCAACGGCTATCAACTCGCCGGCGTCTGATCCGCCAGGAAAAGCCCGTTACGCCGCCAGAAACAACGCCAGCAAATCGTTCAGGAACCGTTGCCCCTGCAAGGTCGGCTTGAGGCGGCTTGCATCGGTTTCCAGCAGCCCGCGGCCTCGCGCCTGTTCGAGGGCTGCCGCGCAGACGATCAGCGGAAGCCCGGTACGCGCCTCGAACAGTGCGGCCGGCACGCCCTCGTTGAGGCGTAGTACGTTCATCATGAACTCGAACGGCAAATCATCGCGCGTAAGCGTGCGGGCATCGGCGATCTGGGTACCCGCCTTCACGGCGTCCATGTACTGCTGCGGATGCTTGGTACGCATCTGGCGAATGATGCAGTCGTGGAAACTGAGCTTGGAATGCGCCCCGGCGCCGATACCGAGATAGTCGCCGAACTGCCAGTAATTCAGGTTGTGGCGACTGGCGTGATTCGGCTTCGCATAGGCCGACGTTTCGTAATGTTGCATGCCGGCCTCTGTCAGCCGCGTCTCGATTGCCTGCTGCATGTCGGCGGAGAGATCGTCGTCCGGCAGATTGTGCGGCGCGGTATGGCCGAACGGCGTGTTGGGTTCGAGCGTCAGATGGTAGGCCGACAGGTGCGGCGGCTGGAAACTCAGCGCAGTCTCGATATCGGCCACGGCCTCGGCCAGCGTCTGCCCCGGCAGGGCGAACATCAGGTCGAGGTTGAAGGTGTCGAAATGCATGGCAGCGAGTTCGGCCGCGCGGCGTGCCTCGCTGTCGTCGTGAATGCGCCCGAGCGCCCGCAGATGACGCGGATTGAAGCTCTGGATGCCGAGCGAGACGCGCGTCACGCCCGCTGCGCGGAACCCGGCGAACTTGTCGGCCTCCACCGTGCCGGGGTTGGCTTCCAGGGTGATTTCCGCGCCGGGCATCAATTGCGTCAGGGTGCGCACGCCGGTGAGGATACGGTCGATGCCGTCAGCCGAAAACAGGCTGGNGGTGCCGCCACCGAAGAACACAGTGTGGATTTTTCGCCCCCAGATGTCGGGCAGCGCGCGTTCGAGGTCGAGCAGCAACGCGTCGATGTAGGCGGCTTCCGGAAGGGTCTGCACGGCGTGCGAGTTGAAGTCGCAATACGGGCATTTCTTCACGCACCACGGCAGGTGGATGTAGAGCGCCAACGGCGGCGGCACCTTGAGGCCGCTGCCTGCAAAGCGGATGATCGACTCAGCCAAGCCGCTTCAGCTTGTCGGCCAGTTCGCGCAAGGCCTGGCCGCGATGCGAGATGGCGTTCTTCTCGTCTTCGCCGAGTTCGGCCCCGGTTTTCCCGAACTGGGGCAGCAGGAAATACGGGTCGTAGCCGAAGCCGTTCTCGCCACGTGGCGTGTCGATGATCTCGCCATGCCAGCGCCCCTCGGCAATGAGCGGCTCGGGGTCGTCGGCATAGCGCACCAGCACCATCACGCAATAGTAATGGGCGCGGCGGTTGGGCTGGCCCTGCAGGGCGGCGATGAGCTTTTCGTTATTGCGCGCGTCGGATTTCGGCTCACCGGCATAGCGTGCGGAATACACGCCGGGGGCGCCGTTCAACGCTTCGACGCAGATACCGGAATCGTCCGCCAGCGCCGGCAGGCCGGTGTGCGCACTGGCATGGCGCGCCTTGGCCAGGCAGTTTTCAATAAACGTGACGTGCGGCTCGGGGCATTCGGGCACGCCGAAATCAGACTGCGGCGCCGCTTCGATTGCGAGCGGTTCGAGGATGCGCGCAATTTCGCGCAACTTGCCAGGATTGCCAGAGGCGATGATCAGTTTCTTCATGATGCCAGTGCCTTNCTGTTGGGCTGCGGTAATCTGGCCAATGCCTGCGGTAGCGAGATCGAGCAATGCCTCCAGCGTGGCACGGGAAAACGGCGCGCCCTCGGCCGTGCCCTGCACCTCGACGATGCCGCCGCTGCCGGTCATCACCACGTTCATGTCGGTGTCGCAGCCTGAATCTTCAAGGTAATCCAGGTCGAGCACCGGCTGGCCCGCGTAGACGCCGACCGAGACGGCAGCGATGCTGTCAGTCAGCGGCGTCTCGACCAGTTTGCCGTCAGCAAGCAGGCCGGCGATAGCGTCGGCCACTGCCACATAGGCGCCGCAAATGCTCGCGCAGCGGGTGCCGCCGTCGGCCTGCAGCACGTCGCAGTCGATGTGCAGGGTGCGCTCGCCGAGCTTGTTCAAGTCGACCACGGCGCGCAGGCTACGCCCGATCAGACGCTGGATTTCCTGGGTACGGCCGGACTGTTTGCCGCGCGCGGCCTCGCGGTCGGTGCGGGTGTGGGTGGAACGTGGCAGCATGCCGTATTCGGCGGTGACCCAGCCTTCGCCGCTGCCCTTCTTGTGCGGCGGGATCTTGTCAAGCACGCTGGCGGTGCACAGCACGCGGGTATCGCCCATGGCGACCAGCACCGAGCCTTCTGCGTGCTTGGTGAACTTGCGGGTGAACGAAAGCGTGCGCAACGCATCGGGCGTGCGGCCGCTGGGACGGGTCGGATCGGACATGGTGGCCTGTTCAAAATGGAAAACGCGATTTTACCGCGTCAAGCCCACCGGGCGCGTTGACCACGCCGGCCCGGCCCCGCAGTGGCCGCCTATTTGGCGGAGATTTTCTGAATGGCCTGCTGGATTTCGGCGATAGCGCGTTCTATCTCGTCGTCCGACACGGCTGGCGTGCCATGCAGCGGGCGCATCGCGTTGATCTGCGTGGTGACGCCGCCATCGGGCAACGCCAGGGTCGAAATGGAGTCCTTGCTCGGCATGCGCGCCTCGCCCCAGGTCATCGCGATAAGGCTGAGATTGTCGCCGTGCTCGCCACCGCGGAATTCGGCATGGTCCATCAGGTGGCGCACTGCATCTTCCAGCGTGTAGGCATGCAGCAGCGCCGACACTTCCGGGATGCTGATCATGCCCCAGATGCCGTCGGTACACAGCAGCATGGTGTCGGCGTCGTGCAGCGGGATTGGCGCGCTGCATTCCACCTGCGGCGTCATGTAGCCGCCCAGGCAGTTGGACACCTTGTTTCGCTCCGGATGATGGCCCGCCTCTTCCTCGCTGATGATGCCATCACGCACCAGTTGGGCGACGGCGGTATGGTCCTCGGTACGCGCGAGCAGGCTGCCGTCGCTGAACAGGTACAGGCGCGAATCGCCCACGTGTGCCCAGTAGGCCATGTTGTCCTGCACCACAGCGGCAACAAGGGTGGTATGGGGAATTTCCAGCAGGTCCTGCTCGACTGCGTAATCGTTGATGGCGAAATGCGCGCGCGTGGTGGTGTCGGCCAGGAACGCCATCGGATCGTCCAGGCGCGGTTTGGCCACTTTCTGGAACTGGTCGGTCAGCGTCTGCACCGCGATCTGCGCGGCGATCTCGCCGTGCATGTGGCCGCCCATGCCGTCGGCCACCACCATCAGCAGGGCCTCGCGGCTGTAGGAATAGGCAACCCGGTCCTGGTTGTTTTTACGCCCGCCCTGACGCGACGCCTGGTAGATGGTGAATTTCATGGCGATACTTTAGAACAATTCGCGGTTCAGTGAGCGTTTGATGCTGTTCAGCAACGAAGAACGGGGCGGCGTCATCGCGCTGCGGTCCATCAGCACTTTTTGCAGGCTGAACACGCTTTGCGGGCGCTCCATGTAGTTGAGCTTGAGGCAGCTATCGACGGTTTCCAGCAGCTGGTCGGAATAGGCGCCGCGCCAGTTCACCGTCGCCGGCACCAGCTTGTCGTTGAGCAGCCGCGCGTCGGCCGCCTGCGGCGGATAACCGGCCAGGCAGGCATACAGGCTGGCGCCGACGCTGTAGATGTCGGTCCACGGCCCCAGCCGCTCACGGTTGTGATATTGCTCGGNGGCCGCGAAGCCGGGCGTGTACATGGGCTGCAGCTTGCTCTCCTCCTGAGTCAGCGTCTGCCGCGCCGCGCCGAAGTCGATCAGAACCGGCGAGCCGTCCAGGCGGATGTAGAGATTGGACGGCTTGATGTCGAGATGCAGCAGTTTGTGCGTATGCACCTCGCGCAGGCCATTCAGCAACTGCGCGAACACGCGGCGGATGAAGCTTTCGCGGATGGAACCGCGATTGGCCTGGATGTGCTGCTGCAGGGTCTTGCCGCGCTCGAAGCGCATCACCATGTATACGGTGTCGTTGGCACGGAAGAAGTTGATCACGCGCACGACATTGGGGTGGTCGATCAACGCCAGCGCCCGGCCTTCCTCGAAGAAGCACTTCATGCCGTGGCGGAAGATGTTGTTGTTTTCGGTCGAGTTGGCCTGGACGATGACCGACCNCTCGGTACGCAACACCAGCGCGCCTGGCAGATACTCCTTGATCGCCACTGACTGGTTGGCATCGTCGCGCGCCAGATAGACCATGCTGAAGCCACCCCCGCCGATCTTGCGCACGATGGTGTATTCGTTGAGCCGGTATCCGTTGGGAAGTGCCTGATTGGGTTGAGTCGCCATAATCGAACGTCTATTATCTTTTCTATTTCTAGCTGGCTGAGCCGGCAAAATCCACTACCGGCAGCATGCCGGGTCCACTCTCAATCACCCAATAACCTGTTTGACTATCCTTCATGACCACTAGCATGACCGGGTTCGCCGCCCACAGCCTCAATCTCGACCATGCCAGCGTCAATATCGACCTGCGCAGCGTCAACCAGCGCTATCTCGAACTGCATTTCCGCCTGGCCGACGAATTCCGTGCCTTGGAACCGCAACTGCGCGAACTGATCCAGCAGCGTCTGGCGCGTGGCAAGGTGGAGTGCCGTATCGGCCTCGCCATGCTTCCCGCCGCCTCGCTGGATAACGGCCTAAACCCGGACATTCTTGAGCGGCTTGCCCACTGGCAGGCGGACGTGCTGCAGCGCCTGCCCGGCAGCCCGCCGCTTTCCGTCAACGAGATACTCCGTTGGCCTGGCGCCATGCAATCCGGCGCCCTGTCGCAGGAGGCGCTGAACGAAGCGGTGCTGGCCGGGATCCGTGCCACGCTGGACGAACTGGTAGAGAGCCGCCAGCGCGAAGGCGCCAAGCTGAAACAACATATCCTCGACCGCCTGGCTGCCGCCGAAGCCCAAGTGGCCGGCCTGCAGCCGCTCCTGCCGACCCTGGCCTCCGCCCAGCGCGACAAGCTGGCGGAGCGGCTGCGCGACGCCCTGGGCGAGGCCAGCCACGAACGGCTGGCACAGGAAGTCGCCCTGGCGGCGCAGAAAGCCGATATCGACGAAGAGCTTTCCCGCCTGGCCACCCATTTTTCCGAGGTGCGCCGCGTGCTCAACCAGACAGGTGCCGTCGGCAAGCGCCTCGACTTCCTGATGCAGGAACTGCACCGCGAAGCCAATACCCTGGGATCGAAATCGGTGGCGGTGGAGACCTCGCGCGTCTCGCTCGAACTCAAGGTGCTGATCGAACAGATGCGCGAACAGGTCCAGAATATTGAATGACAACCGGAATGGAACAACCATGACCCCTCTTTCCAGTGAAGGCGTGCTTTACATCGTCAGCGCNCCCTCCGGCGCAGGCAAGACCAGCCTGGTCAAGGCCCTGCTGAAAACCGACCCCGCCATCCGCCTGTCGGTGTCCTACACGACCCGNCCCCCGCGTCCGGGCGAAACCGACGGTCGCGACTACCATTTCGTCAACCGCGAACGATTCGAAATCATGCTGGCCGAAGGCGAGTTTCTCGAACACGCCGAGGTATACGGCAACTTCTACGGCACGTCGAAAGGCAGCATCAGCCGCGATCTCAACGCCGGCCGCGACGTCCTGCTGGAGATCGACTGGCAGGGCGCCGAGCAGGTGAGGCAGCATTTCCCGCAATCCGCGTCGATTTTCATCCTGCCGCCGTCGTTCAATGCGCTGCGCACCCGCCTGGCCGGGCGCGGCCAGGACAGCGACGAGGTAATCGAACGCCGATTGGCCGCTGCCGCCCACGACGTCGCTCATGCCGAGGCGTTCGACTATATAATCGTGAACGATGACTTCGATCATGCCCTGCAGGACCTGGTCGCAATCACCCGCAGCATTCGCCTCGAAACGGCACGCCAGCTCAAGCGGCATACCGCGCTGTTCGAGGAATTCCGACGTATCTGAGTACCACCCCTGAAGCTGGAGTATCCCTATGGCCCGCATTACCGTTGATGACTGCATCGAGATGTTTCCCAACCGCTTCGAGTTGACGCTCGCCGTGACCTACCGCGCACGCCAGCTGGCGCAAGGCTCGCAACCGATGGTCGAATCGAAGGACAAACCCATCGTCACCGCATTGCGCGAAATCGCTGCGGGCAAGGTCGGCCGTGAGATCCTCAATCGGGGCCGCGCCTGATTCCTCGCCAGAACGACGGACGGCGCACGCACGCCGCGCGCCGTCGATGACGCACGAGTTCGAATCGCTGCGTCCGGACCTGGCCTACCTGCCGCCGGACGAAGTCGGGACCATCGAAGACGCCTACGAATTCAGCCGCCGCGCCCACGAAGGTCAGTTCCGCAAGAGCGGCGAACCCTACATCTCCCATCCGCTTGCCGTCGCCGGCATCCTCGCCGGCTGGCATCTCGACACGCAGACCCTGTGCGCCGCGCTACTCCACGACGTGGTAGAAGACACACCGGCCACGGCAAGCGAAATCGAGGCGCGCTTCGGCAAGCCGGTCGCGCTGCTGGTCGAGGGGGTCTCCAAGCTCGACAAGCTCGCCTTCGCCTCCGAGCAGCACGCGCAGGCGGAGAACTTCCGCAAGATGCTGTTGGCGATGGCACAGGATGTACGGGTGATCCTGGTCAAGCTGGCCGACCGCACGCACAACATGCACACCATGGGGGCGATGCCCGCCGAGAAACGGCGCCGCATCGCCACCGAAACCCTTGAGATCTACGCGCCGATCGCCAATCGGCTGGGGCTGCACTCGGTCTACCAGGAGCTGGAAGACCTCGGCTTCCGCTACAGCCACCCCAATCGCTACCAAGTGCTGGCCAAGGCCGTGAAAGCGGCGCGCGGCAACCGCCGCGAACTGGTCGAGAAGGTCAAGCTCGCGATGCAGGAAAAACTCGAGCAGTGCAAGATCGAAGCCACGATCACGGGGCGCGAGAAGCACCTCTACAGCATCTACCGCAAGATGCAGGAGAAAAATCTGGCGTTTTCCGAAGTGTTCGACATCTACGGCTTCCGCGTGGTGGTGCGCGACCAGCCGAGCTGTTATCTGGCGCTGGGCGCGCTGCATGCTCTGTACAAGCCGATCCCTGGCAAGTTCAAGGACTACATCGCCATTCCCAAGGCCAACGGCTACCAGTCGCTGCATTCCATCCTGTTCGGCCCCAATGGCACCCCGATCGAGATCCAGATCCGCACCACCGACATGAACCGGCTGGCCGAATCGGGCGTCGCCTCGCACTGGATGTACAAATCGGCGGACGCGGCACTGAACGACGTGCAGACGCGTACCCACCGCTGGCTGCAGTCGCTGCTCGACATCCAGGCTGACCACGGCGATTCGCCGGAATTCCTGGAACATATAAAAGTCGACCTGTTCCCCGACGAAGTCTATGTGTTCACCCCCAAGGGCAAGATCATGGCGCTGCCGCGCGGCGCCACGGCGGTAGACTTCGCCTTTGCCGTGCATACCGACGTCGGCCGCCACTGCATCGCGGTGAAGATCAACTACGAGCTGATGCCGCTGCGTACCCAGCTCCGGAACGGCGACCACGTCGAGATTCTTACGGCGGCCAACGCCAGTCCCAATGCGGCCTGGCTCAACTTCGTCGTCACCGGCAAGGCACGCTCGCACATCCGCAACTACCTGCGCAACACGCGCGTGGAAGAGGCGGCCGCGCTCGGCGAGCGCCTGCTCAACCACGCCATTGCCGCGCTCAACCCGGAGGCGACCGCGCCCGACCCAGCGGTGTGGGAACGTGTGGTCAAGGACTACGGCCTGCAAAACCGGCGGGAACTGTTCGCCGGGATCGGCCTGGGCCGGAAATTACCGCTGGTGGTCGCGCACCAGTTGCTGCACGTGCAGGGCGAGAANACCGGCGAGCCGGCGCATCCCCATGCCATCAGTATCCGCGGCACCGAAGGCATCGCGGTCGAGCTGGCGCAGTGCTGCCACCCGATTCCCGGCGACCCCATTCTCGGCTTCATCCACAAGGAACGCGGCCTCATCATCCATACTCACGACTGCCCATCGATTCGCGCCTTCCGCACCGACCCCGACAAATGGCTGGATGTCGAATGGGAAGCCGAACCCGGCCACATGTTCGACGTCTCGATCAAGGTCGTCGTCGGCAACCAGCGCGGCGTGCTGGCCAAGGTCGCGGCGGCGATCGCCGAACACGGCTCCAACATCGGCAACGTCGCGATGGAGGAGGAGGACGGCAGCCCCTATACCGTGCTGTTCTTCACCGTGCAGGTGGAAAACCGCATGCACCTCGCACGCGTCATGCGCGGCTTGCGCGTACTGCCCGACGTGGTACGGATTTTCCGTATCAAGGGCAAGAAGGACGGCCGCGCAGCACAATCTCAATAATCAGGCTCCAGGAATCCAGCATGAACAAAAGCATCATCCAGACCGCCGACGCACCGGCCGCGATCGGAACCTACTCGCAGGCCGTACGGATCGACCACACCGTGTACATGTCCGGCCAGATCGGCCTCGACCCCAACTCGATGCAGATGGTCGACGGCATCGAGGCGCAGATCCACCAAGTGTTCAGAAATCTGGCCGCCGTTGCAACTGCGGCAGGCGGCTCGCTGGCCGACGTGGTCAAGCTCAACGTCTTTCTCACCGACCTCGGTCACTTCCCCAGGGTCAACGAAATCATGGCGACCTACTTCAGCCAGCCCTACCCGGCGCGCGCCGCGGTCGGTGTGGCCGCGCTGCCGCGCGGTGCGCTGGTCGAGGCTGATGCCGTGATGGTGACCGGTTAAATTGCAGCCTTGAAAACGGCGTCGCCGTTTTCCTTCCCGGTCAGCCCCGCGCTCGCCGCCAAACTCGCCAAACTGGGACTCGCCCGCGACGCCGACCTGGTATTGCACCTGCCGTTGCGCTGGGAAGACGAAACCCGCATCACGCCGATCCGCGACCTGCTGCCGGGCGAAACGGCACAGGTGCAGGCGGTGGTGCGCGAGGCCAGCGTCGCCTACCGGCCGCGCCGCATGCTGACGGTGACCGTGGAGGATGCCGGCGGCGTGCTCGGCATCCGTTTCCTGAACTTCTACCCCAGCCATCTCAAGCTGTTTCAGCCCGGCGCGAGTTTCCGTTTCAACGGCGAGGTCCGCGGCGGGTTTCTCGGGCTGGAGATGGTGCATCCGCGCTTCGCCAAGGCCGACGACGCCACGCCCCTACCGACGCAACTGACGCCCGTCTACCCGACCACCGCCGGCCTCGGACAGGCCACGCTGCGCAAGCTGGTCGAACGGGCACTGGCGGCACCGATCGCGGATACCCTGCCCGCCGACTGGCTGGCAAAGCTTGATCTGCCGGAACTGGAAGCCAGCATCCGCCTGCTGCACCAGCCGCCGCTCGAATGTGCGGTAAGCGATCTGGAATCGCGTCGCCATCCCGCCTGGCAGCGGCTCGCCTTCGACGAACTGCTGGCACAGCAGCTGTCGCTGGCGACCGCGCGCCAGCAGCGTACCTTGCGCGCGACCCACCCCTTGCCCGCGCGTCAGCACCTGACGAGCGCGTTCACCCGTGCATTGCCGTTTGCGCTGACCGCCGCACAGGCGCGCACCTGGCAGGAGATCAGCGCCGACCTGGCGCAGCCGCATCCCATGCGCCGCCTGTTGCAGGGCGACGCCGGCAGCGGCAAGACCGTGGTGGCGGCACTGGCCTGCCTGCAGGCGATCGAAAACGGCTTCCAGGCCGCCTTCATGGCACCGACCGAGATCCTCGCCGAGCAGCATTTCCGCAAATTGGCGCCGCTCCTGTCACCCTTGGGCGTGCGCTGCGCCTGGATATCGGGCAGCCAGCGCAAGTCGGAACGCACTGCCGCCTGGCAGGCGATCGCCGCGGGCGAAGCCGACCTCGCATTCGGTACCCACGCGCTGTTCCAGGAAGCCGGCAGTTTTCAACGGCTNGGGGTGGCGGTGGTCGACGAGCAGCATCGTTTCGGCGTCGGCCAGCGGCTGGCGCTGATGCAGAAGGGTACGGAACCGCACCAGTTGATGATGAGCGCGACGCCGATCCCGCGCACGCTGGCGATGAGCTTCTTTGCCGACCTCGACGTCTCGGTGGTCGACGAACTGCCGCCGGGCCGCACGCCTATCGTCACCAAATTAGTGAGTGCCGCGCGCCGCGACGACGTACTGGCGCGCGTGCGCGAAGCCTGTCTCGCCGGTGGCCAGGCCTACTGGGTATGTCCGCTGATCGAGGAGTCGGAGAAGCTGCAGTTGCAGACTGCGCAGGATACCTATGCAACGTTGACGGAACAGTTGCCGGAGCTGCGCATCGGCCTGGTACACGGGCGGCTGAAACCGGACGAGAAGCAGGCCGTGATGGCCGCTTTTCAGACACACGCAATCGACCTGCTGGTGGCCACCACGGTGATCGAAGTCGGCGTCGACGTGCCCAATGCCGCACTGATGGTGATCGAGCATGCCGAGCGCATGGGGCTCGCCCAACTGCATCAGCTACGCGGACGGGTCGGGCGCGGCAGCCGCGAATCGGTATGCGTGCTGCTGTACGAGACGCCGCTGTCGGAGCTGGCACGGGCGCGGCTCAAGGTCATTTTCGAGCTCACCGACGGCTTCGAGATCGCGCGCCAGGACCTGCTGCTGCGCGGGCCGGGCGAACTGCTCGGACACCGCCAAAGCGGAGTGCCGATGCTGCGTTTCGCCGACCTGGAACGCGACGTCGCGCTGCTGGAAGCCGCACGCGATCTGGCGCAACGCTGCTTGACCCACCACCCCGACATCGCCGCGCGCCACATGGAGCGATGGATCGGCCAGCGGCAGGCACTGACGTCGATCTAGATGCCGTCGCTGCGGCATAATGCCGACTTTCCACATGATGAACGGTTCGCCGTGCTCGATTCCCGGCAGGGCTGGCTTGCCCACCCATTCTCGCTCCCGCGCTCGTTGCGCACCTGGCTTAGCGACCACGGTTCGCTGACCCAGCGTCTGAAATCACGCTGTACATCGTTTCGCGTGGTGCCGCTCGAGACCGGGATGGCACGCGCCAACGCTGACGAATACGCGCTGCTTGGCGTGGCGCCTGGCACCCGCGTCTATGTACGCGAAGTCCTGCTGCTGTGCAATGACGTGCCGGTGGTGTTTGCCCACAGCGTGCTGCCGTCCGCCGGACTGCGCGGCGGCTGGAACGGCATCACTCAACTCGGCAGTCGTTCGCTTGGTGAAGCCCTGTTCAGCGACCATCGCATCGAACGCCAGCCCTGGCCTATCGCCGCGTGCGAAACGACCACCCGCTCTATCGCGCTGCGGCCAAGCAGCAGGCAGTGTCCAGCAGCTTGTGGGCACGCCGTTCCGTTTTCTGCCTCAACCGCCATCCACTCCTGGTGACCGAAGTCTTTCTGCCCACCATCGACACGCCATGACCCTGACCGAACGCCTGTCCCATTACGANAAGCTGATGCGGCTCGACAAGCCGATCGGCATTCTGCTGCTGATGTGGCCCACGCTGTGGGCGCAATGGCTTGCCAGCAACGGCAGCCCAAGCTGGCTGATCCTGTGGATTTTCGTCATGGGCGTCGTGCTGATGCGTTCGGCCGGCTGCGTCATGAACGACTATGCCGATCGCGATTTCGACCCATACGTGGCGCGTACCCGCGATCGCCCGCTGGCGGCCGGCAAGGTGTCGCCCAAAGAAGCCCTGCTGTTGGCAGCTGGCCTGTCGCTGCTGGCTTTCCTGCTGATCCTGCCACTCAACACGCTGGTGTTGAAACTGTCCGTGGTCGCACTGTTTCTGGCGGCCAGCTACCCCTTCACCAAACGCTTCTTCGCGATTCCGCAGGCCTATCTCGGCATCGCGTTCGGCTTCGGCATCCCGATGAGCTACGCCGCGCTGTGGGGCGAGGTTCCGCTCGAAGCCTGGGTCCTGCTGGGCGCCAACATNTTTTGGGCGGTTGCCTACGACACCGAATATGCGCTGGTCGACCGCGAGGACGATCTCAAGATCGGCATCAAGACCTCGGCCATCACTTTCGGCCGCTACGATCTTGCCGCCATCGCACTGTGCTATGTTGCGACGCTGGGCCTGCTTGGCTGGGTCGGCTGGCAGCGGGGAATGGGCATGGCGTTCTACGGCGGGCTGGCCGTGGCAGCGGCAATCGCCCTCTACCACATGAAATTGATCCGGCAGCGCGAGCCGCAGCTGTGCTTTCGCGCCTTCCTGCACAACACCTGGTTCGGAGCCGCGGTCTTCGGTGGCATCGCGCTCCATTTCCTGCTGCGGGGCTTATGACGGACAGGCTACTCGGGACTGTCGGCTGTTCGGGTAGGCTTGCTTGATTCCGCTCAGGCTTTTCAGCGTATCCGGATCTTCGCTACGGATCACAAAGTAGAAATCCGTCCCCTGGCGCGGCAGCACCTCGACACGGGTACCGAGTACGCCTTTGCCTTCCACTTCGAGAATGCGCCGCTGCGCCGCATCGACGCCGGCATACAGGCCGAGTGAAATGGCATTGCGCCAATCGCCATCCTTGACCACAAATGCGTCCGTCAATCCTGCCGCCGTCAGTTCGCTCAATTTGGCCGCGGCCGATTCCGCACTGGGCAAGGGCGGGAAAATCACCCACTGACGTGTATTCAGCGGCACTTCGGTGAACGACATCACGCGTTCGCCCGCCAACGATTTGAGCTGCTGACGTACTTGGGCGAACTCCTCGCGATTCAAGCCCCGCCATTCCACGCATAATGCTGNGGGCGTAGTATCGGCTGGCGATACATCCTCCCTGGGCGTAGGCGCAGACTGACTTCGCAGGCTGAGCCGATTCACATTCAACGACGCCGTCTGATCGGCATCCGCCTGCGTCCAGTTTTCACGTCCTATAAAGAATCCGGCCATCGCGAGATTGGCGGCCAAGAGTGTCCAGACTATCCATTTCATGGCGCGGCAGTCCCTCGGGCAACACAATCGATTCCCTCCAGTACCAATGTGGGAACATGTTCGGAGGGGATTCTCAGGTGTGACAATACCTTCTCGGCATCGCCTCCGGTAAGCAGACAGCGTGGTGCCATGCCGACCACCTCGGTCAGGCGCGCATGTTGTTGCGCAATGGCGCCACACAGCGCCGCCACGATCCGCTCTGCACCGCGTCGGCGGTCGCGGTGGGAAAGGCCTGCCAGGCCCCCGTCACCTCACCGACCCGTGCGGTGCCTTGTCGCAATGCCTGCTGCATCAAATGGACACCGGGCACGATCACCCCACCCAGAAATGTTCCGTCGCCCGACAACGCATCCACGGTCATTGCCGTGCCGACCGACACCACCAGTACCGCCTCATCTGTACGCTGACGAGCCGCGATCAATCCCATCCAGCGATCCGCACCCAACTGGTGCGGATTCGAATAGGTATTTTTCACATCCCCGAAACAGGTCTCGGCTCTCAACCAGGCCGGGGTGAGCCCGGCCGCCTCCAGAAGCACGGCGAGTTGCCGTTCGTGTTCAGGGTTTGCCACGCTGGCGACAAAACAACGAGTGCCCGCTTTCAGTTGGGCCGTCAAAGCCGACCAATCGGAATAATCGCTTTGGCCGGTCGCATGCCAATGCCCATCCTCCACCACCGCCCACTTGAGGCGTGAGTTTCCGGCATCCAGCAATAAGCGGCGCCCGCTCATCGCGTACCATCCAGGCGCAAGCTGATTTCGCCGCCACTGTAAGGGCTCAAATTCGATTGCGCATCGCGCAGCANAAAGGCGCCGGTTTCGTCGACCCCGCATGCCACCCCCTGAACGCTGCGCGAATCCGGCAACGCCAGCGCGACTGCCCTGCCCGCATAGGCATCCAGTGCCTGCCAATCCTCGCGCAAGGCCGCAAAGCCGTGTTGGCGAAATACACTTGATGCCGTGTGCAGTTCCAGCAGGCAGTCAGCCAGCAGTTGATTGCGTCCCACCGTCACCTCCATTTCTGCCAGATCGACCACGGCTTGATCGACCGCGTCGCGTTGTGTCTCGTTGAGCCTGACATTCAAGCCGACGCCCACTACGGCAAATGCGGCCCCGTGCATGTCACCCTGTACTTCGACCAGAATCCCCGCCAGCTTGCGATAGTCCACCAGAATATCGTTGGGCCATTTCAATCGGGCCATGTGGCGACTATGGCGGTTCACCGCGCGCGCAATGGCGAGTCCCACAATCAGGCTCAGGCCCGCCAGCGACTGTAAGCCGGACTCGAAACGCCACAATACCGAAAACGTGAGGCTGCCCCCTACGACTGAATGCCACTGGCGGCCACGCCGTCCCCTGCCGGTATATTGATGCTCCGCACAGAACAACGTTCCGTCTGCCGCACCATCCAGAGCGGCGGCCATCAAGGCCGTGTTGGTCGAGTCGACACTATCCAGCACATGTATCGAATAATGACCGGCCGCTGTACCTAGATGATGCGCGACCACAGCGCCATCCAGCCATTCCACAGGCCCGGGCATGCGATATCCGCGTCCGCGTACCGCATGCACGGTCAGACCCATGGACTCGGCTTGCGCGAGGATGTTGAAGATGCTGGAGCGGGACAGTCCGAATTCATCCGCCAACGCCTGCCCCGAATGAAAACGGCCATCGGACAGGCGGCGCAGAAGCCGGAACAGTGCTTTGTGAGGTCGGGTATGCACCTTGGCAATTTTACATGTCTTGCCTGGGCAATTTTCCGTGCAATAAAAAACCCCTCAAGAGTTGAGGGGTTTTGTGGTATCCCCGGGAGGGGGATACGGATAAGGAGTCTGACGATGACCTACTTTCACAGGCGAGTTGCCTACTATCATTGGCGCGGGAGCGTTTCACCGTCCTGTTCGGGATGGGAAGGGGTGGTTCCACTCTGCTATGGTCGTCAGACAAAGGGGTGGGGATCAAGCTTTATGGTCTTGAACCCGCATTCGGATTGTCTGGGGTGCTGAATGTCTTGTGACATTCAGCCGACTGTCTGTTCACGTCGTTTCCACGACATGTCTGGAAGAAGGTTGGGGTTGTTACTGCATCGCATACACACACTGCATGCTTCTCAAAATTATAGGATCAAGCCTCACGGGCAATTAGTACGGGTTAGCTTAACGCATTACTGCGCTTCCACACCCCGCCTATCAACGTTGTGGTCTTCAACGACCCTTCAGGGCACTCAAGGTGCCAGGGATATCTTATCTTCAGGCAAGTTTCACGCTTAGATGCTTTCAGCGTTTATCTCTTCCGTGCTTAGCTACCCGGCGATACGACTGGCGTCATAACCGGTACACCAGAGGCACGTCCACTCCGGTCCTCTCGTACTAGGAGCAGCNCCCGTCAAATATCCAGCGCCCACGGCAGATAGGGACCAAACTGTCTCACGACGTTTTAAACCCAGCTCACGTACCACTTTAAATGGCGAACAGCCATACCCTTGGGACCGGCTACAGCCCCAGGATGTGATGAGCCGACATCGAGGTGCCAANACTCCCCGTCGATATGAACTCTTGGGAGGAATCAGCCTGTTATCCCCAGAGTACCTTTTATCCGTTGAGCGATGGCCCTTCCATACAGAACCACCGGATCACTATGACCTGCTTTCGCACCTGCTCGACGTGTCAGTCTCGCAGTCAAGCCTTCTTTTGCCATTGCACTATCAGTACGATGTCCGACCGTACCTAGAAGACCTTCGTACTCCTCCGTTACAATTTGGGAGGAGACCGCCCCAGTCAAACTGCCCACCATGCACGGTCCCCGACCCCGATCAGGGGCCCAGGTTAGAACCGCAACGACACCAGGCTGGTATTTCAACGACGCCTCCACGTGATCTAGCGACCACGCTTCACAGGCTCCCAGCTATCCTACACAAGTCCCGTCACAGTCCAATGCAAAGCTACAGTAAAGGTTCATGGGGTCTTTCCGTCTAGCCGCGGGGAGATTGCATCTTCACAAACATTTCAACTTCGCTGAGTCTCGGGTGGAGACAGTGTGGCCATCGTTACGCCATTCGTGCGGGTCGGAACTTACCCGACAAGGAATTTCGCTACCTTAGGACCGTTATAGTTACGGCCGCCGTTTACCGGGGCTTCGATCAAGAGCTTGCACCCCATCAATTAACCTTCCGGCACCGGGCAGGCGTCACACCCTATACGTCCACTTTCGTGTTTGCAGAGTGCTGTGTTTTTATTAAACAGTCGCAGCCACCTTTTCACTGCAACCCCATCGGGCTTTCGTCGCGAGGACTTATACCCTACCGGGGCGCACCTTCTCCCGAAGTTACGGTGCTAATTTGCCGAGTTCCTTCACCCGAGTTCTCTCAAGCGCCTTAGAATTCTCATCCTACCCACCTGTGTCGGTTTGCGGTACGGTTCTCGTTTACCTGAAGCTTAGTGGCTTTTCTTGNGAAGCTTGGTATCAGTGACTTCGGCTCCAATGGAGCACCGTCATCGTGTCTCGGCATTAACCCCGGATTTGCCTAAGGNNGATCTGCCTACGCACTTAAACCGGGACATCCAACACCCGGCCCACCTAACCTTCTCCGTCCCCANNCATCGCAGTAAACGAAAGTACGGGAATTTTGACCCGTTTCCCATCAGCTACGCATCTCTGCCTCACCTTAGGGGCCGACTCACCCTGCGCCGATGAACGTTGCGCAGGAAACCTTGGNTTTTCGGCGAGGGGCTTTTCACCNCCTTTATCGCTACTCATGTCAGCATTCGCACTTCTGATATCNTCCAGCATTCCTTACAGAACACCTTCGCAGACTTACAGAACGCTCCTCTACCATATGCACAAAGTGCATATCCGAAGCTTCGGTTACGTGCTTAGCCCCGTTACATCTTCCGCGCAGGACGACTCGACTAGTGAGCTATTACGCTTTCTTTAAAGGATGGCTGCTTCTAAGCCAACTTCCTAGCTGTCTATGCCTTCCCACATCGTTTTCCACTTAGCACGTCATTTGGGACCTTAGCTGTCGGTCTGGGTTGTTTCCCTCTTGACACCGGACGTTAGCACCCGATGTCTGTCTCCCATGCTCGCACTTCACGGTATTCGGAGTTTGCTATGCCGCAGTAAGCCGCAATGGCCCCCACTAACATTACAGTGCTCTACCCCGTGAGTGATACATGAGGCGCTACCTAAATAGCTTTCGAGGAGAACCAGCTATCTCCGGATTTGTTTAGCCTTTCACCCCTATCCACAGCTCATCCCCTAATTTTTCAACATTAGTGGGTTCGGACCTCCAGTGCGTGTTACCGCACCTTCATCCTGGCCATGGATAGATCATCCGGTTTCGGGTCTACGCCCAGCTACTATGCGCCCTATTAAGACTCGCTTTCGCTTCGCCTCCCTATTCGGTTAAGCTCGCAACTGAACGTAAGTCGCTGACCCATTATACAAAGGTACGCAGTCACCCCTCCTTTAATGGCCCTCACCCCATCCGAGGTAAGCGGCTATTTCACTCCTTCTTACAATCTTTTGTGATCGCCACTGCGTGTCGATCACAAAGAACGAAGGCCATTAAAGGAGGGGCTCCCACTGTTTGTATGCATGCGGTTTCAGGATCTATTTCACTCCCCTCCCGGGGTTCTTTTCGCCTTTCCCTCACGGTACTGGTTCACTATCGGTCGACTACGAGTATTTAGCCTTGGAGGATGGTCCNCCCATGTTCAGACAGGATTTCACGTGTCCCGCCCTACTTGTCTCATGCCTAGTTCCACACTCTTGTTTTCGCGTACGGGGCTATCACCCACTATGGCCAGACTTTCCAGACTGTTCCACTAACAAGAATGCTAAATCATGAAGGCTCTTCCCAATTCGCTCGCCACTACTATGGGAATCTCGGTTGATTTCTTTTCCTGCAGCTACTTAGATGTTTCAGTTCACTGCGTTCGCTNNCTACCCTGCCTATGTATTCAGCAGGAGTACCCTTGCGGGTGGGTTCNNCCCCATTCGGAAATGCCCGGATCAAAGCTTCATTGCCAGCTCCCCGAGCCTTATCGCAGGCTTGCGCGTCCTTCATCGCCTGTAGTCGCCAAGGCATCCACCACATGCACTTAGTCGCTTGACCCTATAATTTTGAGAACTGCCTAAGCAGTCTCGCATTACAGGTGTGTTTGCTTTCCCTACCACCCAGCTCGGCATCAGGTCCATCGCTGAACCCAATATTCCAGGTGACAGGGTCGATACAATTTCAACCCATGTTGGGATGTTCATCACAAACATCCCACCTTCTTCCAAATTTTTAAAGATCAGCCGTTACGCATAAAGCGTAAGCACTAAAGCCAAAGGCCTCACTCCTTACGATTCACACTGACAGGTACTACATTCCACCAACCCAACCAAGGATGAGTGGTGGAGGATGACGGGATCGAACCGACGACCCCTGCTTGCAAAGCAGGTGCTCTCCCAGCTGAGCTAATCCCCATTAAGGACTGATAACCGGCGCATCGCTGCGTTGCTCAACCCCTTGTGCGCACCAGCACACAGCGAGGTCTCGCGCCTTGCGCTGCTTGGCTCTCAATCCCTAATGAACCGAGCCCAGTCAGCACCATTTCTGGTGGGCCTGGCTGGATTTGAACCAGCGACCCCACGCTTATCAAGCGTGTGCTCTAACCAACTGAGCTACAAGCCCGGCTTTAAAAACAACCGATAGGTGTGAGTGTTGCAGCGGCTTTCTCTAGAAAGGAGGTGATCCAGCCGCAGGTTCCCCTACGGCTACCTTGTTACGACTTCACCCCAGTCATGAAACCCAGCGTGGTAAGCGCCCTCCTTGCGGTTAGGCTACCTACTTCTGCCAGATTCCACTCCCATGGTGTGACGGGCGGTGTGTACAAGACCCGGGAACGTATTCACCGCGACATNGCTGATCCGCGATTACTAGCGATTCCGACTTCATGCTCTCGAGTTGCAGAGAACAATCCGGACTACGATCGGCTTTCTGGGATTGGCTCCACCTCGCGGCTTGGCAACCCTCTGTACCGACCATTGTATGACGTGTGAAGCCCTACCCATAAGGGCCATGAGGACTTGACGTCATCCCCACCTTCCTCCGGTTTGTCACCGGCAGTCTCATTAGAGTGCCCTTGCGTAGCAACTAATGATAAGGGTTGCGCTCGTTGCGGGACTTAACCCAACATCTCACGACACGAGCTGACGACAGCCATGCAGCACCTGTGTTCCAATTCCCTTTCGGGCACCCCGCATCTCTGCAGGGTTCTGGACATGTCAAGGGTAGGTAAGGTTTTTCGCGTTGCATCGAATTAATCCACATCATCCACCGCTTGTGCGGGTCCCCGTCAATTCCTTTGAGTTTTAATCTTGCGACCGTACTCCCCAGGCGGTCAACTTCACGCGTTAGCTTCGTTACTAAGGGATTTCACTCCCCAACAACCNAGTTGACATCGTTTAGGGCGTGGACTACCAGGGTATCTAATCCTGTTTGCTACCCACGCTTTCGTACATGAGCGTCAGTGTCATCCCAGGGGCTGNCCTTCGCCATTGGTGTTCCTCCACATCTCTACGCATTTCACTGCTACACGTGGAATTCCNACCCCCTCTGACGCACTCTAGACTGCCAGTTCAAAATGCCATTCCNNCAGGTTAAGCCCGGGGATTTCACATCTTGCTTAACAATCCGCCTGCGCACGCTTTACGCCCAGTAATTCCGATTAACGCTCGCACCCTACGTATTACCGCGGCTGCTGGCACGTAGTTAGCCGGTGCTTCTTCTGCTGGTACCGTCATTAGCACGCTATGTTAGAGCGTACCGTTTCGTTCCAGCTGAAAGAGCTTTACAACCCGAAGGCCTTCTTCACTCACGCGGAATGGCTGGATCAGGGTTGCCCCCATTGTCCAAAATTCCCCACTGCTGCCTCCCGTAGGAGTCTGGACCGTGTCTCAGTTCCAGTGTGGCGGATCATCCTCTCAGACCCGCTACTGATCGTCGCCTTGGTAGGCCATTACCCCACCAACTAGCTAATCAGACGTCGGCCGCTCGAATAACGTGAGGTCTTGCGATCCCCCACTTTCCCCCTCAGGGCGTATGCGGTATTAGCACAGCTTTCGCTGCGTTATCCCCCATTACTCGGTACGTTCCGACGCATTACTCACCCGTTCGCCACTCGCCACCAGGAGCAAGCTCCCGTGCTGCCGTTCGACTTGCATGTGTAAAGCATTCCGCCAGCGTTCAATCTGAGCCAGGATCAAACTCTTCAGTTCAATCTCTGCAATTACTTCAAATACTTCGCTCAACTCAAATGAATTACTTCATCAAAGTGTGAGCATTTATGCTAGCTGTCATCCCGGCCAAAGCCAGAACAACTACCGCAACAACACCCACACCTATCGGCTGTAAATTGTTAAAGATCAATCGATTAGCTTTGCTCTTCGCGGTTTGCGTGTCGCGCTGCGTTTCGAGAAGGTGCGCATTCTACAGAGCTAAAACCATCCGTCAACAGTTTCAGCAAAATTAATTTTAAATAATTGTGACGCGAGCGAATTTTCGCTTGCCGACCTGGGCCACAACCGTTGCCCCCACCGGCACCGCCGCGCCTTTATCTGCCACGCGTTCGCCGTCCAGCCGCACCCCGCCGCCTGCAATCTGACGGATGGCGTCCGAGGTGCTCGGCACCAGCCCGGCCTGCTTCAACAGTTGCGGCACTGGCAAAACCCCATCGATACCAGGCAAACTGATTTCCGGCATCTCGTCAGGCAGCGCGCCCTNTTGGAAGCGCGCCTCGAATTCGGCCAGCGCCTGGGCCGCCGCCGCCGGGTTATGAAATCGCGCCACGATTTCCTGTGCAAACCGCACTTTGATGTCACGCGGATTGGCACCATCGGCCACCTGCCGCTTCCAAGCGTCGATCGTCGCGAGCGGCTCGAATGACAGCAACTGGATATAGCGCCACATCAGATCGTCGGAAATCGACATCAGTTTGCCGAAGATCTCCTGCGGGGGCTCGTTGATCCCAATGTAGTTGCCGAGCGACTTCGACATCTTGTTGATGCCATCCGTCCCCTCGAGCAGCGGCATGGTCAGGATGCATTGCGGGGCTTGCCCGTGATGCTTCTGCAACTCGCGTCCCATCAGCAGGTTGAATTTCTGGTCGGTCCCTCCCAGTTCGACGTCCGCCTTCAGCTCGACCGAGTCGTATCCCTGGATCAGCGGGTACAGAAATTCATGGATGGCGATCGGCTGCTGGCTGGTGTAACGCTTGTGGAAATCATCCCGCTCCAACATGCGCGCCACCGTATGGGTCGCTGCCAATCGGATCATGCCGACCGAGCCCAGCTTTTCCATCCACTCGGAATTGAAACGCACCTCGGTCAAGGCCGGGTCGAGGATCTTGAACACCTGTTCCTGGTAGGTTTTGGCGTTTTCGGCGACCGCCTCACGAGTCAGGGGTGGGCGCGTAGTGTTTTTGCCCGTAGGGTCGCCGATCATGCCGGTGAAATCTCCTATCAGGAAAATGATTTTGTGCCCCAGCATCTGAAACTGGCGCAATTTGTTCAGCAACACCGTGTGCCCCAGATGCAAATCCGGCGCCGTGGGGTCGAATCCCGCCTTGATCCGCAACGGCCGGCCCGTTTTCAGCTTGTCGATCAGTTCCGCCTCAACCAGCAGTTCGTCGGCCCCACGCTTGATTTCCTGCAACGCATCCTGCATCAAATACCTTTCCAGTACAGGTCAAGTTTGTCCGGGCCTGACCGTAAAACACGAATACCATTGCGTTCAACACAGGGCGCTGCGCACGCAAGCCACTGTTTGGATTGAACAAATATCATCGGGATCATTTGTGGTAGACTCCCGGATCGATTACGGAAGGGAAACGGTCCATGCCGCTCACCAAACTGAGAATCTTAACCTATCGCATGACGGGAGCGGAACGCCGCTTCAGCCTGCGCACCTTGGTTGCTCTCTCCAGCTTGCCGCTTTTTGGCGTTGTTGCCGCCTTTGGCCTGGCACCCGACACCACCACCACGGATATCACTCCCGAAACGATCACCGAAGCGATCGCCCTTCCCACCTTGGCCGGCGCGGCCAACAGCGGTACGTTTGAACGGGAAACCGTGATCCAGTCGGGCGATACGATCGCCAGCGCGCTGGGCCGGTTAAAAATCGACGAACTTGAAATCCAGCGCCTACTGGCCACCGATGCAGTCCGCCAACTGGCGACCAGCATACGGGCCGGTAAACATATTCAGGCAACCACCACGCCGGACGGCCAGTTGCTGAGCATCCGGTTTGAACGTCGTGACGGCCCCACCTTGACCGTCCTCCATCAGGGCGACAGCTACATCGCACAGGACAGCAGCGACCAGGTCGAAACGCGTGTGGTCATGCGCTCCGGCCATATCGTGTCGTCGCTCTACGGCGCAACCGACAGCGCGGGCATTCCCGACAAGATCGCCGACAAAATGGCTGAAACCTTCTCAACCAACATCGATTTTCGCGAGGACCTGCGCCGCGGTGACACATTCTCGGTCATCTACACGGTCAACTACCGCAACGGCGAGCCCATTTCCACCGGAAACCTGCTGGCGGCGGAGTTCGTCAACGCCGGCAAGGCCTACCGCGTTGTGCTGTATCGCGACGCATCGGGGCATGAAAGCTATTACACGCCCGAAGGTCTGTCACTGAAAAAGGGCTTCCTGCGTTCGCCTCTCGAGTTCTCCCGCGTCACCTCCAACTTCAGCAGTTCCCGCATGCATCCCGTGCTGGGTTACNNGCGCGCGCATACTGGCGTCGACTTCGGTGCGCCAACCGGCACACGCGTCAAGGCCACCGGCGACGCCACCGTGGAGTTTGCCGGACGCCGTGGCGGCTACGGCAATCTCGTCATCCTGCGGCACCAGAACGGCTATGAAACCTACTATGGCCACCTAAGCGCCTTTGCCCCCGGTATTCGCCGCGGCCGTTCCGTCAGCCAGGGGGACATCATCGCCTACGTCGGCGCCACTGGCGTCGCCACCGGCCCGCACCTGCATTACGAAGTCCGGATTGCGGGCAAGCCTTACAACCCTCTGTCCGTCAAACTGCCGGGGTCTCCNCCGTTGGCTGCCGCACAGCGTGCCCGCTTCCTGCAGCAGACTGCAAGCTGGTCCGAGAAACTGGGCCTGCTGCGCGGCACCAATCTTGCCGCACTCGATTGAGTGCAGGGCAGACGCATGAGGCCGAACACTACGTCGGCCTCATGTCCGGCACCAGCCTGGACGGTGTCGATGCAGTTCTCGCCGAAATAGGGCCCGCCGGCCAAGTCCGGCTCCTTCACTCCCATTACCTGCCTTATCCGGATGCGCTGCGCACGCGGCTCTTGGCGCTGCATACGCCGCAACCCGACGAAATCCACCTCGCCGCCATTGCTGCCAATGAATTAGCACGCCTGTACGCGGACACGGTCAAGTCGCTGCTTGATGGCTCCACCGTCGACAGGGTGCAGGCAATCGGCTGCCACGGCCAGACTCTGCGCCACCGCCCAGAGGAGGGCTACACGCTGCAGATCGGCAACGCGGCCCTGCTGGCCGAACTCACCGGGATCGCGGTAGTTGCCGACTTCCGCAGCCGCGATATTGCGGCGGGAGGCCAGGGAGCGCCGCTGGTTCCTGCCTTTCACGCCCAGGTCCTGAGACACCCGGACACGCACCGCGTCATCGCGAATATCGGCGGTATCGCCAACATCACCGACTTACCGGTGAACGGTCCCGTGCGTGGCTGGGACACCGGCCCCGGCAACATGCTGCTGGATGCTTGGATCAAGCGCCACCATGGCGCCCATTACGACCGTGACGGCGCCTGGGCCGCCAGCGGAAGCGTCCACCCCGACCTGCTGACGGCATTGATGAGGCACGCCTACCTACCCCTTCCNCCACCCAAGAGCGCAGGACGCGAACAGTTCAATCTGGACTGGCTGGACGCCAGCTTGGGCAGTCTGGGTAAAGCGCTCGCGCCACCCGACGTGCAGGCCACCCTGCTCGAATTCACCGCCACCAGCCTCGCCGACGCAGTCAACCGCGAATGCGTGGGCGCGCATGAACTCTATGTCTGCGGTGGCGGAGCGCATAACAGGGCGCTGATGCAACGCATCAGCGCCCACCTGCCCGACCGCAAAGTGGCCACCACCGCTGCGCTAGGCATCGACCCAGACTGGGTTGAGGCGCTCGCNTTTGCCTGGCTGGCAAGGCAGACGCTGCATCAGATACCGGGCAATCTGCCCCCAGTCACCGGTGCACGCGGGGAGCGTGTCCTGGGAGCGATTTACCCGGCCTGAAACCCGTACCACCAGGAAACAAAAAGCGGCCGAGGCCGCGATGTCCCAAAGAAAAAGCGGCCGAGGCCGCTTTTTGGTTGTGGGGTGAGCTTACGCCGAGAACGACGAGCCGCAACCGCAGGTGGTGGTGGCGTTCGGGTTCTTGATCACGAACTGCGCGCCCTCCAGACCTTCCGAATAGTCGATCTCGGCGCCCACCAGATACTGGAAGCTCATCGAATCGACCAGCAGGGTGACGCCGTTTTNTACCATCACGGTGTCGTCGGCATTCTGCGCTTCGTCGAAGGTGAAGCCATACTGGAAGCCGGAACAGCCGCCACCGGAAACGAACACGCGCAGTTTCAGGTCGGGGTTGCCTTCCTCGTCGATCAGGCTTTTGACTTTGCTGGCCGCGCTATCGGTGAAGATCAGCGGGGATTCCATTTCGGTTGCTGCATTCATGGTGATGCTCCTTGAAAATGTGTGGGGTGATTATCCGCATCACCCGTGCTGCGTCAAGCAAAGACCCTGATGGGGCCGCGGAGTTCCTCCCTTAGGGCAGCATCCCCACGTCGGCCAGCGCCGTGTCTTCGGGCAAATCGAACAGGATGTTCATGTTCTGCACCGCCTGTCCCGCCGCGCCCTTGACCAGGTTGTCGATCACCGACAGCACGACCACGGTGTCGCCGCCCTGCGGCCGGTGCACGGCGATGCGACAGACGTTGGCCCCACGCACCGAGCGGGTTTCCGGGTGCGCGCCGGCTGGCATCACGTCGACGAAGGCCTCGCCCGCGTAGCGCTTCTCGAACAGCGCTTGCAGGTCGACGTCGGCGCTCACCTTTGCGTATAGGGTGGCGTGGATGCCGCGGATCAGCGGTGTCAGGTGCGGCACGAAGGTGAAGCCCACCGGCTTGCCAGCGAAGCTGTCCAGCCCCTGCTTGATCTCCGGCCAGTGGCGATGACCGCCGACCGCGTAGGCCTTGAAGTTGTCTGCCGCCTCGGCGAACAGGATGTGGGTTTCCGGTTTGCGCCCGGCGCCCGACACACCCGACTTGGCATCCGCCACCAGAAAACCGGCATCGGCCACGCCAGATTCCAGCAGTGGCAGGAATCCCAGTTGCACGGCAGTCGGATAACAACCCGGGTTGGCGATCAGGCGCGCGCCCCTGATCTTGTCGCGATTGAGCTCGGGCAGGCCGTAGACTGCCTCGGCAACCAGGTCCGGGCAGGCGTGTTCCATCTTGTACCACTTCTCCCACACCGCGATGTCCTTGATGCGAAAGTCCGCAGCCAGGTCGATCACCTTGACGCCAGCGTCGAGCAGCGCGCGCGTCTGCTGCATCGCCACGCCATTGGGGGTGGCAAAGAACACCACGTCGCACTGTTCCAGCCCTGCTTCTTCCGGCATGGAAAACGCCAGTTTCACCCGGCCGCGCAGGTTGGGGAACATCTCCGCCACAGGCATGCCGGCTTCCTTGCGGGATGTGATCGCCTTCAGTTCCACTTGTGGATGGCGCGCCAGCAGGCGCAACAGTTCGACCCNCGTGTAACCCGTTCCGCCGACGATACCGACTTTGATCATGGTGTTTTTCCTTGCGAAGAATGCGCCCGATTAAGGAGGCGAAGAATGACTTAATTGTAAGACACGCGCGCTGACAGACATAAAAAAGCCGCCCGGGAAAGGCGGCTTTCTGTGCAGGCCAGCGCCTTAGCGCTTGGAGAACTGCTTGCGGCGACGCGCCTTGTGGAAGCCGACCTTCTTGCGCTCGACTTCGCGGGCATCGCGGGTCACCAGACCGGCGGCCTTCAGCGTGGGCTTCATCTCCGCATCCAAATCGATCAGCGCGCGAGTAATGCCGTGGCGCACTGCACCGGCCTGGCCCGATTCGCCGCCGCCTGCCACGTTGACCATGATGTCAAAGCGGTTCAGGTTGTCGGTCAGCACCAAAGGCTGGCGCACAATCATGCGACCGGTTTCACGCGAGAAATACTCGTCCACCGGCTTGTCGTTGACGACAATCTTGCCGCTGCCGGCCTTAATGAACACACGGGCAACCGACGATTTACGACGTCCCGTACCGTAGTTGTAATTACCGATCATGATGCGGCCTTAGCGTTGATGTCGAGGGGCTGGGGCTGTTGGGCTTCATGCGGATGGTCCGCGCCCGCGTAAATCTTCATTTTCTTGATCATGGCGTAGCCAAGCGGGCCTTTGGGCAACATGCCCTTGACCGCCTTCTCCAGCGCACGACCGGGAANACGCTCCTGCATCTTGTCGAAGTTCGTCTCGTAGATGCCGCCGGGATAGCCGGAGTGGCGATAGTATTTCTTGTCGAGGCCCTTGTTGCCGGTCACGACCATCTTGCTGGCGTTGACGACCACGATGTAGTCGCCCGTGTCGACGTGGGGCGTGAATTCGGGCTTGTGCTTGCCGCGCAGACGGCGAGCAATCTCGGACGCCAAGCGACCCAGCACTTTGTTATCGGCGTCAACCACGAACCAGTCGCGTTTGACTTCATGCGTTTTAGCGGAAAAGGTTTTCATGACCCAACCTCTGCACAGAGGACAATCTCGGAAAGCCGGGCATTTTAACTGCCGACCCGGAACAAAGTCAAACACTGTCTGAAATTAGACTACCCGACTGACATACAATCCCCACCATGACCGCCTGGCTTGCCACCAACCTGATCGCCCTGGCCTTGCTGCCCCCATTGTCGCTGGCGATCCTGCTGGTCGCCGGGCTTATCGTCCATCGCCGCCGCCCCCGCCTGGCCATGTCACTGATCCTGCTATCCACCACTGCACTCTACGTCCTGTCCACCCCCTGGGTGGGTGGCCTGTTGCANAAAAGCCTGGAAATCAGCGCTCCGATCATCCCGAGCCAACTGCAGACCGCCGAGGCCATTGTCGTCCTCGGCGGCGGACGTCGGCTCGGTGCAGCCGAGTATGGCAGCGACACGCTCAACGGCCTCAGCCTGGAACGCCTGCGCTACGCCACCTTTCTCCACCGTGGCAGCGGCCTGCCCATCCTGGTCACCGGCGGCAAACCCGGCGGCGGTACCTTGTCCGAGGGCCGCATCATGCAGCACATCCTGCAAAACGAGTACGGCATCTCACCCCGGTGGGTCGAAGACGCCGCGCTTACAACCTGGGACAACGCCCGCCTGTCAGCACAGCTACTGCGCAGTTCCGGCGTTCGCCGTATCGTCCTGGTCACCCATGCCTGGCATCTGCGGCGCGCCGTCCCGCTGTTCGAAGCCCAAGGGCTCAGCGTCATCCCTGCCGGCATCCAGTTCTCCAGCACGCGCCTCGACTCCATTCTCGATGTCCTACCCACGCCTGCCGGCCTGCGCGACAGCACCTTCGCCCTGCACGAATGGCTCGGCATTTTGTGGTACAAACTCCGGGCCAATTTCTAACAAACCCCGTTCGCCCTGATCGTGAGCCTGACGAACGATCGAAGGGCAACGGTTCTTAATTGAAGGACCTCCCATGAAAGCCCGCGTCAAACTCATCGAAGGCGTCAGTTTCGTCGGCCAGAGCGAATCCGGCCACAGCGTCGTCATGGACGGCCCGCCCGATTCCGGCGGCAAGAACCTAGGGGTACGCCCGATGGAAATGCTACTGCTTGGATTAGGTGGCTGCTCCGCCTTCGACGTCGTTCACATCCTGCGCAAGAGCCGCCAAGCCGTCACCGACTGCGTCGCCGATCTGTCCGCCGAGCGGGCCGACACCGATCCCAAGGTCTTCACCAAAATCCACGTCCATTTCACCGTCACGGGCAAGGCGCTCGATCCCAAGCGGGTTGAACAGGCTGTGAAGCTCTCCGCCGAGAAATACTGCTCGGCCTCGATCATGCTCGGCCAGGTGGCAGAGATCACTCACGATTTCGGGGTAGTGGAAGGCTAATCCCCCAAAACGGGCTCCCGAAGGAGCCCGTTCAGTACGACTAATTGGCTTGAGCCAGATTAGAAGTTGTGGACCACACCCATCGAGAAGCCGGTGGGGTTGCCGCCAGCAGACGTGCCCGGGTTGTCGCCATGGCCGCCGCCGAAAGCGGAGAAAGCGGCGCCGCTGTCGTTGTCGGTAGCAGCATAAGCAAACTGCAGCTTGGTGCGCTTGGACAGGCTGTAGTCCACACCTACTGCGTACAGTTGAGCGCCGGTGTTGCTGACGCTGTTCAGGTCGCCTGCCTCATAGTACTGGGCCTTGAGCAGGATGTTGCCCATGTTGTAGCCCGCACCCAGACCCCAGACCTTGCGGTCGGCGCTGTTCACGCCAGCAATGTCGTTGGCTTTCTGATACAAACCGGTGAACTTGAAGTTGCCGATGGCATAACCAGCCGCCAGGCGCCAGACTTTCTCGTCGCTCAGCAGAGCGTTCGCGTTGCTGAGGTTGTGCTTCTCATAACCCAGGCCCAGCATCAGGGGGCCATTCTCGTAGTTACCGGCAGCTGCCCAGCCGTCGACGGCAGCATCCGTTGCATCCACACCGCTCATGGCGCTGAAATAAGCCACCGTGCCGGACAGACCGCTCATACTCGGCGTGGTGTAGGCAACCTGGTTATTGGGACGGGTGTCGAAGCCCAGGCCTGCAGTATCCACAGAGGTGAGGTTACTCGAGTTGCCGATCTGGGTGTCGAAGAAGTCCGTCTTGCGGCTCAGCATCTTGACCGGGGATTCGTTCTTGCCGACGATCACGGTACCGAAACCGCCATTCAAGCCCACGAAGGTGTTGCCGGAGCCAACGCCATCCTGTGCGCTACCGTTGAAGGTATCGCTATTGCCGGTACCACCTGCGCTGAAGTAGGTCTGGATCTGCCAGATGGCATTCAGGCCGCCGCCCAGATCTTCGCTACCCTTGAAGATGATGTTCGACGCGTTGCTGGAAACGCCGACGTTGCCGCCGTTGGCTGCGTTGTCGGAATCCAGATAATCAACCGACAGGTTCATCTGGCCGCTGATGTCGACGTTGGACGTCGCAGCGAAGGCGGGAGCGGCAAAGGCGGAAGCCAGTGCCAGCGCGATCAGTTTCTTTTGCATTGCAAATCTCCTTATTACAGAATTTTTGAAAGCTCTGCAGAGCTGTCCTGCACGGACGTGTGCCTAGTGGACGCTGTCGATTATCCAGACTCCCTTCCAGCCAGCAAGAAAAGTTGTTGTTTTTCCATCACGCATACGTCAAAGTGTTGTTTTGTTGCATCAGCACAACAGATGGCGTGACGCAAGGCCTGTGTGTATTGGCGCAGTCGTGGTGAAGCCCCCATGGCTACAATAAGCCAACCCGCCTACCTCACAGGAGAAACTCATGCGCTGGGAAAACGGACGCCGTAGCGACAACATCGAAGACCGGCGCGGCATGCGCGTGAATGGCCGCGGGCTGGCCGGCGGCGGCATCGGGGCAATCATCCTGGCCTTGGTGGCGATGTATTTCGGCGTGGATCCGTCGGTCGTCCTGAATCAGACGGGCAGTCTGGCGCCGCCACAGGAAACGCATCAGCCTGCCCCGTCCAGCCCGGAGGAGGACAAGCTGAAGGATTTCGTGTCGGTGGTCCTGGCCGACACGGAAGACGTGTGGGGCACGCTGTTCAAGGAGTCAGGCAAGTCCTACCAACCGCCCACATTGGTGTTGTATTCCGGCGCGGTGCAGTCGGCGTGCGGGTTCGCCGAAGCGGCGATGGGGCCGTTCTACTGCCCGGGCGACCACAAGCTGTATCTGGACATGTCCTTCTTCAACGATCTGGCCAAGCGCCACGATGCGCCCGGCGATTTCGCGCAGGCCTATGTGGTGGCGCACGAAGTCGGACACCACGTGCAGACCTTGCTGGGCATCTCGGACAAAGTCAACGCAGCGCGCCGCCGTGCAAGCGAAGCCGCCGGCAATGCGCTGCAGGTGCGGATGGAACTGCAGGCCGACTGTTTTGCCGGGGTGTGGGCCTACCATGCCAATCAGGCGCGGCATGTTCTGGAGCCGGGCGACATCGAGGAAGCGCTCGCGGCCGCAGCCGGAGTGGGCGACGACCGTCTGCAGCAACAGGCTCGAGGCTACGTGGTGCCGGAATCCTTCACCCACGGGTCGTCGGCCCAGCGGATGCGCTGGTTCAGCCGCGGCATGCAGGGCGGCGATCCGGGACAGTGCGATACCTTCCAGGCGGCCCGTCTGTAAGCCGAACGAACCATGCACATCTGGGTGGATGCCGACGCCTGTCCAGCCGTGATCAAGGACATCCTGTTCCGAGCGGCAGACCGGATGCAGGTGCCGCTGACGCTGGTGGCCAACCGCCTGCTGCGGGTCCCGCCCTCACCTTATATACGCGCACGGCAGGTGCCGATGGGTTTCGACGTGGCCGACCGCCATATTGTGGACGAGGTTGCGGAAGGCGACCTGGTGATCACCGCGGACATTCCGCTGGCGGCCGCGCTGATCGAGAAAGGGGCATTCGTCCTGTCACCGCGGGGGAGTGCCATAGCGCCGAAAACATCCGCGAACGGCTGGGCCTGCGCGATTTCATGGAAGGCCTGCGTAGCGCCGGCGCGGACATTGGCGGGCCGACTGCGCTGTCGCCGGCAGATCGGCAGGCGTTTGCCCGGCAACTCGACCGCTTTCTGGCGAAGCGGGGCGTCAAATAAGTCGCCCTGCACCGGCCAGCCCCACCATCAGCCGCACGCCGCCGTATGCCAGCCAGGACATCATGCGCCGCGGCCAGGAACGGCGTTGCCAGTCGGCCGGATCAAGCGCAGCGGATTGGTCGAGCGCCTGTTGCAGACGCTCCCGCAGGTCGTGCGCAAATCCCGCATCGTTGACGACAAGGTTCGCCTCGCGTGCTAGCAACAAGCTGAACGGATCAATATTGCTGGAGCCCACGGTCGCCCAATGGCCATCGACCACGGCGACCTTGGCATGCAGTTCGCTCGCCTGGTATTCGTAAATATTCACGCCGGCGGCAAGCAGATCGCGGTAAAGCGCACGCGCCGCAGCCTGAAAGAAAAGGTGGTCGGTATGCCCCTGCACCAGCAGGTGGACCGGTACGCCACGCGCGACAGCCTNTTTAAGCAGCTTCCTGAACCGGCGTCCCGGCAGGAAGTAGGCATTGGCAATGACGATCTCGTCGCGCGCCAGGGCCAGGGCGGCAAGATAGACGCGCTCAATGTCGCGGCGATGGGCGAAATTGTCGCGCACCACGAAGGCGGCACGCACATGGCCATCGGTCGGCCAGGACGCTTCGATCGCGACTGTGCGCCCGCGTCCCTGCAGTTGCGTGAAGGCCACCAACCGCCAAAGATGGCGGACGCTCCGGTGGATGGGGGCGAGCAACGGCCCGCGTACTTCCACGCTGTAATCGAGCCGCGGCGTGGCAAGGTGCACCGGTTCGAAATCGCCAATGAGATTCATGCCCCCAATGAAGGCAATGCAGGCATCGATCACCGCCAGCTTGCGATGCAGCCGCCGCAAACTCCTGGGATTGGAGCGCCAGCCGCTGCCTACCAAGGGACGATACGCCCGCACACTGACGCCGGCCGCTTTCAGTGCGTCGAGCCAGTCAGCCGGCAGGTCGCGCGAGCCCACGCCATCGATCAGCACACGCACTTGCACGCCGCGCCTGGCTGCGCCGATCAGGGCATCGCGCACGGCCACGGTACTGGAGTCCGCGTTGAAAATGTAGGTTTCGAGGTGGATCTCGTCGCGTGCGGCATCGATCGCGGCAATCAATGCCGGAANAAATTCCGCGCCGCTTTGCAACAGGCGCAACTGGTTGCCGGAAACCGGCTCGACGCCGCGAAAGAAGGATGGGTTTAAGCGGCTGTGCGCGGTCATCAGGCCGGGCTGAGCGAGGCGGTCAGGGCGGCATGGTCGGAAATGCGGTGCCAGGCGTTGCCGGTGTGAACCTGCGCCGCCTGGATGCTGAAGCGCCGCACATAGATGCGGTCAAGCTGGAACATGGGCAGGATGGAAGGGTAACTGCGCGCCGACTTGCCGTGGTGAGCCTCGAATACCTCGACCAAACCCAGTTCGTCCTCGAAAAACCGTCCTGTCCGCACCAGCCAGTCGTTGAAGTCGCCTGCCAGGATCAAGGGCGCATTGTCCGGCACCATAGCCCGCACGCGCGCGGCGATCATCGCCAACTGGCGCTTGCGCCCGCGTTCGGTCAGGCCGAGGTGCACGTTGATGCAGTGCACCGGCACGGCGATGCCGGGCACCTCAACCTCGCAATGCAGCATGCCGCGGCTCTCGAACGCATGGGCGGAGATGTCCTCGTTCTCCCAGGTGAGAATCTTGTAACGCGACAGGATGGCATTGCCGTGGTGTCCGGTGTCGTAGATACAGTTCTTGCCATAGGCGAAATCGGTATAGATCTGGCCGGCCAGAAACTCATGCTGGGGTCGGTTGGGCCAGTGCTGGAAACGGCTGGCGCGCAATCCATGGCTGCCCTGCACTTCCTGCAAAAACACGATGTCGGTTCCCAGCGTGCCGAGACGGTCACGCAGCTCATGCACCGTCAGGCGCCTGTTGAATTGCGACAGGCCCTTATGGATGTTGTAACTGGCGATATGCAGCGGAGAGACCATAAACCCATTATAGGCGTGTGGACAGCAGGCGAATCGCCGCTGCATTGCTGGATGAGAAGCAGCGCTCAGCCGCCACATCCCAGGGCAGCCACACATAACGCAGATGCTCACGCGGCGCCAGCGTGATCGGCAGCGGCCCAGGCAAGCGCAAGCCGAATACGTGCTCGGTATTGTGGGTCACGCCTGGCGCATAGCGGTGGCGCCAACGCTCGTAAATTTCGTAGCGGGTTTCGATATTCCAGGNGGTCAATTCGAACTGGCTGGCGTCGAGCCCGGTCTCCTCGCGCACTTCGCGGATCGCGGTCTCAATCAGCGTTTCGCCTTCGTCCTGCGAGCCCGTCACCGACTGCCAGAGGCCTGGTGCATCGGCGCGTTCCATCAGCAGCACCTGGCCGTCCTGCGTGTAGATGACGACCAGCACCGAAACAGGGATTTTATGCACGGTCAAACGATGCGGGCGTTGAGCGGAACACCCGTCGCCAGGATGGCGATCAAACGGTCGATATTGGGGTGCTTGCCAGGATGGCGACTGGCATCCTCGGTGTGTTCGGCGAAAATCGCCAAGCCTTCTGCGGCGGCCTCGGCATTGATCACGCCATATTCCTGCACGAGATAGGCATACACCCGGAACGACCCGGCAGTACCGGGCGCGTTGGCGATCGTCGCAATCTCAGCGCCGGTGGAGTCGCTCAATACCAGTGTCTCGCCCGAGAACTCTGGCAGGGTTTTCAGGGTGTCGGCGAATTTCATCCCGCCGCCTTCTCCGTGGGCGCGGTGTTGCGCAGCCGGATATGCAGTTCGCGCAGCTGTTTTTCGTCCACCACGTTGGGCGCGTTGGTCATCAGGCAGGAGGCGCGCTGGGTCTTGGGGAAAGCGATGACGTCGCGGATCGACTCGGCGCCGGTCATCAGCGTGACCAATCGATCCAGCCCGAACGCGAGGCCGCCATGCGGCGGTGCGCCGTACTGCAGGGCGTCGAGCAGGAAGCCGAATTTCTCACGGCGCTCTTCCACACCGATGTTCAGCGCGGCGAACACCTTCTCCTGCACCTCCTCTTTATGGATACGCACCGAGCCGCCGCCAACTTCCCAGCCGTTCAGCACCATGTCGTAGGCCTTCGACAGGCACTTGCCGGGATCGGTGGCGAGCCAGTCTTCGTGGCCGTCCTTCGGCGCGGTGAAGGGATGGTGCAGCGCGTCCCAGCGGTTCTCGTCCTCGTTGTATTCGAACATGGGGAAATCGACCACCCACAGCGGCGCCCAGGCGCGTCCATCGACGTGGCCCTTCTCGTGGCCGATTTTCAGGCGCAGTGCGCCAAGTGCGTCGTTGACCACCTTGGCGCGGTCGGCGCCAANAANAATCAGGTCGCCATTCGCAGCACCGGTGCGTTCCATTACGGCGCGCAACGCGGCTTCGGAGAGGTTCTTGACGATAGGCGACTGCAGGCCGGACTCGTTGAGCTGAGCGACGTCGTTGACCTTGATGTAGGCCAGGCCCTTGGCACCGTAGATCTTGACGAACTCGGTGTAGCCGTCGATCTCACTGCGCGAGAGGGCGGCGCCGCCAGGAATGCGTAGCGCGGCGACGCGACCTTTCGGGTCGTTGGCCGGACCGGCGAACACCTTGAACGCGACATCCTTCATCGCGTCGCCGACGTCGACGATTTCCAGCGTCACCCGCATGTCGGGCTTGTCTGATCCATATTTATTCATCGCCTCGGCGTAGGTCATGCGCGGGAAGGCGGTGGGCAGCTCGATGCCCTGCGCCTTCTTCATCATGTCGCGGATCATGCCCTCGACGAGATTCATGATCTCCTCCTCGCCCATGAATGAGGTTTCCAGGTCGACCTGAGTGAATTCGGGCTGACGGTCAGCGCGCAGGTCCTCGTCGCGGAAGCACTTGGTGATCTGGAAGTAGCGGTCGACACCCGCCACCATCAACAGTTGCTTGAACAGTTGCGGCGATTGCGGCAGCGCGTAGAACATGCCGTCGTGCACGCGGCTCGGCACGAGGTAATCACGCGCGCCTTCGGGCGTCGAGCGCGTCAGCATCGGCGTTTCGACTTCCATAAAGCCGTGCGCGTCGAGGTGGTCGCGCATGATCTTGGACACGCGGTAGCGCAGTTTGAGGTTCTTCTGCATCGGCTCGCGGCGCAGGTCGAGGTAACGATACTGCAGGCGGATGTTCTCGTTGATAGTGTCGTCGTCGATCTGGAAGGGCGGCGTCAGCGAGGGGTTCAGCACCTCCAGCTTTTTGGTCAGCAGTTCGACCATGCCAGTGGTCATGTTGGGGTTCTCGGTGCCGGCGGGACGCGGCCGCACCAGACCCTCGATCTTCAGCACGAATTCGGAACGCACCTCCTCGGCCAGCTTGAAGGCCTCCGGGGTGTCGGGATCGATCACCACCTGCATCATGCCTTCACGGTCGCGCAGGTCGATGAAGATGACGCCGCCATGGTCGCGGCGGCGGTGCGCCCAGCCGCACAAGATGACGGTGTTGCCGATGTCGGCGGCCGTGACGACGCCGCAGTAATGTGTACGCATAGTGGTTTTCCTAGTAGCTGCCCCGCCCCGACTCGCCGGAGGCGACGCCCATCGAGACGATGTATTTCAATGCGCGGTCGACCGGCATATCCAGCTCGATGACCTCGCCCTTTTTCACATAAAAATAGAATCCGTTGACCGGGCTCGGCGTGGTGGGGATGAACACCGCGACGTGTTCCTCCGGCAGCATGCGCGCCACTTCGTCCGGCACATTGGTCTGGAACGCCAGCGACCACGCCTGAGGATGCGGGTAACGCACCAGCAGCACCTTGCGGAAGGCGTGCCCGCTGCCTGACAAGAGCGTGTCGGACACCTGTTTGACGCTGCCGTAGATGGTTTTCACCACCGGGATGCGAGTCAATTGCCGCTCCCAGAAGTCGATGATCTTCTGACCGAAGAAATTGGCGCCGAACACGCCGGTCAGCACGATGATCAGCAGCGTCAGGATCACGCCCAGGCCAGGAATCCGCATCCCAAGCCAGGCCTCGGGCTGCCACGCGGCTGGCAGCACCAGCAGGCTCTGATCCAGGGTGCCGATCAACAGATCGAGCACCCACAGGGTGATCCCCAGCGGCACCCAGATCAGCAGGCCGGTAATGAAATAACGTTTCATACGTGCAATTCAATCAAAAACGAAGAAGCGGACGGCTCGCACCGTCCGCTTCCCGGTTTGCTGCCCTCGTCAGTTACACGCCGGACACGCGCCCGTGCCGCAGGCGGGCGAAGGCGCCTCGGACTTCGTTTCCGCTGGCTTGCTGCCACCGCCTTTGAAATCGGTGGCATACCAGCCGGTTCCCTTCAGTGCGAAACCGGCCGCCGTTACCTGCTTGGCATACGCGGCCTGGCCGCAAGAGGGACACACCGTCAGCGGCGCATCGGACACTTTCTGCATTTCATCCTGGGCGAAGCCGCAGGCGGTGCATTGGTAGGCATAAATCGGCATAAAAATTCTCCGACAATCAAGAAGTTGCGGAATTATACCTAGATGGACACAAGTCCCCAAACAGCGGCTGAAAATCCCCCGTCAGACCCATCCAGCCAGGCCACCGGAAGCGCCTGTCACCAGCCCAGACTGAGGCTGCCATAGACACGGCGGCTGAAAATGTTGGTATCACGAAACTCCTGGTAATTGCCGAGCAGGCTCTGCCCGACCACCGATGCCTCGATGTCGCGTCCCAGCCATTTCCAGCGTCGCGCCACACGCAGGTCCATGCGATTGTAGGCAGCGGTGAGGTCGCCTTCGGACAGCCATTTCATTGCATCGCTGCGCCACACGCCCATGCTCGCTTCCCAGCCATGATCCAGACGGTAGCTGGCAAGCAGGCCCCAGGTGTTGCGCGGCGCGGAGACGGGAACGTCCTTGTTGAAATTGATGACGTTGTGGATGACAGCCCCTCCAAAACGCGCCTCCAGAAACACGCGTGAATAGTGCGCGCTCAGATCGAGCGCATGCACGGGCCGCCAGCGCAGCTGGATCTCGCCGCCGTGGGATCTGGCGCTGCCAATATTCGCGTACTTGAACTCGTTGGGCCGGATTCCGGCATCGTCCGAGGGTCNGAAGTCATACTTGTCCTGGCCGATAAAGTCGTCGATCTTGTCCTGGAACAGCCGTACATCCATTTCGAGCCGGGCCGGGCGCAAAAACCCCACATAGCCAATCTCGCGCGACAGGACGCGTTCGGGCGCAAGGCCGTCGGACGGCACCGTCACCACATCGGCCACCGCGCCGGATTGCAGTACATAAACCTGGTTACCCTTCTCCTCGAAGAACGTAGGCGAACGATAGGCACGCGAAATTCCCAGCCGGATGACGTGCCCGGGCATCAGGGTGAAATTGGCTGCGACACGCGGAGAAATATCGATGCCCGTAAAGTAGTGGTGCTCCAGCATGGCTCCGCCTTGCAGCAGTACCCGCTCATGCGGGCGCCACTCCAGATTGCCGAACACGCGCGCAAGCTCGCCGCTCCATTCCCTGCCGGAATTGTAATTCTGTGGGCTGGTAACGGTTTCCTGACGTACTTCGCCGCCCCACACCCCACGCAGATTGGGGAGCCATTGCTCGTTCACCTGCAGTTCGATGTTGCTGCGCGTCTGCAGCAGATACTGGTCGACGTTCACCACGCCGATGCCGAGGGCAGTCAGGTCCGCCAGCGCGTTGGCATCGAAGCGGTTCTGAGCATAGTAGGCTTGCAACCGCCACTCGCGGCGCGCGGATTCCACTTTGTGATAGGCCAGTTGCAGATACATTGCCCGTGCGTCCTGCTGCCGGGGTTCCAGAACGGCAGTCGGGCTGACGACGCGCCGGCCAGCGCTCCAGTCGCCCTGGGACAGGCCGAACTGCACCATCGCATCGGAATTCGCAGATAGCTGCCAGTCCATGCGCCCGTTGACGAAAGCGGTCTTGCTGGCCTCGAAGTACTGCCCGTTGTCCCCGGCCCCGTCCGCCGTCTTGGTGGTGATGTCCCGCTCGAAGCGGTCGCGTTGCTGGGTCGATGCAGTCAGACGATAGCGCAATGCGCCGTCACNCCCGCCATGGCGGACCGTCGCGCCACGCATGCCCTGTTCGCCGAGCTGCAAGGAAACGAATTCCCNCGCGACCTGCGCCGCCGTCTTGGTGATGATGTTGATGACCGCCGCGAAAGCATTGGCGCCATAGATCGCGGCATCCGGCCCGCGTACCACTTCAATGCGTTCAATATCGTCGATGGAAAGCGGAAGATCGGTCCAGTTCACGGCGCCATAATGCGGACTGTATATCGAACGCCCATCGACCAGCACCTGAAAACGCCGCGAGAACGCGTCGCCCAGGCCGTGATAACCGGCAGCCCATGTGTTGTCGCGCGTATAGGCGACCGAGAAGCCCGGCACGAGGCGCAGGAGATCGGGGATGTCGCGAAACCCCGATGCGTGAATCATCTCCTGATCGATGACGGTCACGGCAACGGGTGCCTCACTCACTGGCTGGGACAGGCGCGACGCCGACAGCACTACCGGCAGATCGTCGAGAAAGTCGGACTCGGTCACTGCCGCCCTCGCCTGCTGGGCACCCGCCAAAACGGCGCCGATCAACAGTGCGCCCGTCCATCCCCTGAATATCGTGTGTGGTCTGCTGATCACCGCATACCGGTGCGCTGCGCACCGTCTCCCTATTCACCCTGTTTATTTATGTATTTCCAGGGCTAACGGCTGGCCATCCTACCCGCCGGAAATCAGAACGGAATATCGTCGTCCATGTCGTCAAAGCCACTACTGGCCGGACGCTGCGCGGCGGCAGGCGCACTGCTGCGCGGCTGGCTGCGCGGGGCGCTTGCGGGTGCTGCCTGATTGTAGGAACCGTCGTCCATGTCGGCCATCCCACCGCCACTGCGTCCGCCCAGCATCTGCATGCGGTCGCCGCGAATTTCGGTGGCGTATTTCTCGATGCCTTCCTTGTCGGTGTACTTGCGGGTGCGGATGCTGCCCTCGACGTAGACCTGGCTGCCCTTCTTCAGGTATTGCCCACACACTTCGGCGGTACGCCCAAAGAAGCTGACCCGGTGCCATTCGGTCTGCTCGACCATCTGACCGGTTTTGTCCTTATATTTGTCGGTGGTGGCGATGGCAAGGTTGGCGACAGCCTCTCCGCTCGGCAGGTAGCGCATTTCGGGATCGCGCCCAAGGTTGCCGACCAGAATCACTTTATTGACGGATGCCATGTTTTCCCTGGATGTAAGCGTTGTCGTGTTGCGGATTCTATCAGGCCAGCCTGTCAGGCGCCCGTGGCTTCCAGCAGGATGCGGGCGGCGGCTTCATCCCAGCCCTGCAGGCTGACCTTGAGCATGGCCACCCNCTCTTCGGCCAGCACCACGGCTTCCACCACGCCAGCCACCGCTGCCAGTTTCGTTTTCAGCAGCGCTGCCTGGTCCGCAGGCATCGTCCCGACGCGGAACATGCGTGTCTTGATCGCGAGCGGTGCGGTCATCGACAGGCTCAGCGCCAGCCAGACCGCCATCAGGACCACACAGAACAGGAACACGGCGTAAAACCCGACATGCTGCGCCAACCAGCCGCCGAAGACGCCTCCGAAGAACAATCCCAGTGCCTGTGCGGTGTTATACACGCCCATCGCGGTACCTTTGGCCGACACGGGGGCCAGTTTGGAAATCAGCGACGGGAGGCTGGCTTCGAGCAGGTTGAAGGCGGCGAAATAAAAGAACAGTGCCCNCACGATGCCCCAGAAATGTCCGATGCCGAACGCCATCCCCAACTGGGCCAGCAGCATCAGCGCTACCGCGCCGATGAACACCGGTTTCAGTTTGCCGTGCTTCTCGCCATAGATGATTGCCGGCACGATCAGCAGGAACGAACCCAGCAGCACAGGCAGGTAGACCATCCAGTGGTGGGCCGGCGGCAGGCCGCTGTTCTTGAGGGCCACCGGTACCACGACGAACATCGCCATCTGCGCCGCGTGCAAGGCAAAAATACCGAAGTCGAGGCGCAGCAACTGGGCGTCATGCAGCACGTCTTTCAGTCGCGCCGGGTTGGCCTGGGCATCGGCGTGGAAATGACTGCTCAGGGGATCGGGTACCCAGACTTTCACCACCCAGATGGCAGCCAGCGCCAGCACGCCGGTCAACGCAAAAATCCCAGGCACGCCGATGAGGTGATTGAGCGTCGGCCCCGCCACCATCGACGCGGCAAACACGAGGCCGATGGTCGAGCCGATCATCGCCATCGCCTTGGTGCGGTGTTCCTCACGGGTAAGATCGGCCAGCATGGCGGTGATGGCGGCGGAAATCGCACCGGCACCCTGAATGGCACGGCCGAAAATCGTCCAGTAGATGTCGGGCGCTGTGGCGGCCACAAAGCTGCCGATCGCGAAGAGGATCAAACCGAAAATGATCACTTTCTTGCGGCCGATGCGGTCGGACGCCATGCCGAAAGGGATCATCAGCAATGCTTGGGTCAGGCCGTACATGCCAAGCGTCAGCCCGACCAGAGTGTGATTGTCCCCGCCCGGCAGATGTTCGGCATACAGCGCGAACACTGGCAGGATCAGGAACATGCCCAGCATGCGCAGGCCGAAAATCGCTGCCAGGCCTGAGGTGGCGCGCTTTTCAGCGCGGGTCATGCTTTCTGAAAGGTCGATTTGAGCCACGGCGGGATGTGCTAAACAGTGTTAGGCGAATTCGTGAAGTCCGTTATATTAGCAGGTTGCGAATTACGCCTCACGCACCCTGACCAATGGAATTCATCCGCATCCGTGGCGCCCGCACCCACAACCTGAAGAACGTCAACCTCGATCTGCCGCGCAACAAGCTGGTGGTGATCACGGGGCTGTCGGGCTCGGGCAAGTCCTCGCTCGCGTTCGACACACTCTACGCCGAGGGCCAGCGGCGCTACGTCGAATCGCTGTCGGCCTATGCGCGTCAGTTCCTGCAACTGATGGAGAAGCCCGACGTCGATCTGATCGAGGGCCTCTCGCCTGCAATCTCGATCGAGCAGAAGGCGACCAGCCATAACCCGCGCTCGACCGTCGGCACGGTCACCGAAATCCACGATTACCTACGCCTGTTGTACGCCCGCGTCGGCGATCCGCAATGCCCCGAGCACGGCATCACGCTGGCGGCGCAGACGGTGTCGCAGATGGTCGACGCGGTGCTGGCGCTGCCCGAGGACACCAAACTGATGATCCTGGCCCCGCTGGTGGTGGGCAGAAAAGGCGAGAACCTCGAACTGTTCGCCGAATTGCGCGCGCAGGGTTTCGTGCGGGTGCGCGTCGACAGCAAGGTGCACGAGATCGACACCGTGCCCAAGCTCGACAAGAACAAGAAGCACACCATCGAGGTGGTGGTCGACCGCTTGAAGGTGCGGGCCGACGCCAAGCAGCGCCTCGCCGAAAGCTTCGAAACCGCACTCAGACACGCCGACGGCCGCGCGCTCGCGGTGGAAATGGACTCCGGCAAGGAGCATCTGTTCTCCGCCAAGTTCGCCTGCCCGGTGTGCAGCTACGCGCTGCCCGAACTGGAACCACGCCTGTTCTCGTTCAACAACCCGATGGGCGCGTGCAGCCAGTGTGATGGGTTGGGCCAGATCACCTTCTTCGACCCGGCGCGCGTGGTCGCCTTCCCGCACCTGTCGCTGGCAAGCGGGGCAATCAAGGGCTGGGACAAGCGCAATCAGTTTTTCTACATGATGCTACAGAGCCTGGCGATGCATTACGGCTTCGACCTCGACACGCCGTGGGAATCGCTGCCGGCGCGGATCCAGGACGTGATCCTGAACGGCAGTGGCAAGGAAGCGATTGCCTTCCAGACGCTAGCGCCGCGCGGCGGTTACACGACGAGAAGCTATCCGTTCGAGGGCGTGCTCGCCAACATGGAGCGGCGCTACCACGAGTCCGACTCGATGGCGGTGCGCGAGGAACTCGCCAAGTACCAGAACAACAAACCCTGCCCGTCCTGCCACGGCACGCGGCTGCGCGAGGAGGCGCGCCACGTGATGGTCGGCGGTGTGCCGATCTTCGAGGTCAGCGCGATGCCGCTGAAACAGGTGCTGGGCTTTTTCGAATCGCTGACGCTCGAAGGCCACCGGGCCCAGATCGCCGACAAAATCGTCAAGGAGATCGTCGCCCGCGTCGGCTTCCTCAACAACGTCGGGCTCGACTACCTGTCGCTCGACCGTTCCGCCGACACGCTCTCCGGCGGCGAGTCGCAGCGCATCCGCCTGGCCTCGCAGATCGGCTCGGGCCTGACCGGCGTGATGTACGTGCTCGACGAGCCGTCGATTGGCCTGCACCAGCGCGACAACGACCGCCTGCTGGCGACGCTCAAGCACCTGCGCGACATCGGCAACTCGGTGCTGGTGGTCGAGCACGACGAGGACGCGATCCGCGCGGCCGACTATGTGGTCGACATNGGGCCCGGGGCCGGCGTGCACGGCGGTGAGGTGGTGGCCGAGGGCACGCCGGAGGAAATCCGTCTCAGCAAGAACTCGCTCACCGGACAGTTCCTGTCCGGCCGGCGCCGCATCGCCATCCCGAAGAAACGCCGTCAGCCCGACACTGACCGGCAGCTGGTGGTGACGAACGCCAGCGGCAACAACCTGAAGCACGTCACGCTCAAGCTGCCGGTCGGCCTGTTCGTCTGCATCACCGGCGTGTCGGGCTCGGGCAAGTCGACGCTGATCAACGACACGCTCTATACCGCCGTCGCGCGTCATCTGTACGGCTCGTCAGCCGAGCCGGCGCCGCACGATGATATCCAAGGACTGGAATTTTTCGACAAGGTGATCAACGTCGACCAGTCACCGATCGGCCGCACCCCGCGCTCCAACCCGGCGACCTATACGGGGCTTTTCACTCCGATTCGGGAGCTCTTCGCCGGTGTGCCGGAGGCGCGTGCACGCGGCTACGGGCCGGGAAGATTCAGCTTCAACGTCAAGGGCGGACGCTGCGAGGCCTGCCAGGGCGATGGCGTGATCAAGGTCGAGATGCACTTCCTGCCCGACATCTACGTGCCGTGCGACGTCTGCCATGGCGCACGCTACAACCGTGAGACGCTGGAGGTGCAGTACAAGGGCAAGACCATCCGCGACGTGCTGGAGATGACCATCGAGCAGGCGCACGACTTCTTCGCCGCGGTGCCTGTGGTCAAACGCAAGCTGCAGACCCTGCTCGACGTCGGCCTCGGCTACATCCGCCTCGGCCAGTCGGCCACCACGCTGTCGGGCGGCGAGGCGCAGCGGGTCAAGCTCGCACTCGAACTGTCCAAGCGCGACACCGGCCGCACGCTCTATATCCTCGACGAACCGACCACCGGCCTGCACTTTGCCGACATCGACCTGCTGCTGAAGGTGCTGCAGCGGCTTTCCGACGCCGGCAACAGCGTGGTCGTCATCGAGCACAACCTCGACGTCATCAAGACCGCCGACTGGCTGATCGACCTCGGCCCGGAAGGCGGCGCCGGCGGCGGCCTGATCATCGCCGAGGGCACGCCGGAGACCGTAGCCGACAACCCGGCCAGCCACACTGGCCAATACCTGCAGCCGGTGCTGTCCAAGCACTGACATGGCTGAGCCGGTCCGCCTTTCCAAGCTGATGTCCGAGCGCGGCCTCTGCTCACGCCGCGAGGCCGATAGCTACATCGAGAAAGGACTCGTATTCGTCGACGGCCGCCGGGTCAGCGAACTCGGCACCAAGGTCGACCCCGATTGCGCGATCCGCCTGGACAACGCCGCCAGTGCGCAGCAGCAGCAGCGCGTCACGATCCTGTTGCACAAGCCGGTCGGCTATGTCTCCGGCCAACCTGAGCCGGGTTACCAGCCGGCCGTCGTCCTGATCCGCCCCGACACGCTGTGGCAGAGTGGGCGCGCCGGGCAGGCATTCCACCCCTCCCACCTCAAAGGCCTGGCGCCCGCCGGCCGGCTCGACATCGACTCCACCGGCCTGCTGGTGCTGACCCAGGACGGACGCGTTGCCAAGCAGCTGATCGGCGAGGATTCCGGGATCGAGAAGGAATATCTGGTGCGGGTCGAGGGCCGACTGGATGAAAAGGGGCTCGCGCTGCTCAATCACGGCCTCTCGCTCGATGGCCGCAGACTGCGCCCGGCCAAAGTGAGTTGGCAGAACGCCGACCAGTTGCACTTTGTGCTGAAGGAAGGCCGCAAGCGCCAGATCCGCCGCATGTGCGAACTGGTCGGACTGAAAGTGGTGGGACTCAAGCGCGTGCGCATCGGCCGGGTGCGGCTGGGCGAGCTCCCTCCCGGACAGTGGCGCTATCTGCGCGACGACGAATCGTTCTGACGGGAAAATCGTAAAGCAGGCCGCGCCGTGCCGAGGCTTGTTTCATCGGGCTTTTGCACTAGAAATAGATTTGCAGAAAATTAACTCTGCATTTTTCCACGCACACCAGGGAGACTTTCCATGCAATCCAAACTTCTCGTCGCACTTCTCGCCGCACTTGCCCTCACTGCATGCCAAAAAGCGCAAGAGGCTGCTGCCCCTGCCATGGATCAGGCCAAGGAAGCCGCAGGCGCCGCAGCAGATTCGACTGCGGAAGCGGCCAAGTCAGCAGCCGATGCCGCAAGCGCGGCTGCCTCGTCAGCGGCCGAGTCCACCCAAGACGCAGCCGCCACGGCCGCCCAGCATGCGGCCGATGCGGCATCTGCAGGCGCAGACAAGGCACAGGAAATGGCCGATAAGGCCAAGGACGCCGCCAAGGAGTAATCCAGGCGCTCAAATACTCAACGGTCAGGACTTCCTGGCCGTTTTCATTTTGAAATCCGGCGAGCGCCATCTCAAAACGTAGCCCCTACAATTGGGTCTCGCCTTTTCAATTTCGCCACATGGATCCACGCTCGCTGCTGCTGGGCTCATTCCAGGCCGCGGTCGCCGCAGCCGACCCCGGGCATATCCTGCCATCGCATCTGCCGTCGCCNCCGCGCGGCCGCACGCTGGTGGCCGGTGGCGGCAAAGCCGCTGCCAGCATGGCGGTTGCCGTCGAGACCCACTGGCCAGCGGACGCACCGCTGGCCGGATTGGTCGTCACACGCTATCTGCACGGTCTACCCACCCGCCGCATCGAGATCGTGGAAGCCAGTCATCCGCTGCCCGACGGACGCGGCGAAGCGGCCGCCCTGCGTATGCTGGACATGAGTCGTCAACTGGGTCCGGACGATCTCTTGCTGGTGTTGATTTCAGGTGGCGGCTCCAGCCTGCTCGCCGCGCCAGTCGAAGGCGTGACCCTGAAGGAATTGCGTCAGGTGACCAAGGCGCTTCTGCATGCTGGCGCAAGCATTCACGACATCAACACCGTGCGCAAGCATCTCACCCGCTTATCGGGTGGCCAGTTGGCTCAGGCTGCCCAAGCGGCCCACGGACTGGCGCTGATCATTTCCGATGTGGTCGGCGACGATCCGGGCTCCATCGCATCAGGTCCCTGCGCGCCCGACGTCAGTTCCTGCGTCGACGCCCTTGAACAATTGCAGCGGTTGCGGATAACCCCGCCGGAAGGCGTCAGGCACCATCTTGAAGCCTGTGCCGCAGGGTGTCTTCCGGACACGCCCAAGCCGGGGAACGCCTGCTTCGCCAGGATGGAGAACCGTGTGATCGCATGCGCGCACGACAGTCTGATGGCGGCAGTCCGATATTTCGAACAGCACGGGATCCCCGCTTTTCTGCTTTCGGACAAGGTCGGGGACGATGCACAAAGCGTGGCACGTCATCATGCCGCATTGGTGCATGCATTGGCACGTCGACAGACGCTCGCCCTCATCTCCGGCGGAGAAACCACCGTCGCCTTGCAGCCCAGGCATGGTCGGGGAGGCCGCAATAGCGAATTTCTGCTGGCCCTGGCGCTTGCGCTGCGCGAGACGCCCGCCTGGGCGATCGCCTGCGACACGGACGGGATCGATGGCAGCGAAGACAATGCGGGCGCCCTGCTCACACCGGACACCCTGGTACGCGCACGCGCTNNGGAACTCGATGCTGAGGGTCGGCTCACTGCGCACGACAGTCACGGTTTCTTTTCCGCCCTGGGCGATCTCGTCGTGACCGGCCCCACCCGTACCAATGTCAACGATTACCGTGCGCTCGTGATTGGTCTGGATTGACGGCTTTGCAAAACACGATTCAGTTCAGGCGTTGAACCTGGACCGGGTCGCCGACCGCCAAGCCATACGTCGTGGCGGCGCTTCCGCGATTGACTGCCAGTTCGAGCAACCCCACGCTATTGATGAACCAGAATCCGTCGCCTTTGCCGACCAGACCGAAACTCTCTCCGTGCTTGAACCGTTCACCTGCTGCGCTGACATGGGCGTTCTGTGGCACCCCGCGCATACCCGTCCAGGCGTTGCCGTAGTGATCGATGTAGATGACACGTGCCAGATCCCCTGCGTCGAATTCAACGTCGAGCGCTTCGATCGATGTCAGTTTATCGGTCGGGAAGTCGCCGCGTGCAATTTCGGCCGCGATCGGCGCAAACAGGTCGCGCCCATGAAAGGTTGGAGACACGCCCTCTGGTTCCCAGATAATGCGCCACAACCGGGCATCGGCATGACGGGCAGCGATGACGGATAACAGGCCGTTGTCAGGTCCGACAAACCAGCGCCCGCCTGCCAGTACTACGGCCGTGCGGCGCGGCGTGCCCACCCCGGNGTCTACCACCGCTAGGAACGTGCTGCCCGGCGGAAAAACGGTCGCGAACGCGGCCAGCAGATGTGCGCCCGCATGGGGATTGAAATCGGGCGCCTCATGCAGGAGATCCACCACCTGCTGTGTGGGCGCATGTTCCGCCAGGCGCGCCTTGACCTGCCCCACATAGGGATCTCGAGTTCCAAAATCGGTGAAGAGAACGATCACGTGCTTTCCAATTCGATAGGGACCGGGAAGGGTGACTATGCCTGACGGACCGAACTGACGGCAAGCCCTCGACCCCCTCCGGTCTATTGCATCCGGCCCTGACATGAAAAAGCCGGGATGACCCGGCTTTTATAGCGAAATATCGGTGACGCCTTACTCGACGTCAACCGCCGCCGTATCGGTATCGGGGCGATCGACCAGTTCGACCAGTGCCATCGGTGCGTTATCACCATTCCGGAAGCCATATTTCAAAATGCGCAGATAACCACCAGGACGCGTCTTGTAACGGGGACCCAACTCACCGAACAGCTTGACGACCATGTCGCGGTCGCGCAGGCGGTCGAATGCCAGGCGGTGATTCGACAGGCTAGGCTCCTTGCCCAAGGTGATCAGCGGCTCGACGAAGCGGCGCAGCTCCTTGGCCTTCGGCAGCGTGGTCTTGATGACTTCGTGCTTCAGCAGCGACACGCTCATGTTGCGAAACATGGCCAAGCGATGGCTGGTAGTACGGTTCAGTTTGCGATTGGATTGACGATGACGCATGGCTTATTCCTTTCAGACAGTATTCTTGGGCAAGGCCGCCAGCCACGGCGACCCGCACTTTATTGTTGATTTCGGTTCAGTAAATCAGGGGCGCTCAAGTCCTGCGGGCGGCCAGTTCTCAAGTTTCATGCCCAGGGACAGCCCCTTGGAGGCCAACACATCCTTGATCTCGTTCAGCGACTTGCGGCCCAGATTGGNGGTCCGCAGCAGTTCGGTCTCGGAACGCTGGATCAGATCGCCGATGAAATAGATATTTTCGGCTTTCAGACAGTTGGCCGAACGCACGGTCAGCTCGAGATCGTCAACCGGCCGCAGCAGCAGCGGATCGACTTGCGGCGAACGCGGCGACTCGGATTCGGCCGGGGTGCCTTCCAGATCGGCAAACACCGACAGCTGGTTCACCAGGATGCGGGCGGCTGTACGCACGGCTTCTTCTGGCTCGACCACACCATTGGTTTCGATATCGATCACCAGACGGTCAAGGTCGGTACGCTGCTCAACGCGGGCACTCTCGACCGAGTAGGCGACACGGCGCACCGGGCTGAACGAGGCATCGACCAGGATCGAACCGACGGCACGGGTTTCATCTGAAACCTTGCGCGTGGTGGCCGGCTGATAACCGCGACCCGCTTCGATCTTGATTTCCATGTCCAGCTTGCCACCCTTGGTCAGGTGGGCAATCACGTGATCGGGATTCAGCACTTCGATGTCGTGGCCGACCTCGATGTCGCCCGCGGTCACGACGCCTTCACCGGCCTTGGAGACTTTCAGCAATGCCTCGGACTTGCCGTGCATTTTGAATGCGATGCCCTTGAGGTTCAGCAGGATGTCGACAACATCTTCCTGCACGCCTTCAATGGTCGAGTATTCGTGAACCACGCCGCTGATGGCGACTTCGGTCGGCGCATAGCCCACCATGGAAGACAACAGAATGCGACGCAGCGCGTTGCCGAGCGTATGGCCATAGCCACGCTCAAAAGGCTCCATAATGACCTTGGCATGCAGCGGGGAGGCGCGATCCACCTCCACAATACGCGGCTTGAGAAATTCCGTAGCGCTTTGCATAAAGTGCGTTTCCTTAAGACCGTCTCAGCTTATTTGGAGTACAACTCGACGACCAGCGACTCGTTGATCGTCGACGGCAGTTCCGAGCGTTGCGGGACCGCTTTGTAAGTGCCCTTGAGCGCCTTCGCATCGACCTCGACCCATTCAGGATAGCCGCGCGCCGCAGTCGCTTCGGCAGCTGCCTTGATACGCAGATGGGCTTTCGCCTTGTCCACCACCTCGACCACATCGCCTGCGCGAACCTGATACGACGGGATATTGACCCGGCGACCGTTCACGGTAATGCCGTTGTGGCGGACCACCTGACGCGCCTCGGTACGCGACGCGCCAAAGCCCATGCGGTAGCACACCGAATCCAGACGCGACTCGAGCATGGACAGCAGATTTTCACCAGTCACGCCCTTGCGGCTTTCCGCGCGCTTGTAGGTCAGGCGGAACTGGCCTTCGAGAACGCCGTAGATGCGGCGGATTTNTTGTTTTTCACGCAGTTGCACGCCGTAACCGGAGAGGCGTGCACCGCTCTTCTGGCCATGCTGACCAGGCGCATAGGCACGACGTTCAATCGCGCATTTGTCGGTAAAGCACTTCTCGCCCTTCAGAAAGAGCTTTTCGCCCTCACGACGGCACTGACGGCATTTGGGATCAAGATTACGAGCCATGATTTTCCCTGGAAATTAGATACGACGCTTTTGGAGGGACGGCAACCGTTATGCGGAATCGGGGTCACATCCGAGATCGCGACGATCTTGAAACCCAGCGCATTCAGCGCACGCACGGTGGATTCGCGGCCGGGGCCAGGGCCCTTGATCCGCACTTCCAGGTTCTTGACGCCGTATTCCTGCGCCATCTTGCCGGCGTTTTCGGCCGCAACCTGCGCCGCAAACGGTGTCGATTTGCGCGACCNCTTGAAGCCCGCACCACCCGCCGTCGCCCACGACAAGGCATTGCCCTGACGGTCGGTGATGGTCACGATGGTGTTGTTGAACGAGGCGTGAATATGCGCAATCCCTTCCGCGACATTCTTCTTGACCTTTTTGCGTACACGCGCTGCTGTTTTAGTAGCCATGATTAACCTTTACTTTTTGATGGCCTTGCGCGGGCCCTTGCGGGTACGCGCATTGGTACGGGTGCGCTGACCACGGACTGGCAAACCCTTGCGATGGCGGAAGCCACGGTAGCAGCCAAGATCCATCAAACGCTTGATGTTCATGGTAATTTCACGGCGCAGGTCGCCCTCGACCGTGAACTTGGCCACGCCTTCACGCAAGCGCTCCATTTCGGCTTCGGACAGGTCCTTGATTTTGGACGTACGGGCAACCCCGTCGCGTCGCANAATCTTGCCGGAGGTGGTCCGGCCGATACCGTAAATGGCGGTCAACGCAATAACCGCGTGTTGATGATTCGGGATATTAACCCCAGCAATACGAGCCATTCGCAAAGCTCCGAACGCAAAACAAAAATTATAACACGTCAACCCATCTTTGGGTCGACTCGGATACAAACTTGGCAGTTTAGCCCTGGCGCTGCTTGTGGCGCGGATCGTCACAGATCACGCGCACCACGCCCTTGCGGCGCACAACCTTGCATTTACGGCACATTTTCTTGACTGAAGCCTGCACTCTCATGGTTCTCTCCATTCATCCACCGGCAGAGACTGCCGGTTAAAATCATTTGGCCCGGAAAACAATCCGGCCTTTGGTCAAATCGTACGGCGTCAATTCCACCGTCACCTTGTCGCCCGGAAGGATGCGGATGTAATGCATGCGCATTTTTCCGGAGATATGACCTAACAACACATGACCGTTTTCCAGCTTGACTCGAAAGGTGGCGTTCGGCAGGTTCTCGATCACTTCACCCTGCATCTGAATGACATCTTCCTTAGACATCAGCGCCCCGCCAAGCTGTTCTTGAAATTGGCCTTCTTAAGCAAGCCTTCATACTGGTGCGACATGACATATGCCTGAACTTGAGCCATGAAATCCATGGTCACCACCACAATAATCAGCAGAGAGGTTCCGCCAAAGTGGAACGGAACATTCCATTTCAAAATCAGAAACTCGGGCAGCAAACACACCAACGTGATGTAAATCGCGCCCACCAGTGTCAGCCGGGTCAGGATCTTGTCGATATAACGCGCCGTCTGCTCACCCGGGCGGATACCTGGCACAAACGCACCGCTTTTCTTCAGGTTATCTGCCGTCTCCTTGGAATTGAACACAAGGGCCGTATAGAAAANACAGAAGAATATGATCGCGATTGCGTACAACAGCACGTATACCGGCTGACCGGGAGACAGGGTTGCCCCGATGTCCTTCAGCCAGCTCATGCTCTCGCCGCTCCCGAACCATCCCGCCAGCGTGGCCGGGAACAGAATGATGCTGGAAGCGAAAATCGGCGGGATCACCCCGGCCATATTCAGCTTCAGCGGCAAATGTGAACTCTGGCCACCCACAACCATTTTTCCAACCTGGCGTTTGGCATAGTTGACCAGAATCTTGCGTTGGCCGCGCTCGACAAAAACAACCAGCGCAGTCACCAGCAATACGGCGACAAACAGCATCAACACGAGCGGGATCGAATACGCACCCGTGCGCGTCAGTTCCAGCGTACCGCCAATCGCATGCGGCAAGCCCGCAGCGATCCCTGCAAAAATGATGATCGAGATGCCGTTGCCCAAGCCGCGTTCGGTCACCTGCTCGCCCAGCCACATCAGGAACATCGTACCTGCCGTCAGTGTGACCACAGTAATCGCACGAAATGCCAGACCAGGATCCAGGACGAGGCCCGCTTGCGATTCCAGTGCAATGGCGATGCCCAAGGCCTGGAATACGGCCAGGAACAAGGTTCCGTAGCGGGTGTACTGCGTAATCTTGCGCCGGCCGGCCTCACCCTCTTTTTNTAGGGCTTCCAACTGCGGCGACACGCTGGTCATCATTTGCACAATGATCGACGCCGAGATGTACGGCATGATCCCCAGCGCAAATACGCTGAAACGCGACAATGCACCGCCCGAAAACATGTTGAACATGCCCAGGATGCCGCCCTGCTGCGACTTGAACACCTGGTCGAGGACGAGCGGGTCGATGCCCGGCACCGGAATAAACGTGCCAATCCGGTAGACAATCAGGGCGCCAAGCAGAAACAGCAAGCGACGCTTGAGATCGCCGTATTTGTTCAAGCCGGTTTTGGGCGTGGCCAAAGCGGAGTCCTCGCTGACTTATTCGGCGACACTGCCGCCAGCTGCTTCGATCGCAGCGCGCGCACCTTTGGTCACTGCGATCCCGCTCAGCTTGATCGCCTTGCCGATTTCGCCGGCCAGATAAATCCGGGCGGACTTGGCGCTGGCGCTGACGATACCCGCCTGCTTCAGCACCAGCAAATCAATCTCATCCACGCCCACTGCCGCCAGTTCATACAAGCGCACGCGCGCCGTATCCGCCTTGGTCAACGAGACAAAGCCACGTTTCGGCAAACGGCGATGCATAGGCATCTGGCCGCCTTCGAATCCCACTTTGTGGAAACCGCCCGCACGGGATTTCTGGCCTTTGTGGCCGCGACCCGCGGTCTTGCCGAGGCCCGATCCAATGCCACGACCCACGCGGCGCTTGTCCTTCTTGGCACCGTCTGCCGGTTTAATATTGTTCAGTTCCATTTAAGCCTCGCACTTCACCAGATAGGCAACCTTGGTAATCATTCCGCGGTTTTCCGGCGTATCCAGCACTTCAACGGTATGGTTCATCCGACGCAGGCCCAGGCCGCGCACACAGGCGCGGTGCGGCGCCTTGGTGCCAATCAGGCTCTTGATCAGCGTCACCTTGATTTTCTTCTGCTCGCTCATGGCTTACCCCGCAATGTCTTCGACAGACTTGCCACGCTTGGCCGCGATCTCGGACGGCGTGGACATCTTCATCAAGCCGTCGATCGTGGCGCGCACGACGTTATAGGGATTGGTCGAACCCAGGCACTTGGCGAGCACGTTCTGCACACCCATGACCTCGAACACCGCACGCATCGCGCCGCCGGCGATAATGCCGGTACCTTCCGATGCCGGCTGGATCAGCACGCGCGAGGCGCCATGCTGGCCCACCACCGTATGGTGGAAAGTGCCATTCTTCAGGCTGATCTTGACCAGCTTGCGACGCGCTTCCTCCATGGCCTTCTGCACGGCAACCGGCACTTCGCGGGACTTGCCCTTGCCCATGCCGATACCGCCATCGCCGTCGCCAACCACGGTCAGCGCGGCAAAACCCATGATCCGGCCGCCCTTCACCACTTTGGTGACGCGGTTGACCGAAATCATCTTCTCGCGCAAGCCGTCGCCGCGCTCTTCGTTACTCGTAGGTGCTGTACGGGCCATCTTGATTCTGCCTCGTTAAAATGCCAAACCGCCTTCGCGGGCCGCTTCAGCCAGGGCTTTCACACGCCCGTGAAACTTGAAGCCGGCTCGGTCGAAAGCCACTTTTTCAATGCCCAAGCCCTTGGCTTTTTCGGCCAGACGCTTGCCCACAGCCGCCGCGGCGGCCACATTACCGCCATTGGCCAGCTGGCCGCGCAGTTCCTTGTCGTTCGAGGACGCGCTGGTCATGACCGTTCCGCCATCCGCCGAAATNNGATCTGGGCGTAGATGTGGCTGTTGGTGCGGTGAATTGCCAGGCGAATCGCCTTGACGGCCGCGATTTTGGCGCGGGTTTTGCGCGCTCTGCGAATCCGTGATTGCTTGGTGTTCATTATCTGTCCTTAAGCCTTACTTCTTCTTGGTCTCTTTCTTGATGACCACTTCGTCGCTATAGCGAACGCCCTTGCCCTTGTAGGGCTCCGGCGGACGGTATGCGCGCACGTCGGCGGCCACCTGCCCAACAGCCTGACGATCAATGCCCTTGATCACAATTTCAGTCTGCGTCGGGGTCTCAACCTTGATGCCAGCCGGCATCTTGTGCACGACCGGATGCGAGAAACCAAGCGTCAAATTGAGCGCATCGCCCTGGGCTTGAGCGCGATAACCGACCCCAACCAGCGTCAGCTTCTTCTCGAATCCCTTNNGGACACCTTGCACCATGTTGTTGACCAGCGCACGCAAGGTCCCCGCCATGGCATTCGCCTGAATGCTTGCGCCGACGGGCGCAAAGGTCAGCACACCCTCATTGAGCGCAACCGACACATCGGACGACATCGCCCGGCTCATGGTGCCCAGCGGGCCCTTGACGGAGATGGCGCCACCCAAGGTGACTTCGACACCTTTCGGCAACGTAATAGGATTATTGGCTACACGTGACATATCCGCTCCCTCTTACGCAACCACGCACAGAACTTCGCCACCCACGCCCTTGGCGCGCGCATGGCGATCAGTCATCACGCCGCTCGAGGTGGAGACGATTGCCACACCCAAGCCGTTCATGACACGCGGTAGGTCTTCGGCACCTTTATAGATGCGCAAACCAGGCTTGCTGACGCGCTCGATGCGCTCGATGACCGGACGGCCTGCGTAATATTTCAACTGCAACTCGAGTTCAGGCTTACCGGCCTCGCCACGAACGGCGAAATCCTCGATGTAACCTTCGTCTTTCAGCACCTTGGCAATCGCCACTTTGACCTTGGAGGAGGGCATCGTGACAGCCGCCTTTTCAACCGCCTGCGCATTGCGAATGCGGGTCAGCATGTCCGCGATGGGATCACTCATACTCATATCGTCTACCCCTTACCAGCTAGCCTTGACGATGCCCGGGATCTCGCCCCGCATCGCATATTCACGCAGCTTCCCGCGCGCCAGGCCAAACTTGCTGAACACGCCACGTGGACGGCCCGTCAATTGGCAACGGTTACGCTGCCTCACCGGGCTGGAATTACGCGGCAATTCCTGCAACGCCTTGTATGCCGCCATGCGATCTTCGTCGCTGGTCGCCACGCTGGCGATGACGGCTTTGAGCTCGGCGCGCTTGGCGGCATATTTCTTCACCATACGCGCGTTTTCTTCACGATTGATCAAGGATAACTTGGCCATGCCTACCTCAATTCTTGAACGGGAAACTGAAGGCGGCAAGCAGAGCTCGCGCTTCATCATCAGTCTTGGCGGTGGTGGTGATCGTGATGTTCATACCACGCAACGCATCGATCTTGTCGTACTCGATCTCGGGAANAATGATCTGTTCCTTGACACCCATGTTGTAGTTGCCACGGCCATCGAAGGACTTGCCCGAAATACCCCGGAAGTCGCGGATACGCGGCATGGCCACCGTAACCAGACGATCCAGGAATTCGTACATCTGCGCGCGGCGCAGGGTCACCATACAGCCGACGGGATAGTTCTCACGGATCTTGAAACCGGCAATCGACTTCTTGGACTTGGTGACGACCGGCTTCTGGCCCGCGATCTTCTGCATGTCCGCCACCGCGTGATCCATCACCTTCTTGTCAGCCACTGCCTCGCCAACCCCCATGTTCAGGGTAATCTTCTGGATGCGCGGCACTTCCATGATGGATTTATAGCCAAACTGCTCGACCAGCTTGGGCACCACCGTCTCACGATACAATTCTTGAAAACGCGCCATGATCACCCCTGAGCGTCAACCATTTCGCCATTGGACTTNGTACACCCGCACCTTGCGGCCGTCCTCCAGCATCTTGTAACCCACGCGATCCGCTTTCTGCGTGCCGACATTGAACAATGCGACATTCGAAGCCTGGATCGGCATCTCTTTCTCGACGATCCCGCCCTGGATGTTGCGCATGGGATTCGGCTTTTGATGCTTCTTGGCCCGATTCACACCCTCAACAACCACATGGCCGTCATCCAGCACACGCAGCACAGTACCGCGCTTGCCTTTGTCTTTTCCGGCCAGGACGATCACCTGATCGCTTTTACGAATTCGTGCCATGATTCCCTCTCACAGAACCTCGGGCGCAAGCGAGACGATCTTCATGAACTTCTCGGTACGCAACTCACGGGTAACCGGCCCAANAATACGGGTACCGATCGGCTCTAATTTGTTGTTCAGCAACACGGCAGCATTGCCGTCAAAGCGCACCAGCGAACCGTCGGGGCGACGAACACCCTTGGCGGTACGAACCACCACGGCGTTGTAAATATCACCCTTCTTCACGCGGCCACGCGGCGCAGCATCCTTGATGCTGACCTTGATGATGTCGCCCACACTTGCATAACGGCGATGACTGCCGCCCAGCACCTTGATGCACATGACGGAGCGCGCACCGGTGTTGTCTGCCACGTCCAATACGGACTGCATCTGAATCATTTAATTGCCTCCAACTTTATCCACCACAGAGGCGGCCAGTTTTGGAACCCGTTCGGGAGAACACCCGCATGATGCGGGATTGCTTGAGTCAGCGAACCGGGTTCAAAACCGGCTCCCCAACCGGAAAACCCGGCACTATACCGGGTTTGAGCACCTGATGCAAGCCTTATACGCGAGCGCGCTCGATCAGTTTGCTGACGGTCCACGCCTTGGTACGCGAAAGCTTGCGCGATTCCTCGATCTGAACCATGTCACCCTCGTGAAACTCGTTGTTTTCATCGTGGGCATGATACTTTTTCGACAGGCGGATCACCTTGCCGATAACCGGATGCTTCACGCGGCGCTCAACCAGAACCGTGACCGTCTTGTTCATCTTGTCGCTCACCACACGCCCCGTGAGCGTGCGCACCATCTTCTTGACTTCAGTCATGCTTGACCCGCCTTCTCGCGCATAATGGTCTTGACACGGGCAATATCGCGACGCAGCTTGCCCAAATCAGCAGTTTTGCTCGACTGCTGGGTGGCCACCTGCATACGCAATGCAAAGTGGGCGCGCAACAGCGATTCCAGTTCCTGCTTCAACTCTGCGGCATTCTTGCCGCGCATTTCTTTCGTATTCATCACTCAGCTCCCGATCATGCGGGTCACGAAGGTGGTCGCGATCGGCAGTTTGGCCGCCGCCAGGCGGAATGCCTCGCGTGCCAGCGTTTCGTTCACACCATCCATCTCGTACAAAACCTTGCCCGGCTGGATTTCAGCGACGTAATACTCAGGCGCGCCTTTACCGTTACCCATCCGCACTTCGGCCGGCTTACGGGAAATCGGCTTATCCGGGAAGATACGGATCCAGATACGACCACCACGCTTGATGTGGCGAGTCATCGCACGGCGCGCAGCTTCGATCTGGCGCGCGGTCAGACGGCCACGACCGACGGCTTTCAGGCCGAAATCGCCAAAACTCACATCGGCACCGCGGGTTGCCAAGCCGGTGTTACGGCCCTTCTGTTCCTTGCGATATTTTCTTCTAGCTGGCTGCAGCATGTTTCACTCCCGATTTCTTGCCGCGCTTTTCCTGTTCAGCGGCCGCAGGCTGTTCGCCGCGATTCAGCGNNCATCGCCCTTGTAGACCCAAACCTTGATGCCGATGATGCCGTAGGTGGTCTTCGCTTCGGCAAAGCCGTAATCGATCTCTGCACGCAGCGTATGCAGCGGCACACGGCCTTCGCGATACCACTCGGTACGGGCGATTTCCGCACCGTTCAAGCGACCCGAGCTCATGATCTTGATGCCCTGGGCACCCAGGCGCATCGCGTTCTGCATCGCGCGCTTCATGGCGCGGCGGAACATCACGCGCTTCTCCAGCTGCTGGGCGATACCGTCGGCGATGATCTGGGCATCGGTCTCCGGTTTGCGCACTTCCTCAATATTGACGTGCACAGGCACCGACATCAGGCGCGCCAGCTCGCTGCGCAGCACTTCGATATCCTCACCCTTCTTGCCGATCACCACACCGGGGCGGCCGCTGAAGATCGTGATGCGCGCATTCTTCGCCGGGCGCTCGATCAGCACCTTCGAGACCGAAGCATGGGCAAGCTTCTTCTTCAGATAGTCACGAACCTTGATGTCCTCAAGCAGGGTGCTTGAGAAGTTGCGGTTCGAACCGTACCACTTGGCCGTCCATATGCGTTGAACACCAAGACGGAACCCAATCGGATGTATTTTTGTCCCATGCCGCTTCCTTAATCGCCGACCGTCACGGTGATGTGACAGGTCGGTTTGCTAATACGGTTGCCACGGCCTTTGGCGCGGGCAGTGAAGCGCTTAAGCACCGACCCCTGGTCGACATAAATCGTCTTGACTTTCAGGGTATCGATGTCGGCACCTTCGTTGTGCTCGGCATTAGCGATCGCCGACTCGAGCACCTTCTTGATGATGCCCGCGCCTTNTTTCGGGCTGAAGGCCAGAATATTCAGCGCCTTTTCCACGCGCAGGCCGCGGATCTGGTCAGCAACCAGACGGCCTTTCTGTGCGGACAGGCGGGTACCACGCAAAATTGCAGAAACTTCCATCATGCGCTCCTTATTTCTTCGCCTTCTTGTCCGCAACGTGGCCCTTGAAGGTACGCGTCAGGGAAAACTCACCCAGCTTGTGGCCGACCATGTTTTCGGTCACGAACACCGGCACATGCTGGCGGCCGTTGTGCACCGCAATCGTCAGACCGATGAAATCGGGCAACACGGTGGAACGACGCGACCAGGTCTTGATCGGGCGCTTGTCATTGGAACCGCGAACGGCTTCAATTTTTTCAGCAGGTGCCCGTCGACGAACGGGCCTTTTTAATTGAACGTGCCATATCTTTCTACCTCAATCAGCGCGCGTGACGGCGGCGGACGATCATGTTGGAGGTGCGCTTGTTACTGCGGGTACGATACCCCTTGGTCGGCGTACCCCACGGGCTGACCGGATGACGACCCGCCGCGGTGCGACNCTCACCACCACCATGCGGGTGGTCGACCGGGTTCATCACGACACCGCGCACGGTCGGACGAACACCGCGCCAGCGCATTGCGCCGGCCTTGCCGATCGAACGCAGGCTGTGCTCTTCGTTGCCGCACTCGCCCAGAGTCGCGCGACAGTCGACGTGCACCTTGCGGATTTCACCCGAACGCAGACGCAATTGAGCGTAGCTGCCTTCGCGCGCCAGCAACTGGACCGAGGTGCCAGCGGAACGTGCGATCTGCGCGCCCTTGCCCGGCATCATTTCGACGCAGTGCACCGTGCTGCCGACCGGGATGCTGCGCAGCGGCAGGCAGTTGCCGGCCTTGATCGGCGCTTCGGCGCCGCTCACCAGCTGAGCACCCGCGGCAATGCCGCGAGGGGCAATGATGTAACGACGCTCGCCGTCCGCGTAGCACAGCAGGGCGAGGTGCGCGGAGCGGTTGGGGTCGTACTCCAAGCGCTCGACAGTTGCCGGAATGCCGTCCTTGTTGCGACGGAAATCGACCACGCGGTAATGCTGCTTGTGACCGCCGCCTTTGTGGCGAACCGTAATATGCCCGTTGTTGTTGCGGCCCGAACCGCGCTTCTTGGGCTCGAGCAGTGCAGCAACGGGTTTGCCTTTATGCAGGCCAGGTGTAACGACCTTGACGACCGCGCGGCGACCGGCAGAGGTAGGTTTGACTTTGATCAATGCCATGATTTTCTCCCTTACTGACCGGACGCGAAGTCGATGTCCTGACCCGGCTTCAGGGTGACATACGCTTTCTTCCAGTTGTCACGGCGACCCATGACACGACCGGAGCGCTTGACCTTGCCCTTGACGTTCAGCACCTGCACACCCGTCACCTCAACCTTGAACAGGCTGGCAACCGCTGCGCCGATTTCCCGCTTGGTTGCGTCGGGCAACACACGAAAAACAACCTGATTCAGTTTGTCGGCCACGCGCGTGCTCTTTTCGGAGATCACCGGCGCGAGAATGACTTTGAGCAGACGCTCCTGACTGATCGCACTCATCACACCATCTCCTCAAACTGCTTGACCGCCGCCTTGGTGATCAGCACGTTACCGAATTTGACCAGACTCCACGGATCGGCCTGATGCGGCTCGACCACGTAGACGTTCGGCAGGTTGCGCGAAGACAGCCACAGGTTGTCGTCCACGCTGTCGGCAATGATCATGACCTTGCCATAACCCATCGACTTGAGTTTGTTGGCAAGCACCTTGGTTTTGGGGGACTCGATGCCCAGGCTTTCGACAACCTTGAGCTTGCCCTCGCGCGCCAGCTGCGACAGGATGGTCGCCAAGCCGGCACGATACATCTTGCGGTTCACCTTATGGGTGAAGTTCTCGTTCGGCTTGTTCGGGAAGGTCACGCCACCCCACGCCAGATCGGGCTGGAGGTACGGCCAGAACGCGCGCGGCCGGTGCCTTTTTGGCGCCACGGCTTGTGCGTGGAAGCCGTCACCTCGGCACGCGTCTGCTGCGCGCGGTTTCCGCTGCGCGCATTGGCCTGGAACGCGGTCACCACCTGGTGCACCAGCGCTTCGTTGTAGTCGCGGCCGAAGGTTTCGTCGGAGACAGCGAGGCTGGTCACATCCTGCCCCTGCTCGTTAATGATCGTCAAATCCATCAGGCACCCCTTTCACTGCCGGGCGCACCACGACATGACCACCCTTGGAACCCGGAACGGCGCCTTTCAACAGCACCAGACCACGCTCCACATCGACACGCACAACCTCAAGGTTCTGCTTGGTGCAGGTGACCGCACCCATATGGCCGGACATGCGCTTGCCCGGGAAAACACGACNCGGATCCTGCGCCATGCCGATCGAGCCTGGCACGTTGTGCGAACGCGAGTTGCCATGGGTGGCGCGTTGCGATTTGAAGTTATGGCGCTTGATGGTGCCCGCAAAGCCCTTGCCCTGCGTCACACCTGTAACATCCACCTTCTGCCCCGCCTGAAGCACCTCGACAGAAACCGTGGCGCCCGCCTGGTATTGGGCAGCGACGTCGGCAGGCACGCGGAATTCACGCAGCAGCTCGCCCGCATCCACACCCGCCTTGGCGTAATGTCCGGCTTCCGATTTATTGACACGGCTATTGCGACGGCTGCCGTAAGCAACCTGCACAGCGGAATAACCGTCATTTTCTGGCGTGCGCACTTGCGTCACACGATTGTTTGACATTTCCAGCACCGTCACCGGAACGGACGCACCGTTCTCGGTAAAAATGCGGGTCATGCCGACCTTGCGGCCAACGAGCCCGATACTCATCTTTGTATTTCCTATCTCAAGCCGGCAGCCGAAGCTGCGGACAAGGGTTTTAGGTGCCGATTACAATTGACCGGCGACTATTGGTACAACTGAAGGGGCGGCAGTATACCCAAGCCGCCCGCTTTTTACAACTTGATTTCGACGTCCACGCCGGCAGGCAGATCCAGCTTCATCAGGGCATCGACCGTCTTGTCGGTCGGGTCCATGATGTCCATCAGGCGGCGATGGGTACGGATCTCGAACTGGTCGCGCGACGCCTTGTTGACGTGGGGCGAACGCAGCACGTCAAAACGCTCGATCGAGGTCGGCAGCGGGACCGGGCCCTTGACCACGGCGCCCGTGCGCTTGGCGGTTTCCACGATTTCGAGCGCGGACTGGTCGATCAGTTTGTAGTCAAACGCCTTCAGGCGGATGCGGATTTTCTGGTTTTGCATTATTGAGCCTTACTCTTCGATCTTGGCCACGACACCCGCACCGACGGTACGACCGCCTTCGCGGATGGCGAAACGCAGACCTTCGTCCATGGCGATCGGCTGAATCAGCGAGACTTTGATGCTGACGTTGTCGCCAGGCATCACCATCTCGGTGCCAGCCGGCAGCTCGATGCTGCCCGTGACGTCGGTGGTACGGAAATAGAACTGCGGACGGTAGCCGTTGAAGAACGGGGTGTGACGACNCCCTTCGTCCTTCGACAGCACGTAGATCTCGGCCGAGAACTTGGTGTGCGGCTTGATGGAGCCGGGCTTGGCCAGAACCTGGCCACGCTGGACTTCTTCACGCTTGGTGCCACGCAGCAGGACGCCGACGTTGTCGCCCGCCTGGCCCTGGTCGAGCAGCTTGCGGAACATTTCGACGCCGGTGCAGGTGGTCTTGACGGTGGGGACGATGCCGACGATCTCGATTTCTTCGCCAACCTTGATGACGCCGCGCTCGACACGACCGGTGACAACGGTGCCGCGACCGGAGATGGAGAAGACGTCTTCAACGGGCATCAGGAAGGGCTTGTCGATGGCGCGCTCGGGCTCGGGAATGTAGTTGTCGAGGGCGTCGGCCAGTTTCATGATGCTGGGCTCGCCGATGTCGCTCTGGTCGCCTTCGAGGGCTTTCAGGGCGGAGCCCACGATGATGGGGGTGTCGTCGCCCGGGAAGTCGTACTTGGACAGGAGTTCACGGATTTCCATTTCGACGAGCTCGAGCAGTTCGGCGTCGTCGACCATGTCGGCCTTGTTCATGTAGACGATGATGTAGGGCACGCCAACCTGACGGGCCAGCAGGATGTGCTCGCGGGTCTGGGGCATGGGGCCGTCGGCGGAGGATACGACGAGAATGGCGCCGTCCATCTGGGCAGCACCAGTAATCATGTTCTTGACGTAGTCGGCGTGACCCGGGCAGTCGACGTGGGCGTAGTGGCGCTTGGCCGTCTCGTATTCGACGTGGGCGGTGTTGATGGTGATGCCGCGCGCTTTCTCTTCGGGCGAGGAATCAATCTCATCATACTTCTTGGCAGCCCCGCCAAATTTCTTCGACAGAATGGTGGTGATCGCCGCGGTCAAGGTGGTCTTGCCGTGGTCAACGTGTCCAATGGTGCCAACGTTTACGTGCGGTTTCGTCCGCTCGAATTTTTCCTTAGCCATTTTTCAATACCCTATAAGATCAAAATTNNATTTCTTGGCAATGATCGCTTCCGCGACGCTCTTCGGCGCCTCGGAGTAGTGCTTGAACTCCATCGAGTAGGTCGCACGACCTTGCGACATCGAACGCAGATCAGTGGAGTAGCCGAACATCTCGGCCAGCGGCACCTCGGCCTTCACCAGCTTGACCCCGGCGGCATCTTCCATGCCCTGGATGATGCCACGGCGACGGTTCAGGTCACCCATGACGTCGCCCATGTAGTCTTCAGGCGTCTCTACTTCGACTGCCATCATCGGCTCCAGCAGGACCGGGCTCGCCTTGCGCATCCCGTNCCTGAAAGCCAGAATCGCTGCCAGCTTGAACGCCAGCTCAGACGAATCGACGTCATGGTAGGAGCCGTCGAACAGCGTGACCTTGACATCCACCACCGGGAAGCCGGCCAGCACGCCGTTGTTCAGCGCTTCTCTCAGGCCCTTCTCGACCGCAGGGATGAATTCGCGCGGGACCGTACCGCCCTTGATGGCATCAATGAATTCAAAGCCCTTGCCAGCCTCGTTCGGCCCCATCTTGATCCAGACGTGACCGTACTGACCCTTACCACCCGACTGCTTGGCATGCTTGCCTTCCTGCTCGACTTCCTTGCGGATCGCCTCACGGTAGGCCACCTGCGGCGCGCCAACGTTGGCCTCGACGCCGAACTCGCGCTTCATGCGATCCACCAGAATTTCGAGGTGGAGTTCGCCCATGCCCGAAATGATGGTCTGGCCGGATTCTTCATCCGTGCGCACGCGGAACGACGGGTCTTCCTGCGCCAGACGACCCAGCGCGATACCCATTTNTTCCTGGTCGGCCTTGGTTTTCGGCTCAACCGCAACGTGAATCACCGGCTCGGGGAACTCCATGCGCTCCAGCGTGATCGGGCTGGCCACATCACACAGCGTATCGCCCGTGGTCACATCCTTCAAACCCACCGCCGCCGCGATGTCGCCCGCGCGCACTTCCTTGATTTCTTCGCGCTGGTTGGCGTGCATCTGCAGGATACGGCCGATCCGCTCCTTGCGGCCCTTGACCGGGTTGTAAATCGTGTCGCCGGAATTCACCACACCGGAATAGACGCGGAAGAAAATCAACTGGCCAACATAGGGATCGGTCGCGACCTTGAATGCCAGCGCCGAGAATTTTTCGTCGTCCGCCGCACGACGCTCACCCTGCTCACCGTTGTCGAGTTCACCCTTGACAGGCGGAATATCGGTTGGCGCAGGCATCAACTCGACCACCTTGTCGAGCATGGCTTGAACGCCTTTGTTCTTGAACGCGGTACCGCACATCATCGGCACGATTTCGCTGGCAATGGTGCGCGCACGCAAACCCGCAAGGATGTCAGCCTCGGAGAGATCACCCTCTTCGAGGTACTTGTTCATCAACTCTTCGGACGACTCCGCAGCCGCCTCGACCATGGTCTCGCGCCATTTCTTGCTGACCTCAACCAGATCGGCCGGGATGTCGCGCAGGTCAAATTTCATGCCCTGGCTGGCCTCATCCCAATAGACCGCCTTCATCTTGATCAGGTCAACCACGCCCTCGAACTTGTCTTCCGCCCCGATCGGCACTTGCACCGGAACCGGGTTGGCCTTCAGGCGCGAGCGCATCTGCTCATAGACCTTGAAGAAGTCGGCGCCGGAACGATCCATCTTGTTGACGAAGGCCAGACGCGGCACGCCGTACTTGTTGGCCTGGCGCCACACGGTTTCGGACTGCGGCTGCACACCACCCACCGCACAGTAGACCATGCACGCGCCGTCCAGCACGCGCATGGAGCGCTCGACCTCGATCGTGAAGTCGACGTGCCCCGGGGTGTCGATGATGTTGATGCGATGCTCGGGGAATTTGCCATCCATCCCCTTCCAGAAGCAGGTCGTCGCAGCAGAGGTAATGGTGATGCCACGCTCCTGCTCCTGCTCCATCCAGTCCATGGTGGCCGCGCCGTCATGGACTTCGCCGATTTTGTGCGACACGCCCGTGTAGAACAGGATGCGCTCGGTGGTGGTGGTCTTGCCGGCGTCAATATGGGCCGAAATGCCGATATTGCGATAGCGCTCAATGGGAGTCGTGCGTGCCACTTTAGTTACCTGCCAATCAATACGTTGGGTTTAGAAGCGGAAATGCGAGAAGGCCTTGTTGGCCTCAGCCATACGGTGCACTTCTTCGCGCTTCTTCACTGCGCCGCCACGACCCTCGGCCGCATCCAGCAACTCGCCCGCCAGACGGGCGCCCATGGACTTTTCGCCACGCTTGCGCGCCGCATCCTTCAGCCAGCGCATGGCCAGCGCGGTACGGCGGCTCGAGCGCACCTCGACCGGGACTTGGTAGTTGGCGCCGCCGACGCGACGACTCTTCACCTCGACCAGCGGACGAGCATTATTCAGCGCCGTGCTGAACACTTCCAGCGGATCCTTGCCGGACTTGCTGGTGATCTGCTCGAAGGCGCCATAGACAATGCGCTCGGCGACCGACTTCTTGCCGCTGGACATGACGACGTTCATGAATTTCGAAACTTCCTGATTACCGAATTTCGGATCAGGCAGGATTTCACGCTTGGGGACTTCGCGACGACGGGGCATTTTCCTGTCTCTCTATCTAGTTAAGCTTGCTGGCCAATTAGGCTTTTGGGGGACACCAAGTTCAATCACGCCTTCTTGGGGCGTTTGGCGCCATACTTCGAGCGCGACTGCTTGCGATCCTTCACNGCCAGCCGTATCCAGGCTGCCGCGCACCGTGTGGTAACGCACACCCGGCAAATCCTTGACGCGGCCGCCGCGCACCAGCACAACCGAGTGCTCCTGCAGGTTATGGCCTTCACCACCGATGTAGCTGATGACCTCGAAGCCGCTGGTGAGCTTGACCTTGCACACCTTACGCAAGGCGGAGTTCGGTTTCTTGGGCGTCGTGGTGTACACGCGGGTGCACACGCCGCGGCGTTGCGGGCAGGCCTTCAAGGCCGGAACCTTGCTCTNTTCCACCGGCGCCTGGCGCGGCTTGCGGATCAGCTGGTTAATCGTTGGCATGTCAAAAATTCCGAAAAATTAAGGTGAGCGTATCGTTTGTAAAACAAGCGGGACGGCGCCAACCGCATTTTTGAACGCGGCGCCGTCCCGGGCTACAGTCCTGCGCTTCCCGGCGCACGTATGGCCGGAAAAAGACGCGTGATTCTAGGGAGAGCCCTCTCCCTGTCAAGCCACTTCCTGATTCTGGTCGGCACTGGTTTCACCGCCTTCGATCAGGTGCGCAGCGCCCAAGTCCTCCCCGGCTGCCTGGCGGCGACGGGTATTGTGGTAGGCCAGACCGCTGCCTGCCGGGATCAGACGACCGACAATCACGTTTTCCTTCAGGCCGCGCAGCTCGTCCTTCTTGCCCATGATGGCCGCTTCGGTCAGCACGCGCGTGGTTTCCTGGAAGGAGGCCGCCGAAATGAAGGAATCAGTCGACAACGACGCCTTGGTGATACCGAGCAGGATCGGATCGTAGGTGGCAGGTTCTTTGCCTGCCGCGACCATCTCGTCGTTGATCTGCAGCACTTCCGAACGCTCGATCTGCTCCCCAGGGATAAGTCCGGTCGCGCCCGGATCCACCACAGTGACGCGGCGCAGCATCTGACGCACGATGACCTCGATATGCTTGTCGTTGATCTTCACACCCTGAAGACGGTAGACGTCCTGCACCTCGTCGGTGATGTAGCGGGCCAGCGCTTCCACGCCCTGCAGGCGCAGGATGTCGTGCGGGTCAACCGGGCCGTCGACGATCATTTCGCCCTTCTGGACGATCTGGCCGTCGTGTGCGGTCACATGCTTCTCTTTCGTGATCAGGTACTCGTGCGCCACGCCGTCCATATCGGTGATGACCAAGCGCTGCTTGCCCTTGGTGTCCTTGCCGAAGGAGACGGTGCCGGTGACTTCCGCCAGCACGCCGGCATCTTTCGGCGAACGTGCCTCGAACAGCTCGGCCACGCGCGGCAGGCCGCCGGTAATGTCGCGTGTCTTCGAGGTTTCCTGCGGGATACGCGCGAGCACGTCACCCACCGCCACATCCTGGCCGTCCTTCACCGTGATGATGGAGCCGATNNCTGGAAGGTGATGTTGACTAGNGGTGTCGGTTCCCGCGATCTTGATCTCGTTGCCGGTTTCGTCCAGCAGCTTGACCTGCGGGCGCANGGCCCTGCCTGCACCGCTGGCCTTGCGCTTGGGATCGATCACCACCAGCGTGGAGAGGCCGGTGACGTCGTCGAGCTGCTTGGCCACGGTGACGCCCTCTTCGATGTTCTCGAAGCGAATCCGGCCGGCATATTCGGTGATGATCGGGCGGGTGTGCGGATCCCAGGTGGCCAGTACGGCGCCTGCCTTGATCTTGGCACCGTCGGTCACCATCAGCGTGGCCCCGTACGGTACCTTGTGGCGCTCGCGCTCGCGGCCGCTGTCGTCGGCAATAATGATCTCACCGCTGCGCGAGATCGCAACCAGTTCCTTACGCGCGTTGGTCACGTAGCGCATGGTGGCGGTGTACTGTACCGAACCGTTGGACTTCGCTTCCAACTGGCTGGCAGCGGCAGCACGCGACGCCGCGCCACCGATGTGGAAGGTCCGCATGGTGAGCTGGGTGCCCGGTTCGCCGATCGACTGGGCGGCAATCACACCGACCGCCTCGCCAGCATTGACCAGATAGCCGCGCCCCAGGTCGCGGCCGTAGCACTNGGCACACAGGCCATAGCGGGTCTCGCAGGTCAGCGGCGTACGCACCTTGACCTCGTCGATGCCCAGCGATTCGATGGTGTCGACCACGTCTTCCACCAGCAGGGTACCGGCTTCGAACACGGTTTCCTGGGTCTCGGGATGGATGATGTCGCTGGCAGCCACCCGGCCGAGAANCCGTTCGCGCAGCGCTTCAACCACTTCACCGCCCTCGACCAGCGCCTTCACGACCAGGCCGTTCTTGGTACCGCAATCGTCCTCGACCACCACCAGATCCTGCGTCACGTCGACCAGGCGACGCGTCAGGTAGCCCGAGTTCGCGGTTTTCAGTGCGGTATCGGCCAGACCCTTACGCGCGCCGTGAGTCGAGATGAAGTACTGAAGCATGTTCAGGCCTTCACGGAAGTTCGCCGTGATCGGGGTTTCGATGATGGAACCGTCCGGCTTCGCCATCAGGCCGCGCATGCCGGCCAGCTGGCGAATCTGCGCAGCGGAGCCCCGCGCGCCCGAGTCAGCCATCATGTAAATCGCGTTGAACGATTCCTGGGTGACGTCCTTGCCATTGCGATCGGCGACTTTCTCGCTTCCCAGCTGCGCCATCATGGCCTTGGCCACGGCGTCGCCGGCACGGCCCCAGATGTCGACCACTTTGTTATAGCGCTCGCCCTGCGTCACCAAACCCGAGGTGTACTGCGATTCGATCTCTTTGACCTCGGCTTCGGCCGCGCCCAGGATCTGTCCCTTCTCGTTCGGAATCAGCATGTCCTTGATGGCGATCGACATCCCTGCGCGGGTCGCGAAGGTGAAGCCGGTGTACATCAGCTTGTCGGCGAAGATCACCGTCTCGCGCAGGCCGCAGCGGCGGAAGCTGGCGTTGATCAGCTTGGAGATTTCCTTCTTCTTCAGCGCCTTGTCGACGAAGCTGAACGGCAGCCCCGGCGGCAGAATTTCCGACAGCAGCGCACGGCCGAGCGTGGTTTCCACCCGCTTGATGGTCTCGACGCGATTTTTGTTCTCGTCAAGCGTCACTTCCTTGATACGCACCGTGACGCGTGCATGCAGCGCTGCCTCACGGTTGTCGTAGGCACGGCGCGCCTCGGTGACGTCGGCAAACATCATGCCTTCGCCCTTGGCGTTGACCATTTCACGCGTCATGTAATACAGGCCGAGCACGATGTCCTGCGACGGCACGATGATGGGCTCGCCGTTGGCGGGCGACAGCACGTTGTTCGACGCCAGCATCAGGGTGCGCGCTTCGGCCTGCGCCTCCAGCGAGAGCGGCACGTGGACGGCCATCTGGTCGCCGTCGAAGTCGGCGTTGAATGCCGCGCACACCAGCGGATGCAGTTGGATCGCCTTGCCTTCGATCAGCACCGGCTCAAACGCCTGGATGCCCAGGCGATGCAGCGTCGGTGCGCGGTTCAGCATCACCGGATGCTCGCGGATGACCTCTTCCAGCAAGTCCCACACGATCGGCTCTTCGTCTTCCACCATCTTCTTGGCGGCCTTAATCGTGGTCGCCAGCCCCAGCACTTCGAGGCGGTTGAAAATGAAGGGCTTGAACAGCTCGAGCGCCATTTTCTTCGGCAGGCCGCACTGGTGCAGCTTGAGCGTCGGGCCCACCACGATGACCGAACGGCCCGAGTAGTCGACACGCTTGCCCAGCAGGTTCTGGCGGAAACGACCGCTCTTGCCCTTGATCATGTCGGCCAGCGACTTCAACGGGCGCTTGTTGGCACCGGTCATCGCCTTGCCGCGACGGCCGTTGTCGAGCAGCGAATCAACCGCTTCCTGCAGCATGCGCTTTTCGTTGCGCACGATGATTTCCGGCGCCTTCAGTTCCAGCAGCCGCTTCAAGCGGTTGTTACGGTTGATGACGCGGCGATACAGGTCGTTGAGGTCGGACGTGGCGAAGCGGCCGCCATCCAGCGGCACCAGCGGACGCAGTTCGGGCGGCAGCACCGGCAGCACTTCGAGGATCATCCATTCGGGCTTGATGCCGGACTTCTGGAAACCTTCGAGAATCTTCAGGCGCTTGGACAGCTTCTTCAGCTTGGTGTCGGAACCGGTTTTGCTTATTTCCGCGTGCAGGGTCTCCACTTCGGTATGCAGGTCGAGCGAGCGCAGCAGCTCGCGCACGCCTTCCGCACCCATCAGCGCCTTGAACTCATCGCCGTATTCTTCCAGCTTGGCGAGGTAGTCTTCCTCGGTCAGCAGCTGGCCACGATTGAGCGGCGTCATGCCGGGCTCGACCACGACAAAGCCCTCGAAGTAGAGCACGCGCTCGATGTCGCGTAGCGTCATGTCGAGCACCATGCCGAGACGGCTGGGCAGCGACTTCAGGAACCAGATGTGGGCGACGGGCGAAGCCAGTTCGATGTGGCCCATGCGCTCGCGGCGCACCTTGGACAGCGTGACTTCGACGCCGCACTTTTCGCAGATCACGCCGCGATGCTTGAGGCGCTTGTACTTGCCACACAGGCACTCGTAGTCCTTCACCGGACCGAAGATCTTGGCGCAGAACAGGCCATCGCGCTCCGGCTTGAAGGTACGGTAGTTGATGGTCTCCGGCTTCTTCACTTCGCCGTAGGACCAGGAGCGGATTTTCTCCGGCGACGCCAGGCCGATCTTGATGGCGTCGAACTCTTCCTCGTGGGTGGCCTGCTTGAAAAGATCTAACAATGCTTTCATGGCTGTGTCCTCACCCCTAAATTAATAACGTTCCAGATCGATGTCGATGCCGAGCGAGCGGATTTCCTTCACCAGCACGTTGAAGGATTCCGGCATGCCCGCCTCGATCTTGTGATCGCCCTTGACGATGTTCTCGTACACCTTGGTACGGCCGTTCACGTCGTCGGACTTCACGGTCAGCATTTCCTGCAGCACATAGGATGCGCCATACGCCTCCAGTGCCCACACTTCCATTTCGCCGAAGCGCTGGCCGCCGAACTGCGCCTTGCCGCCCAGCGGTTGCTGGGTGACGAGCGAGTACGGGCCGGTGGAACGCGCGTGCATCTTGTCGTCGACCAGGTGGTGCAGCTTCAGCACGTGCTTGTAACCCACCGTGACCTGACGATCGAAAGCTTCGCCGGTACGGCCATCGTACAGCGTGACCTGACCACCTTCGGGCAGGCCGGCCAGCGTCAGCATGCGACGGATTTCCTCTTCCGAGGCGCCGTCGAACACTGGCGAGGCAAACGGCACGCCCTTTTGCAGGTTGCGTCCCAGCTCGATCACTTCCTCGTCGGTGAAGCCGTCGATGTCTTCCGACTTGCCCGACTGGTTGTAGATTTCCTTGAGGAAGTGGCGCAGGTCCTTCACCAACGTCTTGGTCTGGGCCGCCAGCATCTGGCCGATCTTCTCGCCCAGGCCCTTGGAGGCCCAGCCGAGGTGGGTCTCCAGGATCTGACCGACGTTCATCCGCGACGGCACGCCAAGCGGGTTCAACACGATATCGACCGGGCGGCCATCCGCCATGAAAGGCATGTCCTCGACCGGCACGATCTTCGATACCACGCCCTTGTTGCCGTGGCGGCCGGCCATCTTGTCGCCGGGCTGCAGACGGCGCTTGACTGCCAGGTAGACCTTGACCATCTTCTGCACGCCAGGCGGCAACTCGTCACCGGCGGTGAGCTTTTTCTTCTTCTNTTCAAACATCGCATCGAATTCGATGCGCTTCTGCGTGAGACTGTCCTTCAGCGACTCGACCTGACGGCTGGCCTCGTCGTCGGCCAGACGGATGTCGAACCAGTCGTGGCGATTCACCGATTCCAGGTAGTCCTTGGTGATCTTGCTGCCCTTGGCCAGTTTCTTCGGCCCGCCGTTGGCGACTTTCAGGTGCAGCAGTTTTTCCAGACGCGCGAAGGTATCGTCCTCGACGATGCGCATGCGGTCGGTCAGGTCCTTCTTGTATTCGGCGAGTTGGGTGTCGATGATCGACTGCGCGCGCTTGTCGCGCTCGATGCCTTCGCGGGTGAAGACCTGTACGTCGATCACCACGCCCGACATGCCGGACGGCACCTTCAGCGACGTGTCCTTCACGTCGGATGCCTTCTCGCCGAAAATGGCGCGCAGCAGCTTTTCTTCCGGCGTCAACTGGGTTTCGCCCTTGGGCGTGACCTTGCCGACCAGCACGTCGCCGGCTTCGACTTCGGCGCCGATGGCGATGATGCCGGAGTCATCCAGACGCCCCAGTTGGCGCTCGGCCAGGTTGGAGATGTCGCGGGTGATCTCCTCGGGCCCGAGCTTGGTATCGCGCGCGACCACCGACAGTTCCTCGATATGGATCGAGGTGTAGCGGTCTTCGGCGACGACTTTCTCGTTGATCAGGATCGAGTCTTCGAAGTTGTAGCCGTTCCATGGCATGAACGCGACCAGCATGTTCTGTCCGAGCGCCAGTTCGCCCATGTCGGTCGATGCGCCGTCGGCAATGACGTCGCCGCGGGCGATGACGTCACCCACCTTCACCAGCGGACGCTGGTTGATGTTGGTGTTCTGGTTGGAACGCGTGTACTTGATCAGTGAATAGATGTCGACGCCGACTTCACCGGCGCGTGCTTCCTCGTCATGCACACGGATCACGATACGGCTGGCGTCGATATAGTCGACGATACCGCCACGATGCGCAGTCACCACCGTGCCGGAATCGACCGCAGCCGTGCGTTCGATCCCGGTGCCGACGAAAGGCTTTTCCGGACGCAGACAGGGCACGGCCTGGCGCTGCATGTTGGAGCCCATCAGCGCGCGGTTGGCGTCATCGTGCTCGAGGAACGGAATCAGCGACGCGGCCACCGACACGATCTGCGCCGGCGCGACGTCCATGTATTCAATCTTGTCGGGCGTCGACAGCGTGAATTCGTTCTTGTAGCGGCACGAGACCAAGTCGTCCTTGAATTTGCTCTTGGCATCGAGATCAGCATTGGCCTGTGCGATGACGTATTTGCTTTCCTCGATCGCCGACAGGTATTCGATCTCGTCGGTCACCTTGTGGTTGACGACCTTGCGATAAGGCGTCTCGATGAAGCCATACCAGTTGGTGCGGGCGAACAAGGCCAGCGAGTTGATCAAGCCGATGTTCGGACCTTCCGGCGTTTCGATCGGGCAGACGCGGCCATAGTGGGTCGGGTGCACGTCGCGCACCTCGAAGCCGGCACGTTCGCGGGTCAGGCCACCGGGGCCCAGCGCGGAAACGCGGCGCTTGTGGGTGATCTCGGACAGCGGATTGGTCTGGTCCATGAACTGCGACAGCTGTGACGACCCGAAGAATTCCTTGATCGCCGCCGACACTGGTTTGGCGTTGATCAGGTCATGCGGCATCAGGTTGTCGGACTCGGCCTGCGAGAGGCGCTCGCGCACAGCGCGCTCGACCCGCACCAGGCCAGCGCGGAACTGGTTCTCCGCCAGTTCGCCGACAGAACGCACGCGACGGTTGCCGAGGTGATCGATATCGTCGATTTCACCGCGGCCGTTGCGCAGCTCGACCAGGATCTTGATCACCGCGACGATGTCCTCGGTCGATAGCGTGCCCGAGCCGGTCAGCTCGTCACGACCGATGCGGCGGTTGAACTTCATGCGGCCGACGGCCGAGAGGTCATAACGCTCTTCGCTGAAGAACAAATTGACGAACAAGGCATTCACTGCATCTTCCGTGGGCGGTTCGCCCGGACGCATCATGCGATAGATCGCCACCTTGGCGGCGTATTCGTCGGTGGTATCGTCAGTGCGCAGGGTCTGCGAAATGAAGGCACCGTGATCGAGGTCATTGGTGTAGAGCGTATTGAACTTGTCGACGCCCGCTTCGGCCAGCTTCGTCAGCAGGTCTTCCGTGATCTCGTCGTTGGCGCGCGCCACCAACTCGCCAGTATTCTTGTCGACCACATCGTGCGACAGCACACGGCCCACCACGAATTCGACCGGAACCGCCCATTTCTTGACGCCGGCGGCGTCAAGCTCGCGAATGTGCTTGGCGGTGATGCGCTTGTCCTTGGCGACGATCACGTGGTCATCCTTGCCGCAGATGTCGAAACGCGCCAACTCGCCGCGCAGGCGCTCCGGCACCAGTTCAAACTGGATGCCCTGGGTGTTGATGTAGAACGTGTCCTTGCTGAAGAAGGCATCAAGGATGCTCTCCGGCGTATAGCCGAGCGCCTTCAGCAGGATGGTGACCGGCATCTTGCGACGACGGTCGACGCGGAAGAACAGGATGTCCTTAGCGTCGAATTCGAAATCCAGCCAGGAACCGCGGTAGGGAATCACGCGCGCCGAGAACAGCAGCTTGCCCGAGCTGTGGGTCTTGCCGCGGTCGTGTTCGAAGAACACGCCGGGCGAACGGTGCAGCTGCGACACGATCACACGCTCGGTACCGTTGATGACGAAGGAGCCGGTCGGCGTCATGAGCGGGATTTCGCCCATGTAGACTTCCTGCTCCTTGACCTCCTTGATGGTCGGCTTGGATGCCTCCTTATCCATGATGACCAGGCGCACTTTGGCACGCAGCGGCGCACNAAAGGTCAGACCACGCTGCTGACATTCCTTGATGTCGAACACCGGCTCGCCCAGCAGGTAGCTGACGTATTCCAGACGGGCGTTGCCGCTGTGGCTGACGATCGGAAAAATCGAGGTGAACGCGGCCTGCAGGCCTTCGTTCAGGCGCTCGTCGCGCGAACGGCCCTCTTGCAGGAAGGCACGATAGGATTCAAGCTGGGTCGCCAGAAGAAACGGCACCGGAAGGGTGTTGGTCCGGCTGGCAAAGCTCTTGCGCAGACGTTNTTTCTCGGTAAAGGTATAAGCCATGGGGTCTCCTTGACGATCAGGGGCGGGCGGGCACGCGGGTTACGCGCCGGCGCTTTGTAGGGCACACGCAAAGCAAATGACCCGGAAGCCGATTCCGGGTTCCGGGTATTTGCTGCTTGCGTCTGCCGCGGGTTTCCCGCAACACACCACCGCAATATGAATGTGGCGAAATAAATGCGTCTCCGGAAACGGCGGCACGCTTGCGCGCGCCGCCCTGGGGACCGTACTTATTTGACTTCGACGCCTGCGCCAGCTTCTTCCAACTGCTTCTTCAGCGCGTCGGCATCGGCCTTGGATACGCCTTCCTTCACGGCCTTGGGTGCGCCATCGACCAGGTCTTTGGCTTCCTTCAGGCCCAGGCCGGTAGCGGCACGCACCACTTTGATGACTTCCACTTTCTTTTCGCCAGCGGAGGTCAGCATCACGGTGAACTCGGTCTGCTCTTCAGTAGCAGCACCAGCAGCGCCACCGGCAGCGGGGCAGCCACGGCAACCGCAGCGGCAGCGGCGGAAACGCCGAATTTCTCTTCCATTTCCTTGATGAGCTCGGACAGCTCAAGCACGGTCATGCCAGCGATGGCATCCAGAATGTCAGCTTTTGCAACAGCCATTTGTATTACTCCTGTCAATTATGCTTCAGATTAAAAATCAATGTCGTTTATATGCGGATGTCGGCAGGCTGCTCAGGCAGCCTGCTTGTCGCGCACCGCAGCCAGCCCGCGAACGAACTTGGTCGGCACTTCGTTGAGCGTACGAACGAATTGCGCGATCGGGGCCTGCATGGTGCCCAAGAGCTTGGACAGCAGTTCTTCGCGGCTGGGCATGCTGGCCAGATTCCCCACATCCTTGGCGGACATGATGAAGTTGGGCATGGCACCGGCCTTGACGACGAACTTGTCGTTGGTCTTGGCAAACTCGTGCATCACTTTGGCGGCAGCCACCGGATCCTTGGAAATGCCATAGGCAAGCGGGCCGACCAGCTGGTCGGCAATGCCTGCAAACGGCGTATCCACAATCGCGCGGCGTACCAGCGTGTTTTTCAACACGCGCAGATAGANCCCTTCCTTGCGCGCTTGCGCACGCAGCTGGGTCATGTGCTCCACCGTGATGCCACGGTATTCGGCAACAACAACCGTCTGGGCAGCCGCAACCTGCGCAGCAACCTCGGCAACGACGGCTTTCTTTTCTTCAAGATTCAGACTCAAGGTCTTACCTCCTTCTCAGTTACGGAGCGTTACCCGCTTGTGCCCACGGGGCGCTCCGGCTGGCGGCCTTGACAGGAAAATCCTGCTGGGGAACGCCATCTGCGTAGGGCCCGGTACCCGCAAACAGAGGATGTAACTCATCGCCCACTTGTCAGTCACCGGCAATTAAATCCTTGCGGATGCCTACGGTCTTTGACAACCCGTCAGCCAAACATCTGGCTGACGGCCCAAAGTTCAGACTGGGGCACACCTTCCGGCGTGCCCTCAAATAAATTTATGCGCTGACGCTGGCCTGGTCGACGCGCACGCCCACGCCCATGGTGCTCGACACCGACAGGCGCTTGAAGTAGACCCNCTTGGAGCTGGCCGGCTTGGCCCGCTGCAATGCGTCCAGCAAGGCCGCCAGGTTTTCCTTCAGATCCTCGACGCTGAACGAAGCACGGCCAATGGTGCAATGCACGATGCCACCCTTGTCGGTACGGTATTGCACCTGACCGGCCTTGGCATTTTTCACTGCGCCGACCACGTCAGGCGACACGGTGCCGACTTTCGGGTTCGGCATCAGGCCGCGCGGACCCAGAATCTGGCCGAGCTGGCCGACCACGCGCATGGCGTCTGGCGTGGCGATGACCACGTCGAAATCCATCTTGCCGGCCTTGATCTCCGCCGCCAGATCGTCGAAGCCGACGATATCCGCACCAGCATCTTTCGCTTTTTGCACGTTATCGCCCTGGGCGAACACTGCCACGCGAATGGTCTTGCCGATACCCTTCGGCAAAACCACGGCGCCGCGCACCATCTGGTCGGATTTACGCGCATCGACGCCAAGGTTCACGGCGATATCGATCGATTCGTCGAATTTGGCCGTAGCCGTTTCCTTGACCAGCTGCAAGGCGTCCGTCACCGGGTAATTGCGGTTGCGGTCAATTTTCTCTTTGAGCGCACGCAGGCGCTTGGATGTATTAGCCATCTCAGACTCCCTCCACGATGATGCCCATGGAACGGGCCGTACCGGCAATGGTGCGTACCGCCGCGTCCATGTCGGCCGCAGTCAGGTCGGGTTCCTTGGTCTTGGCGATCTCTTCGAGTTGGGCGCGGGTGATCGTGCCCACCTTGTCAAGATGCGGTTTGGCGCTGCCCTTGTCGAGCTTGATCGCCTTCTTGATCAGCACGGTCGCGGGCGGCGTCTTCATGATGAAGGTGAAGCTCTTGTCCGCGAACGCAGTGATCACGACCGGAATCGGCAGACCGGGCTCCATGCCCTGGGTCTTGGCGTTGAACGCCTTGCAGAATTCCATGATGTTCAGGCCGCGCTGACCGAGCGCAGGACCAATGGNGGGCGACGGGTTGGCTTTACCCGCCGGCACTTNGCAGCTTGATGTAGCCGACAATCTTCTTTGCCATGATGGCTCCTAATAAATGAGTACCAACGCGCTTTGGGGTTGCCCTACTCGCGCTCCTCGCCGGTTGCCCGGACCTACCTTCCTATTTGATGCCGCTTCCAGGCTGATGCCGAAGCGACCTCACCCAGCCAGACTTTACTTTCGCCTGGACTAGCTTTTCTCGACCTGACCGAAGCCCAGTTCCACAGGCGTCGCCCGACCAAAAATCATGACCGACACGCGCAGCTTGCTCTTGTCGTAATTCACTTCTTCCACATTGCCATTGAAGTCGGTGAACGGACCATCGATGACCCGCACCACCTCGCCCACCTCGAACAGCACCTTGGGCTTGGGCTTCTCCACACCCTCGCGCATCTGGTCGAGAATAGCCTGTACTTCCTTTTCGGAGATGGGCGCCGGCTTGGTCGCCGTTCCGCCGACGAAACCGGTGACCTTGGGCGTACTCTTCACCAGGTGCCAGGTATCGTCGTCCATCTCCATCTGAACCAGGACATAGCCGGGAAAGAATTTGCGCTCGGCAGTCTTTTTCTGCCCCGCCTTCATTTCCACCACTTCCTCCACCGGCACCAGGATTTCGCCGAAACGATCCTTCATGCCAGCACGCTCGATGCGCTCAACCAGGTTGCGCGCAACGCTTTTCTCGAAGCCGGAGTAGGCNNATGAACCACGTACCAACGCATACTCAACTCCCTGTCCCATGGCCAGCTTGACCAGCCACAACAAAATTCCATCTACCGCCCACAGGAACAATGCCATCACGACCACAAAAGCCATGACCACGCCCGTCATCTGGACAGTCTCCTTGCGCGTCGGCCAGACAACCTTCTTGGCCTCATCGCGCGAGTCCAGCGCAAACCGGTAAAAGCGCTTGCCCGGGGCCGACAACCCCGCCACCACGCCCGCCAGCACGACGCCGCCGATCACCGACAGGACACGCACCACGGTTGGCGCATCCGCAAAAATAAANNAGCCGGCCACCCCTGCGATGACCAGCAATACCGCTACCAGCAGCTTGATTTTGTCAGCCATGAATGCTGTGCGCCTTACGGCTTATCCTGTGGCAGGCCAAGAGGGTCTCGAACCCCCAACCTTCGGTTTTGGAGACCGACGCTCTACCAATTGAGCTATTGGCCTGTATTACTCAAGGCCGGGGGCAGGCATACGGCCCGACCCCATCCTTCCGGTCAAACCGGCTTACTCTTCGATCTTGGCCACGACACCCGCACCGACGGTACGACCGCCTTCGCGGATGGCGAAACGCAGACCTTCGTCCATGGCGATCGGCTGAATCAGCGAGACTTTGATGCTGACGTTGTCGCCAGGCATCACCATCTCGGTGCCAGCCGGCAGCTCGATGCTGCCCGTGACGTCGGTGGTACGGAAATAGAACTGCGGACGGTAGCCGTTGAAGAACGGGGTGTGACGACNCCCTTCGTCCTTCGACAGCACGTAGATCTCGGCCGAGAACTTGGTGTGCGGCTTGATGGAGCCGGGCTTGGCCAGAACCTGGCCACGCTGGACTTCTTCACGCTTGGTGCCACGCAGCAGGACGCCGACGTTGTCGCCCGCCTGGCCCTGGTCGAGCAGCTTGCGGAACATTTCGACGCCGGTGCAGGTGGTCTTGACGGTGGGGACGATGCCGACGATCTCGATTTCTTCGCCAACCTTGATGACGCCGCGCTCGACACGACCGGTGACAACGGTGCCGCGACCGGAGATGGAGAAGACGTCTTCAACGGGCATCAGGAAGGGCTTGTCGATGGCGCGCTCGGGCTCGGGAATGTAGTTGTCGAGGGCGTCGGCCAGTTTCATGATGCTGGGCTCGCCGATGTCGCTCTGGTCGCCTTCGAGGGCTTTCAGGGCGGAGCCCACGATGATGGGGGTGTCGTCGCCCGGGAAGTCGTACTTGGACAGGAGTTCACGGATTTCCATTTCGACGAGCTCGAGCAGTTCGGCGTCGTCGACCATGTCGGCCTTGTTCATGTAGACGATGATGTAGGGCACGCCAACCTGACGGGCCAGCAGGATGTGCTCGCGGGTCTGGGGCATGGGGCCGTCGGCGGAGGATACGACGAGAATGGCGCCGTCCATCTGGGCAGCACCAGTAATCATGTTCTTGACGTAGTCGGCGTGACCCGGGCAGTCGACGTGGGCGTAGTGGCGCTTGGCCGTCTCGTATTCGACGTGGGCGGTGTTGATGGTGATGCCGCGCGCTTTCTCTTCGGGCGAGGAATCAATCTCATCATACTTCTTGGCAGCCCCGCCAAATTTCTTCGACAGAATGGTGGTGATCGCCGCGGTCAAGGTGGTCTTGCCGTGGTCAACGTGTCCAATGGTGCCAACGTTTACGTGCGGTTTCGTCCGCTCGAATTTTTCCTTAGCCATTTCCAAGTACCCCTCAAATTTGCACAAGAACGATGCGGCGCATCACAACCAACATCCCGACTACCGCTTTATCAAATACAGGCGCGCCGCCTCAAACGGCGACCACCCAAAACCTGGTGCCCATGGGCAGGATTGAACTGCCGACCTCTCCCTTACCAAGGGAGTGCTCTGCCACTGAGCTACATGGGCTTCGGACTTACTACCAAATAAGCCCACACAAAAACTGGAGCGGGTGAAGGGAATCGAACCCTCGTCTTAAGCTTGGAAGGCTTCAGCTCTACCATTGAGCTACACCCGCTTCGCCCTGCTCGGCCTGCAAAAACTGGTGGTGGGGGAAGGATTCGAACCTTCGAAGGCAGAGCCGTCAGATTTACAGTCTGATCCCTTTGACCGCTCGGGAACCCCACCCAAACGAAGCGCGAGATTATAGGGGGTTCCCGAGACGCTGTCAAACACCTTCACCGCAAAAACCCGTCCAGCTCACACATTGAACAGGAAATTCATGACATCGCCATCCTTGACGACATATTCCTTGCCTTCCGCACGCATCTTGCCGGCCTCCTTCGCCCCCTGCTCGCCCTTGCAGGCAATGAAATCCTCGAACGCGATGGTTTGCGCGCGGATGAAGCCACGCTCGAAATCGGTGTGGATGACGCCCGCCGCCTGCGGCGCGGTATCGCCCTTGTGGATGGTCCAAGCCCGCACCTCCTTCACCCCCGCGGTGAAATAGGTCTGCAGGCCGAGCAGATCGTAGGCGGCACGGATCAGGCGGTTGAGCCCGGGTTCGTCCCAGCCGAGTTCCTTCAGATACTCCAGTCGATCTTCCGGCGACAACTCCTGAAGCTCGGCTTCCAGCGACGCACATACCGGAACGACCGGGGCGCCCTCCTTTTCGGCAAAGGCCTTCAGCGCGTCGAGCATGGGGTTGTCATGGAAGCCGTCCTCGCTGACGTTGGCAACATACAGCGCGGGCTTGACCGTCATCAGACATAGCGGCTTGATCGCTTCCAGCCCTTCCGCGTCGAGGCCGGCGGCACGTGCGGGACGCCCCTCGTTCAGTGCGGCAAGCACCGGCTTCAAGGCCTCCGTGATGATTTTCGCCTCCTTGTCGCCCCCGCGCGCCGCCTTTTCATACCGTATCAATGCCTTCTCGGCACTCGCCAGATCAGCAAGCGCCAATTCGGTCGCAATAGTCTCGATATCTGACAGCGGATCGACCTTACCTGCGACGTGAATCACGTTTTCGTTGTGAAAACAGCGCACAACGTGGCAGATCGCATCCGTTTCACGGATGTTGGCGAGAAACTGGTTGCCCAGACCCTCGCCTTTCGAGGCGCCGGCCACCAGGCCAGCGATATCGACGAATTCGACGATTGCCGGCACCACCTTTTGCGGTTGGATGATGTCGGCCAGTTGCGCCAGACGCGGATCCGGTACTTCAACGATACCGGTATTCGGCTCGATGGTGCAGAAGGGGTAATTCTCCGCCGCAATACCCGCCTGGGTCAGCGCATTGAACAGGGTGGATTTTCCGACGTTGGGCAAGCCAACGATGCCGCATTTGAGACTCATGGGTTTTCCAGTTTAGGTTTGACTGAGGCGGTTTTTACGGACGGATTGGTGTTGGCGCGCTGGGTGGCCATATTCCACTCGCCTTTCTCGATCAACGGCACCAGATCGAGTGCACGATCGATGGCCGCGTCGATCTCCGCCTGCTCCTCGCGCCGTGGTTGCTTGAGGACATAGTTCACGACTTCGTTGCGGTCGCCCGGATGACCGATCCCGATGCGCAGCCGCCAGTAGTCCTGCGTGCCCAGATGCGAGGTGATGTCCTTGAGACCATTGTGCCCGCCCATGCCGCCGCCGAACTTGAGGCGCAACTGGCCGGGTGGAATGTCGAGCTCGTCATGCACCACCAGAATCTCGCCCGGCTCAATACGATGAAAACGCGCCAACGCGCCGACCGCCTGACCGGAGCGGTTCATGAAGGTCTGCGGCAACAACATCCAGATGTTTCCCGCACTGCGCCCGACAATGCCGTGAAAACGCGATTCATGTGCCAATGGAATGCCCCACGCCCGCGCGAGACGCGCGCAAACCAAAACCCGGCATTGTGCCGGGTTTCTTCGTAGTCACGCCCCGGGTTACCGAGGCCGACAATCAGGCGGGGGCCATCATGACGACTCACAACGCAACCGCAGCCGGGTTGCGTCAAGACTCAAGCTGCGGGTGCAGCCGGCGTCTCAGGTGCGGATTCGTCAGACTTCATACCCTTGGGCAACGTGATCGTCGCCACTGCGGGATTCTCGTGCTGCACATGTGCAACAAGTTCCACACCCTCGGGCAATACGAGGTCATTCGCATGAATGGAATGGCCGATCTCCAGCGCCCCCATGTCCACAGCAATGAACTCGGGCAGGTTACCCGGCAGACAGGTCACGTCGATTTCGGTCACCACATGGCTGACCTTGCCACCACCGGTTTTAACACCAGGGGCAGTATCCGCATTCAGGAAGTGCAGCGGAACCTTGACGTGTATTTTGTGCGTCTTGTCGACACGCTGGAAGTCGACGTGCAGCACTTGCTGCCGGTAAGGGTGCCATTGCGTATCACGCAGCAGCACCGACTCCTTGGCGCCGTCGACATTCAGCGTCAGCACGGAGGCGTGAAAAGCCTCCTTGCGCAGCGCGTGGTACAGCGCGTTGTGATCCAGCTCGATCTGCACCGGGGCTGCCGTGCCGCCGTAGACGATGCCGGGGACTTTGCCCGCGTGACGCAGACGGCGGCTCGCACCCGTACCTTGCAATTCACGCTTGGCGGCGATGACTTCGATTTCCATAGTATTTCTCCAATTTACCTACCCAATGATGCATTGCCGAAAATGGTCAATGCATGCGCAAAACCCCGCGACCAGGGGCATTCCCAGCCCGCTATTCGATGAAGAGCGAACTGACGGAATCTTCGTTGCTGATGCGGCGGATGGTTTCCGCCAGCAGTTCAGCCACCGACAACTGCCGGATTTTCTTGCATGCGCGCGCATCATCTCGCAACGGGATGGTATCGGTCACCACCAGCTCGTCGATCGCGGAATTCGTCACGCGCTCGGCGGCGCTCCCCGAGAGTACGGCATGCGTGCAATATGCCATCACCTTCTTGGCACCATGCTCCTTCAGCGCATTGGCCGCTTCGCACAGCGTATTGGCCGTATCGACCATGTCATCCATGATGATGCATGTCCGATCCTTGACGTCGCCGATGATGTGCATCACCTTCGCCACGTTTGGCTTGGGACGGCGCTTGTCGATGATCGCCAGGTCGCATTCCAGCCGCTTGGCAATCGCCCGTGCCCGCACCACCCCGCCTACATCAGGCGATACCACCATCAGGTTCGGGTGGTTACGCTTCCAGATATCGCCCAGCAGGATTGGACTGGAATAGATGTTGTCGACCGGAATATCGAAAAACCCCTGGATCTGGTCCGAATGCAGATCCATCGTCAGCAAGCGGTCGATTCCCACGCCCTGCAGCATGTTGGCCACCACCTTGGCGGTGATCGCCACCCGGGCCGAACGGGTGCGCCGGTCCTGGCGCGCATAGCCGTAATACGGGATCGCCGCGGTGATGCGGGCGGCCGAGGCGCGTTTCAGCGCATCGACCATCACCATGACTTCCATCAGGGTGTCGTTGGTCGGCTGGCAGGTCGACTGCAGCACGAACACGTCCTTGCCGCGCACGTTCTCCAGGATCTCGACCATCACCTCGCCATCGGAAAACCGCGACACCGTGGCACGGCCGAGATGAATGTTCAAGTGGCGCACCACGTCGCTGGCAAGACGTGGGTTGGCATTTCCGCTGAACACCATCAGGTTGTCTATGGACACACGAGTCTCCGGCGATTTGGCTGGTCCGACACAACAACAAAAACAGCCGCCACCGGCGGCTGTTCGCTTAACTGGCTGGGGAGGTAGGGATCGAACCTACGAATGTCGGAATCAAAATCCGATGCCTTACCACTTGGCGACTCCCCAATAAAAATCGGGTGCTGCTCAGTCGCAGTACTCGTACAGCGGATGCCGGTCGAGCCCCTGCGCCACAAAACCCTGCATCGTTTCGGGTAGCCGGCGCAACACGCCGCGCGCCGCTTCTTCCGTCCCGAACGATGCAAACACGCAGGCCCCCGAACCGGTCATTCGCGCCTCGCCGAAATTCGCCAGCCATTCGAGATGACGCGCGACTTCGGGGTATCGACTGACCACCACGGACTGCAGGTCGTTACGACCCATGCCTGCGGAAAAGGGCGCTATTTTGAGGGGTGGCGTGTTGCGTGTCAATTCCGGCACGGCAAAAATTGCTGCGGTCGGCACCTGCACCGGCGGCATCAGCACCACATACCAGGCCGGNNGGGCGCTCACCGCATGCAGGATTTCGCCGACACCTTCGGCAAATGCGGTCTGCCCGAACACGAACACGGGCACGTCGGCCCCCAGTCGCAACGCCAGCTCCTGGAGCGTCTTGCGCGGCAGATCGACCTGCCACAGACGATTGAGCGCCAGCAGGACCGTGGCGGCGTCCGAACTGCCGCCGCCCAGGCCGCCGCCAAGCGGCAGATTTTTATCCAGCCGGATGCTCACACCCACTCCGGCAGGTGCGTAGGCCTGCAATAGGCGCGCCGCACGAACGGTCAGGTCATCGTCCTCGGACACACCGGGAAGATCACCTTCACGCACGATCCGGTCATCATCGCGCAATTCGAGATGTACGGTGTCGCCGTGGTTGATCAGCCGAAACACGCTCTGCAGCAGGTGGTAGCCATCGGCACGCCGGCCGACGACATGCAGGAACAGATTCAGTTTGGCTGGGGCGGGATAGGCGTGGCTGCTCATTCGCTTTGCCAACTGTCAGCTACCAGCCGGATTTCCAGGCCTTCTCGCTTCACTACCAGTTTGCGCGGACGCGCAGACGCATCGGCGACATATTGGAGATAATCGATCGTCCAGCCATCCTGCTTGAGTTGCGCAAGACGGCCCGAGGCATCGCGCGTGGCCTCGAAGGCGCTGTCCGGGGCCGGGCGCGCCTGCACCCACCAGGTCAGCCCCGTGACCGGCAACACATAACCGAGCGCCTCGCGCGTCAAGGTGTCGGCATCGCGGGCGTGTCGCGTAGGCTGATTGGGGATTTCGAGCGTCACGCCGTCGCCGTCGCGCACGATGCGCGCCACCCCCTGCCCCAGGGGCGACGTCATCAGCAACTCGTCCCGGTCTGCCCGATGCTGCCAGTGGATCTGGCCCGACAGATTCTGCTCGTCGCCCTGCACGCCGATGCGGCCCTGCAGGGTCCAGTTGGCAGACTGGGCTGGCATCTCGACGACCGGAGGCACGGNGGGAGCCGATGCACAACCGCCCAGTAGCAGCGCCAGGAGCGCTGTTGTAGAGGCGGCGCGCATCAAGGCTTGAGACGGCGTAGCGTTTCCAGCAACAATTCGTTTTGCGGGTGGCTTTGCAGGCTGCTTTGCCATAGCTTGCCCGCTTCGTCACGCTGGCCGCGCGCCCACAGGACTTCGCCCAGGTGAGCGGCGATTTCGGGGTCGGGGCGCGCCTTGAAGGCACGTTCGAGATATTCCTGCGCGCGCGCCAGGTTGCCTGAACGGTACTGTGCCCAGCCCACGCTATCGAGGATGAAAGGATCGTCCGGCGACAAGGTCAATGCCTTGTCGAGAAGGGTGAGGGCTTCGGAAAGACGCTTGGTGCGGTCAGCCAGCGTGTAGCCCAGCGCGTTATAGGCTTGTGCATCCATGGGACGCAGCACGATCACGCGGCGCAAATCCGCCTCCAGCACATCGAGCTTGTCGAGTTTCTCGGCCGCCATGGCATGGTCGTACAGCAGATCTGCCGAGTCGGGGTAACGCTTGAGTCCCTCCGACAGCACCTCATAGATCGCCGCGTACTGCTTGCTGCCGCGCAACACTTCGGCCTGGGCCTGAATCAGCCGCACATTCTGCGCATCGTTCTCGCCCTGGGTGGCTTTCAACAGGGCGATTGCCTCCTCCGGCCGGCCGGCCCCGACCAGCAGCACGGCCTGACGCGCACGCGCCGGAACCAGATAATTGCCGGCCTTGACCCCAGCGTAGTAGGCACCGGCCGCTTCCGGCTGTTTCATCTGTTCGGCCGCCTGTCCCAGGTAGTAGTACACGGCGTTCGGATCGCGCGGGTTGTATTCCAGGGTTTTCGCCAGGAAATCGTGGGCTGTCTTGGCATCGCCCATTTGCAGGGACAACAGGCCCGCAGCGAAACTCACTTCGGCATTGCGCGGAAAATCCCGGGTCAGCCGGGTGAATTCGGCACGCGCCTCGTCGAAATGGTTGGCGCTGACAAGGACGCGCGCGTAAGCCAGCCGAACCTCGCGGGCATCGGCATGTGCAGCCAGAAATGTCCGCATGAACGCGAGCGCGTCGGCATGCGATGTCTGGTCGAGTATCTGGGCCCGCAGCAAAGCGGCTGGCTCCCAGCCAGGACGCAGGTCATCGGCCTTCTGCAAGGCGGCGACCGCCGCCTCGTTACGTCCGACGCTGGCCGCGGCTTGGGCCACTGCAAAACGCGCTTCCGGCAAGGTCGGATAGTCCTCGGCCAGCCCTTCGACCAGTTCCAGACTGGCCGGCGAGCCACGCGTTTTCCCCATCACGGAGGTCAGATGCAGAAAGCCATTCGCAGGATCCTTCTTCAGCAGGACCCGCAGAATGGGCTCGGCCTCGTCGAATTTACCCTCATTCAGCAGCAGCACCGCCATCGTCTGCTGGGCAGGCTCCGAATCCGGTTCGGCCGCCATCCACAGCCGCGTGGCCTCCAGCGCGCCGGCCGGGTTGCGGGCGAACATCGAAACCTCGGCGGCCCGGCGGGCGATACGGGGATCGTGCGTCTCCCGCGCGAGATTGAGATAAGTCGACTGGGCGACGCCGATCTGGCCACGCTGTCCGGCCACTTCCGCCACCAGGAACTTGAACAGGATGTCCGGCGTAAGTGGCTGCTTGGGCAATGCGGCTTGCGCCTTGGCCGCAGCCTCCGCCGCCGGGTCGACTGCAGGCTCAGCCACCGCTTCGGCAGGCGGCTGGGGCTGGGATTCCACCGCGACAGGCGGCGGCGACTTGACGCCAAGCTGGCTGCACGCGGTCACGAGCGCCAGCATTGCGTAGAGAGGAAAAGTCTTGAGGAATGCCATGTTATGCCTTGTTGATCGATTGCTTGTCACGATTCTAAGCGTTCGAGGCCCGCCTGTATGCAAGGTTCAACCTTGCCCCCTATTGCGACCGCAGCGCGTCGATGGGATCGAGTCCTGCGGCGCGTCTGGCCGGGTAGAAGCCGANAAACACGCCGATCAGGAAAGATACGCCGACCGCCATCAGTACCGAGGCCGGCGTGACCGCTACCGGCAAGCCGGCCAGCCGTTCGACCAGCCAGGCGCCGCCAATACCGAACAGCAGCCCGATTCCGCAGCCGAACAGTGACAGGGTCAGCGCCTCGATCAGAAACTGCCACAACACATCGCGGCGGCGTGCGCCGATCGCCATGCGGATGCCGATCTCGCGGGTCCGTTCGGTCACCGACACCAGCATGATGTTCATGATCCCGATACCGCCCACCACCAGCGAGATGGCGGCGATCGCACCAAGCAGCAGACTCATGATGCGGGTGGTCGAGGCGGCGGTCTCGGCGAGGGCCGTCAGGTTGCGCACGGTAAAGTCGTCATCCTGGCCCAATCCGATCCGATGTCGGCTGCGCAACAGATCGTTGATGGACGCTTCGGCGGCATCCATGCGTTNTTCCGACACCGCCTGCACCATGATGAAGCGGGCGCGGTTGCGCAGGGTGTTGCTGAATATCTTTTGCTGCGCGCTGCTGATCGGCACCAGCACGGTATCGTCCTGGTCGCGCCCATCGAGACTCTGTCCTTTGGACGCCAGCACGCCGATCACCTCGAACGGCGCCTGCTTGATACGGATGATCTTGCCGACGGGATCCTCGTCGCCGAACAGTTCGCGCGCCACCACGCCGCCGATGACCGCCACCCGCGCCCCGCGGCGCACGTCGGCGTCGCTGAAGAAACTGCCCGACGCCATCGACCAGTTCCGCACCACCGCATAGTCCGGCGTGGTGCCGTAGACCGAGGTGTTCCAGTTGACGCCCCCGTAGATCAACTGGGCGCCGCCGGGCGACACGGGCGCCGACGCCAGGATGTCGGGCAGCTCGCGAATGGCGTCGGCATCGTCGAAAGTGAGCGAGGGCGCATCGCCGGTCGCCACCCGCGCGCCCCNCGACGAGACGGCACCCGACATGATGATGAAGAGATTGCTGCCCATCGACTCGATCGAGCTGCGAACCATCGCCTGCGCACCCTGGCCGATCGCCAGCATGAGGATGACGGCCGCCACGCCGATGACCATGCCGAGCATGGTGAGGAAGCTGCGCATGCGATGCGTGGTGAGCGCATGCCAGGCGGTCTCGAGCAGGCTGGTGAAAATCATGCGGCAACCTCCGCCTGAACCACGTCCTCGATCACCCGGCCATCCTGGAAACGGATGCACCGACGGGCATAGGCGGCGATGTCGGCTTCGTGCGTCACCAGCACCAGCGTGATGCCTTCTTCACGGTTGAGCCGGCTGAACAGGTCCATCACCTGGCGGCTGGTTTCACTGTCGAGGTTGCCGGTCGGCTCGTCGGCAAAAATGATGCGCGGGCGCGTAGCCAGCGCGCGGGCGATCGCCACCCGCTGCTGCTGGCCACCCGACAGTTGCAGCGGCGAGTGATGCGAGCGCTCGCCCAGCCCCACCCGTTCGAGCATGGCCTGCGCCTGCTGGCGGCGCGCCACGCGCCCCATCCCGGCATACATCAGCGGCAGTGCAACGTTGTCGAGCGCGGTCAATTTGGGCAACAGGTTGAACCCCTGGAACACGAAACCGATTTCACGATTGCGCAACGCCGCCAGTTGATCCGACGACAGACGGCCGACATCCTGTCCGTCGAGGTGGTAGCTGCCGCGGGTGGGCCGGTCGAGGCAGCCGAGCAGATTCATGAAGGTGCTTTTACCCGAGCCCGACGCGCCCATGATGGCGACGAACTCGCCCTCGGCAATGCTGAGGCTCACGCCGCGCAGCGCCTGGAACACGCCGGCACCGGTCGAGTAGTCTTTTTCGAGATTCGCCACCTCGATCAGCGGTGCGCCGGGAACGGCCATCAGAACAGACGTCCGCGCGACATGCCGCCATTCTCTTTTTGGCCGCCAGATCGGCCACGATCACCGTATCGCCCGCTTTCAGCGTTCCGCTGACGATTTGCGTGTAGGCCTTGTCGCTGATGCCGGTCTTCACCGCTACCCGTACGGGCTTGCCGTCGACCAGCCGATACACCGCCGAACCACGCTGCTTGCCGGCGCCCTCGACGACGCTGCCTACCTGCGGGCGGAAGCGCAGCGCCGTCGTCGGTACCCGCAGCACGTCCGGCCGGGTCTCGACCAGCACGCGCAGGTTTGCCGTCATCCCTGGCATCAGCGCCAGGTCCGGGTTGGCGACATTCACCACCACGTTGTAGGTCACGACGTTCTGCGCGGTCGTGGCGTTCAGCCGCACCTGCCGCACCGCACCGGTGTATTCGGTATCGGGGAACGCATCGACACGAAACTTGACCGGCTGACCGACCTTGATCTGCCCGATATCGGCTTCCGACACGGTGGAATCGATCTGCATCTGCGTCAGATCCTTGCCGATCTGGAACAGCGTCGGCGTCTGGAAGCTCGCCGCCACGGTCTGGCCGACGTCGACCTGGCGGTTGATCACGGTGCCGTCGACCGGCGAGCGGATGATCGAGAAACCGAGATTGGTCTGGTCGCGCGTCACCTGCGCGCGCGCAAGCCGCACCTGCGCTGCCGCCTGGGCGCGCGCGGCCAGCGCCTGATCGAGTTCCTGCTGCGACACATATTCCTGCTTGAACAGCGTCTGCATGCGTACCGCATTGGCCTCGGCGAGATCGAGCTGCGCCTGGGCGTTGGCGAGGTTGGCCGTGCTTTGCGCCAGCGCTGCCTTGAACAGTGCCGGGTCGAGTTCGGCCAGCACCTGCCCGGCTTTCACCTGCTGATTGAAGTCGGCATCGATGCGCCGCACCGTTCCCGAGACCTGGGTACCCACGTTGACCAGCGTGACCGGATTGAGCGTGCCGTTGGCCGACACTTCAGCTGCAATATCGCCACGATCCACCGTCACCGTCCGGTATTGCGGTTCGGCAGGCTTGCTCTTGCCGTTCCACCACCATGCCGCCGCCGCAAGCACCATGACCAGCAGTACAAGCACCCCTGTTTTTCTCATCGCTTTCCTTCCTGCTGCGCCGGTTCCAGCCAGTCCCAGCTCAAATCCCCAATGGCCTGCGCCAGCTGCGCCCGCGCCACCCGCAAGCCCAGCCGTGTCTGCAACTGGGTCTGCCGCGCCTGGGCCAGATTGGCCTGCGCGCTCAATACATCGAGCAGGATGCCAAGCCCCGCCTGATAACGCCCCAGCGCAAGCTTCTCGGCCGCAGCCGCGCTTTCCACCAGATCGGCGCTGCGGCTGTCCGCCTCGGTCTCGCTCTTCACGCTGTAGTAGGCACGCCATACATCCAGCGCGACCTGGTTGGCGACACGGTCGCGTTCCGTCGCGGCCAGGTCGGCCTGGGTTTGTGCCGCGGCGATCTGATAGGTGTTGCGGTAACCGGTGAAGAGCGGAATGGTCAGATTGATCCCCACGCTGGAACTGGTCGCCGCCAGGGACCCGTTGTCCTGCCGTTGCGCCCCATAGAAAGCCGAGAGGCTGGGCTTGCCGGCGGCCTCGGCGCTTCGCACACCGGCCTGCTGCGCCAGCACCGTCGCCTCCGCCGCACGCAGATCCGGCCGGCGGTTGCGCGCGGCCTCGATCAAACCATCCACCGCCGCGCTCAGGTCCGGCATCTGGCTGAATGCCGCCTCGCTGTCGATGACGCTGAAGCCGGTTTGTCGGGTATCACCCATCAGTGCAGCCAGTTCACCTTGCATCCGCGCGGCCTCGCCTTCGGCACGGATCCGCTCGATCTGGCGCTGGGTATACACCGTTTTCGCCTGCAGCCGGTCGAATGGAATGGCCGTCCCTGCCGCCACCCGTGCGGTGGCGGCCTTGAACGCGAGCGCCGAGGCCTCGGCCTCGCGCGCGACGTTGACCGCACCCTGTGCGGTCAACAGGTTGAAATAGGCGGTCACCGTCTGCAGATAGAGCTGGCGCACACTGTCGTCCTGGCTTGCACGCGCCGCCGCCAGCAACGCCTCGGCGGCATCGCGCTGGGCCGCACGGCCACCGAAGTCGTACAGCAGGTATTGTGCGTCCAGCCCGAGTTGCCAGGCGTTGCGATCGTTCGGCAGCGTACGGTCGCCGGTACGGGACGCGTTGCCGCTGATCGACAGGCTGGGCAGATAGGCACTGTATGCCTGCCCCAGCTCGGCGGCGCGCAGCCGCGCCGTGAGCCAGGCGCTGCGGGTGGCCGGATTGGCGCACAGGGCGCGCTCGACCGCGCGCGCCAGCGTAATCGGGCCAGTCGGCACGGCCGCGTCGCATACCGCCGCCGGGCGCAGTTCGGCCACCGGCGACGGTGGCACCCGGTCGAGCACCCCGAAGGGATCCGCAGCCGAAGCCGCACTGCTGACCAACATCACCAGCAGCAGAGAAAATCGTGCATTCAAAGTAAGGGGTTCTGGGGTAAAAGCGCGTTATATAGAATGACAGTGTATCGGTTCAGTTCCCATTTGCGGGTACAAAACATCACAGAGCGTCGTGCTTCCCCGAACGGCTCCGCCCCTTTTCCATCGCCCCTCCTCCATCCGCGCCATGCCCGAATTACCCGAAGTCGAAACCACCCGCCTGGGATTGCTGCCCCACTTGCAGCATCGCATGCTCACGCGCATCGTGGTGCGCAACCCGCGCCTGCGCTGGCCGGTACCGGCCGATCTGGAGACACGGCTGGGCGGGCTGACACTCAAAGGGCTCGACCGGCGCGGGAAATACCTGCTGTTCGATTTTGGGGCCGTCACCCAGATCGTCCACCTGGGCATGTCGGGCAGTCTGCGTCTGGCCGGGCCGGACGAGCCCGCCGCCCTGCACGATCACGTCGACTGGCTGTTCGACGACGGCAGTACACTGCGATTGCGCGACCCGCGCCGCTTCGGCGCCGTGCTGTGGACCGACGACGTGACGCGGCACCCGTTGCTCGCCCATCTGGGACCTGAGCCCCTGACCCCGGCGTTCGACGCTGCCTATCTGCATGCGCAGTGTCAGCGCCGCAACGCTGCGATCAAGCAGGTCATCATGGATGCGCAGGTGGTGGTCGGCGTTGGCAACATCTACGCCTCCGAGTCGCTGTTCCATGCCGGCCTCCGCCCGGCGACTGCTGCGCGCCGCCTCAGCCGTCCGGCCTGCGCCCGGCTGGTCGCCGCGATCAAACAGGTGCTGACGGCCGCCATCGCTGCGGGCGGCAGTTCGCTACGCGACTATGTCGCGAGCGACGGCGAACTGGGTTATTTCCAGCTGCAAACACGGGTATACGATCGCGAAGGCCTGCCGTGCAAAACATGCGCGACCCCGATCCGGCGCATCGTGCAAGGTCAACGCGCAAGCTTCTACTGCCCCAGCTGCCAGCATTAAGCCAGCCGGCACAGAATCAAGTTTTGTCATTAATATGTCGTTAAATGACAATGCCTTATCTCTGACTGGCCCCATGCAATCCACCACCCTGGTTGACGAATTCGAGCACTACAGTAACTGGCGCGAAGCCGTGTACGTGCGCGTCGAAGCGTTGCGCGACTGGCTCGACGCCCAGGAACTGAGCGATGCCGAATCCGAAATGCGGCTGAACCAGCTGCTCGGCCGCCTGCAGGAGGACAGGTTGAACGTGGCCTTCGTCGCCGAATTCTCACGCGGCAAGTCCGAACTCATCAACGCGATCTTCTTCTCGGATTATCGGCAGCGTGTGCTGCCGTCGTCCGCAGGGCGCACGACCATGTGCCCCACCGAACTATTTTTCGATCCACTGCATCGCCCTTCGCTACGTCTACTACCGATCGACACCAAGACCCGCGAGGGCAGCATTGCCGACTTCAAACGCAACGCGGATGCCTGGACCGAATTCCCGCTCAACCTCGATTCTGCCGAGGAAATGAGCGCAACGCTGATGCGGCTGGCCGATACGCTCGATGTCGATGCCACCACGGCCGAAGCGTTCGGCCTGATCAATCCCAACGATGAGGAAACCGCGCACAGCCTGGCGCGCGACGGCAGCATTGCCATTCCCCGCTGGCGCCATGCGCTGATCAANTTTCCCCACCCGTTGCTGAAACAGGGGCTGGTCATCCTCGACACGCCTGGACTGAATGCCATCGGCACCGAGCCCGAACTGACGCTCAACATGCTGCCCAGCGCCCATGCAGTGCTGTTTCTGCTGGCAGCCGACACCGGCGTCACCAAGTCGGACATCGAGATCTGGCGTCAATACATTGCGCCGGTGCAGGGCGCCAGCCGCGCACGGCTGGTGGTGCTGAACAAGATCGACGGCCTGTGGGACGAACTGAAGACGGAAGCGCAGATCGACGCTGAAATCGCCAAGCAGGTCGCCAGCAGCGCCGCGCTGCTCGATCTGCCTCCGAGCCAGGTTTATCCCGTATCGGCGCAGAAAGCGCTGGTCGCCAAAGTGAAGAGCGATTCCGCCCTGCTGGAAAGAAGCCGCCTGCCCGGATTGGAAGCGGCCCTGACGCAGGAGCTCATCCCTTGCAAGCAGGCGCTGGTCAGCGAATCGTCGCAGGCTGCTGTGGAAGACGTGGTGATCAAGACCACCGAGCTGTTGGAAACCCGGCTCGCCACGATCCAGGATCAGGTCGACGAACTGCAGGGGCTGCGCGGCAAGAACCGCGACGTCATTCAGCACATGATGGTCAAGGCCAACGAGGACAAGCAGCAGTTCGAGCGCGGCCTGGAGCAGTTCAATGCCTTGCGCAATGTATTCGCGACGCAGGTCGAGGCACTGAGGCAGCGGCTAGGGATGCAAGCGCTACGTCAGGAAGTGCACCTCACCCGGCTGGCGATGGANAAAAGCCATTTCAGCGTAGGACTGCGTGAGGCGATGGGGCGCTTTTTCCGCCAGGTGGACGGCAACCTGGATGCGTCGGCTGAGACCATCAAGGAAATCCGCGCCATGATGACGGCGATGTATCAGAAATTCAGCGACGAACACGGTCTGGCGGCGGTCAACCCGCCGGATCACAGCCTGCACAAATATCGCAAGGAAATGGCACGGCTGGAGCGCATTTTCGATGAGCGCTTCAATACCGTATTCAAGATGATGACGGTGGGGCAAAGCCAGTTGACCGCGCGCTTCTTCGAGACGCTGGCGAGCAAGGTGGTCCAGGTGTTCGAACTGGCCAATAGCGAAACCGAGTCCTGGCTGAAGGCGCTGATTGCGCCCATGGAAACTCAGGTGCGCGAACACAAGCTCCAACTGAAACGTCGCCTGGAAAGCGTCAGCCGCATCCATACCGCCACCGAGACGCTGGACGAACGCATTGCCGAACTGGAAGCCTCGATTGGAACCGTGAGCGACCAGCTGGACAGCCTGGCACGTATCAACCTGCGCATCGCCGACGCCCTGGCGGATGAACTCAACAAACCCGCTCTGGCCAAAACGGCCTGAGTGATTACTTGCTGGCGGTCAGGCGCAGAAACTTCTCCTGCAGCTGCTCTTTGGTTTCCGGGTAATCCGGATTGAGCGGGATGCAATCGACCGGACACACCTCGACGCACTGCGGCGTATCGAAATGGCCGACACATTCGGTGCACTTGTTGGGATCGATGATGTAAATCTCGTCGCCCTGCGAAATGGCGTCGTTGGGGCATTCGGGCAAACAGACGTCGCAATTGATGCATTCGTCCGTGATCATCATTGACATGTCATTCTCCGGGTCATATCAGTTTTTACTTATTTTCTCACTTAATCGCTGCGCCACCAATGGGTGGACGAAGGGTGTCACGTCCCCACCCAACTGCGCGATCTCGCGGATCATGCTGGCTGAGATGAACATGTATTGATCCGACGGCGTGAGGAACAGGGTTTCGATGTCGGGCTTGAGGTTGCGGTTCATGCCCGCCAGCTGGAATTCGTATTCAAAGTCGGACGCCGCGCGCAGCCNCCGCAGCACCGCGATCGCGCCCTGTTCGGCGACAAAATCGATCAGCAGGCCGGAAAATCNCTCGACCCGCACCTGCGGCACGTCGGCCAGCACGTCACGCGTCATCGCCACCCGCTCCTCCATGGTGAAGAAAGGCCGCTTGTTGCGCGATTCGGCCACCGCGACGATGACGCAGTCAAACAGCCGTACCGCGCGCCGCACCAGATCCTCATGGCCGCGTGTGATGGGGTCGAAGGTACCGGGATAGACGGCGGTCAGCATGGATTCATCATTCCTTGATCAGTAGCGCGAAATGCGAGCGCCCCGCGCGCCCGCTGCGGTGGATGATAAACCCCGAAGGCGCCACGACTGCCGTCTCCTGTTCGATATAGGCATGGCCGCCGGGCTTGAGATGACGTCCCAGATCGGCCAGTACGCTTTCGGCCAGCCCGCTGCCGAAGGGCGGGTCGACGAAAATCAGATCGAACGCCTCGTGGCTGTTCGCCAGCCACGCCAGCGCGTCGGCACGCAGGATGTCGACCTGGCTTGCCCCGAGCACGGTCCGGTTCTTTTCCAGTGCAGCGGTCGTTTTGAGATCGCGTTCGATCATGACGACCCGGCCTGCGCCGCGTGAAGCAGCCTCGAAACCGAGTGCGCCGCTGCCGGCGAACAAATCCAGACAAATCCATCCTGGCAGATCCTGGCCGAGCCAGTTGAACAACGTCTCGCGCACGCGGTCGGGCGTCGGGCGCAAACCCGCGCCATCGAGAAAATCGAGCAGGCGACGACGGTATTGTCCACCGATGATGCGCACCCGGTTGGCCGCGCCATGTGCTCGCTGGGNGGCGGCACGCTTAGCGAGCACGCTCTCCTCCCACGATGACCGTCACCAGCCTGTCGGGATCTATGTGGCGGGCAAATGCCTGCTTCACGGTCGCCACATCGACCGCATTGACCTTGTCGACCCAGGTATCCAGATAATCCAGGGGCAGCTTGTAGAAGCCGATCAGCGACAGGTATTCGAGAATCTTCTTGTTGCTGTCGATACGCAAAGGAAATCCACCGGTGAGGTTGTCCTTGGCCTGTTTCAGCTCCGCCTCGCTGGGGCCGTCGGCGATGAATTGCCGCAGGGTAGTCCGCGCCACCTTGAGCGCGTCGTCGGTTTGCGCCAGCTTGGTCTGCAGGCCAAGCTGGAATGGCCCGGCCTCCATCATCGGCATGAAATAACTATAGGCACTATAGGCATAGCCGCGCTTGTCGCGCACTTCGCGCATCAGCCGCGAATCGAAGCCGCCGCCGCCCAGCACATAGTTGCCCACGAATAGCGGAAAGAAATCGGGGTCGTTACGCGCCACGCCCACCGCGCCTACCAACACATGGCTTTGCGTGGAGGGAAACGCGATCCGCTGTTCATTTGCCCTCGCCGGCTCAGGCTTCGGCAGTGCCGGGACGGCCGCCGCACTGGACAGGCCCCCTGCCAGACGGGCGGCGATGGCCTCGGCCTCGGCACGGGAGATATCGCCCATCAGCGAAATCACGGCATTGGGTGCACTGTAGTGTGCACGGTAGAACGTCTGCACGTCTCCGCGCGTCAGTTTTGCGATCGCCGCGGGGTCGCCCGATTCGTCGTGGGCGTAGGGGTGGGTGCCGTAGAGCGCACGATAGAACGCCTTGTCGGCCACGGTGCCGGGGTCGGCCTCCGCCTCGCGGATGCCGGCAATGAGCCGCTGTTTCTCGCGCTTGACCACGGCCTGCGGGAAATCGGGCTGCTGCAGCACGCGCGCCAGGATATCGAGCGCAGCGTCCTTCTCGGCCTGGGACGACAAGGTACGCAGCGTGACGCCTCCACGATCGCGGTCGAATGTGCCGCCCAGCACGGCTCCCACATCGGCCAGGCGATGGGCGATCGCCGTATCGCTGAGGCCGCCGGCTCCTTGATCGAGGAGAATGTGAGTCAGTTGGGCAAGGCCCGCCTGACCGTCTGGATCGCGCGCGCTTCCTGCGGGAAAGTCCACCGAGACATCGAGGATAGGCAGTTCATGGCTTTCCACGAAGATCACCTGCGCGCCGTGCGGCGTGTGCCAGTGCTGGATGGCCAGTGCAGCCTGTGCCGACAGGGGCAGGCACAACAGCAATGCGACACAGAAAGTCTTAATCATGGCGGACTCCCGGCACCGCAGGGCGGCGCGTCTGGGGTTGCAAAGCTTGCGGGTCGAGTATGCCCACGCTCAACTGGTCATCCTGCAGCCATTGCTTCGCTGCGGCCTGCACCTNCCCGGCGCTCACCGCACGCAACTTTTCGACCCGGTGCGCAAGCGCCTCGGGCGGCAGCCCCGCGGTCACGTATTCGCCCAACTGCATCGCCTGGAAAAACAATGAATCGCGCTGGAACACGTCGGCCGCAATGACCTGCGCCTTCACCCGGGCAAGTTCCGCCTCGCTGACGCCATCGCGCTGGATCTGCTCGATCTGGCCGCGTATGGCTTNTTCGAGTTCGTCCGTCGTCTTGCCCGGCGCAGGCGTCGCGTCGATCATGAACATGCCCGGGCCGCGCGAAACGGCGTCGTAGCCGGCACTCGTGCTCACTGCGATCTGCTGTGTCTTGACCAGCGATTTCTGCAGGCGCGCCGAGTCATTCCCGGAGAGCACGCCCGCGAGAATCTGCAGCGCATAGGGCGCGGTATCCTTTTCCCAGTCCTTGAGGATGGGCGCATGCCAGGCCATCAGCAGATAGGGCACCTTCGCAGGCACCTTGACCACGACGCGCTTCTCGCCGATCTGCGCAGGCTCGTCCTGCGGCTTGCGCACCGGCAACGCACGCGCGGGAATCACGCCGAAATAACGCTTCGCCATGGCGATCACGTCGTCCGATTTCACATCGCCGGCCACGACGAGAGTCGCATTGTTCGGCACATACCAGCGGGCGTACCAGTCGCGCGCGTCCTGCGCGGTCATGTGCTGGAGATCGTCCATCCAGCCGATCACGGGACGGCGATAGGGACTCTCCTGGTAAGCCGTCGCCATCAGGCGTTCGTACACCACCGACTGCGGCTGGTCGTCGGTGCGCAGCCGGCGTTCCTCCATCACCACCTGCATTTCCTTGGCGAACAGGTCATCGCGGATGACGAGGTTGGCCATGCGGTCCGATTCCAGCTGCATCGCCAGTTCCAGCCGGTCTTTCTGCATCTGCTGGAAATACGCCGTGTGGTCGCGGTTGGTAAAGGCATTCTCGCGCCCGCCTGCGGCGGCAATGCGCTTGGAAAACTCGCCCGGCGGCACTGTCTTCGTGCCACGGAACATCATGTGCTCCAGCACATGCGCCACGCCCGTCGTACCGTTGAATTCGTCCATTGATCCGGCGCGATACCAGACCTGCGACACCATCACCGGTGCCCGGTGATCTTCCTGTACGATCACCCGCAGACCATTGTCCAGTGTGACGTCCGTCACCGCCGCCTGCGCACTGCCCACCATCAGCAGTGCCAGCAGCATTCCCCGCATGCCGAGCATGTTTCCACCTCTTGTTGAATGAGTCCGAATGATAAGCCGTAGCCGAATGATAAGATTAGGCGTCCGTCAAACAGCTATGCTGACTGCCTTTATCCGTGTTTAGTTTCTTCAAGCCCAAACCGCCCGCTTCCGAACCGACTACGCCCGCCACCCCGGTCGAGCCCGCGCCCCCGCCAGTCGAGTCGCGTCCCGGCTGGGCACAGCGGCTGAAACAGGGGCTCGCCAAAACCCGCGACCGGCTGGGTGGCCAGCTGGCCGGACTGTTCGGCGTCGGACGCAAAATCGATGCCGAGTTGTTCGAGGAACTCGAGACCATCCTGATCACAGCCGATGTCGGCGTGGACGCGACCCAGGCCCTGCTCGACACCCTACANAAAAAGGTCAGGCGCGAAAACCTGACCGAGGCCTCCGACCTGCAGGCCGCCCTCAAGCAGGCACTGGTCGACTTGCTGACGCCGCTGCAGGCGCCGCTCGACGTCACCCCGCACAAGCCCTTCATCCTCATGCTGGCGGGCGTCAACGGCGCCGGCAAGACCACCACCATCGGCAAGCTCGCCAAGCTGTACCAGTCGCAGGGTCTGTCAGTACTGCTGGCGGCCGGCGATACCTTCCGCGCGGCGGCACGCGAACAATTGCAGGTCTGGGGCGAGCGCAACAATGTGACCGTGGTGAGCCAGGANAAAGGCGATTCTGCCGCAGTGATCTTCGACGCCATCCAGGCTGCCCGCGCGCGCAACATCGACGTGGTGCTGGCCGACACTGCCGGCCGTCTGCCGACGCAACTCCATCTGATGGAAGAGATCAGGAAGGTCAAGCGCGTGATCGAGAAGGCCATCCCCGGTGCGCCGCACGAAGTGCTGCTGGTACTCGATGCCAATACCGGCCAGAACGCCGTCACCCAGGTCAAGGCCTTCGACGATGCGCTCGGCGTGACGGGCCTCGCGCTGACCAAGCTCGACGGCACCGCCAANGGGGGAGCCATCGCGGCCATCGCCCACGCCTGTTTGACACGCCCGCGGCCGATCCCGGTGCGCTACATCGGCGTCGGCGAGACCGTCGACGACCTGCGCCCCTTCGATGCGCGCGAGTTCGTCGAGGCGGTGTTTACTGCATGATCAGCTTCAGCCAGGTCACCAAGCGCTATCCCGGCGGGCACGAAGCTCTCTCCGGCGTCAGCCTCGCCATCGAGCAGGGCGAACTGGTTTTCCTCACCGGACACTCCGGCGCCGGCAAGAGCACGCTGCTGAAACTCATCGCCGCGATCGAGCGCCCGACCAGCGGGGTAGTGTCGGTCAGCGGCCAGAATGTCAGCCGCCTGTCGCGCCGTGCAGTGCCCTATCTGCGCCGCAACATCGGCCTGGTGTTCCAGGACCACAAGCTGCTGTTCGATCGCAGCGTGATCGACAACGTGGTGCTGCCGCTCGACATCGCCGGCTTCGACCGCCGCGAGTCGCTCAAGCGCGCCCGTGCGGTGATCGACAAGGTCGGCCTGCTCAACCGCGAGAAGGCCAATCCCGTCAGTCTCTCGGGCGGCGAGCAGCAGCGTCTGTGCATCGCCCGCGCACTGGTGAGCCGCCCCGCCCTGTTACTGGCCGACGAACCGACCGGCAACCTCGACGCCGGCTACGCGGCCGACATCATGGCCATGTTCCGCGATTTCCATCAGGTCGGCACCACGCTGGTGATCGCCACTCACGACGAACGCGCTATCACGGCCCTGGGCGGACGGACGCTGCACCTGGATCACGGCAGGATCGGCGAGGGGGCATGATAGGCGGCTGGATGCGTCACCACAAACACGCGCTCGGCGCCGCCTTGCATCGGCTACGCATCCAGGCATTCACAACGCTGCTGACCGCCCTGGCCATGGGCGTGGCGATCAGCCTGCCCAGCGGGTTGTATCTGGGGTTGTCGAATCTCAGCCGAGTGGCAGGCGAATTGCCGGCGCAGCCGGAAATCAGCCTGTTTCTAGACGCCGGGGCGTCCGCCGAACAAAAACAGGCTATCGCCGCGCGGCTCAAGCAGCCCGATATCGCCAAAGCCCGCTTCGTGCCCAAGGATGAGGCGCTGGCTACCCTGAGCGCCTCGCAGGACTTGTCCGACATCACGGCCGGCCTGACGGAGAACCCGTTGCCGGATGCCTGGATCGTACGGCCCCAGGCCACATCGCGTGATGCGCTGGTGCATATTTCCGACAGCCTGCGCAAACTGCCAGGAATAGCGGAAATCCATCTCGACAGCCAATGGGCGGAGCGCCTGCAGGCCGCACTCGCCATCGGCCGTACNGGGGTCTGGCTGCTGGCTGGGCTCTTTGCCATCGCGCTGATCGCCATCTCGGGCAACGCCATCCGTGCCCAGGTGCTGGCCCGGCGCGACGAAATCCTGGTCAGCCGACTCATTGGCGCCACCGACCGCCATATCCGCCGCCCGTTTCTCTACCTGGGCGCACTACAGGGCTTGTTCGGCGGACTTGCAGCCGGCGGGGTGCTGGCGGTGGCGGGCATTCTCCTGCGTGAACCTGTCGAGCATCTGGCTGTCCTTTATGGATCGACGTTTCATCTGCTGCCGCCGGACGGAGCCGAAATCGCCGTGGTGCTTGGGCTGACCACGCTGTTCGGCTGGCTGGGCGCCTGGCTCTCGGTAACGCGGAGCCTGCATCAGGTCGAAGCGGCACGCTGATTTCCCTTTGGTTTTCCCACGCCGGGGAACCCAGGCCGGTCTTAGCACTCTTAGAATGAGAGTGCTAAACTATTTGCAAGGGGTTTTACACGCATGAATCAATCGATGTCTTTACCCATTCCCGCTGCTTACAGCCTGGATAGCTATATTCAGACCGTCAACCGCTATCCCATGCTCAGTCTGGAAGATGAGCAGAAGTTTGCGCGTGCCTGGCACGACAAGCAGGATGTCGAGGCTGCCCGCCAGTTGGTTGTCTCGCATCTCCGCGTGGTGGTGAGCGTGGCGCGGCATTACCTCGGCTACGGTCTGCCGCACGCCGATCTCATCCAGGAAGGCAATGTCGGCCTGATGAAGGCCGTGAAACGCTTCGATCCGGACCGCGGCGTACGCTTGGTGTCATTCGCACTGCATTGGATCCGCGCCGAGATCCATGAATATGTTCTGAAGAACTGGCGTCTGGTCAAAGTCGCGACCACCAAGGCGCAACGCAAGCTGTTCTTCAACCTGCGTAGCCTGAAGCAGTCGCTCAATGCCTTGACGATCAAGGAAGCCGACGCCATGGCCCGCGAGCTCAATGTCAGCCGCAAGGACGTGCTGGAGATGGAAACGCGCCTGTCGGGGCACGATGTGTCGATCGACCCGACCATGGACGATGGCGAGGAAAGCTACAGTCCCCTCGCCTATCTGGCGAGCCCGGACGAAAACCCGGCCCAGTTGCTGGAACGCGAGCAGACCGAACAATTGCGGCACAAGGGACTGGTGAACGCACTGGAAGACCTCGACGAACGCAGCCGCCACATTATCCAGGCGCGCTGGCTGACCGAGGGTGAGGCCGCCACGCTGCACGAACTGGCTGCTGAATACGGCGTGTCGGCAGAGCGCATCCGCCAGATCGAGGCGCGGGCCCTGCANAAAATGCGCGCCGCGATCCCGGCATAAGGTTTGTTCCCCCAATGACAAGGCCCCGCAATTGCGGGGCCTTGTCATTGGGGGAAGGTCGATCAGAAAAACGAGCCGATCAGTACCGAAAAATGCTGATCCAGGCCCAGACGATCAATCCCGTTACCACGACCATGGGAAAACCCTGAAAAGTCAAAAGCTGTTTCATTGTGCGTGCTCCATTAAAGTTGGTGAATTTTAATTGACTTGCGCCGTTTTGGGTATGTGTTCGCTTGATTGCCCTAAGAATCCTCGTCCTTGCCGCCCGAGCGGCGCGTCGGGAGAAGGGGATCATCGTCGTCCATCAGAATACGTTCGGCAGGCCCTTCCAGATCGTCGAACTGGCCACTCTTGATCGACCAAAACACACCGAGGGCGATCAGCAACACGAATATGCCGGATAGCAAGAACAAGAACCCTAGGGTACTGTTCATGGCATCACCAGCTCCTGCGTATGCTGATAATGCAGGGTGTTTTCCCGCGAGAGGCGGAGTTCAACCAGCCAGCGCCCACTCGCCGGCACCTGCAGCACGCCGCCATATACGCCTGCATCGAGCTCGGGCAGCGGGACGGTGAGCGTCGCCTGGACGGCGCCCGGGCGATGCAAACGCAACTCGGCCACGACGCGGTCGACCGGCAAGCCGGTGTGGTTCCGGACACGAACACGGACCGTCCGGACGGATTCGTTGCCGTCCAGGCCACTGACGTCAATATCCCAGCCCAGTTCGGCCTCACGGTGCGCCTTGGACAGCTCCGACGAGATTGCAGTGGCCGCCTCCTGATTGTGGGGAACCACGCCTGAGAATCCGCTATACACCGGTCCGCCATTGCTGCCCAGCCACCAGCGCCCGATCGGCTCGGGCAGCCCCTTGTTCGCGATGTAGAGGAACCNCCNCATGAGCACCGTCAGCCCCGCGANAANAAACATGAGCAACTTGGGCGCCCAGTGCATGCGCCCGCCACGCCGCCGGAACAGGGTCAGGGCAAACAGCACGAGTGCCGTCGCGAAGAAAACCGAGATATGGATGGCGACCACGTCCAGCCCGGGCCAGTGGCCAACGATGAGTACAAAATAAGCGACCAGCGGAATACCGCCCGCCAGTACCGCGCGCAGGATGGGTGGCAAACTGCGGATCAGGCCGCCCAGGGCGTACAGGACGAGCACAGCGGCCAGCCCGCCAAACAGGGTGATCACTGTATTAATCATGTTCTTCTTTCGGGCCGTCAAATCGAACGTTTTCGGAACGCGCCTCAGCCGGCTTGCCCTTCGGCGTGATGATCAGTTCGAAATGATGGGTATGTTCTGCCAGTTCAGGCGTCAGGCGCACGCTGGCCTGAACAAGCCCGCTGTGCCCTGGTTTGATCGTGATTTCGCGGAAATTCCCCAGGTCAAGCGCGCCAGCCGGTATGCCGCTTGCGCTGATCTCATAGGTCTGGTCCTGCGCCGCCTTGTTGGTGATGCGGACCTGATATCGATTGCGGATGTCCCCGTTCGACAACACGACGTACAAAGGTTGCCGAATCTGATTGACCGCACGGTCGTAGCTGCCGCGGGTACCGATGCTGTAGGCGAGATACGCGCTCATCAGAATCAGGGCCGCGCCATAGCCGATGGTTTTCAGGCGCTTCCATTCCACTCTTGGCGCAGTCGGTTCGGGTGCGGCCAGATTCTGTTCCGAGTCGTAGCGGATCAGGCCCTGTGGGAAGCCGAATGAATCCATGATGGTGTTGCAGGCATCAATACAAAGCCCACACGAAATGCATTTGTATTGGAGCCCGTCGCGGATATCGATGCCGGTCGGGCATACCTGCACGCATAGTCCGCAATCGACGCAGTCGCCCAATCCTTNTTCGTGGCGCTCGTCCAGCGTACGTTGGCCGGCACGCGCACTGGCGCGCCCATGCGCCCCTTCACCCCGCCTCGCGTCGTAATGCACGGCCAGGGTTTCGGGTTCGTACATCACGCTCTGGAAACGTCCGTACGGGCAAACATAAGTACAGATCTGCTCGCGCATCAACCCAGCGGCAGCGTAAGTGGAAATCGTGAGGATACTGACGGTGATATACGCCGCAGCAGCAGCCTGGCCGGTGAAAAAGTCCAGCACCAGTTGCGGCGCATAGGCGTAGTAGGCCACAAACGTCATGCCCGTCCAGAACGACGCCAGCACCCACAGGACATGCGTGCCGCCGACCTTGAGCAGCTTTTCACGATTCCAGGGCTGGCGGTAGAGGCGCACGCGCGCGGGCCGCTCGCCCTGAATCTTATGCTCGATCCAGATAAAGAAATCGGTCCACAGCGTCTGGAAACAGAAATATCCGCAAAATGCGCGCCCCACCAAGCCGGTGACGAAGAACAGCAGGATGGCGGCGATGAACAACAGCAACGCCAGCCAGACAACGTCTTGCGGATAGACCGTAAGGCCGAAGATCAGGAAGCGCCGTCCCGGCAGATCAAACAGGACAGCCTGCGACGGGGCATCGAGCCGCGACCACGGCAGCCACGGCAACAGGAAATAGATCGCATAGGCCAGCACCAGCACCGTCGTCTTGAAACGACGAAACCGCCCCTTCACCGAGCGGGTAAAAATCGGAATACGCTTCTGGTAAAGCCCTAGCTGCTCTTCTAAGCCTGTTTGCATGGTGTGGCCGTTGGATCCGCGGGAAGCAAAAGCCCCCGTGAACGGGGGCTTTGCTCATGTCAGTCTGCAGTTCTACTGCCCACCGCCCAGTTCATGGACATAGACCGTCAAAACCTTGATCTGTTCAGGCGAAAGACGTCCAGCCCACGCTGGCATCACACCCTTGTTGAGGCCGCTGGCGATGACATTGCGAATGGCTGCAACTTTCCCTTCCGCACTGCTTGCCGCGGGCACGTTGGCCCACAGCCAGATATTGTCGGTCAGGTTTGCCGAACCGATCTCCTTGCGTCCCTTGGCGTCGGCACCATGACAGTAGTAGCAGGCCGCGGTTTCGCTATGGAACAGGACATTGCCGGCCGCCGCCTTGGTTGCGTCATGGCCAATTCCCGAAAGACTGGCCACGTAATTGGCCAGCTGGTCGATCTGCTCGGGCGAGAGCACCTCGCTGAAGGTCGGCATGTAGCCATGACGACCACCCGTGATCGTTTCATGAATCTTGTCGAACGAACCGCCATACAGCCAGTCGTCGTCAGTCAGGTTGGGGAAGAAGCCCACCACGCCTTGGCCGCCCGCCTGGTGACAGGGCGCGCAGTTGTCGGAGAAGAGCGCCTTGCCCGCCGACAGGATGAAGCCGTTCATGTCCGGATCCTTGGCGATCTGGGCATAGGACATCGCTGCAACCTTGTCGAAATAGGGCTTTTGTGCAGCCGCAGCCTGATTCATATCCTCCATCAGAAGCGCTCGGGTATTCCAACTGTGCGTCTTGGTCTCGCCATCGCTGTTGACGTAGGTGATGTTCGACAGGCCGCCTATCCAGCCCTTGCCGAACGGCCAGGACGGGTAGATCGTCCAGTACACGAGGGCGAACACCACCGTGACGTAGAACGTGTAGACCCACCAGACCGGCAGTGGATTGTTGTATTCCTGCAGGTCTCCATCCCAGGCATGGCCCGTGGTTTGCACAGTTTGAGATTGTAGTTTTTGCTCGCTCATTGCTTGTCCTTCGTGTCTTCCTGATCGTCCAGGAACGGTATGTTGCGGTAAGACTCGAGTTGGTCGCTCCGCTTCTTGCTACCGTAGGCGTAGATCACGATGCCGATAAAGGTGACGAAAAAGATGACCAGGCCAAGGGGTTTGGTGTTTTCGGGTTTCGAAAACCACATCAAAAAGTCCATTCCAAACCCTCCGGCCTGTTTCGATCAGCGGTCGTTGACGAATGCATCGTCCTTGTACTTGCCGAAATCGACCATGGTGCCCAACACCTGCAGATAGGCTACCAATGCATCCATCTCGGAAATACCCGAACGATCGCCGTCATAGTTGCCGAAGTTGGCCTGTTCGATCAGGCTCTGCTGCGCATTAGGAATGTGCAGCTGCTTGGCAACGGTTTCACCGAACTTGGCCACGTTCGCCTTGTATTCGGCATCCGTCAGCGAGTACGGCACCCCGACCTTGCGCAACGCCTTCATACGTTCCGCGATATCGGACGTATCCAGTGGCGTCGCCTTCAGCCAGGGGTAGTTCGGCATCACCGACTCGGGCACCATCGAGCGCGGCGCGGTCAAGTGCTGGACATGCCACTCGTTCGAATATTTGCCGCCCACGCGCGCCAGGTCTGGGCCGGTACGCTTGGAGCCCCACTGGAAGGGGTGGTCGTACTGCGACTCCGCTGCCAGCGAGTAGTGACCGTAGCGCAACTTCTCGTCACGGAACGGGCGGATCATCTGGGAATGGCAGAGATAGCACCCCTCGCGCTGATAGATGTCCCGTCCGCGCTGTTCCAGCGGCGTATAGGGACGTACGCCGTCGACCTTCTCGATGGTTTTGTCGATGAAGAACAGGGGCGTGATTTCCACCAAGCCGCCGACGCTGATCGCCAGCATGGTCAACACCGCCAGCAGGCCGATGTTGGTTTCAATCCATTCGTGTTTGAAGTTGAAGTTCATGATCTATCTTTTCCCGAATCATGCGTGAGCCAGCTTGGCGGCCAGCTTGGCTTCCAGCGCGGCGCTTTCGCGTTTGCCCTGACGGATGGTCATGAACACGTTGAAGGCCATCATCACCATACCGGTCAGGAAGAACATGCCGCCGATGGCGCGCATCGCGTAGAAGGNGTGCATGGCCGCAACCGACTCGACGAACGAGTACTGGAGGTTGCCGAACTCGTCAAATGCGCGCCACATCAGGCCCTGGGTGATCCCGGAAATCCACATTGCGACGATATAGAGAACGATGCCGATCGTGGCCAGCCAGAAATGCCACTCGATCAACTTGCGGCTGTACATTTTGGTGTCCCACAGCTTGGGCATCATGTGATACAGCGAGCCGAAGGTGATCATCGCGACCCAGCCCAGCGCGCCGGAGTGGACATGGCCCACGGTCCAGTCGGTGTAGTGCGACAGCGCATTGACTTCCTTCAGCGACATCATCGGGCCTTCGAAGGTCGACATGCCGTAGAACGACAGGGCCACGATCATGAAGCGCATGATCGGGTCGGTACGCAATTTATCCCAAGCGCCCGACAGGGTCATGATGCCGTTGATCATGCCGCCCCATGAGGGCATCAGCAGCAGGATGGAGAACGCGGCGGCCAGGGAGGAGGTCCAGTCCGGCAAGGCGGTCCAGTGCAAGTGGTGAGCGCCCACCCACATGTACATGAAGCCCAGCGCCCAGAAGTGGACGATGGACAGCCGATAGGAATAGATCGGCCGGCCGGCCTGCTTGGGCACGAAGTAATACATCATGCCGAGGAAGGCCGCGGTCAGGAAGAAGCCCACCGCATTGTGGCCATACCACCATTGCGTCATCGCATCCTGCACGCCCGAGAACAGGCTGTAGGACTTCATCGAGAACAGGTCGATGGGCATCGCCAGGTTGTTGAAGGTATGCAGCAGCGCGGTCGCCAGGATAAAGGCCAGATAAAACCAGTTGGCCACGTAAATATGCGGCTGCTTGCGGCGCATGATGGTCCCGACGAACACCGTGAGATACGCGACCCACACGACTTCGATCAGGATATCGATCGGCCATTCCATTTCCGCGTATTCGCGCGACTGGGTATAGCCCAGCATATAGCTGAAGTCTGCCAGCGCGATGGCGGCCATCCAGCCCCAGAACGTGAAACTGGCCAGGCCGTCCGAAATCAGACGGGTCTGGCAGGTACGCTGAACCACGTAGTAGGAGGTGGCAAACAACGCCGAGCCACCGAAGCCGAAAATCACCGAGGTGGTATGAACGGGACGGAATCGCCCGAACGAAATGTAGGGACTATCGAAGTTCAGAAACGGCCAGGCCAGTTCGGAGGCGATATATACGCCCACGAACATGCCGATCACAGCCCAGACGATCGACATGACGGCAAATTTCTTAACGACTTCGAAGTTGTACTGCTCCGCACCGGAATATGTGGTTACCGCCATGGCCCGCTCCTGTTGTACCCGTAATAGCGCCTGCGCCGCGCCTTAACAGCATATGCTTATATTAAAAAACTGCGGGATTATATTCCGGCCACCCTGGGTCCCGCAAGCCCAAAACCGGGCTCAGGAAGGCAGCAACAGCAACTTCAGATCGTGCGCGATCGCTTCCGGGCTGCTGCCATAGGGCATGAGCAATCTCAAATTCCCCTTAGGATCATAGATATACGTCCCGGCACTGTGATCGATCAGATAATCGCCTGCGGCTTTAACCGATGTCTTTTGATAGACGACTTTGTATTCTTTTGCCAACTGCTTCAGCGTTTCGGCATCGGTATACATTCCCAGGAATGCCGGATTGAAGGCGGGGACGAACTGTTTCAGGATGTCAGGGGTATCACGCTGCGGGTCCAGCGTCACAANAATGACCTGTACGCGTCCGGCCTGGTCTCCGAGGAGTTTGAGTGCTGCGGCAAAGTCCGACAGTGTCGTGGGACATACGTCCGGACAATGCGTATAGCCGAAAAAGATGGCGACGACCTTGCCCTTGAAGTCCGCCAGCGTACGCACACGGCCGTTGTGATCGGTCAAGCGGAAATCCCGCGCGAAGCCTGCGCCTGTAATATCGGTCGCCTGGAATGAGGGCGGCTGCGGGGCAGGGTGACACCCCGACAGCGCGATCAGCGCCATCGCCCAGACTGCGGCGAGCCAGCGTGTCATGCCTTGATCTGCTCGAACAGCTGTCCGGGGATATCCGCCAGCCGGTATTTGCCGGACTCCACCGCCTTCGCCAGCTTGTCCAGCGTAGTGTCCTGCAACAGATCGATGATTTTCTTCTTCACGGGCACCCAGCGAAAATGCAGCGGACACGCTGTCTCATCGCTACACTTTTTCAGTCCCAACAGGCAGCTCTGCGTAAACGCAGGCCCTTCTGTCAACAGCAGGATTTGCATCAGGGTGATCTTGTCCCNCCNCTCGCGCAGGCAGAAGCCGCCCAGGCGACCCCGAAAGGAAAACAGCAAATTGCCTTTGGCCAGGCTCTGCAGGATTTTGGCTAGATAGGGTGCGGGCACGCCCAGTTTGGCTGCGATATCCTTGTTCAGCACCGGCGTGGCGTCAGGCTGGGTAGCCATGTAGATCAGCGCCTGAACGGCATACTGACTGGTGCGCGAGAGGATCATTCTGTACCCCAATGAAATGAATTGGGGACAATATAAAACAATCCTGTCTGAATATCTAGTTAAAAGCCCGAATTCCCATACAAATCAAATGGGTAAGTTGATGTAATGATCAACCAGCATGATTGCGAACAATAGGCTCAAATACCAGATGGAATAGCGGAAGGTTTGCTTGGCGAGCGCATCACTATATTCGCGATATAAACGCCAGCCATAGTGGATAAAGCGCCNCCCGAGCAAAACGGCACCAATCAGATAGATCCACCCGCCCATGCCCGTCCCGACCGGCAACATGGTCACGGCAAACAGCAGCACGGTGTAGAGCAGTACATGCAGGCGGGTATAGGCCTCGCCGTGCGTCACCGGCAGCATCGGCAGGCCGGCCCGGGCGTATTCCTCGCGCCGGTATAGCGCCAAGGCCCAGAAATGCGGAGGTGTCCAGGCAAAAATGATCAGGAACAACAAGAGCGCATCGTGATGGATTTCGCCCGTTGCCGCGGCCCAGCCAAGTACCGGCGGCATCGCGCCGGACGCGCCGCCAATGACAATGTTCTGCGGCGTGGCCGGTTTCAGCACGGCTGTATAGATCACCGCATAGCCGACGAACGTGGCCAGTGTCAGCCACATCGTGAGTGGGTTGACGAACACATTCAGCAGATACAGGCCGGCCCCCACCACGCCGGAAAACACCAGCGTCTGGGTGCTGGTCAATTCGCCGCGAGGTAGCGGACGAGCACGTGTACGCGCCATCACCGCATCGATTTTCTGTTCGATCAGACAATTGAATGCCGCCGCCGCACCGGCCACCAACGCAATCCCGAGCGTACCGGCCCACAACGCGTTCCAGTTCGGCCAACCGGGCACGGCGAGGAACATGCCGATCACGGCCGTGAATACGATCAGGCTGACGACACGCAGCTTGCACAAAGCCAAAAACTGTTGGCATCGGCAGGCCGCACCCTGGACCATCAAAGATTCCATGTTCATCTCCTGCGCACCCGATAATTCAGCACAACCAGGCTGGACAGCAACAATGCCGCACCCGCATTGTGCGCGACCGCCACGGCCAACGGCAGGCTAAACAGGACATTGCTGATGCCCAGCGAGACCTGCAACACCAACAGCCCGCCTATGACCAGCCCCATGCCGGCGTAGCNCGGACTACCTACCAGGCGCAGAACCAGCCAACTCAAATACAGCGTCACTACCAAGGCCATGACCCGGTGCGTCCAATGGATGGCGGTCAATGCCGACAATGGCAACAACTCACCGGTCGCGGTCTCGCCAAGATTCCGGTGCAGGGTGAAGCCCTGCTCGAAATCCATCGGCGGCACCCAGGCACCGTGACACAGCGGGAAATCGGGGCAGGCCAAGGCTGCATAGTTGGTGCTCACCCAGCCGCCCAGCCCGATTTGCATCGCCACCAGAATCAGCCCCAGCAAGGCCCCGTTGCGTAGATGATCGCTATTCGCATAGTAGGTGTGGCCCGATTGGCCGCGTTCGCGCAGCCAAAGCCAAAGCAGCAGCGCGAGGGTCGTCATGCCGCCCAGCAGATGCGAACTGACGATCAACGGCTTAAGCAACTGGGTGACTGTCCACATACCCAGCATGGCCTGGAACACGATCAGACCGAGTAGCAGCCAAGGCAAGCCAAGGCCACCGCGTGTTTCATGCCGCCCGCGCCATGCCAGTATGGCAATGGCCAGCACCAGCAAACCCAGCGTGCCAGCAAAATAGCGATGCACCATCTCCTTCCAGGCTTTGACATGGGACACCGGCCCATCCGGGCGCACGGCAAGTTCTGCGTTGATGGCATCCGCGGCGTTGTGCGGGGTCAGCTTGCCGTAACATCCGGGCCAGTCGGGGCAGCCCAGTCCGGCGTCGGAGAGACGAACGTACGCACCCAAGGCCACCACTCCGAACGCAAGGATCAGGGCAGCCAGAATGATTTTCCGATATGTCGTCATGGTCGCGGATCAGCCTATCTGGGATGCCTTGAGCAGCAGCTTGAGGTCTTTCATCATGCGGTCGAAATCGGCCTGAGCCGGGAAACGCAGCATCAGATTGCCCAGCGGATCGATCAGATAGATGTGGTCGACCCGATTCTGCGCAGCTGGAAACTGCGCCACGAAAGCCGCGTTCGCCGGCCGCCACACATGCAAATCGGGATGCGCCTGTAACAGCTTCGCATCCGGCGTACCGCTGTCGGTCACCACCCACAGCCGCTCGATGCGGTCCTGCTCCTTACCTTGCGCGATCCGCGTCTGGCGCATCAGATAGAGTTGCCATGCGCACGCCGCGTCGCAGCGAGTTGGACCCACATGCACCATCACCCATTTTCCGTGCAGTGCCTCCAGATCGTATGGGCGGCCATCGGGCGTGCTGCCCGCAGTTTGCTGCAGGGGGTGACCTTGAGCAGGTCGCCGTAATTGGAATGGCCCGCCGGACGCCATCCCGCGTAGGCCAGATAAGCAGCCACCACAGGCATCAGAAACACGCCGACCAACAACAGGAATTTACCGCGCGGAGTTAATTGCATACTCGAAACCATTTCGGACGTTGGGTACATCAGTCATCGTCATCCCGATGACGCTTTACGTTCAGGACCAGCCACAACACTGCCAGCGTCGTCGCCAGACTGTACCACTGGATTGCATAGCTGACATGCATGCTGACGCCGGTATCAGGACGCGGCCAGTCACGAACCAGGCCATCCGCCAGCGGAGTGGTCTGCAATAACAGCAGCGGTTGCAGCGTCAGCCGGGTAGTTGCGGCATAGCGTGCGAAATCCAGGTTCTGCCACACCCGTCCCTGGGACGGTGCATGCATCAACTCGATATAGCGGCTGTGCGGATCGACGGCCATGCCTTCGAGTCGTATCAGCCNCCNCGGCGTCGGGGGCAAGGGAATCTNTTCGCGAGAGGGCCCTACCGCCACCCAGCCGCGATTGACCAGAATGGCAAGCGGCCCGCCCTCGATGATGAGCGGCGTCAGTACGTGATATCCCGCCANCCCTTTATAAACTCGGTTGTCGAGGAAGATGGTATGCGCCGCGTCAAACACCCCGCGCACTTCCAGCTTCCGGTACAGCACGCTGTCGCGGTCCAGCAGTGTGCTGCCGACATGGATGGGCGCTTCCCGAATCGCCACATCGTAACGTGCCTGCAAGGCGCGCTTGGTTTCGGCGCGCCCACTCTGCCAGTTGCCGAGCCACAAGGTCAGCACAANAAAGAACAATGCAGCCAGGGTCGGCCAGAGCCTCGGGGAAAACTGCCATGGGCCTACACGCAGTCTCAACAAGTGCATAGGCCCGTCAATCCGGTTAGACTGGAATTTTTACGAGCATACCGTTCCATGCGCATCGTTGCCCTGCTCTTCATCGTGTTCATCCTGGCCAGCCTCGCCAGCGCACTCTACTACCTCATCAAGGACAAGGGCCGATCGGATCGCACAGTCAAGATGCTGACGGTGCGCGTCGTGCTTTCCCTCACCCTTTTTCTGCTGCTGATGGGTGGCTACTACTTCGGCATCATCCCGCAAACCGGGCTGCGTTAGCCTATCCCCCGCAACAAAAAGCCGCGCTGAACGCGGCTTTTTGTTGAACTGGTGGCCACGGTCAAGCGTGGCCCGCCTGCTGCGTATCAGCTCCCGACCTAGATCAACCAGTAGACCAGGATAAACAACAGCACCCACACCACATCGACGAAGTGCCAGTACCACGATACGGCCTCGAATGCGAAATGATGTTCGGCAGTGAAATGCCCGGCGATCGAACGCAGCAGCATGACGATCAGCATCGTCGTTCCCACCAGCACGTGAAAACCGTGAAAGCCGGTCAACATGAAGAAGGTCGCACCATACACGCCTGCACCCAGCGTCAGCCCCATCTCGGTATAGGCATGATGGTATTCGTAGGCTTGCAAACATAGAAAGACCACACCGAGCGTGACCGTCATCCCCAGCCCCAGAATCAGCTGCATACGGTTGTTCTTTTTCAGTCCCCAGTGCGCCCAGGTGACCGTCACCCCAGAACTCAGCAGCAGCAGCGTGTTGATGGCCGGAATGCCCCATGCTTCCATCGGCGTGAATTTCAAGCCATCAGCGGTAAGGCCGGGCCCCGCAGTCGGCCACGCCGCCTTGAACGTGGGCCAGAGTTGCTGCATCGTGTCGGACTCGCCCAGCCAAGGCACCGACAGCACCCGGGTATAAAACAGCGCGCCGAAGAAAGCGGCGAAGAACATCACTTCGGAAAAGATGAACCAGCTCATGGACCAGCGGTACGAGGAATCCACCTGCTTGTTGTAGCGGCCGGCTTCGCTGTCTCGGATCACTTCGCCAAACCATCCGAACATCATGAAAAACAGCACGGCCACCCCGGCCAGCAGCACCCAGAGGCCATGGTTGATTTCGTGCATGGTCATGACGCCTCCCACTGCCATCGTCAGCAGGGCCACCGACCCGATGATCGGCCAGAGCGAAGGTTGCGGCAGGTAATATTTATCGGTTTGTGCCAGGCTCATGTCTTTCCCTCTTCCTCGTCTATTGATCGTTTACTTCACGAACTGCAGCACCAGGTACACCACCAGCAATAATGTCAGAACAAACACCACACCGCCGACCAGCCCGGCAATGATGATCTGTGCCTGCGTCAGGCTTTGCGCGTCATCATCGTAATCGCGCCGTTTGCGCACGCCGAAAAACTCCAAAACACGGCAAGTGCAGCACGCAGGTTCCCCTTTTCAGCCATGCGGCACTTTTTCCGGCAACGTCGCCGTCTGCGCCTTGGGGTCCGTGTTGAAGAAGGTGTAGGACAAGGTCACGGTATGCAAGTCCTTGTCCATCGACGGATCCAGCACGAACAACACTGGCATCTGGCGCCGTTCGCCCGCAGCCAGCTTCTGCGGAGTGAAGCAGAAGCACTCGATTTTCCTGAAAAATGCGCCTGCGCGGGCCGGCCCGTAACTTGGCACTGCCTGGCCCACGATTGCATGGTCGCTGTTGTTGGCCGCTTCGTAGTCCACCTGCACCAGCTGGCCCGGATGCACCTTGATACTGCGCTGCATGGTTTTGAATTGCCACGGCAGCCCCTCGTTGGTATTGGCGTCGAATTCAATCGTCACCCAGCGGCTGGTATCGACCTGGGTGTTTTTCACCAGACTCTGCTCGTCGCCAGAATTGATTCCGGTCACTTCGCAAATCTTGTAATAAAACGGTACCAGCGCAAACCCAAATCCAAACATGCCCAGCGCCACAACAATGAGCTTGGTCAGCGTGTTGGATTTGCCGGTGGTCATGGTCTATTTCAATCCGTTGTATAGCGTGAACAGGAACAAGCCAATCGCAATGGCAGCCAGAATGCCGGCCGTCAGATATTTGCCATTTTGCTTGTTGTCCGTCATGCCGATTGAATCGCCGCTCATTTCACCACCGGTGCGGTTTCAAAAGTATGGTAAGGCGCGGGCGAAGGCACCGTCCACTCCAGGCCTTGGGCCCCTTCCCAAACCTGATCGCTCGCCTTGGCCCCGCCCTTGATCGTTTTCAGTACCAGAGCCAGGAAGATCAACTGGCTGAATCCGAAGATGAAGGCGCCCACGGTCGCAATCTGGTTGAACTCAGTGAACTGCAGTGCATAGTCGGGTATGCGTCGCGGCATGCCGGCCAGGCCGAGGAAGTGCATCGGGANAAACACGATGTTCATGCCGATGACGGACAGCCAGAAGTGTGTTTTTCCGAGCGTCTCGTTGTACATATGGCCCGTCCATTTCGGCAGCCAGTAATAGATCCCGGCAAAAATGGAGAACAAGGCGCCGGAAACCAGCACATAGTGGAAATGCGCCACGACGTAATAGGTGTCCTGCAGCTGGATGTCGACCGGCGCCATCGCAAGCACCAGTCCCGAGAAGCCGCCTATCGTGAACAGGCACACGAACGCGATGGCGAACAGCATCGGTGTCTCAAACGTCAGAGAACCTTTCCACATCGTGGCCACCCAGTTGAACACCTTCACCCCGGTCGGGACCGCGATCAACATGGTGGAGAACATGAAGAACAGCTGCGCCGCCACCGGCATGCCCACGGCGAACATGTGATGCGCCCACACGGTGAACGACAGGATCGCGATCGACGCAGTGGCATACACCATTGAGGCGTAGCCGAACAAGGGCTTGCGGGAGAAGGTCGGAATGATCTGCGAGATGATGCCGAAAGCCGGCAGGATCAGGATGTAGACCTCGGGATGCCCGAAGAACCAGAAGATATGCTGGAACATCACCGGGTCGCCACCGCCTGCCGCGTTGAAGAAATGGGTACCGAAATTACGGTCGGTAAGCAACATGGTGACCGCACCCGCCAGGACCGGCATGGTGGCGATCAGCAGATAGGCGGTAATCAGCCAGGTCCATACAAACATCGGCATCTTCATCAGCGTGAGCCCAGGCGCGCGCATGTTGAGGATGGTGGTGATGATGTTGATCGAGCCCATGATCGACGACAGGCCCATGATGTGTATGGCCAGAATCGTCAGGTCATAGGACACGCCGCCCTGGATGAAAAGCGGCGGGTACATCGTCCAGCCGCCGGCCACGGCGCCGCCCGGCAGCCAGAACGACCCCAGCAACATGATGCCGGCCACCGGCAAGAGCCAGAAACTCCAGTTGTTCATGCGCGGGAATGCCATGTCGGGCGCACCGATCATCAGCGGCACCTGCCAGTTCGCAAAGCCGGTGAAGGCCGGCATGATGACGCCGAAAATCATGATCAGGCCGTGCATCGTGGTGAGCTGATTGAAGAAATCGGGGTGCATCAGCTGCATGCCCGGCTCGAAAAGTTCGGAGCGAATCAGCAGCGCCATCGAGCCGGCAGTAAACAGCATGATGAGCGAGAACCACAGGTAGAGCGAACCGATATCCTTGTGGTTGGTCGTGGTCAGCCAGCGCATGATTCCGGTGGGATGCGCGTGGTGTCCGTGGTCGTCGTGGGCGTGTGCTGCGTCAGACATGACTGTGCTCTCCTCTCGGTTGTTCACTGCGCGGCGGGGGCGGCGGCGACGGCTGCTCNCCCGCGGGCGGCTGCGATGTCCGCGGGCTGCGCCGCGTCACCCATCTTGTTGTCCCAGGCATTGCGCTCATACGTCACGACCGCGGCAATTTCCGCATCGGACAAGCGGTCGGCGAATCCGACCATGGCGGTGCCTGGGCGACCGCCGTGCACCACGATATTGATATGCGCGGCAATTGGCCCGGTGGCGACCTTGGAACCGTTCATCGCAGGGAACACGCCTGGCAGGCCCATGCCATTGGCTTGGTGGCAGGCGGCGCAGTTGGCTTGATAGACTTTCTCGCCCCGTGCCACCAATTCCTTGACGTCAAAGGTTTTGGTGTTGTCAGCCGCAGCAGCCTGCGCCGACCCTTTCTTCTTGGCCACCCAGGCTTTGTAATCCTCCTCGGAGACCACCTTGACCACAATCGGCATGAAACCATGGTCCTTGCCGCACAACTCGGCACATTGGCCGCGATAGGTGCCGATCTTGTCTGCCTTGAACCAGCTATCACGGATGAAGCCCGGGATGCCGTCCTGCTTGACGCCGAATGCGGGAACCCACCAGGAATGGATCACGTCATTGGCGGTAATCAGCAAGCGCACCCGCTTGCCAACCGGCACCACCATCGGATCGTCCACTTCGAGCAGGTAGTGTTCGTCCTTGGCCGCCGTGCCGTCGATCTGTTCACGCGGCGTGGCAAGTGTGCTGTAGAAGTGAACGCCTTCGTTAAGGTAATCGTAGCCCCATTTCCACTGGTAGCCCGTGATCTTGACGGTCATGTCGGGATTGGAGGTGTCTTTCATCTCGATCACGACCTTGGCGGCCGGATAGGCCATCCCCACCAGGATGATGAACGGGATGACGGTCCAGATGATTTCGACTGTGGTGTTTTCGTGGAAGTGCGCAGCTTTGTGGCCGACCGATTTGCGGTGCTTGACCAGCGAGTAGAACATCATGCCGAAGACGATGATGAAAATTCCGACGCACACCAGCATGATGAGGTTATGCAGATGGAACACCTNCCTCGCCACCTGACTCGCCGGTGGTTGCAGGTTGTATGCATAGTCTGCCAGTGCTGACTGGCTGGCTGCCCATACCGCCCCCATCACCCCTGCCCTTTGCCACATGCTTTTCATCGCGTTCCCCGTCCTCTGACTTTGTTATGGGTAGTCGTTGCGGCGCGTATTGCCCTATGCCTGCAACTTTCTGCGTAAGGTCGCAGCCAGTTGCAGCCGCGCCTCGTCACTCAGGTACTGTCCGACTTTTGTTTCGCGACCATGAGAACTCAGGCTGAGACGGCAGTTTCTGCCTGACGTCCCGCAGTCGCATATCACACGCGCCCATTGGCGATTCATTTCACGGCGCTCTCCATACGTGCCGGCATGCCACTCCAGCACTATCACATCCCCTTCAATCGTTAGTGTTTCGTAATCCCCTTCTCGGCTGCGCAGCGTCTCCAGTGCCCATGCCAGCAATCCAATTTCCAATCCGGCAAAAGGCAAGATCAGCCAGTATCCCAGGAGCGCGAAGCCACTTGCCGTTACAAAACATACTGTCGCCAGACTCCAGAGCACCAGCTGCTGCTGGCGGTGTGTCAAGGAATGGTTAGGGCGGGACTGGAATACAAACGCGCCTGCTGACACACCTTCACAGTCTTCCGTATTCACCTGTTCCATATGGAGAAGCGAGGAAACCGCGTGCGGCATCATGTCGCAGACAGTAACACGACGCCGCTCGCCAGAACAAGCGGTGCGCTCGAATTAACTTATTGATTTGTTTATAAAATATCGTTATTACAGACTATTCTAAGATACTAACCAATCAGGCAGCGTCAGCCATTGCGGCATGTTCAACGCCAAACCTTCCCCCTCAAAAAATCCCTGAACGCCCAGACACGGACCGGGCAGGCGCGTACGCAAGGCCGCCAGGTTTTCCGCTGCCTGCGGCATCGCCGGCTCGATGTGGTTGCCCACCCACCCTGCCCACGGGACACGTCGCAGAGTGATCGATTCGGCCGTCAGCAATGCATGATTCAGACAACCCAGTCGCAGTCCCACCACCAGCGCGACGGGCAGGCCCAGACGCAGAGCGAGGTCCGCCATATCCTCATGCTCGTTAAGCGGGACCCGCCATCCCCCTGCGCCCTCGACCACCACGATATCGGCGATGGCGGCGAGGCGCGCATACGCTTCAGCAATGACGTCCAGTTCAATCCGCACACCGAGCGATTCCGCGGCAATATGCGGCGCGATGGCTTCGGCAAAGGCGTAGGGATTCACATCGTGTACATCCGCATCGACGTTGGCCGCCTGCATGAGCGCTACCACGTCCTCATTCAATTCGCCCGGCGCAGCGCCGGCCGACACCGGCTTCATTACTGCCACCCCTAGCCCGCGCGCGCGCAGCGCATGAATCAGCGCCACCGCCACGCGCGTCTTGCCGACACCGGTATCGGTGCCGGTGACGAACAATCCACGCGCGCTCATGCCAGCCCCAGTTTGCGGCGACGCTCGCCGATGTTGAACTGGATCACCTGCCGTCCGTCTTCGCGCCGGATCTTGTCACCTGCCCAGGCATGGCCATAGATCACTTCGAAGGTCGCCGGCAGCCGTCCGTCACGGCGTTGCATTTCATAGGCCTGCTCAAGCCGCGACCACGCCGTCTTGCCCAACAGGCCGCGGCGGCGGGCCAAGGCCGCATTGTGCGCGCCGATTCCCTTGAGATCCTGCATCAATGATTTGAGGTCGGTATAGGTCAGCGTCAGCATCTCCATTTCCATCACCGGGCTCGAGAATCCGGCGTGGATGAGCATGTCGCCGATGTCGTGCAGATCGATGAAGCGGTTCACGTGCGGGGCATCGTCGATGGCCGTAAAAGTCTCGCGCAGTTCCTTCAGCGTATCGGGACCGAATGTTGCGAAGATCAGCAGGCCGCCTGGAGCCAGCACCTGATGAAACCCCTTGAACGTGGCTTCAAGATCGTGCGCCCACTGTATGGCCAGGCTGGACCAGACGAGATCCATACTGTTGGGCGAAAGCGGAAGCCGCTCCATGTCGGCGCACACCAGATGATTCGTCTCCGCAGGCGAAGGCGCCAGGCGATGCAGCACACGCCGCGCCCACGTCGGCTGCGGCAGGCGCGCGCGNNCTGCCGCCAGCATGGCCGGCGCGATGTCGAGCGCGCAGAGTTCGGACGCCGCATAGCGCGCACGCAGATGCGCCAGACCATAGCCGGTACCCGTGCCGACATCGAGCACGCGACCTGGTTGCAGCGACATGAAATCGAGACGTTCCAGTAGGCGATCGCATACTTCGCGCTGCAATACCGCGTGCGCATCGTAGCTGGTGGCGGCATGATCGAACGCACGCCGCACTTCGGCAAAATCCAGCTCGGCTTCAGTCATGGGCAAAGCGTCCGATTGCGGCAGCCACGTCTGCACTGTGCGACAGATGCGGCGCATGCGCAGCCCTAGCCAGTTCGACATACCGTGCGTTCGGGAGGGTTTCCGCCAGCCAGCGCCCTGCCGCCGCCGGCGTCAATGCATCGAGTGCGCCATGCAGCACCAACGTCGGCTGCGTCAGACGCGTCAACTGCTGACGCAAGTCTGTTTCACGCAGAATCGTCAATCCACCCGACAAGGCCTCGGCGCGCGCCTGCGGCAGGGCCAGAAAGTGCTGGCGCAGCTGCTGCAACAATGATTTTTGATCGGGCACACCACGTGTCTGCAAGCTGAGAAAGCGCAGTAGCGTGGCCTGCGGGTCAGCCAGCAGCGCTGCGCCGAAATCCTCCAGGTCGGTTGCGGGCACCCCATGTGACCAGCTTTCATCTGCGACGAAACGCGGTGTCGAGGCCAGCAGGATCAGGCGTCTCAACTTGCCCGGATGATCGAGCGCAGCGCGCATCACCACCTGCCCGCCCAATGACCAGCCCAGCACGGTGCTGCCTTCCGGAACCTGTTTCGTCAGATCGTCTGCCCAACTCTGCAACGAGTTGTTCGGCTGACTGTTGCGCCCACCATGTCCCGGCAAATCGAGTGCATGCACGTCGAAATCATCAGCCAGCAATTGCGCAAGCACGTCGAACACGCGCGCATTCATGCCCCAGCCGTGCACCAGCACCAGTATGGGCTTAGTCGAGCGCATGCAGGGCCTCGACCAGTTGCGCGATATCGTCTGCGCTATGTGCCGCTGACAGGGTAATGCGCAGGCGCGCCGTGTCGGCGGGAACCGTCGGCGTACGGATGGCGGGCACCATCAGCCCACGTTGCAGCAAGTCTTTCGACAGTTGTACCGCATCGGCATTCGCGCCGATCACCAGCGGCTGGATCGGCGTGTCCGAAGGCATCAGAGCGCCCCGTTTCAAATCAGCCAGACCTTGGCGCAGTTGCACGACATGCGCCCTCAGCCGTTCGCGCCGCGCTGTGCCTGCTTCGATCTGGCGCAGGCTCTCCAACAGGCATGCCGCCAGGTGCGGTGGCGAAGCCGTCGTGTAGATGTAGGGACGCGCCTTCTGGATCAGCCAATCGATCACACTGGCGTGCGCGGCCACCACGGCACCCGACACGCCCGCGGCCTTGCCCAGCGTGGCCAGATAGATCACGCGGTCGCTCGAGCGCGCGCGTTCGGTCAAGCCGCCGCGACCGCCGTTGAGCACGCCGAAGCCATGCGCGTCGTCGAGATACAGCCAGGCGTCGTAGCGTTCGGCCAGCTCGAGCAGGGCGTCGACCGGCACCAAATCGCCGTCCATGCTGAAGACCAGGTCGGAAACAATGAGCTTGTCCTGGACCGTACTGTCTGCGAGTTGCGATTCAAGTTGAGCGAGATTGTTGTGACGGTAGCGGCTGAAACGCGCACCGGACAGCTGCGCTGCGTCGACCAGCGAGGCATGGTTGAGCTTGTCGGCGAAGATCTCGCCATGGCGGCCGACCAGCGCGGTGATCACCGCGAGGTTCGCCATATAGCCGGTGGAAAACAGCAGGGCCGCCGGTTTGCCGATGTAACTGGAAAAAGCCGACTCGAAGTCGTGATGAAAACGGTGGTGGCCGGTGATGAGATGGGCGGCACCCGCGCCAACACCGCATTGGTCGAGCGCGGCATGCGCGGCTCGAATCAAAGCCGGATCAGCGGCAAGGCCGAGATAATCGTTACTGCAGAAGGAAATGACGCGCTGGCCATTGATCGTGACATGGGCGCCTTGTGCGCCGTCGAGCAGCAGGCGCCGCCGTTCGAGATGATCGGTCCTCAGCGCCGCCAGCCCCTGCTGCAGGCGGGTCAGCGCAGCAAAACTCACAACGGCTGCAGGCCCAGCGAATCGAACAGGCGCTGGTCGCGTTCCCATTCGGGGTTGCCGGTGGTGAGCAGTTTCTCGCCGTAGAAAATCGAGTTGGCGCCGGCGAGGAAACACAGCGCCTGCACCGCGTCGCTCATCTGCTGACGCCCGGCCGATAGGCGCACGAAGCTCTTCGGCATGCAGATGCGCGCCACCGCGATGGTACGGACAAACTCCAGCGGATCGAGCGCTTCGGTGCCGGCCAGCGGCGTGCCCTCGACCTGGACCAACAGGTTGATCGGCACCGATTCGGGCTGCGGATCGAGCGAGGCCAACTGTGCGATCAGACCGGCGCGCTGGGTGCGCGATTCACCCATGCCGACGATGCCGCCGCAGCACACGTGCAGGTCGGCATGACGCACGCGCTCGAGGGTGTCGAGGCGATCCTGATATTCGCGCGTGGTGATGATCTCACCGTAGAACTCGGGCGCGGTGTCGAGGTTGTGGTTGTAGTAATCGAGGCCTGCTTCCTTCAGCTGCTCGGCCTGGCCGTCCTTCAGCATGCCCAGCGTGGCGCAGGTCTCCAGCCCCAGCGCCTTCACTTCTCGCACCATGTCGAGCACGGGCTCGAGGTCGCGCTGCTTGGGGCCGCGCCAGGCAGCGCCCATGCAGAAGCGCGAGGCGCCGGCGGCCTTGGCGGCTTTCGCGGCGGCCAGCACGTCGTCGAGTTCGAGCAGGCCCTGGTTTTCCACGCCGGCGTCGTAACGTGCCGACTGCGGGCAATAGCCGCAGTCCTCGGAACAGCCGCCGGTCTTGATCGACAGCAGCGTCGACAACTGCACGCGATTGGGGTCGAAGTTCTCACGATGCACCGTTTGCGCCTGATACATCAGGTCGGCAAACGGCAAGGCGAACAGCGCCTCGATGGCGGCCATGGATAGGCGCGCAGGCGGTTGAGTCATGTCATTCATTGATGGCTACCTCGATGGTCATGTCCTGCCACGACTCGCGCGCGGCCCGGTAAATATCAAACAACGCCCACGGCACGATCACCACCACCGCGAATCCCAACACCAGCATCAGCCCCTGCCAGCCGCCCAACAGGTCGTAGAGCGGTTGGCCGAACACCACCAGACTGCCCATCACGCCGTAATAGCGGTAACCTGCCCATTTGTTGTAATGCGCCGTGCGCGGATTCGGGTGGTGCGCGATACTGGCATAGACGAAAATCGACGCGCCCAGCCAGATCATGATCGGTGGCAGGGACAGCACGAACGGCAGGAAACCGATTTTCTGGCCGGCAAGCAGCTTACCCAGGAGCAATGCCGTCAGCGAAATCAGCAACACCACGACGGTGATGAGATTGAACAGCTGCGCGGCGAAGCGGGAAGATGAAGCTGGAATGACGCGTTTGGCTTTCATGACCGCGATTTTCAGGGCGCACGCAGCCTCTGTCAAATTTCATAGACGACAAAATTGAACATCCGATCAATTTTTAATCAACTCATCCCACGAACCTGTCTACTGTGCGGCGACGCGACGCGCACTGGGCATGTATGCCCGGCCTGCCTGACCGATCTGCCCTGGCACGCGCAGCCACAGTGTCCGCAGTGCGCCACGCCCACGCCCCAGGGACAGACCTGCGGCGCCTGCCTCAAACGNCCCCCTGCGTTCGACCGTACCATTGCGGCACTGCGCTATGTCTTTCCGCTCGACCGATTGATTCCGCGCCTGAAATACCAAGGCCAGCTCGCCATCGCACCGGCGCTGGGCGAGTGGCTGGCCCGGGCCACGGAAGCCGCACCAGTGCCGGATCGCCTGATTGCCATGCCGCTGCATGCAGCACGCATCCGTGAGCGCGGCTTCAACCACGCCACCGAAATCGCCCGTGACGTGGCGGCCCGGCAAGGACTCCCGCTCGATCTCAGCAGTTGCCGGCGCATCCGCGACACGCCACCGCAGACGGGACTGAAGCACGATGCACGACGCCGTAATCTGCGCGGCGCATTTGCCTGTTCCGGAGACGTACGAGGGCAGCATATCGCGCTGGTCGACGACGTGATGACGACTGGAACCAGTCTCGACGAACTGGCCGCGACACTGAAACAGGCTGGTGCGCGCGAGGTGACGTGCTGGGTGGCGGCGCGCACGTTGCCGCCGGGTGACACGCAAGCCTCGCGCTAAAGCGCTGTTGAACGAATCGGCGTCAGCCGTAGATCTCTTCCACCGCGAAAATCCGCCGGTGTTCGCGCATGGCATAGCGGTCGGTCATCCCCGCGATGTAGTCGGCCACGGCGCGCGCACCCTCGAGCGATTCGCGCATCTGGTGCTCCGGCGGCAGCAGGCGGGCATCGCCGGTAAAGGCCGTGTAGAGATCGCTGATGATGCGTCCCGCCTTGGCGCTCATGCGGGCCACCTTGTAATGGCGGTACAGGTGGCGCAGCAGGAAGCGTTTGAGCTCGCGGTGCTCGTCGAGTAGTGCGGGGCTGAACGCTGCCAGCGGCGGTGCGGTACGTACCTCGGCCAGGGTCTGCACGCCGCTGTTCTCGACGTTCCTGCGCGTGGTATCCACCAGGTCGAGAATCAGCGTATTGATGATACGGCGAACGGTTTCGGTCACCACGCGACGCCCCTGCAAGGTCGGATATTTCGCACGCACCTCCGCCAGGTGGCGGGCAAAGATCTGGACTTCGCTCAACTGCTCCAGTGTGATCAGTCCAGAGCGCAGGCCGTCGTCGACGTCGTGGTTGTTGTAGGCGATTTCGTCGGCCAGGTTGGCAATCTGCGCCTCGAGCGAAGGCTGCTGTTTGTTCAGGAAGCGCTCGCCCACTGCGCCGAGCTTCTCGGCATTGGCGAGCGAGCAATGCTTGAGGATGCCCTCACGCGCCTCGAAGGTAAGGTTCAAACCCTCGAATTCGGCATAGCGCTCTTCCAGCAGGTCGACCACGCGCAGCGACTGCAGGTTGTGTTCGAACCCGCCGTGCTCGCGCATGCAGGCATTCAGCGCATCCTGGCCGGCATGACCGAACGGCGTGTGGCCAAGGTCGTGCGCCAGCGCCACCGCCTCCACCAGATCTTCGTTGAGATGCAGCAAGCGGGCGATGGTGCGGCCGATCTGCGCCACCTCGATGCTGTGGGTCAACCGGGTGCGGAACAGGTCGCCTTCGTGGTTCACGAACACCTGGGTTTTGTATTCCAGCCGCCGGAATGCGGTGGAATGGATGATGCGGTCGCGATCGCGCTGGAACTCGGAGCGCGGCGCAGCGGGCGCCTCGGGATGCAGCCGGCCGCGGGATTGACTGGAATGCGCTGCGTAGGGTGCGAACGACGGTTCCATCAAGCCTCCTTCAGTGCGNNGCGCGGTCAGCACGGCGGTCAGCACGTCGGTCGGCACGTCCGCGGTAATCACGGCCTCGCCCAGTTTCTTCAGCAGCACGAAACGCATCTTGCCGCCCTCCACCTTCTTGTCGTGGCCCATGTATTCGAGATACCGGTCCATCCCCAGATCGGGCGCAACGTCCGGCAGTCCGGCTGCACGGATCAGCGCGCGCGTGCGCGCAACCTCCGCTTCCGACAGCCAGCCCAGCCGCCGCGAGGTTTCCGCCGCCATCACCATGCCGGCACCCACGGCCTCGCCGTGCAACCAGTTACCGTAGCCCATGCCGGTTTCGATCGCGTGACCGAAGGTATGGCCCAGGTTGAGGATCGCACGGATACCGCCTTCGCGCTCGTCCTGCCCCACCACCTGCGCCTTGATCTCGCACGAACGGTAGATCGCATGGGCAATCGCCATCGCATCGAGTGCGCGCAGATTGTCCATGTTGGTTTCCAGCCAGGCAAGAAAGTCGACATCCCAGATCAGGCCGTACTTGATCACCTCGGCGAGTCCTGCCGACAATTCGCGTGCAGGCAACGTCTTCAGGGTATCGGTGTCGGCGAGCACCACTTTCGGCTGGTAGAACGCGCCGATCATGTTCTTGCCGAGCGGATGGTTGATCCCGGTCTTGCCGCCCACCGACGAATCGACCTGCGACAGCAGCGTGGTGGGAATCTGGATGAAGGGCACGCCGCGCTGATAGCTCGCCGCAGCGAATCCGGTCATGTCGCCGATCACGCCGCCACCCAGCGCGATCAGCGTGGTCTTGCGCTCGGCACGCTGGGTCAGCAACGCATCGAAAATCAGGTTCAGCGTTTCCCAGTTCTTGTAGGCCTCGCCGTCCGGCAGCACCACCTGCGCCACCGTTACGCCGCCGGCCTCCAGGGTTGCCCTCAACTGCGCCAGATACAACGGTGCCACAACGGTGTTGGTGACCACCATCACACGTTTTTGCGGCAAGTGCGGCAGAATCAGCTCAGGTCGGCCCAACAGACCCGAGCCAATGTGGATAGGGTAGGAGCGGTCGCCGAGATCGACTTGGAGGGTTTGCATGAAACTGAAAAAGACAAAAGAGTTGTTCGATTGTAACCAAAGCCGGCATTTTCCTTGAACTAACGCGTATGGCACATTGCTTGCTGAGCCCACAATCCATTAATTGATGATGATCCATGAATAGCCACTCACTCTCTGCCGCCGCTGATTGCCGCCTTTTCATAGTCGGAGCGCATACCCATGCCAAGCCACGGCTTTGTTTTTGTGTCGCCATATCGCCAAGGCAGATGAAATCCCATTCATGGTCATCCATCGTTTGATCTAATGTCCATGCCTGACCGTATTCTGCTGGTTTCACCGGCGTCCCCGTTCAATCCCCAGTCGGGCGCACAACAGCGCACTGCTTTGCTGTACGAAGCCCTGCGGACGCTNGGGGAGGTGGATGTGGTGTTGCTGGAGCCTACCGCCGACCCCAGCCGACTGGATATACCGCCCAAACCAGGGATCCTGGCACATGGACGCTGGCACCAGCGTCCGTTCGGCATCGGAAAATTCAAACCGGACAGCGCCCTGAATCTGGCACTCAAGGCAGCNGGGGTTGACCTCGAGCGCTATAGGCTGATCGTCAGCCGCTATCTCAATCCACTCGCCAAGCTGGTCGTCCCACCCGGCGTACACAGCGTGGTTGACCTGGACGACTGGGGCTACCATTACGGACCCGGTGCACTGGCACTGGCCGCACAATTCAAATCGCGATATGCTGCGTGGCTGGCAAAACGACAGCTCAAACGCTTTGACGCATATTTCTTTGTCAATCGACGCGATCAGGCACAGCATCGCGAACTCAAATCGGTACTGCTGCCCAACATCCCATACGCACCACCCACCCAACCATTTCCACAGACGAACAGCCCTGTTCTGCTGTTCGTCGGCTCGCTCTGGTATGCACCCAATCGCGAGGGCATCGACCGTTTCCTGGCCCGCAGCTGGCCGGCCATCAAGTCCGCCCATCCGGAGGCAGAACTGCTGTTGGTGGGGGCCGCACCGCCCGCCGTGCGACAAGCATGGGAACAGCATCCCGACGTTTCTGCCCCCGGTTTCGTTGACGATCTGGGCGAGGCGTACCGCAATGCTGCATTCACCATCGCTCCCATTTACTCGGGCGGCGGCACCAACATCAAGATTCTGGAATCGCTCGCTTATGGCCGGGCATGCATCACAACGCCCCACAGCGCCGAGGCCTTCAAGGAGGACCTNGGGAGCGCAGGNCTTGGGGTTGCCCGGGACGACAGACACTTTGCCGAGCAATGCATCGCCTGGCTGGATGATAGCGATGGCCGGAGACGCAACGCAGAAGCAGGCTGGAACACGGTCACCGCACGCTACACACGCCCCCACTTTATCGAACAAGTCACGCAACTTTGCGCGCCACTTCTAAGATGACCCTGGATAGATGATACGCAGGCAATCCCTCATCGATCAGGCCATCATTGCCCGTAATCTTCTGCAGGCCGTGCTCCCTCTGCATCGGTTACGGGCCTCGGCATCCAGGCCCATCCTGCCGAAAACGCCCACGCGTTTCGCCATCATCGCGGGCGACGTCACCGACCCTTCCAGCTCCCTGGGCGACCTGGCCATGTTCAGCGCCTTGATGCAATCGCTTCGGGCGCAAAATCCGGACTCGATATTTACCATTATCGGTGAACGCCGCCACACCATTGTCGTACCCGGTATTGGCGAGACGCCGGTCGTACCCGCATGGTCCGGNAAAACCGGAACGCGCGCGTTCGACGAATTGATACGCCAGCACCATGCCTTGTTTGTCATGGGCGCCGATATCCTGGACGGCAAATACGGTGCAGCCCTGGTACAACGCATCGTCGCCTACTGCAACCACAGCGTAGCACTCGGCATTCCTGCCACGATGCTGGGTTTCAGTTTCAACAGCAACCCACGGGCTCCGGCGGTCCACGCCCTGTCGAGATTGCACCCCAAGGTAACCATCAATATCCGCGACCAGCCGTCTCTTGACCGCTTCGCCCGGATTGTCGGCATACCTGCCAAGCTATGCGCCGACAGCGCCTTCCTGATGCCTCCCGCCACGGAGTCCGAGCCCGAAACTGAAGCCTGGATCGCCGCCATGCGCCGTGAAGGCCGCACACCCGTGGGCGTCAACCTGAATGCCCACGCCTTGGCGCCCGCCATTGCCCAAGTGGGCATGGACAAACTGATCGATCACATCGCCGAACAGCTCAGGTGTGCGGGCGTACAGAACAAACTTGCCTTCCTGCTGCTGCCACATGATCTCAAGTTGCAATCAGGCGACGTCATCATGCTGAAGGCACTCGACAGCATCCTGCAACGGAAGGGCTTCACACACGTACGCTATACATCGATCAACCACCCCGACAAAATCAAGCGGCTCACAGGCCAGCTTGACCTCGCCATCACGGGCCGCATGCATTTGGTCATCGCCTCATTGGGTAGTGGAACCCCTACGCTGTCGATTACCTACCAGGACAAATTCGAAGGCCTGTACCAGCACTTCGATCTGTCGCTCGAACACACCATTACCCCGATACAATGTCTCAGCGACGCATTCTTGAGGAAAATCAACGACGCATTCATGCATAGGCATGACAATCGCGCACGGATACTCAGCCACCTGCCNAGAGTAAAAGCACTGGCTTCGCAAAACCTTGCGATCGCAACGTGCGACCCCGCCGATTAAAAGCCAACAAACCAGCATATCAATTACCACAAACCAACCAGACCATCATTACAAAATCAGGAGGGGTGATGCTTATCCGGGATATCCAGGCAAAACATGAAGATGGCCAATACCGCGTGCAGGCCGAGGTGGCATTTGAGACCCGCCCCCGGCAGGAAACCATTTTCTTTTCCGTACCCTCGGAACAAGCTGACTGGATTCGCCCCGAACCCAATGCATTCATGGTGGGAACCGCCATAGCCGCCATGTGGAACGGTGAAAATACGCTCGCAATTGAAGGGACCGTAGATCCGCAACTCCGTACCAGACTCACCATAGCCATGCGGCTGTTAACGAGTTGGCATAAAGCCCGCTGCGTCCAGTCGATATCGTGGCGCCAGCAGCGCCGCGCGCTGCCGGATATTCCGCGATCGACCACAGCATTGTTTCTGTCCGGCGGCGTAGACTCATTGTCTGCCCTGTACTGGAACGCCAGCCAGTATCAGAAGGGCGACCCCAGGCGGGTAAGCGTCGCATTCTTCGTCCACGGCCTGGATGTGGGCGATCCGAACAAGCCCAATCGGCTCGATGTCTGGAGCCTTGGCATTCAGACGCTCTCCACCCTCTGCCAGGAGCTTGAGGTCGAACTGGTGACAATAAAAGTGCCTCTTGAAATCCGAGTGGGTAAGCTGACGTCATATTGACCAACCTGGATGAGTGAATTCATGACTGCCAAGCTGTTTGAAACTGCCCTTGGAATTGCCCCGCCGTGGACGGTGGCGTCGGTCGACTTCGACGAGTCGGCCAGACCTTGACCGTGCTGATTGACTTCAAGGCTGGCAGCCGCTTCAGGTCTCGGGCCATGAAGGCGTGCATCCGGTGCACGACACCGTGACCAAGACCTACCGGCACCTGAACTTCTTCCAGCATGAGTGCCATCTGCAGGTGCGCACGCGAGTGAAGCTGCCCAATGGTTCGGTGCGACTGGTCGAGCCTGACTTTGCCGGGCGGCTGAATGGCTTCACGCTGCTGTTCGAAGCCTTCATCCTGATGCTGGCGCGCCAGATGCCGTTTGCCGCCGTGGCGCGCATCGTGGGCGAATCGTCCCACCGGGCTGGCGGTGTGCCAGAAGTACGTGGAGATGGCCTGCGGCCTGGCGGATCACTCCGGTGTCACGGCGCTGGCCATTGACGAGACCTCGCGCGCCCGAGGCCACAGTTATGTCACCCTGGCCGCAGACGCCGAGGCCAGGCGCGTGCTGTTCGTCACGGAAGGGCGCGACGCCCAGACCATTGCGCAACTGGCCGAGTATCTGGGCGACCATGGCTGCCCGGCCGGGAACATCGCCTCGGCGAGCATCGACATGTCGCCAGCCTTCATCGCCGGAGTCAGCCAGCATCTGCCCAATGCCCGCATCACCTTCGACAAGTTCCACGTCATCGGCCACGCCAGCACGGCGGTGGACAAGATGCGCCGCATCGAGCAGCGCACCGACAAGTCCTCAAGGGCATGCGCTGGACGCTGCTCAAGGATGCCTCCCGGCTCAAGCCCGAGGCTGCTGCCGATCTTGACGCACTGATTGCCAGGATGACTGTCAAGCGCACGGCGCGCGCCTGGGTCCCAACCGCGCGAAATCCTTGATCGCAAACAAATCAACGTCGTGCGCGCCATGCTGGAACACTGGTGCACTTGCGTCATGCGCTCCAAGGTCGAGCCGATGAAGGAGGTTGCCCGGATGATCCGATCCCATCTGGAAGGAATCGTGGCCTGGGCTCAGACACGGCAGACCAATGGATTTCGGAGGCGATCAACGGCTTGTTCCAGGCCGCCAAGCGGCGTGCCCGTGGCTTCACCCGCATCGACACAATCAAAACCGTCATCTTCCTGATCGCCGGCCGTCTCGATTTCCACGCCATTAACCCTCTGCAGAACAACCCACTTGAAATCAACAGAGCAATAAAAGTCAATTTGCGGAATCTGGCCCCGAGCTGGCGGCTTTACGGCAGCTGGCAACATGCTTCCCTTCTGGCCTCCATCGCCCACGCTGCGAGTTCACGCATTTACCGATGTATCATCGCCCCGGACTACTCGGTGGAATACATCCCGCATCCCCATGGTTCGCATCCCTGGCTGAACAGTTATTTCGGCGCCGACTTCCTTGAAATCCTCACCGGTGACATGGAGCAGTTCAGCCGTCTGGAAAAAGTCCGTTTCCTATCGACTCAACCTGGCGTATTGGATGCGCTCAGAGTGTGCTGGGATGCCGGCGCCATCCCGCAGGGGTATCTGAATTGCGGCCGCTGCCTGAAATGCGTCCGAACCATGCTCGCGTTCATGGCCTGCGGACAACTCGCCACGACCAAGGCATTTCCGTTCAATGATGTAAGCGCCGAAATGATGAGAGCAACCCCATCAGGACGCCTGCCGAGATGGAACTTTATCTCGAACTGCTGGCTCCCCTCGATGCAATGGGGCGGAAGGATCTGACAACGATCATCAAACGAAAAATGTGGCTGTTTCAAACCGAACACGCACTGAAGCTCTATCGTTTACGCCCGTTTGCCAAGAAACTTCTGGGCAGAAACTGACGCGATTCCACACATGGATATAGGAGTTGTGGTCACAATGACTGCCTATCCAGGCAAGCAGCCCAGTCATCCCAGATGAAATGCCATCTTTGCAGCGCAGAAACCAGGATCATGTTCACTGCGGAGATTCTCCACAAATACATGGTTCCCTATCACTACTGTGCAGCGTGCGACCACCTGTTCGTCAGCGATCCCACCTGGATGGAAGAAGCCTATTCGGATGCCATCGTGCAGGAAGACACGGATATTGCTGCCCGGAACATCTTTAATGCGTTAAAGCTCGCTGCAATCGATTTCCTGGTCCTGGGCGATCGCGGACGGGGAAAGTACGTTGACGTGGCGGGTGGATACGGCCTGCTGACTCGCCTGATGCGCGACCTGGGATTCGACTACTACTGGTCTGACCCCTATGCGAACAACCTCTATGCGAGAGGCTTCGAGTACGATCCCTCGCTAGGCGGCTGTCTGGCCGTCAGCGCCATCGAAGTCCTGGAGCACACGACCAATCCGCTCGATTTCATACAACGTACCCTGGCCGACCACCAGTCCGACACATTCATCTTCACGACCGAAGTTTTCGCTGACAATGACCCACCCCTGCCTGGTCACTGGGGTTATTACGCATTCGACACCGGCCAGCACATCGCTTTCNNCCGCCAGGGGCTGAAACGCCTGGCCGAACGACTGGGCATGACTTACTACCCATTGGGGCGTCTGCATGTCTTCTCGAAGAAAAATCTGCCGCGCTGGAAACTCAAACTGGTCAGCTGCAAATGGCTGGCCATNCCCCTCGCATTGATTGCGGCATCAAGACTGGGCTCCAGGCGAGGCCGGGATCAGGCAATAATACGCAACCGAACGAACCGGACCCAGGCATAGAGCTTGCTTTTCAAAATCCCCATGCCCCCATCTAACACCCTAGTATTCAAAAAAATGAGCCTTGGTCATTCCATCCGCCATGGCGCCAAGTGGGTCTTCATTGGCAACACCGGCAGCCAGGTCGTCAACTTCGCGCTGGGACTGATACTCGCGCGCCTCCTGGTGCCGGCCGAATTCGGCATGGTGGCGACCATCCAGATATTCACCAGCCTGGCCGGGTTCGTTGCTGGCGGCGGCATGGGACAAGCCATCGTACGCGCCAAGGAAGCCGGCAAGCGTGACTACGATCTGCTGTTCACGCTGCAATTCCTCATCGGGCTGGCGATCGTCAGCTTCTTCTTCGTCATCGCCCCCTGGTTCGGACGCTGGTACGCGAACCCGGTGTATGCCGATCTGCTGCGCGTGGCCGCGTTATCCTTCCTCGTGCGCCCATTTTTCAATGTGCCCAGCAACATGCTGCACCGGGAAATGCGCTTCAAGGCCAAGACTGCAGTCCAGTTGACCAATTTAGCGGTCTACAACAGCATCGCTCTGAGTCTGGCTTATCTAGGTTATGGTCCCTGGAGCCTGATCCTGGCTGGACTTTTCGGTTCGATTTCAGGAGCGCTGCAATTTTCCTGGTATGCGCGCTGGCGCCCGGGCATTTGCTTCGATTTTGCGCGTGCAGGCGAATTGATGCGCTATGGCTTACTGGCCACTTCAAATAATGTAGTCAGCTACCTCCAGAGCCAGGTAACGATTTTCATTTTGTCTCGGTCGGGCAATGCAACTCTGGTCGGTCTATTCAACAAAGCATTAAGCCTGGCTTACATGCCATTCACAATGATCAGTGGATCCGCATATGAACCGGTTTTTCGGGCCATTGCACAATCTGCCGACAATCCAGACCGCATACGCTACCTGTATTTACAGAGTATTCGGCTAGGGTGCATTTACACATACCCTATATACGTTTTGCTGTACTGGTTAGCGCCTGAAGCAATTCGGTTCTTTTATGGCGCAAACTGGCTTGGCTCTGCAGAACCATTATCCATACTTATATTTGCGGGGTTCTTCATGTCGATAGGCCACCCTGCAGGCGCATTGCTGGCAGCCATAAATTTGCTAGGAAAAGAACTGGTTATCCAGCTTGTCAATCTGGTTATCCTGATACTAGGCATGCTCATCGCCATTCCTTATGGTCTCAAGGGTGCAGCGTGGGTAGTTGTTTTCTCACAATTCGTAGGCATGATTTACATTACTTTTGTTGCATGCCAAGCAATCCGGATCCGGTTTGTAGACATAGCACACGCAGTCATTCCCGCCGCTGTTCATGCAATCATTTTGCTCATTTCGCTAGCTATGCTCGAGAAACTGGCCGGCAATGTCATACACGGAGACTTTCTAACACTTGCTTTCTTTGGGACGGCAGCAGCCGGAATAATTGTGCTTGGCGGCCTATTCTCTCCCTTTGAGGCCATGCGTGCCGAAAGCAAGAAAATGATTGGCGTCGTACGTAATCGCTTGGCTTTGGCAGGGAACAAAAATAATGAATCAGAAAATTTCAGCAATCGCTTTTTATCTACCTCAATTCCACCCCATTCCAGAAAACGATTTGTGGTGGGGAAAAGGTTTTACTGAGTGGACCAATACCGCCAAAGCCACGCCCCTGTTCCAAGGACACTATCAACCGCATGTTCCGGCTGATCTTGGTTTTTATGACTTGCGTTGTGCCGAGAGCCGTGAAGCGCAAGCAAAATTGGCAAAGGAATATGGCATCACAGGGTTCTGTTATTACCACTACTGGTTTGGTGGAAAACGAATTCTGGAGCGCCCTTTCAATGAAGTCCTCTCCTCCAGCCAGCCCGATCTTCCATTCTGCTTATGCTGGGCAAACCAGACTTGGACCGGCATTTGGCATGGGACACCCAATAAAATTCTGGTCGAGCAGACTTACCCTGGCGAAGCCGACTACCGCGCGCATTTTGAAGCCTTGCTGCCCGCTTTTTCCGATTCACGCTATATCCGGGTTCAAGGAAAACCACTATTCGTGGTGTACCGTCCCTCAGAACTACCCGATGCCAAAGCATTTGTCAGGCTATGGACAGAGTGGGCGCAAGCGGCTGGATTACCCGGCTTTTATTTTGTTGGCGTAAACCACAATGACAAATGGACACCACAGCAAGATCATTTTGATGCCGCAATTCTGCAAAATNNTCCCACCCAAAAGCCCAATGTGCCGTGGAAATACCCATTGCTCAAACTCAGCCAGCTTCGTCACAACTTCCAGCTGACGATTCACAAGTATGCGGATATCTACCCCACCCTCACCCGGAATGAACAACCAAACCATGTCGAGTTCCCGTGTGCCATTCCCAATTGGGACAACACACCTCGTTCAGGGCTCAATGGACTGGTCATGCAGGACTCAACACCAGCATTATTTCAGAAACACTTCGATGCCTGCCTGCGCAATGCCAAACGGTTGCCGGAAGACCAACAGATCATATTCGTGAAATCGTGGAATGAATGGGCTGAAGGTAACCATCTGGAACCTGATCTTCGTTATGGCCATGCCTATCTAGAAGTTATTAAAAACGCACTTGACAATCCAGGCCGGTCTTAAGCCTCTCAGTTGCACACGCGACCAGTAGCTCACCTATGATCGATCCCATTACCCGTTACCTCCACCACAACGCTGGCAAGCATGGTCCCATCATGCTCATGTATCACGCCATCGCATCAGGCAAAGACACGCCAGCCTGGCCTTGGGCCGTGTCCATGCGACAATTTTGCGACCAGCTCAATTTCCTGGCCACAGAAGGCTATGCCACGCCAACCATGAACGAACTGATCGCAGCGCCGGCGAAGAAATGGCAGGGACGCACGGCTGTAATCACATTCGACGATGGCTATGTTGACAATCTTGCTGCCTGCGAAGAGCTGCAGAAACGCGGCATGCGTGCCACATGGTTCATCGTGTCCGGCTCGATCGGCCAGTCACCACCCTGGCCTGAGGATGGCCGTCCCGCAGGCCGGCTACTGAACGCTGACGAACTTCGCGAGATGCTGGCAAATGGCATGGAAGTTGGTTCCCATACAGTCAGCCACACGCGCATGACAGAACTCGACGACATGAATTTGATGCGNGAGTTAGCCCATTCCAAGGCCACTCTAGAAGATCTCCTTGGCAGCCCTGTCGACAGTTTTGCCTATCCCTATGGCGATTGGGACACACGCTGCGCCGAGGCAGTGCAACAGGCTGGCTACAGCGCGGCCTGCACCACCCGCACTGGCTGGGCATTACGCGACAACACNCCTTACCAATTGCGACGGCTGACCGTATTCAATACGGACACCACGAGCAGCTTCGCACGAAAACTTTATTTCGGGAGCCACGACGTGCGATGGAGAGACATCGCCCGCTATGCCCTGCGACGATTTCGAAATGCCTGAGTTGGCCGATGACACCCGCCATCTCCATTATCATGCCCTGCTACAACGCCGCGGCCCATTTGCCGACCAGCGTCGGCAGCGTGCTGGCCCAGACGTTCCCCGACTGGGAACTGCTCGCGGTCGACGACGGATCCAGTGACGCCACCCTGGCGTGGCTGCAGGCGCAGACAGANCCCCGGATCCGTCCGCTCGCCCAGCCCAACCAGGGCGTCAGCGCAGCACGCAACACCGGCCTGGCGGCGGCGCGCGGCCAGTATGTGGCGTTTCTGGACGCGGACGACACCTGGGCCGAGCGCTTCCTGGAAAAGATGCAGGCCGCATTGCAACATCGTCCTGATGCGGTATTGGCGTATTGCGGCTGGCAGAACCTCGGACTGCCCGGCGGACGCGGCGAACCGTTCGTGCCGCCCGATTATGAAACCCCGGACAAGGCGAAAACCCTGTTTGCCGGCTGCCGTTGGCCGATCCATGCCGCGCTGGTCCGGCGCGAGGCCGTGCTGGCCGCAGACGGTTTCGATCCCACCCTGAAAAATGCCGAGGACTACGCGCTATGGCTGCAAGTAGCAACGTGTGCGCCCATCGTCCGCGTACCTGAAGTACTGGCCTTCTACCATTTCCACGGCAACGGCCAAGCCTCGGCTGACCATGCCAGTGCCGCACTGCAGCACTGGCAGGCACAGTGCCACTATCTGGCCGCCCACCCCGCTTTCCGCGCCGCACTCAGCCGCCCTGACAGGCGCGCGCTGACCGTGGGTGAGTTGCTGCAGCGCGGCTATGCCTGCTACTGGCAGCGCGACCTACCCGCCGCCCGGCAAATTTTTCGTACGGTCATGAAACAAGGCTATGGCACACTCACCGACTGGAAGTACATGTTGCCCGCCTGGCTGCCCGAATCCTGGCATCGGAGGCTGATCGGGTTGCGAGACCGGAATACCTAAATACAACCGTATGGACAACTTCGACCCCACGCTGATCTCCGTTGTCATGCCCTGCTACAACGCCGCACCCTACGTGGAAGAAGCGATCGAGTGCGTGCTGCAGCAAAGCTACCGGAATGTCGAACTCATCGTCGTGGACGACGGGTCGAACGATGCATCCATGCGGATCGTCGAACGTCTGGCGGCCGGCAATCCCGACCGCATCACCGTGCTGCACCAGACCAACAGCGGCCCCTATGCGGCACGCAATCACGGCCTGTCCCATGCGCATGGCAATTTCGTCGCTTTTCTGGACGCGGACGATTACTGGCACCCCGACGCGCTCAACCGGCTGCACGCCGCGATGACGGAAACCCTTTCCGATGTGGCGTATTGCGGCTGGCAAAATGTNGGGGAGGCCGCTGCCAGCACCCATCCCTACATCCCGCCCGACTATGTCCAATCGGATGCCGCCGCCCTGTTCCTGCAATCCTGCCCGTGGCCGATCAATGGCGTCCTAGTGCGGCGTCAACTTATCGACACCTTGCGCGGATTTTCGGAACGTCTACCCACCGCCATGGACTACGACATGTGGCTGCGCATGCTCGCCCTCCAGCCCACGGTGGTGCGCGTTCCCGAGGTACTGGCATTCTATCGCCGCTATCCGCGCGGCGATGCGCATATCCCACGCTGGCGCCAGGTCTTCGATGCCATCGCCGTGCGCGAGGACTTCGTCCGCCGGCATCCCGCCCAGATCGCCCATCTCAGCCGGGCTGAACGTGATGACCGGGTGTACGGCTCGCTGCTACCCGAGGCGTATCGCTGCCATTGGCGGCGCGATACCGACTCCGCGCGGCGCCTGTTCCGTCGTGCGTCCCGCAAGACAGAATGGAAAGCACGTGATGCCAAATACATCCTGGCCAGTTTCTTGCCTGCATCGGTATTCGAATCGCTGATCCGGATGATCGATACCCGGCGCAGCACGCGTAATTCCATCTGAACCGTCGTCATGCCTGTGCTTACCTTCGCTTTTTGCACCTATAACCGTGCGGACCGCCTGGAAAAACTCGTTGCGGCGATGCGTACTCAGACTTGCCCCGTTCCTTTCGAAATTCTGGCGATCAACAACAATAGCCCTGACAATACGCTAGAAGTATTGGCGCATCTGCAACGACAACCCGGCACTCCCCTACGCTTTGTGACCGAAACGGCACCTGGCATCGTGCCCGCGCGCAATCGTGCGTTGGCTGAAGCGATCTCGAGCGACATACTGGCATTCATCGATGATGATGAGATTCCACAGCCTGATTTCCTGAATGCAGCCTTCGACGCCATCGTGAACGAAGGGGCGCAATGCGTAGGTGGCCGCATCGAAATCGATTTCAGCCCATATGGCCGGCCGGCCTGGCTGGATGATGACGTGGCTGGTTTTCTTGGCCGGCTTGATCACGGCCAGGCGCCACTATGGCTTAGCGACACCTCAACACCCATCTGGAGCGGCAATACAGCTTATGCAATGCAGCTCTTTCGCGACCATTCTGACCTGCGTTTCGATTTGCGTTACAACCGTAAAGGTGAAGGAATCGGTGGCGGCGAAGATGCCATGATGCTTCGCACGCTTCTCGATCTAGGCACAAGAATCCGCTATCGATCTGATATGGCCGTCACGCACAGCGTGGATCCCTGGAAACTGAAAGCCAGTTACTTCCTGAGGCTTCATTATCTGGCTGGCGTGCGGAATGGCCAGTATGTCCTACCTGATTACCCTACAACGCTACTCGGGATGCCNCCCTTCATGGTTACCCAGTTCCTGAAGCACAGCGGTCGAACATTGAAGCTGGCGCTCAGCGGAAAACCAGGTCTGGTCCGCCAGGCGATGAATGCTGCCCATGCGCTGGGCAGCCTGCAAGGCTACCGAAACCGGTCCGGGGCTTGACCATGATCGACGCCGCCATTCGCTTCGATGATCCATCCGCGGTCAGCGACCATGCGCTCGAGCACGGAATATTGCATGCCATGGCCATGCACGATGTCTGCGCCACCTTTGCGGTCATTCCGCATGCCGGACAGCACGCCTTGTCGGCCAGCGATGTGCCCCATCTCGTCGAGGCACGGCAATCCGGCAGGATGGAAATCGCCCAGCACGGGTTCAGCCATGAACCCTGTCAAGCCGAGGCCAGTCTTCCTTCCGAATTCGCCGGTCTTGATCAGGCGGAACAAATGAAGAAAATCGTAGCCGGCCGAGCGACGCTTGAACAGGTATTTGGTTGTGCGATCCCAGGATTCGTTCCGCCGTTCAATACCTTCGACCCCATCACCGCTGCCGTGCTTTCCGAGCAGGGTTTCCTCTACCTCTCGGCGGGCAGTGAACACGGATCGGTCGAATCCGGCCGTCTCACCGAGCTTCCGCGCACCTGTCAGCTCACCGAACTCCGTCCGGCGCTCGCCGAAGCGCGACGCCACCCGCACGGCGATCTGGCCATCGTGGCTGTCATGCACCATTACGATTTCCAGGAGTCGGGGAGTACCGACGCACCGTTGACGCTCGAGCAACTCTCGGGTCTGTTTCGATGGCTCCGCCAGCAACCCGATGTGCGATTGCACACATTGAGCCGGCTGGCCTCCAGGCATGACGCGAATACCTGGCGCAAGGCGGTGCAGCGAAACCGCTGGGTGCAGCGGCAGCACTGGCGCATCCGTTCCGTTTTCCCGCGATATGGCCTCATGCCCCACGCTCTATTCAGATACGTTCGTTTGACTGGAACCTCCACGTGACCTCGTCTTTCTCGCCCCCATCACGTCAGCAAGGCCCGATCTTCATCGTCGGGGCGCCGCGCTCCGGCACCACCATGCTGCAGTACCGGCTGCGCAATCACCCGCACATTTCGCTCCCCACCGGGGAATCGCATTTCTTCATTCCGCTGTACCGCAATCTGAAAAGTTTTGGCGATCTCCGCCAGGCGGACAATATCCGGCGCGTGCTGCAAGCCATGCATGAGCAAAGCCGGGACTTTCTGGAGACCGATCTGCATGGCTTGAAATTCGATGTCGACCGGTTGGCCCGAGAACTTCATACCGAAGGCCGGTACACGATGCCGGCGATCATATCGGGGCTGTTCGAGAAAAATGCGCGGGGCGAAGGAAAGTCCAGATGGGGCGACAAGACGCCCTATTACGTGATGCATCTCCCCAAACTGCTCGAGTGGTTTCCCGATGCCCAGATCGTGCACCTGATCCGCGACGGACGCGATGTCGCCCTGTCGCTGTTCGGCAGACAGCACGATTTCTCCGTGTACAACACATATTTCGCGGCGGAATACTGGGAAAGCTATGTGGAGAAAGGCCGCGCACTGGGCAGCCAATTGCCGCCCCAGCAATACATGGAACTGCGCTACGAGGACTTGCTCACGCACCCCGAAGACAGCATGCAGCGGATTTGCACGTTCCTGGGCGAACCCTACTCGGCCGAGCTGTTTGCCATCACGTCGGTGGACGACCCGGGCAAGACCCCGCTGGTGCATGAGCCCCTGAAAGCCGACAACGCGGGAAAATGGCGCAGCAAGATGACGCCAGCCCAGATCAGGGCCTTCGAAAGCGTGGCAGGCAAGACCTTGCGCGAGTTCGGCTACGATCTGGTCACGCCGGGCACACCGCCTGCGCTCGCCGTGAAAGCCGCCTACCGTCTGCATAACAAGGTGCTGACCCGTTTCTGGAAACGTACCCGACGGGCACTCGCGTGACCGCGCTCACCATCCTCATCTGCACCCACAACCGGGCGGATCTGCTGCANAAAACCCTGGCGTCGCTCAACCGGGCGCGCCGCCCCGCCATGCCCGTGCACATCCTGGTGGCGGCCAATGCCTGCAGTGACGATACCGTGGCGCAGATGCAGGCGTACCAGGCTCGCCAGGCGACCGAAAACAGTTTGCCGCTGCAGGTGCTCGACGTACCCACACCCGGGAAATCCCATGCGCTGAATGCCGCCATCCCGACCATCGAAACCGAACTCATTGCCCTGGTGGATGACGACCACCGGGTGGACGAGAACTATTTGACAGCCATCGAACAGGCCGCTGCGGCNTGGCCGGAGGCTGGCCTGTACTGCGGAAGGATCTTGCCGGATTGGGATGGCAGCGAGCCTGCCTGGGTGCACGACGACGGCCCCTACCGCATCTATCCGCTGCCGGTTCCGCGCTACGACCAGGGCGATACGCCTCGGGCCGTCACGGCCGAGGCCGGCCCGATACCAGGCGGCGGCAATCTGGTCGTGCGCCGACACGTGTTTGAATTGGCCGGCCAGTTTTCCACCGAGCTGGGGCCGCACGGGCACGATCTCGGCGGTGGCGAGGACAGCGAATACGTATTGCGTGCCCTGGCGCGCGGCGAGCACTGTCAATATGCGCCGGCCATCGTGCAGTACCACTATGTCGACACGGAACGGCTTCGGCTCGGCTATCTCCTGAANAANAGCTATCAGCGAACCCGCTCGACCGCTCGCCTCCGTGGCAACGGTTCGGTTCCCTTGTACATGTGGCGCAAGCTGGCCGAGTATGGCGCCCACAGCGTATTCAGTCTGTCATGGGCCAAGCGGCGTTTTTACTGGGTGCGCACCGCGGCAGCCCTGGGCGAGATTCAGGGCTGCCGCGAGTCGGGACATCGCAGCAAGAACCTGGAACTCCCGCCCGATCGCGGCATCGTGCTCACCGAATCGCTGGCCTTGGTCACCGCCGTCTGCGGCCTGATCGCCTGGTTCGCCAGCGGCCAGGCGCGCTGGACCGGCCTGCTTCCCGCCCTGGGCGTGGCCGGAATCGGCACAGCCGCCCTGCTCGCCAAATCGCTGCTCGATTTTTCGCATACCGGCCCCCGTATTCGCGACGAGGTACTCAAGCATTACCGCCGCTATACGCTGTTTTCGCTGGCACGCCTGACGGCCTGGGCTTTTGCGCTCATGCTTTTCACCGGNGGAGCCGGCGTGCTGCTCTATTTCATGCTTGCCACGGCGACGGGCACCGGCTGGTCGGCATGGCTGGCCGCCATCGCCGCGCTGCTCGGCATCCTCGGCGGTTTCGGGCTGCAATTCATCCGCAAGCTGCGTTTCAATCCCGGACTGCTGGCGGCGTCGATGCATTACCGCATGAGCCGGCTCTATCGACTCTGGCATGCCATGACGCCGGCGCGCATCGCCCGGTTGCAGACTCTGGGGATCGTCCTGATCGGGCTATTGTTCATGGCCGCCTCCTGGCAGTTGGCGAAGGAAAACCGCATGGCCACCTTGATGGCCCTGTGGGCGGCCACGCTGTTCTTTGCCGGGACGATCGTGTGGGCCGGCTGGCAATCCGAGGCGCGCGCGCCGCGCAAGCGTTCTGCGCGCACGTCGGATTCGCAGCCCAACATCCTCATGATCGGATCCGATACGCTGCGCGCCGACCGCTTGGGCGCGCTGGGATATCGCCGCATGCTGACGCCCCATATCGACCGATTGGGCGAGCGCGGCGCACTCTTCGCCAATTGCTATGTGCCGTGCGCGCGCACGGCGCCGAGTCTGATCTCCATGCTGACCGGCACCTGGCCCCACACCCACGGCATCCGCGATAACTATGCGGACCACAAGACCACGCGACTGAACGTGGATGCCCTGCCCGTGTGGCTGAAACAGGCCGGCTATCGTACCGCGGTGATCTCGGACTGGTGCGGTGCCGACATGGGGAAATTCTCCTTCGGCTTCGACTACACCGATCTGCCGGAAGACCAGTGGAACCTGAAATACCTCATCCGTCAGGGTCCCAAAGATCTACGGTTGTTTGTTTCCCTGTTCGTCCATAACCGGCTGGGGCGGTTGCTCCTGCCCGAGGTGTACTATCTCGGCGGGGTACCACTCACGCAGCCACTCGGCAAACGCGCCCGGCATCTGGTGTCGCGCCTTGCGGAAAACGCACAGCCGTTCTTCCTCAATGTGTTCTACTCCACCACACACCCGCCCTTTGCCTCGGAGTGGCCGTGGTATACACGCTTCGCCGACCCGAGCTATGCCGGCGAGTCAAAATTCGCGATGGCCCGGCTCACGGACCCATTCGAGATCATCCGNCGCCAAGGCGCNCCCCGTGAGGAATTCGATCTCGACCAGATCATCGACTTGTACGACGGCTGCGTGGCGGAGTTCGACGACGAAGTCGGCAAGATGCTGGCGCACCTGGATGTCTGTGGCCTGGCCGACAATACGATCATCGTCGTCTACTCCGACCACGGCATGGAATTCTTCGAGCACGACACCTGGGGACAGGGCAATTCCGCCGTCGGTGATTTCAGCCCGCGCATTCCGCTCGTCATCCGCGCACCCGGCCGGCCGGCTCGCGGCGCGGTGGAGCAGGTAGTGCGCTCGATCGACCTTGCACCCACGCTACTTGAACTCGTCGGCGCACCGCCCGTCGCCAGCGTGGACGGCGTGTCGCTCTCAGGCTGCATGGAGCTGGACGGCAACTGCCCCGAACTCGACGCCTTCAATGAAACCGGCATCTGGATCGCGCATATTCCCGGCCTGCCGGATGCGCACCTGCGCTATCCCAACCTGCTGGAACTGATGGAGGTGCCGGATCGCGCCAGCGGCGCCCTGGCAATCAAGTCCGAATACTGCAACGCCATCCTCGACGCCAAGGATCGCATGATCCGAAGCGGCCGCTGGAAACTGGTTTACCAGCCACTTGAGACAGGCCATGTGCTCAGCCTGTTCGACCTGGAAACCGACCCCGCTTGCCAGCACGACGTGTCGGCGCACCATCCACAGCTGAAGGCGGATTTATGGGCCCGGTTGCAGGCCTTCGTCCAGGCGTCGCGTCAGCGCGCCCGCCCCTGATCAATCCGGGCAGAAGCGGCAGTAGGGATTGGTCGGCGAGCCGATTTTGGGCGGCGCTGCAGGCGTCTCGGCTGGAGGCGGCGGTGCGCTGTCAGACGACTCGACGGGTGGCGTGGAACCGGGTTCTGCAGTCGGCGCGGCGGCCGTGTCCGCCTGAACGGCAACCGGTACAGGCTCGACGGGGGCTGGGTACGGCAGCTTGCCACCCAGTTCGGTGTAGCGCCGTTGCAGGCNTCTGGTGTCGGGATTGTGCCGCAAGCCCTCCGTGACGGTCTCCAGAGCCTTGGCGCGATTCTTCTGCTGGCTGTACAGGTCTGCCAACGTCATGTAGGCGCGGGGCTGTTTCGGATCCGCCTCGATCGCTTTCATCAGATCCCCGACCGCTTCGCCCGTCCGCTTCATCATCGACAGGGCAATGCCGCGATTCATGAGGATTTCGGGGCGCAGGGAAANATCCGCAGGCGCATTGGTCAGCATGTAATCGAAGTTACGCAGCGCCGCCTCCAGGGTACCTTGCCGATCCTTGTTAGCCGATCCCATGCCGCGTGCCCGGTTCACAAAATTGAGTCCGGCGCAGTAGTGATGAATATGGATAAAACCACTCCCCATGGAATCACGCCACATCTTCGCAGGCCCAGGGTTAGTTTCTTCATTGAATTTGGCAGTGCAATATGCCGGAAGTGTCGCCAATTCCATTTTATTGGGCGCCCAGCCCGCTGCAACGGGCCACGACGTGACCACGCAGGCAAGGACTAGTCCTAGTTTGGTGAGTGTTTTCATCACACGTCCTTTCTCAGTCATCTCGATTCCGTCATGCCGACCGTATCTCCCGAATGGCCAGCCAGTCAAACAGGGTGTTCAATCCGCGCCAATCCAGCCTGAGCACCTCCGGATAGAGGGGATACAGGTCGCGCACATGAAACGGCAATGCAGTGAACCCTGCGGGCTGGATGGCCCGTCCCAGCATCTTGTTCTGATATCCCCGCACGCTGTAGCGCACGCGCCGCCGAAAGTATTTTTTCCATTCGCGCGGCAACCAGGGCGACACCGAGTCGAATTCAAACCCAGCCTCACGGACCACGACCACCCGGCCGTTGTCCCAGCGGGTGTCCCNCTGCAAATCCCATTTCAGCATCGCGCCCATCAGCGCATCTTCGCCGATGGTGCCGACAGGCATTTTGATGGCCTGGGCGCGGATGCGTTCCACGAAGCTTCCACGCAAGCCGTATAAATTGCCCGCCACACCATTATCCCTGAGCATGTCGCGCTGGAACGCGGCAACACCGCGGCCGCTTTGCGGCAATGCCGACACGCCGTTTGCCTGGGGATGCTGCGCCAGTGCCTGCGCCATGGCATCGAGCGAGCCGGCCACCGCCCGCACGTCACCATCGATGAAAANACAGGGGGTCTCCGTACACACAGCAATCTCATGCACGAACACGTTCCAGGCGTTGGCCTTGTCTCCCAGTGCGATCGACACGAGGTGGACATTGGGGTGGTCGGCCGCGTATTCGCGTACCAGCGTTTCGGTCCGGTCAGTGCAGGCATTGGCCAGCACATGGCAGGCGAGCGGGTGGGTCGCGGCGGCCTGCAGGCTGTCAAGGCAGGCGATGATGTTGCGCGCTTCGTTATGGGCAAAAACGGCGACGGGCCAAGGGGATACGGTATCTGTCATGGATGCGGCTCAGGACCGGGTTGTTGTCATGTTCAGTTGGCGGGTTTTCTCTGCCACCCGCTCCCAGGAGAATTCGCGTTCCACCCGCTGCAATGCGCGCTGGCCCCAGGCACGAGTCAAGTCCGGCTGCGTCAGCAGGCTGCGCAAGCCATCTGCCACGGCATCGACCGACGTGCCATCCACCCGCAGCCCCGTCTCGCCATGCAGGACCGCCGATCCCGTCCCGCCGGCCAGGCCTGCCAGGCTCGGTTTGCCGCAGGCAGCCGCTTCGATGAAGACCATGCCAAAGCCTTCATTGTCGCCGTTGATCTCGCGGTTGGGCATGGCAAATATATCGCAGGCATTCTGCCAGCGAGGCAGATCCGCTTCCCTGACCGGGCCAATGCGATGGACCACGCCCGTCAGGCCGAGGTCATGGATCAGGCCGTCAAGATAGTCGGCATCCTCGCCTATCCCGCCAATGACATAGCGCAGCGGCATCCCTTCGGCATGCAGTTTCCNCACGGCCCGGATCATCTGGTCGAAACCCTTGCGACGCGACAGCCTGCCGACCGAGAACAGCAGTTTCTCGTCCGTGCCGATCCCCAGNNGCTCACGCAAACCGGTGGTATCCAGGCCCGGCCGGAATACCGAGACGTCGACACCGGGATAGATGAGCGTGATGCGCGCCGGGTCGACGCCCATGCCCCGCAAGGTGTCACGCGTATGGTCGCTGTTGGCAATGACCCGGTCGGCATGACGCAGGGCGAACCGCATCGCCTTGAATTTCCGGCCGTTCCCCCAGCTGGTGAGTTCTTCGCCATGGGCATAGATGGCCACCGGCCTGAACGTCAAGCGCGCCACCCNCCATGCCACCAGCCCTTCCGGCAGCGCGCGGAAGGCATGCACGGCCTCGAAGCGGTGCGTAAACGCCAACCGCAGCGACCGGAGGANAANACGGGCATACATCGCGAGCGACTCGGGACGCAGCCAGGCCACACGCCTGAGGCTCAGACGATGAATGGTATTGGGATGCGTCGCGTCCACAGCCGCCGCGCCGGCCACATCGGCAGTGACGATATGGATTTCCTTGCCGCCGAGACGCCGGTACACCTCGGCGGCCCACACGGCTGTACCGCCCTTGGTCGGGAGAAAGAGTTCGGTGAGGACAAGCAGACGAGTCATGGTGGGGAAGCGGAACAGGCCGTATAGCATCATCGGTGCCTGCAGCGGTTATTTGTCGGTTTTGAAATTTCTGCGGAATTGGACATGTCAATGCAGCATGCCCGAATGATAACGGCCCTGCCCGGAATCAGGCGATTTATGCCGCAACCTGGACCCTTTCCACCTTGCACGCTGCCGAGAACAATCTTCACAACCCGCATCAATGCTGTCGCGTTATCGCTTGACGAATGCGATTCTTCAGTACTTTCCCTGCCAGGCTGAAGTGGTGCCAGTACAGCCCGCTGACTGTTGAGTCGAAAANATTGCGCCAGGGAAAAGCCTGGTGATTCTGGTACGCGTAATAGGCCTTGTTGAAATGGGCGTTTGCCAGGGAAGCCGTCGTCAATCGCTTGAGCAGGGGCGTGGCGGCGACCTCGTCCAGGTTCAGAAGTCCTTTGCGAATATGGATGATGGTGTCGATGAGGCGTTGCTTTTCCTCCGGCCGGCTGAAATAACTCTGCCCCTCGCATCGCACACGATAGCTGGGCGTCACGAGCAGGCCACACGTACAGCGAAGTGCCACCCGGTAATACCATTCCAGGTCCTCGAACCCTTTTCCGCTGTAGAACCCGACTTTCTGCAATTGGGCCTGTTTGATCGCCACCCGCTGAAACGCCATCGGGATACGCTCGAGCAATGCGCCGAACAACAGGTCGGAATGCAGGCGCAACACGCCTTCGGTTCCCTCCAGGCGCTCGCCCATCGTAGCGAGTACACGCGTCACTGCCTGCGTCTGATTGTGTCGGGTACCCTCGGCATCGCTGCCGAAAGGTTCCACATTCACAAACAGACAATTCAGGTTCGCATCATCCCGGAAAGCCGCATCGATCTGCGCCAACGCATCGACACCGAGCAAATCGTCGTCGTCGAGAAAGAAAATCACTTCGCCAGTCGCCGTCCGCATTCCTGTATTGCGGGCTTCCGAGGGTCCTTGCGCTACCTCGTTCCGCAGCAGCCTGATGCGTCCTGCCAATTCTTTCTGCCGGGCATCGAACGTCACCGCGGGACGGGACCCATCGTCCACCACGATGACATCCCATTCGTCGAAGCGCTGCGCCTCGACACTGGCAATAGCCTCACGGAGCAATTCGGGGCGATCGTGAGTCGTGATTACAGCGGTGATCTGCATACCCTATCCATGTCACCCAGGGGCCTCGTTCAGACCAGACAAACCTTCCATCCGGCTATTCTCCATGCCGGCCATGTACCTAGCGGGGCCCGGCAAAGCCGGCATACTCAACCGGTCAGCATCGACAGCACAGCACGCAGGCTCTGCCAGCCGGGGCGCGCAGCCAGCAGCGGCAACACGGCCCGGACGGCCGCGATACGCTGCCCGCTCTTGCTCAAAGCACAGCCGAGGTTGTAGCGCGCGCCATATATCCGGCCCGCCACCCCTGCCTGACCGGTGTCGGGAAACGTTCGGCCAGCCGCATCAGATCGGACAGCGTGCGCACATTTTCACGCTGCGCTGCCACCGGATTGCGGCGCGTGGCGCTGCCGCCATGTATCACGTACACGCCGAGGCTTTCGCAGATTACGCCGATACGATGACTATTGGCCACCAGCCGGGTCAGAAAATGGACATCCTCGCAGACCTTGAATCCGGTTGGGTAACCGCCCAGTTCGATGAACCGGGCACGTGGAACCGACAGCGTGTGCGTGTCGCCGAAATGATCGGCCACGAAGGCCGCGATTTCTGCGGGTGCGTCCATGACCACACGCACCGCTCCGGCAGCCTTGGCCAGCATCAGGCGTCCCGATTCGTGCTGCGCCATCGACGTGCCAAGCAGCTTTCCATCCGTATCGCGATACTCGTAGTCGCCCGTCAGGCAATCCAGCGTCGCGTCCTCGGCAATCCATGCCGCATGGAGCCCGACACGACCGGGTGCATACCAGTCGTCGGCGTCGAGAAACGCCAGCCAATCGCCCGTGGCGACGGCGGCACCCGCGTTGCGCGCCACCGACACGCCGCTGTTGGGCTGCCGGATCAACCGCACCGCCTCGCCGAACCGGCGCGCGACATCGGCCGTGGCATCGGTCGAGCCGTCATCCACCACGATGATTTCATGTACCGGCCAGCTTTGCGCACGCACCGACTCGATGGCGCGCGCCAGGGTGTCGGCTGCGTTGAATGCGGGAATGATGACCGAGAAACGCGGGCTCATGCCGAACGTCCAAGCCAGGCCAGCGGCAGTGCCAGGCCGCTTAGGTGGGCCATCCGGCGAAAGCGCGGCACCTCGTCCAGCCGGACGCGCCAGACGGCAAGGCGACGGCGCAACCGGCCTTCGATCCAGGCCGGATCCCGTTTTTCGATCGCGTGTGCCAGTTCGAGCGGGGTGAGAAAGCGCACNNGTGGGCAGGCGGCCAAGGCCGCATTCAATCCCGCTTCGAGTGCCGCAAGGCTGCCATCCGCTGCCTGCAGGAAATTGAAACGATGGGTTTCCACCAGGCAAGCCCGTCCCTGCCGGGTGCGCGTCTTGAGTCCATCCGCCAGCCGTTGCGGCGCATGGCCCAGGGTCGGCTCGAAATACACATCGCGCACCAGATAGGTTTGCCCGGCCCGTGAGCGCTCGCCGGACAACATCGACGCATCCACGCATCCTGGCCGGCCCGCGGCATCCCGGCACGTGGCGCGCTGGCCGGGCGTGACGACGACATCGATTCCCGACCGCGCCCACGCCGCCTCGACGGCTTCGCTCCAGATGAACGTCGTGGCGACCGCCACTTGCGGCAACCGGCCCAGAACAGCCCGATACGTTGCCGTCTCCACGGCAACGGCTTGCTCGATCGCCACGGTCGGCAGTGCGCGCGAGGGCAGATCCGAGGCATCGACCCAGCGGCTCTGCAAGGCGGACGGCAGCGCCTCGGTCGCGGCAGGTTCCGGTGCGGCAAGCCAGTCGCGCACGGCCGCTTCGTTTCGGGCCGTGGCCAGCAGGGCCGGCGGCCAGTAGTGGCACTGGCCATGCAACTGCGGTGCAAACACCCCGGCCTCGATGCCTGCCTGCATTGCCATACGCACCGCCTCGAAACGCTCGTCAGCGAGCGTCAAAGCGTGATATTCCGTAAAACGGCTCGCTGCGATGCGAGCCCCATCTGGCACCTCCAGTACGATCCCCAGCGTCATGACGGCCGGACGGCCGTTGCGGTCGCGTATGCGCTGCAACAGGCCCGACAGGCGGATCAATGCATCCGCCTGAGACAATGGCCCTGCGCCCCAGTCGTCGCTTTCGACGATAAGCACGGGATGACGCAGCACCGGTTCGCGCCAGCGTGCGACGAGCGGACCGGCGAATGCCAGCAGCACTCCTGCCCATAGCAGCATCACCATCGCCAGGAGCAGCGCCAGTATGGTCATCGATACCCCATCTCCGCCGCCACGTCAACCACCTGCGGCAACACCCGTTCGATCTTGTCCCGGTTGCGGCCATCCTTCCATTTGTCCAGGCGGATTTCGGAAAACGCGTTGTAGGGAATGTCGAGCACCTCGGCGCAGTGCGCCTGCAGATGCGCATCGAAGGCCAGGCCGCAGCCTTCGAATACCTGGCGGAAGGTGGCGACCGGGTCGCGCAGGAAATCCTCGTAGAACACCTCGACCCACTGTCCAGCAGGAATGCCGGCCTTGGCATCGAGGATGGCCCGGTTGACCGCGGCATACTGAAAGGCGGCGACCTCTTCGACCGGTGCGTTCACGTAATGGCGCCAGCCCTCGGAAAGAAAGAAACACCATTGCGTCAATTGCCCGCCCTCCACACCCACGCGTGCCGGCAGGTCATTCGACCAGGTGGCGAATTCGTCGGGCTTGCGCCAGCCTTCGATCAGCGAATTGAGGTTGTCGCCCGGGCTGCGCTTGACGAAAACGAATACGGCGTCGGGAAACAGTGCCCGCAGATACGCGACGCACAGTCCGTTCTGGTTGTTCTTGTCGACCCAGCGATGCTGGCCGGTCCAGCTGTAGAAGTAGCGACTGACGTCGTCCCGTTCGGCTGCGCTGGCATCCGTCGCATCGAGCGCGTGCGTGTTCCAGTCCTTGTCGGCCAGAGGGTGCAGGTCCGTCCAGTAATCATGGGTCTCGCGTTGCAGACTGCCGATCTCACGCGACTCGGACAGCGTTTTGTAGACCAGCGTGGTCCCGGCCCGGGAGCAACCGATCACGATGATGGGGCGTTCCGCCGGGCGCGGCGAAAGCTGCCAACGCATCCGGCGCAAGGCGCGACGCGTTCGCCGCGCATGGAATGCCAGCGTCTTGACCACCTTTTCAGCAAATTCACTCAAACTCATAGACTTTCTGTCGTTATCAAACGAAGTCCGATTACCCCGCAACCGGGCATACAGGATTCGTGCCAATCGGCATGCTCGTTTATATTGGCAGACATTATCCCGTATCACGCTGACACAACACACCATGGATGGCATTTTTGGCTGGCTGGGCGACCACGGCGCGCATCAGGACCTGATCCGACATATGAGGGGAGCGGCCAACCCGGCACCGGAAGGTCTGCTGCACGAACACAGTAGCCAGATGCTGGGAGTGGCCGCGTGTTCGCGCTTCGGCAAGGCCGACATCCACGTCGAAAACGGTCTCGCCGCCACCTTGACGGGTCGCCCGGTCTTCCTCGATGAGGAACTGGCCTTCATCGCCCGCGACCGCAATCCGGCCACCGCCGTGGCGCACGGCTGGATACGCCATGGCGAGACGCTGCCCACGCTGATGCACGGCAATTTCGCCTTTGCCGTGCTGGAACCGCTCAAGAANAAAGCCTGCCTGGTTCTCGATCGCGTGGGGGCAGAGCGCCTCTGCTATGCGTATCGGGGCGGCCATCTGGTGTTCGGCACCAGTGCACAGAACGCCAGCGCCCACCCCGCGGTCGGGCGGGTCATCGANCCCCAGGCGATCTACGACTATCTGTATTTCCACACCATTCCGGCACCTCGCAGCCTCTATCAAGGCGTACACAAACTGTTGCCGGGGCAAATGGTCACCTTGAAAAACGGCCAGCTCAGCACCGCGTTCTACTGGCAGGCCGATTACACCCCGGTCGAGGCCGGATTCGACGCCCATCGCAGCGATTTTCGTACCGTACTGGATGAGGCCGTACGCGATGTCGACGCCCCTTCCACGGCGGCGTTTCTGTCCGGCGGCACCGACAGCTCGACAGTTGTCGGCGCGCTCACCGCCGTACGCGGCGCACCGGTCGACACCTTTTCCATCGGCTTCGACGCCGACGGGTTCGACGAAATGGAATACGCGCGCTGCGCGGTCGAGCGCTACGGCAGCCGCAGCCACGAGTATTACCTGAAGCCCGCCGACATCGTGACGGCGATTCCCGTCATCGCACGCGAGTACGACGAACCTTTCGGCAACGACTCGGCGGTACCGACCTATTTCTGCGCCAAGGCTGCACGCGAGGCAGGGTTTGAACACATGCTGGCAGGCGACGGCGGCGACGAGATCTTCGGCGGCAATGCGCGCTATGCCAAGCAGAAGCTGTTCGAGAACTATTTTCGCCTGCCTGCGGCGATCCGGCGCGGCGTGGTGGAGCCGATCGCACACCTGCCCGGGCTGTCCAACCGCTTTCCNCTTGCCAAACTGAAAAGCTACGTGCGGCAAGCCAACATGGGCCTGCCGCTGCGCCTGGAAAGCTACAACTTCCTGCACCGTACCCCGCTCGACCAGATCCTCACGCCGGATTTCATCCATGCCGTCGACCCTTCGACAGCAGACGCCGCACTCACCGAAGTCTATGAACGTACCGCCTCCGACCATTACATCAACCGCATGATGCATCTGGATCTGAAGTTCACCCTGGCCGACAACGACCTGCGCAAGGTGGGCACGATGACCGAAGCAGCCGGTATCGAAGTGCACTATCCACTGCTCGACGACCGCATGGTCGCCTTTGCCAACCACCTGCCGGTCGACTACAAGGTGCGCGGCCAGATGCTGCGCTGGTTCTTCAAGGAGGCCCTGCGCGATCTGCTGCCCGAGAAGATCATCAACAAGAGCAAGCACGGCTTCGGCCTGCCGTTCGGCGTGTGGAGCACCCAATATGCACCGCTCGGCGACCTCGTCGGCGACAGCCTCGCGGACTTCAAGCAGCGCGGCTGGATCCAGCCGGCCTATCTGGACCATATGCTGGCCATGCAGCGCGGACCGTACGCCAGCTACTACGGCGTGATGATCTGGGTGACCATGATGCTGGAACAATGGCTGCAGGCGAACGAACACTGAAGTGAACGCCAGTCAGCAGCCTCAGAAGTCGAAATAGATGAACTTCTGGCTGCTGCCGCCGAAGACGATGAGCGTCAGCGCCAGGCCTGCGTAGGCCGTGCCGCGCAGCGTGAAATGCAGTTGCCCCCAGCGCTGCAGACCTTGTCTCAAGAACCGTTCGATGGACGGTTCCAGCAAGGTGAGCAGCAGGCTGCCCCATACCAGCCACTGCACATAGCTGCGTACCGACGCGACCTCGGTTGTCTCTCCCAGCCCCAGCATCGCCGCGGTGATGATCCACGCATCGTGAAACGAATGCGCCCGGAAGAACACCCAGCTGATCCACACCAGTGCAAGCGTCACCGGCCAGCCCAGCCAGGACAGCAGTCGCGCGCCGAAGGAATGCGACAGCACGCCCAACCGCGAATAGAGGTCGAGCAGCAGGCGATGCAACACCAGATAACCGCCATGCAGGAATCCCCAGAACACGAAGGTCCAGGCGGCGCCGTGCCAGAGTCCGCCCAGCAGCATCGTGATCATCAGATTGGCCAGATTGCGGGACTTGCCACGCCGGTTGCCGCCGAGCGAGAAATACAGGTAGTCGCGCAGCCAGCGCGACAGGGTGATGTGCCAGCGCTGCCAGAATTCGCGGACGCTGCGGCTGGTATAGGGGTGGAGGAAGTTGCGCGGCAAGGTCACGCCGAACATCAGCGCCAGGCCGATGGCCATTTCGCTGTAGCCGGAAAAGTCGAAATAGATTTGCAACGCAAATGAAGTCGTGGCGAGCCAGGCCAGGTAGAAGTCCAGCATGTCGGGGCGGCTGAACAAGTCGTCGGTCAGGAGCGAGAGGTTATCGGCAAACAACACTTTCTTGACGAGACCCACCATGAACACCAGTGCGCCCAGTTTCACGCACTCCGCCTTCAGCGGCTGCAGGGATTCCAGCTGTTCGACCAGTTCGGAGGCACGCAGGATGGGGCCGGCGATCATATGCGGGAAGAAGGTCACATACAGCCACCAGGCGCGAAAGGAAATGCGGTGCGTCCATTCGCCACGGTAGACGTCGATCATCACCGACAGCATGTGGAAGGTATAGAAGCTGATGCCCAGCGGCAGCGCCCAGTCCGCCCAGCCAGGCGGTGCGCCGCCCACAGGCAGGTCGAACCATGTGCCCAGCGTCCACAGGCTGTCCAAGGCCATCCCGAGATATTTGACGACGCCCAGGAAGCCCAGATTCAGCACCAGGCCCGTCACCAGCAGCCGCTTGCTGCGGGTAGCCGACAGACCCGAGTAGATCAGGTAATTGAGGCTGACCGACACCGCCAGCAGGATGAGATAGACCGGTTTCCAGGACGCATAGAAAATTAGGCTGCCGACCAGGATGACGACAGCACGCTCGCGATAATTGCGTGCGCCGGCGTAGAACATCAGCAGCACAGCAAAGAACAGCAGGAAAGTCGGGGAGCTGAACAACATGCCTATCGATCCTTCCAGGCGGCCAGCTGATGCCCCAGTTCGGCGCTGTAACGCTGCGCGCCCCGGTCGTTCAAATGGCCTGCGTTGACGAAGTCGTCAGGGCCGAAACCGGTCGGCGTGGGCAACACGATCACGCCGCGTTGCCGCAGGCGTGCCAGCAGTGCCCGATAGGAGGCGGCCTCGGGGCGGGGATCGACAAAGGCGGACAAGCGGTCGCGCAAGGGCGGCAGGGTGACGAACACCCGTACGCCGCGCGACTGCAGGAGATCGATCGCCTGCCATAAAANACGTTCGACGGCCGGTACCGNGGGATGCAAGGCCGCACGTTCCTGCTGCGCCACCTGACCCGCATTCTGGGCCGCGCCGAAACCCGCTCGATAGCCCGAATAGGCCGCTGCTGNCCNCCCGACCGGATCGAGCGAGCGCACACTGGCCTCGACGAATCGCAGCGCCTTGTCCGGTTCGCGCAACTGGCGAAGGTTGCCACTGTACGACCACAACCGCAGATGGCTTCCCAGCCAGTCGCGATAGCGGGCCGCATCCCACAGGGCGCACCGGTCGGCAAGAAAGCTGACGTAACCGAGTGAATTGTCTTCCTGAAGGGCGCTTTCATCCAGGCCAAGCACCACGGTCTGAATCGCCGCTTTTCCCAGCAGACCGCGTTCCTCCAGCCGCCGGATTTCGCCGTGATACACGATGGCATTGGCACCCGGCAAGCCCAGGTTGAAGCCGCGCAAGACATGGCCCGGCCAGACCCGCTCCACTGCACGCGGATCAATACCGTTGTCCGTCCGGCTGTTGCCGATGAAGAGGATCTGCGGCGGGCGGCGCTCGACCTCGAACAGCTTGTCGTAGGCCCGCCCCTGGGCAAACACCGCACGGTAGCGAAACATCACGGCTTCACTGTGCAGGGCCAGCTCGACCAGACCCGTCAGCAGCAACGCCAGCCAGAAAGCCCAGCCCAGCCCGGGCGGCAGGCGCAAGCGAATCCCCGGCACGGTCAGCCCCTGGGCCCGGTGCTTTCCGGGCTGAACCGGCTCGATGGATGGGGCAGTTCACTGCTCCGGGCGCGGCCATCGACAGGGACCACCTTTGCCAGCACGCCGGAGAACTTGGCGGCCAGTACCAGGATGATCATCAAATGATAGGGCAGGTCGAAATGACTCATGCCCAGGAATGCGCCGGCCACCGCATAACCGATGAGGCTCACCTGGATCATGGCCGCCAGATCGGCGGCCCATTTTCGCTCGGGGTCATGCTTGCATCGCTTGATGATCTGCTGGGCCCGAATCCAGGCCAGCAATCCCAGCAGCATGAACAGGGCGAATCCGATGAACCCCTGTTCGCCCATCATCTCGAAATAGATGCTGTGCACATCGTGGACATTCCAAGGGTCCGGGGCATATTGGCGGAATGTAGGCGGCCTGAACATATCGAACCCGCCACCGGTGATGCGGTCCTTCGCCACATTGAACGCAGTGTGCCAGGCATTGATCCGGCCCTGCGCCGACTGGTCCTGCTGATAGGACTTGATCGTGTTCATGCGGTCATACCAAGCCTGCGGCATGATCGAGGCCATGATGGCCACGGCGATCAGCATGTAAAAGCCGGTGACGATCTTGTTGCGGCTTTTCATCCACAGGAACAGCCCCATCGCCACCATTGCCAGCATGCCGCCGCGCGACTGGCTGCCGATGGCCGCGACGCCGGTCAACACCATGGCGCTGGCCAGTCCGATCTTGACCCACTTGCGCGCTTCCTGCAGGTGGAGGTAGCGGATGAGCGGAATGGTCATCACCAGGGCGAGCGCCATTTCGTTGTTGCCGCCGACAAAGGTGCCGGTCGGCCCCTGCACGCGGTATACCCCGCCGTTGATGATGGTGAAGATCCCGCCCTTGACGCCGTAGAAGCCGAACGACAATGCAATCACCCAGACCAGCCAGTGCAGTTTGTAGCGCTCGTTGATGATCAGCACCGTGAGCAGGACCATCAGCATGATCTTCCAGACCTTGTTCCACTGGAACCATGCCAGGTCGGGGTAGAACGCAAAGAAGGTGGTAAACAGCATCCAGCCGGTAAGGATCAGCAGGACGATGACTTCGCGCGTCCACAGCATCTCCTTCTTTTCCTTCGACGCCATGAAGGCGAGGATGGTGACGCTACCGACGATCATCGAGAACGGCATGTTGTAGGCAAAGCCCCACGCCAGCCGGTGCGGGTTCATGTAGCCAAGCCACGACCACAGCAGGATGCCCAGCCAGGGACGTTTGAAGACGAAAGGCAACAGGCCGAAAATCAGGCCGGTGATGAACAGGTCTCTCATGCGGGTTCGGCTTTCTGCGCGACGGGCGGAATGATGGCGCCTGACCGATCCGTCATCAAGTCATCTGGAAAATACTGCGTACTCGAAGTGCCGCAACAGAACGCAGCAGGGCTGGGCCAGATTTGTGGCTTCATGGTCAGGACACTCATCGGCCGACCTGCGCCAGCGCGCCATGCACAGGGACGTGACTCACCACATAGCGATGCTTGCCGGAGGCTTCCGGCGCGATCGCGTCCAGCAAGCGGATATCGACGGCCAGCCCAGTGCCCAGACGCGCCTGCAGCCCCGGATCACGGCTGCGCGCGTCGTCGTTCCAGCGCGCGTCCGGGACGACCTGCACCTCGAGCCGGTCGATCGCATGCTGGATCAGCTTGAACTGCCCCACGCCCGGTACCGCGCGCAGTACGTAGATCACCGCCAGGGCATGCATGATGCGGCCGTCGGCGGCAACGATGAAATCGGTCTGTCGCCCCACCACGGTATCCAGTACCGTGAGGCCGCGCCCGCCCGNGTCGTTCCGGCCGGAATGGCGCACGATGTCGCCGGTACGATAGCGGATGAACGGTTGGGCGGCCGACACCAGGCTGGTGATCACGGCCTCGCCTTCCTCCACTGGATTGCCCGCCGCGTCGAGCACCTCGATCAGATGCGTTTCGCACATCTGCAGCAACACCCCATCCGGCGACTGCAAGGCCATCAGGCCGGCATCGCGCGCGCCGTATTCGACCGAGACCGGCACCCCGAACACCCGTTCGATCAGTTCGCGTTGATGCGGAAACAAGGGCTCGCCCGTGGTGCTGACCACGCGCAGGGCGGGCAGCCGGAGCCGCGCGGCGCGCGCCTCGGCATGCGCCGCGAGCAACGCCAGGCTGCTGGCATAGCCATAGATCGCTTTGGGGTTCCAGGCTTGCATGGCTTCCAGGTACCCGTCCATGCACGCAGGCGACATGTCGAACGCATTCAGCAGCAACTGGTTGACCAGCCGGTCACGCAAGGTCTTGAGGCGATCGGTCTTGCTCAATTCCACCGGTGCGCCCCACAGATAGACCTCGCGATCGCCGGGCTCCACACCCCACCAGCGTCGCGCGCGCAATCGCCCGGCCGCATCCGCGGCCTGGCGTGCCCGGCCGAAATGGAAAATCAGCGGCTCGCCACTGGAGCCGCCCGTCGTATAGGNGAACACGCCGCCCGGCACGTCACGCCACACCAGCTGTTCGACGTTCTCGCGCGCATCGCGCTTGTCCATCGTCGGCAAGCGCGACAAATCGCTCGGCAATACCGCCCCCGCCCGAACGGTCTCGACAAGCCCGGCGGCATGCAGCCGGGCGGCATGCCAAGGGCTATGCGCCAGCGCGGTTTGCAACAGTACATTGAGATGCCCGGTCTGATAGTCCAGCATGTCGTCGCGCGACAGCCACTGGGTGCGCTCGAGCTCCTCCAGCAGGGGAAACGTGGGCCGATGCATCGCCGCTTCCTGCAAGCGAAACACATTGCGGGCGAACCAGGCCGGCACGCTCATGTCCGGCTCCGCAAAGGCAATGCCTTGAAACGCGCCAACAGTTCGTCGCACAAGGCCGTGACAGCCGGCGAAATGTCCGGCGGACTGCGATGCCTGACCGAGCGCGCATGGATGCGCCCTGCGATGGCGGCGTTGAATCCTGGCAATTCGAGGAAATCGTATACCGCCGCGACCTCGCGCATCGGGTTCTGAACCAGTGCTTCGTAGAACACCACACGCACACGGGGTCCGCCGCCAACTGATGCTCGAAGAACAGCGCATTGCGATAGAACCACATGATCGCGGCGCCTTCCGCCTCGCTGGCGTCAGGGCGGTACAAGGCCATCAGCAGCTCACGGGTTGCCGGCGACATGCCGCGTCCACGCCAGTCGCTCGTATCGCCGTGTGCCAGTCGCTGCCACTGCGGCACGAAGTTTCCGAAGGAACGGATCGCCGAATTGACGCTGTCGCGCCAGTCGCGCACCACCCACAGGGTCTTGGCGGGACGGAACGTCGCCATCAAATGCGGAAGCTGGTCGAGTTCGCACAAGGCCTTGATCACGAACACCGGCGCCGGGCTTGCCAACGCCAACTGGCGGATCACGGCCGGATTGCGCATCTCGTAACGCTCGAACGCGCGCGGATCGGTCTCGTGAAACACCTGGGTGGCCGCGCTGGCATCCAGCACGTCCATCAGGAGATTGGTCCCGGAGCGCTGCATGCCCGCCACGAAAACATGCTGGGCCACCGGGCGCGGACGCAGGCGCTGGCGCCATACCTTGGCGTGGCGCCACAGCGCATGTCGAATGCGCGTCGACATGCTGCGGGCATCATGGCCTGTCGCAGGCTTGGCGACGCTCATTGTCCGGCAGCCGCCGGCGCAGACCGGACGGAAGAGGCTGGCGCAGCCAGCAGGGCATCGAACGCACGCAACAGCTGCGCCACACGCTTGTCCCACTGGTTGGCCTGTGCATAGTCGATGATCGCGGCGCGATCCCAATTCTTGTCGAGCGCGGCGTCCAAGGCCTGCTGCAGCGCCGCGGCATCGCCGAACGGCACGATACTGCCGAGCGCGTCGCGGCAGACCACTTCCGCGTTGCCGCCCACATCGGTGGTCACGACAGGCAGGCCACAGGCCATGGCCTCGAGAAACACGTTCGCCCAGCCTTCGTTGCGGGTGGCCAGCACGAACACATCGGCAGCCGACAGTGGCCATTTGAGCGCGTCGGGCGGCAGCGTGCCAAGGAAATGCACGCGCCCGCGCAATCCCAGCCGGGCGACCTGCGCCTCGAGCTCGGCGCGCAGATCGCCTTCGCCGCNCCCGCCGCCGACGATGAGGTAATGCAGATCCGGATGGCGCGCCATGAGTGGCGGCAAGCAATCGATGACGCGGTGCATGCCCTTGCGCTCGACCAGGCCACCGACCGAAATCAGCACCTGCGCCCGGTCCGGCAAATCGAAGCGCGCGCGNNCCACGCGATCGACAGGGTGGAAAACATGGGTGTCCACGCCGTTGCCGACGACTTCGGTTTTGCTTGCGTCGACACCAAGATCCAGCGCCAGTTGGCGCAGCGAGCCGGATACTGTGAACACCCGCGCCGCCGCCCCGAGCGCGCGTACCAGCTGGCGGCGCAAGACCGGATTGCGGCTATGCGGCACTTCGGTGCCGCGCAAGGTCAGGGTGACCGGCAAGCCCAGCCAGCGCCCCAGCCGGGTTGCGGCATCGCCGTCCGGGTAGCCGAAATGCGCATCGATGAGCCGTGCGCCTTCGCGCCGCAGACGCCGCATCAGAANAAAGCTGCACAGCGCCATCGATGCGCCGTCGAGTCGACGCAACAGGCCGGGCAACGACAGGAAGCGCGGATGATAGACGCGGATGCCCTGCTGGATTTCCAGCACCGGCGCCTGCGGGCGGTAGCCAGGACGCAGCCGGCGGATCAGCGACTGCCCGGGAAACCACGCCTGCGGCGAGACGACGGCAAGCGGTCGATGCTGCGCCACCCGGAACATGCGTTCACGAATGAACAAGCCCGCAGCGGGACGCACTGCGCTGGGGAACAGCGAACTGAACACGACCAGATCGAGGCGGCCGGTATCGGCGGTACATCCGTCAGCCAAGCGCCGCCTCCATCCCCGGTTTGACAAGGTTGCCGTATACGCTGCGATAGCGCGCCACGCTGGCGGGCCAGTTGCGTTCGGATTCCACGAATTGGCGGCCGTTGCGCTTCATGCCGTCCCAACCCTGCTCGTACTTCAGCAGCGCCACCACCTTGCTGGCAAGATCGCCGGCATGGCCAGCCCGGAACAGCACGCCGGTCTTGCCGTCCTGGATCAGTTCCTTGTGGCCGCCGACGTCGGAGGCCACCATCAACCGCCCCTGCGCCATCGCTTCCAGCGGCTTCAGCGGCGTGACCAGTTCGGTCAGGCGCATCGGGTGACGCGCATACACCAGCACGTCGATCAGATCGTAATAACGATTCACCTCGCCGTGCGGCACACGGCCGGTGAAAATCACGCGGTCTTTCAGATCGAGCGCCATCACCTGCTGCTTCAGCGCCGCATCCTGCGGCCCGCCGCCGACCAGCAGCACTTTGACGTCGGGCATCTGCTTGAGTATCGTCGGCAAGGCGGCGATCAGCAGGTCCAGGCCTTCGTAGGCATAGAACGAGCCAATGAAGCCGAGCACGCGGCTGGTGCCGAGCCCCAGTTTCATCTTCAGTTCGGCATCCGGTTTGCCGCCGACGGCAAACTTGTCGATGTCGACCGCATTGGGAATCACCGTGATCTTGCCGGGCGGAACGCCGCGCGCGGCAAGATCGCTGCGCAGGCCTTCGCAAATGACCGTCACCGCGTCGGCATGCTTGACGGCCCAGGTTTCCAGCGCCCGGGTGAGCCGGTAGCGCAGGCTGCCCTCTTTCGTACTGCCGTGATCGACTGCGGCGTCTTCCCAGAAGGCACGGATTTCATAGACGACTGGAATACCCAGCTTGCGGCCGACGCGGATCGCCGGCACCGCATCCAGCACCGGCGAATGCGCGTGGATCACGTCGGGCTGCAATTCCTTTGCCAGCGCCAGCAAGCGCTTTTCGATGGCGCCCATCACGGCGAACGGGTCGCCCCCGGCAGGTGTGCCAGCAGCCCCATCGGCTTCGGCGTGCGATAGAAATGCAGGCCATCGGCATCCTCTTCCATCACCGTGCAATCGATCTGCTTGGGGCCGGACAGGTGATAGGTCTCCCAGCCCATTTTTCGCTGGTTGCGCAGAATTGCCGCGCTGCGGAAGGTATAGCCGGAATGCAGCGGCAGGGTATGGTCGAACACGTGGAGGATCTTCATGCCGCTTGCCGCTCGCCCTCGAATACGCTCTGGCCATCCATGCCCAGCACCTGCCCCAGGAAGGCATCGAACATCAACACCGTCCACAGAATCACCGAATAGTCGCGCCGGCCGGACTGGTGCGCCTCGACCACTTCGCGCAGATAGTCCTGGTTGAACAGACCAGTGGACGCCAGCCGTTCGCCGAGCACCACGCTGCGGATGGTGATGGCCAGCGGGCCGCGGAACCAGGCCGCCAGCGGCACCGAGAAGCCCATCTTCTTGCGATACAGCACATCGTGCGGGAGATAGGGCTCCATCGATTTCTTCAGCAGGTATTTGCCTTCGGTGCCGCGCAGTTTCAGATCGACCGGCAGGCCCGACACCCAGCCCATCAGTTCGTGATCGAGCAGCGGTTCGCGTACCTCGAGTGCATGCGCCATGCTGGCGCGGTCGACCTTGGTGAGGATGTCGCCGACCAGATAGGTCTTCATGTCGAGATACTGTACCAGCGACAGGGGATCGTCGGTGGGCGCGACCGCAGCATGGCGGCGCAGCACGTCCACCGCCTGGTAGCCTTGCAGCTCGCGCTTGAAGGACGGCGAGAACAGCTGTTTTCGTTGCGTATCCGACAGGAGCGAGACGCCGTGAAAATAGCCTTCGACGGTGTCGCGCGCCAACGCCTCGAAGGTCGTCTTGGCGCGGAAGACCTTGGGCGCCCAGTCGGCCTTGGGATACAGGCGGCCCAGCGCGCCGAACAGTGGGCGGCGCAGCATCAGCGGCATCGCCGCACGCATGCGTTCCTCGTAGCGGAACCAGCGATAGCGCCGGTAGCCCGCGAAGTGTTCGTCACCGCCGTCGCCCGACAGGGCAACCTTCACGTGCTTGCGCGCGAGTTCGCACACCCGGTAGGTCGGCAGCGCGGACGAGTCGGCATACGGTTCGTCATACACCTGGGCAAGCTTGTCGACCAGGCTGAAATCGTTGGAGGCGACGATTTCGATGTGGTGGTGCGTGCGGTAACGATCGGCAACCTGCTGGGCGAATTCGATTTCGTTGAATGCGGNGTCGTCGAAGCCGATCGAGCAGGTGTTCACCGGCGTGGCGGACTGGGTCGCCATCATCGCCACCACCGCGCTGGAATCGACGCCGCCCGACAGGAAGGCGCCCAGCGGCACATCGGCAATCATGCGCAGGCGGATCGATTCCTTCATGCGCGCCACCAACTCATCCATCGCGTCCGCTTCGTCCTTCACCGCCACCGGGGTGAAGGGCATATCCCAGTACTGCTTCGGCAACGCGCGTGTCTGGCCGCGTTTGAGGGTGAGCGTGAAACCGGGCGGCAGCTTGTACGCCCGCTTGAAAATGGTGCGCGGCTCCGGCACGTAGCCGTAGGCGAAGTATTCCTCGACCGCCAGCGGATCGATGTCCCGCGCCAGACTGGGGTGCACCATCAGCGGCTTCAGTTCCGAGCCGAAAATGAATTCGCCGGTTTCGAGGAAGGCGTAATACAGCGGCTTGACGCCGAAGCGGTCGCGCACGACGAACAGCGTTTCCTGCTTGCGGTCCCACAGCGCAAACGCAAACATGCCGCGAAAGCGTGCGACGCAGGCTTCGCCCCAGGCCTCCCAGGCGTGGACGATGACTTCGGTATCGGAATGGGTACGGAAGGTGTGGCCGAGCGCCTCCAGTTCGGGCACCAGTTCCTGGAAGTTGTAGATTTCGCCGTTGAATACGACGACGACCGAGCCGTCCTCGTTGAACAGCGGCTGCTGGCCGGAGGACAGGTCGATGATGGACAGGCGCCGATGCCCCAGTCCCACGCCAGGCTCAAGGTGCAGGCCGCCTTCGTCAGGGCCGCGATGGAACTGGGTTTCGTTCATGCGATGCAGCAGTTCGCGGGAAATCTCGTTCACGCCGCTGGTATCGAAAATGCCGGTAATGCCGCACATGCTAGTTGTCTGTCCCTGTCGATTTATCGGGTTGTTCGACGGCCGCTCAGCGCCGGAGCCCCAGCGTCCGGTCGTATACCGCGGCATACGCCTCGGCCATCGCCGGAATGCTGTAGCGCTGCTCGGCCTGCCGCCGGGCGTTGCCGCCCTGCCGCGCGATGCGCGCCTCCGGATCGCCGAGATAACCCAGCAAGGCCTGTGCCATATTCTCTGCGTCGCCGGCCGGCACCAGCCGTCCGGTGACCCCATCTTCCACCAACTCGACGTTGCCGCCCACTGCGGTGGCGATCACCGGCAGTCCGCTCGCCAGCGCCTCGAGTATGGTATTGAGATGCCTTCGTTTTTCGACGGCAACACGAACACGTCGAATGCTTGCATCAATTCCGCAATGTCATGGCGCTCGCCCGGCAGCCAGGCCAGATGCGCCATCCCTGCCTGCGCCAGCAGTTCCATGCAGGCCGCACGTGCAGGCCCGTCGCCAATGATGACCAGCCGCGCCTGCGCGGCCCGTTCGGGAGACTGCTGGAGCAGCTTGATGAAGGCGCGCGTGAGCATGGGATAGTCCTTGACCTCGACCATCCGACCGACCGACCCGAAGACCGTGCTGCCGGCGTCGGCGAATCCAGGTGGCAGCACCGCCGGTCGCGCACCGGCGCGCGGATGGAATTTCACGCTGTCGACGCCATTGTAGATCTGGTGCAGCTTGCGCGGCGGCACCCTGACGGTCTGGCGTAGCCAGCTTTCAAGATCGCGGCTGACTGCAATGTAATTCGACACGAACGACCTGGCGGCACGGCGCAGCAGATTGTATTTCCAGTTGCGGCCATGCAGGTCGAACACGTCGCGCCCATGCTCGCCATGGACGGTGGCGTGCACGCCGGCGGCAGCGGCGACGAATTGCGCTTCCAGCGCGGCCAGATTGCGGGTGTGCACCAGATCCGGTTTGAGCTGGTGCAGCAGTCGCCACAGCCGCACGGTCCAGCCGAGGCCATGTCCCGGCGCACGGTGCAAGGCATGGAACTCGACCGGCTGCGCCGTGATGCGTTGGTGAAAATCGCTGTAGTCGGTGAGCGCAACCACGGTATGCCGGTAGCGTTGCGGCGGCAGGGTATTGAACAGGTTGACCATGCCGTTCTCCATGCCGCCGGTATCGAAACGGTGGACGATATGCACGATGTGTGCGGTCACTGCCCGTCGACCTGGTCGAGCCCGCGGGCGATGGCAGGCTCCATGTCCGCCGCAAAGCGTGCCAGGGTGGCGGTCGCCGTCTTGAAATCGGCATTCTGGTACGGCGTGGCGATCAGCACCGACAAGCCGTCGTCGCGTACCAGCCTGACCCGGTCGAATGCAAGGATCAGCTTGGCGAGATAGTCGTTGACGACGGAGCGCTGATCGATCAGGTTCCACTGCCACACCAGCAGGCGCTGGCCGTTGCTCCCGCGCATCTTGGCCTGTCGCACCTGCCGCGCGATCCCGTCGATCCGTACGGTGACGATCGTTTCGCCGACGTTCGACCAGGCCGGGTCCTTCTGCTTGATCATGTAATTCTGCGAGTTGATGAGCTCGGCGCCCTGCCGCTGGGTTACGTAGTAGTTCAGTTCCAGCATCACGTCATGTCCCGCCTGCGTATAGGACTGGCGCAGCTGGCGGTCGGCTCCGATCCAGTGCGGCACCCAGGTCGTGAAGACCTCGCCGGGTTGCCACCCGCCGGCCGCCTCGACCTGCAATGCCGGCATGTCTGGCAACGGACGCGACTCGAGCCAATGTGCATACATCGGCCACAGGACCGCCACGCCCAGCGCCAGGAGGGCCGCCGGCAGGATCGATCGCGACGCCATGGCCGTTCCGCTTGCCTCCGCCGGCACGACGGGCGGCGGCGAAACAGGCTCCACCTGGTCGTCCTCGCGCCAGAAACTGCCGATCCAGAACAGCAGCATCATGACGATGCCGAAGAACACCCAACCGTAGATGTAATGGTCGACGCCGAGCGCCAGCTTCATGTCGGACAGATGGGCGATCATCACAATCATGAAGGCCCGCCCGCTGTTGGCGAAGACCGGAACGATCATTGCCGCGACGGAGAACAGCAGCCGGCGTTTCCACGAGCGATAGGTGAGGTAGGCGTACAGCACGCCGAGCGTCACCGAGGCGATCAGGTAACGCAGGCCGGAACAGCCTTCCACCACCGACCAGTCGCCACTGGGGATGCTGAAGAACGTGCCCTCACGATACACCGGGATGCCGGTGGCCTGCAGCATCGAGACGGTGAAATCGGCGGTCACGCCCATCAAGGGCTGGATCAGGAACTCGCCCATTGGGACCGCGAAGAAAAGGAACATCAGCGGGAAAAATGCCGCCCGCACGAATGCAGCGCCAAGCAGGGTCCATACCGCGGCGATCAGCATGGCAATGAATGCGAGTTGCGCGACGACATTGACGCTGCCGGCGTCGGCCAGCAGCCAGCCGACGCCGGCGGCCGCCAGCAGATACAGGCCGCGCAGGTCGGCGCGCGGCCGGATTCGCGCCAGTTCGTCGCGCTTGCGCCAGATGAGCCAGATGCTGATGGGAACGATCAGATAGCCGTGGGCAAAGGTCTCCGAGCGCGCCCACACTTCCTCCATCGAGAGGAACGTCGGCCAGAAGATGGCGGTCAGGAGCAGCAGGACGCCTATCGTCACACCAGCGGACAGCCACCAGCCTCGCGGCGTGGTCACGGGAAGGGTCTCAGGCAGGGCACTCATGCGGGGCACGTCTCCAGGGCAGAGGATGCGGCGGGCACCGCATCGAACAGGGCATCGATCATCGACAGATTGCGCGTCCAGTCGTAATGGGACAGGATGCAGGCGCGCGCTGGGGCGCTGGTGGTTCGCGCCTGCAATTGCGCAATGACGGCACCCGCCAGGCCGGCTTCGTCCTGTGCCAGCAGGAAGTCGCGTCCTGCCTCGGCACGGATGCCTTCCGCCGCCTGCGCGGTGACCACCACCGGACGTGCCATCGCCATCGCCTCCAGCACCTTGTTCTGGATACCGCGCGCAATCCGCAAGGGCGCCACGGCGCACGTCGCGTGCGCCAGATAGGGCCGTACATCGGGTACGCTGCCGGTGACGACGACGCCTGGCTGGCGCGCCAGCGCCAGGACGGCTTCCGTCGGCCGGCTGCCGACGATGGTGAACTGAGCGGCCGGGACCGTCTCGCGGATGGCGGGAAACACCCGTTCGGCAAACCAGCTCACGGCGTCGACGTTCGGCCAGTAATCCATCGCACCGGTAAAGACGACACCCAGCACGTCGGACGGATAGGGATTCGGATAGTCGCGCGCCGGCGAGAAGTAATCGGCATCGACACCGTTCTCGAACGCACCGATCTTGTGGCGCGCTTGCGGAACCCGGCGCTGGAGCAGTGCCGCCTCGTCGCACGACACCAGCAGTGTGGCATCGAAATCCTGCGCCACCTGCGCCTCCCATGCCGCCAGCCTGCGGCCCTCGCGCGCGTAGAGCCAGGACATGGGCCAGCGCTGCGTCGGGGCGTATTGGCTCCACTTGTCGGAGTCGACGTCGACCATGTCGAGCACGCGGCGGGACAGCTTCGCCGGCATGAACTGCGCCATCGCCGAGGAAAATGCGAGTCCGCGCGTCACCTTTCCGGAGTCCGCCAGATCGGCAGCCCAGTGCCCGAGTTCGCGGCTGCGATAGTAAGGCAGCGTCAGCGCCTGGCCAGTCAACAGTCCGGTCAGGCTCGCCAATTTGGCGCGGCGTGGCTTCAGCGGCAACAGCTTGACCGAGGCGCAATAGGGCTTCAATGCGTCGGCATACTGCCAGTCGTCGGGGTCGTCGACGAAGGCGCCGAGGTGGACAGCGTAACGCGCGCCCAGATGCCGCAACAGATGGAACGAGCGGATCTTGTCGCCTTTGTTGGGCGGGAACGGGATGCGATGTGCAAGAAACAGCAGCCCCTCTTTCACGCTCACCCCAGGTTCTTGACGATGTGCGGCCCGATGACATTGGCGAGCGCCAGCGGCATTTTCTTCCAGGCCTGGATGAAGAGGCGATATTTTGGATTGAGCGGATTGATCTCGGGAACGTCGGTGTCGGTTACCAGGAAATATTCGTAATACAGCGGCGTCGGCTCGAAGCCCCAGTTCTTCTTGAAGTCGAACGAACCGGTGCCGCGCTTGCTGCGGCCGAAGTCGAACACCTTGAGGCCGCGCTCGCAGGCACGGCGCATCAATTCCCAGTACATGAAATCGTTGCCGGCCACCGCGCGCGCGGCGTCCACGCNCCCGCCGTAATACGGCAATACCTCGTCGCGGAAATAGAACGACATCACGCTAGCGATGACCTGTCCTTCCAGCGTGATGGTGAGCACCTCGCAATCGTCGCCGAACGCCTCCTTCAACAAGCGGAAGAATTTGCGCGAAAACACCGGTGTGCCCAGGCGGTGCACGCTCGCCGAATACGCCTGGAAGAATCGCGTGGTGTCGCTGTCGATTTCGCCCACCAGACCGGCCTTGATGCCTTTGCGCACCATCGCGCGCTGCTTGCGCGGGATGGCATTCATATTGGCCTCGACGTCGGGTTCGATGGCTTTCTTGAAGGTGACGTACAGATCCTTGGTCGGCCAATGGGCATGCTGGGCCACCTGGTTGCGGTATTCGAGCGCGCCGACCTTGAGGCGCACGGCCAGGGCCTGTGCCGCCTCGTCGAGCGCGCGCCAGGCGGCGTCATGGTCGGCGAGGATGCCGCCATAGGCGCAGAACGGCAGCGAGCCCAGGCTATGGCCAAACAGGCGGCTGCGGATTTCGGCCAACGGCAGGACGCCCACGATCTCGCCGCCGCGTTCGGCGAGCATGAAATGCGTGCGGTGTCCGAAAGCGGCTTCGATCACGCGTTTCCAGCCGGCACAATGAAAGAACGTCGCATCCGGATGCGCATTCACATAGGCATCCCACTGCGCGAGATCGCGTGCTTCCAGCGCGCGCACCGTGACATCGGTCGCCATCGTTTCAACCAGAAGGGGTTCGGATTGCATGTTCAATGTTTTGACAGGAACACGCGGTCGACGCGGTCCCATTCGAAATCGGTGAGCAACTGGCGCAGCCTACCCGGCATGCGTTGCAGATTGACGTAATGGCGGAAGCGCGTCCTGGCCGACAGGCCGGACTGACGCGGCTGTCCGGCGTCGATCTCCCACGGGTGGAAATAGAACATGCAGGGCGCGCAATCCTCCGTGTTGACGCGATTCAGCATCCAGCGCGACATCGAATACGGCAACAGGCGGAACCAGCCACCACCCGCTGCAGGCCAGTTGCGCCCCATCAGCGGCACCGTGGTGGGCGGCAGTTCGAGGATGCCGGCTTCGCCATTGGGGCGATGCGGGAAACGCGGCGCGTCGGGCATGCCGTAATGGTCGTGGCGTACCGGATAGATGCTCGAGCTGTATACGTATCCTGCGTTTTCAAGTTCCTCGACCGCCCACCAGTTCTTCCGGTTGATGGAGAAACTCGGCGCACGGTAGCCGCGGATGGCGACGCTACCGAGGTCTTCGAGAATATGCTTGGCCCGGGTGATGTCGGCGCGAAATTGCTCAGGGGTCAGGTCGCTCGCGCGCTGGTGGCCGTAGCCGTGACTGGCGAGTTCGTGGCCGTTGTCGACGATACGGCGCACCACCTGCGGGTAGCGCTCGGCGATCCAGCCGAGCGTGAAGAACGTCGCCTTGGCATTCGTCTCATCGAGCAGGCCGAGGATCAGGTCGACATTACGCTCGACCCGACATGGCAGCGTGTCCCAGTCTTCGCGCCGGATATGCGGGGCGAATGCCGACACTTGGAAATAATCCTCGACATCGATCGACATCGCGTTTTTGATGCGTTCGGCCATTACACGATCCTCGTGCCCGCCATGGCATGAACCCCTTTCGGCATGGGCAGCCAGTCCTTCAGCTTGTACGCAATGCGCATCGCCGCGCGGCCATCCCAGTATTCGGGGATGCGGCCGGCCTTGCCGCCGCCCGCCATCACCTCGGCGAACGCGCGACGGATGGCCTCGGGATGCGGGCCGACCAGCGTGTTGGTTCCTTCGTCGAGCGTGATCGGTCGCTCAGTGTTCTCGCGCAACGTGAGACACGGCACGCCCAGCGCCGTGGTTTCCTCCTGGATGCCGCCGGAATCGGTCAGCACCAACTTAGCGTCGCGCATCAAGCCGAGCATTTCCAGGTAGCCCACGGGCGGCAGGATGTGCAGGCCGTCGAGCTTGGCGGTAAAGCCGAATTTCTCGATGTTGCCGCGCGTGCGCGGATGCAGCGGCATCACCACCGGCAAAGTACGGTTGATTTCGCCGACCACATCCAGCAGCGCGGCGAGCGTCGGCGCATCGTCCACATTGGACGGCCGGTGCAACGTCAGCACCGCATACTGCGGCAGCGTGGCGCCCAGGGTCCGGGCGCTCGGCACAGCCTGTTCGAGGTTGCGATGCAGGGTGTCGATCATCACGTTGCCGACGAACTCGACGCGCGCGGGATCGATCCCCTCGCGCTGCAGGTTGGCCAGTGCGCTGCGCTCGGTGGTGAACAACAGATCGGAAATCTGGTCGGTCAATACGCGGTTGATTTCTTCCGGCATGCTGCGGTCGTAGCTGCGCAGGCCGGCCTCGACATGGATCACGCGCACGCCGCGCTTGGCGGCCACCAGCGCACACGCGATGGTGGAATTGACGTCGCCCACCACGAGCACGGCCTGCGGCCGCACNNGCTCGAGCACGGGTTCGAAGCGCTTCATCACTTCAGCCGTTTGCACCGCATGGCTGCCCGAACCCACTTCCAGATGATGGTCGGGCCGCGGAATGCCCAGGTCGGCGAAAANACTGTCGCTCATCGCCGCGTCGTAGTGCTGGCCGGTATGCAGCAACTGCGCGGCAATGCCGGTCTCGGCCAGGGCGGCCATCACCGGAGCGATTTTCATGAAATTGGGACGCGCACCTGCGACGCATAAAACCTGGGTCATGGCTGGGTCGTCAGTGCGTGGTATCGGGGCTGTCCGGCGAGGCATCGCCGTCTGCCGCCGCGTGGCGTTCGCTCACCGTGTACAGGATTTTGCGCACGATGGGCAGGATGCGGTTGACCGAACGTTCCACCTGATCGATGCGTTGCGCCAGACGGGCGCTATCTTCGTTATTCAGTAGCCCGACTGCCTGTGCATGGTTATTGACACCCGTTGTGCCATTGAAGTCCTGGTGTGCGACCTCGTTCTTCAGATCGGCGATCACCTCGGCCACCTCGGCTTCGCCAAAATGATTTTTCTCTTCGAGAAAGCCGAACAGCAACAGGCGATCGCAAGTGGTATTGAGGCGTCGCGGAATGCCGCCGGTAAAACGGTGCAATTCGGCGAAGGCCTCATCATCGAATCCCGGCGTGCCATGCCAGCCGACCGTACGCAGGCGGTGCTCGATGTAGCCGCGCGTCTCGTCGGCATCGAGCGGCCCCAGATGGTAGGAGGCCACCACGCGCTGGCGCAGCTGCTGCATGTCCGGGCTTTGCAGAATGCCGCGGAATTCGGGCTGCCCCAGCAGGAAGGTCTGGATCAGCGAACGTTCGCTGGTCTGGAAATTGGACAGCATGCGCAGCTCTTCCACAGCGCGCGGCGTCAGGTTCTGCGCCTCGTCCACCACCAGCAGCGCGCGCTTGCCCTGACGCGCGGCCGCGGCGAGAAAATCCTCCAGATTCTTCAGCAGTGCGGATTTGGTCAGGCCTTCGTGCTCCAGGCCGAACGACGCGGCCACGCTACGCAAGGTGTCCTCCGCATCCAGCTGGGTCGACACCAGCTGCGCCGCCACCAGATTGTGGGACTCGAGCTGACGGAACAGGTTACGTACCAGCGTGGTCTTGCCGGCACCGACCTCGCCGGTGATGACGATGAATCCCTCGCCCAGCGACAGGCCGTAATCCAGGTAGGCCATCGCCCGCTTGTGGCCCTTGGAGCCGAAGAAAAATCGCGGATCGGGATTGAGCTGGAACGGTTTGGCGCTAAAGCGGTAATAGTCTTCGTACATGGACAATCCGTTGTCTGAGTGGAGGCACGGCGCACTGGATAAAGCAACCGCTGTGCCATGCCGGCGGATCGGTCAGAAGCGCATGTTGACCGACGCCGTGAGGCTGTTTTCGTCGTAGTCGGCGTTCGCCACGTTCGAACTCCGTTGGGTGTGGCGGAAAGTCAACGCGCCATTGAGTCTGTCAGTGAAACGGCGGTTGAGTCCAAGACTAAGACTCATAAGATCATCCTGTCGCGCGACGCCATTCGTTAATGAACTATCCAGACTCGTACGGGTGAGCGACAGAATGCTGTTGGCCGTTACTGTCTCTGACAAGCGATAACTGACAGACCCTGTTACACCTTGAATATGGTCTTGGGCGTTGCCAAATAACTGATACAGCCGCTTCGTATCTTGCGCTGAGAGGCCGAATCCCAGTTTGCCGATATCCCATGACACTCCCGTTGTAAAACTTTTGATAATGAAAACACCATTGGCAATTGAAGTAGGAAATCCTAGTTCCACCAGATCTGCTGCTGAATAGCCATAAAGTCTTTGGAACACTTCCGCAATCAGCCCAGCAGGATATGGGCCTTCACAACCCAGCGGAGGCGATTGTGCAATGTCGGAGGCTGGAGNGAAGTGCGGAGCTGCCGCGCACACAAAGTACAACTGCCCGCTCTGTTCCAGAAGCTGTTGTGAAATATCACTCACATCTTCAGAATAGCGCACTCGCCATTGCGTGAGCCGCGTGCGGTGGTTGGCGGCCAGGCTGAACGTGCGACCGAAATAGCGCTCACCGGCCGACGCCTCGACGCTCGTGCGGCGCGTGGGTGACCAGCCGAAGCCAGCACTGTAGAAGGAACCGCTCGTGCCACTGCTGCTCAGGTAATCGTTCGAATCATGACCGACCGTGCCGAACACCCGGAACTGGCGCGTCAAGGCATAGCCGGCGGTTGCACTGGCACTTTCAAATGTGACGTCGGTATTATTAGCCGTGTTAAGGGCATTGCGGTTCTGCACCTTGCGAATCGAGTAATTGAGCCNCCAGCTGAGATCGGTGAAACGAGTGCCGCTTTTCAGGCTGGCCGCAAGCGAATTCGAATTGGCATTGGGCGCGACGTTGTTCTGGAAAATCGCTCCGCTGGCCGTGTAACGTACCTGCGCGAAAGCGAAGGTCCCCAGCCGCTGCTGGATGTAGGGGCTGATCGAGTAGGTGCCAACGGTGGTCCGGTTGCTGTTGTTGGTGGTGGCGTCGGCAGGCGACCCCAGCAGCGAAATCAACTGCTGCGAGATATTGGCACTGCCGTCGATGAACAGGAAATCCTTGACCAGTTCGGCTTTTCCGACCGCGTTGAGGTTGTGATAGAAGTTGTCGCTCTGGTCGCCACCGAAACGCTTCACGCCCGTCAGGCCGTATTGCAGACTGGCCTGCACCCGGCGCGATCCTTCCGAGCGCAGCGTGAAGCCGGGCGTCGCGGTGAGGATCAAGGCATCCTGCGTATTGCTTGAGCTCTGCTTGACGTTGTCGGTGTAAGTGGACGATGCATTCACATATGGCTCGAAGCGCCAGTCGATGGCGTGAGCGGCCGGCGCGAAGGCCAGCGCCATGAGGACGCCACACGCACCGGTACGGCGAATCGCTTTGTTCCGCCCGACAGGAGCGCCGGGGCGGCGCTTACTTGCCGTAACTGCCATAGTAGCCATAGTAGTAGTCTGCGCCCGGGGTCGGCGTGGTCTTGTTCAGCAACATGCCGACGACCTCGCACGATTGGATATGGCTCAAGGCTTCGCGTATCGCCTCCTGCGAGGTTTTCTCGGCTTCCACCACCATGACGATCTGGCCCATGTGTGTGGCGAGTACGCTCGACTCGCTGGTCGCCAGCAACGGCGGCGAATCGAACAGGATGATACGGTCGGGGTACCGGTTGCCGATGTCCTCGATGAGACGCGTCATGGCTGCGCTCGCCAGCAGCTCGGTCGCGCGCTTGTAGGTGCGGCCGGCCGGCAGCACGGTCAGCTTGGCGATGTCGGTCTTGATCAGCACGTCGGACAATTTGAGATCCTTGTCCTGCAGCACATCGAGCAGACCCTTGTCCGCATGGATGCCGAGGTACTCGGGTACGCGCGGCTTGGCGGCGTCGGCGTCGATCAGCAGTACGGTGCGATCCATCTCCATCGCCATCGAGATCGCCAGGTTGATGGCGCAGAAGCTCTTGCCCTCGCCCGGCAGTGAACTGGTGACCATGATGAGGTTGCCGTTCTTGACGCGCGCAGTGCCCTGGCCAAACGCATTGGCGATGAGCGGCCGCTTGATGATACGAAACTCTTCGGCGATCTGGCTCTTTTCCGCGTCCGGTGCGACCACGCCCATGCGATGCAGGCGCGCCAGGTTGATCGACTGCACCTGGCTTCCGCCTTCCATCGCAAGGGTATCCGGCGCATTGAATATCGGCTCGACCGGCGTGGCAACGAAGGGCGCCGCATGGCTGCTGCGTTGCTTGTTGAGCGCATTTTCGATCAGGCTGGCGTCGTGGCCGGGATCGCTCTGGGNGGCGGGATGCGGCGCGCCCGTGCCAATCTTGCCTGCTGCTTNTTCAATAATGCTCATGGTTTCTCCTAGCCGGCGCGCGACACGAGCAGTTGCAGGACCATCACCGCGCCATAGGCGGCAATCAGGCTACCCAGTGCTGCCAGATACGTCAGCAGGCCTTTGCGTTTGCGGCGACGGGTTTCGTCGGTCTCCACCCTGGACACGGCGCCCAGCAGCGGCAAACCGGTCAGTTCGCGCAGGACACGGCGATCGGTCACGGTACGGCGCAGCTGGCTCAACAGGAAGGCTACGGCAATGCCGGCACCGAGTCCGCCCAGCGTCACCAGCGAAAGCAGCAGCGGGCGGTTCGGCCACGCCGGCTGACTCGGCACGAAGGGCGGATCGATCACGCGGAAATCGACGGTGTCGGTCTTGCTCTCGACTTCGCCGGACATGGTGACCGATTCGCGGCGTTTGAGCAGGGCATCGTAGTTCTGCCGATACACGTCGTAATCGCGCATCAGCTGGGTATATTCCTGTTCTACCTGCGGGATCATGTTGGACGCGTTGCGCAACTCGGCATAACGGCGTTGATATTCCGCCACGCGTGCACGTAGGGAAGACACATTGGCATCCGCTTCGGCGATGGAAAGCGTGAGCTGCTGATAGACCGGATTCTGAATCTTGGAGCCCGACGGGTCGGCCTTGTGCTTCGCCAGATCGGCTTTCTTCTCCGCCTCCAGTTTTTCGATCAGGCGCTTGGTCGCCTGGACATCGGGATGCAGGTCGGTGTATTGCAGGCGCATTTGATCCATCTGCTTTTGCAAAGCCTGGATGCGGTCATCGATTTCGCTGTTGGTCGCGCCCGCCGCTGCCGCTGCGGTCAACTCAGGTTCCTCGTCCGACAACTGGCGTTTCAGCTGGTCGCGGCGGTTGATCGCTTCCTGCTGGTCCAGCTGGGCCTGCCGCAACTGGGTGCTCACCTCGGCCAGCTTCGCGTAATAGTCGCCGCCTTGCCCCGGCATCATGCCGATATGCTTCTGCTTGAATTCCTTGAGCGCGTTTTCGGCATCGGTCAGCTTCTGCTGATACTGCTGCAGCTGCTCTTCGATGAAGCGCTGCGAACTGGAAATATCCTGGCGCGTCTTGCCGAGACTGGATTCCACGAAAATGGTCAGCAACGACTGCACGACCTTCTTGGCCAGTTCGCCGTTGGCATCCTGGTAGCTGATGGTATAGAGATTCTCGCGCCCCGCATCGGCGATGGAAATCTTGCTCGCCAGGTCGTTCAACATCCGTTCGGTCTGTTCGGACGTTTTCGCCTTGACGTCCAGATCGGTCATGCGCGCAACTTTTTCCAGCGTCGGCCGGCTCACCAGCTGGCGCGTCATCAGCTTGATCTGCTGCTCGACATTAGGCTCCGCCGCCAGCCCTGACAGCAGCGGCTTCAACAGGGTTTGCGTATCCACATAGACGCGCGCTGACGCCTGGTAGCGGTCCGGGATCATCATCACCCAGGTCCAGCCGACGACGCATACCAGCCAGGCTATCGCCACGCCCCACCAGCGACGATACCAGGCGGCTTTGGCATAGCCAAAAAGTTGCTGCAACAATTGATCCATGTGGACGTTCCGCCATCAAGAAGCGCCGCCCAACGGCGGCGCAGACACGTTTTAGAACAGGCTTTCCGGCACGACCAGCACGTCACCCGGCCGCATGTCGACGTTGGCCGACGTATCGCCGCCGCGCAGCAGGTCGTCAAGTCGCACGCCGAGACGTTCCTGCTTGCCGTCCACAGTACGCAGGATGTAGGCCTTGTTGCCCGCCGCGAAATCGGTCAGTCCGCCCACCGAGATCATCAGATCGATCAGGCTCATATGCTCGCGGTAGTTCAGCGCCTGCGGTTTGGCCGCCTCGCCCACGACACGGATCTGCTGATCGAACGGACCGATGCCGCCCGAGACGATGACGGTGACGATGGGTTCCTGGATGTATTTGCCGAGCGCTTTCTCGATATCGCGCGCCAGCTGGGTGGNGGTCTTGCCGGAGGCCTGGATATCCTCGACCAGATTCATGGTCATCTTGCCGTCAGGGCGGACCGGGAAGGTTCCGGAGACTTCGGGGTTGCGCCAGACGAAGACCTGGACCGAATCGCCCGGGCCGATCAGGTAATTCCAGTTGTAGCTTCCCGTCTGCGCAGGGGCGGGCGGATAGGTCGGCGTGCTGGAGCAGCCTGCCATGGCAGCGACGGCCAGCATGACGCCAGCACGTGCAAGATGCTTCTTGATCGTAAACATATCCATCCTCCCTTATATGCCGTTAATCCGCTGGCATTATGCCAGAGCGAACTAGAAAACTGGTGTCAACGCAAAGACTGCTAGCAAGCCGCAGGCCAAATCGGAATTTCCTCGAAATCCCCACCACGCCGCGATTTACACGTCACCCGCCATGACTGGAGCGTCGGCCACTCGACAGCGATGTCGTAAGTCTGTCGTCTGCCGCGCTATTATGCCAATCATGAGCACGCGTGAAATCGACAGCCTAGACACTCTGCGCCAGCATATTCGCGATTTCGCGCTGGCACGCGCATGGGAGCGTTACCATACNCCCAAGAATCTGGCCATGGCGCTTTCCGTGGAGGCGGCGGAACTGCTCGAGCCTTTCCAGTGGCTAACGGCAGAACAGAGCGGACAGTTGAGTCCGGAACAGCACGAAGCGGTACGTCAGGAAATCGCCGACGTACTGATCTACCTGACCCGGCTGGCCGACCTGCTGGACATCGACCTGCTCGACGCCGCAGCCGACAAGCTGGCGATCAACGCAGCCAAATACCCCATCGACAAGGCGCACGGCAACGCGCGCAAATATTCGGACTTCTCGGATGACTGACCCGTATTACAAGTATCACGTTTTTCTGCACCAACCAGCGCGACGACGGCGCCAAGTGCTGCGGCGCATCCGGCGGGCAGCAGATGCGCGACTACCTGAAGAAAAAGGTCAAGCACACTCATCTCAATGGCGAGGGCAAGTGCCGTATCAACAGCGCCGGCTGTCTCGACCGCTGCGACGAGGGTCCGCTGCTGGTCGTGTACCCCGAAGGCGTCTGGTATACCTATGTGGACGAAGCCGATATCGACGAAATATTCGAGGTCCACCTCAAGCAGGGGCGTATTGTCGAGCGCTTGCAATTGAAGTGACGCGGCCGAGCGGAACGGCCACATGAAGCGTTACAAGCTGCGTATCCCGGTATCCGTAGGCAAGCTGGAAACCGTGATCGACGACCCCGAAACCGAACGCCGCGGCCTGCTGCTGGTCGCCCACCCGCACCCCTTGCATGGCGGTAGCCTCGACAACAAGGTGGTGACGACCTGGCCAAGGCGGCCAACGAGGCCGGCTGGATCAGCGTGCGTCCGAATTTCCGCGGCGTCGGCATGAGCGACGGCGAATTCGACGCCGGCGTCGGTGAAACCGAGGACCTGCTCGCGGTCGCCCGCTTCGTCGAAGCCAGCTACCCCGGCCTGCCATGGGCATTGGCCGGTTTCTCGTTCGGCGCCTTCGTGCAGCATCGGCTGCGCCAGGAACTCCATGCAAAACGCCTGATCCTGGTCGCCCCGGCGGTCACCATGTACGAATTCGATCCGGTTCCACCCGACACGATTGTGATTTTTGGCGATGCCGACGAACTCATCCCGCCCACCGCGATCAGGCTGTGGGCCGAGCAGCAGCAGCTTGCGGTAAAAGCCATCCCCGACGCCGGGCATTTCTTCCATGGCAAGCTGAAGGAACTGAAGCAGGCGTTTCTGGAGGCCTGTCCATGCTGAAGGTACGCGGCCTGACNAANAAATATGGCGATATCGAAGTGGTGCGCGGCCTCGACCTGACTGTGCGGCGCGGCGAGTGTTTCGGCCTGCTCGGGCCCAACGGCGCCGGCAAGACCACCACGCTGCGCCTGCTGCTGGGCCTGATCGAGCCGGATGGCGGCAGCATCGAGCTGGCCGGCATTGCAGTCCCTCAGCGCGCGCGCGAGGCCCGCATGAAAGTCGGTGTGGTGCCGCAGATGGACAACCTCGACCCGGACTTTTCGGTACGCGAGAACCTGCTCGCCTACGGCCGTTATTTCGGCATGAGCAAGGCCGCCGTCACGGCACGCGTGCCGGAATTGCTCGATTTCGCCGGCCTCGCCAGCAAGGCCGACGCGCAGATCGCCCAACTGTCAGGCGGGATGAAACGGCGCCTCACGCTCGCCCGCGCGCTGGTGCACAACCCCGACATCCTGTTTCTCGACGAGCCCACCACCGGACTCGACCCGCAGGCGCGCCACCTCATCTGGCAGGGCCTGCGGCGGCTGATCAACGCCGGCAAGACCATCGTGCTGACCACACATTTCATGGACGAGGCCGAACGCCTCACCGACCGTCTCGCCATCCTCGACCACGGCCGTGTCGTCGCCGAAGGCGCGCCGCGCGCGCTGATCGAAACGCATATCGAGCCGGCAGTGGTCGAAGTGTTCGGCGAAGGCCTGGCCGATTGGACCGGCCAGCACGCGACCGATCTGTGCCAGCGCTTCGAGACCGTCGGCGAAACGCTGTTCTGCTACACCAGTACGCCCGACATCGTGATCGACGCGCTCAGGCACGCCCCGGCCTTGCGCTACCTGCACCGTCCGTCGAACCTGGAGGACGTGTTCCTCAAGCTCACCGGACGCGACTTGAGGGATTGAGCGCATGAATCCTTTATTCCGCCTTCCCCGTCTGTCGGCACGCTTCATTCCGGTATGGCAGCGCAACTACCTCGTGTGGAAGAAGCTCGCCATCCCGTCCATCCTCGGCAACCTGGCCGACCCCATGCTGTACATGCTCGGATTGGGCTACGGCCTTGGCAGCCTGCTGCCTGACGTCGGCGGCATGCCCTACCTGACTTTCCTCGCTGCCGGTACCGTGGCCTACAGCACGATGAACGCAGCCACCTTCGAGGTGCTGTATTCGAGCTTCTCGCGCATGCACGTACAGCGCACCTGGGATGCGATCCTCAATGCGCCGATGACGCTCGACGACGTGATGCTGGGCGAACTGACCTGGGCCGCCTCCAAAAGCCTGCTCTCCGGCGTGGCGATCCTGGCGGTGATCTGGGGACTGGGGCTCTACGGAAACTTCTGGATGACGCTGTGGATCGTCCCCGTCGTCGCCCTGGTCGGCTTCTGCTTCGGCGGCATGGGATTGGTGATGAACGCGGTGTCGCCCAGCTACGACTTCTTTCTGTATTACTTCACGCTGGTGATCACGCCGATGGTGCTCTTGTGCGGGGTGTTCTTCCCTGTGTCGCAGCTGCCCGCGGCTGTGCAAGGCGTATCCGCCTGGCTGCCGCTCACCCACGCCATCGACCTCGCACGACCGCTGGTCGTCGGCACCCTGCCCAACAACATCGCGCTGCACGTGATCGCGCTGCTGGTTTACGGCAGCCTCGGTTACATCGTCGCGCTGGCGCTCACCCGCAGACGGCTCCTGAAATAAGCGGGTGTCGAAGCGCCGACGATCGCGTCGGCCCATGGACGCAACAGGCAATTGGAAAACGGCATGCCGCCCGGCTCGACGCGGGTTACGGTCCATTTGACCCCTGGTACGGGAATTGCGAAGTCATTCGCAATTCCTCCCCAGATCTTCGCCATGTCCCGCACACCNTCCGCTTCACGCGCCCGCACCCGTCGTATCGGTCTGCTTGGTCTGCTGCTCGCCACGGCACTCACGCCGGCCGGCATTCTGATAGGCACGGTCACCGCCGCTGCCCTGGTTGGNGGGCTGGCACTCCATCTGGACCACGCCAGGCCCACGTCGCCTGCCGTCGTCACATCTCACTTTGTCGCGAAGCAGCGCCTGCATCCGCTCGCCATCGAACACAANGGNGAAACCCTCTCGCTTGTCATGGCCGAGAGCGAGTTTGCGGACGGCGGCAACCTGGACCCATTCATCCTCACCGGGCCGTCACCCGGCAATCCTGCCGGCAACGAGGCGGCGCCTGATCATATGGAACACGGCATGCCGGGCCCGGACCGCGCGCCGGGCGGCAAACCTGGCAGCGCGCGTCCTTTGACGCCGTCGCATCCACCATCGGGCGAGCCCGCCGGCATCCCGCCCGGCGACGGATCTTTCTTTCCTGCAGGGAAGCCGCAAGGCAGCCCCGCCATCCCGCCCCCGGCAAACGGCCCCTCCACCTCACCTCCAGGCGGCCCGCACTCACCCGAGCATAACGGTCCGACCGGAGGACCCGGTGCACCCTGGTCTCCGACATCGCCCGACGATGCACCAGGCGGTAATATGCCGCCGAGCCCGTTCCCCGCAGCCGGCCCCGGTTCGTGGGCGCCGCCCCAGACGGACACGCCCCTCGGCCCGCCGTCAGGCCAGCAAGCAGCCACTCAGCCTCATGCCGTACCGGAACCGTCGATGATGGGATTGATGGCGCTCGGTATCGCCGCCCTGCTCTGGATGGGGCGCCGTCGGACGAGGCCGTAGGGGACAGCCGGGTTCTAGACGCCTGCCGCCTGCTGGTCGGCGTGGTAACTCGAGCGCACCATCGGCCCGCAGGCGGCGTGTTTGAAGCCCATTGCCAGTGCTTCCTGCTCGAACTGGGCGAAGCGTTCGGGAGTGACGAAACGCAGCACGGGCAGATGATGCTGCGAAGGCTGCAGATACTGGCCCAGCGTCAGCATGTCCACATCATGTGCACGCAGATCGCGCATCACCTGTAGGATCTCGTCGTCGTCCTCTCCCAGCCCCAGCATGAGGCCGGATTTGGTCGGGATGTCCGGATGGCGCGCCTTGAAATCCCGGAGCAGTTTCAGCGAGTGCGCATAATCCGCACCAGGACGCGCCGCCTTGTACAGGCGCGGCACGGTTTCCAGATTGTGGTTCATCACGTCGGGCGGGGCGGTGGCGAGCATGTCGAGCGCCTTGTCGAGCCGTCCGCGGAAATCGGNGGTCAGGATTTCGATCCGCGTCGACGGCGAAGACTCACGCACGGCAGCGATGCACTGCGCAAAATGTTCGGCGCCGCCATCGCGCAAATCGTCGCGGTCGACACTGGTGATCACTACGTATTTCAATGCCATCAGTGCAATCGTATCGGCCAGATGGCGCGGTTCGTCGACGTCCGGCGGCAGCGGCGTGCCATGGCCGACGTCACAGAAGGGGCAGCGCCGCGTGCACAGGTCGCCGAGAATCATGAAGGTGGCGGTGCCATGGCCGAAGCATTCGCCCAGGTTGGGGCACGAGGCTTCTTCGCACACCGTGTGCAGCTTCGCTTCGCGCAGGATGCCCTTCAGCCGGGCCACGTTCGGCACGTTGGGCGACTTGGCGCGGATCCAGGACGGCAGCCGCATCCTGGGTTGCGGCACGATCTTGATCGGGATGCGCGCGGTCTTGGCTGCGCCTTTGTGCTGGAGAGGGTCTGCCATGGTCTGAACATACCGGGAAATGCAATTCCCGGATTCTAGCCTATGCGCCCAACAACCCTGACCCTGTCGGCTGTATGGTATGCATCACAGCCTAGGCTTTCACCCAGACTTGGCCGGCTTCTATTTTCACCGGATAGGTGCGGATCGGCTCGTCTGCGGGGTCGCAGGTGGGCTGGCCGGTGGTGAGGTCGAAATAGCTGCCGTGCAGCGAGCACTTGATCTTGCCGTCCTTGATGCAGCCCAGGTACAGCGAGTAGTCCTCGTGGCTGCACATCTCGTCGACGACGTAGTGGGTGCCGCCGGCATTGCACAGTAGCAGCCGCTTGCCATCGACGAGGATGCGCTTCATCTCGGCAGGCTTGAGCTCGTCGGCAGCGGCGATGGCAACGTATTCGCCCATCACTTGACCCGTGCGACGGCCTTGCCGGAATCCAGCACGGCGCGAATCTGCGCGGCCGCGGCGGCCACGCTGGCGGCCTTGCCGACGTGATGCAGGACAATCGAACCAGCCAGCACCAGCGAATCATAGGTCGCACCCTTGTCGCCCTTGAGCGCCAGGATGCCCGCTTCGGCAGCAGCGTGCGCGGTGGCCTTGATGTCGATCGCGGCGACGATCTCGTCCTCGCCCGCTTCGGTGGCGACCGCGCCGGGCAGTGGCACCGCGCGTACCGGCTGAGCGATGCCGAGCGCCACCGGATCGACCGTCGCTTCGATTTCGGCACCCCGATCGTGATAGTGGAAATACTTGCCAGCCTGGCGCAGCGACGGGATCACGCCGCCTTCGACGCCGCGCACGATACAGGCCGTGTCGAAGCCGGCCTCACGCGCGAGGTCGGCATACACCGGCGGATAAGGCTTGTGTACGTAGCCTGTGACGAAATGGGTCAGCTTGCGGCCCTCTATGGGCTTGGACAGCACTTCCACCGTCGTCAGTACCTGGCGCTTGATCATCTGCGCACGGAGCGTGGTGAGGTTGTGCAGACCGGGATTGGATTGCGCCTGGTCGATGTAGGTCCAGCCGAGGGTGGGATCGGCCAGCCGCGCGGCGGCCTCCGCCGGCGTCAGGTTGACCGGCACGCCCGCGGCTTCCAGCACGTGGCGCGCCGTCACGCCGTACTTGGGCCCGACCTTGTCGAGGCCATGACTGACGACGTGCACGCCGAATTCAGCCAGCAAGGGGCCCAGGAAAGGCGCGGCAGGCAGGCAGCGGTTGTAGCCGTCATAGGGATCGCCGATGTCGACCACTTCGTCGACCTCCGCCGTGACGCGGCGGGTGGTTTCGAGCACGGCGTCGAGCACGCCGCGGTTTTCGTCCATCGTCTCGCGTTTCATGCGCAGGGCGATGAAATAGATGCCGACCTGAATCGGGTCGATCACGTTGTCGATGATGGCCTTGGTGCCCAGATGCGCCTCGGTGCGGCTGATGTTCTTGGACAGGTCCGGACCGGTGGCGATGCGCTGGATGATCGAGCGCATCAGGAGTTTAGGGTCGGACGGCAGCGTGTCGGTGCTCATGAATAACTCCATTAGAAGTTATAAGAATACTTATAACCAAGTAAATCAGTCAAGAATAGATCGTGTCCTGCAGGCAGCGGACAAGCGCCTGTCCGGCTTCGGCCGGAGACCATTTCAGGCCGAGATCGCGACATTGCGTCACCCGCATCCCCGCGTAGCCACACGGGTTGATGGCGGCGAACGGACGCATATCCATGTCGACGTTGAACGCCAGGCCATGATACGTGCAGCCGTGTCTGACGCGCAGGCCGAGTGCGGCTATTTTCGCGCCATCGACATACACGCCTGGCGCGCCTCCCAGGCGTGCGGATGCCACGCCCTGCTCCGCCAGGAGATTGATCACGGCCTGTTCCAGTCGTGTCACCAGCTCGCGGATGCCGTAGCCACGCCGCCGCAGGTCGATCAGCACGTAGACCACGACTTGTCCCGGGCCGTGATAGGTAATCTGCCCGCCGCGGTCGATTGGTACGACGGGAATGTCGGTCGCGGCGATCAGGTGCTCCGGCTTGCCGGCCTGACCCTGCGTGTAGACAGGCAAATGTTCAAGCAGCCAGATTTCGTCCGCGGCATCGGGTGCACGCCGTGCCGTGAAAATCTGCATCGCCCGCCAGGTCGAAATATAGTCGACCTGCCCCAGTAGCCGAATGATCGCCTCGCCGCTCACCGCTTGCTGCTCACCGCTCGCCATCAAAGCGCCATCTTCACCCACGGATGGGCGGTGATTTCTCGATACAGCGCATCGAGCTGGGCTTTCGAGGTGGCGCGCACCACGCAGGTCACCGACAGGTAGTTGCCGCTGCTGGATACGCGCATCTCGACGGTCTCGGCCTTGAAATCAGGCGCATGCCTCAGCACCAGCTCGACCATGGTCTGCGCAAAATCGTCGCGGCGTTCACCCATGATCTTGATGGGAAAGTCGGTGGGGAATTGCAGCAGGGTTTCCTGTTCACTCATGACCGCATCACCTGTTGTTTGAAGGTCTGGTACAGCGCATCCATCCGCCTGGCCAGCGGCCCCGGTACGCCGGCGCCGACCGGCACGCCGTCCAGTGCCACGATCGCCATGATCTCCTTGGTGGACGAGGTCATCCAGAGTTCGTCCGCGCCACGCACCTCGGCTTCGGTAATCGCCCGCACCTCGTGCGGTATGTCGTGGGCAGCGGCGAGTTCCAGCACCACGTCGTAGGTAATGCCGGTCAGCATCAGGCTGGACGGCGGCGGCGCACGCAGCACGCCGTCCTTGACCACAAAGATATTGCTCGCCGCGCCCTCGGTCAGGAAGCCGTCACGCAGCATCACGGTTTCGGCACAGCCAGCGTCCACCGCCTGCTGGCGCAGCAGGAGATTGGCCAGCAGCGAAATGGCCTTGATGTTGCAGCGCAGCCAGCGGTTGTCGACCGCGCTGACGGCACAGACACCGGCAGCCTTCTGCGCCGGCGTGGCGGTCACCAGCGGCTGCGCAAACATGAATACGGTCGGCGACACATCGGATGGAAAGGCATGGTCGCGCAGAGGCTGTCCTTCGGCAGGCGTGCCGCGCGTCACCTGAATGTAAACCGACTGGTCGGCAAAATCCTGCTGCGCGATCAACTGCAGGATGCGCTCACGCCACTCGCCCACGCTGTGCGGGTTGGCCAGGCGGATGCCGTCGAGGCTGAACTGCAGGCGACGCAGGTGCGCGTCGAGCCGGAAGGGCTTCCCCGAATACACCGGGACCAATTCGTAGACGCCGTCGCCGAAGACGAAACCACGGTCGAGCACCGGCACCTTCGCCTCGGCGAGCGGCAGGAACTGCCCGTTCAGGTAGACGCTCATTTTGCGAACAGCAGCCGGATCGAATCCCAGCCGCGGCCGAACAGACCGGCCACACCGACATCCTGCAGGGCGACCAGCGGATAGTCGCCGAGCGACTTGCCGTCGAGCGTCAGCCGCAGGGTACCCAGGCGCTGCCNCCTGTTTATCGGTGCCACGATGGGCTGCCGGGTGATGACTTCCGCCTTGACGCGTGCGGCGCTGCCTCGCGGGACCAGCAGATGGAAATCCTGCTCGAACCCCATACTCACCGACGGGCGCTCGCCCCGGTAGATATTGACGACCTTGACGGCCTGGCGAGCCCGATAAAGCGGCACACTGTCGAAATTCTCGAAGCCGTAATTCAGCAGCTTCAACGCGTCCTGCGTGCGCTGCGCATCCGAGCGCGCATCCAGTACCACCGCGATGCGGCGCTGGTCGCCGCGCTGCGCCGACGCCGCCATGCAATAGCCGGCCTGCGNGGTACGCCCGACCTTCAGGCCGGTCACGGTGCTGTCGCGCCACAACAATCGGTTGCCGTTGTAATACGTGACGCCCTTGTAAGGCAGTTCCTTCTGGCTGAAGAAGGACAGCCGCTCCGGGAAATCGCGCGCCAGGGCACGACCGAGCAGGGCGAGGTCGCGTGCGCTCGATTCATGGCCCGGCTCATTCAGGCCGGTCGCATTCATGAAGCGGGTCTTGCTCATGCCCAGTCGCTTGGCCTCGCGATTCATGCGCGCGACGAACGCGGCCTCGCTGCCATCCGCTGCCGTCACCAAGGTGATCGTGGCGTCACTGGCCGATTCCACCAGCATCGCCTGCAGCAGCGTATCGACGCTCACCTGGTCACCCGCCTTGAGGAAGACGCGCGCACCATCCATCTGGGTGGCCGCCGCCGGCACGGTCACCATCTCACCCAGGCTCAGCTTGTTCTTGCGGATATCGCCCAGCAGAACATAGGCTGTCATCAGCTGGGTCAGCGAGGCCGGGGCCAACGGCAGGTCGGCCTGGCTGGCCGCCAGCTCGCGCCCGCTTGCCTGGTCGATCACGACCCAGGCACGCGACGAGACATTGGGCGGAGCGGCCCATGTCGTTGCTGTAAACAAGAGCGCCAGCCCCAGCCAGAAGAATTTCATGTTCAGCCTTTTCATCAATCGCGTCTGACCAGGACTGCATTCAGGTCGAGGCGTTCCCGCACGCGCGCACGATCCGACTGTGCCGCATCGTCATTGGCATACGGGCCGAGCTGCACGCGATGCAACCCGCCATCCAGCACCACGCGCGTCTGGCTGGCGTCGATATCGAGCTGGCGTTTCAGGCGGTCGAGCAACTGTTGCGCATTGTCGGCACGCGAGAAGGCGCCCACCTGGAGGTAGATACCATCCTGTAACGCCTTGCCCTGCGTATCGTAAGTGTCGGGGTCGATGCTTTCCACCCGCACCCGGGCGCTGCCGCGTCCCAGGTACCCCAGCTTGTAGGCCGCGGTATACGACAGGTCGATGATGCGCTTGCTGTGAAATGGTCCGCGATCGTTGATGCGCACCACCACCGATTTGCCGGTGTCGAGCGACGTGACCCGTGCGTAGCTCGGAATCGGCAGGGTCGGATGCGCAGCCGTCATGGCGTACATGTCGTAGGGCTCGCCCGAGGAAGTTTTCTTGCCCTGGAAACGGCGGCCATACCACGAGGCCAGCCCTTCCTCGCTGTAGGGCTGGCGCGTGGTCTGCGGCGTATACGTCGTCCCCAGCGCGACATAGGTGCGGTTGGCAAAGGGATGCAAGGGTTCCTTGCGCGGCACGGCGTCGGGAACGGTATCCAGATTTGCCGGCGGATTGGCCTCCGGGCCATCATCGAGGTAATAGCCCCCGCCTTTGGGGGCAGTGGAGGCCTGTTTTGCAGGCGGCGTGCTGGCACATCCGCCGAGGGCCAAGGCGAGGGCAAGCATCCCCAGGAGCGATTTAGTTTTCATGGCACGTATTTTATCGCGTCATGATTTATTGAGTTGGCGATGCGTCGCGACGCTCATCAGGATACCCATCCCTAGCAGCAGCGTGACGAGCGCCGTTCCACCGTAACTCATCAGCGGCAAGGGCACACCGACCACCGGCAGGATGCCCGACACCATGCCCATGTTGACGAACACATAGGTGAACAGATTGAGGCTCAGGGTGGCCGCCATCAACCGGCCGAACAGCGTCGGCGCCCGCGCGGCGATGACCAGGCCGCGCGCGACGATGGCCAGATAGAGACACACCAGCAGAATCGCGCCGGCGTAGCCGAATTCCTCGCCGAACACGGCGAAAATGAAATCGGTGGTGCGCTCGGGAATGAAATCGAGCTGGTTCTGCGTGCCCTGCATCCACCCCTTGCCGAACAGTCCGCCAGAGCCGATGGCGATGGTCGACTGAATGATGTGATAGCCCGCGCCCAACGGATCGGACGCGGGATCAAGCAGCATCAGCACGCGGCGCTGCTGATAGTCATGCATCAGCCCCCACACCACAGGCAGACTCGCCGCGCCCAGCGTGGCGCCTCCCAGAATCACCTTCCAAGGCAGACCGGCAAAGAACAGCAGATAAAACCCCGATGCGCCGAGCATCAGCGCCGTCCCCAGATCAGGCTGTCGCAGGATCAGCAGGAAGGGCACCAGCAGCAGGATGCCGCCGACCATGAAATGCTTGGCGCGCAGCACCGCTTCGTTGCGCTGGAAATACCAGGCCAGCATCAGCGGCAAGGCCAGCTTCAACAGCTCGGACGGCTGAAACGCGATGAATCCCAGATCCAGCCAGCGGCGCGCACCGTTGCGGATCTCGCCGAACAGCGCCACGCCGACCAGCAGCACCACGCCCGCCGCATACAGGGGCGGCCCGACTTTGACAGCAGGTGCGGCGGCACGTTGGCCATCAACACCATCACCGCCAGCGCCAGCCCGATGTTGACCAGGTGGCCGCTGATGCGCACCGGACTCTGCCCCGAGGCGCTCGTCACCACCGCCAGGCTGATGCCCAGCACCAGCAACGCCAGCGTCAGCAGGATGCCGTCGACATGGCGCAGGCCGCGCAGGAGCCAATGGCTAGTCCGAGGCATCGCTTCCTCCCTCCAGTTTCATGTTACCGGGGCGTTTCCCGGTCAGGTAGTAATCGAAGACCGCACGCGCAATCGGCGCCGCCGTGGAGCCGCCATGGCCGCCGTTCTCGACCATGACCGCCACCACGATGGTGGGGTTCTCGGCCGGCGCATAGGCAATGAACAACGCATGGTCCCGATTTTTCCGGGACAGGCTGCCGGCGTCATAGCGGGCGCCCTGCTTGATGCCGACCACCTGCGCGGTGCCGGTCTTGCCGGCAATGGTGTAGGGTGCGCCGGCAGCCGCGGCCGCGGCCGTGCCGCCCGGCCGCATCGCGTCCAACATGCCCTGCCGCACCACGGCCAGATCCTCCGGCTTGAGCGGCAGTTGTTCGTGTACCACGACCGGCTGCGGCTGCCAGACGTGGGTAAGCGGGTCGCGCACCGCCTGCACCAGGCGCGGTTCGATCCGCTTGCCACCATTGGCGATCATGGCGGTCGCGGTCGCCAGTTGCAGCGGTGTGGTGAGGTGGTAACCCTGGCCAATGCCCGCGATCACCGTCTCGCCGGGATACCAGACTTTCTTCCAGCGGCGCTGCTTCCATTCGCGCGAAGGCAGCAGGCCGGCGGATTCGCCATCCAGATCGATGCCGGTTTTCTCGCCGAAACTGAATTTCTGCAGATAGTCGTGCATGCGGTCGATCCCCATGTCGACCGCCAGTTTGTAGAAATAGGTGTCGCACGATTGCGCGATGGCCCGGCGCAGATCGACGATTCCATGACCGCCGCGTTTCCAGTCGCGGTACTGGTGGCTACTGTTGGGCAAGCTGAAATAACCGGGGTCGACGATGGTGTCCTCGGGCTTGCGTACGCCCAGTTCCAGCCCGGCCAGCCCCATGAACGGCTTGATCGTCGAGCCCGGTGGATAGATGCCGCGCAGCACGCGGTTCACCATCGGCCGCTCGGGCGATTCGTTGAGCGTCTTCCAGGTTTCCGGGTCGATGCCGTCGATAAAGAGATTGGGGTCGAATCCCGGCTTGCTCACCAGCGCCAGCACGCCGCCGGTATTGGGATCGAGCGCCACCAGCCCGCCCATGTAGTCGCCGAACGTATGTTCGGCCACCGCCTGCAGCCCTTCGTCCAGGTACAGGCGCAAATCCTTGCCCGGCACCGGCGGAATCCGCGACAGGGCACGTACGGCGCGGCCGCTGGCGTCGGTTTCCATCTGGTCGAATCCGGTACGGCCGTGCAGCAGGGTTTCGTAACTCTGCTCCAGCCCGGTCTTGCCGATATGGACCGTGCCCCGATAGTTCTGCTCCCGCCCCGATTCCCGCAGGCTCTTGAGATCGCGATCGTTGATCCGGCCAATGAAGCCGACCACGTGCGCCATGCCGGGTCCGGCCTGATAGTTGCGGAACAGCCGCGCCTTCACTTCCGCACCCGGCAGGCGGTAGCGGTTGGCCGCCAGGATCGCGACCTCTTCGTCGGTCAGCTTGCTTTTCAGGGGCACCGTTTCGAACTCGTGCGATTCAGCGAGCAGGCGCCGAAAACGCCGCAACTCGCCCGGCGTGATCTCGATCAACTTGGCCACTTCGGCCAGGGTGGCTTCCAGATCGTGGGGCTGCGCCCGCGCCAGTTCGAGCGTATACGCCGAGTAGTTCTCCGCCAGGATGCGGCCTTTCCGATCCAGGATCAATCCGCGGTTGGGCGCCACGGGTACCAGCGAAATACGGTTGTTTTCCGCGCGCTGGATATAATAGTCGTGCTGCGTGATCTGCAGATAGAAAGCGCGTCCCAGCAGCGCGGCCGCGAGCAGCACGACGAAGATTCCGCCCGCTTTCAGCCGCCCGTGAAAACGGGCCAGTTCACGATCCAGGTTTTTGAGCGGAGTGGCTAACGGCATGTCCGGCTCATGCCCGATCCTGGGCACCCTTGCCATGCCATAGGCGCACGAACAAGGCGATCAGATACCACAGCACGGTACTGCTCAGCACCGGAATGAGGATACTCAATCCGGCCGGTGGGTTGACCGCGAGCCAACCGACCAGCAACACCATCAACTGTACCCCCAGCAGGATCGGAAACATTTGCGCAGCCTGCCGGGAGGGGTCGAACTGCAACAGGCGCAGACGCAGGTACAACACCACGTACACTCCGATCGCATAGGCGATGGCATGCTGGCCGAACACTGCGCCATCCTGGAAATCGGCCAGCAGGCCGAAAAAGAACGCCACGCCGAAACCGATGCGCTCAGGCTGGTGCAAGGCCCAGAAGAGCACGGCGACCAGCACGAAATCCGGCCGCACGATCAGCGCCCAGCCGGACCACGGCAACTGCTCCAGCAGGACCGCCAGAACCAGGCTGCCGAGAATGCGACGCCAGCTGCTGCCGGACTGGGTCGACACGTTCATCGTGCCGTCACCTGTGGTTCGGCAATCAATACCAGCACGCCGCGGGAACGATCCAGGCCTGCCAGCGGCAGACAGTCCACCCGCAGGTAGGGGCTGGACTGCGAGCGGGACACCCGATTGATGGTTGCCACGGGGATACCCGCCGGATAGACCCGGTCGATGCCCGAAGTCAGCAGGCGATCGCCCGCCCGGAGATCGGTCTGCGACGGCATGTAACGCAACTCCATCTGGCCGTGCCCGCTCCCGGCAGCCAGCCCGCGCTGGCCGGTGCGCTCGACGAACACCGGCGTCAGCTGATCGGTGCTGCTGACCAGCGTGACCTCGCTCGATCCGGGATATACCCGCGTCAGCTGCCCCACCAGACCGTCCGCATCGACCACCGGCAAACCGGTGCGTAGCCCGGCTCCACTTCCCTGGTCCAGCGTAAGGCGCTGGGCAAACCAGTCATGCCCTTGATACAAGAGCGCCGCGTGCACCACTTTCTGGCCCGGACGGACCTGTAATTGCAGCAGGGCGCGCAATTCGGCGTTCTCCCGGGCCAGTTCGGCCGCGCGATTCACCCCGAGCTGCAGCTGCGCCCGTTCAGCCAGCAGGGCGTCGCGCTCTTTTTGCAGGAGACGGTGGCGGGTGAAAAACCTGTCAGTTCGGCGGCAACGCTGGTGGGAACCCGCATGACTTCACGCACCGGTTGCAGCAGCAGTGAAAACCCGCTGCGCAGGCCGTCGAGCGCGTGATAACGGACATCGACCACCACGCAGGACAAGCCGATCAGGAGCCAGATCATCAGGCGTGCCGTCGGCCCCAGCCGGCGGGCGAACATGAGCTGGCCCGGCATGGCCATCAGGGGTTCCGGTCAGCTGCGACTGCGTTCACTCGTTGGTGAACACCGACGCCAATTTGTCCATCTCTTCGAGCGCACGGCCCGACCCGCGCACCACGCAAGTCAGCGGATCGTCGGCGACGATCACCGGCAGGCCGGTCTCTTCCATCAGCAACCGGTCGAGATCGCGCAGCAACGCGCCGCCGCCGGTCAGCACCATGCCCTTCTCGGCGATGTCGGCGCCCAGTTCCGGCGGGGTCTGCTCCAGCGCCTGCTTGACCGCGCTGACGATGGCATTGAGCGGCTCGGTCAGCGCCTCGAGGATTTCATTGGACGACACATTGAAGCTGCGCGGCACGCNCTCCGCGAGGCTGCGGCCCTTGACTTCCATCTCCAGCACTTCGGCGCCGGGGAAAGCCGAGCCCATCTTCTTCTTGATCTGCTCGGCGGTGGCTTCGCCGATCAACATGCCGTAGTTGCGGCGGATGTAGTTGATGATGGCCTCGTCCATGCGGTCGCCGCCGACGCGCACCGAATTGGCGTAGACCACGCCGCCGAGCGAGATCACGCCGACCTCGGTGGTGCCACCGCCGATGTCGACCACCATCGAGCCGGTCGCCTCGGCCACCGGCAGGCCGGCGCCGATCGCCGCCGCCATCGGTTCCTCGATCAGATAGACCTGCCGGGCGCCGGCGCCGATCGCCGACTCGCGGATCGCACGGCGTTCCACCTGGGTCGAGCCGCACGGTACGCAGATGATGATGCGCGGGCTGGGGCGCAGCATGCGGGTGTCGTGCACCTTCTTGATGAAATACTTGAGCATCTGCTCGGTGACGGTGAAGTCGGCAATCACGCCGTCCTTCATCGGCCGGATCGCCTGCAGGTTGCCCGGCGTGCGGCCCAGCATCAGCTTGGCCTCCGCACCCACCGCCTGCACGGTGCGCTTGCCGCCTGCTGCCGCATCGGTGCGGATCGACACCACCGAGGGCTCGTCCAGCACGATGCCCCGGTCGCGCACGTAAATCAGCGTGTTGGCGGTGCCGAGATCGATCGCGAGGTCGGTCGAGAAATAGCTGGTCAGAAACTTGAACATGGTGGCGGCAGCACCGCGCCAGCGGGCGAAAGGGCAGAAAAACAAGGGGGCTATGATACCCTAACGCGCTTCGTTCCCGTAAGTCATTCAGGTGCTTCCATGTCCCTCAGTCCGGACGACGTCAAGCGCATCGCTCGCCTTGCGCGCATAGAAACCAGCGATGCCGAGGCGCAGGCCACACAGGCCCAACTCAACACCATTTTCGATCTCATCGCCACCATGCAGGCGGTGGACACCCGCGGGATTGCCCCGATGGCTCATGCGCAGGAGGTCTTCCAGCGCCTGCGCGACGACGCCGTGACCGAGGCCGATCGTCATGCCGCCTTCCAGGCCATCGCGCCGGCGGTCGAGAACGGCCTGTATCTCGTGCCCAAAGTCATCGAATAAGCCATGTCCGACACGTCTCTTTCCACGTTTGCCGCGCAGCTCGCTGCGAAGCAGGTCTCCAGCCGCGAGCTGGCGCAGACCTATCTCGACCGCATCGCCGCGCTGAATCCGTCGATCAATGCATTCATCACGGTCGATCCCGAGAAGACCCTGCTTGAGGCCGCCGCCGCCGACGCCCTGATCGCCGCCGGCCAGGCCGGTCCGCTGACCGGCGTGCCGATCGCGCACAAGGACATCTTCTGCACCGACGGCTGGCTCACCACCTGCGGCTCGAAGATGCTGCACAACTTCGTCGCNCCCTACGATGCCCACGTGATCCAGCGCTTCAAGGTCGCCGGCATGCCGAGTCTCGGCAAGACCAACATGGACGAGTTCGCCATGGGATCGTCGAACGAGACGAGCTACTACGGCGCGGTGAAGAATCCGTGGGACACCGCCCGCGTGCCGGGCGGCTCGTCGGGCGGCGCCGCCGCCTGCGTGGCCGCGCGCATGGCGCCGGCCGCCACCGGCACCGACACCGGCGGTTCGATCCGCCAGCCGGCCGCGTTCACCGGCATCACAGGCCTCAAGCCCACCTACGGCCTGGTGTCGCGCTACGGCATGATCGCGTTCGCCTCCAGTCTCGACCAGGCTGGGCCGATGGCGCCCTCGGCCGAGGACTGCGCGCTGCTCTTGAACGTGATGACCGGCTTCGATCCCAACGACTCGACCAGCCTCGAGCGCGACAAGGAAGACTACACGCGCGACCTCGGCAAGCCGCTGACCGGCCTGCGCGTCGGCCTGCCGCGGGAATTCTTCGCCGAAGGCCTGAACAACGAAGTCGCGGCGGCGGTTGACGCTGCCGTCGAGGAACTGAAGAAGCTCGGCGCCACGACGGTCGAGATCTCGCTGGCCAACTCGAAGCTCGCCATCCCCGTGTACTACGTGCTCGCGCCTGCCGAGGCGTCGAGCAACCTGTCGCGCTTCGACGGCGTGCGCTACGGCTACCGCGCGCCGGACTACGCAAGCCTCGACGACATGTATGGCAAGACCCGTGCGCAAGGCTTCGGCGCCGAGGTCAAGCGGCGCATCCTGATCGGCGCCTATGTGCTCTCGCACGGCTACTACGACGCCTATTACCTGCAGGCGCAGAAAATCCGTCGCCTGATCGCCGACGACTTCAACGAAGCGTTCAAGGTCTGCGACGTCATCCTCGGCCCCACCGCGCCCGGTACTGCGTTCAAGCTCGGCGAGAAATCCGACGACCCGGTCGAGATGTACCTGAACGACCTCTACACCATTCCCGCCAACCTGGCAGGCCTGCCGGGCATGAGCCTGCCGTGCGGCTTCGATACCCGGGGCCTGCCGATCGGACTGCAGCTGGTCGGCAACTATTTCAGCGAAGCGAAGATGCTCAACGTCGCCCATCAATACCAGCGCGCCACCGACTGGCATGCGCGCGCGCCGGAGGGTTTGAAATAATGAAATGGGAAACCGTCATCGGGCTGGAAGTCCACACCCAGCTCGCCACGAAATCCAAGATTTTCTCGGGCAGCAGCACCGCCTTCGGCGCCGCGCCCAATACGCAGGCGAACGCGGTCGACATCGCGCTGCCCGGCGTACTGCCGGTGCTGAACAAGGGTGCAGTGGAATGCGCGATCAAGTTCGGGCTCGCGATCGGCGCCACGCTCAACCGCGTCAACGTGTTCGACCGCAAGAACTACTTCTATCCGGATCTTCCGAAGGGCTACCAGATCAGCCAGCTCGCGAAGCCCATCGTCGAGGGCGGCGCGCTGACCATCGCCGTCAACGGCGCGGAGAAAGTCGTACACCTGACTCGCGCCCACATGGAAGAGGACGCCGGCAAGTCGCTGCATGAGGACTTCCACGGCATGACCGGGATCGACCTCAACCGCGCCGGCACGCCGCTGCTGGAGATCGTCTCGGAGCCGGAAATGCGCTCCAGCGCCGAGGCCGTGGCCTACGCCCGCGCGCTGCACACGCTGGTGACCTGGATCGGCATCTGCGACGGCAACATGCAGGAAGGCAGCTTCCGCGTCGACGCCAACGTCTCGGTTCGCCCGGTCGGGCAGACCGAATTCGGCACCCGCCGCGAGATCAAGAACCTCAACTCCTTCCGCTTCCTGCAGCAGGCGATCGACTATGAAGTCCGCTGGCAGATCGAGACGCTGGAGGACGGCGGCCGCATCGAGCAGGCCACGGTGCTGTTCGACCCCGACACCGGCGAGACGCGCATGATGCGTAGCAAGGAAGAGGCGCACGACTACCGCTACTTCCCCGACCCCGATCTGCTGCCGGTGAGGCTCGACGAGGCCTGGATCGACGCCGTGCGCGCGACGCTCCCCGAGCTGCCCGCCGCGATGCAGACGCGCTTCCAGGACGACTACGGCGTATCGGCCTACGACGCGACCGTGCTCACCGGCTCGCGCGCGCTCGCCGCCTATTTCGAGGCCACCGCCCAAAAATCAGGACAGCCCAAGCTCGCCGCCAACTGGGTGATGGGCGAACTCTCGGCTGCGCTCAACAAGGCCGAGCTCGACATCGCACAAAGCCCGGTCTCCGCCGCCCAGCTCGGAACGCTGATCACCCGCATCCAGGACGGCACGCTCTCGGGCAAACTTGCCAAGCAGGTATTCGAAGGTCTGTGGGAAGGCGCCGGCGAAGTCGATGCCATCATCGAGGCGCGCGGTCTCAAGCAGATGTCAGACTCCGGCGAACTGGAAAAGATCATCGATGACGTGCTCGCCGCCAACCCGAAGTCGGTCGAGGAATTCCGCGCCGGCAAGGAAAAAGCGTTCAACGCGCTGGTCGGCCAGGTGATGAAGGCTAGCCGGGGCAAGGCCAACCCGGCGCAGGTCAACGAGCTGCTGAAGGGCAAGCTGCAGTAAAAACAAAGGGCGCCGTTTGGGCGCCCTTTTCACGACAATGCCGCCGGCTATTTGCCGGTCAGTTCGCGGAAGCGCAGCTTGTCCGCCTCGTATTTCTCGCGCACCTGCACCATGGCGTTCTGATTTTTCTGGATGGTGCGTTTCAGTTCCTCGCTTTCGCGAACGGCCTGGTCCAGCTGTTCCTGTAGCCCGGGCCCGACCTTGCGGCCTGCCTTTTGTACATTTGCGATGCGGGTGCGCAGATCGGCCAGATTGGCATCGACCGCACCAGCCCTGATTTCGGCGCCCCGGATCATCAGCTTGTAGTTCTCCAGTGCTCGGTCGCGCGCCAGGTCGATTTCCGCTTCGGTGGTATAGGTCTGGGTCAGTGCACGGTCGAGCTGCGCCTGCTTCTGTTGCTCGTCCTGGATGCGTTTCTGCTCGGCCTCGCGCTCGGCCTGGGCACGGCGCTCGGCTTCGGATTGCGTGCGCTTGATGATGTTGCCCTGCTTGCTCATCTCGGCCGCGCCGCTTTGCTGGTAGGTTGGCGGCAGCGTGTCGCCGTAATGCACACGGCCATTGCCATCCACCCAGCGGTACATGCCCGCCACGGCCGGGCTCGCTGCCAGCAGCGAAACGGCCGCAACCGCCGCCAGCAGGCTATACGCCATACGTTGAACGGTACGCGGCCACGGCTTGCAATTCAGCTTGTCGGTTTGCATCACGCTCCAGAAACTCCACCAAATTGTCCAGCGTGACCACTGCCACCACTGGAATGCCATATTGTTCCCGCACTTCCTGCACTGCGGACGTCTCGCCCGTTCCGCGCTCCATGCGGTCCAGCGCAATCACCACTCCGGCCGGTTCCGCACCCGCGTGCCGGATCAGATCCACCGACTCGCGCACCGAGGTGCCCGCCGAGATCACGTCGTCGACGATCAGCACCCGGCCCTGCAGCTTCGCGCCGACCACCGACCCGCCTTCGCCGTGATCCTTCGCCTCCTTGCGATTGAAGGCGAACGGCACGTTCCTGCCCATGCCTGCCAGCGCGATCGCGATGCTCGCCGCCAGCGGGATGCCCTTGTAGGCCGGACCGAACAGCACGTCGAACGCGATCCCCGAGTCGACGATGGCTTTCGCGTAAAATTCGCCCAGCCGCTTCAGCTTGTCGCCGTCGTTGAACAGACCCGCATTAANAAAGTAGGGGCTCATGCGCCCCGCCTTGGTTTTGAACTCGCCGAAACACAACACGTTCGAAGCGATGGCGAATTCCACAAACTCGGCTTTGTAATCGGACATTTTCCTTAACTTCTTGAATCGATCTTGATGCGAATTATATCGGCCAACCTCAACGGTATCCGCTCCGCCGCCACCAAGGGCTTTTTCGATTGGCTCCCCACGCAACATGCCGACGTCGTCTGCGTGCAGGAACTCAAGGCGCAAGCCGCCGACCTCAGGCCGGCATTCGTGGCCTGCGGCGGCCTCAGCGGCGCCTTCCACTACGCCGAGAAGAAGGGCTACAGTGGCGTCGGCGTCTACACCCGCCAGCCGCCCCAGCGCATCATCGAGGGCCTCGGCGTCCCGGAATTCGATGCCGAAGGCCGCTACATCGAGGCCGACTACGGCCATCTCGCCGTCATCTCGCTCTACCAGCCTTCCGGATCCAGCAGCGAGGAGCGCCAGCAGGCCAAGTTCCGCTTCCTGGACGTCTTCTTCCCGCACCTCGAAGCGCTGATGAAATCCGGCCGCGAGATCGTCATCTGCGGCGACTGGAACATCGCGCACAAGGAAATCGACCTCAAGAACTGGAAATCCAACCAGAAGAACTCCGGCTTCCTGCCCGAGGAGCGTGCCTGGATGACGCGCCTGTTCGACGAACTCGGCTGGGTCGACGTCTACCGCAGCCTCTACCCCGAGCACACCGGTGAGGCCTACACCTGGTGGAGCAACCGCGGCCAGGCCTGGGCCAAGAACGTCGGCTGGCGCATCGACTACCAGATCGCCACNCCCGGCATCGCCACCAAAGCCACCTCCGCCAGCGTCTACAAGGACCAGCGCTTTTCCGACCATGCGCCGCTGATTGTCGATTACGATTACGCACCGTAACCCCTTACGCCGAAAACAATCGAGACAACCCAAAGGGGAAGAGGAGGAGGAACAACATGGCAAAAAGAACTGCCAAGCATTGGCGGGCAATCCTTCGAAAACCTCAAACAGGTCAACGACCACGGCGCCGAGTACTGGAGCGCTCGCGATCTGCAGCCTCTACTAGGCTACAGCCAGTGGCGACGATTTGAAGACGCCATCAATCGAGCCATAACCTCTTGTGAGCAATCAGGAAACAATCCCGAGCATCACTTTGCCGGCGCCGGCAAACCGATAACGGGTGGCAAGGGTGCCGTCCAAGTCGTACAGGACTACCAGCTTTCCCGCTTCGCCTGTTACCTCATCGCCCAGAACGGCGACCCGCGCAAGCCGGAAATCGCCCAAGCCCAGAAATACTTCGCCATCCAGACCCGGCGCCAGGAACTGTCCGAGCAGCTCGCCTCGGATATGGAACGTCTGGAACTGCGCAAACAGACCTCAGAAGAATTCAAGGCGCTATCCGGCGCCGCCCGACAGGCCGGCGTACAAAACCGCATGTTCGGTATTTTTCACGACGCCGGCTACAAAGGCCTTTACGGAGGCCTGGGTAATGAACAAATCAAGACCAGAAAGGGTGTCCCAGCCAAAGAGCAACTGATGGATCGGATGAACGCCACTGAACTTGCCGCCAACCAGTTCCGCATGACCCAAACCCGGGACAAACTGGCACGAGAAGGCATCCGTGATCAGCAGCAGGCCATTCGTACCCACGAACAGGTCGGCAAGGAAGTCCGCGCCGCGATTGAACGCATTGGCGGCGAACGCCCAGAGAACATCCCAGTCGCCGAACACATCAAGGAAGTGGAAAAACGCCTCAGGGCCGCCACGCCCAAGCTGGAACTGGACGAGCGCGACGCGGGTGGTTTGTTGGGAGACAAGGCAAACAACAAGGGAACGGGCAAATAGCAGTCATGCCGCTTTCCTGGAACGAGATCAAATCCCGCGCATTATCGTTCTCGCGCGAATGGGCCGACGCTGCCGATGAGGCCAGCGAGGCCAAGCCGTTCTGGATCGCNTTTTTCGAAATCTTCGGCATCACCAACAAGCGCGTCGCCACCTTCGAGCATGCGGTCAAGAAATTCGGCGGCGGCCAGGGCTACGTCGACCTGTTCTGGCCCGGCGTGCTGCTGGTCGAGCAGAAATCGCGCGGCAAGGACCTCGACCGCGCCTTCTCGCAGGCGCTCGATTATTTTCCCGGCATCAAGGAGCGCGACCTGCCGCGCCACATCGTCGTGTGCGACTTCGCCCGCTTCCGCCTCTACGACCTGGAAACCGGCGACACCCGAGAATTTGCGCTGAAGGACCTGCACAAGCACATCCGCCACTTCGGCTTCGTCGCCGGCTACGAAACGCAGGAGATCAAGCCGCAGAACCCGGTCAACATCCAGGCTGCCGAGCGCATGGGACGGCTGCACGACGCGCTCAAGGCCAGCGGTTTCGAGGGCCATGCGCTCGAAGTGCTGCTGGTGCGCCTGCTGTTCTGCCTGTTCGCCGACGACACCGGCATCTTCCAGCCTGCCCAGGCACTGCGCACCTACATCGAGGAACGCACCCGGGAAGACGGCTCCGACCTCGGCCCCCTGCTCGCCCAGCTGTTCCAGGTGCTGAACACGCCGGACGCCAAACGCGGCAAGGCGCTCGACGACCAGCTCGCCGCCTTCCCCTACGTCAACGGCCGCCTGTTCGAGGAAGCGATTCCCATCGCCGATTTCGACTCGGCCATGCGCGAAGCCCTGCTTGACGCCTGCGCGCTGGACTGGAGCGCGATCTCGCCGGCCATCTTCGGCGCGCTGTTCCAGAGCATCATGGACAGGCAGGCGCGCCGCAACCTCGGCGCGCACTACACCAGCGAGGAAAACATCCTCAAGCTCATCAAGCCGCTGTTCCTCGACGCGCTGTGGGCCGAGTTCGACAAGGTGAAGAAGAATCGCAACCGGCTGTTCGAGTTCCACCAGAAGCTGCGCGGGCTCACCTTCCTCGACCCCGCCTGCGGCTGCGGCAATTTCCTCGTCATCGCCTACCGCGAACTGCGCCTGCTGGAACTGGACATCCTGCGCGCCTCGCTCGCGCTGGAGCGCGAGTTCAAGCAGTCGCTGATCGACATCTTCCAGCTGCTCTCCATCGACGTCGACCAGTTCCACGGCATCGAGATCGAGGAGTTCCCCGCCCAGATTGCCCAGGTCGCGCTGTGGCTGGTCGACCACCAGATGAACCTCAAGGTCAGCGAGGAATTCGGCATGTATTTCGCCCGCATTCCGCTCAAGACCAGTCCCAAGATCGTCCACGGCAACGCACTCACGCTAGATTGGAATAGTGTGCTGCCGGCGGAGCGCTGCAGTTATGTTATGGGCAACCCACCGTTTCTNGGGAAAAAAGAACAATCTTCCGCGCAGAAATCAGATTTCGAATCTGTTATGAGTGTCTTGAAAGGCTTTGGTGTTCTAGATTTTGTATGCGCTTGGTACGTCAAGGCCATTCGATATATGGCGGCGCCACCGCGAGTACCGCAGGAGTGTGGCGATCCAGAACACAAAAACTGGACTATTTCGGTTACGTCTTGCAATGATGACATCCGCGCCGCCTTCGTTTCCACCAACTCCATCACCCAAGGCGAACAAGTCGGCGTGCTGTGGAGCTGGCTGCTGGCACAGGGCACGCACATCCATTTCGCCCACCGCACCTTCCAATGGAACAACGAAGCTCGAGGCAAGGCCGCCGTGCATTGCGTCATCATCGGTTTTGGCCTAAACGACACAGATAACAAAACCATTTTTGAGTACGAAGATATTCGCGGCAAACCGCATGCCGTACCTGCTAACCAAATCAACCCATACCTTGTTGACGGCCCAGATGTCCTATTAACTAATCGCCCCGCACCTATTTGTCCCGTAAGTGAAATTTCCTACGGGAGTTTTGCCCTTGACGATGGAAACTACACACTCACCGAAGCAGAACGCGATTCCATCATCGAAGAGAATCCAGGTTCTGCAGCCTTTATACGGCCCTTCATTGGTGGCCGAGAATTACTACATAGTGAGAAGCGTTATTGCCTTTGGCTGTTGAGTATTCAGCCGCAAATGTTGGGGCAAATGCCCACCATATTGAAACGCGTTGAAGCAGTTCGTAAGTGGCGCATAGCAAGCGATAGGAAGACGACCCGCGATCTGGCGGCAACACCAACGATTTTTGCCGAAATTCGGCAACCAGAATCTGATTATCTTGCCTTCCCCACTGTCTCTTCTGAACGTCGAGCATTCATTCCGATCGATTTCCTAGCTGCCGATGTAGTCGCCTCTAACCAAATATATGTACTGCCTGATGCCACTCCGTATTATTTCGCCGTGCTGTCTTCTACGATGCACAATGCTTGGATACGTTACGTTGCGGGTAGATTAAAAAGTGACTGCCGCTACTCCGTCGGCATCGTCTACAACAATTTCCCTTGGCCCGACGCTCCGGACAACAAGACCCAACAGGCCATTGAAGCTGCCGCCCAAGCCGTGCTCGATACCCGTGCTGCTTTCCCCGATGCCTCGCTCGCCGACCTCTACGACCCGCTGACCATGCCGCCCACGCTATTGAAGGCACACCAGAAGCTCGACGCCGTGGTGGACAAGGCTTACGGCAAGACCGGCTTCAAGTCCGACGCCGAGCGGGTGGCGTTCCTGTTCCAGCGCTACCAGGCACTGACGTCGCTGCTGCCGCAAACGGCCGCCAGGAAACGGGTACGCAAGATGGCCAGCACGTCCGAGACCGAGGGGGCAAAGGTATGAAATTCGAGCAATTCAAGGCCGGGGACTGGCACCCGCAATATCAATACAAGAGCTTTTCACCTTCGCTGGTGAATCATGTCTGGACCTGGGACGANCCCGCCATCAACACCCTGCTGGAAGATGCCAATCGGGCGCTCGGCGAGCTGAATGCGTTTTCGCTGATCGTTCCGGATATCGACCTCTTCATCGAGATGCACGTGGTGAAGGAAGCACAAACATCCAGCCGGATCGAGGGAACCCAGACCGGAATCGATGAGGCGCTGCTGTCGGAAGAACAGATCCAGCCGGAAAAACGCAACGATTGGCGCGAGGTTCGCAATTACATCGACGCAGTGAATGTGGCTATCGGCGAACTGGCCACGCTGCCCTTATCCAACCGCCTGCTCAAGCACACCCACGAAATCCTGATGCGCGGTGTACGCGGCGAACACAAGCAGCCGGGTGAATTTCGTTCAAGCCAGAACTGGATCGGCGGCGCCAGCCTTGCGGACGCGGTTTTCATTCCGCCGCATCCCGATGAAGTGCCCGATCTGATGAGCGATTTGGAGAAGTTCTGGCATAACGAACATGTGGCTGTCCCACACCTGATTCGCGTGGCCATCAGCCATTATCAGTTCGAAACGATCCACCCTTTCCTGGATGGCAATGGACGTATCGGGCGCTTGCCGATCCCGCTCTATCTGGTCAACCACGGTTTGCTGGCCAAGCCTTCGCTCTATCTTTCGGACTACTTCGAGCGCAACCGCGCAAGCTATTACGACGCCCTGATGCGCGTACGGGTTTCGAATGACCTGATTCACTGGATCCGATTCTTCCTCGGGGGCGTGGCTGAGACCGCAACAAAGGGCCGTGACGTATTCCGTAAAATCCTGACCTTGCGGACAGAAGTCGAACACGCCGTCCTGTCACTGGGCAAGCGCACGCCTAACGCGAGACTGATGCTCAATCTGCTCTATCGCAAGCCAATGGTGTCGGCAATGGATGTGGAAGTGGCGCTGTCTGTCAGTACCCCAACGGCCAATGCCCTTATTCGTGACCTGGAAAAACTGGGGATATTGATCGAGATCACCGGTCAGCAACGTGGGCGTGTTTATTCATTTGATCGTTACCTTAGCCTGTTCTTTAGTTAAAGGAATTTGATTTTCATTAACTAAACAAATTGTTTAGTTAAGGCTAAATCACACCTCTCCCCCAATGGCCCATCACTCATGACCGCCCACCCCTGGCTTGCCGCCCTCAAGGTCTACACCCACCCACGCGTCGTCGGCATGCTGTTCCTCGGCTTTTCCGCCGGGCTGCCGCTGCTGCTGGTGCTGGGCACGCTGTCGTTCTGGCTGTCGGAAGCGGGCATCGCGCGCGCGACGATCGGGCATCTCTCGTGGGTGGGACTGGCCTATGGCTTCAAGTTCCTGTGGTCGCCGCTGGTGGACCGGCTGCCGCTGCCCTTCCTGACGGCACGGCTGGGCAAGCGGCGGGCGTGGCTGCTGCTGTCGCAGGTGTGCATCGCCGCCGCGCTGTTCGGGATAGCGAACACCGACCCGGTGCTGAACCTGGCGCACACGGTGTATTTCGCGCTGGCGGTCGCCTTCGCCTCGGCGACGCAGGACATCGCGCTCGACGCCTACCGCATCGAGGCGGTGGAAACCGAGAAGCAGGGCGCAATGGCGGCCACCTACCAGGCGGGCTATCGCATCGCGATGATCACGGCCGGTGCCGGCGCGCTGTGGATCGCGGCGAGCGTCGACACAACCACGGCCGCCTACGACTTCCACCCCTGGCAGGTGGCGTACACGGTCATGGCGGCCCTGATGGCGGTTGGCATCCTCACCACGCTGACCATCCGCGAACCCGAGAAGAAAATTCCCCACACCACAAGCGAACGCGAGTTGCATGCGCGCGCGAAGTTCGCCTCGCTTGGGTTGTCGGACGGGCTGCTCAACGCCACCGCGTGGTTCTACGACGCGGTGCTGTCGCCCTTCATCGATTTCATCCAGCGTTACAAATGGCAGGCGCTGTTGATGCTGGCACTGATCGCGCTGTATCGGATTTCCGACGTGGTGATGGGGGTGATGAGCAATCCCTTCTATCAGGAAATGGGGTTCACCAAGGACGAAGTCGCCACCGTGTCCAAGGTGTTCGGCGTGATCATGACCATTGCCGGCGCCGGGCTCGGCGGGCTTCTGACGATGCGTCTCGGCGTGATGCGCACGCTGTTTCTCGGTGCGTTGCTGTCGGCAGCGACCAACTTGCTGTTCGTCTGGCTGGCCGGCCGCGGGCATGATGTGGGCGCGCTGGTGTTCACGGTGTCGGCCGACAATCTCTCCGCCGGCATCGCATCCAGCGCCTTCGTCGCCTATCTGTCCGGCCTGGTGAACCAGGCGTATTCGGCCACACAGTACGCGCTGTTCACCTCGGTGATGCTGCTCCTGCCCAAGTTCATCGCCGGCTTTTCCGGNGAATTCGTCGACGCCTATGGCTGGGCAACGTTCTTCACCGGCACCGCGCTGATCGGCGTTCCGGTGCTGCTGCTGGTATGGCTGGTCGCCCGTGAGCAGGAAGCAGCAAGCAGGAAGCAGGAAAAGCCATGATCGAGTTCTCCCTCCTGACCGCCCTGCTCGCCGGCCTGCTCGGCGGGGTGCACTGCGTCGGCATGTGCGGCGGCATCGTCGCGGCGTTCTCCTTCCGCGCCGATGGCAGCACGCCGCCGTTCCGTCTGCACCTGGCCTACAACCTGGGGCGTGTGTCGTCGTATGTACTGTTCGGCGCGCTGGCCGGCGCATTGGGTGCTTCGCTCAAGCTGGCGGAATTCATGCCGGTGCAGACCGTGCTGTATGTGCTGGCGCAGGCCGTGATGATCCTGCTCGGCCTGTACCTGGCAGGCTTCAATCAATGGGTGCTGGTATTCGAACGGGCCGGCGGATCGGTGTGGCGACGGGTCAAGCCGCTGTTTCAGAAACTGCTGCCGGTAAAGTCGCTGCCCCAGGCAGTGCTGGCCGGCATGGCCTGGGGCTGGCTGCCGTGCGGCTTGGTGTATTCGGTTCTGGTGTCGGCACTGGCGGCTGGTAGCGCCACCTCGGGCGCGGCACTGATGCTGGCATTCGGACTCGGGACGCTGCCCAACCTGCTGGGCATGGGGCTGTTCGCCCGCCAGATCCAGCCGTTCATGCAGCAGCTGTGGCTGCGGCGTGCAGCCGGCCTGACGGTGGCGGGATTCGGCGTGTGGGGACTGATGACGCTGGGGTATGCCGCGCTGTCCCACGCCTGAACCACGCTTCCGCGTGGGTTTACTTGAAGAACTTCTGGTCGAAGGTCATTTCCTGCTTGAGCTCTCCCGGCACTTCCACGGTCGCCGTGAAGGTCAGCGTATCCGNGGGCGCGACGCGGAATTCGCCCAGGTAATAGATCGCGGTGCCTTCCTTGATTTCGCGCATGCTCACGTCAGCCAGCTGGCGGGTGAGATTGGTGGCGTAGACGGTCAGCTTGGCCGGTACCGGGCTGAGCACGCCGACTTTGTTCTTCTTCAGCACCGACATCGTCAGCAGGCCGCGTGTCTTGCTGCGCTCGATCTTGTAGGTGCGTGCGACTTCAGGCTGTAGCTCGTCGGTGGTCAAGGCGTTGTAATGGATTTCGAATTGGCCGAATTTCTGCATGATTTCGGCGTGGGCAAGGGCAGCGACGGAACACAGGCACAGGGCGGCAAGCAGGCGTTTCATGGTGTCTCTCCTTTTGTTGTGGGGTCTGCTTTTAGCATTCTAGGCGCTTATTTGAAGGTGGCGAGCCAGGCGCTCACGTCGTCGAGCACGCGGCTGACTGCCAGGTTGGACGCCTGGGCGGCGCCGGCGGCATCGTAGGTCGTCAACGGCACCTTCTGTTCAAACGTATGGCGGCCCAGCAATCTGCGCTGCTTCAGGTCCATCAGTTCGGCACGCAGTTCCAGCCGCACCTGCCCCGGCTCGCGGGTGGCGTCGTGATAGAACTCGACCAGCCGGGTATCCAGCATCAGGTCGCTGCGCACGACCCGCCGGCGGGCGCGACCCGGTAGCGGCCAAGCCGGTCGAGCCGGGCGCGCAGCAGTTCGGCGAAGCGCCTGCCGGGCCGCTCGGTCCAGCGGGCAAACTGGTACTGGCCGCGGGTGCCGGCACTGCGGCTGAAGACGAGCTGGTCGCTATCGTAAAAACCGCCGGTGGTGGTATCGAGCACCCGCAGCGTAGGGGCATACGATTTCTCACGGGTTTCAGCCCGTAGAGAATCGGAGTCCTTTAGGGCGTCGGCAGGTACAGGCGTCGGTGCGGCGGCGGGCTCTGCGTCGTTCAGCACGTAATACACCACGCCGGGCGCGTTGGCGCTCTGGCCGAAATTGACGCAGCCGCTCAGTGCAAGAACGAGGGCGATCAGGGAAAGACCGGTTTTCATGGAAGTTTCTCTCCGGGGCCGAGCTGCTTCTTGTCGGGGCCGAACAGGATGGCACGCGGATTCGACAGGCGCTGCCCGGCCGTGGTGAGCACATCGGCGCTGGTGCGCACGTCGCGGCTGACGCTGTTCAATTCCAGCGTGCCGGATTCGCTGAGCTGCTGAACCTGCTGGGAAATCAGATTGGCGTCGCGTTGCAGTTTCACCATCGCGACCGTGGCTTCCTTCAGCGCAGCGTTGGCGTTCTGCCCTACGCTGGCGATGTTGACTTCGGCGCGGGTGGCGGCCTGGCCGATGCTGGCGCCGGCCAGACGGAATTCATCGGAAGCGGCGCGGATGCTCCGCACGGCCGCGGTGAGGTCTTTCTTGTTGGCCGCCAGGTGGCGGGACAGTTCATTGAGATTAGCCAGCGTCTGGCCGATGGCATGCTGGTTCTCATCCGACAACAGCGTATTCATTTNTTCCAGCACCTGCGCACCGTTCACCGCCAGCCGCGAAAGGGCGGTCGCGACCTTGTCGATATCGGAACTGCCCTCGGAGATGACCGGATAGCGCTCGCCATCGGGCGCCTTGCTGAGCAGCGGGCTTTCGATCGGGCCATTGGTGATTTCAACGGCAGCAATGCCGGTCACCAGGTTGCGCTTGATGAAGGCCGTAGCACCGCTATGAACCGGCACTCCTTCGTCGATGCGTGCGGTAACCGCGACCGCTTCTTCCTGCTTGTTGGAGAAACGGTAGCCGTCGACCACCCCCACCTTGATGCCGCGCATTTTCACCGGGCTGCCGACCGCCAGGCCGTCGAGCGACTGTTCCTTGAAATAAATCGTATACGTCTGATAGGCGATGGTGTCGGCCGCGCCCGTCAGCCACACGATGGCCAGGGTCAGCAGGCCAACCACAGCCAGCACTACCGCGCCAACCAGTGTGTAGCGACCTTCAGTTTCCATGTTGGGTCTCTCCTCCGGAGCCCGCGCTGCGAAATAGTCGTTGAGCCACGGGTCGTCGATGTGCTTCAGTTCGGCCACCGTGCCGCTGCCGAGCACGCGGCCGTTCGACAGCACGATGACGCGGTCGATAATCGAAAACAGTGTATCCAAGTCGTGGGTGACGAGGAATATGGTGAGGCCCAGGCTGTCGGCCAGCAGCCGGATCAGTGCGTCGAACGCGCGGGCGGAAATCGGGTCGAGGCCGGAAGTCGGCTCGTCGAGGAACAGCAATTCCGGGTCGAGCGCCAGCGCGCGCGCCAGCGCCACCCGCTTGCGCATCCCGCCCGAGAGCTCGCTCGGCCGCTTGTCCGCGGCATCCGGCGGCAGGCCGGCCAGCGCGAGTTTCAGCCGGGCCAGTCGGCGGCAGATGGCGTGCGGCAGGTCGGTATGCTCGAACAGCGGCGTGGCGACGTTATCCTCTACCGTGAGCGAGGAAAACAAGGCGCCATCCTGGAACAGCACGCCAAAGCGCCGCCGCAGCACATTCATTTGCTCGGTCGTACTGTCCAGGACCGATTGTCCGAATACTTCGATATGCCCCGCTTGCGGCCTCAACAAGCCGATGATCTCGCGCAGCAGGACCGATTTCCCGGTGCCGCTGCCACCGATCAGCGCGACGACTTCGCCACGCGCGACGGACAGACTGAGGCCGCGATGGATGCTGTGTCCGCCCAGTGTGGTCGACACGTCACGGACCTCGATCACGGACTCGGCCATCAGATATCCAGCCGCACGAACGTCACGGCAAAAATGGCGTTGAGAATGATGATGGCGATCAGGCTCTGCACCACGGTGGAAGTCGTATTGGCGCCGACGCTGCGCGCGTCGCGGGTCACCGACAGGCCCATGCGGCAGGCGATCAGCGCGATGAACATGGCGAACACCGGCGCCTTGCCGAGTCCCACCACCAGGGTTTTCAGCAGGATCACATCGGCCATCCGGTCCATGAACATGGAATACGAAATATCCAGTTGTTGCTGCGCCACCAGCATGCCGCCGGCAATCCCGGCGATATCGCCGATGAATACCAGCAGCGGCATGGCGATCAGCAGCGCCAGCATGCGCGGAATCACCAGGACAGCCAGCGGCGACAGGCCGAGCGTGGTGATGGCATCGATCTCCTCGGTGACTTTCATGGTGCCGAGCTGCGCGGTGATGGCGGCACCCGTGCGCCCGGCCACGAGAACGGCGACGATGACCGGCGAGATCTCGCGCAGGATTGCCAGCAACAGGCCGTCGACCACAAAGATGTTGGCGCCGTACTGTTGCGCCTGGTCCCCCAGCAGGTAGGCGAATACCACGCCCAGCAGGAACAGCATGGCGGACACGATGGGAATCGCACCGACGAACACCGCGCGCACCTGGGCCGCGAATTCGCGCCACCGCCAGCCGCCGGGCTTGCCCAGCAATACCCACAGTTCGATGGACAGTCGGCCGACGAAATCGAGCAGGCCGAGCGCATGCTCCGCCATTACCTGTGCGCCGCGGCCGGTCATCGCCAGCACGCTTTCGCGCCGGTGCCCGGGCTGCGCGGCCGAGGCTGCGCTGTGGCGGTTGACCAATTCCAGTATCGCCAGGTGCTGCGGCTGGAAAGCCTGCAACGCGGGCATCGGGTCGTTCGCCCGCGGACGGACAGCGGACAGCAGCAACCACGCGCCATTGGTATCGAGCTGGGTGACCCCGGCGCCATCTATGGCACGTACAGTCTTGCCGCCAAGTGCCGGCAAGACCGATGCGGCTCCGGCATGCCAGGCACCACTGACGACCAGCGTACCCTGGGCCTCATCGAAGTCCGCGCGTGCTTCCGTCACGCCAGCCCTAAAGGATTGTCGGGGTCGATGCCCGGCATGAAGGGCAGGCCGCGTTCGCGGTGTGTGACCTGGTAGACGCAGCCGATCCAGTTGCCGACCACGCCTTCGGCCGTGTCGTGCCAGGTATTGTCGAGCAGCGGCAGCACCTGCGCCTCGGGGAAGGTCAACATCTCGCCCGCCTGGGTGCGGCTGCCGTACTCGGCCAGCAGAGCCTGCGCCTGGCGGCTGAAATAGCGCTCGGGGAATGGGGGAANCGCAGGCAGCTTGCCTGCCGCGGCAAGCATCAGATCACGTTTGTATTCCTTCAGCAGCGAGACGGTGTCGTATTCGGGATGTCCCTGGAAGAACACGGTACGCAGGCCGTCCCCGCTCACCGCCATGTGGACGCCGGCCTCCACGCTTTCGACCAGCACCTTGACCCCTGCCGCCTCGAACTGCGCACGCGAGATGTCGTTCCAGCGCGAATGCGGTACGTCGAAACGCGTATTCACGTCGGCCACCAGCGGGTGGCGGCCATCGGTCACGCGATGCTCGAATACGCCCCAGATCTTCCGCGGCTGCATGATGCGCGCCTGGCCATGGCGGAACTGCATCACCGCATGCGTGGCCAGGCACGAACACAGCGTCGAGGTGACGTTGTCCCAGGCCCAGTCGATCACTTCGATCAGCGGTTGCCAGAACGGCTCGTCGGCAAGGTCGGAATGGGTGACGTTGGCACCGGTGATGATGAGCGCATCGAGTCCTTTCTCGCGGATCGCGTCGAAGCTTTCGTAATACTGCGCGATATGCGATTGCGCCGCCTCGCCGCGCGGCAATGTCGGCAAGGTGAAGGGATGCATGTAGAACTGCGCGATCGGGTTCGATTCGCCGACCAGCCGGTAGAACTGCCGTTCGGTCGCTTCCAGCGCCGCGTCCGGCATCATGTTCAGCAGGCCGACATGAAGCTCACGGATTTCCTGGTTGGCCGCGCGCTCGGTCGACAGCACCGTGATGCCGTCGCGGCGCAGGCGCTCGAAGGTGGGCAGGGNGTTATGCGCGACCAGCGGCATCGTCAGTCCTTCTTGCGCGCAACGGCTGACTCGACCAGCGCGAGGAAATCGCGTTCGTCGCGCACCTGGGCCACCTCCTGCGAGGTCACCGTATAGCCATGCGGCTTGGCGATCGCCTCGTAGCGGGGAATGCGCGAGTGGAACAGGCGCGGAAACACCCAGCGGGCGAAGTCGTCGGGCTCGATCTGCGCCACGAACTCGATGCCCTTTTCCTTCAGGTAGGCCGGCAGCTGTTCGGCGAGGAAGGCCGGGCGAAAATACAGCGGTTTGGGATCGGACTGCGCGCGCTTGATCAACGTGTCCTCCTCTTCGCGGGTCGTGGTCTGGATATAGAGGATCAGCGTATGCTCGGCAAGCAATTCGACCACGCCGGGTTCGTCCAGCTCGCACAGGCTGCCGCCGACGTCGTTGACGAAGTGATGATAGCCGTAGATTTCCTGGCCTTTGCGGATAAACGCCGGCACGTCGCGCATGGCGGCGATTTCGCCATCGCGGTAGGCCGCCTGGCGGCGCGAGAACTCGTCGAGCGGGAGCCCGCCCCATTCCGGCCNCCCGAGCTTGCCGACGAAGGTCAGCACCGGGCCGAGGTCGTGGATCTTGATGTTGTTCTTGATGTCGATCCAGTCGTTGCGCAGCAGCTCGCGCANAAACGGCACGCTCATCGCCTGCTGCTTGATGAGATCCAGAATCGGTTCGTCGAGGTAGCGCGTGCCGATGCGGTAGTCGCCGGAAAAATGGAACCAGTCGTGGCCGCGCAGCATGGAGGAGATGTGCGTCTTGCCGACGCCGGACATGCCGAGCAGGGTAATGCGCTTGGTCGGCCAGGCGCGGAAGGCTTCAGGTGTAAAGTGCATGGGGTCGGTTTTCTTGAGGCTAGCGCGAAGCCTACCGAAAAGCCACCCAATAAAGGGCGTCGGGATGCCGTCCGGCATCCCGACGCCCTTACCGTGCCGTGACGACCATCAAGCCGCGACGCGGAACGCCGCCATTGAACTGCTGAGCTGCCCCGACTGCGCCTTCAACGACTGCGCCGCCGCGCTGAGCTGAACGACCAGCGCGGCATTTTGTTGCGTCATCGTATCGAGCTGCGAAATGGCCTGGTTCATCTGGCCGATGTCATTGTTCTGCGATTGCCCGGCATCGGCGATGCTGACGATCAATTCCGCCATGCGCGCCACGCTCTCGAAAATCTCCTGCATCGTGCGCTTGGCATCGTGTACCAGCTTCGACCCGGCTTCGACCCGCGCGGTCGAGGCGTCGATCAGCGCCTTGATCTCACGCGCCGCGCTTGAACTGCTTTGGGCCAGCGCGCGCACCTCGGACGCGACCACGGCAAAGCCGCGCCCGCTGTCGCCCGCACGGGCCGCCTCGACCGCCGCATTCAACGCAAGAATATTGGTCTGGAAGGCTATGCTGTCGATCACCCCGACAATCTCGCCGATGCGGGCGGCCCCGTCATGAATTTCGGTCATTTGCACCACCACATCCTGCATCGTCTGCGAGCCGAGCAAGGCCACCTTGCTCGACTGCGCGACCACATCGCGGGCTTCCTGCGTACTTTGCGAGTTGCTGCGCACCATCCCGGCGAGCAGCTGCATCGAGCTCGAGGTCTGCTGCAGTGCGCTCGCCTGGTTCTCGGTCCGGGAAGACAGATCGGTATTCCCGCTGGCGATCTCCTCGGACGCGCTGTTGACGTTCTCCACGGTCTGGCGCACCTCGAGCACCATGGTGCGCAACTTCTTCCGCATCGAATTGAGCTCGCTCCGCAGCCAGGAAATCTCGTCCTTGCCGGNGGAGCTGATCACGGTCTCGAGGTCACCACCCGCAACCCGCGCCACGCATTGCACGGTGGACTCCACCGAATCCTTGATGCTCCTGCGAATCGCCCAGCCTGCCAGCAGCGCAAATCCGACGCCCGCCAGGGTAATCAAGCCGATCACCCATTCCGCTTCCGATCCGGNGGCGGTTCCCGCCGCACCGCCCATGGCTGCATGCTGCAGCATGGCAGCCCTGTTTTGCAGCGACCAGATCGCGCTCGCCCCCAACACGCCGACCACCGTGGCCATGACCCAGAATCCGATCATGACCCGGCGCACCAAACTGACCTCACGAATCCATTCCACAGCAGTACCCCAGTTCTTCTATCAAGTTGAGTGGCGGGCAGACGTGGAGCTTGCCTGCGCTTGACAGCGTTATCGGTGGCGCACGAACCGGCTGAAGCGTACTAAGCAAACACCCTAGTCGTCCCCGTGAAATTCCGTACCTGCCGGATGCTGCATCGCATCTGCGTACATCGAACTGTCTCACGGACAGCCTCCTCGACAGTCCACCGTGGTGCATGCACGTCCGCGGCCGCACCAATTCAGGCCATGGACCGTCGTCATCCTCCACCACTACGGTGCATGCGCCCTGCGCCCACCACGCCAATACACGGCGGCGGCCCCCATCTCGCATACCGGATTCCGATGGCACATCTATTGCTCTCTGATGTTCAACGGGAATAGCGGCGCTTGTCGTCTGCATCGCCCGCAGGAGGCCAGGGTGTTCCGATCCCGTCGACAGGCGAGGGCCACGGCGGGACAAACACCCGGAAGTACGCGTCCCCTGTGCTCCCGGGACCTGCAAACCCGATATTTCCACGGAGTACACCATGCGCCAGAACCGCCTGCCGAAGCGATTGCTCGCCACCGCAACCGACATCCCTGCCGGCGAATGGCCACGCCATCTGACGAACGCTGCGACGCTTCCCTGCATTCCATGAATAGGGTCGAAAACCTGCAGCCCATCGAGCCGGACATGACGGATCCGACGGCGCCGCTCAACGTCACGCGCCTGCTCACCACCATCACTGACAACCTGGTCGGGATGATCTACCGCTGCCGCATCGATGCCATCTGGACGATGGAATACGTCAGCGAAGGCTGCCACAAGCTCACCGGCTACCGCCCCGACGAACTGGTGTTCAACAACCGCGTGTCCTATGACCAGATGACCCTGCCCGAGGATCGCGAGCACGTCGCCCGCACGATCCGCGCCGCCCTCGCGGCCAACGAAGCCTTCGACGTGGAATACCGCATCCGCCGTGCCGACGGAAAGATGCGCTGGGTCCTGGAGCGCGGTGTCGGGCTGTACGACCAATACGGCCACCTGGCCTGGATCGAGGGATTCATCCAGGACATTTCCGAGCGCATGGCCGCCAACGAAGCGCTGCACGAAGCGGTGCGGCGCTATCGCAGCATTTTCGAGCACGCCACCGAGGGGATCTTCCAGACCACGCCGGAGGGCCGCTACCTCAATGCCAATCCGGCGCTTGCGCACATCTACGGCCACGCCTCGCCGGGCGAACTGGTTGCGCACCTGCACGACATCCAGCGTCAGCTCTATGTGCTGCCGGAACGGCGCGCCGAATTCGTGCGATTGATGCAGGCGCATGGCGTGGTGCGCAATTTCGAATCGCAGGTATACCGGCACGACGGCCGCATCATCTGGATTTCCGAGAATGCGCGCGTGGTGCGCGATGCCGACGGCAGCGTGCAGTTCTTCGAAGGCACCGTGGTCGACATCACCGAGCGCAAGCAGCACGAAGCCGTGCTCGAACACCAGGCCAGCCATGACAGCCTGACCGGCCTGCCCAACCGCTCGCTGCTGCGCGACCGCATCGAACAGGCCATCGTCAAGGCGCAGCGCGACCATCATCTGGTGGCGGTGGTGTTCGTCGATCTCGATCACTTCAAACTGATCAACGACAGCCTCGGCCACCATGTCGGCGACCGCCTGCTGCTGGAAGTCGCCGACCGCCTCATCGCCTGCGTCCGCAGCCACGACAGCGTGGCGCGCCAGGGCGGCGACGAGTTCGTCCTGGTCCTCACCGAACTGCACGAGGAAAATGAAATCCTCGCCATCGTCAGCCGCCTGCTGGAAGTCATTTCACAACCCTGGATGGACGAGGGCCAGGAATACGGGCTCAGCTGCAGCGTCGGCATCAGTTGCTACCCACAGGACGGCGGCGATCCGGACGCCCTCCTGCGCTGCGCCGATGCCGCCATGTACAAGGCCAAGGCATCCGGCCGCAGCACCTATCACTTCTATACGCCCGAACTGAACCAGGCGATCAGCGAACGCCTCGAACTGGAAAACAGCCTGCGTCACGCACTGGAGCGCGAGGAATTCCGCGTCTACTACCAGCCCCGCATCGACGTCGCCAGCGGCCACATCATCGGCGCAGAAGCCCTGATCCGCTGGGATTGCCCAGGCAAGGGCATCATCCCGCCCGACAGCTTCATCTCAATCGCCGAGGAAACCGGACTGATCATTCCGATCGGGCAATGGATCCTGGAGGAGGCCTGCCGCCAGAACAGCGCCTGGCAGCGCGCCGGACTGCCGCCCATCAACGTGTCGGTGAACCTGTCGCCCATCCAGTTCCGCCATACCGGGCTGGTGCAGGCGGTGGCATCCGCCCTGACGCAAGCCGGACTCGACCCGGCCTTCCTGGAACTGGAACTGACCGAGTCCTTCGTCATGCACGATGCCGAGCGCATCAATGTCGCCATGAAGTCGCTGAAGACGCTGGGCGTCGACATTGCGGTGGACGATTTCGGCACCGGCTATTCCAGCCTCAGCTATCTCAAGCGTTTTCCCGTCGACCGCCTCAAGGTCGACAAAAGCTTCGTGCGCGACATCGACAGCGATCCCGACGATGCCGCCATCGTGCGGGCCATCATCACGCTCGGCCATGCGCTCGGGCTCAAGGTGGTGGCCGAAGGCGTGGAAACCCTTGCGCACCTCGAGTTCCTGCGCCAGCACGGTTGCGACGAGCTGCAAGGCTACTACTTCAGCCGTCCGATCCCCGCGCTCGAAATGGAAGCCTTGCTGTGCGCCGGCGGCGCCAGCCAAACCGACATGAACCATCCGGATGAGCATGAATCGTAACGACCTAGGCCTTGCCGGCGCCTTGCGCGATCTGTCACGGCGCTACTTCGCTCCCCAGGCCGACATGGCAGTAGCCCCCGCGCCGGTTCCCAACGCCTATCTCGGCGTGTGGCGCCGCAGCCTGCTGGAAACTCCCAATCTACGCGACACGCACAGCCACGTCTTCTGGCTGCAGACGCCGCGCTGGCATGCCGACCTGCGCCTCCCTGCCGGGCGGCCGGACTTCTCCGGCGTCGACAGCCTCGCCGAATGCAGCGTCGCCCAGCTGGCCTGGCTGGCGCGCCAGCAGGGGTTTTGCGGCGTCACCCAGATCGATGGCGAACGTTGCACCTGGCATCGCCAGATGGATTTCCAACCTTCCAACGGCAACCGCGACATCGGCCGCATGGTCTTCGACGGCGAACGCCTGACCGAAACCGGTATCGAGGCCGACTACCTGGAGACCTGGGTACGCCTGCCGCCCAGCCGCGGCGGCACCGCCGCACTCGAGCTCGTGATGGAAGCGGGCGAACAGCCCGTCCGCCCGGCCTGGCTGCTCGTCGCCGGGGCCTGCTTCATGTATGTGCAAGGCCGCCCCTATTCGCTGCCCGATGCGCCCGACCTGCCGCACCTCATCGCGAGGATGCAGCCATCGCATGCGCAATGGATCGAATGGCTGGATGTCGAAATCAGCTTCGGCTATCGCATGGGCCCGAATCCCTGGCGTATCGAACATTCCACCCTGCCGTTTCGCGAAGAGACCTTCCTTACCCGCCCCGGCGCCATCCGCCGCCTGGGGTACCAGATCGCCGTCGAAGGCAGCCGCGAACGGCGCTGGCGGATACTGGACTGGAGCCTTGGCGCTGCGCTCTGAGTGCGTCCGTCCAGCGCCGATGCGCGCGGGAGCGGACGACAGCTGCCCGCAGGCCTCCGCAATGCTTCGATCAACCGCCCATCATCTGACGATAGGCCGCGTCGGCCAGTTTTTGCATGTCCTGATGCGCGATCTGGCCGGACAGGGCATAGCCGAAATCGCGGTCGATCCAGTAGAACACCTCGACGCCGTTTTCGGTGACGTGGCGGAACGCCGTCTCGCGATTGCCCGTCACGGCGCGCCGCACATAGAGCGTGACGCGATGCCCGCCCGCATCCTGGTACATGAACTGTGCCACCGGGCCGGATTCGCCCGCCAGCAGGCGCCCGCCCAGCAGTTCGAAACCGAGCGCACCGAATTCCGGCGCCTTGATCGGTACGCCGACGCGCTTGGAAAGCCAGCTCACCAGATGCGCGGCGTGGGCCGCATCCACCTCGACCGGGTGCCGCGCCTCGGNGCTGAACACCGCATGCGCGATCGCTGCATCGCGGGCGAAATGCAACGGCACCGGGACGGGTTGATCCTCTCTGAGGCCGATGCCGTAGCCGATCAGGCCGCTGGCGGCCAATGCAAGCGCCGCCGCCATCGCCCGCCACGGCGCACGGACCGGCCGGCGGCGCGCCGCACGTACCAGGTCGATCGGCAAGGGTTCGTTGAGCACGCCATCGAATGCGGCATGCAGCGCCTGGTTCTGTCCAGCCCATGCCTGTACCCGCGCGGCGTCCTCCGGATGCGCAGCCAGCCAAGCCTCGACGTCCAGGCGCCGCGCCTCGGGCAGCGCGCCATCCACATAGGCATGCAAATCGTCCTCGCGCACAGGATCCGTCATTTCACCACCTTCAACTGTACGGCGGGCGCCCCCGCCAGCATGTGTCGCATCCGCTCGCGCGCACGGGCGAGACGCGACATGATCGTGCCGACCGGCACGCCCAGCACCTGGGCAGCCTCGGCATAGGAAAACTGTTCCAGCCCGACCAGCAGGATCACTTCCCGTTGCTCATCGGGCAAGCGCACCAGCGCCGCGTGCATGTCGCGCGCCGCCAGCGCTTCCATCTGTCCGCCGCTCACCGGGATGTCCAGAGCCTCGTCGAGCGCCGTGTCCTGCGGGCGGCGGGTCCGCAACTGGTTCACGAACAGATTGTGCATCAGCGTGAACAGCCAGGCGCGCAGGTCGCTGCCGGGCTGCCACAGGTCGAGCCTGGCCAGCGCGCGTTCGAGCGTGTCCTGCACCAGATCGTCGGCACGCACGACATCGCCCGTCAGCGCCCGGGCGTAGCGGCGCAGACGGGGCAGGTGCTCGATCAGGTCCGGCTTAGGGTTTAGCCGCATGCCACACGTTCTTCACGCCGTCGCCCGTGGTATCGCCAGGCTTCTGGTCCTTGACCCAGCGATACAGCGGCTTGCCCTTGTAGGCCCACTGGCGGCTGCCGTCGTCGCGGGTAATGATGCTGTAGTCGCCGCTCGCCTTGTCGCCGGCCGTTGCCATCAGCGGCGGCCAGTTCGTCGCGCAATCGCCGTTGCACGCGCTCTTGCCGGAGCCGGCGGCATCCTTGTCGAACACATACAGCGTCATGCCGTCGGCATTGGTCAGCACGCCCGATTGCATGGCCACGGGCGCGGCGTTCGGCGTCGCACAGGCAACGAGCAGGGCCAGGCCCGCCAGGGAGGAAGTGAATGCGGTTTTCATGGGAAGTCCTTTTCTCGAAAATGGAGGGATGCAGTCAGCCTGCATGGACGTAAACACCGGGACGCCCCGGTTTATTCCATCGCCACGAAAATTTATCCAGCCCGATCGACAACCGCATTATCCTGCGATGCGGCAGGACGCGCTTCCAACCCGGATTCTCGGCTATACCAAGTGGGACTGCCCAGAAAGGACACCATGCCGGACACACTCAAGACCGCGGTGATTGCCGCGCTGGAAGACCAGGACGTCCGTCGTGCCATGACGGAAAACATGCAACAGGCTGTCCAGGGGACGCTCCAGACCGCCCTGCCCGCAGTAGTGAAAGCCGCTGTGCTTGGCACGCAACAGGCCGCTGACCAGAANAAAGGCGATCCCTACCGCACCACCCTCTATTTCCTGGCCGGCCTCATTGCCTTCTGCCTGGCGGTCATCACCGGGGTTTTCAACGCCTTTCCCGATCCGCCCGCCGACACCGGCGATGTCGTCTACCGCATGCTGGGCGGCGTGCTCGCGTGGATCTCGATCACGGCGCTGGTCGCCACCGTGTGCATGGCCGTCGTCCAGATTCTCAAATACAGGCACCGCAAGGACGCCAACGCGCAGGATCCGGACACGGCCACGCTGGCGCTGCTCATGGGCATTCCGACGCTCTTCGGCGCCATGGCCGTCAGTTATTGCGTCCGCGGGGGCATGGCTGTTCTGCACGGCAGCACGGAACTGGTCGGGCTGCTGGATGCACTCTGCAAGCTCATTCGTTTCTGAGGCGCCGATTTGAGCTGAGCCGCGCCGAGCGGCTACTTATTTCCCAGGCGGGACCGGGCGGATTCGAGCGCCTCGCCGATGGCATCCCATGCCAGTTCGACGCCGGCTTTCATATCCTGCCAGGCGCCCTCGCTCGCAGTGCGCAACGACTCCAGCCTGGTGCGCGCCTCGTCCTGCTGGGTGCGCAGCGTAGCGATCTGCTTCTGATACGCGTCGCGCGCGCCCGCCTCGGCATGCTCCATCCTGGCCGCCAGCGCATCGATCTCGGCATTGCCCTTGTCCAGCAGGGAATGCATCTTGCGCACATATTCGTCACGGGTACTCATGTCAGTGTCCTTTCGTTTCGGTTGCATTCCGCGCAAGCGCGCGGTCGATCTTGTCGTCCATCTCGCCGACCAGTGCGGCAAGGCCATTGGCGGCTTCGTTCATGGATTGCCGCATCGACTGTTCCATCTTGTCCATATGGATATCAGCTTGCCCGATCGCATCGCGCAACTGCGCGAATTCATGCGTGACCTGAGCACGCAATTCGTTCAGGCGCGAAGCTTCGGCGCTTTCCGCAAGTTTGCGCTGGGCCTGCAATTCCTGATTGTGTCGACGCGACTCCATCAACATGTTCGTGCGCAACATCAGGGCATAGAGGACAAACAGCGCCACCAACACCAGCGTCACGCCCAGCAGGATCACCCCGAGCGGCCCTTCGACGTGGAAGGCCACGAACGACAGCAGGGTGGGGGCGGTCAGCACCGACCAGTTGGCCAAAGTGAAGCCCGCCAACAGAAACAAGGCCACCAGGATGACTGCGCCGAGTACGTTCATTGCCATTCCTTCACTTCTTGTAGGGGTACACCCAGTATAGACGTGCGAGGAAACAGGCTGCCTGCGCACGGTTCACGCCGATCATCCGCGAGCGTTCTTATCCGGCAAGCTGTCCGCCGCCTCGGGGCATAATGACTACTCTCGATATTTCCGGCTCCATCATGACCCTCCCGCGCCTGCCCGTCCTGTCCCTGCTCGAAACCCGCGTCCTCGGCGTGCTCTGCGAAAAGCAGCACACCGTACCCGACACTTATCCGCTGTCGCTCAATGCCCTGGTGGCCGGCTGCAACCAGAAGACCAGCCGCCATCCCATCATGGAGGCCAGCGAGGCCGAGGTGCAGGCCGCCATCGACGCGCTCAAGGGACCCGCCCTGGTCATCGAGTCCAGCGGCGGCCGCGTGACGCGCTACGCCCACAACATGGAAAAAGTCCTGCGCCTGCCTGCCCAGTCCGTCGCGCTGCTCACCGTGCTGATGCTGCGCGGCCCGCAAACCGCGGGCGAGTTGCGCATCAACAGCGAACGCCTGCATCGCTTTGCCGACATCTCGGCAGTGGAAGCCTTTCTGCAGGAACTGGCCGAACGGCCCGATGGCGCCCTGGTGACCGAACTGCCGCGCCAGCCCGGCTCGCGCGAAAACCGCTGGGCGCATCTGCTCAGCGGCACCCCGGATATCGAGGCAATTCCGGCAGCGCCTGCCGCTGCATTCGAACCCGGCGACACCGCCAGCATCGGTGAAATCGCCGCGCTCAAGGCACATGTGGCGCGACTGGAAACCGAGATCGACGCCTTGAAGGGATTGGTGGGTAGACTATGCGAGGAACTCGGCGTGCAGCCCTGAAAGGGGCCGCGCGTTGCGCGCCCCACGCACACAGCCGGCCTGACTGTCTATATTTCATTCAAACTGAACGAATGGATGACGCATGCCGGATTGGGTACGCAACTCGATGGGGGCGGTCATCGCCCTCGCTCTGGCAGGCGGGATCGCATATGCCACGGAAAGGCACACGACTATGGAACTGACTTCAAGCGCATTCGCCCCGAACACCGATATTCCCAGCCTGCATACCTGCGAGGGCAGCGACCTGTCGCCCCCGCTGGCGTGGACCGGCGTACCGGCCGAGACCCGAAGCCTGGCGCTGATCGTCGACGACCCCGATGCACCCGACCCGGCTGCGCCGAAAACGACCTGGGTGCACTGGGTGCTCTACAACCTCCCGCCCAGCACCCCCGGACTCGCCGCCGGCATGACCACGACGCGGCTGCCGGCCGGCACGCGCGAAGGTCTCAACGACTGGCAGCGCACAGACTATGGCGGCCCCTGCCCGCCCATCGGCCGCCATCGCTACGTCTTCAAGCTATACGCACTCGACACCCGACTGCCGGTTTTCTGGTCGGCGACCAAGGCCACACTGGAAAAGGCGATGCAGGGCCACATCCTGGCGCAGAGCGAATTGGTGGGGTATTACAANAAGTCAGGCAGGCGCTCGTAGATCGCTGGAAAGTCGTTTTTTGTTCCGGCCGATTGGCCAAGTAGCGGCAATATGCCGAAGTGAATGCTGGCGCCGATCGTCATCGCAAAAATACTCCACGCAAGCCCCGCGCCGGATCCTGGCTCTTGCCGCAGGATCTGATTAGATTAAGGCGTATTCATTTCGGCAGCCGATTCCGGCTTCCCGAAATGCTTAGCGACTGGCTACCTGGTTCGACCGCCATCCTCCATAATCCGGCATCCTGAAAGTCTGGTTAATTCCATGCGCCGCCTCGCCCTGCTCCTCTTCACTGCCCTGCTCACCGCCTGCGCCGTGCCGCCACCGGTGCCGACAGTACCCGTCCCGACGCCGAAACCGCCGCTCAAGATCGCGCTGGTCCTGGGCGGCGGCGCAGCGCGCGGCTTTGCCCACATCGGCGTGATCAAGGCGCTGGAAGCCCAGGGCATCGTGCCCAGCATGGTGGTGGGCACCAGCGCAGGATCGGTGGTGGGCGCGCTCTATGCCTCGGGCATGAACGGATTCGAGCTGCAGAAGCAGGCGCTGGACATCCAGGAGACCATGGTGACGGACTGGGTCATGCCCAACCGGGGCGTGTTGAAGGGCGAGGCGCTGCAGGACTTCATCAACCGGCAGGTGAAGAACCAGCCCATCCAGAGGCTGCCGAAACCTTTGGGCGTGGTGGCCACCGATCTGCAAAGCGGCGAGATGGTGCTCTTCCGCCAGGGAAACACGGGCATGGCGGTTCGCGCGTCCAGCGCCGTGCCGGGCGTGTTCCAGCCCGTCGAGATCAACGGCCGCGATTACGTGGACGGCGGCCTCACCTCGCCGGTGCCAGCCCAGGCCGCGCGCGCCATGGGGGCGGACTTCGTCATCGCCGTGGACATTTCCAACGTCAACCGCCGCGACAAGCTCGCCGGCACGCTGGACGTACTGCTGCAGACCTTCGCCATCATGGGCCATACGATCAGCCGCCACGAGCTGGAAGACGCGGATGTCGTCATCCGGCCGAAGACCGCCACCGTGAGCAGCACCGATTTCGCGGATCGCAATCTCGCCATCCTGGAAGGCGAGAAGGCCGCCGCCGCCGTCATGCCCGAACTCAAGGCCAAGCTCGCCCGGGCCCAGCAGCGCTGAAAACGGGTTTCCCGCACGCCGGGGAACGAGTTGGACAATAATTGGGGATGACCCCGGCTCCCCCACCTCCGCGGCCAGCCCCCGCCCCCTGTCGGCGCTGGCTGGCCTGTGGCCTTTCCTGCGGCCCTACCGGGCCCGGCTTGCACTGGCCTTCGTGCTGTTGTGTCTCGGTTCCGGCACCATCCTGCTGGTGCCGCTGGCGTTTCGCGATCTCATCGACTTCGGCTTCGGCCAACCGGTGCAACCGAGCGGTGGCCTGCTTGGCGCCTTGAGCCTGAACGGACATTTCGTCGTCCTGTTCGGCCTCGCGTGCATCTGGGCACTCGCCGTCGCGGCGCGCTACTACACCGTGGCCTGGATCGGCGAGCGGGCGACGGCGGATCTGCGCAGCGCCGTCTACGCGCGCGTACTGGCGCAATCGCCGCAATTCTTCGAGACCCTGCAGACCGGCGAGGTGCTGTCGCGGCTGACCGGCGACACGACGCTGGTGCAGACCGTGGTCGGCAGTTCCATTTCGATGGGCCTGCGCAGCCTGTTCCAGTTCATCGGCGGCATGATCATGCTGGCCGTCACCAGCCTCTATCTGTTTTCGCTCAACCTCGGCCTGATGGCGCTGCTGACGCTGCCCATCCTCGCCATTGGCCGCAAGGTCAAGAAACTCTCGCGGGAATCGCAGGACAAGATCGCCGACGCCTCGGCGCTGGCAGGCGAGATTCTCAACGCCATGCCGACGGTGCAGGCCTATACGCAGGAACAGCAGGAAGCCCGAAGGTTTTCCGAACGCACCGAAGCCAGCTTCGTCACCGCGATCCGACGCACGCGCGTGCGCGCCGCGCTCACGGCGCTGATCATCACTGCCGTGATGGGGACGATCATCTTCGTCCTGTGGATCGGCGCCCGTCAGGTGCACGACGGCATCCTGACCGGCGGCCAGCTCGCTTCTTTTGTCCTCTACGCGGCGCTGGTGGCCGGCGGCGTCGGCACTCTGTCGGAAGTGTGGGGCGACGTGATGCGCGCCGCCGGGGCGACGGAACGGCTGCTCGATCTGCTGCACGCCGAATCGGCCATCCACGAGGCCCCCAGCCCGCAAGCGCCGGCTCAGCCGGCCCGAGCGGCGATCCGCTTCGATCACGTCACGTTCCGCTACCCCGCCCGTCCGGACATCGACGCGCTCCACGACATCCGCCTCGACATCGCGCCGGGCGAAAGCGTCGCGCTGGTCGGTCCGTCCGGCGCCGGCAAGACCACGCTGTTCCAGCTGCTGCTGCGCTATTACGAGGTATCCGAAGGGGCGATCCGGCTCAACGGGCAGGACATCCGCCAGCTGAGCCTGCACGACCTGCGCCAGGGCATCGCCATCGTGCCGCAGGACCCGGTGATNTTTTCGGCCAACGCCCTGGAAAACATCCGCTATGGCCGTGCCACGGCCAGCGACGAAGACGTCCTCCAGGCGGCCCAGGCTGCCTTGGTGGACGAATTCATCGAACGCCTGCCCGAGGGTTACCAGACCTTCCTCGGCGAACGCGGCACCCGCCTGTCCGGCGGCCAGCGCCAGCGCATCGCGATTGCGCGCGCCATCCTGAAGGGCGCGCCGCTGCTGCTGCTCGACGAGGCCACCAGCGCCCTCGACGCGGAATCGGAAGCCCTTGTGCAGCAAGGCCTCGGCGCCGCCATGCAGGGGCGCACCACGCTGGTCATTGCGCACCGGCTGGCCACGGTGCAGAAAGTCGACCGTATCGTGGTGATGGACGGCGGCCGCATCGTGGAAACCGGCACCCCGGAGGATCTGCGCAGGCAGGGCGGGCTCTACGCGCGGCTGGCCGCGCTGCAGCTCAACCAGTGACCGGCCGCGTCCTGGTCGCTGCATTCAGTTATTCCAGAACGGGCCGATACCCCTACTAAGAACGACACCGATGCGAGACCTGCTTGAACGCTTCNCCCGCCCCTGCTGCGAGCCCACGCTCCCGCGAACCGACTGACGCGCCGGCTGCGGAGGAAACCCTGGCTGCGCATGCCAGGCGTGCCTTGCGCACCCGGGTGCGTACCCGGATCACGGCCGTGCTCGACGCCGGCATCGGCTTCCTGCAACGCCTGCGCACGAAAGCCGGCGGGGAGCCGGAGAAGGCCGACGACGCCGATGACAGGCGCGGTGCCCGGCCGGACCGCTCGGAGACGCGGCGCGGCGCATCGGCAGCCCCGGCCGAGACACCCGTCGAAGCCCCCAAGCCCAAACGCCGTCTGCGCGCACTCCTGATTTATGTCAGCGTGCTCCTGGTCGGCGGCGCCGGCGGCGGCGCCCTTGCCTATACCCTGTTCCAGCAACAGCTCGACCAGGTGCTCAACGACAATCTGCGCCAGGAAGCCGCGCGCGCGAAAACCCGGCCCAGCGCCGACATCCAGAAGGCGTTCGACACCGAGCAGACCCAGCGCGCCGACGCCGAGAAGAAACTGGCGGCGTCACTCGCCGCCTACTCGACCGCCACCTCCGACGCCCATCGCCAGCTCGAAAGCCTGATCGGCGAGCAGGTCGCGGAGAACCGGCGCCTGCAGGCAGCCCTGGCCGATTCGACCCAGTCCAGCGCGGAAACGCACAAAGCGCTGACGGAAGAACAGGCCAAGCGCACCGCGGCAGAGGAAAAGCTCGCCGAGACCTCGAAGGCCATGGCCGAAAAACAAAAGCAGCTCGACGCGGCGGAAAAGCAGCTGGCCGCGCACAACGTCGCCGAAACCTCGCCCGGCGCCCGGCGGGACCTGCTGGCCAGCCGCAGCCCCCGCGACGAGTCGGGAAGCCGTCCGCTCAAGACAGGCAACTGCACGCTCGGCACAAACAACGTCAACGCGCTGAAGAACTGTATCGCGGACTTCAACCGCTAAGAAAACGCTGAAAAAGTGGGTTTTCTGGGGGTTCGACAAGCCTGTCCTGAGCTGCGCCGAAGGGCTCACCACGAACGAAATCCACTACTTGCCGTTCGTCCTGAGCTTGTCGAAGGACGTGTTCAGCGTTTCCCTCAGTCTAATGGCCGATCTACAAGGGAAGCCCCCGCGCGCTCACGCTCCGCCGATGAGTTGCTGCACGTCGTGGGCAATGGCCGCCGCGCTGCTGGAGGATTCCGCCATCAGCCGCGCCTTACCCTTGTCGTCGAAGATGAAGACCGCGCTGCTGTGGGTCGCTTCGTAGTTGCCGTGGGCATCCGGTTTGCCGAGGCTGTAGGTGACGCGATAGCGTTTGACCAGCTGGCGCAGTGCCGGGTCGTCGGTGCGAAGTCCGATGAATTCAGGCCCGAATGCCTCGGCGTAGCGCTTGAGCAGTGGCGGCGTATCGCGTTGCGGATCGACCGTCACGAACAATATCCGCACCTTGTCGGCAGCGGCCCCGAGTTTCGACAGCGCCTGGGACAGCGTGGCCAGCGTCGTGGGACACACGTCGGGACAATGCGTATAGCCAAAGTACAGCATGACGATCCTGCCGCGGTAGGTCTCTGCCGTGACGTGTCGCCCCGTGTCGTCCGTGAGCACGAACGCCAGCGGCGACACAATGCCGGTAATGTTGACCAGGTCCCAGGTTTTATCCTGGCCACAGCCGCTCAGCAGGGCCGCAAACGAACAGAACGCCGCAGCCAGGAAAATTCGCGTACGGGCAACAGGATTCCGGAGGCTCATTGCATGTCGGCGCCTCTGACCGCGAACATCACGTCCATCGAGCGCCCTCCGGAAAACGTCAATCGGATCGGCACCGCGTCGCCCTTGGCCAGCGTCCGGGTACGCCCCATCAACATCAGGTGGTAGCCGTCCGGCGTGAAATGCAGCGTCTGCCCGGGGCGCACCTTCAAGTCGCGTACCGGCATCATCCCCGTTTCGCCCCCGCGATGAACCGTGCGGTGCATCATCACGTCACCGAATACCGTGCTGGATGCGCCCGTGAGCGTGAGCGGTCGCGGCCCCGTGTTGGTCAGGTCGAAGTATCCGGCCAGCGGCAGATCGCCCGGCAGCCAGCGGATACGCGCATGCTCGACAGACGCGGGACTCCCCGCAGCCTGCGCCAGACCGGCAAACGCCATGCACAGTGCTGCGGCAAGCCATAGCAGCGGTTTTCGCGAAACATCCTTCAGGGACATAGTGCCTCCATTGATCGTGTGCGTGCTTATCCAGACCGATGATCGGGCCCATCGGGCAGACAACCCGACAGGCGGCGGCGTTTGCCCGAACACGGTTTCACTGCACCTCGACGCCAAGCTGCGGCTGCCTCGCCCGCTCGGAATGGCTATCGTTGCGCCACCGCCGCAATACGACCAGCGCGCCCACCGCGCTCATCATGGCGGCCGGGATCCAGGTGATCAAGCCGCCGATATCCTGATCGGTCATCGGGGCAATCGGCCAGGCACGGCCGCATACGCTGTAGCTGGTGTAAAGAATGGTGCTGCTCAAGGCGATGTAGGCGCCGATCGCGATCTGCGGCAGCATGATGGCCCACAGCATGATGATGCGGGTGCCATAGCCCAATGGCTTGAGACCGGTGTGCTTCTCCGGTCCCACGATCAGCCACCAGAACAGCAAGCCGTCGATCAGCATGCTCCAGTTCATGGCATCGTAACGCGCGAGACTGAGCATGGCCTTGAAATGAATGGACGGGATGAGCCAGAAACCGATCAGTCCCGTGAACAGAAGCGGGGCGACGACCGGATGCTGGAGGAGCCGGTATAGCCGCAGCGTCAGCGGATTATTGAACACGGGCACGAAGACCCGCCGACGCAGCCAGCGCGGTGTACCCAAAGCCATGGTCTCCAGCGGCGCCGCCAGCGCAATGAGAAACGGCCCCGCATGGTGCAGCACCAGATGCTGCAGGCGATGGATCCAGAACATGTGTTGGGACAGATAATCCAGATGCGCCTGCAGAAACCCATAGATAGAAGCCAGGCCAACGAAGAAAGCAGCGTTACGCCAGAATCCGGGCGACGTCGCCTCGCCACCCGCATGGCACAACCCGCGCGCATACACCAGCGCGCTGCCGGCACACAGCAGCAGCACCGTCGGAGAGAACTCCCAGGGGCTCAGAAAGAGGGCGATGGATTGCAGCAGCGAGTGCACCGTTTAAAAAGCCGTAGCAGTCCTCCATCCAGCGCCCTGCGCTGCTTGGACGCGCTGCCAAGTACGGATCAAACCCGGCACGCGTATGAAATCGAAGATGTCTTTTGCAGTGGCCAGGGCATCGTGTTCAGAGGCCACGCTGTACTTTTGCGATTATTCCGTCACGCGTTCTAGAGCGTCGCAGAAATCCGGAAGCATTCAGGTGACTCGTGGAAGGCGGGTTTTGTTCCTGATCGGGCCGCCCGACTTGGAGCAAGGGGCCCGGTTCGGGGACGAACTGGGTACCGGCATGCTGGAACAAATACTGGGAACGGTCTTGATTGCCGCTTCCGTGGACCTCGGTCTATTTTTACGCCTCTCTTGAAATCCGAGTGGGTAAGCTGACGTCATATTGACCAACCTGGATGAGTGAATTCATGACTGCCAAGCTGTTTGAAACTGCCCTTGGAATTGCCCCGCCGTGGACGGTGGCGTCGGTCGACTTCGACGAGTCGGCCAGGACCTTGACCGTGCTGATTGACTTCAAGGCTGGCAGCCGCTTCAAGGTCTCGGGCCATGAAGGCGTGCATCCGGTGCACGACACCGTGACCAAGACCTACCGGCACCTGAACTTCTTCCAGCATGAGTGCCATCTGCAGGTGCGCACGCCGCGAGTGAAGCTGCCCAATGGTTCGGTGCGACTGGTCGAGCCTGACTTTGCCGGGCGGCTGAATGGCTTCACGCTGCTGTTCGAAGCCTTCATCCTGATGCTGGCGCGCCAGATGCCGTTTGCCGCCGTGGCGCGCATCGTGGGCGAATCGTCCCACCGGGTGCTGGCGGTGTGCCAGAAGTACGTGGAGATGGCCTGCGGCCTGGCGGATCACTCCGGTGTCACGGCGCTGGCCATTGACGAGACCTCGCGCGCCCGAGGCCACAGTTATGTCACCCTGGCCGCAGACGCCGAGGCCAGGCGCGTGCTGTTCGTCACGGAAGGGCGCGACGCCCAGACCATTGCGCAACTGGCCGAGTATCTGGGCGACCATGGCTGCCCGGCCGGGAACATCGCCTCGGCGAGCATCGACATGTCGCCAGCCTTCATCGCCGGAGTCAGCCAGCATCTGCCCAATGCCCGCATCACCTTCGACAAGTTCCACGTCATCGGCCACGCCAGCACGGCGGTGGACAAGATGCGCCGCATCGAGCAGCGCACCGACAAGTCCCTCAAGGGCATGCGCTGGACGCTGCTCAAGGATGCCTCCCGGCTCAAGCCCGAGGCTGCTGCCGATCTTGACGCACTGATTGCCAGGATGACTGTCAAGCGCACGGCGCGCGCCTGGGTCTACAAGGAGCAACTGCGCGAAATCCTTGATCGCAAACAAATCAACGTCGTGCGCGCCATGCTGGAACACTGGTGCACTTGCGTCATGCGCTCCAAGGTCGAGCCGATGAAGGAGGTTGCCCGGATGATCCGATCCCATCTGGAAGGAATCGTGGCCTGGGCTCAGACACGGCAGACCAATGGATTTCTGGAGGCGATCAACGGCTTGTTCCAGGCCGCCAAGCGGCGTGCCCGTGGCTTNCACCCGCATCGACACAATCAAAACCGTCATCTTCCTGATCGCCGGCCGTCTCGATTTCCACGCCATTAACCCTCATGCAGAACAACCCACTTGAAATTCAACAGAGCCATTTTTACAGTCTCGAATCGGTCACGAGCGGAAGTTCAGATTGAATGCATGTCCGCCTCATGTTCGGCCTTTGCTGCCGTTCGAAGCCGTTAGCCGCAATGTCAGCAATATGTTAGTGAACGGAAATAGTGTCACTAGAAGCAATTACGTGGCACTGCGGTGAAAAAGGGCCAACCAGACAGGCTAGGCGTTAAGTTAAGGTGTTGAAAAGCGTTTGAGTAATTCCCACAATCCCCATAGGTTTTAGACCATGGGGGATTTCTTTGCCGATGATTTTGCCGGCGGTAAGTGGGCTACCGAGCCGAGTCCAGCATATCCTTGATGAGCGGGGCCAAGGTGAGCTGACGAGAGCACTCTGCCTCCACCACATCAGTGATTCGGCTGACCACTCCGCTCACTGCGCCGTCGCGAAGAACTTCCTCAGCCACTCTCGGCAGTTTAGCCCGAATGGTCTTGACGCTGCGCTCGAGTTCCCTGCGCACCAAAGTCGGGTTGGTTTTTGTGGCGATACAGAACTGGGCCCACTCGTAGGCCGATAGCTCCTCCGTGCTAAAGGCATCCCCGATGGCCATGGCATAGGTCTGGCTCACGTTGTCCGCTTGGTAGAGCGAGCCGCAAAGCAGGTCGTAGGCCGGCGCCTGCACCGGCCCAGCCGCGGTCATGTAGAACGAAAGGTTCTTTGCGTGGGCATCGGTATTGCCGAGGAGCACCTGGAACACCAGCCAGCGCAGCAGCTGCAATTTGGCCTTTGCGGGTTGCGGGCTTGCATGAGTGGCAGCGAAGAAGCGTGCAAGGGAGGCCCCATCCCGAATATCCTTAACATCAGGGCTGTCTCCATAGGGCCGCTCGTACTTGAAGCCACTTTGCAACCCCAGCAACTGACAGCCGTCAATCACGTGACGGCGGCGCACTGCCGTACCCTCCCGATACCGGTCGAAGCGAGTGATGCAGAGAACGGGCTCTGGCACCTGTTGCAGCGCTACAGCAGCGGTCTCCAGGCCACATGCGGCCGCCAGCCTCATGCAGAAGAATTCGTTCGAAGTGAGCCCGGCTAGCGCCGGATTGATTGGGTCCGGCTTCAGGATGTGAGTGGACGCCAAGTCGGGGCCCTCCACCAAGTACCAGACGCCCGCGTCGTCCAGCACGGCCAGCTTGTCCTGGAAGCCAGCGATGGACAGGCGCACCTTGCCATCCCATACCGTGAATGGCATTTGGGGACGTGCGCGTATCCGCTCGGAGAGTTCCTCACGGGTCAGCAGCCGGCGCCGCTCCTCTTCCCGCTGTTGTGCACCGGACATCACAAGGCGCACCGCCCCCGCGGTTTCACGCCCCAAGGCGATGAGCAGCCCGGTCAGATTGGCCTTCGATACCCGGTATGCGCTAGCGGCGTCATCCAGGGCCTGGCCTTCTGGAAGAAGGTTTTCAAAGAACTGTCGCACCCTCGCGCTGTGCTCATCTGGCGTCGACGGCGCTGGCGATAAGGGGAGCGTCGGACCTAGAGGATAGGCATGTGGCTGGCTCAGCCAGGCCGGGGCGTAATCGAAGGCAAATCGGTTGCTGCCAGGGTCATAAGACAACTCGCCTACGAAATCCAGATCTAGCCAAACATCAAGATGCATCCGAGACATCCTTCTTTCTTGTCTCAGGATTTGTACCTTCAGGCGCCTGCCAGCGTAGCTTGATGCCCAACCCGGTCAGCACCTTGAATGCCAGGGCCAAAGATATGGTGCCCTTACCTTTTCCAAATTCTGCAAGGTCTGCTTTGCTACTTGGAGGGTAAGGGCCGCCTCCTCCAGGGTCATACCGGTTGCTGTGCGAACCGCTCGCACAAGCACGCCGATATCCTCCGGGTTAGCGACGGCCGAATGGTCCGGGAGTGGGGTAACGGAGAGTTTGCGCATGTATAAATCCTATTGAACTAGGATTATACGCGCCAACACCACGGAAGTCAATATTAATCCTGCTATAGTAGGATTAATCTGTCATGCCTAACTGAATTCCAAATAAATCCTACTATGGTAGGATTTATTGGCCTCAGTGCTTTTCAACACTTTAACTTAACCCATAGGCCGTTCAGGCACTCTCGCTTTAGGCGTGCAGTGCGAGTTGCCGGATCAGCAAACTATCCCTCAACGTGATTTTCAGCTGAACGGCAGGTAACCGGCATATTGTTGCCCGCCACCGACCTCGAACCTAAGGTCCGCTAAGGCCGAAGAACAGCCAGTCCCGGCTAGTGCATGAACTTCCGCTTCGGGCCGTTAGAAGTCATTCCCCCTCGCCGCCAGCCAGGCCCGCCATCCGCCGTATTCCGTAATGTCCCGCGCATCGGTCATGCCGATGCCTTCGCAGATGAATCCGCTCACCATCGATCCATCGGCCAGTTCCAGCTTGCCGATGCCGAGCGGCGCGGGGATGCCGTCGACGAAGGAGCCGAACTGGCTGGCGGGCATCTCCCACACTTCGCAGGCGATGGTGGCACCGCCTTCCTGTACCTGGATGAGACCGGGTCGCTTGCCGTCGGGCAAGGCGTAGAAACGGTATTTGGTGGCAGTCTGTGTGGCACTCACCAGGCGTGCACTGCGTCCGGTGAGCTGGACATTCAAGGGCAGACCGCTCAAATGCGCACCGACGACGGCCACCCGCACCTGACCGCCCGGCAGCAGATTCAGCGACTCGGCAGGCGGCAGCGCATGGTCGGTTGCGCCCAGCTTGCCCCCGAGCGCCTGCTGCATGCGCGACGCCAGATGCAGCAGCGGGCCATCCTGGTGTGGCGGCGCGATGAGCGTGACGCCGAACGGCAAGCCGTCGTTCTGGAACCCGGCCGGCACGGCGGTGGCGGCGAGATCGAGCAGGTTCATGAAGTTGGTGTAATAACCGAGATGGGAATTGAGGCGGATGGGATCGGCCTGCATGTCATCGATGCGGTAGATCGTCCCCGCCGTCGGGGTGAGCATGACGTCGATGTCGTTCCATACCGCATCGCATGTCCGCTTGAGTGCGCGCAATGTGTGGAGATGGGCGAAGGTGTCGGCGGCGCTGATGTCGCGGCCGCCGGCGATGATCTCGCGCACCGGCGGAAAAATCGTGTCCGGTTGCGCGTCGAAGAAGTCGCGAATGGCCAGGTAGCGCTCGGCGACCCAGGGGCCGCCGTAGAGCAGGCGCGCGGTGTCGAGGAAGGGATCGAGGTCGATCTCGACTGCAGTGCCGCCGAGCGATTTCAGTCTTTCCACGGACTCGGCGAACAACCGTTCCGCGTCGGCGTTGCCGAAGAATTGCAGGTCTTTTTGCCGGGGTACGCCGAAACGGAAATCTGCTGCACGGCCGAAATCGAAGCCGTGCGGCGCCAGCGGGCGCGCGTATTCGTCGTCGGCATCGAAGCCGGCGGCGACCGCCAGCACGCGTTCGGCATCCTCGGCCGTGAGCGCGAAGATCGACACCGCATCGAGCGAGCGACAGGCGGGCACCACGCCACGCGTGGAGAGCGCACCGCAGCTCGGCTTGTGGCCGACCAGATGGTTGAACGCGGCGGGCACGCGGCCGGAACCGGCCGTGTCGGTGCCAAGCGAGAAGCTCGCCAGTCCCAGTGCCACGGCGACGGCCGAACCGGAACTGGAACCGCCGGAAATGAAATCGGGGTCAAAAGCATTGCGGCAGGCGCCGTAGGGCGAGCGGGTGCCGTTCAGCCCGGTGGCGAACTGGTCGAGGTTGGTTTTCCCGATCGGGATCGCGCCGGCGTCGATCAGGCGCTGCACCACCGTGGCGCTGCGTTCCGGCGTGTAGGCAAACTCGGGGCAGGCCGCCGTGGTCGGCAGACCGGCGAGGTCGATGTTGTCCTTGATGGCGAACGGGATGCCGTAGAGCGGCAGGCTCGCGATGTCGCGCCCTTCGAGATTTCGGGCGTAGGCACGCAGGGCATCGACGTCGAGACGGCTGATCCAGATGTGGTGCGCGTCCTCGCCCGCCATGCGGGCGAGCAGGACTTCCACCAACCCGAGTGGAGTGAGTTCGCCGGACTGATACAGGCTGCGCAGCGTGGTGATGTCGAGTGAAGTGTTCATGTTGCCGGCCTCATTCGCTCACCAGCACCAGCAGGTCCTGCCCGGCGCTCACCTGCCCGCCTTCTCGGCAGAACACTTTGTGGATACGGCCGTCGCACGGCGCCAGCACGGCGAATTCCATCTTCATCGATTCGACGATGACGAGCGTGTCGCCCTGCTTCACTTCGGCCCCTTCGGCGACCTCGACCTTCCACACGTTGCCGGCGACATGGCTGGCTAGGGCGCGGCCGTTCTCAGGCAGGTCGAGTTCGCTGTCGGGCGCGGCTTCGGCCACGGTCAGGTCGCTGGCATAGTCAGCCTGGCCACTGGCACGCCAGCGTTCGCGTTCGGCGTCGAACGAGGCCTGCTGCTGCGTCTTGAACGCGGCGATCGATTCGGCCTGGTCGGCGAGGAAGGCGTTGTACTCCTTGAGGCTGAAGGTGGTTTCCTCGATCTCCAGCTGGTAGCGGCCGAGCGGGAAGTCCTCGCGGATCTTCAGCAGCTCGTCTGCGCTCACCGGGAAGAAGCGCACCTGGTCGAAGAAGCGCAGCAGCCACGGCTTGCCGTCGGTGAAATTGGCGGTCTGGCGCCAGCGGTTCCACATCTGCAGCGTACGGCCGACGAACTGGTAGCCGCCGGGGCCTTCCATGCCGTAGACGCACATATAGGCGCCGCCGATGCCGACCGCGTTTTCCGGGGTCCAGGTACGCGCCGGGTTGTATTTGGTGGTAACGAGACGATGGCGCGGATCGACCGGCGTGGCGACCGGCGCGCCGAGGTAGACGTCGCCCAGGCCCATGACCAGGTAGCTGGCGTCGAAGACGATGCGCTTCACGTCCTCGATGCTGTCGAGCCCGTTGATGCGGCGGATGAACTCGATGTTGCTCGGACACCAGGGCGCATCCTTGCGCACCGACTGCATGTACTTCTCGATGGCCAGTTGCGTGGCGGCGTCGTCCCACGACAGCGGGATGTGCACGATGCGGGTCGGCACCTGCATGTCCTCGATTGCCGGCAGCGCTTTTTCCGCCGCGAGCAGCAGCTCCATCAGTTTGCCCAGCGGCAGCACACGCGAATCATAGTGAACCTGCAGCGAGCGGATGCCGGGCGTGAGGTCGAGGATGCCAAGCACGGCATCGGCCTTCAGCCGCGTCATCAGCGCGTGCACACGGAAGCGCAGGTTGAGGTCGAGCACCAGCGGGCCATATTCGACGAGCAGGTACTTGTCGCCGGCGCGGCGGTAGACGACCGCCACCGGGTTGTCGGTCTCGGCGATGCGCTGCAGCACCGGTTCGGCGAGCGGATCGGCAGCGGCCGCGAGCGTGGGCGCGGCCTGCGCGGCAAGGCTGGCGATGGCGTCATCCTGCGCCGCTTCCATGCGCTCGGCCTGCGCCTGGCTCAATCGCCTGAAGCGCACGGTGTCGCCGGGACGCAGCTGGCCCATCTTCCACAACTCGGCCTGCACGATGGTCGCCGGGCAGACGAAGCCGCCAAGGCTGGGGCCGTCCGGGCCGAGGATCACCGGCATGTCGCCGGTGAAGTCGACCGCGCCGATCGCATAGGCGTTGTCGTGGATGTTTGACGGATGCAGCCCCGCCTCGCCACCGTCCTTGCGCGCCCATTCAGGACGTGGCCCGATCAATCTGACCCNCGTCCGGCTGGAGTTGTAATGCACTTCCCAGTCGGTGGCGAAGAACATGTCGATGTCGGCGTCGGTGAAGAAGTCCGGCGCACCGTGCGGGCCATAGAGCACCCCGATTTCCCAGGCGTGGCTGTAGGCCGGTACCAGCGCGGCGGGCAGCGTGTTCTCGATGGCCGCATCTTCAGCCGCCTGGATATGCAATACATCTCCTACCCTGAGCGTGCGCCCGGCATGCCCGCCGAACTGGCCCAGCGTGAAGGTCGATTTGCTGCTGAGATAATCGGGCACATCGAAACCGCCGCGCACCGCCAGGTAGGCGCGGCAGCCCGTGTCCTTGATGGCGCCGAGCTTGAGCAGCGAGCCCGCCTTCACCGCATGCGCGGTCCAGTTGGTAAGCGGCTGGCCGTCGAGCTCGGCGGCCATGTCGGCACCGGCGAGCGCGATCACGCTGTCGCAGTTGAAGCGCAGCGTGGGGCCGGCGACGGTCAATTCGAGTGCAGCCTCGCCTTCGGCGTTGCTCGCGAGGCGGTTGGCCAAGCGCAGCGCCAGCGCGTCCATCGGACCCGACGGCGGCACGCCGACGTCCCAGTATCCGGCACGGCCCGGCCAGTCCTGAATGCTGCTCTGGACGCCGGGTTCGATCACGTCGATGGTCGCGGGGCGGTAGTGGAAGGCGTTGAGGTAGCGCGTGGTCTGGCGCCCTTCGGCGAAGACGCTGTCGCGCACGATCTGGGCGAGGTAGCCGAGATTGGTCTCGATGCCGGCGACACGGGTGTCCGCCAGCACCGCCTGCATCCTGCTCAGCGCCTCGGCACGGTCGCGGCCCTTGACGATGATCTTGGCGACCATGGGGTCGTAGAACGGAGGCACGTCCGAACCACGCTCGACCCAGGTTTCGATGCGGGCGTCGGGCGAAAAGACGGCTTCGGTCAGCACACCGGCGGCCGGCTGGAAATCCTTGCCCGGATCCTCGGCGTAAAGGCGCACCTGCATCGATGCACCCTGCGGCTCGGCCTTGAAGCCGGCGAGATCCAGCTCTCCCGCGGCTTCCTTCACCATCCACTCGACCAGGTCGACACCGGTGACTTCCTCGGTGACGCCGTGCTCGACCTGCAGGCGCGTGTTCACTTCCAGGAAATAGAACTCGCCGCTCTGTGTGTCGTAGACGAACTCGACCGTGCCGGCGGAACGGTAGCCCACCGCCTGGCCGAGACGCACGGCGGTCGCCAGCAGTTGTTCGCGCTGCAGATCGGTGAGGCCGGGTGCGGGCGTCTCCTCGATGACCTTCTGGTTGCGCCGCTGCACCGAGCAATCGCGTTCGCCCAGTGCGACGACATGGCCTTTGCCGTCGCCGAAGATCTGCACCTCGATGTGACGCGCGTGCTCGACGTATTTCTCGAGGAAGATGCCGGCCTCCTTGAAGTTGGCGCGGGCGAGACGTTCCACCGACTGGAAGGCTTCCACCAGTTCGTCGCTGCTCCAGATCAGGCGCATTCCGATGCCGCCGCCGCCGGCGGTGCTCTTCAGCATCACCGGGTAGCCGATGCGCGCCGCTTCGGCCTGCGCATGGCCGGCGTCGCTCAGAAGACCGGAGCCCGGCAGTAGCGGCACCTTGTTCTGCTCGGCGAGATCGCGCGCGGTGTGCTTGAGGCCGAACGCGCGCATCTGGTCCGGGCTCGGGCCGATGAAGGCGATGCCGGCGGTCGCGCAGTCCTCGGCGAAGCCGGGATTCTCGGAGAGGAAGCCGTAGCCGGGGTGGATGGCCTGGGCGCCGGTGGCCTGGGCCGCTTCGAGGATCTTCTCGGCACGCAGGTAGCTCTGTGCCGCCGACGCGGGGCCGATTTCCACCGCCTCGTCGGCCAGCCGCACGTGCAGCGAATGACGGTCCGCCTCGGAATAAACGGCAACCGATTTCACCCCCATGGTACGGAGGGTGCGGATAATGCGGCAGGCAATGGCGCCGCGGTTGGCGATGAGGACCTTGTCGAACATATTTTTCCTTGCGGGTCGTCCCGCTCCGGAGAGACCGAATAACCTACTGCGCGAACACCGGGCGGCGTTGCGCGGTGCTCGGAATCCTCATGTACTTGCATGTATATTCCGGTTCCTGCGCGCCGCGCGCCTTGCCCAGTGTCCGCTCGCTACGGTTCTTCAGCCTCTCCTTTCTCGCGGCCCGGGCCGTCCCGAGCCGGCTGTTTTCATTGTTCCGGTGCGTCCCAGATCAGTACCCGAACCGGGGTCGGGTTGTAGGCGTTGCAGGGATTGTTCAACTGCGGGCAGTTGGAGATCAGGCACAGCACGTCCATCTCGGCGCGCATCTCCACGTATTTTCCAGGTGCCGACACGCCATCGGCGAAGGTGAGACCGCCCTCGGGCGTCACCGGCACATTCATGAAGAAGTTGATGTTGCTGGTGATGTCGCGCTTGGTCAGCCCGCCGCCGCTTTTATTAGAGTCATAGTGCGCCAGCGCGTGCAGGAAGCTGTCGCGGCACGAGTGCATCGGCCGCTTGTCGAGCGCGTAGCGCACGGTGTTGCTCTCGCACGAGCAGGCGCCGCCCAGGGTGTCATGGCGGCCGCAGGTGTCGGCGGTGATGGTCAGCATGACCCTGCCCTCGGTCGACATCAGCTGCGTGCCGGCGGTCAGATAGAGCGCCCCTTGGGCCCGGACGGTGTCGGCGGCGCTGTAACGCTCCTCGGGATCGCGTGCGTTGTAGAACAGGGTATCGACCGCCTGGTTGCCTTCGAGGTCGAGGATGCGGAACACCTGGCCCTTCTTGATTTCGTGGATCCATGGATCGCCGGCATCGACCACGGTATCGACCACGGCAGTCTTAGGATCAAAGGGGCTTTCGACGAGGTTGAAGCTGGTCATGATGTCACCTCAACGGAATAGGATTTCGGTTTGATAGAAGCCGCGCTGGTTTTCCGCGCAGCTGTTGCGGCAGACATCGTCCGCACCCGACGTACCACTCTTCCAGGCGGTCAGCATGACGTCGCCCGGCGCGTAATCGGGACGCGAATCGAGCGGATGCGGCGCGGCAGACAGCACCACCAGCACGTTCATCTCGAAGCGTAGGTCAACGTAGGCGCCCGGGCGCGAATTCGTCTCATCGAAGTGCAACCGGCCGGCTTCGTCGGCCACCGCCTTGCTGAAGAAGTTGGCGTTGGGCACCACGTCGCGCTTGCCCAGTCCCCACTTGCCAAGCTCGATCAACAAGCCGTCACGACCGTTGCGGTACATGGCGTTGCGGTGGGTCTGGTAAGTCGCCTCGCCGTATTTCGCCTTCACCATCTCGGCGTTGGTTACGCCGCATACCGTGTCGTGCCAGCCGCAGCTGTCGTTGATGACCGAACACAGGACATGTCCCATGTCGGAGTAGAGCGCGTGGCCCGTGGTGAGATGCGCGGTGTGCTGCGCCTTCAGGGTGTCCGGCATGTTGTAGCGCTCGAGTTTCTCCTCGGCGTTGTAGAACAATGCCGACACGTTGGCGCGACCGCTCAGGTCGGTCAGCCGGAGCACGTTGCCCCGACGGATGATGCCCGACCAGTGGCAGCCGCCGGGCAGGGATTCTTCCCACAGGAACAGCGCCGGGGAATGGGGTTGAGGTGTTGTGCCATGTGAAATCCAGTCGATAGATTGATTGCCGGCGTTTCCTGTTTCAACCGGCAGCCGGCGCATGCAGGGCGGGATGACTGCCGCCAGCAGTTGCAGACGGCCGGTGATGACGCCGCGCTGGGCAAGCATCTCATGGGTGATGGCCTGGAGCTTAGTGGCCGGCCCCTGGACCAGGATCACCTCCAGCATCTGGTCCTCGGTCAGGTGCACATGCAAGGAGCTGATGACCTCGGCGACATGATGGTACTGGATGTCCGCCAGCCGTCCTTGCAGGCCACGCGTGGCGCGGTTGTAGAGCAAGGTGAGCGTGCCCGCCATGACCTCGTTGCCGAGGCTGCGCTTATGTTCGGCCAACTGGTAGTTGACCATTTCGCCGATGGCCCGCGAACGGCTGTCGTATCCGCGGCTCTCGACCATGCGATCCAGTTCGGTCAGCAGATCGGCAGGCAGCGAGACGCTGATGCGGCTCACCAGGCTGGAGATTTTTCGCTTCCGTTTTTCGTCGTCATGGTCGATTCGTCCCTACCCGTCAGAACATGTAGCTGTAGCGTTCGACTTCCCACTTGCTGACGGCGAGATGGTAGGCCTCCCATTCTTCGGTCTTGTAGCGGACAAACTCGTCGCGCAGTTCCTTGCCCAGGGTAGCCTCGACCAGCGGGTCGGCGGCGAAGGCGGCGACCGCTTCCTGCAGGGTCTGGGGCAGAAACTCGATGCCGCGCGCGTTGCGTTCCGCTTCGCTGATGGCGTACAGGTTGTCCTCGTTCGGATTGCCCGGATTCAGCCCCTCGCGGATACCTTCGAGGCCGGCGGCCAGGACCAGGGTCGCGGCCAGGTAGGGGTTGACCGCGCCGTCGGCGTTGCGCGATTCGCAGCGGCCGCCGCCAGCCGGGATGCGCACCGAGTTGGTGCGGTTGTTGGAGCCCCAGGAGTTGAACACCGGCGCCCACGAGAAATAGCTCATCGCGCCGCGCCGCACCAGGCGCTTGTAGCTGTTCACGGTCGGCGCGAAGACGGCGCACAGCGCGCGGCCGTGCTTGAGGATGCCGGCGACGAAGCTGTAGCCGAGCGACGTCAGACCGATGCCGTGCGGATCGTCCTCGGGCGCGCAGGCGAACAGGTTCTTGCCGGTCTCCAGGTCGTAGATCGACATGTTGAAGTGGGCGCCGTTGCCGGTCTTGTCGGCGAATGGCTTGGGCATCATGGTGGCGAGCAGGCCTTCTTCCTTGGCGTAGTGCTTGGCCATGAAGCGGAAGAAGGTCAGGCGGTCGCAGGTGGTCAGCGCATCGGCATAGTTGAAGTCGAATTCGAACTGGCCGTTGGCGTCCTCGTGGTCGAAGGAATAGAGGTCCCAGCCCAGGTCGTTGATCGAGGTCGCCATCTTGTCGAGCCAGGAGAAGTTGTCGACGAAGCCGCGCACGTCGTAGCAGGGCTTGGTCAGCTTGTCGTCGGCGACCGGCACCGACAGGCTGCCGTCCTCGTCCTGCTTCAGGAGAAAAATCTCGCATTCGATGCCGAGGTTCATGCCGTAGCCGAGCTTGGCGGCTTCGGCGAGCTGGTTCTTCAGCGCGACGCGGGTGTTGAGGGCGTAGGGCTTGCCCTGGAAATGGTTGTCGGCCGGGATCCAGGCGATCTTCGGCTCCCAGGGCAGCTGGATGGCGCGGTCGAGGTCGGGCACCGAGGTCAATTCGTCGTCGTTGGGCGCCTGGCCGAGGCCGTCCAGCGCGTACCCGGTGTAGCGCTCGGACCCCTTCGCCATCTGGGNGAGATGGCCGATCGGCACGACCTTGGCCTTGGGCACGCCGTGGATGTCGACGTAGGCGCCGATGCAGTATTTGACCCCCTTGTCGGTCAGCTCGCGCTGCAGGCGGGCCGTTTCCTCTGCCGGATGGTGGGTGACGGGCTTGCCCAGTACGGCGGTATCGTCGATCGTGTTCATGATGCGTCCTTGTCTATCGGGTGGTGGCAGCGGGGACGGCGTCCCCGAAATAGGATTGATCGAGCGGCGGCGTTTCGACGCTGCCGGTGCGAACCAGTGCAGCGAGATCGGCCACCAGCCAGTCGAACCAGCGCTGGCCTTTCTCCACAGTGGCCAGGCTGGGCATGCCGGTGACGCCGTTCAGGCTGGTGCGGTTGACCGGGTGGGCGAAGACGCAGCTGCAGGTGCGATCCGGGTCGTCGGCCTGCGGAACCTTGTCGGCGCGCACGCCCTCAGGGGCGATCGCCAGCATGATCGATGTTTCGGCGTCGTTGGCATGCCAGTCGGCGGCGTCGGCGAAATGGAATTCACGCACGCGTTCGCTCAGCGTCGCGGTATTGATCACCGCGACCATCAGGTCGTCATGCTCGGCGCGCAGCATCTCCAGCGCGCAGCGCAGTGGCGCGGCATTGGTGACATGGGCGTTGACGATGAACAGCCGGCGCACGCCGCTGTGATAGGCCCAGTCGCCGATCTGCTTGACGACTTCGATGAGGGTGATCGGCGGCAGCGCGATCGTGCCGGGCCAGCGCCGGCTGTGGCCGAGCGAGCAGCCGTAGGGCAGCGTGGGCAGCATGGGCACGCCGGTCTGCGCGGCGACCGAGGCGCAGAGCTGCTCGGCGATCACGAAATCGACGCCGCATCCGAGGTGCGGGCCATGCTGCTCGGTAGCCCCCACCGGCAGGATAGCGGCGTGGCCGCAGCGGGCCAGGACGGCGGGGATTTCGGACCAGGTGAGATCAGACCAGCGCATGCTCATCCCTTACTCAACGTTGTCGTGCACGTCGGTGAAGCGGATCAGATGCGGTTTCACCGCCTGCTCGTCTTCCGGTTCGGGTTCCGGCTCGGGATGGATGAGTTCTTCCAGGCGCGCCTTGGTGGCCAGGAATTCCGGCGTGTTGAACTGGCCCGGCGAACGCGGACGCGGCACCGGTACCTCGATCACTTCCTGCACTTCGCCGGGATGGGCTTTCAGCACCAGGATGCGATCGGCCAGATAGATCGCCTCGTCGAGATCGTGCGTGATGAACAACACGGTGACGTCGATGTTCTTCCAGATGTCGATCAAATGCGACTGCATCTTGGAGCGGGTCTGGGCATCGAGGGCGCCGAAGGGCTCGTCCATGAGCAGGATGCGCGGCTGGTTGACCAGGGCGCGGGCGATGGCGACGCGCTGGCGCATACCGCCGGACAGTTGATGCGGATAGGCGTCGGCAAACTGGGTCAGGCCGACTAGATCCAGCCACAGCAAGGCATCGCGCTCGGCCTCATCCTTGTCGCGACCGTTCATCTGGGGGCCGAACATCACGTTTTTCTTCACGGTCAGCCAGGGAAACAGGGAATAGCCCTGGAACACCATGCCGCGATCCTGTCCCGGACCGGTGACCGGCTTGCCGTCCAGCAACACGTCACCGGAGGTGTGGCTTTCGAGGCCGGCGAGGATGCGGATCAGGGTCGACTTGCCGCAGCCGGAGGGGCCGATGACGCAAACGAATTCGCGCCGGCGGACGCTGAAGTCGATGCCGCGCAGGGCCTCGACCTCGCCTTGCGCCGACAGGAAGCGCTTGCCGAGCTTGCGCACCTCGAGAATGGTTTCGCGCTGGTTGATCCGGTCGAAGCGCGCCTTCACAGCTTCCGACTGGTCCAGGTAGCTGGGCAGATTGTTCGGGTTCATGGCGAGGTTCCTCAGCGGCGATCCTGGGTGCGGTCCCAGGGAAACAGTCGGCGGCCGAGCCGGGCCAGGATCAGGTCGGTGCCGAAACCGATGATGCCGATGGTCATGATGGCGGCGTAGACGTTGTCGAAATGCTGGTAGCGCGCCTGCTGGGTGATGAACCAGGTGATGCCGGAACTGGTGCCGATCAGCTCGGCCACGATCAGGTAGGTCCAGGCCCAGCCAAGCAGAATGCGCTGATCGCGATACAGATCGGGCAGGATGCCGGGCACCACCACTTTGCTCAGCAGCTTGATATTGCGCGTGCCCAGGGTGCGGGCGGCCTCGATGAGCGTGACCTCCAGCTTGCGCGTGGTATTGGCGATGATCAGCACCTGCTGGAACAGGGTGCCGATGACGATGATGGCAATCTTGGGTCCATCGTAGATGCCGAGGATGGCCACTGCCAGGGCGCCGAAGGCCGGCGCCGGCAGGTAGCGGAAGAATTCGATGAACGGCTCGCTCAGCCGTCCCATCAGGGTATAGGTGCCGGACAGGATGCCCAGCGGCACGCCGACGATCGACGAGATCAGGAAGCCCCAGAAAATGATCTGGATGCTGTGCCACAGGCTCGCTGGCATCGAGGGCACGTCGGTGCTCTTGGGCGGATGGACGAAACCGTTGTAGAAGGCCTTCGCCACCTGGTCGGGCGCCGGCAGATAGATCGGGTTGGCGGATTTTCCGACCGGAACAGCCAGATGCTCGCGTTCCATGTTGGCGACTTCATCCGCGAACATAGTCTTGTCGACCAGCATGTCGACCTGGAAATAATCCACGCCGCCGGGATCGATGACGTGGACCTTGGGATGCCAGACGAAAGGCACATAGCTGACCAGACACCAGGCCAGCAACGGCAGCAGAAACGAGCCGATTCCCAGCAGCGTGCGTTTGCGCGCATCCCTATCCACGCTGCCCAGCCATTTGGAAGTCGTGCTCATTTCCGCTCCGTGCTCCGGTTTTACTTGGCGTTGGTGAAAGACGAATCGAGGTAGCTGTCGATGTCCTGATGCGCCTTATAGACCCCGTTCGCCACGTTGAAGTCGTCAGCCACCTTGGAGGAGCCATACAGCGACGTGAAGCCAGGACCCTTGACGTAGATCTTCTTGCCATCGGCCAGGCTCAGCAGATGGGTGCCCTTGAGCAGCGGCAGATAAACTTGCGGCGTGACGCCGACCCGGGCCGCCATGATCTTCACTGCGTCAGGCTGGGTCTTGGGATCGTTGATGTAGTGCACGACGCGGTCCCAGACCTTCACGACCTTGAGCCACTCGGCCTTGCGCTGCTTGGCACTGGCCGGGTTGACTGCGAGGACGTCGTAGATCAGGCCCGGCTCATCCGCGGAGGTATAGACCGGACGGGAGCCCGGCAGCGACTTCATGGCCTGGCCGGCGATCGGTTGCCAGGCGCCGATCGCCGAGACGTCGCCTGTCGCGAGCACCTGGGGCATCTCGTTGGTCTTGGCGTTGACCAGGGTGACGTCGGATTCCTTCATGCCGGCCTTCTTGAGGCCGTTCAGCAGCAGCAGGTGCTCGACCAGGCCTTCCTCGACGGCAACTTTCTTGCCCTTAAGGTCCTTGAGCGACTTGATCCCGGGCTTGGCGACGATCATGTCGTTGCCGTTGGAATAGTCGGTCAGCATGATCATGACGCTCTTGCCGCCGGCCGNCCCGGTCACCAGGGCGTCGCCGTTGGTCATGGTCACGGCGTCGATCTTGCCGGCCGCGAAAGCGTCCATCGACGCGGAGTAGTCGAACCATTCGAAATCGACCGCGACGCCGGCTTCCTTGAACCAGCCCTTGTCGATGGCGACCTGCCAGGCGACCCAGCCCGGCCAGTCACTGTAGCCGATCTTGAGCGGCTGGGCCGCGTGGGCCGAAATGGACAGGGCGGCGGCAGCGGGAATCACCAGCCGGATGAACAATGACTTCAGGGTGCTGCCGAGATGCTTCACATTCATGGTGGGCTCCTTGATGTTGGGTATTACCGAAGTGAATATTCGTAATATTCACTTCCTAATTAGCAACCCCATGCCACACCATCAACCCACATCTATCACCATGAATAAAAAGGAAAATCAGCAGAAAGCCCCTGTGCTTTCAGCATCCTGCGAGCATTCTTTTAGTGCGCAAACGCACTGTTTTGGCGTTCTTGAAAGGCACACGCAGCACGCCACCCAAGCGGCAAGCTTTCAATCAGGACGGCGCAGACCGGCCGCGAACGCGTGTCGCTGCAGCCGTGAGGGGCCAATGAAAAAGGCGCCCGAAGGCGCCCTGAAAATGTACTCTGAAGCGGGCGGGGAGAGGATCCCTCCCCCTGTTTGCATCACTCTACACGTTCACCATGCAGGGCAATATCCAGGCCCTCGCGTTCCTGTTCTTCGGTCACACGCAGGCCCATGACCAGATCCAGCACCTTCAGGATGATGTAGGTGCCGATCGCGGTGTAGGCGATGGTAATGAGCACGCCTTCGATCTGGGTCACGACCTGGGCCAGACTGCCGGCAGTGCCGCCGATCGATTCGACCGCGAAGTAGCCGGTCAGGATTGCGCCGACGATACCGCCGATACCGTGTACGCCGAAGGCATCCAGCGAATCGTCATACTTCAGCATGCGCTTGAGCGACGTGGCCGACCAGAAGCACACCACGCCGGCGACGAGGCCGATGACGAGACCGCCCGTGGGTCCGACGAAACCGGACGCCGGCGTGACGGCGACCAGGCCCGCAACCGCACCGGAGGCGATACCCAGCACGCTCGGCTTGCCCTTGCTCATCCACTCCGCAATCATCCAGCCCAGCGCGGCCGCGCCGGTGGCGATCTGCGTGACGGCCATGGCCATCCCCGCACGGCCATCCGCGGCAACCGCCGAGCCTGCGTTGAAGCCGAACCAGCCCACCCACAGCATGGCCGCGCCGATCACCGTCAGGGTCAGGTTGTGCGGCGCCATCGGCTCCTTGCCATAGCCGAGACGCGGGCCCAGCACCAGGGCGGCGACCAGGCCTGCCACACCGGCGTTGATGTGCACCACGGTACCGCCGGCGAAGTCGAGCACGCCCATGTCCCACATGAAGCCACCGTCACCGGACCAGACCATGTGCGCGATCGGCGCATACACCAGCAACGACCACAGGCCGGTGAACCACATCATCGCCGAGAACTTCATGCGATCGGCGAACGCGCCGGCAATAAGGGCTGGCGTGATGATCGCAAAGGTCATCTGGAAGGTCATGAACACCGACTCAGGGATGACGCCCGTCAGGCTGTCCTTGCCCATGCCGGACAGGAAGGCCTTGGAGAGACTACCGAAGAAGGAATAGAAGTTGGTGACCCCTTTCGCCATCCCCGTCGTGTCGAAGGCAATGCTGTAGCCCGCCACCATCCACAGCACCGTGATCATGGCGGTGATGGCGAAGCTTTGCATCATGGTGCCGAGGACGTTCTTCTTCCGCACCATGCCGCCGTAGAACAGGGCCAGGCCGGGAATCGTCATCAGCAGCACCAGGGCGGTGGACGTCAGCATCCAGGCCGTGGCGCCGGAATCCAGCTTGGGCGCTTCAGCTGCGGGAGCGGGTGCGGGTACCTCGGCGGCCGGCGCGGCGGCCTCAGCCGGTGCTGCCATCGCAGGCGCGGCGGATTCGACCGCAGCCGCTTCCGGGGCCGGGGCCGGGGCCGCATCTTCCGCCAGAACGAGATTGGGAGACAGGAGGGCAAACATCAGGCCCAACGAAGCAAATAGCTTTTTCATATTCAGGCTCCTCACAGGGCGTCGGGGCCGGATTCGCCCGTGCGGATACGCACGACCTGCTCCAGGCTGGTGACAAAAATCTTGCCGTCGCCGATTTTGCCGGTGTTGGCCGACTTCTCGATGGCCTCGATCACGCGCTCCAGCAACTCGGCCTTGATGGCCACCTCGATCTTCACTTTGGGCAGAAAGTCGACCACATACTCCGCGCCGCGATACAACTCGGTGTGACCCTTCTGCCGCCCAAATCCCTTTACTTCCGTAACCGTCAGGCCGGTGACGCCGATGGCCGACAAGGCCTCGCGCACTTCGTCCAGCTTGAACGGCTTGATGATTGCCGTTACGAATTTCATGATGTCTCCCAAGTTAGGGCCAGAAAAGTAGGGGAGCAGTTGTTTGAACCGCCCCGGTTGGTCAGCGCATTAGAAAGCCTTGGAAATCGACACGGTGGTCGTGGCCTTACCCAGATACTTGCCGTTAGCCGTGTCAGTCCAGAACCCCTTCTCAGCATCGGTGTCGGTGTACGCCACACTCAGGGTCATGCCGTCGCCCAGTTTGCCCAACTTGCTCAAGTCATAGGCTGCGCTGACTTTCCAATCCTTGTAGTCCGGCGAAACCCCGTAGATGCCAACAAAGTAAGAGTCTTGCTTAAAGTTGAAAGTACCCCAATGCGCACCCAGGGTCAGACTGGTGTCACCGACAGGCAGGCTGCCGGAAAGATCCAGATAGTAGGAACCGTCGGTATTGGGGCCAACGCCAAACACCGAATCGCTCAGATAATAGGAGTACTTAGCAGTGAACCACTTCCAGCCGGCGGAAACATAAGCCTCCGAGGTCCAGACACCAGGAACCCCAGCGCCGTTTTTGCTGCCCGGGTACATATAGCGGATCGCCCCGACGTCATAACTGACAGGTCCGATGCTGTTGCGGTAACCACCGTAAACGTCAAGTTCCATGCTGCCACTGGTATAACCTTGGAAATCCGTCAGCCATCCCACATTGGAACCCCAAGTACCCAGGTAGAGACCGCTACTGTGCGAATAATCGAAGCCGCCCTGAATGGCAGGCTTGCCTCCCGTTTGCGAAATACCACGGAAGACATAGTTGGAGGTGAGGCTGACATTGGCGCTCAGGGTATGCGGCGAAGCGGGTTCATCCGCCATGGCGAGAGCGGGCGCGCCCACCAGACCAGTCAGAACCAAAGCGTGTACGAGTTTTTTCATGAATTTCTCCTGTTTGAATAAGGGCGCGCAAAATCGCACTCCACAATGAGCACAAGCCATGCCAATATTTTTTTTGTTTAAAAACAAACAGTTGAATCAATCAATCCGCCCAACCCAGAATAGTCCGCACTTTCATGGTGCGCCATCAAATCGTCATGCACCCTCTTCGTGCCGCATGCTTCGATCTGTTGCTGCTGTACGCCACCAGGGCAGTGCTTGTTACACTCTCCCTGTCATGGAGGCCGTATGAACCCGAATCCGAAATTCCCCACCCCTGCATTCATCAACGATCTGGTCGGCAAGCTGGGCGAGGTCATGAAGCAATCCCCGCCAAGGACATCGAACAGAATCTCAAGGCCGGCGTCACGTCGATGCTCGGCAAGCTGGATATGGTGAGCCGCGAGGAATTCGACGTGCAGACCGAAGTGCTGGCGCGCACGCGCGCGAAGCTCGCGCAACTCGAGGCGCGACTGACCGAACTGGAAAAGCAGCAGAGCCAAGACGCCTAAGTGGCCGTTGCCGTCGTCAAAAGCCGGGCGCTGAACGGCATGCATGCGCCGGAGGTGGTGGTCGAAGCGCATCTGGCCAACGGCCTGCCAGCGTTCACGCTGGTCGGCCTCCCGGAAACCGAGGTGAAGGAAGCGCGCGACCGCGTACGGGCGGCGATCCAGAATGCGCGCTATGAATTCCCGGCGCGCCGCATCACGGTCAACCTCGCGCCGGCCGATTTGCCGAAGGAATCCGGACGTTTCGACCTGCCGATCGCGCTGGCGATCCTCGCCGCTTCAGGGCAGGTTCCGGCCGACAAATTCAAGCACGCCGAATTCGCGGGCGAACTCGCATTGACCGGTGAATTGCGTCCGGTACGCGGGGCGCTGGCGATGGCACTCGCGACACGCACGGCAGGCAGGCAACTGGTGCTGCCCAGCGCGTCGGCGAGCGAAGCGGCGCTCGCCAGCGGCGTCGAGACGCTGGGGGCGGCGAGCCTGCTCGATGTCTGTGCCTGGCTCGCCGGGCAGGCCGCGCTCGCCGCGCCCGAACCGGGCACCCTCCCTCTGACGCCCGACTATCCCGACTTCGCTGACGTCAAAGGCCAGGCCGCCGCCCGGCGCGCGCTCGAAGTCGCCGCCGCCGGNGGACATTCGATCCTGATGTCAGGCCCGCCCGGCACCGGCAAGTCGATGCTGGCCGCACGCTTTCCGGGCATTCTGCCGGTGATGGATGAGACCGAGGCGCTGGAAGCGGCTGCGGTCGCTTCGCTCAACGGCGGTTTCCGCCACGAGCACTGGCAGCGCCGCCCCTTCCGCGCGCCGCACCATACGGCCTCGGCGGTTGCGCTGGTGGGCGGTGGCGGCAACCCGCGTCCGGGCGAGATTTCGCTGGCACACCACGGTGTGCTGTTTCTCGACGAACTGCCGGAATTCTCCCGACAGGTACTGGAGGTGCTGCGTGAGCCGCTGGAAACCGGGCGCATCACGATCTCGCGCGCCGCCCGGCAGGCCGATTTCCCGGCACGCTTCCAACTGGTCGCCGCAATGAACCCTTGTCCCTGCGGCTACCTCGGCCACCCGACCCAGGCCTGCCGCGACACGCCGGACCAGATTGCGCGCTACCGTGGACGCATTTCGGGACCGCTGCTCGACCGCATCGACATCCAGATCAGCGTGCCGGCGTTGACGCAAGCCGAACTGATGCAGGCCAGCGCCGGCGAACCCAGCGCGGCCATCCGCGGCCGCGTGCAGGCGGCGCGCGCACGCCAGATGCAGCGACAGGACAAACCCAATGCCTCGCTCGGTACGCAGGAAATCGAACAGTTCTGCCAACTGGATACCGCTGGGGAAAACTTGCTGAAGCAGGCGATCGCGCGGCTGAACCTGTCCGCGCGCGCCTATCACCGCGTCCTCAAGCTCGCGCGCAGCGTGGCCGACCTGGCTGACAGCGACGCGATTGCACCGGCGCATCTCGCCGAAGCCATTCAATACCGACGGCCTCCCGCATGAGCGATCCCTACGAATCCTGGCAGGAAGAAAAGCAGTCGGCCTGGTTGTACCGCGTCGTCGCGGAATGCGAGCGCGGCACGACGCGCGAAGCGCTGTTCAACGAACTGGCGCAGGCGGCCGACGACCAGGCGGAAATATGGCTGGCCGCCATTATGCAAAAGGGCGGGCAACCGCCCGCCGCGTTCCGGCCCGATCTGCGCGCGCGTCGTCGCCACCCTCACCCGCAGATTCAAGCCGCGTGCCATGCGCGGCGTGCTGGCGGCGATGAAGGTACGCGGCATGGCGCTCTATACGCTAAACCCGCCGCATCCCATGCCGCTTCGGCGCGACGACATCGGCAAGCGCCACCAGAACGGTGCCGCGGGCAATGCCTTGCGGGCAGGGGTGTTTGGCATCAACGACGGCCTGGTATCGAACGCGGCCTTGATCTATGGCGTGGCAGGCGCCGCCCCGGAGCCCTCGATCATCGTGTTGACCGGCGTGGCCGGCTTGCTGGCGGGCGCATTCTCGATGGCGTCGGGCGAATATGTATCGGTGCGTTCGCAGCGGGAAATGTTCGAATACCAGATCGGCCTCGAGCGCGACGAGCTGGACGAATACCCCCAGGAGGAGGCCGCCGAACTGGCGCTGATCTACGCCGCCAAGGGCATGGACGCCGCCGAGGCGCGGCGGCTGGCCGACACCCTGATGCAGGATCCCGAACGCGCGCTCGACACCCTGGCACGCGAGGAGCTCGGCCTGAACCCCGACGAACTCGGCTCGCCATGGGTGGCGGCCACCTCGTCGTTTGCCGCCTTCACGGCAGGCGCGGCGCTGCCCTTACTGCCCTTCCTGTTCGGTTACGACCAGGCGCTTCCTCTCTCGATCGGGCTGACGGCACTGGGACTGTTCGCCGTCGGCGCCAGCATGAGCCTGTTCACCGGCCGTCACGCCCTCCTGAGCGGCCTGCGCATGCTGGGCATCGGCGGCGCGGCGGGTTTGGCCACCTATTTCATCGGTGCCTGGCTGGGGGTGTCGCTGGGCTGAGCGTTCTGTCCACGGAGAATCCCAGGGTACATTCCTGAGACAGGAAATCGTGGCCGGATGGGCGGCGACAATCAGTTTGCTCCGCCTTGCTTGGGACGTTCCATGAATGGAAGGCTCAGGTTTGCTCCCAGGGCAAGCCGTCATGCCGCCAGCCATTTTTTGTGCTGCGATGGCGCGTTTCATCCATATCGCCTTCAAACCCGTGCAGCACGTTGTAGACCTCGGGGAACCCGTATTTCTCGAGGTAACGTCCCGCTTCCATCGAGCGCCGCCCTGAACGGCAGATCAGCACTACGGGCCGATTGACCGATGCCGCCTTGCGCGCATGCCCTAGAAAATCGGGATTGACGTCCCAATCCGGTCCGTCTTGCCAGGCAATGTGGATTGCGCCGACCGGATGGCCGACGAACAGGTATTCGATTTCCGAACGGCAATCGATGAACACCGCCTCAGGATGCAGTTGCAAAAACTCATGGGATTCCCGGGNGGTCATATGTTTCATGGTGCGCTCCGCAGTGACGTTCTTACCCACCCTAGCAGATCGATTTCAATGCCCCAAACCAGGGCCCCGACAAGCGGGGCCCTGTGTGCTCTGGCGAATGTCATCAGGCAGCAGCGTGCATTGTGCGCCGGACCTTGAAACGTGTCAGACCGAGCAGCCCTGCCCCCATCAACAACAGGGTGCCAGGTTCCGGGACGCCACCGCCGCCGCCCGTGCTGCAACCCGGGGTTCCGGGCGGGGCGTTATCGCAGGTACAACCCGCCAGCGAGATCAGCTTGAAATAGTCATTCCCCGCCTTGGTCGAGTCGCCCCCGACCATGGTGTTCAATGCGCCGATCAGCCAGTAGCTGGAATAGGTGCTGTTGGTGAAGTCATGCGCGCCCGTGCTGGAACCCGCGAGAATATTCCCGATCAGCGACCAGCCGTTGGACAGCAGATCCGCATAGGACTGGCCGGCCAGGGTGGCCGGGTTGCCTGCCCCCGTATAGGCCAGGACCGAAAAATCGGAATCGGTCGAAACCCATCCTGCGGAGAAGGACGTGAGATTCACCTTGTCCGTGAACGAGAACAGGATGGAGTCCGTGCGTCCATTGTTGTCGATCGCATGCTCGGGGCTGGTCCCCTCGTTGGTGTCCCTGCCGGAGGTGCCGCCCGTGCAATTGGCAAAGCCGCTGCAATCGTTGTTCCGGACACCCAGGCCGCTGCTGCCGTTCAAGGTGATGTAGGCACTGTCCAGCAGGACATTGGCGGAACCGACCGTATTGGACCAGCCGGAAGCCGTGGCCGTGATGCCGCCCTGTGTATTGCTGGTCTGGTTGTTGAATGTCCAGGTATCGCAATTGGGGTTGCTCGTGCCACCCCCGCCGCAATTACTCGTGTGACTGGCGGAGTACGTAGCCTGGGCGGTGTTCATGACGCCCAGCCCGATTGCCATCACGCTCGCCGCCCTGATTGCCTGCCAGAATTTTCTAGTCATTTTGATTGGTCCTTACTTATCCAAGGAATACACGCTTTACTTTAAGCAACAGCCGTACCAAAAATTGTTTTTCATTAATTATCAAATAGATGAATCACATCCCCTACTCGGTACCATGCTTTCCGGGGCGTTGTGTAAAAACCGACTGCGGCCCGGCCCAACGCCAACCCCTTATCTGCTGCCCGCCTGTTTGCGCCTCAGCGCTTCGGCCAGATGGTCGCGTATCTCGGGGTTTTCCGGCGACCGCACCTGGGCTTCGCGCAGGTAGCGCAGACNCTTCTCAACCTGCCCGGCTTCCACCCAGGCCCAGCCCAGGGTGTCGGCCACATTGGCATCGTTCGGCGCCAGTTGATAGGCCCGTTCCGCCACGGCCAGCGCGCCGGGCTGACGCCGCTTGAGCATGACGTAGGCCAGGTCGTTGTGGATGCCGGCGTCGTTGGGCAGTTGCCGGCTCAGGGTTTCGTAATGCTGTTGCGCGAGATCCAGCCGTCCTGATTGGACATAGGCCCCGGCCAGGACGCGACGGGCAGCGGGATCCGCCGGATTGCTGCCGACCCAGGACTGGATGAATGCCAGCGCCTTGACCGGGTTGCCCGACGCGTTGTAGGCGTTGTACAAACCGATCGCGTGCGTCGCATTTTTCTCGAGATTGTATGCGGCACCGTAAGCCGTGATGGCCTNCCCATAACGCTGGCGTTGCATGGCAATGTCGCCGAGCAGCTGCTGCACGGCGGCAGCTCGGGGATACTGGGCAGCCAGGGCACGCGCCTGCTTGTCGGCCGCCTCCAGGTTGCCCGAGAATTTTTCAAGGCCGGCCTTGAGCAGCAGCGCCGGGAAGTAGCCCGGTTTGCTCAGCAAGGCCTTGTCCAGCGAATAGCGCGCGCCTTCGTAGTCGCCCGCGCTGATCTGGAACTCCGCCGCACGCTGCTGCCAATCGGCATCGAAACCCGCCAACTGCGTAATGCGCTTGAAGTTCTCGCGCGCCAGGCCACGATTGCCGATGGCCAGATAGCACCGGCCCAGCGCCGCCAGGGCCGACAGATTATCCCGATTGGATGCCTGCGCGTCCTTGGCGATGTTCAATGCTTTCTGCGCGTCGCCCGTGCCCAGATACAGATCGACCAGCATGAGGTTGGGTCTGAGGCTCTGCGGGTTGAACGAACGCGCTTTCTCCAGCCAGCGCACCGCATCCTGCGTGCGCCCGGCAGCCAGCTCCAGCTGAGCCAGCTCATACAGCGCATCCAGGTTCTTCGGCTGGTCCTTGAGCACGGACAGCAGACGGCGGCGCGCGTCCTCTGGCTTGCCTTCATATCGGTCCAGACGCGCCAGATTGAGTCTGGCCGGGGTAAAGCCCGGATTCTTTTCCAGCACCTGCTCATAGGTTTTACGGGCGCCAGCCGTGTCTTTCGACACGCCGCGCGCCACCGCCAGGAGGTTCAGCACGGTCAGATTCTGCGGTTCGTTCTTGAGCACGGCCTGCAGCACCTGTATGGCCGGTTTGGCCTGGTTCTGCTTGAGATACATGATGGCCAGCGGAACGCCCGAATAGGCACGGCCCGGGGTTTNTGCGTAGGCCTNTTGCAGCTGCGCCATACCCTGCGCTTCCTGCCCGACCCCAATCAGGCTCAGGCCGAAATTCGCGGCGATATCCGGCGTATTGCCGCCGCTCATCCCCTCGGCCTGCTCGAGTAGCGAAACCGCCTTGGAATGCTGACCCAGCGCCATGTACGCCGTAGCCAACATGGACAGCGCCTGGGNGTCGTTGGGCCGCGCCCGCGCCGGTCCTTCCAGAAACGCGATTGCCTTGGCGTAATCCTTCTCGCTCATGAGGATGGCGGTCATGATCTTGCGCGCGCCCATATGCTGGGGATATTTCTTGAGGTAGCTGCCCAGATAGGTCTTGGCTTTTTCATTCTGGCCCAGGCTGTAATGGGCAATGCCGCCCAGGAGCACCAGTTGCGGACGCGTCTGCACTGCCTCGAAGGGCAGGGCATCCAGCGCACTCGCCGCCGCAGTGAGCGCATTGCGCGCTTCCGTATCCTTTCCTTGCCGTCCGGCCTGGAGTGCCTGCAGATAGGCGCTTCGCGGATCGTCCGGAAACTTCTGCTTCAGCACAGCCACGTCCCGGGCCGCTTCCTTGTCGCGGTTGAGATCGAACAGCAAGGACGCCCGGGCGATCAGCGCATCCAGATAATCGGGCTTCAAGGTCAGCGCCTTGCCATAGCCTGCCAGCGCATCCGGGGCATTTCCCTGCGCATGGGCGATCGAGCCTTTCATGTTCCAGCCGGCGGGATCGTCCGGTTTCTTGGTGATGGCCAACTGCGCCATGGCCGCCGCATCCGCGAAGTTTCCGCTGCGCAAATAGGCCATCGATTGCGCAACCAACGCAGCCGGATTATTGGGCTCGAGCTGCCGGGCCTGTTCCAGCGATTGGATCGCCGCGCGCGTCTGTTCGAGGTCGATCTGCGCATAGGCGCGCGTGACCAACACCTTGTATTTCACCTCGGGCGGGAGTCCGTCAGGCGAAAAGCGCTCCAGCAACGCCCGATTCTTGCCCAGCAGGTTGTAAACCTCGACCTGCATGGCGATGATCTGCGACCGGTCCGCCCCCAGCCGTTCCGCATCCGCCAGCACGCGTTCCGCGCCCAAGGGCGCGCCGCTGTCGAGGTAGGCCTTGCCCAGCAGGACCAGGGCCGGCAGCATTTTGCTGTCCTGCTGCAAGGCATTCTTCAACTGGACGATGGCGCCCTTGGTGTCCTTGTTCTGCATCCGGACCAGTGCATCCTCGTAAAAGTCCGAGGCCTGCACCGCACGGTCGGCCGCCCATGCCGGATGAGGAGACAGTGCACCCAACAGGAGGGCTAGCAGGATTGGGGTCACGTGTTTTCTTGTCGTCATCCGAATGCTCGTGAGATCGAGTACCTTGCATTTTGCATGGCAAGAGCACTGCAAGGATCAGACCAGTCCGGTCGGCGCTTGCCAGGCCTGTCCGCTCGGGACGCCGCATTCCGCCATGTGGCAAACCCGATAGCGATGTCGACATGTCAACAGTCGCCGGCAGGGCTCCGGCCCGGCAGTGATACCATTCAGGTTTGTCCGCATCCGCCTGCATCATGTCCAACCGCACCGCCCTGCTCCACTCGCTGCTCGCCCAACGTATCCTGGTTCTCGATGGTGCGATGGGGACGATGATCCAGTCCTACAAGCTCAGCGAAGCCGACTATCGCGGCACACGCTTCGCCGATTTTGCGCACGATCTCAAAGGCAACAACGATCTGCTCTCGCTGACGCAACCGCACATCATCCGGGAAATCCACAACAAGTATCTGGCGGCGGGCGCGGACATCCTGGAAACCAACAGCTTCAATGCCACCGCGATTTCCATGGCGGATTACCACATGGAACATCTGGTGCCGGAGCTCAATTTCACCGCGGCCCAGCTGGCACGCGAAGCCGCCGACGCGGCAACCGCGCAGAATCCGGACAAACCGCGCTTTGTCGCCGGCGTGCTGGGCCCCACCTCGCGCACGGCGACCATCTCGCCGGACGTAAACGACCCCGGTTTTCGCAATGTCACTTTCGACCAATTGCGCACTGCCTACCTCGAAGCGATCGACGGTCTGGTCAAGGGCGGCGTCGACATCCTGATCGTCGAGACGGTATTCGACACGCTGAACGCCAAGGCTGCGCTGTTCGCCATCGAGGCGTACTTCGAGGCCCACCAGTTGCGGCTGCCGGTGATGATCTCCGGCACCATCACCGACGCCTCTGGCCGCACGCTCTCCGGCCAGACCGGCGAAGCNTTTCTGAATTCGGTGCGCCACGCGCGGCCACTTTCAATCGGCTTCAACTGCGCCCTTGGGCCCGACCTGCTGCGCCAGTATGTCGAGGAACTATCCAACAAGGCTGACGTGTTCATCTCGTCCCACCCCAACGCCGGTCTGCCCAATGCCTTCGGCGAATACGACATGGACGGCGCACAAATGGCCGTGCACATTGGCGAATGGGCGCGCGCCGGGCTGCTCAACATCGTCGGCGGCTGCTGCGGTACCACGCCCGCCCATATTGCTGCAATCGCCAAGGCGGTCGAAGGCGTCGCGCCGCGCATCCCACCCACCGTGGAACCAGCGATGCGCCTCTCGGGACTGGAGCCGTTCAACGTCGGCAAGGACTCGCTCTTCGTCAACGTCGGCGAGCGCACCAACGTCACCGGCTCCAAGGCCTTCGCCCGCATGATCCTCGAGGGCCGCTACGACGACGCGCTGTCGGTCGCACGCCAGCAGGTCGAAAACGGCGCCCAGGTGATCGACATCAACATGGACGAGGGCATGCTCGACGCCGAGGCGGCGATGGTGCGCTTCCTGCACCTGATCGCCTCCGAGCCCGACATCGCGCGGGTGCCGATCATGATCGACTCGTCGAAATGGAGCGTGATCGAGGCCGGCCTCAAGTGCATCCAGGGCAAGGGCATCGTTAATTCAATTTCCATGAAGGAAGGCGAAGCCGAGTTCATCGAGCGCGCGAAGCTGTGCCGGCGCTACGGCGCGGCGGTGATCGTGATGGCTTTCGACGAGACCGGCCAGGCCGACACCTACGCGCGCAAGACCGAGATCTGCGCGCGCGCCTACAAGCTCTTGACCGAAACCGTCGGCTTCCCGCCCGAGGACATCATCTTCGACCCCAACATCTTCGCGGTCGCCACCGGCATCGAGGAGCACGCCAACTACGCTGTTGATTTTATTGAAGCCACCCGCTGGATCCGCCAGAACCTGCCGCATGCGCACGTCTCCGGCGGCGTGTCGAACGTGAGCTTCTCGTTCCGTGGCAACGACGCCGTGCGCGAGGCAATCCACACCGCTTTTCTGTATCACGCGATCCAGGCCGGCATGGACATGGGCATCGTCAACGCCGGCCAGCTCGGCGTCTATGCCAATCTTGACCCCGAGCTCAAGGCGCGCGTCGAAGATGTGCTGTTGAACCGCCGGCCCGATTCGACCGAACGGCTGGTGGCCTTTGCCGAAAACGTGAAGGGCGGTGCCAAGGAAAAAGTCGTCGATCTGGCCTGGCGCAACCTGCCGGTCAACGAGCGTTTGAGCCATGCACTGGTGCAGGGCATCACCGAATTCATCGTCGAGGACACCGAAGCCGCGCGGCTGGAAGCCGAACGCCCGCTGCACGTGATCGAAGGNCCCCTGATGGCCGGCATGAACGTGGTCGGCGACCTGTTCGGCGCCGGCAAGATGTTCCTGCCGCAGGTCGTGAAATCCGCCCGCGTGATGAAACAGGCGGTCGCCCACCTGATCCCGTTCATCGAGGCCGACAAGCGGGCCGGCGACGCGCAGAGCGCGGGCAAGATCGTCATGGCCACGGTGAAGGGCGATGTCCACGACATCGGCAAGAACATCGTCGGCGTCGTGCTTGGCTGCAACGGCTACGACATCGTCGACCTCGGCGTCATGGTACCGACACAGAAGATTCTCGATGCCGCCCGCGAGCACAAAGCCGACATCATCGGCCTGTCGGGTCTGATCACGCCCTCGCTGGAGGAAATGGCGCACGTCGCCAAGGAAATGCAGCGCCAGGGTTTCACCATTCCACTGCTGATCGGCGGCGCGACCACCTCGATGGCACATACCGCGGTGAAAATCGAGCCGAATTACGAACACCCGGTGGTGTACGTGAAGGATGCCTCACGCGCGGTCGGCGTCTGCACCCAACTGCTGTCGAACGACCTGCGCGGCGCCTTTGCTGCCGACATCAAGGCCGACTATGCCAAGACGCGCGAACGGCACCTCAAGCACAAGTCCGATACCGTGCGGCTTCCGCTGGCCGAGGCACGCGCCAACAAATTCAAGATCAACTGGACCCGCTACACACCACCGGTGCCGAAGCAACCCGGCATCCACGTACTGAAGGCCTACGACCTGGCGAAGCTGGCTGAGGCCATCGACTGGACGCCGTTTTTCGCTTCGTGGGAACTGCACGGCAAATTCCCGAAAATCCTCGACGACGAGGTGGTCGGCACCGAGGCGACCAAGCTCTACCACGACGCCCAGGCCATGCTGCAGAAAATGATCGCGGAAAACTGGGTCGAAGCGCGCGCCGTGTTCGGCCTGTTTCCGGCCAACAGCGTCAACGACGACGACATCGCAATCTATGTGGATGAATCGCGCAAGAAAATGCTCATGGTCTGGCACAACCTGCGTCAGCAGATGAANAAACCGGAAGGCCGCGCCAACCTGTGCCTCGCCGACTTCATCGCGCCGCGCGAATCCGGCATCAAGGACTACCTCGGCGCATTCGTCGTCACCGCCGGCATCGGCGAGGACGAACGCGCAAAGGCNTTTGAAGCCGCCCACGACGACTACTCCGCCATCCTCTTCAAATCACTGTGCGACCGTCTCGCCGAAGCGTTCGCCGAGCATCTGCATCTGCGCGTGCGTAAGGAATATTGGGGCTATGCGAGCGAGGAAGCGCTTACCAATGACGATCTGATCGCGGAGAAGTACCAGGGCATCCGGCCCGCGCCCGGCTATCCCGCCTGTCCCGAGCACAGTGAAAAGGCCCCGCTGTTCAAGGCACTCGACGCCGCGGCGCAAATCGGGGTGAAGCTGACCGAGAACTTCGCCATGTGGCCGGGCGCCGCGGTATCGGGATTCTATCTGTCGCATCCCGACAGCCAGTACTTCGCCGTGGCCAAGATCGAACGCGACCAGGTCGAGGACTACGCCCGCCGCAAAGGCTGGACTTTGGCGGAAGCGGAGCGCTGGCTGGCGCCGAACCTGGCCTACCAGCCGGAAAACTAGCGGCGCTTCAGCCAGGCGATCCAGCCGGCGACCGCTCCCAGCACCGCGCCGCCCGGGCCGGTGATGAAGATGCCGAGCATCGGCCCCTGATTCGCTTCGGGCGCGAAGATCATGGGGCCGAAAAATCCCAGCGCGAACCCGAGGCCGCCGAGCGCCAGCGCCCCCGTGCCGACGAACACCGGCAGGCCGGTTGCAGCGACGTCCTCGAGTTGCCGCCACACCCGACGCGCGCCCCAGATCGCAAACCCCAGTGCCACGATGGGCTGCAGCCAGTGCAGGGACTCGGGCAGCACCATCAGCGACAAGAAGAACATCAGCAGCCACGCCCCGAAAAACGCGGCGACCGACAGGGCCAGGCGGGCAGAATGCGCCATGCGTTACCAGCCTTGCTCCAACATCTTCTCCAACCAGAACAGCCCGATCACGGTCTTGGTTTCGCAGATCGTCCCACTGCGTAGCCAATCCATCGCCTCGCCAAACGGGACTCGCAGGATTTCCAGGAATTCGTCGGGATCACGGCCATGGTTGCCGGGTGTCAGTCCGCGCGCCAGATAGAACGCCAAGCGTTCGTCGGAATAGCCGATGCAGGGATAGATGGTGGTGACCTCGCGCCATTCGGCAGCGGTGTAGCCGGTTTCCTCTTCCAGTTCGCGCTTTGCGCAGGTCAGATCATCCTCGCCGGGATCGATTTTTCCGGCTGGCAACTCGATGAAATCGCGCCGCAGCGGATAGCGATGCTGGCGTTCCAACAGCAGGTCGCCATTCTCGAACACCGGGATGATCACGACGGCGCCAGGGTGGATGATGTATTCGCGAGTCGATTCGCCGCCGTTGGGCAGGCGCACGCGGTCGCATTTGACGTGCATCAGCCGCCCCTTGAAAACGGTTTCGCTGGCCAGTTCGATTTCGGTGAGCCCGGTTGTCGACGCGCGATCCGAAGGGGACTCCCTCGCGGGGCCAACCAANNGGCCTACCCCTTGCGGGTTCTGATCCGTGATGTCTTTCTTCATGGCCGCATGATAGCTGGCACGGGCAAATGCCGGGTTCTTACGAACCCGGCAGAATTGAGGAGACACGTTCCTCATTGCGGAGAACTTCTGCTCACTGCGAAACAGCAAGCCCAGTCATCCTACGAAGGAGAACGGAATCCGGCTATACAACTTTAGTTGTAGGCGCGGCCTAAGAGCATGATAGAAAAGGAATTTATTTTAAGCCCCAACCCGAAAAGCAGGGACATCCCACCACTACCGCATGAGAATGCCCGCCCCTCAGGCGGATTTGAAGGTCTCGCGCAACGTGGAATACTGTCGCCGACTGACCATCAGCCGTTCGTCCAATCCGTCCAGACGCAGGAAGTGGCCATCGTCTTCGCCAGGCAGCTTGCCGATTTCCCGAATGCGCGCTCGCGCAACCAGGCAGTTGCGGTGGATGCGCAGGAACGTGTCGCCCCATTCGCTTTCCAGGCGGGTGAGCGATTCTTCGATCAGGAATTCACGTGCGGCCGTGCGCACGGTGACGTACTTGAGCTCCGCCTTGAGGTAGAGGATATCCGCGACGGGGATCAGCACGATACGGCCCTTCTCATTGACCGAAAGATGCGTGCGCGCCTTGGGGTGCACGGCTCGCAATCGTTCAAGCACGCTATCGCTCAGGCTATGTGCGCGTGACAGGGCGCGGAGGAGGCGGTCGGCACGCACTGGCTTCAGCAGGTAGTCGACCGCATTGAGATCGAACGCCTGGCAGGCATAGGCTTCGTAGGCCGTACTGAAAATGACAGCCGGCGGTTTGTCCAGTGTATTGAGGTGGGCCGCGCATTCCAGGCCATCCATGCCGGGCATGCGGATGTCGAGCAATACTGCGTCGACCGGGTACTGCTGGATCTGGTTCAGCGCATCCAGCCCGTTATCGGCCTCGCCGACGATATCGACCGGCAACTGATCGGCACAATCCGCCAGCACGTCTCGCAGGCGGCGGCGCGCCGGGGCCTCGTCATCGACGATGAGGACGCGCAGGGGCGGGTTGGGTGCGTTCACGGGTATAGGGAATCACGATGTGCACCTGATAAACGGCACCCAGCGGTTCCAACTTGAGCTGGGCATCGAGGTCGAAATGCAGCAGCAGACGTTCACGGATGTTCGCCAAAGCGATGCGGTTGCCTTTGTGATGGCTCGCATCGGTGGCGATCGGATTGCGCACGACGATGTGGACCTTGTCGGCGCTGCGGTAGAGATTGAGGCTGATTTCGCCCCCGTCCGGTAGCGGCTCGATACCGTGGTAGACCGCGTTTTCCACCAGCGGCTGGATCACCAGGGGGATCAGCGCGTCGGCCGGCATTTTATTGATATGCCAGGCGACCTGCAGGCGATCGCCCAGGCGCAACTGTTCGAGTTCCAGATAGGCGCGGGTGAGCGCAACTTCGTCCTCCAGCGGCGCCAGCTGGCTGGCGTTGCCCATCAGCGCACGGAACAGGTCGGCCATATTCTCCAGCGCATGCTCGGCGCGGCGCGGGTCGCTGCGCACCAGCGACAGCACGGCATTCAGGCTATTGAACAGAAAATGCGGGCGGATACGCGCCTGCAAGGCCTGCAGGCGCGCCTCGGTGATCGCGGGCGACAGCGCGCGGGCGCGCAGATTGAAATAGGCCAGCAGGCCCGCACCAAGCAACAGGGAAAATAGCGCCACGCCGATGAGGGGATACGTCTCCCCGCCAACAAGCACCGGACTCAACCACAACGTGACCAGCATCGGCACCGCGACACCCAATGCCAGCGTGAATGCCACCCCCAACCGGTAAGGTTGGCTGCGCAACCAGCGTCCCGCCGCACACAGTGCCAGCAGGGTCAACAACAAGGCAGGTTGCGCAAGCGCCGAGAGTCCGATGAATTCGGCCCAGAATGCCTGAGCGTCCGCCACCCGAGCCACCACGCCCGCCACCAGCGCCGCCTCCGCCGTCAGTGCGATGCGCAGGTTCACCCCAANGTGACAGAAGTTCGGCAATTCGACCTGCCGATTGTTATGATTCCTTCTTTTCATTCCCCGTTTTGTCCCATGAGCACGTCATCGACACCGCCGGACGGCGCGCCCGCCGCTTGGTCCGGCCGCTTTTCCGAGCCGGTTTCCGAAATCGTCAAACGCTATACCGCGTCGATTCCCTTCGATTATCGGCTGGCCGAGTTCGATATTCAGGGTTCGCTGGCGCACGCCGCCATGTTGCACCACGTCGGCGTCCTGTCCAAGGACGATCTGGAGACGATCCGCTCTGGCATGACGGAGCTGCTGACCGAGATTCGCGGCGGCCAGTTCAACTGGTCGCTGGACAAGGAAGACGTCCACCTCAACATCGAGGCCGCGCTAACCGCAAAAATCGGCGACGCCGGCAAGCGCCTGCACACCGGACGCAGCCGCAACGACCAGGTGGCGACCGACATCCGCCTCTACCTGCGTGACGCGATCGACCGCATCCTGGGTGGGCTCCGCGCCTGCCAGACCTCGCTGGTCGACCTCGCCGAGCAACACGCCGACACCGTGATGCCGGGTTTCACCCACCTGCAGGTGGCGCAACCGGTGACCTTCGGCCACCATCTGCTGGCCTACTTCGAGATGCTGGCGCGCGACGCCGAGCGCATGACTGACTGCCGCCGCCGCGTGAACCGGCTGCCGCTGGGCGCCGCCGCCTTGGCCGGCACCAGCTACCCGATCGACCGCCCGTTCGTTGCCGACCAGCTCGGCTTCGAAGCGGTATGCGAGAACTCGCTCGATGCCGTGTCCGACCGCGACTTCGCCATCGAGTTTTCTGCCGCCGCCGCACTGGTGATGACCCACCTGTCACGCCTGTCGGAAGAACTGATCCTGTGGATGAGCCCGCGCTTCGGCTTCATCGACCTGGCCGACCGCTTCTGTACCGGCTCTTCCATCATGCCGCAGAAGAAGAATCCCGACGTGCCCGAGCTGGTGCGCGGTAAGACCGGACGCGTCAACGGCCACTTGGTCGCACTGCTCACCCTGATGAAAGGCCAGCCACTGGCCTACAACAAGGACAATCAGGAAGACAAGGAACCGCTGTTCGACACCGTCGACACCCTGACTGACACGCTGGCGATCTATGCCGACATGCTGCGCGGGGTGACGGTGAAACCCGACGCGATGCGCGCCGCCGTGATGCAGGGCTTCGCCACGGCCACCGACCTGGCCGACTACCTGGTGAAAAAGGGTGTGCCGTTCCGCGATGCGCATGAAGTGGTGGCGCGCGCGGTGCGCGCGGCGGAAGCCTCGGGACGCGACCTCGCCGACCTGCCGCTGGCCGAGTTGCAGGCCTTCAGCCCGGTGATCGCGGACGACGTCTACGCCGTGCTGACGCTGGAAGGTTCGCTCGCCGCCCGCGACCACCTGGGCGGCACCGCACCGTCGCAGGTGCGGGCTGCCATCGCCCGCGCCCGAAAACGGATCTAGTGAGACTCAGCCAGCGCCACCGGCGGCGCATGCTCGCGGCAGATCCGCCGCACCTCGGGACTGCTGAGCTTTTCCTGCATCAGTCCGCAAAAATAGCTGCGTGGGCCTAACCGCTGGTTGTAGCGGCAGGTCGCGCACACACCGAAGCTGCGTTTCCCGCTTTGCGCCTGCACCTGCGCCAGCACCTGCCGCAGCACCACCATTGCCGAGGTCACCCGCGCCGGACTCGCCGTCTGCACGATGTCGCGCCAGGCACCGCCAGCGCTCAGGGTTTTCAGCAGGTTGGTACCGCCTTCGGTCAGGATCAGGCGCACCACCCGGCCGTCGCGCGGGTCGGCATAGCGCGAGATCAGGCGTCGGCGCGCCAGTACCAGAACCGTCTGCGACACCGTGCCCTTGGTCAGCCCGAGATATTCGGTCAGCGCCTGCGGCGTGTTGCTGAAGCGATTGGCCTGGTTCAGGTAGAACAGCACCTGCAGGTGTACCGGCTGCAGGCCCTGCGCCGCCCCTGCCTGCCGCAAGTCGGCCCGGGTCAGCAGCGACAGCCGCTCGACCAGATCGAACAGGGTGAGCGCCTGGCTTTTCAAGTTACCCCGTATGTTTCATGAATTCGCGCGATGATCGCGCAGGATTTTGTTTTGTAGGGAAGTTTGGGAAGGAGTGGCGTAGCGATTCATACGCCCGACTGAGCAAAGTTTCCATACGAAACAAAAGACCAGCGAGGGCGCGTGTCAATTTATGAAATATCCGGGGTGAACTAGAAGCGGACCATGACGCCGCCCTGCGCGGCGATCAGCGCAGCCAGCTTGTCGTAGAGTGGCTCGCCGCTCTTGGTGTCGAACCAGCCGGCATCCTGCGGTTTGAAATGAAAGCCGCCCGAGCGTGCGGCCACCCAGATTTCGCGCGCCACGCCGTGGCGATTGATGATGATCTTGCTGCCGTCGTCGAACTCGACCTCGATGATGCCGTCGGCCGGTGTCTCGAAATCCAGGTCGGCGTCTTCCAGTACCTGTTCGATGCGGGCCAGGGTTGCGCCGGCAGCCTTCGTGAAGTCGGCTTCGTTTGATTCGCTTTGCATCATGATGTCCCGTGCTAACATTTCGCGCATGAAACTGCGCACCTTATATATAGTGTCCCTGCTGCTGTGCGGGCTCGGTCTGACGGCCTGCGGCTCCAAGGGTGACCTGTATCTTCCCGAAAATCCTGCCGCACCGCAACGGACTCCCAATTGAACACCCTGCATCGCATCGACGGCCGCCTCCATCTTGAGGACGTGGCACTGGACACGCTTGCCGAACGCTTCGGCACNCCCCTCTATGTCTACTCCCGGCAGGCGCTCGAGATGGCCTACCAAGACTACGCCCGGGCGTTTGCGGATACGCCCCACCTGATCTGCTATGCGGTCAAGGCCAATTCGAGCCTGGCCATCCTCAACCTGTTCGCCCGACTCGGCGCCGGATTCGACATTGTCTCCGGCGGCGAACTGGCTCGCGTGCTGGCTGCCGGCGGCGATCCGGGCAAGGTCGTATTCTCCGGTGTCGGCAAGACCGCCGAGGAGATGCGTGCCGCCCTCAGCGCCGGCATCCTCTGTTTCAATGTCGAATCGGTCAGCGAGCTGCACCGGCTCGACCGCGTGGCCGGCGCACTGGGCAAGGTCGCGCCGATCTCGTTCCGCGTCAACCCGGATGTCGACCCCAAGACGCATCCCTATATCTCTACCGGCCTCAAGGAAAACAAGTTCGGCGTGCCGATTGCCGATGCACCCGCACTGTATCGGCTCGCCGCCAGTCTGCCAAACCTAAGGATCACGGGCATCGATTGCCACATCGGTTCGCAACTGACCGACCTGTCGCCCCTGGCCGATGCCGCCGGGCGTGTGCTGACTCTGGTCGATGCGCTGGCAGCCGAAGGCATCGTCTTGCACCATGTCGACCTCGGTGGCGGCGTCGGCATCCGGTACCGCGACGAAACGCCGCCCGATCTCGCCGCCTACGGCCGCGAGCTGGCCGGGCGTTTTGCCGGCCGCCGCGAAAAACTGCTACTGGAGCCAGGACGTTCGCTGGTCGGCAACGCAGGCCTGCTGCTCACCCGCGTCGAGTATCTGAAGCCCGGAGAAGACCGGAATTTCGCCATCGTCGATGCCGCGATGAACGACCTGATGCGGCCCGCACTCTACGAGGCGTATCACGACATCGTCGCCGTCGACCAGCGGACAACACCAGCCCGGCGCTACGACATCGTCGGCCCGATCTGCGAAACCGGCGATTTTCTTGGCTTTGCGCGCGATCTGGCGATCGAGGAAGGGGATCTTCTGGCCCTGCTTTCGGCGGGCGCCTATGGCATGAGCATGGCATCGAACTACAATTCTCGCCCTCGCGCCGCAGAAGTATTGATCGACAAGAATGAAATCCATCTCATCAGGGAACGCGAGACGCAGGACAGTATGATTTCCGGAGAACGGCTTGTAGACTGACTTTCATGGAATTATGTGAGTCTGAAGTTTCTCCGGATATTAGTATCGGTTCGATACATTTTGCTTGACCGCGACATCTTTTATCGAATTATTCCCACCATCCCTTGACTATTCATTGAACACAGAAGAAAAGTAACTAGAATGAGGCTCACCAAGCGGAGCCTCGGTATCGCCCGTTTTTAGCGGGTTTCGGGCAAATCAGTTGCCTGTCGGTACCACGCTTTGGAAGTGCAAATTCTGACTGCACGTGGCATCAAGCTGTAGTGATAAGTGAATGTGTTCAACTTCTAAGGAGTGTTAGATGGCAACAGCAAAGAAACCCGCTGCCAAACCGGCAGCCAAGAAACCGGCAGCCAAGCCCGCAGCCAAGAAAGCCGCCGCCAAGCCGGCAGCCAAAAAGGCAGCACCGGCTAAAAGGTCGCCGCCAAAAACCGGCAGCCAAGCCCGTAGCCAAGAAAGCCGCCGCCAAGCCGGCAGCCAAAAAGGCAGCACCGGCTAAAAAGGTCGTCGCCAAAACCGGCAGCCAAGCCCGTAGCCAAGAAAGCAGCCGCCAAGCCGGCAGCCAAAAAGGCAGCAACGGCTAAAAAGGTCGCCGCCAAAAACCGGCAGCCAAGCCCGTAGCCAAGAAAGCAGCCGCCAAGCCGGCAGCCAAAAAGGCAGCACCGGCTAAAAAGGTCGCCGCCAAAACCGGCAGCCAAGCCCGTAGCCAAGAAAGCAGCCGCCAAGCCGGCAGCCAAAAAGGCAGCACCGGCTAAAAAGGCCGTCGCCAAAAACCGGCAGCCAAGCCCGTAGCCAAGAAAGCAGCCGCCAAGCCGGCAGCCAAAAAGCCTGCCGCCAAACCGGCAGCCAAAAGCGGCCCCGGCCAAGAAGCCTGTTGCGAAGAAAGCGGCTCCTGCCGCCAAACCTGCGCCGGCTCCTGCGCCTGCCCCGCACCGGCGGTACCGGTCATCAAGCCTTTCGGGCTCTAACAGGTCGGGCACTGCCCAATCTGAAACGGGGGCGTGTCCCCGTTTTTTATTTGCGCACCGCGCGTGCAAGTCAGCGCTTCAGTTCATACACGGTCCCCACCGACTCTTCACGCAGGCGTTGCTATCTCATCTGGCAACTGCCAATCGGTTCCGCACGGCATGCAGCGCGTTCCTGCTCCATGGCAGGCGCATGGCCAGCAACAGGACCAGCACCGCGCCGAACATCAGAGGCTGAGTCAGGTCTTTCTTCACCAGCCACACGTAGTGGATCACCCCCAGCAAAGCGATCAGATAGACCAAGCGGTGCAACGGCTGCCAGCGGCGACCTAGACGACGCATCATGGCGCGGGTCGAGGTGACGGCGAGCGGAATGAGCATCACGAAAGCTGCGAAGCCGACTGTAACGAAGGGGCGTTTGGCGATGTCCTTTGCGATACCCGCCAGATCGAAGAACTGATCCAGCCATAGGTAAGTCATGAAATGCAGGGTGGCATAAANAAAGGCAAACAAGCCCAGCATGCGGCGGTAACGGATGAGATCGGCCCGTCCGGTCAGCCGCCGCAACGGAGTGACAGATAGGGTCACCAGCAGCCCGACCAGCGTCCAGGTACCGGTTGAATGGGTGATGAACTCGATCGGATTTGCACCCAGGCCGCCACCGGAACCAAGCACGAACAGCCGCGCCAGGGGCAGCAGACAGACGGCAAACAGCCAACACTTCGGATTACGCAGAGTCGCGCCCATCAAAAACCTCTGCAGATCCATGCCGCGATACAGTTGCGCCACCTGGGCGCCGTAACCATTGAACATCAGCGTGTCGCGTTTCAGGAATTCGCCGATACGGCGTTCCTTCGCCTGGCTCCAGCGGGGATGGTCGACATGCGGATTCACGTTGGAATAGAAGCCATACTCCTGCGGCGCCGCGCGCATCCACGCCGTCAACGGCTGTTTCTCGACGAAACGTATCCTGACGATGGACTTGGCACTCTTGAATCCATACTTCCACGGCACCACCAGCCGGATCGGCGCACCATTCTGATTGGGCAGCACTTCACCATAGAGCCCGACAGCCAGTATCGTCAGCGGGTGCATCGCTTCATCCAGCCGCAAGCCTTCGACATACGGCCAGTCCAGTACGCCCGAACGCTGCCCCGGCATCTGCCTGGGGTCGTTCAAGCTGACGAATTCGACATATTTGGCCTTGCCGGTCGGCGCAACGCGGCGAATGAGCTCGCCCAATGGGAACCCCACCCAGGGGATCACCATCGACCATCCTTCCACACAACGCATCCGGTAGATGCGCTCCTCCAGTGGCGCTAGTTTCAACAGGGAATCGATGTCGTAAACGCCCGGTTTACTCGCCTCACCCTCGACCGTCACCGTCCACGGACGCGTTTTCAGGCTGCCGGCATGGTCGGACGGATCGCTCTTGTCGGTGCCGAATTCATAGAAGTTGTTGTAGGTCGTGACCGCCTTGTAAGGGGTTTTCTCGTCGTCCAGCGTGTAGGCGCCGCTGCGCACACCAGCCAGCTTGGTGCCGGCCTGTGCATCAGGGGCGCTTCCCAGGGCGGCACTCGCCGCCAGCGCGCCCATGCCCTGCATGAAGCGGCGGCGCTCCCGATAGATTTCGGGCGGCGTGATTTCGGACGGCAGAATATCGCAGGATGGGCGCGGAGGCATGACGGAGTCCTATCAATATAAAAGGGGCTACCCTGACAGTCGGGCCAGGTCGGGCATCCTTACAGTCCATTGCACGGTTGACTCCCCCATGCCGCGTTTGTTTCGCATACCCCACCCATTTCCGAACGCTGCCGTCCCCTTTCCTCCAAAGCACGCCTGGAATTGACGAATCGCGTACCGCGCTGACGAAGCTTCGTCAGCGCGGTACGGCCCAGGCTTCATCAAGCCGTCAAACCCCTTGGTTTAATGCGGCTTCCAATGCCAACACACAACACGGGAGGCTGGCATGAACCCTGCTGAAGTCCTTGTACAGGAAAAACAAGGAGAGATAGAAATGATCGAACTGGAACCCGGCAACGCGCTGGACATCGCCCTGAAGGAAGATGCGCATGGCCGTGACCGTGTCGTCGTGACCCTGGAGGCGCACGGGTGCGAACTCAACCTCACCCCGCATCAAGCCCGGGTGCTGGCTACCGAACTGATCATGGCAGTGAACCGCGCGGAAGTGCGCGGCAATCTGAAGCATAGCCAGAACATGGTGCGGAGCTCGCAGCCCGCCGAACACAAACGCAGCCTGTTCAATCAGGCTTTTGCCAAATAGATTCAGGCCAGTCGGCTTCGACTGGACCGGGGCAGGGGTTGATCAGCCCACCGCCCGATAAGCCGCCTCCGCATTGTCGGAGGTCCACCATCCGTGATAGGGTGGCACTAGGCGCGAAGGTTCGTCCTCGCGCCTTTTATTTCCAGACCCCTGCCGGGTGTCTTCAATTACAACATTGCGGGAATCAGCATGGCCGTCATCGAACTCACCAAGGACAACTTCGAATCCACCATCAACGGCAATGACGTCGTCGTCGTCGACTTCTGGGCCCCTGGTGCGGCCCCTGCCGTGGATTTGCCCCGATTTTCGAAGCCGCGTCCGACAAGCACGCCAACATCGTGTTCGCCAAGGTCAACACCGAGGTCGAGCAGGAACTGGCCGGCTACTTCCAGATCCGCTCCATCCCCACGCTGATGGTGTTTCGCGAGCAGGTCATTCTCTATTCCGAAGCCGGTTCGCTGCCCGCCAACGCGCTGGACTCGCTGATCGAACAGGTGATGGGACTGGACATGGCGCAGGTCCACAAGGACATCGCCGAGCAGCAGGCGCAGCAGGGTCAAGCCTGATCCGTCTTGCCGGCCAATAGCTGCCGCAGCAGCGGCAGCGTGATCGGGCGACGCGCCTCGAGGCTGAACCGGTCGAGCGCCTCCAGCATCTGCAGCAGACTCTGCATATCCCGCGCGGTGTGATTCAACAGATAGTCGGCCACTTGGGGTTCGAGCCGAAATCCCAGGGTTTCCGCATGCTGGCTCAAGGCGGCGCGCTTTTCGGCATCATTAAGGCCATGCAACTGGAACACCAGACCCCAACCCAGACGGGTCTGTAATTCCGGCATCACCGGCAGTTCGGCCGGTGCCACATTTCCCGCCGCCAGCCACAGACCGCCCGCTTCACGCACTCGGTTGAACGCGGCGAACCCGGCATGCTGCTGCGTATCGTTCCAGTCCTCCACCTGATCCGCGATCACGGCCTGCGCAGCCTGCTGCCCACTGAGTTCCACCGTCATCCCGCGTGCCCGGCAGGCATGTGCCCAGGCCGCCAGCAGATAACTCTTGCCGCTGCCCGGCGCGCCCCATATATAGACCATTCGTTCGGCCGCAGTCCCCTCCAGCATGGTCTGCAATTGCGCCATCAACTCGACGTTGCGCCCCACCACGAAACGGGCGAGTTCGGGCTGGGCGGGCGGCCGGATATCCAGAAGCAGTTGCTGCATGGGACGCAAGGATAAGGCATAAGCCCCGGCCTGCTCCAGAAAAACCCGGAGATCGCCATGTGAAAACGCCGCACGCGCGCGGCTATACTTGACGCTTCCGCGCCCGATGTTCGAGTCACCCCGATGAGTTCCATTTTCCCCGTCCCGGTCAAACCCGTGATCCAACCNCCGCCCATGGTGGAAGAAGTCCTGAGCGCCGAGGAGCGCGACGCGCTCAAATCCCGTATCAAGACGCTGATGAAGCAACAGGATGCGGTGCTGGTCGCGCATTACTACACCTCGGCCGATCTGCAGGATCTGGCCGAGGAAACCGGCGGCTGCGTGTCCGACTCGCTGGAAATGGCGCGCTTCGGCCACGCCCATCCGGCAAAAACGTTGATCGTCGCCGGGGTCAAGTTCATGGGCGAAACCGCCAAGATCCTCAACCCGGAAAAGCGCGTCATCATGCCTGACCTGGGAGCCGACTGTTCGCTCGACCTGGCCTGTCCTGCAGATGAGTTCGCCGCCTTTTGCGACGCCCATCCCGACCGGATATCGGTTGTCTACGCCAACACCAGTGCAGCCGTGAAGGCGCGCGCCGACTGGGTCGTCACCTCCGGCATCGCCGCCAAGATCGTCAAATACCTGCACCAGCAGGGCCACAAGCTATTGTGGGCGCCGGATCGCCACCTGGGCGACTACGTACGGCGCATCAGCGGCGCCGACATGCTGTTGTGGCAGGGCTCGTGCGTCGTGCACGAGGCGTTCAAGGCCGAGGCGCTCAGGAAACTGCGATCGGAACACCCGAACGCGGCGGTGCTGGTACATCCCGAATCGCCCGAATCGGTGATTGCGCTGGCCGACGTGGTCGGTTCGACTACCCAGCTGATCGAGGCGGTGCGCACCCTGCCCAACCCGGAATTCATCGTCGCAACCGACAATGGCATCTTCCACAAGATGCACGCCGCCGCCCCGGGCAAGATCCTGCTGGAGGCGCCGACCGCCGGAGAAGGCGCGACCTGCACCTCGTGTGCACACTGTCCCTGGATGGCGATGAACGGCTTGCGGAAACTCGCCGACGTCCTGGAAACAGGCGGCAACGAAATCCATATCGAGGAATCCATCCGCGCCCGCGCCCGGCTGTCGATCCAGAAAATGCTGGATTTTGCCGCGGCTGAAAAGGCCGGAACCCTCCAGTTGGGCGACTGAGGCGCCCTCATGGCCGGAACCAGCCTGCTTGCCCTCATCGACGACATCGCCACCCTCCTCGACGATGTGGCATTGCTGACCAAGGTCGCCGCCAAGAAAACCACGGGCGTGCTCGGCGACGATCTGGCGCTGAATGCGGAGCAAGTCTCCGGGGTACGCGCCGAACGCGAATTGCCTGTCGTATGGGCCGTATTCAAGGGCTCGCTCAGAAACAAGCTCATCCTGGTGCCGGCGGCGCTCGCCATCAGCGCCCTGGCGCCGTGGCTCATCATGCCGATCCTGATGCTGGGCGGGGCCTTTCTCTGCTACGAGGGCTTCGAGAAACTGGCACACAAATTCCTGCCCAGCCACGACCAGGATGACGCGCACAAAGCCGAACTCGCACAAGCGCTGGCCAACCCGGCCGTCGACCTGGCCGAGTTCGAGCGCGACAAGATCAAAGGGGCCGTACGCACCGATTTCATCCTGTCTGCCGAAATCATCGTCATCACCCTGGGCACCGTCGCGACCGCGTCGTTCGGCACTCAGGTTGCCGTACTTGCCGGCATCGCCATCCTGATGACCATCGGGGTATACGGGCTGGTGGCCGGCATCGTCAAGCTCGACGATGCCGGGCTCTACCTCAGCCGGCGCAGCGGCAGCGGCTTCGCCGGCATGCAGCGCAGCATCGGACGCGGCATTCTGCGCGTCGCCCCGTATCTGATGAAAAGTCTTTCCGTGCTCGGTACGGCGGCGATGTTCCTCGTCGGCGGCGGCATCCTGGTCCACGGCCTGCCGGGCACGCACGGCATCCTGCCCGCCCTCGCCCAGGCTGCGCACGCCGTGCCGGCCATCGGAAGCGGACTGGCTGCCATGACGCCGCTACTGCTCAATGCGCTGGCCGGTATCGTGGCCGGAGGGATGGTCCTGGGCAGCGTGACGGTAACCCGGCGCCTGTTCCGGTAGTCCGGCCGTCTATTTCTGGTAGGGCTGAATCAGCTTGCGCACCGGATCGTAAGCCTGGTCGTCGACGACAGCAAAACCGTCGTAGGTACGATCGAACGCTTCCAGCGTGGCGCTTCCGTCAGGGGTGGTTTTCTTCAGCGCGAGCAAGGCATCGCGCAGCTTGTTGCGCACGGCCACAGGCATGCCCGGATGCACGGCAAAGATATACGACGGCAAGGGGGACGTGCTGCCGATCACGACAATGCCCTCATTCTTGAAATCGTCGGCAACGGAATCTTTCAAAATACCGCCGTCAAAATCCCCTGCCAGCACCGCCTTGGCGATATTGTCGTAATGCTTGAGATAGGCGAAGCGCGAAAAATCAGCCATCTTCACACCCATCGACTCGACCGATGCCCTTTGCAACAAGGCCTTTTCATCGCCAAAGGCAAAGCGCTTGCCCTTGAGGTCTACCGGGGTGGTAATGCCGGAACCTGCTTTTACGCCAATGACCAGCGAAAATACGGGCGGCCCTGAATAGTCGGCGCAACCAGCGGGATCACCCCGTATTTCCTGCGCGCCTCGATGTAGGCTACCGGCGTGAGATAGGCTATTTGCGTCTGCTCCGTACCCAGGTCTTCCACGGCCGACCCCAGATTGGGCGACGGCCGGAAGCGGATATTGAGATCGGTGCTCAGCGCGAGATAGTTCGTCAGCGCGCTCATGCGCTTGATCATCTCGACCGGAATGTCCATGGCCACCGAGCCCATGGTTACCTGGCCAGTTGGCGCATGCTGTTTTGGCGCAGCCCAGGCGAGTGAATGCATCGCGCCCACAAGAAGCACGACCAGTACGGCCTGCGCCATTCCCCGTTTCGGTTTCATGCTGATTCTCTCCCGCGTAAAGGCGATGCGTCGGCCCCGTCGTACACGCTGTAACAGTCCCGTCCGCTGTGCTTCGCCTGGTAAAGTGCCTTGTCGGCCGCATAGTAGAGGGCCTGCGGCGTTTTCATGGAATCGTCGCACTGGGCAATCCCGACGCTCAGACTGATGCTCAGCCGCTTGTCCTCGTAGTGAAAGCAGTGCGCACGGACGCCTTCCAGCAGAATCTCGACAAACATTCCAGCCTGCTCGGCGTTGGTGTGATACAGCACGATGCCGAACTCGTCTCNCCCAAGGCGCGCGGGCAGATCGGATTTTCGGACGTGCAGGCGCATGAGGGTGCCGATTTCGCGGAGGATCTCGTCCCCGGCGCCGTGGCCATGGCTGTCGTTGATCAGCTTGAAATGATCGATGTCAAACAACACGAGCGTGATTTCTTCCGCATAACGTTCGGATTGATGGAACATCCGCGACAGGGTTTCATCGAATTTGCGGCGATTCGGCAATTCGGTCAGCCAGTCGGTCGTGGCCATGGTGCTGAGCAAGTCGAGCGCATGCTCAAGCTCGCGGGTGCGCCCGCCCAGCTGGATGTTCTTGTCCCGCAGTTCCTGGTTCGCAAAATCGATCTTGCTTTGCAACTTGTCGTGGTAACTGGCGAGGGATGTGTTCAAAGTATTGAACACCGACACCAGCCGGCCGATCTCGTCACCACTTTTGACCTCCAGATAAGGGGCGACGTACGAATCGCCCTTTTCCGTCGCCTCTTCCATGGCCGTCGTCAGCTTGCGGATCGGCGAGACAATGCCGCGCGCGGTAAACAAATAGACGATCAGCCCGAGTATCGCGCCAAAAACGGCCTGTTCGACAAACACACGCCAATAGAGCGCAGCCAGCGCGCGTTCCAGTGCATCGGTCGAGACATCGACGGTCACGGCGCCAATGGTCTGTCCATTGAATACGACGGNGGTCTCGAAACGCTGGTGGGTCCGGGCATCGTCCACCTCGGACTGGGCCATGATGCGCCCATCCCGGTTGCGGATGGTGACGCGGATCACATTGATTTGCCGGGCAACATTGGCGGCGAGCATTTCCAGATTGCCATAATCGTATCCGGCTATCAGGGAGGCTGCCCCGGAGGCGGTGGCGTTGGCGACGCTTTGGCCAGCCTTGCCGATCAGTTCGCTAAGCGAAGCGCGCTCGCTCTGAACGCGAATCACGCCGATGACGGCCGACGTGACCAGTACGCCAACCATGACATAGCCCATGAGCTTGATGCCCAAACCAAACCGCAAGTCAATCTCCTCTACGAGGCCAGGCGACCTAATCCTTTTTCCTTATTCGGTTATCGGCTTGCCCGACGAAAGCTGAAGCCCCCGATGCGGGCAAGGATGACGTGGTCTGCCTGCCTTCGGTCTGCCCGAACCCATCCATATCCCGTAAAATAGCGGCTTTGAAGCAGATCGATTCGGCTCCGCCCCGGCGATGCCCGAGTCCCATCCAGCATGACCGCACGCCTGCGCGAGATCCCTTACAACTACACTTCGTTTTCAGACCGCGAAATCGTCATCCGCCTGCTCGGTGCCGAGGCATGGGGCGTACTCAACACGCTGCGTGGTGAACGCAAGACAGGGCGTTCGGCCCGCATGTTGTTCGAGGTGCTGGGCGATATCTGGGTGGTTCGGCGCAATCCCTATCTGGAAGACGACCTGCTCGACAACCCCAAGCGGCGACAGATGCTGATCGACGCATTGCGCCATCGCCTGCACGAAATCGAAGTGCGGCGTCAGGGCAACGAACTGGTGGGACAGTTGCTGGCGGCGGCCGAGCGCGCGGTACGCGAATTCGAGGCCTGGTTCGCCGACACGGTCAGTCTGCGCGCGCGTATCCAGCGCCGCCTGGCCGGCGTGACCCGGCGCGACAACATCGCATTCGACGGCCTGGCACGCGTCTCGCATGTCACCGACGCGACCGACTGGCGCGTGGAATATCCTTTCGTGGTGTTGACGCCGGACACCGAAGCCGAGATGGCCGGCCTGGTGGCCGGCCTGATCGAACTGGGCTTGACCATCATTCCGCGCGGCGGCGGCACCGGCTATACCGGCGGCGCGGTACCGCTCACCGAACATGCGGCCGTCATCAACACCGAAAAGCTCGAAACGATGAGCGCGGTGGAACTGCAGCACCTGTCCGGCTGCGAATTCGAAGTGCCCACCATTCATTGCGGCGCTGGCGTCGTCACCAAGCGGGTGATGGAAGCGGCCGATGCCGCCGGCCTCGTGTTCGCGGTCGATCCGACGTCCGCCGATGCCTCCACCATCGGCGGCAACGTGTCGATGAACGCAGGCGGCAAGAAGGCCGTGCTATGGGGTACCGCGCTCGACAATCTGGTGTCCTGGAGGATGGTTACGCCCGACGCCAGCTGGATCGAAGTGAGCCGGCTCAACCACAACCTCGGCAAGATCCACGACGCGTCCTCGGCAACCTTCGAAATCCGTCATTTTGCCGCCGACGGCAAGACGCCAAAGGGCTCGCCGGAGATCCTCACCATACCGGGCAGCCGCTTCCGCAAGACCGGACTCGGCAAGGACGTCACCGACAAGTTCCTCGCTGGCCTGCCGGGCATCCAGAAGGAAGGTTGCGACGGCCTGATCACCTCGGCACGCTTCATTCTGCACCGGCTTCCNGCGCATACGCGTACCGTGTGCCTGGAGTTCTTCGGCACGGCACGCGACGCCACACCCGCCATCGTCGAGATCAAGGATTATTGCGATGCCCATCCGGGCATCCTGCTCGCCGGGCTGGAGCATCTCGACGCGCGCTACGTGAAAGCGGTCGGCTACGCGACCAAGGCGCCTCGCGCCACGCGGCCTAACATGGTGCTGCTGATCGACGTGGTGTCGGACAACGAAGTCGCGGTCGGCGAAGCCGCCTCGCACATCGTGCGCATCGCCAACGCGCGCGGCGGTGAAGGCTTCATCGCGGTAACGCCCGAAACCCGCAAGATCTTCTGGCTCGACCGCGCCCGCACCGCGGCCATCGCGGCGCATACCAACGCGTTCAAGATCAACGAGGACGTGGTGATTCCGCTGCCCCGTCTGGGCGATTACACCGACGGCGTCGAACGCATCAACATCGAGCTGTCGATCGCCAACAAGCTGAAGCTGCTCGACGCCCTGGCCAAATTCTTCGCGGCATCGCTGCCGCTGCTGGAGGACGACGATACCATCGCCGATCCGGTGCAGGTGGAAGAAAAACAGGTCCAGGCACGCAATCTCATCGCTGCCGTGCATGCCCGCTGGGCAGGCTATCTGGCCGATCTCGATGCGCCGCACGAGAGCGGCACCGTGTTCACTGCCCTGCGCGACAAGCATATTCGCGTGTCATGGAAACGCGAGGTGAAGCGCGAACTGCACCAGCTATTCATCGGCCGCGAATACACCAGGGTGCTCGAATCCTGTGACCGTATCCACAAGGCGGTATTGAAAAGCCGCGTGTTCGTGGCATTGCACATGCACGCCGGCGACGGCAACGTGCACACCAACATCCCGGTCAACTCCGACGATTACGCCATGCTGCAGGCGGCCAACGCCGCGGTGGCGCGCATCATGGCGCTGGCAACCGAACTCGGCGGGGTGATTTCGGGCGAACACGGTATCGGGTTGACCAAGCTGGAGTTTCTCGACGCTGCGACCATCGCGACCTTTGCCGAATACAAGAAGAAAGTCGATCCCGAGCATCATTTCAATAAAGGCAAGCTGCTGCCCGGCGGGGATCTGCATAATGCCTACACGCCGTCATTCAGCCTGCTGGAGGCCGAATCGATCATTCTCGAGGCCTCCGAGACCGGGGCCATCGCTGATTCCATCAAGGACTGCCTGCGCTGCGGCAAGTGCAAGCCCGTGTGCAACACCCATATCCCGCGCGCCAACCTGCTGTACAGCCCGCGCAACAAGATCCTCGCCACCTCGCTGCTGATCGAGGCCTTCCTGTACGAGGAACAGACCCGGCGCGGCACATCCCTGAAGCACTTCGACGAGTTCGGCGACGTCGCCGACCACTGCACCATCTGCCACAAGTGCAAGAACCCCTGCCCGGTCGACATCGACTTCGGCGACGTCTCCATCGCCATGCGCAACATGCTACGCAAGCAGGGCAAGAAGAAATTCAACCCTGGCACGTGGGCGTCGATGGCCTTCCTCAACGCGACCGACCCCGCCACCATCAAGGCGCTGAGGAAGCCGCTGATCGAATGGGGCTACGCCAGCCAGCGGCTGGGGAACCAGCTGTTCAAGCGCATGGGCCTGATCCAGGCGCAGACCCAACATCCGCCTGCCACGCTGGGCAGGCCGAAGCTCGTCGCGCAGGTGATCCATCTGGTCAACAAGCCGATGCCAGGTGGGCTACCGAANAAGACCTCGCGCGCGCTGCTGGGCCTGGAAGACCCATCCATCGTCCCCATCCTGCGCAACCCCGCCAAGCTGTCCGACGATTCCGACGCGGTGTTCTATTTTCCTGGCTGCGGTTCGGAGCGCCTGTTCTCGCAGGTGGGGCTCGCCACCCAGGCCATGCTGTTCGAGCTCGGCGCCCAGACCGTGCTCCCGCCCGGCTACCTGTGCTGCGGCTATCCGCAGACCGCGGGCGGCCAGGCCGACAAGGGCGAAGCGATCACCGCCGCCAACCGCGTGCTGTTCCACCGCGTCGCCAACACGCTCAACTACCTCGACATCAAGACCGTGCTCGTGTCGTGCGGCACCTGCATGGACCAGCTCCTGAAGTACGAATTCGAGAAGATCTTCCCCGGCTGCCGCCTGCTCGACATCCACGAATACCTGATGGAAAAAGGCGTCAAGCTCGACAACGTAAGCGGCGAGAAATACCTCTTCCACGANCCCTGCCACACACCGATGAAAACCCACGCGCCGATGAAAGTCGCCAACGCGCTATTGGGCGGCGGCGTGCACCTGTCCGACCGCTGCTGCGGCGAATCCGGCACCCTCGCCGTCAGCCGCCCGGACATTTCCACCCAGATCCGCTTCCGCAAGGAAGAGGAAATCCGCACCGGGGTCGCCGCACTGGCCACCGGCAGCCAGCCGGTCAAGCTCCTGACCAGCTGCCCGTCGTGCCTGCAGGGACTGGCACGCTACAGCGACGACACGAATACCGAGCCGGATTACATCGTGATCGAACTGGCGAANAAACTGCTCGGTGAAAACTGGATGACGAATTACCTCACCCGCGTCGGGAATGGCGGCATCGAGCGCGTGCTACTGTAAACCCCCAGTTCGACCGGAAAATCCGGGGCGCGATTGCCCCGGAAAACCGATCATGCTATCGTCCGGCCTGCGGAGACCAGATATAACAAGCAGTCAAATCAAATACTTGGTCTTAGGGAGGAAAATCATGCACGTCCGTCTGACGACGCTTGCTGCCGCACTTATGGTCGGCGTCACACCTGCTTGGGCAACCGGTTTGCCCGCTTACGAAACCTATTCGGCCGCTGCCGATGTCGCCAATGATTTCCTGACGGGTAGTCTCTACACTCCGAATTTGGACATCACCACGCTGCCTGGGGAAACAGCAAGCATCAGCGTATCCGGCCCATTTGTTGCCAGCCTCCCGTATTACACCGCTTCGGCCAGCACGATTCAGGGAAGCAACCATGCTTACGCCAGTGCCAACACGTTTCCCTTGGGCACGCTTAGTACCATTAGTTATTCTGGCTGGTATGACACCGTTACGATCAACGGTGGAAACGGTACTGGCGTGATGCAGTTCACAGTACAGTTGAACGGGAACGTAGATGCTGGCGCAATCGCCGGGATCGTCGGCTATGGTTTGTATGCCAGCAACGTACACCCGACCCAACTGGCCAGCGACACAATCATCAACTATGCATCGCTCCCGACAAACCCATGGTTCCTGAACGCAAATGGAGTAACCCCTATTGCGGGCCATACCATTGGTGTTTCACCCTACAACGACACCTCGCTTCTGTTCACAACCGAGATACAGCCTCCCCTGGACGGAGTCCANGGGATTCCAGCTTTGCAGCCCCCACAAACGCTTGTTGACCAAATTCTCGCGCCAGGAGTCGGGCAAAATCTCAACATCACGCTGCACGGCACACTAACCTTTACCTACGGCGAGACGTTTTATCTGATCGGCGCTCTGGGTGCTGGCCTCGGCGGGATTGAGACATTTTGCGCATTTTCCACAGATAGCTCCTGCAGCAGTCCAACTAAAGACGGCAGCGGCGCCACCACCCTCGACTTCTCCAACAGCGCGAACCTCGTCAACATCGCGCTGCCCGAGGGCGCAACGGCCAGCTTCGCTTCCGGCAACACCTACAACGTGACTACCGTGCCCGAACCCGACGCATGGCTCATGCTGCTGGCCGGGCTGGGGCTGGTGGGCTGGCGGGCGCGCCGCCGCGCCTGAGCGGCTGCTTGCCAAGCCTGGTCCCGCCCCGCATGATGCGGGGCGTCTTGTTTCAAGGAAGCGCGTATGTCTGATTGTCCCTTATGCAATGCGCCGGGCGGGCGGCTGTTGTGGCAGGATGAGTTCTGCCGCGTGGTACGGGCCGACGAACCGGATTACCCCGGTTTTCTGCGCGTGATCCTCAACCGCCACGTCAAGGAAATGACCGACCTGGTGCCTGAAGAGCGCTCGCGTTTGATGATGATGGTGTGCAAAACCGAGCAGACCGTCCGCGACGTGATGCGGCCCGACAAGATCAATCTCGCCTCGTTCGGCAACGTGGTGCCGCATTTGCACTGGCACGTGATTCCGCGCTTTGCGGACGACCCGCATTTCCCGAATCCGGTATGGGGAGAGAGACTGAGGGAAACATCTCACGCAGTACCCGCCGATCTGGACGCGCAGCTTGCCGCGGCGTTCAACTCACTGGTGTAGTCCCACTCCCAACCCATTGAAGCCCTAAAGGACTCCAATCCACTACGTGCTGAAGCACGTGTGGAATCGTATGCGCCAAGAACCACGCTCCACCCGCGAGGGGCAGGCCGTGGTTCTATAGGCGCTAAAGCCCTAAAGGACTCCGATCCGCTACGCGCTGAAGCGCGTGCGGAATCGTATGCGTCATGAACCCCCTCAGCCGACGGCTTGCTCGCGTTCGGGAAACGGAATGACCGTGCCGCNTTTCTCCGCGCCCGGGAGTTGAAGACGCTGAGCGGGGAAAACGGCCGAGAAGGTGCTGCCCTTACCGGGCACAGACTGGATCTCCAGGCGCGCACCGTGGCGGGTCAGCACATGCTTGACGATGGCCAGCCCCAGTCCGGTGCCGCCGGTTTCGCGCGAGCGGCTGCGGTCCACCCGATAGAAGCGTTCGGTCAGGCGAGGAATATGCTCGGCCGCGATGCCTTCGCCGGTATCGATGACTGAAANAACCCNCTCGCCGTTGCGCTCTCGCCAAGCCAGGGTGATGTCGCCGCCTTCCGGGGTGTAGCGCACGGCATTCGACACCAGGTTGCCGAGCGCGCTGCGAATTTCCTGCAGGCTGCCTTTCAAGCAGGCCTCGCTCTGGCATTGCAGGCTGACCCTGTGCCGTCCGCGGCTCAGCGATTCCGCTTCGGCCTTCAAGGCCTGCGCCAGCTCGGGCACGTTGACGAGCTCGTCCTTGAGCATGTGATCGGCGCTTTCCAGCCGTGACAGGGTCAGCAAGTCATCCAGCAGGTGTTGCATGCGCCGGGTATGGTCCAGCATCAAATCGAAATAATGGCGGCTCTCGGCGGCAGGCAGGTCGGGGGCATCGGCCAGGGTCTCGACAAAACCGCCGACCACGGTCAAGGGCGTGCGCAATTCGTGCGAGACATTGGCAATGAAGTCGCGGCGCATCGCATCGACGCGCTCGAGGTCGGTGATGTCGCGGGCGACCAGCAGCTTCTGCGATTCGCCGAACGGCACCAGTTGCAGGGACAGGATAAGTTCGCGATTCACCGGCGATTTGCACACCAGGCGCCGCGAATAATCGGCTGCGTCGAGAAAATCCAGGAACTGTGCCTGCCGCAGCAGGTAGCGGATGAACTGGCCGCGGTCGCGTTCGCAGTCCAGGCCCATGTAGGTGCGGGAAGCGGGGTTGCACCATTCGATCTGTTCGCTGCGGTTGAGAATGACCATGCCGTCGGGCACGGCCATCGCGGCATGTTCGAACTGTTCGAGCGCGGAGGTGAGCTGGCCACGGCTGGCTTTCTGGCGGCGCTGGAGTTTTTGCAGCCGGTAGAAGATGTCGCCCCAGGTGCCGGTGGCGTCGGGCGGCTCCACTTCGTCCGGATTTTCCAGCCAGCGCGCCAGGCGGAATTCCTGCCACAGGCGGCGCAGCATCACGAAAGCCTGGATGCCGGCCAGGAACCCCAGCGCAGCCACCCATCCGGAGCCGGCCCACAAGATCAGCGCCACCAGCAATACGCCGGCCAGCACACTGAGTGGACGCCACCAAAACCCATGTTTGCCTGCTTGAAAACCGCGGTGGGTGGATTATCCCACGTCGGCCGAAAAGCGGTAACCCGAGCCGCGCACGGTCTGGATCAGTTCGGAATGGCCGGACGGCTCCAGCGCCAGGCGCAGGCGGCGAATGTGGACGTCGACCGTGCGCTCTTCCACGAACACGTCGTCGCCCCACACCTGGTCGAGCAACTGGGTGCGCGAGTAGACGCGCTCGGGGTGCGTCATGAAGAAGTGCAGCAGGCGGAATTCGGTTGGCCCCAGTTCAAGCGCCTGGCCCTTGCCCTGGACGCGATGGCTGGTGGGATCGAGCTTCAGGCCGTTGATTTCCACCGGCTCGTCGGTCATCTGCGGCGCCCGGCGACGCAACACGGCCTTGATGCGCGACACCAGTTCGCGCGGTGAGAACGGCTTGGTGATGTAGTCGTCGGCGCCGGTATCCAGCCCAAGCACCTTGTCCCGCTCTTCTCCGCGCGCCGTCAGCATGATGATGGGGATTGGCTGGTAGCGCTCGTCGCTGCGCAGGCGCTTGCACAGGTCGATCCCCGACATGCCGGGCAGCATCCAGTCAAGCAGGATGACGTCGGGCAGCGTGCTTTTGAGGAATTTCAGCGCATACTCGGCGTCACCGGCGGCGGTGACCTGATGCCCGGCCTGCGCCAGGTTGAACTTCAGCAATTCCTGGATTCCGGGTTCGTCTTCGACCAGCAAAATATTGGCAGCCATGGTGATTCCAGCATTGTTTGAATGGTAGCCATACTATGACAGCAGTATGACTGATTTATGACATAGAACAGGCCCGCCCAAATCCGCGCCAGCCCGTGCGCTGGTAGAATCCAGAGGTTTCCCTTGACCCCGTCTGCCATGGATAAAACCACCCATTTCGGCTACCAGCAGGTCGCCGAGTCCGAAAAAGCCGCCAAAGTGGCCGAGGTCTTCCATTCCGTCGCCGCCCAATACGACGTCATGAACGATCTCATGTCGGCCGGCCTTCACCGGCTGTGGAAGCGCTTTGCCGTGGCGCAGGCGGGCTTGCGGCCCGGCATGAAGGTGCTCGACGTCGCCGGCGGCACCGCCGACCTGACCCGGCTGTTCCTGAAGGAAGTCGGCGACACCGGCCAGGTGCTGCTCACCGACATCAACTTCTCGATGCTGCGCGAAGGCCGCGACCGCATGCTCAACGAGGGCAGGACGCCGCCGGCCATTCAGTGCGATGGCGAGCGGCTGCCGTTTCCGGATGACTATTTCGATTGCGTATCGGTCGCCTTCGGCCTGCGGAACATGACGCACAAGGATCAGGCGCTGGCCGAGATGAACCGCGTGCTGAAACCTGGCGGCCGCCTCCTGGTGCTGGAATTTTCCAAGGTATGGAAACCACTGGAACCCGCCTACGACCTGTATTCCTTCAAGCTGCTGCCGCTGATGGGCAAGCTGGTCGCCAAGGACGCCGCCAGCTACCAGTACCTGGCCGAATCGATCCGCATGCATCCCGGCCAGGAAGAACTCAAGGCGATGATGGAGACCGCCGGCTTCGCCAAGGTCAGCTATCACAACCTCACCGCCGGTGTCGTCGCACTGCATAAAGGCTTCAAGGTTTGATCGCTGAAAGCCTCTTCGAACGCAGCCTCAACCATCTGTTGCGGCAGTCGCCCGGTACGGCCGAGGCGCTGGTCAGACACGCCGGTGCGAGCGTGCGCTTCGACCTGGCATTCAAGCAATTCGATTTCCGCATCGCCGACGACGGGTGTTTTTCCGAAGCCGTGGTCGATGCCCCCGACGCCGTCATCCGCCCCACCCCGCGCTCGTCGCCCGCCTGCCGTTTTTCGGCCGCGATGCGCTGCGCGACGCCGACTACACTGGCGACCCGGCCCTGCTCGCCACGCTCGACCGCGTCTTCAAGCAGCTGGATTGGGATGTCGAGGCCGATCTGGCGCCATGGGTCGGCGACATTGCCGCACACAGACTGAACACGATCAGCCGCGACGCCCTCGCCGGTATCGCCCGCGCTTTCTCGGCACTGGGCCACAACGCAAGCGAATACCTGGTCGAGGAAGTCGAGCTGATGGCGCGCGGCGTCGACGTCGCGCGCTTCAACCAGGCAGTCGACGTGCTGGCCGACGACACGGCACGGCTGGATGCCCGCCTGCGGCGGCTGGAAACGCGCGACGCATGAAACTGCTGCGCCTCGCCCGCATCCTCAGCATCGGCCTGCGCTACGGGTTGGAAGAGTTCTTTCTCGGCCACGAGCGGGTGCGCCCACTGCGTTGGCTGGTGCGCGTCACCCTGTTCTGGCGACCGCTCAACGAACCACGCGGCGTGCGCCTGCGCCGTGCGCTGGAAGCACTGGGGCCGATCTTCGTCAAATTCGGCCAGATGCTCTCCACCCGACGCGATCTGGTGCCGCTCGACATTGCCGACGAACTCGCCCAGCTACAGGATCGGGTCCCGCCTTTCCCTTCGTCAGAGGCCATTGCCGCCCTGGAAGCGACCTATACAAAGCCGCTGGTCGACGTATTCGCTGAATTCGACGCCACGCCGGTTGCGTCCGCCTCGGTGGCGCAGGTGCATTTCGCCCGCCTGCATGACGGTACCGCCGTCGCGGTGAAGGTGCTCCGCCCCCGCATCGCGCCCGTGATCGCGCACGACGTCTCGCTGCTCTATGCCGCCGCCGGCCTGGTGGAGAAACTGTTCGCCGACGGCAAGCGGTTGCGTCCGCGCGAAGTCGTCAGCGAATTCGAGAAACACCTGGCAGACGAGCTCGACCTGATGCGTGAAGCCGCCAACTGCTCGCAACTGCGGCGCAACTTCAAGGACTCGCCGCTGCTGAAAGTGCCCGAGGTGTACTGGGACTACTGCGGCCGCGACGTCATGGTGATGGACCGCATGGACGGCATCCCGGTGAGCCAGATCGAGCGCCTGCGCGAATCCGGTGTGAACATCCCGAAACTCGCCGCCACCGGCGTGGAGATCTTCTTCACCCAGGTGTTCCGCGACGGCTTCTTCCACGCCGACATGCATCCCGGCAACATCCTGGTGCGCCCCGGTTCCGAGCAGTACATCGCGCTGGATTTCGGCATCATGGGCACGCTCACCGAGGTCGACAAGCAGTATCTGGCACGCAACTTCCTCGCCTTCTTCCGCCGCGACTACAAGGGCGTGGCGCTGGCGCATCTGGAATCCGGCTGGGTGCCGGCCGACACCCGCATCGACGAACTCGAGGCCGCGGTGCGCGCGGTATGCGAACCGGTGTTCGACCGCCCGCTGAAGGACATTTCATTCGGCCGCGTGCTGCTGCAGCTGTTCCAGGCCTCGCGCCGCTTCAACGTGGAAATCCAGCCGCAGCTGGTGCTGCTGCAAAAGACCCTGCTCAACATCGAGGGCCTCGGTCGGCAACTCGATCCCGACCTCGACCTATGGAAAACCGCCAAGCCCTTCCTGGAACGCTGGATGAACGAGCAGATGGGCTGGCGTGCGCTGGTGAAGAACCTGCAAGCCGAGGCACCGAAGTGGGCAGTGCTGCTGCCGCAACTGCCGCGGCTGGCCCATACCTACCTCTCCCGCAGCGACGACCAGAGCGCACTCGAAACCCGACTCGAACACATCGCTGCCCAGCAGACGCGCAACGCCTGGCTGCTGGCTGTCGCGATCGGTCTGGCGGTTCTGAGCCTGGCGCTTATCCTACTGAAATAGTGCGTGTCCCTGGCGTTCAGGGAATCACCTTGTCGATATTGATCTGAACATTCTGCGTGCCCGGCTTGAGCGGCCCCACACTGCCCTCCAGATCGCCGCTTTGCACACTGGCATTGCCGCTTTTCGAGATGCGGGCCACGACCATGACCGAAGAGAAAGCCGACAGCTTCATGCCAGGCGCCATGGAATTGGAATCATCCAGACTGAAACGACTGGGTAGGTCGCCAGCCTTCTGGCTCAGGATGGCCAGCGGCATGCGCGGACCGTTTTCCGCTCGGGCGAAGATGAACAAAGTATCCCCGGGCGACACTTTGGCCGCCAGTGCCGGGGCCAGTTTGATCTGGCCGCTGACCTGGCCGCCATTGGCGGCAGCCGGTGCCACAGCCTCCGGCGTGGCAGACATGATGCTAGGCAGTGCGGCGGGCGGCGTACGGCCTTCAGCCAGGGCGCGGGCCTCGTCCAGGCTGGCTTGTAACGACTGGGTAAATTNCGAGTCGGCGGGCGCCGTCCGCACTACTTTTTCCCAGTAGCCGATCGCCCNCTTGTAATCCTTTCTATCGAAGGCGGCGGTTCCCATCAGCGCCAACGCCTTGAGGTTGGCCGGATCGATTTTCAGGGCACGCTGCAGCATCGCCAGCGGCTCACCGTCGAGTTTCTGTCCCTGGGACATGGCCAGTGCATCGGCATGATCAGCCATCAGCTGAGCATCGGGCGGCAGCCGTTTTTCCGCCTGGGAATAGGCTTCGGCGGCTTCGGCGAAGCGACCCAGCACGTTGTAGGAACGTGCCAGCATGGCCCAGCCTGCACCATCGTCCGGGTTGTCCTTGAGGCGGGCTGCGAGTTTCTCCGCCATGGCCCGGATGGCATCGAATGACGTGCTGTGCGGGCTGCCGCCCTGAGTCTGAGCGCCGGCCGGCGCAGCGGCTGCCTGCGGCGCCATGTCTGACGGCGCGATGGCCTGAGGCGCGCCAAGCTTGAGATACATCCCCACGGCGACAGCAGGGATCAGCAGCGTCAGTGCAATCGGCGCCCAGGCACCCCGCCGGGCTTGCGAGGGCGCGGCTTCGTTGACAGCGGCCAGTGTGTCTTCCAGCGCACGCTTCTCCAGTTCGCGCCGCCCCGCGGCATGCTGTTCTGCGCTGAGCGTGCCGTTTGCCAGGTCGGCATCCAGTTCCTTGATCTGGTCACGGTAGATCAATACGTTCGCCTGCGCCCGCATATTCCTGTCATCCTCGCCGCGTTGCCTGACCAGCGCAGGCAGCACGAAGGCAAGCCCCAGGGCAATGAGAACGCCGATCACGATGAAAAATCCGGTCATGTTGTTTCCTTGGTTTGGTCGGTTTGCAGCAGGGATTCGGCCAGCGTCTGTTCGTCGCGGCTCAGCTCAGGTTCGGCAGCGCGCTGCCGCCGTTGTCTCAGATTGAAATACAGGATGCCTCCGCCCACTGCCAGCAAAAGGAAGGGCCCGACCCAGAGAAACAGGGTGGTGTTCTTGAGCGGTGGTCGATACAGCACGAAGTCGCCGTAGCGGGCGACCATGAAGTCCTTGATCTCGGCATCGCCCATGCCGGACTCGATTTTTCGCGAATCTCATTGCGCAGATCGACCGCCAGATCGGCATTGGAATCCGCAATCGTCTGGTTCTGGCACACCAGGCAGCGCAACTCGCTGGCGAGTTGCATCAGCCTTGCCTCGGCCACGGGATCAACCGCAGCAAGAGCAGCCTCCTTGGCAAACGCCGGGGAAAGCGACGCTGCCAACAAAAGCGGAAGAACGAATTTATGCAGCATTGAGTTTTTCACCAGCGGTAGAATCGTGTCGCGCCAGATTTCAGGCGTAATAGGACCGGTCTGCTTGTGGCGAATGATGCCGGCTTTGTCGATGACAAAGGTTTCGGGTACGCCGTAGACGCCGAATTCGATACCCGTCCGGCCATCCAGGTCGGATACGCTGGCAACATAGGGATTGCCCAAACTGTTCAGCAGGCGGCGCGCATCGTCCGGCTGATCCTTGTAATCCAGCCCATAGATCGGTACGGCACGGGTTTTGGAAAGCTCGACCAGAACCGGATGCTCCTCGCGGCAACCGCTGCACCACGAAGCCCACACATTGAGCAGCCAGACCTGGCCACGCATCTCCGCGGAAGACAACACACGCGGGGGTGTATCGAGCGTTTGCAAGCGGAATGCGGGCGCCGGTTTGTCGATGAGCGGAGACGGCACCTCGCGCGGATCGAGCTTGAGGCCCACGCCCAAGAACACCAGCATGGCAATGAAAATCGCCAGAGGAATCAGGTAGCGTGCCTTCATGCCGCCTCCGCCAGGCGGCCAGCCAATGCAGCGGGTTCCCGGCGGCGCGCCATGCGGTAACGTCGGTCGGACAACGCCATCGCGCCGCCCAGCGCCATGACCAGACAGCCGCCCCAGATCCAGTCCACGAAAGGCTTGTAATACACGCGTACGACCCAGGCACCGTTACCGACTGGCTCACCCAGCGAGACATACAGGTCACGGGTGAGGCCGGGATCGATGGCCGCCTCGGTCATCGGCATCTGCGTCGCGAAATACATGCGTTTTTCCGGTGCCAGGGTGTGCTCCAATCGGCCATTTTTCAGGATGTCGATGGCGCCTCGCGACGCCATGTAGTTGGGGCCGGGCGTTTCGGTCACGCCCTTGAAGACGAACTGGTAGGCGCCGATGGTGGCCGTGTCGCCGACCTCCATGCGCACGTCCTTCTCGACCTGGTAGCCCTTGACCAGGGTCACGCCGACGATGAATACGCCGACGCCGAGGTGCGCCAGCAGCATGCCGTAATAGCTTCTCGACTGGGTGCCCAACCGCTGCTGCACCGAGGCACCCATGGTCGGCCTGACCCGATTCCACAGATTGAGCGCAGTGGTTGCGAACACCCACAGGGCGAGCAGCAGGCCAAAGCTGATCATGGGCGACCAGCGCCCCAACACGACAGGCAGCAGCAAGGCACTGACGAGACTGATCCCGAAGGCCCAGCGCAGGCGCACGGCCAGGTCAGGCAGGCTGGCGGATTTCCAGCGGGCGAACGGACCGACCCCCATCAGGAAAATAGCTGGGGCCATGAGCGGCGCAAACACAGTGTCGAAGTACGGCGGACCGACCGATATCTTGCCCAGCCGCAGCGCGTCGAGAACCAGCGGATACAGCGTTCCCAGCAATACCGAGCCGGCCGCCACGACCAGAATGACATTGTTGGCAAGCAGCATGGATTCACGCGACACCAGATCGAACCGTCCGCCGAGACCGACCTTGGCCGCGCGCCAGGCGAACAGCAGGAGCGAACCGCCCGTCACGACCGCCAGGAAACTCAGAATGAAAATGCCCCGCCGGGNGTCGGTGGCGAACGCATGGACCGAAGTCAGCACGCCGGAACGCACGAGAAAGGTGCCCAGCAACGACAGGGAAAAGGCGAAGATGGCGAGCAGCACGGTCCAGTTCTTGAAGCTGCCGCGTTTTTCAGTGACGGCCAGCGAGTGAATCAGCGCCGTACCGACCAGCCAGGGCATGAAAGACGCGTTTTCCACCGGGTCCCAGAACCACCAGCCGCCCCAGCCCAGTTCGTAATAGGCCCAGGCGCTGCCGAGCGCGATGCCCACGGTGAGGAACACCCAGGCCACCAGGGTCCACGGCCGTGACCAGCGCGCCCAGGCCGCGTCCAGGTTGCCGCCCAGGAGTGCCGCGATGGCGAAGGCGAAGGCCACGGAGAAGCCCACATAACCCATGTAGAGCATGGGCGGATGGAAGATCATGCCGGGGTCCTGCAGCAGCGGATTGAGATCGCGGCCGTCCGTTGCGGCGGGCAGCAAACGCTCGAAGGGGTTGGACGTCAGCAGGATGAACAGCAGGAACCCGACACAGATGAAACCCATCACGCCGAGAATGCGCGCCACCATTTCCCGCGGCAGATGGCGGCTGAACAGCGAGACCGCGACCATCCAGAAAGTGAGCATGAACACCCACAGCAGCACCGATCCCTCATGGCCGCCCCACACCGCGGCCAGCCGGTAGTGCAGCGGCAGCATGGAGTTGGAGTTGCTGGCGACATACAGCACGGAAAAATCGTTGACCGCGAAGGAATATGCCAGGCAGACCATGGCCAGCATGATGAATACGAACAGCCCCTGCGCGGCGGGTCGCGCCATGGCCATCCAGGATGCGATGCCGCGTTGCGCACCGACGATGGGGAACACCGTCAGCGCAGCGGCGATGAGGAGAGCGACGATGAGGGCGAAATGCCCGATTTCAGGAATCATTTGCTTGGGCTTTCTGTATCCATGACCAGCGTCCTGCCGGTGCTTTCTCCGGAAGCTTGCGCGCGCTTGAGAGCCTCGGCCGCTTCGGGGGCATGTAGTTTTCGTCGTGCTTGGCCAGCACCTCGCTGGCCTGGAAGACGCCATTGGCAGACATTTCCCCCTGCGCCACCACGCCTTTCCCCTCCTTGAACAGATCAGGAAGGATGCCGGTATAGGTCACGGGGATCGAATGTGCGGTGTCGGTCACGATGAAGTGAACCGTCACGCCGTCACGCCGGACGCTACCGGTTTCCACCAATCCGCCAATACGCAGGCTGCGGTCGATGGGCGCCTCGTGCGCAGCGATCTGGGTCGGCGTAAAGAAAAAGCCATGTTGCTGCGCAAGGCGTTCAGCACCAGGCTGGCCGCAATGCCTACCGCAGCCAGCCCGGCAGCAATCAGGACCATGCGTTTATGGCGTGGCTTCATGTGTCACCTGTTCGGATAGGAGCGCCTGCATTCGACGGGCCTTTTCAACGGCGCGTCGACGCATGCGAAGCATAAGAATTTCAGCCGTGATGAGGACGGCCGTGACGAGGTAAGCCCCCAGACATAGAAGCCATAGCCCCCATGGCGATGAAGTCATCCAGACTCTTCCAGATCATGACGGTTCTCCGGTCAATTTTGCGAGCCACTCGGCCTGTTGCTCGCGTTCGAGAATGATGCAGCGCACGCGCGCCAGTGCCGCGGCAATGCTGTACATCCAGCAGGCCAACGCCATGACCAGCATGCCCAGCAGCATGGTGGCCGCCATCTTGGGGGCCATGGTCATGCTGACCGATGCGCCCTGGTGCAGGGTGTTCCACCACTTGACCGAAAAATAGATGATGGGCACGTTGACCACGCCGACCAACGCCAGTAATGCGCTGGCGCGATCGGCGCGGCGTGTGTCGTCGATCGCGGCATGCAAGGCCAGGAATCCCAGATACAGGAACAGCAGGATTAGCTCGGACGTCAGTCGGGCATCCCACACCCACCAGGCACCCCAGGTGGGTTTTCCCCAGAACGCACCAGTCCACAGAGCGATGAACGTGAACAGGGCACCGGTGGGCGCCAGCGCACTCGCCATCATCGACGACAGACGCGTATTGAAGATCAATCCCGCTGCGGCCCATCCCGCCATCACGATGTAGATGAACATCGACATCCAGGCGGCAGGCACATGGATGAAAATAATGCGGTACGACTCGCCCTGCTGGAAGTCGGTGGGCGCCACAAANNAGCTGAGATACAGGCCAGCGAAGGTAAACCCCGCCGCGCTCAGCGCAAACCAGGGAATCAGCTTGCCTGCCAGCGGATAGAACGTGGCAGGCGAGGCGTATTTGAACCAGTTCAGTTTCATTCCGGAAATCGTTCCATGCAGGTCATAGGGAGACGCACCTCGATCATTCCAGCGAGATTCGCAAAGCCGCCGCGGTAGCCCAGGGCGCCAGTACCATGCCCAGCAGCAGCAGTGCGCCGAGGATGGACAAGTGGCCACTGGCATCCATACCGGTGGTACTGGCGTCCACGGCCCCGGCACCAANAACCAGCACCGGCACATACAGCGGCAATACCAGCAATGACACCAGTACCCCGCCACCACGCACGCCCACCGTCAGGGCCGCACCGATGGCGCCGATCAGGCTCAATAGCGGCGTACCCAGCAGCAGTGCCGCCAGCAGCGTGCCAATGGAGCCGACCGGCAAATCGAATTGCAGCGCGATCACCGGCGCAATCAAAACCAGTGGCAAGCCCGAAATCAGCCAGTGCGCCATGACCTTGCCGATCACCACCAGGGCCAACGGCTCGGGGGCCAGAACCAGCTGTTCAAGGCTGCCATCCGCATAATCCGCGTCGAACAGCCGGCCCAGGGACAACATGGAAGCCAGCAAGGCCGCCACCCATAGAATGCCGGGCGCCATGGCACGCAGCAGTTTGGGCTCCGGACCCACACCGAGCGGGAACAGGCTGGCAACGATGACGAAGAAAAATAGCGTGGTTGCCACATCGGCCCGCCGACGCATGGCGAGCAATACGTCACGGGTAACAATATGGCCCAGGGTTCGCATCATGTCCGTGTACCCTCAGGCATCGAGCCGCAACGTCTGGGTGTCGGTTGCCTGGACGCCGACGTCCTGATGCGACGTCAAGGCGATCATGCCGCCCCTTGCCAGGTGGCCTTCCATGATTTGCCGTACCCNCGCGACCGCGTGGGTATCCAGTGCGTTGAAGGGTTCGTCCAACAGCCAGAGCGGGCGTGGCTGAGCGAGCTTCAACCGGGCCAGGGCTGCACGGCGGCGCTGCCCCTGGGACAGGAATTTGACGGGCAAATGTTCGCGCCCTGCCAAGCCCATGTCTTGCAAGGCGTCATCAACCTCGGCGTGACTGGCCGGCTGGCTGGCAAGGCGTGCGGCGACAAGGAGATTCTCCTGCGCACTGAGTTCTTCCTTCAGGCCATTGGCATGGCCGATGTAGGTCAGTTCCCGACGGTAGTCCTCGCCCCACGCTCTGATAGGTTCGCCGCGCCAGCGTACTTCGCCAGCCATGGCTTGGGTCAGCCCGCACAGCGTGCGCAACAACGTGGTCTTGCCGCTGCCGTTGCCGCCCTGGATCCAGATCAGTCCGCCCGGCTCGAGGGTGAACGACACGTTTCCAAACAGGCGACGCTCACCGCGCGCACAACCCAGTCCGATTATTTCCAACATAAGTAGCCTTTGCTGCGTCCGCCGCTCAGATGTCCCAGCGGTAGCCTACATAGAAGAAATGTTGCTGGCTGACTTCATTGTTGCCAGGACTGGTTGTCGTCGAATGCTCATAGATGTAATCCGCTTCCAGGGACAGGTTGCCCTTCCACAGATAGGTCAGGTGAATCTCGGGCGTCCAGCGGGCCAGATTGGTATCGGGATCGCTTTTCTGCTGGTAATACTTCAACGAAGGCTCAAGCGTCCAGCGTTCCAGCCGGGTGACGTTGTTGTATGCCAGGAGTTGGCCGTTAAAGGTATTGCCCTTGTTCAGGGACAAGGTGAACACATTGACGTCGTTGGCCATCANAAGCCCGGAGCCGATGGCCCGCAGGGAATAGGCATAAATGTTTCCGGTGGCCGGCGTCGGCGGCAGGACGGTTCCATCGCTCAAGGTCGACCCGGGCAAGGCGCCGGTATTGGTCAGATTGAAATCTCNCCCTACCTGCCAGGTTTTATTCAGCGGCGTGATGTATCCCGCCTGGAACAGTTTGGAGACCGCACTACTATTGTCTGCCCATGTGCGAACCTGATCTTCCGTACTGGTCGCGAGCAATTGTTTGATGCTGGTCGGAATAGGCGACATAGACGTCACCGCAGCGTTATACAGGGCAACCGATGTGGTGAGCAACGGCGAGCGGCGATAATCCAGCAGGAAACTGAACATGCCCCNCTTCTCCGTCTGCCAGTTGCCCTGGAGGGTACCGATGTTAAGCGCGCTGTAGCTCACGTCATAGTCCACCAGGCTGCTGACGGAACCGCGCATGTCGTAGAACCCCAGTTCCAGGCCGACGGCGCGCCGATCCTGGATGCCGTCTGCCGACTGCTCGATATAGTAGGTCTTGCCACGCAGGCGTTCGGTCAGTTCGTCGCCATCCAGGCTGANCCNCCAGAATTTTCGATCGGAGCCGAGCGCGGGGAATTCGACCGGCACACCGGCAACCACGTTGGCTCGCCATTTGGGCGCGAAATAGTAGCCAAGCTGCGCGCCATCGAACCGGCCGAGCACGCNCCCGGACGTTCCGATCTGGCGACCCAGTGTGGCATTGAACCCGTTCCCCAGGCCCTTGTAGCTATAGTAGGCCGACAGGACATGATTCAGGCTCGGGCGCGACTTGAGGAAACTGACGATGTTGTCATCCCGAAAAACCAGTTTCTGGTCCGCATCGGAATTCCGGTAACGACCCTGCAAATCGAGATGGGTTCGCAGCGAAGACTGGTTTATGGCCGAAAGCGTCGAGGTCCCGGCAGTGGTAGGCGTATTGAAAGCGGTCTGCGTTTGGGTGCTGCCGCCGAAATAGTATTGCGAAAGGCTGCCGGACACGGTCTTGATGACAGGCTCATCGCGTCTTCTGGCTTTTGCCCGAATCGCCCCCGTAGACGTGCTCTCCGCTTTGAGTCCCGCCAAGTGCTGACGCACGCGTTCGGCACCCGCTCCTTCCGGAAACAACTTCAGATACAGCGCATACTCGGCTCTCGCCTTGGCCAACTCTCCGTTGCGCTCCCGGGCCACGCCGATCAATTCCTGCGCGTCCTGCGAATAGTGGTTGGGCGGTAACAGCAGAATCTGGTTAAAGAGATCGATGGCCAGTTCGTAATTCGCGGCCTTCAAGGCTTCCTGCGCCTTCGGCATCAGCATGGCCGCCTGGTTTTCCACGTCAGGAAGCGCCACCGGGGCTTGCCCTGGTCCCAACGTCACGTCGGATTTCGCACTCGCGGAAGCAGCCTTGAGCATGGCTTTCCTGCGCTTGCGCAGATCGCTTATTTCGGCCTGCGGAAATTGGGACAGCAGGCCGGCACGGACCTGTTCAGCCTGTTCGGNGGTGGCGAAATAACCCAGGTTCAGTTCATAGAACGTCTGGCCTTCACGCGTCTGCTGTGACGTGAAAACGTCATAGTCCTGCAACTCGCGAGGGATGACTTTGCCACTCACTTCATCCCGGGATGTCGAACTGAGCAATGTCAGGGCGTAGCGTTTACCGTCCGGAACCAGTTGATACTTCCTCGCCGTGTCGCCAAAAATGATGTCCACACTGCGGCCATCCGCGCCGGCGAGCACCCGTCCATCCGCGACCTGCTTGTCTTTCCCAATCTGTAACGTCAGCTTCTTGACTGAAGAAGCCTGAGGCGAGAGCGTCGCCGCCACTTCGGGAAGTTGATCAAATGATTTTGACTTGAGCGTCTCGACCGATTTGATTTCCGTCGATTCCTCGCCTTGAAGAATCCGGAAATACACCACGATGGTATTGGTCTTGCCGACTTTGACCGCCCGTAGAAACTGGATCCGGGCATTGAACTGCAACCGGATGACATTTTCGAAGTTATCGGGTTGAACCTGGATCTCCTCCAGAATCTGTGCACCCGCCATCTGCGGACTGATCGCCAGCATGCTGCAACCGATCAACGCTGCAACCAGCTTGTTCCGAGTAGTAAAAACATTGCCTGTCCCGTCATGATTCCTGAAAGCGCCCCGCGCGAGCCGATCGGTGGCTCACTCGGGAAACTCGAGCGAGTAAGTTGCTTACGGCTTAATCCCATTTGACGTAGGCCACACCCTTGTTGCCCAAGGGTCGGTGACAGCCGGATTGAGAACAATCGGTGGCCGTTTTCGACTGATGGGTCACGCTCTTCTTCTCCATGCTGCCCAGGTAGCTGGTGCCGCTCGCATGACAGGTCTTGCAACCAGTCAGAATATTGTTGTGGTCCATCTTCATGGTCGACCAACTGGCAGTACTGGTATGACAGGCCTTGCAGTCCTTGCCGCCGACCAAGGCCGTCGGAATGTGATTGATCGGTTTGGCCTGTGCCCCGGAAGACGTGTACGCCCCGTTGTGGCACGACTCGCAGGTAGCGCTGATAACTGCACTGTGATTCATGGTTGCAGTGGTAAACGGGGCCGTCGTCCGGTGGCAGGCGTCGCAGGACGCCGTGGTCGGAATGTGGGTCGTGGGCTTGCCCGTCGCGGTCGTGCCGTTGTGGCAGGTCGAGCACGTGCCGGGGGCAATGCCGGTATGGCTGAAGGTAGCAGGCGTCCAGGCGCTGGTCTTGTGACAGGTGTCGCACGACGCCGTGGTCGGGATGTGGGTAGCCGGTTTGCCCGTGGCGGTTGTGCCGTTATGGCAGGTCGAACAGGTACCTGGCGCAATTCCAGTGTGGCTGAAGGTCGCAGGCGTCCAGGCGCTGGTCCGATGGCAGGTGTCGCACGACTGAGTCGTAGGAATGTGCGTGGTCGGCTTGCCGGTTGCGGTCGTGCCATTGTGGCAAGTTGCGCACGTGCCAGGCGCCACGCCGGTGTGGCTGAAATTAGCTGGGGTCCAGGCGGATGTCTTGTGACAGGTATCGCACGACTGGGTCGTAGGAATGTGCGTGGTCGGCTTGCCCGTCGCGGTCGTGCCGTTGTGGCAAGTCGAGCACGTGCCGGGGCAATGCCGGTGTGGCTGAAGGTAGCCGGGGTCCAAGCACTGGTCTTGTGGCAGGTGTCGCACGACTGAGTCGTAGGGATATGTGTGGTCGGCTTGCCCGTGGCGGTCGTGCCGTTGTGGCAAGTTGCACACGTTCCAGGCGCGACGCCCGTATGGCTGAAAGTCGCCGGGGTCCAGGCGCTGGTCTTGTGACAGGTGTCACATGACGCCGTGGTCGGAAGGTGGGTCGTGGGTTTACCCGTGGCGGTCGTGCCGTTGTGACAGGTCGAACAGGTGCCAGGCGCAATGCCAGTGTGGCTGAAGGTCGCCGGGGTCCAGGCGCTGGTCTTGTGACAAGTGTCGCACGACTGGCTCGTGGGAATGTGCGTGGTCGGCTTGCCAGTCGCGGTGGTGCCGTTGTGGCAAGTTGCGCACGTGCCGGGGCAATGCCGGTATGACTGAAAGTCGCAGGTGTCCAGGCGGATGTCTTGTGACAGGTGTCACATGACGCCGTGGTCGGAAGGTGGGTCGTGGGCTTGCCCGTGGCGGTCGTGCCGTTGTGGCAGGTCGAACAGGTACCTGGCGCCACACCCGTATGACTGAAAGTCGCGGGCGTCCAGGCAGATGTTTTATGGCAGCTGTCGCATGAAGCTGTGGTCGGAAGGTGGGTCGTGGGCTTGCCGGTTGCAGTCGTTCCATTGTGGCAAGTTGCGCACGTTCCAGGCGCGACGCCGGTGTGGCTGAAGGTAGCCGGGGTCCAAGCACTGGTCTTGTGGCAGGTGTCGCACGACTGAGTCGTAGGGATATGTGTGGTCGGCTTGCCCGTGGCGGTCGTGCCGTTGTGGCAAGTTGCACACGTTCCAGGCGCGACGCCAGTGTGGCTGAAGGTAGCCGGGGTCCAGGCGGATGTCTTGTGACAGGTGTCACATGACGCCGTGGTCGGAAGGTGGGTCGTGGGCTTGCCCGTGGCGGTGGTGCCGTTGTGGCAAGTCGAGCACGTGCCAGGCGCAATGCCGGTGTGACTGAAGGTCGTAGGTGTCCAGGCAGAGGTCTTGTGGCAGTTGTCACAGGACTGGGTCGTAGGAATGTGCGTGGTCGACTTGCCCGTGGCAGTCGTGCCGTTGTGACAGGTCGAACAGGTACCTGGCGCGACACCCGTGTGGCTGAAAGTCGCGGGTGTCCAAGCGCTGGTCTTGTGGCAAGTGTCGCAGGACGCCGTGGTCGGAAGGTGGGTAGTCGGTTTGCCCGTGGCCGTGGTGCCGTTGTGGCAAGTTGCACAGGTTCCGGGAGCAATGCCGGTATGACTGAAAGTCGCAGGCGTCCAGGCACTGGTCTTGTGGCAGCTGTCGCATGAAGCCGTGGTTGGAATGTGGGTCGTGGGTTTACCCGTGGCGGTTGTGCCGTTATGGCAGGTCGAGCACGTCCCGGGGCAATGCCGGTATGGCTGAAGGTAGCCGGGGTCCAAGCACTGGTCTTGTGGCAGGTGTCGCATGAAGCCGTGGTCGGAAGGTGGGTCGTGGGTTTCCCTGTGGCGGTGGTGCCGTTGTGGCAGGTCGAACAGGTGCCAGGGGCAATGCCGGTATGGTTCATCGTCGCCGTATTCCACGATGAGGTCTTATGGCAGGTATCACACGCAGCCGTGGTCGGAATGTGGGTCGCGGACTTGCCTGCCGCAGTTGTTCCGTTATGGCAGGTGGCACAGGTTCCGGGCGCAATACCCGTGTGGTTCATCGTCGCGGGTTTCCAGCTGGCAGTCTTGTGGCAGGTGTCGCAGGCCTGCGTGGTAGGAAGGTGGCTGGTGGGTTTGCCTGTGGCCGTGCTGCCATTGTGGCAAGTCGCACACGTGCCAGGGGCAACCCCGCTATGGTTGAAATTGGCAGGCACCCAGGCAGCAGTCTTGTGGCAGCTATCACAAGCAGCCGTGGTGGGGATATGCGTGGTCGGCTTCCCTTTGGCGATACTGCCGTTGTGGCAGGTCGCACAGGTTCCCGGAGCAACCCCACTGTGGCTGAAAGCAGCGGGCTTCCAGGCAACGGTCTTGTGACAGGTGTCGCAGGACGCTGTGGTCGGGATATGGGTACTCGGCTTGCCGGTCGCAGTTTTGCCGTTGTGGCACGTTGCACAACTCCCCGTGGTCACGCCATTGTGATTGAAGTTGGCCGGCGTCCAGGCGCTGGTCTTGTGGCAGGTGTCGCACGCCTGCGTGGTGGGGATATGGGTAGCCGGTTTGCCCGTGGCCGTGCTGCCGTTGTGGCAGGTCGAACAAGCCCCTGGCGCAACCCCGCCATGGCTGAAGGCGGCGGGTTTCCAGGCAACCGTCTTGTGGCAGGTGTCGCAGGACGCCGTGGTCGGGATATGCGTACTTGGCTTGCCGGTCGCGGTCTTGCCATTGTGGCAACTGGCGCAGCTACCTGGGGTGACCGCGCCATGATTGAAACTGGCGGGAGTCCACGCGCTGGTTTTGTGGCACGTGTCGCAAGCGGCCGTCGTCACAATATGCGTGCTCGGCTTGCCCTTGGCCGTGCTGCCGTTGTGACAGGTGGCGCACGTGCCGGGCGCGACGCCTATATGGTTGAAGCGCGCTCCCGCGAATGACAAGGTGTTGTGGCAGGTTTCGCATGCCTGCTTGGTCGGAATATGTGTGGCCGGCATGGCAGCGGCCGTGATGCGCTGGCTGCCGCTGGCATGGCAACTCGAACACTGGGTAGGTGTTCCCTTGAAAACACCCTGGACGTGGCACGATTCGCACCGCACGTTCCGGTGAGCCCCACTCAGCTGGAAGCCTGTCTTCGCATGATCGAAACCGGCAGCACCTGACCCCGCAGCGAGGGTCGGCTGGGTAACCATGCTTGCTACGCAGAGCAGCAGAACGGCCCATAGCTGCCACAATCCTGGAAGAATGCGTGACCTGACAACAGAATAGGCATCCTTCATCGTGCGTCGCCTCCCGAAGCAAACATGGCCTGCAAAGCACGTACGGCTTGTCTGGCGCCGCCCTGGCATCCTCCCCGAACGGCGGTTGGACAGGCCACTTCTGAAGCCGCGATTTTCGTGGGCGGTGAATTTTGGCCCTGGCGCAGACGGACCTGCTTGAAAGAATCCGTGCCATGGCATTTCTCGCACTGCCTGCCGAAGCTGCCGTCGTGCACATCATCCTTGTCGTGACAGCTCACGCATCCCATCGGCAGGGAGGCCTTTCCTGAAACGGGTTGTCTGTGACAGCTATAGCAATCCAGGCCCCGATGCCCACCTTCGAGCCTGAAGCGGGTCCGAGTGGCGTGGTTGAAGTCCCACAACCGCCAATCGCGGCTGTTATGGCAGCTTTCGCACTGATCGCCGAGACGCCGCTTGTGGGTGTCATCCTTGTCGTGGCACGCCACGCATTCCGTCTTGGCATCCTTGAATTGAGCCGTGGCATGGCATTNTTTGCATTCAACAACCAAGTGCCTGCCCAGCAGGGGAAAACGGGTGAGGCCGTGGTTGAACGTGGTCTGCTTCCAGTCCTGTGCGCTATGGCATTGCTCGCATTTTTCGCCTTGCTGGCCTTTGTGCACGTCGTCTTTCCTGTGGCAGGCGTTACAGGTCATGGGCGTATTCCTGTACTTCTGCCCCTGGTGACAGTCGTCGCACTTCACGGAACGGTGACGGCCTGACAACGCAAATCGCGTTCTGCCGTGATCGAAGCGGTTTTCCTTCCAGTCGCGCTCGCCATGACAGGAGTCGCACGCGTCGCCCAATCCGCCTTTATGCTTGTCATCTTTCTTGTGGCAGGCGATGCATTTCATGGGTGCATCCTTGAAGAGCGGGCNTTTGTGACAGGCTTTGCACTCAATGCCCGCATGCTTGCCGCGTAGCGGGAAACGGGATTGAGCGTGATCGAAGCGCGCCTCGTTCCAGGCGCGCTCGACGTGACAGTCGCCACATTTCTCGCCCAGTGTGCCTTTGTGCTTGTCGTCCTTTTTGTGGCACGCGACACAGGTCGTCTGCAATTTGTCCCGGTACAGGTTCCCGGTATGGCAGGTATCGCATCGGGCCTGCCGATGCTTGCCGCGCAGGGGAAATTTCGTGGATTCATCATGGTCGAAGTCCACGGCATCCCAGGCCTTGGCGTGATGACAGGTCTGGCATTTTTCGCCAAAACGGCCCTTGTGCTTGTCGTCTTTGCGGTGACACGACACGCAGGCCATAGGCGTGTCTTTGAAGACATTGTCCCGGTGACAATCCCTGCACGTCGCATTGACATGCTTGCCTTCAAGTTTGAAATCCGTGGTGTCATGGTCGAACCGCGCTTCTTTCCAGCCGGACTCGGTATGGCAATCCGCACACTTCGAACCCAGCCTTCCCTTGTGCGTGTCGTCCTTCTTGTGGCACGCGACACACACGCTCTGCGCACTGCGAAATTTCTTCCCTGGCTGGTGACATTTGCTGCATTCCGTTTCCGTGTGCTTTCCCTTGAGCGGGTAATCCGTCAGCGTGTGGTCAAAACTTTTCTCGTCCAGCACGACAATCCGTGCCTCGCGTCCCTTGTGTTCCGTATGGCAGGTGCGACAAGCCTGTTCCTTGATCCGTCCGTGGTACCCCTGTTTCTGTGCCATGTCCTGGCCCACGTCCTTGTGGCAGTCCCGGCACAGTCTGTTTTGTCCTTCCCGGTCGAACCGGACATGACAGTTCGTACACTTCTCTTCCGCCTTGGCATGCCCCTGGATGAGCTTGCCCGGCATCAGCACGTTTTCCAGCGCACCCGCCTCCGCTTGGCGAGGTCCCAGTCCCGCCGTCACCCCTGACAGCAGCAGGAGCAGCACAGCGAAAAACGTTCTTATGGAAACCACGCAACCGTTTTTGATTCTTCTTCCTCGCCCGCCAGCTTCATCAGTACATATGTACGGCGACAACGTGTGCTATCGCGCTGAACACCAGCATGTATACGAGCGGCACATGCAGGACATGCCAAAGCGAGAACAGGCGCTCGTAGGTATTGAACTGGGCAACGCGCTGGACGCCCTGCAAATAGGTGCGGACCAGATGCTTGGCTGCCGCAAGGCGGCGCTGGGTTTTAGCGTGATCCCAGCCCTGCGCGTGGGCGTGGTCCCGATAAAGCTGATTCAGTTCGCGCACGCAACGCATATAAACGATGCGGCCACGCAACCAAAGCGTGGTAAATGTCCACACGGATCTCAAACGATTCCGCTGGGGTGTTGCGAGCTCAGCCTCAAAATCGGCCAGCGCACCTTCCACTCTGGGCGCAAAGGCAAGCCTGGACTGAACCTCCTTCGAGTTCAGCCCGGCCAGTTCTCGTAACTCCTGCAAGCTGGCACGGCGTCCATAGAGTCCATGGTGGATACGCGTATAGATGAAGCGACCGATGATGCCGCTCCCTGCGACCAGCGACATGCTGGCCAGCGCAATTCCTGCATTGATCGAGCCTACGTGAAAACGCGAATGCGCGAGGATGAACAGGGGGCCCAGGATCCCCAGTGTCATGTGCAAGGCAAACCAGTATTTGGCCGGTCCAAGGCCATGCATGAAACGGAAATGCTTGCGCAGCGGGTACAGAAACAACAACAGCATCATGATGCCGCCGGCCAAGCCGAGGTTATAACCCACACGTGATCCAGCGGTGAATCCACCCCAGCGCCCGATCGCCCAGGCGCACGCAACGAGCACAGACACGCCCAGCAGCATCGCGGTCGCGCCGACTTCGCGCTTACGCGGCTTGGTCGCCTTGTCCCGTGGCGTGTTTAGCCTGGTGGGTGATTGCATGCTCAAAGTCTGTTGCACGTGATTGCCTTGGCTTTCTTGGTTTCCCTGGTGCCCCTGTTTACGGCTGCGATCCTAACAAAGTTTACGTAAAAAAGTGTAAATATTTTACACGTGATATTTTTGTTTTAAATTTCCTGGCCCAACCGGGGAATTGTTCCGTAAAGTCATTGGACAGCCCGCAGCCTTTGCGGCGACCCCACACCGGGTGCCGCATGAACCATTAAAACCATTTATATTCATGAACTTAACAACAGTCCTTCTTTACCTTGCGCCTTTGGCAGTCGTTCTNTTTCTCTATTTCCGCCGGCGCCAGTTGCGCAATGAACAGCATGCGCTGGCGCTACAGGAATCCAGGGCAGCCGGCCTGGGAGAGCCTGTTTCGTTGCACCCTGTGTTCGATCCGCTCCGGTGCATCGGATCCGGCTCATGCGTCAAGGCCTGTCCGGAAGGCGCGCTCGGGCTTGTGGAGGGCAAGGCCCATCTGGTCAATCCGTCGGTTTGCATCGGCCACGGCGCCTGCATGGCGTCCTGCCCATTCGAGGCCATCAAGCTGGTGTTCGGGACGGANAAACGCGGGATCGACATCCCGCTCGTCAAGCCCAATTTCGAAACCAACATCCCCGGGTTGTTCATTGCCGGCGAATTNGGGGGAATGGGCCTCGTGCGGAAGGCCGCCGAACAGGGGCGTCAAGCGATGAACGCCATCAAGGACAAGATCAANGGGGAGCGGGACGCCGAACTGGATGTGCTCATCGTGGGCGCAGGTCCGGCGGGAATCGCGGCCGGGCTGGGTGCAATCCAGCACAAGCTGCGCTACCGGATCGTGGAACAGGAGGATTCGTTGGGCGGCACGGTTTATCACTATCCGCGCAACAAGGTCATCATGACTGCCCCGGTCCAGTTGCCGATCGTCGGCAAGGTCAGGATGTCGGAAATCAGCAAGGAAGCCTTGCTCGAATTCTGGAATGGCATCGTAGGCAAGACAGACCTGAAAATCAGCTTCCGGGAACGCATGGAAAGCATTGAATCGAGCGGCCGGGGCTTCAAGGTCAAAACCTCAGGAGGAGAATATTCAGCCCGCGCGGTACTGTTGGCCATCGGACGGCGCGGCACGCCCCGCAAGCTGGACGTCCCCGGCGAAGAATTGCCCAAAGTGGTTTACCGATTGATCGATCCCGAGCAATACCGGGGCCAGAAGGTACTGGTCATCGGTGGCGGCGACAGCGCATTGGAAGCGGCACTTGCCATCGCCGCAGAACCGGATACCACTGTGGCGCTATCCTATCGGGGCGACGCCTTCGGCCGGGTCAAGCCGAAAAATCGCCAGCGCCTGGATGAAGCCCAGAAAACCGGCCGCATCACTGTCTTGCTCAAATCGAATGTGGTACGGATCGAACCTGGNGAGGTGCTGCTGGAGGCAGCATCCGGAGAGATTGCCCTGCCAAATGACATCGTCATCATTTCTGCTGGCGGCGTACTGCCCATCGATCTGCTGAAGACAGTCGGCATCCAGTTTGAAACCAAACATGGAACAGAATAGCCACCCTGAAAACTGCTGCCGCTGCCCATGACTCACCCACGACATACATTTGCGTGGTAAATTGTTACACTCATAAGTAACCACTTTGATGTCAGGTAGCCATGTCGGACCAGGGTGTTGCCCAAGCCATCGTTACCCCGCCTCGCTCAGTGACGGCGGCGGTGAAGCGTTTGTTGCGTCCGCTGGTCAAGCTGCTGCTGAACTATAGCGTGCAGTACCCTGCACTCGCCAACCTGCTCAAGCTGACCTATGTAGAAGTGGCGACCGCAATGCCCGTTGATGGCAAGGATCAGACCGATAGCCGGGTCAGCCTGCTCACAGGCATCCACCGAATGGATGTCAAACGGCTGCGTAATGAGATCGTCAGCGGTCACGACGAACCCCCGCTGTCCGTATCCATTGGCGCACAAATCGTGGCCCGCTGGACGGCCTACCCAGAATACCTGGACAACAAAGGCCGTCCCCTGCCTCTGCATCGACTCGCCAGTACCGGNGGCGCCATGAGTTTTGAATCACTGGTGCGCTCGGTGACGAAGGACATTCGACCACGCGCGGTATTGGACGAATGGCTCCGGCTNGGGGTCGCCCAGATCGACGAACTCGGCCGCGTCATACTGCTTACGGATGCGTTCATCCCGAGTCATGGATTGGACGAAAAACTGTTCTACCTCGGTAANAACGTGCACGATCACATTGGCGCATGCACGCACAATCTGACCCGCCTCAATGAACCTCCGCTGCTGGAACGAAGTGTCTATTACGATCGCTTGAGCAAGGATTCGACCCTGATTCTGTCCGCCTATGCCCGCCAACTTTCCAGCCAAGTGATGCAGGCCTTCAGCCAGAAAGCAATGGAACTGCAGGAACGCGATCACCAGAATGCCCAGGCTCACTACCGGGTGACCTACGGCCAGTATTATTTCCAGGCCGACGAACAGGAAGAATTGGGCACCAAACCATGAAGTTCTGGCACCAGGCCCTGCTGGGGTTATTGGCCTTCACGCTGGCCCCGGCGCTTCATGCCGCCAATCCTTGCGAGTCAGGTGGCTCGCCCATCATGCACGATGGCAATGGTGCCGGCGGTACCGGCTTCCGACCGGAAGGAACTGATGGGACCGGACAGGGCGGGACCGGCCTGTCCCCTGACAGAAAGCCAGGCGGAGACGGCAGCGGCAGCGGCGGTATGGGACACACGGTTGAAGTTGACGGGGTCATCACTGGATTCGCCAGTATCTGCGTGAACGGTCTGGAGTTGCATTACCTCCCGACCACGCCTGTCTTGATCCAGGGCAAGTCGGGCTCTCCCAAAGACCTGCGCGTAGGCCAGGTCGTGCGTGTGCGCGCACAGGGGCAAGGCAGCCAGCTCTCCGTCGAGCGCTTGCATGTCAGACACCTGCTGGTTTCCCCATTGCAGCAGCTCGGGTTGGATGGGATACGTGCGCAAGGACGCAATATCAGCCTGAGTCCCAATGCAGTGTTACCGAATGGCCTCGTCCCGGGCGTCAAAGTCGCCGTCAGCGGTTTTGCGGGTGTGCGTGGACACGTTGTCGCCACGCGTTTGGATGTTGTGCCGGACGATACGCCTGACAGTCTCAGCGGCGAAGTCCAACGCAACGCGCAAGGCGAGTTGACGGTGGAGGGCGTTGTGCTGAAGGGGCACCTGCACAAACTCGAGCCGGGCGACGTCGTCCGCGCCGAAGGCCGCTATGAGCAAGGCCGGTTGCAGGTCTCCCGATTCGAACGCGAGGAGCGCGGCATGCCGGTTGACCGCGTCGTCATACAGGGGCTGGTCAGCCATGCCAACAAGTCGGGAATCAACATCAACGGCCAGCACTTCCTGCTCGATTCGCAAACACGGATCAAACAGGCTCCTCCCCGTGCCGGNGGATGGGCAATAGTCGACGCCGTCCGTGCCGATGGCCAGCTCCGTGCCCGCGAGATCGAGGCGCAGCCCTTCCCGGGACATCCTCTCGACAAGCCACACCAGGAAGGGAGCCCCTTNTCCAGGCATTCCCGCCAGGACGATAAAACATTCCAGCAGGAGACGGAACACGATACGGGCGCGAGCAACGAGTCATCGACTCGGGAAGGTGTCGAGCAGCCAGAAAAACAAGACTCCCCGGTCTCATCGGAACAAGCCGAAAAACTCGAGCGCCCGGAGAAGATTGAACGGGTTGAAGCCATCGAACGTCCTGAGAAGATTGAACGTGTCGAGACGATCGAGCGCCCAGAAAAGGTTGAGCGCCCGGAGAAGGTCGAACGCCCGGAAAAAGTCGAGCGACCCGAGAAAATCGAGCGCCCGGAAAAAGTCGAACGCATGGAGAGAATTGAACGGGTTGAACGCCCCGAGCGCGACGATTGATATGCCTGAGCGATCCCAAGACCTTTTAATGCTTGGCATCGCAATCCTTTGCTGGATTTACGCCAAGCCCCGCATCCTGCGTTGGGCGGCCCCCGGATGTATTTGTCAAAACGGCAACGTTGGTCCGAGGATTCACGGAATGCGTCCTGTCTAAATCAGGGCGTTCTGGAACGCTCTACCCGGATAAACATGCGGGCGTGAACAACATGGCAATCAGCTAAATAGTGTTTTCGCATCGAAACAGCCCGCCCTTGCCAACGCACAGTTGGTCATTCCTCCATTAAAATCTCGGCCACCCGCTTGAAAGGTTGCCATGCGCCTTATTACCCCGATATGCACGCTACTGGCCACAGTTTGCTCGCCCGTCCAGGCCGCCGACGGAAAATTCAGCGCCAATCTGGGATTCGATTATTCATCCGGTAAATACGGTAGCCAAACCAAGACCGAAACATGGGCGTTGCCGTTAAGCCTGAAATATCGTACCGACGACTGGAGCCTGCGATTGTCGACGGCCTGGCTCCGCGTCAAGGGGGATGGAAATGTCACGCCGGAAGGCGACCCGCTCAATACGTCACGGACCACAGCGATTTCCGAGGGAATGGGCGATATTTCAGCCACCGCCACCTATAACCTTCTGGACGAACGAGCCGCATGGGTGGGGCTCGACATCAGTGGGAAAATCAAGTTCGGTACCGCCAGCACGGCAAAATCCCTGGGCACCGGCAAGAACGATTACACCCTGCAGGCCGAGTTCTTCAAACCCATCCTGAATCAATGGACCCCTTTTGTCAGCCTGGGATACAAGTGGAAAGGGGATCCTGAAGCCATCAACTATCGCAATGTCTGGCTGGGGTCGGTCGGCACCGATTATCGCGTCACACCGTCCCTGTCATTNGGGGGCAGCTACGACTGGCAACAAGCCGTCACCCGAACCAGCGGCCCCATCAGCGAGGCCATGCTTTANCTCAGCTATCGCCTGAATCCCGCCAACAAGCTGAATCTGTATGCAGTAGGCGGCTTCAGCCGGGCCAGTCCGGACTGGGGTTCAGGGCTCATTCTTTCTCATCGTTTTTGACTCTGCCCACCATGCTGATCGGCTTCGTCATCCTCTATCTGGTCATCTCCATCGGCGTCGGCATGTATGCCGCCACGCGCGTCCACACTGCCCGGGATTACGTCGTGGCGGGCCGTCATCTGCCGATCTATATCGTCACGGCCACCGTCTTCGCCACCTGGTTCGGCTCGGAAACCGTCCTCGGCATCCCCGCCACCTTCCTCAACGAAGGCCTGCACGGCATCGTGTCCGATCCCTTCGGCTCTTCGATGTGCCTGATCCTGGTCGGCTTGTTCTTCGCCCGCAAGCTCTACCGGATGAACCTACTCACGCTGACCGACTACTACCGCAAACGCTATGGCCGCAAGGTGGAAGTCATCACGGGCGTGGCCATCATCATTTCCTACCTCGGCTGGGTATCAGCCCAGATGACCGCGCTCGGTCTGGTATTCAACATCCTGTCCCAGGGCGTCATCACGCAAACCCAGGGCACCCTCATCGGCGCTGCCATCGTGCTGCTCTACACGCTATACGGCGGGATGTGGTCGGTGGCGCTGACCGATTTCTTCCAGATGAGCATCATCGTCGTCGGCCTCTTGTACATCCTGTATGTGGCATCGGATATGGCGGGCGGACTCGGCCACGTGGTCCAGCATGCCGCGCAGAAAGGGCAGTTCAACTTCTGGCCAGAGGCCAACAGCAAGGATGTCATCGCCTTCATCGCCGCCTGGATCACCATGATGTTCGGCTCCATCCCTCAGCAGGACGTATTCCAGCGCGTGATGTCCGCCAAGAGTGAAAACATCGCGGTCGCCGGTTCGGTCATGGGCGGCAGCTTCTACTTCTTCTTCGCCTTCGTGCCGCTCACCATCGCCTATTCCGCCACGCTCATCGACCCCGGCCTGGTCTCGGGTCTGCTGGACAAGGATTCGCAGATGATCCTGCCGCAGCTCATCCTCAACCACATGCCCGTCTTCGCCCAGATCATGTTCTTCGGCGCCCTGCTCTCGGCCATCATGAGCACGGCTTCAGGCACATTGCTAGCGCCCGCCGTCACGTTCTCCGAGAACATCATCAAGCCCTACCTGCCACACCACAACGACAAGACCCTGCTCCTGACCATGCGCGTGGTCGTCGTGGGGTTCGCCGCCATCGTCACGACGTTTGCACTGTATTCCGACGCCACCATTTACCAGATGGTGGAAAACGCCTACAAGATCACGCTCGTGGTCGCCTTTGTCCCGCTTGTTTCAGGCCTGTACTGGCAACGCGCCTGCAAGCAAGGCGCCTACCTTTCAATCGCTCTGGGCCTCGCGGTCTGGCTGCCCATGGAAATCTGGCTGCCGGAAGGCACGGCATTGCTGCCGCCGCAGTTTGCGGGTTTCCTGGCGAGCGTGATCGGAATGATCGTCGGCTCGCTGGCGCCCCGGCACGTCGGTGGCCGGCACGCCCAGCATCGCCATGGCGATCCGTCCTTCGACTGATCGTACAGCCCCTGTTTGAATTCCACCCGCCGGGGCCAGGGCCCCCTGTCGCAGCAACCTGGTCTGCAAGCCTGCTGCGTCGATTTTTTACATTTCTTCTTTTTCTTACCTCGGCTGGTCGCCGCATACGAATGTAAGTATTTGTAAAACAAGAATAAATAAAAACACACTTGCTTCTGGCATGCACAATGCTTATTTGCTTTCGAAAGCAACACGACGACATCGGCAAGTAAGACGTGTGGTTGTGACGCTCGGAAAAGGTACGGGCACGGCGGGTAGCCATGCCAACCTCAGACAACCTTCGGGAGAACATCATGATGAAAAAATCCTCGTTAGCCTTGGCCATCTCCGTGATGGTCTCCGGCCCCGCCTTCTCGGCGGCGTTCGTGAATGGCGGTTTTGAGACCGGCGACCTCTCTGGCTGGACCCAGGGCGGTGGCTGCTGGAACAGTAACAACTGTGCCAGCAACGTATACGTCCCCTATACGGGCGGCGCTTTGCCGACCGCCCCGCAATACGCCGGCGGCACGCCCGTCAACACGATCATGAGCGCGGGCACGGATCCCTACACCGGCCAGAACACGGTCTATAACGGCAACTACTCGGTGCGGGTGAACAACTCCATCAATAACTACTCCGTCTCCACGATTTCCCAGAGCGTCGCCAACTACACGGACAACGACATCTACTTCCAGTGGAACGCCGTGCTGGAATCCTCGCATGGCCTGAACAACTCCGACTACTTCTCCCTGACGCTGACGGACAACACCACCAACACCGTCCTGCTCACCCGCTCCTTCAGTTCCGCTTCCGCGCCTGCTACTTTCACCTATTACAACGGCTGGTATGGCAGCGGCTGGCAGCTTGAGCATATCGACCTCACCACTGCAGGCGCCGGCGGCACCAGCATCGTGGGTCATGACCTGACCCTGTCGCTGCTTGCCTCCGACTGCCCCTACGGCGGTCACGCCGGTTACGTGTACCTGGACGGCTTCGCGCCGACGATCCAGCCTCCCGGCCCCAACCCCACCCCCGAGCCCGCTACCCTGGCCCTGCTGGGTCTCGGTCTGGCCGGCCTGAGTGCAGCGCGTCGCCGCAAGGTCGCCTGATCCCTGCAACAGCCGGAAAAACGGCGGCCTCTGGCCGCCGTTTTTTGCTGCCTAAAATGAGCGCTTTGATCCAAGGCCGGCACCGTGACCAAGCAGAACATACTGACCCGAGGCAAGAAAGCCCAGGCCAACCAGCTGGCCCTGAACGGGCGCTTCGAGGAAGCGTGTACCTTGTACCAGGCTGTAAGCAAGACCGATCCCAGCGATGTGGAAGTCTGGGCCAAGCTGGGCGCAACGCAATATCGGCTTGGCCGTTACCCTGAAGCCGAAGCGAGCGCGCGCCGGGCGCTCAAACTTGCCNNCCCTCTGGCTTTTGCCCAGCACACCCTGGCGCTCGCCCTGCAAGGCCAGGGCAAGCTGGATGAGGCAGCCGCGCTCCTGGAGCACGCCCTGTCACTGCAGCCGAACTCTGCGGAAGCGATCACCAATCTCGCCCGGCTGCGGGAACAGCAGGGGCACGTACAGGAATCATTCGAGCTCTACCACCGCGCACTGGATCTGCAACCCGACTCCGCCTACGTACATGCCAAGCGCGCCGAACTGCTGGAAAAAGCCGGCCGGGTGGAGGAGGCAGAGGCGATCCTGGCCCGCGGCCTGGCCCGGGAGCCTGGCCATCCCATCCTTAACCTGGTAGCCGCCCGTCTGGACCGGCGTGCCGGCCGCCACGCGCAGGCGGTAACCCGGCTGGAAAGCATCCTCAACCTGCCGGCAGCCCAGGAGAGCCGCGCCGAGATCCATCTGCTGCTTGGTCAGCTCCACGATCGCCTGGGCAACACGGACAAGGCCCTGCCCCACCTGATCGAGGGAAAGCGCCGTGTCGCACTGGCCACCGATCCCAACGGCCAGAGCCGCAGCCGCTTTCTGGCCCGCGTCGGGACCGCCCGCGCCTGGATGAGCGACGATCTGGCGACACCNCCCTCTGCCGCCGTCCAGGACAGGACCCCGATTTTCCTGGTCGGCTTTCCACGCTCAGGCACCACGCTGCTGGAGCAGATCCTGGACAGCCACCCTCGCCTGCAGACCCTGGAAGAGAAACCCATGGCCGAGGTGCTGGAGCAGGCGTTTCTGAACCTGACCGGTGGCGGACCCGGCGCGCTGGCCAATCTGTCGGAACCACAACTCGTCCATCTGCGTGAGGTCTACTGGACGGAGGCGGAACGCCTTCTGGATCGTCAGCCTGGCACGTTGCTGGTGGACAAGCTGCCGCTCAATATCGTGCGCGTCCCTTTGCTGTGGCGGGTCTTCCCCGAAGCCCGCTTCATCCTCGCCATCCGCCATCCCTGCGACGTTGCCTTAAGCTGCCTGATGCAGAACTTCGGCCACAACGATGCCATGGCGGGCCTGGTCAGCCTCGACAGCATCGCGCAGATCTATTCCCGGGTCATGGGAAGCTGGCTCGACTACGCAGCCCGGCTGCCCCTGAACTGGCATCAGGTGCGTTACGAAGACCTGATCACGAACCTGGAGGACGAGGCGCGCTCGCTGCTGGATTTCCTGGGCGTGGGCTGGGATGACGCTGTGCTCGGTCACACCCGCCATGCCCGGGAACGCGCCCTCATCAACACGCCCAGCTACCATCAGGTCACCCAGCCGATCTACCAGCACGCACGATATCGCTGGAAACGCTATCAGAGCGCTTTCGCCCCCATCCTGCCCACCCTGCAGCCGTTCATCCAGCAATTCGGCTACAGTGAGGCCGGCTCAGTCGCTGAAACCTCAGCTTCACAATGATCGTCGAACGTACCTGCCATCATCGCCATTTGATCGTTGTTCCGCCCTCTACAATAAACATCCCCATTTCGACCCCAGACCGTGGCGAAGAAAAACATCCTGACCCAGAGCAANAAAGCCAAGGCCGACAGCCTGGCCCTGGCAAATCGGCTGGAGGAAGCGCTGATGCTGTATGCCAGCGCCTGCAAAACCGACCCTACCGACGTGGAAGCCTGGGTCAAGCTTGGCACGACCCAACGTCGTCTGGGCCGCTACGCCGAGGCCGAAGCCAGCGGGCGGCGGGCGGTGCTGCTCGCGCCGAATCAGACCTTCGCCCACCATACCCTTGGCGTGGCATTGCAATGTCAGGGCAAGCTGGAAGACGCCATGTCGTGCTACCGCCAGGCGATCCGGCTCAAACCGGACTATCCCGATCCGCACTACCTGCTCGGCAACGCCCTGCTGCAATCAGGCCAACTACACGATGCCGAATCCAGCCTGCGCCAGGCGCTCGCGCTGCGGCCCACCCAGTTTGAAGCGCTGAGCGATCTGGGCGCCCTGCTGCTCACCCTGAATCGGATCGACGAGGCAGCTCACTTCCTGCAACGGGCTCTCGGACACCGACCCGACAGTATCGAGGTTCTCGCCAACCTGGGCAGCCTGNNAAGGAAAAACGGGGACATGGACGGCGCCCTCGAATGCTACCGGCAAGCGTTGTCGCGACGCCCGGATTCGCCGGACGTTCTGGCCAAGCAAGGCGAACTGCTCGAGCGACTGGGGAACCTCGACGAAGCGGAAGCGGCCGTGACACGCGGGCTGGCTTCCGCGCCCGACCATCCCCTTCTCAATCTGGTGGCAGCCCGCCTGGATCGGCGAAACGATCGCCTGGCCGAGGGTGTGGCCAGGCTGGAGCGCATCCTCGACCACCCCATGTCCCTGGAAACGCGCTGCGAGATTCATTTGTTGCTCGGGCAATTGCATGACCGCATGGGCAATACGGAACAGGTCATGCCGCACTTGAGCGCAGGCAAGCGCGGTGTGGATCAGGCCACCGATCCGGACGGCAGCAGCCGCGCCCGCTTTCTCGCCCGCATCGATCAGGCCTGGACGTGGCTGGGCAGCGAAGCATCCGGACTCGATCAGCGGGAACCNCCTCCTTCGGAAGACACGCCGATTTTTCTGATCGGGTTTCCACGTTCCGGCACGACCCTCCTCGAACAGGTTCTTGACAGCCATCCGGCCTTGCAGGCCCTGGAAGAGAAGCCCATGGTGGCGGTAATGGAGCAGGCTTTCCTGGCGTTGACCGGCGGCGGAAGCGGCGCGCTGCAGGCGCTCAGCGAGGCGCACATTCTCGAGTTGCGCAGGCTCTACTTCCAGGAAGCGGAACGTCATCTGGTGCGCCGGTCCGGCAGCCGGCTGGTGGACAAGCTGCCGCTCAACATCGTGTCCGTTCCCCTGATCTGGCGGGTTTTTCCCGAGGCCCGTTTCATTCTCGCTCTCCGCCATCCCTGTGACGTCGCGCTGAGCTGCATGATGCAGAGCTTTGCCCACAACGACGCCATGGCCGGGTTCGTTAGCCTGGAAAACATTGCGGAAATCTACGCTCGGGTAATGGAAGCCTGGCATGAAACCACCGAGCGTATTCCGCTTCAGTGGCAACGCATTCGCTACGAAGACCTGATCACGAATTTCGAGCCGGAAGCAAAGAAATTACTGGAATTCATCGGTGTGGGCTGGAGCGATGCCGTACTGGAGCACACGCGTCATGCGCAGCAGCGGCTTGCCATTCAGACGCCCAGCTACCACCAGGTCACCCAGCCGATCTACCAGCACGCGAGATACCGCTGGAAACGCTATGAGGACGAATTCCAGCCAGTCATGGCAACCTTGCAGCCGTTCATTGAACGCTTCGGCTATCAGGAATGAGACCGCTGGCGTGCCACGCCGGATTCAGAAAGGCGCGGAGCCGAAGGCGGCGATGTACGGTTCGAGGGTAGGGGTCACCGGCGCGAACTCCACCGCGTAGTGCTGCCAGCGGCCCACCGAGGAGGCATACAGGGGCTGCGCCACCTGCGTGCGGCTGGGACTGGCGATGTGTTTATTCGCCGCGTGCTCGTGAAACCGCTTCACGTCATCATCCCAGGCCAGTCCCAGTGCGTCGAAGACGCGCCGGAAAGTCGGCTCGAACTGGATGACCGCATCTTCATAGTGGAACTCGATGACGTCCATCGTCAGCTGCGGCCGGATGTGCCGCCACCATGCCATCACCATGGCATAGAAGTCGGCCGTTCCTTGCCAGCTGAGCAGATGGACCGTCGCGGGCGACGGCACCATGAGCTGCATGAAACAGCTCAGGCAGACGTCGCGCGGATCGCGCAGGACGAATACCAGCCTGGCATCAGGGAAAACGGTATTGATCAGGCCGAGATCAAGCGTATTCAGGGTGAACTTGTCTACCAACCTGCGTTCCCNCACGGCGTCGCCAAAACGATCGCGGACACGATTCCAGTAGAACGCACGCAGGTGCAGGATGTCCGCATGGTTCAGTTTGCGCAGCTTGTCCGCCGTGCTCTCGCTCCCGCCGACCATCTGATGAAGCTCGCGCTGCATGGCCCAGACGAAATCGGCCTCGTCGGCGACGTGGACGCCGGAATGGGCACCCAATACCTCCTGGGCCAATGTGGTGCCGGAGCGGAAGAAGCCGACGAGGAAAACCGGCGGCGGCAACTCCGGCGGAAAAGCCGTGCCGGACCAGCGCCCCATGAGGTCGCGATCGAAACCCGCCGTGTTGGCCCGGATCATGTTCGGCAGCAGCGCCGGATTCTGCTGCGCATACTCGGGCAATGACGCGGACAGGTTGGCCGAGGCATGCAGATGGGAGAAGACCTGGTCGTACGCCTTGAGCTTGTCGAGCACCCGTGCCAATTCCTTGTGCGCACGGAACGCCTCGCGGGGTTCCAGCGGTGCGGCCAACGCGGTCTCCAGGCGGTCACGTGCCGCTTCGTTCAGCCCCGCATCGGCCTCCAGGCTTGCCAGCAGGATCTGCATCATGCTGTTCGCCGGCAACATTGCGGCAGCCCGCCGGCCAGCATCGAGCGCAGCCGCCGTCCTGTTCAACTGGGCCCGCGTCACCGCAAGCATCTGGAATACGCGAAACTCACTGTCGTTGATCGCGGCTGCCTGCTCGAGCAGTTCGTGCGCCCCGGCAAAGTCGCTCCACTGCTGCATTTGCTGGGCGATATCGAGCACCGGCTTGAGGTCGCCACGCTGGCGCGCCGTCTCCAGCAGGCGCCGTCCCGATTCGCGCAGGCGTTCGAATCCCTCCACCCGTCGTCCCACGCTGCACAGGGTCTGGCCCAGCCAGGACATCGCCTGGATATCCTCCGGATTCTCCCCGATCGCCCGCTCGAACCACTTGATGGCCTCCGGCACGTTGCGCGCCTGAAGTGCGGCGTAGCCGCGCTGCAGGGAACCGCTCATCGTCTTCCGCGCCCCGGCAGAACGGGAAAGCATCGGACCGGGCTCACCGCAAATACCCCTCGTGCTCGAGCTTCAGCAGAATCTGCTGCACGGCCTCATCAATGCCCAGACCCGTCGTATCGATCGCCAGCTCCGGTTTCTCAGGCACTTCGTAAGGATCGGACACCCNCGTGAACTCGGGGATCAGACCGGCACGCGCCTTGGCATACAAGCCCTTGCGGTCACGTGATTCACAGGTCTCGATCGGGGTGGCGACGTGGATTTCGACGAAGCCGCCGACTGCTTCGATCATGCTGCGCACATCGCGGCGGGTCTGGCGATACGGCGCGATGGGGGCGCAGATGGCGATGCCACGGTTCTTGGTGATCTCGGACGCAACAAAGCCAATGCGACGCACGTTGATGTCGCGGTGCGCCTTGGTGAAGCCGAGCTCGGATGAAAGATGGCGGCGGACGATGTCGCCGTCGAGCAGGGTGACACAGCGACCGCCCATCTCCATCAGGCGTGCCGCCAGCGCGCGNNCCAGGGTGGATTTCCCCGCCCCGGACAGGCCGGTGAAAAACACGGTGAAACCCTGGCGTTCGCGCGGCGGACTCTGCCGGTGCAATTCGGCAATCACTTCGGGAAAGCTGTACCAGTCGGGGATTTTCAGCCCGCTCTGCATGCGTCGCTGGAATTCCTCGCCGCTCAGGGTGAGCAAACGCGCGCCGGCAGGCGCTTCGGGCTCGGGTAAATACTCGGCACGGTCTTCCACGTACACCATGCGCGGATAGGGGATGAGATGTACCCCGATCTTCCCGGCCAGTTCCGTCACAGGCAGGTCGGCGTGCGTATGGATGAGGTCTTCACCCCGCCTGCAATCGCCGTCAGACTGATGCTCTCCGCCTGCGATCAACAGGCTGCAGCCGTAGTTGCGCGCAATGATGGCGCGCAGCAGCAGGGCGCGGGCGCTTCCCTCGCGCGGCGGGGCGGGCAGCAGCGACAACTGGGTCGTGGCAGCCGGGAAGCGTTCGCGAATGGCGAGAAAACTTCTCACCAGGCCGAAGTACGCCGGCGCCTCGGTAATATCTCCACCCACCTGCGGGTGCAGCAGCAGGTTGGCCTCGTTTTCGATCGCACTTTTGAGACAGAATTCGAATTGCGCGCGATGCATCGGCTGGCGCGCCTGCCAGGCCACCACCCGCCGCCAGCCGCGCCGGACAAACAGCGCACGCAGTTCGGCCGGGGTAGCGCGCAGACCGGAAAAATCAGGATGCGGCGGCAGGGCCACCCNCTCGATCGCCCCGCCTAGATGCCGGATGCCATCAGTCTCCCAAGCATCGCTGACGGTCAATATTGCAAGCATGAAACCTTCACCGTCGCGCAAGGCCACCCGGTCTCCCGATTTCAGGTCGGTGGCGGCTTTCTGTTTGCTGGCGAGCGTGACCGGCAGAGGCCAGAACGTGCCATCGTCGAGTTGGCTATCTGTTTCTACGCGCTCGCATTGCATACGCGTCATGAAGCCGGTGAGCGGCGAGTAGGCGCCCGTCAGCAGCATTTCAAGTTCGCACTGTTGCCGCCAGTCCAGATCGAGCGAAGGCAGGCTCAGGGCCTCCTGCTTGAGTGCGACACTTTTCGCGGGATCGATCAGATTGACGAGGGTTCCGCCGTAGGGTGCGATCAGTTGATTCACGATTCAGCTCCGGGAAAAGACCGCAAAGAATGTAGCAATAAACCGGCCAACCTCGGCGTCAGGCAGATGATTGATGCCGGCCGCTCCTTTGCGCCCGCCGCCAGTGTCGAACTGGCTGCATAGTTCATCCGCGCCGGACTTGGCCACCAGCGGGGCACGCACGCTGACGACATAGCCGCCACCCGGCTTGGCTGTGAGCACGGCATGCGCCTGCGTGGGAGACTCGACTGCCAGTTGATTGCCGAACACGCCGGAAATCCGCCGCGCCCATTTCTCGGCAGGCAGCATGAAGATGCGCCCGGCAGCACGCGCTTCCGCCGCGTCCAGGGCAACGGCGCGCGTCATGTCCTCCTGATAGCCGGCCTTCAGCGTTCGATAGGCGGCCGACTCGGCGATGAAGGCGAAGGGGTCGGCAAACGGACGCATCTGGCGATACAACTCGGCCGGGTCGTAAAACAGATCATCGAGCGTTTCGCCATAGCCGTTGTAATTGAGACATTCGCCCAGCGATTGCAGCTGCGCCAACTGGTCAGCCGACAGGTTCAGCGGGGCGGCAGCCTGCCGTGCCGCATCGGCGAGATTGTCGCCGAACGCGGCGGTGACCGCCCACGCCAGATGCCGGCCCTGCAAGTACCGGTTCACCAACAGGCTGGTGCAGACGTTGGCGTCGGTATCGATGTGCGGCTCGAAATGGGGATGCACGGGAATGTCGCCCGGCTGGTGGTGATCGAAGTAGCGTACTTCTGCCCCTGCTTCGAGAATCCGGTCCAGCGCGTCACGGTTTTCGACAGGGCGATGTCGAGCACAGTGATGCGATCGCCTGCGTGAGCTTGGACCCGTTTCAGCAAGCTGATATCGCGCTTGGGTCCGGTCACCAGTTCGGAATCGGCGGGATCGGCGAGGCGCAGCTGGTGCAGCGCACAGAGACCGTCGGCGTCGCCGTTGAAAACGTCAATGAGAGGCATGGCGGGTAGGGGCATGAAGCCGTTGAGCGGCGCGAAAGTGCGGCCATTGTATGAAGGCAAGCGTTGCAATGACAAGCACATGCAACGCGCTGTAACGTAGCCAGATGACAGGCATCGCAGCGTAATGCTGGCGGTCGGTACTCAGCAGGAACTGCAGAGCCGAGAATTGCTGGCCGTACTTGTCGATTGTGCCGGCCAGTCCGAGGTGCAAGAACAAGGCAGCGAGGGGCAACGAAACCAGTGGGCTGACCAGCCGCAAAATGCGTTGCGCGCCCATTGCAGGCGAAGCGAGCAGGGCAGATGCCAGGAACACAATATAGAGCCAGGCACTCAAGGCCGTAAAAGCCAGCGGCTGCGGCGTAGCCATCAACTCGACCAGATTGTCGGTATCGGCCTGGATGACCACGCCCCAATAGGCCAGGCCCAAGACCGGAAGCGCCGCCCAGAAATGCAGGGCGCTCAATCGCCGCCCGCGCCAGCGGCGCACGGTTTGCGCAGCCAGATAGATCAACGTACCGGGTATTGCGGCTAACGCCACCCAGCGCAATCCGAGCTCCCACTGCCCGGACCAGCCCAGCACCGGACTGCCGGCCAGATCGAAAAGACTCTCATCCGGCACGGCCGCATCCAGCAATAAAAAAGCGATGGCGCCATACACCAGCAGACCCAGGGGCAATTGCGCCAGACGGGCCAGGCCGGACACCGGCCGGCGCGCCAGCCACACGGGCCAGACGGCCAGCCAGTAGCACGCCACCGCGAGCAGCAACGCCGACAGCCAGGCATTATCCTGCCGCAGCAGTTCGCGTACGTTGTACGGTACGAAGGGTGCGTGGGCGGCGCCCCAGAACAGTACGCCCATGCCGCCCAGGACAAGCGGCATCTGCCAGCGCATCCGTGTCGCCGGGGGTGCGGCCGGGGATTCGGGCTCCGCGCGATGAGAATCCCGTGGCATGGTGACATGCCGGGGCGCCCGCAAGATGCGGCGTGCCACGCCATAGCCTGCCAGCCCGCCCAGCCAGGCCAGCAACCAGTCGGTGGTATCGGCGATCTTTTCCGGCAACATCACCTGTCCCAATTCGATGAGCGCAGGCATCCCGACCAGCACCAGCATGGCTACCACAAACAGCGTGGCCCGCCAACGCCACGGCTGGCGGGTCACACCCCATGCCAGCAGCCCGCCCAGCGGCGCAAAGAACAACGTCTTGCGCAAGACTTCGGTGATGGCCCGGTATTCGGTGCCGAAGTAATACACCTCGAACGGCACCCGCTGTACGAAGTCGAGCCGGTCTTTGATGAACGCGCCGTCGGTACGGAAATCGAAGGGAAACCAGAACACGAACAGCAGTACCCCCATCCACCCTGCAGCCAGCGCAANAGGCAGCCAGGTCCCCCACTTCACCGGCGCGCCGCCGTGTGCTTCGCGTTTGGCCAGACGCCCGCCGACGACACTGCCCAGCGCGCCGCCAAGCGAAGCCGTCAGAATGTCGGTCACATCGCTGACGCGGGAAAAGACGAACAGCTGCGCGAACTCCAAACCGGTCGCGGCGGCCAGCGTCATGCCCCATGCGCGCCACGCACTGCGTGTTCCGTCCAGTCGCCAGAGCAAGGCCAACGGCGTCCAGATCAGCGCATCGGTGGCAATTTCATAGACGGCCGTGGCCGGGTCATGCGGCAAATCGCCAAACGGAATCAGCACCACCATGCCGTCCCGCCATTTATGAAAAATCTCGACCAGGCTGATGGTCAGATCGAGCGGCAGGACGTTGTAAACGACGACACCCGCCAGGTATGTCCAGGCCAGACGCTCGGCGAGTGCGGCACGAGCATGGTTGTGCTGCCAGGCTTGCAACCAGTCGACGAACCGCCTGTCTGTCATCCACCATGCCAGCACACCGATGAAACCGCCCAGCGTTTCGGCAAAGATGTCATTCTGCGACACCGTGCGCTGCGGGAAAAACAGCTGGGTGAATTCAATGCCGATGCTCAATGCGGTAGCAGCGGGAATCAACGCCAGTGTGGCCAACAGGTTGTGCAGGCGGCCGCTCCCGCCTGTCATGGCCCCCATCCACAGATAAGTCAGCGGAATGAACAGCAACAGATTGGCAACCCAGTCGGCACGCGACCCGATCCCGAGCTTGAGAAACGGGATCGCCCCAAATCGGGCCACGGCGACATCCCATGGCAACGCATGAAATTTGAGCGGCACCAGGCTGCCGTAGATGACAAATACGGTGTAGCCCAGTGCGACCAGCCACAGCAACGCTCTCGGGTTGGTGGAGGACTGCGCGCGCCCGTTCATGGCCAGGATGAATCCAGTGTGTGCTGCAAAGCGGATGAAACGCTTGCGCCGGGATACACCGTCGCCTGCCAGTCAGGATAGGCAGCCAGTTCGCGAACCAGGTTTTGTGGCAGGCGATTATTTTGCGGATATTGCCCCAGCAGGTCCGGCGTCAGGTCCGATACGGCAACGTCCAGTAGATCAGGTCGATAGGCTAAGGCGACGTTGTACGCTGCCTCAACTGCCTGCAAAGGTGTCGAGGCGGCTATCACATTGGCAAGCACGCGTTGGCGATAGGGTGTGCCTACGGCATGGCGCACCCGGATGCCTGTGCCAGACGCCAGCACGGTGTTGGAGAAAATGGCCATGTCACGCGGCACATCGTTGTGCGGCTGGATATGGATCGCATCGCCGCCGCCGTTGACGAAGACATTGTCGTAGAGCACCACACGCCCCTCCGCCTGCAATAATGCCTCGCTGGGATTGTGCTGGAAGAAATTGCCGTAGACCAGATAGCGGTCCTCACTACCCGCTCCGGCCAGCGGAAAATGCCCAAGCAGGACGTTGGGGCGTGCCTGCGGCCCAGGTAACGCATCCTGTTTGGAAAAGACGTTGTAGCGAATCACCGTATCGTAGCGGTCGGCATGGCCGGCGGGACGGCCAGCTTGATGCTTGATCTGCAGGTTGTAGCCCAGCGTATGGGAAACCCGATTGGCCTCGATCACGCCGCCGACGAAAGGATCCGAACCATCGGCGTCGCCAAGGTACATGCCGGTGCCGACCCGCTCGATACGGTTCCCCCAGATCACCCAGCCGAATGCCGGACACTTGGTTGAAATGCCCACATTCTGTTGCGATGCGGCATGGTCGTGAATGTAAAGACGGTCCAGCGTAATGAAGTCGGCATAGCGGCTGTGGCCTTCGGCCTTGACCGCATCCACCGGCTGATTACGGCCATCGAGTTCCAGGTGGCGTAATACCAGATGGCGAACGTCGACCAGACTGATCGTATTGGCGCCCGGCCGGGCGAGGAAACGCGGCGGCGCGCTAGGCGAGGCCGCCTCGATGACAATAGGCTGACGGGCCTCACCGGACAAATTGCGCAAAGGCAAGCCCTGCCGGTAATCGCCTGCCTCCAGCAGCAAGCGATCGCCAGATTGCAGGCGGCGTACATAATCGAGGTAATCCTGTGCATTCGCACGGTAATCCGTTGCGGCCGCTGTCCCCGCCAGCAAGCAAAGCCATGCTGCGCTGACGGCCCGCCGCATTCAGTCCGCCGTGTCAGACAAAGGCAATCCGCTTTTAAGCAGATCCAGCTTGCCGTAGAGCACGCGGGTCATGCCTGCCACGCTCTGTCGGCCCGTATCCACCACGATGTCGGCCACTTCGCGATACAGCGGGTCACGTTGCTTGAACAGTTCCCGCAGCCTGGCGAGCGGATTCTCGGTTTGCAGCAAAGGGCGGTTGCGGTCGTGCCGCGTACGCTCATACAAATGCTCGGGCATGCCGCGCAAATAAATCACCACCCCATTTTNTTTCAGATTGTTGCGATTGGCCGCCGAGAGGACCGCACCGCCTCCTGTGGCCAGAACGATGCCAGACAAGCCTGTCAGGTCAGCGATCGCAGCCTCTTCGCGTTTACGGAAACCCGCCTCGCCTTCTATCTCGAATATGACCGGAATCTTGACGCCGGTTCGCGCCTCGATTTCGTGGTCCGAGTCGTAAAAGACGCACCCATAATGCTTGGCCAGCAGCCGCCCCACGGTAGTCTTGCCCGCCCCCATCAACCCGACGAGGTATAGATTGTCTCGCTTGCTCATGGCGCCATTCTAATTGAGAGCGGCCGAATGGATAGCGCTGAACGAACGCAAAAATCAAGGCGAAAAAGCGCGGGACACACCCGCGCTTTGGATATCAGCCGTGATCAGCGTATCGACAAGCGATCGTCAATAATTCGCGGTGTCAGGAAGATGATCAATTCGGTTTTACTGTTTTCCTTGGTAGTGGTCTTGAACAGATTTCCGAATACAGGTACATCTCCCAGTAGCGGTACTTTGCTCACAGTTGAGCTTTCACTACCGTCAAAAATGCCGCCCAATACCAGAGTTTCACCATTATTCACCCTCACTTGCGTTTTGATCCGCTTGGTATCGATTGCCGGGTTGTCGCCAATATTGGCAATGTCACGTACCGCATCTTTTTGTACTTCAACTGTCAAAATAATCGAGTCGTTATTAAGGATTTGCGGGTCCACCAGCAAACACAGGAACGCATCCTTGAATGTCACCGTCGCGGGTGAATTAGCCGTACCAGGCGTAATGTAGGGAATCTGCGTGCCATTCAGAATCACTGCCGGCTTCTGGTTGGATGTAACAACGCGGGGATTGGAAATCACCTTGCCACGGTTATCCGCCTCCAATGCGCGCAACTCCAAACTCAAAAGATTGCCGTTAGAGAGATTGAGCAAAGACATAGCCAAATTGGCGGCACCGGTTACAGTTGGTAAAGCCTGTCCACTGGCCGTACCAGGAGCTCCAGCCGTCGTCCCGCCAATCTGGTGAGGGTCGCCCCCGATATTTCCAACCCGATTGATTGCAGACAAACCTAAACGCGCACCTAGATCACGGCTCCAGCCATCGGTCGCCACCACAACCCGTGCCTCGATCATGACTTGTCGGGCCGGCACATCCAGACGCGCGAGCAGTTCGCGGACCTCCTGAATCTTACGCGCCGTGTCGGTGATGATCAGCGTATTGGTCTTCAGTTCGTAAGTTGCACGTCCCCGCTTGGTGAGGATTTTCTGCTCTTCGTTGCCTTGGCTTTGCTGCGCAGCTAGCGCGGCCGAACCTTTCAGACCCTGCGCCTGTGCCGAGCAGTTCACCGCCTCGCCGCTCGCCGAACTGAGCGATCCTGTCGAGCCATACAACATCGATTTTGCTTCATCCGCCCGCATATAGTTAAGTTGGATGTACTCGGTGGTCAGCGGCTCCAGATCGGCCACCTGATTCTTCGCCTCGAACTCCAGCTTTTCCTTGGTCATCAACTCGTCTTTGGGCGCGATCCAGATCACGTTGCCGTTCTGGCGCTTGTCGAGGCCCTTGGTCTGCAGGATGAGATCGAGCGCCTGATCCCATGGCACGTCTTTCAGCCGCAGGGTGAGGTTGCCGGTCACGGTGTCGCTGGCGACGATGTTGAGGCCGGTGAAATCAGCGATGACCTGCAATACCGAACGCACTTCGACGTTCTGGAAGTTGAGCGAGAGTTTCTCGCCGGTGTATTTCACCTTACCGTCGGCCGTTTNTTTCTGGGCGTCATCGCTCTGTTTGACTTCGACGATGAAGCTGTTGTCGGTCTGGTAGGCGGAGTATTCCCAGCCGCCCTTGGGCTGGATCACCATGCGCGTATTGTCGCCCAGGGTATAGGTTTCGATGGTTTGTACCGGGGTACCGAAATCCGCCACGTCGAGACGACGTTGCAAGGCCTTGGGCAGTTCGGTGCCGATGAAGTCGACGACGACGCCGTTGGACTGCTGGCGGATGTTGATCCCGGCCTGGGCGTCGGACAAGGTCGTCACGATACGCGCCTCGCCCGCCGCGCCGCGCCGGAAATCGACGTCGCGAATCGTGTGACGCGCGCCATCGGCCGCCGCTTCGGCAAAACGCGGGCTGACATTCACGGGCGCAGCACTGGCCCCGACATCGCCCAGGGCGATCAGAANGGATTTGCCGTCCACGCTGGCTTCATACTCAACCGATTTGTTCAGGTTGAATACCAGGCGGGTCCGGGTCCCGGCTTGCACCACATTCACGCTCGACAGCGGGCCAAGATTGGCTTCGACGGTGTTGCGACCTAGCGCATTCCCCGTGTCGGGCAGGTCGAGTGCGATGCGCGGCGGATTCCCGACCGTAAAGCCGGCCGGTGTGGCAGCCAGCGCCTTCTTGAGATTGACGCGTACCACGACTTTGCCGCCAGGCAAGGTCGTGGTTTCGACGCTTTGCACAGCATTGCCCGTGGGCGGTGCGTCGGCAGCGCGCACCGCGAACGGCAGCACCAAACCGGTGAATAGGATGAGCCCGAACAGGTGGCGGGTCATTTTCTGGGCAATTTTCGGCAATGCATTCATGTCAGCCTCTTTGAAATTCAGTACTACAAATCATTCCTGCAAATTCAGGGTGCTGGTACGCTCTGACCAATCCCCAGCGCTATCCTGGACAATTTCACGCAGCGTCACTTCGCTATCGCTGATCTGCGTGACCAGGCCGAAATTCTGGCCCATGTAATTGCCCTTCTTGATGTGGTAAATCGCATTGTCCGGTGTCTTGATCACCGCCTGGTTGACCCCGTTCTGTGACAATACGCCCACCATTTTCAGCGTCTCAAGCGAGAAGGCTTCCAGAGGCTCCTTCGGACGGGTGAGATCGGGCTGCATCCCGCCGCCTCCGCCGGTCGAGAGTTTTCTCGGCTTGAAGGGATCGGGCAGATCGAAGGCCGCATAACTAAACGGCTCGTACGCCTTCACCTCCGGCAGTGGATCGATTTTCCCTTGCATGTCCTTGCCGGTTTCGGCGACGAATCGGTGCAGATCGTCCATGTCGCCGCTGCCGCAGCCGCTCAAACCGGTGACTATCAATACGATGGCCAAGCGCTTCATTTCTTTTGCTCCTTGGCTTTTTGTTTCCGGGCGATGACCTCATCGTCGTCCAGGTAACGGTAGGTTTTAACGATGGCATCCATATTCAGCACGCCATCCTTCGCCGGCTGCATGGAAATATCCTGCAAAGTCACGATGCGCGGCAGCTTGGAGACATCGCTGACGAAGGCGGCGATGTCATGATAGCCGCCGGTCACTTTGACCTGGATGGGCGTTTCGGCATAGAACTCGGACACCGTCTCGGCTTGGGGCCGGAACAGGTCGAACTGCAGGCCGCGCCCCAGACCTGCCTGGTTGACGTCCGTGATCAGCGCATCCATTTCCTGCTTGTTCGGCAATTGCTTCAACAACGCGCCGAACGCCTGCTCAATGTCGGCCAGCTGCTTTTTGTACGCCTCCAGATTGATGGCCTGATTCTTCTTGGTGGTAAACACGCTGCGCAGCTCGGTTTCCTTCTGCTTCGCGGTATCGAGCGTTTCCATTCCGCCGCGCCAGTCGAACCACCAGCCTGCCAGCACGATCACCACGCACAGGAATGCCAGCGCAACGAGCTTGGTCGGCAGCGGCCAGTCGGCCAGCGTCTTCAGATCAAGTTTATTGAGTTCGTCCAGGGTCATGCCTTGCCCCCTTGTCATTCGCGCTGTCCGGTTGCTGATGCGTCTGCTTGACGGTCAGCACGAATTCGTTGGCGCGCAGATTGTTCACGGTGGCGGCCTTGATCTCGACCAGCGTGGCCGATTCGAACCAGGGCGAACCGTCGAGATTCCGCATCAATGTGGAAACGCGCGCGCTCGACTGGGTATAGCCGCTGATCGTGACGATATCGCCCGCCTGTTTGAAGGACTTGAGATAGAGGCCGTCCGGAAGCAGGCGGATCATCTGGTCGAACAAATGGACGACTTCGGTACGGTTGGACTGCAAGGTTTCGACGACCTGCTTGCGTGCCAGCAATGCCTGCGTCTGTTCGCGGATTTTCTTGATTTCGCCGATCTGGCCGTCGAGCTTGGCGATTTCCTGTTCCAGATAAGCATTGCGCGCTTCCTGGTTTGACTGCCGTGCGGCAATCACGCTATGCCCCAGAACGACAACCAGAACACCCGTCGCAACGGCAATGCCAAGCAGGATATTGAACTGGCGTCGCCGGGCGGCACGCGCAAGTTCGCGGTGGGGGAGGAGGTTAATGCGGATCATTGTGGGTCAAACCTCCGCATGGCGAGGCCGCAAGCGACAAAGAGAGAAGGCGCATCGGCGGTCAATGCCTGAGGCCGGATTTTGGAGCCGACGGCCATGTTGGCAAACGGGTTGACCACCATCGTCGGCGTGCCCGTGCGCTGCGCGACCACTTCATCGATGCCAGGAATCATGGCGCCGCCACCGGCCAGCAGGATCTGGTCGACCTTGCGATACTGTGTCGAGGTCGTGAAGAGCTGCAGGGCACGGCCGATTTCCATAGCCAGGGTTTCACTGTAGGGCTGCAGCACCTCCATGTCATAGCTCTCGGGCAGCGTACCCTTGCGCTTGGCATTTTCGGCCTCTTCGCTGGTCATGCCGTAGCGTCGCGAGATTTCGTTGTTGAGCTGGTTGCCGCCAAAACCGTGTTCGCGCAGGTAAACCGATTCGTTGTCGTTGAGGATATTGATGTGCATGTTCTGCGCACCCACGTCGATGATCGCCACGGTCTGTCCGGCACCGCTATTGGGCAGCAGATGGGCAATCTGTTCGTAGGCGGTCTGCGTGGCATACGATTCGACGTCCATGATCAGCGCCTTCAGGCCGGCCGCCTCGACGGCCGCCACGCGATCCTCGACCTTTTCCTTGCGTGCCGCGGCAAGCAGGACCTGCATATCGTCCGGGCTGCTGGGCGACGGGCCGAGCACCTGGAAATCCAGATTCACCTCATCGAGCGAGAAGGGAATGACCTGGTTGGCCTCGGCCTCCACCTGGTTCTCCAGGTCGATCCCCTTGAGGCTGGCCGGGGCCAGGATCTTTTTGGTGATGACGGCCGACGACGGCAATGCCAGGGCCACATTCTTGATCCGCGTCCCCAGATCCTTCCAAGCGGCCCGCAAAGCATCGGCCACCTGATCGAGATTGGCGATATTGCCGTCTGTCACGGCATCCTTGGGCAAGGGCTCGATGACGTAGCGTTCCACCCGCAACATGCCTTTCCCTGCGTCGGACAACTCCACCAGTTTGACCGCAGTCGTACTGATGTCGAGCCCCAGGATGGGCAGACCCTTGGCAGACAGCCAGTCTAGATTGATATTCAGGTGCAAGAGTTTTCCTTTACACTTCTGTGGGTTGGCGCTTTTTCTTATTATTGTTTTTAGATGCTAGCAACAACACACGGTTTTTAACAGTTTTTTCTTGCGACTACATTGGAGTTGAACATATGTGTCCAATTTCCAACACCACTAACGCCTATAATCGGCGGAAACTTTAGGCATCGCAGGGCAGATTCGAGCAACACGCCGGCGCATGGGGGCTCCCAAGTACCCTGCGCGGCACGTGACGAATCCATGTGCATAAGAAACAGCGGGTTATCGAGACGGACCCGCCGCCCCACCCGGAGCTCGATATTGGGTGCGGATTTCCAAATGTATGGCGTCTCCAAAGAAGGAATCGGATGTTTTCGAAATGGTGGCATTACGCACTGGCATTGATTGTCAGCCTCGGCGTCGTCGGCACGGCACTGGCCGGATTGGCTGCAGCCCTGATTTACCCGAACCTGCCGCCGCTCGAAGCGCTGACAGACTACAAACCCAAGCTGCCGTTGCGCGTCTTCACGGCTGACGGCGCCCTGATCGGCGAATTCGGTGAAGAACGCCGGGCCTTCATCGCCATCGATAAAGTCCCGACCTATATGAAGCAGGCGATCATCGCCGCTGAAGACGAGCGCTTCTATGAGCATGGCGGGGTCGATACGCTGGGCGTGCTGCGTGCTGCGATGTCAAACCTGGTATCCGGCGGCGCCAAGGAAGGCGCCTCGACCATCACCATGCAGGTAGCCCGCAACTTCTTCCTGTCGAACGAGAAGACGCTCACCCGCAAACTGTCCGAAGCCATGCTGGCGATGAAGATCGAACACAGCCTGTCGAAGGACAAAATTCTCGAGTTGTACCTCAACCAGATTTATCTCGGCCAACGCGCCTACGGCTTCGAAGCTGCCGCGCGCACTTACTTCGGCAAGCCGATGCGCGAATTGTCGCTGGCGGAATTCGCCATGCTTGCAGGCTTGCCGAAAGCACCGTCTCGTTACAACCCTGTGGTCAATTTCCCGCGCGCCAAGGCACGTCAGGAATATGTCCTGGGGCGGATGCGCGCACTCAAATTCATCGACCAGCCGACCTGGCAAGCTGCCGTCAAACAGAAACTGGTCATTCGCCAGGCACGCCAGCAAACAGACGTTTCGGCTGACTACGTCGCCGAAATGGTGCGCCAGGCTCTGTTCGAGAAATACGGCGAATCCATCTACAGCTCAGGCTACAAGGCCGTCACCACGCTACGCCGCGCCCAACAGGCCGCGGCCGATCTCGCGGTCTGGCAAGGCATTGCCGACTACGACCAGCGCCACGGCTATCGCGGCCCGGAGAAGGAAATCAGCCTGCCCGCCGACAAAACCGAGCGCGAAGCGGCCATCGCCAGCGCTCTGGAAGATCTCGCGCCGGTCAGCGACATGCAACCGGCCGTGGTCGTCAGCGTCACNCCCAAAATGATCCGTGCCCAACTGGACGACGACACGGTGGTCGACATTTCGGGCGCCTCGCTCAAATGGGTGGCCAACTGGGTGGCAGGNAANAAAGGCCGGCAGCTCGTCCCCGGAGCGGTCGTGCGTGTACAGGCGACGGGCAAGCCGCAGCAATGGCGGCTCGCGCAGCTTCCCGAAGTGGAAGCCGCACTGGTGGCTCTGAATCCGAATGACGGCGCCATCACCGCCTTGGTCGGCGGTTTCGATTTTCATCGCAACAAATTCAATCGCGTGACGCAGGCCTGGCGACAGCCGGGATCGAGTTTCAAGCCGTTCATCTACTCGGCCGCGCTGGANAAAGGCTATACCCCCGCCACCATGATCGACAACATGCCGTTGACGCTCAGTGCCGACGAGGCCGGCGGCACTGCCTGGGAACCGCAGAACTACGACGGCGACACCAGCGGTCCGGTACGCATGCGCACGGCACTGACCAAATCGCTCAACCTGGTGTCGATACGCATCTTGCAAGGCATCGGTCCGAACTACGCGCGCGACTACATCCGCCGCTTTGGTTTCGATCCCGCTCGCCATCCGCCTTACCTCACCATGGCGCTTGGGGCCGGCAGCGTCACCCCGCTTCAGTTGGCTGCGGCTTATGGCGTCTTCGCCAACGGCGGTTTCAGCGTCAAACCCTATCTGATCGACAAGGTCTACGACAAGGATGGCCGCCTGCTGATGGAAGCCAAGCCGCAAACGGTGGGCTCCAACGCGCCCCGCGTAATCGATCCGCGCAATGCCTGGCTGATGACGAACATGATGCAGGACGTGGTGCGCTACGGCACGGGTGCACGCGCAGGCCAGCTTGGACGCAGCGACATCGCCGGCAAAACCGGCACAACCAACGATGCACGCGACACCTGGTTTGCCGGTTACACGCCTGACCTGGTGGCTATCGCCTGGATGGGGTACGACCAGCCACGTTCCCTCGGCCGGCACGAAACCGGGGCGCAATCTGCGCTCCCGATCTGGATGGGATTCATGGGACCGACGCTGAAAAACATGCCGCAGCATGACTGGACCATGCCCAGCGGCATCATCAACGTGAATATCGACCCGAACACCGGCACGCGTCTGCCCGACACCCTGATAGGCGAATTCCTGGGACATATCCTGGGCGCGACCTCAGGCGGCATGGTTGAACATTTCTACCAGGAGTTTCCGCCGCCCGACGCGCCGCCGGCCGGATGGAGCACAGGCACCGAGACGCCATCGGATCCCGCGACCCTCCTGCATGGAACCGGAACGCCGCCATGAAACATCAGGATATGCGCCGCCGCATTGCCCATGCCGCGGCCCGCATACTGGCCGAGGACGGCAGCCTCGATTACGGCAGCGCCAAACGCAAGGCGGCGCGCCAGCTCGGCGCACCCGACAGTGGCAATCTGCCGGACAACCAGCAGATCGAAGAAGCGCTACGCAGCTACCAGGCCATTTACCAGACCGACGAAACCCGGGCGCAACTGACACTGCTGCGACAAACCGCAATCGAATACATGGAACAACTCGTGGATTTCGACCCTCACCTTACCGGGTCGGTACTCAATGGGACGGCCGGCCCGCATGCCGACATCAACCTGCAACTGTTCACCGACCACCAGAAAGACGTCGAATTTCTGCTGATGCGCCTGCCTGCAGCCTATCAGGCCGGTGAATACAGAGCCTCGGACACCCCGGGGCGAATCTATCCGCGCTTCATGATCGACGATCCACGGGCCCGGGTCGATCTGGTCGTCTACCCCGCCTCCGAACTGCGTAACATGAAACGCCTGCAAGCCGATGGCAGCCCGCGTCGCTTGCGCTTGCCACAGGTCAGGACGCTCATTTGATCATTCTCATTGCCGCATGCTCTGGCATGGAAGATGCTCACTCACCCTCCATGGTTCTTATGAGTGAACGGCTGTGATCAGATTTTTCCGGCACTACGTGCCGCTGAATTTATTGCTGCTGGTATTGATCGAAACGCTGATCCTGGGCGGGTCGATCTACGCCGGGGTAAGCGCCCGCTTCCTGGATGGCAGCGTGATTCCGCCTGAGCTCGACCCTCTGCTGCCCAAGGCCCTGACCTTCGCCGTCGTCATGCTGGGGCTGATGACCGCAAGCGGACTATACGATCTCGAATGGCAGGGTGGAGTACGTGCCTTGCTGCAGCGCCTGGGCCTGAGTTTCGGACTGGGCCTGGTGACCATGAGCCTGCTGTTCTACTTCTTTCCCGCTTTGCTGGTCGGGCGGGGCGCTTTCCTTCTGTCTTTCGGACTGGCATTACTGGGTATTTTGCTCAGTCGTGCCCTGTTCATTCGCTGGGCACGCGTCGGCGCGCTCAAGACCCGCGCCCTGGTGATCGGCACCGGTAGCCGCGCCGCCCATGTCGAAGCCATGCTGGCCAAGCGTTCCCGCGCCAGCAATGTCCAGGTCATCGGCTATCTGCCGATGGGCGGTAGTCATCATTTCGTCGATCATGCTCGTATTCTCGACACCCAGGAGCCGCTTCCCGAGTTGGCGCTTCGCCTGCAAATCAGCGAAATCATCCTCGCGGTACGCGACCGCCGCGGCGGCGGCATGCCGGTGCAGGACCTCCTCAAGTGCAAGCTGTACGGCATACGCATCCTTGAGTTGTCGAGCTTCTTCGAACGCGAGAACGGCCATCTGCAACTCGACTCGATGAATGCCAGCTGGATGATCCTGTCCGAAGGGTTTCACCAGGGCATGCTGCGCGACACGGCCAAACGGCTGTTCGATCTGCTGGTAAGCGCCGCCATGCTAGTCGTCTGCCTGCCGATCATGGCCCTCGCGGCCCTACTGATCAAACTGGAAAGTCCGGGGCCGGTACTCTATCGTCAGGAACGCGTCGGCCAAGGTTGCCGCAATTTCACCATCCTCAAGTTCCGCAGCATGTGCGTCGATGCCGAAAAAGACGGCAAGCCGCGCTGGGCCGGCCAGAACGACAGCCGCGTCACACTCACCGGACGTTTTATCCGGCGCACCCGCATCGACGAGCTGCCGCAGATCTTCAACGTTTTCTTCGGCGACATGAGTTTTGTCGGCCCGCGCCCCGAGCGCCCCTATTTCGTGGCGGACCTGACCCAGAAAATCCCCTATTACGGCGTGCGCCACACCGTCAAACCCGGCATTACCGGCTGGGCACAAGTGCGTTACCCGTACGGTGCGAGCGACGAAGACGCCATGCACAAGCTGCAATACGATCTCTACTACGTCAAGAACCACAGCCTGTTCCTCGATCTCATGATCCTGTTCCAGACCGCGCAAGTCGTGTTGTGGGGAAAGGGCGTGCGCTAAGCGTACGCGCCCGGAACCGACCATGCCCGACACCCTGCTTCTCCTGGCCGCCGTCGGTTATGGACTGGCAGCGCTCGCCTATCTCGGCCTCTCCGGCCTGATCGTCGCCAGCTGGCGCCGTCGTCCGCAGGGCCGCCAACTGGTGCTCGCGACCGGGCTGAGCGCCGCATGGGGTGCATTTTCGGCGCTGACGGCCTTAGGTGCCTTGCCNCCNCAACTCGGCCTGGCGGCCGAAGTCGCACGCAATGGCGCCTGGCTGGCACTCCTGCTGTACATCCTGCAACTGCGCCTGCCCTCCGACGCCGTCCTGCCCGCGCCGATCCGGCTCATCCGCATCCTGAGTGGCATACTCGTCGGGGTTCTGCTTCTCGCCAGCATCTACCCCTTCATTGCCCCGACCCAGCCAGTGCTGGCGCGCTGGGCGGGCAATCTGGGGCTGGTTCTGCTGACCGTCATGGGCCTGGTGCTGACCGAACAGGTGTACCGCAGTACCCGACCGGAAGACCGCTGGGCGATCAAATTTCTCTGCCTGGGACTGGGCGGGCTCTTCGTTTACGACTTCTACCTCTACGCCAATGCCGCCCTGTTCAATGCCATGGATGCCCAGGTATGGGCTGCGCGGGGCTACGTAGCCGCCCTGGTGACGCCGCTGATCGCGGTTTCCGCCGCCCGCAATCCGGAATGGGCCGCACCGGTCGGCCTGTCACGCAGCATGGCGTTCCATACTGCCAGCCTGTTGGCTGCGGGCATCTATCTTCTGCTGATGGCCAGCGCAGGTTATTACCTACGCCTGTTCGGCGGCGAATGGGGCAACGTGGTGCAAACCGTCTTCATCTTCGCCGCCGCCATGCTGCTGGTGCTGCTGATGTTCTCCGGCACCTTGCGCGCCCGCTTGCGCGTGTTCCTGTCCAAGCANTTTTTCAGCTATCGCTACGACTACCGCGAAGAGTGGCTCAACTTCACCCGCACCCTCACCGAAGGCCGGCCCGGCGAGCAGCTATGCGAACGTGCAGTCGAGGCGCTGGCCGGGCTGCTCGAGAGCCCTGGCGGAGCACTCTGGATGCGCGAAGGCGATGCCGGCTATCAACGCGCCAGCCACTGGAACTGGGCCGATCTCCAGGGAACCGAGCCTGCCGATGCACCATTCATTCAATGGCTTGCCAGCAAGCAATGGGTGGTGGATCTGGACGAAATGAAAGTACGCCGCGATCTGTACGGTGACCTGAGTACGCCGGTATGGCTCGAGCGCGCCGACAACGCCTGGCTGGTCGTGCCGCTGATGCTGCACGAGGAATTGCTCGGATTTGTCGTGTTGAAGCACTCGTTGGGCAATGTCACGTTCAACTGGGAAGTCAGCGACCTGCTCAAGGTAGCGGCCCGTCAGGCGGCAGCGCATCTGGCCCAGATGCGGGCATCCAATCAGTTGATCGTGGCTCGCCAATTCGAATCGTTCAATCGCACCACGACTTTCGTCATCCACGACCTGAAGAATCTGATTGCCCAACTGTCCCTGTTGCTGGCCAATGCGGAGAAACACAAGCACAAGCCCGAGTTCCAGGCCGACATGCTGGATACGGTGGCGAACGCAGTTACCCGTATGAACAAGGTGCTGGCGCAATTGCGCCGGGGCAGCGATGCGGCCCAGGTGCAGTCGGTGGTGCTGGCCGACATCCTCGATGAAGCCGTTGCCAGCAAACAGGCATTCAAGCTGCACCCCACCCTGGAATTGCCACCCGCATCCCTGCGCGTGCGTGCCGAGCGCGATCGACTCACCCGCGCGATCGGCCACTTGTTGCAAAATGCGCTTGAAGCCACGCCGCTGACCGGCCAAGTCACGCTGCGGGGATTCGAGGAGGCCGGACGGGCGGTTATTGAAATCGTCGACACCGGATGCGGCATGGACGATGAATTCATTCGTACCCGACTGTTCCAGCCATTCGATTCAACCAAGGGAGCCGGCATGGGTATCGGCGCCTATGAATGTCGTGAGACCCTGCGCGCCCTGGGCGGGAACATCGAAGTGGACAGTACACCCGGCCTCGGCACCCACTTCCGTCTCAGCCTGCCGCTGGACAATCATTCACCTGCTGGAGGAGACGCCGCATGAGCGACGCCAAACAAAAGATACTGCTGGTCGAAGACGATCCCGGACTGCAAAAGCAGCTGAAGTGGAGCCTCGCCGATTACGAACTGGTCATGGCAGCCGACCGCGACAGCGCCATCGCCCAATTGCGCCGCCACGAGCCTCCGGTCGTATTGCTCGACCTCGGCCTGCCGCCCGACGTCGACGGCGCCACCGAAGGCTTGGCAGCACTGCAGCAGATCCTGTCGCTCGCCCCGTCCACCAAAGTCATCGTGGTCACGGGCAACCTCGACCGTGTCAATGCGGTCAAGGCGATCCATCTCGGTGCCTACGACTTCTTCCAGAAACCCTTCGACCCTGACGTGCTGGCCCTGATGATCGCCCGTGCCCTACATGTTCATGCGCTGGAAACCGAGAACAGGATGCTCGCCGCCAAACAGCGCGTCTCCGCCCTGCAAGGGCTGATCACCAGCAGCGAGCCCATGCTGAAGATCTGCCGTACCGTGGAAAAAGTCGCGCCGGCCAACGCCACCGTATTGCTGCTGGGCGAATCCGGCACCGGCAAGGAAGTGCTGGCACGCGGCGTACACGAATTGTCGCCGCGCGCCGGCAAGCGTTTCGTCGCCATCAATTGCGCGGCCATTCCCGACACCCTGCTGGAATCCGAATTGTTCGGCTATGAGAAAGGCGCCTTCACCGGTGCCGCCAAACAAACCATCGGTCGTATCGAATATGCCAACGAGGGCACGCTCTTTCTCGACGAGATCGGCGATCTGCCGATGCCGCTGCAGGCCAAGCTGCTGCGCTTCCTGCAGGAACGCGTGATCGAGCGCCTGGGCGGCCGCGGCGAAATCCCGGTGGACGTGCGCGTCGTCTGCGCCACCCACCGTGATCTTGCCGACATGATTCGCGAAGGCAGTTTCCGCGAGGATCTGTACTATCGCCTCTCTGAAATCTCGGTGAAAATCCCGCCGTTGCGCGAGCGCCCCGGCGACGCCGTATTACTGGCGCAAGCCTTCCTCGAACGCTATGCGCGCGAACAGGGCCGCAACATCCGCGGCTTCACGGCCGACGCGCTGGGTGCACTGGAAGCCCATGCCTGGCCCGGCAATGTGCGCGAGATGGAAAACCTGATCAAACGCGCCACCATCATGGCTGAAGGCAACCAGATCACGGCAGCCGACCTCGGACTCGACACCGGCCACACCGAGCCTCCCCGTTCAACCTGCGTCAGGCGCGCGAAAACGCGGAACGCCTGGCCGTCAGCCGCGCGCTCGCGCACAGCGACGGCAGCATCGCCCAGGCTGCCGAACTACTCGGCATCACCCGTCCCACCCTGTATGACCTGATGGCAAAAATCGGCATGAAATAAACGCCACCCTTTCGACTTTACAATTCCTACAAAAATACAGGAGACCCGAATGTCGCCCACGCTCCCCGCCCCCGGCTATTGTCGGCCCTCATGCTTGGCGCCTGTCTGCTGTCGGCCTGTGGCGGNGAGAACAGTTCGGCCCTGGTCGCCGAAGCACGGACGAAACTCGCGGCAGGCGATTACAAGGCCGCGATGATCCAGCTGAANAACGCCGTGGCCAAGGACGAGAAAAACGCCGAGGCGCGCTTCGAACTGGGCAAGCTGTATTTCGCCCAGCTTGATCTGCCCAGCGCGGAAAAGGAATTCCGCCGCGCTCGCGAAGCCGGTTTCCCCGCCGCCACCGTCAATCCCATGATCGCCCGGGCCTTGCTGGGCCAACGCGAATACCAGCGCGTGCTGGACGAACTGCCCGCCCCGGTCGACAGCGATCCCGATGGCGCCACCCTGCAGGCGCTGCGTGCCACTGCCGAACTTGGCCTGAAGCACAAGGAGGACGCCCGCAGGATGCTGCAGCACGCACTGGCCGCAGCGCCCCGTAATCCCGAAGCCCACCTCGCGCTGGCGCAACTGGCCCTGGCCGATGGCGACCCGGGCAAGGCCATGCAGGATCTCGACCAGGCCTTGCGCATCGACCCCAGGCATCGCGACAGCCTGCTGCTGAAAGGCGATCTGTTGCGCACGTCGGGCAAACCGGCCGAAGCGGCTGCTGTCTATCGTGAAGTGCTGCGAATCGATCCACAACATAGCAGTACGCTGCTCGCACTGGCCGGCATTGCCATTTCCGACAACAAGCTGGACGATGCGCGCCAGGACGCCAATGCCGCCCTGAAAATCACCCCCAACAGCCTGCAGGCGCGCTATACCCTGGCGCTGATCGATTTTCGCGAGAAGAAAATGNNAAAGCGCGCGCGACCGCCTCGCCTCGGTACTGAAGGCAGCCCCGATTACGTTCCTGCACTGCTGCTGCATGGCTCGATCGAATACGCGCTCGGCAATCTGCAGATTGCCGAGGCGGATCTCAACAAGGTGATCAAAGCCACCCCGAGTAATCTGTATGCAGTGCGTCTGCTGGCCGCCTCGCAGCTGCGCCAGGGGCGCCCCGATGATGCAGCGGCCACGCTGGCGCCTGCACTCAGGTCGGCCAGCCATGACGCCGGTGTGCTGACCGTCGCCGGTGAAATCGCGCTAGCCAANAAAAACTTTACCCAGGCCTCGGCGTATTTCGAGCAGGCCGCGCAGCGTAGCCCCGACAGCGCCGCCATCCGCACCGAACTCGGCATCGCCCGGCTGGCGCAGGGCGACAGCCGCGCCATGGCCGACCTGCACACCGCCGCCGGCATGGAAGGCGCGGGCGGACGGGCCGATACCGTCATCATTCTCAATCAGCTGGAACACAAACAGTTCGATGCGGCGCTGACCACCATCGCTGCACTGGAAAAGAAACAGGGCGCCAATCCCCTGGTCTGGAACTACCGNGGGGCGGCCTATCTCGGCAAGCAGGACACGGCCAGGGCGCGCGACAGCTTTGAGCAGGCGCTCAAGCTCGACCCCAAATTCTTCCCCGCCGCGGCCAACCTGGCGCAACTCGATCTGGAAAACAAGCAGCCGGCCGCAGCACGCCAGCGTTTCGAAGGCATCCTCAAGGCAGACCCGCAGCACCTCGACGCCATGCTCGCATTGGCAGATCTGAGTCTGCGCAGCCATGATGAAAAGGCCTACGAGAGCTGGCTAAGAAAAGCCGCCGCGGCGCATCCGCAGGCGCTGCCGCCGAGGGTGGCGCTGGCGCGCTACCTGCTGGCCAAGGGCAACAAATCGCAGGCACTCACCGTGGCGCGTGAGGCCGTCGACGCCCAGCCCGACAATCCGGCAGCCCACGACCTGCTCGGCACCACCCAGTTGGCGCTGGGAGATACCACTAACGCGCTGGCCAGCTTCAGAAAACTGGTCGAACGCGTGCCAGGAAAGACCGTCCCGCTCATCAAGCTCGCCAACGCCCAGATCGTCGCCAAGGATCTCGACGGCGCACGCGAGACCCTGAGGAACGCGTTGCGCATCCAGCCCGATTTCCTGGATGCGCAACTGATGCTCGGCGGCGTCGAGATCCAGAGCGCGCATTTCGATGANGGCGCTCAAACTCGCCAAGCAGGTTCAACAGCAAAACCCACTTCCCCAACTGGTTTCGCGCTCGAGGGCGATGCCGCACTGGCCCGCAAGGACTACGCGGCCGCACTTGCCGCGTTCGAGCGCGCACAGAAACTGGCGCCTTCCGGCGCGCTATTGATACGTCAACTGCAGGTCTTCAATATCACCCAACGCGCCGAAGCCGGCGAGAAGCGTCTCGCCGACTGGCTGGCCAACCATCCTCAGGATGCCAGCACGCGCGCCGCCCTGGCAGAAAACCTGCTCAAGCGGAAACAGTACGCAGCCGCTGTCGAGCAATATCTGATGCTGGACAAGAGCAATCCCGGCAACCTGCTCGTGCTGAACAACCTGGCGTGGGCGCTGTCGGAACTGAACGACAAACGGGCTCTGCTCTTTGCCGAACAGGCACTGAAACTGAAACCCGACAATCCGGATGTGCTCGATACCTATGGATGGCTGCAGGTTCGCATGGGCAATGCGACCAAGGGACTGGATACATTGAAAAACGCGCAATCCAAGGCACCCGACGATGCAGACATCCAGTGGCACCTGGCCTATGCACTCAACGCAAACGGAGACAAGGCCCGCGCCCGACAGGAGCTCAAGTCACTGCTCGATCGCCGCATCAGCTTCCAGGGCGATACCGAGGCCCGTGCGCTTTACCAACAACTGACCGCTACCCCTGAGGTTCTCATGCGCTCCCATTTTCCACGTATCGCACCGCTCGCCCTTTCGCTCGCCCTGGTATTTGCCTCGGCGGTTCCATTGTCTGGCTGCGACCGCAGTGCCCATTTAAGTGTCGAAGAGCACATCGAGCGCGCCAAGGATTTCCAGAGCAAAGGCGATACGCGGGCCAGCATTCTCGAACTGAAGAATGCGGTGCAGAAAGACCCCAACAACGCGCAGGCACGCTGGCTACTGGGTAACGCCTACCTCGACCTGCGGCTGGGTGGCGAGGCGGAAACCCAGCTCGACAAAGCGGTGAAGCTCGGCATCAACCCGAAAAGCGCACGCATCCCGGTCGCCCGGGCGCAGCTTTATCAAGGCAATTTCCAGCAGATTCTCGACACGCTGCCCGCAGTCGATACGGAGGAACCCGGCATCCTGGCTCAGATCCTCGATCTGCGCGGCAATGCCCTCCTCGGTCTCAGCAAGTATCCTGAAGGTTGCCAATTGTTCGACCGCGCGATCCAGTTGGACAAGTCCTTCGCCCCGGGCTATCTGGGACGTGCGCGCTGCGAATACAGTGCGGGCCGCACCGACGCAGCGGTAGCCAGCGCCAAGCAGGCCACCACGCTCGATCCGAGCCGCATGGAATCCTGGTATCTGCTGGGCGATCTCTATCGTGCCATCCAACGGCCCGACGACGCGCTTGCCGCCTATGACCACGCGCTCACGATCAAAGCCCAGGATTTCAACGCCATCGCCTATAAGGCGATGACCCTGCTGTCGGTCAATCGCGTGAAGGAAGCCGAAACCGAGATCAAGCGACTCAACAGCCTGCGCCCTCAGGCTTTACTGGCCAAATATCTGAAGGCCTATCTGTATTACCAGGAAAAGAAGAACAACGAAGCCGTCAACCTGCTACAGGAGGTTCTCAAGGACAACCCTGACAACCCGCAAGCGAACCTGCTCTATGGCACGATCAACTATGCCCTCAAGAACGATGAGATCGCCCTTTCCAGCTTCAACCGCGTTCTCAGCACGACCGAGCTTCCCGAAGCGCGCCTGCTCCTGGCCGCCACCCAGTTGCGCATGGGCGCCAATGCCGACGTGATCAAGACCCTGGAACCGCTGCTCGCGCAGCGGAACAATGCCAAGGCGTACCTCCTTGCCGGGCAGGCGACTCTCAATCTNGGGGAGACCGACCGCGGCATGGCCTATCTGAATCAGGCAAGCACCCTTGATCCCAAGGATACGGTTATTCGTAGCACCCTGGCACAAAACCAGTTGCTCTCTGGCGACCAGCAGGGTATCAAGGGGCTTGAATCCGTCATCACGGCCAACCCGGACGATTCGCAAGCCTATCTGCTGCTTGCGACGTCCCAAGTCGGCAAAGCCGATTTCAAGGGTGCACTGGCCACCTTGCAGAAAATGGCCGCAGCACAGCCAACCAATGCGCTCCCATCCGTACTCATGGGCCGCATATACCTCATGCAGCGTAATCCAGATGCTGCGCGCAAAGCTTTTGAACACAGCCTGACGCTGGACGCCAGCTTCTTGCCTGCAGCGAGCGCCCTGGCCAGCCTGGATATTGAGGAGAAGAAGCCTGCCCAGGCAAAAGAACGCTTCAAGACCATTCTGTCAAAATCGCCCGATAATCTGGGGGCGCTCATGGGGCAGGCGCGTATCGGCATGGCTGTGGGAGACAAGAAAGAATTCGTGACCTATCTCGAAAAAGCGATCCAGTCACATCCAGATGCACTTGAACCCGTCAGCGTGTTGACGCAGTACTACATGAGTCAGATGCGACAACCCGAACTCGCGCTCGAGGTGGCACAGAAAGCCGCGAAGGCCAATAACGGCAATCCGGCATTCCTCGACAATTTGGGTCAGGCCCAGCTCGGCGCCGGGCACAANAAAGATGCCATAGACACTTACACCAACGTCACCAACCGGGCGCCGAATTCAGCCATTGCCTGGTACCACCTGGCTTGGGCGCAACGGGTCGCGGGAGACATGAATGCCGCATTGAAGTCATTGCAAAAATCGGTTCGCCTAGCACCCAATTATCTGGACGCCCGCATTGCCCTGGCAGGCCTGTATGCCGTTCTGGGCCAGCAGGACAATGCACTTCAGGAAACCCGCACAATTCAGGCCCTGAATCCGCAGTCGCCCACAGGCTACAACCTGGAAGCCGAACTCGCGGCGCGCTTCAANAAAACGGATGCTTCTCTGCAGGCACTCGCGCGCGCTCATCAAACCGCGCCGTCGTCGAGTACCGCTGCAACCTATCACTTTGCTCTGATACGTGCAGGCAAAGCCGCCCAGGCCGAGCAAGTTGCCCAGCAGTGGCTCAAGCAACATCCTGACGACAGTGTGTTTCGCATGTATCTGGGTGGAACCTACCTGCAGAAACAGCAAATCGGACAAGCCGTGGCCGAGTACCGGCAGATCGTCAAAACTAGTCCGAATCATGTCATGGCGCTGAACAACCTCGCCGCCGTGCTGGAGGAACAGAACGATCCCAGCGCCTTTGGCTATGCCCAGCGCGCCTACGGTCTGCAGCCCGCCAATCCCGTCGTGATGGATACATACGGCTGGAGTCTCTTGCAGCAAGGCAAACTCCAGGAAGCAATCCCTTTGCTGAAACAGGCTTCCCAAGCCATGCCGGAAACGCCATCCGTGCAATATCACTGGGCCACTGCGTTGGTCAAATCCGGCCAGACCAGCGAAGCCCGGGCGCTGCTACAGAAACTGCTGACGTCATCACAACGCTTTGACGAACGTGACAAGGCCAGCGCACTTCTCAAAACCATTGAGGCTCCCAGCAAACGCTAGGAACTCCACCACCCGCAAACGCAGGGATGGGGAGCCCCATCTGGGGTTTTTTCTGGTAGGGGCACGAGCACAAGGCGGTCGAATGTTTCCCTCGCCAGCACGGCAGGATCACGTTCCAGTAGGGCGCCTTTCCATTAGAGAGATAGCTGGCCACGATCGGAATCCGCTGGCAGGGTTTACCTGTTACCCGAGCATTTTCCTGGGAGCAGTGACACACAACAGCAAGCGCCAGTGGACCGCCGATACAGCTAGGAGGCGACTCTGCCATGCCACAAGGATGAGGATCAGACGCAAGGGATTGTCTTGCGCTGCCTTCAGGAGCCACTGAGGGGGAGGAGACAACCCAACAAGAACGACGACGTCATGGAGCCAAGGCGCACGCTTCTTCAGCCCTTTCTACCGTAGCCACCAAAGAAAAAGCCCCAAGGCCAGAGCCTTGGGGCTTTCCATGAACGCGGTTGCGATCGATCAGGCTGCTTGCTTGCGACGACGCAGGCTAACACCCAGTCCAACCAGACCCAAGCCCATCAGCGCAATACTGGTCGGTTCAGGCACACCGAACACCACGTCCAGCGAACCGTTGATCGTTTGCGTACCAGCAACCTGGAAGGAATTCAACTGGCCAGACTCGAACGAGACGTTATAGAACGGGGACGGCAGGATGAAGTAGTTCGAGCCCGCAGCGGTCAGTGCAAAGCTTGTCGACATACCGAAGCTGCCGCAGTTGATACCGCCCTGGCAGGTCCCCAAGGTCGGATCCAGCGTACCCGAGCCACCAAACAGCGCGCCCGTTGCGATCAACGAGTCCGTGCTTGTCGTCGTCCACGCGTCTGCGCCCGTCGCCGGTGCAGTGAAGCTGCCGAACGAGCTCAGATCGTAGTCAATCCACACGTTGAGGCTGCCGCCGGGATTGAAATTGAAGGTGGTCACGCCCGAACCGTTCGTCGAGTACGAACCCGAACCCTGCAGGAAACCATACATCAGATAGGTGTTGCCCAGACCGGTGAGACCACCGGGGATCGGGTTCACGCCATCGTCCTTCACGAACTGGCCGGCTTCCCATTTGATGGAAGTGGCGAACGTACCGGTGTTTACACCGGTCGGGGTGAAGGTTACGACTTCAACATAGTTACCGGTAATTTTGTCGGCCGTGTAGGTAGTGCCGCCGGCAACAGAATCAGGGTCGATGGTAAAATCATTAAAGACCGCTGCGCTGGCGCCAGCACTTGCGGTGGCCATAGCTGCGATCAAGCTTGCTTGAACCAGTTTCAGATTGAATTTCATGTTGCGCTCCTTGAGTTAACTTCTGTTCTAGGCATTCGCCTTACTTGCCTTGACCAACACAAAGCATGGCGCATGCCAGATAATAAATATCTATATATTTCATACGATTACGAAAACCCACCCAAGGCACGACCAGGCGAAATGTAAAAAAACCGACACCCGCAAAGGGAGTTGCAGCGGCTCCAGTCGGTCTTCTGCCGGGAAGGGTTCAGGTGACTTGATTCATGCCAGGCATACCCGCACTAGCTGTGATGTTTCAATAGGTTGTTCACCCGGAAGGATCTGGGAGACTGGAGTTNNTCCACGCTTCAGAACTTCCAGAGGGGCCGACCGGATGAACAGCCATAAGAATGCCAGAACCACCTTCGAGGGGCGCAAATTGCTCGTTGAGCGCATTGCCGTGATGGGGCTTGCGCCCGCTGCCGAGGCCGCGGGCATCAGCGTACGTACCGCCAGAAAGTGGCGCAGCCGATTCAGGCAATCAGGGCCGGACGGCCTACTCGATCTCAGCTCCAGACCCCGTAAGACGCGCAGCACCGTGGACGAGGCGCTTTGCCAGAGGATCGAACAGCTACGCCGTGCGCGCATGCCCATGCGGCGTATCGCCGCCACCGTCGGTCGCAGTGTGGCGACCATCAGCCGGGTGCTGAGCCGCTTGGGACTGTCCAGCCTCAAGGCCCTCGAACCTGCCGTTGTCGTCCAGCGCTACGAGCGTGATGCGCCTGGAGAATTGCTGCACATGGACACCAAGAAGCTCGGCCGGATCGTGCGTCCCAGTCATCGCGTGACCGGCAACCGGCGCGACAGCGTCGAAGGCGCGGGCTGGGAGTTCGCTCATGTGGCCATCGACGACCACTCCAGGGCGGGGTTCGTGCAGATGTACGCGGATGAGCGCCGCGACTCGGCGGTGGACTTCCTCAAGGCCGCTGTGGCTCACTATGCCGCGCTGGGAGTGAAGATCAAGCGCCTGCTGACCGACAATGGTCCGGCGTATCGCTCCCACCTGTTCGCCAGGACGTGCCAAGCCTTGGGCATCAAGCACACCTTCACGCGGCCGTACCGGCCGCAAACCAATGGCAAGGCCGAGCGCTTCATTCAGACCTGCCTCAGGGAGTGGGCCTACGGCCGTGTCTGGCGCAACAGCGCGGAACGAACCGCGTGGTTGCCCGCGTTCCTCGCCTATTACAACGCTCGAAGGCCGCACTCGGCTCTCCGCTACAAGCCTCCAGCTTCTCGCCTTGGCGGGAACAACCTATTGCAACTCAACAACTAGCCAAGGCCGATGGGGATAAACCGGGTCAGGTATGGGCGCGCGACAGGCGCCAGTTGACGTACGCGATCGCCAACCGCTGTAGCGGATGGGCATTGCCCCCTGGGCGCCAGACGTGCTTCAGCTTGCCGGTGTAGGCGTCGAATTGCATGCTGTGGGGAACGCCACGAACCTTACCTCGGCCCAGCAGGATCTTCAGGGCCTCGGTGCCGGCCATCCCTGCGCACAACTGGCATGCCAAGCCGGTCGACGGGACACGCTGTGTCTTGAAGTCGACGATTTCGGGATAAACCAGATAACCGCGGTGAAGCAGGGCGGGAGCCAGCCCGACCAGGAAGCGGGTCGGCCATTCGTCCTCGGNGGTGCCCTCCAGCCGAAAATAATCGTCGAAACCAGGGCCGTCCGGCAGAAAATTGAGCACGGCCGCACCCATGCCTAGCGGAACGGCAAAGGTAATAGGGATGCCGCGGGCACGGCAGGCATCGTAGACCAGCCGGCGAGCCGGAAAAACAAAGTAATCCAGACCATCCACGTACAAGTCGACGCCGTCAAGGAATGCGTCCACATTATGCGGCTGCACCCCTTCGTCGAATACCTGGATATCCAGTTCGGGATTGATCTCGCGTGCCAGTCCCGCCATGACCCGCGCCTTGGGCTGGCCCAGGCTGCCCAGGCTGGCCCCTGCCTGCCGGTTGAAATTCACCAGGGCAAAATCGTCGAGGTCGGCCACGTGGAATTTTCCAATACCCAGGCGGGCCAACGTCAGCAGATGCACGCCGCCCGCCCCTCCCAGCCCGGCAATGGCAATTTTCTTGCCGCGCAGCAGGGTTTGCTCATTCGGCGTTAACCAGCCGATATTACGACTAAACGCTTCGTGGTAATCGAAGGAGGGCACGTCAGTCGAGTTCAGGTTTCCTCCCGCAGCAAGCGCCCAAGGATGCCTTCCTGGTCATGTGCCGAGAAAAATACGGATAGAGGCTACGATCCTTGGCGGCCTTGCCCTTGCCGCCAAGCGCCTCGATCTGTTTCCGCATGTAATCCAGTTCCAGATGCATCAGCAACACCGGGAAATTGACCCGGTTGTTCATTTTCTCCTCGCCAATCTGCTTGAAGCCCAGCATCCTTTCATAGAAGGCCTTGTGGCGGGGCACGATTTCGATGATGGCATCGGTACATTCGTGGATCACGCCATACAGATATGCGATATGGATAAGGCTGGCGAGCAGTTGCTTGGAGCCGATATTCTCGTCGATGGCAAGCTTGCTGAGTTCGCCGACCCGTTTGCCCTGCGCGCGGAGCGCATCGATTTCAGGCTTGTAGATTTCGTCGGCCAGCATGCCTTCTTCCGAGTCATAGCCGACGGTAACGGTCCCGACGATTTTTCCTGGTGGAACGACAGAATCGTGATGCGATTGGGGTATTTTTCAGTTGCGCCTTGGGAAAACCGCGCCAAGCATAGCGTTTCTGCACCAGCATGCTGGCGTGATTGAACACCTCGTCCTGCTGCGCAAAGCGCAGCTTGAAGAGTTTTTCGCCCAGACGCTCTTCCTGGGTTTCGGGCTCCCCTTCCGACAACGGGCTCAAATCCTTGAGGCGGTAGGGCGACTCAAAGCTGATGATGGTTTTGTCAAAATCATCAGCAATGCTCCGGCCACGCCCGATCAACTTACTCAAACTCAGCGTCACCTTGCGCTCCTGACATACCGGGGAAAATCCATTCCCCACCTGCTTTCTATCGGCCCCTATGACACGAAAGTTTAGGTTCCGGCACGCAACCAGCGTGCGGCGTCGCGCGCAAAATACGTCAACACGCCATCCGCTCCTGCACGTTTGAAGGCCATCAAGGCCTCCAGCACACAGGCCTGCTCATCTAGCCAGCCATTTTGTACCGCTGCCTTCAACATAGCGTATTCGCCGCTGACCTGATAGGCGTAGATCGGCGCCCCGTACGCGTCCTTGACCCGGCGAATGACGTCCAGATACGGCAGTCCCGGCTTCACCATGATCATATCGGCGCCTTCCTGCAAGTCCATGCCGACTTCCCACAGGGCTTCGTCGCTGTTGGCCGGGTCCATCTGATATGTGGTTTTGTTGCCCTTGCCCAAGTTGGCAGCCGATCCGACGGCATCGCGGAACGGCCCGTAAAAGCTGGAAGCGTATTTGGCAGCATAGGCCAGGATGCGGGTATGGATATGTCCGGCCTCTTCGAGCGCGGCGCGGGNTGCCGCAACCCGCCCATCCATCATGTCGGAGGGAGCCACCACGTCAGCGCCTGCCTGGGCATGGGTCACTGCCTGCCGTGCCAGCACAGCCACCGTTTCGTCGTTCATGACGTAACCGCTGTCGTCGAGCAGCCCATCCTGGCCATGACTGGTATACGGGTCGAGCGCAATATCGGTGATGATGCCCAATTCGGGAANACGGTTTTTCAGTGCGGACACGGTCCGTGGCACCAAGCNCCCGGGATTGAACGCCTCTTCCGCCCCCAAGGTCTTCAAGTCGGCATCGATCACCGGGAAAAGCGCCAAGGCGGGAATCCCCAATTTCAGGCAATCCTCGGCGACCGGTATCAATAAATCGAGCGACAGCCGCTCGACACCCGGCATCGAACTCACTGCCTCGCGCTTGTTCTGCCCCTCCAGAACAAATACCGGATAGATAAAATCGTTAGGTGTAAGTGTGTGCTCACGCATCAGGCGCCGGGAAAAATCATCGCGTCGCATGCGCCGCATCCGGCGGGCTGGGAATTGGCCAAATGGCAGATTCACAAAGTTCTCCAAAATTTGTGGGTGGCTGGAACTATTTCAGCCTAGGGTTGCTCCATGGAATAGACGGTCTCGTATCGTCTCCCGCTTCTCCTCCCTGAGCGGGATGCCTTAATCCCCTTAAGGCATTTTTAGCCCCGATCCCTCCCTTGGTCGGGGCTTTNTTGTGGGGCGTCGCCAGGCATTGGGTGGGNGTCGGTCGTGGCCGGATGTGCATGGCCAAGCCAGCCTTCGATCAAAGCGGCGGCCTCTTCAGCCCCCAAGCGGGAGAGACTTGAGAACAGCTGCACAGTGACGCACGCTTGCGACATGAGTTCCTGCTTGACACGGCGCAACGTCAACGCCTTCTCACTGTTCGAAAGTTTGTCAGCCTTCGACAGCAATATATGTACGGGCTTGCCCGTAGGCGTAAACCAGTCGAGCATCTGCCGGTCCAGCGGCGTAAGTGGGTGGCGCGCGTCCATGATCAACACCATGCCGACCAGCGCCTCACGCTCCTGCAGATAACGCGACAGCAGGCCTTCCCATTTTGCTTTCACTTCCGGCGGCACTTTCGCATAGCCGTAGCCGGGCAGATCGACCAGATAGGTGTCGGCATCCAGTTCGAAAAAATTGATAAGCTGCGTCCGTCCTGGCGTTTTGGACGTGAACGCCAGACGGTTTTTACGCGTTAACAGATTGATCGCACTGGATTTTCCGGCATTCGATCGCCCGGCAAACGCAATCTCGGCGCGACTGTAGGGCAAATCGCGCAGCTGGGCGACCGAGGTATGGAATTGAGCGCGATTGAGCACGGGCTTGGCAGTCATATTAGTTGCCGCTAAACTACCCGTTTTCCCAAGTTTTGCAAGCTTCAGGAGCTTTTGATGAAACTCGTCGTCTCACTGGTTGCCGCACTGGCCGCCACCTCCGCTTTTGCCAACGAACCTGCTGCGGGCCCGGCCAGCAAAGGCGATCCCAAGGCGGCTGAAAGCATCGTCAATCAAGTCTGCGCAGGCTGCCACGCGGCGGACGGCAACAGCACCGTCGCGGCCAATCCCAGGCTGGCCGGCCTGAATGCGGAATACATCGACAAGCAACTCACCAACTTCAAGTCGGGTGAGCGCAANAATGCGGTGATGGGCGGCATCGTCGCCAGTCTCAGTCCGCAGGACATGCTGAACCTGGCGGCCTACTTCAGCGCCCAGCAGCCCAAGCCCGGGACCTCCAAGGATCAGGAACTGGCGCTGCTGGGCCAGAAAATCTTCCGTGGCGGCGTACAAGGCGCTGGCGTGCCGGCGTGCGCATCCTGCCACGGCCCCCAAGGCAAGGGCGTCCCCGTCCAGTTTCCGCGCCTGGCCGGACAGCACAGCGAATACATTTACGCCCAGCTGAACAATTTCCGCCTTGAGACGCGTGCCAACGACGGCGCCAAGATGATGCGTACCATCGCGGCGAAGATGACGGATGCTGACATGAAAGCCGTGGCTGCTTATATTCAGGGCTTGCGTTAAACTTATTGACCGCATCCGAGTCGATGAAAGGGTGACGCAGGTCACCCTTTTTTCTGGTGCCCTAGAGGGTATTGCTGCCCCCATGAATTCCACGTCCCCGTCCTTCGGAAAATCCGTATTCGAGCTGTTGAGCTCGATGCGTTTCGCGATCAGCCTGCTGTCCATCCTGGCTGTCGCCTCTATTATCGGGACCGTACTGAAGCAGGCCGAGCCCTACAACAACTACATCATCCAGTTCGGGCCGTTCTGGTTCGAGGCCTATGAAAAACTGGGGTTGTACGATGTCTATCACGCCGCCTGGTTTCTGGTCATCCTGACCTTTCTGGTCGTCTCCACCACCGTCTGTATTTACCGTAATGCGCCGAACTTCGCACGCGAGATGAAAAGCTTTCGCGAGCACGTCAGCGAACAATCGCTGAACGCATTCAAGCACAAGCACGAGGCTGACACGACCCAGACGCCCGAAGCCCTCGCCGCCAGCGTGCAGCGCTACCTCGAAGGCCAGGGCTACAAGGTGAAGAACCTGCCGCGCGAGGAAGGCGTATTACTCGCCGCCAAAGCCGGCAGCTGGAACCGTCTCGGCTATTTTCTGGCGCACTCGGCCATCGTGATGATCTGCATCGGCGGCCTGATAGACGGCAATCTGGTATTCAAGGTGCAGCAACTGCTGGGCTACAAGAAAATCGAGACACGCGACATTCCACAGAGCCAGGTACCGGCAATTTCGCGTCTATCCCCTTCCAACCCGTCGTTTCGCGGGAGCGTGCAGATCCCGGAAGGATCCAGTGCCGACGTGGTTTTTCTGAATGTGGCTGACGGCTATCTGGTTCAGGATCTGCCTTTCACCGTGGCACTTAAGCAATTCCGCATCGAACATTACACGACGGGACAACCCAAGAATTTCGAGAGTGACCTCGAAATATTCGACCGCTCCGGGAAGAAAATCCGCGATGCGACGATTGCCGTCAACCATCCGTTGATCCAGGACGGTATCGCGATCTACCAGGCCAGCTTTGCCGATGGCGGCACGCGGCTGAGCCTCCGCGGCTGGAACCTGTTTGCGCCTACGGACTCGCCCTTTCCGATCGAAGGCACCGTGCACCAGAATGCCACGCTGACCAGCGTGGCCGGCGACTACACGCTGGAGTTCACCGATTTCCGGCCCTTCAATATCGAGAACATGGGCGGCGACGCCGCCGAGACCGGCAGCACTATGAGTGTGCTGGGCGGCAGCCCGATCAGCGACAAGAAGCATCTGCGCAATGTCGGCCCCAGCTTCCAGTACAAGCTGCGCGATTCGCGCGGACAGGCACATGAGTTCAGCAATTACATGCTGCCGCTGGAGCTTGATGGCCGCTGGTACATGATGTCGGGCGTCCGCGACGCGCCGAACGAGGCCTTCCGCTACATGCGCATGCCCCTCGACGCGGACGGCAACATCGAGACGTTCATGCGGCTGCGCGGCGCCCTGTTGAATCCCGCATGGCGGCACGAAATCGCTGCCAATTTTGCCCATCAGGCCCTGCCGCAAAATGCATCGGACCCGCAAATCGAGGGCAAGCTGACCAATAGCGCCGCACAGGTGCTGGCCTTGTTTGCCAAAGGCGGGTTTCAGACCCTGGGCCAGTTCATCGAAACAAACGTACCCGCCGCCGAGCGCGAAAAAGCGGCGGGCACCTATCTGCGCATTCTTGAACTTGCGGCATACGAGGCCCTGAGAATCGCCAATCGCCAAGCCCATCTGCCCGAACCCAAGCCCGATGACGCGACCGGCTGGCTGGTACGCGACACGCTCAACAGCGTCAGCGACATGTTCGTCTACGGGGCGCCAATCTACCTGCAGTTGATGCATTATGACGAGGTCAAGGCGAGCGGCCTGCAGCTCACCCGGTCGCCCGGGAAGAACGTAGTCTATTTAGGTTCGTTTTTGCTGACACTCGGCGTATTCTTCATGCTCTTTGTACGCGAACGCCGGGTCTGGCTGCGCATCAAACCTGGCCACGCCCTGCTGGCCATGTCGTCGGCCAAACACACGATAGACTTCGANAAAGAGTTTACCCAACACGCCCAGGCGCTCGACACGCTTGCCAAGTAATCCGGAGGTCACAATCATGGAACTCGCCCTGCATCAACCCGCCCCGCTCCTGAAGCGCCTGTCGTGGTTCGACTGGCTGTTCGCCGTCATCATTGCGTCAAGCGGCCTGTTCGCGCTCTCGCGTTTCGGCGAATTCATGGATCCGTACGAAAAGGGCATCCTGCTGGCGGCCATTCCGGCGCTGGCGGTGTTCGGCTGGTTCTGGAAATCGTTCCGCCCGCTCTTCATCGTGGTCGGCGCGGTCAGCCTGTTCGCCATCAGCCAGTACCACGGCAACCTGGCACGCATGGATGAAGCCTTCTTCCTCAAGTACCTGATTTCCAGCCAGGCCGCCATCATGTGGATGTGCGCCTTGTTCGTGCTCGCCACCCTGACCTATTGGGTAGGCTTGCTGGCACGTTCCGCGTTCACGATGAAAACGGCTACCGCGATGACGTGGTCTGCCGTCGCGCTGGGTTTCATCGGCCTGATGGTGCGCTGGTACGAGTCATACCTGATCGGCACCGACGTTGGCCATATTCCAGTATCCAACCTGTACGAAGTGTTCGTACTGTTCTGCCTGATCACCGCGATGCTGTACCTGTATTACGAAGCGCGTTACCAGACGAGGCAGATGGGCGCCTTCGTGCTGCTGGTGATCTCGGCAGCCGTGGGCTTCATCCTGTGGTACGCCCTGGATCGCGGCGCACATGAAATCCAGCCGCTGGTACCGGCACTCAAATCCTGGTGGATGAAGCTGCACGTCCCGGCCAACTTCATCGGATACGGCTCGTTCTCGATTTCCGCCATGCTGGGCGCTGCCTACCTGCTGGCGCAGCGCGGCATTCTCGCCAGCCGTCTGCCCAAGCTGGAAGTGATCGACGACGTCATGTACAAGTCCATCGCGATCGGCTTCGCCTTCTTCACGATTGCCACCATCCTCGGTGCCATGTGGGCAGCCGAAGCCTGGGGCGGCTATTGGTCGTGGGACCCGAAGGAAACCTGGGCGCTGATCGTGTGGCTCAATTATGCCGCCTGGCTGCACATTCGCCTGGTCAAGGGCCTGCGCGGACCGATGCTCGCATGGTGGGCGCTGGGCGGCCTGCTCGTCACGACGTTCGCCTTCCTCGGCGTGAACATGTTCCTGTCGGGCCTGCATTCCTACGGTACGCTGTAAACAGCCGGCCTGATGGCTGTGTCTCCCCGCGTCCCCGGCAGACCGGGCTGCCTGAGCGCCCTGTCCTCATCCTGTTTTCAGGATGGGGAACTTGACGACGCGCCATCCCCTATGCAAAAAAACTGCTGTATGGCCTCCCCTGGTCCTGGCTGCGCTGGCGGCGGGAATCTGGCTGGCGCAGACACGCTATGCGCCCAAAACGCCCGCTGCGTCCGCGGTCTCGGGGCTGTGGCAGCTCGGTTTTCCGGATGCGCAAGGACGCCGGCAACCGCTGTCACAATGGCGTGGGCAGGTCGTCGTACTGAATTTCTGGGCCAGCTGGTGTGCACCGTGTCGCGAGGAAATACCGGATTTCGTTGCCCTGCGCAGCCAATATCGGCCCAAAGGCGTGGAATTTGTCGGCATCGCCATCGACAATTCGACCAACGTCGCACAATTCCTGCAACGCGTGTCAGTCAATTATCCGATCCTGATCGGCGAAGGCGCCGCGCATAACCTGGCCCGACAGCTTGGCAATCCGAGCGGCGCGCTCCCGTATACGATCGTGCTCGATCGCGACGGCCATGTCGCATTGAGCCACCTGGGCCGGCTGCCGCGCGCCACGCTCGAACAAGCGCTGGACAAAATCGGCTCATAGTTGTGATTTAGCGTCAATATCTAGACAATTTACCCCCATTTACGGCAAACTCGCCGCCATGACGACCAAACGAACCAGCCGCACGTCGGCCAAATCGGTCCCCAGTCTGCGCCCACATGTCCTGGTGTTGCATGGCCCCAATCTCAATTTGCTGGGCAGCCGCGAACCCAAACATTACGGTCTCGCCACGCTCGACGACATCAATCGTGCGTTGGTCAGCCTGGGAGAAGCCTCCGGGGCACACGTCGAAACCTTTCAGCACAACCATGAAGGCGCCCTGATCGACCGGCTGCACGACGCTGCCCGCGACCACGTGGATTTCATCGTCATCAATCCGGCGGCCTACACCCACACCAGCGTTGCGCTGCGCGACGCACTGGCAGCGACCGCCATTCCATTTGTCGAAGTTCATCTTTCCAATATTCACGCGCGCGAATCCTTCCGCCACCACTCGTATTTCTCCGACCTCGCCGTTGGCGTGGTGTCCGGTCTGGGCGCGCACGGCTACGAACTGGCGCTGGAATATGCGCTGCGTCACCTTCAAAACAGGACCCCCATGGATCTCAGAAAACTGAAAAAGCTCATTGACCTGGTCGAAGCCTCGGGCATTGCCGAGCTGGAAATCACCGAGGGCGAAGAAAAAGTCCGCATCGCCAAAAGCATCGCAAGCGCGCCGATGATGATGGCGCACGCCCCGCAAATGATACAGACGGCTGCCCCGGTCGCGGCCCTCCCCGTCGCGGCCCCGGTGGAAGACGCTGTCCCCGAGGGGCATGTCGTGCGTTCCCCTATGGTCGGCACCTTCTACCGCGCTCCGGCGCCCGGTTCCAAAAACTTTGCCGAGGTCGGCCAGAATGTGAATGCCGGCGACACGCTGTGCATCATCGAGGCGATGAAGCTGCTGAACGAGATCGAGGCGGATCAGGGTGGCGTCATCAAGGCCATCCTGGTCGAAAATGGTCAGCCGGTGGAATACGGCGAGCCCTTGTTTGTGATTGCTTGAGGAAAGGATTCAGAGGCCAGGGTCAGGGATTCAGGGTCAGGGAAGGTGCTTCATGCCTCGTTCATTTGACGCGGCAATGCCGCGCATCCCCTGAATCCTGAATCTGAATCCTGCCTCTCCCTCTAAACCATGTTTGAAAAAATCCTCATCGCCAACCGCGGAGACCAGCTGCCGTCAGGCAGCGCAGCGGCGAAGCCAAAACGCGCAACGGCCGAAGGCCGTCAGGGCGATTTCGCCGCGGAGAACCCAAATGTTTGAAAAGATTCTGATTGCAAACCGCGGTGAAATCGCCCTGCGTATCCAGCGCGCCTGCCGCGAAATGGGCATCAAGACGGTCGCTGTGTATTCCGAAGCCGACCGCGACGCCAAGTATGTGAAGCTGGCCGACGAATCGGTCTGCATCGGCCCGGCACCCTCGGCACAGAGCTATCTGCACGTGCCGTCGATCATCGCCGCCGCCGAAGTCACCGATGCCGCCGCCATCCATCCCGGCTACGGTTTCCTGTCGGAAAATGCCGATTTCGCCGAGCGCGTGGAGTCGTCCGGCTTCACCTTCATCGGCCCGCGTCCCGACAATATCCGCCTGATGGGCGACAAGGTCGCCGCCAAACAGGCGATGCTCGAAGCCAAGGTGCCGTGCGTGCCCGGCTCTGACGGCGCCTTGTCCGACGATCCCGACGAGATCGTCCGGACCGCCGCCCGTATCGGTTACCCGGTCATCATCAAGGCAGCCGGCGGCGGCGGCGGCCGCGGTATGCGCGTCGTGCATACCGAAGCCGCGTTGCTGAACGCCGTCACCATGACCAAGACCGAAGCTGGAGCGGCTTTCGGCAATCCCATGGTCTACATGGAAAAATTTCTGCAGACCCCGCGCCACATCGAAATCCAGATCCTCGCCGATGAACACGGCAACGCCGTTCACCTGGGTGAACGCGACTGCTCGATGCAGCGCCGCCACCAGAAGGTGCTGGAAGAGGCGCCGGCCCCGGGCTCGACGCCAAACTCCGAGACAAGNATCGGCGAACGCTGTGCCGAAGCCTGCCGCAAGATCGGCTACCGCGGCGCCGGCACCTTCGAGTTCCTCTACGAGAACGGCGAGTTCTATTTCATCGAGATGAACACCCGGGTACAGGTCGAGCATCCGGTGACCGAGCTCATCACCGGCATCGACATCGTGCAGACGCAGATCCGCGTCGCTGCCGGCGAGAAACTGCCGTGGAAACAGAAGGACATCACCTTCAAGGGGCATGCCGTCGAATGCCGCATCAACGCCGAGCATCCGACGACCTTCGTCCCCAGCCCCGGCAAACTGACCAACTACCATGCGCCCGGCGGTCCTGGCATCCGCGTCGATTCGCATGTGTACCACGGCTACTACGTGCCGCCGCACTACGATTCGATGATCGGCAAGCTGATCGCCTACGGCGATACCCGCGACCAGGCGATCGCCCGCATGCGAGGGGCGCTGATGGAAATGGTGGTCGAGGGTATCCACAGCAATATCCCGCTGCACCAGGAACTGATGAACGATGCGGCTTTCATCGCCGGCGGCACCAGCATTCATTATCTGGAGCACAAACTGGCGGCGGAGAAAGCTGACAGGTAAGCAGCGAGCGGTAAGCAGCAAGCCGAAAAACACCCTCCCCATCGCTCTTTACCGCTTACTGCTCACCGCTAACCACTTACTACCATGCCCTGGCAATCCGTTCGCATCCTCGTCGAATCCAAACAGGCCGAGCCATTGTCCGACGCGCTGATGGATGTGGGTGCGCTATCGGTGTCGCTGGAAGACGCCGACGCCGGCACGGTGGACGAAACCCCGCTGTTCGGCGAACCGGATCATCCGACTGCCGAATTGTGGCCGCACAGTATCGCGGTGGTGCTGCTGGACGAAGATGCCGACGTGGCGGAAACGCTGGCTGCTGCGGCAAAACAGGCTGGCATTCCCGCTCTGACCGACTACACGGTCGATACCGTGGCCGAGCAGGACTGGGTACGCCTCACGCAATCGCAGTTCGATCCCATCCCGATCTCGCCACGCTTATGGATCGTGCCGACCTGGCACGACGCGCCAGACAGCCGCGCAATCAACCTCAAGCTCGATCCCGGCCTGGCATTCGGTACCGGCAGCCATCCCACCACGCGTCTGTGCCTGCGCTGGCTGGATACGCAGCTCGCCGGCGGTGAAACGCTGCTGGACTATGGTTGCGGCTCCGGCATTCTCGCCATCGCAGCGGTCAAGCTGGGCGCCGTGCGCGTCGACGGCGTCGACATCGATGCCCAGGCCGTCGACGCATCGCGCGACAACGCCGCGCTGAACGAGGTTTCCGCCCATTTCTGCCTGCCCGGCGAACTCGCACCGGGCCAGTACGACGTCGTCGTCGCCAACATTCTCACCAACCCGCTCAAGGGCATGGCCCCGCTGCTGGCCAGCCGGGTACGCGCCGGCGGACGGCTCGTGCTGTCCGGCATCCTGGCCGAACAGGCCGACGAGGTCATGGCGGTCTACCGCGACTGGTTTGATTTCCAAGCGCCCGTCGTCGATGAAGGCTGGGTGCGTCTGGCTGGCGTCAAGCGGTGAATTACCGCACCACCTGTCCGCACTGCGCCAGCGTATTCCGTCTCGGCACAGACCAGCTCGACGCCGCGCAGGGCTGGGTGCAATGCAGCGTGTGCGGCACGGCCTTCGATGCGCGGCTGAGCCTGCTCATGGAAGACGGCTCGCCGCTGCCACAGCCAGAACCCGAGTCGGTCGAACCGACTCCGCAGCCTGAAACCCACCCGTCTGCCGAACAAGAAGCCACGACTGCCGACACCCCGGACACGGCCGACGAGGCACCNCCTGCCGCACCGTTGCCAGAAGAGGATGGCATCGCGGTTGCCGACACCCCACGCGGGATCGTCCAGCGCGAGACATCGTTCGACCTGGATTCGATCATACTGATCGACCCGGACATTCCGGTTCCGGACGACCCCGGTCCACTGCCGCAGATCCACACCACCCCTGGTTATCCGCCCGAACCCGCCACACCCCTGCGCCGGTCCACCGCTGCCGAAGCGCCNCCCGCCGCACGCATCGAATATGCCTCCCCGATGCCCAGCAAGGCACGCATACCATCCTCGCCCCGCCGCCTCAGTCCCTGGGTGTGNGGAACGGCGAGCCTGTTGCTGCTTGTCGTGCTGCTGGCACAAACCACTTATTTTCTGCGCGACACTCTGGTGAGCCGGCTGCCGCAAACCCGACCCGCACTCGAACAAGCCTGCGCAGCGCTCGGCTGCACGCTTTCGCTTCCCAAAAACCTGGCGCTGCTGCAGATCGTCGGCTCCGACCTGCAAACCGAGGCCAGCGGGCGCCTCAAACTCACGCTTACCCTGGGCAACCGCGCCAATCATGTCCAGGCCTGGCCGGTACTCGTGCTGACCCTGACCGACCAGCACAACCGTCCGCTCGCGCGCCGCAGCTTCGCCCCCAGCGAGTACCTCGGCGACGCCCAGCGCATCGCCGCGGGCATTCCCGCGCGCAGCGAACAGCCCCTGAGCCTGCCACTGACCGTGCACGACCTGACGCCGATGGGCTTCAACCTGCAACTGACGTATTGATATAGCGTCAAGCTAGCCGGCCCAGCGCTTCTTCGGTATAGTGCGCACTCCCGTTGCGGGAGAGCGCATGAACATCGTGCCGCCGAAGGCGTAACCCACCCGGAATCGCTCAGGCAAAAGGACCGCAACAACCGGAACACTCTGGAGAGCGCAGTCGCGGATTGGATCAGATCCACGCAACTGCCACCGAAGGGGCAGCAGCCCGCTGGTTCATTGGATCAGCCGCTGTAATCTCTCAGGTACCAAGGACAGAGGGGTGGAGCGCATCCTCGCTTCACCCTTTTTATTTTTGGTGCCCCATGCTCAAACAAACCCCGCTCAACGCCACCCACCGCGAACTCGGCGCCAAGATGGTCGATTTCGGCGGCTGGGACATGCCGGTCAACTACGGCTCGCAGATCGAGGAACACCACACCGTGCGTTCCGGATGCGGCCTGTTCGACGTCTCCCACATGCTGCCGCTCGACATCAAGGGCGCCAATGTGCGCGCCTTCCTGCGACGGCTGGTCGCCAACAACGTCGACAAATTGCAGGTCTCGGGCAAGGCGCTGTATTCCTGCATGCTCAACGAGGCCGGCGGCGTCATCGACGACCTCATCATCTATTTCATGGACGAATCCTGGTTCCGCCTGGTGGTCAACGCCGGCACCGCGGAGAAGGATCTCGCCTGGATGGAAAAGCAAAACGCCGACTGGGACATGGGCCTCACGCTGACGCCGCGCCGCGATCTCGCGATGATCGCGATCCAGGGCCCCGACGCGACCCGCGTCCTCAACGAAGCCCTGCCCGGCGTCGACCAGATCACGGCCAGCCTCAAGCCCTTCAACGCTGCCGCCATGGGCGAGATGTTCATCGCCCGCACTGGCTATACCGGCGAGGATGGTTTCGAGGTGATGGTGCTGGCGAAGTCCGCGCCGTTCTTCTGGAAGGCGCTGATGGAAGCCGGCGGCAAGCCGATCGGCCTGGGCGCGCGCGACACCCTGCGGCTGGAAGCCGGGATGAACCTCTACGGCCAGGACATGGATGAAACCACCTCGCCGCTGGAATCCGGCCTCGCATGGACGGTGGACCTGAAGACCGAGCGCGACTTCGTCGGCCGCAAGGCCCTGGAGGCCAGCGAAGTCACGAAGCAGCTTGCCGGCCTGGTGCTGATCGACAAGGGCGTCTTACGCAGCCACCAGAAAGTCCACACCAAGAACGGCGACGGCGAAATCACCTCCGGCACGTTTTCGCCTACGATGCAGCAATCGATCGCGCTCGCCCGCATCCCGCTCGGCATCGCCCCGGGCGAGGAAGTCGAAGTCGAGATCCGCGACAAGAAACTGAAAGCCAAAGTGGTGAAGTATCCGTTCGTGCGCAACGGCAAAGTTTTAATTTCGTGAGGCGTGAGGCGTGAGGGGTCAGGTGCATAGCAACCGCTTCTCACGCCTTACCCTAACCCCTTACCTGGAGAAACCATGAGCATTCCCGCTGACCTCAAATACACCCCCAGCCACGAATGGGTGCGCGTCGAAGCCGACGGCACGTTGACCGTGGGCATCACCCATCACGCGCAGGATCTGCTCGGCGACATGGTCTTTATCGAAAATCCGGCCACCGGCCGCACGCTTGCCAAGGGCGAGGAATGCGCCGTGGTCGAGTCGGTCAAGGCCGCATCCGACGTCTACGCGCCCGTGGCCGGCGAAGTGATTGCTGCCAATGGCGACGTGGAATCCAGCCCCGAGTCCGTGAACAAGGACGCCTACAGTGCCTGGATGTTCAAGCTCAAGCCCACCAATGCCGGCGATGTCGCCGAACTGCTCGACGCCGCGGCTTACCAGAAGCTGGTCGAGTCCGAAGCGCATTGATGACGGTGAGGCGTGAGAGGTAAGGCGTCAGGAACCCCTCTTGCGCCAGCGCATTCCTCACCCCTAACCCCTATCACCTCTCCCCAATAAAATGCCCTTCATCCCCCACACTGAAGAAGACGTCTCTGCCATGCTTGGCGCCATCGGCGCCAAAAGCATCGAAGACCTGTTCGACGAAATCCCGCCCGCGCTGAAGACCGGCAAGCTCAAGGACGTGCCCGACGGCCTGCCCGAGATGGCGGTGGCGCGGCTGATGCAGGAACGCGCATCGACCGACGGTTTCTGGTCGAACTTCATCGGCGCCGGCGTCTACGAGCACCACATCCCGGCGGCGATCTGGCAGATCACCACGCGCGGCGAGTTCTATTCCGCCTACACGCCCTACCAGGCCGAAGCGAGCCAGGGCACGCTGCAGCTGATCTACGAATACCAGACCATGATGACCCGGCTGACCGGGCTCGACGTCTCGAACGCCTCGCTCTATGACGGTGCCTCGGCGCTGGCCGAAGCAGTGCTGATGGCAGTCCGCTCGCACAAGACCTCGCGCCGCGTGCTGGTGCCGAAGACGGTGCACCCGATCTATCGCCGCGTGGTCGACACCACGGTCAGGAACCAGGGCATCGAACTGGTCGAGCTCGACTACGACGCTGCTACAGGAAAAACGGTGCTGCCGGCCGACCCGGGTGCCTTCGCCGGACTGGTGATCCCGCAGCCCAACTTCTTCGGCGTGCTGGAAGATGTCCACGCCATGACCGACTGGGCGCATGAGAAAGGCGCGCTGGCGATCGCGCTGGTCAACCCGACCACGCTGGCGGTGCTGGAAGCACCCGGCAAGTGGGGCACGAAAGGCGCCGACATCGCCGTCGGCGAAGGCCAGCCGCTGGGCGCGCCGATGGCCTCGGGCGGCCCCTATTTCGGCTTCATGTGCTGCCGCCAGGAGTTCGTGCGGCAGATGCCCGGGCGCATCGTCGGCCGTACCGTCGACCTCGACGGCAAGCCGGGTTTCGCGCTGACGCTGCAGGCACGCGAGCAGCATATCCGCCGTTCCAAGGCCACCTCCAACATCTGCACCAATCAGGGCCTGGTGGTCACCGCGGCGACGCAGTACATGTCGCTGCTGGGACCGCAGGGTTTGGCGAAAGTCGCTGCCAACAGCCACGCCAACACCGTGGCGCTGGCCGACAAGCTCGCAGCGATTCCCGGCGTCACACGCGCATTCGCTTCGCCCTTCTTCCACGAAGTGGTGTTGAAGCTCAACGACAATACCCCGAAGGGCACAAGCGCGCGTGACGTGCTGCGCGCACTGCGTGCGCAGGGCATCCTTGGCGGACTGGACATCTCCGGCTGGTATCCCGAACTCGGACAGGCAATCCTGGTGTGCGTCACCGAAACCAAGACCGCAGCGGATCTCGACCACTACGCGCAACAAATGGAACGTATCCTGTCGAAACGGCGCGAAGCCCCGCCGTGTGCGTACAAGAGCTGATTGGAGTCAAGCATGAGCGATGTACTGCGGGACAAGCAATTCTGGGATATGACCGACTCGTTCATTCAGTTGGCCAATACCCACCTGAACGAGGTGAAGCCCAGCCGGGTCAGCGCATGCGCGCTATTTGCAGCCTCGAGATTCAACGCCTTCGTCATCACGGCGGCATCCGAAAGCAAGGAACAGCTGATCGCGGAAAAGAGGCTGCGATCGCTTATTTCCTCGACCAATACGAAAAAATGCTGCGCGAGAACCTGGATGAGCATCTGGCGCGCTACGACCAGCACAGCAGTTAATTGGCAGGAAATGGATCGGGCGTTATCGTTCTAGTGCCCGGCATTTAATCGATTTATTCAAGGAGAGCAATCATGGCAGTGACTCTAGGCGGCAACCCCATCGACGTCGCAGGCAGCTTCCCAAAGTCGGCGACACCGCGCCCGATTTCAAGCTGGTCAACAAGGATCTGGCCGACGTCTCGCTGGCCGATTTCGCCGGCAAGAAAAATCCTCAACATCGTGCCGAGCCTCGATACCCCGGTGTGTGCGACGTCGACCAAGAAGTTCAACGACGCAGCCGTCGGCAACACCGCCGTGCTGATCATCTCGGCCGACCTGCCGTTCGCAATGAGCCGCTTCTGCGGCGCCGAAAGCACCAACAACGTGACCACGCTGTCGACTATGCGCGGTGCCGAGTTCATGAAGAACTACGGCGTCGCCATCACCAGCGGCCCGCTGGCCGGCATCACGGCGCGCGCAGTCGTGGTGCTGGACGAGCACAACAAGGTACTCCATGCCGAACTCGTTCCCGAGATCAAGCAGGAGCCGAACTACGACGCTGCACTGGCTGCATTGAAATAAATTCGTGAGGCGTGAGGGAAAGGGGCGAGGAACGGTTGCGAGACAACATCGCGCCTGCCCAGCCCCACCCCTCGCCCCTCACCCTTCACGCCTTACGTCTAACCACCATGCTGATATTCGACCATTCCCGTCCCGGCCGCACCGCCGCCGCCCAGTTGCCCGCCGCTGGCGGCAGCCTCGACGACCTGCCCGCCGAATTGCGCCGCAAGGATGCGCCTGCGCTGCCTGAAGTCTCTGAACTTGACGTCGTGCGTCACTACACGCGCCTGTCGCAGAAGAATTTCTCCATCGATACGCAGTTCTACCCGCTCGGCTCGTGCACGATGAAGTACAACCCGCGCGCGTGCAATTCGCTGGCGATGCTGCCGCAGTTCCTCGCGCGCCATCCGGCCAGCCCGGACGAGACAGGGCAGGGTTTCCTCGCCAGCATGTACGAACTGCAGGAGATGCTGAAGGACGTCACCGGCATGGCCGGCGTGTCGATGGCGCCGATGGCGGGCGCGCACGGTGAATTCGCCGGCGTGGCGATGATCCGTGCCTACCACGACGCGCGCGGCGACACGGCCCGCAGGGAAATCATCGTGCCGGACGCGGCGCACGGAACCAACCCGGCAACGGCGACCATGTGCGGCTACACGGTCAAGGAAATCCCCACCGACGCGACCGGCAGCGTCGACCTGGTCGCGCTCAAGGCCGCAGTCGGCCCCCAGACCGCGGGCCTGATGCTGACCAACCCGTCGACGCTCGGCGTGTTCGAGAAGACCATCGCCGACATCCAGAAGATCGTCCACGACGCCGGCGGCCTGCTCTACTACGACGGCGCCAACCTCAACGCCATTCTCGGCAAGGTGCGCCCCGGCGACATGGGCTTCGACGTCATCCACATGAACCTGCACAAGACCTTCTCCACCCCGCACGGCGGCGGCGGCCCCGGTGCAGGCCCGGTCGGCGTGGCGCAGCGCCTGCTGCCCTTCATGCCGATCCCGCTGGTGCTGAACGAAAACGGTTTCTACCGGCTGGCGACCGAGGCCGACCTGCCGCAGTCGATCGGCCGCATGTCGGCCAACATGGGCAACGCCGGCGTGCTCATGCGCGCCTACGTCTATGCGCGCCTGCTGGGCCGCGAGGGCATGCACCGCGTAGCCGAGTATGCCACGCTCAACGCCAACTACCTGATGGCGAAGCTGCGCGAAGCCGGCTTCGACCTGGCCTATCCTGAGCGCCGCGCCAGCCACGAGTTCATCGTCACGCTGAAAAAGCTGAAGGACGCCACCGGGGTGTCCGCGATGGACTTCGCCAAGCGCCTGCTCGACTATGGCTACCACGCCCCGACGACCTATTTCCCGCTGCTGGTGCCGGAATGCCTCCTGATCGAGCCGACCGAGACCGAGAGCCGCGAAACGCTCGACGGCTTCATCGAGGCGATGAAAGCGATCAAACGGGAGGCCGAGACCACCCCGGATCTGGTGAAGGGTGCGCCCTACAGCCTGCCGGTGCGGCGGCTGGACGACGTCAAGGCCGCCCGCGAGCTCGATCTGGCCTACAAACCTGCCGCCTCCGCCCACGCATGACCGATCCCGTCAGCCCCTACAAGGGCAAGACCGGCCTGCGGCGCGTGCTGAACGCGGCGGGCTATTCGTGGGCCGGACTCACCGCCGCGTTCAGGCATGAGGATGCTTTCCGGCAGGAAGTGTTTCTGGCGCTGCTGATGATCCCGCTTGCGCTTTATCTGGGCCAGACGGGGATAAGCCGCGCGCTGATGATCGGCGCGGTGCTGCTGGTGCTGATCGTCGAATTGCTGAATTCGGCGCTCGAGGCCGCGGTGGACCGGATTTCCCTTGAGCACCACCAGCTCATCAAGCGCGCCAAGGACATGGGGAGTGCCGCCGTGATGATTGCGCTGGCCAACGTGGTCGTCGTGTGGGCGCTTGTACTATTGGGTTGAGTGAATTACAAAAACCATGCCAATATGGCGCGGCACCCTAAAGTTGTGGCGTTCTTAGCCGGAATAGAGGTGTGCGCCCCTTATCATTTTCCGACGGTGTGAACCTCAAAACTGTTTGCTTTCTTCTGAGTCTGTGCCAGGCCGGCTCCGCCGCAGCCTTGGGCATGGGCGACATCAATGTACATTCGCAACTGGGCCGGTCCCTGAATGCGACCGTCACCCTACTCGGCGCGACCGCCGACACGACGGCGGACTGCTTCAGCCTCGGCAGCAGCGCAAACAGCGTCGCACCGCCGCTCCGCGCAAAACTGAGTATCGAACGGGCCGGGGATCAGACACGCCTGCTCATCCGTACGTCCTACCCGGTAAATGATCCGATCGTACAGTTCGTGCTGGTTTCGGACTGCGAGGTACGCTTGCAACGCGAGTATGTCGTGTTGCTCGACCCACCCGTGGCGACGGAAGCNCCCCTCAACGAGAATGTCCCCGCTGCAAGCGCGCAAACCGGACCGGCGCCCGCCGCTGTCCCATCCCGTCCCGTTTCACCTCGACGCGCCCATCGACCTTCCCATCGCGCGGCCACGTCCATCGCGCGACCGCCGAACGCGGCCGCGCGGACCCAGACCCCACCCCGTGTGCATGCCGCACCAAAGGAAAGCGTCCCACGTCTGGTGCTGTCCGGGAAGCATGAGCTATCCAGCCAGAACGACACCCCGGTGGCGCTGCGTCTCGACACGCGCCTGCCCGACCTGACGCAGCCGCGCCTCGATGGCCTGACCGCCACCGAACTGTCCGATGAAAACACGGCATTGGGCCGCAAACTTGCGCANCTTGAGGCCCAACTCGCCGCGTTGCAGCGCCGCAATGCCGAGCTCGAAGCCGCCCGGCATGCCACNCCCACGACGGCACCCGCGCCTGCCACGTCCTCGCAACCCGCCCAGTGGCCGCTGTATCTGCTGGCGATGGCGATCGTGGCCAGTTTGATTGCGCTGGCCGCCTGGCTGCTGCGCCGCACCCGCGCCGCCCGGCCCGCACTTGGCGACACGCCCTGGACGCAAACGGGAATGCCGGAGAAAACGCTATCTGAATTGAGCGCCGACATGCCGGCTGAGCCGCCGTCCGTTTCCCCGCGCATGCCGGAAATCGCCCCGCCTCAGCAAACCAGCGGCACCGAAGTCAAGGAAGATGTTCTCGACCAGGCCGAAGTGTTCATGGCCTTCGGGCATGGCGACCTGGCCATCCATCTGCTGCAGGAGCATCTGCGCGCCACGCCGACCGAGTCGCCGGTACCCTGGCTGCTGCTGCTCGACCTGCTGCACCGCGAAGGCGATACCGCCGGCTATGCAGCCGCCAGCGCCGAATGCCGCCGCTATTTCAACGTCAACCTCACCGACCATCCGATTTCCCAGGACAACGAAGCCGGCCAGGGGCTGGAGGCGTATCCGCACCTGCTGGAACAGTTGGTGAAAGTCTGGAATACCCCGGATATCGAGGCCTTCTTCCACGATTTGATTTACGACAACCGGGGCGGCACGCGCATCGGCTTCGAACCGGGCGCCTACCGCGACATCCTGCTGCTGCGCTCGATCGCGCAGGACGCATTGCCGCTTGCGGCCTGAGCACCCGCTTCACCAAACCATCACTTCGGCGTCATCTGTTTGTCGCACGGCAGGGGCATGCTGCGCCCCATGGATGCCGCCGAATTCACCTGCCAGACGCTTCCGTCCATGCGCCCGCAACTGCGCATTGCGGTGGTGACCGAAACCTACCCGCCCGAAGTCAATGGCGTGGCGATGACGCTCGGCCGCCTGGTCAACGGCCTGCAGGTACGCAATCACCAGGTGCAGTTGATCCGTCCGCGCCAGCATTCCGACGACCAACCGCAGCCCACCGCCACCCTCAGCGAACATTTGCAACGTGGCATCGCGCTGCCGCGTTACGAAGGCCTGAAGATGGGCCTGCCGGCGAAAGCCGCGCTGACCCGGCTGTGGACGCGACAGCGCCCGGACGTGGTACAGATCGCCACCGAAGGTCCGCTCGGCTGGTCGGCGCTGGCGGCCGCCAACAAACTGCGCCTGCCGGTGGCGAGCGATTTCCACACCAATTTCCACAGCTACAGCAGCCACTACGGCTTCGGCCTGTTGCGCCGCGCCATCGTCGCCTATCTGCGCAAATTCCATAACAAGGCCGCCGTCACGCTGGTGCCGACCGAAGGCATCCGCCGCGAACTGCTGGCGCATGGCTACGAGAACATCGAGATCATCGGGCGCGGGGTGGACACGCAACTGTTCCACCCTGGCCGCCGCGATGCGGCCTTGCGCGCGCAGTGGGGCGTGGGCGAGAACGAGACTGCGGTGCTGTACGTGGGTCGCCTGGCAGCCGAGAAGAATCTGTCCCTGGTGTTCAGCGCCTTCGATGCCATGCATCAGGCGCACCCGGCCACCCGCCTGGTGCTGGTGGGCGACGGCCCGGAACGCGCCGGCTGGCAGGCCAAACGGCCCGATGCGATATTCTGCGGCACCCAGGTCGGCGAGGCGCTGGCGGCACATTACGCCTCGGGCGACGTGTTCCTGTTCCCCAGCCTGACCGAGACCTGGGGCAACGTGACGATCGAGGCGATGGCCTCCGGTCTCGCGGTGGTGGCCTACGATTGCGCGGCCGCCGAAGAAATCATCCGGCACGGCGAAAACGGCCTGAAGGTCGCGCCCGAGGATCAAGCGGCGTTCATCGCCCAGGCGGCATCGCTGGCTCCTGATGTCGCACGGCAACGCCGATTGGGCACCGCTGCAGCCGCGCGTGCCGCCCAATTGTCGTGGGACGCCATCATCGACAGTTTCGAGCGGGTACTGCTGCGCCTCGCTCACCCCGAACCCGCGACCGAACCCCAGCTGGATTGGCCTGCCGCGGCCCCGACAGTCCGTTCATGAGGATTCCGCCATGCAAAATCGTCTGAGTCTGGTTGCCCACCACGGCCTCGATCGACTGGCCGCACGCGAACATGCCTGGCTGGAGCGCCTTAACGGCGTGCGCCTGCCCGACTGGGAGGTCGGCCTGCTGCGGCTCGCCAGCCGGCTCGGCGACGGGGTGTTCTGGTATGCGCTGATGCTGGCGCTGATCGTCTGGAACGGATGGGACGCCCTTCCGGCCGTACTCCACATGATCACGGCCGGCCTCGTCGGCACGCTCGTCTACAAATGGCTGAAAGGCGCTACCGAACGTCCGCGCCCCTATCAGGCCTGCCCGTCGATCTGTTGCCTGACCGCGCCGCTCGACCGCTTCAGTTTTCCCTCCGGCCACACCCTGCATGCCGTGGTCTTCAGCGCGGTCGCCACGGCCTATTACCCGGCACTGGGATGGCTGGTATGGCCATTCACCGCGCTGGTCGCGCTGTCACGGCTGGTGCTGGGGCTGCACTACATGAGCGATGTGCTGGTGGGGGCGCTGCTCGGCGGCACGATCGCCGCCCTTNNTTCGCTGGCGTTGTAGGGCGCCTGTCTTAAAAACCTAAGGTTGCGTTGCGGAAACGCGGCTACACCTCGACTTCGAACAGATCCCCTGGCAGCGGCAACCGGCATGCCACCAGTTCCGGTGCGTGCGCGGCGATGCGTTCCCGTGCCACCGCCATCGGCGGACAATCCGGCAGCCAAGCGGGCGCCTCGCCGGCCAGCACCCGATTCATTTGCGGCAACCGGGCCGTCACTTCCTGGATGTAGTAATCGAAACGCGCGGCAAGCTTGCGATCCAGCACGCACCCTACGCCATGCAGCGCATGGGGCAGACGGCTCTGCCGCAATAGGCGTTCGGCACTCGACAGCTGGCGGATTGCCCGTCGGCTGGCGGCGGACGAGCAATCGAAGTTGCACGCCACATAGTCCACCAGCCAGTCGTCGATCTGCAACAGCGGGACTGACGAACTGAACAGATGGCGCGAGATATGATGGTCCATCGCCCATTCCGCGGCGGCATGCGTGAGCATCGGCACGTTCCACCACAGATGCTCGTGAGCGGGAACGAAATGATTGTGCGCAATGATGTCAACCCACAGATGACTCATCGCACCGACTGCACAGGCCCGCGATTCGTCGTCGTGCGCCGCATCCAATAGCGCGTGAGCGGTCTCCCAGCGGTGGCTGGCGTCGAATGCGCGAGTCCCCGCAGTCGTGCCCACCAGCGCCAGATCGGGCAGACAGGCGCCGGCCTTCAGGCGCTGCGGAAACCGTCGCACCGCGCGGCGCAGAGCAGGATCGAGCAGGGGCACGCCCCATACCAGCAATTGCGCAAAATACACATGGGTCATCAGTCCCCAGGCCAGCGCATCGCCGGCAAACAGCAGCGCAGGCACCGACCAGAACAAGGCAGTGCGGCGGGTGTGGGCATGGGCGGCAACGTTCATGCGCGCAGCATGGCCGCGCTGCGTGAATCTGCGCTGTCAGGCGCATGAATCTTCCGTGAATCCCAGCCAACCGGCTGCGTATAATCCGGGCTGTCGTTTTCAGCCCACACTGAGCCTGTTTCAGCAGGAATCATGCCCCGCGTTGAGATCAGGATCGAACGGATGCAAGGCGCAGTGCGCAGGAAAGGGTAATCCCTTTCCAAGCGCTGCAACGCCGCAGACGCCGACCCTGGTCTCAACCCGGAGGGCCGGTTGCCTGCGGGCGTTTATGCCCTTCTCGGGCACATTGCGGTGTTGCAGATGACTCATGGAGAATGACTACTTCGCCCCCGCGCCTTGCCCTGCATCCCGCAGGCAACCGACGCGGGGCATGATTCCTACTGAAACAGGCTCAACATGCGCACCCTCATCTGCGGTTCCCTCGCCTTCGATTCCATCATGGTGTTCCAGGATCACTTCAAGCACCACATCCTGCCCGACAAGATCCACATGCTGAACGTGTCGTTCCTGGTGCCGGAGATGCGCCGCGAGTACGGCGGTTGCGCGGGCAATATCACCTACAACCTCAAACTGCTGGGCGGCGAGCCGCTGATCATGGCGACCGTGGGCGACGACTTCGCCGCCTATGCCGAGCGCCTCGACGCCTTGGCAATTCCGCGCGACTACATCCACCATGTCGCCGGCACCTATACCGCCCAGGCTTTCATCACCACCGACCTCGACGACAACCAGATCACCGCCTTCCATCCCGGCGCGATGAACTACTCGCACGAGAACGACGTGCGTCAGGTACCGGACGTCAAACTGGGCATTGTCGCCCCGGACGGACGCGACGGCATGCTGCGCCACGTGCGCGGCTTTCACGAGGCNGGGGTGCCATGCGTCTTCGATCCAGGCCAGGGTATGCCGCTGTTTTCCGGCGAGGAACTGCTGGAGTGCGTCCACAAATCCAGCTACGTCATCCTCAACGACTACGAAGCCGAATTGCTGCAGAGCCGCACCGGGGAAGACCTGGCGACGCTGGCGCGCCACGTCGAGGCGCTGATCGTGACGCGCGGCGGCGAAGGTTCGGTGATCCACACGGCTGCCGGTCAGATCGACATCCCGGCCGTGCGGCCGGCGGCCATCCTCGACCCCACCGGCTGCGGCGACGCCTACCGTAGCGGCATTCTGTACGGCATCGTCCACGGACTCGACTGGGAAACCTCGGGCCAGCTGGCGAGCGTGATGGGTGCGATCAAGATCGAGCACCGCGGTGGTCAGAACCACGCGCCGAGCCGGCAGGAAATCGCCGGACGGCTCAAGATCACGTTTGGCAAAACGCTCTGAACCACGCCGAGAATCGACGGTCACACCGCCTATAGTGAAACATGTGCAACTACAGGACCCGCACCATGAAGAAGACCTCAACCATCGTTGCCGTCACCCTGATGACAGCCAGCTTGGCCCTACTTGGCGGCTGCGCCAGCGGCGTCGGCGGCAAAGACTACAGCCGCGACCAGACCCGGGCCGTCCAGGAGGTGCAGATGGGCGTGGTGGAGTCGGTGCGTGAGGTGAATATCGAAGGTACCAAGACGCCGATCGGTGCAGGCGCTGGCGCCGTCGTCGGCGGTGTGGCCGGCAGCACGGTAGGCAGCGGCAAGGGCAGCGTGGTCGGTGCGGCGATTGGCGCGGTACTGGGCGGATTGGGCGGTGCAGCCGCGGAAGAGGCAACCACGCGCCAGAAAGGCGTGGAAATCACAGTCAAGCTCGATTCGGGACGGATGCTCGCCATCACCCAGGCGGCGGACGAGGAATTCCGGGTAGGTGATCGCGTACGGGTATTGTCGGGCGGAGGAACGACACGCGTATCGCACTGAAGCCGGGCCCGATCTCCCGGTATCTCCTGATTCGTAGTTCATCGTTCCGAAACCTGAACGTCACGCCGGGTTAACACCCGGTCTCTAAGCTGGGCGCATTCCATCAATGGGAGTGCCCCATGCTCGACGTTCTCAGCGCCCAACCATCCCTTTCCGCCAGCCGCTACCACATCTCGCTGGCGGTGGACGACAACGAAATCCGCGAAGCGCAGCGCCTGCGTCACAAGGTGTTTGCCGAGGAGATGGGCGCGCGTCTGTCCTCCGTTCTGCCGGGGCACGATATCGATCTGTATGACCCTTTCTGCGACCATCTGCTGGTACGCGACTTGGCCAGCGGCGAAGTCGTCGGCACCTATCGCATCCTGCCGCCCGACGCCGCCAAGCGCGTCGGCAGCTATTATTCCGAACAGGAATTCGACCTGACCCGCTTGCACTTCCTGCGCCCGCGCATGGCCGAACTGGGACGCTCGTGCGTGCATCCGGCGCACCGCAGCGGTGCCGTCATCGCCCGCCTGTGGATCGGGCTGGCTGACTACATGACGCGCTATGGCTACGAATACATCGTCGGCTGCGCCAGCATCGGCATGGCGGACGGCGGCCATGTCGCAGCCAGCGTGTACCGCCAGATCATCCAACGTCATCTCGCGCCGATCGAATGGCGCGCCACGCCACGCTACCGCCTGCCCGTCGAGTCGCTCGACGAAGGCCAGACCGCAACGCTGCCGCCGCTGATCAAGGGCTACACCCGGCTCGGCGCGATGGTATGCGGCGAACCGGCGTGGGATCCCGATTTCAATACGGCCGATCTCTTGATGCTGCTGCCGATGGCGCAACTCAACCGCAACTATGCCCGCCGTCTCATCGGTTGAGTCTTACAATGGACGGGTGAGCCTTGCCTATTTCCCCGCCCCTCTGCGCCGCGCCCTCCGCATCGGCCTGCTGGCCCTGCACTTGGTCTGGGGCGTCATCCTGGCAGGGCTGATTTTCCCCAGCTCAATCCCGCACAGCGGGACCGCCGCATCATGGCCTGGGCCCGGCGCCTGCTCCGGGTACTCGGCGTACGGCTGAAGGCGGACACTGCGCCCCGCCTGCCCGGCGGCGCGCTGCTGGTATGCAATCACGTGTCGTGGCTGGACATCTATCTGATCTACGCGGCCCAGCGGGTGCACTTCGTCTCCAAGGCCGAAGTGCGCAACTGGCCGGTGGCCGGCTGGCTGGCACACAAGACCGGCACGCTGTTCATCGAACGCGGCCGTCGTGCCGACACGGCGCGCATCAACACCGAGATGCGGGCGCTGATGCAGTCGGGCGCCTGGGTCGCGGTGTTCCCCGAAGGTACCACCGGCGACGGGAAGGGGCTGCGGCGCTTCATGCCGTCGCTGCTGCAGCCGGCGGTCGAACTGAATTGTCCGATCGTGCCGGCGGCTTTGCGCTACCGCACGCTGGATGGCGAATACAGCGCTGCACCCGCCTACATCGATGACCTCAGCATGTGGCAAAGCCTGAAGCAGATCGTCAGCGAGCCCGGCCTCGTCGCCGAACTGCATTTCGCCGAGCCTATCCTGCCCAACGGCCACCGGCGCGATCTGGCGGCGCAGGCGGAAGCGGCCACCGCCAGGCTGCTGGGCCTCAGGACTTCGGGTGCCGAACCTGCGGGCACGGCACCGCAAACACCTGCCGGTCCTCCAGCCTGACCGCGGTCAGGCGCCCGCCCCACAGGCAACCGGTGTCGAGCGCAATCAGGTCGCGGCGGTTGATCAGCCCGAGCGTCGACCAGTGTCCGATGACGAGGGTCGCCTCGGCGCTCCTGCGCCCCGGCACCTCGAACCACGGCAGCCAGCCGGCCGGCTGTGTACCCGGCGCGCCCTTGTGGTGGAATTCCATCTCGCCCGCCGCCGAACAGTAGCGCAGCCGGGTGAATGCGTTGACGATCACCCGCAGGCGCTCGACGCCATGCAGCGCCGCATCCCACGCCACCGGCGCATTGCCGTACATCTGCGCGAAGAATTCCCGGTAATGCGGGCTTTGTAGCGCAGCTTCCGCCTCCGCGGCATGCTGCATCGTGTCGTCCACCGTCCAGCCCGGCAGCACGCCCGCGTGCACCATGAGGAACTCGCCATCGCGCCAGGCCAGTTTCTGCTGTCGCAGCCAGACCAGCAGCTCGTCGCGGTCCGGCGCATTCAGTATCTCGTCGAGCGTATCGCCCTTGTGTACCCGTCCGAAACCTTCGGCCAGCGCCAGCAAGTGCAAATCGTGGTTGCCGAGCACACTGATGGCGGCATTCCCCAGTTCCCTGACGGTCCGCAACACCGCCAGCGATTCCGGCCCACGGTTGACCAGATCACCCACAAGCCACAGCCGGTCGGCGCCCGGGTCGAACCGGATCGCATCCAATAAACGCAGCAGGGACGTGTGACATCCCTGAAGATCGCCAATGGCATAGGTAGGCATATAAAATACGGCTTCTTTGTGTGCTGTGTTGACCTGCATCATAGCGCGCCCGCCCGAACCTCTTGTGACGTCTGCGCCATGAAACCCCTGATCCGCCTGTTTTTTCGTACCCTGCGCCTCATCCTCGCCCCCTTCATGCTCGTGGGCTATTGGCTGACACGCCCGAAAGGTGTCGTGCGCCCGCTGCCGCGCAGCAGGACGTCGACGCACGCACACGCAGTCTGGCGCTGTACCACTACCCCACCTGCCCGTTCTGCCTCAAGACCCGGCGCACGATACAGCGGCTTTCGCTCAACATCGAACTGCGCGACGCGCAGCATGACGAAACGCACCGGGCAGCCCTGATCGCGGGTGGTGGCAAGCCGCAGGTGCCGTGCCTGCTGATCACTGACGCGCAAGGCAAGCAGACCTGGCTGTATGAATCGGATGCCATCAACGCCTGGCTGAACCGCGAATTCGGCGCGGCATGAGCCTGCTCGCAGCGCTCAATCCGCCGCAGCGCGAGGCGGCGAAATACCTCGACGGCCCCTTGCTCGTGCTGGCGGGCGCCGGTTCGGGCAAGACGCGCGTCATCACCCACAAGATCGCCTATTTAATTGGGGAATGCGGCTACAAGCCGGGTTCGATCGCCGCGATCACCTTCACCAACAAGGCCGCACGCGAAATGCAGGAGCGCGCCGCCAAGCTCACGCAGGGCGTCAACACGAAAGGCCTGATCGTCACCACTTTCCATTCGATGGGCCTGCGCATGCTGCGCGAGGACGCGAAATTCGCCGAGCTGAAGCCGGCGTTCTCCATCCTCGATTCGGCCGACGCCGCCGGCATCGTGTCGGAAATCCTCAAGACCACGGACAAGCAGGAAATCCGCCGCGCCGTGTCGCGCATCTCGCTGTGGAAGAACGAGCTGAAGTCGCCCGCCGCCGCGCTCGCCACGGCCGAGGACGACAACGCGCGCGCNTACGCCAAGATCTACGACCGCTATGACGCCACCCTGCGCGCCTACCAAGCGGTCGATTTCGACGACCTCATCCGCCTGCCGGCCGAGCTGCTGGATACACACGCCGAGCTGCGCGAGAAGTGGCAGAACCGCCTGCGCCACATCCTGGTCGACGAATACCAGGACACCAACGTCGCGCAGTACCGCCTGCTGCAGAAGCTCACCGGCGTGCGCGCGGCGTTCACCGCGGTCGGCGACGACGACCAGGCGATCTACGGCTGGCGCGGCGCCTCGGCCGACAACCTGCGCCAGCTGAACGAGGACTACCCGCACCTGCATGTGGTCAAGCTGGAGCAGAACTACCGTTCGAGCGTGCGCATCCTGAAGGCCGCCAACAGCCTCATCGCCAACAACCCCAAGCTGTTCGAGAAACGCCTGTGGAGCGACCTCGGCCTCGGCGACGCGATCCAGGTGATGCCGACCAAGGACGACGAGCACGAGGCCGAATCGGTGGTGATGCGGCTCCTGTCGCACAAATTCCAGCACCGCACCGAATGGCGCGACTACGCCATCCTCTACCGCGGCAACTACCAGGCGCGCATCTTCGAGCAGGCATTGCGCAACGAGAAGGTGCCGTACCAGCTGTCCGGCGGGCAGTCGTTCTTCGACCGCGCCGAGATCAAGGACGTGATTTCCTACCTGCGGCTGATCGCCAACAGCGACGACGATCCCGCCTTCATCCGCGCGGTCACCACGCCCAAGCGCGGCATCGGCGCGGCGACGCTGGAAAAGCTCGGCCAGGTCGCCGCCACCCTGCACGTGAGCCTGTTCGAGGCGGTGTTTTCCGCCGCTGCCGCATCACAGATCGGCGAGCGTCAGCTGGCGCCGCTAATCGAGTTCTGCAACTTCATCAACCGCATGGAGGAACGCGTGCCGCGCGAGCCGGCGGGCGAACTGCTGAACGACCTCCTGAAAACGATCGACTATGAGGTGTATCTCTTCGACCAGGACGACCAGCGCGCGGCGCAGAACAAGTGGAACAACGTGCTCGAATTTGCCGCCTGGATCGCCAAGAAGGGCGAGGAAGACGAGAAGGACCTGCTGCAGCTGACGCAGACCATCGCGCTGATCACGCTGCTCGAAGGCCGCGAGGAAGAAGAACCTGACGCCGTGCGCCTCTCGACCCTGCACGCCGCCAAGGGGCTGGAATTCGGCCACGTGTTCCTGGTCGGCGTCGAGGAGAACATCCTGCCGCACCGTGACGCGGTGGACGAAGGCCGGCTGGAGGAAGAGCGCCGCCTGATGTATGTCGGTGTCACCCGCGCGAAGAAGTCGCTCACGCTGTCCTATTGCTCGCGCCGCAAGCGCGCCCGCGAAACGGTCGCCTGCGACCCCTCGCGCTTCATCGACGAGCTTGGCGACGACGTGCGCCAGCCGGAGAAGCCCTCCAGCGCGGACGCCAAGGCCAGCGGCAGTGATCGGCTGGCGGCGTTGAAGGCGATGCTGGGGTAGATTCAGTCGCCTCACACACAAGCCGAGAACGGACGAAGCACGTTACTTACCGGCCATGTGCCGACATCGTCCTGGACTGCCGCCTCTCAAGCGAGATTTCCTGGTGCGCTGACCTGGCTGAAAATTGGCCGATGGCGCCAGAAACGACTATGCGAATTGCGGCTCCTTGCATAACTGTTCGAGCGTGTCGATCATGGCCAGCACGCCAGTCTGTATCTGCACAGCGTAGGCATCCATTATTCTTGCCGTCATCGGATGACTGCGGACGTACTGCCGTCAATCACGCTCGTGCCGCTCGTCCCCGCTTTCAAGAGGCCGAGGGACAGGTAGATTCCAGCCATGCCGGATCGCCATCAGCCGAAGTCCGAAACAGACAACAGCTCCAGCAATCGCGGTCGGGACGATCGGCAAAGCCAGTGCATGTCCGATGACAACGAGCACCGCGCCAGCAAGTGCCGCGAGGGCGTAGAGGTCTCTCCGAAGCACGGCGGGTGTCTGGGCGACGAGCAGATCGCGCACAATGCCTCCGCCAATACCGGTCAACATGCCCAGCAGTGCCGCCATCAACGGGTTCAGTCCGTACGCAAGCGCCTTCTGTGTGCCGGCGACGGCAAAGAGCGCAAGACCTGCCGCATCGAAGATCAATATTGCGGTGCGCAGGCGCACGAACAGTGATGACCAGAAAANAGCCAGCAACCCGGCGGCAAGAGCAACCGCAAGATAACGCCAGTCACGGATCGCGGCGGGCGGAACGGCGCCGATCAATAAATCGCGTGTAATCCCTCCGGCACTCGAGGCCGCGAAGGACAGGACCAGAACTCCGAAGATATCGAGATTGCGGCGCACGCCCAACATCGCGCCACTGGTTGCGAAGACAAAGGTACCCGCCAGGTCGAAAACCAGCAGAAGTTCGTGAATCGCCTTCTGTTCGAGAACGGGGATCAGCGGCATTGAAAACGTCCTGTGAGGGCGTTAAACGTTTGATTAGTTCTTCATTTAGCCAGCCAGGCCAGCGCGCCCACGACCATGGCTTCGATGCCTGTCTGCAGGGTTGGATGGATGACGGGAGCAAAAANAGGACTGTGATTGACTGGCAGGTCGTTGATCCGTCCCGCTGCCTTGGCTTTTGCATAGATGTCGGGATCGGTCCCACCGACAAACCAGTATACCGATGGCGTATTCCATTCACTCCCGAAGCAACCGAAGTCCTCGCTCGCCGGCGCGGGCCCGGTGTGCCGGACGCGGTCAGGCGGGAAATGGCGGCGTAGGGCCTCCGCAATACGGTCGCTTGCCTGCCTGTCGTTGACGTTGAGTGGATAGCGATCCAACGAGGTGATCTCCGGCGCTCGCGGCGCGCCGGAAGCTTGCGCTTCAGCGTTGACGATCCGTTCGATCGCTGCAAGCACATGCTTGCGTACCCCTTCATCGAACGTCCGGATGTTCAGCTTGATGATGGCCTCGTCCGGAATCACATTCTCCTTGGTACCCGCCTGCAACACCCCGACGGTTACCACTGCGGCGTCGGTGGCGGCCACTTCTCGGGAAACGATGGTTTGCAGTCGCAGGACGATCGCTGCGGCCATGACGATCGGATCGATGCTGGCCTGCGGCATCGAGCCATGCGCACCGCGTCCGAACAGGCGAATTTGCAGACTATCGGCGGCGGAGGTGATCGGCCCGGCGCTGCCTGCGACAGTGCCTGCAGGGCCAACCATGACATGCTGGCCGAGCACGACATCAGGCTTGGGAAAGCGTGTGAATAGGCCATCGTCAATCATGGCCCGTGCACCTTGCGCCGTCTCTTCACCTGGCTGGAAGACCACCATCAGCGTACCGCGCCAGGTCTCGCGCCGTTGCGAGAATAGCGAAGCTGCACCCACCAGCCATGCCACGTGCATGTCGTGGCCGCAGGCATGCGCCACCGGAACGGAATTTCCCGCGGCATCCGTGGCCATGACGGTGCTCGCATAATCGACGCCGCTCGCTTCTCGGATAGGAAGCGCATCCATGTCGGCACGCAGCATGACCGTGGGGCCTTCCCCGTTGCGCAGCAGGCCGACGACCCNCGTCTTGCCCACGTCAGTGGTCACTTCGTAACCATTGTCCCGGAGATGTTTCGCTGCAAGACCCGCCGTGCGGTTCTCCTGCATCGACAGTTCCGGATGCGCATGGACATCCTTGTAAAGTGCTTCGAGCTCAGGCAGCAGGCTGGGAAGATTCCCAAGGAGGGTGCTTGAAGGATCAGATAACGTCGTATTCATAAGTCACCTCCGGCACATTATTGTTTGGTATAGCATCCGTTCGCCGTGATAAGGGACTGTTAAACCGTCTTCTGAGTTCCATTCGTGTCTAGGCAAGCAGAGGTTGTTTGAGGTCGCCATAGCTGACCTAGGTGGTGCAGTGCGCTTCCGGCGGATCCGGCCGATAATCAGCCAGCCGAGACGATCACACTGCACGACCGCCCCCGCCAAAAGGCGCCGCCAAGATCATCAGTGCGGCGCTCGTGGGCTCAAAAATGGGACGCCGCAGCGTCCCATTTGATCTCAGCGTCCGATCTCGGCAAGCCGGCGATCAGTTGACCTTGGGGTCGAGTTCGCCCTTGTCGTAGCGCTTCTGCATTTCTTCCAGATTGAAGACTTTCTTGATCTTGCTGGCTTGGCCGGCGGCGCCGAAGGCTTCGTAGCGGGCCTTGCAGATCTCGCTCATGCCCTTGGTGGCTTCCTTGAGGAACTTGCGCGGGTCGAAGTTGGACTTGTTCTCGGCCAAGTGCTTGCGGATCGCGCCAGTGGAGGCCATGCGCAGGTCGGTGTCGATGTTGACCTTGCGCACGCCGTTCTTGATGCCTTCGACGATTTCGCTGACCGGCACGCCGTAGGTCTGACCCATGTCGCCGCCGTAGCTGTTGATGATGGCGAGCCAGTCTTCCGGCACCGAGGAGGAGCCGTGCATCACCAGGTGGACGTTCGGGATGCGGGCATGGATTTCCTTGACGCGGTCGATGCGCAGCACCTTGCCGGTGGGCTTCTGGGTGAACTTGTAGGCGCCGTGCGAGGTACCGATGGCGATGGCCAGGGCGTCGACCTTGGTCTTGGACACGAAGTCGGCGGCCTCGTCGGGATCGGTCAGCAGGGCGGAATGATCCAGCACACCTTCGGCGCCGTGGCCGTCTTCCTCGCCGGCCTTGCCGGTCTCGAGCGAGCCCAGGCAGCCCAGTTCGCCTTCAACCGACACGCCGCAGGCATGTGCCAGTTCGGACACCTTGGCGGTGGTGGCGACGTTGTATTCGTAGGTGGACGGGGTCTTGCCGTCGGTACCGAGCGAGCCGTCCATCATGACCGAGCTGAAGCCGGACTGGATGGAGCGGAAGCAGATGGCGGGCGACGCACCGTGATCCTGGTGCATGCAGATGGGAATCTGCGGATACATTTCGATCGCGGCCAGGATCAGGTGGCGCAGGAAGGGCTCGCCGGCATAGGAACGGGCGCCGGCGGAACCTTGCAGGATCACCGGCGAATCCACGGCGGCGGCGGCCTGCATGATGGCATGGACCTGTTCCATGTTGTTGACGTTGAACGCAGGCAGGCCATAGCCGTTTTCGGCGGCATGGTCGAGCAATTGACGAAGGGAAATCAGGGCCATTTACAGTCTCCTAGGTTAAAAATGTGCAGCAAGCTGTTTTCAAAATCAGGATTTTTTCGATCCGCCCACGCGGACGATTTTCATGGTGTTGGTGCCGCCCGACTGGCCGATGGGTTCACCGATGGTCAGCAGGATCAGGTCGCCGTCACGTACCGCGCCACGCCGCCGCAACTCTTCCTCGGCTTCGGCCAGCAAGGCATCGCGCTCCTTGCTGGCGGTTTTCAGGTTAATCGGATAGACGCCGCGGAAAAGAGTGACTTTTCTACGGGTTTCGACCTGCGGTGTCAAGGCATAGATCGGCACCCGGGTGGACAGACGGCTCATCCATAGACAGGTGTTGCCCGACTCGGTCAGGGCGGCGATCGCCTTGATGTTGAGGTGAACCGACGTGAACACCGCCGACATCGCGATCGCCTCGTCGGCGCGCAGGAAGCTTTTGCTCAGGCGGTCGTTGGAAAAGCCGGGCTCGGCTTCCTTTTCGGCTTCCAGGCAGACGCGGTCCATCGCCTGGATCGCCTCGACCGGGAACTGGCCCGCCGCCGTTTCCGCCGACAACATCACCGCGTCGGTGCCGTCGAGCACGGCGTTGGCGACGTCGGACACTTCGGCACGGGTCGGGATCGGGCTCGAGATCATTGACTCCATCATCTGGGTCGCGGTGATGACGACCTTGTTGCGCTCGATCGCCATGCGGATCATGCGCTTCTGCAGCGCCGGCACGGCCGCGTCACCGACTTCCACGCCGAGGTCGCCGCGCGCGACCATGATGGCGTCGGACGCCTCGAGGATGTCTTCCAGATGCTCGATCGCTTCGGTGCGCTCGATCTTGGCGACGAGCTGGCTCTTGCCGCCAGCCGCGCGAAGCAGTTCGCGCGCCTGGCGCATGTCGGCACCGGAACGCGGGAACGACACCGCCAGGTAATCCGCTTTCAGGGCGGCGGCAGTCTTGATGTCCTCGATGTCCTTCTCGGTCAGCGCCGAGGCCGACAATCCGCCGCCCTTGCGGTTGATGCCCTTGTTGTTCGACAGCACGCCGCCCTGCACCACCTTGCAGATGATCTCCGCGCCCTGGACGTCCTCGACCCAGAACTCGATGCGGCCGTCGTCCAGCAGCAGGGTCACGCCCCGCTTCACGTCATTCGGCAATTCCTTGTAGTCGAGGCCGACGCGGGTCTGGTCGCCTAGCGCGCAGGCGGCATCGAGGATGAAGGTATCGCCCTTGGCCAGCGTGATCTTGCTGTCCTTGAACTTGCCGATGCGGATTTTCGGGCCTTGCAGGTCGACCAGCACGCCAACCGCGCGGCCGCGCGTGCGCGCCAGCGAGCGCACCAGTTCGGCGCGATCGATATGGTCTTGTGCAGCACCGTGTGAAAAGTTGAGACGCACCACGTCCAGGCCGGCCTCCATCATGCGATCCAGCGTTTTGGGATCGGAGCAGGCGGGGCCGAGGGTGGCGACGATTTTGGTTCTGCGAATCATATTGGGGTGAGCGGTGTGCAGTGAGTAGCAAACGGTATAAAAACAAAAACGGTGAGCGGAAACCGCTCACCGTTTGCCGTTTGTACCTTAGCCTTGCGCGCGTTCCTCCAGGATCGCCACAGCAGGCAGGACCTTGCCTTCCAGGTATTCGAGGAAGGCGCCGCCGGCGGTAGAAATGTAGCTCACCTTGTCGTAGATGTCGTACTTCTGGATCGCGGCGATGGTGTCGCCGCCGCCGGCCAGGGTGAAGGCATTGGTGTTGGCGATCGCCATGGCGATGGTCTTGGTGCCTTCGCCGAACTGGTCGAACTCGAACACGCCGACCGGGCCGTTCCACACCACGGTGCCGGCCTTCATGATGATGTCGGCGAGCTGCTGGGCGCTCTTCGGGCCGATGTCGAAAATCATGTCGTCGTCGGCGACGCNGCCGGCGTCCTTCAGCACGGCGGGTTCGTTGGCGTCGAATTTCTTGCCGCACACCACGTCGACGGCGATGGGGATGGTCGCGCCACGGGCGGTCATCTTCTCGATCAGCGCCTGCGCGGTGGGGACCAGGTCGTCCTCGCACAGCGATTTGCCAACGTTGTGGCCGGTGGCCTTGAGGAAGGTGTTGGCGATGCCGCCACCGACCACCAGCTGCTCGCATTTCTCGGCCAGCGCTTCCAGCACTGTCAGCTTGGTCGAGACCTTGGAGCCGCCGACGATGGCGACCATCGGACGCGCCGGGTTGGCCAGTGCCTTGTCGAGCGCCTCGAGCTCCTCGGTCAGCAGGATGCCGGCTGCAGCGGTCGGCGCGAACTTGGCGATGCCGTGTGTCGAGGCTTCGGCGCGGTGCGCGGTGCCGAAGGCGTCCATCACGAACACGTCGCACAGCGCAGCGTATTTCTTGGCGGTCTCGTCGACGTTCTTCTTCTCGCCCTTGTTGACGCGGCAGTTTTCCAGCACCACCAGCTCGCCGTCGGCGACGCNGAAGCCGCCGTCGGTCCATTCGCGGATCAGGCGCACGTTCTTGCCGAGCTTCTGCGCGATCACGTCGACCACCGGCTTCAGCGAATCCTCTTCCTTGAACTCGCCTTCGGTCGGGCGGCCGAGGTGGGAAGTGACCATCACCTTGGCGCCGGCCTTGAGGCAGTGCTCGATGGTGCGCATCGACGCGGTGATGCGGGCGTCGGAGGTGACCTTGCCGTCTTTGACCGGAACGTTCATGTCGGCGCGGATGAAGACGCGCTTGCCTGCCAGATCGAGATCGGTGACGCGGATGAATGCCATGGTTTGTTTCTCCTGAAAATTAAGCGGTAAGGGTTGGGCAGCGTACCACCCAGGCCTTACAGCTCAGTCGGGTGAGCAGTGAGCGGCAAGCCGAGAGCGGAACAAAGCCGCTCACTGCTCACCGCTCACCGTTTACCGAATTACTTCGCGACATGCTGCACGAAGCGCAGCATGTTGCAGGTGTAGCCGTACTCGTTGTCGTACCAGGACACGACTTTGACGAAGGTGTCGTCCAAAGCGATACCGGCTTCGGCGTCGAAGATCGAGGAGAAGCCATTGCCACGGAAGTCGGTCGAAACGACCTTCTCATCGGTGTAGCCCAACGTCTTGCTGATGTCGCCGGACTGCGAGGCCTTCTTCATCGCAGCGCAGATGTCGGCGTACTTGGCCGGCTTTTCCAGCTCGACGGTCAGGTCAACGACCGACACGTCGGAGGTGGGAACGCGGAACGCCATACCGGTCAGCTTGCCCTTCAGTTCCGGCAGCACCACGCCGACGGCCTTGGCGGCGCCAGTCGACGACGGGATGATGTTTTCCAGGATGCCGCGGCCGCCGCGCCAGTNCCTGGACGACGGACCGTCGACGGTTTTCTGGGTGGCGGTGGCGGCGTGCACGGTGCTCATCAGGCCGCGCTTGATGCCCCAGTTGTCGTTCAGCACCTTGGCGATAGGCGCCAGGCAGTTGGTGGTGCACGATGCGGCGGAGACGATGGCCTCGCCGGCATACTTCTCGTGGTTCACGCCGTACACGAACATCGGGGTGTCGTCCTTGGACGGGGCCGATTGAACGACTTTCTTGGCGCCTGCATCGATGTGCTTCTGGCAGGTTTCCTTGGTCAGGAAGAAGCCGGTGCACTCGATCACGATGTCGGCGCCCACTTCGTTCCATTTCAGGTTGCTCGGCTCGCGCTCGGCGGTCAGGCGGATCTTCTTGCCGTTGACGATGAGGTTGTTGCCTTCAACGGCGATGTCGCCCTTGAAGTTGCCGTGCACGGAATCGTACTTCAGCATGTAGGCCAGGTACTCGGGATCGAGCAGGTCGTTGATCGCGACCACTTCGATGTCCTTGAAATCCTTGGCGATTGCGCGGAAAGCCATGCGGCCGATGCGGCCAAAACCGTTGATACCAACTTTGATTGCCATGTGTCAGTCTCCAGTGAGTTGAAAATCTTGTTGTGGTGAGGCGCGGGGCGAGGGGTGCGGGGCGGGTCAACGCCCCTCACCCCTCGCGCCCCACACCTCACGGTTTACAGAACGCCCTTGACCGCGGCCGCGACGGCCTCGGCCGTGATGCCGAACTCCTTGAACAGCGCCGGGGCCGGAGCGGATTCGCCGAAGCGGTCGATGCCGATGACGGCGCCTTCCAGACCGACGTACTTGCGCCAGTAGTCGGTGACGCCGGCTTCCACGGCGACGCGCGGCAGGCCCTTGGGCAGCACGCTGGCCTTGTAGGCCGCATCCTGCTTGTCGAAGGTGTTAGTCGACGGCATGGAGACCACGCGCACCGCGATGCCTTCGGCAGCCAGGGCTTCCTGCGCCTTCACCGCCAGTTCGACTTCGGAGCCGGTGGCGATGATCACGGCCTTGGCGCCTGCGGCATCCTTCAACACGTAGCCGCCCTTGGCGATGTTGGCGATGGTCGCATCGTCACGCTTCATGAACGGCAGGTTCTGGCGGCTGAGGATGTGGCAGGTCGGGCCGTCGGTACGCTCGACCGACGCAGCCCAGCCCACCATGGTCTCGACGGTGTCACACGGACGCCAGACGTCGATGTTGGGGATCATGCGCAGGGTGGCGGTCTGCTCCACCGGCTGGTGGGTCGGGCCGTCCTCGCCAAGGCCGATGGAGTCGTGCGTGAACACGTGGATCACGCGCTGCTTCATCAGCGCGGCCATGCGGATGGCGTTGCGCGAGTATTCCGAGAACATCAGGAAGGTGCCGCCGAAGGGCAGCAGGCCGCCGTGCAGCGCCATGCCGTTCATGATCGCGGCCATGCCGAATTCACGCACGCCGTAGCTGATGTAGTTGCCGGGGTTGCCGTGGCGCACCGGGTGGCAGCCTTCCCAGTTGGTCAGGTTGGAACCGGTGAGGTCAGCCGAGCCGCCGAGGAACTCGGGCAGCGCGGGCGCCAGCGCGTTGATCGCGATCTGGCTGGCCTTGCGGGTGGCGACGGTCTCGCCCTTGGCGTTGATCGCGGCCAGCTTCTCAGCGACGTGCGCCTTCCAGTTGGCGGGCAGGTCGCCCTTCATGCGGCGCTCGAATTCGGCGGCTTCCGCGGGGAAGGCCTTCTTGTACTCGGCGAACTTGTTGTTCCACAGCGTTTCGAGCCCCTGGCCCTTGGTCTTGGCATCCCAGCCGGCGTAGATGTCGGCAGGAATCTCGAACGCGGGGTGGTTCCAGCCCATGTTCTTGCGGGTGGCCTCGACTTCGTCGTGGCCCAGCGCGGCGCCGTGCACGTCGTGGGTGCCGGCCTTGTTGGGCGAGCCCTTGCCGATGACGGTCTTGCAGCAGATCAGGGTGGGCTTGTCGGTGCTGGCCTTGGCCTTCTGGATTGCGGCCTCGAGGGCGACCACGTCATGGCCGTCGACGTTCGGCACCACGTTCCAGCCATAGGCTTCGAAGCGCTTGGCGGTGTCGTCGGTATACCAGTTCTCGATATGGCCGTCGATGGAGATGCCGTTGTCGTCCCAGAAGGCGACCAGCTTGTTCAGTTTCCAGGTGCCGGCCAGCGCACAGGCTTCGTGCGAGATGCCTTCCATCATGCAGCCGTCGCCCATGAACACGTAGGTGTGGTGGTCGACGATGGTGTGGCCGGGCTTGTTGAATTCGGCGGCGAGGATCTTTTCCGCCATCGCCATGCCGACGGCATTGGTGATGCCCTGGCCGAGCGGGCCGGTCGTGGTTTCAATACCGGNGGCGTAGCCATACTCGGGGTGGCCCGGGGTCTTGGAATGCAGCTGGCGGAACTGCTTGAGGTCGTCCATCGACAGGTCGTAGCCGGTCAGGTGCAGCAAGGCATAGATCAGCATCGAGCCGTGGCCGTTCGACAGCACGAAGCGGTCGCGGTCTGCCCACTTGGGGTTGGTGGGGTTGTGGCGCATGTGGTGGTTCCACAGCGTTTCAGCGATTTCCGCCATGCCCATGGGGGCGCCGGGGTGGCCGGATTTGGCTTTTTCGACGGCATCCATCGCAAGCGCACGGATGGCATTGGCCAGGTCATTACGGGTTGGCATTGCGTTCCCTTCTGCTAAGTAAAAACGGTCGCATCCCCACCCGGGTAAGCCGCGCACAGACAGCTTGGGCAGAATATGCAAAAACCTTGATTATCCGTCAGCAGGGCAGGCTTCCGCAAGCCAAGCCCAAACCGAACAAAACAGGTGACGCGACAAGGACTTAAGCCGACAAGCTCAAGCCATGACTCATAAATGAGACCCTAAAATCTTTTATTTGCCCGATGCGACGGCTTATGCGCCTGCCGCCTTCAACCAGTCGCGCCACAACTCGAACAGTTCGGGGCTGGCCGAGGCGACGACGGAGCGCTCCCACACATTGGCGATATCGAAGCTGCCTGACAGGCTGGCCAGCCGCCCGCCAGCCTCCTCCAGAATCAGGGCGCCGGCGGCGTAATCCCATAATTTCTGCCCGCCATGGACATAGATGTCGAAACGGCCGGCAGCCGTATAGCACCAATCCAGGGTGGACGCGCCGAAATTGCGTTGCGAGGCATAGGGCGGCCACGATGCCAGGCGACCGGCCAGTTCGCGGTCGATGCGCTTCATCTCGACGCCGGCGAGCGCGCGTCGCAACTCCGTGGCAGGCGCCCGCAGGGGCAACGGGGTCCCGTTGAGATGGGCACCGCGCCCGCGTTCGGCGCTGAACATCTCGTCGGCTACCGGGTCGTACACCACGCCCAATTGGCGCTCACCCTTGTAGAGATAGGCCACCGACACGGCGAAATAGGGCACCCCGGCGACGAAGTTGGACGTGCCGTCGATCGGATCGACACACCACAATCCGTCGCGGCCGGCCTCCCAGGCGTCGTGCTGCTGCCGTTCGGTCATCTCCTCGCCCAGCACCGGCACGTTGCGAATCCTGGGCAGCGTCTCTTCCAGCGCAGCCTGGGTTGCCGCATCGGCCTCGGTAAAGAGGTTGCCGTCGAGCTTGTGGCTATGCGTCACCTTGAGGAAGCGCGGCGTTACTTCACGCCGCGCCACCTCGCGGACCAGTGTCTTGACCTGTTCAAGCATGGTCAGATCCGCACGCAATAACAGTAGACAAATTCCTGCTCCCTGCCCGTCGGCGTGTGATGGATTTCGGTTTCGTGGCCCAACAGACGGAATGGCGCACCGAATTCGGCATGCAGCGAGTCGGGGGCATACCGCACCACGTCCAGCCCAGAACATTGCAGCGGCCCGCCGGGGCCGAATGCGGCCACGATGACATGACCGCCCGGTTTTACGCTGGCCAGCACCTGCGCCACATAGCGCGCACGATCCGCGGGATCGGTCAGGAAATGAAACACGGCCCGGTCGTGCCAGACGTCGTAGCGTGCCGCCGGCAATTCGGCCCGGGTGATATCCGCGACGACCCACTGCACCGATTTCGCACGCGCGCCAAGCCGCGTGCGGCTGGCTTCCAGCGCCGACTCGGCAAGGTCGAGCACGGTCAGGTTGCGGTAGCCGGCATCGAGCAGATCATCCACCAGGACCGACGCGCCGCCGCCGACGTCGATGATGTGCGCGTCCTTGCCTGCGTTGTTCTCGATCAAACGCAGCGATGACGCGGCATGCGGCTGGAACCAGCCGACCTGGTCCGCCGCCTTGCCGCGATACACGTTTTCCCAGTGCTGCCGACGATCGGCCATGTCACGCATCCTTCCACTTGATCGAGCAGCCCATGCTGGGAATCTGCTCTGCAGGCCCATGCTGGGTCGCCGCGATGACCTTCATCGCCTCGAACAGATCGCGCCGCACGCCTTCGGGCGCGGTCTCCTTGCGCGATTCGTCGAAGCGGCCGCGATACTGCAGTTCGAAATTGCGGTTGAAGCCGAAAAATCGGGGTGCATACGGCCCCATAGGCTTTGCCACGTCCTGGGTCTCGTCGATCACATAAGGGAACGTAAAGCCGAATTCGGCAGCCACTTTTTCATGTTGTCGAACGAGTCCTCGGCATACTCGGTCGGATCGTTCGACATGATGGCGATGGCATGGATGCCATGCGCCTTGAGCTCGGCCAGATCGCGCACCAGACGTGGACGGATCGCCTTCACATACGGGCAATGGTTGCAGATGAACATCACCAGCAAGCCGTTTGGGCCCATCGCCTCGCTCAGTGTCCACATCCTGCCGTCGACGCCGGGCAAACTGAAACCGGGGGCCTTCCAGCCAAAGTCGCATACCGGGGTGGTGAGGGAAACCATGACGTGCTCCGTAAAAACGCTGGACAACGTCGGCATAATACCAAGATGTCACCGCCACGCTTCTACCTTGACCAGCCGCTTGCACCAGGCGCCCGTTTCAACCTGCCGGCCGGCCCTGCACGCCATGCCGTGCGCGCGCTCCGGCTGGCGGTAGACGACGCCATCACCCTGTTCAACGGCCATGGCGGCGAATATGCCGCGCGCATCGAACGCATCCAGAAGGACGAGGTGGCCGTCAGCGTCACCGGCTTTGCCGATGTCGAGCGCGAATCGCGCTTGCGCGTGATGCTGGCGCAGGGCATCTCGAGCGGCGAGCGCATGGACTACACGTTGCAGAAGGCGGTCGAGCTGGGCGTGGCGGCAATCCAGCCGATCGCCGCCAAACGCAGCGTGGTCAAGCTGGCGGGCGAACGCGCCGACAAACGGGTGGCGCACTGGCAAGGCGTCGTGGCGAGCGCCTGCGAACAGTGCGGTCGCAACCGGGTGCCCGTCGTGGCGTCGCCGATGGCGCTGGCCAACTGGTTGGGACAGCATGAGGCCGGGCGCCTGCTGTTCTTGTCCCCGACGGCCGAGGCGCGACTGGCCGACCTGCCATCATCGACCGCCCTGGACTGGCTGGTGGTCGGTCCGGANGGGGGCTTTGAGGCCGATGAAATCGCTGCACTGCATACAGCAGGCGCCGTTCCGGTCCGACTGGGGCCGCGCGTGCTGCGTACCGAGACGGCGGCGTTGGCCGCACTGGCGGCGATGCAAACGCTATGGGGTGATTTTTAAGGGCATGAAAAACCGGGCTTGTGCCCGGTTTTTTCATTTCGCGGCGATCAGGGACGAATGTAGCTGTACCCTTCCTTTTCACGCTCCACGATTTCCACCACGCCGCCAGGCACGATGTCGACCTTGGCATTCATGTCTTCCTTGGTGAGCTTCTTCGCCTTCATGGTATTCCCGCACGCAGCCACTTTCACACCGGAATCGACCGCTTCACTCACGCGATTGGCCACTTCGGAATCAGCCGTCAGCATGCCGATGCCCGGTCCGTAAGCCACGACTTCAATGATGGCCTGCCCCTTCGTGGCCGCCTGGAAGTTCTTGACGTTATTCAGCGCCAGGTTCCAGGTGGCCGGGTTCGAATCGCTGACCTGGATCACAACCTTGGTCTTGCCGTCATCGGCGCCTGCCGCAGCGGTACCCGGCAGTGCCAGGGCACCCATCATCACCGCGCCGCCCAGCAAAGCGCCCATCAACTTATTCATCTGCTTCATTGTTGTCTCCTTCAAAATTATTTTAAACAGGAAATGCCGCCATGCCCAGTTATGACGCCAAGCCTAACCGATTTATTCCATTTATTTCATGCAGAAAAGTCGGCGCCCTCCAGTTTCGCAGGGTTTTCTGTATCCTTCGCCCTAAAGACTTCCCGTTCTAGGCCATGTCATTGAAAGACACTACCCATTTCGTCCACTGGTTCCGCTCGGCCGCGCCGTACATTCACGGTTTTCGCGGCAAGACCTTCGTCATTGCGTTTGGCGGAGAACTGGTGGCGGACGGNGGCTTCGTGCAGTTGGCGCACGACGTCAACCTGCTGAACAGTCTGGGCGTGCGGCTGGTTCTGGTACACGGCGTACGGCCGCAGGTCGAGGCGCGCCTGACCGAGAACGGCACCGCAATCCGCTATGTGAGCGGCCTGCGCGTCACCGACGACGCAGCGCTGGCCTGCGTCAAGGAAGCCGCCGGCACGGTACGGGTCGAGATCGAAGCCCTGCTGTCGCTGGGGCTCGCCAACACGCCGATGGCGGGTGCCGACATCCGGGTGGCCTCGGGCAACTTCGTCACGGCCAAGCCCATCGGCGTCATCGAAGGCGAGGACCTGCTGCACACCGGGGAAGTCCGCAAGATCGATGCCGCCGCCATACGCAGGCGGCTGGACCAGCACGACATCGTGCTGCTTTCGCCCATCGGCTACTCGCCGACCGGCGAAATCTTCAACCTCAGCCTGGAGGACGTGGCCACCCAGGCTGCGGTCGAACTGGCGGCCGACAAGCTGATTTTCCTGATGGACACCGAAGGCGTGCCGGGCAAGGGCCGTACGATCCACAACGCCCTCACCGTCAACGAGGCACGGCAGGTACTCGAACAGGCAGGACACGGCAAGACCCGCAAATTGCCCGAGGACGTGACCTACTATCTGCCCTGTACGATCACCGCCTGCACGCAGGGCGTGAAGCGCGCCCACCTCATCAGCCGCCACCGCGATGGGGCGCTGTTGTCCGAATTGTTCACCCGCGAGGGCGTCGGCACCCTCATTACGCCGGCGCCGCTGGAAACCCTGCGCGCCGCCACCATCGACGATGTCGGGGGCATCCTCGGCCTGATCGAACCGCTCGAGCGCGACGGCATTCTGGTACGGCGCTCGCGCGAACTGCTGGAAATGGAAGTCGAGCGCTTTCTGGTGCTCGAATCCGACGGCGTCATCGCCGGCTGCGTGGCGCTGTATCCCTTCCCGGAAGAACAGGCGGCCGAGCTCGCCTGCCTGGCCGTTTCAAGCGAATATCGCGGACGCGGCTTCGGCAATCTGCTGCTGGCCGAAGCCGANAAAAGAGGAAAGAAGGCAGGATTCAAGCAACTGTTCGTGCTGACCACGCGTACCGAACACTGGTTCGAGGAGCGCGGCTTCGTCGACAGCAGTCCGGATCATCTGCCCCGTAGCAAGCAGGCTTTATATAACTACAAGCGGAGATCCAAGGTTCTGCAAAAAACTGTAAACGAGGAAAGCACGCTTGCACCGAATTCTCCAGCGGTCGGGTATACCCCGCCTTTGCGCCCATGCCCTCGCGCACGTCACCTCCCCACACCAGCCGGACCGGGCCGCGCACGCGTCGCCGCGCGTTCGTCCCGCACGGCGACGTCTCCCGGTCTGGGTACCGTGGCTCAGATCTGTCGTTCTGTCGGGGGCGCTTGCCCTCGTACTGATTGCCGATGCCCATCCTGAAACCGATACGGATACGCCGCTCATATTTGGTGTCTTCCCCAACATGACGGCCAAGCAGACCCTCGACATCTACCAGCCGCTGGCCAAGGCGATGGAAAAGCACTTGCGGCGGCGAGTCGCCGTTTATAGCGCGCGCGACTTCAAGACTTTTGTCGAACGTACCCGGCAGGGTGACTATGACATCCTGCTCACCGCCCCGCACCTGGCCTGGCTGGCTCGACAGGATGCCGGCTATCGGCCGCTGCTGAAGTATGCCCAGCCCACGCGCGGCCTGCTGGTCGTCAAGAATAGCGGGCCTTACCGGGTGGCGGAGGACTTGCGCGACCAAAACATCGCCACTCCCGATTCCATAGCCGTGGCAGCCCTGGCCGTGCAGGCCGACCTGGCCGCACTCGGGCTTCGGCGCAATATCGATTACCAGACCATGGATTACGGCTCCCACCTCAATGCCGTGATGCAGGTCATCAATGGACGCACGGCGGCAGCCATGCTGGGCTTGCATCCCTACCGGCTGCTGCCCGCCGATATCCGCGAACAATTGCGTATCGTCGTGGAGACTGCCCCGCTTTCAAGCCTGATGTATCTGACGCATCCCCGTCTGCGCGACCAGGAAGCAAACGCAATCCGCCGGGCATTGCTCGATTTCGCCACCACCCCGGAAGGAAAGGTGTTTTTACAGCACGGCGGGTATGGGGGATTCGTCTCCGTGGACGGCAATGAATTGCGTGCTTTCCGCCCCTATGCCCTGCAGGCGGAGAAAATGATGCAGGTGGCGCATTGAGGGCTTGGTTCGGACGGCTCTCGTTGCGCTACAAGCTCACCCTCGCCGCGTTNGGGGTGGAAGCGCTGATGCTGGCGTTCCTGATCATCAACGGTGTCCACCTCACCAGCGAGGAATTGCAGAAACAGGCCGAGAATCGGGCCCAAGACATNGGGAAAACCCTGGTTGCCGCCCTGCTGGCCCCGNNCTCGCAGCAGGATGACGCCAGTGTGCGCGACATCGTCGAAACCCTGCAGCGTGAAGGCGGCCTGAAAATGATCGAGGTGCGCGACAGCAACCGGCGCATCGTGCATCAAGCCGGGACCGAAAGTACCGATGCCGATTTCCGCCTGACCCTGCCGATCGAGTATGCCGGCCAGCGTTATGGCGAAATCGCCCTGGTCCTGTCGGGCGACTTCATCCAGCACGCGCGCAACCGTTACCTCCGGCAGAGCCTGTTCATTGCAGCCGCGGCTTTGCTGCTGACTGGCATTCTGCTGGCCCTGTCGGTCGGCGGCGTGATCCGCCGCTTCGATGCGTTGACCCGCGCCAGCAAGCGCATGGCCCAGGGCGATCTGGACGTGAAACTGACCGGCGCCGGCGAAGACGAGATCGGACAACTGATCGACACCTTCAATCGCATGGCCGAATCCGTGCGCTTCAACGTCGACCGTGCACGCGAAAACGAAGCGCGCTTTCACGCCATCGCCGATTACACCCACGATCTCGAATTCTGGCTGTCGCCCGAGGGCAAGCTTCTGTGGGTGAATCCCTCGGTCGAGCGCATGCTCGGCCATAGTGTCGGCGAATGCATGGGACAGATGAACTTCCCGGCCGACATCATCCATCCGGAAGACCGCACCGCCGCCGAGTTTCAGTTGCGCCATGCCTTGCGCGGCACGTCCGGCCAAGGCTATGCCTTGCGCATCTGCCGCAAGGACGGCGGCCATTTCTGGGCGGCGGTGAACTGGCAACCGATCCATGACTACAGCGGCGTGTACCAGGGCATCCGCGCCAGCATCCACAGCATCGACGACCTCAAGGCAACCGAGGCCAACCTGCGCCAGGCCATCAACGAACTGCGTGCGGCGGAAAGTCTGCAAAGCCGTTATCTGGAAGAGACCGAACAGGAACGTGCCCGCCTGGTATCGCTGCTGTCGGCGATGAATCTCGGCATTCTCTTCGTTGCCGCCGACGGCCGGGTGATCTATCACAATCCCGCGTTCACCCGCATGTGGATGATCGATGAGGAGATCCATCTGATCGGCCTGCCAGTACACGAGGTGCTGGCCAAATCCACCTCGATGCTGGCGCGTCCCGATCATTTCTCCAAGCATCTGCTGTCGGTGCTGGAAACGCGCGAACTCTCCGACAGCTACGAAATCCAGATGACCGACGGACGCGTCATCACCGAGCTCGATTACCCTGTACGCGACCGCGAAAACCGCTTCATCGGCCATCTGTGGATTTACGAGGATGTCACCCGCGAACGCCAGACGGCCGAACAACTGGTGTATCTGGCCGAACGCGATGCCCTGACCGGACTCTACAACCGCCACCGCTTCCAGCAGGAGTTGGCACGCACCATGCTGGACAGCGACCGCCACCAGACACAATGCGCGGTCATGTTCTTCGATCTCGACGAATTCAAGACCATCAACGACAGTTATGGCCATCGCGCCGGCGATGCGCTGCTGATCCGGGTGGCCAGCGAAATCAGCACACTGGTGCGGCGCAATGAAGTCCTGGCACGTCTGGGCGGCGACGAATTCGCCATCCTGCTGCCGTCGGTGCACGGCAATGAAGCCGAAGTGCTGGCCGACCGCGTGGTGCGGGCGATCGCACAGATCCCTTTCCGCTTCGAAGGACAGAACCTGCGGCTCACCACCAGTCTCGGCATCGCCTACTATCCCGGGCAGGCCGCCGATGCCGACGACCTGGTCGCGCGCGCCGACATCGCCATGTACCAGGCCAAGGATGCCGGCAAGAACACCTGGCGCGTCTTCCGCGCGGACACCGAGGCCGACACCGAAATGCGCACCCGCCTGTCGTGGGGCGAGCGCATCAGCAACGCCCTCGACAAGGGCCTGTTCCAGCTGCATTTCCAAGGCGTATACCGGGCGGAAGACGGCACCTTGTCCCACCTGGAAGCGCTCATCCGCATGACCGACGAGCGCAACCCCGGCCAGCTCATCATGCCGGGGCATTTCATCCAGCTGGCCGAGAAAAGCGGGCGCATCCTCGACATCGACCGCTGGGTGATCCACGAAATCGTGCGCCGGCTGGCGGAGAATCCGGCGATTCCATCGATTGCGCTCAACCTGTCCGGGCGCTCGCTGTCCGAGCCCGGCCTGCCGCAATACATCGGCGACGAACTGCGCCAGGCCGGCGTCAATCCCAGCCGCCTGATCGTCGAGATCACCGAGACCGCAGCCGTGTCCGACCTGCACGATGCGCAGCGCATGATCGAGGCCTTGCGCCAGCTCGGCTGCGGCGTCTGCCTCGACGATTTCGGCGTCGGTTTCGCCTCCTTCGCCTACCTCAAGCACCTGCACGTCGACACCATCAAGATCGACGGCATTTTCATCCGCGATCTGCCCAGCGATCCCGACAACCAGGTGTTCGTCCAGGCCATGGTCAGTGTCGCGCTCGGCCTCGGCAAGTCCGTCGTCGCGGAATATGTCGAGGATGGCCCGACGCTTGCCCTGCTGCGCCAGTTCGGCGTCGACCTGGTGCAGGGCTATTTTCTCGACCGGCCGATTCTCGACCACCCGGCGCTGCACGTCTCCACCTAGCCGCGTCCGACAGGCGGCAGACCGTCCGCCATGATCACGCAGGCGGAATGTTAAAATGTCCGGCTTTGCGTCCCAGGATTTCCGCCGTGCTCACCGCTTCCAGCATCACCCTGCAATTCGCCTCCAAGCCACTGTTCGAGAACGTCAACGTCAAGTTCGGCGACGGCAACCGCTATGGCCTGATCGGCGCCAACGGCTGCGGCAAGTCGACCTTCATGAAAATTCTTGCCGGCGAACTGGAGCCAACCGCCGGCAACGTCTCGCTCGATCCGGGCGAACGCATGGCCTGGTTGCGCCAGGACCAGTTCGGCTACGAGGACCAGCGCGTACTCGACGTGGTGATGCAGGGCCACGCCGAGATGTGGCGGGTGATGCAGGAAAAGGACGCCATTTATATGAACCCGGAGGCGAGCGAGGAGGACTACCTGCACGCCGCCGAACTGGAGGCCAGGTTCGGCGAGATGGGCGGTTACGATGCCGAGGCGCGCGCCGGACAGCTGCTGCTTGGCGTGGGCATCCCCATCGAACAGCACAATGGTCCGATGAGCGAGATTGCGCCAGGCTTCAAGCTGCGCGTGCTGCTGACGCAGGCACTGTTCTCCAACCCGGACATCCTGCTGCTCGACGAACCGACCAACAACCTCGACATCAACACCATCCGCTGGCTGGAAAACGTGCTGAACGAGAGCAACGCCACTATCGTCGTCATCTCGCACGACCGCCACTTCCTGAACCAGGTCTGTACCCACATGGCCGACCTCGATTTCGGCACCATCAAGGTCTATCCGGGCAACTACGACGACTACATGCTGGCGTCCACCCAGGCCAAGGAGCGCCAGGCCGCGGCCAACGCCAAGGCCAAGGACAAGGTGGCCGAACTGCAGGAATTCGTGCGCCGCTTCTCGGCCAACAAGTCGAAGGCGCGGCAGGCCACCAGCCGCATGAAGATGATCGACAAGATCAAGATCGAGGATTTCAAGCCGTCCTCGCGCCAGAACCCCTACATCCGCTTCGAGCCGGAAAAGCTGCTCCACCGCCGCGCGCTCGAGGTCGAGAACCTCAAGTTCGGCTATGACGGCACCCCGCTGTTTGCCAACATGAACTTCTCGCTGGAAGCCGGCGANAAAATGGCCGTCATCGGCGGCAACGGCGTCGGCAAATCGACGCTGATGAAACTGCTGATGAACGAACTGACGCCGCAATTCGGCGAAGTGAAATGGAGCGAGAACGCCAGCATCGGCTACTTCTCGCAGGACCACGTCAGCGATTTCGACATGGACCTGAACCTCACCGACTGGATGCACCAGTGGACCCAGCCGGGCGACGACGAGCAGGTGCTGCGCGGCATCCTCGGCCGCCTGCTGTTCTCCGGCGACGACGTCAAGAAATCGGTACGCGTGCTGTCCGGCGGCGAAAAGGGGCGCATGCTGTATGGCAAGCTGATGCTCGGCCGCCACAACGTGCTGGTAATGGACGAGCCGACCAACCACATGGACATGGAATCGATCGAGTCGCTCAACCTTGCGCTCGACCTGTTCAAGGGCACCCTGATCTTCGTCTCGCACGACCGCCAGTTCGTCTCCAGCCTCGCCACCCGCATCCTCGAAATCACGCCTGAAGGCGTCGAGTTCTACATGGGTACCTACGACGAATACCTGCATTCGAAGGGCCTCGAGTGAGCGAAGCCGTCGTCATCGGTCTCGGCCAGCTCGGTCGCGTATTCGCCGGCGGGCTGCTGCGCGCCGGCCGTACCGTGGTTCCGGTCAATCGCGGCGACGACATGGCAGCGTTGGCGCAACGCCATCCTGCGCCGGAACTGGTCTTGGTCGCGGTTGGCGAAGCCGACCTGCACACGCTACTGGCAGCACTGCCCGATGCCTGGAAGCCGCGCGCCGCGCTGATCCAGAACGAACTGCTGCCGCGCGACTGGGAAGCCCACGGCTACGTCGACCCCACGGTGATCTCGGTCTGGTTCGAGAAGAAGAAGGGCACCGACGCCAAGCCACTGATCGCCTCGCCGGTGGCAGGCCCCGGCGCCGTCCTGCTATGCCAGGCGCTGACCGCCATCGATTTGCCGTGCCGTGAAGTCGCCCCGGGAAACGAACTGCTGTTCGAACTGGTGCGCAAGAACGTCTACATCCTCACCACCAATATCGCCGGTTTGAAAACCGGCGGCACGGTTTCGCAGCTTTGGGCGCAGCACGAAGCCTTCGCGCGTCAGGTGGCGGACGAGGTGATGGACATTCAGGATGCACTGACTGGCGTCGTGCACGACCGCAACGCGCTGATCGCCGGCATGCTCGAGGCTTTCGACGGCGATCCCGACCATGGCTGCACCGGCCGGTCGGCGCCGGCGCGGCTGGTGCGCGCGCTGCAGCACGCCGACGCATTCGGGCTGGGCGTCCCCACCCTGCGATCCCTGGCGGGCTGATCCTTCCTGGATGGGCCTCTGCCGCCCCGGTCAGACTGGGTGGCCCTCGGGCTTCTCCTTGTCGCCACCATACACGCCCGCATGGTCGAACGGCACCCAGTTGGGCGAGCGGTCGGTCTTGAGCCGGCCGTGGATGCGATAAGGGACGCCCGCCTTCAAGGATTCCGGCGACAGGCTCTCGATCTGCCGGATCAGATCCTTCGATTGCGTGGTGGCATCGATCCGCAGCAATGTGCTGGAGGTCGCCGCAATCCGGGTCGAGGTCTGCGACAAGCCGCTGGCGAACGGTTGCCCGTTCACCTCCAGTTCGAAATCCAGCGCCTCGATCGTCAGGTCGAAATCGTTCGGGTTACTCACGCGCAATCCCACATCGAAACGCTGTTCGAAGAAACCGAGACGTTTGACCGCCACATCCGCCACGCTCACCTTCGGTGCGACCGCATTGAAAGGCAGGCCGGAACAGGCGGCCAGACCGAGTGCGAGAACCAGGATGAACAGACGCTGCAGCATGGAAAAGCCTATCGAATCTGCGCCAGCAACTGGGCGGCCATGTGCGCGGCCTGCGTTGCATAGCCGCCGCCGAACAGATTGGCATGGTTGAGAATATGGTAGAGATTGTAGAGCGTTTTACGCACGGCGTAGCCTGCGTCGAGCGGCCACGCCTCGCGGTAGGCCGCGTAAAAATCCGGCGCAAAACCGCCGAACAGTTCGCTCATCGCCAGGTCGCATTCACGGTCGCCGAAATACACCGCCGGATCGAAGATCACGGGCGTTCCATCGGCCAGATAGGCATGGTTGCCGCCCCACAAGTCACCGTGCAGCAGCGAAGGGCCGGGCGCGTAGCTGTCGAAGAATGCATCGAGATGGGCAAGCAGGGATTCTCCGTCCCGCTGTAACGCACCGCCGTAGCCATTTTCGGCTGCACGCTGCAACTGGAACCCGAGCCGCTGCGTGCGCCAGAAGCCGATCCAGTCGTCGTGCCAGGCATTCGGCTGCGGCGTGGCGCCGATCCAGTTGTTACGCGTCCAGCCGAATTGTGCGGCGCTGACACGGTGTTGTTGCGCGAGCTGCCGCCCCAGTTGCACGGCGTCGCCCCGCGCGCCCAAGGGCAGATAGCCGAGTACCAGATACGCCTGCCCTGCAGCCAGGCCATGACAGATCACCTGCGGGACCCGAACGGCGTTCGCGGAAGCCAGTTCGGCGAGCCCGGCCGCTTCGGTTTCGAACATCGCGAGCTGGGCAGCAGGCTGGATCTTGACGAACACGCTGCGCATCCCGTCGCTGAGCCTGAAGGCCTGGCTGATGTCTCCACCATGCACGGCCTGTGCGCCGGATACCGCGAATGGCAATCCCGTGGCGTGGCCGATGGCCGCGGCGAGTTCATGGTGGAAGGCGTTCATGACTCAAGCAAGGGCTGGACACGGATGGTGAGCGCCGCATGGGCGGCCCGCAGGGCATGTTCGGCTTCCTGCGGCGTGGCAGCCCGGCTGAAGATGAAGCCGAGATAGCTCGCACCCGCGGGCGGCGGCGCCACCAGCTGACCGGCCTGGGCGGTGATTTCGATGCCGCTGACATGCGGTACGTCGCGCGCCGCGTCGAGGCTGTCGACGCCCTGCAGGATACCGCTCGCTGGCACGGGGATCATCATCACGCCGGCCGCCGCCTTTCCTGCCTGCGCCGGTAGCGGCAGGCCCGCTGCATGGCGCAGCACGATTTCGGCCGACGTCATGCCCAACGTTGCGTCCAACACGCGTCCGCATAACCCGCCGATGCCGCGCGGCGCGATCTCGAGCAGCCACACGCCCGCGTCGTTGATGCGGGCTTCGGCATGGATCATGCCCTCGGTCACGCCGCTCGCCATACAGGCGCGCTGCACGGCGGCGGCCAGCTCGGCCTGCGTGGCAGCGGGCAGGCGCGAAGGCGTGACGAACAGCGTTTCCTCGAAGTAAGGCCCGTCGAGCGGATCGGGTTTGTCGAACACGGCAAGAACCTGCAGCGCGCCGTGGACCAGCACGCCGTCGAGTGCGACTTCGGCACCCGCGATGAAGCGCTCGACCAGCAGGCCAGCGCCGGCGTCGCGCTGGGCACGCGCCTGGATGCGCCGAACCTGTCCGAGCGTGCGTCTGAGTTGATCGGCATCGTCCACCCGGATCACGCCGCGGCTGGCGTTCAATCGGCGCGCTTTCACCACCAGCGGAAAACCCAGCGCAAGCGCGGCACCCACGTCATCGTCGCGGACCTCGACAAAGGCAGGGCAAGGCAATCCAATCGTCTGCAGCTGCCGGCGAAAACGCAGCTTGTCGGTCAAGGTCGCCACGGCCTCGGGCGGATTGCCGGGCAGCTGGAGTGCCACGCGCAGCTGCGCTGCCAGCGCCGCGCCGTGATCGTCCACAGCCAACACTGCATCGACGGTCTGCGTCAAGGCGCGCAAAACCTGGGGCAAGGCGATGTCGGGCTGATCAAAAGGCACGCTCATCAGCGGCGGCAGGCCCCAACCCGGCGCAAGCCGATGGCAATAGTCGGCACAGGCGACGAGTTCGATGTTCAGCCGCCTGGCAGCGACGATGAAGTCCTGGTTGGCATAACCCGCGGCGGGGAGCAGCAACAGGAGACGCGGCATGGTTAGAAGCTGGCGAGTTGGGTTTCGGTCGGCTCGGCGCAGCAGTACCAGGGCTCGGAATGATGCGCGATGGTCTCGCCGAATTGTGCGGGATCGAGAGGCGGCGGCGTCTCGGCCAGCGCGGCATGGGTGCGTGTCCAGATTCCGGCGAACACGTCGGCACGCGGCAATCCCTTTTTCTCGGCATCCATCACCCAGGCCATGACCTCGCTTTGCAAGGCATCGACACGCGGGTCGTCCGCCTGCCACGGATAGCCCAGCATGACCTCGTCGAAGGCGCCGACCTGTGCGGCGAAATCGGGCATGTGCAGAAGGTGCGATCCCTGCGGCACCAGCAGGCGGATCGCCAACTGTACCGGCGGCACGGCTTCGACCAGCCGCAGGCGCAGCAAGGTGGCGAGCAACTCGCGATAGCCTGCCAGCGTGGTCCACGGCGTGAACGGCACGAAGGTGGGGGCCAGCGCGATGCCGAGCCTGCGGCAGTGCGCCAGTGCCACTTCGAAATCGGCGCGGGTATGGCCTTTGGCGAGGCGATCAAGAATCGCGTCGTCGACCGATTCGACCGCGGTGACGACGAACAGCAGGCCGCATTGCCTGAGGCGTGGCAGCAGGTCGGCGTGGTTCAGCAGGTGCTCGACCTTGATCGTGGCATCCCAGCTCAAATCGGGGAATTGCGCATGCAAGGCCTCCGCCACTTTCAACGCATGGGTCGGCCCATTGAGAAAATCGGGATCGCCAAAACTGATGTGCTGCGCACCCACTTCGACCTGCTGCGCGATGTCGGCCATCACCGTCTCCACCGGGACGATGCGGAATTTCCCTTCGTACACCGGCACCACCGGACAGTGGCGGCACAGATGTTTGCAACCTCGGCTCGCCTCGGCGAAGCCGGTGANTTNTTGCGTGCCGTCGGCCAAGATCAGTTTGGCATAGCGCTGCAGATCGGGCAGGCCGCGTCGTTCAGGCAGCAGGAACGTGATCTTGTCGCGCCGCACCAGAATGTCGGCCGACGCAATCCCCGTTCGTACCCAGTCCAGCAGATCGGGCTCGGACTCGCCGCCGAAAACCGCGTCCACACCAAGTGTTTTCAGCCATGCGGCGTTGACCGGCGCATACAGGCCGAACGCGGCGATGCGCGCACGCGGAGCGAGCGAGCGGATTTTCGGCAGCGCCGCAGCAGCAATCCGCGTGGCGGTATGCATGCCGAGGTAAATCGCCACATATTCGGCATCCGCAAAAGTGGCAGGGTCGAGTTTTTGCTGCGACAGGTCGACGCAGGCGGCAGCAATGTGTTCGCGCGCGAACCATGCGGCAGGCTGCGCCAGATTGAACGGCTGGCGCCCCAGTTCGTACGGGCTCACCAAAACAACACGCGCCCCGGAAGGCGCGTGTGTGGGTGCCGTACAGGAACTGCCCATGACGGCTACTTGGCCTTGGGGCGCTGCTCGAACATCTTGGCGATGCCAGGGTCGCGCGAGGCGCCGGCGGCTTCCATGCGCTTGAGGTATTCGTCCCACAGCGCGGCCTGGTTGACGCCGAGATCGTAGAGATACTCCCAGGAATAAATCCCAGTGTCGTGGCCGTCGGAGANAAAGAAGTTGATACCGTACAAGCCCACTGGCTCGGCGGCATTGATCAGGACTTCGCGCTTGCCGACCTGCAGCACTTCCTGTCCGGGACCGTGACCGCGCACTTCGGCGGACGGCGAATAGACCCGCAGAAATTCGAACGGCAATTCGAAACGGGCGCCGTCGGTGAAGGCGATTTCCAGCTTGCGCGAAGTCTGATGCAACTTGATGTCGGTCGGGGTGGGATGGGCCATGTTGTAACACTCGAAATTGAACGCCAGCGCGAAGTTTAAACCCGTCGTGCGAAGTTTAAACCCTTGAGGGACAAGGGGCTGAAGCCGATGGGGGATCGGGAAACTGGCGCGCCCGGCGCGATTCCCGCTAGGCGCAACAGAATCCTTCAATGTCAATAAGTTACGGAGGCCGGAGCGCCGCCGTGTGTAGCAGTCGTGCTAAGCACCTACGGCTACCCTTGGGCGCAAGGATACCGCATCCGTCGCACCTTGACGATTCCCCGAAACTGGCCAATAGTCCGTGCCATAAGAGGTTAATTCAAAAAAATAACCTAGGGAGGAGGCAGCACGATGCGCATTTTGGGAGGTATTTTTGCCGGCCTAGTGGCGTTGGCCTTAATGTTGGTGGCGGGGGCTGTATTTGTTGCGCAGCTTTTCGTCGGCTTCAAGGGCATTGCGTTAGGGCTTGGGACTGGCTGGGCATGGGCCGCCGTCGTAGTCGCGCTAATCCTACGCTTCACACTTCCAATAACCATTGGGGCGGTTTACGGAGCTATACATGTGCTGGGCTGGCCCTGGTATTGGGCCGTGCTCTTTGCAGCGCCTGGACTCTTATTCATGGTTCCCGGCTTCGTCGCCTTAGTGGTGTCGTCAGTGGTTTCATTTGTGGGAAGCAAGCGAGGCAACCAAGCGCAGGGGAGCTAAGCGATGCGTGGTATAGCGGTTCTTCTTGTGACCTTGCTGGCCGCGTGCAGTGGCAACGCAGATCAAGCCGTGCCCCGTGACAATCGCACAGCGAGTACGGGACAACAGCAGTTAGTGATTCATTGCCGCGAACCCCTCCCGGAATTCACTTTGGGGAAAGCTCGAACCCGACCGCCGAGCAGCAAGCCGCGCTCTGCTCATGTATCTGGCAGAACCTCGGCCAGTGGGCACAAGCGGCGTCCCGGAAAATAGCAGAGGGTAAAGAGTCGGAAGTTTCAGCGCTCGACATACGGGCCTACCCTGCCCGCTTCGGGAGCACCCTGAAGCAATGCGGCGGGATGAAGCTGTAACAAGACGCCGAGCAGATTTACACCGCAAATTTTCGAGAGGGTATATCGTCTCTCGGCCTCCGCAGTTATCCCCCGTGCCCCCGGTGCGATGCCACCAGCGGCAGCGGATGGGCTTCCCAAAGCTAAGGCCGGCCCGGCCCCTACCGTAGCCCTTCCGCATGGCCACCCCCTGCGCATCAGACCCCAGGCAGCACCGCCAGCAAGGCCCGCGAGCGGCGCCCTTGCACAGGTTTCCGGGACGTGGTACAAAACAGACTAACGACCGTTGCACCGTTGTGTACCCATAGGAGCCCACACCATGAAAGCCACCACGAAGCCCCGCAGCAGCAGCAGCAAGGCCACCAGCAGCACGAAGACCAAGGCAGCCCCACGAAGCGCAACGAGTAACGCCCCGCAGGCGAGAGCACCCCGTAGCGTCAGCAGCGCCCACGATGAGCGGCCCCGCGTGGTTGCCTACCTCCGAGTGTCCACCGCGAAGCAAGGGCAGAGTGGACTAGGCCTAGAGGGACAACAAGCCGCCATTGACGCCTATGCCCAGCAGCAGGGGGCGCGAGTGCTGCACACCTTCATGGAGGTCGAAAGCGGGAAGCTGAACGCCCGGCCCGAGCTAGCCAAGGCGCTGCATATGGCGAAGGTGACAGGGGCCACGCTGGTTATTGCGAAGCTCGATAGGCTGTCCCGGAATGCGGCCTTTCTGCTGGCCCTGCGGGAGAGTGGCGCGCGTGTGGTTGCGGCTGACATGCCCGAGGCGGACACAGCCCTCTTCGGCTTTATGGCGGTGATTGCCCAGCATGAGCGCGAGGCCATATCGAAGCGTACCAAGGTGGCGCTGGGTGCAGCCAAGGCGCGAGGCGTGAAGCTGGGCAACCCGAACGGGGCGGCGGCGCTGCGGAGGGCCGGCAAGGGCAACGCGGCAAGTGTGGGGGTCATCAAGGCGAAGGCTACGGAGCGCGCGGGAGACCTGCGGCCCGTGCTGGATGGCCTACGGAGCGAGGGCATTACCAGCCTCGGCGCTATCGCTGCGGCCTTGAATGAGCGAGGCATGAAGACCCCGAGAGGGGGAAGCTGGCACAAGTCTTCGGTGCGGAACCTGATAGACCGCTGTGAGAGCCACTAGGATTGCTCAGGAGGCATTACCTCGGCGGAGAGACACGAAGGGTGCGGCCGTTTTAGACGCAGCGTAGAGGGGCTGTAGAGGGCTCCTAAGGGCCTCCCTTGAAAGCCGCACCAGCAGAGGCTTTGCGAGTTACCCCAGTAAACCCCTCACTTAGGAACCAGAGGCGCGGGAGGAACCCCTAGAAACCCTGACACTAGGAGAGCCCACAAGTTGCCCCTAGGAAACGCTCAACTTAGGAGACAGGCGAGCTACCCCCATTAAACCCCGCCCTTAGGAGAGCCGGCGCGGCCAGCCCCAAGGAAAATAATTACAAACGGGATTACCCTCCAAACCCCCATTTAGGAGAGCCGGCGCTCTCGGGAGACGATAAGGCGGCGACCGAGGGCGAAGACGTGAACGCTCCCGGCGTCGGCTTCGTCCCGCCAGACCTCCCACAGCTTGCCCCCTTCGGGCTTGTGGCCGGTGCGCTCTAGCCAGAATGACCAGCGGCCGACCTGTACGAACGGCCACGCGAACTCCATAGCGAACCCCTTTAGTTGCAGTGCTAGTGCCATGCTGTTGCTCCCTGTGTCAGTTGATGGAGCCGGCAGGCTAGCGCCCCTCCGCGAGGGGAACAACACAACAGCGGATACCATGCAGCAGCGCATGGGACGATGGCCGGAGAGCCGCGCCAGCAGAGGCTTTGCGGGAGACCCCTCGAAACCCTCACCTTAGGAAAGGGGCGGCACTATCTGAGCGGCCCCGAAACCGGGCGGACCGCTGACCCCATTAAACCCTGTACTTAGGAGAGCCGGCGCGGCCCTTGCGGCCTCCGGTCTACCTGGGCCTCCGAAGCCGCCTGGACCTGTAGCCCCAGAAAACGCTTCCATTAGGTATCAGAACCGCCACCCCGTCTACCTGGGCCTCCGCGACCAGCTCGACCTGTAGCCCCTCGAAACCCCTCACTTAGGTATCAGAAACCTAGCACTGGCGTGGCCTGATGCGCTTTCAGCGTGTGTCCCTGATTCCCTGTTTTTATGCCAGTGAGGCAATCCACTAGCGCCCTCTTCCGGGGCCACTTCCGACCCATCACCCCCGACACCATGAATACGACTAGACCAAAACCACTGAAGCAAGCCCTAAGGGTGAAGACCCTCGGGGCCATGCTGGACCTCGATATCCCCGAGAGGGAATACCTGTTGCTGCCTTGGCTGCGGCAAGGCGATAGCGCCCTGATCTACGCGCCCACCGGGGCCGGCAAGTCCATATTCACCCTTGCGCTGTGTCTCGCTGTGGCAGGCGGCGGGGACTTCCTCGGGTGGCGCTGCGCGAAGCCCCGCAAGGTGTTCTATGTGGACGGCGAGATGCCCGAGGCGGACATCATCGAGCGTGCGCGGATGCTACTGCCGACCATCGAAGGATGCGATGCAGAGGCCGCGAGGGGGAACCTCTGTTTTCTCGCACGGCAGGCGCAGCACATGGACGCGGAGTTCCCCGACCTCGCCACGCCCGAGGGGCAGGCGGACGTGCTGAAGCGGGCTACAGCGGGAGGCTATGAACTGCTGGTGCTGGATAACTTCTCGACGCTGGCCGAATGCGAGGATGAGAACGCAGCGGGAGCCTTTAACGGCATCGTGAAGTTTCTCATGCGGGCCAAGCAGGCGGGCCTCGCGTGCATCCTGATTCACCACAGCAACAAGAACGGGACGGACTATCGGGGCTCCTCGAAACTGGCAACCACGTTCGAGGTGCTCATCGGCCTGAGCAGGTCCACCAAGGCGAGCATCCCGAGGGACGCGCTGGGGTTTGACCTGGCGTGGGCCAAGTATCGGCATAAGCGCGATGCGACCACGCGGGGGCGCTCCGTATGGTTTGGCAAGGATGACACTGCCGGGGCGCTGACGTGGCACTACGAGACCACCGAAGCCGAGGAGCTAGGCGAGCTGGTGGAGCTGGTGAAGACGCTGAACTACGCCAAGCAGGCGGAACTAGCGGAGGCCATCGGCATATCCACCGGGGAGCTAAGCAAGCGCAAGGCCCGCGCCATCGTGCTCAAGCTGATAACTGAAGAGGATTGGACCGGCTGCCTTGCACAAGCCCGAAGCCTCCGCGAAGGAGTCCCCGAGGAGGAAAACACCAGCGCCGAATTCTGACCAGCGGAAGCGCTCCCCGGCGTGCCCCTTGTAGGAGCCTTCGCGGGATGTTTCCGAATCGAGAGGGGCGTTAGCACCTCTCTCCTGTACCGCACTCAGTTTCCATTCTGTTTTATATAGGGTCGGAAACTGGAAACTCCCGCAACCATGCGGCTTTGCGGCGAGTTGAGAGCGCGAAAGTTTCCTGAGTTTCCGGGGCAGTTTCCAGCCCCGCACCCACCACCACACCACCAGAAGCAACCGAGGCAGGCCCCGAGCGGCACGCCACGGCCCCGCTTTATCCATTCACCACGAAAGGCGCACCCATGAACACGAACACCGAGCAGCCACACCAGCCACACACAACAGGCGAAGACGCAGCGACGGCAGCACCCATCGTCCGCTATGCCGATCCCGCCAAGGACCTCCACGGCCTCGCCGAAAGGCTCCGGGAAGCTGACCGCATTGAGCTAACGCTTGCAGTCGGTCCCGACATTCAGGCGACGTTAGAACTGGCCGCGCAGGTCTCCGGGGAGTGCTTCGTAGCGGANGACCCCGAGGATGGCGTTATCGCCTTCTTTGGCGTGACCCCCACCGTATTCCCCGAAATAGGCTCGCCGTGGATGGTCGGCACGGACGCCGTACTGAAGTACCCCAAGGGAATCATGGAGGGCGGCAGGTGGGCCACTGAGCGATGGCTGGAGAAGTACCCCACGCTGGCCAACTACGTCCACGCCGAGAACGAAGCGAGCATTGCGTGGCTTCAGCACCTCGGCTACAGCCTCGGAAAGCTCGTGCATTACTACGGGGTAGCCGGGGCGCCCTTCTATCAGTTCTACAGGCACCGCACGACACACGACAACACTTCCACCGAGGGGCGCATAGCATGTGCGGACCAGCAGCACCCTTCCTCGCAATGGCCGCCCTCTCGATAGGGACCACTTTGTACCAAGCCGACCAGCAGAACAAGCTGGCCGACCGCCAAGAGCAGGTCATTCACAGAAATCAAATCCTGGAGAACGCCCAAGTCTCCCAGCAGTACGACCAGCAGAACCGCGAGGCGATGAATCAGACCTCCCAACGCTATCAGGAGTATCTGGTAGACATGGGCAGGCTTCGTGCTGCGGGGGCCGAGTGGCCTCCTCGGGAACACTAACGAGAAGCTCGCGGATACCACCACCAACAAGGCCTTCGCTGACATGGCCACCATTGAGTCCAACCGGGAGGGTTCCGTGCAGAACACCAACTACCAGGGTCAGGCCGCCTATCAGCGGTCACAGGGCCAACTGGCGAACGTTCAGCGCCCCTCTACCATCGGCACAGGTCTTCAGATAGCTGGCGAGGCAGCGACCGCCTACGGCAGCTACAAGAAGGCAGGCGGATAACCCCGGCTCTCCTCATTACTGACCGCCCCTTATCTCCCCCTAACGCGGCAGGCGTAGGGCGGGTGGCGGTTTATGAAACCGATTCAGAAAGGCAGCACCATGAACACACACACCAAGCAACCCCGTCAGCCCCGCACCACGCACGAAGGCGGCAAGACCATCATCCTTGTCCCGCTAGCTGGGGGCCACGCCTCGGCCAAGCTGTTCCCGGAAGACTTCGAAGCCATCACGGCGGCGGGCTACTCCGACCAATGGCGACTAGACAGCAACGGCCACGGCAGCGCCTATGTACGTGCGCGGCGGAAAGACCCAGCGTCGAAAGCTGCCGCCATAGCCATCGCGCGGCTAATCATGCGGCCCGAGCGCGGCGAGAAAGTTTGCTATCTGGACGGCAACCGGCTGAACCTGCGGCGGGACAATCTGACCCTTGANGCGGGGCGCGAGGCTAGCGAAGGCCGACAAGCGGGGAAGCCGTGGGGAGTCTCTGGAGAAATTCGTAGAGCGCATGTCGCACCGCCCTTGAACCCCTACGGCCCCGACTGAGTTTCCCCCTCGGGGGCGGACTCGGCGGGCTTGTGGAGGTGCGACAAGTCTAGGCCGTCATAGCGGATGCGCCCCATCGCCTCGGCCAGGGTCGGCAGCGGCCACCCGCCGTAGCCGTCCCCTTCGTCGCGCGTGCCGTGGCCCGTGAATTGGTAGCGCAACTCCCTAGCGATTCCAGCGGCGCGCCCTGCTTCCATGAAGCCATGTCGGAACGAGTGGAAGACCTCGCGCTCGTCCGTAATCCCGAGCTTCTTACGGTAGCGCCCGAACCACTGCGAAAAGCTGGCGGTGCGCTTGCGGTCCGGTGCCGAGGAGAGGCGCGGGAATAACCACGAGTGGCCGGCCGCCTTGGTCTCCGCAACGTAGCCGAGGAAGCCGCAGCGGACCAGCTCGGGATGGACGGGCACACGGCGGCGCGAGTTTGGATTCTTCAGGCGTTTACCCTTGGCGGGGTCAGGCTCGAAATCGAAGTACCAGATGCCGGCCTCCTGCTTAACGCTCCCCACTTCCAGTTGCCCCAATTCATCCAGCCGGGCACCCGTCCACAAGCCGAGCAGGGGCAGCCAGTAGGCGGCCTCCCNCGCGCCACCCTGCGGGCGCTTGCCCTTCGTGTAGACCTCGGAATGAAAGAGAGTGCGCAGGCTTTCCAGGTTGAGCGGGACGCGCTTCGCCCGGCCGGGTGCATCCTTGGGCACCTTGAGCCCGTCCGCTGGATTCTTCGGCAGCCTGTCGTTATCGACGGCTACTTGGAACACGGCGCGCAGCATGTTCATGTACTTAAGCACCGTGGCCTTTTGCAGTTTGCCCGAGGCGAGCAGGTCATCCTTTAGCTGCACCAGATGGCGCTTTTCGATGCGGGACGCTGGCATGGCTTCGCCCGCTATCTTGCGGAGGAGCCGCACGGCGCGCTTGGCCTCCTTCACGGTATTGTCTGGGCGGTCCTTCTGGGCCTCCCAATAGGCGAGCAGTGCGTCTAGCGTGTCTTCCCTATGGGGGACGGCAGGGGAGCGGGTAACGGCCTCCGCTGCTGTCGTTGGGGTATCGACCACCTCCCCACAGTGGCGGGCTGCGATGGCATCCCCTGCGCGTCTGCGCTCTCTGGTGAACGCATAGGCGACCTTGCGATAGACCTCCGAGGCGGGCTCAAGCTTGATGCCGTGCAGTTCCAGAAAGGCGTCCATGTCGGGGTCGGGTATCTTCACGTCTCCCCGTGCGTAGCGTTCGCCGTCCCTCTTCGCAAAGCCCTCCGAAGCCTTCCCGTAGAGGTTGAACATGTCATGACCCGGCACCGGCAACATGAGTAGCCCCCGCGCCCTGATGTCTTCATCATCGGCTAGCAGCTTGGTGTAGTAGAGCGAGGCGAGCCGCTCAAGTTCGGCGGTGGCTAGTTCATGGACCGGCGCAGCATTGCGCATGGCCCGCAGGTGGGCGTATTCCTGATCGAACTTCAGGCGGTCGAGACGGGCCAGCGTGGCGGCCTCGGGCTTGCTCTTAGTGCGCAGTGAATAGTAGTGGACCGTCTTCCCGTAGTGCTCGTGAAGGTCCTTCGGGACCCTTGCCCGGAAGTAGTAGACCCCATCCCGGCGAACGAGGTTTGTTTGGTCCTTCACGTCTTTTCCCATGCCGAAAGTTTAGCCGCTGTGTAGCAGCACTGTGTAGCACTTTGGCTTGGGTAACTTACTGACGGGACTGATTAATCTTGTCTATCAGGCCCTTACTGGGTGACTGGCGCGCCCGGCGCGATTCGAACGCACGACCCTGCCTTCGGAGGGCAGTACTCTATCCAGCTGAGCTACGGGCGCTAGGAGCCGCGAAGCATAGCCTTTTGCCACGTTGCGTCTATCCGCCGGGCGCAACGCCCTTTCCTGTCGGGGTGGCTTTCCTTATAATCGCCGCTTTCGATGCCACCCCCAAGGAACCTTTCATGGCCGATTCGCACGCCAAGATGACTCAAGCCACCCCGCAGGAGATCATCATTTCCGTTCTTGCCGGATTGTTCGCGCCCCTGCTGGCGATTTTCCTGATCGTCATGCTGGTGCTCAGCATTCAGGACAAACATCTGCCCGACACCACCAGCGAAGCCGCCCAGAAAGCAACGCTCGACCGCATCAAGCCTTTCGCCCATCTGGTCGCGCTCGACGCCAATGCGCCCAAGGTCGAGAAGTCCGGCCAGGAAGTCTTCGAGGCCGTGTGTACCACGTGCCACACGCCCGGCGCACTGGGCGCGCCCAAGTTCGGCAACAAGGGCGACTGGGGGCCGCGTATCAGCCAGGGCTATGAGACCTTGATCAAGCATGCCCTCGAAGGCATTCGCCAGATGCCGCCGCGTGGTGGCGACGGCGACTTGTCCGATACCGAAGTGGCTCGCGCAGTGGCCTACATGGCCGATGCGGCCGGCGCCAAATTCAAGGCACCGGAAGCGGCGGCACCGGCTGCGCCCGCGGCTGCCGCGGCGTCGGCCGCCAAACCCGACCCGTCCAAGGGCAAGGCCGTCTACGAGGCCAATTGCGCCGTCTGCCATGCCACCGGCGTGGCCGGCGCNCCCAAGATGGGTGACAAGGCGGCCTGGGGACCGCGCGTAAGCCAGGGTTATGCGACGCTCTACAGCCATGCGCTGAATGGCATTCGCGGCATGCCGGCCAAAGGCGGCAACGCCGGCTTGTCGGAAGCCGATCTCGCCAACGCGGTCGGCTTCCTCATGACCCAGGGAGGCGGCAAGCTGTAAACCGGAATTGCGCGAACGGGCGTCGCCCAAACGCGCATTGGGAGACGAGGAGCCCGCGGCCATGAAATACGTCACGTTGCTGACCATGCTGGCTCCCTTGTCGCTCGCAGCCTGCGATCAATCCGCCATGCCCCCGGCGGGAATGGGCATGGCGCCCACCCCGATGCAGACCGGGCCCCACGCCATGCGCGCGCCTGAATTGCCCACCGATTCCGCACAACCCGCTCCGACCGCCGTCCCCAGCAGCGACAGCTCTCCTGCCATCCAGTCCGACCTCGCTCATGGCCTGCAGGTCTATCGCCAGACCTGCGCCTTCTGCCATGACAAAGGCATCGCGGGCGCACCGATCATCGGTGAAGCCAGCGACTGGCGTCCTCGCCTGGCCCAGGGCATGACCGCCCTCTACGCTTCGGCCCTGCAGGGCAGGAACGCCATGCCGGCCAAGGGTGGCAATCCGTCGCTGGCGGATGCCGACGTCCGGGCGGCGGTCGATTATCTCGCCGGGCAGGTACGGTAATGGCCCATCTGCCACGCGTCTGCCCCCAGTGCGGAAGCGACAAGATTCGCAGCGGCTCGCTGCATGCCCATGACGGGATCCGTCACCTGCTGCTGCACACCCCGCTGCGCTGCCGCGACTGCCGCCATCGCTTCTGGACGTTCACTCCCCTGAAGCCGGTGCTGTTGCTGACAACCCTCGGTGCACTGGTTGGTGTCACAGCCTGGTTTGCCATCGACCCGAGCGACACCATGACTGCCGCACAGGAACCCATCAGCGTGCCCCACGCCCGGGCCGAGAAAGGCGATGCCGAGGCCCAGCTGCAATTGGCCATGCGCTATGCCGAGGGCGATGGCGTGATCCAGAACGACAAGGAAGCGGCCCACTGGTTTGCCCTGGCCGCCCAGCAAGGCCTGCCCGAAGCGCAGTATCGTTACGGCCTCGCCTTGCTGAAGGGGCGCGGGGTCGTGCAGGATTACCGCGCAGCCTTCAGTTGGATCGAAAAACCCGCGAAAAGCGGCTACGCCAAGGCGCAGTACAGCCTGGGCGAACTCTACCGCTATGGAACCGGCACGGCGATCGACAAGGCACGTGCCTATCTCTGGTTCAACCTCGCCGCGGCACAAGGGATCGAGGCCGCCGCCAAGGCGCGCGACAGCCTGGTATGGCAGTTGAAACCCGAACAGATCACCGCAATGCAGGAAGAGGCCCGGCGCATGAGCCCGACGCCCTCGTCACCCCGCCCGGCGCAAGCGCCCGCAGCGGCACCGGCCCCCGCCACGCCCTGAACGAGGGCGCGCCCGACTTGACTTCCGTTTTACGGATGGGCGTGCTCGCCGTCCTGGTCCGCGGCCACATCCAGCGGCCACAATCGATGGGCGTCCAGCTTCAATCGGGCATCTGCCGCCAACGCAGCGAACTGCGCCTGCTGGGCGTTCAACTGGCCTTCCAGCGCCAGCCGGCGGTTGAGTAGCACCTGATCCAGACTGCCTTCGCCCAGGCTATAGGCACGCGCCGCCAGCCGCGCCGCCTCCGCCAGCGACTGGGCGGCATGGTCGGCCTGCTGCCAGTTTGCCACCTGGGCCGCCGCCGCCTCGAAATCCGCGCGCGCCTCCTGACGCAAGCGTTGCTCCAGACGGATGGCCGCCTCTTCCGCGATGGTGCTGAGCTGCTCGGCGGCCTGCTGGTCGGTACGCCGCGCGCTGCCCGGCAACGTCAGCCCGACGCTTACGCCCAACTGGTGCTCGCTGCCGCCCAATTCATTCTTGTAGAACACACCGACCGTGGGGTCGATGCTGCGGCGGCTGGCCAGTTGCCGGGCCTCGGCCCGCAACACCTCGGCCTGGCGCCGCGCGCGGAACAGTTCGTGGTTGTGTGCCAGCACGGCGCTGACATAGTCCTCAGCCGACCCGGCTGGCTCGACTGGCGCCGGCAACGTGTCGTCCGCCGTCACCGGCAGGCCCGGTATTGCGCCATGAGTCGGCTGCGCGCCCGTTGCTCGCGCGTGGCCGCCTGTTGCTGCTGCAGGCGCGCCTGCGCCAGCGCCGCTTCCGCGTTGACGCGTTCGGAACGCGGCGCCTCGCCCAGGCGAATGCGGGCATCCACGGTGGCGAGCTGCTGTTCGGCCAGACTCACCTGCGCCAGCCACAACCGGGTCTGGCCGGCTTCGTTCAGCCAGTCGAACCAGAGCGCAAGCAGTTGCCGTCCGCTTTCGTGCATCGCTTCGCCGTAACTTGCTTCGGCATGGGCGGTCAGCGCGCCGGCAAGCACGCGGTCGGCCGCAGCGCGCCGGGCAGACGCAGCGGGCGCGACAACGCCACGCCCCACTCCGCGAAACGATCCTGCGGCGTATCGATCCGGCGTTGCAGGGCATCCGCGCCCAGCACCCACTCTTCGCGACCGCGGCGCAGGCTCTCGCTCCGCAGCGATTGCGCGGCAAATTCGCCGCGTGCCTGCGCCACCATGGGCGAGGCCCGTAAGGCCGCTTCGGCGGCGACCGGGTCGGGCAGATAATCGGCGTAGGCCACCCTGGGGAAAATCGGCGTGGCGAACGCCAGTGCCAGCGCGAGACTCAATGTGTGTACGGCCCTCATGCGTGCGCTCCTTTCAATATGAATTGGCGGTACAACAGCGGCAGCATCACCAGCGTCAGCAGAGTGGCGCTGACCAGGCCGCCGATGACGACGATGGCGAGCGGGCGCTGGATTTCGGAACCGGGCCCGGTCGCGAACAGCAGCGGCACCAGGCCGAATGCGGCGATACTGGCGGTCATCAGCACCGGACGCAGGCGCCGCAACGCGCCATCACGTACCACGGCGTCGCCCTGCAATCCCTGCGCACGCAACTGGTTGAAATGGCTGACCAGCACCACGCCGTTCAGCACCGCGATGCCCAGCAATGCAATGAAGCCGACCGAGGCGGGCACCGACAGGTACTCGCCTGACGCCGCCAGGGCGAAGATGCCGCCGATCAGCGCCAGCGGCACGTTCATCATCACCAGCAGCGCCTGGCGCGCATCGCCGAACGTGACATACAGCAGGAAGCCGATCAGCAAGAGCGCCACCGGTACCACGATCATCAGGCGTTTCGCGGCACGCTGCTGGTTTTCGAACTGGCCGCCCCAGGTGATGCTGTAGCCGGGCGGCAGCTTGACCTGCGCGGCCACGGCCGCTTTCGCGTCCTCGACGAAGCTGACCAGATCGCGGCCGGCAACGTTGCTCTGCACCACGGTGAAACGGGCTGCGTTTTCACGCTTCACCGCCACCGGCCCGTTGGTGCGCTTCAGGTGCGCCACCTGGTCGAGGCTGATCTCGCGGCCATCCGGCAGGGTCAGGCGCAGCGCCTGCAGGGCATCGGGCGACGCGCGCAAATCGGCGGGGCCGCGCAGTTGCAGCGGGATGCGCCGCCCCTGCTGCTGGATCGTGCCGATGACTTCGCCCTCGAGTTGGGTACGCAACAGCATGGCGATGTCGTCGGCACTGAGGCCGAAACGGGCAGCCGCATTCCGGTCGACCTCCGCCTGCAGGTACTGCACGCCCGCATTCTGCTGGGTATAGACGTCGGACGCGCCAGGGACTTTCCCGACCACGTTGAATATCTCGCCGGTCAGCCGGTTGAGCGTGGCGAGGTCAGGGCCGAAAATCTTGATCGCGGCGTCGCCGCGCGAGCCGGTAAGCATTTCCGACACCCGCATGTCGATTGGCTGGGTAAAGGTGTAGGCGATGCCGGGAAAGCCTTCGACCACGGTTCGGATCTCCCCGATCAACCATTCCTTGTCCGGACGACGCCACTCGGCCATCGGCTTCAGCACCAGGAAGGAGTCAGTGTCGTTGAGCCCCATCGGATCGAGCCCGAGTTCGTCGGCACCGGCGCGCGCAACGATGCGGCGGATTTCCGGAATGTTCTTCAACAGCGCCTGCTGCACCCGCAGATCCTGCGCGACAGCCTCTTCCAGGCTGATCGAGGGCAGTTTTTCCAGCTGCACCAGGATGTCGCCCTCGTCCATGGTCGGCATGAAGGTCTTGCCGATCAGCGGATAGACGCCGACCGCCGCCAACATCAGCACGCCTGCGGTGGCATAGACGATCTTCGGCCGCGCCAGCGCGCGATCGAGCAGTGGCGTATAGAGGCCCTGCGCCTTGCGCAGCAACCACGGATCGGTGTGTGTGCCCTGCTTCAGCAATATCGAGGCCAGCACCGGGATCACGCTGAGCGCCAGCAGCAGTGACGCCGCCAGGGCGAACACGATGGTCAGCGCGACCGGCGCGAACAGCTTGCCTTCCAGGCCTTGCAACGTCAGCAGCGGCAGGAACACGATGGCAATGATGGCGATGCCCGAGGTCACCGGGCGGGCAACCTCCTGGGTCGCCCACAACACACGCTGCAGCGGCGTTTCGCTGGTGTCTTCCGGATCGTGCGCCAGATGCGCGACGACGTTCTCGACCACCACCACCGCCGCATCGACCAAGAGGCCGATCGCGATGGCCAGTCCGCCCAGGCTCATCAGGTTGGCCGACAGCCCGAACTGACGCATCAGCACAAACGTCGCCAGCACGGACAACGGCAGGATCAAGGCCACCACAATGGCCGCGCGCAGATTGCCGAGAAACAGCAGCAGCAGGATGACCACCAGCACCGCCGCTTCGAGCAGCGCCTTGCTGACGGTGCCGACGGCGCGGTCGACCAGTTGCGCGCGATCATAGAACGGCGAAATCGTCACGCCCTTGGGCAGAGTGGCCTGGATCTCCGCGAGCTTGGCCTTGACGTTCTTGATGAGTTCGCCCGCATTGACGCCCTTCAGGCCGATGACCAAGCCTTCCACGGCCTCGCCCTTGCCGTTTTGCGTCACGGCGCCGTAGCGCGTCATCTCGCCCAGTTCCACACGCGCGACATCGCCGACGGTGATGACCACGCCATCGACGGTCTTGATGCCGACGTGCCGCAGATCCTCCAGCGAGCCGATGCCGCCGTTGACACGCACCACCCAGGTTTCCTCGCCTTCGTTGACGCGCCCGGCGCCGTCGTTGCGGGTATTGCTTTCCAGCGCCCTGCGCAATTCGTCATAGGTGATGCCGCGCGCGGCCAACGCCGCCGGGTCAGGGCTCACCGCGAAGGTGGCGACGCGACCACCGAGCGAGTTGACGTCGGCCACGCCGGGAATCGCCCGCAACTGCGGACGCACCGTCCAGTCGAGCAGGGTGCGCTTCTCCATCAGCGACAGCGGCCCTTCGAGGGTGAACATGAAGAGTTCCGACAGCGGCGTGGAAATCGGCGCCAAGCCGCCCGATACGTTGGCGGGCAGATCGCCCTTCACGTTGGCGAAGCGCTCCGCCACCTGCTGTCGCGCCCAGTAGATGTCCGTGCCTTCGGCAAAATCAACGGTAATGTCGACCAGTGCGTTTTTCGACTGGCTGCGCAGAATGGTCTGCTTCGGAATGCCCAGCAGTTCGGTTTCGACCGGTTGGGCGATGCGCGACTCCACTTCTTCCGGCGTCATGCCCGGCGCTTTCAGGATCAGCTTGACCTGGGTGGTCGAAACATCAGGGAAGGCGTCGATGGGAATCTGCTGGAATGCGCGCACGCCCAGCCCAGCCAGCACCAGTGCCAATGCGAGCACGAACCAGCGTCGCGCGAGCGCGGTTTCGATCAGGCTATTCATCATGGATTACTCTCCCAGCCACTGCGCCTTGAGCGCCGCCACACCCTTGGCGGCGACGCGGCTGCCGCCAGCCAGGCCGGTCACTTCGGCCTGACTGGCATTCTGGCGAATCAGCTGCACCGGCGTCGGCACGAAACCCTGCGCGGTTTCGACAAACACGTAGGGCCGGCTGGCCTGCCACACCAGCGCCGCGGCCGGCACAATCAAGGTCTGGGCCGGCTGCGTACCCTGCGAAGCCGACGTCCCGGCCAGGGCAACCTGAACCGACTGGCCGGGACGCAGTAGCTTGTCGGGATCGACGAGACTGGCACGTGCCAGCACGCTTTGCGACGCATTGAGTTGCGGCAGCAACGCAGTGACGCGCCCGCTGGCCTTGCTGTCCGCCACCGTCACGGATTGCCCGATCGCCACCTGGCGCGCCTGGATCGTCGACAACGGAATCTCCAGGGTCAGATTCGACAGATCCGCCACTTTCACCAGCGCCATGCCGGCATCCACGCGCTGGCCCGGTTCGGCGACACTCTCCGTTACCACGCCGGCGATCGGCGCGGTCAACGTGATCGAACTGCCCGTCACCTTGCCTGCACCCATCATGGACAATGCGGTCTGTGCCGCAACCAGACTGGCGTGAGCAGACTGGGCTTCGGAGCGGGTGGCGCGCAGGCGCGACTCCGCGATCAAACCCTCGCTGAACAGTTTTTCGTCGCGCGCGGCATTGCTGGCCGCCAGCTGCGATCTTAGCCGGGCCTGCGTCAGGGCATTCTGCGCTTCGGCCAGGCCGGTCATCGACAGGGTGACGAGCGGGGCGCCGCGCTTGACCGTGTCGCCCGCCTGTACATGCAGCTGGGTGACCAGCCCGGCGCCGGCCGCCGCGGCCACGCGCACGCTGGCAGGCGGCAGGGTCACCCGCGCCGTATAGGCAAGCGCGGGACTGGTGTCCTGCGTGGTCGCAACGACGGTGACGATGCCAAGATTCTTCTTCTGCGCTGCGGACAAGGGCAGGACGTCGGCGGCGAAAGCCGGGGCGGCGCCGAGCAGCGCCAATACGAGAATACGAGTAGAAACATAACCAGCGATCATGCTTGATCTCCATGAGCAAGAAATTCGGGCCGGCACACAGGCAGGTGCGCCGAGTGGAACGATCAGCAGCGCGGCGGCGCCAGCGCGTGCGGCAGGGTGTGATCGGGAAAGTTGGCCTGCAACGGGATGACACCCAGCCAGGCAGGGCTCAGTCTGACGGCTGTCGCCACCGACGGCAGAAGCGCCGGTACGGGATAGGACGCATCGGCATCCGCCGCAAACAGCACGGCCTGCCGCAACGATGGCATGCCCTGCGCCACTTCGATCTCCGCACCTTGCTCCCTGTTTTCAGCCAGGTGCCAGGCCACGTCGCCGGCTGTGCCCGCATGCCCATACAGCCCACTTGCATGGCTCGCTTGTGTCGATCCCGCATGGGCATGGACGAACGGCGTCATCGCCTGCAAGGCAATGACCAACCAGAGCATCAACAGGCGGAGAAATCGGTTCGGCACGGGTCGAAGTGGAATGCGTCGCAAAAGTTAAGTTATAGGATGGGCGTCGGCACTGATACCTCCACCAGGCTCGAGGCGCATCCTGCCGGTGAATTCTTAAGACCGCCTTAAGTGGCTGTCCGTCGCGCCCGGCAGGGCGGTCGTCCCATTTCGGACGACCGCTTTCAGCGCATCTGAAATATTTCCTGGTGAAAATCATCCGGCGCCAGGCCATGGGAGACGAAATCGTTCCGTATGGTCTGGCCAAATCCTGGCGGACCGCAGAACCAGATGCTCGCCGACTGCCATTGCGGCACGGCTGCGCGAATGCGGTCGGCATCAAGCCGTCCATCTTTCCCGCTGACCAGCACATGCAGGCGTACACGGGCTGCCTGGGCATCGGCCGTGAGCTTGTCGATGGCGGCCTGTTCGAAATCCGCCGTCGGATGGAACAGGTCGATCTCCTGTTCGCCGGGCGTGCGTGCCAGCTGCTTCATGCGGGCGATGAAGGGGGTGATGCCGATGCCGGCGCCAATCCAGATCTGGCGCGAGCGCCCGTCGCGGAAATCGAAGCAGCCATAAGGTCCTTCCACCGTGACGGGCGCCCCGACCTTCAAGCAATCGTGCAGCTTGCTGGTATGGTCGCCAAGCGCCTTGGTAATGAAGACGATGCGGCGGTCATCGGCATCCCAGGCCGATGCAATCGTATACGGATGGGCGCCTTCGCTTTTTCTGGACGTGACAAAGGCAAACTGTCCGGCATTGTGGCCCGGCCAGCCGCTTTCCAGGCGAATGGCCGTTTCGAGTACGCGCAATTCCGGATAATAGATGAGCGATTCGATCGTGCCCTGCACTCTGCGGCTGGCGCCGACACGGCGCAACAGGACGAGCAGCGCCGCCACGGTGCCGCCCAGCATCGACAGGGCCATGACCCACCCGACTGGCTGCGACCAGTAGGCAAACTTGAGCAGCACGATGGAGTGATAAACCAGTATCAGATACACCACCGCCAGCCATTTATGCGTCTTGGTGAACAGGTGGTNAGGAAAGCGCCTGACCAGCGCCAGGACGATCAGCACCACCGTGGCATAAAACGCCCACTCGCCCAGCGATTCAGCCAGCCCGCGCTGGCTGCGCAGCCAGCTCTCGGCCGGCCCCAGCATCGGACCGGCAGCCGACTTGCGCGCAGGCCTGCTCAGCCACCCCCAGCCCACCATCCACTTGGTTCCCTGCGCCCACCACCAGTGAATGCAGGAAAACACCAGCCCGGTGATCCCCAGCCATTTATGCAGGCGATACATCTTGTCGAGCCCACCCAGCGGAGGTTCCAGCCATGTCGGCCGCGTGGCCAGCAGCATGGCGACGCTCATGACCCCTATGCCGATGACGCCGGTGTATTGCATCAGCACGGTGCGAAGCGAGAAATAGGTGAATGGGTCGGGTACCCACGTGTCGGCCAGCAGCCACAGCGCCGTCAGCACGAGTAGCAGCAGCCAAAACCNCAGCTTGATGTTCTTCATGCCCAAACCCGATCCGGTTGATTGCCAATGGCTCCGTGCAATGACTCGAAGCACGCATGTGGACATGCATGTATTTTTCGACCCACCGTCAGAATAGCCTTTGTGCGCGTGTTTGGAGAAAGTGAACCCATGCGGCGGCCCGGATTGCCGAATAAATGTTTCTCTTAAGGTGTCCCTAAGCTGACGCGCATACAGTCTGCTGCATTCCCCTCTGAGGAGATTGCCATGTCACATGCCGCCACCCATCCGCACCGCGTGTTCGANCCCCTGTTGCGCCTGCTGCACTGGGTCATTGCGCTGTCCATCGTATCGCTCATCGCCACCAGCCAGATGGCCGACTGGTTCGAACACGGGCCATATGAAAAGACGCTCTGGAATCTGCACATTCTCATCGGCTACACCCTGACGGCAGGCCTGCTGACACGCCTGCTGTGGAGTCTGGCTGGCCCGGCCAGCGCGCGCTGGCGCGACCTGTGGCATCCCGCCGTGTGGAAGGACAGCATCAGGAATTTGCGCCTGCCCAAGACCCACCGCGCCGGGCACGATCCGATCGCTAGCCTGGGCTATCTGTTTGCCTATGGCGTAATGGCGCTGATGGTCGTCACCGGACTGGGGCTGGCCGCCAGCGAGTTCCAGACGGGCCCGCTCGCCGGCTGGCTGGGCAATGTGGCGTGGCTGGAGGATGTGCTGGGCGAACCGCACGAATTCGGATTCGGCCTGATGCTCGGCTTCATCGGCCTGCATCTGGCTGCGCTGGTGTTTCACCAATGGCGCGGCGAACGGGTGGCGCAAAGCATGGTGACCGGCAAGCAATACCTCGGCGCGGGAAACGAGGTGCAGCATGATTAAGCACCTTCTCTACGGTGGCCTGGCGGTACTCGGCATGGCCTCCGCCGTGGCGGCGGCCGACAGCCCTGCCAGCCTGATGGCGCAGTATGCGCAGCAGGCGGGCGTGCCAGTGTCCGGCCTGTCCGCCTCGCGCGGTGCTGCCTTGTATCGCACTGAGCACCCGGGCCGCGATGGCCAGGCCGTGAGCTGCGCCGGTTGCCATACCGCCAACCCCGCCCAGGCCGGACGCAGCCGCGTCGGCAAGCGCATCGAGCCGCTGGCGCCGGTGGCCAATCCGCAGCGCTTCACCGATGCCGCCAAGGTCGAGAAATGGTTCCGGCGCAACTGCCAGGACGTTCTGCAACGCGAATGCAGCGCGCAGGAAAAAGGCGATTTCATCGCCTGGCTGAGCCTGGCCCGATAATGAGCACACCATGAACTATCTATTGCGCGGAATCGGAGTCGTCACGGCGGTCGGCGTGTTCAGCCTGTTGGCGTTTTCGCTGCCATCCGGCGATGCGCACGGCGATGGCGGCGGCAATGTCCTGCCGCGGACGACCAACAAGGCCTGGCAACAGGAATGCGCAAGTTGCCATATCGCCTATTCGCCGGCTTTCCTGCCGAAGACATCGTGGCGCCGTCTGATGGGCGGACTCGATCAGCACTTCGGAGAAAACGCCAGCCTTGATCCGGCAACCCAGGCTGATATCCTGCGATTCCTGGAGGCCAACGCCGCCGACAGCGGCACCAGCCGGATGGGCAGTCGGGTGATGCAAAGCATGGGGGCCAACCAGGCGCCGCCCCGCATCACCGAAACCCGCTGGTTCGTGCGCAAGCACGATGAGGTGTCGAAGTCGGTGTGGTCGCGCAAATCGATCGGCTCCGCCGCCAATTGTGCTGCCTGCCACCGCCAGGCGGAACAGGGCGTGTTCGACGAGGACACGGTCAGGATTCCGAAACAATGACCCAAGGATGAACCGGAACGATGCGCATATTGTTGGTGGAAGATGACCGCCTCCTGGGCGACGGCCTGCAGGCGGGACTGACCCAGGCGGGCTATGCCGTTGACTGGCTGCGCGATGGCGAGGCGGCGGTAATGGCTCTGTCCACCGAATCGTTTGCGGCCGTGGTGCTCGACCTGGGGCTGCCGAAACGCGACGGTCTGTCGGTGCTGCAATGGCTGCGCGGCCGCCATGACGCCACGCCGGTGCTGATCCTGACCGCGCGCGACCAGCTGGAGGACAAGGTACGCGGACTCGATCTTGGCGCCGACGACTATGTGCTGAAGCCGTTCGATCTCGACGAGATCACCGCCCGCCTGCGCGCACTGGTGCGGCGCGCCCATGGCCGCCCGGAGCCTGTGCTCGCCGTCGGCGAGATCGAACTCAACCCGGCGGCGCGCAGCGTGACGCGCGCCGGCCAGGTTGTCGAACTGACCCCGCGTGAATTCGATCTGTTGCACCTGCTGCTGGAAAACACCGACCGGGTGCTGACGCGGCGCACGCTGGAAGAGCAGCTCTACACCTGGAACGACGCCGTCGACAGCAACGCGCTCGAGGTCCACATCCACCATTTGCGGAAGAAGCTCGGCAACGACCTGATCCGCACGGTGCGCGGCGTCGGCTACATGGTGTCGACGGGCGCTCCCGCGTCATGAGCCGGCCGTATTCCCTGCGCCGGCGGCTGGTGTGGTTGCTGACCGGATCGGTGGCGGCGATCTGGCTGCTATCTGCGCTGGTGGTGTATCAGCGCGCGCACCATGAAGCGGACGAATTGCTCGACGGCCAGCTGACGCAAGTCGCCGACACCTTGCTGGCGATCGTGGCGGCCGGCGAAGTCGAGCATTTTGCGAAGGAACTCCAGGATCACAGCCACCACAATCCGGTGCCCATCGCATTCGAGGTGTGGCACGACGATGACGGACGGATGCTGCGTCTGGCCACGTCCATGGGCCACGCCGGATTTGAATCCGGGATCGGACCGGGATTCAGCGAACGCCAGTACGAGGGCGCACGCTGGCGGTTCTATGCGGTACAGGATCCCGACGCGAAATATCGGGTCGTCGTCGGCCAGGCCCATGCGGCACGCGAAGGCCTGGCGCGCGAGATTGGCCTGTCGCTGCTGATTCCCGCCGCGCTGGCGCTGCCGCTGATGGCGCTGGCGGTCTGGTGGGGTATCGGCCGCAACTTGCGACCGGTGGATACGGTGGCGCACCAGGTCGGCGCGCTTGATGCGCAGGCCCTGACGCCACTCGACGAATCGCCCGCCCTGCCCGAGGAAATTGCGCCGCTGCGTACCGCGCTCAATGCGCTGATCCGGCGCGTCAACGAAGCCTTCGAAAACGAGCGCCGCTTCACCGCGGATGCCGCGCATGAATTGCGCACGCCGCTGGCGGCCTTGAAAGTGCAGACGCAGGTCGCGCTGCGCGCGCAAACGGCAGACAGCCAGCAGCATGCGCTGGCACAGGTGATCGCCGGCGTGGACCGGATGACGCACCTGGTCGAGCAATTGCTGACGCTGGCGCGCGTCGATCCAGCTACGCAGGGCAATCCGCCCGCACCGCTGGATCCCGCAGACATCGTCGCCGCAGTGTGCGAAGAGCTTTTGCCGCACGCGCAACGCCAAGGACAAACCCTGACGGTCGATGCGGCAGCGGGATGCCGTATCGCCATCACGTCGGCGTGGCTCCAGGTCGCGGTCCGCAACCTGCTCGACAATGCCGTGCACTATGCGGGAGAAGGTGCGCGGATCGACGTGCGCATCGCGCATCGCGAAACGGGCTGTGCGATCACCGTTGCCGACGATGGTCCGGGCGTCGCCCCCGCGTTGCGGTCTCAACTCAGCGCCCGCTTCGTGCGCGGCGAGGTCGAGACCGAAGGATGCGGCCTTGGCCTTTCCATCGTCGCGCGCATTGCGGCGCTCTCACACGCCCAGCTTGAACTGGGGGACGGATTGCCGCGCGCGGATGGCGGCCACGGATTCGCAGCCACACCACGCTTCAGCGCAGCCGCCGCTCCCACCTAACCGCACGGTGCAACCCGCTAGCGGCGGGACCCCGGTCCCATGCCGGAGCCTGGTCCCATACCCGGCCCCATCCCCGAGCCGGGCCCCATGCCGGCAGGCGGCATGTCGGGCAGGGTCTTGCCCTGGGCCTGGGCACGCTCCTGCATCTGCTTGTGATGTTCCAGGCGGAAGGCTTCGCGCTCCTGCTGGGTTTTCAGCGTGCGCATACGATTGCGGTATTCGGCCCGTTCCTGCCGCGTCATCAGTTCGGACCCGTAAATGCGATCTTGATCACGCACCTGGGTACGATCCTGATCGCGCGCCTGATCGGCGGCATACACCGGCATGACACCCACCATCCCCAAGGAAAGGGCAAGGGTGGCTATGGATAGGCGTGTTATGCGTTTCATCTCTGTCTCCTTCGCTAAAAATGTCCCTGTACTCGATGTTGCACGTGCTCGGCATCGTCCACTTTCAATCTAGTACAAAAGACCCACTTGTCCTAATGCGGGACACTTCGTGCCTGGATGGATCCGGCGATTCGCCGGGTCCATGCCTTGTCCGTTATTGCGCAGGCTGGATCGCGGTGACGGTCAGGGTGTCGTCGATGCTCTCGGCATGAAATTTCACCGCGTCGCCCACTTTGAGTCCCTTCATCAGTTCCAGCGGCTGCANCCGGAACACCATGGTCATGGCGGGCATGTCGAGGTTGACGATCGGCCCGTGCCGCAGGGTGAGCTTACCGTTGGCTACATCCACCCGGCGCACGACACCATCGGTCATCACATTGGCCTGGGCAACCGGCGCGGCCACAGGTTCGGCATGCAGCGGTGCGGCGATCGCCAGTGCGGCCAGCAAGGGAATCCATGTCTTCATTTTTCAGCTCCTACGTAACAATATAAAAACGGCATTCAGTGGCCGACGGGTTTGCGTACGGTTACCTCGACATCGCCCGGGGTACCCTGGGGCGAGGCAGTGGATGGCGCGCGCATCGGCTCGGCCATCGCGCCGGCAAGCTCGCGTGCCTGCGTGCCGGGCGGCTGCTTGTACCAGCCGGGGTCGGAATAATCGCCGCGCTTCTGCCCGCGCCGCACCTTCATCACGCTGAACATGCCGCCCATCTCGACCGGACCGAATGGTCCCTTGCCAGTCATCATCGGCAAGGTGTTGTCGGGCAGCGGCATCTCCATTTCAGCCATGTCGGCCATGCCGCGCTCACCCATCGCCATGTAGTCGGGAATGAGCTTGCTGATCTTGCCCGCCAGGCCACTGTAGTCAACGCCGATCATCGTCGGCACCGCATGGCCCATCGCATTCATGGTGTGATGGCTCTTGTGGCAGTGGAACGCCCAGTCGCCTTCTTCGTCGGCGACGAACTCGATCTGGCGCATCTGGCCGACCGCGATGTCGGTGGTCACCTCCGGCCAGCGCGCGGACTTCGGCACCGGGCCGCCGTCGGTGCCGGTCACCTCGAATTCCACGCCGTGCAGGTGCATCGGGTGGTTGGTCATGGTGAGGTTGCCCATGCGGATGCGCACACGGTCGTCCAGCCGCACGTTGAGGCTGTCGATGCCGGGAAAGGCGCGGCTGTTCCAGGTCCACAGGTTGAAATCGAGCATGGTGTTGACCGAGGGCGTGGCGCTGCCGGGATCGATGTCGTAGGCGTTGATGAGGAAGCAAAAATCGCGGTCGACCGGCTCGATCGCCGGATGCCTGCCCTTCGGGTGTGTCACCCAGAAACCCATCATGCCCATCGCCATCTGCGTCATCTCGTCGGCATGCGGGTGGTACATGAAGGTGCCGGGGCGACGCGCGACAAATTCGTAGACGAAAGTTTTGCCCGGCTTGATATGCGGCTGGGTCAATCCGCCGACGCCATCCATGCCGTTGGGCAGGCGCTGGCCGTGCCAGTGGATGGTCGTGTGTTCGGGCAAACGATTGGTGACATAGAGCCGCACCCGGTCGCCTTCCACTACTTCGATAGTGGGCCCAGGGCTCTGGCCGTTGTAGCCCCACAAGTGCGCCTTCATGCCGGGGGCGATTTCGCGTACCACCGGCTCGGCGACGAGATGGAATTCCTTCACCCCGTCCTTCATGCGCCACGGCAGCGTCCAGCCGTTCAGCGTCACCACCGGATTGTAGGGACGGCCGCTGGATGGAATCAGCGGCGGCTGGGTATCGGGCCTGTCCATGCTGACAATTTCAGGGAGCGCCGCCAGGGCAGCCGGACTCACCGTGGCGACGGCGGCTGCGCTGCCGAGTTTGAAGAAATCACGTCTTGAGGTCATGGAAAATCCTTTCAGTGTCCGCCCGCCGCATCGGCAGACGCGGACGGGAGAGAGGTGACCGGGGTTTTGCCCGGCGTGCCGGCCAGTACCATCCGCATGTCGGCGTCGGCGAGCCAGAAATCGCGCTGCGCCTCGATGGCGGCGTTGACCGACGCGATCTGCGAACGCGCGTCGGCCAGCAGCTCGAACACGCCGATCAGCATGCCGTTGTAGCGATACTGGTTTTCCTCGAAGATGCGCTGCTTCAGTGGCACCACCTCGTCGCGCAGGTGGCGGGCGACGGCGTACTGGCTCTGCTGCATGGCATAGGCCTCGCGCACCTCGGAACGCGCGTTGACCGCGATCTCGCGTGCGCGCTCGAGTGCCTGGCGGTAGCGTGATTCGGCCTGCACCACCCGGGCCTGCCCCCAGTCGAACAGCGGCAGTTCGAAGCTGATTTCGTAGCCACGCTGCAATGGCACTTCGTTCGAACTGTTGCTGATGGCGCCCAGCTCCAGCACGTTGACGAAGCGCGTGCGGCGTGTGAGTCCCAGGTTCCTGGCCAGCGCCTCGGTTTGCAGCCGGGCGGCCTGCAGATCCAGGCGCGAATCCATGGCCTGCTGTTCGACTTCCGGCAGCGCGGGCAGGGTTGCAGGCAGATCCGGCAAACGTTCGGGCAATTGCATCGCATCGCCATGGGGCAGGCCCAGCAGCCGGATCAAGCGCTCGCGCGCCTGCAGCTTCGTCTGTTCGGCACGCGCCACCGCCAGTGCGGCGTCCGCATAGAACGACTGCTCACGTGCCTGTTTCAGCTTGCTCCAGTTGCCGACCTGCGCCATGCGGCGCGCCAGTTCCGCGCCGGCCTCGGCAGCATCCATCGTCTGCTGCTGGTAATGCGCGGATTGCTTCGCCGCCACCGCGACGACCCAGGCCTTGCGGGTGTCCGCCGCCAGCCGCAGTACGTTCAGAATCAGTTCGCGCCGGGTTTGCTCGAACAGCCGCTGCTCGATGTCGATGCGCATCGGCATGGTCAGCAGCCGCATCAGGTTGAGATGCAGGCTGCGTTCCCATTCCACTTCGCTACCCCGCGTGAGACGGCCGATGGAAACGCCCGGGTTCGGCAGGCGCTGCGCCGCGACCCAGTCGGCCTCGGCGATGCCGAGCGTGTTGAAGGCCGCCTGCAGGCCGGGATTGTTGAGCAGCGCAATCTGCACCGCGTCATCTGCGGAGAGCGGTTGCGCCAGCAGCGCATCGATGCGCGCCTGGATCTGTGTACGGCTGGCTTCATCGCGTGACCAGACGACATCCTTCTGGATGCGCGACTGGGTGGCGGACCGGACCGTTTCGAAGCCGCCGTCGGTGGAAAAGCTCGCGCAGCCGCCCAGCAGGATGGCAGACAACACGGCGAGGGTCAGCGTACGCGGCGCAGGAAAAGTCGGATGCATGGCCTTCCACTCAGTGCGCATGATGTGCCTGCCCGGTCTGATCCGGGGCCTCGCCGGTTTGCTGCGACTCGCGCAGGTAGGTACGCCAGCCGCCGATTTCACCCACCCGGTCGTTGGCCTGGCGCCAGTCCTGCAATGCGTCCTCGCGCCAGGCCCGATAGTGCGCGAAAGGATTGGATACAGCTGGCGGAGAAGGCGGCACTTCGGCTGCCTGTGCGGCAGGCAACGCTACCAGCCACGCAGAAGCCGCCGTCAGGCCCAGGAAAGATGCGCGCGCCCACGGCGCCGCATGGCGTAAATAAAGTTTCAACATGATCGTCCTCGCAATTTCGCGGCAGGATCGCCGCGCGCAAACGGAACCGCGCTCGTGCGCGGGATTCAGGCGAGGGCGGTTCGGGGGACGGTCGGGACTGTCGGGAATGAAGCCGCTGAACGATGCAGCCGGCTGTGGAGCATAGCGGTGCGCGATCGGGACGACCGGGACGCCATCGGCGAACCCGATCGGCAGGGCCGTGGCCAGCGCGCAGGCAGCGCAGAACTTGCATTCGTGCTGGTCAGACGGATGATGTGGCTGGTCGGGCGCGTGACAGTCTGCCACGGCCATGGCGTCATCGGGCATTGCCGCCATCTGTTCCATCGCAGCCTGGTCCGACAGGATGCAGACCCGCATGGCGGAATAGGCAAACGCCTGCACCGGCAGGGTCAGCAGCAACAGCATCAGCAGAAATCGACGGAGTCGGGCGCGCACGCGGAAAGTGTAATCAAAAAGCGAAAGCTGACAAGTGACCGGGCGCGGCGAGCCGGGTTCCCGCTCCGCTCATGGGCGACGCTTGCGCGGCTCGTAGTGCACCACGGCACGCATGATCTCGGAATAGGGAANATCGGCAATGTCGCCGAAACGTGCTCGCCCCTGCAGCACGCTGGCGGCAATGTCGGTCGCCTCGTCGGTCGGGCCATCCAGGGCAGCCGACAGCCCGCGCACGCCGCCGCATTGGGCGCGGATCTCCTTGCCAAACGGCCAGGGCGCATCAGGGTTGATCCGGAGCGCGAATTGCGCGTTCTCGTGCAGGTCCTGGTAAAACGCCAGGCAATGCTCGCGTACCACGGGATCGCTGCAGGCGATCGCCTCACGCTCGGCAAGACTCAGCTTGCGCGAGCGGTCGCAGCTCACGCAGCGCGACAACAGGGCCCGTTCGAATGGGCAGCTGTATTCGATGTAGGCTTTTCTAGCCAGTCGATAAGCGTCTTCGTTGTATTCAGCCATGACTGCTTAATCAGAGTGATCAGGACGCGCAGTGCGTGAACAACTTTACCAGTCGTCGCCCGACAAGCGCTGATCCAGTTCACGCTCCGCCGTCAGCGTTTCCTGGGCGGCAATCTCGTTCTCGGCGAAGATCATCTTGTACTTGTCGCCGGTCTTGGGATCGAGCGTCTTGCGCAGTTCGTTGGTGTGGGCCTTGGCTTCCTTGAAGCTCGCCCATTCGCCCTGCTTTTCCAGTACTTTGAACATTCCCAGACGGAAAACATAGTAAGGCATGGCGGGTCCTCAGTTCAGCCGGCCGTGGCACTGCTTGTATTTCTTGCCCGAACCGCACGGGCAGGGATCGTTGCGGCCGACCTTGGGATAGCCCTCGCCCGCAGCCGCGGCCTGATCGACTTCGGCAAAGTCCTGGCCCTCGTCGTACTCGGTATGCTGGAATTGGACGTTCGACGGCTCGTGCGGCTCGACGGCCTGCACGTCCTCGGGCGCACGAATCTGTACGGTGGTGGTGATCTGCGTCACCTCGGTCTTGATCGCGGTCAGCATGGCAGAGAACAGTTCGAACGCCTCGCGCTTGTATTCCTGCTTCGGCTGCTTCTGTGCATAGCCGCGCAGGTGGATGCCCTGGCGCAGATGATCCAGCGCCGACAGGTGCTCGCGCCAGTGGGTATCCATGCTTTGCAGCATCACCGCACGCTCGAACTGGCGCAGGCCGTCGCCGCCGACCAGGGCTTCCTTCTCCCGATAGATCGCGTCGGCGGCTTCGAGGATCTTCTTGCGCAGCCCCTCTTCGTTCAGGGTCTTGTCCTCGTCCAGCCATTGCTGCAGCGGCAGGTCCAGCGAGAACTGTGCCACCAGCGACTTTTCAAGGCCCGCCACGTCCCATTGCTCGTCCATGCTGCCCGGCGCAATGTGCAGGCTGACGGTCTGGTCCAGCACGTCGTCGCGCATGGCGCGGACGGTATCACCGATGTCGGCGCTCGCCAGCAGTTCGTTGCGCTGCTCGTAAATCACCTTGCGCTGGTCGTTGGAGACGTCGTCGTATTCGAGCAGCTGCTTGCGGATGTCGAAGTTGCGCTGTTCGACCTTGCGCTGCGCGTTCTCGATCGCACGCGTCACCCAGGGATGCTCGATGGCCTCGCCCTCGGGCATCTTCAGCCGATTCATGATCGCGGCGACGCGGTCGGACGCGAAGATGCGCAGCAGCGGGTCTTCCAGCGACAGGAAGAAGCGGCTCGAGCCGGGGTCGCCCTGGCGGCCGGAGCGGCCGCGCAGCTGGTTGTCGACGCGGCGCGACTCGTGGCGTTCGGTGCCGATGATGTGTAGGCCGCCGGCCGCCACCACGGCGTCGTGGCGCGGCTGCCAGTCGGCCTTCAGCGCGGCGATGCGCGCGTCCTTCTCGCTGTCGGACAGCGCTTCGTCGGTGCGGATCGCGTCGATTTCCTTCTGGATGCTGCCGCCCAGCACGATGTCGGTGCCGCGGCCCGCCATGTTGGTGGCGATGGTGATGCCGCCGGGCATGCCAGCCTGCGCGATCACTTCCGCTTCGCGGGCGTGCTGCTTGGCGTTCAGCACGTTGTGCTGCAGTCCGGCCCGGGTCAGTTCGGCGGACAGATGTTCGTTGGCCTCGATCGACGTGGTGCCGACCAGGACCGGCTGGCCATTGGCGTTGCGCGCGCGAATGTCGTTGATCACCGCCTGGTCGCGTTCCTTGGCCGTCCGGTAGACCTGGTCGTGCTCGTCCTTGCGGATCATCGGCCGGTGGGTCGGGATGACCACGGTTTCCAGACCGTAAATGCTCTGGAATTCGAAGGCTTCGGTGTCCGCCGTGCCGGTCATGCCCGACAGCTTCTGGTACATGCGGAAGTAGTTCTGGAAGGTGATCGACGCCAGGGTCTGGTTTTCCTTCTGGATCGCCACACCCTCCTTCGCTTCCACCGCCTGGTGCAGGCCTTCCGACCAGCGGCGGCCGCTCATCAGGCGGCCGGTGAACTCGTCGACGATGATGACTTCGCCGTTCTGCACCACGTAGTGCTGGTCGCGGAAATACAGCGCGTGCGCACGCAACGCTGCGTACACGTGGTGCATCAGCATGATGTTGGAGGCGTCGTAGAGGCTGCCGCCGGGCAGCAGCAGCCCCATCTCGGTGAGAATGTCCTCGACCTTTTCATGCCCGGTTTCGGACAGCAGCACCTGACGCGATTTCTCGTCGACCGAGTAGTCGCCCTCGGATTCCTCGTCCTTCTGGCGAATCAGGCGCGGCGGCACCAGGTTGACCTGCTGGTACAGCGCGGTGTTCTCTTCCGATTGCCCGGAAATGATCAGCGGCGTGCGCGCCTCGTCGATCAGGATCGAGTCGACCTCGTCGATGATGCCGAAGGCCAGCGGACGCTGCACCTTCTCCTCCATCTGGTAGACCATGTTGTCGCGCAGATAGTCGAAGCCGTATTCGTTGTTGGTGCCGTAGGTGATGTCGGCGGCATACGCGGCCTGTTTTTCGTCATGCGGCATTTGCGACATGTTGACGCCGGTGGTCAGACCGAGAAAGCCGTACAGCCGGCCCATCGACTCCGCATCCCGGCTGGCCAGGTAATCGTTCACCGTCACCACGTGTACGCCCTTGCCTGCCAGCGCGTTCAAATAGGCCGGCAAGGTCGCCATCAGCGTCTTGCCTTCGCCGGTGCGCATCTCGGCGATCTTGCCGTCGTGCAGCACCATGCCACCCACCATCTGCACGTCGAAATGGCGCATGCCAAGCACGCGGCGGGAGGATTCGCGCACCACGGCGAAGGCTTCCGGCAGCAGCTTGTCGAGCGTCTCTCCGTTTTCGAGCCGCGATTTGAATTCGGCTGTCTTACCTGCCAGCTCGGCGTCTGACAGTTTCTCCATCGCCGGCTCCAGCGCATTGATCGCTTTCACCTTTTGCAGGTATTGTTTGACCAGCCGGTCGTTGCGGCTGCCAAAGACTTTCTTGAATACAGATTGCAGCATGAGGAATCCGAAATGCCCGCAGGACGCGGTAAACCGTTGAATCTTAACATAGCGGGACCGGCATCCCGTGACGCCGGCGTGTCACGCGCATGAGCGCCTCGAGCCTGGCCGACCTGCTCGCCAGTCAACTGCCGAACGGCCTGGCCATACGCGCCCGGACCCTGCTGAAGACCCAGGCCGCGCTCGATCGTTCCCTGCCGCTGCGCTGGCCGGGCACGTTCGCGTGATGCAGCTGGAAAACGGCCTTTAAGCCTCGCCTGCGACAGCGGCGCCGTCGCCAGCCGCCTGCGCCACCAGACCGAGGCGCTGATTGCCAGCCTCGACAAGCACGGAATCATGGCGACGGCGATACGCGTCAGCGTCAACCCCGAGTTGCTTGCGCGCTATGTCCATCCCGTCGAAAAGACCGGCCTGCCGCCCGCCGCACTGGAGGGACTGGCGCATCTCAATGCGGAAATCGAGGCCGGTCCACTGAAGGACGCCCTGGACAAACTGTTGCGCCACCACCGGAAAACCTGATCAAGCTCGCTTGGCCCACCAGCCACGTGCGTTCTATCGTGCGCGTTGAACTCAATATTGCGCGCTCGTCGAAAACTGCCCGGCCGATGTCATACTGCCTTCATTGACCCCATGCCCTGCATGGGTGTTTGCTAAAATCGCGCGCGTCCTGTTTCTCCCGTATATGTATTCAGCACACCGTATTTTCAAGCGCCAGCGTCTGCTCCTGTGGCTGAGCATCCTGTTGGCAGCCGGCTTCTTCGCCACCACGCTCAGCAGCTACTACGTGTCGAAACAGGCGATCCTGACTGCCATCGTCGCCCAGGAACTGCCGCTTACATCGAGCAATATCTATTCGGAAATCCAGAAGGACCTGGTGCGGCCCGTGCTCATCTCGTCGACCATGGCGCACGACACCTTCCTGCGCGACTGGGTTGTGGGCGGGGAGCGGGACGTCGGCGCCATGGCTCGCTATCTGCAGGAGATCAAAACGCGCTACGGCGCATTCAGCAGCTTCTTCGTGTCCGAGCGCAGCACCAACTACTACACCGGCGAGGGCATCCTGAAGCAGGTGTCGCCGAAGGCATCCCGCGACGTCTGGTACTACCGGGTGCGCGCCATGTCGGAACCCTACGAGATCAATGTCGACCCCGACCTGGCCAACCGGGATGCACTGACCATCTTCGTCAACTATCGTGTCTTCGACTTCGACGGCCGCTTTCTCGGCGCCACCGGCGTCGGGCTCACTGTGGATGCCGTGCGCCACCTCATCTCGAATTACCAGCAGCGCTTCCAGCGCACCATCTATTTCGTGGATGCGCACGGCAAGACCGTCCTGTTCGGCAACCAGTCCGGACGCCAGGAGACCGACCTGCGCGCAACGCCGGGCCTGCGCGACATCGTCGACCGCGTCCTGCGTGAAAAATCCGGCTCCTATCAGTTCAGGGACAGTCACGGCCTGCATCTGCTCAATGTGAACTACATCCCCGAACTCAAGTGGTATCTGTTCGTGGANAAAGGCGTGGATGCCGCGCTGGCCGACATCCGTCAGACCCTTTACGTCAATCTCGCGGTATGTCTTGGCATTACGCTGCTGGTGCTGTTCCTGACCCATATCGCGCTTGCACGGTATCAACAACGCATCGAGGACATGGCCGCTACCGACAAGCTCACCGGCCTGCTCAACCGCCAGGCATTCAGCATCCTGATCGACAAGGCCTTCGCCGAATACCGGCGCGACCCGCGCCCGATTTCCATCCTGCTGATCGACATCGACCACTTCAAATCGATCAACGACCGGTTCGGGCACATCGGCGGCGATCGCATCCTCAGCCAGGTCGCGGTCTCGCTTCAGAAAGGGCTGCGGGCGTCGGATATCGCCATCCGCTGGGGCGGGGAGGAATTTCTCGTCGTACTCAAGGGCAGCACCCTCGAACAGGGACAGCATGTCGCCGAACAGCTACGCCTGAAAATCGAGCAAACGCAGTTCGCCGTCGACGCACAACCGGTCTCGGTCACCGTCAGCATCGGCGTCAGCCAGTATGACGGCGCAGAGTCCTACGAACAGGCCATCGGCCGCGCGGACGCCGGCCTCTATACGGCAAAGCATGGCGGCCGCAACCGTGTCTGCGTGGCGCCGCGCGTCTAGGGTCATCATTAGATTGCCACTGGACTCGGATTCGGGCCGGCCGCTTGGCAGCCGACCTCGAGCCGCGCCTGTTACCTCTCGTCCATGAAAGCAAAAAGGCCGCACCCGTAGATGCGGCCTTTCCGTGTACGGCGGTGTGCGCTTACTTGACGACCAGCTCCACGCGACGGTTCTTGGCACGACCTTCGCGGGTGGCGTTGCTGGCGATGGGCTTGGTCTCGCCATAGCCCTTGGTGGTCAGCCGATCGGCGGCAATGCCTTTGCTGACGAAATAGTCGTACACCGACTTGGCACGGCGCTCGGACAGGCCCTGGTTGTACTGCTTGGTACCGGTGCTGTCGGTGTGGCCGACCACGTCCACGCTGATGTCCTTGCGGCGGTTCAGCACCGTCACGGCCTCGTCAAGGATGGTGATGGCATCCGGGCGCAGGCGGGCGGAATCAAACTCGAAATTCACGCCTTCCAGAATCACCACCACATCGCCCGACTTGGCTTGATCGAGCTGCTGCGCCTGCGGAGTCTTGAGCGCCGGGGCGGCAGGCTCCGGCTGCGCGACAGGGGCGGGCGCAGGTTCCGGCATGGGGGCAGGCGCGGGCTCTGCAACGGGGGCAGGCGCGGGTTCCGGCTTGGGCATGGGCTGGGCTTTCTGGCCCAGGGCGAAGTTCAGGCCGACACTGATGATCGCGTCGCCGAAATCATTCGCCCCAAACGCCTTGGTGGAATTGCCATCCATGCGGTAGCGTGCGTCGGCACGCAGGGAAATATTGTCGGTCAGGCGCTTCATGATGCCGAGGCCGATATTGCCCATCAGGCCGGTGTCATGCTTGCCCGGGATGTCGGTGTACAAGGCGCCCAAGCCCACCACGCCGTAGGGCGTAAAGTCGGCATCGCGGTTGAAGAGATACAGCGCGTCGACCCNCAGACCCCACAGGTCGTACTTGCCGCTGCCGGTCTTGTAATCAAGCGAACTGCCCGTCAGCGACAACTCCATGTTCAGGTGTTCGGTGATGGGCTTGCCGAGTGCCAGACCGCCGCCCCAGCCGTCGTCGGCGTGGCGATCGTTGTCGGAGAAGGTGTAGTTCAGGGTCGGCGCGACGTAGAGGCGGTCGTCCGCCGCGTGCGCCTGCAGGGCCGCGCCGGCAAGGGCGATGAGGACTGACAGGGTCTTGATACGCATAGGGTTACTCCTTGGGATCTGTGGGATTCAAAATGGACGGATCTTCAACAATAAGCTAGCGCTCTCCCATCAGCAGGAGTGCGGTCTGGCGCAATGTTACTCCTCCAGGGTTTTGTATGGATAGCCTCGGCGGCCTTGTAAATACGCCATTCCACCCTGATTTTCGCAAGCGCCGTCGCGGAATGCGCCTTGCTTGGTACTCGATACGGTCCGCACACTCCGTTGTTTTATAGCATCAATTCCATGCCTTGGCTGTGGCTTTTCCACATCGTCGCTCATCTCAGTACCACGCGTTCCACTACAAACAACAAGGCGGCAACAAAGCCGAACACGATCGCGAAACGCAGCACGCGGCCCATATACCCGAGATATTTCCGATTGCCGGTAAACAGCCAGGCCAACCCGAGCGCAGCCACCGCAATGAGCAGGGCGACGATCAGCAACCGGATGACGATCATCAGGCCGTGAGCGGATGCAGGCGCAGGAAGGCGGCCGGCACCTCCTCTTCATGCGCGAAGCTGACGAATTCCCAGGACTCCCGGTGCCGCAGCAACTCGCGCAGCAGCGCATTGTTGAGCGCATGGCCTGATTTGTAGGCCTCGAAGGCGCCGATGACCGGATGACCCAGCAGATAGAGATCACCAATGGCGTCGAGCACCTTGTGTTTGACGAACTCGTCGTCATAACGCAGGCCATCCTGGTTCAGCACGCGGTATTCATCCATGACAATGGCGTTGTCAAGCGAGCCGCCCAGCGCCAGTCCGCTGTTGCGCAAGGCCTCGACCTCGTGCATGAAGCCGAAGGTACGGGCGCGCGCGACTTCCTTCGTGTAGGCCGTGTCGGCGAAATCGATGCTGACGGTCTTGCCGCTCTTGTCGAACACGGGGTGCTTGAAGTCGATGGTGAACTCGACCTTGAAGCCGTTGTGCGGCACGAAACGCGCCCATTTGTCGCCGTCCTTCACCTCGATCGGCTGCGTGATGCGCACATACTGCTTCGCCGCATCCTGCTCGACGATGCCGGCGGACTGCAGCAGGAACACGAACGGCGCCGAGGAGCCATCCATGATGGGAATCTCCGGACCGGTCAGGTCGACCAACAGGTTGTCGATCCCCAGGCCGGCGAGCGCCGACATCAGATGCTCGACGGTCGACACCTTGGCCGGACCGGACTCGAGCATCGAGCACAGCCGGGTGTCGGTGACGAGATAGGGGTCGGCCTTGAGGTCGACCGGCGGGTCGAGATCCATGCGCCTGAACACGATGCCGGTATTGGGCCCGGCAGGGCGCAGGGTCATCTCGACCTTGACGCCGGAATGCAGGCCGACGCCGGTCGCCTTGACGGGCGTTTTAAGAGTACGTTGCTTGATCATTCCGCCATTTTAACCGGTCGCGCGACGGGCAACCCTACACATGAAACGGGAATAGGACCCGGTTCCATGCAGACGAGTTCACCCCGCATGGGATTCCCCACGCAAAGACTCCGATCCACGATGGGCGGAAGCCCTTCGTGGACTCGTACGCGGCAACAACCCCGCTCTACCCGCAAGCAGGCCGTGGTTGTAAAGCCGCTAAAGCCCTAAAGGACTCCGATCCGCTATGGGCTAAAGCCCATGCGGAATCGTATGCGGCTACAACCATGCTCAGTCCGCCTGGCGACGCAGGAAGGCCGGGATGTCCAGGGTGTCGATGCCGGAATCGGTCATCGCCTGGATGGTCCGGCTACGACGGCTGGTCATCACGCTGGGCAGTTCCTCGCTGTTGCCGTTCACCATCATCGGCGCATCGTCGGTGCCGGTGCGGATGATCTGCATTGGCTTCTGGTTCTGCCGGGCAACGGGATTGCCCAGGCCGGTGGCGACCATGGTGACGCGCAGAGCGTCTTCCATCGTGTCGTCGAGTACCTGGCCGACGATGACAGTGGCCTCTTCCGCGGTGAAGCCCTTGATGGTGTTCATCACCTCGTGGATTTCCTTCATCTTGACGGTGGAGGAAGCCGTGATGTTGACCAGCACGCCGCGCGCGCCGGCGAGGTTGACGTCTTCCAGCAGCGGGCTGGCGACGGCCTGCTCGGCAGCGATGCGCGCACGGTTTTCGCCGCTGGCCTGTGCCGAACCCATCATGGCCATGCCCATCTCGCTCATCACGGTGCGCACGTCGGCGAAGTCGACGTTGACCAGGCCGGGGCAGTTGATGACTTCGGCGATGCCACCGACGGCGCCATGCAGCACGTTGTTGGCGGCCTTGAAGGCGTCGAGCATGGAGACGTCGTCGCCCAGCACCTGCATCAACTTCTCGTTGGGAATGATGATCAGCGAATCGACGTGGCGCGACAGCGCCTCGATGCCGGCGTTGGCGGCGCGCACGCGCTTGCCTTCGAACATGAAGGGTTTGGTGACGACCGCCACCGTGAGGATGCCGAGTTCCTTGGCGACCTCGGCCACCACCGGCGCCGCACCGGTGCCCGTACCGCCACCCATGCCGGCGGTGATGAACAGCATGTCCGCCCCGTCGATCAGTTCGGCAATGCGCTCGCGGTCTTCCAGCGCGGCTTCGCGGCCGACATCGGGGTTGGCGCCGGCGCCCAGGCCCTTGGTCACGCCATTGCCCAACTGCAGTTGCAGCTTGGCCTGGTTGCGCTTCAGCGCCTGCGCGTCGGTATTGATGGCGATGAATTCCACGCCATTCAACCCGGAGCTGATCATGTGATCGACCGCATTGCCGCCACAACCACCCACGCCGATGACCTTGATCACTGCGTCCTGGGTGTCTACATCCATCAGTTCAAACATATTGCTTCCTCCTTTTTGCCCAATCAAAAACCACACTCGAAAATCCTTTGGCGTGTTTGCCTCGATGTACCGATACACCCGACACCACCGCCAAATGCCGTTTCAACGTCGTTCGCACGGCGTCAAAAATTCCCCTTGAACCAGCTCTTCATGCGTTCAAAAATGTCCTTGAAGTTGCCGCTGGACAACTTCGGCGCATCGCGCCCGCGCGCTTCCAGGCCGGCCATCAACAGGCCCATGCAAGTGGCATAACGCGGATTGCGCATGACGTCCGACAGCGTGCCTTCATAACGCGGCCAACCCATCCGCACCGGCATGTGGAAGACCTCTTCGCCGAGCTCGACCATGCCCTGCATCGCCGCCGAGCCGCCGGTAATGACGATGCCGGACGACAGCAGTTCCTCGAATCCGCTGCGGCGCAATTCGGCCTGCACCAACGAATACAGCTCTTCCATGCGCGGTTCGATGAATTCGGCCAGCGTCTGGCGGGACAGCGTCCGCGGCGGACGGTCGCCGATGCCGGGCACTTCGATCATGTCGCGCGCGTCGGCCAGCTGGCGCAAGGCGCAGCCGTATTGCACCTTGATGTCCTCGGCCTCCTTCGGCGGCGTGCGCAGCGCCACCGCGATGTCGTTGTTGACCTGGTCGCCGGCGACCGGGATCACCGCGGTATGGCGGATGGCACCGTTGGTGAACACCGCGATGTCGGTGGTGCCGCCGCCGATGTCGACCAAGCACACGCCAAGTTCCTTCTCGTCCTCGGTCAGCACCGCCATCGCGCTGGCCAGCGGCTGCAGCACCAGGTCGGCCACTTCGATCCCGCAGCGGCGTACGCATTTGATGATGTTCTGCGCCGCCGACACCGCGCCGGTGACGATGTGCACCTTCACCTCCAGGCGCACCGCGCTCATGCCGAGCGGGTCGCGCACGTCTTCCTGGCCGTCGACGATGAATTCCTGCGGGATGGTGTGCAGGATCTGCTGATCGGTCGGGATGTTCACCGCACGCGCGGTTTCCACCACGCGGTCGACGTCCATCTGGCTGATTTCCTTGTCCTTGATGGCGAACATGCCGTGCGAGTTGAAGCTCTTGATGTGGCTGCCGGCGATGCCGGTGTACACCTCGCGGATCTTGCAGTCGGCCATCAGCTCGGCCTCCTCCAGCGCGCGCTGGATGGCGTTGACGGTGGCTTCGATGTTGACCACCACGCCACGGCGCAGGCCGCGCGACGGATGCGTGCCCATGCCGATGACCTCGAGCATGCCCTCGTCGTTGATCTCGGCAACGATGCAGACGATCTTGGACGTGCCGATGTCGAGACCGACGACGAGGTTTTTGGGATCTCTTGGCTTACTCATGTTGCAGTGCACTCATGTTTCACTCGATTTAAAAGGGGACACGCCGTTCGGCATGCGCACGGCGAAGCCGTCGCTGTAGCGCAGGTCAACCATCAGCGGGATGGGAGGGGTGGCCGCAGCCTGCCCGTCCTTTGCCGGCTGCGGGCCGAACAGGCGCGGATACAGGGCGACGAAACGCGCCAGCCGCTTGTCGGTCTGCATCCGACCAAGCGCCAGCTGCATGCCGTTGTCGAGGCGCACACGCCAGGCGCGGCGCGGTGACAGCCGCAATTCGTCTATCGTCATGCCCANGGGAGCCAGCGCCGCCTGATAGCGGCGGTACGTCGCGACCACTTCGGTGCTGCTGCCCTCGGGGCCGACAAGGCGCGGCAGCTTGGTGGACACAGCGGCGCCAAACACTTCGCCGGTCTCGCTCACCAGGGCATCGTCGTTCCAGCGTGCCAGCGGCACATGTTCGGTGAGCGACACCACCAGCGTATCGGGCCAGCGACGCTCCACGCGNNCTTCGCGCACCCAGGGCAGTTTTTCCAGGCTGTTGCGCACGCGTTCGAGATCGACGGTGAAGAAGGTGCCGCGCACCTGCCGCTCCGCCACCAGCCGGATCTGCGCCTCGGTGACGTGCGCGACCGGCGTTTTCACCTCGATGGTGTGCAGGGCGAACCACGGCTGCGCAGCCACCCAACTGGCGGCGCCGTAGGCCAGCAGCCCGAGCGCGCCCCAGGTCAGCACACGGGCGACCTGCGACAGCGGATGGGCAGCGAGTTCCGGAGACGTCACAGCGTCTGCTCCAGTATCTTCATGCACAGGGCGTCGAAATCCAGACCGGCGACGCGCGCGGCCATCGGTACCAGGCTGTGGTCGGTCATGCCGGGCGAGGTATTCACCTCCAGCAGGTAGGGGTTGCCGAGGCTGTCCAGCATGACGTCGACCCGTCCCCAGCCGCGCCCGCCGACCAGGCGGAAAGCGTCGAGCGCCAATTTCCGCAACGCCATTTCCTGCATCTCCGGGAGCCCAGCCGGGCAGTGATATTGGGTATCGTTGCGCAGGTATTTGGCTTCGAAGTCGTAGAAGGCCTTGTCTTTCGCGGGCTCCAGGCGGATTAGCGGCAAGGCGGCCTCGCCGAGGATGCCGACGGTGAATTCGGCGCCGTCGATGAACTTCTCGGCCAGCACCAATGTGTCGTGTTCGGCGGCGGTCTCATAGGCCGCCTTCAGCGTACCCGGCTCGGTCACCTTGCTCATGCCGATGCTCGACCCCTCACGGGCGGGCTTCACGAAAATGGGCAGGCCCAGCTTCTTTTCCGCTGCGACAAAATCGCTGGCCGCGGTGAGAATGTCCCAGTCGGCCGTCGGCAGCCCGGCGGCGCGCCACAACAGCTTGGTACGCCACTTGTCCATGCCGATGGCCGACGCCATCACGCCGCTGCCGGTATAGGGAATGCCCAGCAGTTCGAGTGCGCCCTGCATGCACCCATCCTCGCCGTAGCGCCCGTGCAGCGCGATGAAGACCCGGTCGAACTCACCTGTGATGAGATCTCCGAGATTACGGTTCGCCGGATCGAATGCGTGCGCATCGACCCCCTGTCGGGCCAGCGCAGCCAGCACCGCTGCGCCGCTATTGAGCGACACCGGCCGTTCCGCCGACGTGCCGCCCAGCATCACGGCGACTTTTCCGAATGCCTTCGCCGATACGATCGTGCTCACAGACGNTTCTCCAATAATTCTCACTTCGCGGATCAACCGCACATTGGTGCGCGTCTCCACGGTCTCTTCCACATGCTCGATCAGTCGCTCGATGTCGGCTGCCGTGGCGTTGCCTGTATTGACGATGAAGTTGGCATGCTTGGTCGACACCTGCGCGCCACCGATCCTGAAACCCTTGAGGCCACAGGTCTCGACCAGCCGGGCCGCATAGTCGCCAGNGGGATTGCGGAACACCGAACCGGCGTTGGGCAGATTCAGCGGCTGCGAGGCAATGCGTTTTTNCAGCAAGTCCTTGATGATTTCGCGCGAAGCCGCGCCATCGCCACGCGCGAGGCGGAACCAGCCGCCGATGAACCATTCCTGATGCGGAAGCTTCAGCGCGACATGGCGGTAGCCGGTCACATATTCATCCGGCAACCGTTCGTTCAACTGGCCATCGCGATCCAGGGTTTGTACCTGCACCAGCTTGTCCCAGGTTTCGCTGCCGTAGCAGCCGGCGTTCATGGCGATGGCACCGCCGACGGTGCCCGGAATGCCGGCCCAGAACTCGCCGCCGACGAGATCGTGGTTGGCGGCAAAACGTGCCAGCTTGGGCGAGGCGACGCCTGCCTGGGCGTACACCAAGGCAGTGTCGACATCTGCCGGTGCCGGCGGCAGTCCATGCGTACGGCTTTCGATGGCCAGTTTTCTCAGCACGCCGTGCAACAGGATCACCACGCCGGCGACCCCGCCGTCACGCACCAGCAGATTGCTGCCCAAACCCACCATGTGAACGCTTTCGTGCGCCGGGACCGAACGGACCAGCCAGGTCAGATCCTCGAGATCGGCCGGAATGTAGACGCGTTGCGCGGCACCGCCAGCGCGCCACGACACATGCTTCTTCATCGGTTCGTTGTAGAGGAAGTGCCCGCGCAGGACGGGTGCGCCCCCGCCCGCCATGTCGACTTCGCTCATACGGTAGTCATGCCGCATGGTTTGTCCTCCCGGCGGATTCCGAACCCAGTGCGGGCGCCACCTGGCCGATACTGCCGGCCCCCATCACCAGCACCACGTCGCCCGCCTGCGCGAGATCGCGCACCGTGGCCGGGACATCGGTCACGTTTTCCACGAACACCGGCTCGACCTTGCCTGCCACCCGCACCGCGCGCGCCAGCGCGCGGCCATCGGCCGCCACGATGGNGGCCTCGCCGGCCGGGTACACCTCGGTCAATACCAGGACGTCGGTTTCCGACAGCACTTTCACGAAATCTTCGAAGCAGTCGCGCGTGCGCGTGAAACGATGCGGCTGGAACACCAGCACCAGACGCCGGCCGGGAAAGGCACCGCGCGCTGCGGCGAGCGTGGCGGCCATCTCGACCGGATGATGGCCATAGTCGTCGACCAGGCAATACTTCCCGCCATCCTTCGCGGACAACTCGCCGTAACGCTGGAAGCGGCGGCCCACGCCATGGAACTCGGCAAGCGCCTTGACGATGGCGGCATCATCGGCACCGACTTCGCTCGCCACGGCAATCGCCGCCAGCGCATTCAGCACGTTGTGCATGCCCGGGTGATTCAGCATCACGTCGAGATCGGCCATGCCTTCGCGCTTGACCGTGAAACGCATCTGGCCGCGCTCGAAGCGCGGATTGACCGCACGCACCTGCGCCGACTCGTCCAGACCGTAGGTCGTGATCGGCTTGGTGATGCGCGGCAGGATCTCGCGCACGTGCGGATCGTCGATGCACAGCACCGCCATACCGTAGANAGGAAGCCGCTGGCAGAAATCGACGAAGGCGGTTTTCAGGCGCTCGAAATCATGGCCATAGGTATCCATGTGATCGGCGTCGATGTTGGTGACGATCGCGATCACCGGCGTGAGATAGAGAAAGGACGCGTCGGACTCGTCGGCCTCGGCCACCAGGAAATCGCCCTTGCCGAGCCGCGCGTTGGTGCCGGCCGCAGTGAGCTTGCCGCCGATGACGTAGGTCGGGTCCATGCCGGCCTCGCCGAGGATGCTGGCGACCAGGCTGGTGGTGGTGGTCTTGCCGTGCGTGCCGGCAATCGCAATGCCCCGCTGCAGTCGCATCAGTTCGGCCAGCATCAGTGCGCGCGGCACGATGGGAATCTTCTTCTCGCGCGCAGCGATGACCTCGGGGTTGTCTTCCTGTACTGCGGTCGAAGTGACGACAGCATCGGCATCGACGATATTCTCCGCCGCATGGCCGCGATGGATGCGCGCGCCCAGGCCGGCCAGCCGCTGCGTTACCGCGTTGTCGGCCAGGTCCGAACCCGACACGCTATAACCCAGGTTCAGCAGCACTTCGGCGATGCCACTCATGCCGACGCCGCCGATGCCCACGAAATGGATGTGTTTGACGGCATGCTTCATCAGCCGCGACCTCCCTTGCCACCGCCCGATGTGGACATCCGGCGCCCCTCGCGGCCGGTCGCATCCCGCAAGCGGGATCCCTGCTCCCTGCTCGGATCGACCATGCCCACGAAATGGCTGTGTTTGATGGCGTGTTTCATTTGGCTAGCGCCTCGCAAATATCGGCGACGTGGGCGGTGGCGTCGGGTTTTGCCAGCGCGCGTGCCTTGCCCGACATCGCAGCGAGGCTGGCGCGATCGAGGCTGCCGATTAGTTCCGCCAGCTTTTCCGCAGTCAAATCCTTCTGCTGGATCAGCCACGCCGCGCCTGCTTCGGACAGGAACTCGGCGTTGCCGGTCTGGTGGTCGTCCACCGCAAAGGGAAAGGCACCAGCACCGCAGGCACGCCGGCACAGGCCAGTTCGGCCACGGTCATCGCACCGGCACGGCAGATGGCGAAATCGCAGTCGCGGTAGGCGGCAGCCATGTCCTCGATGTAATCGCGCACCTCGGCCTCGACGCCGGCGGCGGCATAATTCGCACGCAGCGCATCCAGGTGCTGACGGCCGGACTGATGGACGACCTGCGGACGCTGGTCCGCAGGCAGCAGGGCCAGCGCCTGCGGGACCCGTTCGTTCAGGGCCTGTGCGCCGAGACTGCCACCGACCACCAGCAGGCGTAGCGGTCCGCTATGCGCCATCGGCGTGGTGGCGGCAATGTCGGTGCGCTGTTCGTTTGCCAGAGCGACAATGTCGCTCCGTACTGGGTTACCCACCCATTCGCTCGTCGCATGACGGCATGGAATCGGTTTGTCGTGCGCATGAGTGAATACCTTGGGAAAAGCCGTCAGCACACGGTCTGCAAGACAAGCCAGCACCCGGTTGGTGAGGCCGCCGATCGAATTCTGTTCGTGGATGACCAGGGGCCGGTTGAGCAGGCTCGCCATCATGCCGCCGGGGAAGGCGGTATAGCCGCCCATGCCGAGCACGACATCGGGGCGGCGCTTGAGGATGGCGACGAGGCTCTGCCAGAAGGCGACCAGCAGGGTGGCCGGCAACAGCAGCTTTTTCAGCAGGCCCTTGCCACGCACGCCACCCATGCTGACCCACACCATGTCGATGCCCGCCGCCGGGACTACGCGCGCTTCCAGCCCGGCGCGCGTACCGAGCCAGAATACCTCCCAGCCGCGCGCGCAGCGCGTCGGCCACCGCAAGCGCCGGGTAGACGTGACCGCCGGTGCCGCCGGCCATGACCATGAGCGTACGGTTCAGGGCAGCCATCAGAAGGTTTTTCNCCGCATCATCTGCCGGTGTTCCCAGTCGATGCGCAACAGGATGGCGACCGCCAGGCAGTTGGCGATGATGCCGCTACCGCCGAACGACAGGAACGGCAGCGTGAGCCCCTTGGTGGGCAGAAGGCCGACGTTCACGCCCATGTTGATGAGCGCCTGCACACCGATCCAGATCCCGATGCCCTGCGCCACCAGTGCACAGAAATTGCGCTCGAGCTGGGCTGCACGGTGGCCGATCAGGAAGGCCTTGACGATGAGCCAGCCAAACAGACCGATTACCACGACGACACCAACGAAACCGAACTCCTCGGCGATCACGGCCATCAGGAAATCGGTGTGCGCCTCCGGCAGGTAGAACAGTTTTTCGATGCTGCCGCCCAGGCCCAGGCCCAGCCACTCGCCACGACCGAAGGCGATCAGGGCGTGCGACAGCTGGTAACCCTTGCCATACGGGTCGGCGAACGGATCCATGAAGCCGAGCACGCGCTGCAGACGATACGGCGAGGTCAGGATCAGGAGGGCAAACCCGACCAGCAGCACCACCACCAGTCCGGCGAATACCTTCCAGTTGAGGCCGCCGAGAAACAGAATGCCCATGGCGATCGAGACGATGACGACGAAGGCGCCGAAATCCGGCTCGCGCAGCAACAGGGCACCGGCCAGCATCATCACCGCGGCCATCGGCAGAAACCCCTTCTTGAAGTCATGCATGAAGGCGGCCTTGCGCGTGGTGTAGTCGGCCGCATACAACACGGCAAGGAATTTCATCAGTTCCGAGGGCTGCAGGTTGGCAAAACCGAGCGGAATCCAGCGCCGGCTGCCGTTGACCTCACGACCGATATGCGGGATCAGCACGACCACCAGCAACAGCAGGCCGGCCAGAAAGAGATAGGGAGCTGCCTGCTGCCACACGCGCATCGGCACCCGGAACGCGGCGATGCCGACCCCGACGCCCATGGCGATGAAAATGCCCTGCCGCAGCAGGTAGTACTCGCCGTTGTGATGGGTATAACGAGCGGCTTCGGCGATCGCGATCGACGCGGAATAGACCATCACTAGGCCGATCGCCAGCAGGCCCATGGCCAGCCACAATAGGCTGAAATCGAGCTCGGCACTGGGTTTTGGCGCACGCGCGGCATAGAGCATCAGTTCGCTGCCCTTTCAGCCGCCAGCTTGTTCACGGCGGCAACGAACACTTCGGCGCGATGAACGTAGTTGCGGAACATATCGAAGCTGGCGCAGGCGGGCGACAGCAGGACGGCATCGCCGGGATGGGCGAGACGCTGCGCCTGGCCTACCGCATCGGCAAGACTCGTGGCCGCATAAACGTCGACGCCGCAACCTGCGATGGCGGCATCGATCAGCGGAGCGTCGCGCCCGATCAGCACCACGGCACGGGCATTGGCTTCCACTGCCGCCTTGAGCGGGCTGAAATCCTGCCNCTTGCCGTCGCCGCCCAGGATCACCACCGCCTTGCGATTGCCCATGCCATACAGCGCGGCCTCGGTGGCGCCGACATTGGTGCCTTTCGAGTCGTCGTAGTAGATCACCCNCTCGATCTCGGCGACCTTTTCCACCCGGTGCGGCAGTCCCTTGAAATGCAACAGACCGCGCAACAAGGCCTCCATCGGCAAATCCAGCGCGCGGGTCAGCGCCAGGGCCGCCAGCGCATTGGCCGCGTTGTGCAGCCCGGCCACCGGCAGCGCGGACAAGGGCATCAGCATGTCGCCGCCCAGGCAGAGCTCGTCCTCGCACAAACCGAAGTTCTCGCCCCTCGGGCAGCGATCCAGACCGAAGCTGACCACGTGACGGCCAGGTCGTGCCATGGCGAGGCTGCGTGCATCGTCGCGGTTCACCACCTGCACGCCGACGCCACCATAGATGCGTGCCTTGGCAGCGGCGTAAGCGTCCATGTCGGGATAGCGATCCATGTGGTCTTCCGACACGTTGAGCACCGTGGCGGCATCGGCGTTGAGGCTGGTGGTCGTCTCGAGCTGGAAGCTCGACAATTCCAGTACCCACACCTGGGGTGCAGGGGCGATGCCTTGTTCGATTTCGGCCAGTGCATCCAGCACCGGCAGGCCGATATTGCCAGCCACGCAAGTGGTCAGCCCAGCCGTGCGGCACATGTCGCCGCACATCGAGGTGACGGTGCTCTTGCCGTTGCTGCCGGTGATGGCGATCACCCGCATCGGGCCGCTTGAATCGGTCGACGCGGCACGCTCGGTGTTGAGTGCATGGATCGCGCGGGCGAACAGTTCCACATCACCCACCACCTCGACGCCTGCAGCGACGGCACGCGCGACAGCCGGTTCGGCCAACGGCACGCCCGGGCTGAGCACCAGCATGTCAGCCGCCAGTAGACGGGCATCGTCGAACGGACCGGTAAAGAGCGGCACCTGCGGCAGCCATTCCGCCAGACGCGCAGCATGCGGCGGCGTCGCGCGGCTGTCGGCCACGCTCACCTGGGCGCCACGCGCCGCCAGCCAGCGGGTGCATGACAGTCCGGTGTCGCCGAGGCCGAGCACCAGGACCTGTTTGCCAGAAAGGTTCAGGCTGTCGTAGTTCATCTCAGCTTCAGGCTCGACAGGCCGATCAGCACCAGCATCATGCTGATGATCCAGAAACGCACCACCACCTGGTTCTCCTTCCAGCCTTTCAGTTCGTAGTGATGGTGGATCGGCGCCATGCGGAACACGCGTTTGCCGGTGAGCTTGAACGAGGCAACCTGCACCATGACCGACAGGGTTTCCACCACGAACACGCCGCACATGATGAACAGGATGATTTCCTGCCGCACGATGACGGCGACCACGCCGAGCGCCGCACCCAGCGCCAGCGCGCCGACGTCGCCCATGAACACTTCCGCCGGATAGGCGTTGAACCACAGGAAGGCCAGCCCCGCACCCGCCATCGCCGAACAGAACACCGCGAGCTCGCCCGCACCGGGCACGTGCGGCAGGCCGAGGTATTTCGAGAACACCGCGTTGCCCGCGACGTAGGCAAAGATCGCCAGGGCGGATGCCACCATCACGGTCGGCAGGATCGCCAGGCCATCGAGGCCGTCGGTCAGGTTGACCGCGTTGCTGGAGCCGACGATGACGAAATAGGTCAGCGCGATGAAGCCCACCGCCGACAACGGGACCGTGGCGTGCTTGAGGAAGGGAATGATGAGCTCGGTGTGCGCCGGCAGGCTGGCCGTGTGCCACAGGTAGGCCGCGACCGCGAGGCCGATCACCGACTGCCAGAAATATTTCCAGCGCGAGGGCAGGCCGCGCGAGTTCTTCTCGACGACCTTGCGCCAGTCGTCGACCCAGCCGATGACGCCGAAACCCAGCAGGGTAAGCAAGGCCAGCCACACATAGTCGTTGGACAGGTCCGCCCACAGCAGCGTGGTCACGGCGACCGAGACCAGGATCAACGCGCCGCCCATGGTCGGCGTGCCGGCCTTGACCAGATGGGTTTGCGGGCCGTCGCTGCGCACCGACTGGCCGATTTTCAGCGCAGTGAGCTTGCGAATCACGGCCGGGCCGACGATGAAGGAGATCGTCAGCGCGGTGAGCGTGGCCAGCACGGCACGCAGCGTCAGGTAGTTGAAGACGTTGAATACCCGAACGTCCTGGCCTAGATGCTGAAACAGCCACAGGAGCATGTCAGTGTCCCTCGTGCCCCGGCTGCGAAGGAGCCGGGTCTTCCATAAAACTGTTGACCACACGTTCCATCTGCATGAAACGCGAGCCTTTCACCAGCACGGTAGTGTCGGGCGTGAGTGCGTTTTCGAGTTCGGCAAGCAGTTCCTGGATACGTTCGAAATGCATTGCACCGGCGCCGAAGGCCCCGACGGTTTCCTTCGTCAGTTCGCCCAGCGCCAGCAGCCTATCGACGCCGGCTTCGCGTGCCGCCTGCCCGATCTGAGCGTGCATCGCCGCGGCGTCGCTGCCCAGTTCGCCCATGTCACCCAGCACCAGCACTTTCTTGCCGGCCTGTTGCGTCAGCACGGCCAATGCGGCCTTAACCGAATCGGGATTGGCGTTGTAGGTGTCGTCGATGAAGGTGCTGCCGTGCAGTGCGGGCTTCTTCTGCAGGCGACCCTTGACGCCGCCGAATCCCGACAGCCCGGCGACGATGCTGCGGTGGCTGATGTCGAGTGCAAAGGCGGCCGCCGCCGCGGCGAGCGCATTCATTGCGTTGTGCTCGCCCGGCACCTGTAGGCTGATTTCCAGTGTGGCATTGGGTAGCGTGAGGGTCAGCACCGAGCCGAAATCGCACGGCTGGTAGTGCCCGCGCACCGCAGCCGGCTGCCTGATGCCGAAGTCGATCACGCAGCGGTGCGCATTGGCTTCGCGCCACAGCCAGGCATGCGGATCATCGGCGTTGAACACTGCGATACCGGCATCCGACAGGCCATTGAATATCTCGCCCTTGGCGCGTGCGATATTCTCGATCGAACCGAGAAAGCCGATGTGTGCGGACAGGGCGTTGTTGACCACTGCCACATCGGGCGCGGCCAGGCGCGTCAGATAGTCGATTTCGCCTGCATGGTTCATGCCCATTTCCAGTACGGCGTATTGATGCGACTCGCGCAGGCGCAACAGCATCAGCGGCAGGCCGATGTCGTTGTTGAGATTGCCTTCGGTATGGAGCACGGCGGCGTCCGATCCGGCTTCCGCCCGCAGGATCGCCGCCAGCATTTCCTTGACCGTGGTCTTGCCGTTGCTGCCGGTGATGGCGACCACCGGAACGGCGAAGCGTCCGCGCCAGGCGGCCGCCAGCTTGCCCAATGCCCGGCGGGTATCGTCGACACGGATGGCGGCGGTCACATCGGGTGCCTGGACCGGGTCGAGCACCACGCCGACCGCGCCCTGCCCCAGCGCCTGGCCGGCAAACCTGCCGCCGTCGAATTTTTCGCCGCGCAACGCGATGAAGAGATCGCCCGGCCGGATCGTCCGGCTATCGGTGGCGATGCGCAGCACCTCGGCATCCTCACCCGCAAACGGTACGCCCAGCATGGCGGCGGCTTCGGAAAGACGCATCATGTCCACGCCTCCGTCAGGTTTGCCCCATAGCCGATTGCAGCACGTCGGCGCAGGTGGCCATTCGCGGTGCTCGCAACTGCGCAGGCTCGGTCGCTCATGTCCACGCCTCCAGTGCCTTCTTCGCCACGGCCACGTCGGAGAATGGCAGGCGCTCGCCCGCAACTTCCTGGTAGTCCTCATGACCCTTGCCGGCGATCAGCACCACATCGCCTTGATGCGCGCCGCCGATGGCCTCGAAGATCGCGCGCGCGCGATCGGGCTCGACATGCGGCTTGCCGTTCATCCCGGCGAGAATGTCTTGAATGATGTGATGCGGGTCTTCGTTGCGTGGATTGTCGCTGGTGACCCAGACTTCATCCGCGCCTTTGGCGGTGGCCCGTCCCATCAACGGACGCTTGCCCTTGTCACGATTGCCACCGCAGCCGAAGACGCAGATCAAACGCCCGCCGCCGGCGATTTCACGCAGCGTGGCAAGCACTTTTTCCAGCGCATCGGGCGTATGGGCATAATCCACGACCACCAGGGGATGCACATCGCCACCAAGCGTCTGCATCCGTCCCGGCGGCGGCGTGACATGGGTCAATGCCTGGCAGGCATCGTCCAGCTTCACGTCCGAAACCAGCAGGGTGGTGAGCACAGCCAGCAGATTGGCTGCATTGAAACGCCCCAGCAGCGGCACATCGAACTCGGCATTGCCCCAGTCGGTATGAACCCGCAGGTGCAGACCGGCCTGGGATAGATGCAATTTTTCCGCTACCACCGCACCGCGCTGGAATCCGTATCCGGCGACGCGCGCGGGCCGGGTTTCGCTTTCCAGCCGCCGCCCGAACTCGTCGTCGACGTTGACCACGACCCATTGCAGCCCGGGCCAGCTGAACAGCCGGGCCTTGGCGTCGGCATAGTTCTCCATGCTGCCGTGGTAGTCGAGGTGGTCGCGCGACAGATTGGTCAGCACGGCGACATTGAAGCGTGTGCCGTTGACACGGCCCTGCGCGAGCCCGTGCGACGAGACTTCCATTGCACAGGCGACCGCGCCCTGCTGCCGGTACGCCGCAAGGCGCTGCTGCAATTCGATGGCGTCGGGCGTGGTGTTGAGTGCAGGCGTCAGCGCGCCGGGCTTGCCTCCGACAGGCGGAAAGCCGTTGCCGACAGTGCCGACGACAGCCGCCTTGCGCCCCAGTTGCGTGAAGGCCTGTGCCACCCAGTGCGCCACCGAGGTCTTGCCGTTGGTGCCGGTGACGCCGACCATGTGCAGCGCGCGCGAAGGCTCGCCATACACGTGCGCGGCGATTTCGCCGATACGGGTCTTCAACCCGACCACGCCGGCGTTGGGGATGTCCAGCGCCGGATCCCACTGGTAATGGTCCGCTTCCCACAACACGCCGTCGACACGCCGCGCCACGGCTTGCGCAATGAAATCCCGCCCGTCGCGCGCCTCGCCGGGGTAAGCGGCAAACACCGTACCGGGCACGGCCTTGCGGCTGTCGCTGGTGAGTTCGCCGACGGCGATCCCGAGCCGTTCCAGAATATGCGGCACCGTCTCGTGGATAGCCTGGGATGCGGCCAGGCCGGAAACGGGATGCGAGCCGGCCGTCGCCATCACGCGCCCCCTTGGCCGACACGGCATTCTCGGTCATCTTCGTTTCGGTTTCCGGCGCATCAGGCGGCAGCCCGAGCAGGCGCAGGCTCGCTGCCATGACCTGCGCGAAGACAGGCCCTGCGACACTGCCGCCGTAATACACGCCATCCGACGGCTCGTCGATCGCCACGCCGATGATGAGACGCGGATTCGACGCCGGCGCCATGCCGACGAAGGAGGCCAGATAACGGTCCGGTGCGTAATGGCCATTGACGAGCTTGTGTGCGGTACCGGTTTTGCCGGCTACGCGATAACCCGGCACCCGGGTCAATGTCCCGGTACCGCCTTCCTGAGTCACGGTCTCCATCATCGCGCGCACTTCCCGTGCCACGGCTGGAGAGAACACCCGCTCGCCGACGATCTCCTGCGGCTCGCGCTTGAGGAAAGACAGCGGCATGACTTCGCCGTCGTTGGCAAACGCCATGTAGGCCCGGGTCAGTTGCAGCAGACTGACCGACAGTCCGTAGCCATACGCCATGGTGGCCTGTTCGACCGGCTTCCAGGTCGCCGGATCGCGCAGCCGTCCGGCAGTCTCACCCGGGAAGCCCGAACCCGGCAACTGGCCGAAGCCGGCGCGGTGAAGCACTTCCCAGTGTTGCTGTGGCGTCAACGTCATCGCCATTTTGGCGGCGCCGACATTGCTCGATATCTGGATGATCTGCGTCACCGTCAGGTGATCGTGGTGATGTTCATCGTGCACCAGCTTGTTTCCGACGCGGAAGTTGTCCGGCGTTTCGATCACGCTGTCCGGACGGAACAGGCCCCGCTCCAGTACCGCTGCCGCGACGAAGGGCTTGACGGTGGACCCCGGTTCAAAGGTGTCGATTACCGCGCGGTTGCGCATCAGGTCCGGCTTGTAGTTCTGGCGGTTGTTGGGATTGAAAACCGGTTGGTTCACCAGCGCGAGGATCTCGCCGGTCTTGGCATCGAGTACCACGATGCTGCCGCCCTTGGCTTTGTGCTTCTCGATTGCCGCCGCCAGTTCCCGGTATGCCAGATACTGGATCTTGAGATCGAGCGATAGGGTCAGATTGCCGCCCATCTGCGCGGTCTTGATCGGCGCCAGATCGCGAATGGTGTTGCCGTGACGGTCACGCAGGATCTGGCGCTCGCCCGCGCGCCCGGCCAGCCAGTCCTGGTAGGCGCGCTCGACGCCTTCCTGCCCTTTGTCGTCCACATTGGTGAAGCCCACCACCTGCGCAGTGACCGCACCCGCCGGATAGTAACGGCGGTATTCGCGCCGCAGCGTCAGGCCCGGCAACCCCATGGCGGCGATCTTGACGGCCTGCTCCGGAGTAACGGGACGGCGCACGCTGAATTCGCCGCGCGTTTTGTGCGCCAGGATTTTTGTCAGCTCCGACGGCGAAATCTCGAGCACTCTGGCCAAATGCGCGCGCTGGTCTGCCGACAGATTGAGTTCGGTCGCGCGCGCCCACAGGGATTCGACTGGCGTACTGATCGCCAGCAACTGACCGTAGCGGTCGGTCACCTGCCCACGGTGCGCCGGCAGCGTAAGGTTGCGATTGGCCACCGCATCGCCCTTGCCCTGCAAATAATCGGTATTGAGACCCTGCAGATAGAAGGCGCGCCCGGCCACCACCGTCAACCCGGCAAGCAGCAGACCGCCCACCGTCGCCATGCGCCAGGGAGCGAGATTCAGCTTGAGCAGTTTGCGCGAATGGTAATTCATGGCGCGTTCGTCAGCGTTTCGATGCGCACACGATCATGCGGCGGCGCAATCAGGCCCAGCCGGGTCCTTGCAAGCGTATCGACCCGTGCCGGATTGGCCCAGGTGCCTTGCTCCAGCTGCAATTGCCCCCATTGCTCATCCAGCACGCGCGCCTCTTTTTCAGGCGCTCCAGCTCGACAAAATACGTGCGTGCACGGTGCTGCGCCTGGATCACCGCCAGCGCACACGCCACCAGCACCAATGCGAGGACGACGTTGAGGCGGCTCATGTCGTTTCGCCCATACGCTCCGCCACCCGCAATACGGCGCTACGCGCACGCGGGTTGACTGCGATTTCGGCATCGCTTGCATGCTGGGCACGACCCACGCGCTTCAGACGCCCCGGTTTCAGCATGGCAGCCGGTATCGGCAGCCGGCGCGGCGCCTGTTCACCCTGCGACTCGTCGCGCATGAAACGCTTGACGATGCGATCTTCGAGCGAATGGAAACTGATGACGACAAGCCGGCCGCCGGGCTGCAGCCTGTCCACGCATTGCGGCAACACGATGCTCAGTTCTTCAAGCTCGCGGTTGAGATAAATCCGTATAGCCTGGAAGCTGCGGGTCGCCGGGTGTTGCCCCGGTTCGCGTTTCTTGACCGTTGCGGCGATGAGATTCGCCAGCTGCCCGGTGCTGCGGATGGCCTCTTTTTGCCGTGCCGCAACAAGCGCGCGCGCAATCGATTTAGCAAACCGCTCTTCCCCATAGGTGCGGATGACTTCACTGATCTCCTCCTCTGCCGCCGTCGCCAGCCAGTCTGCAGCCGACAGCCCACTCCCCGGATCCATGCGCATGTCGAGCGGGGCATCGAAGCGAAAACTGAATCCACGCGTCGCATCGTCGAGTTGCGGAGACGACACGCCGATATCCAGCAAAATCCCGTCCACCTGCCCTATGCCCAATTCATCCAGCACCGCGCCCAAGCGCGAAAACGTACTCTGTACCAGCGTCAGCCGGACGTCCTTCAGGGTGCGGCCAACGTGAATGGCATCGGGGTCGCGATCCAGCGCGACCAGACGCCCCCGCGCGCCCAACTGCGCCAGGATCAGCCGGCTATGGCCGCCGCGTCCGAACGTCGCGTCGACATACACGCCATCGGGCTTGATCGCCAGCGCCGCCACCGCCTCCTGTGCCAGCACCGGCACATGGGCGGGCTCCATCACAACGTAAATCCCTCCAATTCGGGCGGCAGCACGTCGTCGCTGAAACTCAGCGCCTGCGACACCTGCGCTTCCCAACGCGCCTCGTTCCACAACTCAATCTTGCTGCCCTGTCCCACCAGCACGACGTTCTTGTCGAGCTCGGCAAACTTGCGCAGCATGGGCGGCAGCAGCACACGGCCGGCGCCGTCCATGTCCATGTCGTGCGCATAGCCGACAAGCAATTGTTTGAGGCTGCGGGTACGGGGATTGAAATCGGACAAGCCGTTGAGCTTCTTTTCGATCGGTTCCCACTCGGGCAAGGGATAGAGCAGCAGGCACTGGCTGGGATCGGCCGTGATCACCACGCGACCGCCTCCGTTCACCAGAAGGGCGTCGCGATAGCGCGCCGGCACCACGAGCCGGTTCTTGCTATCCAGACTGACCGTTGCGACCCNCCGAAACATGCTCCCCCAGTTCTTTGAAACCCAATCCGGCTGAATTTGATTGTGATTGGACGGGCGCATTCTCCCACAACTTCCCACCAATCACCACTTACACCCACTATAGGGGATAGTTTTGGGGGTCAAGCCGACAGACACAAAAAACCCCTACGTCTCAAGGACTTAGGGGTGGTTTTGGGTTGTGGATAAGTTTCTGGAAAAACCGCCACTTAGCAGTCTTTTCTACCTATGGTTTTAGGAAAAAAAGCTAAGTGATTGAATTGAATGAAAAGTGGAAAAGCGGGCCGATAAGCCGGGTTCTGTCGTGGGCAACCATTCCTCTAGGCCAGCCATTGCTGGCCGGCTCAAGCCACCTACCCGCAGACTCAGCGAGCCGCTTCATCGCCTGCCTATTTGGTGTTGCTCCGGATGGAGGTTACCGCGTTTCACCGTAACTGAATACGCTCGTCTCTGTGGCCCTATTCCTCGCCTCGCGGCGTCCGGCCGTTAGCCGGCATCCTGCTCTGTGGAGCCCGGACTTTCCTCTCCCCTCACGCCCAACGGGCTAGAGGACAGCGGTTGCCTGACCTGCTTTTCCACTCCGAATTATAGAACTTTAACTTGACTGCATCCGCTAATTTGCTAATCCAAGGTATCCGGGGACAATCTTGCCCCCGCCAGGAGAGCCATCATGAGAAGACGACTGTATTTCATGGTGCCGGACGTGGCGAGCGCCCGACAGATCCACAACGAACTTCTGCTGGCCCGCATCGAGGATGGCCATATTCATGTTCTGGCCCGGGATGGCATCTCCCTACCCGGTCTGCACGAAGCCTCGATCCTTCAGAAAACCGATTTTGTCCACGGTGCCGAGACGGGATTGGCGGTCGGTGGCGGCATCGGCATTATCGCCGGGCTGGTTGCCGTGGTGTTTCCGCCTGCGGGCGTGGACCTGCAACTGGTGACCATCCTGCTCACGGCCTTGATCGGCGCAGCGTTCGGCGCCTGGGTCGCCAGCATGGTAGCCAGCGCCATCCCCAATTCGCGGCTGAAATCCTTCGAGTCGGCCATTGCCTCAGGGCGCATTCTGATGATGGTCGACGTACCGTCCGGGCGGGTCGATGAAATCAAGAAACTGATCGCCGCATACCACCCCGAAGCCTTGAGTTCCGGCATCGAACCCACCATCCCGGCGTTCCCGTAACGCCTCCTCCCCGCGCGTAGCGCAATGCTGCGCGACATCTGGAAGCAGTCAGCCGCCAACGCTGACGCCGCTTCCGCCGCGGCAGACTTCCCTGGTCTGCCGTTTTTGTCAGACCACGCGCCAGCGGATCGTCTCGCCGGCGCGCAGCGNGATCAGCGCCTCGTCGCCCAGCTCGAGACGGGCTGGGGCCATCCAGTTCTCACGGCGTAGCGTGATCGTGTCAGCATGGCGCGGCAAGCCGTAGAAATCTGCACCATAGAAACTGGCGAAGGCTTCCAGACGATCGAGCGCACCGGCATCCTCGAACGCCTCGGCATACAGCTCGATCGCGGCATGCGCTGAATAGATGCCCGCGCAACCGCATGCGGCCTCCTTGGCGCCGACCGCATGCGGTGCGGAATCGGTGCCGAGAAAGAATTTCGGGTTGCCCGAGATGGCCGCCGCAACCAGTGCCTGGCGATGCTGTTCGCGCTTCAGTACCGGCAGGCAATACATGTGCGGGCGGATGCCGCCGCGGAACATGGCGTTGCGGTTATACAGCAAGTGGTGCACGGTGATCGTCGCGGCAACATTGGCCGGCGCCGTCGCCACGAACTCGGCAGCCTGACGTGTGGTGATGTGCTCCAGCACGATCTTCAGGCGCGGAAAATCGTTCATGAGCCGTATAAGGTGGCGCTCGATGAACACGGCTTCGCGGTCGAACACGTCGACCTCTGCATCGACCACTTCGCCATGCAACAGCAGCGGCATGCCCGCCTCCTCCATCGCCGCGATCGCCTGATAGGCCTTCACCAGCTCGGTGACGCCGGAATCGGAATTCGTCGTCGCACCGGCCGGATAGTATTTGACGGCATGCACGAAGCCGCTGGCGCGCGCTCGGTGGATTTCGTCCGGCTGGGTGCTGTCGGTGAGATAAAGCGTCATCAAGGGATCGAATGCGGCGGCACCTGATGCTGCGAGCAGACGGTCGCGGTAGGCCGCGGCGTCGGCCACGTTCACCACCGNGGGTTTCAGATTGGGCATGGCGATGGCACGGCCGAACACGCGCGCGGTGTCGGGCAGCACGCTCCGCATGGCCGCCCCATCGCGGAAATGGATGTGCCAGTCGTCGGGCCGGGTGATCGTGAGGGTGTCGGTCATTCTGCGTCCTGCGGGTGCGGCTTGAGTGCCAGCGACATTTTATAGAGTTCGGCCTTGCTGCGCCCGGTGATCTGCGATGCCAGTTTGGCAGCAAGCGTCGGCGGCAGCGCACCCTGCAGGATGTCGAGCACGCGCATCGCTTCCGCATCGACCGCCACCTCGGTCGCCGGCGGATGCACGATGACGACGAATTCGCCACGCACATTATTCGTGTCGGCGGCGAGCCAGGCCGACGCATCGGCAAGCGGCAGCGTAACGATGGTCTCGAATCGCTTGGTCAGCTCACGCGCCAGGGTCACCCCGCGTGCACTGTCGAACACGTCCGCCATGTCGGCCAGCGTCTCCTCGATGCGATGCGGCGCCTCATAGAACACCAGTGCCGCCGGCAGCGCGGCGAGCGATTGCAGCTGGGCACGACGTGCACCGGTCTTGGGTGGCAGGAAGCCGTGGAACAGCCACGCACCCGATTCCACCCCGGCCGCCGACAGCGCCGTTGTCACGGCCGACGCGCCAGGAATCGGCACCACCTTCAACCCGGCCGCGCGGACCGCTGCCACGAGCCGCGCACCGGGGTCCGATACGGCCGGGGTACCCGCGTCCGACACATAGGCGACTGCCTCGCCGGCGGCGATCCGCGCGACCACGCCGGCGGCGGCTTCGCGCTCGTTGTGCTCGCGGATGGACATCAGCGGTTTGGAGATATTGAAATGCGCCAGCAGCTGTCCGGATACACGGGTATCCTCGGCCGCCACGCGATCCACGCGCTGCAGGATGTCGAGCGCACGCAGCGTGATGTCGCCCAGATTGCCGATCGGCGTGGCGACGACATAGAGCGCGGGAAACAGAGGCGTATGATGCGGACTTTCACTCATCCCTGCATTGTCGCAGATGTTGAAATCCCTGCTCGGCCAATCCGCCGAATCGCGCGCCGCAGCCTTCCTGAAGACACAAGGCCTGAAACTCGTGGCGCGCAACTGGCGCGGTCGCTTCGGAANAATCGACCTCATCATGCGGGATGATTCGACGCTGGTGTTCATCGAAGTGCGACTGCGCAGTCGTAGCGATTTCGGCGGCGCTGCCGCCAGCGTCACGCCGGCCAAACAGAAGAAGCTGCTGGCCACCGCGCATCAATATCTGGCCACGCTGAAAACGCTGCCGCCGTGCCGTTTCGACGTGGTCGCACTGTCTGGCGACAGCGCCCCGGAATGGATCCGGAACGCCTTCGACGATATGGGATAATTAAGCTCGAATGTTTCATAAATTACTCGCGCCCTCGCTTGTCTTTTGTCCCGCATGGAAACCTTGCTCGGTCGGGCGTATGAATAACTACGCCGCTCCCTCACAAAATTCCCCTGCAAAACAAAATCCTGCGCGATCATCACGAGAATTCATGAAACACCCGAGCTAGCCATGCCTTTACACGACAGAATTCTCGGCCATTTCAAGGCCTCGGCACAGACCAAGCTGGATGCTGCCGAAGCGCTTGCTCCAACGATCGAGGGCGCGGCACGCCTGATGGTGCACAGCCTCGCCCAGGGCGGCAAGATCCTCGCCTGCGGTAATGGCGGATCGGCAGCGGACGCCCAACATTTCGCGTCGGAAATGATCAACCGTTTCGAGCAGGAGCGTCCGGGTCTCGCGGCCATCGCGCTCACCACCGACACCTCGACCTTGACCTCGATCGCCAACGACTATGCCTACGATCAGGTGTTTGCGCGACAGGTGAAAGCGCTCGGGCATCCGGGCGACATCCTGCTGGCGATTTCGACCAGCGGCAATTCGCCTAGCGTGCTGCAGGGCGTGGCTGCTGCCCACGCACGCAACATGCATGTCATCGCGCTGACCGGACGCAGCGGCGGCGGGCTGGCGGAACAAATGCAGGAGGACGACGTCTTCCTGTGCGTGCCCGCCGAATCCACGGCGCGCATCCAGGAAGTCCATCTGCTGACCATCCATTGCCTGTGCGATGCGGTGGACAGCGTTTTATTAGGAGTCGAGGAATGAACAAACTGATTCGTGTCGCGCTGATCGGCGCAGTCCTGTCGCAATTGGGCGGTTGTGCCGCCGCCGTCGTGGGCGGTGCCGCCGTCGGTACCTCGGTCGCACTGGATCGCCGCACAGCCGGCGTGTACGTGAGCGACCAGGAAATCGAGCTGCGTGCGCTGGCGCGCCTGCGTGAAGCCTTCCCGCAAAAGACCGACAACATTTCCGCCACCAGTTATAACCGTCAGGTACTGCTCACCGGCCAGGTGCCGGACGAGGCCACCCGCTCGCGGGCAAGCGACGTGGTCAAGGGCATTCCCGACGTACGCACGGTATTCAACGAGCTGACCGTATCGGGGATTACCTCGCTGACTTCTGACGCCAACGACGTCGCCCTGACCAGCCAGGTCAAGGCGCGCATGCTGCGCGACGAGCGTGTACCCGGGACCAAAATCAAGGTGGTCACCGAGGCCGGCGTGGTCTACCTGATGGGACTGGTGACGAAAACCGAGGCCGAGGCTGCCACGGATATCGCGCGCACCACCTCGGGCGTGGCCAAGGTCGTCACCCTGTTCGAATACCTCAACTAACCGCCCGGCTGCAATCGATGCACGCACCCGCATTCGAGCGCAAGTTGTGCGGCCCTGCCGACCTGGCCGAACGGGTCGCACAGCTGCCGCACCCGCGGGTGTTCACCAACGGCTGTTTCGACATCCTGCATCGCGGCCATGTGACCTATCTGGCCGAGGCGCGCGCGCTGGGCGCCTCGCTGATCGTCGCGGTAAATTCGGATGCGTCGGTGAAACGCCAGGGCAAAGGCGGCGAACGTCCGATTAATACGCTGGACGACCGCATGGCCTTGCTGGCGGCGCTGGAGTCCGTATCCCTGGTCACCTGGTTCGATGCCGATACACCGCTCGACCTCATCCTCGCCATCCGCCCCGATATGCTGGTGAAGGGCGGCGACTGGACGCCGGACCGCATCGTCGGCGCAGCGGAAGTAAGCGGCTGGGGCGGCAGCGTGCATTCGATCCCGTTCCGGCACCACACCTCGACCACCGCGCTTCTTCGGCGCATCCGCTCATGATCGGCCGTCCATGATCTATCACGACCTGCGCGACTTCATCGCACAACTCGAAAAAATGGGCGAGCTGAAGCGCATCGCCGTCGAAGTCGATCCAAAACTGGAAATGACCGAGATTGCCGACCGCGTGCTGCGCGCCGGCGGCCCGGCCCTGCTGTTCGAAAGACCCAAGGGACACGACATGCCCGTGCTGGCGAACCTGTTCGGCACGGTCAAGCGCGTGGCGCTGGGGATGGGCGAGGACGACCCGAGCCGACTGCGCGAGGTCGGCAAGCTGCTGGCCTATCTGAAAGAACCTGAGCCGCCGAAAGGCCTGCGCGACGCCTGGGACAAGTGGCCGGTGCTCAAACAGGTCTTGAACATGGCGCCCAAGGAAGTGAAAAGCGCACCATGCCAGGAAATCGTCCGGGAAGGCGTGGAGGTGGATCTGTCGCAGCTGCCGATCCAGCACTGCTGGCCGGGCGACGTCGCGCCGCTGATCACCTGGGGGCTGACCGTCACCCGCGGCCCGCACAAGAAGCGCCAGAATCTCGGCATCTACAGGCAACAGGTCCTCGGGCCGAACAAGCTCATCATGCGCTGGCTCGCGCATCGCGGCGGCGCACTCGATTTCCGTGAACACCAACTGGCCCATCCNGGGGAGCCGTTCCCGCTCGCGGTCGCGCTCGGCGCCGATCCGGCGACCATCCTCGGCGCGGTCACCCCGGTCCCGGATTCGCTGTCGGAATACCAGTTCGCCGGCCTCCTGCGCGGCGCCAAGACCGAAGTGGTGAAATGCCTCGGCAACGACCTGCAGGTGCCGGCATCCGCCGAGATCGTGCTCGAAGGCGTGATCCATCCGGGAGAAACGGCACTCGAAGGCCCATACGGCGACCACACCGGCTACTACAACGAGCAGGAAACCTTCCCGGTCTTCACGGTCGAGCGCGTCACGCTGCGGCGCGATCCGATCTATCACAGCACCTATACCGGCAAGCCGCCGGACGAACCGGCGATCCTCGGCGCCGCACTGAACGAGGTGTTCGTGCCGCTGCTGCAGAAGCAGTTCCCCGAGATCGTCGATTTCTACCTGCCGCCCGAAGGCTGCTCCTACCGCATGGCGGTGGTGTCGATGAAGAAGGCCTACCCCGGCCACGCCAAGCGCGTGATGTTCGGCGTGTGGTCCTTCCTGCGCCAGTTCATGTACACCAAGTTCATCCTCGTCACCGACGACGACGTCGACGTGCGCGACTGGAAGGAGGTCATGTGGGCGCTCACCACGCGCGTCGACCCGGCGCGCGACACGCTGCTGGTGGAAAACACGCCGATCGATTATCTCGACTTCGCCAGCCCCGTGTCCGGGCTCGGCAGCAAGATGGGCATCGACGCCACCAACAAGTGGCCCGGCGAAACCACCCGCGAATGGGGTACGCCGATCGTGATGGATGCCAACGTCAAGGCGCGCGTCGATGCGCTGTGGCAAGACCTGGGGCTGTAATCATGACTGCCCGGAACATCTTCCTCGCCCGTCAGCCCATCCTCGACCGCAACCAGCGCATCGTCGCCTACGAGTTGCTGTTCCGCGCCGGCAACACTTCCGGCGCCGCTGTCACCGACGACATGCAGGCGACCGCGAGCGTCATTCATCATGCGTTCAGCGAAATGGGCGTCCAAACGGTACTGGGGTCACAACTGGGGTTCATCAATGTCAGTGCCGACATGCTGCTGTCCGACATGATCGAACTGCTGCCACGGGCCCAGGTGGTGCTCGAACTGCTCGAAACCATCCGTGTCGACGAGGCCATCATCGAACGCTGCCGCGTACTCAAGCAGCTCGGGTTCACGCTGGCCCTGGATGATTTCATCTTCGATGAAAGTTATCGTCCCTTGCTGCCGCTGGTCGACATCATCAAGGTCGATCTGCTGTTGCATAACCAGGACCAGTTGCGTGTAATCGTCAACCAGCTCAAGCAATGGCCGGTGAGACTGCTGGCGGAGAAAGTCGACCATGCCGAGCAGGCGGCTTATTGCCATTCGCTTGGATTCGACCTGTTTCAGGGCTATTACTTTGCACGGCCATTGGTGCTCTCGGCCAAACGGGCGGACTCCAGCCAGATGGCACTCATTCAGTTGCTGGGCCTGGTACTGAGCGACGCCGACACCGTGCAGATCGAGCAGATCTTCAAGCAGCATCCCAATCTCACCTACAACCTGATGCGGCTGGTGAACTCGGTTGCAAGCGGCGTCCACCGCAGCATTACTTCGGTCTCGCAGGCCATCCTGGTCCTGGGACGCAAGCAATTGCAACGCTGGCTGCAATTGTTGATGTTCACCCTGCAAAGCGGCCCGGTCTATCCCAGCCCCCTGCTGCTGCTCGCCGCCACGCGCGGCAAGATGATGGAAGTGCTGGCGCTCAAACAGCAGCGCAATGCCGATTATTGCGATGAGGCCTTCATGGCCGGGATCCTGTCCCTGATCGAAAGCCTCATCGACAAGCCGCTGATCGATATCGTGCACGAACTCAATCTAGGCGAACGTCTTGCGGCAGGCCTGCTGCGCCGTGAGGGCGAAATGGGCGTCCTGCTGCAACTGGTCGAAAGCGTCGAGCATCTGGACCTGGACTACACCAACGCATTGCTGGCACAGGCTGGCGGGCTGACGCTTTCGGATCTGACCACGGCAGAGATCGAAGCCATGGCATGGGCCAACCAGGTGGCAGACAGCCCTGCCTGAACTTCCCCACCCCGCTACCATGACAGACAAACCCCAGGGCAAGCGAACCTGTCTCTATACCACCCGACAACTCGACACCATCGTCGACGACATGGCGCGCCAGGCCGCGGGTTTGCTGACAGGACGCACCCGGGTTGCGCTTGTCGGGATCCTGCGCCGCGGCGCGCCATTGGCCGACCGCCTGCATGCACGCTTGCAGGCGCACTATGGCCTCGCCGATTGCGTACGCCTCGATTTGCAGATCACCCGTTATGCCGACGATCTCACCCTGCTGTATCCCGAAACCCGGCTGACGGAAAACCCGCTGCACACCACTCTCGATCTCACAGGCCATACCGTGCTGGTGGTGGACGACGTGATGTATCGCGGGCATTCCATGCTGCGCGCGGTGGAATACCTGGCCCGCAAGCAGCCCGGTGAAATACGCACCGTGGTATTGGTGGATCGCGGGGCGGCGAAGCTGCCGGTACGCTCGGACATCGTGGGTGTCCGCCTCGATGTCGCGCCACCAGACGTCATCGAATGCAACGTACCGCCATACGAAGCCGGCTTCAGGATCGATTTGCTGCAACCGGACTGACCTCGCTACGGAAACGTACCGCGAGTGAACTATTATTTGATTTGGAATTCAGTAACCTTCGCAATCTTCCTGGGAAAAATCATGAATAAATCCATGCTGACGGGTGTCGTACTGGGTGCAATCGCCGTGACGGCGATTGGTGGCGTAGCGGGCTACAAGGCCCTGAATCCGAAGCCGGAATTCGCCGAGGTTCTGGCCACCAAGCCGGTGACCGAAACCGTCAAAACGCCTCGACAGGAATGCCATGACGTGGTCGTCAACGAGCAAGCTCCCGTCAAGGACAGCAACCGCATCGCCGGCACGGCGATCGGCGCGGTGGCAGGTGGTCTGCTCGGCCACCAGATCGGCGGCGGTACNCGGGCGCACCCTGGCCACTGTCGGCGGTGCGGCAGCGGGGGCTACGCGGGCAATCAGATACAGAAGAACCTGCAGGAAAAGGACACCGTCAGCCGCACCGAGACGCGCTGCAAGACCGTCTACGAATCGCATACCAAAACGATCGGTTATGACGTGCGCTATCGCCTGGGCAAGGAGGAAGGCCACGTGCGGATGGACCATCAGCCCGGTTCGCGCATTCCGGTCAAGGACGGCCAATTGCAGCTGGACGCGCCCGCCGAACCCTGATTCCAACCCGTCTCAGGCCTTGGGCGGCCAGGCGGTCAGGGTCGCCTCCCAGTCGGGCGGCGGCGCGCCCTGGCCCAGCCGCGCGATGCGTCCGACTTCGTTTTCGTACCAGCCCTTATCCTGCTTGTTGGGCTCGGCTTCGTAGGCCCACCAGACCCCATCCGCATCCTGTGCCAGCCACGCCGCCCATGCGGGCACCTTATCGAACGTCATCCCGCGCCCCGCTATCCAAAGGCATCTCCGACTGCACCCATTCCAGCAACGCACGCTGCGCCGCCTCGCTACGGTTTGCCTTGGCGTGATTCACCAGCATGACGAAACTCACCCGCCGGCCGCTCGCCGTATCCACATAGCCCGCCAGTGCGCTGACATCGCGCAGGGTACCGGTCTTGAGATGCGCGCTGCCGGTCAGGGTACTGCCCTTGAAGCGGCGCTTCAGAGTGCCATCGGTCGCGGCAATGGGCAGAGCCGACTCGAATTCGGCAAACAGCGGGCTCCGATAGGCCGCGCGCAACAACTGGTTCAATGCGCCCGCACTGATGCGCTCGATGCGCGACAGGCCGGCGCCATTTTCCAGCACCAGCTTCCGCGTTGAAATCCCGCGCTGCGCCAAGTCTTCGCGTACCGCGCGAGCCCNCTTGTCCGGCGTCGCCGGCGGGCCATAGGCTTCGGCACCCAGCGTCAGGAACAGGTTGCGCGCCATCAGATTGTTGGAATACTTGTTGAGACGGATGAGCGCATCGGTCAGTGGAAGTGATTCGAAACGCAAGAGAGGCGGCGTTTCCGGTGCCATGCCGGGCACGGTCTGCCCGCCAAGCGTACCGCCCGTTTCCGCCCATAGGCCGCGAAACAGGAAATCGAAGGTCACCGCGGGTTCAAACAGGTTCAGCGACAAGGCCTGTTCACCGCATCCGCGCGGGTAGCGCCCGCCCACGACCAACTCTCTTCGCTCGGGATCGGGAATGCTCGGCGCCAGTGCATCCTTCCAGCCATTGCAGGCGGCACTCTCGGTCAACGCGATATCCGAACGAATCGCGACGCCGGGCAGCGCCACATCCGGTTCGATCCCGATGACGTTGCCATCGGGCTTGAGACGCAAGGTCGTTGCGTTGAAATTGGCAACCAGTGCGCCCGGCGCGGCGTTGTACAGGGCCAGCGGCTCGCCATCGAATGCTCCCGGATCGCTGGCCGGCAACTCGAAGTCGCTCAGGTCGAGCACCAGGTTGCCGTGGATGTGGCGCACCCCGCGTGCACGCAGTTCGCGCTGCAGCAGCCACATCCGCTCCAGCGTCAAGGTAGGATCGCCGTAGCCCTTGATGATCAGGTCGCCTTCGAGCACGCCATCCCTGATTGGCCCCTCCGTCCAGACATCTGTCTTCCACACATAGTCCGGACCCAGCTGATTCAATGCCGCAAAACTGGTCACCAGTTTCATGACGGAAGCAGGATTCAGCGCCGCGTCGGCATTGTGGCTGATCAATGGCTCGTCCGCATCCAGTGGCTGCACCACCACCGCCACGTGGTCGAGCGGGATGCCGGCCTGTTGCAGCGCAGTCGTGAAGGCGGATGGAAGCGATTCGGCATGCGCCGCGACGGCGAGGCCTGCAAACAGCAGACCGGACAGGAAACGGGACACGATTCGGAAAAACGGCATGACGACATTATGCCGAATTCCGGCGCGGCGACCGGCACAGCAACCGCCGACGTCGCAGGCAGGGCCTACAAGGATTGCCGGATCGCCAATACTGCCTGGTTACGCAGCGACTTGAGCAGGGACAGCTCTTTCTCGGGGATCGTGATGTCGCCGGCATGCGGCCGGTCGGCATAGATCAGACCGACCGGCTTGCCTTTCACGATGATGGGAAACAGCACGAAGGTGTGCGCCGGAACGTGCCGCCGATACCAGGCCGGAATCCGCGTGGCGATCTTGGAATCGTCGATGTCGGAAATCAGGATGTCCGCATTGTTCTGCAGCGCGACGAGGAAGACGTCCGGCTGGCCCGCCAGGGAAAAATCAAACGCCTTGACCAGGCGCTGCACGTCGTCGCCAAAACCGAACTTGCCGCACATCGCGTTGCGGCGTCCGTNCCTGATGCACAGCACCACGTGTTCGAATCCCATACCGGTATACATGGCCTCGAGGATCATGCGCAGGATATCGTTGATGGAAATGTTGTCGTCGATCAGCGAATTGCCAACATCCTGCAAGCCCGAGGCCAGGATGGATTGAATCTCCTCTGGCGTGCGTTCCTGTTTATCGCGGGCGACGGCGCCCTGTTCGATAGCCGGTGCGGCCTCGTGCAACACATTGGCATCCAGCGCCGCCATGGCATCCGGCACGGCGTCCGGCATGTCCGTGTTCGTTTCCTCTTGTGCCGACGCCTGGCCCGGCGGTGCCGCCAGACCCGCCCATTTCGATGCCTGCCGGGCAAAATCGCTGTGCTTCAAGTTCACATTCACCACCCGCGCAAACTGGCCGATGTCCTGCATCGATTTTTCCATCATGCCGGACAGCTGTTCCGCCGTTACCGGCACGGTGTCGCCGAACCGCGCCGTGAGCCTGCCCAGAGCCTTGCTGTGGTCTTCATCGGGCGTCTCGAGGATGATTTCACACAACTCGTTGGCGAATCCTGCCAGCGCACGCAACCGCTCGACGTTGCTGGCGCTTTTTCTGATTTTCCCGTCCGGCAGCTTTTTCATGCTCTGCACCAGCTGGTCGGGAAACCNCCAGCTGCGTGCGATGCCAATGCCAAGATTCTCGAACGACACGCCCAGCACTTCGGCCGACACCCGGACGTCGCTCAAGCCTTCGGTTTCGACGCGTTGCAGGACCAGAGCCATCTCCTCGGGGAAATAAAACATCGCCAGCATGCGACCGAGCTTGTGCAGCATGGCCCCGATGAAGGCCTCCTCCACATCCTTCACTTGCGCATTGCCCGCCATCTCGCGCGCCAGCATGCCGGCATACAGCACCTTGACGAACTCCTCTTTCAGGTGCTGCGCGTGCGCCTTGTTTTCCAGGTTGTCGAACAGGATCAGGCTCAGAGCGATCGACCGTACCGCATCGAAGCCGAGGACCACCACCGCGCGCGAAATCGTGCTGATCGAGCCGCCGCCCACCTGGTTGTAGAAGGCGACGTTGGCCAGTTTCAACAGCTTGTTGGTGAGCGCGAAGTCCTTGAGGATATGGTTGGAGAGTTCGTTGACGCCCTCACGGTCGGACGAGGCGATCCGGTTGATATCGCCGATCGCTTCGGACAAGGCCGGGAAATCGCTCTCGGCCTGCATCCGTCGCAACAGGATATCCAGCGCACTCTGCCTGGCGGCGTCGCTCGGCCCAGTCTGTTCATCATGCATCGTCATGGTTGAACGGGCATCCTTCCTGGCCGTTGCGCGGCACGCTCCATGCGTCTGGTGCGAGGCCCGGCACATTGCTCGGCAAACAGCCTCAATTCAGATCCTGCACATACCAGTCCATCGCCTCGGCCAGGCCTTCGCCGATGCGGTGCGTCGGCGCGTACCCAAGACGGGTGCGGGCCTTGGAAATGTCGGCAAGCGAATGGCGCACGTCACCGGCGCGGAAATCGCGATAGACCGGCTTGAAGTCGGCCAGATGCGGGAATTTCGATGCGAGCAGGCTCCGTATGGCTTCGAACAGCTGGTTCAAGGTCGTACGGTCGCCGACCGCGACGTTGTAGACCTGGTTGGCCGCGTCCGCATGCTGACTGGTGGCGGCAAGCAGATTGGCCTGGATGACGTTGTCGATGTAGCAGAAGTCGCGGCTGGTTTCGCCGTCGCCATTGATGTACACCGGCTCGTTCCTGATCATGCTCGACACCCACTTCGGCACCACAGCCGCGTAGGCGCCCTGCGGATCCTGGCGGCGGCCGAAGATGTTGAAGTAGCGCAGGCCGATCGATTCCATGCCGTAGCAGCGGCCGAACACGTCGGCATACAGTTCGTTCACCAGCTTGGTCACCGCATAGGGCGACAGCGGCTTGCCGATGACGTCCTCGACCTTGGGCAGACCGGGGTGGTCGCCATAGGTGGAACTCGACGCGGCGTAAACGAATCGCTTGACCTTCGCGTCGCGCGCGGCGACCAGCATGTTGAGAAAACCGGTGTTGTTGGCGGCGTGCGTCGTCAACGGATCCTCGATCGAACGCGGCACCGAACCCAAAGCCGCCTGGTGCAGGACGTAATCGACGTCCTTGCATACCGTGTGGCACGTGATGAGATCGCGGATGTCGCCGCGTTTGAATCTGAAATTCTCCCAGCGGGACGGACCGACGCTGACCAGGACCTGCGCCAGGTTNNTTTCGTGACCGGTCGCGAAGTTGTCGAGACCGACGACGCGCTGGTTGAGCAGCAGCAACGCTTCCACCAGATTGCTGCCGATGAAGCCGGCAGCTCCGGTGACGAGCCAGGTGCGGGGCTCGGCTTCGAGCGTTTTCTTCAGCGCATCGAATGCGGACATCACAGCCTCCAGAGGGTGAAACCCGCCGCTTTCNNACGGCTGCCGGATCGTAGGCCGCCTTGACGTCGGTGAAGGCGCCGCCTTTTTCAGCTTGGCGGTCAGTTCGGGAAACGATTTTTCCAGATACGCGTGATGCGATACCGCTGCGATGATGGCATCGCATTCGGGCAGGTCGTTCCATGCCGAGAGATGGATGCCATATTCGTGCTCGGCTTCCTTCGGTTCGCCAAGGGGATCGTGTACATGTACGTCGCAACCGAAGGACTGCAGTTCGCGGATGACGTCGACCACCTTGGAATTGCGCAGGTCGGGGCAGTTTTCCTTGAAGGTGAGACCCAATACGTTGACCTTGGCGCCTTTCACCTGAACGCCGTTGGCGATCATGTTCTTCACCGTTTCTTGGGCCACGTACGCCCCCATGCCGTCGTTGATGCGGCGACCGGCGAGGATCACCTGCGGGTGGTAGCCGAGCATGTCGGCCTTGTGGGTGAGGTAGTAGGGGTCGACGCCGATGCAGTGGCCGCCGACAAGGCCGGGGCGGAAGGGCAGGAAGTTCCACTTGGTGCCGGCGGCCTTCAGCACTTCGAGGGTGTCGATGCCGAGGCGATGGAAGATCAGCGAGAGTTCGTTCATCAGTGCGATGTTAAGGTCGCGCTGGGTGTTCTCGATCACCTTGGCGGCTTCGGCGACTTTAATTGAACTGGCGCGATGCACGCCGGCGGTGATGACGCTGCCGTAGAGATCGGCCACCTTATCGAGGGTAGCGGCGTCGTCGCCGGAGACGACTTTCACGATCCTGGTGATGGTCCGTTCCTTGTCGCCGGGATTGACGCGTTCGGGTGAGTAGCCGACGTGGAAGTCCTGCAGCCATTTCATGCCGGAGAGCTTTTCCAGGATGGGGATGCAGACCTCCTCGGTGGCGCCGGGGTAGACTGTGGATTCGTAGATGACCGTTGCGCCTTNTTTCATATACTTGCCGACGGTGGTGGAGGATCCGACCAGCGGCGAGAAATCGGGGATATGCGCCTGGTCCACCGGGGTGGGAACGGCAACGATGATGAAGTCAGCCTTGGCCAGATCGGCGGGGTCGGTGGTCACCGTCAGCTGAGTCGCCGCCTTGAGGTCATCCGTTGATACTTCGCCGGTGGGGTCGCAGAATCGACGGTAATGCTCGACTTTTTCAACCGAGAGATCGTAGCCGATGGTGGTCATTTTCTTGCCGAATTCCACCGCCAACGGCAGGCCCACATAGCCCAGCCCGACAACCGCAACAACGCTCATGCTTGGATTCCCCTATGAATATAAAGTCTTTGCTGCCGCCCGGATTGTATCGAATTTACAGGTCCTTGCCCGGCTGCATCCGGCGGCTGCGCGCTTCATGGGTGAGCAAGCCGCATACCAGCTGGGCCGTGATTACGCTCCTGCTGGCCTCGCCCGTCCACGCCGACGTGGCCGACATGCTCCCCAGCATCAAACCGGGCGTAGTCGGCGTCGGCACCTTCAAGCCCACCGGCCGGCCGCCCGCCAACCTGATGGGCACCGGCTTCGCGGTGCTGGACGGGCACTACGTCGTATCGTGCGCGCATATATTCAGCAAGCCGCTGGATAGCGAGAAGAAGGAAATGTACGCCGTGTTCGTCGGTCGTGATCAGCGGATATCGGTCCGCGCCGCGGAGCTGATCGCCAGCGACAAGGCGCGCGACCTGGCCTTGCTTAAAATCGCNGGGGAGCCATTGCCCCCGCTGAAACTTGGCGACTCCAGCCAGGTGCGCGAAGGCTGGCAGCTCTATTTCACCGGCTATCCGATCGGCTCGATACTGGGCCTCAATCCCTCCACGCATCGTGCCGGGCTGGCCGCCATCATTCCCATTTTCACGCCCGTCGCCGCCGCGTCCCAGTTGAATGCGCATGCGCTCAAACAGGCCGCCTCGCCGTATGAAGTGTTCGAACTCGACGCCGTAGCCTATCCCGGCAACAGCGGCAGCCCGGTATGGCACCCCGATACTGGCGAGGTCCTGGGCGTGGTCAATTCAGTGTACGTACGGGGCACGCGCGAAGCCGCGATCTCCGCGCCCAGCGGGATCAGCTATGCCATTCCGGTCAAGTACGTGCATCGCCTGCTGGAGGAAGCGCTGCCCCACGCGCCCTGAAGCTTACATCCCCTCGGCCAGGCTGACGCCGAGACCCAAGGACTGCTGCCGGTGGTTGTAATCGATCAGCGACTCGCCGTAGCCGTTGAAATATTGCACGTAACCTTTCAGGCGCCCGATCAGCGGAAAGCTCCAATTCAGTTTCAACGCACCCCTGTTGTTCGGGCTCTTGAGATTATTGCGCAGCAGGAGCGAATAGGCGTTGCGGCCCTTGCTGTAGACCACCAGCAGATCGCCATGCCCCATGTAGTCTTCGATATCGGGGTTGTCGTCACTGCCCCGGTTTTCGTGGATGCGGATCCAGGGCCGGACCAGCAAGGCCAGATTGCCGCGTTCCAGCCCGAACTGCGCATAAGCCCGGTTCCAGCTGCGCGACAGACCTTCGCCGCGCCCGTTCGACTGGTGCGACAGACCGAAATTGATGAAACGCCCTCGGAAACCGGCAAGCTCGTAATTCGTGCGGTACACCAGCATCGCTTCCGGTTCGTAGTTGGTCTCGCGAAACGGCGAGGAAATGCTGTGGTTGTAGGCCTGCCAGAACGAAGTCGCCGTGTAGCCGAACCACAGATCGGCATTGTCATGGCCGAACACGCCCTGCATGGCCTTGATCTTGAAACTCAACTGCAATTCCGTCTCGACGTTTTCGAGGCCGAGGCCGGGCTGGGCGAAGGTATTCCGAAACGGGGAATCGTTGGGTGCGTTGCTGTATTTGACGGGCAGGAAATAGTTGGGCCGGTGAGGCTGAAACAGGAAGACGCCCTGCTTGGCTTCGTCGTCCAGTTCCCAGTGGCGCGACAGCGTAGAAAGCAGCTTCGGTTCCGGCAGCTGCGCCAGCGGCGGCGCAGCTGCAGGCTGTGGTGCTGGTTTGGCCTCGACCCGAGGGGCAGTCTCGAGTTGCGAACGTCCTGACACGCGGTCGTAGCAAGCCAGCCGTTCGGCATTCGCCGGAATCGCGCTGCACCNCTCCCAGTCAGCCGTCGAAGCGGCCCGTGCATACCCCGCCAGGCTGCCCCNCAGCAAAGCCAGCAACAGGAGGCCGTACGATGGGCTGGGAAAATTCATCGGCACAGGCTCATTCAAGGATGACGCCATGGCCCGGCGCCGGCGCCATCGCATCCCAGTCGAACTGCGTCTTCAGATCGGCGGCAAAATCCTTCGCCACCGTCTCCTCGCCATGTACGACGAACACCTGGCGCGGCTTGCTGCGAAAGTGGCCCAGCCAGGCGAGCAGGGCGGTACGGTCGGCGTGCGCCGACAACCCGCCCAATGTATAGAGATCGGCACGCACCGGAATATCCTCGCCCAGCAGGCGTACGCGCTTGGCGCCATCGACCAGGCGGCGGCCGAAGGTGCCGGCAGCCTGGAAACCGGTGATGAGGATGGTCGATTCGCGGCGCGCCAGATTGGCGCGCAGGTGGTATTTGACACGACCGGCCTCGCACATGCCGCTGGCCGAGATGATGACGGCACCGCCCGTGACGCGGTCGAGCGCCTTCGATTCCTCGACATCCTCGACGAATTCGAGCTTGCGGAAATATTGTGCGCCGCCATGCCGGCCCATCAACGCGTGGGTTTCGGCATCGAGCAGTTCCATGTGCTTGAAGGTGATTTCGGTGGCCGCAGTGGCCATCGGCGAATCGACGAAGACGGAAAGCTTGGGAATGCGCGCCTGCCGGGTCAGGTCGGCCAGCAGGTAGAGCATGTCCTGCGTGCGGCCCACCGCAAAAGCGGGAATGATGACGTTGCCGCCTTTGCGCTCGATGGTGTCGTTGATCGCTGTCACCAGTTCATCCTGCGTCGCTTCCATGCTCTTGTGGTCGCGGTTGCCGTAGGTCGACTCGACCAGCAGGTAGTCGGCGTCGAAGATCGGCGTCGGGTCGCGCAGCAAGGGCCGTGCAGGCTGGCCCAGGTCGCCGGAAAACACGATTTTGCGGCGACGCGGTCCTTCGCCCACCCAGACTTCGACGATCGCCGAACCGAGAATATGGCCGGCGTCGCGAAAGGTGCAGCGCACCTGCGGATGCGGCGCGATTTCCAGATCGTAATCGACCGGATTGAGCTGTTTGAGCGAGGCCTGCGCCTGCGCCACGGTATACAGCGGCGCCGTGTCGCGCGGAGGCGAACCGCGTGCCGCGTCGCGCCTGGCCATCCNCTGGCGGAAGCGATGAAGGTTCTGGTATTCCGCTTCCTTTTCCTGGATATGCGCCGAATCGGGCAGCATCACCGCCAACAGGTCGCAGGTCGCACGCGTTGTGTAAATGCGGCCTTTGAAACCGAGCGCGACCAGCCGCGGCAGCAGCCCGGAGTGATCGATGTGGGCATGCGTCAGGATGACGAAATCGATCGTTCGGGGATCGAAGCTGAAGGCGCGGCAATTCTTGTCGCGCGCTTCGCGCCCGCCCTGGAACATGCCGCAATCGACCAGAAAGCGCACGCCGTCGGCGTCCAGCAGATAGCTGGAGCCCGTCACTTCGCGCGCTGCGCCAAGAAAGGTCAGTTTCATATCGCGCGTCCTTCGCCCGCTTCTTCGTAAGTCTTGCCGTCACGGATATGGTAAATGCGTTTGAAGGTCGGGATGATTTTTCGTCGTGGGTGACGACGATGATCGCGGTCTGGAATTCCTGCGCCAGGCGGTTGAGGATCGTCACCACAGTGAGCGCGCGTTCGCTGTCGAGCGGCGCGGTCGGCTCGTCGGCGAGGATGATCGGCGGCTTGTTGGCGAGTGCCCGCGCGATCGCCACGCGCTGTTGTTCGCCGCCCGAGAGTTCGGCGATGCGCGCCTGCGCACGGTGCTGCACGTCGAGCGCAGTGAGCATCTCCAGCGCAGTCGCACGCGCCTGGGGATTGGGGACGCCGGCCAGCATCGGCAACAGCGCGACGTTGTCGGTGGCATCGAGAAAGGGGATCAGATAAGGCGCCTGGAACACGAATCCGATACGGTCGCGGCGCAGCGCGCGCAGATCGTCGGTCTTCCAGTCGCCGTCGAAGATCATTTCGCCGCCGAGTGTGAACCGGCCGGCGGTCGGCTCGATCACTGCACCCAGGCATTTCAGCAAGGTGGTCTTGCCGGAGCCGGACGGCCCGATCAGGCCGACCACCTCGCCGGGCCAGACCGTCATGTCGACGCCCTTCAGCGCATCGACCGCCGTGCTGCCGCTACCGTAGCGCTTGGTGAGGCCCTCGATGAGAATCGCGGGCTGGATTGAAGTAACGTCAGCCACCAATCGCCTCCGCCGGGTCGATCCTGAGCGCGGCGCGTATCGCCAGCACCGAGGCCAATGCGCACACCACCAGGGTCAGCACGAAGGCGCGTCCTGCATCGCCGGTTTCAAGCAGCACGTATTTGGGAAAGGCCGGCGCCCACAGGGTGGCGGCGAACTTGCCGACGAAGAAGCCGATCACGCCCAGCCCCATCGCCTCCTGCATGATCATCGCGGCGATGGTGCGATTTTTGGTGCCGATGAGTTTCAGCACGGCGATCTCCTTGATCTTGCCGAGCGTCATCGTGTAGATGATGAAAGCGACGATGGCCGCGCTGACCACCGCCAGAATCACCAGGAAGAGGCCGATCTGCTTGGCTGCGGTGGCGATCAGCTTGGCCACCAGGATCTCTTCCATGTCGTCGCGGGTATAGGCGGTGAAGCGCTGCCAGCGCGCGATCGTATTGGCGACAGCGCGTGCATCGGTCCCGTGCCGCAGACGCAACAGCACGGCATTGACCTTGTGGCTGGACGTCTGGATCGCCTGCACCGCATCGAGTACGCCAGGTTGGCCGGGGCGGTTGATCGCCGGATTGGCGGCCAGGCGTTGACGATCCTCCACGATGGCGTCGTTGTCCTTGAGAAACTGCGCTTCCTGTGCATCCTTCAACGGAATGAACAGCATCGGATCGCCGTTGGACGACACCATACGCCGCGTCAACCCGACCACGGTGTAGTCGTTGCGGCGAATGCGGACCACGTCACCCACCCGCAGGCCGGTCTTGGCGTCGGCCACAGCTTCGTAATGCGCACGGGCGATCGGGCGGCCGGCCACCAGAAACGCCGGCCCGCCCGGCTTGCCCGGCTCGAATCCGGCCACCATCACTCGCTGCGACTTGCCTGCGTGCGACACCTGCATGGTGAGATAGGCGACGTTTCCCGCCTGCACCACGCCCGGCAGCCCCAACAGCGCACGATAGAGGTCGTCCGGCACGGAGGAGGGCTCGGCGAACGGGCCAAGGGTATCCTGCTGCACCACCCAGACGTCGGCGTCGACCGCACGCAACAACACCTTGGCGTCGTCGACCATGCCGCGATACACGCCGGCCATGGTCAGCGTCACCCCGATCAGCAGCCCCAGCCCCAGCCCGGTCAGCAGATAGCTTTTCAGATGGTGGACGATGTCGCGCCTGGCGAGATTGATCATGGCAGGGGTGGCTCAGCGCGCTATCAATTGTTGCTCGCGCACCCGTATGCCGGCGTCGAGCTGCCTCGCGCTGTAGACGATGACGCGCTCGCCCTCGGCCAGGCCGGAGACGACCTGCACACGATCCGCGGTTTGCACGCCGAATTGCACCGGCTTGAAGCGGGCACGGCCGTCGACTGCCTGCCATACGCCGGTCCGGTCGTTGCGCAGGCCAATGGCGGCGCGCGGCACGGTCAACGCGTTGCGCACACCGGGCAGATGCAGCGTCACCTCCGCCAGCTCGCCCAGATACAGACGATCGGGCACCGGATCGAACGCCACGTCGACGATGCGTTCCTCGGTCACGGCATCGCTTTGCAGTTCGATGCGCGCCACCTTGCCCGGCAGGGCCACGTCGGGCGCAGAACGCATCGCGATATCCGTCGCCTGCCCCACCCGTATGGCCTGCGCGCGCGCCTGATCGACCCGCGCGCGGACCCACAGGTGTGCCGGATCGGCCAGCCGTAGCACGGCCTGCCCTGCCACCACCGTCGTGCCGGGTTCGGCCTCCCGCGCCGTGACCACACCTGTGATCGGGCTCAGCAATGTGAGGCTGTTGCGCAGCTGATCGACGCCCTGCCGCTCGGCGTCGGCCCGCCCGATCTCGCGCTGCGCGGCCGCGGCATTGGCGCGCGCCGCGGCCAATGCCGCTTCGGCCGCCGCCGCTTCGTGCAGGCGGCTGTCCACCATTTCCTTGGCGACGAAATTCTGCCGATACAGCGCCTGATAGCGCGCCAGATTGGCCTGCGCCAGGCGCGCCCGGCTTGCGGCCTCCGCCACCTGCGCCTGTGCCGCCGCTGCAGCCTGCCGGGCGCGTGCGGCCGCGCTCACCGCCGCGTCGGCACGCTGCCGCAGATCCACCGGATCGATCTCGGCCAGCACCTGGCCAGCCTCGACCCGATCGCCTTGATCAACCATCACCCCCAACAGCCGGCCGGCCTGGATCGGGCCGACACTATAGGCATGCTGCGCCTCCACCGTGCCGATTCCGTACACGCCGGGATGAAGGTCGGCGCGGGTGACGGCGGCCTGCTCGACGCCCACCGACGCCAGCGGCCCGCGCGTGGCAAGCAGCCAGACGAAGACAGCGGCAAACACCATGAAACCGACAGCCAGGGACAGGTTACGTCGATTGATGAACGAGACAGCGCGGCGCTTCATACGGGGTCCGCTCAGTGTGTATCGACGTTCAGCGGGCTGCGGATTTGATACGCCGCATGGCAGCTCACGCATTTTTGCAGCGTAGCGGACAGCTGGTTGAGCGTGTGGCTCACATCTTTCAGGCTGTCGGCATCCATTGCGATCTGGTCGAAATCGCGGTGCACTGAAAACCCAGCTGCCTGAATTCCATGGGCAACTTGGCTCGCAATGCGGGCGGAACCTCGTGCACCATCTTCATCCCCATTCCGCGTGCCGCGGCCGCCGTCGCTTGCATGTCCTGCTTGCCGAGCGCGCCGGTCATGGTGCCGACGCCGTCGAGGAACAGACGCATTTCTTCCAGGATCATGGCACGTTCGTCCGGAGACAAGGCCAGGATCACGCGCGTGTCGGCGGCAGGCGCATGGGCGTGGTGGGGCGTCATGTCCTGCGCATGGGCGGTGGCCAGATTCATGCACAGGCTGGCTGCAAACAATATTGAAAAATATTTCATGGATGCGTTCCTTGGGTGGGTGAGGGCGTACGGACCGCCGCGAGAAAAACCGGGAAGGTGCGGGCGGCTTCGGCAGCCAACGTGCGCTGCCCCCGCAGAATGGAGGTTTGCAGCACCAGCCCCTGGATCATGCCGATGTAGAGCGTTGCGGCTGCCTGGGTGTCGAGGCCGGGGCGTACCAGCTTCTGCGCCTGGCCATCTCGCAGAAGGCCGGCGATCTTCGCCTCGTACGCCAGCATGATTTCGGTCACGAGCTGACGCAGCACCGCATTGCGGCCATGCAGATGCTCGGAGGTGAGCACGCGCGGAATGGCCGGATGGCCAGCGATGAACGCGATATGGGCAANAAACATGCGTTGCAGGGCATCCAGCGGATCGCGGCCTTGTGCGGCCGCACGCGTCAGCACCGCCATCATGCGGTCGCGCACCCATTGCATCACTGCCAGCCAGATGGCGTCCTTGCTTGGAAAGTGCCGGAACACCGCGCCCTGTGTCACCCCCATCGCCTGGGCCATGTCCTGGGTAGTCACGTCGTCGACACCCTGCCTGGCAGCCAGTTCGAGCGTCACGCGGATGATTTCCTCGCGCCGTTCGTCGGCGCCCAGCCGTTTACGCGCAGCCTCGGACATGAGCATAGCCTTTAGATAGTTATTGATTACTATCTTATGGTCGAGCCCGACAAGCGTCAAGCCCGGCAGGGTGCCAATCAGATATCCGGGGTTTTAAGACAGGCCAGCAGGGTCGCCGCCAGGATGCGCATATCGTCGGCGCTCGTCACATACGGCGGCATGGCGTACACCGTATTGCCGATCGGGCGGATGAACACGCCTTGCCCCAGCGCCGCCTGGTGCAGGCGGGCGGAAAAGCCAGGCTGTGCATCCGCCACGTCGAACGCCCAGATCATGCCGCGCTGGCGAAAATGGCGCACCCGCGGGTGCGTCGCCACGTCCGCCAGCAATCCAGTGAATTCCTGCGCCTTGATGCGGTTGGCAGCAATGACCTGGTCCGTTTCGAAGATATCCAGCACCGCCAGCGCTGCCCGACAGGCCAAAGGGTTGCCGGTATAGGAATGCGAATGCAGAAAACCGCGCGCCGTGGCGTCGCCATAGAACGCGGCATAGACAGCGTCAGTCGTCAGCACGGCCGATAGCGGCAAATAACCCCNCGTGATCCCCTTCGACAAGCAGATGAAATCGGGGTGGATGGCTGCCTGCTCGCAGGCGAACATCGTGCCGGTGCGGCCGAAACCCACGGCGATCTCGTCGGCGATCAAGTGCACTCGATATTTTGTGCACAGTTCCCGGGCCCGCTTGAGATAGATCGGGTGATACATCGCCATCCCTGTCGCACCCTGCACCAGCGGTTCGACGATGAAGGCGGCCGTTTCCGCGGCGTGTTCGACCAGATGCGCTTCCAGGACATCCGCACAGCGCAGGGCAAATTCCTCGGCCGTTTCGCCTGTTTCGGCCAGGCGCGCATCCGGCGTCGGAACCTGCACCGTGTGCCGCAGCAGGGGCGCATAGGTGGCCTTGAACAGCGGAATATCGGTCACCGACAGCGCGCCGACGGTTTCGCCGTGATAGCCGTTCTGGAGGCTGATGAAGCCGTTTTTCTCCGTTTGACCAGCATTACGCCAGAAGTGAGCGCTCATTTTCAGTGCGATCTCGGTAGCCGACGCGCCATCCGAGCCATAGAACGCGTGGCCCAGCCCGGTCAGCTTGGCCAGCCGCTCCGAGAGCGCCACGACCGGTTCGTGGGTGGCGCCGGCCAGCATCACATGCTCGATCCTGCCGAGCTGGTCGACGATCGCGGCGTTGATGCGCGGATTGCAGTGGCCGAACAGATTGACCCACCAGCTCGAAATCGCGTCAAGATAGCGCCGCCCGCCGGTGTCGACCAGCCACACCCCTTCGCCGCACGCAATCGGCAGCGGCGGGGCGGCTTCCAGCTGTTTCATCTGGGTGCAGGGGTGCCAGACGGCAGCGCGGGTACGGCTTAAAAGATCGTTGTCGGCCGCCATTGGATTCGATAGTCCACTTGCACGTCTCTCAAGGGGTTCCGACGACTATCGCCATTCCCAACATCAGAGAAATTGACGTTAATTCCAACAGTCGTCAGGGTTTTCGACATTAAAAAGGATATTGCGAATAAGGAGCACCCATTCTAGCCGAGCGGACACTCCGGGTGAGCCCTTTAGCCGGCAGCAGTTCGGCGAGGCTGCCGCTGGAGATTTGGCCTTCTACTTCTGCTATGTAGTCGTTACCGGACATAGGACAGGAAATTCCCCGAACGTACGCGTTCTGATTTCCCCGCGGCAGGACCCGACCCAATACAGGCGTTGTATCGCGCGGGCCGGAAGGTCAGCTTTCAGCAGCAATCGGTCGGTTGTGAAGAGGAGCGACCGCCGAATCGCAGGCGGCCGGAGCGCCCATGCGCGATCTGCGGCGAATGCGCAGCGTGCAGACCTACAGGTGGAAATCACCCGCGGCCTCCGGCTGATAAAGTACTTTCCCAATCCGGATATGGCAGGTTCGGTTCGGAATCCGCCAGCTGAAGGCATCGCCCTCCTTGTAGCCCAGGATCGCGGTGCCGATGCCGGAGCAAACCGATAGTTTCCCGGCACGATCGTCCGCATCCTCTGGGTAAACCAGCGCAACTTCCACCTCCTCGTCGTCCACCTTCAGCAAGGCCCTGGAGTTCATCGTGACGACATCCTCCGCCACTTTCTTTGGATCGACGACGATGGCTCGCTCGATCTCATGCTCAAGCTCGAAAATACCCGAGCCCTGTTCGAGGTCGACCAGACTCCTGAGCCTGGCCTTGTCGATCTCGGTGATGTAGATGTCGGCGATGTGAACCGGAGGGCGTTCGCGCAAGAGCCGGAGATAGCGCGTTGAGTTCATGACCAAGGACTTCATCGCCGGCGTTTCGCTTTCCAGCAAGAAGCCGCTACGCAGGAAAGCATTCAACGATCGCACGTTGTCCGGGTGGATTTTGGCGATGAGCCTCTCGGCCCGCATCTCGAAGAAAGCGAGCTTCATGCCTTCGCGGATGGCGCTGGCGCCGAGCTTGCGGCCCCAGTTTTCGCGGTCACCGATGACCAGGACCATTTCGCAGTCCGGGCCCGCCTTGGCGAGACGCACGAAGCCCACCGGTACGTCATGCTGGTCGTAGGCCATGAAGAACCGGCCACCCTGGTTGAAAAGATGGGTCAGGATTGGCAACTGGACCCGACCGATGACCTGCTCGATCAAGCGGGAGACATCGCGGGAATCGCTCAGGTAGCGGGTGATGTCCTCATCCTCCAACCAGTCAATCAGCGTCAGCGCGTTTTCCCGAGTGATCTCGGGACACAGAGAAATGAAAGGTGTGTTCATCTTGACCTCATTTGGCAGCAAGAAGGAAAAGCTGCGTCGCTCAGGACGTGGCCGGTGCTTGCCAATGGCCGCTGAACAGCCGGTTCGGCAGTTCCCGCGCGCGTACCCACGCGCTGGCTTCCCACACCTCCACCGGTACGTTGAGGCCGGCGTAGATGCCGTAGCCGTCGCCAGCACGGATCGTCGCTTCGGTCTGCAGGCTTTCGCCAGCTTTGATCGCCCCGCCGGCGACGATGGCGCCGAGTGCCTTGATGCCCCAGCCTGCCTCCAGGTGTTCCTGGCAATGAATTGTCGTGCCGGCCTCTATGCCATGGGTGGCGCGGATCGAACTGGCGCCGGTGATGAAGCCGCCGGTTCGCAGGCTCTTGCGGCACTGGACGGCACCCTTGGCAACCACGTCCTGGCCGATGTAGGCATTGCCGCCCACCGTCAGCAGGCCGCCGCAGGACAGATCCCACTCGGCACGCAGGTTGCCACCACATTGCAGCGCGCCTTCGGCCTCGATGCTCCAGCCAGCCTTGATGTCTCCGCCGGCGTCGAGCGTTCCGCCCGAACGGATGTTGCCGTCAGCCCGGACATCCTCGCCCGCGATGATGGACTGGCCAGCGCGAATCCCGCCGCCGGCCCGGATCGACCCACCCGCACGTAGGATCGAATCGACCTCGATGTTGCCGCGCACCTCCAGGGTGCCAGCGAACACGATGGCCTGTGCATCGATCGCATTCACGGACAGAACCGCATCCGTGGGACCGAACTGGGTCAGCAGCCAGCAGGCGTCGTCAACCCTTCCGTCTCTGACGAGGGCATCGAGCAACGGCTGGTAATCACCGCCGTTCTGGTGGGTGCGGAGAAACCAGCGAAAACCCTCGGCACAGGGGCGCTTGGCTTTTACGAAATTCTTGGTCAGATCCATGGCAAGCCGGCCTCATCGAAAAAGCGGTGGCCTATACGTCGCAGCAGACTGAAGAGTCGCCCAGAGAGGGGCCGGCGGTCACGGATAGCCGCTTGGCGCGGGTCTTGCTCCAGCCAGGAAAGATGGACGAAGCTGGGTGCGTCAAGCATGGGCCTGACAGGGATGTACGTATGCATGGTGATTCCCAAAAGCGCGGCCGACCCGGCAAGGGGACGGCCACTATCGCGCCTGGCTTAGGCCCGGCGATATGTGTTTGCGCAAATGAGATGAGGTGGGGTATCGCCGGGCTTAAGTATCTGCGTCCGGCGGGCAAGTGCCCATGACGCTTGTCAACTTGAGGCCGTGCGAGTGCATGCCTGCCATCAGGGTTTGGCGGGCGGCATGCGTGTAGACGGGGCAATCAAAAGCAAACATGGCCGGGAAGGTAGGCGATCAGGCGGAGACTGTCAAGCCGCCGCTCGCGCACCGTCTGGATTCATCGGGAACGACGGCGCTCCATACAGATGTTCGCCCAGTCATGGTCCCAGTACGGATCCGGGCTGACGCGCGCCAGCCGGAAATCGATAAAAGCGCGTAGGTGCACAGTAGCTCCTGCTCGATGTTGGTGTTAGCCGAGCGGTCGATCCAGTTGCCCAACTAATGGCAGGCCAGCCGGTCGTGGAACAGGGCGACGACGCGGGCCTGGGTGCGCTTCTCGATTTGGCCTGTGGTATTCATAAGTGGCAATCTCTGAACGTGTCAGTCGCTTAGTCGAACATTCGTTTTGCCTTGCCACCGGACGCTACGCCCACTCCCCAAGCGTTCGATCGCTCCCATGTCATATAGCCGACTTATCACGCGGCTCTGCGGCACCCGCAGTCGCGCAAGCAGGCTGCAAGGCCAATGATCAAGCAAAACGCATCCCTCGCGTCCTCAGAGGCGAGGGATTGGAGCCACTCGGGGTACAGATCCGAATTCAGGACATCCGTACGCATGTTGAAAGCAGGCGAGGAATTTGTCAGGTGACCGCCACAGCCACCCTAACCGTATCTGATTGATTTTTATACACGTTAGTGAGCGCCATCGCACCAAGCGGCTTCGCCGCAGTGGCCGGGCTATCAAGTTTATTGGCAAAACTATCAACTCTAATTGTCGGAGGGGAGATGGTTTGAAACACGGGAGGGAATCGGGACTTGGCGAGATATAGCGGTTTTTATCGAGACAGGACAAAGAGTTAAGGACTTTTAGCCAGTCACCCTATGAATTGAAACAAAACCGGGAAAAAGCACGACGAGGCATAAGAAATGAAACGCCATCTAAAAATCGTTGACCCCGACTTCATGTAGTAGTCGCAGGGCCAGTTTAGTCATTTCAGCGTCCAGCCTTTTTCGTCTACGACCATTTCTTCGCCCTGCATTTTCATCGTATCAAGCGTGATCCTGAGGGCTTGATCCAGGGCGTAACCCAAGCGTTCCCCGCGCATCCCGAGGAGGGAAGTGATCTTGCTGAGCAGATGGAAATACGCTGCCGCCCGCAATGTTTGAACCGCCTCACCCGTTCCCATGAGCTGGGATAGATCAACTCCAACCCGCTTGAGCGCTTCCAGATACTCCAAAGTCGGCTGTCGTTTGCCCGTTTCGTAGTTGATTTGGCTACGTCTGTGCACACCCATCATTTCCGCAAAAGCGGCTTGGCTTAAGCCCATAGCCTCTCTTTGCGTCGCAGCCTACTCCCAAAGTCATTTTCGGCACTTGACATGGTGTACGAATGTATCCAACATAATCCCATTAGGTTCGATTTCGAGGGTACACAAATGAAAACTCGGGAACAAGTTAGGGCCGAATTGCGGTATCACGGCCTGAGCATGGCCGCTTGGGCGCGCAAGAATGGGGTGAACGAAGAGCTGACCCGCAGAATCCTGCTTGGGCGCATTGAATGCCAATATGGCGAAAGCCACAAGATCGCCGTCAAGCTCGGCTTGAAAGACGGTGTCATCGAAGAATGAACTTCCAACCTTTTCCGCCAAAGGTTGGAAGTATCAGCGAGTCACTTCCAACCCCAGCGAAACCCGCATAAACAAACGCGATAAGCGGATTTGCAAGCCATGACTGATAGTGCAAAAGGTTGGAAGCAAGGTCGGAACCAGGAATCTCTTGGAACGGAAGCCTGGCTGACGGCTGCAGAAGTCGGAAAGCTCAGCGGAGTCAGCGCGCGTGCCGTTCGTGATAACTGCAACGCCGGCCTCTACCCCGGCGCCCGGAAGGCACGAATCAATGGCGGGGAAGGTTGGCAAATCCCTATGAACTGTCTGCCGGCATCCGCCCAGGTCGCTTGNGCACGAAAGCCAGCGCAAAAGCGCGCATCAGATAAGGCCGCGCGTATCAAGGTGCGGGACAGCGTTTCGCCCGACAAGACAGCGGCCGGCGGCCAGGCGTATCAGGATGCGCTGTGGGGTGCCTTCTGGAAGGCGACAGAAAATCAACGCGCGGAAGCGATACGGCGTGCCGAAATCGTCATCGAGTTCAACCGCCTGCAGGGCGAGGGCACGCAACAGGCTGAAATCTTCGCAGCGCTGGGCGACCGGTTCGACAAGAGGATCAACCGGGCTACGGTCTGGCGCTACAGAAGCCAAGTGAAGGGGCAGGACCCGAGCCTATGGGCTCCGCTGCTGCTACCTGAGTGGAAGGGAAAAACCGGCCGCGCTGAGTTCTCCGAAGAGGCGTGGGAGCACATCAAGGATCAATACCTTATTCAGTCGCAGCCGTCGCTGCGGATGGTGTATGACCTCACGATGAAGGTCGCCCCGGAAAAGGGCTGGATTATCCCGAGCTACGACACGGTGCAGGCGCGCCTCAATGAATTGCCACATGACTATGTGGTTCTGAAGCGCGAAGGAAGGAAGGCACTAGGGCGCACGTTTGCGCACCAGGTGCGCGACTATTCCGGCCTTGAGCTACACGAGCTCTGGAACGCTGACGGCCACAAGGCGGACGTATTCGTCAAAGACAAATCAGGCGAAGTATTCCGGCCTATCGTGGTCGCGTTTCAGGACGTACGCAGCCGGAAATTTCTGGGCTGGGCGGTCGGCAGGAGCGAAACCGCCGAGCTGGTGAGGCGGGCCCTCCATGCTTCCATCGTCGCCGGCGGCAACGTCATCCCCGTCGCNGTCCTAATGGACAACGGCATGGCCTTCGCCGCCAAGGAAAACACCGGCGGCGCGCCGAATCGGCACCGCTTCAAGGTCAAGGAAAACGAGTTGCCCGGCACCATGACTCTTCTGGGCATCGAGTACATGTGGGCCACCCCTGGACATGGCCAGTCCAAGCCGATCGAACGAGGATGGCAGGCGTTCACGGAAATGGCGAAGAGGAAAGAATTCGAAGGCGCCTACTGCGGCAACAACCACGACGCCAAGCCCGAGAATTTCAGCGTGAAAAACGCCGTCCCATTGGCTGAGTTTCTACGCATTCTCGAAGAGACGTTCCACGCCCACAACGCGCGCGAGCACCGGGGCGACAGCATGCACGGCAAATCTCCGAATCAGATCTATGAAACGCTGTTGCCGGTCACTGTTGTGCGCAATGCATCGGCAGAGCAGCTCCGATATTGCCTGCTCGCCACCGAACCGGTCAGGCTCGACCGCGAGAACGGAAGCTTCGAAGTTCTCAAGAACCGCTACTGGAACGAGGCATGCAGCGCGCTTGCCAGGGCTCCGGGCTACTCGGTTCGCTACGACCCGAGCAACCCTTCGGCCCCCGTGCATCTTTTCCTGAACGGGCGCTATCTCTTCGATGTTCCGCTCTACCAAAAGACCGGATTCAACGACAGGGAAGCCGCGAAAGAACATGGCCGGCGAAAGCGTGCCCACGCGGCCCGCGTGAAGCAGCTCACCGAGGCGACAAAAAGGCTGTGGGAAGCAGAAAGCCAAGATTTCAGCCTGGCGGATGAAGCGCCCCCGCAGGANGCTGGCGCGGCCACGAAGCCCCAGGTCGTGGAACCCGTCAGGCTACCCCTGGTGATACCAGCGCCCGCGAAGGCAGTGAAAGACGAAGAGGATCCGCTGATAAGTCCAGAAGATTTCGCCGATTTGCTGGAAAGGCAGTTCCATCAGCGCGGCAAGTAGGCCCCTGACGCAAGTTGCACCTTGCGTCAGGCGTTTTAGCCAATGGCCAATTCCCCAATAGGAGAACGCATCATAATGAACCACATTGAGGCAATCAACAGACCGGAAACGGTCCCCGAATATACCGAGCCTGGGTGGGTGGATACGCCAACTAGCACACGTATCCGCATGGCCCTGATGTATGCGCAGACCACTCCCACTATTGCAGTGGTTTACGGNGGNGCGGGTATCGGTAAAACCCGCACTGCGCTGCGCTATCAAGATGCCAATGCTTCGCCTCATAGCAGCAATGCCCTGTATATGAGTTCCGGCGTGCCAACTGTTTACATGGTAGAGGCGCACGCCAGCATGAGAACGATCACGTCTGCTCTATGCGCGATTAGCGAAGCAATGGGCCGCGGTGACGACGCCTACCGTTGTGACGCTATGGTTCGTCAAATCACACGGGCGTTTAACCCAGGCGACCTTCTTATCGTGGATGAAGCCCAACACTTGGATATCAAGGCGCTCGACCAAATCCGGCATTTCCATGATGCCTGCCACATTGGCATTGCCTACCTAGGAAATGAAGAGATTCACACGCGCATAAATGGGCGGGGTAAACAAGCAGCGTTTATGGGCCCCCTGTCGTCTCGCGTAGGGATGCGCATGCCTATCCCGTTACCAACTGAAGGGGATGCCCTGGAAACGCTCAAGGCATGGGGGATCGGAACAGGGAAAGACGAAGTTGAGTACGCAACGCGAATTGTGAAAGGGGANGGCGGGTTGCGCGCCCTCACCCAGGTTCTTCGTCAGGCGGCACTTATCGCAAGAGACAAGAATTGGATCATTGATGTACGAGTTATGAGAGCCGCATCAACAAATCTTGGCTACAACATCTGAAAGGGAGCTAACTTGAAAAACAACCTGAATCAAATTCAGAACCTCCAAACCCAAATGGACCTGAAGCTGTCGGCTGCACGCACGATCATGACCGCTATCGATGCTTTGTTCGCCAATTCCGTGATCAAGATAGCCGGCGACGATCTAGGAAACGAGGACATTCACACACTGGTGCTGATCGCACTCGACCATGCGCGCGAGGCTGAATCCATGAGTGCCGAACTTGAGGTAGCCATACGTTTGGCACGACAGGCAGCATGATAAGGCCGGTTTGTGGCTTCAAACCGGGCCACAAACCGTTTCAATCACCGCTTCCCATATCCAACCATGCCCAAGCAAATTTAAACGCCTCAAAACGCCATTGGTGGCGTTCCCCAATCTCAAATAACTAACCCCGGTTAATCTCCTAACCCGTGTTGTGGTGGGTACTGTCTTGGCCATCGACCAAGACAGTGATCGAGCGCAATGAATCATCATGCTCAGGCCCAATGCAGTACGGAACAGATCGTCTCGGCAAAGAGCGTGTTTCGACTCATTCCGGACGGCCTTTTTCGTGCCAGCGATGGGCGCCCCGACAATATCGCGGGGTGGTCAATAAGCCGGGAGGCGGCTATGGCGATCATTGGCACGGCGAACGCCCGTGCCAACGAGTTCGTGATTGACTACGAGCATCAGAGCCTCAATGCGAACCGTAATGGCGCACCGGCTCCGGCTGCAGGCTGGTTCAAGCGAATGGAGTGGCGGGACGGCGATGGGCTCTATGTCATTGATGCCAGGTGGACCGATATCGCGGCAAAGATGATCGCGACGCGTGAGTATCGCTACATCTCGCCGGTCTTCACGTTCGACAAGAGCGGAAACGTGTCTTCCATATTAAGCGCTGCACTCACGAATACGCCCGCACTGGATGGGCTTACCGATCTTGCCGCAGCNACGTTATGCCGGATCATCAGTCGCGCCTGGCCGGCGCCAGGGGCGCGAAGCAGAAGCGGCGGCGCTTTCCTAGCCAACAAAGCCTTGGCCTATCAAAAGGAACAAGCTGCNAGCGGGGTTTATGTGACCCCGATGCAAGCCGTCAACAATGTTACCGATCTTGCTGCAGCACGCTATGCCGGATCATCGGTCGCATCTGGCCAGCACCTGGGGCGCGAAGCAGAAGCCGCAGCGCTTTCNCTATCCAACAAAGCCTTGGCCTACCAAAAGGAACAAGCTGCAGCAGGGGTCTATGTGACTACCCTGCAAGCCGTCAATCATGTTTTTAAAGAAGGTGGGAAATGAGATATCGGACGTGCGTGAACGTAAATTACAACGGCGATCAATATCCTGCGGGAAGCATGATCGAGCTTGGCGACAAGGATGCTGCTGAGCTGCTGGAATGCGGCGCCATCGAGAAGGTGAACAAACCGTTTGCCGCGAAGAGCCTCAACATCTCGGTACAACTGGACAAAGGTGACGACAATGTCTGAAATCAAGTCGTTGCTTGCTCAGATGGGCAAAGCCGCCAATGAAGTGGTGGCGAAGATACGTGGACTTGATGAGCAAATCGACGCTCTGGTGACGAAGCGCAATGAAATTGCCGATGCGCCTTTGGCAAAAAGCGATTTGATGGAGTACGTCCGCGAAGACATCAAGCGCCGCGCGGAATCGTTCCCCACGCGGCTGAAAATGAAATGGGCCCGAGATGGACGACATCTCAACTTCATCAACCATGAGAGGGTTCTCAGTGGTGGTGGGGTACAGATGATTCCGTACCTTGACGGTGAAGTTGCCAATCCCGGAATTGCCTTCAAGCCTGATGCGTTTTTCTGGATGTTTGGCGAGCTTATCGAGAAGCGCTTTGAGGACGCCATCAACAACCTATATTGGCCTGACCCCGGATTGCCGCTTGCCGATCGTCGAGGTGCACTTGAAAAACTGAACGCGGAGATCGATGCGCTACAAGCCGAGCGCGACGAATTGGCCGAAGAACTGCAGGGCGTGGTGGTGGAATAGCTTGCTCGAAGGTGTGTCCCGAGGAGGCGGTTCATAGGGATACATGCTCGTGGCTGATCTGACCAGCTACGAGGGGAAATGATCCGCCAGGGTCCACCTGCCCACCCCCGCCTCGGTTGCCTTTCCGCGGTGGCTAAGCAGGTTTTTTTGTATGACTCTGAAATCGTACCGCCCTTTACGATGATTGAATCTCTGGAAGAACGGCAACTTTTCGACGGCGAGCCACTGACACCGGATGCGGACTTGGCGATACTGCCGGCCGAGATTGAATGTCACTGGCCGAAAATGCTGGTGGACATGCTGGACGTGGCGCGGGATGCGCTGGCCCATGCGGGGGCGAACGAAGAGCGGGCCCGCGAGATTGCGATCATCGTGATGCGGGCGCTGGCTCGCTATCACGGCGGGCACAGCTTCTATCTGCCGCGTGGCTTGGCTCTGGAGATGGCCCTNAAAAACTATCGGATTTTTCTGGAAATGGGGAAATTGTCGATACATGAATTATCTGTGAAGTACAGCATGAGCGAGGTTCACATTTATCGCATCATCGCCAAGCAGCGAGCTTTGGCACGCGATCGTGTGCGAGCATCGGGGAGTGCTTTGTGATCAAGGTTGAAGCAAATGATGCAGAGGTGCTGCGCGTATTTGGCCGAGTAGTTTCCGCCGTCAAACAGCCTCAGCCTCTGCTTGCCGCCATCGGCGAAGTCCTGATCGACTCGACCAAGCAGCGCTTTCAGACAGGCACAGGGCCGGACGGCACGCGCTGGCCCGATAATAGTCCTGTAACGCTCCTGGAATACCTACGGCGATTCGACGGGATTCATGAAAAAACCGGCAAGCGCATCGGCACTAAGGACGGGTACTACATCAAGCGCGGCGCCGATGCTGGCCGCTTAACCAAGAAGTCGGCCGCAATGCTCGCGGCCAAGAGGCCACTCATCGGCGAAACCCGATTACTTTCGCACATCATCGGCTACAAGGTGGCGGGCCACAGCGTACAGGTGGGCACCCCTTTTTGTACGGTGCCATGCTTCAGTTCGGCGGCAAAAAATCACAGTTCCCTAATTTGTGGGGCGATATTCCAGCTCGGCCGTTCCTTGGCATTTCTGCCTATGACCGCGATAGCATCCTGGAGCAGGTACGGCAATTCGTCGAGCTGAAGTAATTGCGATGCGGCTACCGAAGTCATCAAGACTGATCTATGTCGCCGGGGGCGGAATACCTTCTCCAGCGCGTTGCCGATCTTCTCCGCGATGGCGGCGATCCCGCCCAGGAACACGGCCCCGAACAGGAAGAACACCAGGGCTGGAACAAACCCTTCCAGGAAACCGAGCCACACCGTAGCGCCAATGTGGGCCATGCCAAACAGGCCGAATACGGTTTCCGTCAGCTTATTCATGAGGCCAGCTTAGCATATGGATACGATGCAATTCGCCCTGGTGTTGACGGCGTTCGACAAGATATCGCCGGTCGTCCGCAACGTGCAGAATCGCTTTGGCGCACTGGCTGAAAGAATCGATAAGGTCCGTGATGTCAGCGAACGCTTTGGACGCAGCACGGCTATTGCTGGCGCGGCTTCTGCTGCGGCACTGGCCAAGCCGATCGAGGCATTTGCCGAGCTGGAAGATGCCTCTGTCCGGCTCAAAACCGTGATGATGGACAAGAATGGTGCGGTCGGTGCGTTCGAGCAGGTGAACGCGCTGGCGGTGAAGCTGGGCGACCGGCTGCCTGGAACCACGGCGGACTTCCTCAACATGATGTCCAAGCTCAAGGCCTACGACATCACCGACGCCTCGATTCTGGGCGGCGTGGGCGAGGCGGCCGCCAACCTTGCCGTGCTGCTGAAGATGGCGCCGGACGGCGCCGCTGAGTTCGCGGCCAGGATGAAGAACGCGACCGGCACCGTGGACCGCGACATGATGGGGCTGATGGACACGATCCAGCGCCTGAACTTCATGGGCGTGGACTCGACCGAGATGATGTACGCCTTCGGCCGTTCGGGCGGCGCGCTGAAGACCTTCAAGATTCAGGGGCTGGAAGCGACCAAGGCGCTGGCGCCGCTGTACGCGATGCTGGTCAAGGGCGGCCTCTCCGGCGAAACGGTCGGTACCGGGTTCGCCTCGCTGCTGAGCAACATGGCGGACAAGACCAAGCTGAGCAAGGCCAACGCGCTGCTGGCGCCGGGAATGAAACTTGAGCTGTTCAATAAAGACGGCCAGCTCAAGCCGATGCGGGATCTCGTCGCGCAGTTCGACAAGCTGAAAAACCTCGATCCGGTGAGGCTGAACGCCATCCTGAAGACGCTGACCGGCGGCGGCCAGGATCAGCAGATGCTGGCGCAGGTCATTACACAAGGGCTGGATGGCTACGACAAGATCGTGGAATCCATGAAAAACAGGCCGATCTGCAGAAGCGCGTCAACGCGCAGCTGGGCACGCTTGCCAACGTGTGGGAGGCCGCGACCGGCACGTTCCGCAATACGATCGCGGCGTTTGCCGGAGCGATGGGGCCGCAGCTGAAATCGTTGGCGGAGTGGTTCGGCCGCATTTCGTCGTCAGTCGGCGAGTGGGTAAAGGAATGGCCGACCGTGTCCAAATATGTCGGCCTGGCTACGCTCGCTGTCGCTGCTGCCTCCAGTGGACTAGGCGCAATGGCGCTCGCTCTGGCCGGCGTGTTGAGATACGTCGCCCTGGTGACGCCGCTCTGGAATGGCGCGGTGCTGGCCTTCGGGGTTGGAGTCCGTGTATTCCGAGTACTGGGCAGCGTCATCCCCTGGGTGGGCAGGGCTTTTCTATGGCTCGGCCGCGCCTTTCTGACCAACCCGATCGGGCTGGCGGTCACGGCCATCGCCGGCGGCGCGTACCTGATCTACAAGAACTGGGACAAGCTGAAGAAGTGGTTCGGCCAGTTCTGGGACTGGATTTCGAGCAAGGCCAGCGCTGTCGGCGCGATCCTGCTCAAGGTGCTGTCCCCACTGACTGCGGCAAAATGGCTGACGGACAAGGCGATCGAACTGACGTCTCCCGCGCCGCGCCCGCGCGCGCCTTCGGTTTCCGGTGCCGGTCACCACAGCGTTGGCGGCACGGTCCACGTCAAGATCGACCAGGACGGCCGCGCCCGCGTAACGCAGGTGCGCTCTGAAAATCCGCGCGTGCCGGTGCGCGTCGACGTCGGCCGGGCGTGGGCTATGCCATAACCCCGATAGAGTGACACCGCGTGTCGCTGTCTAATATTTTCCGTGGCAGTTGGGAGGCTTTTTGTTTCATTTCTAACCCCCAAAGTTTCAAATCTTTTGCCTCGCCACACTAATGGCGACCGACAATCGTCCATGGGCTTGAAATTGAAACTCTGCGCCTCTACTATTAGCACTCAATGGCGACGAGTGCTAACAACACCTTCGCCGCTTCCTCATTTTTCGGGCAGCTCCGGCTGCCTTATATCAACGTACCGCAATGGAGACTTTGCAATGAAAATCCGTCCTCTGCACGACCGAGTGATTGTCAAGCGCATGGAAGAAGAGCGCAAGACCGCTTCCGGGATTGTGATCCCCGACACCGCGACCGAGAAACCCGACCAGGGTGAAGTGATCGCCGTCGGCGCAGGCAAGAAAGACGACCAGGGCAAGCTGATTCCGCTGGACGTGAAAGTCGGCGACCGCGTGCTGTTCGGCAAATATGCTGGCCAGACTGTCAAGGTCGAAGGCGACGAACTGCTGGTGATGCGCGAAGAAGACATCATGGGCGTGGTCGAGCAGTAATCATCCGCTGACACGCAATCCAACCGAATTCAATTTAGGAGTTAAAGCATGGCTGCAAAAGACGTACGTTTTGGCGATTCTGCGCGTCACCGCATGGTGGCTGGTGTCAATGTCCTGGCTGACGCCGTCAAGGTAACCCTGGGTCCGAAAGGCCGCAACGTGGTGCTCGACCGTTCCTACGGCGCCCCCACCGTGACCAAGGACGGTGTGTCGGTCGCCAAGGAAATCGAGCTGAAGGACAAGCTGGAGAACATGGGCGCGCAGATGGTCAAGGAAGTCGCTTCCAAGACCTCCGATGTCGCGGGTGACGGCACCACCACCGCCACCGTGCTGGCGCAATCCATCGTCAACGAAGGCATGAAATTCGTCGCCGCCGGCATGAACCCGATGGATCTGAAGCGCGGCATCGACAAGGCCGTCGTCGCGATCACCGGCGAACTGAAGAAGATCTCCCAGCCCTGCAAGACCTCCAAGGAAATCGCCCAGGTCGGCTCCATTTCCGCCAACTCCGACTCCTCGATCGGCGACATCATTGCCGCCGCCATGGACAAGGTCGGCAAGGAAGGCGTCATCACGGTCGAAGACAGCTCGGGTCTGGAGAACGAACTCGACGTCGTCGAAGGCATGCAGTTCGACCGCGGCTACCTGTCGCCCTACTTCATCAACAACCCCGACAAGCAGATGGCGATCATGGAAGATCCCTTCATCCTGCTGTTCGACAAGAAGATCTCCAACATCCGCGACCTGCTGCCGGTGCTGGAACAGGTCGCCAAGGCCGGCAAGCCGCTGATGATCGTCGCCGAAGACGTCGACGGCGAAGCGCTCGCCACGCTGGTGGTCAACAACATCCGCGGCATCCTCAAGACCTGCGCCGTCAAGGCNCCCGGCTTCGGCGACCGTCGCAAGGCGATGCTGGAAGACATGGCCATCCTGACCGGCGGCACCGTGATCGCCGAGGAAGTCGGCCTCTCGCTGGAGAAGGCCACCCTGCAGGACCTCGGCCGCGCCAAGCGCATCGAAGTCGGCAAGGAAAACACCACCATCATCGACGGTGCCGGCGATGCCAACGCGATCAAGGGCCGCATCGCCCAGATCAACAAGCAGATCGACGAAGTCACCAGCGACTACGACCGCGAGAAGCTGCAGGAGCGCAAGGCCAAGCTGGCCGGCGGCGTGGCGGTGATCAAGGTCGGCGCTGCGACCGAAGTCGAGATGAAGGAGAAGAAGGCTCGCGTCGAAGACGCGCTGCACGCCACGCGTGCCGCCGTTGAAGAAGGCATCGTCCCCGGCGGCGGCGTCGCACTGCTGCGCGCCAAGGCCGCGGCCGCTGCCGTCAAGGGCGACAACCACGACCAGGACGCCGGCGTGAAGATCGTCCTGCGCGCGATCGAGGAGCCGCTGCGCCAGATCGTCAAGAACTGCGGCGACGAGCCGTCAGTCGTGGTCAACAAGGTGCTCGAAGGCACCGGCAACTTCGGCTACAACGCCGGCACCAGCGAGTACGGCGACATGGTGGCGATGGGTGTGCTCGACCCCACCAAGGTCACCCGCACCGCGTTGCAGAACGCCGCGTCGATCGCCGGCCTGATGCTGACCACCGACTGCATGGTCGCCGACTTGCCGGAAGACAAGCCGGCCATGCCGATGGGCGGCGCCGACATGGGCGGGATGGGTGGCATGGGCGGCATGATGTAAAGAAGCAAACGCCTGCCCGTTTAACCCGTTTCGGGTTTTCAAGCAGTCCCCAAGCCCCGCTTCGGCGGGGCTTTTTATCCAGCAAAGCCTCTTGGCAATCGGCATCTGTCGGCGTTTTTACGTTCCAGTATCAAATGCCCCATGCCTGATGCAAACACCCCACGGGAAAATGCAACAAGCCATTGATTAAACAGATGTATAAAAGATCAAATCATCTGATGGCCCGGTATTTGCTGTGCGATGGGAAACGTCCAAGAAGGGAGAAACGAATGAAAACGATCAAACAGCTTGCAGCTGCCGCCTGCATCCTCACCCTGGCGGGGCAGGCCGGTGCTGCCGTGATCAGCTACCCGGATTTTTCCAGCGTGGCCGGTCTCACACTCAATGGCAATGCCGCTCAGGTGGGCAACGTACTACGGCTGACGCCCGCGAATTATGGCGAGTCCGGCAGCGCCTTCTCGACCAGCACGGTTTCCCTTGCCTCCAACGCCTCGTTCAGTACCTTCTTCCAGTTTCGCTTCACCAATCCCGGCGGCGCCTGCGATGGTCAAGGATGCGGCGCCGACGGCCTGGTGTTCGTAGTACAGACCGTCGGCAACAACGTCGGCGGCGCTGGCGGCGGCATTGGCTATGCCGGCATCAACAACAGCGTCGGCATCGAATTCGACACATGGAACAATGGCGCCGGAGACAACAACAGCAGCAACCACGTCGGCGTCGATGTCAACGGCAGCGTCAATTCGATCGCCCTTGCCGAAGTGACCGAAGCCGACATGAACAATGGCGACATCTGGAACGCGTGGATCGACTACGACGGCAGCACCAATCTGCTGGAAGCCCGCCTGGGCCGTTCCGCTGTACGCCCTGCCAGCGCCATTCTGTCACTGACGCGCAATCTGGCGAGCGATCTGGGTACCACCAATGCTTTCGTCGGCTTTACGTCGGGCACCGGTGCGGCATACGCCAATCACGACGTTCTCAGCTGGACGCTGGAAGACCGCTTCGCACCGATTGGCGGGGGCGGAAACTCCGTACCCGAACCGGGATCGCTGCTGCTGCTGGGTACGGGGCTGGTACTTACTCGCCTCATGCGTAAACGCGCAAATTAAATCGTTTCAGCAGCCTTTGAAGCGGTGGCAATTGCCCACCGCTTTTTATGGGCGGCCGTTGCCTGCCCGATAACTCGCCTTGCGAAATACGCCGGCACCTGACGATAATGGGCCACGAACCAGAAGACACGCCGAGGGAAAACGATGTCGGAGGCTGCCAATTCACTGATTCAGGCGACCGTTGAGCACCTGAGCCAGTTTGCGCCGTTTGACCAGATGGCCCGTGAACACCTGCTGTGGATGGCCCGAAAACTGACATTGGGCTATTTTGCAAAGGGTGAAGTGATCCTCTCGCCCGGACAGAGCGACCCGGTTCCTTTCCTCATCATCAAACAAGGCATCGTGCAGGGCGAGCAGGGCATCGCACAAACGCAGGAGGACAGTGCCTGGCTGGAACTGCACGAGGGCGAGTGCTTCCCGCTGGGCGCACTGCTCGCCGATCGCCCCGTCACCAGCGTCTATCGTGCCAGCAGCGATGTCTTTTGCTATGCCTTGCCGGCCGGCGACTTCCTGCAGCTGACCCGCCTGAGCGCAGCCTTCCATGATTTCTGCACCCGCCGCATCGCCAATCTGCTCGAGCAATCGAAGCATCTCATCCAGGCGGGCTATTCCAAGGCCAGTTCGGAACAGCAGTCGATGAGCAGCAGTCTCGCGTCCGTCATCCGGCGCGAGCCGGTGACCTGCGCCCCGGACACGTCCATCCGGCAGGCGCTGCAGCGCATGGAAGACCACGGCGTGGGCGCCATGGTTGCCGTGGAATCCCGTGTTCCCAAGGGGATCCTTACCTTGCACGACGTGCTGAGCCGCGTAGCCCTGGCCGGAATGGATCTCGACGAACCCGTCATCCGCATCATGAGCACGAATCTCATCACCCTGCCGCCCCATGCCGCCGCCCATGAGGCTGCCCTCGCCATGGCCAAACAGGGTATTCGTCATGTGCTGGTAACCGACAGCGGCCGTCTGACCGGCGTGATATCGGAAAAGGACTTGTTCAGCCTGCAACGCGTCGGGCTGAGCCGGATCAGCACAGCCATCCGCCATGCACCCGATCTTGCGTTGCTCAAGCAATGCGCGCGCGACATCCAGCAGCTTGCCCGCAACATGCTGGCCCAGGGCGTGGCCGCCGAGCAGCTGACCCAGATCATCACGACGCTCAATGACCTGCTGACTACACGCATCATCGAACTGGAGTTGCAGGAGAGCCCGGCTCGAGGCATCGAATTCTGCTGGCTGGCGCTAGGCTCCGAAGGTCGCTTCGAGCAGACGCTGAACACGGACCAGGACAACGGCATCATCTTCGCGCTCAAGGACAACCAGGACCCGGCCGCGTTGCGTGCGGTGCTGCTGCCCTTTGCCAAACGCATCAATCTCGCCCTCGCGGAGTGCGGGTTTCCGCTGTGCGGCGGCGACGTCATGGCGTCGAACCCGAAATGGTGCCTGTCGCTCGATGAATGGCAGACCACGTTCGACAAATGGATCTACCACGGCGCCCCGATGGATCTGCTGCACTCGACCATTTTCTTCGACTTCCGTCCGCTCTACGGTGCGACCCACCTTGGGACGGCGCTGCGTGAATGGCTGCAGGCAGCCGCACCGAAGAACTCGCGCTTCCTCCACCAGCTTGCCGTCAATGCCTTGCGCAACCGACCGCCCCTCGGCATGGTGCGCGATTTCGTAACGGGTGACGATCACACCATCGATCTCAAGATGAACGGCATCACCCCTTTCGTCGATGCCGCGCGCATTTTCAGCCTGGCGACCGGCGGCACGCACACCAACACGCTGCAGCGCCTGCGCGAGATCGCCCTTCCCTTGAATATCAGCACGCGCGACGCCGACGCCTACTGCCAGGCCTTCCTGTTCATTCAATTGCTGCGCCTGCGCCTGCATCACATGCAAAGCGAGCAGGGCACAACGCTTACCAACCGGGTGGATCCCGACACGCTCAACAACCTCGACCAGCGCATTCTCAAGGAAGCCTTTCGCCAGGCACGCAAGCTGCAGACCAAGCTGGGCCTGGACTACCAGGTATGAGCTGGCTGCTGGATCGGCTCGTCGGCAGAAAGCCGGACCTGACCTCACCACAAATGCAGCGCCTGGCCGCCTGGCAGGCGCTGCCGCCGCCGCGTCAAAACACGCCTTTCAATGAAAGCCGCTACGTGGTGGTGGACGTGGAAAGCAGCGGGCTCAATATCAGCCGCGATCGCCTGATCGCGATTGGCGCGGTCGCGGTGGCGAACGGACGCATCCGGCTGGACGACAGTTTCGAAATCGTATTGCAACAGGCGCAGGTCAGCGAAAAGGACAACATCCTGATCCATGGGATCGGCGGCACCGCCCAGCGGGAGGGCATGCCGGCTGCCGATGCCCTGCTCGCCTTTCTCGAATACCTGGGCAAGGATCCACTCATTGCCTTTCACGTCGCGTTCGACGAGTCGATGATCGGCCGGGCCATGCGCACCTTCCTTGGGCTCGATTTCCGGCATGCCTGGGCCGACCTGGCATATGTGGCGCCCGCGCTGCACCCACAACTTGCCCGGCGCTATCGCACGCTGGATGACTGGATGGGCCGGTTCGGGATCGGCAATTACGCCCGTCACAATGCCCTGGCCGATGCCCTGTCCACGGCCGAACTGCTGCTGGCGTTGCGCCCTGGCCTGGCGCCGCGCGGGATGGCCAGTTTTGGGGGCCTGAAGCGGCTGGAGCAGGAACACAGGCGGCAAACCCTGTCGGTCTGACGACCATGCAAAACAAAGGCCCCGCCGCAGCGGGGGCCTTTACTTCACCAACTTTCGATCAGTGTGCCTGGGCAGTACCGGCACCCCGCGGGTAGCGGATGCCTTCGACCAGATGCTGGATGTGATCCGGACACACGGGCGTCAACTTCATCACCACATAGGAGACGACAAAGTTCAGGATCATGCCAATGACCCCGATGCCTTCCGGCGAGATGCCGAACAGCCAGTCCGAATCGGGCACCTTGGGCATGCCGAGCAGCACATCGCGCTTGAAGTAGATGATGTAGGCCAGGGTGAACACCAGGCCGGTCAGCATGCCGGCGATCGCGCCGCCGCGGTTCATCGACTTGCTGAAGATGCCCATGACGATGGTCGGGAACAGCGACGCGCAGGCCAGGCCGAAGGCAAACGCCACCACCTGCGCGACGAAGCCTGGTGGGTTGTAGCCGAGGTAGCCGGCCACGAGCACCGCGACGGCGGCAGCGACACGGCCCGCCATCAGTTCGCCCTTCTCGGAAATGTCCTTGGCGAACACCCNCTTCATCAGGTCGTGCGAGATGGCGGCGGAGATCACCAGCAACAGGCCGGCGGCGGTCGAGAGCGCGGCCGCGATCCCGCCGGCAGCGATCAAGGCGATCACCCAGTTGGGCAGATGAGCGATTTCCGGGTTGGCCAGTACCATGATGTCGTTGTCAACGGTGCCGACAAACTTGCCATCCTTCTTGGAACCGAGCTCGTTGCCCTTCCAGCCGGCGGCCTCCGCCCTGGCGAGGACCTCAGGGTTCTTGCTCTTGTCGTTGTAGTACTGGATGCGACCGTCGCCGTTCTTGTCGTCCCACATGATGAGACCGGTCTTTTCCCAGCGCTTCATCCACTCGGGGCGGGTCTCGCCGACGATGCTGGCATCGGNGGCGAACTTGTCACCGCCGGTGGCCACCGCGGTATTCACCGTGGCATGCAGGTTGTAGCGGGCCATGGCGCCCACCGCCGGAGCGGTGGTGTAAAGAATGGCGATGAAGACCAGCGCCCAGCCGGCCGACAGACGGGCATCATGCACCTTCGGCACCGTGAAGAAACGCACGATCACGTGGGGCAGACCCGCCGTGCCAGCCATCAGGGCCAGGGTGATGCAGAACACGTCGATCATGGTCTTGCTACCGGTCGTGTAGGCGGAGAAACCGAGATCGGTCACCGTCTTGTTCAACTTGTCGAGGAAGTACATGTCCCCCATGTGACCGCCCAGCCCGAGCTGCGGGAACACGTTGCCGGAGATCTGCAGCGAGATGAACACCGCCGGGATGGTGTAGGCGAAGATCAGCACGCAGTACTGCGCCACCTGGGTGTAGGTGATGCCCTTCATGCCGCCGAGCACCGCGTAGAAGAACACCAGCCCCATGCCGATGATCAGGCCGGTCGTAATGTCCACTTCGAGGAAGCGGGAGAACACGATGCCGACGCCGCGCATCTGGCCCGCGACGTAGGTAAAGGAAATGAAGATCAGGCAGATCACCGCGACGATCCGTGCCGTCTGCGAGTAATACCGGTCGCCGATGAACTCGGGCACGGTGAACTTGCCGAACTTGCGCAAGTACGGGGCAAGCAATACGGCCAGCAGCACGTAGCCACCCGTCCAGCCCATCAGGTAGACCGAGCCGCCATAACCAAGAAAGGCGATCAGACCGGCCATGGAGATGAAGGAGGCGGCGGACATCCAGTCAGCGCCGGTCGCCATGCCGTTGATGATCGGGTGAACGCCGCCACCGGCGATGTAGAACTCCTTGGTGGTGCCAGCGCGCGCCCAGATGGCGATGCCGATGTAGAGGGCGAACGACAGGCCCACCACGACGAAAGTCAGGGTTTTCAGATCCATTGTGCTATCTCCTCGGTCTTGTGCTTATTCTTCGTGGACATCATGCTCGCGGTCGATCTTGTCCATGCGCTTGGCATACCAGAAGATCAGGCCGACGAAGACGAAGATGGAACCCTGCTGGGCAAACCAGAAGCCCAGGGGATAACCGCCGAGGTGAATGCCGTCGAGCGCATCGCGGAACAGGATGCCGGCACCGAACGAAACAACGAACCAGATAACGAGTGTTATGACAAGTAGCCGGAGTGTTGCACTCCAGTACGCTTTTGCATCAAAGTCTTGTGGTCTTGACATCGACAGTTCTCCCTGGTGGCTGTGATTTATGAACAAGTTCGGACTTGCTTTTGCTTATGTTATTGCGCGCACTCTACACCGTTTGCAACGGTATAGCCCATCCGGCCGTCCGGCGATAGTCAATTCAAACCATTCTCCGGAAAACTCCGAGCGCTTTCAGGCAGGTCCGGCGATCGCGCGCTGACTCCTGGCGCGCTGCACAACAACCTGCAGGGAAAAATAATAGCTCCAGATAATGAATGCCGTCAGCCCCGACCAGATTGCAAACGGCAGACCGATCAGCAGGACCAGTATCCCCACCACAAGCAGCCCCGCCCCGCACAGTCCATTGATGCCCAGGACGACAGGAGCCCAGCGTTTCCNCTCCTGAATCGACCGGCCGCGCCAATCCGCCACGTAGCGATAATCCCCGCGCACCGCGATGGACCAGGCGCGGAAAAGCATGCCGATGCCCAAGGGGAAAATGCCGACGAACATCAAGCGGGCAAGCCAGACAAACCAGTCATCCATGCGTTATCCAGTTTTGCGTATGAGCCAGAAACCGCATGCTCACCCATCCTTGGGCCGCTTGCAACCCCGCCATGCAAGCGCGTTGCGTCACATTCCCAATCGGCCGCCATGAGGTCAGGCGCGGCATCCGTGCATGCATTGTGATGATCGACTGACCCGCCTGGGCCGTACTGTCCGACGTATTGATGCGGCCGATGAACATCCCCTGAAAATCCGGTCGTCGCGCGCCTGACCGGGCCGGGGCACGTCACCATGCTTGCCTTTGTTATCCCCGACGGCGAGCCGGTTGACCACCTTGTCCACGGCAAACAGACACCAGGCATCCTGCTCGGCCCGGGTTTTCTCTGTCTCCGTATTGACCAGGCCTTCCAGCGTGACGACGTAATTGCGCGTCTGGACATGGATCTGTTCCGGGTGGGGAATCAGGGGATCCAGTTCCAGCACCAGCGACAACGCGTCGCTGACTTCGTCGTCATTGTCCTGTTCCGGCGGGAGCACCTCCAGGCAGTCGACGACGTCGCGACAACCGGGCGTCCACCACGCCAGCACGCCTGTCATGCGCTTGTGCGACAGGCTGAGCACCCAGCCGTCGAGGGTCACGATCCCCGCTTTCACCGAAACCAGAATATCGCCGCTGGAATCCTCGCCACCCGATTCCTGCACCATCCGGGCGCCCCCTTTCTTCACCGCACGCAGCGTGCAGTTCTTCAATTCGGCCGCCCCGAGCAACGAAGCGGTCAGGCTATCCAGCATCGCACCGTCGCCCTTGCGTTCGGAAGGCGCCACATGCAGGCGGTCGACTACGCCGCGCACGTTGTGCCAGGATCCCGCTATCTCCAGCGCCCGTTTCTTGGCGGCGACGCTCCCGACTTCGCCCTCCAGAACCAGCGCATCGTCGGTGGTCAACTCGATGCTGACGGGCCAGCGATGCAGATCGATGCGCGATTCGCGCTCCAGCGCCGCGCGTACGGATTTGACGGTCGAATGGGCGTTCGGATGAGCGTTTTGCATGGTGGACACCTCCTCGTTCAACATAGCACACCGACACTGCCCGGCCTGCCCTCCCTACTGTATGCGATGGCGGGCCGACCGCGACGCGAAAACGCGCTTTCAGCGCGGCGCGCCCTGGCCCAGGACCTCGGCCAGTGTTTCCCGTGAAATCGTCGTTGCCTGTGCAAACCCGCCGACGAAACGAATCGTGTCCGGCACGATGACGAACAGCGAGAAGTCGGAAAAACCGAACATCGGTTCGCTCTGCGGGAAGCGCGCCAGATAAGCCGCCTTCGCGGCGGCATGCCCAGACGTACCGGCGACCCGTTGTACCGCTTCGCCCTGCACCGTAATGCGCGCCTGCTCCTGCGCCATCACCCCGGGCACGGGCGGCGCGATCACCAGCAGACTCACCGGCGGACTCGTCAGCATGTNCCTGGTATGGGCCGCGAGCTGGCTGACATGGATGATGAAATCCGTTTCGCCAGGCAGCATGGCGAAGGGCACCATGGACACATAGGGACGGCCCTGGTGCAGCGTGCCGAGGGCGGCGATCTCCTGCGTGCGCAGCAGATCACAGAGTATTTGGGCGTGGGCGGAGATCATAAGGGTTCAGAACCCGCTGCGCGGCTGCGGTGGACTGCCGGTCCGGCTGGCGGCGTCACGATGCGCAAACGACGGATCTGCCTGTCGTGAATGCGCGAGAGAAACAGCATCGCCATCATGCCTCCGATAAGCGCAAACAGCATGTCGGACTGGGTATCCCAAGCGTCTCCCTGCGTCCCGAGGAACTCTTCGGCCCCCTGTCCGAGCGCGACGGCCGATGCCCATTCGATGAGTTCGTAGCTCGCACTGATGGCGAGCACGACGCATACGGACAGGAAGGCCAGCATTTTCCTGCCACGGACAAATTCGCCGCGAATCAATATCTCGCGCGCAATCAGGGCCGGCACGAAACCCTGGAAGAAATGGCCGATCTTGTCGTAGGGATTTCGGCCCAGATGCAACAAGCCTTCGATCTCGAATCCGAGGGGCACCCGGGCATAGGAATACTTGCCGCCGACCATGAGGACCAGGGCATGCACGAAAATCAGGCTATAAAGGAGAGAGGTCAAGGNGAAGCGACGATGAGTCGCCCAGAGCACGGGCAGCGCGATCAGGACGGGAAAGATTTCGAGCACCCAGGTCGTGCGATCGAAGGGGTGGATACCGGAGAGCACCAGCAACAGCATGAGTGCCGCGGAACCGATCAGAAATAGAGAGGGGCGTAGCAAAAGAAACTCCTGCCGAAGCGCTTGATGGAAATGTTCGGTCTCACTTCATTCATGAATATCAGGGACGGCAGCCATGGCTAACTATCCTGATGATTCCTGCCGGTCTTGAGAATGCCTCGCCTCCAATATTACGTTATGGAAAAAGTAGACCGGTAACAGGATCCATCGTTGCGGGATTCATGATGATCCCGATCGAACCCGCAGGAAACACCCACTCTCTTCCCCGCCCCATCCCGCCACGCTGGCCGGTGGTCTCGATGCAGGCTTGCCGTGTTTGCGCGAGCAGGCGATCAAACTGCGCACGGATTGGATGCGCGCACCCTATAGCGCATAGAATCGCAGCGCGGAGTCTTGGTGCCCCGCCTTTCCAATAAACGACCATCCCGCCATGCTGCCTTTTCCCGTCGAGTTCTTCTTCTTCGCCCTGACCCTGCTGGGCGTGGCCCTCATGCACCAGCGCAACTTCGAGATCGCCTTGACGGGACTCGTGGTCATCGCGCTCTACAAGGTCTCGGAGCTGGGCTACCCGCTGCTGCCCCACCTCGGACACGAAGCGCCGTTGCTGCTCAACCTGCTGGGCCTGCTGCTCGGCTTTGCCATCCTCGCCAAGGTGTTCGAGGAGTCGCACGTCCCCGATCTGCTGCCGCACTGGTTGCCCGACGACTGGCGCGGCGGCTTCCTGCTGCTGGTGCTGGTGGCGGTGATCTCCAGCTTTCTCGACAACATCGCCGCGGCCATGATCGGCGGCGTCATCGCGCGCCGCGTCTTCCAGGGCAAGGTCATGGTGGGTTACCTCGCCGCCATCGTCGCCGCCTCCAACGCCGGCGGCGCCGGCTCGGTGGTGGGCGACACCACCACCACCATGATGTGGATCGCCGGCGTGCCCGCCATCCACGTCGCCGACGCCTTCATCGCCTCGATCGTCGCCGTCGCCTTCTCGGCCTTCGTCGCCGCCCACAAGCAGCATGCCTATCAGCCCATCCGCAAGGACTGGCCGCGCGACCACACGGTCGACTGGATGCGGCTGGGCGTGGTCGGGCTCATCATCGGCGGCGCCATCGCGGCCAACGTGATCCTCGGGCTTCCCGCGGTCGGCGTGTGGGTGGCCATCCTGCTCGGCGCGCTGATCCGTCCGGCGCCCTGGCGCGAGGCGTTCCACGCACTCAAGGGCAGCCTGTTCCTGATCTTCCTCGTCACCGCCGCCAGCCTGATGCCGGTTGACAAACTGCCTGCAGCCTCGGTGCATACCACCTTCGGTCTTGGCTTCGTGTCGGCCGTGTTCGACAACATCCCGCTCACCAAGCTCGCGCTCGATCAGGGCGGCTACGACTGGGGCATGCTCGCCTTCGCGGTCGGCTTCGGCGGCTCAATGATCTGGTTCGGTTCCTCAGCCGGCGTCGCCATCACCAACGAATTCGAAGAAGCCAAAAACACCGGGCGCTGGATCCGCGAAGGCTGGCACGTGGCGGCCGCTTACGTGCTGGGCTTCTGGGTGCTGTATTTCGTGTTGGGCTGGGTTCCCGAGGCACTCATCCACGCGGGCAGTTGAGGCCCGGAATGTCTGCAATAGCCGAGTGGATGGGTGTGAATCTCACTGCCATGACGGGGCGAATTCCCCTCCTTCCCTCCCGTCCAACGTTTGCATCACCGGCCTCACGACCTTTCGCGCAGGCAGGCGGAGATGGGGTGGGCCTGCCGGACCATTTAGGGGCGAGCTCGCTGATTATCGTCTTGCTCAGGCGCCAGCGCCGGGAGGCGATGGACTGACTGAGACATGATCACGACGCCTGTTCCATCACAAGCAAAGACGTTGCCAAATTCTTCAAGGACCGACAGCGTACCAGCAGGACCGACCTTCAGGCTGCGCGGCCACAGCTTCACAAAACCCGGTGGGTCGCTTATACTGCGCCCCGCATGTAAACGGCGGCTCCCTGCTTCGGCGTTTGCATTGGCATCGCAAAACAAATGCGTCAGGCTGTGCAGCCATGCATTTGATCTCAACGTGGTCGCATGACCGCGGACTGGCCAGTTAGCTCAGTTGGTAGAGCAGCGGATTGAAAATCCGCGTGTCCTGGTTCGATTCCGAGACTGGCCACCACTTCCAACGGCTCGCGCTTTTCGCGGGCCGTTTTCATTTCCAGTCATCCCATTGCCCTCTTTCAGACACATCAGGCATCACCCGGGATGTACATTCGCTGAGAATCGGTACGGGGCAAATCGACTTGGCGTGATCCGGAACGCACTGAGTACGGTAAAGGCTTGTTCTTCCTGACGTCATGGCAAACATGACACGGGCGGGAAGGCGAGAGACGCCGGCCCGTATTGATAGCAGGGATGGCACCACGATGGGCGGTACCCTCCCCGCTTGTGTTACATCACTTCTTTTTCGCGGCTTTCTTGCCTGCGACGGCGGTCTTGAAGCCGGCGCCTGCGGTGAAACGCGGCACCGTCGACGCGGCGATCTTGATCTCGGCGCCGGTTTGCGGGTTGCGGCCAGTACGCGCAGCACGCTTGGACGACTTGAAGGTGCCGAAGCCGACGAGGGTCACGGTGTCCCCTTTCGCCACGGCCTTGACGACTGCATCAAGGATTGCGTCGAGTGCTCTGCCAGCGGCGGCCTTGCTGATGTCTGCCTCGGTTGCGGCGACTTCGATCAATTCGGATTTGTTCATAAATATCCCTTCGTTGGTTGAGAGAACTAAATACTACAAGCATTCAGGCTTCCTTGGCTTATCTGCACACAACTTCCCCTTCATCAGCCACACAAAGGGTCAGGTTCAAACCACACCATTCCTGAAGAACGGACAATAGGCGGTATTCGCAAGCAATGCTAGGGGTAGAGTCCGGCCAATTCCGGCGTGGCCGCAATTCTACCTTTTGTGTTCCCGTCCAGGCGCGTGAGCATTTCCGCCAACGGCTTTCCCGTCCACGTCCCGCCGGCATAACAGACCCGGTCGAGTTGCTTCAGCAAGTTTTTCGATGCGGCATCGCCAAGTCGGTCCGACAAGGCCTGGAGACCCAGCGGCGGATCGAGCGGCCAAGTGGCACGCGCCCAGTCGAGCAGCGCCCGTCGCGCCGCGTGCGGATCGTCGTCGTGGCAGGCTTGCCGGAAGGCCTTGCGCGCATCTGCGACGGCAACCGTCGGTGTCGGACTGCTTGCATCCGGGCTCGCCAGCGGACGGCGCCGGCGGCTGACTCCCCATGCTGCCAACGTCCCGAGCCAGAGCACGCCAAGAACCAGACTGAGCCAGTACCCGTGGACGTTTGCCGGCGCCCGGATCTGTTCGGCGACCGACTTGGACGGATTGGCCGGCAGCAGCGGCGTGCCGGCTGTCGGACCTGCGGACGCGGTCGTGGCAGCAACGCCGCCGGAACCGGGCAGGACAAACAAGGTACGCGCCGGCAGCTCGACTTCGCGCTGCTGGTTGCGGGTGGTGTCCCACCAGTACAGATGCAACGCAGGGATCTGATAACGACCCGAACGGCTGGCGACCAGTGCAATGTCCTGGTCGCGGGTGCCGACGACGCCGTCGCCCTGCACGCCGGTATCCAGCTTGGCCTGGTCGGGATAGGCTCGCAGGCCATCCGGCAGCGGCATCAGCACGCTCAGGTCGGGCAGCTGCGAAGCGGTGAGACCGAGCGCGCTGAGATGCACGTGGCGCGTGATGGGGTCGCCGACATGGAGCGGCCCGTTGTCGGGCTGCCAGGTCTCAGCCAGCGTCACTTTCTGCGCGGGCAGCCAGTCGTGGCCGGTGCCGCTCGCGGGACGCGGGCGCACGTCGAGAACCAGCGGGTCGGCCCGGACCCGTAACGGCCGGGTGGCATTCATCATGCCCGCGAACGGGTTGCGACCGAATACGTTACCGAAAAAGGTGTTCGTACCGAACGGATCGTTGCCGCCGCGGTCGTCCTGCACCTCGGCGTTCAGCACCGGGCCATCAAGGTGGATCTTGCCGCTGCGCTGCGGGAACAGCAGATATTTGCGCTCGATCACCCGATAGCTGCGGCCGTCGCGCGTAGCGCTGGTCTGGCTGTCCTGCCCCAGCTGCTGCACCAGCACATCGTTGCTCGGTTGCAGTTCGAGGCTGGCCTGAAAGAGCGGCTGGTCGGTATAGAGGCGTACCGTCAGGGTGTCGGCAGCCTGGACATAGGGCTGCTTCTGGTCGAGCGTCGCGGTGAGGAAGACGTGCGCCGAGCCGCTGGCGGGCGCCGGGGCGTTGCCGGGCTGGGCGGCGGCCGCGTTTCNCCCTACGGTCAAGGTGAGGGCGGGCGACGTCTCGCCGTCCCACTTCAGCGGCGGCACCTGCAGCGTGCCGCCATGCTTCGGCATCAGCGTCAGGCTGATTTCGGTCTGTGCCGACATCTTGCCGTTGACGATCTGGATACTGGAGCCCGTACTGCGGCCGAGCACGTCGAAGTCCTGCTTGAGCGGGCCGAGGTCGGGCTGCTTGCCGGTCTGGCCGTCGTGCTTGAGGATGAGCTGCGCCGCTTCGCCGGAACCGACCTGGGTCGGGTCGAGCCAGGCGCTCACCGCCGCGGATGCGGTCAGGCTGACGCTGCAGAGTGCGGCAAAAACGAAGAGGCGGCATGGGGTATTCATGGTTGCGTCCCTTGCTGTCGGATGAGGTGTTCGATCATGAATTTGCGCCGCAGCAGGCCACCCGGGTCGTCCGGAATGCGGCGCAGCCATTGCGACTCGGCGAGCTGGCGTTCGCTGGGCGGGTTGGCCGCCGGGGACGCCTGTCCCGCTTGCGGCCTGGCCAGTCCGGCTTCGGCATCGCTGCGGGCCTCGGCGGCTTCGTTCGCTGCCTGATTCTGTTGTGTGGCGTTCGCATCCGCGTTGCGGCAATCGGGCGTCGGACTGGCTGGGCCGGCTTGCTGCTGTCCCGGCTGGGACTGTCCTTGCTGAGGCTGACCTTGTCCGGCCGGCTTGGTCTGGCTGCCGTCGGCCGGGGTCTGCCCCGGCTTGCCCGCTTGCGCCGTATTGCTCGAGGACGGCTTCGACGCCTCGCCGTTCTGCGAGCCGGAATTCTGTTTCTGCTGGCCCTGCTCGCCCTGTTTCTGGCTGTTCTGGCTCGTGTTTCCCTGCTGGCCATGGCCCTGGCCCGAGGCGGATGGCGGCTTGGGCGGCTGTTTCTGCAGGGCCTTGGCCACCAGCTCGCGGTTGTGCCGCGCATCGCGGTTGTTCGGGTCGCGCGCCAGCGCCGCATCGTAGGCCTGGATCGCCTCCTGCAGGCGACCGGCACGCGCGAGCGCATTGCCCCGGTTGTACTGGCCGTCCGTGTCATTGAACGCATTGAAATCCTGTGCCGCCTGCGGAAAATTGCCGGCCTGCAATTCGGCGTAGGCCTTGCGGCGCGGGTCCTGGAACAGCCGGGAGGCTTCGGCCGGCTTGCCCTGGTGCAGCAGTTGCTGGGCGCGCTGGTCGGGCGTACGCCACAGGCTGTCCCAGGTCGGATTTGCCTGTGCCGCGGCGGCCCACAGCAGCAGCCCGGCCAGCCACAGGCTGCGCATCACAGCCACCCCCGTCGCGCCAGCAGGCCGGCAAACAACAGCAGGAACGGCAGCAACCAGACCCCGCCATCCAGCCAGTGCGCCACGCGGATATCCTGCGCAGCCCGCGTCATGCCGGCACGACTGGCACGGGCCTGGAGGTCGCCGACCAAGGCGGGCAGGCTGGCGGCGTCGACGTAATATCCGCCGCCCGAGGCGGCCAGTTGCCGCAACCGATCGGCGTCGAGCGGTTTGACGTTCGACTGGCCCGTACGGACGACACCGCCCCCCGGGCGCCAATCCCCACGACGTTGACGGCGATGCCGCGCGACCGCAGTTTCCCGGCAGCGTCGAAGGCAGCGGACGGGTCGGCGAAACCGTCGGTCACCACCACGACCTGGCCCGACTGGCTCCCGCCATGCGCCAGCAGTTTGCCGGCCTGTTCGAGCGCCGGCGCCAGGTCGTCGCCGCGCGTCGGCATGATGCCCGGGGCGAGAGGCGGCAGCAGGGCACGTACGGTGGCGACATCGTCGGTCAACGGCGTGACGGTATAGGGCTCGTCGCTGAACACCACCAGGCCGACGCGGGCATCGTGTGCTGCATCCAGCAGGTCGTCGAGCGCATAGCGGGCGCGGGTGACCCGGTTCGGCGCCACGTCGGCTGCGGCCATCGACGGCGACAGGTCGAGCACCAGCACCCAGGCTGCATTGCCACGATAGGCGGGAGAAGGCGCGCGTTGCCAGCTGGGCCCGGCCAGGGCCAGCGCCGCCAGCGTCCAGGCCAGCGCCAGCCACAGCCACGGCGAGCGTCCGGGCTTGCCGTCGCCGGCCAGACGCAGCGCCGGCAGCAGGTCGGGGTCGATGAGCCGAGCCCAGTCACCATCGCGGCCACGACGCCGGGCGAGCCAGACGCTGAGCCCCCAGAGCACGGGCAAGGCCAGCAGCCAGAACGGCCGCAGGAAGTGAAGCGACTGCGTCAGCGCCATGCGCGTCCGCTCCACAGCGCGGCCGGCAGGCTCAGCAACAGCGCCAGCCCCAATGGCCACGCGAACCATTCGTCGCGCGGGCGATACCACTGCTGGCGCGCAGCGCTCGGCTCCAGTCGGTCGATGCGATCGTAGACCTGTTCGAGGGCGGCGGCATCGGTGGCGCGGAAGTATTCGCCGCCGGTTGTCTTGGCGATGCTTTTCAGCGTGTCCTCGTCGAGATCGCTGTTGCCGCTGATACCGAAGAAGCCATCCTGCGCGGCGGCGCCGACGCCGATGGTGTAGATGCGCAGCCCGGCTTGTGCGGCCATTCTGGCCGCTTCGAGCGGCGGCATGGCGCCGGCGTTGCTGCTGCCGTCGGTCAGCAGGATCAGTACGGTATCGCCCTTGTGGCCCGCCCTGGCCGGGTCCGCTTTCAGCCGCTTGATGGCAAGGCCGATGGCGTCGCCGATGGCGGTCTGCGTGCCGGCCACGCCGATCATGGCCTCGTCGAGAAATTGGTCCACCGTGTTTAGATCGGGGGTGAGCGGCGCCTGCAGATAGGGCCGGGTACCGAACAGGATGAGGCCGACCTGGTCGCCGTGACGGCGGCGGATGAAATCGCCGGCCACTTTCTGCACCACCTGCAGGCGGGTCGCGCCGCCGGCCATGTCCTGGTTCGCCATGGAACCGGACACGTCCACCGCCAGCAGCAGGCGCCGCCCGGTGGCGGCGACCGCTTCGGGGTCGCCCAGCCACTGCGGCCGGATGGCGGCGAGGACCAGCAGCAGCCAGACCAGGGCGAACAGCAATTTGCGCGGCCGCGGCACGGGACGCCCAACCGGCAGCGCTGCGTCCGCGACCGTGGCCGCGAAGGGCAGGAACAGCGCCACGCCCTGCGGCTGGGCGGGCGGCAGCCAGCGCGCCAGCAGCCAGGGCAACGGCAGACACAACAGCATCCAGGGCCAGGCGATGTGGATCATCGACGCGTCCCCAGGAAACCGCGAACCCCTTTCAGCCAGCGGGTGCGATCGGCCGGGACCGAGCTGCCGTAAGCCGCGCGCAGCAGCGCCTGGCCCGCGTCGCCTGCCAGATCCTTGCCGCCGTGCGCGACGACGAAGTCCAGCCAGGCCGATCCGCTCAGATGTGCCACGGTTTCGCGGCCGTAGACGGCCACGGCATAACGGCGCATCAAGTGTTCCAGTTCGCCGGCCAAGTGGGCATCGTCGTTCGTGCTCCCTTCCAGGCGTTTGAGTTCGCGTAGGGCCGTACGGCGCAGGCGGACGGGCGGGCGGCGAACCCTGTAGACCAGGCCGGCAGCGATCAGCCCGAGCAGCAGGGCCAATCCCCACCAGCCCGGCGCCAGTGGCCACCAGCCCGGCGGGGGCGGCGCATGGGCCGGCGCCAGTTGGGACAGCCAGTCGGCATTCATGCCGCCCATGCCGTTTCCCTGAGTAGCGGCGGCAGCGACTCGGCCACGGCATCCGCGGTATCCAGGTGGGTCAGCGGCAAGGCAAGCCGGCGGGCCAGGGCGTCCAGCCGCTGCTGCCGCGCCGCCCATTTTCCTGCCAGGCGTCCCGGCTGCGCGCGCCATCGAGCCACCAGAGCCGGCCGGGCAGGCCGGCGCGATACAGGCCGGCAGGCAGGCCGTTGCGCTCCAGCGGATCGCTCAATCCCAGCAGCCGGCAGTCGCTGTGCGCGCTCAGTGCGGCGAGGGCGGATTCGGTGCCCGCGTCCAGCGCGCTGAAATCGCTCAGCACCAGCACCAGACTGCCGGGCTGCAGCAACGGCCGCAACCCGGCCAGCAAGGCATTCAGGCTGCCAGCATCGGGTACGCCGGGCGCCTGCGGCTGCGCCTCGACCAGCGCTTCGAGCACGGGCAGCACACCAGCCTCGCGGCCTCGCGGCGGGAAGATGCGTGGCAGGTCCGCGCCACCGGCGATCAGCGCGCCGAGGCGGTCGCCGCCCAGCACCGCGACCCAGGCCAGCAGGGCCGCCGCACGCAGCAGCAGGGCGGACTTGAGCTGGCGGCGGCTGCCGAAATAGAGGCCGGGATGCAGGTCCGCGAGCAGCCAGACCGGCCGCTCGCGTTCCTCGCGAAACAGCGGTGTGGGGCCGACCACGGCGGGCGGTGACGCGCCAGTCGATGGTGCGGGCGTCGTCGCCGGGCGCGTAGGGCCGTACCTCCTCGAACTCCAGGCCGCGGCCGCGCTGCGCTGCGGTGCGAACCTTGCAGCAGCGCCAGTGCGGGACGGTGCGCGTGCAGGCTGAGACCGCGAGCGGGACCGCGCAGCGCGACCAGTTCCGCCAGATCGGGCAGGCTCACGGGGCGGGCACCTGCTGCAACAATTCGGCGACGCATTGCTGGGCGGTGACGCCGCGCGCCTGCGCGGTGTAGTCGAGCAGCAGCCGGTGGCGCAGCGCATCGGGGGCGATGGCCTGGGCGTCGTCGGGGCTGACGTAGTCGCGTCCATCCAGCCAGGCCAGCGCGCGGGCGCCGCGTTCGATGGCGATCGCTGCGCGCGGACTGGCGCCCCAGCGCAACCATTCGGCGAGGCCGGCACTGTATTTTTCTGGGCTGCGCGTGGCCTCGACCAGGGCGGCGATGTACTCCGCCACCGAATCGGCCAACGCCAGCTCAAGCACTTCACGGCGCGCAGCGGNGATCGTTTCCTGGCTCAGGCGGCTGGGCGGCGGCGGCAGCTCGCGCGCCTCCCNGGCCTCGCGCCGCGCCAGCTCCATGATGCGCAGGGTGGTGGCGCGATCCGGGTAGTCGACCCGGGTGTGCAGCATGAAGCGGTCGAGCTGCGCCTCCGGCAGCGGATAGGTGCCTTCGTGCTCGATCGGGTTCTGGGTCGCCATCACCAGGAACAGGCGCGGCAGCGGATAGGTGGCGGCGCCGACGCTGATCTGTCGCTCGGCCATGGCTTCGAGCAGCGCGGACTGCACCTTCGCGGGCGCGCGGTTGATCTCGTCCGCGAGGATCAGGTTGTGGAACAGCGGGCCGCGCTGGAAGTGGAAACCGCCTTCCTCAGGCCGGTAGATGTCGGAGCCGGTAAGGTCGGCCGGCAGCATGTCGGGCGTGAACTGCAGGCGCTGGAAATCGCCTTCGAGGCCGTGCGCCAGGGCTTTGATGGCGCGGGTCTTGGCCAGCCCGGGCGGGCCTTCGACCAGCAGGTGGCCGTCCGCCAGCAGGGCCACCAGCAGGCGTTCGACCAGGCTTTCCTGGCCGAGGATCTGGTCGTTGAGATAGGTGCGCAGGCCGTTGAGGGCAGCGAGCGCGGGNNGAGTGACTGAGGCAGTTGCGGCGTCCACGGCATCCTTCCGATCAGGCGTGTTGTTGAGTTGCCTGATAGAGAAGCGCGGCATGGCCACGAAGTTCCCGAACGCCTGCCCGGCCACGCACAGACAGGTCGACGCGATCTGCCCTATCATGCTTGGCGAACCAGGCAGACCGGTCGACCCGCTCGAAGGACGTACCATGAAAATTAAAATCATCCTGATCATCGCCGCAGTCGTCGCCGTGCTTGTCGGCGTCGGCTGGTTCTGCAGCGAAGAGGGCCGCCGNCAGAACGAACTGACCTTGCACGGCAACGTGGACATCCGTCAGGTCGAACTGGCTTTCAACGCCAGCGGCCGCATCGCGCAGGTCCTGGCGCAGGAAGGGACGCGTGTGAAAGCCGGGCAATTGCTGGCCAGCCTGGACACCGAGCGGCTGCGTCTCTCGCGCCAGCAGGCCGAGGCGCAAGTAGCCGTACAGCGCCAGGTGGTGGCGCGCTACCTGGCGGGGTCCCGCCCGGAGGAGATCCGCCAGGCGCGCGCGCAGCGCGACGCGGCCCGGGTGGCCGTGGCGGACGCCCAGGCCTATTACCAGCGCCAGGCTGACCTGGTGGCCCGCAACTTCATCTCGCAGCAGCAGGCGGACAGCGCCCGTNNTTCGCCCTCGACAAGGCGCGCGACCAGTTGAAGGCGGCCGAGGAAACGCTGCGCCTGGCCGAACTCGGTCCGCGCAAGGAGGACATCGCGGCAGCGAAGNGCAACCCTCGCCGCCAACGAGGCGACCGTGGCCGTGCTCCAGCGCGACCTTGACGAAGGCGAACTGCACGCGCCCTCGGACGGCGTGATCCAGAACCGCATCCTGGAGCCGGGCGACATGGCCTCGCCGCAGAAACCGGTGTTCACGCTGGCGCTGACCGATCCGGTCTGGGTACGCACCTGGCTGGCCGAACCCCAACTCGGCCGCGTGCCGGTGGGCGCGCGGGCCTGGGTACAGACCGACAGCCACCCGGACAAGCGCTACCGTGCCTGGATCGGCTACGTTTCACCGAGCGCCGAGTTCACCCCCAAGTCGGTCGAGACCACCGAGATCCGGTCCAGCCTGGTCTACCAGGCCCGCGTGTTCGTCTGCGAAGGACAAGGCGAGCTGCGCCTGGGCATGCCAGCGACGGTGACCATTCCGCTCGACCAGACGCCGCCGGCGCAGGGCGCGGCTCCTTGCGCGGACAGCAAATAGGCAACGCCGTCATGGACGCTGCGCCGATCCTGGAGGCGGTTGATCTGGCCCGGTCCTTCGCTTCCGGCCACCAGCGCACGCAGGCGCTGGATGGCNGTGAGCTTCGCCATCCGCCCCGGCGTGGTGACCGGGCTGATCGGGCCAGACGGGGCGGGCAAGACCACCCTGATGCGTCTGGCAGCCGGGCTGCTGGTGCCCGACGCCGGCAGCATCCGCGCGCTCGGCCTGGATTCCACCCGCGAGTCCCTCGCGGTGCAGGCTGCGCTCGGCTACATGCCACAGCGCTTCGGCCTGTACGAAGACCTCAGCGTGCAGGAAAACCTCGACCTCTACGCCGACCTGCAGGGCGTACCCCATACGGCACGCGCCGAACGCTACGCCGAACTGATGCACATGACCGGCCTCGGCCCCTTCACCCGCCGGCTGGCCGGCCGGCTGTCCGGCGGCATGAAGCAGAAACTCGGCCTGGCCTGCACCCTGGTGCGGGCGCCGCGCCTGCTGCTGCTCGACGAACCTACCGTGGGCGTGGACCCGGTATCGCGCCGCGAACTGTGGAGCATCGTCGACCGCCTGGTGAAGAACGAAGGGATGAGCGTGCTTCTGTCCACCGCCTACCTGGACGAGGCGGCACGCTGCCAGGCGGTGATCCTGCTCGACCGNGGGAAAATCCTCGACCAGGGCCCGCCGGCGACGATCAGCGCGCGCATGGCGGGACGGACCTGGGCCGTCAGCGTCGCCGGACAGCGCCCGCGCGACCTGCAGGCCGGGCTGACGGGCCAGCCTGGCGTGGTGGACGCCCTGGTCCAGGGCGACCACGTGCGCCTGGTGACGCAGTCGGCTGACGATCCTGCGCAGCTGGCCCGGCTGCCCGGCCTGCAGGACGCCCGCATCGAGGCGGTGCCGCCGCGTTTCGAGGACGGCTTCATCGATCTGCTGCATACCCACAACGACCTGATGGCCGCCCCGCATGGCGTACCCCGCGTCGACACGCTACCGCAACGTACCGACGCGGACGATGCGCCGGTCATCCAGGTGGACGGCCTGCGCCGCCGCTTCGGCAGCTTCTGGGCAGTGGACGGGATCAGTTTCGACGTGCGGCGCGGCGAGATTTTTGGCCTGCTGGGCGCCAACGGCGCCGGCAAATCCACCACGTTCCGCATGCTCTGCGGCCTCCTGCCTGCCAGCGCCGGCACCCTGCGCGTGGCGGGACTGGACCTGCGCCACGCCGCCTCCACGGCACGCGGCCGAATCGGCTACATGTCGCAGAAATTCTCCCTCTACGGCAACCTGAGCGTGGCGCAGAACCTCGATTTCTTCGCCAGCGCCTACGGCCTGACGGGCACGAGGCGCGAGACACGACGGGACTGGGCGCTGACCGAATTCGAGTTGTCGCCCTACGCCGAACGGCTTTCCGCCGACCTCTCGCTCGGCTACAAGCAGCGCCTGGCGATGGCCTGCGCGCTGATGCACCAACCGGAGATCCTGTTCCTCGACGAACCGACCTCGGGCGTCGACCCGCTGGCCCGGCGCGAGTTCTGGCTGCGCATCAACGCGCTCGCCCGCGCCGGCGTGACGGTGCTGGTGACCACCCATTTCATGGAGGAGGCGGAATACTGCGACCGCCTGGCCATCATGGCCGCCGGCCGCATCCTCGCGATGGACGAACCCGCCGCCATCAAGGCCGGCGCACGCACGCCCGAGCAGCCCGAGCCCAGCATGGAAGACGCNCTTCATCCGGCTGGTGGAAGCCGCCGACGCGGCGCAGGAAGCGGCATGAGCGCCGCGCAGAAGCCGTCTTTGCGCGGCGGCGGCCTGATGCGGTTGAAAGGCCTGGTACGCAAGGAGTTCCTGCAGATCGTGCGCGACCCGAGCAGCATCGCCATCGCCTTCGTCATGCCGATCTTCCTGCTGGTGCTGTTCGGCTACGGGGTATCGCTCGACGCCGACCACGTCCCGGTGGCGCTGGTGGCGGAGGCTCCTTCGCCGGATACGGCGGATTTCTTCGCCAGCCTGGAGAGCAGCCATTATTTCGCGCCCTTGCATGCCCGCACGCTTGCCGCGGCGGAACAGGCGCTGCGCGACGGCCGGGTGAACGCCATCGTGCATCTGAGCGCCAACTTCGCCGAGCAACTGCGGCGATCCGACGGCGCCCCCATTCAGGTCATCGTCAACGGCGTCGACGCCAACACCGCACGGCTCACCCAGGGCTATATCGAGGGCGCCTGGGGCAACTGGCTGGCGCGCCGTGCCACAGGCCAGGGACAGGCGCTGGCCACGCCGGTGCAGCTGGAGCAGCGGGTGTGGTTCAACAGCGAACTGCGCAGCCGCAACTATCTGGTGCCGGGCCTGGTGGCCATCATCATGACCCTGATCGGCACCCTGCTCACCGCCCTGGTGATGGCGCGGGAATGGGAACGCGGCACCCTGGAAGCGCTGCTGGTGACGCCGGCCAGCATGAGCGAAATCCTGCTGGGCAAGATCATCGCCTATTTCGTGCTGGGTACCGGCGGTATGCTGCTGACCGTGGGTCTCGCCGTAGGGCTGTTCGGCGTGCCGCTGCGCGGCGCGTTCTGGCTGCTGTGGGCGTGCGCCTCGCTGTTCCTGCTGGCGGCGCTGGGCATGGGCCTGGCCATTTCCGCGGTGGCACGCAACCAGTTCGTGGCAGGGCAGGTCGCCATCATCGGCACCTTCCTGCCCGCCTTCCTGCTGTCCGGTTTCATCTTCGACATCGACAGCATGCCGACCGTGGTACAGGGCATCACCCACGTCATCGTCGCGCGTTATTTCGTGTCCATCGTGCAGACCCTGTTCCTTGCCGGCGACGTGTGGTCGGTGGTGCTGCCCAATGCCCTGGCCCTGCTGCTCATGGCGGCAATCTTCCTCGGCATCACCTGGCGCAAGTCCCGGAAGCGACTCGAATGACAGGGCACGCGACATGTTGATCCGTCTGCTGGCGCTCATCCACAAGGAATTCCTNNGGCCCTGCTCAAGGACCCTCGGAGCCGCATGGTGCTTATCGTGCCGCCGATGATCCAGCTGCTGGTATTCGGCTACGCCGCCACCTTCGACCTCAAGGACATTTCCTACGCCCTCTACAACGAGGACCGCGGCGCAGCTTCGCGCGAACTGGTGGCGGCATTCGACGGCGCACCCGCCTTCCACCGCGTGGCCACCCTGCATGCCGAAGGCGAGATCGCGCCGCTGGTGGACAAGCGGGCTGTGCTGGTGGTGCTCCGCATCGGCCCGCGCTTCAGCGCCGACCTGCAATCGCTCGGCAGCGCACCGGTACAGGTCATCGTCGACGGACGCAACTCCAATACCGCCATGATCGCCCTGAACTACGTGCGCGCCATCGTGGACGATTTCAATCGGGCATGGATTGCGACACACGGTCTGCAAACCCCGCCGGCCCGCCTGGAAACGCGGGCCTGGTTCAACCCCAACCTGGAAAGCCGCTGGTTCTTCGTCCCCGGCATCATCGGCATGCTCACCCTGGTGACCACCATGCTGGTGACGGCACTGACCGTGGCACGCGAGCGGGAGCAGGGCACCTTCGACCAGTTGCTGGTGACGCCGCTGCGGCCCGGCGAGATTCTGCTGGGCAAGGCGCTGCCGGGCTTCCTCATCGGCATGGTGCAGGGCACGGCGATCCTGCTCATCGCCACGCTGTGGTTCAAGGTTCCGCTACTGGGCAGCCTGTCCGCGCTCTACGCCGGACTGGCGCTGTTCCTGCTCTCNGGGGTGGGGGCCGGACTGCTGATTTCCTCGCTGGCGGTGACCCAGCAGCAAGGTCTGCTGGGCGCCTTCCTGTTCATGGTGCCGGCGGTGATCCTGTCGGGCTTCGCCACGCCCATCGCCAACATGCCGGCGGTCGTGCAGACGATCACATTGATCGATCCGCTGCGTTATTTCCTGGTGATCCTGCGCAAGGTGTTTCTGGAAGGCGCCGGCTTCGACGTGCTGACGGGCCAGTTCTGGCCCATGGCCGTGATCGGTGGCGTGTCGCTGATTCTCGCCAGTTGGCTGTTCCGGCACCGCCTGTATTAAGAGGGACACCCCTGCCTGTTGTTTGAGGCCTGCAATATTGAAAACGGGTCGACCGCAAACGACCCAAAGCGGAAGTTAGGCTTTTATGTAATTGCGTCTGCTCTCGGACAGCAAGCGGATCTTCAACGTAAAGCTAAGGCGCGTCCCAGCGACCGAAGGGAGCAAACTTGAGCGAAGGGTTAGGGCGCATAGGCATCTTTAGCTCCTCGGTCAAAATGGCGGATCAATAGGCTGCAAAGCGGCATTGGCAAAGGAAGTACGTCAATTTCTGCGAGCCACTCTTTCTTTCCCTTTGTTCCGGCCACGTGAATCTTAGGTTTGATGAACTCGCACTCTGTGCCGGGGAACCGCCGGGTTTCGAAACCAACATACTCGGCATGTATGACTTTGTGACATGCCTCAAGCATTGTAAGCGGCTGCCAAGTGTTCGATGAGCTATCAGCACACAACCGGCCAACACTCTCCGAAGGGGAGGGCGCCGAGCGTTCCAGAACATGAGACGAAAAGCGGTTGCGATCTCGATGGTCAGCCGGATGATCTCGGACTCCTTTTCTTCTTCGGCTAAAGTTTCAAGGTGCGGCAGAGCATGGCCTCGATAGGCACGCTTTAGCTCTTTGTCGGCAAGGAAAAGTGAAACAAGGTGCAACGCCGTGCCTTCAAGGCGGAAGTGAGTTTGATCGTATTCGTGGACGTACTCGGGGCGGACAGGCATGGGGGTCTCGATGCGCCTTAACGCTGAAGTTCAGCGGGCTGTCAAAAGTGGCGCGCAGCGACGCTTTGGTTGGTCCGCTGGAACGCCGGGGTAGCCGGCAAGTGTGCTCAGCACTTAGCACGATGTTTATCGGTGTCCGGATGGAACGTTGCATGTTGTGCCAGCATATTTTGAAACGAAGAGACGCCGTTCATTAAGGAGCTTACACAGAAGCATCCGTGCGTGTCGGTTTTTATGCAAACATCATTATCGGAACGGGAATAGCTTTGCACTGAAGACCAAGGTACGCACTTGGTTCTCGCCCACGGGGAATGCAGAAAGATATTGTCATCGTTGTAAGCGATCTTGGAGATATTGGTTCCAAGTGCAAGGTAAGTGCCAATGGCTAAAAAGAAAAGGCTTATGGCCATTGTGGTGATGTCTGGCTCTTGATAATCAAGGGACTCTATGGATGTACCAAAGAATGAAACATAGGTGGCCGGAATAAGGGCAAGAAAAATCCCCACAGAGAAGATACGAACACCCAATGTGTACCTTAAGACGTTCAGACCCGCGATGAACTCTGGCTCCGGGTTGGCGGATCTTTGGAGCAACTTAACAAACCAGGGGCCTGCGTTCATGACGGCTAACAGTTAATATACGGACGCCAACGTCCGCATAACATTATTATTTAGGGCGCTCATCATGGCCTCCTATCCTACTGATTCTTAATCATTTTCGTTTTGTGACGTCTCTATAATAACCCCCAATAATACGGACAGGTTGAGCGTCTCGTTTTGCGGGCAAGCAGACGTCTAAATTGGCTTGGCCAAAGTCACTTTCTGGCCGATAGCACGCGAAGAACATTATTCCTAGTGGAGTAGCATTTATCCCTGCAGACCCCATCACGGTAATGTGGTCGCTGTAGGCAGGATCGGGCAATTTCGGATCGGTGTGCCGGAGTCTTTGCGGCTCAAGTGTTCGGCTCCGAAGCCGCAAATGAATTACGGGGTCTTGGAACCCGTTTCGACTTCAGGAGAACTTGCATGGCTATTTCATCCGTAACCTCGAGCGAGACAGCGCAGTTAGCCGCAACTTATGCCAAGTCTCAGGCCGAGCGAATTGAACGGGTCGAGAATGACGGCGACAGCGACGACAANAANGCCGAAGCGGCGCAGCCTGCAAAGGAGCCGACATCAACGGTCAATGCCAGTGGCCAGACCATCGGCTCGGTTGTAAATACAAAAGCCTAGCCGCCATCCAAATAGCCGGTCTCCGGGATCCCTGACTGGCGGCTCCTGGCCGATTGATGCCGGCTATCGATTCAAACCGGATTTAATCCTTACATCGTGACGGACAAGCCCGTCGGCATCCGTTTTCCTCACTGGATTCCGGATACCCGGATTAAGCCCGTCTCCGCGCGCTCAACCCGCCACCTGATGCTCCGCCTGCGTGAAACCCCGCGCATGCCGGCCCAGCAGGGTGGTGGCTTCATGGCTGGACATGGCGGCGCTGTNATAATACCCCTGCACTTCGTGGCATTGCATCTGCTGCAGGCTGGCACGCTGGGCCTCGGTTTCGACACCCTCGGCGACGACGTTGAGATTCATGCCGCGTCCCATGGCGATCATGGCGTTGACGATGGACATGTTCTCTTCGCGTTCGAGGTCCTGCACGAAGGACTGGTCGATCTTCAGGGTGTGGATGGGGAAACGCGAAAGATATTTGAACGAGCTGTAGCCGGTGCCGAAGTCGTCGATGGCCAGCCGGATACCCGAGGCGGACAGCCGGCCGAGCTTGATCGCGTTGGCCTCGAAGTCGCGCATCAGCAGGCTCTCGGTGATTTCCAGTTCCATCTGGTGGCCGTCCAGCGAATACACCTGAACCGCGCGCATGACGCTGTCGACGAAATCGGGATTCTCGAGCTGGCGCGCGGAGATGTTGACCGAGAGGCGCACCGGCGGCAGCCCGGCCTTGCGCCAGTCGGCCATCTGCGCGCTGGCCTGGCGCAGCACCCAGTCGCCGATCGGCACGATGACGCCGGATTCCTCGGCCACCGGGATGAAGTCGGCGGGCGTCAGCAGGCCGCGCTGCGGATGCCACCAGCGCAGCAGGGCCTCGAACCCGCGCACCTCGCCGGTCGTGGTGTCGACCTGCGGCTGGTAGAACAGCACGAATTCGTTGCGCGCCAGCGCGCGGCGCAGGTCGGCCTCGATCTGCATGCGCTCAGAATAGGGCGCCTGCATGCCGGATTCCCAGAACTGCAGACGGCTGCGGCCCTGCGATTTGGCCTGGTACATGGCGATCTCCGCCTGGCGGATCAGGCTGTCGATCATGTCGCCGTCTTCCGGCGCGACGCAGGCGCCGATGCTGACCGAGATGTAGATCTCATGGCCCTTGACGTACACCGGCTTGGACAGCACCTGGATGATCTTGCGGCAGATGTGCTCGGCGTCGCTGCGCGACACCAGGGTGGGCAACAGCACGGCGAACTCGTCGCCGCCCAGGCGCGCCAGCGTGTCGCCCTCGCGCAGGCACTGGCGCAGGCGCGCACCGACCGCAAGCAGCAGTTCGTCGCCGATGGTATGGCCGAGTGAATCGTTGATCACCTTGAAATGGTCGAGGTCGAGGCTCAGCACCGCCAGCGGTTTCTGGTTGCGCTTGGCCTGTGCCAGCATGAGGCCGAGGTGGTCGCGGAATAGCGCGCGGTTGGGCAGGCCGGTCANGAGGTCGTGGTAGGCCTGGTAGTGCACGGTTTCCTCGGCCTGCTTGCGCTCGGTGACGTCCTTGGCGACGCCGTAGCTGCCGATGAAGCGTTTCTCGAACGGGCTCGCCTCCTCGTCGTACATGCCGGTCGCGGTGAGCTCGACCGACTTGCAGCGGCCGTTCATCAGGCGCGGGCGGCGCATCCCGGGATTGCACTTGAGGCGGATCTCGGTGTTACGCGCGCTGCGGTCACCAGCCCGGCGCTCGTTGAACACGTGTTCGGCCCGCGCGATGTCGTCCTCGTGGATGACCAGGCTGTAATGCTGACCCAGCAGCTCCTCGCTGCGGTAGCCGAGCAGGCTCTCGACGCGGTCGTTGACGAAGGTGAAGCGGCCGTCGCAATCCAGCGTGTAGATGAAATCGGGCGAGCTGTTGACCAGAAAACGGTGCCACTTCTCCGACTGCTGCAGGCGCTGCAGGATGTGGTTGTTTTCCTTTTCCAGTCGCCGCCGCGTCAGCGTGTTGTCGATACGCCTCAGCAGCTCCTCGGGCTCGTAGGGCTTGCGCACGAAGTCGGCGGCGCCGCCGCGCAGCGCGCGGATCGCCGCGTCGATGGTGCTGTCGCCCGACACCACGATGACCGGCGTATCGGCGCTGCGGTCGGCGACGAAGCGCAGCACCTCGTTGCCGTTGAGGTCCGGCATGCCGAGGTCGAGCAGGATGGCGTCGAACTGCTGCTTGCCGATGGCGATCAGCGCGTCGCAGCCGCCGTTGGCGGTCACCACGTCGTAATCGCGGGTGGCCAGCAAGCGCGTCAACCCCTCCAGAATCAGCGGCTCGTCGTCCACCACCAGGAGGCGCGGGCGCACCGGAAACGTGCTGACCGTACTGCGGGGCGGGGNGGATTCGATGGGATCGTCGGACACGTGTGTTCTCCTTGGCGCGGGTTACATAGACCCGTAGCGTGTTGTTGTGAGCGGAGCCTGGCCGTTTTGCAAAGTCGGCAGGCGGATCAGGAAACGGGTTCCCTGCGGTGTACTGGTGCAGCTGAGCTGGCCGTTCAGACGCTCGACCAGGCTGCGGCTGATGGTCAATCCGAGGCCGGCATGGTCGCCGCCTTTTTCGCTGACCACCGGTTCGAACAAATGCGACGCGACGGCGGCAGGCAGGCCAGGGCCGGTATCGGCCACTTCGATTTCGATCTGACGCTGGCCGTCGGCCGCGATCAGCCGCGTGATGAATTTGAGATGGCCGCCTGCATGCATGGCCTCGACCGCGTTCTTGGCGAGGTTGAACAGCACCTGCTTCAGCAGGTCCTTTTGCAGCGGCATCGGCGGAACGTCCGGGTTGAGATCGATCTGCACGTTGACCTTGTTCGGTGTGAACAGGGTGCCGAGTGCCATGCGCACCAGTTCGGAAACCACGCTGTTGACCGATACCAGTTCGAGCGCCGCGGCGGGCACCGCGGTTTCCTCGGCCAGCGTGATGCCGCGCACGATGCGCGCCACCCGTTCGATTTCGTCGCTGATGATGCCGAGGTCGCGTTGCACCGCCGAATCCGCGCCCAGCTTGTCGGACAGCAGGTTGACGTAATTGCGCATGATGGTGAGCGGGTTGGCCACTTCATGAATGGCCCGTCGCACGCGGTCGCGCGGAATGTCGTCGCCCTGTGCCGCGGCGGGCGCAACGGGCTGCAGGGCGGGCGCGGGCGCGGCAGCCGGCACGGCGGCCGGCCGCAACATTTCGCTGTATTCGGCCAGGGTAAACCGCCACAGTGGCGACAGCCCCAGGCCGGGCAACGCATCGCCCACCACCAGCACGCCCATCTGGCCATCGTGCAGAGCCAGCGGCTGACACAGAAAACGCGCCACGCCCAGCAGGCGGGCGATCTGTTCGTCGACCAGCGCGGCATCTACCTCGCCGCGCTCGAACTGCTGGGGCGCGTTGCGTGCCAGCGCGCGAGGCAGTGCGGAGTGGCCGTCATCCGGGGNGATCGCCAGTGCCCGCAGCCCGGCATTGGCCGGAATCAGCGTGGTCAGCCGCAGCGTCCCGTCGACCGCGGGCGCGAACAGACAGGCGTGTTCGATCCCGAACAAGGCGCGCAGACTGGCCTGCAGCAGTTCAATGGTGTGCCCGGAGGAACCGTCCGAATGGCGGAAATGCGCGTGCAGCGCCGATTGCGCCGCCTCCACGGCATACAGGCGGGCGAGGCGATCGAATCCGCCGCCGGCCGACTGCGCCACGGCATCGACCAGCCCGAAGCGCTGCGCCAACTGGCGTACCTGAACCTGGCTGTCGGCCAGCAGCTGGGCGGCTTCGCCCGCACCCATCTGCAAGGCGGCGAGCGCGGCCCGCACGTCCACACTGTCCACGGCATCAGCCCGCGTCGCCAGTTGATAGGCCAGTTGGACGATGCGCACCAACGGATGGGCGGCGCGCCCGCGCGCCAGCGGTTCGGCGTGGTAGCGCACCGCATCGGCCAGCCAGCCGTCGGCGTCGAGCGCCTCCAGCCAGTCGGCCGCATGGGCCGGCGGCATGATGTCCGTGTCGAGATAGTCCGCCAGATTGTGGGCGAGGCCGGCCGTCCAGGCGGCCTCGGCATCCACCGCGCCCGACCGCACGCCCAAGGCCTGCGCCAGATGCGCCACCCCGATCGACTGCCGCCAGCGGCCAGCATAGTTCACCTGCGCCGTACCCGCCGCAACCGGCGCAGCCAATAGCAGTGCGCGCAGCATATCCGGCTGCGTGCCGAAATCGACGGGCAGCAATTGCAATCGCAGCGCCAATACGGGGTCGCAGCGTACGCAGGCGGCAAATTCCGCCTGCGCAGCCTCGCCCCGCATCAGGAGCTCCAGCGCTTCAGCCACCACGCCGGGGGCGCACTGACATGCTGTTAGCCCCGATTTCTTTAGTAAATTATTCGGAAGTTCTCCCATGTCCTTGCTATATATAATAAATTTTGTTACACCGTCAATCTAGGGCTTAAAATAATTGGGCAGGCGCCGCGAACTGTTGTTTTCAAGTTTTGGTCTGCGTGTCCGTATTGGCCATAGCTGATATATTTTCGTACCTCTTTGAAAGCAGAATGCACATGAAAGCTTTTCTGACCGGATTGATTTTGCTGTGCGTCCATACCGGCGCCGCTGCGCTCGACGGCAACACCGCGCTCGAAGTGGACAAGCCGGTCGCCGCCCCGCAATCGCAGCCCGAACCCGCGTCCATGCCCGAGTTGAATGCGCAGTCCGTGCTGGTGTACGACCAGGCCAGCGGGCGGCCCTTGCTGGAAAAGAATGCCACCATGCAGACGCCGATCGCGTCGATCACCAAGCTGATGACCGCCATGCTGGTGATCAATGCCGGCCAGCCTCTGGACGAGCGCATCACCATCACGTCCGACGACCGTGACACCATCAAGGGCACCGGCTCGCGCCTGGCGATCGGCGCCCACTACACCCGCGAACAACTGCTGCACCTTGCCCTGATCGCCTCCGACAACCGCGCGGCGCACGCGCTGGCCCGCTCCTATCCGGGCGGCCTCGACCGCTTCATCGCCACCATGAACCGCACGGCACGCGTGCTGGGCATGCGCGACACCGTGTATGTCGAACCCACCGGCCTGTCGAGCAGCAACCGTTCGACCGCGCTCGATCTCGCCAAGCTTGCAGATTACGCCTATCAGAACTATCCCGAAATCCGCCAGATCACCGCGACCGGCCAGTACACGCTGGGGACCCAGCGCGTGGTGCTGAAGAAGAAGCACCACCGGCAGGCGAAGGTGTATTACCGCACCGTTGCCTTCAACAATACCAACCGCCTCACACGCATGGACGACTGGCATATCGGCCTGTCGAAAACCGGTTTCATCAATGAAGCCGGACACTGTCTGGTGATGCAGGCGGAGGTGGCGGATCGCGATGTCATCATCGTGCTGCTCGACTCCAGCGGCAACAACAGCCGCGCCAGGGACGCCGCGCGCATCAAGGCCTGGCTGGAAGAAACCAATCTTCCGCGCAACACCGGAACCCACTACACCGCCGCATCCCGCACCTGACGCTTCCTGGCGCCGGGCCCAACGGGCTTTCACGGGTTCATCGCCCCGTGAAAGCCCGTTTCATTTGACGGGCGCACTGCAGGGCCGGATCCCGCCGGAACCGGGGCGACACGCGTTATGATGGCCGCCCCGTCCGCCCGACATCTCGCTTCATGTCCGCCGATCTCGCCCAGCAACTGCTGCTGAAAACGCTGCTGCCCCTGTCCCTGCTAATCGCCGCGGGCGGCATCTGGCCGCGCTGGCAAAGCGGCATTTCCATCGTCGGCCTGCGCGGCGAGATCAACCGGCTGGTGTTGAACTTCTTCGCGCCCGTGCTGTTCTTTTCGGCCGGCGCGGCGGCCACGGTCGACCTGAACCTGTTGCAGGTACCCTTGATTCTCGGCGTCGCCACGCTGGCCGGCCTGGGGCTCGCCGCCCTGGCGCTGTTCGCCACCCCGCTCGGGCACGGCCTGTCGCGGCCGCAGCGCGGCGCGGTCATGCTGGCCGCCGGCTTCGGCAATGTGCTGTTTTTCGGCTATCCCTTCCTCACCACGGTCTTCGGCGAACGCGGCGCGCGCTATCCCTTCTTCGCCGACATGCTCGCGACCACGCCGCTGGTGTGGTCGCTCGGCGTGTGGATCGCCTTCCGTTGCGGCAAACACACCGAACACGCCTCGTTTCTGCGGATGTGGCTGAGACTGCCGCCGGTATGGGGATTCGCCGCCGGCATCGCGGTCAACCTGTCCGGCGCGCACCTCGACCCGCTGGTGGAGGCCGCGCGCTGGGCCGGTAGCCCGACCATTCCGCTGATGCTGTTCGTGCTCGGCCTGACCATCCCCTGGCATGATCTGCGCCCGCAAAAAGCCGTCGCCGTGGCCTTGCTCATCAAGCTGGCGCTGATGCCCCTGCTCGCGCTCGGCGTCGCGCTGGCATGGCCGAGCCCCCTCACCGAACCCGGNGAAGCCGGCGTCCTCGAGGCCGCCATGCCGACCATGGTGATGGTCATCGCACTGGCCGACCGCTTCGGGCTCGACACCCGTCTGGCCGGCCTCATCATGGGCTGGTCAACGCTGACGGGATTGGTTACGCTGCCATTCTGGTTATGGCTGCTGAAGGGACTTGCATCATGAAAATCGGATTTATCGGCAGCGGCATCATGGGTCGCCCCATGGCGGAGAATCTCCTGCGCGCAGGGCACCAGCTCTATGTCTACGGCCGCCGTTTCGACCGTATCGAACCCATGCTGGTCGCCGGCGCGCTCGGCAAGGGCACGCCTGCCGAAGTGGCCGCCGAGGCCGACATCAGCTTCACCGTCGTCTCCGACACCACCGGCGTCGAGCAGATCATCCTCGGCGACCGCGGCCTGGTACACGGCGCCAAGCCCGGCCACACCATCGTCGACATGAGCACCGTGTCGCCCGCCGCCACCCGCCGCATCGCCGCCGCCCTGGCAGAGCGCGGCGTTCACATGCTCGACGCCCCGGTATCGGGTGGCGAGACCGGGGCCAAGGAAGGCACGCTGTCCATCATGGTCGGCGGCGAAGTGCCGATCTTCGAGAAGGTTCGCCCACTGTTCGAGGTGCTCGGCAAGAACGTCGTCCACGTCGGCGGCCACGGTGCCGGCCAGGTCGTCAAATGCTGCAACCAGATCGTCGTCGGCCTCACCTTCGAGGGTGTCGCCGAAGCCATCCTGCTCGCGCGCCGCAACGGCGTCGACCCGGTGAAGATGCGCGAGGCGCTGCTGGGCGGCTTCGCCGGCAGCCGCATCCTCGAAGTCCACGGCCAGCGCATGCTCGACTCCAACTACAAGCCCGGCTTCAAGGTCAAACTGCACCACAAGGACATGGCCATCGTCATGGACAACGCGCAGGAAACCGCCACCCCGCTGCCCGGCGCCGCGCTGATCGCGCAGCAGATGAATGCGCTGATGGGCGCCGGCGACAGCGAACTCGATTCCTCGGCGCTCATGCGCGCGCTCGAGCGGCTGACCGGCGAAAACCACGGCAACGGCAAGTGAGCGCGAAAGAACGCGTCGTTTTCCTCGACCGCGCCACCTTCACCGCGGACGACCTGCCGATCCCGCGCTTCGAGCACAACTGGAGCGAATACCCGGACACCGAAGCGGCCGACATCGTGCCGCGACTCTTCTGGGCGACGACGGCGATTACTCATGCGTGCCCGATCGATGCGGAGACGATCGGACAGTTGCACAAGCTAACCCGTATTGTCGTCACCGGACCTGCCAAGATCGACGTCGAAGCATGCGCAGCGCGCGGAATCGTGCTGCAGCCACTGGCCACGAGCAATGGCTCGGGACAGGCGCTGGTCAGTCTGCTCGAAGCAATGGTTGAGGCCGCGTCCAGCGGCGCCCAATCCTGAATTCACAGGCGATCTGCACAAGGTCACGAGATGATGCTCGGCGATTCCATACTGTTCAGGCAACAGGCATTGATCGACGGCGAATGGCAGGACGCCGTTAACGGCGCGCGCTTCGCCGTCCACAACCCGGCCAATGCGGAACGCGTCGGCCACGCGCCGAGCTGCACTGCTGCCGATGTCGCGCGCGCCATCGGAGCCGCGCACACTGCCTTCCCCGCTTGGCGCGACACACCTGCCAAGACCCGCGCGCACCTTTTGCGCCGTTGGTTCGACCTCATCCTCGCGCACCGCGACGATCTCGCCACGATCATGGTGTCCGAGCAGGGCAAGCCGCTCGCCGAGGCACTTGGCGAGATCGACTACGCGGCGAGCTTCATCGAGTGGTTCGCCGAAGAGGCGCGGCGCGTGTATGGCGATGTGGTGCCGTCGCCGTGGGCGGACCGGCGCATGTTCACGCTGAAGCAACCGCTAGGCGTTGCGGCGCTGATCACGCCGTGGAATTTTCCCGCCGCGATGCTCACCCGCAAGGCGGGCGCGGCGCTGGCCGCCGGCTGCACGGTGGTGGCGAAGCCGGCATCGCAGACGCCGTTCACCGCGCTGGCGCTGGCCGAGCTGGCGCAGCGCGCNGGGCTGCCGCCGGGCGTGCTGAACGTGGTCACCGGCGACGCGGCAACAATTGGCAGCGTGCTGACGTCGCATCCGCTGGTCAGAAAAGTCTCGTTCACCGGCTCGACGGCGGTAGGCAAGCAACTCCTTGCGCAGAGCGCCGGCACCTTGAAGCATGTCTCGCTCGAACTCGGCGGCAACGCGCCTTTCATCGTGTTCGACGATGCCGACCTCGATACAGCGGTGGCAGGCGCACTCGCCAGCAAGTACCGCAACAGCGGGCAGACTTGTGTGTGCGCCAACCGGGTGTTCGTGCAGGACACAATCTTCGACGCGTTTGCCGGAAAATTCAGTTCGGCCGTTGCGCAGCTAAAGGTGGGCGAAGGCTTCACGACAGGCGCGGAAACCGGTCCCTTGATCAGCGTCGCCGCCGTGGAAAAGGTCGAGGCGCATATCGCCGATGCGCTCGCCCACGGCGCGACCCTGCTGACCGGCGGCCATCGCCATGCGCTCGGCGGGCTGTTCTTCCAGCCGACGGTGCTGGGCCAATGCACGCCCGACATGCAGATCTGCCGCGACGAGACCTTCGGCCCGGTAGCGCCGCTGATCCGCTTTGCCGACGAGGCCGAGGTGATCCGCATGGCCAACGACACCGAATACGGCCTCGCTGCCTATGCCTACACGCGCGACCTCGGCCGCGCCTGGCGGCTGGCCGAGCGGCTCGACTATGGCATGGTCGGGATCAACGCCGGGCTGATTTCCACTGCCGAGGTGGCATTCGGCGGCGTCAAGCAGTCGGGACTGGGGCGCGAGGGTGGGCGCAGCGGAATCGACGAGTACCTGGAAAGCAAGTACGTAAACCTGGGCGGGCTGGGATAAGTCGTTGCACCTGCTAGGCTGACGGCATGAACCCGGCCTCCGTTTCTTCCTCGCGCAATCTCATCGTCATCGGCGCCGCCAGCGCNGCCGGCGCGCCCGACCCGGCCACCGCCGAAGGGCCGGATGCGTTGCGCCATTACCGCGTCTTTCACGACACGCCGCTGCAGCATGTGGAATGGAATGCGATCCTGCACGTGCCGCGTGCCGCGCTGGACACGCCACTGCACGCGGTGAGGGCGCTCGGCGAACGGCTGGCTGCCGAAATGGAAAGGGTGCTGCAGGCGGGAAACTTTCCGCTGGTGGTCGGGGGCGATCATTCCTGCGCGATCGGGACCTGGAGCGGCGTGCATCGCGTGCTGGCCGACCAGGGTCCCATCGGCCTGATCTGGATCGACGCCCACATGGACAGTCATACTTTCGCCACCACGCCGAGCGGCCAGATTCATGGCATGCCGCTGGCCGCCCTGCTCAGCCACGGCGACGCAACGCTCACCGGGATCGAGGGCATGGAAGCCAAGCTGCTGCCCGAGCATGTGTGCCTGATCGGCGTGCGCAGTTACGAAGCCGGCGAGGCGGCGCTGCTGCATGGCCTCGGCGTGCGCGTGTTCGAAATGGACGAGGTGCGCCGGCGCGGGCTCGTCGCCGTATTCGATGAGGCGCTCGCCATAGCGCGGCACGGCACCGCCGGCTTCGGCGTGAGTGTGGATCTGGATGCGCTCGATCCCGAGGAGGAGCCGGGCGTCGGCACGCCGGTGCCCGGCGGCCTGCGCCGTGCCGAGCTTGCCGATGCGCTGTCCCGATTGCGCGGCGACCGCGCCTTCGTGGCGATGGAAATCGTCGAATACAATCCGCGCCGCGACCGCGGGCATGCCACGGCCGATGCCGCCGGCGCGCTGGCCGGTGCCATCACCCCGCTTTGAGACCGACCCGGTTGCCTGATTACTCGATCGGCAGGCCGGCTCGCATCCAGTTGACGAAGCCGTCGCGGTAATTCTTCACGTTCGTGTAGCCGAGCTTGATCAGCGCGTCGGCCGCAAGCGGGCTGCGCTGGCTGACGCCGCAATAGACGACGATGGGCGTGGCCTTGTCCGGCACCGCGGCTTCGATCCTGAATTCCAGCAGCCCGCGCGTGATGTTGAAAANATGCGCCGCCGCAATGTGGCCCGAGTAGTCGACTTCGGCCGGCGTGCGCACATCGAGCACCACCGTTTGCGGCTGCGTCTTCAGCTGCGTCAGCAGGCCGGCCGTGTCGAGCTGCGGCACGCGCGCATTGGCCGCGTCGACCAGGGCTTGCGCGGTCTGCGTCAGCGCGGGCGCTTCGGGCGGCGGCACGACGATGACGGAGAGGTCCTGCGCCTGCGCAGCGGCTGCCAGCAGCAACACAGCCGGGAACAGAGCACACGATAATCGGGGAGGGTTCATCTCGGTCTCCTTTCGATGATGGGAAGCCTCGACACGGGGATCAATCCGCCGACTGGCCGACAAAGGGATTTTCTCGGCGCTCGCGGCCGAACGTGGACATCGCGCCGTGTCCCGGCACGAAACGCACGTCGTCGCCGAGCGGGAACAGCTTGTCGCGGATGGCGGCGATCAGCGCCGCGTGGTCGCCGCGCGGGAAATCGGTACGGCCGATCGAGCCCTTGAACAACACGTCGCCGACGAAAGCGAGCCGCGCATCCGGCTGGAAGAACACGATATGGCCGGGCGTATGGCCGGGACAATGCAGCACGTTGAAGCGGAGGGTCCCCACGTCCACCCGATCGCCGTCGTTCAACCATTGGTCGGGCGTGAACGCCGCCGCAGGCGGGAACCCGAACAGCTCGGCCTGCCGCGGCAGCAGGTCGAGCCAGAACTGCTCCTCGCGCTGCGGGCCGACGATGGGGATGCCGAGCGCCTCGCGAAGTTCGACCGCTGCGCCGACATGGTCGAGGTGGCCGTGGGTGAGCAGGATTTNTTCCAGTGCGAGGCCGCGCGATTGCACTTCGCCCAGCAGGCGCGCGGCCTCACCGCCCGGATCGATCAAGGCCGCCCGGCCATCGGCGTCCCATACCAGCGAGCAGTTTTGTTGATACGGGGTGACGGGGAGGATGGTAAATTCCATCCTGCCATTATCTGCCGATTCCGCCACAGCGGATTCACGCCGCCATGTCCGCACCCGACGCCCTGCTGCTCATTTCCACCCAATGCCCATACTGCCCGGCGATGCTGTCGTCGCTTTCCGACCTGGTGAAGCGGGGCGCGATCGGACGCCTCGAAGCCGTGAACCTGAACGTTCACCCCGAGGTGGGACAGACACTCGGCGTCTGGACCGTGCCCTGGCTGCGGCTCGGCCGCATCGAACTCGCCGGCATGCGCAGCCCGGCCGAACTCGCCGAATGGGCGGCCAAGGCCGACAGCGAGACCGGCTTGGCCGACTGGTTCCACATGCTGTTGAAGGAGGGCCAGCTACCGCGTGCTCAGGCGCTGATCGAGGCCGATCCCACGCTGCTTGCGGCAGTGCTGCCCATCGTCGGCAACGTCGAGGCCAGCCTCAACGTGCGGCTGGGCGCCGGCGTGCTGCTGGAAGCCTTTGCCGGCAGCGACACGCTGCGCGCGCTGCTGCCTCGCCTGGGCGAACTGTCGCAACACGCCGACGCGCGGGTGCGTGCCGATGCCTGCCATTACCTGGGACTGACCGGGGAGGCCGCCGCGCGCAGCTGGCTGGACGCGCGGCTGGCGGACGAAGACGCGGACGTACGCGAGATCGCCGCGGAAAGCCTGGAGAGCCTGCCGCCGGCAGCTAGTTGCAGGCTGGCCCGGGCACCCTTCGGTGCTATAGTTTTGTGCATACACCGCCCGGGCTTCGGCCCGGGCGGTTTCATTTTTAGACTTGTTCCAGGAGACCGCCATGGAAATCACGACCCGTCCCGCCATCACCGTATCCGAGCGCGATCTGGAGCGCCTCGAAACCATGCTCGCCGGCCTGCCAGACGACCAGCCCGGGGTGGAGGCGCTGCGCGAGGAACTCGATCGCGCGCAGATCGCCCCGTCCGAAGCGATGCCGCCCAACGTCGTGACAATGAATTCGCGCATCCGTTTCGTGCTCGAACCGGCGGACCGGGAAGTCGAGATGACCTTGGTGTATCCGCGCGACTTCACCGGTCGCCCGGACCAGCTGTCGGTGGCCGCACCGGCAGGCATCGCCGTACTGGGGCTGGCGGTCGGCCAGCACATCGAATGGTGCGTCCCGGGCGGGCAGACTGTGCGTGCGCGCATCATCGACATCCCCTATCAGCCCGAACGCGCGGGCGACTATATGCTCTGAGCCGGGAGGCCGATGTCCGTTCCTGCCGCCTATCTCGGCGTCATCCTCATCTGGTCGACCACGCCGCTCGCCATCCAGTGGAGTGCGCAGGGCGCCGGCTTCAGCTTCGCGGTGATGGCACGCATGCTGATCGGCCTGGCGGTCTGCCTCGTGCTGCTCGCCGCCACCCGCACCGCCTTTCCCTTCACCCCGGCTGCGCGCCGGCTGTATGCGGTCAGCGGGCTGTCGCTGTTCGCGTCGATGCTGCTCACCTACTGGGGCGCGCTGCACATTCCGTCGGGGCTGATCTCGGTCATCTTCGGGCTGTCGCCGCTGGTCACCGGCGTGTTCGCCGCATTGTGGCTCGCCGAACGCACGCTCACGCCGCTTCGCATCGCCGGTCTGGCGCTGGCGCTGGCCGGGCTGTGGCTGATTTTCGGCCAGCCGTGGCCGGGCGACCGCCACGCCGCGCTCGGCACGTTGGCGACGGTGAGCGGCATGGCGCTGCAGGCGCTGGGGCTGGTGTGGATCAAGCGGCTGAACGTGCGGGTCTCGTCGCTCGCCATCACGACCGGCTCGCTCGGCGTGGCCGTGCCCTGCTTCGTGCTGGCCTGGATGATCGCCGACGCCGCGCAGCTACCCGCCGACGCCACGCTGCGCGCCGGCGCGGCCATCGTCTATCTGGGCATCCTCGGTTCGGTGGTGGGCTTTACGCTGTATTACTACATGATCAAGCATCTCGACGCCGGCCGCATCGCGCTGATCATGCTGGTCACGCCCGTGTCGGCGCTGCTGCTCGGCCAGACGCTGAACCATGAACGCATCCCGGGCATCGGCTGGGCCGGCATCGCGCTGATCGGCGCGGGCCTGTTGCTGTATGAGTGGCAGGCGCTGCGGCAGCTGCGGCGGCCGCTTATTTCCTGAACAGGTCGTCGAGCGAAGCCGGGAGGCCGGCTTGTCGGGTTCGCCGTCGGCCGGCGGGTTCGTACCGGATGCGTTCGAGAACAGCGCATCGAGCGCGCTGCGGCCGGGCTGCGCCATCACCGCGCCGCCACCCCGATAGGCTTCCGGCCGCGGCACGAACCAGCCGCAATCGTTGACACGCGTCTTGTCGGCAACCCGGTCGGCCGCCAGCTCGCGGCATTGGCCGGCACGGTGCGCATCGTAGTGGCGACACAGCTTGCAGACGTGCAGGTCGACGCGGCAGCTCGGGCAGGTATCCCGGCGCGACAGCGGCAAGGGCATGCCGGCCAGGCTGGCGCCGCATTTCCAGCAGACCAGGCTCATGGTTCGGGGAACAACTGGCCCGGGTAATCGGGATAACGCAGGGCGTGATACTTGAGGTCCGCCAGGGCGACCGTCTGCAGGGTGTGCTCATGGGTCGCATCCAGCACCACCGGCGGCGCCATGCCGTCCTCGGCGGCTTCGAGCCAGCGCGCGGCACACACGCACCAGCGATCGCCTGCCTTCAGGCCGGGAAAACCGTATTCCGGAACCGGCGTGACGAGGTCGTTGCCGCGGCTTTGTGAATACTGCAGGAAGGCATCGGTCATCTGCGCGCAGACGGTATGGCTGCCGATATCCTGCGGACCGGTATGGCAGACCCCATCGCGAACGAATCCGGTCATCGGCGAGACGCTGCACACCTGCAGCAGGCCGCCCAACACATTGCGCGCGTCACTCACCCTTCGTCTCCTGGATTGAACGACTAAAAATATCACAGTTGCCACATGCGTGCGTCAAGGCAAGCCGCTGGGCTCGGCGAAGGTCGGCGCGGGCGCCAGCGTCAGTTTGCCCGCAGCGGCGGCAGCGGCATGGCTCTGCTCGACATGGGCCAGCACGCTCGGTGCGGGATAGCCGTCGACCGGCAGCTGGTGCAAGGCCTGGTACACACGGATCGCGGTTTGCGTGTGTGGACCGAGCAGGCCGTCCGGCGTGCCAGCGTCGAAGCCCATTTCGTTGAGCGCCTGCTGCATCGCTTTCAACTGTTCGACACTGAGTGCCCCGGCTTCGCCTTCACGCGCGGCCAGCGCATGCCCTCCCGCCAACTGGTGCGACAGCAGCGCCACCGCCAGTGCATAGTTCTGTGAGCGGTTCCACTTCATCACCACGTCGAAATTATCGAACACCATGAAAGCCGGACCCTGCCAGCCCTGCGGCAGGACGATGGCGGCGCGTCCGGCTACCTCCGGCAAGGCGTCCGCATCCGCCGCCTGGACGCCCAGTGCTTTCCAGTCCGCCACCGGCAGGCGGTGCGCCACCCTGGCCAGACGCCAGTCGAATCCCTCCGGCAGCCGCACCTCGATCGCCACCGGCTCGTTCGCATGCCAGCCAGCCTGCTGCAGGTAGTTGGCAGCGGAGTACAGGGCGTCGGGCAGCGACTGCCACACGTCGATGCGGCCGTCGCCGTCGCCATCCACCGCATAGGCGCGGAAAGTCGACGGCATGAACTGCATATTGCCCATTGCGCCGGCCCAGGAACCGTTCATGTCGGTGGCGCTGACGTGTCCGGCATCGATGATGCGCAGCGCGTCGAGCAACTGGCTGCGGAAGAACCCGCTGCGCCGCCCGTCCCAGGCCAGCGTGGCCAGGCTCGTCGGCACGTTGAGGCTGCCCAGCACGGCGCCGTATCGGGTTTCCAGCCCCCAGAACGCCACCAGTACGGTCTTCGGAATGCCGTATTTCTGCTCGACCGCATCCAGCAGCGCCGCGTGCTGCTCCAGCTGGTCCTGACCGCGCGCCACCTGGTCCGGCGTGACGCGCCGCTCCAGATAATTGGAAAAGGTCTGCAGGAATTCAGGCTGGCGGCGATCGAGTTCGATCACGCGTTCGTTCGGCTCGACGCCGGACAGTGCGGCGTCTAGCGTGGCCGGGGAAATGCCCTGCGCCCTGGCATCCTGGCGGAAGGCGCCGAGCCAGCTGTCGAAGTCGTCCTGCGCCTGAACCGGGCCTGCCGCCAGCACAGCCAGGAACAGGAATGTCCTACGCATGTTTCTGCAGCCAGTATTCGAGCAGCGCCAGGTGCCACAGCTTGCTGCCCTGGATGCGGGTGTGGTGCTTCTCCGGTGCATCCAGCAGCCTGTTCACGTAACTGCGCTGGTACAGGCCGCGCTCGCGGCAGGCCTGGGAATTCAATATGTCCTGCATGAAGTACAAAANATCTCCTCGCACGAATTTGAGCGCCGGCATGGNGAAGTAACCCTTCTTGCGGTCGATCACCGCATCCGGGATCAGGCCGCGCGCGATGTTCTTCAGCACGTGCTTGCCTTCGGATGCCAGCTTCAGTTGGGCGGGCATCGCTGCGGCAAGTTCCACCAGCTGGTGGTCGAGAAAGGGCACGCGCGCCTCCAGCCCCCAGGCCATGGTCATGTTGTCGACCCGTTTCACCGGATCGTCGGTGATGAGCATGGTCGTGTCCATGCGCAATACCTGATCGATGAAGTCGTCGGCGAAAGGTTCCGCCAGATGCGCCGCAATGGTTTCCGCCGTGTAATCCGGACCGTGATAGGCCGGCATCGCCATGTCCAGGAACTCGTCGTGGTCGCGGTCGAAATAGTGGCGGCGGAAGCGCTCCAGTGGGGCCCCGTCCGTTTCCGCCGCCATGCGCGGATACCAGAAATAGCCGCCGAACACCTCGTCCGCACCTTGCCCGCTCTGCACCACCTTGACCGTCTTGCTGACCTGTTCGGACAGGAGATAAAAGGCCACCGCGTCCTGCGCGAACATCGGCTCGGACATCTGGTCGACGGCCTCGGGCAGGCGACGCAGCACCTCCGAATTGGGGATCAGGTACTTGTGGTGGCGGGTGCCGTACATGGCCGCCACCGGGTCGGAATATTCGAACTCGTTGCCGCGCTCTTCCGGCTGGTCCTCGAAACCGACCGAGAAGGTCATCAGGTCGGGCACACCCTGTTCGGCGAGCAGGGCCACCAGCAGGCTCGAATCGAGCCCACCGGACAGCAAGACCCCGACCTTGACGTCGGCAATCTCGATGCGCTTTTTCACCGCCTGGCGCAGGCTGTCGTGGATGGCCTCGGTCCACTCGGCTTCGCCCCATTCCGATTGGGCAGCCGGCTGGGCCGGCCGCTGCGCTTTCAGCGACCAGTATTTCCGGTGGCAGAGTTCGCCGCGCGCGTTCACCGTCAGGGTGGTGCCGGGAGCGAGCTTGCGGATGCCGTTGAGGATCGTGCGAGGCGCCGGCACCACCGCATGCAGGGTGAACAGGTGGTGCAACGCCACGGCGTCGATGCTGGTGTCGACGCCGCCTGCGGCGATCAAAGCCTGGGGCGTCGAGGCGAAGCGGAAGCGCCCGAGGTTTTCGCTGTAGTACAGCGGCTTGATGCCGAGGCGGTCGCGCGCCAGGAACAGTTCCTCGCGGTTCCAGATGGCGAACGCGAACATGCCGTGCAGGCGCTCGACGCAGGCCTCGCCCCACTCCAGGTAGGCGCGCAGGATGACCTCGGTATCGCCGTCGGAATGGAAGACATGACCGAGATCGATCAACTCGGCACGCAATTCCGGATAGTTGTAGATGGTGCCGTTGAACACCAGCGCGGTGCCGCTGGCAGCGTCGACCATCGGCTGGCGCGAGCGCGGCGACAGGTCGATGATCGCCAGCCGCCGGTGGCCCAGACGCACCGGCCCGTCGGTGTGCTGGCCTTCGGCGTCCGGCCCGCGCCGGGCCAGCCTGGCCAGCATTCGCGCCATCGCTGCCGCATCGGGCGCCGTGTTGTCGAATCGGAATTCACCTGCTATGCCGCACATGCCTTTGTCCTCATCAAGCCACCAGCGGCGGCTCGTCCATCAGCGCGATCTGCTCGCGTAATTCGAGGATGCGCGCCTGCCAATACTGTTGCGTATTGAACCACGGAAACGCAGCGGGAANAGCCGGGTCGTCCCAGCGCCGGGCCAGCCAGGCTGCATAGTGGATCAGCCGCAAGGTTCTGAGCGCTTCGACCAGATGGAGTTCGCGCGGATCGAACTCCATGAAGTCCTCGTAGCCCGTCAGGATCGCGTTCATCTGCGCCTGTTGCTCCTCGCGTTCGCCAGACAGCAGTATCCACAGGTCCTGCACTGCCGGGCCCATGCGGCTGTCGTCGAAGTCGACGAAGTGCGGCCCGGCTTCGGTCCACAGCACGTTGCCGGCGTGGCAGTCGCCGTGCAGGCGGAGGGTGCGCACCGCCCCGGCACGTGCGTAGCAGTGCGCCACACTGGCAAGCGCATGCTCGACCACGCTGTCCCATGCGGCGATCAGGTCGGCCGGCAGCCAGCGGCCCTGCTGCAGAAAATCGCGTGACGCGTAACCGAAGGTCTCCAGATCGAGTGCCGGTCGGTGCGCGAAATCCGCCGTTGCGCCGACCGCATGGATGCGCCCGAGGAAGCGGCCCATCCATTCAAGCGCATCGGCGCGATCGAACTCGGGCATGCGGCCACCCTGTTTAGGATAGACCGCAAAACGAAAACCGGCATGCAGGTGGAGCGTGGTGCCGTTCAACCGGAGTGGCGCCACCACCGGGATTTCACGCTCGGCCAGATCTTGCGTGTAGACATGTTCCTCCAGGATCGCGTCGTCGCGCCAGCGTCCGGGACGATAGAACTTGACGACGACCGGCTGCGCGTCTTCGACGCCCATCTGGTAGACGCGGTTTTCGTAACTGTTCAAGGCCAGCAGGCGGCCATCGGTCCTGAGGCCGGTGCTGTCGAGCGCGTCGAGCGCACAGTCCGGTGTCAGGGCGGAATACGGGTGGGATGAATCCATCATGGTCAGGGACAAAGCAGCTATACCCAAAGGACCGCTGCCCAGAAAACGTCAGGAGGCAGATAATGCCTCAAACGCCGCCTGACATCGTATCCGCATGAAGACGAACGACCCATTCAGCATGGACATTTCCCGCCATATCTGGGAAACCCGCTACCGCGCCGCGGGCGAACCCGATATCCGCGCCAGCTGGCGGCGCGTGGCGCAGGCGATCGCGCAGGCCGAAACGAACCGGCGTGAACAATGGACCGAACGTTTCGCCACGCTGCTTGACGATTTCCGCTTCCTGCCTGGAGGCCGCATTCTTGCCGGTGCCGGTACCGGCCGCCGGGTGACGCTGTTCAACTGCTTCGTCATGGGTGAGATCGCCGACGACCTCGAGCACATTTTCGAGGCGCTGAAGGAAGGCGCGCTCACGATGCAACACGGCGGCGGCGTGGGCTATGATTTTTCCACCCTGCGTCCGGCCGGCATGGTGGCGCAGGCCACTGGCAGCATCGCGTCCGGCCCGGTGTCGTTCATGCACATCTGGGACGCGATGTGTGCGACCTTGCTGTCGACCGGCGCACGGCGCGGCGCCATGATGGCGACGCTGCGCTGCGACCATCCCGACATCGAGAAATTCGTCGACGCCAAGCGCGATCCCGCCGTGCTGCGGCATTTCAATCTGTCGGTACTGGTGAGCGACGCCTTCATGGCGGCGGTGGATGGGGACCGCGACTGGCCGCTGACGTTTCCCGGCCTGGCCGGCGCACGTACGGTGNNAAAGCGCGCGCTGTGGCAGCGCATCCTGCGCGCCGCCTACGACACCGCCGAGCCTGGCGTGTTGTTCGCCGACACCATCAACCGCGACAACACGCTGGCGGGCCACGAGACCTTGACCGCCACCAATCCGTGCGGCGAGATCCCGCTGCCGCCCTATGGCGCCTGCGATCTCGGCTCGCTCAATCTGACCGCCTTCGTGACATCGCCTTTTACCGCCGACGCGCGTCTCGATCTCGCCGCACTGGCCGACGCGGCAGCGCACGCGGTACGCTTTCTCGACAATGTCATCGACGTCTCGCGCTACCCGCTGCCGGCACAGGCCCAGGAAGCGCGCCTGAAACGCCGCATCGGCCTCGGCATCACCGGACTGGCTGACGCGCTGGTGCTGCTGGGCCTGCGCTACGACAGCGAAGCTGCGCAACGCCTGGCCGCGCAGGCGATGCAGGCGGTGCGCGACCATGCTTACCAGGCGTCGGTTGAGCTCGCACACGAGAAAGGCGCGTTTCCTGCCTTCGAGCGCGACACCTTCCTGGCGAGCGGTTTCGCCACCCGCCTGCCGGCCGGCATCCGCGACGCCATCGCCGTACACGGCATCCGCAACAGCCATGTATTGGCCATCGCACCGGCCGGCACCATCAGCCTGCTCGCCAACAATCTTTCCAGCGGCATCGAACCGATTTTCTCCGCCGAAGCGGAGCGCCGCGTACTCGAAGCGGATGGCGAGTATCACACCCATCGCGTAGTCGACCACGCCGCCCATCTGTGGCAACAGCAAGGCCATACAGGCCTGCCACCTACGCTGATCGAGGCGCAGCAGATCGACCCGCTCGCCCATCTGCACATGCAGGCGGCGCTCCAGCCCTTCGTCGACAACGCCATTTCGAAAACCATCAACGTCGCCGCCGACATCCCGTTCGAACGTTTCGAGGATCTCTACCGGCAGGCACATGCGCTGGGCCTCAAGGGCTGCACCGTATTTCGTCCCAACCCGGTCACCGGCGCCATCCTGAGCGAGCCGGCCGGCGAGCGGGTCCAATGCTGCGGCATCGAACGCGAGGCGGATTGACCCCATCGTGAGCAAATCTCCNCTCATCGGTCTGGCGCTCGGCGGCGGCTCGGCGCGCGGCTGGGCACATATCGGCGTCATCCGCGCACTGGCGGAAGCCGGCATCGAACCCGATCTGGTCTGCGGCACCTCGATCGGCGCGCTGGTGGGCGCCGCCTATGTCGGCGGCGAACTCGACCGCCTGGAGGCCTGGGTACGCAGCCTGCGCCTGCAGACCGTGGTGGGCTTCCTGGATTTTTCACTCGGCAGCGGATTGATCAAGGGCGACCGGTTGATCGAGTTCTTCCGCAACCATTTCGTCGATCGCGACATTCGCGAACTGCCCCGCCCCTTCGGCGCCGTCGCCACCGACCTGCTGCGCGGCCGCGAAATCTGGCTGCGCGAGGGCCGGGTGACGGACGCGGTACGCGCCTCGATCGCGCTGCCCGGGCTGTTCACGCCTGCATTGCATGACGGCAACTGGCTGGTCGATGGCGGACTGGTCAACCCGGTTCCGGTGTCGCTATGCCGGGCAATGGGCGCCGACCTCGTGATTGCGGTCGATCTGAACGCCGATCTGCTCGGCCGACACCTCAAACCCAAGCCGGCCAAGAGCAGACCGCGCCTGCGCGCCGCGGCAGAACCTGAAACGCTGACCGACAGCGTGATGGCGCACATCCAGAACGGCATGTCGCAACTCGGCCTCAACCACGACAGCGGACCCAAACCGCCGGCCATGCTCGACGTGCTGGCAAGCAGCATCAACATCATGCAGGTGCTGATCACGCGCAGCCGGTTGGCTGGCGAGCCGGCAGACGTGATGGTGACGCCGCTGCTCGCGGACCTGGGCTTGATGGAGTTTCATCGGGGCGATGCCGCGATCGATGCTGGTCGGCGTGCCGTCGAAGGGGCCATGCCGGAGGTGCAGCGGCGTCTGAAAGGCTGAGTGGGTGGGGCGTTATCGGCCGGATGCACACAACGCCAGCTTGCGCACGCGGTCCAGGCGCTTGATCGCGGCTTCGCGCCGCGCCGCCTCGGCGCGATCGGCTGCGGCCTCGACGTAGACCAGTTGCACCGGACGCCGGCTGCGGGTGTAGCGGGCACCCAAGCCGCCTTCGCCGTTGTGCTCGGCGACGCGGCGGGCGATGTCGGTGGTGATGCCGGTGTAGAGCGTGCCGTCGGCGCAGCGCAGCATGTAGACACACCATGCGGCGTCCGCAGCAGTCGGCATGTCAGGTCATACGTCGCCGGACAGCTGCTGCGCCCACAACAGCGCATCCATGTGCACGCCATTGATGTCGGCCACGTCGCGTCCGATCTGCTTGGCCAGCGCTTCGATGCTGCTCTGGTCGTCCTGTTCGCAGGCAATGGCCAGCGCCAGATAAGNGGCATACGGGCCGCGCTGCGAGACGATGGCCTCGGTGATCTCGGCCGGCAGGCTGATCTGCTTCAATACCTGCTCCATCGGCATGTGCATCACGACGTCCAGCAAGGAAAACAGTCCGGCGACAAAAATTTCGTCGCGCGCCTTGGCAAACAGGGCGCGGCCGGCCAGCTGCTCGGCCACTCGGCCGCGCACCAGGGCATTTTCCAGCACGGCCTGGTCGAGCTCCTGGGTCTGGCCGCCAGTAAACAGGATCAGCGTCAGCCAGCGATAGAGCTTGTCCTGCCCCATCACCATCAATGCCTGTTCGATGCCGCCAATCTTGTTCATCAGGCCCATGCCGGGCGAGTTGACATAGCGCAGCAGGCGTACCGACAACGCCGGGTCGTGGCGGAACTGGGCGGCCAGTTCCGGCTGCTCGGCACCGGTACGCACCCGGTTCATCAGGTCCAGCACCTTGGCGCGCGACGGTCCCATGACCGGGTTGCCGAGGTTTTCGCGGCGGGTGATGAACGGCCCCATGAACAGCGCGAACTGCAGCTTGTGGCACATGTGGAAGGCTTCCAGCGTCTGCACGCCGGTCGCGACCAGCCGCTTGCCCGCGGCCAGCTTGGACACAGCGGCGATTTGCGCGGTGATGGCGGGAATATCCTCGCTGCTGACATCCATCATCACATAATCCATATGCGGCAGAAGCGCATGGCGCTCGGGGCGGATGGCCGCGTCCGCCTGCACCGCGAAACTGAACCCGCGCGCTTTCAGTTCGGCCAGCCGAGCCGGTAAAGCCGCGTCCACCGTGGTCAGGGTGTCGATGTTCAGGAGCCAGACCGTACCGGTAGCGGGCCATTCCTCGATGAGGGGGTGGTCCAGGGTCGCCGGCGAAATCGGCACGAATGCCAGGCGCTGCCCCAGCAGGCGCGCGATATCCATGCGCTGCAGGTTGCCCAGCAGGGTTTCGTCGTAGAGGCGCTGCACATCGGGCAGGTTCGGATCGGGGTGTTCGTCGGCCGTGCGGCGCAACATGAAGGTATAGCCCGCGACACGCTGGTCGCGTCCCAGCATGGCCTCGCGACGCATGACCGACGGCGCTTTGCCAGCCGGCCTGGCTGCCGGCTCGGGCTCGACGGCCTCGACGCGCGGCGGTGGCGGCGCAACTGTATTTTCCCGATTACCCGACCACATTCCGACAAGACGATTCAGCACGCTACATTCCCCCACAACAGACTTGGACGCATCACGTGAATAATCGGCAACGCCACCCGGGACTGAAGCCTCATCGCACAAATATTTTGGGTGGGGCGACAGGCCGGTCGTATTAACATGCATTTGCCAGCCGATTCTCTCCCACGGCTCATACGCCCGTCGCTGCTATGCTAACGGGACAGGATGAAATGATGGCTGCGGCCACCCGGCCCCGAAACCGATGAAACGCATCTCCCAGTANTTTTTTCGCGGACTGCTCACTGCGCTGCCGCTCGGCCTGACGGTCTATCTGCTGTACGTCTTTCTGCGCTGGAGCGAAACGCTGGCCATGCAGCTGACGCGTCCCCTGATCGGCGAATACTATGTACCGGGAATGGGGCTGGTGCTGGGTGTAGTCTGCATTTTCCTGCTCGGCATCCTCGTGTCGCAACCGGGTGTGGGCAAACTGCTGTCGCTGGTGGAACTGCCCTTCACCAATCTTCCCGTCGTGAAGAGCATTTATTCGTCGCTCAAGGATTTTGCCGATTATTTTTCGCCCCGCCGCGATACGGCCGCGCAGCAAATGGTCGTCGTCCTGAAGATTCCGGGACAGGCGCTCGAGGTCGTGGGTCTGGTCACGCGCCAGAGCGTCGACACACTGCCCGCCGGTTTCCTGCAGGGCGACCGCGTGGCCGTCTACCTGCCGATGGGCTACATGATCGGCGGGTATACCGTNTTTGTGCCGCGTACCTGGGTGCAGCAGATCGACATGCCGGTGGAGGAGGCCATGCGCGCCTCGCTGTTCGCCTGGATGGGCACGGCAACCCACGACACGTCGGCGACACATCCGCCATCGCCTTGATTGCTCACAATAGCGGAGGAGAGTCCCGCCCATGCAGATCGAATGCTACGCCCAGCGCCTGCTCAACCCGTTTCGCGGGGTGGTGCACACGATTCGGTACCAGTCGGCCGAGGCAGTGACAACCGACGGCGTCGAGTGGGACATCTATGTGGCCAACGACGCCCTGCTCGACGGCCTGGGGCGCGCAGGGCGGCGCGCGCAGATTTCCGACATCCGCTACGGCCACTGGTCGGCGGAAAAAGGCCTGAAACGCGGCCCGCTTTTCCCCTCGGACGATTTCAGGCGGCTGGAAGACATGGGCGCCGTGGTCTACGAGCACCTGCTCAAAGTGCATCGCGAGGTGCCCTTCGCCTTTCGCGACCAGTTCGAACTCTGGCTGCTCGACCGGCACGACCGGCCACTCGCGCTGCTGCACAGCGTGCGCACTGACATCGAGACCGACACCAAGCCCCCGCTCGACTGGCGCGCTGGCATGGCGGCACAGGAACATTTCGTAAGCGCGGCGGTGGCCGGGCTCGACGAGGCCGCCGGCGTGTACCTGACGCGCCATGTGAACGACCTCGCCAGCGGTGTGGTGCAATGGTTCCGCCGCTCGGACGACGGCGCCGGGCTGGGACTGCATACGCTCAGGGGCGGCGATCACCTGCGCGGCCGCGTACTCGAGGCCGACGCCTTTCCGCAGCTGTTCATCTCCACTGCCGGCATGGACGAGGCACACACCCGGCTGGTGCATGATTACCACGCGTGGCAGGCGCCGTGGATGCTGTTGCTGCCGCATCTCGACATGGCCGCCCGCGGCCGGCTCGAGTCCTTCGCATTCCAGCAGGCCGAACTGATCGAGAAGCACTACCGGCTGTATCCCGTAGTGCTCAACCGCACGGCGTTGCAGGCCGCACGCGTCGAGGCGGCGCTGATACGCAGTCAACCTCGCAAGAAATCGGAGGCCGAGGTCATGCCGATGTATTACATCGAGCTCGGCGTCAGCGCCGACGAATGATCAGGCCGCGACGTTGAGGATGGCGGCGGGCAGTACGGCCGAGGCGCCCAGATGCGGCGCCAGCCGGACCGTCACCGCCGGATGCGCCGCAGTAAATTCGGCGATGGCATCAGGGATATCCTGCGCCACATGGGTGCCCGCGGCGAGGAAGTAGGGAAACGCGACGATTTCACGGGCGCCTTTCGCTGCCAATGCAGCCAGCCCGTCGGGAATGCTGGGCTCAGCAAGCTCCAGGAATGCGGTTTCGACGTGTTCGTACACCACGCCTGCTTGCGCGCGCACGGCATCGGCCAGGACGCGGACTTCGTCATTTGAGGCGGCGCGGCGGCTGCCGTGGGCGATGATGAGCATGCTGGGCATGTCGATGATCCTGAACAGATAGGGAACCGCAGTGAACGGCGCGCGCAGCGTAAAGTCCCGACCTACATCCTGACCGGCTCGAAGGTTGCGTCGAGATTCTGGTCGTCGCAATAGTCGAGAAAATCGCCGCGCAGCGTTGCGATATGGGTGTCGGCGGGAATGCCGAGCGTCATGTGGACGGCAAACATCGGGGCGCCGGTATGCGGGGCCGGATAAGTTTCGGTGTCGAGTGCCTCGATGTTGATATGCAGGCGGGCAAAGAAATTTGCCAGGCTGTTGACGATGCCTGGCTGGTCGAGCGCGGCGACCTCGACGGTATAGGGAATCAGCGGCTTGTCGGCGCGCGTCGGGCGGGTGCGCTGCTGGGTCAGCGACAGGCCGAGTTCCTCGGCAACGGCAGGGAGACGCGCTTCCAGTTTTGCCAGGGCATCCCAGTTTCCCGAGACGCGCATCAGCAGCGCAAAGCGCCCGCCGAGCGCGGCCATGCGCGACTCCTCGATATTGCAGCCGCTATCCGAGATGCGGCGCGTGAAACCTTCCACCAGGCCGATTTTATCCTCGCCGCTGGCTGTGATGACGAGTGATTCGGTGTCGTTGGACATGCTTAAATTAACTCCCTGTCGGACAGTTCTTNTTTGATGTAGGCGTAAATGATCGGCGCGGCGATGACGCCCTGCACGCCAAACGCGGCATCCATCACCAGCATGGCGATCAGCAGTTCCCACGCCCGCGCCTGGATCTGCCCGCCGATGATACGGGCATTCACGAAATATTCGAGCTTGTGGATGAGGATCAGGAACACCAGGGATGCAGCCGCCACATGCAGCGAATGGGAAAGCGAGATGATGACGATGATCGTGTTGGACACGAGGTTGCCCAGCACAGGCAGCAGTCCGACGACAAACGTGACGACGATCATGGTCTTGGTGAACGGCAGATGCACACCGAAGGTGGGCAGCACCAGCATCAGATAAATGCCGGTCAGCAACGCGTTCAGCGCCGAGATACGAATCTGCGCGAACACCACGCGGCGGAACGCCTCGCCCAGGCGCGACACGCGCTCGCACATCGCCAGGGCCAGCGGTGCCAGCGCCTGGGTCTGGCGCGCCTCGCGCAAGGCAATGAAGCTGCCGATTACGAGGCCGATGATGAAGTGCAGCAGGACGCGTCCAGCATCGCCGCTGAATTTACGGATATCCAGTGCATGAGTGCGCAGCCATTCGACTAACCCCGCCCGGATGACCGATCCGTCCCCCTGCGGCAACCAGGCGGCGGCCCACAGCGGCAGCAACTGGCGGGAGTTCTCGATGATCTCGGCCATTTTGGTCAATAGCCCTGCCAACCCGCCTTCGGTTCGCAAATAGAGAATCACGCCGGCGGTGAGCCCGCCCAGCGCACCGAGCACCGTCAAAGTGATCAGGGACACCACCAGCACCTTGGCCCAGGTGTGATCGAGGCGGCCGATCACAAAACGCGGCGCCAGCATGTGTACCAACTGGACCACCAGCAAGCCGGACAGCAAGGCAGGGAGCAGGTGAAACATCAGGGTGAACGACAGTCCGACCGCCATCAGCAGCCAGGCGGCGATCTGATAACGGGTAGCGACGAAAGGCGCAGGGAGGGCGGTCATGGCCGCACAGTGCCAAGAAACGGGCTAACGGGCAAGTGTTGCCTCAACCAGCATGTTGCCGAGGCATTTGCCGGGCGAGGCATTTGCCGGGCCAGGAACTTTCCGACAAACATATTGTTCAGAAAACTGTCGATATTGAGTCGGGCACAGAAGTATTCAAACATGGACAAATCTGAACCAATGCGTCGATAACGATAAACCGGAGTCAGGAATTTGACTTTTTGCTGTCATCCTCTCGCTTTTGTGCGTCCGCATTTTCCCGAACAGTCACCATTTACAAGCAGGCTATGGGATTCGCGTGTGTCGCTGGCGCCCTGCTTGGTTTCCTCTCCACGTCAGCCTCGGCATTCGATTTTCAGGATGTCGCGCAACGTGCCCGTCGCTTGGCGGACGCCCCGTACAAAAGGCCGACGCGGACCTGCCGCCGGAATTGCGCAACCTCAACTATGAAAACTATCACCAGATCCGCTACAAACCGGAGCGGATGCTGTGGCGCAATGACAAGCTCCCTTTCGAAGTGGATTTCTTCCCTCCGGGTTGGCATTTCGACCAGCCGGTCAGGATCAACGAAGTCACGGCTCAGGGTGTGCGCGAGATCCGCTTCGATCAGGACGCGTTCGACTTCGGGGCCACCAAGGTCGACCCCGGCCAACTGCACGGCCTGGGCTTCGCTGGCTTCCGGGTGCGCTATCCGGTCAATTCGGCCGCGCACAAGGATGAGGTGCTGACGTTTCTCGGCGCCAGCTACTTTCGCGCGCTCGGCAAAGGGCAACATTACGGCCTGTCGGCGCGTGGATTGGCGATCGACACTGCACTGGGTACAGGCGAGGAGTTTCCGCGCTTCGTGGAATTCTGGATATTGCGGCCGCAGGCGTCGGATAAACAGTTGGTCATCTACGGTCTGCTCGATTCGCCGCGCGCTGCTGGCGCCTACCGTTTCGTGCTGACGCCCGGCGTCGACACGGTGATGGACGTCACGGCGCGCCTGTATCTGCGCAGCAGTGTGGGCAAGCTGGGACTGGCACCGCTGACCAGCATGTTTTATTTTGGCCGGGGCAACATGCGACCGAAGACGACTTCCGTCCGGCGGTGCACGACTCCGATGGACTGTCGATCCATATGGGCAACGACGAATGGATCTGGCGGCCTTTGAGCGACCCCAAGCGCCTGCTGGTGACCTCGTTTTCCACCACCAATCCGATCGGCTTCGGTCTGATGCAGCGCCAGCGTGACTTTGCCAATTTTGAAGATCCGGTTTTGCGGTATGAGCTGCGGCCAAGCGCATGGGTCGAACCCAAAACCCAGTGGGGCGCCGGGCGAGTCGAGCTGGTGCAGATCCCGTCACCGAACGAGACCAACGACAACGTCGTTGCCTACTGGGTGCCCGGCCGGCTGCCTGCGCCCAAGACGCCCTATGACTACGCCTACCGCGTATGGTGGCAGAAGGACAAGGATACGCAGCCGCCCGGGCTGCACGTGGCCCAGACGCTGTATGGGCGGGGCTACACGCACACACCCGACGGCAGCATCTCGCTGGCGGTCGACTTCGAAGGGCCATCCGATTTGGAATCGTCCGAACTCAAGCCTGAGGCGCAGGTGTCGGTCGATGCAAACGCCAAGCTCCTCGAACAGAAAATGATCCACAACGATGCGACGGGTGGCTGGCGGCTCTCGCTGCGCCTGCAACGGCTCGATCCAGGTAAGCCGGTGGAAATGCGCGCGTCCTTGCACAGCGGAAACAAGGGGATATCCGAGACATGGAGCTACATCTTGCCACCCGATTGAACGGCAGCTTTCCCGGCCGGGAGCGGTGCGAACATTATCTCGGCCGCCTGCCATTGGCGCAGGAACAGCGCGACGCGATATTGGCCCAGCTGGCCGAACTGGATGTGTCCAGTACGCGCGAAGCGATGGCGGCGTTGCATATCGCGCTCGCCGGCCACGGAAGCGATGCCGACCCGGCTAACCCGGCCGTCGCGTCCATCGACAGCCGGCTCGCTCTAGGCAAAAGCGAACTGCCCCCGACAACCGGAACCGGGCCCGAGACGGTGGCGCAATCGACCCTGCCCATCTCGCCGCCCATCAATCGCAGCAGCATGGCCCCACTGCGCTGGCCNCCCAGGCCCAGCTTTCGTCTGTTCAAATCGCGCCGGCTCCGGCATGGCCCGGGTTGTCCCACGCCCGGCAAGGATCCGTCGGATTCCCGCGCGTCCCCAGGTGGCTGGCAGGCTGCCGCCAATCTGCGACGCCTGGCATTGCTGGTATTGGTGGTTACCCAGGTCTACTTTTTCACCAGCGCCATGGCTGCGGTGTTGCCTTATCACGGCCACCGGATGTTGGAGATTGCCATCCTGATCCTGTTCGCAATCTTGACGTCATGGGTCTCGCTCGGCTTCTGGACCGCGATCATGGGTTTCGTGGTGAAAGTCACCGGCGGCGACCGCTTTGCAATTTCCGCCAGCGCGGCTGCCGACGCGCCCATCGACGAGCTCGCGCGCACTGCGGTGATCATGCCGATCTGCAACGAAGACGTCGCACGCGTCTTCGCCGGGCTGCGCGCCACCATTGAGTCGCTGGCACGCACCGGCGAATTGCGTCACTTCGACTTCTTCATACTCAGCGACAGCAGCGATGCCGACAATCGCGTCGCCGAGGTCGATGCCTGGCTCGCGCTGTGCCGCGCCGTGCAAGGTTTCGGCCAGGTGTTCTACCGCTGGCGCCAGCACCGGCTCAAGCGCAAGAGCGGCAACGTCGCCGATTTCTGCCGGCGCTGGGGCGCCAACTACCGTTACATGATCGTGCTCGATGCCGACAGCGTAATGAGCGGCGCGTGCCTCGCCAGTCTCGTGCGCCTGATGGAAGCCAACCCCGGTGCCGGCATCATCCAGTCCGCGCCGCTGGTCGCGGGGCGCGACACCCTTTATGCCCGCATGCAGCAGTTCGCCAGCCGCGTATACGGGCCGCTCTTCGTCGCCGGGCTGCACTTCTGGCAACTGGGCGAATCCCATTACTGGGGGCACAACGCCATCCTCCGCGTCGCGCCTTTCATGCGCCACTGCGCGCTTGGCCGGCTGTCAGGCGGCGGACCGCTGTCGGGAGAAATCCTCTCGCACGACTTCGTCGAGGCTGCGCTGATGCGCCGCGCCGGCTGGACGGTGTGGATCGCGTATGACCTTCCAGGAAGCTACGAGGAAGTGCCGCCCAATCTGGTCGACGAACTCAAGCGCGACCGGCGCTGGTGCCAGGGCAACCTGATGAACGTTCGCCTGTTCCTGGCAAACGGCGTGCATCCGGCGCATCGGGCGGTCTTCCTGACCGGGGTGGCCGCCTATGCGTCCGCTCCCCTGTGGTTTCTGTTCCTGCTCCTGTCCACCGTTCAGCTGGCAGAACATGCACTCGCGACGCCGCAATACTTCGTCACGCCGTTTCAGTTGTTCCCGGTGTGGCCGGAATGGAATCCGCAACGCGCCATTGCGCTCTTCTCGTTCACGGCAGCGTTGTTGTTTCTGCCCAAGATACTGAGTGTCGTGCTGGTCTGGATCCAGGGCGCGAAAGACTTCGGNGGAAGACTGCGCCTCGTTTCGGGCATGTTGATGGAATCGCTCTTNTCTGCCCTGCTGGCGCCGATCCGCATGCTGTTCCATACCACTTTCGTGTTGGCCCCATTGCTGGGGAAGGGTATCCAATGGAAATCCCCGCCGCGGGAAGACGTCGAGACGGGCTGGGGTGAAGCGCTGCGCCGCCATGGGTTGCATACGCTGCTGGGTCTGGGTTGGGCCGCCGGCGTCTATTGGCTCAAGCCCTCCTACCTGTTGTGGTTGCTGCCCGTCGTGGGCGCGCTCGTTCTCTCGATTCCGATCTCGGTTCTCTCGAGCCGTATTTCGCTGGGCCAGCGGCTCCGTGGGCTTCGCTTTTTCCTGATCCCGGAGGAATTGAACCCGCCCGTGGAATTGAGCCGGACTCAGGAGTACGCCGCCCGCGCAGCCACGCCGCCGGACTTCATCGAAGCCATTACCGATCCGGCAACCAATGCGATGATCTGCGCCGCCGGCGTGCCCCGCTTCCGGCAGGCTCGTGTCGCGGAACATCGCGCAAAACTGGTGGACAAGGCGCTGCGCGAAGGCCCCGATGCCCTCGGCACCCGCCACAAGATGCATTTGCTCAACGATCCCGTCGCATTCTCGCGTCTGCACTTCGAAGTATGGGTCTCTGCCGAGGCCCATCCCGCATGGCGCGACTCACTTTCACTCATTCCAGACCGCCTGTCATGCACCGACGTCGTTTCCTGAAAGCCGGTACCGCCTTGGGGATTTCCGCCTTGCCGGCGTGGGGCAACGCCGCGACGGCCACGCTGCTCAACACCACAGACGAAGCCCACCGTTTCGACTATGCCGCGCTCAAGGGGCGAGCCCGGGCGCTGGCTCGCAGCGCCTATCGGCCCCCGAACGAGGCGCTACCTGAGAGCGTGCAGAAGCTCGACTGGGATCAGTTCCAGGCGATTCGCTATCGTCCCGATCACGCCTTGTGGGCAAAGAGCCATCACGCTTCGAAGCGCGTTTTTTCACCTGGGTCTCTTCTTCAAGACCCCGGTTCGCATGTACGAGATAAAGGGCGGCCAGGCGCGAGAAATCGCCTACGATCCCGCCATGTTCGACTACGGCAAAAGCGGGTTGCAAAGCGCACACCTGCCACAGGATCTTGGTTTCGCCGGCTTCCAGCTTTTTATCACACCGATCGCAAGCGCGACATCGTCGCCTTCCTCGGCGCAAGCTATTTCCGCGCAGTCGGAGGAGAAATGCAGTATGGCCTCTCGACGCGCGGCCTGGCCATCGACAGCGGCATGTCGCGCAGCGAGGAGTTCCCGCGTTTCACCGCCTTCTGGTTTGAACGGCCCGAGCCCGAATCGGACGTGCTTACGGTTTATGCCCTGATGGACTCTCCCAGCATCACCGGCGCATATCGTTTCCTCATCCATCCAGCGGCGCGGCTGGTCATGGGCGTCGATGCCGCGCTTTACCCGCGCAAGCCGATCGAGCGGCTCGGCGTTGCCCCCTGACCAGCATGTTCCTGTTCGGCGAGAACGAAAATCGTATCAACCACGATTGGCGGCCGGAGATCCACGATTCGGACGGGCTCGCAATATGGCGCGGAAACGGCGAGTGGATCTGGCGGCCGTTGGTCAATCCGGTGAACCTGCGTTTCAACGCCTATGCCGACGACAGCCCGCGCGGCTTCGGCCTGCTGCAGCGCGACCGCAATTTCGACCATTACCAGGACGACGGCGCCTTCTACGAACGCCGGCCCAGCCTCTGGGTCGAGCCACGGTCGGGCTGGGGCAAAGGGTCGGTCCAACTGGTCGAATTGCCGGCCTCCGACGAGACCTTCGACAACATCGTTGCATTCTGGAACCCGGCCGAGAAACCCCAACCCGGCCAGGAGTTACTGTTCGCCTATCGTCTCTATTGGGGTGACGGGCCCCCGGTCGTTGCGCCGCTTGCCCGGGTAGTCGCCACGCGTACCGGTCTCGGTGGCATTGTGGGGCAGAAGCGCAAATATTTCTCCTGGCGTTTCGCGGTCGACTTTGCTGGGGGCGATCTCGCCATGCTCGGCAAAGATACGGTTGTCGAACCGGTGATCGTCGTTTCGCGCGGTCAAGTCGAGATCACATCCGTGCGCCCCTTGGCACCCATACAGGGATTGCGTGCGATGTTCGACCTGAAACCAACCGATTGGGATCCGGGCCCGATCAACCTCCGTATGTTTTTGCGGGTGGACGGCCAGCCCTTGACGGAGACCTGGCTGTATCAGTGGACACCGCCGCAGGTGCGGCCGCCCTTATAACCTCCGGCAGAGTCATCTGCGGGTACCCCTGGTATTCGCGCCACGTATGTCGGCTCTGGCGCGGCCCGGATCAGACCCGTTTGCGCCGCATCATGCCCAAACCGAGTAGCCCTAGGCCAAGCAGGCCCACCGTGGCCGGTTCCGGCACCCCGTTGCTTCGCGGTTGCACGGACAGGGTCAGCGTGTAGGCGCCCGGATCAATCGAGATCAGGTTTTCAATATGCGACACGGCACCGAATCCGGCCGGCGGCAAGCCATCCATGAACCAGGCCTGGTTGCTGGCACTGATCGCGTACATTTCGTAGTCGCCGATGCCGATGTAATAGGTCCCGGCACTGATGACATAGGTCAGCATGGAATCGAGGCCGTTCGCATCGTCGTTGCCGGCCAGGGCCTGGAAGCCGGCATCGAACAGGGCGATGTTGGTATCCAAATTTGTCCCAATCTGACCCGTGGCATTGATCGTCAGCAGGCCACCGGTGCCAAAAACGAGCTTGTATACATCGCCTTCGTCGCCCTGGCCGATCGTGCCCTGGATCTGCATATCGGTAGCCAGTTGGGCTGATGCCAGGAAATTCGAGGCATCGCCCGATTCGATATACGTGGCATGAGCCGAGGTCATGCCCGCTGCCAGCAGGAGCGCAAGGCTCAGTTTATTCAGGTTGGTTTTCATTCTCTCCGCTTTCCGCTCGATCTTGGTTGCGCTGGCAGGCAGCTTTTCCATTCATTGCATCTGCCTTTCCAGCCTGCCATTCGGTGAGCACGGAACATGCCAGTCCATCCCCACACAACAGAGTCCCAATTTAAATACAATGACTTACACGTATCGTGTGCGCTGATGTGCGGACGGGGAGGCTCATTCGGGGCGATTTGTAAAATCCTTCGACAGCGCGCGCCACGCCGCGCCAGCGACCCGGTTCGTTTCAAGCAATGGCCTGGTAACCCAGCGCGGCACCGGTCTGCCCAGCAGCTTNTTTCAGTGCCTCGACCCAGCCCGGCTTGTGGCGATCGGCCGGCGCGGAAATCGACAGGCCCGCCACCAGCTTGCCCTCTGCATCGCGTACCGGCGCGCCGATGCACGCCACGCCCAGTTCGGCTTCCTCGCGGTCGCGGGCCAGCTGTTCGTGGCGTATGGTGTCCAGTTCGGCCGAGAGGCGTTCCAGCGTAGTCAAGGTATTCGGCGTATAGGCCGGCAGGCCGGTGCGCTCGGCATAGCCCATCACGCCGCTGGCGCTGTCCTCGGCCAGGAAGATCTTGCCGACCGCGGTGACGTGGAGCGGCGCGTGCGCCCNCACCACCTGCACCACCTGGATCAGCGTCTGGCCACCCGACACGCGCTCGATGTAGACCGCCTCGTCGCCGCGCCGCACGATCAGGTTGACCGTCTCGCCGGTCAACTCGGCCAGTTGCTGCATATACGGCATGGCCACCTGGCGGATGTTAAGCCGCGCACGTAAGCGATTGCCCACTTCCAGCCAACGTACGCCCAGGTCATATTCACCGGCGCCCGTCTTCTCGACAAGGCCGTGCGCCATCAGCGCGCCGAGGATGCGGTGCGCGCTGGCGGTATGCAGGCCGGCCTGCTCGGCCAGCCGGGTAAGCGTCGCCGGGCCGGGCGCGCGCGCAAGAATGCCGACCAGCGCCATGGCGCGGTCGAGAACCTGAATAGAGGAAGCACCGTTTTTCATAAAGTGAAAATTTATCACGCAATGTGAAATTGTTGACAGTTTACTGCTTCAATACGTTCATCGTTTCATATGATGTGAAACATTTTCATATTGTGAAAGGCATAGCCATGAGCGCCCAGATGCAGTCCACNCCCGAGACCTTCCCTGCGTTTTGCGAAGGCATTCAGTATTTCGCCGACAGCTTNCCCGAAATCGACCGTCTGGGCGCCACACCGCTGCTAGGCCCCAACCAGCCCGCACTGCCGGATGCGACCAGCGAAGCGGCGGTCTACCAGACCCTGCTCGCCGCCGACGCATTGCGCTACCTGACGTTGCAGGTCACCGGCAGCAAGTCGTCCGGCCATCCGGGCGGCTTCGCCTCCAACGCTGACGCCGTCGCCGCGCTGCATCTGCTGGGCCACCGCAACATGGTGACCGAAGTCGGCCACCACGCGCCCGGTTTCTATTCGGCGATGTTCCTCGACACCTCGCTGGAAGCGATGGGGATCCAGACAGTCGCCGAAATGCGCACGCGTTTCCGCGAACGCCATGGCCTGCTTGGCCACCTGTCCGGCGCAATCCCCGGCCTGCTCGCGCCCGCCGGCCCGCTCGGACAAGGCCAGCACTTCGCCATGGCCGGCGCCTACCTGCGCCGCGACAAGCTGTTTCCGGTCACCATCGGCGACGGCGGGCTGGGCGAACCCTACATCATGAGCGCGTTCCAGCACTTCGCGACCGCGTATCCCGACGTCACCAACTACCTGCCGGTGCTGGTGTGGAACGGCTATTCGCAGGAACATCACAGCATGGTGTCGCTGTGGGACAACACGCGCATGACCGACTACTGGCGCGCCCACGGTTTCGACGAGGTGCACCTGATCGACGCGCGCGACTACGCCGACACCCCCGACGCACCGGTGTACACCGACAGCACCACGTTCGGCTTCGCCGCGCGCATGGCCTTCACCGGCGCCATCCTCAAAGCCGCCGATGCTGCCGCGAAGAGCGCCCTGTCCGGCCGCCGCGCCTGCCTCATCGTCAAGCAGCTGAAGGGCGCCGGCGTGCACGCCACCGGCGCCAAGTCGCACAACCTCTATGCCCACCACACGCTCGATTCCGACGACGTGAAGGGCGGTCTGCAGCGCCGCGCGCTGCCGATCAAGGCTTGGGAAATCACGCGGGAAAACTTCCGCAACGCCGGTGGCGGGCCCGCCGCACGCGTCGCTGTGACCGAAAGCGTGCGCGATCTGCCCAGCCTGGATGGCTTGCCGCTGACCGAGTTCGCCATTGGCGAAAATCATGTGCCCACCACTGCCTTCGGCCACGTGGTCGGCGAGGTGGGCAAGCGCGACCCGATGTTCGTGGTCACCAACGCCGACGGCAACGAGGCCTCGGGCATGGCCAACATCAACAAGGCGCTGACGATCCGCCACCCGACTGCCGACGACCTCTATTTCCAGGGCCCCTCGGGCCAGGTCTACGAGCCGCTCAACGAGGATGCCTGCGCCGGCCTCGCGGTGGGCGTGGCGCTGTTCGGCGGCCGCAGCCTGTGGTGCAGCTATGAGTCGTTCGCGATCAACGGCCTGCCGATCTGGCAGACGGTGACGCAGGCAATGGCCGAACTGCGGCGCAAGACGCCCGCCACGGTATGCCTGTTCACCGCCGGCGCGCTCGAGCAGGGCCGCAACGGCTGGACCCACCAGCGGCCGGAAATCGAGAGCTACTTCGCCGCGATGATGCGCAACGGCAACGTCTACCCGCTGTTCCCGGTCGACGCCAACATGATCCAGGCGAGCTACGACTGGGCACTGAAGCAGCACAACAAGGGCATCGTCATCACCGCATCGAAGTCGCCGCTTCCGGTGCGTACCTCGCTCGCACAGGGCGAGGCCGCCATCGAGCAGGGCGCGATCGTGCTGCAGGAGCATCCCGGCAAGAAGTCGGTCGTGTTCGCCGTGACCGGCGACATGGTGCTGCAGCCGGTGTTCGCCGCTGCCGAGAAACTGGCCGAATCCGGCATCGGTTCCCGCATCGTCGCCGTGGTCAACCCGCGCCGCCTGTACCGTCCGGGCGACGTGCTGTGGGGCAGCGTGTCGGAGCCCGACGACCGCTTCATGGACGACGACTCCTTCAAGGCGATGTTCCAAGGCGACGTCCTGCTCGGCGTCAGCGGCGGCCCGTCGGCACCGCTCGAGCCTGTTTTGTTGCGCAGCCAGGCCGCCCAACGGGATGTGTTCTGCTGGAAGCGCGGCGAAACCACTGCCAGCCCGCAGCAGCTGTTCGACTTCAACGGCATGAATGCGCAGGCCATGAGCGCACGCGTGCTGGCCATGCTGGAGCGCACGGCATCATGAGTCCCAAGATCGTCGTTCTAGACGACGATCCCACCGGCTCGCAGACGGTGCATTCCTGTCTGCTGCTGACGCGCTGGGATGTCTCCACGCTGAAGACGGCGCTGGCCGATGCGGCGCCGCTGTTCTTCATCCTCACCAATACGCGCGGGATGGATGCGGGACGCGCGGCCGCCGTGACGCGCGAGGTGTGCGAAAACCTCAGGCTTGCGCTCGCCGATTACCCCGGGCCGGTCCTGCTCGTGTCGCGCTCGGATTCCACCCTGCGCGGCCACTACCCGGTGGAGACCGACGTGATGAACGCCGTGCTCGGGCCGTTCGACGCGACGCTGCTGACGCCGGCTTTCTTCGAAGGCGGCCGCATCACGCGTGACAGCACGCATTACCTGATCGTCGACGGCAAACCGATACCGACCCACGAGACCGAGTTCGCGCGCGACTCGGTGTTCGGCTATCGCACGGCCTATCTGCCGGACTATGTCGCCGAGAAGACAAACGGTCGCGTGGCATCCGATTCGGTACGGCGCCTGACGCTGGCCGATCTGCGCACAGGGCAGGCGGACACCTGGCTGGCGGCGCTGCACGACAATCAGGTGGGGGTGATCGACGGCGAAACGGCGGACGACTACCGGCTGTTCGCCGACGCTGCGCTGAAGGCCGCGGCCGGCGGCAAGCGATGGCTGTTCCGCAGCGCCGCTTCGCTGCTCACCGCGTTGGCGAAGCTGCCACCGCAGCCGGTGGCCGCCGAAGCCTTTTCCACCCTGGTGCGCGACCGCCAGCCTGGCGCGGTCGTGGTCGGCTCGCACGTCGCCAAGACCACCGCACAACTCACCGCGTTGCTGAAGGAGCGCGGCGTGGTCGGTCTGCCGCTCGACGTTGCCCGCCTGCCCGGCGCGCGCGCCGCAGTGGTCGACGAACTCACCGCCGGCATCGCCCACGCCCACGCACGCGGTCTCACCCCGGTGGTGTTCACCAGCCGCAGCGAGCGGCAATTCGCCAACATTACAGAACGCCTGACGTTTGGCGAGTCGGTGTCGGGCACGCTGATGGACGTGGTGAAACGGCTGCCGGACACGCTCGGCTTTCTCATCAGCAAGGGCGGCATCACCTCCAACGACGTGCTGTCGACCGGATTGGCGCTAACCGCCTCGCGCGTGTTGGGGCAGATCCTGCCCGGCGTCACCGTGGTGCAAACGCCGCCCGGCCACCGTTTGCCGCAGTTGCCGGTCGTCATCTTCCCCGGCAATGTCGGCGGCGACGGTGCGCTGGCCGAAGCCTACCGGCGGCTCGCACCCTCGCACGCGCAGGCAAGCCCGGCTACACTCGCAGCCTGAACGTACACATCGCTTTTCATGCTCAGCCCCGCTTTTCTGTCCCAGCTACGCAAACTGCTGCCCGACCATTGCGTACTCCACGCGCGCGAGGATCTCGTGCCGTTCGAGAGCGACGGCCTGTCGGCGTACCGCAACACGCCCGATGTGGTGGCGTTGCCGGAAAACGAGTCGCAAGTGGCGGCGATCCTGCGGCTGTGCCATGCCAACCAGGTGTCGGTGGTGGCGCGCGGTGCCGGTACCGGTCTGGCCGCCGGCGCGCTGCCCGTCGACGGCGCGGTCCTGCTGGTGCTGTCCAAGCTCAATCAGATCAGGCACATCGACCCGCTGGCCCGGACAGCGACCGTGCAGCCCGGAGTACGCAACCTCGCAATTTCCGAAGCCGCCGCCGTGCACGGCCTCTACTACGCGCCCGATCCCTCGTCGCAGATCGCCTGTTCGATCGGCGGCAACGTGGCGGAAAATTCCGGCGGCGTGCACTGCCTGAAATACGGTCTCACCGTACACAACATCCTCAAGCTGCGCGCCTGGACCATCGATGGCCAGCTGCTCGAAATCGGCAGCGACACACTCGATAGTCCCGGCTACGATCTGCTGGCGCTGATGACCGGCTCCGAAGGCATGCTGGCGGTGATCACCGAGGTCACGGTCAAACTTCTGCCGCGCCCCCAGCGTGCGCAGGTGGTGCTGGCCGCGTTCGACGACGTGGCCAAGGCGGGGGCCGCAGTGGGCAACATCATTGCCGCGGGCGTCATCCCCGCCGGCCTGGAAATGATGGACCGCCTCGCCATCCAGGCCGCCGAGGCCTTCGTCCACGCCGGTTATCCGCTCGACTGCGAGGCCCTGTTGCTGTGCGAGGTTGACGGCGTCAACGAGGAAGTCTCGGACGACATCTTTACCGTGCACGAAGTGCTCGCGGCCTCCGGTGCGGTCGAGATCCACACGGCCGAGAGCGAAGAACAGCGCCTCCACTTCTGGGCCGGGCGCAAAGCGGCGTTTCCTGCCGTGGGACGGCTGGCGCCCGACTATTACTGCATGGACGGCACCATTCCGCGCGCCCAGTTGCCGCAGGTTCTGCGCCGCATCAGCGAGATGAGCCTCGAGTTCGGGCTGGCCGTCGCCAACGTGTTCCATGCCGGCGACGGCAACCTGCACCCGCTGATCCTGTTCGACGCCAACCAGCCGGGCGAACTGCACCAGGCCGAAGCCTTCGGCAGCAAGATCCTGGAATTGTGCGTCGAGGTCGGCGGCACCATCACCGGCGAACACGGCGTCGGACTGGAGAAGATCAACCAGATGTGCGCGCAGTTCGCCACGCCGGAGCTGACCCGTTTCCACGAGGTGAAAGCCGCGTTTGATCCCGACACGCTTCTCAACCCCGGCAAGGCCGTGCCCGAGCTGCACCGCTGCGCCGAGTGGGGCGCGATGCACATCCACGGCGGCCAGCTGCCGCATCCCGAGTTGCCGAGGTTCTGATGCTGGACACCTTCATCGACCGCATCCGTACGGCCTATGCCGAAGGCTCGCCGCTCATCCTCCAGGGCGGCGGCAGCAAGACCTTCTACGGCAACGCCGACGAAGGCGAGGTGCTCAGCACGCGCGCGCTCACCGGCATCGTCGACTACCAGCCCAAGGAGCTGGTGCTGACCGCCCGTGCCGGCACGCCGCTGGCCGAGATCGAAGCCGCGCTAGCCGAACGGAACCAGATGCTGGCGTTCGAACCGCCGCACTTCGGCGGCGCCGCCACGCTGGGCGGCAGCATCGCCACCGGCCTGTCCGGCCCGCGCCGGCCGTATGCCGGTGCCGCACGCGACTTCGTGCTCGGCGTGCGCATGATCGACGGCACCGGCCAGCCGCTGCGCTTCGGCGGCCAGGTGATCAAGAATGTCGCCGGCTACGACGTGTCGCGGCTGATGGCTGGCGCACTCGGCACGCTCGGCCTGATTACCGAGGTGTCGCTCAAGGTGCTGCCGAAACCTGCGGCGGAAACCACGCTGCAATTCGAACTCGACGAAACCGGCGCGATCGAGAACATGAACCGGTGGGCGGGACAGCCGCTGCCGCTGTCTGCCACCTCATGGCACGCGGACCTATTGACGGTGCGGCTGTCGGGCGCGGAATCCGCGGTACATGCCGCACGAGCCCGGCTCGGCGGCGAGTTGCTGCATGACGCAGCCGCCTTCTGGCAGCGCCTACGCGACCAGGCCACGCCTTTCTTCGACAAGCGCCCGCTCTGGCGGCTGGCGGTCAAGCCAACCACGCCGCCTCTGAGTCTCGGCGGCGCCGAATGGATCGAATGGGGTGGTGCGGTACGCTGGCTGGCGTCCGATCTGCCTGCGGCCACCCTGCGCGACGCGGCAAAAACAGCAGGCGGGCATGCCACCCTGTTTCGCGGCACGGCACCGGTCGACGGCGCTTTCGCCCCGTTAGCCCCGTCCCTGCTGACCCTGCATCGCAACCTGAAGCAGCGCTTCGATCCCAANGGGATTCTCAACCGCGGCCGCCTGTATCCGGAATTCTGAATGGACCTCGATACGATCGATCACGTGGTGCTGACCGTACGCGACATTCCTGCCAGCGTAGCCTTCTACACGCGCGTGCTGGGCATGCGCGAGGTCATTTTCGGCAACGACCGGCGGGCCTTGGCCTTTGGCCGCTGCAAGCTGAACCTGCATCAGGCCGGCCGCGAATTCGAGCCGAAAGCAACGCATCCCACGCCGGGCGCCGCCGACCTCTGCCTGCTCGCGCGCACGCCCATCGCCGACATCACGCGCCAACTTGCCGCACTAGGCATCGCCATCGAAGCCGGCCCGGTCGAACGCACCGGCGCACAAGGCCCCCTCCTGTCAGTCTATGTGCGTGATCCCGACGGCAATCTGATCGAACTGTCCAACCCGCTCTGACATGCAGACCACGCTCGCCGAACCTTATCGCAATACNCCCGAAGGCGACATTGCCGAACGCATTCTTCGCAATTGCGTTCATTGCGGCTTCTGTCTCGCCACCTGCCCCACCTACCAGATTCTCGGCAACGAGCTCGACTCGCCGCGCGGCCGCATCTATCTGATGAAGCAGGTGCTCGAAGGGGCGTCGCCGACGGCCAAGACCCAGCTCCACCTCGACCGCTGCCTGACCTGCCGCAACTGCGAAACCACCTGCCCGTCGGGCGTCGAATACGGCAAGCTGCTCGACATCGGCCGCCACATCGTGGAAGACAAAGTCGGGCGCGGCATCGCCGAGTCCGCGACACGCACTGCGCTCAAGACCGGCCTCGGCTCATCCATGCTGTTCAACAGCGCGTTGAAGCTCGGCCANGGGGTGCGCGGCCTCATGCCGCGGTTTCTGAAGTCACGCATTCCGCCAACGGAAGCCGCAGGCACCTGGCCGGCACCGCGCCAACCTCGCCGCATGCTGGTCTTGCAGGGCTGCGTGCAGCCCGGCCTCAAGCCCAACATCAACGCCGCCACTGCACGCGTCCTCGACCGCATCGGCATCTCGCTGGTCGCCGCGGACGAGGCCGGCTGTTGCGGCGCGCTGGCGCACCACCTCAACGACACCGACGCAGGGCTCGCCGCCGCACGCCGCAACATCGACGCCTGGTTGCCGCATCTCGAGGCCGGGGCAGAAGCCATTGTGATGACGGCCTCGGGCTGCGGCGTGATGGTGAAGGACTACGGCTGGCTGCTGCGCCACGACCCCGCCTACGCCGACAAAGCCGCGCGCGTCTCCGCCGCGACGAAGGATATTTCGGAAATCCTCGCCGCCGAGCGCGATGCCCTGAAACCGCTCACNCCTCACCCCTCACCGCTCACCCACAAGCGCATCGCCTACCATCCACCCTGCACCCTGCAGCACGGACAGAAACTCGGCGGCGACGTCGAGGCGTTGCTGACGCAAGCCGGTTTCGAGCTCACGCCGGTGGCGGAGAAACATCTGTGCTGCGGCTCGGCCGGTACCTATTCGATCCTGCAGCCCGAGATCGCCGGCGCGCTCAAGACCCGCAAGCTCGGCCATCTGCAGGCCGGTGCGCCGGAGATGATCGCGACCGCCAACATCGGCTGCCTGACCCATCTGCAATCGGCCAGCCCGATCCCGGTACGGCACTGGGTGGAACTTTTGGACGAGACGATGGCCGCATCCTGACTAGCCTCGGGAGCACGTCATGATCTTCAAACAACTATTCGAACCCATTTCCAGTACCTACACCTATCTTCTGGGGTGCGAGGAAACCGGCCAGGCCCTTTTGATCGACCCGGTTCTACCGGCCTGGGAGCGCGACCTGGCCACGGTCAACGCACTCGGACTGGAACTCGCGTTCACGCTGGAAACGCATATCCACGCCGACCACATCACCTCGGCCAATAAACTCAAGGCCATAGCCGGCAGCCGCATCGCGGGCCCCGCGCTCGACCGGCTGCCGTGCACCGACATCGGCATTGTCGAGGGGACGCCGTTCAAAATGGGTTCGGTCGAACTCGCACCGATTCACACGCCCGGCCATACCGACAACCACTTCGCCTACCTGCACGACGGGCGCCTCTACAGCGGCGATGCCCTGCTGATCGAGGCCTGCGGCCGCACCGACTTCCAGAACGGCGACGCGACCGCGCTGTATCACTCGGTGCGCGGCAAGCTGTTCGCGCTCGACGACGATACGCTGGTCTATCCCGCCCACGATTACGAGCAGCGCCGTATCAGCACCATCGGTCAGGAGAAGGCGCGCAANCCCCGGCTTGGCGGTGACCGGACGCTGGACGATTTCGTCCGGCTGATGGGCGAGCTGAAGCTCGCCTATCCCAAGTTCATCGACTATGCCGTGCCCGGCAACCGCGAATGCGGTACCTGCCCGCCTGGCGTGCCGGACCATTTGCAGCAGTATTGCGCGCAGATCACGGAAAGCCGCCAGGGCTGACTGGGTTTGGATCGGCCCTGTCCAAAATGAACGAGTGGGCTAGGGCTGGAGATCGTCGGGCCGATTGAGATTGGCAAAGGCCGCCGCGTCGAAACGCACGGTGGTCGAGGACAGTTCCGCCTGCCAATGACGCACTGCGCGTTCACCACGTGCCAGGTAGCCGGCCAGATGCTCGCGCTGGTCGGTATGCACCAGGAAGCAGCTATGGTGTATGCGCGTGTCATCCTCTGCCACCGCCAGCGGCACGCCTTCCAGTTGTGCCGCGCCCAGCAGGCGAAATGCCAGGTCGGCAGGCAGGTGCGGTGTATCGCACGGAACGACCAGCAGCCAGTCGGTCGTCACCGCCTGCAACGCCGCCAGCACGCCTGCCAGCGGGCCCGGGTAGTCGGGCAGGGTGTCTGGCAGGACGCGCCGGCCATAGGCCGCGTAACGCTCGAGATTGCGATTGGCGCTGATGACGATCTNCCCGACCTGCGGCGCCAGCACGGCCAAGACCCATTCGACCAGCGGACGGCCCTGATAGTCGACCAGCCCCTTGTCCGCGCCGCCCATGCGGCGACCCTGCCCGCCGGCCAGGATGACGGCCGTCACGTCCTGCATGCCAGGGGCGTCAGCGGTGGCCATACAGGTGAANAAGATCCGAGCGGTCGCCGGGGCGGGCACCGTCCCACACCTTGACCCAGTCGGGCGAGATATGCGGTTCGACATCACGCTGCCGCGTCTCCACCAGCAGCCAGGCGCAGCCGATGTCGGCCGGCGCGAGCATGCGTCCGCTGTGATAGGCCAGCAGCAGGCGCTGCTGGCTGCGCACCTGGTAGGTCTGGATGCATTCCGTCGGCGGCACCCGTGCCGCCAGCACCGCGCCCACGCTGGCGTAGGAGAGACGCTGGTCGAGCGGCGCCTGGAACAGCGCCATCAGCAGCCCCCAGCTGAAAGTCATGCCGGCCGTCCACACCAGGATCGGGCGCAGCGGCGAACGACGAATGCGGGCGAGGAACACAACCCACGCCAGCGTGACGACGATGCCCAGTGCGAGCGCCCACGGACGCAGGACGCCCACGCCCGTCATGCCCAATCGGGTCAGCCGCGCCGCCAGCCGCGCCGGGCTGCCCAGGTCGTGTGCGCTCCAGTAGACCCACAGGACCAGCGCCAGAAAACCGAAGAGCATGATGCCAAACCACAGCAGGGCATAGGCGGCACCGCGCCGCAGGGTGTAGAGGCCGGACGCCCCCAGCAAGGCGAGCGGCAGCAGCAGAATGAGGCCTTGTTCCTCACCGGGATCGGTGTCGAAGACATACAGAGCAAGCAGGCCCAGCAGCGCGCCTACCGGCAGCACGATGCCCGGCGTGCGCCACTGACGCCGGCCGCGATAGAGCGCCCAGGCGGCCAGCGGCCACGCCGGCCAGGCGTACCAGCCGAGAATGCCCAGGTAGAACGCCGGGCGCAGAGGCGCATCACCCAGCCAGCGCTGCAGGTTGAGCGCCTGCTTGAGCGGAATGGCCTGTGTGGTCAGGTAGGCCAGCCATGCCGCGCTTGCCGCCAAGGCAAGGCCCACCCNCCATGCCAGCGCACGCCGTGCCGGCGGCGAACGGAAGGCTTCGAGCAGGCCCGGCAATCCCATCGCCAACAGCAGGAACAAGGCCGCTTCCGCCGCGCCGCCGGCAAGCAGCATCAGGATGGCGCCCGCGCCCAGCGTCCAGCCGCCGCGCGGACCCTGGGGCAGGGTGGCGATGCCGTGCAGCATGATCGCGGCGGCGGCGAACTGCGCGGTTGCTGCATTGAGTTCATGGCCGCGAACCAGGAGTCCCATGCAACCCAGCAAGGTGAGCGCGGCGGCCCACGCGGTTTCCGCGCCATACAGTGCGCGGGCCGTACGCGCAATGAAGAACAACGCCAGCGCGATGAACAGTCCCGAAGCGAGGCGCGCGCCATCGGCCAGACTCAGAAAGGACGACGTCAGCCAGGCGGTGGCGGTGGCCACCCAGTAGTAGAGGGNAGGCGTAGCCGACACGGACTGCGNGGCGGTGCCACTTTTCAGCAGCAGCCACAATTGCACGAAGTGCTCGCCGTCGCCCCCTTTCCAGGGCGCGTGTCCAACCAGCCCGGGCAACAGCCACGCCGCGCAGAGCAGCAACAGCCCGAGCCGGGCAAGAGGGAGCGGATGCTTATTGAACAATTTTGAGAAGCTGGCCCGGTCGGGGTTCGCCATCAGGGTAGAGATCGTTCATCAGGCGCAATTGGCCTTCGGCCTCGCCCCCAGCGGAGACTGCCGCGCCAGCGCGGCCATCGTCAGGCCGGGGCGGGTCGTGAGCAGTTGCAGGACATAGGGACGGGCGACCAGCTTCTCGGCCGGCGTGATCGCACGGAAGCTGTTGATCGCCGCCCGCAGGGCGCTGCGTTCGCGCTCATAGGTGGCCGTGTCCCGGGTCATGCCGGCAATCAGGTATTGCGTGCCGTTGAACACCACGACCGCCACCACCACCGGCTTGCCCTGCTGGGCGCCCGCGGCAAATGCGGCCGGGAAACCGCCCAGGTGACCGGTATCATAGCGCGCGCCCGCATCCAGCTTGACCCCTTTCTGCGCGGTCTCCAGCGGATTGTCGTTCTTCGGTCCCTGTACCAGCTCGACCAGGGCATCGCCCTGGGGGCTGGTCGCCACGACCCGGTCAGGTCGGTTCCGCACCCGCCAGTCCGGCGGAAACTGGATCGCCATGCCGAGTTTTTCATGCAGCAGGGCATTGTCGCGGATCACGCCCTGATCGGGACTGTCGCCGAAATAAAGTCCCGGCAGCTTCTGCAGATAGTCGTTGCGGCCTTCGCGTGGTTGGGACACGCGGTATTTGTTCGCCTCGGCCACCACCTGCCCGAGGCGTGCATCGTTACGGGGATGCGTATCGAAGATTCCGTGATAGGTGGCTTGCGGCAGGCGCCCGCTGCGGGCGGCCTGTTCGGCGGAATACCGTTCCTGGTTTTTCAGCACGCCGATGACGTCGATCATCGCCTGCGGGTCGTAGCCGGTTTTCGCCAGATACGCTGCACCGAGCCGATCCGCTTCCAGCTCGTGCTCACGGCCATAACCGGCGGTCCAGGCTTGCGCCAGCGTTTGCAGCAGAGCGGAACCCGCCTGATTACCCAGTTCCGGGACCAGAATCGAGCCCAGCGCCGCACCGGGACCCGCCACGGTGGGCGCGCTTTGCAGACGTATACCGTGGCGTGCGGTGACATGGCCGATCTCGTGGCCGACCACACCCGCCAGCTCGGCTTCGGAATTCAGGTACGCCAACAGCCCGCGCGTAATGTAGACATAACCGCCGGGCAGCGAAAAAGCATTGACCTCGGGACTGTCGACCACGGTGAAATGCCATGACAGGCCCGGGCGTTCGCTCTGTTTTGCCAGTCGCTGGCCCACTTCGTTGACGTACGCCTGCAGCGCGGGATTATCCAGGGCCGCGTATTCCTTCAACACCGCCAGGTTGGCCTGGGCGCCCATCTGGATTTCCTGCTGTTCGGACATCGACACGAAATCCCGGTCCCCGTTGACCGGATTTTGCGCGCAACTGGCCAGCGCCAGCGCGCCTAAAGCGGTCACTGCGATACGGCGAAATACTCGGGACGTCACATCTGCCTCTTTCTCGGGATGGCGCGCACGAAATGATACCGTCGTCGTGCCGCAAAATGCAAAAAGCGGCCGAAGCCGCTTTGGATTGCATACGCAGTTTCGCGCAGGCCTGCTTACTTCATGCCGTAACGCTGGCGGAATTTCTCGACACGTCCGGCGGTATCGACGATCTTCTGCTTGCCGGTATAGAACGGATGGCAGGACGAGCAGACTTCGACGTGCAGCTTGTCCTTGCCCAGCGTGGAGCGGGTGACGAACGTGCTGCCGCACGAGCAGGTGACGGCGACTTCTTTGTAATTGGGGTGAATGCCGGCTTTCATGGCAATTCCTTCGGGTTGAATTCGGAGAACGGGAGAGTATAACGGAGCGACACCCGGCGCGCAAGCGATGGGCACCGCTCGCCGAAGGGCGCGCAGTTCTCCGATAACGTCAGCCGCGCCGCATCGAATCGAAGAACTCGTTGTTGTTCTTCGTCGCGCGGATCTTGTCGAGCAGGAATTCCATCGCCTCCATGTCGTCCATCGGGTACAGCAGCTTCCTGAGCACCCACACCTNTTGCAGGATGTCATGCGGCATCAGGAGCTCCTCGCGGCGGGTGCCGGAGCGGTTGACGTTGATCGCCGGATACTGGCGCTTCTCGGCCATCTTGCGGTCGAGGTGGATTTCCAGGTTGCCGGTGCCCTTGAATTCCTCGTAGATCACGTCGTCCATGCGGCTGCCGGTGTCGACCAGCGTGGTGGCGAGGATGGTAAGGCTGCCGCCTTCCTCGATGTTGCGCGCCGCACCGAAGAAGCGCTTGGGCTTCTGCAGCGCGTTGGCGTCGACGCCGCCGGTGAGTACCTTGCCGGAGGCCGGCTGCACGGTGTTGTAAGCACGGGCCAGACGGGTGATCGAATCGAGCAGGATCACCACGTCCTTCTTGTGCTCGACCAGACGCTTGGCGCGCTCGATCACCATTTCGGCCACTTGCACATGCCGGCTGGCGGGTTCGTCAAAGGTCGATGCCACGACCTCGCCGCGCACGGTGCGGCTCATTTCAGTCACTTCTTCCGGACGCTCGTCGATCAGCAGCACGAACAGCACGACGTCGGGATGGTTGGACGTGATGGCGTGCGCGATGTGCTGCAGCATCACCGTCTTGCCGGATTTCGGCGGCGCCACCAGGAGGCCGCGCTGGCCCTTACCGATCGGCGCGACGATGTCGATCACGCGGCTGGTGATGTTTTCCTCGGCCTTGATGTCGCGCTCCAGCTTGAGCGGCTTGTCCGGGTGCAGCGGCGTAAGGTTCTCGAACAGGATCTTGTTCTTGCTGGCTTCGGGCGGCTCGCCGTTGATCAGGTCAAGCTTGGTCATCGCCGAATAGCGCTCGCCGTCCTTCGGCGTACGGATCTCGCCTTCGATCTTGTCGCCGGTATGCAGGTTGAAGCGGCGGATCTGCGACGGCGACACGTAGATGTCGTCGGTGTTGGCGAGGTACGAGGACTCCGGCGATCTCAGGAACCCGAAACCGTCCGGCAGCACTTCCAGCACACCGTCGCCGTAGATGCTCTCGCCGCGCTTGGCCAGGGTTTTCAGGATGGTGAAGATCAGTTCCTGCTTGCGAAAACGGTTGGCGTTGTCGATACCGTTGGCGGCGGCAAGCTCGAGAAGCTCGGTAATGGGTTTCTGCTTGAGTTCGGAAAGATGCATGGGATGGGCCTGGGTGGGCTCGCTTGAAAGAGCCGGACGTGAGGGAGAAGCGAAGCCGGACGGTACTGCGAAGCGGCGGCGCGTCGATGCGCCGTCCGGTTGAAACGTATTAGATATTGCTGTCGACGAAGGCGGTGAGTTGCGATTTGGACAGGGCGCCGACCTTGGTGGCTTCGACATTGCCGTTCTTGAAGATCATCAGGGTGGGGATGCCACGAATGCCGAACTTGGGCGGGGTGGCCTGGTTTTCGTCGATATTGAGCTTGCACACCTTGAGCTTGCCGGAATATTCCTTGGCGACTTCGTCCAGAATCGGCGAGATCATCTTGCAGGGGCCGCACCAGTCCGCCCAGTAATCCACCAGCACGGGCACACCGGCCTGCAGGACTTCCTGTTCGAAAGAATCGTCGGATATGTAATGAACATGCTCGCTCATCGGTGAAGCTCCTAGTTTAGAAGTAGGGGTAGCCGGATACGGCCTGGGCAGTTTGGGAAGATGGTAATGCTGGAAAATTCGGTTTTGTGCCGATATGCTACATCAAAATTGCCGCCTGCAAGCATCCGGGCATTTATCAACTCATCAGGGTAATTACGAATGACATACGTTGTAGCCGACGCCTGCGTGAAGTGCAAATATACCGATTGTGTCGATGTCTGTCCGGTCGACTGCTTCCACGAAGGCCCCAACTTCCTCGTCATCGACCCGGAGGAATGCATCGACTGCACCCTGTGCGTAGCCGAATGCCCGGTCGAAGCCATTTTCGCCGAAGACGACGTTCCGGACGATCAACGCGCCTACATCGCGCTCAACGCCGACCTTGCCAAGGTGTGGAAAGTCATCATCGAGAAGAAGGATCCGCTGCCCGACGCCGACGAATGGGCCGGCGTCAGGACAAGCGCCAGTACCTGGAGCGCTGACGCGCTTGGAAACCCTGGGCGGTCCGGCACTGCCGCACGCCGTCGCCCGCCACCTGCTCGACCGGCATGCCGACCGCCTGCCCGATCTCTCCGGTCTGACGGTACTCGTCCCCAATCATCGTGCCGGGCTCGATCTGGCCCGCGCGCTGGCACAGGGCGCGGGCCGACCCGTTCTGATCCCGCCGCACCTCACCCCGCTGAAAAGCTGGGCCGAAAGCACCCTGAAGAGTACAAGCCTGGCTGACGGTCACGCCGAGCCGCAGGCGCGAAGGTTGGCACGGCTGCACGGTGTGCTTCGGCACCAGGATTGGCTAGGGGCAGTCGATAAGTGGGCGCTCGCTAATGAACTCCTGCTACTGGCCGACGAACTATCTGCCGCGCGGCTGGGCGACGCCATTGGATCGCGTATTCGCGCACTGCATGGGGAGCTCTCGACCGGGAAACTGCGCTGATCGAGGGCGTGTGGCAGGCGCTCAATACCGACGGCAGCGATCCGCAGGCGCGCTATGCACGTGCACTCGACACGCTGTTCGAACAGCTTCGCGCCGCGCCCCGGCCAGTCTATGGCTACGCGCTCGGCATGCTCACCGCCGTCGAACAAGGGTTTCTCGCGCGCTGTGCCGAGCATGTTCCGCTCACGCTGTTCGAACAGGACACCGGCGATGACGTGGCCTTCGCCCTGCGGCAGGCCTGGCAGGAGACCGCGCCGCCGCTGCGCGAGCGCGCCGCCCTGCTGGCACAGCACTGCCCCGCCTCGCCGCTGCAGGCCCGCATCACGCTCAGCCCGGCGCCGCACCTCGAAGCCGAGGCGCGCGCTGTTGCCACCTGGGTGGCCGGCCAGCTGCAGGCCGGCCGGCGTGGCATCGCGCTGATCGCGCTCGACCGCGAAACCGCGCGCCGGGTGCGTGCGCTGCTCGAGCGCATGAATGTGCTGGTGGCCGACGAGACCGGCTGGACGCTATCGACCACGGCCGCCGCCGCCGTGATCGACCGCTGGCTGGAATGCGTGGCGAGCGACTTTCCGCACGTCGAACTGCTGGACCTGCTGAAATCGCCGTTCGTGCTGGGCGAACCCAGCGCGCGCCAAGATCAGGTACTCGCGTTCGAACTGGCACTGCGCCGGCACGGGGTATCGCAAGGCATGGTCGACATGCAGCGACTGGCGCACCGCGAGTTCGCCGCACTTCCCGTCTGGCTGGCTGCACTGGCCGACGCCCGGCAAGGCTTTGTCCAGACCCGCGCCCCGCTGGCGGTCTGGCTCACCCGCCTCGTCGACAGCCTGGGCAAGCTGGAGGCCACCGCATCCCTCAAGGCCGACGCCGCCGGTACCCGCGTGCTCGACACGCTCGACACCCTGCGCCGCGACCTGGCGGACGACGGCGAAAAATACGGCTTCGGCGAATGGCGGCGCTGGCTCAATCTGGCACTGGAGTCGGAAAGCTTCATCGACGCCAGCGTGGCCAGTCCCATCGTGCTGACCTCGCTGCCCGCCGCGCGCGGCCGTCTTTTCGACGCGGTGGCGGTGATCGGCGCCGACGCTCGTCACCTGCCTGCCCACCCCACCCCGGGCCTGTTCAGCCAGGTCACCCGCACGCAGCTCGGCCTGTCCACCCCGGCCGACGAGGCGCGCGCCGCCACCGCCGATCTGATGGCGTTGCTGACGCAGGGGCCTGCCCTGCTGAGCTGGCAGGCCTGGAACAACGACGAGCCCAATCCCGCTTCCTCGCTGGTGCTGCGGTTGCAGGCCCTGCACCAGGCCGCATGGGGCACGGCCCTGCCGACACAACCCATCGGCGTGCCGCCTGCCCAATCCAGTCCGCTGCCCGGCGCATCCGCGCAACCTGCGCCGACGGTCTCGGCCGCGCAGCTGCCGCGCCATTATTCACCTACCGCCTACCAAACCCTGCTCGATTGCCCCTACCGGTTTTTGCGCGCAGCGTGCTCGGCATCCGCGAACTCGACGAAGCCGACGAGACGCTCGACAAGAGCGATTACGGCAACGCGCTGCATCGCATCCTCAAGGCCTTTCATGACAGCCGCCCGCCGCTTGAACGCGACGCCGCGCTGGCCCGGCTGAATGCGGTTTCGGCCGCCGAATTCGCCGCGCTGCCCGCATGGACCGCCGCCGCCTGGCGCAGCAAATGGGAAAAATCCAGCCGGCCTACCTCGATGCCTGGCTGGCCCACGCGTCCGCTGGCTGGCGCTACGAATCCGGCGAAACCGATTTCGCGGTGCCGTACCCCATTGCCGGACTCGGCGAAGTCACCCTGCACGGTCGCGTCGACCGCGTCGATGCAAAAGACGACACCCGCTACGTGATCGACTACAAGACCAGCGCCGCGCAGAGCCTCAGGAAAAACTCAAGGCGCCGGACGAAGCCGTGCAGCTGCCGTTCTACGCCTGGCTGTGCGAAGCCGCTGCCGCCTACCTGCCGATCAACGAAGTGCCCGTCGCACCGCTCGAACTGGACGGCGAAACCGATGTCGAGGCCATCAGCCGCCGCCTGCCCGACCTGCTCGAAGCCATCGCCGCAGGCGCCAGGCTTCCCGCCCATGGCATCGACGGCGTATGCGCATACTGCGAAGCGCGCGGGCTGTGCCGCAAGGGAATGTGGCATGAATAAGCCGCTGGATAACGCCATTGCCCTGTCCCCCGCCCGCTCGGCGGTGGTGGAAGCCTGCGCCGGCAGCGGCAAGACCTGGCTGCTGGTGTCGCGCATGCTGCGTCTGCTGCTGGCCGGCGCGGCGCCGTCGGAACTGCTGGCGATCACCTTCACGCGCAAGGCGGCGCAGGAGATGACCGATCGGCTGCATGAATGGCTGCGCGTGCTGGCACTGGCGGATGACGCGACGGTGCGCGAATTTCTGCGCNNGCGCGCAGTGCCGGACACCGAGATCGACGCGATCCTACCGCGTGCGCGCGGCCTGCTGGAAGCCGTGCTGACTGCGCAGCCAGGGCCGACGGTGACGACCTTTCACGGCTGGTTTCTTGATCTCTTGAAACGCGCGCCGCTGGAAGCCGGCTTGCCATGGGGCGCGCCGCTGCTGGAACGCGAAAGCCAGCTGCTGAACGAAGTGCGCGATCGCCAGTTCAACCGCTGGGCCGCCGCCCCGGACACCGCCGAAGGCGCCGCGCTGCTGGCGCTGCTGGCCGACATCGGCGAGCACAACCTGCGCTCGCTGTTGAAGCATTTCGTCCAGGCGCGCGCGGAGTGGTGGGCCTATACCGACGGTGCGGCCGATCCAGTGAGCCATGCGCTGGAACAGTTGCGGCCGCTGTTGCACGCCGACCTGGACAGCGATCCCGTATCGGCGTTCTGGGCCGATGAATCAATGGCAGCCCGTGTGAAGCGGGTCGGCCTTGCGCTGGAAAAAGGCAGCAAGAGCGAACAGGCGCGCGCGCCGGAAATCCGGCGCAGCCTGGATCTGCCGCCCGACGACGCGCATGCCGCGCTGATGAAGCACCTGATGACGGCAGGCAAGCGGCGCAAGAAGCAGGCGACCAGGGAACTCGAAAAAGCGCTCGGGGTGGATTTCGACACGTATCTGCGTGACCTCGACACGCTGGAAACCGCGCTCGAAACCCTGACCGCGATCCAGACCGACATTCGCATCTGGGTCCTCAATCGCCACGGTTTGCTGCTCGGTCACGCGCTGATCGCGGCCTATCAGGAGGCCAAGTCGCAGCAGGGCGTGATCGACTTTGCCGATGCCGAATGGCAGGCCTGCCGCCTCCTTGCCAGCGAGGAGCACGCGCCGGCGCTGGCGCTGAAGCTGGACGCACGCTACCGGCACCTTCTGCTCGACGAATTCCAGGACACCAATCCGCTGCAGTGGCAGGCGCTGTCGACCTGGCTGCTTGAGGCACACGGCGCCGACAACGGCATGACCGTCTTCATGGTGGGCGACCCCAAGCAGGCGATCTACCGCTTCCGACGCGGCGAGGCACGGGTGTTCGACGCGGCGGCGGATTTTCTGGCCGCGCATTTCGACGCCACCCGCTTCAGCACCGACATGACGCGCCGGCTGGCGCCGTCGGTGGTGGCCGCGATCAACCCGGTTTTCGCCGACGTGGCAGGATTTGCCGCCCACACCTACGCGCCAGAAAACGCCGACCGCCCGGGCGCGCTGCGCAGCCTGCCGGTACAGGCGGAGAAAACCGAAGCCGCCATGGCCGATGGCCTGCTCCACACGGTGGCTCCGATCCACTACGCGGCCTCCGGCCACGTGTGGGGTCGACTGCGCAACCCGCTCACCACTCCGCAGCCGGAAGTCGACGACCGCGCCGTGCACGAGGAAGCACGGCAGTTTGCACAGGTATTGCGCGACGAGGTGCTGGGTCGCTGGGGCGTGATGGATGGCGGAAGCCCACGTGCGGCACGCCCGGGCGACGTCATGGCGCTGGTCAGGAAACGTACGCACCTGCACCTGTACGAACGCGAACTGGAAACGGCGCGCATCCCATTCATCACCTCACGCCGCGGCGGCCTACTGCATGCGCTGGAAGCGCGGGATGTGGTCGCGCTGCTCGAAACGCTGCTATTGCCTCACGCCGACCTGAAGCTGGCGCACGTGCTGAAAAGTCCGGTGTTCGGCTGCAGCGACGAGGACCTGCTGCGGGTGTTCGCGCCGCGACCGCCGGACGAAACACGCGGCTGGGAGCGGCTGGCCACCCTGATCCATCAGCCCGGCTGTCCACCCACCCTGGCACGCGCCGCGTCTCTGCTCGGTCGCTGGCGAGCGCATTGCGGCACATTGCCGGTACACGACCTGCTCGACCGCATCTATTTCGAAGGTGACCTCGAAGCGCGCTATGCCGACGCCGTGCCAGAGGCGATGCGGCCGCAGGTCGCCGCCAACCTGCGCGCCTTCATGCAACTGGCGCTGACGCAGGACGCAGGACGCTACCCCACGCTGGCCGGCTTCATCCGCGAACTCGCCAGCCTGGTCGACGATGCCGACGCTGCACCCGGCGAAGGCCTGGCCGCCGACGGCGAGAATGCGGTTCGCCTGCTGACTATCCACGGTGCCAAGGGGCTGGAAGCGCCCATCGTCTGGCTGCTGGGCGGCAGCGACCACCAGAAAGGCACGAGCTACGCCGTGCTGGCGCCATGGCCTCCCGAAGCATCGCGGCCGGTGCANTTTTCCCTGTTCGGCAGGCAGGAGGAGCGCGGCGCATGCCGCGAAGCCTGGTTCGAGGAAGAAGCCGGGCTGGCCCAGCGCGAATCCGACAATTTGCTGTATGTCGCACTCACCCGCGCCGAACAGGCGCTGGTCGTAAGCGGAGACGCGGAGAAAAACGCCTGGCTGCAGCGCGTCGATGCTGCGTGGCGGAACCTGGGCCTGCCGGCCGACTTGCCNCCCACAACCGCCCGGGTGGTGGATCGCCTCCTNGCCGCCACCCCCATCGACGCCCCGGCAATCGGGCAGCGCGTCGGCACGCCGGTGACGAACCCGGCCGCGGCAAGCGGCGAACTCTTTCACGCCTGCCTGGAACACTATGCGCCACCCGGAACTCCGCGCGACCTGGCGGCGCTGGCGACGCGTCTGGGACTCGAAAACCGGCTGGACACCATCGAATCCGCCGCCCGCACACTGCTGGCGCAGCCGCATCTGGCGCGNTTNTTCGACCCCGCGCAGTATCGGCGCGCGTACAACGAACTGGCGCTGCTCGATAGCCACGGCTGCTTGCAGCGGCTCGACCGTGTGGTGGAACGCGACGATTCGGTGTGGCTGATCGACTATAAAACCGGCGATGACAGCCTCACGCTGTCCGACGCCGAGCTGGCCGAGCGCCACCATCCACAACTGGCGGGATATCGCACCTTGCTGGCGGCACTGTATCCCGGCAAGCCCCTCCATACCGCCTTGCTGCTGGCCGACGGACGGCTGGTCGAACTGAACAGCGTATAAATACAGCCCTGCTTCACTGTTATTAGGACCGCAACCTTGACCGACAAGCCTTTTTCCGAATCCTGCGTACAAAACCGCGACCCCATTCTGGCGATATTGCGCACGCTGTTCGCCGATCGCCGGCATGTGCTCGAAATCGGCAGCGGCACCGGCCAGCATGCCGTGTATTTCGGGGCCGCCCTGCCGCATCTTATCTGGCAGACCGCCGATGTGCCGCAGCATCACTCCGGCATCCAGGCCTGGCTTGAAGAGGCCGCACTGCCCAATGTGTTGCCGCCGCTGGCACTTGACGTCAACGACACCGCCTGGAGCAGTGGCCACTATGACGCGGTGTTTTCCGCCAACACCCTGCACATCATGGGCTGGCCCGAGGTGGAAAGATTCTTCGCGGGCGTGGGCGCAGTGCTGGGAGCCGGCGGCATCCTGGCGGTATACGGCCCGTTCAACTATGGCGGCCGCTACACGTCGGAAAGCAATGCCCGCTTTGACGCCTGGCTGAAGGCACGCGACCCGGCTTCGGGCGTACGCGATTTCGAGGCGGTGGATGCATTGGCGCGTTCGCAGGGTCTGCTTCTGCAGCAGGACATCGCCATGCCGGCCAACAATCGCACACTGGTGTGGCGCATGGCGGACTGAATTCCGCTTTGCCTTGCGAGGCACTTTGCTATAACACAACCATTAAGAAGCTGGTTGGGGAACTTGAATGCGCATCGCCGAATTGATCCAGCGCTGGGGCCAGGAGGGGCATGCGCACCCGGATGCGCGTACCTATACGGTTCACTTGCCATTGCGTGATGCCGCCCGCGTCGAAGCGCTGCACGTGATGTATCCCGACTGCAGCGACTCCCAACTGATAGCCGACCTGATCCGGGCCGCCCTCGACGAACTCGAGGTTGCCATGCCCTACATACCGGGCAACCGCATCATTGCCGAAGACGACTATGGCGATCCGATCTATGAGGATCTTGGTCCCACCCCGCAGTTCTATTCGCTGTCGCATGAGATCCTGCGCAAGTTGGCCGCGCCGCCCATGGACAAGTAGCTGTCGAATTAATTTACATATCGCGCTGCGCCGCGTTGGCCCAAACAAGCCAGCGTCTTGTTTCTTATGGTGTTTATTTCCTGGCACGACGATTGCTGTCCTTCCTCTTACAACAACCCTGACTGCGAATACCATGTATCTCGGCCCGGCTTTTCTCTTCGCAGCATTTGCCAGTCTGTTTTATGTTCCCGGCTTTCTGGACATGCCACTGGGAATGCTTACTTCGCGTCAGCTCATCTCGGAATTGCTGTTTCTCGTCTTTGCGCTAATTGCGCTGGCCGCGCTGGCACGCTCGATCGAGCTCGACCCCGTGTGGCCATGGCGGCCGGGGTTCCGCCGCCTGCTGAACGTACTGCTGGGGCGCGCGCAGTAAGACCCAGCCATCTATTTGCCGCAAGCCGGCATAAAATAGCGGCTTTCCGTTCTACCGTGCCGCCATGCCCGTCAACCTTACCGCTCCCGACCCTGCCTCACTGCTGCCCGTTGCCGGTGTGCGGCTCGGCATCGCCTCCGCCGGCATCAAGAAGCCGGGGCGGCGCGATATCACGCTGATCGAGCTCGCTGCCGGCAGCCAGGTCGCCGGCGTGTTCACGCAAAATCGCTTCTGTGCCGCACCGGTCACGCTGTGCAAGCAGCATCTGGCGACGGGAAACATCCGTGCGCTGGTGATCAACACCGGCAACGCCAACGCCGGGACCGGCGAGGAAGGCCTCGCGCGGGCTCGCCAGACCTGCGACGCCGTGGCACAACTGATGGGGTGCGCCACCGATAACGTGCTGCCATTTTCCACCGGCGTCATCCTGGAACCGCTGCCGGTCGACAAGATCCTGCCGGCCCTGCCAGCCGCGCAGGCCGACCTTGCGCCAAATCACTGGAGCGATGCCGCGCACGCGATCATGACCACCGACATCGTCGCCAAAGGCGCCTCGCGCCAGATATCGATCGGCGGCAAGGCAGTAACAGTGACGGGCATCGCCAAGGGGTCCGGCATGATCCACCCCAACATGGCGACCATGCTGGGCTTTGTCGCGACCGACGCAGCGATCGCCGCGTCCCTGATGCAACAGTTGGTCAAAGAAGTGGCCGACGTGTCGTTCAACTGCGTCACTGTCGACGGCGACACCTCCACGAATGACAGCTTCATCCTCATCGCCTCCGGCCAGGCCGGCAACGCCGAAATCGCCGACGCCTCCGGCGCCGATTACGCCGCGCTGAAGGCGGCATTGAGCGAGGTCGCCATCGAGCTCGCGCAGGCCATGGCGCGCGACGGCGAAGGCGCGACCAAGTTCATGACCATCGCCGTCGAGGGAGGACGCGACCGCGCCGAGTGCAAGCAGATCGCCTATGCCATCGCACGCTCGCCCCTGGTGAAGACCGCCTTCTTCGCCAGCGACCCCAACCTCGGCCGCATCCTCGCCGCCATCGGTTATGCCGGCGTGACGGATCTCGACGTCAATGCACTGAAGGTCTGGCTCGGCGACGTGCTGGTGGCGGAACATGGCGGCCGCGCTACCAGCTACACCGAGGCGCAGGGTGCGGCGGTGATGCGGGAAGCCGAGATCACCGTGCGCGTCGCGCTGAATCGCGGCACTGTGAATGCCACCGTATGGACCTGCGACTTCTCCTACGATTACGTGAAAATCAACGCGGAGTACCGCACCTGATGCCATGAGCGTCCAGCTGACCGTCGAGCAGACCGCCTTTCTGCAAGGCCCCTTGTCGATGAACGTCGGTGCGGTGGGCCGCGACGGTTGGCCATGCGTGTGTCGGGCACAGGGCGTGATGGTGGCGCGCGACCGGCGCGCGCTGACGGTATTGCTGTCGGCCAGCCGCGGGCGTGCAGTGATCGACGCAGTCGACGCGGGAAGCGGGATCACACTGGTGGTCAGCCGCCCATCCACCCATGCCACCCTGCAACTCAAGGCGTCCGCGGCCACGCGCGCGACCACTGGCGCGGCCCAGCGCGCCTGCAGCGCACGCTGTGTGGCAGCATTCGCCGACGAACTGAAAGGGCTGGGCTACGGCGCAGGGCTGGAACAGGCACTGGCCGCGCTCCTGCCCACGGATGACCTGGTGGCGCTGCGCTTCGCGCCGGAAATCGTGTTCGACCAGACGCCCGGACCCGACGCCGGGCGCGTGCTGGCGCGCACATGAAGATCTCGCTCGAATCGCTGCGGCCCTGCCTCGACGGCGCGATTCCAGCCGTCGTCGCCACCAGCGCCCAGGACGGCACGCCGAATGTGGCCTATGCCTCGCAGGTGCATTTCGTCGACGCCGAACACGTGGCACTGTCCTATCAATTCTTCAGCAAGACACGCGAGAACGTGCTCGCGCATCCTTATGCACAGGTGCAGGTGGTCGAACCCGGCAGCTTCCGCCACTTCCGCCTCAAGCTACATTACATGCGTACCGAAACCGAAGGTCCGCTGTTCGAATACATGAAGGCGCAGCTCGCCGGCATCGCGGCACAGACCCACATGGACAAGGTGTTCGTGCTGCGCGGTGCGGACATCTACCGGGTGCTCGACATCGAATCCGTCGATCCCCATATCCCACCCCCGCCGCCGCCATCCGATGCGCTGCTGAGCCTGCGGCGCACGCTCGACCGCCTGGGCGACACGACCGATCTGTCGGATCTGGCCGACCGCGGACTCGCCGCACTGACCGCCGGCTTCGGCATCCGCCACGCGCTGCTGCTGATGCTGGACGAGGCCGGCGCCGCACTCTATACACTGGGAAGCCTGGGCTACCCGGATTCAGGGATCGGCGCGGAAGTGAAAGTCGGCGAAGGCCTCATCGGGGTCGCTGCACGCGAACGGATTCCCATCCGCATCAACTACCGCACGGGCGACTACGCGTACCAGACGGCGATGCGCGCAACGCATGCGACCGAGCCGCGTATCCCGCTGCCGGTGCTGGCCAATCCGCACAGCCGGATCGCCGTCCCCCTCATTCACGGCGGCCGCCTCCTAGGCGTGCTCTACGCCGAAAGCGAACACGATGCCTTCTTCAGTCATGCCGACGAGGATGCACTGGTCGTCTACGCCCGCCACCTTGCCGCGCTGGTCGCGCAGGCCGCGTGCGAGCCGGACGACACCGAGCCCGCGCATGACGAACCCGCGACGCGCCCCACCGGTACGCCACTGGCAGTGCGCTACTTCGCCGCCGACCACAGTGTCTTCATCGACAACGACTACCTTATCAAAGGCGTAGCCGGCAGCATCCTGTGGACGCTGCTCAACGAACACGCCCGCAACGGTCGCCGTGATTTCTGCAACCGCGAGCTGCGGCGCGACCCGCGCCTGCCGCTGCCCGACTTCGGCGACAATCTGGAGACGCGCCTGATTTTGCTGCAACGCCGCCTCGCCGAACGCTGCCCGACGATCGCACTGGANAAAACCGGTCGCGGCCGCTTCCGACTGAACATCGGCCGACCGCTGCAACTCAGCGCCTGATCCTTCGTCAGGACACCGCGAGCACCTCGCGGCCGACCGCGACCCCTCTCAGCATGCCCCGCACCGCCTCCACCACGGCTTCGGCGGTCGGCAGGGCGGCTTGTTCCAGCACCCACGAGGATGCGCCGGGCGCATCCGGACCGGTCAGCCGCACAACCGGCGCACGCAGGACCTCGAACGCCCGGGTGACCGCCAATGCAGCCAGTTCCGCCGCCATGCCGCAGAGGCCGCTGGCTTCGGTAACGACGACAAGCCGTCCGGTCTTGCGCAGCGAGCGCAGTACCGTCGTTTCATCGAGTGGCTTCAGCGTGCGTAGATCGATCACCTCGGCCGCGATGCCTTGCGCCTGCAACTGCTCGGCAGCCTGCAGGCACACCCCGACCGTCTTGGCATAGCTCACCAGCGTCACGTCGGCACCGACGCGGCGCACGGCAGCCAGCCCCAGCGGGACGACATGGTCGGCTACATCGGGCACCTCGCCCTCCTGATGCAGCAGGGCAAGATCGGTGAAAAACACGACCGGGTTGTCGTCGCGGATGGCTGCCTTGAGCAGGCCCTTGAAGTCCGCCGCGGTCGACGGCATCACCACTTTCAGCCCCGGCGCATGCGCGAACATCGCTTCCAGGTTGTGGTTGTGCTGCGCGCCGACGCACCAGCCACTGCCGGTCATGCTCATCGCCACCAACGGAAATTCGAACTGTCCGCCCGACAGGTAGCGCAGCTTGCCGGCGCTGTTGACCAGCGCGTCCATTGCATAGGCGAGAAAAGGCGCGAACAGCAGGTCGACCACCGGCCGCAGGCCGCTCGCGGCCGCTCCCACTGCGGTGCCGGCGATAATGGCCTCGGCCAGCGGGGTATTGCGCACACGTGCCGCACCAAAATCCTGCACCAGGTCAGGGCGCTTGGTCGCCACGCCTTCGCCCATCAGGAGCACACGTTCGTCACGCTGCATTTCCTCGGCAAGCGCCTGATGGATCGCCTGTTCAGTCGTCATTCGGGTCATGAGCGGGCTCCTTGCTCGGCATACACATGATGGGTAAGCGTGCGCGGGTCGGGCCACGCGCTTGCCTGGGCGAAGCGTGCCGCGGCCTCGATACGCGCCGCGACCCGGTCGCGCAACTGCACCAGATCCGCCGCGTCGAGGGTGCCCAGTGCGAGCAGTCGATCCGCCTGCCCTTGCAAGGGATCGCGCGCCTGCCAACGCGCCAGTTCGTCAGCGTCGACATAGGCCTGATCGTCGGGTTCGAAGTGCCCGCGCAATCGGTAGGTCACGAGCTCCAGGAAACGCGGCTGCCCATCCGCACGGATCGCCGCGACCGCATCGCGTGCGGCCGCATGCACCGCCTCGACGTCATTGCCGTCGACTGTCGCAACCGGCAGCCCGTGGCCTGCCGCCCAGTCGGCGATCGCATTGTCGGGCATGGTCTCGCGGCGGTGCACGAAAGCCTGCCAGTCGTTGTTCTCGCACACGAACAGCAGCGGCAACTGCCATTGCACAGCGAGGTTGAGCGCCTCGTGGAAAATACCTTCGCAGGCTGCGCCGTCGCCGAAGAACACCGCAACGATCCCGCCCGATTCGCCCTGCCCCATCTTCTGCGCAAGGGCGACGCCGGGCGCCATCGACAGCTCGCCGCCGACGATGGTCGAAGTGAGCACCACGCCGAGCGCCTTCGCCGAAATGTGCAGGCTGCCGCTGCGGCCTCCGCAGTACCCGTCGACGCGACCCAGCACTTCGGCCATCAGGCGGCCGGGGTCGGCACCGCGGGCGATCAGGTGCGCCGCGCTGCGGTGATTCGTGAGAATGCGGTCGCGCGACTCCAGTGCGCCGACCACACCGACGGCGCAGGCTTCCTGGCCGACACTGGTGCAGGTGCCGGNGGCGCCGCCGCGCTGGAATTCGACGAGCTTCTCTTCACAGGCACGGATCAGCAGCATGGCTTCCAGCCTGCGGAGAGCGTCGGTCATTCCGGCCGCACTCATTGAGCCACCTGCACCGGCAGATTTTTCGGCGTCAGATCGAGATAGGGCGTGGCCACCTGACCGCCCGGCGGCACATAGGCCGGCGCCGCCTGACCCTTTGCGCCGAGGCTGCGCACGTAACGGTAGATCGCCTTGAGGTCGGCATCGCTCATGGCCCGCAGCGAAGGGGCCGGCATCGGCGGCCGCATCGGCTGACGCACCCGTTTCAGCCAAGTTGTCTCGTCCATCTGCTGGACCAGCTGACGCAGATTGGCTGGGTAGGTCGTCCCCACGGCCCATGCCAGCCCATCGCGTCGCCGGTCAGCCATTCGGATTCCGCCACCTGCCCGTCTTTCTGCATGTAGCCCGGGGTATGGCAATCGTTGCATCCGGATGTCTGGATCAGATAACGGCCATGGCGGATTTCGGCGTCACCCCCTGGGCCCAGGCTGCAAGGGAAACGAGACTGGCGAGCAGCGCCCCTGCGATTTTCATTGGTGTGTTCATGTTCGCTCCTTCCTGGTTCGCCGGCTGCGCATGCATCCGGACGGAAGGGAGCTTAGGCGGGTTGCAGAACGCGCGTTGATAAGTCTTTGCTAGCGGAAACCTAAATTTTCCTAAGCCAGCGGCTAGAATCTGCGGATGACCGATCTCGCCACCCTCCTTCCCCGCATCGAGCGGCTGCTCGACCGCCTCGACAGTTCTGCCGCTGCCCACGGCCTCGACTGGAAAACCGTCCGCGCCGCGCGCTGGGCCGCGCAGACGGGCGAACTCAAACCGATTCTGCACCCGCAACGGGTGGCGCTGAAGGATCTGCTGGCGATCGACGAGCAGAAGCAGCGGATCGACGCCAACACGCGCCAGTTCGTCACCGGCAAGCCCGCCAACAACGTGCTGCTGACCGGCGCGCGCGGCTGCGGCAAATCCTCGCTGGTGAAGGCCGTGCATGCCAAGTACGCGCCCAAGGGGCTGCGCCTGATCGAGGTGGACAAGGCCGGCTTGCCCCATCTCCCCGATCTGTTCGACCTGCTGGCGGATGCCGATTACCGCTTCATCGTCTTCATCGACGATCTCAGCTTTGCCGAGCACGAACCGGGTTACGCCAGCCTCAAGGCGGCGCTCGACGGCTCGCTGGCCGGCCCATCGGACAATGTGCTGATCTACGCCACCAGCAATCGCCGCCACCTGATGCCGGAATACATGGCGGAAAACCTGGAGACCCGCCACCTCGGCGGCGAGGTGCATCCGGGCGAGGCGACCGAGGAAAAGATCTCGTTGTCCGACCGCTTCGGGTTGTGGGTACCGTTTCACAGCATGGACCAGGACACCTATCTCGCCATCGCACGGCACTGGACGGAGACGCTGGGTGCGCCCGCCGACGACGGCTTCGAACGCGCCGCGCTGCAATGGTCACTCGGCCGCGGCGCTCGCAACGGCAGGGTGGCGTGGCAGTTTGCGCGGGATTGGGCCGGGAAGCAGTGAATCCGATCACCGAAGTCGCCGCAGCGGTGCTGACCCAGCCCGACGGCCGTGTGCTGCTGGCGCAGCGGCCGCCCGGCAAGCCCTACGCAGGCTACTGGGAATTCCCCGGCGGCAAGGTGGAGCCGGGCGAGTCGCTGGGCGCGGCGCTCGCCCGCGAACTGCACGAGGAACTGGGCATCGTCGTCACCCGTACCTGTCGCTGGATCACACGCGTATTCGAATACCCCCACGCCACTGTGCGGCTGAACTTNTTCCGCGTGTTCGAATGGCAGGGTACGCCGCATCCGCACGAGGGACAGGTGTTTTCCTGGCAGTTGCCCGACGCGGTTGAGGTGACGCCGCTGCTGCCGGCCAATTTCCCGATCGTGAAGGCGCTCTCGCTGCCCGCGGTGCTGGGGATTTCGCACGCCGAGTCGCTCGGCGTGGACTCGTTCCTGGCCCGCCTGGATGTAGCACTGCACAACGGCCTGCGGCTGATCCAGCTGCGCGACAAGACGCTGCCTGAAGAGACGCGCCTGAAATTGGCGCGCGAGACCGTGCGCCGCGCCCATCTGCAGGGTGCGCGCGTGCTGGTCAACGGTCCACTGGAATTGGCGCGCGCCGCAGGGGCCGACGGCATTCATCTCGATTCGTCCGCCGCCGCGCGGCTGACGGCGCGGCCCGACTGCGAATGGGTTGGCGTGTCGTGCCACGACGGTGCCGAACTGGTGCAAGCTGCCGCGCTCGGTGCCGATTTCGCGCTGCTGTCGCCGGTATTGCCCACGCTGACGCACCCGGGTGCCGCCACGCTAGGCTGGGACGCTTTCTCGACACTCGCCGCGGCCAGCCCCATTCCGGTATACGGACTGGGCGGACTGGGGCGCGAGGACGTGGCATTGGCGCAGTCGCACGGCGCCCACGGCGTGGCGCTGCTGCGCGGGGCATGGACATGAAGCGGGTGCTGCGCCAAGACCGCCCGCAGGGCGAGTACCCTGAGGGGCATAAACACCCTGAAGGGCATGAACGTCTGGCGGCGTACCCCATGCGGGTGCTGGTGCCCCTGCTGTTGATCGTCGTGCTGGCAGCGATCGCGGTGGCGGGCTACTGGCTGAATCGCCCGGCCAAAGCGCAGGCTGTCGCATGTGCCGATCCGGTGGCGGGCTGTCGCTTCACCCACCACGGCGCCACGGTCACGGCGTATTTTTCGGCTCATCCCAAACCGCTGGAAGCGTTCCGGTTCAGCGTCAACGCGCCCGGAGCGTCGCGAGTGAGCGCCGAGTTCCAGATGAACGGCATGGAAATGGGATTCAACCGCTATGACCTGCACCCGTCCGACAGCGGCACGTTTGTTTCAAGCGTGACGTTGCCGGTATGTGTCAGCGGACGACGCGACTGGACCCTGACCCTCGAGATTGACGGGGTACATTACGCGCTGCCCTTCAGTACGCGCTGAAACCTTCCGTACATGTAAGCGTCATAATACGCAGCCTATAATGAAAAGTGGATTATTGAGGGGTCAACACGATGCCAACTGAACACACCTATAAACAGTTTGACGCCGAGCTGGAAGCCGTGCGCGCCAACGTGTTGAAAATNGGNGGGCTGGTCGAGGAACAGATCACCAACGCCATCGAGGCGCTCATCCAGGGCAACATGAAGCTGGCCGACCAGGTGGACGCCAACGATCACAACGTCAATGCGCTGGAAGTGGCCATCGACGAGGACTGCACCCACATCATCGCGCGCCGCCAGCCGACGGCCTCCGACCTGCGCATGGTGATGATGGTGGTCAAGACCATCACCGATCTGGAACGCATCGGCGACGAAGCGGCGAAGATCGCGCGCATGGCCAGGCTGATCCATCAGGCCGAGCGCATCAGCCTGCCGCGCTTCTCCGAAGTCAAATACATGGCCGACCTGGTGCTCGACATGCTCCGCAAGGCACTCGACGGCTTTGCCCGCCTGGACGCCACCAAAGCGGTCGAGATTGCACGGCAGGACCAGTCGGTGGACGAGGAATTCCGCCTCAACCTGCGTCATCTCATCACGTTCATGATGGAAGACCCGCGTACCATTTCGGTGTTCATCGACATCCTGTTCGTCACCAAGGCGATCGAACGCATGGGCGACCACGCGAAGAACATGTCGGAATACGTGGTCTACATGGTGAAGGGCAAGGACGTGCGCCACACGTCGCTGGAAGAGATCGAGAAGGAAGTGCTGTAGCCCGGGAACATGCGCCGGACAAAAACGGGCGCCGAAGCGCCCGTTTTGCTATGCGACAATCCCTTATTTGCTGGGCGGCACATACCCTGCCGCGGCATCGACATTGCCACCGCCGAAGAAGTAGCGCTCCATCTGTTCCATCAAATAGCCGCGCGCCTGCGGGTCGGCCAGGTTGAGGCGGTTCTCGTTGATCAGCATGGTCTGGTGGCGCTGCCAGCCGCTCCAGGCTTCCTTCGACACGTTCTCGAAAATCTTCTTGCCCAACTCGCCCGGCACCGGCTGGAAGGCCAGACCTTCGGCTTCACGTCCGAGCTTCACACAATTCACCATCCGCGTCATTTGCTGCTCCTGAAAATTCAATCGCTCGATTTTAACCCAAGCCGCTTCTCGATACGCCGGGCAAACACCGTCATTTCCTTGGCCGCCTGCTTGTCTCCACGCCCCTCTGCCACCGCGATGCCCTGCTGGTAGGCCGCCAGGGCTTCGTTCCAGGCTTCGGCGTCGGTCAGGGCCTTGCCCAGCAGTTTCCAGGCGGCGGAATACTTCGGATCGAATTCAACCGCGCGGCGCAGATGCTCGGCGGCACTCGATGCATTCCCCTGTTTGAGGTATTCGTTACCGAGCGAAAAGCGCAGCAAGGCGTTGTCGCGGCCGCTGGCCAGCATGGCGAGGAAGTTTTCCAACGGTTCAGGCACGCCAGAAAGCTCGGGTAAAGACGACAAGCACGGTAAGCAACTCCAAACGTCCCAGCAACATGGCAATCGTACAGATCCAGGTCTGGAAATCGGTCAAGCCTGCAAAGGTGGAGGCAGGCCCGACCTGGTTCAACCCGGGCCCGGTGTTATTGATCGAGGCCACCACGGCAGAGAACGCGCTGATGAACTCCAGCCCGCTGAGTGCCATCAACAGCGTCATGATAATGATGGCGAACACATAAAGAAATGCAAACGCCAGCACTGCGTAGATCACATTGTTGGGCACCACCTGTCCGGCCAGCTTGACGGGCAATCGGGCCGCCGGGTGCACGAGGCGGGTCAGTTCGCGCCGCCCCTGCCTGAATAGCAGCTGGGCGCGCACCATTTTCATGCCGCCGCCGGTACTGCCCGAGCAGGACGCAANAGAGGACAGAAGCAGCATACAGAGCGGGGCGAAAATCGGCCATTTGTTGTAGTCGGTATTGGCAAAGCCGGTCGTCGTGGCGATCGAGACGGTATTGAAAACAGCGAAACGAAGCGCCTGGAAAANACTGGGATAGACGTGCATGACGGTCAGGTAGATCGCGATCACCACTGCGCTGCCCAGCGTCGCGATCAGGAACCAGCGCACCTCGGGATCGAGCCGGTAGGCCGCCAGCGAGCGGTGTCGCCACGCGAGGAAATGCGTGGAGAAATTGATTCCGGCCACCAGCATGAACACCACCGCCACCACCTCGATGGCCGGCGAGTTCCAGTAGCTGAAACCGGCATCGTGCGAAGAAAACCNCCNCATCCCCATGGTGGAAAACGTGTGCATGACGGCATCGAACGGCGTCATCCCTGCCGCCCAGTACGACAGCCCGCACGCGATCGAAATACCGACGTAGACCAGATACAGGCCCTTGGCTGTTTCGGTAATGCGCGGCGTGAGCTTGGTGTCCTTCATCGGACCCGGCGTTTCGGCCTTGTAGATCTGCATGCCCCNCACGCCCAGCANGGGCAGGATGGCAACGGCCAGCACGATCAAGCCCATGCCCCNCAACCAGACCAGCAGGCCACGCCACAGATTGATGGAAANGGGCAAGGCATCCAGGCCGGTCAGGATCGTCGCGCCCGTCGTGGTGATGCCCGATACCGTTTCGAAATAGGCGTCGGTAAACGAAAGGTGGGGCAGGTAGATCAGCAAGGGCAAGGTAGCGAAGGCCGGCAGGCTGGTCCACGCCAGCAGCACCAGCAGAAAGCCGTCCCGGGTCTGCAGCTCGCGTTGCGATTTCCGGGTAAAGAGCCAGGTGAGCGCCCCGGCGACGAACGTGACGATGATGGCATCATCATAGGCGCGCTGCGCCCCGTCGGCCACCAGCCAGGACAGCGTCAACGGCAGCAGAAAGGTGGCCGAGAACAGCATCACCACCTTGGACAGCACGTTCAGAACGGGGGCAATGCGGGACATCAGAAGAAACCGAAACCGACCTGGAGCAGTTTTTCCACCTTGGGAATGATGCGTTTGTTGAGCGCAAACACGATGAGATGGTCTTCCGCTTCGATCAGCGTGTCGTGGTGGGCGATGATGACGTCGTTGTTGCGGATGATCGCGGCAATCGTCGCGCCGTCGGGCAGGTCGATCTCTTCAATGCGCCGGCCCACGACGCGCGAGGTCTTGGCATCGCCGTGCACCGCCACCTCCAGCACTTCGGCCGCACCGCGCCGCAGCGAATGCACCGCCACCATGTCACCGCGCCGGATCTTGGACAGCAGAGGCCCGACCGTCGCCTGCGCCGGCGAGATGGCGATGTCGATTTCGCCGCCCTGCACCAGGTCGACATAGGCCGACCGGTTGATCAGTGCGATCACGCGGTGCGCGCCCATCCGCTTGGCCAGCAGCGCGGACATGATATTGTCCTCGTCGTCGTTGGTGAGCGCGCAAAACACGTCCATGGACGCGATGTTTTCCTGCTCCAGCAGTTCCTCGTCGGTCGCGTCGCCCTGCAGCACCAGCGTATGGTGGAGCTGCTCGGCCAGCAGGTTGCTGACCTTCTTGTTATGGTCGATCACCTTGACGTCGTAATCGCGTTCGATCTGCGCCGCCAGCCGCCGTCCGATATTGCCGCCGCCGGCGATCATGACCTTCTTGACCCGGCGTTCCATGCGGCGGAGTTCGCGCATGACGGAGGGAATATCCTGCTTGCGCGCCAGGAAGAACACCTCGTCGCCCGGCTCGATCACCGTGATCCCCTTGGGCACGATGCCGTGGTCACGCCGGTAAATGGCCGGAATACGGCATTCCAGATCCGGCATATGGCGCTTGATCTCCTGCAGCTCGTGCCCCACCAGCGGACCGCCGTGGTATGAGCGCACCGCGATCAGGCGCACCTTGCCGTCGGCAAAGTCGAGCACCTGCAACGCTTCCGGATGCTCGATCAGCCGCCTCAGGGTGTCGGTCACCTCCTGCTCCGGGCTGATGACGTCATCGACGCCGAATTGCTCGGCCAGAAAACCCGGCTCCAGACCCAGGAAATCATTCGAACGGATACGCGCAATACGCGTGGGGACATTGAACAGTGTGGATGCGATGCGGCATGCCACGAGGTTGGTTTCGTCGCTTTGTGTGACCGCGACCAGCATGTCGGCATCTTCGGCGCCGGCCTGTTTCAACACCGAAGGATGCGCCGCATGGCCACGCACGGTGCGCAGGTCGAAGCGGTCCTGCAACAGCGTCAGGCGGCTGGTATCGAGGTCGATGACCGTGATGTCGTTGTTTTCGGCGACCAGACTCTCGGCCAGATTGGCCCCGACCTGGCCTGCGCCCAGAATGATGATCTTCAAGCGTGTTCCCTGGGTCTACAGGTCTTCGTCAAGACGACGCCCGTGCCGGATGTTCAGTTGTTTCAGTTTGCGGTAGAGGTGTGTGCGCTCCAGCCCCGATTTGTCGGCGACCCGGGTCATGCTGCCGCCTTCCTTCTGGATCAGGTGTTCGAAATACATGCGCTCGAAGGCGTCGCGCGCTTCACGCAGCGGAATGTCGAGCGGAATGCCGTGCGCCACGGCCGGCGCCGATAGTTTCATGGGAGCCAGCACGCGGTTGACGTCGGCTGCGTCGATTTCGCCCGACAGCGCCGTGACCGCCAGCGTGCGCACCACGTTGTTGAGCTGCGGCAGATTGCCCGGCCAGTCGAAATTGCGCAACTGGTTCAGCGCCGGCGTCGTGAGCCGCCGCACCGGACAGACGCCCGCTTCGATCAGCTGCGCCAGCATGAAGTTGGCAATCTCGGGAATGTCCTCGCGATGCTCGCGCAAGGGCGGCACCTGGATGGCGAGGCTGGACAGGCGGTAGAACAGGCGGCTGTCGAATTCGCCGGCTGCGACCATGGTGTCGAGACTGCGGCTGGACGCGCACACCAGACGCGCCCCGCTGCCTTCGATACGGTCGAGCAGCAAACCCAGACCTTTTGTTCCAGGCGTGCCAGCTCGCAGACCTCGGGCAGGTAGAGCGTGCCGCTGCCGAGCATTTCGACGAAGCTCAGCGGATCCGACACCAGCCGCGCACGATCCTTGATCTCGACCCACGGCGTGGATGGCTGATGCAGGAAATGGGCGCAGATTTCAAAACCGCTGCCCGGTTCGCCCATCAGCATCACGGGCGCGGTATTGCCGGCGATCTGGGAAAGGCGCTTTTTGAGTTCGAGGATCAGCGGGCTTTTGCCGAGCGCCGACAAGTCCATGCTGGCGGCGCGCCGGGGCAGGGCGACGCCGCGCTTGATCGCCTTGTTGACGGTATCGATCAGCTTGGCGAGCGCCACTGGCTTTTCGAGGAAGTCGGCTGCGCCGAGCCGGGTGGCCTCCACGGCGGTATCGATGGTGCCGTGTCCGGACATCATCACCACAGGCATGGTGAGCAGGCCGCCGCCGGCCCACTCCTTCAGCAGGGTCACCCCGTCGGTATCGGGCATCCAGATGTCGAGCAACACCAGGTCGGGCCGTCTTTGGGAGCGGAAGGCACGTGCCGCCTCGGCGTTTTCCGCCAGATGCACGTCATACCCTTCGTCGGTAAGGATTTCCGACAACAACTCACGAATGCCCACTTCGTCGTCCACGACGAGAATATGCCCGCTCACGTGTTCTCTCCGCCTGCCGCAAAAACAGGCAGCGAAATGCGGATTGCCGCGCCGCCCGTTTTGAGGTTTTCTATTTGAATTTTACCGTGATGCTCTTCGACGATCTTTTTGACAATGGCCAGGCCCAGGCCCGTCCCCTTGGCCTTGGTCGTTGCATAGGGCTCGAACAGCCGTGTCATCAGATGTTCCGGAAACCCGGCTCCATTGTCTGTTACGGATAAACAAACTGTATGTTGATTGCTGCGCAGGCGCGTACCGACCTCCACGCACGGTGCAGCGTGACCGGCCAGCGCATCCTGCGCATTTTGCAACAGATTATGTATCACCTGACGCAATAATGTGGCGTCGCCTGCTATACGCGGCAAGTCGGCGTCGAGACTCAACACCAGTCCGAGCGTTTTGGCATCGTACAAGGTCAGCACGTCGCGTACCAAGGCATTGAGATCAAGCGCCTCGAGTTTGGCGCGCGGCATTCGCGCATAGCCGGCAAAGGCATCCACCATGCTCTTCATGGCGGCAACCTGGTTGACGATGGTATGCGTGGCGCGCGCGAGGAATTCGGCATCGGCCGTTTCCAGGCGCCCGTCCAGCTTGCGCGCGATGCGTTCGGCCGAAAGTTGTATCGGCGTGAGCGGGTTCTTGATCTCGTGCGCGAGGCGGCGCGCCACTTCGCTCCAGGCAGCATTGCGTTCGGCGTCGATCAGCTTGGTCACGTCGTCGAATACCAGCACATAGCCGCGTTCGACACCCGCCGGCAGGCGGGTGCCGCGCAACAGCAGCGACTGGTTGCCGCCATGGCCGGCATAATCGACCTGCTCTTGCCACTCGCCTTCGTGCTCGCCGAAGCGGGCCACCACCGTGGCCCCGAACACATGCAACGCCTCGCCCGGCTGACCCAGTTCCGCCAGCGGCTGGGCATCCAGAATCGAAGCGTCCACGCCCAGAATCTGCGCCGCGGCGCTGTTGGCTGTACGTACCCGCAAAGCCTCGTCCAGCACGACCACGCCGGACGACAGGTTCGCCAGCACCCGTTCGAGAAAAGCCTTGGCCTGCTCGGTCTGCTGATGGTTCTGCGCAACTTGTTCGCGCGCGTCGGAAAGCTGACGGGTCATACGGTTGAACGACTGAATCAGCACGCCCAGCTCGTCACGGCTGGATACCGACGGCATCTGCGAGAAGTCGCCCTTGGCCACGGCGCGGGTACCGCGCGCCAGCGTCCGCAGCGGCGCGCCGAGCCGTTCCGACAGCAGGTAGGCGATCACAAAGGTCATCAGCAAGGCCAGCATCAGGGTAAGGGTGAGCGCCACGCCGTAGATGCGTTTCAGGCCCAGCCGCGAGACCGAGATCTGCTGGTATTCCTGGTACGCCAGCTGGACCGCCTGGGCATCGTGCGCGAGCCGGGCCGGCACCGGCTGCACCAACTGCAACACGCGTGTCTCGCCGGTCAGCGAGCTGGTATACACCGGCACGATCACATGCATGATCAGGCCGCGTTCCGGCACCTCCTCGATGCGGCTATAGGGCTGCTGCTGCCGGACCTGCCACAGCACATTGCGGTCGGGCAGTACCGGCAACAGGGTTTCGCGTTCGCCGCTGACGTGGGCAACCACGCCACCACGCTCGTCGAACAGCGTCAGTTCCTGCACCGAGCTTTGCTCGCGCAGCGTGGACAGGCTGGTGATGACCGAGCCCATGCCTTCGTCCGACAGGGCCAGCGCCATGCGCTGGGCTTNTTTATCGAGATCACGCAGCAGGTCATCCAGCGCGGCCTGCCCGAGGTTGACGCCGGAGGCCAGCGCATTGTCCACCCGCACGTCGAACCAGGTCTCGATCGAACGATTGAGGAAGAACACCGACGCGCCATACACCACCAGGCCGGGCAGCATCGCAACCACCCCAAACATCAACAGCAATTTCAGCGTGAGCTTGGCGCCAAACACGCCACGACGGATGCGCTTCTGCAGCCACCACATGCGCCAGCCCAGCAGTACCAGCAAGGCCATGCCCAGGATGCCGCCGCCGATGAAAAGCGTGGGCAGCGTGTCGGAAAAGGCGCTGCTGCCGCCGCTGGCATAAAACAGCAACGACAGGAGCACGATACCCAGGATCAGGGCGACGACAATCAGACTGCGCATCAGGGCAAAGGTGCGGGCGGAGCCGGAGCCACGGGTGCATCGAACGACCAGTCGTACCAGGGTGTGACCAGTTCCCAGCGGTCGCCCCCGACCGCGCCGATGGACAGCGGCTTGGGAAGTTGCGAGGTATCGAGGCGCAGACGCAGGCGCGCATCGTAGCGTTGACCGGTCTTGAGCGCACCCCGCTCCAGCACCTGCCATCCGTCTACCCGCCCCAGCATGGCCAGGGCTTCGCTCAGCGTGGCGGCGGTGCGCGTGGTGTATCCGGTTTCGACCACATAGCGTCGCAGCAGCAGGTGGTAATAGATCCGCATCTTGCGCACCGGGTCGGCGATGTCTTCATCGAACCACCAGTTACGCGGCCGGGACAGTTCAAGTTCGAGCAGGAAGTACAGGTTGATGCCCCGGCTGAGCGCGTCTTCCAGCGTGCTGTTGAGCACGATGTTGACATCGCCGTCCAGCACGTAGCCTTGCGGGGTCACACGGATGGCGGCCTGGCTGACCGCGCTTTTATCGCTGGCCAGCGCGCTGCCCGCGACCGTCAGCCAGAAAACCAGCAACAGCCCGGCCAGCCCGCGAAGGGTGGAATCACGTCTTGCGCAACAGGGCGTAAAAGAAACCATCATGCTCGGCATCTGGCAGCAGCGACCCGTCTGACAAAGGTTCAGGAAACATACAGCGTTCCGCGTCGTCTGGATGACGCGCCAGGAACGCACGCACTTGCCCGTCGTTTTCTTCATTGAATATCGAGCAGGTGGCGTAAAGCAATGTACCACCCGGGGCCAACAGCCGCCAGAGCGCATCCAGCATAACGGCCTGTTGCGCGGCAAATTGAGCGATGTCCTCGGGACGACGCAGCCATTTGATGTCCGGATTGCGGCGCACCACGCCGGAAGCGCTGCAGGGCACGTCGGCCAGGATGCGGTCGAAGGGCTGCTTGTCCCACCAGCGCTCGGGATGCGCGGCATCGCCCTCCACCAGGGTGGCGGCGAGGTGCAGCCGGTCGAGATTTTCCTGTACCCGTGCCAGCCGCGCCGCATCGACGTCGAGTGCGATCAGGTCTACGTCGGCGCGCTCCAGGATGTGGCCGGTCTTGCCGCCGGGCGCCGCGCAGGCATCCAGTACCCGCTCGCCGGGCTGCGCATCGAGCAGGCGCGCCGCCCACTGCGCACCGGCGTCCTGCACCGACACGTGGCCCGCATCGAAACCAGGCAGGTCGTGCACCGGCACCGCGCGGTCGAGCGTGACCGCATCCGGCCCGGTTTGATGCGCGGGCAGCCCGGCCTCATTCAGGCGCCGCAGATAGCTTGCCACGTCGCCATGACGGCCATTGACGCGCAGGGTGAACGGCGGATGCAGCAGGCTGGCGTCGAGGATGCCCTGCCAACGGTGCGGGTACTCGGCTTTCAGTTTGTCGATCCACCAGCCGGGATGCGACCAGTGCGCGGATGGCTGGGCGTTGGCGATCTCGTCCAGCTCGGCGCGACGGCGCAGGAAGTTGCGCAGCACCGCGTTGGTCAGTCCGCGCCGCCACCNCTGGCCGGCTGCCGTGACGGCATTGTGTACCACTGCATGGGCCGGCGCGCGCGTATAGGCCAGCTGATACAGCGCCACGCGCAGCAGCCAGCCCAGTTGCGGATCGGTCAGCGGGCGTTCGAGCAGGGCCGCCAGCCAGGCGTCGAGCCGGCCCAGCTGGCGCAGGCTGCCGTAGACGATGTCCTGCAGGGCGCCGCGCTCCCNCGGCGTGTGCAGTTGCTGAAGGCCTTGCGGCAGGGCCTGATGCAGAGCGGTGCCGGCAAGCACCGTTTCCAGCACGCCGGCCGCCAGCTTCTGCAGCTTACGCATGGAGGAAATGGCCGGAAAGTGCTTGCTGATTCATCGGGGTTACGCCTGCTGCGGGGAGCGGCGGATGATAACAGGCGACGACGTCAGGCCGTGCGTGTCATCTGCAACAGCCGCGCGACGCGCTCCTCGGTGGCGGGGTGAGTCGAAAACAGTCCGGCCAACCCGCCACCGGACAAGGGGTTGATGATCATCATCTGCGCCGTCTCCGGATGGGCCTCGGCCGTCGGCATCGGCAGGCCCTTGGCGTAGGCTTCGATCTTCCGCAGCGCGCTCGCGAGTGCCTGTGGATCGCCGGAGATTTCGGCGCCACCGGCGTCGGCACCGAATTCGCGGGCGCGCGAGATCGCCATCTGGATCAGCATCGCCGCAATCGGCGCGACGACCATGATCGCGATGGCCANAAGGGGATTGGCCGAACGCCCTTCGCTGTCGCGGCCGCCGAAAAACATGCCGAAGTTGGCCAGCGCCGAGATCGCGCCGGCGATCGACGCGGAGACGGTGGAAATCAGCGTGTCGCGGTTTTTCACATGGGTCAGTTCGTGCGCCATCACGCCGCGCAGTTCGCGTTCGCTCAACAACTGCATGATGCCGGTGGTGGCCGCCACGGCCGCGTGTTCCGGATTGCGGCCGGTGGCGAACGCGTTCGGCTGCGCCTCGTCGATGACATACACGCGCGGCATCGGCAGCCCGGCCCGCGCGGACAGTTCCTGCACCATCGCGTAGAAACGGCCGCCGCTGCCGGCGTCCACTTCGCGCGCATGGTACATGGAGAGCACCATCCGGTCGGAATTCCAGTAGGCGAACAGGTTCATGCCTGCACCGAACAGCAAGGCGATCAGCATGCCTTGGGCGCCGCCGATGGCCGCACCGATGGCGCCGAACAGCGCAATGATCCCGGCAAACAGAATGGACGTCTTGACCCAGTTACCGAACATGTGAGGCTCCTTAAAACGCGCCCACAGGCGCGTCGACGAGCGTTAGATGGGGATCGGCCGGCCGGGTTTCAATGGCCGAGCCGGGACCCCAGTGGCACCGGCCGCCCGGCGAGAAATGCGGCGGTGCTCATCCGCTTGCTGCCTGCCGGCTGGATCTCCCGCAAGGCCAGCGCGCCGCTGCCGCAGGCGACGACCAGTCCCTCCGCGTCGGCGCGCAGGACGGTACCCGGGTCGCCGGCGCCCGTTGCGGTCGCTGCCATCCACACTTTCAGTGGCGCGCCCTCCAGCAGCGTCCATGCGCCGGGCGCCGGATTGTAGGCGCGCACCGCACGTGCCAGGGCATCGGCAGGTTGGCGCCAGTCGAGTTGCGCCTCGTCCTTGCTGAGCTTGGCCGCATACGTGGCCTGGGCGTCGTCCTGTGTAGCCGGAACAAGCGTAGCGTAATTCGCCAGCGCCGCGACGATGGCGGACGCGCCCGCCACGGCCAGCACGTCATGCAGACTGGCGGCCGTGTCGTCGTCGCGAATCGGCACCACGGTTTTCGATAGCATCGCCCCGGTATCGAGGCCCGCATCCATTTGCATGATGGTGATGCCGGTCTCCAGGTCTCCCGCCAGGATCGCACGCTGGATTGGCGCCGCGCCGCGCCAGCGCGGCAGCAGCGAGGCATGGATGTTGAGGCAGCCGAGACGCGGCAGGTCCAGCACGGCTTGCGGCAGGATCAGGCCATAGGCCGCGACCACCATGACGTCGGCATCCACGGCACGCAGCTCGGTCTGGGCTTCGGGCGATTTCAGGCTCGGCGGCTGCGACACCGGCAAACCGCGCGCCAAGGCGGCCTGCTTGACCGCACTGGGCATGAATTTCATGCCGCGCCCGGCCGGACGATCGGGCTGGGTCAGCACCAGGGCGATGTCATGCCCGGCGTCCGCCAGAGCGTTGAGTGCGGCCGCCGCAAACGGCGGCGTGCCGGCAAAGATGATGCGCATGGAAAGGAAAACTCAGAGCGAGGCGCGCACCGGCGCCGCGTCGGGCCGATGCTCGCGCGCCTGCTTCAGCAGCTTGGCCTTGATGCGATTACGTTTGAGGTTGGACAGGTAGTCGACGAAGACCTTGCCCTTCAGATGATCCATTTCGTGCTGGATGCACACGGCCAGCAGGCCGTCGGCGTCGAGTTCGAACGACTTGCCGTCGCGGTCCAGCGCACGCACGGTGACGCGCTCGGCGCGCACGACCTTGTCGAAGATCCCCGGCACCGACAGGCAACCCTCTTCGCTTTCCTCGGTGCCGGACTGGGCGATGAGCTCCGGATTGATGAAGACACGCAGTTGGTCATGGGTTTCGGATACGTCGATGACGATGACCCGCTCGTGCACATCGACCTGGGTGGCGGCCAAGCCGATCCCGGGCGCGGCGTACATGGTTTCGGCCATGTCATCGACCAGCGTACGGATGCGGTCGTCCACCACCTTCACCGGCTTGGCGACGGTGTGCAGGCGCGCATCGGGGTAATGCAAAATGTCGAGTCTGGCCATAACTAAAGTCTAAGAATTGAATGGGCTGGGCGCGCACTTTGATGCAGAATCTGCGTTTAATTGCGCGCAACCCTAAATATAAGGCGACGGATAGCCGTAAGCTAAGCGCACAGTATATTTTCAACGCTGAAAATTAGACAAGGTCTAAATGGAGGGTTCNCCCGTGCGTCAACTCGTAGTTTCTCTCGCCCTGCTGCTGGCCACCGCTCCCGCGTTGGCCGATACCCTTAAACTGCAGGACAACGCGCCGGACAAGTACGTCGTGGTCAAAGGCGACACGCTATGGGACATTTCCGGCAAATTTCTCAAGGACCCGTGGCGCTGGCCCCAGATCTGGAAGATGAACCGCGAGGAGATCAAGAACCCGCACTGGATTTATCCCGGCGACATGATCGTGCTCGACCGCAGCGGCAAGGAACCGCGCCTGTCGCTGGTCAAGGGCAGCAAAGACGGCATGGAGACGGTCAAGCTGTCNCCCGGCGTACGTGCAACCGAAATCCGCAATGAAGCGGTCCCGTCCATTCCCATCCGGGTGATCCACCCCTTCCTGTCGCAACCGCGGGTGGTGGCCAAGGGCGCGCTCGACGATGCGCCTTTCATTCTGGGCAGCAACGTCGAGCGGGTGGTGCTGGGCTCGGGTGACGATGCCTTTGCCACCGGCGGCAAGCCCGGCGTCACCCGCTGGAACGTGCTGCGCCCGGGCAAGGCGCTGAAAGACCCGGAAACCGGCGAAGTCCTGGGCTATGAAGTCGAATACCTCGGCGACGCCCGCACGCTGGTGGAAGGCGCCCCGCANAAAATCCGCATCACCCAGTCGGTACGGGAAATCCTGCCCAAGGACAAGCTGGTGGAAGCGGACAGCAGCACTCCCTTCGAATACGTCCCGCACGCCCCGGAAGGCAAGATCCGCGGCCGCATCATCTCGGCCTACGGTGGGCTGTCCGACAGCGGCCGCTACCAGACGGTCGTCATCAACCGCGGCAGCCGCGACGGCCTGGAGCCGGGCCACGTGCTGGCGGTATACCGCGAAGGTCTGGCCGTAACGCTGACCCGCGACGAAAAGGACCGCATGGCCTGGGTCAAGGAAAAATCCGCGGGCATTCCCGATGGCGGCGCCTGGCTGTACAGCGATGTGCGCTGCCTGAAGGAGGACGGCAAGGCCACGTATGATCAAATCGTCGACGTGCGCAACTCCTTCCGCAGCACCTGCCTCGGCAACAACAGCGATAACGCCGTCAAGCTGCCTGATACCCGCAGCGGCCTGGTGATGGTCTACCGCGTGTACGACCGCGTGTCCTACGCGCTCATCATGCAGTCGGATGGCCCGGTCTACCTGCTCGATAGCGTGAAAAATCCTGATTGAACGCACGTGATCCCTGGCTGCACCTCGCCCTCGTTCCGGGGTGGGCAACACCAGCCTGATCCGCCTGCTCACGGCCTTCGGATCTCCGGAGGCCGTTTTATCGTCCAGCCGCCACGCGCTGGCGGCCCACCTCACGCCCGCCCAATGCGACGCCCTGCTGGCCGAACCCGATGCCGCGCAGCTTGACGCCGCCCTAGCCTGGCTCGACCAGCCCGACAACAGCCTGATGACGCTGGCGGACACGGACTATCCAAAGATCCTGCTCGAGATCCCGGATCCACCTGCCATGCTGTATTGCAAGGGACGGCGCGCGCTGCTCAACCAGCCTGCGCTTGGCATCGTCGGCAGCCGCAACGCGACTCCGCAGGGGGTGCGCGATGCCGAAGCCTTCGCTCACGCCCTGTCGGACGCCGGGCTCACCATCGTCAGCGGGCTGGCGCTCGGCATCGATGCGGCAGCTCACCGGGGTGGGCTCGCAGGCGCTGGATCCAGCGTGGCCGTCATCGGTACCGGGCTCGACCGCATTTACCCCGCACGCAACAAGGCGCTGGCGCATCAGTTGGCCGAAACCGGGTTGATCGTGTCGGAGTTTGCGCTCGGCACGCCACCCCTGCCCGGCCATTTCCCTCGCCGCAACCGGCTGATCAGCGGCTTGAGTCGCGGCGTGCTGGTGGTGGAGGCCGCGCCCGACAGTGGTTCGCTGATCACCGCCCGGGTGGCCACCGAACAGGGGCGCGAGGTGTTCGCCATTCCCGGTTCGATTCATTCCCCACTGGCGCGCGGCTGCCATGCCCTGATCAAGCAGGGCGCCAAGCTGGTCGAGTCCGCCGCCGACATTCTCGACGAACTGGCCTGGCAGCAGCGGCTGGCCCCGCCAGGACTACGCCAGGACCGTCCACACAGTGAAGCGCTCGCGGAGGACGCCTCGCCGGAACACACTGCGGCAGCCCTCACCGACCCGGTGTTGAACGCATTGGACGGCGCGCCCACCACGCTCGATACCCTTGCACAAAGAACCGGGTTGACGCTGGATGCGCTTTCAGCGAAGCTGTTGACGCTTGAACTGGATGGGCGAATTGCTTCCTTGCCAGGCGGGCGCTACCAAAAATTCACTGACACTATGCTCGACATCCTGGTTTACCTATATGAAAGCTTCCGCATGGCGGAGCTGGCGCCCGATCGCGACGCACTGGAAAAGCGCCTGTTTGCCGCCGGGTTTGAAGAATCCGACATCAACGCCGCCCTGGACTGGTATGCCAACCTGACCGGTAGCGCCACCCATGAGCGGCTCGCGCTGGCCTATGATCGTCATTACGCCGCCGAAGAGCTGGAGCGCCTCAACGAGGCCTGCCGCAGTGAACTCGCATTCCTGGTCGGCGCCGAGATACTCGACCCCGAATCGCGCGAATGGGTGATTTCCGGCCTGATGGCCTTGGGCGGTGAGGACATCGAACCCGACCATGTGCGCTGGATGACGCTGATCGTGCTGTGGAGCCGCGGCCTGATCGAACATTTCACGCATCTGGAAGACATGCTGTTAAATCACGAGCCGGGACGTCTACATTAATTTAGGGCGTGTTAACTCTGATTTCACACTCGCGACGAGGACGATTCGGGACACAGGCCGCGAAGCGAGATGTGCCGCTGTGCCATTCACAGCAAGCGGCTCGCGACAAAGGGATGTGCCCGAATCGTCCCGTCCTTCGGGTTGCTGTGAGAAAGCGCGTCTGCTACGTTGCGTCTCTTGGCAAGGGATGACCCTTGCCGGCGCGACACGCCTTGCATCCATCGCTTTCTCGCAGCAACGCGAGCGCGAAACCAGAGTTAATACGCCCTAACATGTCCAAACTCGTCATTGTCGAATCGCCGTCGAAATCCAAATCGCTGAAAAAATACCTCGGCGCCGACTACGACATCCTTGCCAGCTACGGCCACGTGCGTGACCTGGAGCCGAAAACCGGCGCGGTCGATACCGAAAATTTCAGCATGAAATACCAGGTCATCGAACGCAACGCCAAGCACGTCGAGGCCATCGTCAAGGCCGCCAAGAAGGCCGACGAAGTGCTGCTGGCCACCGACCCGGACCGCGAAGGCGAGGCGATTTCCTGGCACATCAGCGAAATCCTCAAGGAACGCAAGGTCAAGACGCCGATGAAGCGCGTGGCCTTCTACGAGATCACCGAATCGGCTATCCAGGACGCCGTGCGCCATCCGCGCGAAATCGCGACCGACCTGGTCGACGCGCAACAGGCCCGGCGCGCGCTCGATTATCTGGTCGGCTTCAACCTGTCGCCGCTGCTGTGGCGCAAGATCAGCCCGGGTTTGAGCGCAGGGCGCGTGCAATCGCCCGCCCTGCGGATGATCGTCGAACGCGAGGAAGAGATCGAAGCCTTCGTGCCGCGCGAATACTGGACGCTGCACCTCGACACGCATAAAGGTGCGCAGCCGTTCACCGCCAAGCTCACCCACTTCAAGGGCGAAAAGCTCGAACAGTTCTCGGTCGAACACGAGGCGCGCAGCAAGGAATGGCTGGCCATGCTGGAGGGCAAGGATGCCCGCGTCATGCGCATCGAGAAGAAACGCCGCGCCCGCCATCCCGGCGCCCCGTTCACCACGTCGACGTTGCAGCAGGCCGGGGTGCGCCAGCTCGGCATGACCACCGACCGCGTGATGCGTACCGCTCAACAGTTGTACGAAGGGATCGACCTCGGCGAAGGCCCGGTCGGCCTCATCACCTACATGCGGACCGACTCGGTGAACCTGGCGCAGGAAGCCATCACCGACATCCGCAAGTATGTGGGCGCCAACTTTTCCAAGGAATTCCTGCCGCCGGCCGCCATCACCTACAAGGCCAAGACCAAGAACGCACAGGAAGCGCACGAGGCAGTGCGTCCGACTTCTGTGACGCGCACGCCGGAAGCGGTGAAGCAATTTCTGTCGCATGACCAGGCCAAACTCTATGAGTTGATCTGGAAGCGCACCGTCGCCTGCCAGATGACGCCCGCGCAATTCGACACGGTCGCCGCCGACATCACGGTGGGCGAGGGTACCTTCCGCGCCACCGGACAGACTCTGGCATTCGCCGGCTTCCTGGCCGTCTACCAGGACGACGAGGATGAAGAGGAGTCGAAACTGCCGGCACTGACCGAGGGCGAAACCCTGCCGGTCGACAAGCTCTATGGCGAACAACACTTCACCCAACCGCCGCCGCGCTACACCGAGGCGAGTCTCGTCAAAGCCCTGGAGGAATACGGCATCGGCCGCCCCTCGACCTACGCCAGCATCATCTCGACCCTGCAGGACCGCGAGTACGTGGTGCTGGAGAAGAAGCGCTTCCAACCGACCGACATCGGCCGCCTGGTCAACTGCTTCCTGACCCGGCATTTCACCCATTACGTCGATTACGACTTCACCGCCAAGCTGGAAGACAAGCTCGACGATGTCTCCAACGGCAAGCGCGTATGGTCACAGCTGCTGGGCGAATTCTGGAAGGGCTTCGACGGCGAACTGAAAGCCAAGCAGGACGTCGAACGCGGCTGCCCCATCCTCGAAGTCTGCCCCAAGTGCGGCAAGCCGCTCTTCATGCAGGCGAGCAAGCGTGGCCTCTTCATCGGCTGCTCGGGCTATCCGGAGTGCGATTACACGCGCCCGTTGCATGCGGCCACCGCCGAGGGCGACAACATCCTCGGCCAGGATCCGGCCAGCGGCCTCGACGTCAAGCTCTTGTCCGGCCGCTTCGGTCCCTACGTGCAGATTGGCGAGATGCCCGAGGACAAGAAAGCGCCCAAGCCGCGCCGCGCCTCGTGGCCCAAGGACATCCCGCTGGAAAACGCCACGCTCGAACTGGCGCTGAAATTCCTCTCGTTGCCGCGCGAAGTCGGACACCACCCGACCACCGGCCTGCCGATCGTCGCCAACAACGGCCGCTTCGGTCCGTATCTGCTGCATGACGGCAAATTCAAGTCGATCCCCAAGACCGACAGCGTGTATGAGATCGACCTGCCGCGCGCGCTTGAGGTCTTGGCGATGGAGCGCGCCCCGCGCGGCGCCGACTCGGCCGCTTCGGTGCTGAAGAATCTGGGCCCGCACCCGGAAGACGGCAAGGACATCACCGTGCGCAGCGGCCGCTATGGCCCCTACGTGAAGCACGGCAGCACCAACGCCACATTGCCCAAGGACATCACGCCGGAAGAGATCACACTGGACGAGGCGCTCGGGCTGATCGCCGCGCGCGTGGCCAAAGGCCCGGCCAAGAAACCGGCACGCAAGGCGGCCGCCAAGCCGGCGGCGGCGAAGAAAGCCAAGGCGGGCGACGCGGACGAACCGAAGAAACCCGCTGCGAAAAAGCCGGCCGCCAAAAGCCACGACCAAGAAAGCGACAACCAAACCCGTTGCCACCAAAAACCGGCCAGCAAGAAACCTGCTGCATGAGCACGCCGCCCCGGCTGCTCATGCTCAACGCCTTCATCGGCACGGCTGGCTACAAGAAGCTTTATCAGGAACTGGGTTTCAGCGTCGTCAGCGAATGGTCGGAACGCAAGGCCATCAGTCTGGTACGCAAGACCCCACCTGCCGTCATCGTCGCGGACTTCTACCATCAGACCGATTTCCGCGACCGGCTGTCCAACCTCGAATCGCTGCTGGCCGCCGTGCAAAGCGCGCCTGCTACGCGCATTCTGGTNTTTTACGAACCCGCGCATCAGGCTGTCCTCGACAAGGTCAGCGCGCGACTGCGCATCGATGCCGCACTGACGCTGCCGGTACAGGAAGACCGCTTGCGCGCCATGCTGCAGGCCTGGCTGGAAGCCCCTCCCTCTCCAAGTTGACGCGCCGTTCAACTATCAAACATGAATGGGCACGGCGATGCCGGGCCGTTGCGTGATGCTGGCCGCCTGAACGAATGGCATAACTGTCCGTCAGACCGTCATCGTGTGGATAATGACGGAGCGCTTAACTGAAAATGAATTCGTTCCTGCAAATCACCCAAGGAAAGCTTGTCGCCGCCCTCCTGATGCCCCTGGCATTGGGCGGTTGCGCCAGCAGCTTGATCGACGTCCGGCAAGGATCCGAGCAGGTTGCCGTTGCCCAGGCTGATCATGTAAGCCAATGCAAAGCCATCGGAAAGACCACGGTCAGCGTCCTCGCTGAAGTGGGATTCATCAGCCGGGGCATCGACAATGTCGACGCCAACCTGCTGCAACTGGCACGAAACGAAGCCGTGAACCAGGGCGGCGACACGGTTGTACCTGGCGACAGACCCGAGATTGGCAAGCGCACCTTCGCGATCTACAAATGTCGTCCCTGAGCAACGGTCCCGGAAGAATCAACAGGGTAAATGCCCTTGTACGGATTGGTGAAAGCGCAAGTCGGAGCTTGATGAGTTGGCGGAACACATCCTGAATCGATGAGCTGATCACAGCTACAACGGGTTTCACCCGGCGCGTTCCAAGCCATGCGCGGCATAGATAGACGTCACTTCATCGGTCATCAGGAACGTATCTAGCTTACTGCCCCACGGCCCGCCATCACCCACCAAGCCGAAACCAAAGCGGCTGATAGCGCAATGCTGATTACCCTGGGAACCGGTTGGCCAAACTGAATCAAACAGTTCAGGAAAGATACGCTGATAGCGCAGCGCCAGGTGATAGAACACCACTGCCGCATCTGCCCGTCCATCCATCAAGGCCTGCGGCGCTTCGCGATGATGAATGGTATCGCCGTAAATCACGTTGGACGCGCCCGGATGACCCGGTGGGCTGGCGAGAAAATCTAGCGGGACATTTTCATGCATGGCCAGTCGCCGCAGGCAATCCGTGTATATCCGGTAGCTGACTTTTTCATTGAAGGGATTGGATAAAAACACCCTCACATCCTCTCGCAGCAAATCCCGGAGACCGCTGATGTTCTTAGGGTTACCTTTGCGTACGAGTAGCACCACACCGCGGCTATGCATGAAGGGCCGATAAGCAGTCATGCGTTTCTCCGCTATCAGTTGGTCGAGCACAGCCGATGGGCTGATGAAGACATGCGGCGTTACCGACAGTCTGAGATTGCCGATATTCAGACACCCCGCCTGAAGCATTTGCAGCGCCACGCGCGGTGGGGTGGTGACATAGAAGACATCCTCCACCTCGGGGAATTTCAACAGAAAGGCACGCAATGTTTCCTGCAGCGCCATATGATGGTTGCCGTCGGAAAAAACCACCAGCCGCGCACGCATCGGATCGCCGTGAAAATCCAGGCAGATATTCGAGCCAGGCTNGCAAAAGCCCGGCTCCTCATGGTTCCTTGGCCGGGCGGTTTCGTCCGGCCAGCGCAATGAATTCATGGGCATGGCAAAACTGTTATCCGCCAGGGACGCAAGGGCATCGGGAAGGAAGGCGGGTGGATCTTCCCTTGGCAACCCGTTGCGCCCCGTGTGAGAGAAGCCGTTCATCCATCAAAGGCGATGAACAACGCTGATGTCCATACCTTTGCATCATCGATCTGCCTCCCAANAAAGTAAACCGGGCGATGGCCGTGCGGGCCATTATGCGGGTCGATGTTGAGCGTACCGCTGACTTCCCGCGGTGCGGGTGAATCACTCATCCGCTCGAAAGCGAGAAACATCTCCACCCNCGGCAGATCCCTCTTGAGCCGCGCTGCTTCCAGCAGTTCCGCCCCTGTGATCTCCCATTCGAATGTCGGGCAATGCACAAAGGGATTGCCCTTGAGCGGATCGCCAACTTTCACGTAACCGTCTATCGTGCCTTCGACGCGAATCCTTGCCGTGGCCAGGTGCGACACGTCGAGCTCGATAGCATCCACATCGCCATAGGTATCGCTCCTGAAACCCACCGTGGTGGCGGATTCGCGCCAACAGGTTTCTTCGAGGTGTTCGAAGCCGCGGCCGGTGAAATCGTTGATTACCGCATTGGTGATGGTGACCTTGCCCTTCCAGGCAGCCCAGCGATAGCGATCCTTGACCCGCGCGCCGCCCCAACGAAAGCGAATCTTGCGCTCGGAGTAGCCGAGTTCCTGTTGCAAATTGCGGCGCCAGATTTCTCCTGTGTGGTCGAAGGCGATGATTTCGTCCCAGCCCGCGTCGCCAAGAAAACGATAGTCGACCGTCGCCGGGCCTTTGTGCGCGAACTCGTCACCCATGATGTGCTCATTGCAGCGAATCAGGCCGTAGCTGCGTTCGCCTGTGGACGCAAAGGTGTGGCGCGCACGCAAGGCCTCTGCCACAGCTTTTCGAGAAAGCTCCGGCGCAATCACACCCGAGATCCCTCCCTTGGTGCCGAACACCGCGGTGCCGGGCACGCCACCGCCGCAGCGACCGCGATGTTCGTCGCCGGCCATGGACGCACCGATCTTGTAACCGCGAGTCATCGCCTCCTGATACAACCAGCCGAAATGACCCCAGCTGGAACCGATCTCGATCAGCCGCTCCAGCTTGGGATGGTGCCAGTCGAGAATACAGCGCCGACCGCCCACGTGCGGAATCAGCAGATGGCCATCCGGATCTTTCGCATAGGCCACCCATAACTCTTCCAGCGGCCAAGCACCCGGCTCGACGGTGGCCGAGCGCATGTCTTCGTTCCATTCCACCGATCGCACATGCTCGCCGGTCTTAAGATAAGGGAATTCCGGTTCCCCGTCGTGCAGAAACACTACGTTGTGATCTCCGCCTGCGCAGCTCGATCCGCACCACTCGGTGCCCGGATAGGCCACGAAGCTGCCGTCCGTGGTGATCGAATGAATCAATTCGACCGTACTTTTCCATTTCTCCGTGGTGATATTGAAGTCGTTATGCGCAAAGGCCAGGATATCCAGACCGCTTACATCGCGACCGTAGGTGAGATTGTAGCTCGTGGTATTGGTGCCGATCGTGTCTTCGGAATGCACATGCAGATCGCAGTAGTAAATACGCGGCACCGCCAACGCCTCGTCCACTGTGACGTAAAAGACCGCCGGCTTGACCCAGGGGTGCTCGGATAGATGGGCGGTGACCGCCAATTCGCCGGCTTCCTGTGTCGGCAAGTCGTCCAGCAACAATACGGCCCAGCCTTTTTCCGCCAGTGTCGCTTCTTTACTGTACACCGACCTGCCGTTCAGCGTCGCGTTGATCCGCACCTTGTCGCCGCGATTCCAGCAGGTGTTCCCCCATTGATCCTCGCTGCGCAGCCGCAGCGGAAATTTTTCATTCGCGCGAACGATGCGNNAGCCGGCCCACATCAGTTGCGCCGGTGCACCGGGTTTGATATCGATCACCAGGTCTTCGCCAATGGAGGCGAAACGCGAGGTGCCGAGGGNGTCGACATAGCAGCGGATGCGGAAACTCTCTTCGACGAAAGTCTGCACGCGCGTACCGGCACCGCCAAAACGCCGGTCGCCCAGGCGGATGATGATGTGGTCGCCAGCCTTGAGGTAACCGTCGTAGGTATCGACGATCACCGCTTTCTGGAATGGCCGTTCATGGCCTTTCTGATCAAAGCGCACGCTGAGCTTCTGCACGGTCGCCGGTGACTGGCCGGGAATGGTGGGGGCAGCGTGATACTCGGCGGAAATGTAGTTGGCGCCGGCCGGATCGGTGTTCTGGAACAGCGCCCAGTCGGAATAGAAGCGGAATGTCGCCTTGAACCAGGACCCGTCGGCCATGCCCGAGGCACCGAGTTCGTAGTCGATGACGATTTCCTGCCACGAGCCCGCTTCCATGCGCTCGATGTTGCACGAGACTTTTCCCAGGAAAGGCATGTCCTTGGTGATCTGATACAAGCCATGCGGTGCGATGTAGTCGCCAAGTTTTTCTTTCAGTTCGGCGTCGGTCATTTTCTTCATGTTGTCTTCCTCGTTATACAAATACGGCCAGGCACATCCCCAGCCGAATGGACATCGGCCGGGGATGTGTCGATCAGAGCAGATTCATTGGAAAGGCCAAGGTGCTGCGGGATCCCACACCGGGATGCCCATGAAGGCATACCATGGCGCCATGACACAGATGCCGTAGGCGATCGCGATCAGCACGGAGACCCAACCCACTTTCGCATAGTCGGCCATGCTGAAGGTGCCGCTGCTGTAGGCGATGACCGCCGCCGTGATTTGCGTGGGCAGGATGTAGGCGAAGGTGTCAGTGTCGGATACAAGCATGGTGAACGCGACCGGGTGCAATCCAAGCTTGGGGGCAAGCGCCAGCAGGATCGGCGCCAGCATGGTGATTGCCGCTACATTCGACAACATACCGAGCCGGATCACATGCGTACCCGCCATCAGGATCAGCAGCACCATCCACCACGGATGGCCCATCGCCAGCGGATGAATGATGTCAGACAACCACTGTGCAAGCCCGGTACTACCCATTGCGGACGACATCGAAAGCGCACCCGCGAGTAACAGGAAGGTGCCCCAGATCGTGCGATCCTGCAGTTCTTTCCACTTGAAGCCGAACATGCCGGGCATGAACAACACCGCCAACCCCATCAGCGCCGCATTGTGCGATTTGATGCCGTGCCAGGATTCCGTCACCCACAATAGTGCGATCACGCCGAATACCACGAGAATGAGCCATTCCGCCTGGCTGGTCTTCGGCTGTTCCGCGTACTGCTTCTGCACTGCCTCATAGCCCCCATGTACGCCCACGCCATGCGTTTTGAAGTAGCGCTGCATCCACCACTGGGTGATGACAAACATGCCGAGATAGGGCCATTGCAGCTTGAACCAGTCGATATAGGACAGGTGTAGTGCAAGCTCGGTGTCGAGCAGGCCGACGATCACCAGATTGGGCAGGTGCGCGGTCATGATGCACATGCCGCTGATCATCGAACCATAGACCAGCGTCTGGATGACGATGGCCTTCTTGCCGGCACGTTCTTCCGGTGTATCGCCGAACATATTCGTAATGCCGTTCACCACCGGCAACAGCGTCGCGGCACGTGCGTTGGCTGCAGGAATGATCAACGACAACAGCAAGTTGGCGCCGAACATCGCCCAGATCACGCCATTGACCGTTCGTACCTTGAGCTTGTGCAGCATCCCCAGTGCGATGCGTCGATCCAGACCGGCTGCCTGCATCACAGCAGCAAAAATAAATGCCGCCAGACACAGAAACACCACCGGCGTAGAAANACCACTGGCCGCCTTGGGAAACTTGTCGATCGCCCCGGTCATCACCAGCAGCATAGGGATCAACATTCCGGATATGCCGACCGGGATCGCTTCGGTAATCCACATGAGGCATGCCCATACCATGACGGCCAGCGTTGCCTTGCCCGCGGTGGAAAGCCCCTCTGGCGCGGGCATCACCCAAAGAATCAAAAAGAACGCGATCCAGGCAGCAATGAACCCGCACGCACACTTGCCGGGCGATCGGCCGGAATCACGAATGTTGCTGCCCCAGTTGGCGATAAAACCGCCGCTCTGAACTTGTTCGCTCATAAGACCCCCTATTGCAGATTGGCTGCAGTCAGCGACACCAGCAGCACGCCGATCACATCATTGCCATTTTTCACGGGTGCGGAAATTTGTACCGATTCGATATTGGTGCTGGGGTCGGGTTTGGATTCACCCTGTTGCCACATTTTTCCGCTGAACGATTCGTCGAAGTTTGGCTTGCCCTTGCCGATATAAATCGCCGGCATGGACGTAAAAGCGACGCGATGGCTCTTGTCGCCCGAGAGTACGATCTTATTGATCCCCTTGGGGTCGGCATTCATCCACTTGGTCAGGCGCTGCCCGGCCGGATTGTCGACCAAGCCTTTGACGATGGGATCGCTTTCCTTCAACTCCCGCCACTTGGCATTGCCCAACATGGGAATCGGGCCTTTGGCGTTGGATTCCTTCACGGCTTTCACAATGACAGGATCCATGGCCCACATGGCTGCCTGCTTTTTATAGGTATCGATCTTGGGCTGCATCTTGGGTGTCACGTCAGCCGCCCTTACAGGGTCGTGACGATCACTGCAGCCAGCAGCATCCAAATATAGAGGAAATGGGAAGAAGAGAAGCATCGGGCTCGAGAGTCGTAAGGCATCGTAACCTCCATCAGGGTAGAACTCCGCTATGAGGGACACCGACAATGTCCCTTTCCTGTTTTGTGGTTCTCCGACCTCGGACACCAACCCCTTTACACTCCCGAAGCGGCATAAGTAGTATTCTGGCCATCTCGGGGAAAGTATGTCGGCCAACTGACATTTCCGGCATTAAAGAAAATGTCGTTTAAGGCACGGCAATCCAACAGAGGATGCACATGCCACTTGATCAGCAAACCGACATACTCGCCCGCATGAGCGGGGAAGACCGGGAGGCGTTACTTTCCCTTGGCACGATGCAGCGTTTTTCCAAGGGCGAATTCGTGTTCCGTGCAGGGGCGCCGGGCAAGCACGTCTATTTCCTTCGCAAAGGTCGAGTCAAGATTTGCCAACCGTCGCATACCGGCAAGGAAGTCATTCTGTGGTTCTGCTTTGCAGGTGAAATGTTCGGCCTTGCAGAAGTGGCACANGGGGGAGGACGCGTGGTGCATGCGCACGTGTGCGAGGCATCGGAGGTGCTTAAATTGTCGCAAAGCCAGTTTTCCGGGTTTCTTCGCGACCATCCTGATTCCCTGCATCTCGTCATGCAGGTACTGTCGTGCCGTATGCGCACCCTGAGTGAAGTCATCGTCAACCTGGTCAATGACGACGTTGAGACCCGCATCATGAAGTTGATCCTACGTTTGAGTGCGCGCCATGGCGTCCACGTTGGGCAGGATATCCACCTCGACATCACGCTTACCCACCAAGAAATTGCCGATATGGTTGGCACCACACGCCAAACGGTTACCGGGATGCTCAGCAAGCTAAAGCGGAGAGGCTTTCTAAGCCTGGAAAACCGCAGAATTTACATTGAGAGTCCGGAAATGCGCGCTGCGGCCTCTGGCCCGGACCATTGGGAATGATGGGGATTGCCTTCGGCCAATCCCATGTCTGCGTTTTCTTTGCTTCTTCATTGCGCCAAAGAAAAGGCCAACCAGATTGGTTGGCCTTAAAGCGTTGCCAATTTCAGAAATTCTGTGCCGTAGAATGGCTTCTCGTGACGCTATTTCCGTTTACGCACAAGAACCACAACTCAAACATCCAAATTGCGTACACCCAGCGCATTCGTCTCGATGAAATTCCGCCGCGGCTCGACTTCATCGCCCATCAGCGTGGTGAAAATCTGATCGGACGAAATCGCATCCTCGATCTGCACCTTCATCAGGCGGCGCACTTTCGGATCCATGGTGGTTTCCCACAGCTGGGCCGGGTTCATCTCGCCCAGGCCCTTGTAGCGCTGAATGCTCATGCCGCGTTTGACTTCGGCGAGGAACCAGTCCATCGCTTCGCGGAAGCTTTGTACCGGCGCTTCCTTCTCGCCGCGTTTAGCGCGGGCGCCCAGGCCGATTAGGTCGCGCAGCAGATCGCCGACCTTGACCAGCTGGCTGTAGTCGCCTGATTCAAGCAGGTCCGCTTCGAGGAAGTTGACGTAGGCGTTGCCGTGGGAATGGCGGGTGATGCGCAGACGATGGGTGTCGGTTTCGCTGAGATATTCGGCGGCCACCTCGAATTTATGCGCGTCGAGCGCCGCGCCCAGGCTGGCTTCGGCCATCATCGCGGCGCCGCTGTCGGCGAGGCTCAGACGTGGGATCTTCATCAGCACCTGCAATACGTCGTCTGGAAGCAAGCGGGCCAAGCGTTCGCTGACGGCCTCGGCGAGGAAATATTCGCGCGCCAGCGCCTCCAGCGCTTCGCCGGAAATCGGCATGGCGCCGTCCATCGGGGTCAGTTCGGCGTCCTTCATCGCCTCGGCCATCAGGTGCTCCTTCAGCGCATGCTCGTCCTTGATGTAGCGCTCGGAGCGGCCATGCTTGACCTTGTACAGCGGCGGCTGCGCGATATAGATATGGCCGCGCTCGACCAGTTCGGGCATCTGGCGGTAGAAGAAGGTGAGCAGCAGGGTGCGGATGTGGGCGCCGTCGACGTCGGCGTCGGTCATGATGATGATGCGGTGATAGCGCAGCTTGTCGGGATTGTAGTCGTCCTTGCCGATGCTGGTGCCGAGCGCGGTGATAAGCGTGGCGATTTCCTGGCTGCCGATGACCTTGTCGAAGCGCGCGCGCTCGACGTTGAGGATCTTGCCCTTGAGTGGCAGGATCGCCTGGAATTTGCGGTCGCGTCCCTGCTTGGCCGAACCGCCTGCGGAATCGCCCTCGACCAGATAAATCTCCGAGAGAGCGGGATCTTTTTCCTGGCAGTCAGCGAGCTTGCCGGGCAAGCCCAGACCGTCCATCACGCCCTTGCGACGAGTGATTTCACGCGCCTTGCGGGCGGCCTCGCGCGCGCGNNCGGCGTCGACGATCTTGGCGCACAGGAGCTTGGCGTCGTTGGGGTTCTCCAGCAGGAATTCGGCGAGCTTCTGGCCGACCACTTCCTGCACCACTGGCTGCACTTCGCTGGACACCAGTTTGTCCTTGGTCTGCGACGAAAACTTGGGCTCCGGCACTTTCACCGACAGCACACAGGTGAGGCCTTCGCGCATGTCGTCGCCGGTGGTCTCGACCTTGGCTTTCTTGGCGACTTCGTTTTCCTCGATGTACTTGTTCAATACCCGCGTCATCGCCATGCGCAAGCCGGTGAGATGCGTGCCGCCGTCGCGTTGCGGAATGTTGTTGGTGAAGCACTGCACAGTTTCGGAATAGCTGTCGTTCCACTGCATGGCGACTTCGACGGTCATGCCGTCCTTTTCGCCCATGGCGCTGAAAATCTTCGGATGCAGCGGATTCTTGAGACGGCTCATGTATTTGACGAAGCCCTTCANCGCCCCCGAGTGCGCGAAGTTTTCGCTCTTGCCGTCGCGATGGTCGATCAGTTCGATCTTCACGCCGTTGTTGAGGAAGGACAGCTCGCGAATACGCTTGGCGAGGATGTCGAAATGGAATTCGACCTTGCCGAAGATTTCCTCGTCGGCCAGGAAATGCACCTCGGTGCCGCGGTTCTTCGTTTCGCCGATGATCTGCATGGGCGACACTTCGACGCCGTTCTGGATTTCGATCGGGCGGTCGAGCACCTTGCCCTGGTTGAAGGTCATCGCGTATTNTTTGCCGTCACGACGCACGATCAGTTTCAGCCATTTCGACAGGCCGTTGACGCACGACACGCCGACGCCATGCAGGCCGCCCGAAACCTTGTAGCTGTTCTGGTTGAACTTGCCGCCGGCGTGCAGCACGGTCATGACGATTTCGGCCGCGCTGCGCTTGGGTTCGTGCTTGTCGTCGAATTTGACACCGACCGGGATGCCGCGCCCGTTGTCGGAAATCGAGATGGAGTTGTCGGGGTGGATGATGACCTTGATGTCGTCGCAATACCCGGCCAGCGCCTCGTCGATGGCGTTGTCCAGTACCTCGAACACCATGTGGTGCAGGCCGGTGCCGTCGGAGGTGTCGCCGATGTACATGCCGGGGCGCTTGCGCACCGCTTCCAGACCTTCCAGCTGCTGGATGCTGTCTTCGTCGTAGCCGCCATTGGCGTTGTTGTCGGACTTGTCGCTCATGGTGTTCTCACCCCGTAGGGCATTCCTGTCAGTTGTTGCTAGGAGTATTGCGTGGGTTGGCTTGATGAAGCCTGATTCCATTCATGCCCTTCGACTTCGCTCATGAGAGCATTCGACAGGCCTGTCCTGAGCCTGTCGAAAGGCTCACCACGAACGGAATCAACCACCCGCCGTTCGCCCTGAACTTGTCGAAGGGCCTTGTTCAGGATCAGATCCGCATCGGCATCACGACGTACTTGAAACCGGCTTCGCCTTCGCTGGTCAAGAGCATGCTGCTGTTGGCGTCGCCCAGCGACAGCGTGATTTCGTCGGTATTGACTGCGCCGAGGCCGTCCAGCAGATAGGTCACGTTGAAGCCGACGTCGAGTGGATCGCCGTTGTAGCTGACTTCGATTTCGTCGGCGGCTTCTTCCTGCTCGTTGTTGTTGCAGACGATGCCCAAGGTGTTCTCGCTCATCACCAGGCGCACGCCGCGGAATTTCTCGTTCGACAGGATCGCCGCGCGCTGCAGGGCCTGTATCACGCTCTGACGGTTGGCCTTGAGGTGACGCGGCTGATTGGTAGGGATGACGCGCTGGTAGTCGGGGAATTTTCCGTCGACCACCTTGGTCACCAGCTCGGTACCGGGCAGGGTGATGGTGACTTGGTTGGTGCCGATGCGCAGCTCGACCGGATCGTCCACATCGCCAAGCAGCTTCGAAAGCTCGACCACGGTCTTGCGGGGAATGATGACTTCGCGCGCTTCGGCTTCGGTTTCCAGTTGGGTTTCGGCATAGCTCAGCCGGTGCCCGTCGGTCGCAACGACGCGCAACTGCTTGCCGTCCAGTACCAGCAGCATGCCGTTGAGGTAATACCGGATGTCCTGGCTGGCCATGGCGAACTGCACCAGCTGCAGCAGGCGCTTCAGCGTTTTTTGCGGCAGGCTGATGGCTTCGCCCAGGCCGGCTCCGGTCTCGACCCGCGGAAAATCGGCAGCCGGCAGGGTTTGCAGCGTGAAGCGGGACTTGCCTGCGCTGACCACGACCTGGCTGTCCTTGGAATCGAGCTTGACCTTGGCGGAATCTGGCAGCGCACGCACGATGTCGAATAACTTGCGTGCCGCGATGGTGATGGCGAAATCCTCACCGGCCTGCACATCCAGCTGCGTGCTCACCTGCAATTCCAGGTCGGTCGCCAGCAGGGTCAGCTTGCTGCCCTTCTTCTCCAACAGGAGATTGGACAGGATGGGGAGGGTATGGCGGCGTTCGACTACCCCGACAACGGCGGTGAGGGAAGCCAGGAGTGTGTTGCGTTCGCTTTGTACTAATAGCATTTATATATTCCTGAGAATCATAATAAAGGCAGCCTGAAATTGGGGGTAAGCCTTTTTACTCAATTAAAACATCTACTTGTTACTTGTTTTAAGCTGTGGATAACAGCGGGGAAACACGGGAGGAAAGGGGATGGATTCCTCGCTTTGTACGCTTAACCTGCTTTATCCACATTTCATCCTCAGCCTGTCAGGCTTTGTAACAACACCAGATAATCACGGCCGATATCCGCTTCGGTCTNCCGCAGTTCGGCGACCTTGCGGCAGGCGTGGATCACCGTGGTGTGGTCGCGTCCGCCGAAGGATTCGCCGATTTCCGGCAGGCTCTGGTTGGTGAGTTCCTTGGCCAGCGCCATGGCGATCTGGCGGGGGCGTGCCAGGTTGCGCGTCCGTTTCTTGGAGAACATGTCGGCAACCTTGATCTTGTAGAAGTCGGCAACGGTTTTCTGGATGTTCTCGATCGAGACGATGCGTGACGTCGAGGCGATGAGATCCCGCAGTGCTTCCTTTACCAGTTCCAGGGTGATGGGTTNTTCGTGGAAGCGGGAAAAAGCGATCACCCGTTTCAGCGCACCTTCGAGTTCACGTACATTGGAACGCACCTGCTTGGCAATGAAGAAGGCGACGTTCTCGTCGAGCTTGACGTTTTCCGCTTGCGCCTTGGCCAGCAGGATCGCGACCCGCATTTCCAGTTCCGGCGGCTCGACGGCGACGGTCAGGCCCCAGGCGAAACGGGATTTCAGACGGTCGTCGAGGCCACTGATTTCCTTGGGAAAGGTGTCGCAGGTGATGACGATCTGCTTCTTGTTCTCGATTAGCGAGTTGAAGACGTAGAAAAACTCTTCCTGGGTACGGTCCTTCTTGGCGAGGAATTGGATGTCGTCGATCAGCAGCAGATCGAGCGACATGTAGCGCCGCTTGAGGTCGTCGAACTGTTTGTTGAGATAGGCCTTGACCACGTCATCCACATAATCGTTGGCATGGATGTAGCTGATTCGCGCATCGGGATTGGCCAGACGCACGGTATTGCCGATGGCTTGCAACAGGTGGGTTTTTCCCAGCCCGACGCCGCCATAGACGAACAGTGGGTTGTAGGCCACGCCGGGGTTGTCGGCGATTTGCAGTGCCGCTGCCCGTGCCAACTGGTTGGCGCGGCCGGAGACGAAATTGTCGAAAGTGAAGCCGGGGTTGATGCGCATCCCCATCTGGGCAGGAGCAGCCACGCTGGCGGGCAGCGGCACTGGTGCAGCGACGGTAGACGGTGCCGTGTGCGTGCGCGGCGCACTGGGTTTNNTACCCAGTGCATAGGTAATGGAGACAGGGCGGGCATAGAACTCTTGCGCCCAGCCATCGATGTGTTCGGCAAATTTCTCGCGGACCCAGTCCATTACGAAATGATTGGGTGCCAGGATGCGGACCTCGCCGTCAGCATCCTCAAACACCANGGGTTTGATCCATGTGCTGAACTGCTGCTGGGTCAGGTTGGCGCGAAAGCGCTCTTGGCAAAGGTCCCAGAAGGAATCCATAGTCGAGGGGAGAGGGGCGGAAAGCAGCATGGGATTCAAACGCGAATCTTACTCCCCTTCGGCAAGGTTATCCACAGGCAGGATCCCCGGACATTGCGGGGCATTCTCCGCTGAACTTGACACCCCCGGTAGGGCGGGTCTAATATGCGGTTTTTCAACAGATTTTTGTGTTTGGCCCGCCCGCACTGCGGGATGGGCCGATGCCTGCCAGAAAGGATATGCCATGAAACGCACTTACCAGCCTTCCACCGTCCGCCGCAAGCGCACCCACGGTTTCCGTGCCCGCATGAAAACCAAGGCAGGCCGTGCCGTGATCAACGCGCGTCGCGCCAAGGGTCGCGCACGTCTGGCTGTCTAATCAACGCGCATCTCAACTCAGCGGGTGGCGTGCGCCTCCGCGATGCGCGGCTGGTCGACAAGGCCGATTTCGATCAGGTATTTGCCGACAATCAACGCGCACGAACGGATTATCTGATGGTGATGGCGCGGCCCAATCAGGTGGGATATCCCCGGTTGGGTATGGTCGTTGCCAAGCGCTTGCTTGCGCGTGCGGTGGATCGCAACCGCGTCAAGCGGTGTGTGCGCGAAAGCTTTCGACAGGTTTTGCCGGAACTGCCCGCCTGCGACTTTGTCGTTCGTCTCATTGCCAAGCCGGTTCCGGGCGATGAGGCACGGGATTTGTTGCGCACGTTCGCACGTGCGGGCCATCGAGCCATGGCAAAATGGCCCGCCATGGCAGCAGGCGACCCCTGATTGCCACTCCGGAACCCCATCCCAACTCATAGCGCCCCGTTCCATGGATAACCAGCGGCTGATTCTTTTCATCGTCTTTTCCTTCTCCCTGCTTTTGTTGTGGGAGGCTTGGCAGGACAAGCATGCGCCGCCGCCACCAGCTGTCACGGCGACGAACGCGCCGGCCAGCACGAGCACGCCGCCTATTCCAAGCCAAGGGCTGAACGCCCCCGCCGCCGCGCCAGCCCAAGCCGGATTTGTGAAGGGTGCGCGTGCGGTGGTGGAAACCGATGTGTTGCGCGCCACGATCGATGCCAATGGCGGCGACCTCCGCCAGCTTCAACTGCTGACCTATCGCGAGACGGAAGCACGCAACGAGATCTTCACGCTGTTTGAAGACGATCCGGCCCAGCCCTATCTTGCGCAGAGCGGTCTGCTTGGCAAGGATCTACCGACACATCGCAGCGTTTTTCAGTTGAATCCCGGCACCTACCGTCTGACCCGGGGCGCTTCGCAAGTGGAGGTCCCCCTGGTGTGGAATGATCCCGCCACGGGCGTGCGCGTCGAGAAGACCTATATCTTCAAGCGCAACAGCTATGAGATTGCCCTCAGAACCCGGGTCATCAACAACGGGACCCAGCCTGTCGACCTGACCCCGTATTACCAGTTCACCCGCCATTCCGGCGCACCGCGCGGCGCGTCTTTCTTCCTGCATACCTTTACCGGCCCGGCGTTCTACACGGACGCCAAGAAATTCCAGAAGGTCACGTTCAAAGCCATCCAGGAAGGCAAGGCCGAGTTTGAAAAAACGGCCGACGACGGATGGGTGAGTTTGGTGCAGCATCACTTTGTGGCGGCCTGGCTGCCCGAGGGCACTGTCAAGCGCGAGTATTACGCACGCGCTCTGGGGCATGATCTCTATTCCGCCGGCGTCATTCTGGCGGAGGGCACCTTGGCGCCCGGCCAGCAGAAAGTCTTTACCGTGCCCTTGTACGCGGGACCGCAGACGCAGAAATTGCTCGAAGCGGCCGCNCCCGGCCTGGATCTCGCGCGCGATTACGGCTGGCTTACGCCCCTGGCCTTCCCCATTTACTGGTCGCTGGCAAAAATCGAGCACTTCGTCGGCAACTGGGGATGGGCCATCATCATTCTGACCATCCTCCTCAAACTGGCGTTGTTCCCGCTGTCGGCCGCCGGCTACAAGTCGATGGCCAAGATGAAGAAACTCACGCCGCGCCTGCAGAAGCTGAAGGAAACCTATGGCGACGACCGCGCCAAGCTGCATCAAGCGATGGCGGAGATGTACAAGACCGAGAAAATCAATCCGCTCGGCGGCTGCTTCCCGATCCTGATCCAGATTCCCGTGTTCATCGCGTTGTACTGGGTGTTGCTGGCGGCGGTGGAAATGCGCGGCGCGCCGTGGCTGGGCTGGATCCACGACCTGACCGCGCCCGATCCTTTCTTCATCCTGCCGATCATCATGGGCATCACGTCGATCCTGCAGGTCAAGCTCAATCCGCAGCCGATGGATCCGATGCAGGCCAAGATCATGATGATCATGCCGGTGGCGTTTACCGTGATGTTCGTCTTTTTCCCGGCCGGCCTGGTGCTGTACTGGATCGTCAACAACATCCTGTCCATTACCCAGCAATGGGTGATCAACAAACAGGTTCAGGACGGTGGCAAGCCCGCCTCCGGCAAAGCCTGATCTGATTGCAGCCATCGCCACCGCCCCCGGACGCGGTGGCGTGGGTGTGGTACGGGTATCAGGGGCGGATATCGTCCCGCTTGCACAAGCCATGCTTGGGCGCGTGCCCGTGCCGCGCCATGCGACGTTCTGTCGCTTTCTCGATCGCGATGGCGAAGCCCTCGACGAGGGAATCGCGCTTCATTTTGTCGCCCCCATTCGTTTACCGGCGAGCACGTGCTGGAACTGCAAGGCCACGGCGGACCGGTGGTGTTGAACCTGATCCTGCAACGTTGCCTGGAACTCGGTGCGCGGCTGGCCGAGCCGGGTGAGTTCTCCCGTCGCGCCTTTCTGAACGGCAGGCTCGATCTGACCCAGGCCGAGGCGGTGGCCGATCTGATCGACGCGGCTTCCACCGAGGCGGCGCGCTCGGCGGTGCGTTCGCTGGCAGGTGCCTTCTCGGCGCGGATCGCGGAACTGGTCGACGCGCTGACGCGTCTGCGCATGCTGGTCGAGGCCACGCTCGACTTTCCCGAAGAGGAGATCGATTTTCTCAAACAGGCCGACGCCTTCGGGCGCCTCGATGCGATTGACGCCAGCCTGGCTGCGGTGCGATCGCAGGCAAAACAAGGCGCGCTGCTGCGCGAAGGGTTGACCGTGGTGCTGATCGGCCAGCCGAACGTGGGCAAGTCGAGTTTGCTGAATCAATTGGCTGGATTCGAGGCCGCGATCGTCACCGAGATCGCGGGCACCACGCGCGATACCGTACGCGAGGCGATCCAGATTGAAGGCGTGCCGTTGCACATCGTCGATACCGCAGGCCTGCGTGAGACCGACGACACGGTGGAAAGACTGGGTATCGCGCGCACCTGGGAGGCGGTGGAAAAGGCCGACGTGGCGTTGCTGCTGGTGGATGCGGCGCATGGCCTCAGCGAGCGCGAGGCGGCGATCCTGGCGCGCTTGCCGCCGGTGGTGCGGCTCACGATCCACAACAAGATCGATGTCACCGGCGAAGCACCGCGCGTGGCGGGCGACGAGGTCTGGCTTTCCGCCCGGACCGGTGCCGGGATCGATCTCCTGCGCGGCAAGCTGCTGGCGTCGGTGGGTTGGCAGGCGGCGGGCGAGGGCACGTTCATGGCGCGCGCACGTCATCTGGATGCGCTGGGTCGTGCCGCCGGCCATCTTGCCGTTGCGCGTGAATCGACCGGCCAGCTGGAATTGTTTGCCGAGGAACTGCGGCTGGCGCAGGCTGCCTTGTCGGAAATCACCGGCGAGTTTACGGCTGACGATCTGTTGGGTGAGATTTTCAGTTCGTTCTGCATCGGAAAGTAAAGGGTCTTGTGCGTCTGCCTGCCCCGCTTTGCGGGCGCGATCCGCATTATTTGCGAGCCCCTGCGTGCCCTGGGGAACTCGACATATGTTTACGCTATCCATAGACCTTTGCCGTTTTCTGCCCTCGGCCAGGAATGACCATGATTTCGCTCAAACCCTATTGGCGCGCTGCGCCGTTATTGATGGGTGCCGCCCTGATGCTGGCCGGATGCGGCCCCAAGGCCGATACGCATCCCGGCCAGCCGGTGACCAAGCGCCGCGCACTGTTGCAGGAAACCCTGCGTACGTTTGAGCCGATGGGGATCATGGTGCGCGGTAAAACGCCTTATGTCGCAGCGAAATTCCTTACGCTCGCCGACAAGCTTCAAAGCCTGAGCACCCAGCCGTGGCCTTATTTTCCGCCGGGCAGCACCTATGCGCCGAGTCGTGCCAAACCCGCAGTGTGGCAGCAAGCCGCGCAATTCAAACAGGCACAGGACACCTACATCAAGGCGGTGTCCGGCCTCGCCGCGTCGGCCAAGACCGGCAATCTGGACGCGATCCGCCCGGCCTATATGCACGTGAGCGACAGCTGCGCCGCCTGCCATAAAACGTTCCGGGGCCGTCTGTGTTATGACGCAGCCGTCTGTGCGGGTCAGGGTATGGGATGTCCCAGTGCGGCTGTTTCACTGGCTGCTGCTGGCCTTGTTCGGATTCTCCTGGTGGAGCGGGGAGCAGGGTAACCAGTGGATGGAATACCATGCCTGGTCGGGGCTTGCCATTCTTACGCTGGTGCTGTTCCGTATTGTCTGGGGGCTTGTGGGCAGCGACACGGCGCGTTTTGCGCATTTCGTGCGGGGTCCGCGCGCCAGCTACGCGTATTTTCGCAGCGTGTTGCAACGCCAGCCGAAGGCTTATCTGGGGCATAACCCGCTGGGCGGATGGATGATCGTGAGCCTGTTGCTGCTGTTGGTGGTGCAGGCGATGACCGGTCTGTTCGGAAACGATGACAGCGATTACGAGGCGCCGCTCTCGCATTGGCTCGAGCACGACACCAGCAGTCTCATCACTACCCTGCATACCTACAATTTTGATTTGCTGCTGGCCTTGATCGGTCTGCATGTTGCGGCTGTGTTGGCCCATCAGCTGCTGCGCCGTGACGACATGATCAAAGCGATGTTCTCCGGCATGAAGGTCGGGATGGCGTGTGCGACGGCCGGGCGTATGGTGTCGACTTGGTGGGCGCTCGTGCTGTTGGGTTTGACGTCGGCGCTCGTTTACGCGCTGCTCTGGATAGGCGGCGGCGTTTCAGGTCTATAAGTCGCTCTACGGGCGGGCCGGCGCACAGCGCTTTTATCCGGGCACGTCAACGCTTATGCTTGCAGCGTGTAACTTTCCTTCAGGATGGCCCCTCATGCTGACGTGGCGCGGCATCGCCGACGAGCTCAAAATCCATCGCACGCGTCTGCTGCAGGCCAACGTCATTGCCCTGCTGGCAGTGGTGGCTGCCGTACCGGTGCCGCTGCTGCTGCCATTGATGGTGGACGAGGTGCTGCTGCATCATCCGGGGGCCTTCGTAGGCAGGATCGGCGCGGTCTTTCCCGCTGCCTGGCACGGGCCGGTGCTGTTCATCGGTATGGCGCTGCTGCTCACGGTCGCGCTTCGGCTGACGTCGATCCTGCTCAACGTCTGGCAGGGACGTACATTTTCCCTGCTGGCCAAGGATGTGGTCTACCGCATTCGGGTAAGGATGCTCGCCCGGCTGTCGCGCATCGCGCTGTCAGAGTTCGAGACGGTAGGCGCGGGTCGGGTCACCTCGCATTTCGTCACCGACCTCAATGCCGTCGACAGCTTCCTCGGGGCGTCGGTTTCGGGTTTGGTGGTGTCGGTGCTGACCCTGGTCGGGGTGGCAGCGGTGCTGTTCTGGATGCACTGGCAGCTGGCGCTCTTCATCCTCTTGCTGAACCCGGTGGTGATCCTGTTTTCCACCCGGCTCGGCAAGCGGGTGAAGGATCTGAAGCGACACGAAAACCGCGCTTTCGAGGTGTTCCAGGATGCGTTGTCCGAAACGCTCGACGCGCTGACCCAGATTCGGGCGATGAACCGCGAAAAGCATTACCTGATGCGGGTAACGGACAAGGCGGCCGACATTCGTCGGCACGCGGCCGCGTTCGCCTGGAAGTCGGACGCGATGAGCCGGATTTCGTTCTTCGTGTTTCTTGCCGGCTTCGACGCCTTCCGCGCCGGCGCGATGCTGATGGTGGTGTTTTCCAATCTCACCATCGGCGAGATGCTGGCGGTGTTCGGCTACCTCTGGTTCATGATGACGCCGGTGCAGGAACTGGTGAATCTGCAATATGCCTGGTTCGCCGCCAATGCGGCACTGGGCCGCATCAATGCGCTGCTCGGCCTGCACAGCGAACCGCAGCATTCCGCGCAGCGCGATCCGTTTGCCGGCCAGCCGACCGTCGGGATCGCGCTTGAGCACGTAAGCTTTGCCTATGCGGACGGCGAGACGGTGCTGGACGACGTCAGTCTCGAGGTGGCGGCGGGCGAAAAAGTGGCGTTGGTCGGAGCCTCCGGCGGTGGCAAGTCGACGCTGGTGCAGGCCTTGCTGGGGCTCTATCCGGTGAAATCCGGCCGGATCCTGTATGGGGCGGCGCCGGTCACCGAGATCGGCTGGGAAGCCGTGCGCGAACATGTGGGCGTGGTATTGCAGCACCCGGTACTGTTCAACGACAGCGTGCGTGCCAATCTCACGCTCGGCCGCGCAGCCGATGACGCCACGCTGTGGCAGGCGCTGGAAATCGCGCAGTTGAAGGACATCATCGCCGCCCTGCCGCACGGGCTGGATACCCTAGTCGGGAAACANGGGGTGCGGTTGTCGGGTGGACAGCGGCAACGGCTGGCCATTGCACGCATGATCGTCGCCCATCCGCAGATCGTGATCCTCGACGAGGCCACGTCGGCGCTCGATACCGATACCGAACGGCGGCTGCACCAGGCGCTTGGCGGATTCCTGGCCGGGCGCACGACGCTCATCATCGCCCACCGTCTGTCGGCCGTGAAACAGGCCGACCGCATCCTGGTGTTCGAGAACGGCCGTGTGGTGGAGGAGGGCGGCCATGACGAATTGATCGGCCGCGGTGGGTTGTATCACAAGTTGTACCACCACGCGTAAATACAGTTCTGGAAAATCAGCGTTTTCTGATACACTGCGCGCAGTTGTGCATACAGCAGTGGGCAGGTCAGGCTTTTGCCGCCGTGCCTCGGGACTGTTCTCACAGCCCCATCGTCTTCGACCTCTCTTTGTGCCGCCGGTTATTTTTGCAGCCGGCAGTGACAAGTCTTGTGGTTGGCGCCGATGTGATCGACGCGACCCGTTGGGCGTGCAGGAATCAACCGATTCCAAACGCTGCTTATTTCCGGTTCGTATTTTGTGGCCTGTCTGGCGTGTGCCGGGCGCAGGTCTGATTTGCGCGTTTGAGCGCACTTTAAAAGGTTTGCCATGAGCTTTTCCGAACTGGGGCTTGATCCCCTCATCCTTAAATCCGTTCTGGCCGCAGGCTATGAAAACGCCACGCCGGTTCAAATGCAGGCGATACCCGCCGCATTGAGCGGGCGCGATCTGTTGGTATCCTCGCACACCGGCAGCGGCAAGACGGCGGCTTTCCTGCTGCCGTCGATCCAGCGCATGCTGGCCGAGCCGACCGTCAAGAGCATGGGCCCGCGCGTGCTGGTGCTGACCCCGACGCGCGAACTCGCGCTGCAGGTCGAAAAGGCTGCCATGACCTATGGCAAGGATCTGCGCCGTTTCCGTACCGCCTGTCTGGTCGGTGGCGCGCCTTACGGCCTGCAGTTGAAGCGTCTGTCGCAACCGGTCGACGTGGTGGTGGCGACCCCGGGCCGCCTGATCGATCACCTGGAGCGCGGCAAGATCGACTTCTCGCGCCTGGAAGTGCTGGTGCTGGATGAAGCCGACCGCATGCTCGACATGGGCTTTGTCGACGACATCAAGGCCATTGCCGCGCGCTGCCCCGCCGAGCGCCAGACGCTGCTGTTCTCGGCCACGCTCGACGGCGTGGTAGGCAACCTGGCACGCGAACTGACCCGCGACGCCCAGCGCATCGAAATCGAGGCCGTGCCGCACAAGGAATCCAAGATCGAACAGCGTCTGCTGTTTGCCGACAACATGGACCACAAGAACCGTCTACTCGACGCGTTGCTGCGCGACGTGGACATGGTGCAGGCCATCGTGTTCGCCTCGACCAAGCGCAGCACCGAGGAGATCTCCGACCTACTGGCCGACAGTGGCTTCGCGTCCGACGCGCTGCATGGCGACATGCAGCAGGGCCAGCGCAACCGCGCGTTGCAGCGCCTGCGCGAAGGCCGTACCCGCGTGCTGGTGGCCACCGACGTCGCCGCGCGCGGCATCGACGTGGCGACCATCAGCCATGTCATCAACTTCGACCTGCCGCGCCAGGCCGAGGACTATGTCCACCGTATCGGTCGTACCGGCCGCGCCGGCCGCACCGGCATCGCGGTGAGCTTTGCCGGCATGCGTGAAGGCGGACTGGTGAAGAACATCGAACGCTATACCGGCAACCGCATCGAGGTGCACACGCTGCCGGGGCTGGAGCCGACCCAGAAGCCGGCCTCCGGGCGTCCGTCATCGTCGGGTCGTCCGCGCAGCAACAACGGCCCGCGCGGCGGGTTCGGCGACAGGCGCCCGGACGGGCAGAAGCGCACTTTCGGCGACCGCAACGAACCGCGCAGCTATGGTGACCGTCCGTCGCGTGGCGACAGCCGTGACAACCGCGATCGCAGCTACCGTACCGACGCACGTCCTGCACGCAGCGATGCGCCGCGCGGCAACCGTTTTGAACAGGCCGCCGTGCGTGGCCCGTCCGACGTGCCTCGCATGACCGGCGATCGTCCGCCGCGCCACGAAGGGTTCCGCGGTGGTGACGTGCCGCGCGAGCCGAACGGTGAAATCAACGGCAACAGCGTCGAATATTGGGAGAAGCGCGAGCGCGAAGCCAAGGCCAAAGCAGTGGCCGCGGCGACCCGCAGCTACGGCAATCGTGCGCCCGGCGCGCGCGCGGGCGCAGCGCAGCCACGTGGCAACGACAACCGGGGTGGCGCCAACCGCGTCGGCGTACGGGGCCGGTTCAAGGACTGATTGCGCGGATGTCCGGCCGGAGAGAGAAGGGGGCAGATGCCCCCTTTTTATTGTCTCTGGCGTATCCGGACCGCGCCGGGGCGCGGCTGACACGAGGCGGTCCATTACGACGTGGCGGGTTGTGCCAGATCCGTGAGACGGTTGAAGTGGCAGACCTGGTTCCGGCCATTGTGTTTGGCCGCGTAGAGCGCCTGGTCGGCCTTGTCGAGCAGTTCGGCCAGTATTCGGCGCGTTTCGTGTTTCTGTGTTTGCGGGATGAGCGTGGCAATGCCGATGCTGGTTGTGATGCGGGTTTTCATGTTTTCGATGGCCGCCACGGCCGCGCGCAGCCGTTCGGCCGCGACCAGGCTTTCCGCTTCGCTCAACCCGAGCGCAGCCACGACAAATTCCTCGCCGCCATGTCGCGCCACGATGTCGTTATCCCGGGCTGCGGCCTTGAGGGTGGATGCGACGGCTTGCAGGACGCGATCGCCTTCGGCATGGCCGAAACGGTCGTTGATCTGTTTGAAATGATCCAGATCGATCATCAACAGCGTTGCATTTTCCTGGCGGCGGTGAGCGGTTTTGAGCATTTGTTCGGCATATTCGTAAAATGCGCGCCAGTTATACAGGCCGGTCAGGCCGTCATGATTGGCGAGCAGTTCCAATTCCGCATGCAATCGCCGGAGCTCGGTGGTTTGTCGCGCGAGCGCATCCTGGGCGGCCTTGCGCTCGGTGATGTCGCGTACGACACAGAGGACCAGTTGGTCGCCATGAAGCATCATCGGACTCAGCATGATGTCGACCGGAAACTCGCTGCCGTCCTTGTGCAGGGCGAAAAGCTCGGCGGTGCCGCCCATCGATCGGGTGTGTGCGTCGGTGATATAGCGGGCGCGATGGCCGGTATGGAGGGCAGCGAAGCGGGCCGGGATCAACATTTCGACAGGTTGGTTGATCAGCTTGCTTCGGTCGTAGCCGAACAAGGTTTCCGCCTGCGCGTTCGCCAGAACGATGCGCCCGGCCCGGTCGATGACGAACAGGGCATCAGGTGTGTATTCAAAGATGTGTTGGTAGATTTCCATCGGAGAGATGAGACGCGATATTCCGTCAGGCGCGGGGAAGGGCAGGGCGGTTGCGATACACGACCGATCTCCGCGAGGGCGGGTGTTTCCACTTTGGCGACGTAATCCTCGCCTGGAGGGTGGTCGACGGCCTGCGGGGGTTTTGTGCGGGGACTGCAAGCGCCGGTATTGCCTTTACACTGGCATTTTTCAGCATAGCGCTGCTTACGATCCGTCGCATCATGCGAAACTCCGAAAAGGGACTTCACCCTATGGGAAAGCAGACAACCGGTCAACCTCTCGTCGCCTCAACTGGTTGGCGCTGGGTCGGCGAGCGCGGCCTGAGGGTCGAGACGGGCACCATGACGCTGGCACGCTACAATCTGTTAATTTCGAAGAATTTAACAGACGTAGAAGACATTATTCCTGCAGATGGAAGCTTGTTGTTGATATTGCGGCGGACTGCGAGGGTGTCGTCAGAGGTGCGGGCGGCGTTGAGTGCGCCCTTGGATGTTGCGCAGACGGCAGTGAAAGGGAAACGGCATGAGATCGTCGTCGACTACGGCGGCGCGGCGGGGCCGGATCTGCCGGCATTGGCCAAGCGCGCGGGCATGAGTGTGGCAGCCTACATCGATTGCCACGCCGCGACGGAATATACGGTGGCGTTTTTGGGATTCCAGCCGGGATTCCCCTATCTGCAGGGGTTGCCACTCACGCTGCAGGCAGCGCGCCGGGCGTCGCCGCGGCAACAGGTCGCGGCGGGTAGCGTGGCGATTGGCGGACGCTATACCGGGATCTACCCGACAGGTGGGCCGGGCGGCTGGCATGTGATCGGCCGAACCGATACCGTGTTGTTCGATCCCCAGCGGGCAGCGCCGGCCTTGCTGATGCCGGGCGATCGGGTATGTTTCGTTCCCGCATGATCGAGGTTCTGCGTGCAGGTCTGTGCGACCTGGTGATGGATGTAGGACGCCCGGGCCGGCGGATGCTTGGCGTGCCGGCGGGCGGGGCGGCCGATCCGGCGGCACTGGCGGCGGCCAACCGTCTGGTGGGTAATGACGCGGCGGCGGCTGGGCTGGAGATCGCGTTGTCCGGGCCCCGGCTGCAGTTTCCGCTGGGCGGGGTGGCGGCGCTCACGGGCGCCCGTTTTGCCGCCCGTCGCAGCAGTGGCGCGCCCGTGGCGTGGAATGAGACGCTGGTGCTGGCGGCAGGCGAAGTGTTGAGCTTGGACCGTCCCGAGTCAGGCTGCCGCTGCTGGCTGGCACTGCGCGGCGGGCTGGCGGTCCCGTCGGTGATGGGTAGCCGCAGCACCTTTCTGCCGTCGGGGTTTGGCGGACATGGCGGGCGGGCCCTGCAGGCCGGGGATGTTCTGCACTGCGGTGTGCCGGCGAATGAAATGAAACTGCTGCGTGTCAGTCCCCCGGCCGACGAGGCGGAGGGCGACCTGCGGGTGGTGGCAGGGCCGCAGGCTGGGCAGTTCGATGATGTCGGCTTGGCCGCATTTTTCGGCACGCCATATCGGGTCGATGCGGCATCGGATCGGCGNGGTGTACGCCTGGCCGGGACACCGGTCAGCCATCGCCGGGCCGAGTTGCCGTCGCAGGGCGTCTTGCCCGGCAGCGTACAGGTCCCGCCGGACGGTCAACCGATCATCCTGGGATGGGATGGGCCGGTGACCGGCGGTTATCCGGTGATTGCCGGGGTGATTACGGCGGACGTGCCCCGGCTGGCGCAATTGAAGCCCGGCGATGCAGTCCGGTTCGTGACGATCGAGGTCGAGGCGGCGTGTGAACTGGCAGCAGCGCAGTGGACGTTCAAGGAGCTGGCATGATCGAGTTGAATGCAGATATTGGCGAGGGCTGCGATGACGGCGCACTGATGCCGTATCTGTCGCGCGTGTCCATCGCCTGCGGTGGGCATACCGGCGATGCCGTGAGCATGACGGCAGCATTGCGGCTGGCGGTCGAGCATGGCGTAGCGGTAGGCGCACACCCGAGCTATCCGGACCGCATCGGATTTGGCCGCCGCGCGTTGGCCGCTTCCGCGGAAGATATTGCGGCCTGGGTTACGCAGCAGACGGAAGCGCTGGCCGAACAGGCCGCACGGTTGGGCTTGCGGTTGGTGCATGTGAAGCCGCATGGTGCGCTCTACAATGTGGCGGCTCAGGACCGCAATGTGGCCCAGGCCATTGTGCAGGCGGTCACGGCATTCGACCCCGGTCTGGCACTGGTCGGGTTGGCAGAGTCGCAATTGGTCGCTGCCGGTCGGGCAGCTGGACTGATGGTATTGAATGAAGCGTTTGCCGATCGCCGCTACCAATCCAACGGCCGGCTTGTTTCACGTGAAACCGTAGGCGCATTGGTGACCGACCCCGACGACGCGGCACAGCAGGCGCGCGCACTTGCGCAGGGTGGGGAGGTTACCGCGCTGGATGGCACGCCCCTCCGGATTCGGGCCGAAACCCTCTGCCTGCACAGCGACACCCCCATGCATTAAATATTGCGCGAGCCGTCCATGCGGCCCTCAATCGCGGATAATTCCGCGCTCACCGCTCACCGCTCACCGCTCACCGCTCACCGCTCACCGCTCACCGCTCACCGCCATGCCCCTCCTTACGCTTGACCGACTTGAACTGGCCTATGGCCACTGGCCGCTGCTTGATGGCGCTTCGCTGGTGGTCGAGGCGGGCGAGCGTATCGGTCTGATCGGCCGCAACGGTACGGGCAAATCCAGTCTGCTGAAGATCATTGCCGGCGAGAGCCTGGCGGATGCGGGCGAGGTGTGGCGCGCGCCTGGCTTGAAGCTGGCCTATGTGCCCCAGGAGCCGCAGTTCCAGGCCGGCCACAACGTGTTCGAGGCGGTGGCGGAAGGCGTCGGCGCGGCACAAACCCTGCTGGCCGAATACCATGCCGTGGCGCATGCCATGGCGGAAGGCGATGAGACGGTCTATGCCGATTTCGAGCGGTTGTCGCATGCGCTGGAAGTGGCGGACGCTTGGCGGCTCAACAGCCGGGTGGAAGAAACGCTACAACGTTTGGGCCTCAATGCCGACGCGGCAGTGGAAACGCTGTCTGGGGGACTGAAAAAGCGGGTGGCGCTGGCGCGCGCGCTGGTGACCGACCCCGAACTACTGCTGCTGGACGAACCGACCAACCATCTGGATTTCTCCGCCATCGAATGGCTGGAGACCCTGCTCAACGATTATCGCGGCGCGCTGCTTTTCATCACCCACGACCGGCGTTTCCTGGACAACGTCGCCAATCGCATCGTCGAGCTCGATCGCGGTCAGTTGCGTGAATACCAGGGCAACTTCAGCGCCTATCAGCTCAAGAAGGCCGCGCAGCTGGAGGTCGAGGCGGTTCATAATCGAAAATTCGACAAGTTCTGGAAACAGGAGGAAGCCTGGATCCGCAAAGGGGTCGAGGCGCGCCGCACCCGCAACGAAGGCCGGGTGCGCCGGCTGGAGGCGCTGCGGCGCACCCGCGAGGCGCGCATCGCCCATGCGGGGCAGGTGGGGTTCCAGATCGACGCCGGCGATCGCTCCGGCAAGGTGGTGGCCGAGCTCGATCACGTCAACTACGGTTACGACAGCCGTGTGCTGATTCACGATTTTTCAACCACCATCTTACGGGGCGACAAGCTCGGCCTCCTGGGTCCCAACGGCGTCGGCAAGACCACGCTGATCCGGCTGATCCTGGGCGAGTTGAAGCCGCAATCGGGTTGGATCAAGCAGGGGACCAAGCTCGAAGTCGCGTATTTCGACCAGTTCCGCAACCAGTTGAACGACGAGGCGACGCTGATCGACACGATTTCGCCCGGCTCCGACTACGTTGAAATCGGCGGCCAGAAAAAACACGTCATCAGCTATCTGGAGGANTTTTTGTTTCCCGCCGAGCGCGCCCGTGCCAAGGTGTCGGCGCTGTCCGGNGGCGAGCGCAACCGGCTGTTGCTGGCACGCCTGTTCGCCCGCCCCGCCAACCTGCTGGTGCTGGACGAGCCGACCAACGATCTCGACATCGATACCCTGGAGCTGCTGGAACAACTGCTGCAGGACTATGGCGGCACCGTCATCATCGTTTCGCATGACCGTGCGTTCCTGGACAACGTTGTCACCCAGTCGATCGCGTTCGAAGGCGAAGGCCGGCTGACCGAGATCGTCGGCGGCTATGCCGACTGGCGCGCCTGGCAGCAGCGGCAGCGGGCCACAGCTGAGGCACCGCGCGGGGCCGCNCCCAAGGCGGCTGTCCAGACTGCGCCGGCCAAGCCCGCATCCAAAAGTAAACTCAGTTTCAAAGAAACACGGGAGCTCGAAGCGTTGCCGGCACAGATCGAGGCGCTCGAGATCGAGCAGGCACAGATCGCCGAGCGGCTGGCGGATCCGGTGTTGTATCAATCGAGCCCACAGGATGCGGTGGCGCTGCAGGCGCGCTCGGAAGCGATCGAAGCCGAACTGCTCGAAGCGCTAACACGCTGGGAAATGCTGGAGGCGAAAGCGTCTGCGGGCTGACATGGATTGAGTGGTGGAGCAGCGTAGCCATTTTCGCATTGCCTGTTTCACGTGAAACGGAGCCTGGCAACGGGTAGAATGGCGGCCATCATGAAATTCCCCGAATCCTTCGATGTCATCGTCGTCGGCGGTGGCCATGCCGGCACCGAGGCCGCGCTGGCGGCCGCTCGCATGGGCGTGAAGACGCTGCTGCTGACGCACAATATCGAGACCCTGGGCGCCATGTCGTGCAATCCGTCGATCGGCGGCATCGGCAAGGGGCATCTGGTCAAGGAAGTCGATGCGCTTGGCGGCGCAATGGCCTTGGCCACCGACGAGGCAGGGATCCAGTTCCGCACGCTCAATTCGTCCAAGGGGCCGGCGGTACGCGCCACCCGTGCCCAGGCCGACCGCGTGTTGTACAAGGCGGCGATCCGGACTCGGCTTGAGAATCAACCCAATCTCACGCTGTTCCAGCAGGCGGTCGACGATCTGGTGCTCGATGGAGACCGCGTCGTTGGCGTGAAAACCCAACTCGGTATCGTGTTCAGTGGCCGCGCGGTGGTGCTGACCACTGGCACGTTCCTGGCCGGCCTGGTCCATGTCGGCCTGGAAAATTTTCAAGCAGGGCGCATGGGCGATCCACCTGCGGTGTCACTTGCCGCACGACTGCGCGAGCTGAATCTGCCCGTAGGACGGCTGAAAACAGGCACCCCGCCGCGCATCGATGGCCGTACCATCGATTACAGCCAGACCCAGGTGCAGCCGGGCGACGATCCGGCGCCCGTGTTTTCCTTCATGGGGCGTGCGGCGATGCATCCCGAGCAGCGTCCTTGCTGGATTACCCATACCACTGCGGAAACGCACGAGATCATCCGCGGCGGACTCGACCGCTCGCCGATGTACACCGGCGTCATCGAAGGGGTGGGGCCGCGCTACTGCCCGTCGATTGAGGACAAGATCACCCGCTTTGCCGACAAGGCCAGCCACCAGATTTTCCTCGAGCCCGAGGGACTGACCACACACGAGATCTATCCCAATGGCATCTCGACTTCCTTGCCGTTCGACGTTCAGCTTGCCATCGTGCGCTCGATCCCTGGACTGGAGCAGGCGCACATCCTGCGCCCCGGCTACGCCATCGAATACGACTACTACGATCCGCGCAACCTCAAGGCCTCGCTGGAGACCAAGTCGATCGCCGGGCTTTTCTTCGCCGGCCAGATCAACGGCACCACGGGTTACGAGGAGGCCGCCGCTCAGGGTCTGCTCGCGGGAATCAACGCGGGATTGCGGGTGCAGGAGAAGGCGGCCTGGAGCCCGGGTCGCCACGAGGCCTATCTCGGCGTGCTGGTCGACGACCTCATCACCCGTGGCGTGTCGGAGCCTTATCGCATGTTCACCAGTCGCGCCGAATACCGGCTGCAGCTGCGTGAGGACAATGCAGACATGCGGCTGACTGAAGTCGGGCGCGACCTTGGCGTGGTGGATGATGTCCGCTGGGATGCGTTCAATCGGAAAAGGGATGCCGTTTCACGTGAAACCGCACGCCTGAAATCGATCTGGGTCAATCCGGCCATTCTGCCTGCCGAGGCTGCCACCCGCCTGATTGGTCAGCCGATCGAGCACGAATACAGCTTGTTCGAACTGCTGCGCCGGCCCAATCTGAGTTATGCGCAGGTGGTGGCCCTGCCGGGCGGCGGCGCAGGGGAGGTTGACGCGCATGTCACCGAACAGGTCGAAATCGCCGCCAAATACCAGGGCTACATCGATCGCCAGAACGAGGAAGTCGACAAGCAGCGTGAACAGGAAAACCTGCGCCTGCCCGCGGATCTCAATTACACCCTGCTGACCGGTCTGTCGATGGAGGTTCGCCAGCGCCTGCAGAAAGCACGTCCCGAAACGCTGGGCCAGGCATCCCGCTTGCAGGGCATTACCCCGGCAGCGATCTCGGTGCTGCTGGTGTATGCCAAGCGCGGCTTCAAGCCCGACGAGCAGAAGAAAAGCGCATGACCCTCCAGGCGCAACTCGCGGCGGGAATCGCCGCCCTCGGGCTGGCATTGCCCGTGGATGCCGAGGCGAAGCTGCTGGCCTATCTTGCGCTGCTGGACAAATGGAACCGCGTATACAACCTGACCGCGGTGCGCGATACCGAGCGCATGGTCAGCCATCATTTGCTCGATTCTCTGGCAGCCGTCCCTTTTTCCCGGGCGGGCGCGTGCTAGACGTGGGTAGCGGCGGCGGTTTGCCGGGCATTCCGCTGGCGATCGCGCGGCCGGATTTGCAGGTGACGCTGATCGACAGCATTGCCAAGAAAACCGCTTTCCTCCTGCAGGCCAAAACGGAACTTGATCTGGATAATCTGAGTGTGGTGACGAATCGGGTGGAGGATTATCGGCCCGAAACGGGATTCGACCTCATTACCTCACGGGCATTTTCCGACCTCAAGGAATTCGTCACCTTGACCCGCCATCTGCTCAAGCCGACGGGCCACTGGCTCGCCATGAAGGGCTTATATCCGCACGAAGAGCTTGCTTTATTGCCGGTTGGCGTGAAAGTAAGCGCTGACCATGTGCTGGTCGTTCCGGGTCTGGATGCGACCCGCCACTTGATTGTTCTGGAGCCTGTTGAATGAGCCGAATCCTGGCAATTGCCAATCANAAAGGCGGCGTCGGTAAGACGACGACAGCGGTGAATCTGGCCGCGAGCCTGGCTGAACTTGGGCAGCGCGTGCTGCTGGCCGATCTCGATCCGCAGGGCAACGCGACCATGGGTGCGGGGATCGAAAAGCGCACGGCGCTCCCGACCGTTTACCAGATACTGCTCAATCAGGTGAGCGTGCGCGAGGCGCGGATGCGTTCGGCGCCGGGGCATTTTGACGTCATTCCAGCGAACCGTGAACTCGCCGGCGCGGAAATCGATCTGGTGAATCTGGAACAGCGCGATCTGCGGCTGAAAGTCGCGCTGGCGCAAGTGGCCGACGACTATGATTTCATCCTGATGGACTGCCCGCCGACCTTGAATCTGCTGACCGTCAATGCCTTTGCTTCCGCGCAATCGGTGCTGATCCCGATGCAGTGCGAGTACTACGCCCTGGAAGGACTGACCGATCTGGTGGCCACCATCAAGAAGGTCAAGCAGCGCTTGAATCCTTCGATCGAGATCGAAGGGTTGCTGCGCGTGATGTTCGATCCGCGCAGCACGCTGGCGCAACAGGTGTCGGACCAGATCAAGCAGCATTTCGGCAACAAGGTGTACGACACCGTGATTCCGCGCAACGTGCGACTCGCAGAGGCACCCAGCCACGGCCTGCCCGTGCTGGCCTACGACCGCCAGTGCAAGGGGGCCAAGGCGTATATGGAGCTCGCAGAAGAAACGTTGCGGCGTGCAGGCATTACAGTGGGGAGACAGCATAATGGCCAAACTCAAGGGACTCGGGCGCGGGCTCGATGCGTTGCTCGGCGGGGAAGACAACGCCGCGCCGCCGCAAGGCGATCTGCGCATGATGAAGGTCGGGCAGCTGGCGCCCGGCAAATATCAGCCGCGTACCCAGATGGACAGCGAGTCGCTGCAGGAACTCGCCGATTCCATCCGCGCGCAGGGTCTGATGCAGCCGATCCTGGTACGTGAAGTCGCCAGCGGCTATGAGATCATTGCCGGCGAACGGCGCTGGCGTGCAGCGCAACTGGCCGGATTGAACGAAATCCCGGTGCTGGTACGCGAAGTTGCCGACGACGCGGTGGCGGCGATGGCGCTGATCGAGAACATCCAGCGCGAAGACCTCAATGCCATTGACGAAGCGCATGGCCTGCAGCGCCTGATCCACGAATTCGGCATGACCCACGATGCGGCCGCACAGGCGGTCGGGAAATCGCGGGCGGCCGTATCCAACCTGTTGCGTCTGCTGAACTTGTCGCACCCGGTGCAGGATATGCTCACCGCCGGATTGATCGAGATGGGTCATGCGCGTGCGCTGCTGCCCTTGCATGCAGGCGCACAGCGCGAGTTGGCGCACGAAATCGAAACCAAAGGCCTGTCGGTGCGCGAGGTCGAGCGTCGGGTGGCGCGCTTGAAGGACGTTGCTACCGTGCCAGCCGGCCGGACCGTTTTGCGTGACACGCTTCGCTTGGAAGAGGCGCTGTCGGATGCTCTGGGCATGACGGCCCACGTGCGAACCAACAGCAAAGGCAGTGGCAAACTCACACTCCATTTCGCCAGCGCGGAAGAGTTGCAGGGTCTGCTGCAACGTCTGGGAATCCAGTTGTAGCGGGCTCGCCAGCAACATCACTACGTACTGAAATTCATCATCAAGCAGCCTGATGATTGCATAGACCGCACTAATTCTAGTATCATGATTGGCTAAATGTTTAACGGCATCACAAGCGGCACCCGACGGGTGGTTCGGGCGCAGTCGGTGCTCGTGTTCGTGGCCGCGTTAAGCGGCGCTGCGATTGCAGGGATGGATGCGGGGCTGGCGGCTGCATACGGCGTGTTCGTCGCGCTGGCCGTGAGTGCGGTACTGGTCTGGCGTGAGCAGCAGTCGATGGCTCATCCGGAATGGGATCAGCATCGATTGTTGAAGATGTTTGTTCGCGTCAGCGTCGAGCGCCTGATCCTGCTGGTTGCCTTGTTGAGCCTGGGGCTCGGCGTGTTGAAGCTGGACCCGCTGCCCTTGCTGCTTGGCTTGGTGCTGGCCCAGTTTGCCTGGCTGGCTGCTGCGGCAGGCCGAAGCGGCAAATAGCCGAAGGGCGAAGTTTTGCCAAGGTTGGTTTTGAATGGGAACGCCCCGCGTGTTCATCCAAAACCCACTTATTGAAATAGATCACTATGGCTACGGAATCCCATTCCTCCGGTGAATACATCAAGCACCACCTGCAAAACCTGACTTACGGACAACTTCCTGACGGCACTTGGGGCTTCGCCCATGGCGCCGCAGAGGCCAAGTCCATGGGCTTCTGGGCGATCAACGTCGACAGCATGCTCTTCTCGATTGGCCTGGGGTTGCTCTTCCTGCTTCTGTTCCGCATGGCAGCCAAAAAGGCGACGGCCGGCACCCCGTCCGGTCTGCAAAATTTCGTCGAATGGATCATCGAGTTCATTGATGGTTCCGTGCGCGGCTCCTTCTCCCACCAGAATGCGATGGTCGCTCCGCTGGCCCTCACCGTGTTCATGTGGGTGTTCCTGATGAACCTGATGGACCTGTTCCCGGTCGATTGGTTTCCCTATGCCGCGACGCTGTCGGGCGTGCCGCACCTGAAGATCGTGCCGTCGACCGATCCCAACGTGACCTTCGGCCTGTCGTTGTCGATTTTCTTCCTGGTGCTGTACTACAGCGTCAAGATGAAGGGCGCCGGCGGCTTCTTCTCNGAACTGGCCTTCCAGCCTTTCCCCAAATTCCTGTTTCCGGTCAATCTCTTGCTTGAGGGCGTCGGCCTGATCGCCAAGCCGATTTCGCTGGCACTGCGTCTCTTCGGCAACATGTACGCCGGTGAAATGATCTTCATCCTGATTGCGCTGATGTTCGGTGGTGGCTGGGTGCTGGCCGTATTTGGCGGCGCATTGCAATGGGCGTGGGCGGTGTTCCACATCCTCATCATCACGCTGCAGGCCTTCATCTTCATGACGCTGACCATCGTGTATTTGGACATGGCGCACGCCGAGCACCACTAAGCGATCCCCTGATTTCAGTCAAATTTAATTTTCTGGTTTCTTGTTTTCAACTTTAATTTTTACTTCTAGGAGCAACAAATGGAAATGACTCAAGCCGTACTGTACATCGCTGGCGCCCTGATGATGGGCCTGGGCGCGCTCGGTGCAGCCGTCGGTATCGGCATCCTCGGTGGCCGCTTCCTCGAGGGCGCAGCCCGTCAGCCCGAGCTGATCCCGATGCTGCGTACCCAGTTCTTTATCGTCATGGGCCTGGTCGACGCCGTGCCGATGATCGCCGTCGGTCTGGCCATGTACGTTCTGTTCGCCGTTGCCGGTTAATTCGCGGGTTGCTACGGAACTTGTCTAACCCCGTCATTAAAAGGTGCGGATATGAACTTCAACGCAACTTTGATCGGCCAGTCCATCACGTTCATCTTCTTCGTGTGGTTCTGTATGAAGTTCGTGTGGCCGCCGATCATGAATGCGCTCGAAACGCGTAANAAGCAGATCGCCGATGGCTTGGCTGCTGCGGATCGCGGCAAGCATGAACTCGAACTGGCTGCCAAGAAGGCCGGCGACAACATGCGCGACGCCAAGGCACAGGCTGCCGAAGTGATCGCCCAGGCTGAAAAGCGTGCGGCGCAGATCATCGAAGAAGCAAAAGTGGCCGCCAAGGAAGAAGGCGATCGTCAACTGGCTGCTGCCCAGGCCAATATTGCACAGGAAACCAACCGTGCGCGCGAAAGCCTGCGCGAGCAGGTGGCCGGGCTGGCTGTGGCTGGCGCGGAGAAAATCCTGCGCCGCGAGGTCAATGCGCAAACCCACGCTGACCTGCTGGGCCAGCTGAAAGCCGAGCTGTAAACCATGAGCGAACTGTCTACCCTGGCTCGCCCCTACGCCGAAGCGGTATTCCGTATGGCGCAGGGCGAAAATGACCTGGCAGGCTGGTCGAGCCGTGTCGCTACGCTGGCGGCCATCGTTTCCGACGCCCAGGTGGCACGCCTGATCACCGATCCGGCCGTTTCGGCCGAGCGGGTGGCCGGCCTCGTCATCGACGTCGCCGGTGGCGACCTCGGCGAGCGCGGCGCCAACTTCGTCAAGGTACTGGCCGAGAACGACCGCTTGTCGCTGCTGCCGGAAGTTTGCACGCAATTCGAGACGCTGAAGGCCAACGCCGAAGGCACCCTCGAGGCCACCATCACCAGCGCGCAGGAGCTGACGCAGGCGCAGGTCGATGATCTGGTCGCAGGACTCAAGGCCAAATTCAACCGCTCAGTGAACGTACAGGTTGCGGTCGATCCCGAACTGATCGGCGGCGCGGTGATCGCCATCGGCGACCAGGTGATAGACGGCTCGGTCAAGGGACGGCTGCAGCGCATGGCTTTCGCGCTGCAAGGCTAATCACGAACTCAAAATTATCGGAACCTCACGGTTCGGAGAACAGACATGCAATTGAATCCAAGCGAAATCAGCGAACTGATTAAAGCCAAGATCGAGAACCTCGGTGCGTCGAGCGAACTGCGCACCCAGGGCACGATCGTGTCCGTCACCGACGGCATCGTCCGCATTCATGGTTTGTCCGACGTGATGTCGGGTGAAATGATCGAGATGCCGGGCAACACCTTCGGCGTGGCGCTCAACCTCGAGCGCGACTCGGTCGGCGCGGTGATCCTGGGTGATTACGAACACATCACGGAAGGCGACGTTGCCAAGTGCACCGGCCGCATTCTCGAAGTGCCGGTGGGCCGCGGCCTGCTCGGCCGTGTGGTGAACTCGCTGGGCCAGCCGATCGACGGCAAGGGCCCCATCGCCGCCGACACCACCATGCCGATCGAGCGCATTGCGCCCGGCGTGATCGAGCGTAAATCGGTTGACCAGCCGGTGCAGACCGGCCTCAAGTCGATCGACGCCATGGTTCCCGTCGGCCGCGGCCAGCGCGAATTGATCATCGGCGACCGCCAAACCGGCAAGACCGCGGTTGCGATCGACGCCATCATCAACCAGAAGGGCACCGGCGTGAAGTGTATCTACGTCGCCGTCGGCCAGAAGGCGTCGTCGGTGGCCAACGTGGTGCGCAAGCTGGAAGAGCACGGCGCGATGGACCACACCATCGTCGTGGCCGCGACCGCTTCCGATGCGGCGGCCATGCAGTACATTGCGCCGTATTCCGGCTGCACCATGGGCGAGTACTTCCGCGACATCGGCGAAGACGCGCTGATCGTGTACGACGATCTGACCAAGCAGGCCTGGGCCTACCGTCAGGTCTCCCTGCTGCTGCGCCGTCCGCCGGGCCGCGAAGCCTACCCGGGCGACGTGTTCTACCTGCACTCGCGTCTGCTGGAACGTGCCGCGCGTGTCAACGCCGACTACGTCGAAAAGATCACCAAGGGTGCCGTCAAGGGCAAGACCGGCTCGCTGACCGCACTGCCGATCATCGAAACGCAGGCTGGCGACGTGTCCGCCTTCGTGCCGACCAACGTGATCTCGATTACCGATGGCCAGATCTTCCTGGAGACCGACCTCTTCAACGCCGGCATCCGTCCCGCGATCAACGCCGGTCTGTCCGTGTCCCGCGTCGGCGGCGCCGCGCAGACCAAGGTGATCAAGAAGCTCGGCGGCGGTGTCCGTCTGGCGCTGGCGCAGTACCGCGAACTGGCGGCCTTCGCGCAGTTTGCCTCGGACCTCGACGAGGCGACCCGCAAGCAACTGGAGCGTGGTCGGCGCGTGACTGAACTGATGAAGCAGGCGCAGTACTCGCCGATGTCGGTGTCGCAGATGGCGCTGACCCTGTTCGCCGTCAACAAGGGCTACATGGACGACGTCGAAGTCACCAAGATCCTGCCGTTCGAATCCGCGCTGATGGCGTTCATGAAGTCCAAGTACGCCAGCATCATGGACACCATCGAGACCAGCGGCAACCTGGACGACGCGACCGAGAAGTCGCTGACCACCGCGGTGGACGAGTTCAAGAAAACCGGCGTCTATTGATAGGCCGCGCTGATTAGTTAGGAGCCACGATGGCAGCCGGAAAAGAGATACGGACCAAGATCAAGAGCGTGGAAAACACGCGCAAGATCACCAAGGCCATGGAAATGGTCGCGGCGTCCAAGATGCGCAAGGCGCAGGAGCGCATGAAGGCCGCGCGCCCATACGCCGAGAAGATCGCCCGCGTGGCGACCCACCTGGCGTATGCCCATACGGAATACAAGCACCCCTTCGTGATTGCGCGTGAGAACGTCAAGCGCGTCGGCCTGATTGTGGTTTCGTCGGACAAGGGCCTGTGCGGAGGCCTCAACACCAACGCCTTCCGCATGATGATCAACCAGATGAAGCAGTGGGAAGCTGCCGGTGTCGGCATCGACGTCACCGCGATCGGCAACAAGGGGCTGGGTTTTGTCCAGCGCCTGGGCACCAACGTGGTGTCGCAGCTGACCGGCATCGGCGATACGCCGCATATGGACAAGCTGATCGGCCCGGTCAAGATCATGCTGGACGCGTATCTGGAAGGCCGCATCGACGCGCTGTACATCGTCTACAACCGCTTCATCAACACGATGAAGCAGGAGCCGACGCTGACCCAGCTGCTGCCGCTGGCGCAGATGGAAGACGCCGAGGAAGCCAGCCTAAAGACGCACTGGGACTACATCTACGAGCCCGATGCCAAGCCGGTGGTCGACGGCATGCTGATGCGCTACATCGAATCGCTGGTGTACCAGGGCGTGGCCGAGAACATCGCGTGCGAACAGTCGGCGCGGATGGTGGCGATGAAGGCTGCCTCCGACAACGCCAAGAACGTGATTGGCGAGCTGAAGTTGGTCTACAACAAGACCCGTCAGGCCGCGATTACCAAGGAACTGTCGGAAATCGTCGCGGGCGCCGCTGCAGTCTGAGCGCTTATAGAATTCAATTTATTAGGANNAATCAACATGAGCAACGGAAAAATTGTTCAGATCATTGGCGCCGTGGTGGACGTGGAGTTTTCGCGTGATGCCATGCCCAAGGTCTTCGAAGCGCTGAAAATGCAGGCTCCCGAGCTGACGTTCGAGGTCCAGCAGCAGCTGGGCGACGGCGTGGTGCGTACCATTGCGATGGGCTCCACCGACGGCCTGCGCCGCGGCATGGAGGTGCTTGCCACCGGCAACCCCATCATGGTGCCGGTCGGCCAGAAGACGCTGGGCCGTATCATGAACGTGCTGGGCGACCCGGTCGACGAAGCCGGCCCGATCGGCGCGGAGAGCACCATGCCGATCCACCGCAAGGCCCCGGCTTATGCTGACCAGGCCGCCGCGGTCGAGATTCTCGAAACCGGCATCAAGGTGATCGACCTCATCATGCCGATCGCCAAGGGCGGCAAGGTTGGCCTGTTCGGCGGCGCCGGCGTGGGCAAGACCGTGACGCTGATGGAACTGATCCGCAACATCGCCGTGCAGCACAGCGGTTTCTCGGTGTTTGCCGGCGTCGGCGAGCGTACCCGCGAAGGCAACGACTTCTACCACGAGATGAAGGAAGGTGGCGTGCTGGACAAGGTCGCGCTGGTCTACGGCCAGATGAACGAGCCGCCAGGCAACCGTCTGCGCGTTGCGCTGACCGGCCTGACCATGGCCGAATACTTCCGCGACGAGGGCCGCGACGTGCTGCTGTTCGTCGACAACATCTACCGCTACACCCTGGCCGGTACCGAAGTGTCCGCGCTGCTGGGCCGGATGCCGTCCGCCGTGGGCTACCAGCCGACGCTGGCCGACGAAATGGGCCGCCTGCAGGAGCGCATCACCTCGACGCGCACCGGCTCGATCACCTCGTTCCAAGCCGTGTACGTGCCGGCGGATGACTTGACCGACCCGTCGCCGGCCACCACCTTCGCCCACTTGGATGCGACCCTGGTGTTGTCGCGTCAGGTGGCCGAACTGGGCATCTACCCCGCGGTGGACCCGCTCGATTCGACCTCGCGGATCCTCGATCCGCAGGTCGTTGGTGATGAGCACTACGGCGTCGCCCGTGCGGTGCAGGGCACCCTGCAGAAGTACAAGGAACTGCGCGACATCATCGCGATTCTGGGCATGGACGAACTGTCGCCTGAAGACAAGCTGGCGGTGTCCCGCGCGCGGAAAATCCAGCGCTTCCTGTCGCAGCCCTTCTTCGTCGCCGAAGTGTTCACCGGCGCGCCGGGCAAGTACGTCACGCTGAAAGAGACCATTGCCGGCTTCAAGGCGATCGTCGAAGGCGAATATGACCATCTGCCCGAACAGGCTTTCTACATGGTCGGTGCGATCGAAGAAGCCGTCGAAAAGGCGAAGACGATTCAGTAATGGGGAGCGGTAAGCGGTCAGCGGTGAGCCGGGTGCTTGCCGCTCACTGCTCACTGTTCACCGCTCACGAGGTTTCAAAATGGCCATGACTATCCACGTCGACATCGTCAGCGCAGAAAAATCGCTCTACTCCGGTACCGCCGAAGTGGTGATTGCNCCCGGGCAGCGCGGCGAACTCGGCATTTACCCGCGGCACACCCCGCTGCTGACCACACTCAAACCCGGTGCGGTGCGCATCAAGGTGCCGAATCAGGCCGAGGAAGAGCTGGTCTACGTGTCAGGCGGCATTCTCGAAGTGCAGCCCCACGTCGTCACTATTCTGTCTGACTCCGCCATCCGTGGGGCCGACCTTGACGAGGCCAAGGCACTCGAGGCCAAGCGCGCAGCCGAGGAAGCAATGAAGGACAAGGCCGCCACGCTCGACTATGCGCAAGCGCAAGCCGAACTGGCCCAGGCCGTCGCCCAGCTGGCGGCAATCAAGAAGCTGCGCAAACTGACTTGATTCGTCGGTGTGTTTGACGTAAAAAGGGCAACCTCAGGGTTGTCCTTTTGTTGGCAAGAACCTACTGCCCTGCCATTTATGAACCTGCGAAGGGTCAACCGTTAATCCACTCTGGAGTTACGCGCTGACGCGTCATGGCACATCCCGTACTTGATCCCAGGCTTGGCGTTGAGTGCACCTATGGTGATCCGGTCACGTGGCGCGAAGCGCTGGATCTGCTGTACGGCCTGTTGCCGGAATATGCCGACAATCTCCGTGCAGCCCTGAAAACCGGAGATATCGCACGCATGCACCGCGTGGCACATGGCCTGTCTGGTGCATCCAGCTATTGTGGAACCGTAGCCGTGTATGCCTCAGCCAAGCAGCTGGAGGCATTATGCCTGCATGAAAATGCCAGCGCTCTCCGGGAGCCGGTGAACGCGGTACTTCACCATATCGACCGTCTGATGCATTTGAGGCAATCGGGGCACCTGCCAGCTGCGGATGGCGACCCTATCTATTGAATAAATCGGTGGCACCCCGAAAGGGCTTAATGGCAGCAACGCGTAATGGCTTCCATCACCCGTGCCGCGCTGAACGGCTTGACGATAAAGCCGTCGACGCCATGGGCATGTGCTTNTTGTACATTGCCTACGGTCGAGTCCGAACTGATCATGATGACGGCAAGGCCCGGTATGGCATGTCGGACGTGCTGCAGTGTCTCAAAGCCATCCATCTCCTGCATATTGATGTCCAGAAAAAGGATGTCGGGAATCTCGGCGGCACACTTTTGCAACGCTTCCTTGCCATTGCACGCTTCGCCGACGACTTCAACATTGTGCTGGCGCAATAGCGTGCGCAGAAGATGACGGGTCACGCTGTCGTCATCAGCAATGATGGCTTTGATCGCCCGTATCATCATGGAGTCTTTTACGGTACACAACGCAAAATTTTAACGGTTTCTTTTGACTATATTTTTATGGGCTGGCAGGTGGCCCATGTGCGGAGCCGGCAATCCCTCAGGCTATGTAAAGCACGAGACGTTGTTCATCGGCGCAACCCATACCCAGGAGTTGATCGCCCACACGGATGGGCGACAGGGGGCCTGCATTGATGGAGTGTCCCCATGATAAAGTCGGGCGACTGACCGACAACAAAAGTCAGCGAATGCGCTAGATTGGTAATGTGCACACAGGATAGGGCATGACAATCGTCCGATCCAGTGATGTGCTTCCAGGGGAATACGAAAATCACGAGCATTTTCGTTTCTGTGGTTTTTACATCATCAAAGGAATATAAATATGCGAACAACCCGTCTACTTCTCTGTGCCAGCGCGACGACGCTGATGTCTGCCGGTGCGATCACGGCCCAAGCAGGCCAAGGCGTTTACTACGATCCCAGCAATGCGGCGAGTTCGACCGGGAAAACGATCGGCTACGAGCTCTACAGGACCATTGGTTGTCCGGGCAAGCAACTTCTGGATCAGCCCTGCGCTGTGCCCAAGGAGGTCGATAGCGACGGCGACGGTGTCGTCGACAGCAGNGACAAATGTCCCGATACGCCGGCCGGCCGCAAGGTCAACGCCGATGGATGCGAACTGGACAGTGATGGCGACGGGATTGTGGATGGCGATGACAAATGCCCCACGGTTTATGCCAAAACGGACGATGGCTGCCCGGCGGTGGTGGCCGCGCCCGTTGCGCCTGCTGCCCCGGCCGCGCCTGTTGCCGCCCCAGCTCCCAANAAGCTGGTATTGAACGACGTCAATTTCAATTACGACAAAGCCACCCTGCGGCCGGAAGCGCACGCCACCCTGGATGAAGCGGTAGCCAGTCTGAAGGAATGGGGCGACGGTAAAGTGGAAGTTGCGGGCCACACCGACAATCGGGGAACCGCGGCTTACAACATGCGCCTCTCGCTCCGCCGCGCAGAAGCGGTACGCGATTACCTGGTCAGCAAGGGGATTGCGGCAGATCGCCTGGTGGTCAAGGCTTACGGCGAATCCCAGCCGGTCGCCGACAACAAGACGGAGGACGGCCGCTTCAAGAACCGCCGAGTCGAATTGCAGCCGCTCAATTGAGTTTGGTTGCGGAAACGTGAGCCGGCGATACGGGGCGTGGCCCCGTATCGCCGGGAGGCGATCCCACGCGCGAAAATAGAAAAGGCAACCTTCGGGTTGCCTTTTCATTTTGGCGGCCCCGCCCAGGCTTTATACTTGGCGCGCGATTTGCTCTCATTCTGCTGATGCGATTCACACACACGGACGACCCGTATGCATTCCAAGCTTGAAATCCTGATACTCGCGGCGGGCAAGGGCACCCGGATGCGGTCCGACCAGCCCAAGGTGCTACACAAGCTGGCGGGCAAACCCCTGCTGGGCCACGTTGTGGATACGGCCCATGCGTTGGGTGCAGCTCAAACCTGCGTGGTCTACGGCTTTGGCGGCGAGGCCGTGCCGCAGGCGATGGCTGACGACAAACTGACGTTTGTGCTTCAGGCCGAACAGCACGGCACGGGCCACGCCGTGAAGCAGGCGTTGCCGCAGCTGTCCGACGACAGTGTGACACTGGTGTTGTATGGCGACGTGCCGTTGACGCATACGCGTACCTTACGGCCGCTCGTGAGCGCGGCCCAGGCAGGCAAACTGGGACTCCTTACGGTCAAGCTGACGCAGCCCGATGGCTATGGGCGCATCGTGCGGGATGCCGACGGCCGGGTACGACGCATCGTCGAACACAAGGACGCGACCCCTGCCGAGCGGGCGATCCATGAAGTCAACACCGGCATCCTTGCGGTGGCGACCCGTCATCTCAGGCAGTGGATCGATGAACTGAAGAACGACAACGCACAAGGTGAGTACTACCTTACCGACATCATCGCGCTGGCGGTGCGCGATGGCCTGACAGTGGAAACCCATCATCCCGCATATGAATGGGAAGTGCTCGGCGTCAACAGCAAGGCCCAGTTGGCCGAACTCGAACGCATCCACCAGGGCGAGATCGCGCAAGGATTGCTCGACGCCGGCGTTACCTTGATGGATCCCACCCGGCTTGACGTGCGCGGCATGCTGACCTGCGGGCGCGACGTCGTGATCGACGTCAATTGCGTATTCGAAGGCCTTGTGGAATTGGGCGATGGCGTGCAAGTGGGCGCCAACTGCGTGCTGCGGAACGTGAAGATTGCCGCGGCCACCCGCATCGACGCGTTCACTCTGATCGACGATGCCGTCATTGGCGAGGCCAATCGGCTGGGGCCGTTCTCGCGCATTCGCCCGGGTACCTCCCTGGCGCGCGACGTCCACGTCGGCAACTTCGTCGAGATCAAGAACAGCCAGATCGACGACGGCACCAAGATCAACCATCTGTCCTACGTCGGCGATACCACCATGGGCAAGCGGGTCAACATCGGCGCGGGCACCATTACCTGCAATTACGATGGTGCCAACAAGCACCGCACGGTCATCGAGGACGACGTGTTCGTGGGGTCCGACACGCAACTGGTGGCGCCCGTCACTGTCGGCCAGGGCGCGACACTGGGCGCGGGCACGACGCTGACGCGCGATGCCCCAGCCGGTGAGCTGACGTTATCGCGGGCGAAACAGCTCACCGTCAATGGCTGGAAACGGCCGGTCAAACAGAAAAAGGAAGGCTAGGTATGTGCGGCATAGTCGGCGCGGTAGCGCAGCGTAACGTTGTCCCCATTCTGCTCGAGGGCCTGCGGCGGCTGGAATACCGCGGTTACGATTCGGCCGGCCTCGTCACCATCAATGGCGGTCTCAAGCGGGTACGTAGCGTCGGTCGCGTTGCCGGCCTGGCCGAAGCGTGCGCCGCGCAGCAGGTGCACGGCAACCTTGGCATTGCGCATACCCGCTGGGCCACGCACGGCGCGCCGTCGGAGGCCAATGCACATCCGCACGTCAGCGGCCGCCTTGCGGTGGTGCACAACGGCATCATCGAAAACCACGAAGCACTGCGTGAACGCCTGAAGGCGGATGGCTTTGTCTTCACGTCGGAGACCGATACCGAGGTCATTGCGCATCTGATCGATCTTCACTTCCGCCAGACGAAGGATCTGCTCGCGGCCACCCGTGCTGCCGTGGCTGAACTCGAAGGTGCCTACGCCATCGGTGTGGTGAGCGAGGACGCGCCCAATCGCCTCGTGTGCGCACGCAAGGGCAGCCCTTTGCTGGTCGGCCTGGGCATCGAGGAAAACTTCATTGCCTCCGACGTGTCGGCCTTGCTGCCGGTGACCCAGCGGGTGATGTACCTGGAAGAAGGCGATGTCGCCGACATCGGCCTGTTGTCGGTAACGGTGTATGACGTGGCGGGCAACCAGATCGACCGCAGCGTGCACGTCTCCGAGCTGACGTCCGACATGGCCGAACTCGGCAATTACCGCCACTTCATGCAGAAGGAAATCCACGAGCAGCCGCGTGCGCTCACCGACACCCTGCTGACTGCCGTGGCACAGGATCGCGTCCAGCCCGAATGGTTCGGCTTCGACGCTGCCGACGTGTTGGGCCAGGTGAATGCGGTGACCTTCCTTGCTTGTGGCACCAGCTACCATGCCGCGAAAGTGGCTACCTACTGGCTGGAGGAGATTGCCGGCATCCCGGCCTATGCGGAAATCGCCAGCGAATACCGCTATCGCACCAGCGTGCCGAACCCTGACGCGCTGATCGTCACCATCTCGCAGTCGGGCGAAACGGCCGACACGCTGGCGGCGTTGAACCATGCCATCTCGCTTGGCCAGAACAAAACGCTGACCATCTGCAACGTGGCGGAATCGGCACTGACGCGCACGTCGCGGCTCAAGTTCCTGACGCGCGCCGGGCCGGAGATCGGCGTGGCCTCGACCAAGGCCTTCACCACCCAACTGGCGGGCCTGTTCCTGCTGACGCTGGTACTCGCCAAGCTACGCGGCCGGCTGACGTCTGAGCAGGAGGCTGCCCACCTTGCCGCGTTGCGCAGCTTGCCGAACAAGCTGCAACAGGTACTGGCACTGGAGCCGCAAGTCGAAGCCTGGTCGCAGCGCTTCGCCAACAAGCACCACGCGCTCTTCCTCGGCCGTGGCGTGCACTACCCGATCGCGCTCGAAGGCGCGCTGAAATTGAAGGAGATTTCCTACATCCACGCCGAAGCCTACCCGGCGGGCGAGCTCAAGCATGGTCCGCTGGCACTGGTCGACGAAGACATGCCGGTGATCACCATCGCGCCCAACGACCAGTTGATCGAGAAACTGAAGTCGAACATGCAGGAAGTGCGGGCACGCGGCGGCGAATTGTATGTGTTCGCCGACGGCGACGTGCATATCGAGGAATCGGCCTTCGTCCACGTCATCCGGCTCCCGGGCGGCAGCAACGGCGTGTTGTCGCCGATCCTGCATACCGTGCCGCTGCAGCTGTTGTCGTATCATGCCGCCCTGCANAAAGGCACGGACGTCGACAAGCCGCGCAATCTGGCGAAATCCGTGACCGTGGAGTAGTCGTGCCCGCCCACAAAAAGCGCGGCTGCATGGCCGCGCTTTTTGTGGGCGAATTCCGCCTAGTGCCGCTTGCGGTCTTCTTTCAACGCCAGGGTGGCGACCTGGACGCGATTGCGCAGGCCGAGCTTTTCCATGATGTTGCTCAGGTGGTTGCGCACGGTGTTTTCCGACAGGGTCATCTTGTAGGCGATGGCTTTGTTGGAAAGCCCTTCCTTCACGTGGTCGACGATTTCCATTTCCCGCGCGGTCAGCGCCGACAGGGCATTGTTGTTGAGTTCGCCGCGCGCCATCTTCTGCATGATGTTGAGCGGAAAACTGCTCTGGCCGTCGCACACGCTACGGATGGCGGCCAGGACCTGGTCGGGATCGCTGGATTTGACGACGTAGCCGTCGACGCCGGAAGAAATGGCTTCGGAGATTTCCTCGTCGGAATCGGCAATGGTCAGCATGATGACCTTGATGCCCAGGTCGCGTAGATCGGAGACCAGGTCGAGGCCGTCGGCATCGGGGAGGGAGCGGTCGAGCAGCGCCGCGTCGGCCCGGTTGCCAGCTTCGATCCAGGCACGCAGTTCGGCGGCGTTGGCCAGTTGCGCGGTGAGGCGCAGATCCGGTTCCTGCTCGATGTAGCCCGCCACACCCATGCGCAGGAGCGGATGATCGTCGATGAGGATGAGGTTCAGGGNGGCAGGCATTGCTTCTCCGATACGTTGTATGCGATGCGCATTATGTTGGCAGATTGCGCGGTTTGCGTGGCGCTTTTTCGAAAACTGCATCATAGACCGGAATGGGGAGCCATTTCAGCATCCGCGCCACCCAGGCCATTTGCCAGGGGATCACCGTGAAACGGCGGCGGCGGGCAATGCAGCGGGCCACTTTGGCGGCAGCGGCCGGCGCCGTCATCCTGAAAGGCATGGCATAGGGATTGACCTGCGTCATGGGCGTATCGATATAGCCTGGCGCCACCGTGACCACGGCAATGCCACGCGCTTTCAATTCGAGTCGCAGGGCTTCCAGGTAGACCGTGGCGGCTGCCTTGGAGGCCGAGTAGGCGCCACCGCCCGGCAGTCCGCGTATTCCGGCCACGCTGGAAATGCCGCACAGCACGCCGCCGGGCGGCATGGTGTCGATGAAAGGCTGAAAGGTGTGCACCAGCCCCAGCACGTTGGCGTCCATCACTGCGCGGAATGTCGGGGCGTCTTCGGCGAATTCGGTGAGTGTGCCGACGCTGATCCCGGCCGCTGCGATGACGATGTCGGGTGCGCCGACTTCGTTCAAAAACGTCGTGGCAGCCTGCTGCATGGCCGCGGCGTCGCGCACATCGGCTTGATAGAGGTGCGCATCCAGCCCGGCGGCGGTGTCCTGCAAGCCGTCCGGACGGCGCCCGACCAACCCCAGTTGCGCGCCTGCTGCGCCATAGTGCCGCGCCAACGCGGCACCGAGGCCGGAACTGGCCCCGGTGATGAAAACCCTGAGGGGTTCATTCAAAACCCGCAAGGGCCTCTTCGCTACCTTGAGCGGGGTGGGCGGCAACAGGCTTACTTCGCGGGTTTCTTGCCGCCGCGCTCATCGCGTGCCTTGGCGATCAGCTGGTCGAGAACCTCGAACAGGCGGGGTTCGCTGCCGGTCATCGACTCCGAAGTGGTGTATTTGCCGTCGATGATGAAGGCCGGCACGCCCATGACGCCGTAGGTGGTGGCAAGCCGTGCGCCTTGCATGGCCTTGGACTGGATGGAGAAGGAGTTGTAGATGCTCTCGAATTTCTTGCGGTCCACGCCCTGCTTCGCGATCCAGCTGCCCAGCACGGCCGGGTCGTTGAGGTTGAGGTTGTCCACGTGGTAGGCGTCGAATACCTTGTCGTGCAGGCGGCTCAACAGATCCATCTGCTGCAGGGTGTAATAGATCTTGGCGCCGGGCATCCAGTCGTCGCGGAACACGGCCGGGACGCGGCGAACCTGGGCGTCCTTGGGCAGTTTCTTCAGCCACGCATTGAGACCGGGTTCAAGCGCGTTGCAATGCGGACAGCGATACCAGAAGAACTCCAGCACCTCGATCTTCTTCCCGGTCGCAACCGGCTGCGGCACGCTGACGCGCGTGTAGTCGCGACCTTCGAATGCCTCTTCGGGCGCAGCAATGGCGGACAAGGACAATACGGCGGCGGCAANAANAGCCAAAGTGCGGGCAAACATCAAGGCGTCTCCTGTTGAGTGGGAACTTCTTTGACCAGCGTGACCGGGATATTGTTCTGCGCGAGCAGGCTGCGGGTACGGTTTGCTTCGTCAGCGGTGTGGAACGGGCCGATGCGTACGCGGTGCAGCACGCCCTTGTTGGCGACCTCGCTGGTCTGTATGACCGCCTCGACACCCAGCAAGGCCAGTTGGGCTTTCAGGTTGTCGGCTTCATCGGCCCGCTGGAACGCGCCTGCTTGCAGATAAAGCCGGGGCGCGGTGTCGGCAGGGGCCGGGGTGGCGGGCAATGCGCTCGACGTGTTGTCGGGCAGAACCTTGTAGAAATCGAAGCTGGGTGCGGTGTCCGGTGCGGGGATGCGGGCGCAACGGGCTTGGTGGGCGCGTTTGCGTGTTTGCCGAGTTTGAACGGGTTGACGCCGGTCGCCCACAGCGCTACGCCCACGGCGAGGATTGCGCCGATGATGAGGCCGATCAGTACGCCGGTGAAAATGGAGTTGCCACCTGAGCGGCCGGACTTGCGGGAAGCGGGTTTTGCCATGACTACATTTTCTCCGGGGCGGATACGCCGAGCAAGGCCAGGCCGTTGACGATTGCAATGCGCGTGGCATCAGCCAGAGTCAGTCGGGCAAGTTTCGTCGATGCATCGTCGACCAGGAATTTTTCGGCGTTGTACCAGGAATGGAAATCGCCCGCCAGCATCTGCAGGTAATGCACCAGCAGGTGCGGCGCCAGTTCGCGTGCGGCGGTGGCGATCGTTTCCGGATATTCGGCCAGACGCTGCANAAGGGCCAGTTCATGCTGAGCGGTCAGCGGCGCGAGGTCGGCGCCGTCGAGCGCGTCGGACATGCCACCCCATTCCTCGAACACCCGGCAGATGCGTGCGTGCGCATACTGTACGTAGTACACCGGGTTGTCGTTGTTCTTGGCGAGTGCGAGGTCGACGTCGAAGATGTATTCGGTGTCGGGCTTGCGCGAGAGCAGGAAGAAGCGCACCGCGTCCTTGCTGGTCCACTCGATGAGATCGCGCAACGTGACATAGCTGCCAGCGCGCTTGGAGATCTTCACCTCCTCGCCGCCGCGCACCACGCGCACCATGGTGTGCAGTAGGTAATCCGGATACCNCTTGGCGATCCCCACGTCCGCTGCTTGCAGGCCGGCCCGCACGCGCGCGATGGTGCCGTGGTGGTCGGAACCCTGGATGTTGATGGCCCGGTCGTAGCCGCGCTCCCACTTGGCGATGTGGTAGGCGACATCCGGCACGAAATAGGTGTAGGTGCCGTCGGACTTCTTCATCACGCGGTCTTTGTCGTCGCCGTAGTCGGTGGTGCGCAGCCACAGCGCGCCGTCCTGCTCGTAGGTCTTGCCGGCGTCGATGAGCTTCTGCACCGTTGCCTCGACGCGGCCGTCGGTGTAGAGGCTCGATTCCAGGTAGTAGTTGTCGAAGCGTACCGCGAAGGCCTTGAGGTCGAGGTCCTGCTCGTGGCGCAGGTAGGCGACGGCGAACTGGCGGATCGAGTCGAGGTCGTCGACGTCGCCCGACGCGGTGAATTCGCGGTCGTCCGACTTCACGGTCTTCCTGGCGAGGAAATCAGCCGCGATGTCGGCGATGTAGTCGCCGTTGTAGGCGGCTTCGGGCCACGCGGCGTCGCCCGGCTTCAGGCCCCTGGCGCGCGCCTGCACGCTGTTGGCGAGCGTCGCGATCTGCACGCCGGCGTCGTTGTAGTAAAACTCGCGGTAGACGCCCCAGCCCTGTGCGGCGTAGAGATTGCAGATCGCGTCGCCGAGCGCGGCCTGGCGGCCGTGGCCGACGTGCAGCGGGCCGGTCGGATTGGCCGACACGAACTCGACCAGGACCTTGTGTCCCTTGCCGGTTTCTGCGCAGCCGAATTGCATGCCGGCCGAACGGATCTGCGGCACGATCCCGTGCCAGGCGGCCGGCGCGAGGTGGAAGTTGATGAAGCCGGCGCCGGCGATCTCGGTTTTGGCGACCAAGGGCGATTTCGGCAGCTCGGTGAGGATCCGCTGCGCCAGTTCGCGCGGATTCTTCTTCAGCGGCCGCGCCAACTGCATCGCGGCATTGCTGGAAAAGTCGCCGTGGGCGGGGTTCTTCGGGCGTTCGATCTCGAGGCTGACCGGCATGTCGGGTGCCACCGTTTCGAGGGCTTCGCCGATCAGCAGGGCGATCTGGTCTTTAAGCGGATGGGTGTTGGACATGGTTACATTGAAGATGGGGTCGGGCAGGCATCTTCAGTGTTCAAAATGGGTAGCACGCGATTATATGCGCCACGTGCGAGGCGGCCAAACACCAGACGACGAGTGAGCCGGCGAGTCAGCCTGCCTGGAGCAGCGTCTGCGCGCGCGCGACCCAGAACTCCACGGCGGCGCGGCCGGCGCTGTCGTCGCGCAGGGCCGCCCAGCGACGACGGACCTCTTTCAGGATGTCGCAGACCTGCCGGTGTGATTCGCTGGTCATGAGTTGTATTTCGGCCAGCACGGCCGTGTCATTCTCGATTCCAGTCGTGAAGGCGGCCAGCGCGTCCGGATGGAAACCGGTCTCCAGCAGGGTGCGTTCCAGGTCGGTCAGGCGCTGGTTGACGAATGTCACCAGCGGTTCCTCGGCCACCTCGGGCGGACAGGTGTGGTGTGCGTGGTGCCACAAGCGGAACACTTCGGCCAATTGGTTGAGCTGAGCCGCCACCGATTCGGACGAGATGTTGTCCGCCCGCCCGCCCGGTTCCGCCCGCTCGCCGCTGTTGAGCAGCCTGACGAGATGATTGATCAATTCGCGGTCGAATTTGCGGCGATTCATTTTCAGCATCACCGCCAGGCGAGCGGCGCCGTGGGTGTGCCAGCTCTTTTCGAACAGGGCGTTGACGGCCTCCGCCAGCATCAGAATCTGGCCTAGGCGGCCGATTTCCTCGCCCTTGAGCCCGCGCGGGTAGCCGCTGCCATCCAGCCGTTCGTGGTGCTCGAATACGGCTGTGCTGATTTCCGGATGGAACATGGGATAGGTTTGCAGGATGAGATAAGCCGTCATCGGATGGGCGTAGACATGGCGCATCGCATCGGGATCGAGCGGATGGCCGGGCCGCAGCAGGGCGGGATCGATATGCAGTTCGCCGATATCGTGAAGCATGCCCGCGGCGGCGACGTTTGCGAGATCGCGTTCGGGCAGACGGCTTTTGATGGCGAGGATGAGCGCGATCAGCGTCATCTGCACGCTGTGCTCGAAAATCTCCGGGCGCCGCTCGCGCGCCACCGTGAGTTTGAACGCGAGCGGCGCGTTGAGCGGCATGGCATAGATGGCATTGAGCAATCGCGCGGTTCCGGGCAGGGCGGAGTGGAAAAACTGGAAGCGGGGCTCGTTATCCAGGATCTCGCGGGCGCGGTCGCGCAGGCTGGCGTTGGTGACGCCGTCGGTGACGGAGAGGCATTCGTCGATGGCCGGAATCAGCTTGTGCTTCACCAGCTTTTCACGCATGGCCGAGTTGATGCGTGCCCCACGGTCGATCAGCTTGATGCCGTTGCGGGTGAATATTGCCTGGGTCGTGACGACCTCGTGGGTATCGCCCAGCGCGGTCACGCTATTGATGTAGTGCTCGTCGTAGTGTTCGCTCATCGGTGTTCCGCCATCGTGTGGGCTTCGATGCTGTGTTAAATCCCCGCCCCAAGATACGTTATCGAACGGAAACCGGTCTAATTGAGGGCTTTCGACATACAAGGACCGCTAGAACACTAGCGGATCGACGTCGAGAGACCAACGTGCGATACGCGGTTTGATGCTGTCGAGTCGCGGCCGCCAATCGCGAACGAAGGCTTGCAGGGCCTGACGCTGCGCCGACTGGATCAGAAGCTGTGCACGTTCGAGATTGGCCACGCGCGCCATCGGCGCCGGCGTGGCGCCGAATACGCTGACGCCGGCCGTGTCCGGGGCCCGCGCCGCCGCGTGTTGCAGGAAGGCCAGCGCCGCATCCATCGTCGTCGCTTCGGCGCGCAGCAGCACCTGGCGGGTGAACGGTGGCAGATCGAGTTGCTTGCGCTCGGCCAGCAGCGTGTGAGCATAGCCGGCGTAGTCGTGGCGCTGCAGATAACGGAACAAGGGATGGTCGGGGAAAGCGGTCTGGATCAGTACGCGGCCGGGTTTGTCGGCGCGCCCGGCGCGCCCGGCTACCTGCATCAGTTGGGCGAACAGGCGCTCGGTGGCGCGGAAATCCGGGCTGTAGAGGGCGCCGTCGGTGTCGAGGATCAGCGCCAGCGTCATGTTGGGAAAATCGTGGCCCTTGGCCAGCATTTGCGTGCCAACCAGGATGTCGACTTCGCCGCCATGCACCGCTTCGCCGAGCTCGGCCCAGGCGCGCGGCCGCATGGTGTCGCGGTCGATGCGGCGAATGCGTGCGGCAGGCAGGAAGGCGGCCAGCGTTTCCTCCAGTCGCTGCGTCCCCTGGCCGAGGGCTTTGAGGTCGGGGTTGCCGCAACTCGGGCACTCGGGCGGGATGCGCGTCTCGAATCCGCAGTGATGGCACTTCAGCCGGTGCGAGGTGCGGTGCAGCACCAGCCGCGCCGAGCAGCGCGGGCAGGGCGACACCCACGCACAACTCGGGCAGTACAGCGCCGGGGCATAGCCGCGCCGGTTGAGAAAGACCAGGCTCTGCTCGCCGCGCGCCAGGGTGTCGGTCAGCGCCTGTAGCGCGGGCCGTGTCAGGCCGTTGTCGACCGGAATGTGCTTCAGGTCGACGAGCTCGATGTCCGGCAGTTGCGCCTGGCTGATCGCGCGCTGTTTCAGTTCGATCAGCTGGTAGCGGCCATTCAGGGCCTGCGCATAGCTTTCCAGCGAAGGCGTGGCCGAGCCGAGTATCACAGGAATATCGGCCTGCTTCCCACGGGCGATGGCGACGTCGCGTGCCGAATAGCGCAGGCCGTCCTGCTGCTTGAACGAGGCGTCGTGCTCTTCGTCGACGACGATCAATCCCAGCCGGGGAAGCGGCGTGAACACGGACAGTCGGGTGCCGAGCAGGACGTCGCAGTCGGGTGCGGCGAGCCAGTTTTCCGCGCGCGCGGTTTCGCTCAAGCCGCTGTGCAGGGTGGCGATACGCCGCCCGGGAAAACGACGGCGGAAATGTTGTTCCAGTTGCGGAGTGAGGGCGATTTCGGGGATCAGCACCAGCACCTGCCGGCCTGTTGCCAACACCACATCGATCAGGCGCAGATATAGCTCGGTCTTGCCGCTGCCGGTGACGCCGTGTATGAGGTGGACGCCGAATGGCCCCAGCACGGGCAGCAGGCGGTCGAGCGCAGCCTGTTGCTCGACGGTCGCCGCAGGGGCCGCCTGGGTCGGTGGCGCATGGCCGGCAGNGGGCGGCAAGCGTGACCATTCCGCCCAACCGGCCGCAACCAGCGCTGCGGCGTGGCGGCCTTGTTTCTGTTCACGCAATGTCGCGCGCCCCAGTGGCGCCGCGCGCAAGGCATCGAGCAGTGCGCGTTGTGCGCGGGCACGAGNCGNGGGTTCGGTCGTCCGCCCTGCCTCGGTCACGACCAGCCAGGGCGTGTCCGCGGCAAATGGCGCAGCATTGCGCAGGCGCGGCGGTAGCGTGGCGAGCAGGATCGCGCCCAGCGGATAGTGGTAATAGTCGGCACAAAACTGTGCCAGGCGGAGGATGTCGGGCGACAGCGCGGGGCGATCGTCCAGCACACGGATGACGTCGCGCAGCTTGTCCGCCACGATGGCGCTATCGCTCTGCCGTTCCAGGGCGACGCCGATTTGTAGCATTCGGCCGAACGGGACTTCGACCAGGCTGCCCGACTGCACCGGACCAAGCTGTGCCGGCAGGCGATAGTCGAACAGCCGGTGCAGCGGAGTATCGAGCGCGACCTGGAGAATGAACGGCATGTTAGTGGCGAATCTTGGTCAGGTATCGGGAAAGTTTCACTAACTGATTGTTAGCCAAGGGTAATTTGGCGTTGTCCACGCAGGCTGTGGATAATTGTGTGGGTGATTTGTGTTGATTGCCCCCAATGCCCGTATTCAGGCGGGTCAGCCTTAAAGACTAAAAAGCAGGCAGGCCGACAAATCCATATTATTCAGTTACTTATAAACAAGGTGTGACTGTCAAGGTCTTGACACAAAAAGTTCCCGTGCGTCAAAACTGTGCATAAGTTGATGCTTCTATTGCCGCAATTACGGGCCTTGTGCACGTTTTTCGTGCGCAAGGCCTTGTTTTGTCTGAGTTTATGCTTGCTGAATCCCGGCAATCACCCAACCGCCCTGGCCTTGGGCGGGTTTGCTGAGGTGCCAGATCTCATCGAGTGGGGTGGCGCCGAGGTCGTCGGCCGTTTCGCGAACCATCCCGGTGAAACGGACGCTGACCACATGGCGACCATCCTCGTCGGCGGCTTCGAGCACCTCGGCGTCGAGCGCCATCACGTCCGTGGTTTGCGCAGCCGTGCCGCGCTCGGCCAGTTGCATGCGGATTTCGGCGAATACTTCGGGCGAGGTAAAGGCGCGCAGGTCGTCCAGGTTGCCGGCGTCGAAGGCTGCCTGGAGGCGGATGAAGTTGAGCTTGGCCTCGCGCACGAACGCCTCGGCGTCAAATCCGGGCGGAAAGGTGGGGATGGGACTACCAAATCNCCCGGCTGTCACCTGCTCAAACCCGGAGGATGCAGGGTTCATTGCGGAAGCCGGCATGCCGGCATATTGCATGGCCGGCGTTGTGGGCGCAGAGCGGCGCATCAGGAAGCGGAACAACATGAACGCAGCCATGGCCAGCAGTGCCAGCATCAGGAAATTGGCCATTCCTTCGCCGAAACCGAAGTGTGAAGCCAGGGCGGCAAGCCCGAGGCCAGCGGCCAGTCCTGCGATCGGCCCCATCCAACTGCGTTTCTGCGGGGTGGCCGGGGCCGGCGTGCTGGTCGTCTGCTGGCGTTGCGGCGCAGGGGCGGCCTCCTGTTTGGCGGGCGCGCTGCGCTGCATGCCGAAAGACTTGCCGCCGCCGAGGCGCCTGGCCTCGGCGTCGTGGGTGGCGAACGCGAAGGTGAGAAACACTGCGAACAGGCTGATCAGGAAAGGTTTCACGATGAGGCTCCGGAATGTCGACGAGAGCGGGTATGGTGACGTAAACCCAACCGTGCTGAAAAGTCGATTTTTATATGTAAATAATTCGGAATTTTCGATGCTTTACATTTGGAAAATCAGTTTTCACCGGCGGCACGCATGGCCCGGCTACGGCTGTGCACGGCCTCGACCAGGATGCTGACGTTGTCCGGGTTGGTGAATTGCGAAATGCCGTGGCCGAGGTTGAACACATGGCCTGGATGGTTGCCGTAGCCGTCGATGATGCGTGCGACTTCGCTACGGATGATATCCGGCGTGCCGTGCAGGGCGCTGGGATCGAGATTGCCTTGCAGCGCCACCTGGCTGCCCACGCGGCGGCGCGCTTCGCCGATGTCGATGCTCCAGTCGAGGCCGACCGCGTCGGCGCCGCAGGCGGCGATGGCTTCCAGCCAGTTACCGCCCCNCTTGGTGAAGACGATGCTCGGCACGCGTCGGCCATCGCGCTCCTTGATCAGGCCGTCGACGATGCGCTCCATGTAGGCGAGCGAGAATTCCTTGTACGCGTGGGGCGTCAGGCTGCCGCCCCAGGAATCGAAAATCATCACCGCCTGGGCGCCCGCTTCGATCTGCGCATTGAGGTAGTCGGTCACCGCCTGGGTGTTCACTTCGAGGATGCGATGCAGCAGGTCGGGGCGGCTGTACAGCATGGTCTTGATGTGGCGGTAGTCGTCCGAGCCGCCGCCTTCGATCATGTAGCAGGCCAGCGTGTACGGGCTGCCGGAGAAACCGATCAGCGGCACCGAGCCGTCGAGCGCACGGCGGATCGAACGTACCGCATCCATCACGTAGCCCAGCTTGTCGGTCGGATCGGGTGCGGAAAGGTCGCGGATTTCCCATTCGTCGCGTAGCGGGCGCTCGAAGCGCGGGCCTTCGCCGGTCGAGAAATACAGCCCCAATCCCATCGCGTCGGGCACGGTGAGAATGTCGGAAAACAGGATCGCAGCGTCGAGCGGGTAGCGCGCCAGCGGTTGCAGCGTCACTTCGGTCGCCAGATCGGNGGTCTTGCACAGGGTCAGAAAATCTCCTGCGCGTGCGCGGGTGGCGTTGTATTCCGGCAGATAGCGCCCGGCCTGGCGCATCAGCCACAGCGGCGTGTAATCAGTAGGCTGGCGCAGCAGCGCGCGCAGGAAAGTATCGTTCTTGAGGGCAGACATGAAGCGGGCCAGGACGCAAAGTCGGCATTTTAGCAGGCTTGGCGTCGCCGACCCGGAAGCGGGGGCTGATCAGGTGCGGCGGAAAGACCATTCGCCGCGCCCGGCCGGGCAGGCCAGCACGTCGTGTGGCCGTTGTCCATCGACCACCAGGGTGGCGTAACGGCAGCCGTCGCGCGCATCGCCGCGCGGCGTGAAGCGATAGGCGTGACCGTCATGGCGCCACGCAACCGGAACGCCCGGACGGCCGAGCTCCAGGGCATGTCCCATGCAGGCGCGATCGCGGGCATCCATGCTGTCGCCGATGGCGTGGCCCAATACCGCGCCGAGTACGCCCCCGACCACCATGCCGACGACGCGATCGTCGCGTCCCGCGACCTGGCCGCCGATGACCGCGCCGGACACGCCACCGATGACCGCGCCGATTTCGTCGCGATTGCAGCGGCCGGCCGGGATGCCGTAGTCGTGCACATAGANCGACCCGCTTTGGCCCCGGTAATGTCCGGCATGGCGGTGCTGCCGACGGCCGCGGTCATCATCGTGGTGCTNTTTGTAGTAACCGTACGCCGGGGCATGCTCGGGCGGGTCGGCCCACGCCGGGCTGGTGCCCGCGAGCGCCGCCAAGGCCAGTGTGACAGGCACGTTCATGATTTGCTCCTGGGTTGTCTTTGGAATGGAAGTGATTGGAATAGAAGTGATCCACGCAGCCGGCGGTGGCCGGGTTCAACGGGGCCAGGTATTGTAGGCGTAGCGTACCTGGCGGTCATGCCGTTCTGCCCGGATGTTGCGGCCGGCCTGGTCTAGTGCATGGTCGAGACGCCGGAACTCACGGGCGTCGATGATGCCGTCGGCGCGGAAATGATGCTCCATGGCCTGGATTTCGTGCTGCTCGCGCATCAAGTCGCGGACTTCGTGGCGAGTCAGGCTGCCGTTATGTTTGCCGGCTTCGATACGATCCCTCTGCCGTGCCTGACGCGCATTGATCTGCTGACTGTATGCCTGGCTTTGTTGGTAGGCGTGCCTGACCTGGGNGTGGCCGTAACGATCCCAGTCGGCTTGCGCGGCGGTCGCCATGAGACTCAGACCCCNCAGCATCAGCATGCCGAGGCGGGTTGCAATCAGTGTGGTTTTCATGATGTGGCTCCTGTTCGGTTGATCAATGCCCCCGGCGATATCTTTAATGTCGGCGGACAATTGCACTCTAGGCGCGCCGTGTAAGCGGCTTGTTTGGAGCAGGTAACCACATGTAACGCAATGTAACGTCCTGCGGGCTAATGTTTTCCCGGCGGGTGCCGATTCATGATCGACGGGCCGAAATTTCCCGCGTCGTGTTGCCCATCCCGATGCATCTGATTTGCAAGACCCCGGCCGCCCATTCGGCTGCATACATAAATAGGTTAGAATTTTCGACTTTTCTAAAAATCTATAACGCGTCCCTCTAGGAGAACCCCGATGCAACTGAATAAACTCGCGGCCACGCTTGCCGCGGCGGGCCTTGCTGTGCCCGGCCTGGCCATGGCAACCAATGGCATGCTCATGGAGGGCTATGGCCCCATTGCCGCCGGCATGGGCGGTGCGGCCATGGCCTATGACAACGGCACGGCCGCCATGGCGAACAATCCGGCCACGCTGGGCCTGATGGCGGAAGGCAGCCGGATCGATGTGATGCTGGGTTTCGTGGGTCCGGACGTCAAGACGTCCATGGGGATCGGCAAATCCAAAGCGGATGCCTTCTACATGCCGGCATTCGGCTACGCGAANAAACAGGGCAAGCTGACCTACGGCGCCGGCATCTACGGCCAGGGCGGCATGGGTACCGAATACGCCAGCGGCGACATGGCGCAGGTGAGCGTCGGGCGGGTGATTTTCCCGCTGGCCTACGCGGTCAATGAGCGCTTCAATATCGGCGGCAGCGTCGACCTCGTCTGGGCCGGGATGGACATGGTGGTCACCGGATACGGCATCAACTTCAAGGATGGCAGCGACTTCACCGGCGCCGCCAAGGGCTACAGCCTGGCGGCCAAGCTCGGCTTCACCTACAAGCTGGCCGATGCGCTCACCGTCGGCGGCGTCTATCAGTCCGCCGGCAACCTGCCTGACCTCAAGGACGGCATCTACAAGGTGAAGGGCTTCGACATGCCGGCCACCCTGGGCCTGGGTCTGGCCTGGCAGGCGAACGACAAGCTCATGGTCGCGGCCGATGTCAAGGACGTGCTGTGGGGCGACAGCATGAATACCGTGACCATCTACAAAAACGGCGCCGTCTATGCGCCGTTCCAGCAGGACTGGAACGACCAGATCGTGCTGTCGCTGGGTCTCGCCTACAAACTCAACGACGCCCTGACGGGTCGCATCGGCTACAACCACGGCAAGAATCCGATTCCGGACCAGTTCGTCAACTACCTGTGGCCGGCGATCGTCGAGAATCACTACACGGCGGGCTTCGGTTATGCCTTCAGTAAGCAGTCCACGGTGAATTTCGCGTTGAGCTATTCGCCCAAGACCTCGGTGACCGGTACGGGACCCAATCCGCCCGCCGGCAACGGCGGCATGGTCATCGACCATAGCCAGTTGAACTGGCAACTGATGTACAGCTACGCGTTCTGATCGTCGTTCGATCCACACAGCCGGTGGCACGCGCGTGCCACCGGCTTTTTGGCGGGGTTCCACGTCGAACCGGCATGACGCTATTGTTTCGGCATGTCGGAGCCAGGCGGCGTGCCGTCCGAAGGGGCTTCCTGGGCGGGCGCCGCCGCCTCAGGGCTGGCGGATGGCGTGTTCATCTGCTGCGAACGCGCATCCTCCGCCTGCATGTNCCTGACGGCCTGATCGACCTGTTCGCCGGCCTGTTCCACCGGGCCCTTGCTGTCACAGCCGTTCAACGCCAGCAGGGACGTCAGCAACGCCAGTACGCCGTATGAAGCATGCCAGGCATGCGTCCGCTTCGATTTTTCCGGGGCGGCAGCCTGCAGTCTGGTTCCTGCCCCGGCGCCGCTCCATTCGTACAGCCGCATATGCTCATCGTTGAGGTGTTGCATAGTCTGATGCATGTGAATTCTCCAGGTTGCGGCCGAGACAGCGGCACCTGCCGCCGCCGGCCTGATCCTTACAGCGATCAATTCTTGATCTGCAGGGTGTTCTTGACCCCGGTGACGCCTTTGACACTACGCGCGATTTTTTCGGCCTCGGCGACCTGGGTGGCGTTGTTGACCCAGCCGGCCAACAGCACCATGCCTTTGTGGGTCTCCACGTCCACGCCGAGTCCCTTCATGCCTTCGTCCTTCAGCAACATCGTCTTGACCTTGGTGGTAATCCACGCGTCATCGATATATTTGCCGGCCTTGATGCGATCGCCGCTGGCGTCGGCCTTGACGAGCTCATCCTGGCTCAGGCTGTTGTCATGGTTGGTGTCGCCATCGCGGAAGGCCTGCGCCTGACCGCCGTGTTCCTGGAATTCCGTCAGGCTGATCTTGCCGTCGCCGTTGCTGTCGTAGGTTTTGAAGCTGGCTGTCGCGGCCATGGCCTGCCCAGCAACACCCGCGCTGAACATGGTGGCAAGCGTCAGCTTCAAGAGCGTTCGATTAAGGTTTTTCATGTTCGTCTCCATTGACATAGGGTGATTCGGCCCGAGGCGCAATGCGCCAACCGGCCGTTCAGATGTTCAAAGGCGATCGTTGGGGCTCGGCATACCTGGGGTCGCGGGATTGGCGGGCGCTGAGGGAGGCGTGGACGCGCTGCCTTTCTTGACGAATTCGTCGTGGCTCAAGCTGCCGTCGCCGTTAACGTCGATCATGCGGAACGTCCCTTCGCTGCCGCCCTGGGCTTGGTATTCCTGCTGGCTGATCTTGCCGTCGCCGTTGCTGTCATAGGTTTTGAAGTCGGCTGCCGTCGACGCGGCCAGGGCGGAGGTGGAAGCGGCAGCGCCCAGCACGCTGGCCAGCGTCAAGGTCGTCAAGCGATGGTGGATGTATTTCATGGCTATCTCCTGTAATGGGTTGAGTTGAATGCACATGCACTCAGGCGGATTACAGCGACGACCGTGCCAGTTATTTTTTCCGCTGTTGAATCAAGGCCTTGAGATGGGGCAGCGGTAATTTTTCCAGGATCCTGGGGCCTCGACCGGGTAGATATGTCGCCGGCCGGCGACACAGGGGCATGCTGTTTTATAAACCTATGTTTTTTCTTGTCATTTTTGTATGTCGATGGCGACAGGCCATAAAAAGGGAACCTCGGCTCCCTCTCTTCGTGTGCATCACGGATTTACATCGTCGGCGGTCGGCGGCCCGTGGCCAGCATGACAAGAAACACGACCAGGCCCACGACAAACAGGATCTTGGCGATCCAGGCGGCGGTGCCGGCCACGCCGGCAAAGCCGAAAATTCCAGCGATGATGGCAAGGATCAGGAACGTGATGGCCCATCCAAACATGATGTTCTCCTCTGATAATTGATAAGCGCCACGAAGGCGGTATCCCCTCAATGCAGAGTGTGTGCCAAGCGAAAATCCTTATTTGAATCAACGGACTGCGGGGTTGGCGTGCAAGCCGGCGACAGCCTGCAAGATGCAGGCGTCGCCCCTGCCCGACATTAGTCGGTTTCGTCGCGATCCTTGAACAGCGCGGNGGTGAGGTCGTGGCGCTGCAACAGCCGGTATACCTCGGTGCGGTTGCGTCCGGCCAGCCGGGCCACTTCGCTGACCTGTCCGCGCGTCAGCTTCAGCAGGGTGATGAGGTAATCGCGCTCGAAGGCTGCGCGTGCCTCGGCCAGCGGCTGGATGTCGGCGGGTTTGTCGCGCAATGCCCGCCCGACCAGCGTGGCCGGGATGGTCGTGGTGGTGCACAGGGCGACGCACTGCTCCAGGACGTTGTGCAGCTGCCGGATATTGCCCGGCCAGTCGGCCGCCACCAGCATGTCGAGCGCATCGGGTGCGAAGCTGTGGATGCGGCGGCGGTATTTTTCCGTCAACAGACTCAGGAAATGCTGCGCCAGCAAAGGGATATCCTCACGCCGTTCGCGCAGCGGTGGCAGCGTCAGGTTGACCACGTTCAGCCGGTAATACAGGTCTTCGCGAAACTCGCCGCTGACGATCGCCTCCTCCAGGTTGCAGTGGGTCGCCGAGAGAATGCGCACATCGACGGCGCGTGTCTCGGTCGAGCCGACCGGGCGTACTTCGCCCTCCTGCAGCACGCGCAGCAGCTTGACCTGTAGCGGGGCCGGCATGTCGCCGATCTCGTCGAGGAACACGGTGCCGCCCTGCGCGCTGAGGAACAGGCCGGGATGGTCGCGTCCCGCGCCGGTGAAGGCGCCTTTGACATGGCCGAAAAGTTCCGACTCGAGCAGTTCGGCCGGGATCGCGCCGCAGTTGATCGCGACGAAAGGCTTGGCGTGACGCGGGCTGGCACGGTGGATCGCACGCGCCAGCAATTCCTTGCCGGTGCCCGATTCGCCCTGGATCATCAGCGCGGCGTCAATCTGGGCGGCCAGACGGGCTTCGGCCAGCAGCGTGTCCATTGCCGGGCTGGCGGTGACGATGTCGCTGCGCCAATTGTCGTCGTGTGCCTCGGAGCTGCTGCCGGCCAGCCGGGTGGCGCGCTTCAGCAGGTCGACCAGCGTGGGCGCGTCGTAGGGCTTGGTCAGGTAGCCGAACAGCCCCTGCTGAGTGGCGGCCACCGCGTCCGGAATGGTGCCGTGCGCGGTCAGTACGATCACCGGCAGCGACGGGTCGCGTGCATGGATGGCCCGAAACAAGGCCATACCGTCGATGCCGCCCATCTGCATGTCGGTCAGCACGGCGTCGGGCCGTGCCAATGCCAGCTGCGCCAGGGCGGCTTCGCCGCTGTCGACTGCCTCGACCTTGAATCCGTTGGCTTCCAGCCGCAGGGTGATCAGTTCGCGCAGTGCCGCGTCGTCGTCCACGACCAGGATGGCAGGTTTCTTCATGGCGATTTGGGAGTGTGTTGCGCTGCTGCAGGGTTTTTCCAGCGCCTTGATCTGATCGAGCTTGTCCTGCAGCTCCTGCGCGCGCGCAGTCTGTTGTCGGAGCTCGATGCGGGCCGAGAGCGATTTCTTCATCAGATCGAGCACCGTATGTGCGCGGGGATCGACGTCGTCGATCATGGCCAGGCTCTTGAGGCTGCGCTCGAACGCGTCCACGCTGTCTTCGCGTTCCAGCAGCGCGGCCTGCTGGAAACGCTTGGCATCGTCGAGGCGGCGTTCATTGTCCAGCGCGGCCAGTTCGCGTCGGCGCTGTTCGGGAGACAGCGCCGCCACCCGCGACAGCTCGTTCAGGAGTGCCGATGCGCTCAACCCGAATAGCCGGGCGCCGGGTTGAGCCGGCTGGCCGGGCAGGGGCGGGACGACGCAGGCGCTCAGCGTCAGCAAAAGACTGGCAAGCAGGACGGATTTGAAGCTCATTCGGTACGCGTCAGGTTAAGCGGGCCGCGGTAAGCGGGCCACGATAATCGGAAACAGGTCGACCAGGGCGGGCGATCGACCACTTCGACGTTGCCGCCGACAGCCAGCAGCGACTCGCGCACGATCGACAGGCCGAGCCCGCTGCCCCGAACCACGCTGGCGGGTTGGCGTTCGCCCTGGAAAAACGGCTCGAAGATGCGGGAGCGTTCGGCTTCCGGGATGCCGCCGCCCTGATCGCATACCCAAACCTCGATCGCGCCGTCGACAGACGCACTCTTCACCAGGATGCGTCCGCCCTCGGGACTGAATTTGACCGCATTGGACAACAGATTGTCGAGAACGGTTTCCAGCTGACCGCGCTCGGCATGGAGCACGGGCGCGTCGAACTGCGTTTCGACCTCGATGTGGCGCGTATCGAGCCCCAGCCTTTGCCGCGCCAGGACGGCATCGAGCGCGTCGCCCAGCGCTTGCGGCGTGGCGGGCGAGGGCGTGGCGTCGCGTACCATGCTGCTGTAACGGATCAAGTCTTCGATGCGCTTCTGCAGGTCGCGGCTGCCGCTGTCCATGATGCCGACGATGCTGCGCTGGCGCGGGTTGAGGCTACCTGCCAGTTCGTCGCCCAGCAGCGCCACGCCTTCGCGCAGCGATGCGAGCGGCGTCTTCAACTCGTGCGACACGTGGCGGAGGAAGCGCAGCTTCTGTTCTTCCAGTGCCTGCAGGCGCTGGCGCAGCCAGTCGATTTCCCGTCCCAGTTCGACGATATCCTGCGGTCCGCTGATGGCCGGCAAGGGGCGCAGGTCAGCCTGGCCGAGCTGCTGGATCGAGGTCTTGAGCTGCTTGATCGGGCGGTTGATCATCCAGGAAAACACGGCCGCGAGCAGCAGCGTCAAGGGAATCAGGGCCAATGCCAGCACGATCAACCGCCGGCGGGTCGCCTGCACCGTGCCTTCCAGTGCCTGCAATTCGCGCTGTACTGCGGCATCCGCCTGAACGAGCAGGGTGCGCGCGACATCATGCAAGTCATCGAAGGTCGGGTCGAGTGCGTGGAACTGGTCGCTATCCAGGAATTCCCNCGGCCGCACCTGGCGATACAGGGTCTGGCTGCGCGCCTGAAGCGTGGCCAGTGTCGCGCGCGAACGGGAGTCGGTGAGCTGGGTATCGAGTTGCGACAGCTGGGCGCGCAGTTCGTCGAAGCTTTGTCGCAGGGCCGGTCCGAATTCGGCGTCCTGCAACAGATGGTATTGTCCGGCGGCGCGTTGCAGCTGGCTGACCGACTCGACGATCTGCCGCACGTCGCGCGTGACGGCAAGGCTGGTGTGGGTGAACTGGCGCTGGGTTTCGACCACGCCTTGCAGCACGTGCACCGCATTGATCAGGCCGCTGGCCAGCGGCACGATCAACACGCCCATGGCAACGATGACCAGGATGGTGAACGAACGTGGGTAATAGGGGGCTGAAAGCATCCGGTAAGAGCGGTCGATGGCAATGCCGCAGCATACCCCGATGGGTGGACACGGGTGCGGCCGCCGCACCCGTGCAGGCGGCGTTACAGCAGGTCGAGGTAGGCGAGGATGCCCTTGGCGGCCTCGCGGCCTTCCCATACGGCGGTCACCACCAGATCGGAACCGCGCACCATGTCGCCGCCGGCGAAGACCTTGGGGTTGGCGGTTTGGAAGGCGTGCGACTGCCCCTTGGCGATGACGCGACCGCCCGGATCGACCGCGATCTGGTGCTGTTCGAACCACGGTTGCGGATTGGGGCGGAAGCCGAAGGCGACGATCACGCGGTCGGCCGGAATGACTTCCTCGGAACCCGGAATCACCACCGGGGTGCGGCGGCCGCGCGCATCGGGCGGGCCGAGTTCGGTGGTCACGAGCTTCACGCCTTCGACCTTGCCGTCGCCGACGATCTCGACCGGCTGGCGGTTCCACAGGAACTGCACGCCTTCTTCCTTGGCGTTGCCGACTTCGCGCTTGGAGCCGGGCATGTTCTTCTCGTCGCGGCGGTAGGCGCAGGTGACGCTGGCCGCGCCTTGGCGGATGCTGGTGCGGTTGCAGTCCATGGCGGTGTCGCCGCCGCCGAGCACCACGACGCGCAGGCCCTTCATGTTGTGGTAGACCTCGTCCGGCTTGGCCAGGTCGAGGCATTTGCGCACGTTGGAGATCAGGAAAGGCAGCGCTTCCAGCACGCCGGGCAGATCCTCGCCGGGGAAGCCGCCCTTCATGTAGGTGTAGGTGCCCATGCCCATGAATACGGCGTCGTATTCGTCGAGCAGGGACTGCATGGGAACGTCCTTGCCGATCTCGGTATTGAGGCGGAATTCGACGCCCATGCCTTCCAGCACCTCGCGGCGGCGTGTCATCACCCATTTTTCCATCTTGAACTCGGGGATGCCGAAGGTCAGCAGGCCGCCGATTTCGTCGTAGCGATCGAATACCACCGGCTTCACGCCATTGCGCGCCAGCACGTCGGCACAGCCGAGTCCGGCCGGGCCGGCGCCGATGATGGCGACTTTCCTGCCGGTTGGAACGACGTTCGACATGTCGGGACGCCAGCCGGCCTTGAAGGCTTCTTCGGAAATGTATTTCTCGATCTGGCCGATGGTCACCGCGCCGAAGCCGCCCGTGTTCGGCCCACCGCCCACGGCTTCACCGAAGCCGTCGGTATTGAGGGTACAGGCCCCTTCGCACAGACGATCCTGCGGGCAGACGCGGCCGCACACTTCAGGCAGCGAGTTGGTCTGGTGCGACAGTTCCGCGGCTTCGAACAGGCGCCCTTCGGTCACCAGCTTGAGCCAGTTGGGAATGTAGTTGTGCACCGGGCACTTCCATTCGCAGTACGGATTGCCGCAGCCGAGGCAACGGTCGGCCTGTTCCTGCGCGTGCGCCGTATCCATCAGCGCGTAGATTTCGCGGAACTCGTGCTTGCGGACATCGGCGGCGGTCTTTTCGCCGTCGCGCCGGGCCTGCTTCAGAAACTGGAATACGTCACCCATCGTTAAGCTTCCAATACTTCACGTGTCTGGCCGGGGATGTCCTCGACCAGGTCTTCAATCGAAATGCGCTTCGGCTTGACCAGCCAGACGCGAGACAAGGTGGCGTCGAACTCGGCCAGCAGCGCCTTCGCGCGGGCGCTGCCGGTGAGCGCCAGATGGCGTTCCACCTGCGTCTTGAGAAAGACGCGGAACGGCTCGGTTTCGTCGCTGGTGATGCGGGTCAGCTCGACCATTTCCTTGTTGGTCTTCGACACGAAATCGTTCGTGTCGTCGACCACGAAGGCCATGCCGCCGCTCATGCCGGCACCGAAGTTCAGGCCGGTGTCGCCCAGTACGATCACCGCGCCGCCCGTCATGTACTCGCAGCCGTGGTCGCCGATGCCTTCCACCACGGTCAATGCGCCGGAGTTGCGCACGCCGAAGCGCTCGCCGCCCATGCCGGCCGCATAGAGTTCGCCGCCGGTGGCGCCGTACAGGCAGGTGTTGCCGATCAGCGTGTTGCGGTGTGCGTCGAAGGTGGCCACGCGCGGCGGGTAGATCACCAGGCGGCCGCCGCCCATGCCCTTGCCGACGTAGTCGTTGGCGTCGCCTTCGAGCGTGATCGTCAGGCCCTTGTGGTTCCACACGCCGAAGCTCTGGCCGGCCGAACCGGTGAGCTGGACGCGGATGGTGTTGTCCGGCAGGCCCTTGGAGCCATGCGCCTTGGCGATCTCGCCTGACAGGCGTGCGCCGATCGAGCGGTTGACGTTGCGCACTTCGTAGCGCAACTCGATCGGCGTGCCGGCCTTGATCGCGCCGATCGCGTCGGCCACCATCCGTTCGGCCAGTTCGCCCTTGTCGAACGACGGATTGCGCTCCTGCTGCGAAANACGCGGCGCGTCGGCCGGGATGTCGCCCTGCGAGAGCAGCACGTCGAGCTTCAGCCGGCCCTGGCGCGGTGTGTCGCCGGCCGAGAGGTCGAGCAGGTCGGTGCGTCCGATCAGGTCGGTCAGCTTGCGGATGCCCAGCGAGGCCATCAGCTCGCGCGTTTCCTCGGCAACGAACTTGAAGTAGTTCACCACCATCTCGGGCAGGCCGATGAAATGCTCGCGGCGCAGCTTGTCGTTCTGCGTGGCGACGCCGGTGGCGCAATTGTTCAGGTGGCAGATGCGCAGGTACTTGCAGCCCAGCGCGACCATCGGGCCGGTACCGAAGCCGAACGACTCGGCGCCGAGGATCGCCGCCTTGACGACGTCGAGGCCGGTCTTCAGGCCGCCGTCGGTCTGCACGCGAACCCGGCCCCTCAAACCATTTGCGCGCAGCACCTGCTGCGCCTCGGACAGGCCGAGCTCCCACGGCGTGCCGGCGTACTTCACCGAGGTCAGCGGGCTCGCGCCGGTGCCGCCGTCGTAGCCGGAGATCGTGATGAGGTCGGCGTAGGCCTTGGCGACGCCCGCGGCGATCGTGCCGACACCCGGCTCGGCGACCAGCTTCACCGACACCAGCGCGTCGGGGTTGACCTGCTTGAGGTCGAAGATCAGCTGCGCCAGATCCTCGATCGAGTAGATGTCGTGGTGCGGCGGCGGCGAGATCAGCGTGGTGCCGGGCTTGCAGTGGCGCAACGAGGCGATCATCGGCGACACCTTGTCGCCGGGCAACTGGCCGCCCTCGCCGGGCTTGGCGCCCTGTGCGATCTTGATCTGCAGCACCTCGGCGTTGACCAGGTAGGTCGCGGTCACGCCGAAGCGGCCGGAAGCGACCTGCTTGATCTTGGAGGTCTTCACCGTGCCGTAGCGCTTCGGGTCCTCGCCGCCTTCGCCCGAGTTGGAGCGGCCGCCGATGCGGTTCATGCCCTCGGCGAGCGCCTCGTGCGCTTCCGGCGACAAGGCGCCGAGCGACATACCGGCCGAGTCGAAGCGCTTGAGGATGGTTTCCAGCGGCTCGACTTCCTCGAGCGGGATCGGCTTGGCGCCGGCCTTCAGCTTCATCAGGTCGCGCACCATCGCCACCGGGCGGGTGTTGACGATCTCGGAATACTTCTTGAACTCGGCGTAGTCGCCGGTCTTCACGGCTTTCTGCAGCTGCTGCACCACGTCCGGGTTGTAGGCGTGGTATTCCTCGCCGAACATGAATTTCAGCAGGCCGCCGGCGGTCAGCGGGCGCAGCGGGTTGAACGCCGCCTTGTGCAGCAGCTTCTGGTCGGACTCGAAGTCCTCGAAATTGGCGCCGGAAATACGCGACACTGTGCCCTTCAGGCACAGCTCGATGACATCTTCATGCAGTCCCACGCCTTCGAACAACTGGGCGCCGCGGTAGCTGGCCACCAGCGAGATGCCCATCTTGGAGAGCACCTTGTACAGGCCTTTGTCCATGCCTTTGCGGAAGTTGCACAGCGCCTTGTCGAGATTGGGCTTGATCTCGCCGGTCTTCACGAATTCGCCGATGACCTGGTAGGCGAGGTACGGATACACCGCGGTCGCACCGTAGCCGATCAGGCAGGCATAGTGGTGCGGATCGCGCACGCTGCCGGTTTCCACCACGATGTTGGCGTTGCAGCGCAGGCCGGCCGTGATCAGCGCGTGGTGCACGGCGCCGGTGGCGAATAGCGCGTGGATCGGCAGTCGATCCTTGGCGAGGTTGCGGTCGGACAGCACCAGAATGACCTTGCCGGCCTTCACCGCGTCGACCGCGCGTGCGGTCAGCGCATGGATCGCGGCTTCCAGGGTAGTCGCCGTCGGATCGTAGTGCAGGTCGAGCGTGGTTGAAGCGAACGACGGGTCGTTCAGGTTCAAGAGCTTGTCGAAGGCCTCCTTCGACAGCAGCGNGGTGTGGACTTCCACCCGGTGCGCGTGCTCCGGGGTTTCCTTGAACAGGTTGCGCTCGGGGCCGAAGCTGGTGTTGAGCGACATCACGATGGCTTCGCGGATCGGATCGATCGGCGGGTTGGTGACCTGTGCGAACTGCTGGCGCAGGTAGTCGAACGGCGAGCGCACTTTCTGGCTCAGCACCGCCATCGGCGTATCGTCGCCCATCGAGCCGATCGCCTCGGCGCCGTCCTCGGCCAGCACGCGGATGATCTGGTCACGTTCCTCGAAGCTGACGTTATGCAGTTTCTGGTGCGTCAGCAGGCTGGCCGCATCCATCACCGCCAGATCGGCGTCCTGGTTGATCGACAGCTCCAGCTTGACCACGCCGGCCTTGAGCCATTCGCGGTAGGGTTGCGCGCCCTTCAGTTCGTTGTCGATGTCTTCCGGCATCAGCAGGCGGCCGGTCTCGAGGTCGGCGGCGACCATCTGGCCCGGCTTGACACGGCCCTTGCGCTCGACGTTGGCCGGATCGATCTGCCACACGCCGACTTCCGAAGCGATGGTGAGGATGCGGTNCCTGGTCAGCACCCAGCGCGCCGGACGCAGGCCGTTGCGGTCGAGCGTGCAGACGGCGTAGCGGCCGTCGGTCAGCACCACGCCGGCGGGGCCGTCCCACGGCTCCATGTGCATCGAGTTGTATTCGTAGAAGGCGCGGATGTCGGCGTCCATCGACTCGACGTTCTGCCAGGCCGGCGGGATCACCAGGCGCAGTGCGCGGAACAGGCCCGCGCCGCCCATCACCAGGCCTTCGACCATGTTGTCGAGGCTCATCGAGTCCGAGCCCCGGGTGCCGACGATGGGACGAACGTCATCCATGTTCGGGATCAGGGGCGTCACGAATTTCTGTTCACGCGCGCGGCTCCAGTTGCGGTTGCCCTGCACCGTGTTGATCTCGCCGTTGTGCGCCAAGTAGCGGAACGGCTGGGCCAGCCGCCACTGCGGCCAGGTGTTGGTCGAGAAGCGCTGGTGGAACACCGCCAGGCTGGTGGCGAAGCGCGCGTCGTTGAGGTCGGGATAGAACACCGGCAGGTTGTCCGGCATCACCAGGCCCTTGTAGCTGATCACGCGGCACGACAGCGTCGGCAGGTAGAACACCGGATCGGTCGGTTCCAGCGTCTTTTCGGCCTGGCGGCGGGCGATGTAGAGCTTGCGCTCGAAATCGTCTTCAGAGAGTCCAGCCGGCGCGTTGACGAACACCTGTTCGATGTGCGGCAGCGATTCCAGCGCCGATTCGCCGCACACCGACGAATCGGTCGGCACCAGGCGGAAGCCGGCGACCGTCAGGCCCTGCGCTTCCAGCGCGGACTTCAGCGTCGAATGCGCATGCGCCTGTGGCGCGGCGTCGCGCGATAGGAATACCAGACCGGCAGCGTAGAGGTCACTGAGCTTGAAGCCGGCGTCAGCCGCCACCGCGCGCAGGAAGGCATCCGGTTTCTTGAACAGCAGGCCGCAGCCGTCGCCCGACAAGCCGTCGGCGGCGATCGCGCCGCGGTGCGTCATGCAGGCCAGCGAGCCGATCGCATTCTGCACCAGCGTGTGGCTGGGCTGATTGTCGATCTGCGCAATCAGGCCGAAGCCGCAGCTATCCTGTTCGAAATCGGGCGAATACAGCGTCCCGTCCAGCCAGCGTTGTCGTTCCATGGTTCCGTGAGCTCAGGCAACAGCGGCCTGCCCACAGGGCAAGCCGCAAAAATTAAAGCGAAAAGTGCGGCATTTTAATCCCTCAAGCCGCGTGCGGCAATGATTGCCTCCGCCAAGGCCTTGCCGCTGCAAGGGTTTACGGCCGGACGCCACCTCAATTGGGAGTCCCGCCGCCCCGGAAAATTCCTGGTCCGGACCGACGGGCGGACCCCGCCTGCCGATGTTTCATTCAAATGAGACCATTCGCTATGCTGACGGCAAGAGGTGCGACATGAAATTACTGAGCTGGAACATTCAATGGGGGCGCGGCATGGACGGCCGCGTCGATCTTGCGCGCATCCTGCGGACGATCCGCCAGCTGGGCGATTTCGACGTCATCTGCCTGCAGGAGGTTGCGGTCGATTTTCCTGGCCTGCCCGGCAGCCGCGGCGAGGACCAGGTCGCCGAATTGTCCGCCGGCCTGCCCGGCTATACGGCGGTTTACGGCGCAGCGACCGATGTGCCGGACGGCCGCGGCGGACGCAGCCGGTTCGGCAACGCCATNTTTTCGCGCCTGCCGGTCGGCCAGGTATGGCGGCATCTGTTGCCGTGGCCGGCCGAGGCGGCGGTGCCCAGCATGCAGCGCGTGCTGGTGGAAGCCGTGGTGACGACCGATGTCGGGCCGCTGCGCGTGCTGACCACCCACCTCGAGTACTACTCGCAACGCCAGCGCCAGGCCCAGATCGACGCCATCCGCCACCTGCATGCGGAAGCCTGCGCCCTATCCNNGCGCGCGCCGATGCCGGAGGAGGCGGGCGGGTCCTTCGAGGTATTTCCCCGCCCTGCGCAGGCGCTGTTGTGCGGCGACATGAATTTCCCCGCCACCGCATCCGAGCGTTCACAAATTCTCGCCCCGTTTGCCGACGGGACGCCGGCATTTCACGACGCCTGGTCCGTGCTGCATCCTGGCGAAGCACACGCGCCCACGGTCGGCATCCATCCGGTGGATTTCGTCCAGCAGCCCGAATGCTTCGATTTCGTCTTCCTCACCGAGGGACTGGCGGGCCGGCTCAAGGCGCACGGCATCGATGCCGCGACCGAGGCATCGGACCATCAGCCGGTGTGGGTGGAGCTGGCCTGACGGCCCACTGCGGCGCAGGGATTACTTCTTCGCGTCGGCCGCACCTTCATGGGTTTCGAACGCCTTCTCGGCTGCCGCCTTGGTGGCTTCCATGGCGTGGCGCGCCGCATCCCGGGTGTCTTCGGCGGCTTTCCGTGCGGCTGCCGCGCCGGATCGGGCCGCCTGCCTGGCGGACACCTCGGCTTTCTCCAAGGCCTCCTCGCTCGCAAGGGCGGCTTTCTTCGCGGCGTCTTCAACTTTCTGAGCGGTTTCGCGTGTTGCCGCCGTGGCTTTCCGGGTGGCCTCGGCGGCTTTGTGTGCAGCGAATTGTGCGGCCTTCTCGGCATCCTTCGCCGCCTGTCTGGCCGCCTCGGCGGCTTTCTGCGACGTATTGCCGACAGCCTGTTCCGCCTTGTCCATGGCCACTTTCGCGGCATCTGCGGCCTTCTGCGCAGCCTCCTTGGCGTCCGCGGCCGTCTTCTTCGCGCTTTCTTCCGCCTTGTGCATGGAGGTCGACGCACCTTCAGCGGGCTTGGCGGCGGGCGTGTCGGCGGCCCACACATTCGTCCCGGCCACCAACGCAGACAAAATCAACCAGTTTTTCAGTTTCATGAATTCTTCTCCTTCGATGTGGAGCCCGCTCCACGGGGTTGCCAGGATGTACCATGATCGGGCCTGTTGCCCGATACAACACAGACTTCGGCGGCGGCATAACGTTTCAAAACGGGAAGCCCGCGATGCGTCACGGTGGATACGGTGCCGGCGTCGCGCCTGGAGGGCGATCCGCCAGGTCGGCCGCTTGATCCACGTCCCGCACGATCCCGGGATCGTCCACGTCGCAGCGCACGATGGCGTCGGGAAAGCCGGCCACGATCCGCCGTGCCCCCTCGTCGCCCGTCAGGCGCGCGAGCTGTCCGCCCCATTGCCTGGCGAAGCCGACCGGATGGCCTCGGCGCCCTTGGTACTCGGGCATCACGATACTGCCCCCGTCACGCAGGGCCGCCGCCACGCGGCCGTAGCTGGCGGGAGCGATGAAGGGCATATCCGCCAGGGCGATGAGCCAGCCGCCGGCATCCGGCGCGGCGCGGACGCCCGCCGCCAGGCTGTGGCCCATGCCCTGAAGGGAGGCTGCGCTGACAACCAGTTCGAACCCTGCTGCGGCCAGCTGCGCCGCCAATACCTCGCTGCCCGGCCGCACCACGGCGAGGACGCGATCGCAGGCCGGGCGCAGCCGGCGGGCGGCGGCCAGCCCCATGGGCGTGCCGTCGGCCAGAGGATGCAGCAATTTGTCGCTGCCGAAGCGGCTGCCGCTGCCGGCAGCCAGGAGAATGCCGACGATGGGGCCTGGCGTCATGCGGGTTAATCGATGCGGCAGCCGGAACGGTCCGCTGCGGGCAGCCGTTCCGTTGCCGCGAAGGGCGGGAGGCCGTTCTTGGTCGCCGTGATCTCGGCGAGGATGGAGACGGCGATTTCCGGCGGCGTGCGGCTGCCGATGGGCAGGCCGACCGGTCCGTGAAGCCGCGCCACCTCGGCCTCGGACAGGTCGAAATGCTGCAGCAGCCGTTCGCGGCGCCGGGCGTTGTTGGCGCGCGAGCCGAGCGCGCCAACATAGAAGGCTGGCGACTTGAGCGCTTCCAGCAGCGCCATGTCGTCCAGCTTGGGGTCGTGGGTCAGGGCGACGACCGCGCTGCGGGGATCGAGGGCCAGTTCGACTACCGCGTTGTCCGGCATGCCCGGCACCAGGGCGGCGCCCGGGACATCCCAGCCGGCACTGTACTCGACCCGCGGATCGCAGATCAGCACCTGGTAGTCCAGGGCCTGGGCCATCGAGGCGAGATAGCGGGAAATCTGGCCGGCGCCGATGATCAGCAGGCGCCAGGCGGGGCCGTGCAGGGTGGTCAGGCAGCGCCCATCCCAGCTCAGCTGGTCGCTGCGGCAGCCGTCGCGGACCGTTGCCGCGCCGCTGTCGAGGTCGATGCTGCGCAACGCCAACTGGCCCGCGGCGATGCGCCGGGCGAGATCGTCCAGCGCGGCCGCATCGGGTGCCGGTTCGATCACCAGCTCCACGACGCCGCCGCAGGGCAGGCCGAAGCGGCGCGCCTCGTCCGGGGTGACGCCATAACGCTGGACGAAAGGCTGCGTGCCGTGGAATTCGCCGGCCGCCATGCGGGAGATCAGGTCGTCCTCGATGCAGCCGCCGGATACCGAGCCCTGCACCCGGCCGTCGTCGCGCAGCGNCATCCAGGCGCCCGNGGGACGCGGCGCCGAGCCCCAGGTGCGGGCCACGGTGACGAGAACGAAGCGATGTCNCCCGGCCGCCCAGTTGCGGACCGCCGCCAGCACCTCGCTGTCCTGGCTGTCCATGCTCAGGCGGCCAGTTCGGCGGCGTTGAACGGCATGCGCGTGAGATGCTTGCCGGTGGCGGCGGCGATGGCGTTGGCCACGGCCGGCGCCGCAGGCGGCACGCCGGGCTCGCCGATGCCGCTGGGCGCGGCGGCCGACGGCACGATATGCACCTCCACCACCGGCATCTCGTGGATGCGCAACGGCGGATAGCCGTCGAAGTTGCCCTGCTCCACGCGGCCTTCCTTGAGCGTGATCTCGCCATGCAGGGCGGCCGACAGGGCAAAGCCGATGGCACCCTGTACCTGCGCGCGGACGTTGTCCGGGTTGATGGCGATGCCGCAATCGACCGCGCAGACGATGCGATCGACCTTGATGCTGCCGTCCTTGGCGACCGTCACCTCGGCCACCTGGGCGACGTAGGAGTTGAAGGATTCATGCACCGCCACGCCGCGGCCGCGGCGCTCGCCCGGCTTGCCGGGCTTGAGCGGCGTGCCCCAGCCGGCCTTCTCGGCCGCGAGCTTCAGCACGCTGGCGTGGCGCGGGTGCGTGTCGAGGAGTTCCAGCCGCAACGCCACCGGGTCCTTGCCCATGGCCGCGGCCACCTGGTCGAGGAAGGTCTCGGTGGAGTAGGCCGTGTGTGAGGAACCGACCGAGCGCCACCACAGCACCGGCACCGGGATGTCCTTCGGGGTGTGGAGGTCCACCTTCATGTTGGGAATGGCGTAGGGCAGGTTGGCGGCACCCTCCACCGACACCTGGTCGATGCCGTCCTTGACCAGGTTCTTCTCGAACGCGGTACCGGCCACGATGGACTGGCCCACCAGGCGATGGCGCCAGCCCGTCAGCCGGCCCTTGTCGTCCAGCGCCGCCTCCAGCGCATGGTGGAACAGCGGCCGGTAGTAGCCCGCGCGCATGTCGTCCTCGCGCATCCAGACCAGCTTGACTGGTGCCTTGCCATTGATGGCCTTGACGATGTGGGCGGCCTCCAGCACGTAATCCGAGTGGCTGCTGGCGCGCCGGCCGAAGCTGCCGCCGGCGTACAGCATGTGGATGGTCACCTGTTCCGGCTTGAGGCCGAACAGGCCAGCCAGCGCGTACTGGTCGCCGGTCTGCATCTGCTCGCCGTTCCAGACCTCGCAGCCGTCGCTGCCGAGCCGGATCACGCAGTTCATCGGTTCCATGGCGGCGTGCGCCAGATAGGNGAAGTCGTAGCTCGCGCGAACCACGCGGGCGGCCTTGCCGAAGGCCTGGTCCGCGTCGCCGCTCTGGTGCGCGACCAGCCCCGGCGTCTTGGCCAGTTCCCGGTAGCGGGCGAATATCTCCTCGCTGCCAAGCTTGAAGGCCTGGCTTTCGTCCCAGCTCACCGAGAGGGCGTCGCGCCCCTTCTTCGCGCTCCAGGTATCGCGCGCCAGCACGGCCACCCNCTGCGGGATCTGCACCACGTCCACCACCCCTTTCACCGCCTTGGCGCGGCGGGCGTCGAAGGATTTGACCGTGGCGCCGAAGCGGGGCGGGTGGGCCACCACCGCGACCAGCATGCCCGGCAACTGCACGTCCTGGGTGAAGCGGGCCTGGCCGTTGGTCTTGTCGGCGCTGTCCTTGCGTTTTGCCTGCTTGCCGATCAGGCGGAAATCCTTCGGGTCCTTCAGCTTCAAGTCGGTGGGCACAGGCAGCGTTGCCGCGTCCACGGCCAGTTCGCCGAAGCTGGCGCGGCGCTTCGACTGCGCATGGCTGACCACGCCGTCGCGCACCATGATCTCGGCGGCAGGCACGTTCCATTTGATGGCCGCCGCGCTGACCAGCATGGCACGCCCGGCGGCGCCAGCTCGGCGCATCTGCTCCCAGGAATTGGCCATCGCGGTGCTGCCGCCGGTGCCCTGCGCCGGGCCCCAGAACAGGTTGTTGTAGCGCTTGGCGTCAGCCGGCGCCCCTTCGACGCGCACCGTGTTCCAGTCCGCGTCCAGTTCGTCCGCGAGGATGGTGGCGAGCCCGGTGTAGGTGCCCTGGCCCATTTCCAGATGCTTGGACAACACCGTGACGGTGTTGTCGGTGCCGATGCGGAGGAAGGCATTGGGTTCGAAATGGATCGGCCCGACCACCCCTTCTCCGGCCTTGCCGGGACCGGCGACCGGGGCGGCGAGGGCGGGCAGGCAGAAGCCGAGCGTGAGGCCGGCGCTGCCCTGCAGGAAACGACGGCGGCTGAGGTTTTCGATCGTGTTCATCGCGGCGTCTCCTAGGCGAGGGTCTTGGCGGCTTCGTGGATGGCCGCCCGGATGCGGACGTAGGTCGCACAGCGACACAGGTTGCCGGACATGGCGTTGTCGATGTCGTCGTCGCTGGGCCTGCGGTTCTGGCGCAGCAGCGACACCGCGCTCATGATCTGCCCGGACTGGCAGTAGCCGCACTGGACCACGTCGAGCTTGCGCCACGCGTCCTGCACCGCCTTGCCGACGCGGTCGGTGTTCACCGCCTCGATGGTGGTGATCCTGCGGCCGGCCACCGCCGACACCGGGGTCACGCAGGACCGCGTCGGCGCGCCATCCACCTGCACGGTGCAGGCACCGCAGAGCGCCTGGCCGCAGCCGTATTTGGTGCCGGTCAGGTGCAGCGTGTCGCGCAGCGCCCACAGCAGCGGGGTGTCAGGCGCCACATCGAGCTGATGCTGTTTGCCATTCACGTCGAGTTTGATCATGGGTAGGACTCCTCAGGAGATGGATGAAGCCGGCCGCGGCGTCCCGGATGACAGAACGGCAGACTCTATGCGGAAGCGATACCCATCGATTCTAGACCATGGAAAATCCGCCTGTATCGGCTGGCCGATACCCGAAAATGACGGCGGATGGGCGGCCATCGCGTTTTCGGCCTAAACACTTGGCCGTGCCTGCCGCTATAGCCTTACTCGGCAAAATAATGAACTCCGTATCGAGGATGCCTTCACGTTCCCCTTTTTCCCGTCTCTTGCGGCGCGCTTTCTACGCATTCGTGGCTGCGGGGCTGCTAGGCTTTGTGGCGCTCGGCATCATCAGCTGGGACCGGGAGCAGGCGGACGAACGGAAGAATCTGTCTGTTCTTTCCGGATTCCTGGCGTCTGCGACCCAGGCCTTCTTCGACGACCTGGGCCATGGCCTCGATCCGCTCGGCCAGCTGCTGCAGCAGATCGATGTCGTCAACCACCCCGAGGCGGCCCGCGCCGCCCTGGAAAAATTCCAGAAGCGCTATCCCCAGGTCGGCGCCATGGCAGTCCTCGACCCGGGCGGCCGGATGCTGATCAATACGGCCTTGCCGCCGGGCGCCCCGCTGCCGGACTACCGACACACGACGGATTACATGGCCCCCTTCCAGGCCGCGCTTGACGACCCCGGGCTGTATACGATCGGTCGCCCCGAATACGGGCAGGTCCTCCGTGAGTGGCGCTTCCCGTTCCGCTACACCATGCGGAACGAACAAGGGCAGGCCCTGTTCATGATCCAGGCAGCCATNCCCCTGGGAACGGGCATGCATTTCCTGCGCAACATGTCGTTGCCGTCGAATAGCCTAGTCGGCATCCTGCGCGAGGACGGGTTCCAGCAGGCGCGCTGGCCCGTGGACAGCCCCGACAAAGTCTACGGCCGNCCCCTGAACGGCCCGCTCATCAAGACGATCCGTGCGCAGCCCGGCCTGCGCGACGGCTATTTCACCGGCTTTTCGCCCTGGATGTACACGGAGCAGCAACGGCTGGGCGCCTACAGCCACCTCGCCACCCTGCCCATGTACGCCTATGTGTCGATTCCCTACGGCCATATCTGGAACAAATGGTGGGAACACAACAGCCCGGTCCTCGGCGTGTTCCTGGTCTTCGTGGCCATCTTTGGCGCCATTTCCTACTGGGTCAGGATCCACGAGCGGCAGCACAGCGACGAACTCCTGAGCCAGGCCCGGCGCGATTCGCTGACGGGGCTCACCAACCGCGCAGGTGCGGAAGAACTTCTGGAACACCAGATCCAGGCCGCCAAGGCGAGCGGCCGCCCCTTCTCGATCATGTTTTTCGATCTCGACCGCTTCAAGGACATCAACGACACGCTCGGGCACGGCATCGGCGACCAGCTCCTGGCCGAAGTCGGCAAACGGACGGCCGCCACGCTGCGTCATCACGACATGCTGGCGCGCCTGGGCGGCGACGAGTTCCTGATCATCCTGCCCGACTGCCCGCCCGCCGCTGCCGCACGGACGGCGCAACGCCTGATCGTGGTGTTCGAAGCGCCGTTCCAGGTGGCCCAGCACCGATTGAAAATGTCCTGCAGCATCGGCCTGGCCTTCTTCCCCGACCACGGCACCGACCGCGAAACCTTGCTCAAGCACGCCGACACGGCCATGTACGAAGCGAAGCGCCTGGGCCGCAGCGGCTTTGCCTGTTTCGAGGCGGGACTGGGCGAACGGCTGCAGCAGCGGCTGACGCTCGAAGCGAAAATGCGCGACGCGCTGGTCAAACAGCAGTTCAGGCTCCACTACCAGCCGATCGTCGACTTGAAATCGGGCCGGATCATTTGCGCCGAGGCCCTGCTGCGCTGGCGCGACACCGACGGCGTCGAACACCATCCCGCCCAGTTCATTCCGGTCGCCGAGGAGTCCGGGCTCATCCTGCCGCTGGGGGAATGGGTATTGAAAACCGCCTGCGCGCAGGCCAAGGCATGGCTCGACCAGGGATTCGATCTGAGCATGGCGGTCAATCTTTCCACGCGCCAGTTCCAGGATCCGGACCTGCTGGGCAAGGTCACCTCCGTCATCGGCGGCTGCCACCTGCCGCCGTCGCGCCTGGAACTCGAAGTCACCGAAGGCGCCGCGATGCTCGACGCCGAGTCCAGCGTCGAGGTGCTCGGCGCCCTCAAGCGCATCGGCGTACGTATCGCCATCGACGACTTCGGGACGGGCTACTCGTCGCTGAGCTATCTGAAACGCCTGCCTGCCGACACGATCAAGATCGACAAGAACTTCGTCGACGGCGTGGTCGACGAATCGGAAGACCGGGCCATCGTCCGCTCCATCATCGCCCTGGCCCACGCCCTCGACAAAGACACGATCGCCGAAGGCATCGAGACGGAAGAGCAGAAGCAGGCGCTGGAAAAAGCCGGCTGCCACATGGGGCAGGGCTATCTGTTCAGTCGTCCGTTGCCCGCAGAGGAATTCCAGGCGCTGCTGCTGGCGGATGCGAACGGGTCACGCTGGACAAACGCTTACGTCAACTGAGGTAGGGCGACCCGTGTCGGGCCGCTGGGAGCAGATCATTGCAGATATTCCTCGATCCAGTCCCACTGCTTGTCCTTCACCATCACGAAGCGACAGCGTCCCTCTGATAACCCTGCCCACAAGCCACCCATCAAGCGGTCATCTTCGGCCGCCGTCCAGCGATCCGCGCCCTTGTACTCGACGGCGAGGATGACGGCCGGTTTGCCTTCAGGTCTGGGTAGCTGACACAGGAAGTCAGGGTAGAAACGTCCATCCGCCTTCTGTAGGAAGAAGGCGCTGCCCTCGCGCCGCACCAGGTTGCGCACCCAGAACTGGATGCGTCCTTTCTGCGCCTGCATATCCAGCCAGCAGGCGCATTCGAACTCCTCCTTGCTGTCGAAATCGCCAATACGGCCGTAGAAGTGCTTGCGAAAATCGAAGTGTCCAAAGCGGCCGTCGTAATCGCGGCTGGGTGCGTAGGCCTGGGCCTGAAACTCGAAAGCATAGTGACCGGTCACGGCCACGCGCGATGCGGCGTCGTCACCAAACAATACCTGCTGGAATGCCTTGCCCACCGCCTGGCGGCGCAGCTCGCGGATACGCGCCTCCAGCAGATTGCGGATCAGGAATTTCTGCAGGTTGACGCGGGCCAGCGTGAAACCCTCGCGGCGCAGCAAATCGGTGAGCCACGCAGCAACAAACGCCTGCTTGCTGGCGTGCGTCAGCGACGGTTCCGGCAGGTTGCGGCACAGCCAGGTGGCAATACGCACCTCATCCCAGTTTTCCGGCTGATAGACCAAGCCCAGATCGCGCTGCAACTCCGGCAGGAAGCGCGACACCATGTGGCCGCCTTCGTCGATGTCGATCTCGCCGCCTTCCGAAACCTTGAGCCCTGCACCCAGCGCAGTCACGTCATCAGCCGTGGGCGTCGCGTCATAGGGCGATACGTCCCACGGATATTCCAGCACCTCCGGGTCATCGAACAGGGCAAGCTCGCCCTGCACGCGCAAGGCCAGTTGCGGCACACGGAAGCGCTCGCCCAGTTCGGCGGGCGTCTGGAAGAACTCGATGGCCGTGGTGCGGCTGACCTCGGCCGCTTCCGCAATCGCCGCGACGGCGGTTGCGGACATGACTGCGGCCTTGAGCGCTTCCGTTTCATCCTCGGTCAGCGGCGTGCTGATCGTCAGCGTGTTGAGCTTGCCGTCCCAGCTGACCTTGTCGCGCACGGGTTTGGGCACGCTTTTGAGGTTCGGCTTTTCAGACAGGGTGATCGCTACCGGCCGAACGACAACGCGCCCGGCATGTCCTTCCAGATCCAGCCGCGCCTGTTCGGCCCTGGCGGCGGTGACGAACTCGGCTACCTCGCGCCGCTCGAAACCAGCACCGGCCACCAGCCGGTCGCGCAGGGCGCTCGCCGTTTCCGCGAAGTTGCGCGACACCACGAAGGCATACGACTGATTGAGCGCCCTGGCTTGCCGGTGACTGGCGTCCGGCTGCCGCAGCACCCGCCCCAGCAGTTGTTCCACTGAGGTGGCGGAGTGCAGAGAGGCCATGCTGACCAGGATATAGGCGAACGGACAGTCCCACCCTTCGGCCAGCGCCTTTTGCGTGATGACGAACTTCACCGGGCAGGCCGGGTCGGCAATGCCCAGCTTGTAGTCCGTCTCGATCTGCTCCAGCCCCTTTTCCTCGCCGGTGGCGACGACAATCTCATGGGCCGGAATGCCGTGGTTGGCGATCAGCTCGGTGCGAACCTTCTCAAAATCCAGCGTCTCCACCCCGCTCCGACGCGGCTCCGACTGGATCAGCACCAGCGGCCGCAGGTAGGCCGCGCCCGCGCGCCGCTCCTCGTCGGCCAGCTTGTGCAGGGCATCGCGGCGACCGATGGCGTCGGCCAGGCATTGCTGCCAGTTCGGCTCGGTTTCCAGCACCACCGGCAGCTTGATCATTTCCTCCGCCTTTAGCTCGGCGGCTGACACGCTGTGCAGCACGTTCGACGGCGTGCGCTCCAGGTCGGGCGTCGCGGTGAGCTCCATCACCCCGCTCGGGCGGAAGCGCGCCAGCATGTCGAAGGCAAGCTCCGTACGGTTGTTGTGCGCCTCGTCCACGACCACGAAGGGCCGGCGCAGCCGNNGCACGTTGGCGAGCGAATAAGGTGTGGTTTGATCCGTTCCCGCGCCATCCTTCAGCAACTCATCGCGCTGGGCCGGCGTAAGGTTGTCGAAGTGGTGCATCAGCGCGCCGCTCGACTGGTACACCTTACGGCACTCTTCCTCTTCCACCTGAAACGCCTGCCGCGTCGCCACGATGATCGTGGTCGAGGTGTCGAGCGTGGCGCGGGTCACGCTCTTGGCCTCGTCCAGGTCCATCACGGTGATGGGCCCGGCCTCGCGCAGCGCCGTGTGGTAAGGGTGGTTGCGATCCTTCAACGCCCGCAGCGTTTGTTCGCGGATCGGCTTCGAGGGCACCAGCCACAAAATGACGCTGTGCTCGCAGCGCAGCAGATGCGTGTTGACCCGCGCCACGCTCTTGGCCGCCAGCCAGGTCTTGCCGCCGCCGGTCGGCACGCGCAAACAGAAATAGGGCATGTCGGCCGGAAAGCCCGGCAGCGGGTTGTAGGCCAGGCCGCGCCNCCACAGGCGCTCGGTGGTGGCGGCGAAGGCAATCGAGGGCGACGGCAGTTCGTGGCAGGCCTGGAAATAGGCCTCCACGCTTTCGAGCACCTGCGACTGGTAGGTCTTGGGGGCGAAGGTCGTCATCGCTTACACCTCCAGTGCGTAAGGGGTCTGCTTGAAGGTGATGTTTTCACGTGCGGCGCNGGCCCCCATGCGGTTGGCGGCGGCGTAGATCGTTTTCGGCCCGGCGAACGTCGGCAGCACGTCGAACACCGGACCGGTCAGCACATTGCCGCCGGCCACCGACTTGTCCTTGAGGATGCCGTTGTAGAGCAGGTAGATCGCGCGGCCTTCGTGAACGCCCAGCAGCGGCGAATCGCCCTTGCCGCTGTAGCCGGTGCCGGTTTCCGCGAACCAGATGAACTCGGCCAGCTGGGAAAAGCGCACGTCGGGGCGAATCTGGCCGTCAGCGGTGAACAGCGGTTCGGCCGACAGGCGGCAGAACTGGAAGCCGCCGCCCAGGCCTTCGACCGACTCACCACCATCTGGCGTGTAACCCTCGGCGACCTTCCTGACGCGCTCGGCGGCCACGCGGACGGCGATGCCATCATCCATCTCGACCAGCAGGAAGCGTCGCGTTCCACCGTCCTCAGCGTTCTGCTTGAGGACTGCATGCCCCGTGGTGCCCGAGCCTGCATAGCTGTCCAGTACCAGCGCTGCCGGATCATTCATCATCCTCAGGATGCGCTCGATTAATTCGACGGGTTTCGGGGTGTCGAAAAGATCCGCGGTGTTGAAGACGTCGCGCAGAAAGGCCTTGGCCTGCCGCATCGTCGGGAGGTCGGCCCAAATGCTCGGGTACGGTCGTCTCGGCTCCTCTGGGGCGTATTCGCGCGTGTAGGGTTCCCATACCGTTTGGCCCTGGCGTTGGCGCTGCTTCCAGATCAGCGTGCCTGCGGCAACATGACGGTCAATCCCGGCCTGCCCCATTGCCCATACTGCTTCTTCACCGTTGTCATGGGTCGGGTACACCTCAGCACCATCAGGCGCCGTGAGCGGGAAGTACATCGTCGGGCGATCGCGGCGCAGGCTGTTTCGGCCGTTTTTCTTGAGCAGGCGGTCGCGGTAGCGGCGGCCCTGGTCATCGAGCCGGCCGTATGCATCGACGATGCTGGGCGCCGACATCTGCGCGAGCTTCAGTTTGTCCTTGCTGCGGGCGTAGGCGAGCACGTATTCGTGGTCGGNGGTCAGCGGCACCTTGTTGTCGTTCGGGCTGTCGACCTTGCGCCAAATGAAGCCGGTGATGAAGTTGCGTGCGCCGAACACTTCATCCATAAGCGGCCGCAAGTTCCCGGCCTCGTTATCGTCGATGGACACGAAGAGCGCCCCGTCCTCGCGTAGTAACTGCCTCAGCAGCACCAGTCGCGGATACATCATGCACAACCAGCGGTCGTGCCGGTCCAGCGTCTCGCCTTCCTTGCCGACCACTTCGCCCAGCCACTTGCGGATCTCCGGGCTGTTGACGTTGTCGTTGTAGACCCAGCCCTCGTTGCCGGTGTTGTATGGCGGGTCGATGTAGATGCACTTTACCTGCCCGGCGTAGCGCGGAAGCAGCGCCTTGAGTGCATGCAGGTTGTCGCCCTGCACGATCAGGTTGCCGCTGTCGCTACCGTTTGAATCGGTGCCGCAGGACAGGCCCGGCACCGGCTCCAGCAGGCGGAACGGAACGTCCTTGTGGTGTTTGACGACGGCTTCCTTGCCGATCCAGTTCAGTGTGGGCATGGGGTTTTAATGTTCGTGTTTTTGCGTCCTGTACCGCCCGGTATGCCTGCTGCGGGTCGTTCGGCTCTTGCGGGTTGGTCATGACCAAACGCCCATCGCGCATCAGGGGGCGCAGATAGTTGTTGCGCACATAGCGGGGATGCCGTCGTACCAGTGCCGCCAGTTCATCAGCCTGCCAGGCGCGCTGGCGACAGATTTCCACGATCACATCGCACACCTCGCCCGNGGGATTGCGTTGGCCGATGGCGCCTATTTTTGCGGCCAGGGCGCCCGGCAATTCATCCAGCAGGGTCTTGCGCCTGTTTTCCTCTTCTTCGGAGTGCTCGGCATATAAGCCTTCGAGGTTGGTAGATAAGGCCGGGGGTTGGTAGATAAGCCGTCCGGGTTGGTAGATAAGGCGGGGGTTACTAGATAAGCGCTCACGCGACTTGCTAGACAAGCCCGCCTCATCGGTGGCCAGACGCTCGGTCGGCACATAGTAGGTGGCCGAGCCCCGGCCCTTCTGAGCCAGCAGGCCGGCATCCCGCAGCCGGCGCAGGGCGCCGCTGGCGGCCAAGGCATCGACCTTGTTCAGCTCGCGGTAGGTGGCGTTGTCGATGGCGCCGGCCTNCCTGACTACGATCAGCGCCTTGGCCTCTTCATCGGTGAGGTGCAAGTCGCGGAATTGGGCGAGCCAGGCGATATCTTCCTCGCCGAGGAAGTGATGGAAGAAGTAGCGGGCAACGAACTGATCGGCGCCCCGGTCGGATTCGAACAGCGGCGGGGTGAGGCCGGCCTCTTCCATGCTCTCGCGCATGACGCGGATGCCGCTGCCCTTGGTTTCGGCAAAGCGGGTTTCGTGCAGCACGGCGGCGATCTTGGGGTTGCGTGGCTGGGAGCCGGGCTCGCCCAGGTGCTCGGGCGACTTGAGTGAGAAGCCGGGATTGCGGATTTCGAGCCGGTTGGCGTAGCGGATGATCTGCACCGGGCTGTGACTGCGGTAGCTGCGGTGCATCAGCGCATTGACCAGGGCCTCGCGGATGACGCGCAAGGGGATCACGGGTTTGTCCTGCCGCTGCAGCGCGCCTTCGTCGAGGCCGAAGCTCTTGGGCAGATCGTCGAGAACGGCGGCCTGGGCGCGGCGGATCAGGCGGAACAGCGAATCGCGCAGTTCGACCGTATCGAAACGGTGGTCGGGATCGGGCACCCATTCGCGGCCTGGCACGCGGATGTAATCGACGCGGGTCATGGGAANACAGCGGCGCAATGCCGAGGGCTTGCCGAACAGGATCAGGCCGGCGACGGTGGGCTTCCATTCCCCTTTCTGATCGCGGCGGATGGCGCCCAGGGATTGCAGCAACTCGTCGTCGGGCCAGCGCAGTTCCTCGGCATCCGGGTTGGCACTTGCGCGGGACTGGCGGTAGTCGGCAATGGCCTCCGGGGAGAAATCTTCCTGGGTGGCGTCGGCGACGATGCCGGCGTCGAAGCTTTCCTGCTGGCGCCCCTGGTAAAACACTGCCAGGTCGTCGTCGGTGCAGCGCTGGTCGGTGCTGCCAATGCGGCGGAACGCGCCCCTGGGCAAGCCCTGGCCTTTGAAGAAGATGGGCTTGTCCTGCGGCTGCGCCTCGGGGACGAAAGCGACGACGACATTCTTGCCCTGGACATTTTCTGTCGAGATGTCCACCCGCAGGGGCACATTGAACATGTCGCGGCACTGGCTGGCGATATCCGCCGAGAGCTTGTCCGGCTGGTCGATGCCCTCGACTTCGTAGGACGGGAAAAGCGCCATCTCTTCCCGCACGACGCCCAGTGCAATCCAGCCGCCACCCAGGCCGGGCTCGTTGGCGAAGGCGCAGACGGTTTCCAGTACTGACTTGCCAGCTTCGGAGGCACGCTTGGCCTCGATGCGCTCGTGCTCATCGAGGAGGTTGAGGCTTTCGAGCAGTTCGACAGCGGTCACGTAGTGATCTCGCGCTCAGACTCATGCTGCGGTGGCCGGCAGAGCCCGCAGCTGGTAATGTCCCAGATGAAATTGAGTAGTTCGCGGCGCTTGCTCATGGATGATCGTCCTTAAGACCTTGAGCTTGTCTGGCCTTGTTTTGATGGTGGAGCGGAGGAGGATCGAACTCCCGACCTTCGCATTGCGAACGCGACGCTCTCCCAGCTGAGCTACCGCCCCAGTGCGGCGGATTATAGCCTCGTTTCTAGCGGGGCCGGAAGAGCTTTCCGAGGGTGTCCGGCAGGTTGGGGAGCAGGCGGGCGGCGAACCAGCCGAGCAGGACGCCGCCGGTGTTGGCCAGCGCGTCGAATATGTCGGGGTCGCGATCCGGGGTGAGGCCCTGCAGCAGCTCGATGGCACCGCCGAACAGCACGACGGCCAGGGCGAGCCGCCAGCGGCGGCGGACGACGATCTGCGCCCACCAGAACATCAGCACGGCGTAACCGGTCAGGTGCACGATCTTGTCGGTGTGGCCGGCTTCGTTGATCACAGGCGGGGTCAGCGACAGCACCAGGGCGGCGGCGACGCCGAGCCAGCCGCATCCCTTCCAGAGGCGGACGATCATGCGCGCCGCAGCGACCAGCGCAGCAAGATGAGGCCGGCGACGATCATCGGCATGGAGAGCCATTGCCCCATGGAAAGCCCCAGCCCCAGCAGGCCGAGGAAGCTGTCGGGCTCGCGGGCGAATTCGGCGAGGAAGCGCAGGCTGCCGTAGCCGATCAGGAACACGCCGGAGACGGCGCCGACCGGACGCGGCTTGCGCGAATAGAGCCACAGGATGGCGAACAGCAGCAGGCCTTCGCCGGCAAATTCGTAGAGCTGGGACGGGTGGCGCGGGATGCCGTCGCCGGCCTGCGGGAAGATCATGGCCCAGGGCAGGTCGGTGGCGCGTCCCCACAGTTCGCCGTTGATGAAGTTGCCGAGCCGGCCGGCGGCCAGGCCCAGCGGGACCAGCGGGGCGATGAAGTCGGTGACGGCGAGCCAGCGCAGCTTGTGGCGGTGCGAGAACAGGGCCATCGCGATGATGACGCCGAGAAAGCCGCCATGAAAGCTCATGCCGCCTTCCCATACCTTGAAGATGTCGAGCGGGTGGGCGAAATAGTCGCCGGGCTTGTAGAACAGCACGTAGCCGAGCCGGCCGCCGAGGATGACGCCGAGCACGCCGTAGAACAGCACGTCGTCGAGCATCTGCTGCGTCCAGCCGGTCCACGGCCGGTGCGCGATGCACCAGCGCCCGAGCAGGATCACCTGGACGAAGGCGACGAGGTACATGAGGCCGTACCAGTGGATGGCGAGTGGCCCAAGCTGCAGGGCGACGGGGTCGAATTGGGGATGGACGAGCATGGGTCGGGGTCGGGATTCAGAAGGTGGGATTCAGGGAGGTCAAAGCGCGGGTAAAATGACTGGCTGATTATAGATTGCCTGAGTGACCAACATGCCTGACTATCGTTCCTGGACAACCACCCGTGGCCGCAACATGGCGGGGGCACGCGCACTGTGGCGCGCCACCGGCATGAAGGACGGCGACTTCAACAAGCCGATCATCGCGATCGCCAACTCGTTCACCCAGTTCGTACCGGGTCACGTGCATCTGAAGGACATGGGCCAACTGGTGGCGCGCGAGATCGAGGCGGCGGGCGGCGTGGCCAAGGAATTCAACACCATCGCGGTCGACGACGGCATCGCCATGGGCCACGGCGGCATGCTGTATTCGCTGCCGAGCCGCGACCTTATCTCCGACTCGGTCGAATACATGGTCAACGCCCACTGCGCCGACGCGCTGGTGTGCATCTCCAATTGCGACAAGATCACCCCCGGCATGCTCAACGCCGCGCTGCGCCTCAATATCCCGACGGTGTTCGTCTCCGGCGGGCCGATGGAAGCGGGCAAGGTGGTGTGGGACAAGCAGACCATCAAGCTCGACCTCGTCGACGCCATGGTGTCGGCGGCCGATGCCAAGTTCAGCGACGAGAAGGTCAACCAGCTCGAGCGCTCGGCCTGCCCGACCTGCGGTTCGTGCTCGGGCATGTTCACCGCCAACTCGATGAACTGCCTGACCGAGGCGCTGGGCCTGTCGCTGCCCGGCAACGGCTCGCTGCTGGCGACCCACGCCGACCGCCGGAATCTGTTCCTCGCCGCCGGCCGCCTGATCGTGAAGAACGCGCGCCGCTACTACGACGACGGCGACACCACCGTGCTGCCGCGCGCGATCGCCAGCTTCGACGCGTTCGAGAACGCCATCGCGCTCGACATCGCCATGGGTGGTTCGACCAACACCGTGCTGCACCTGCTGGCCGCGGCGCACGAGGCCGGCGTCGACTTCACGATGGCCGACATCGACCGCATGAGCCGCCGCGTGCCGCACCTGTCGAAGGTCGCGCCGTCGATCCAGACCTACCACATGGAAGACGTGCACCGCGCCGGCGGCGTGATGGCGATCCTCGGCGAACTCGAACGCGGCGGACTGGTGCATCGCGAGGTGCCGACCGTGCTGATGAAATCGCTCGGCGAGCAGATTGATGTCTACGACATCCGCCGCACCATGAACAAGGACGTGAAGGACTACTTCCGCGCCGCGCCCGGCGGCGTGCCGACGCAGACCGCGTTCTCGCAGGATCGGCGCTTCGCCAAGCTCGATGACGACCGCGTCAACGGCTGTATCCACGACATCGAGCATGCCTACTCCAAGGACGGCGGACTGGCCGTGCTGTACGGCAACCTCGCGCTGGACGGCTGCATCGTCAAGACGGCGGGTGTCGACGAGCACATCCTCAAATTCTCCGGCCCGGCGCGCGTGTTCGAATCGCAGGACGCTGCGGTCGACGCCATCCTCGGCGACCACATCCAGCCCGGCGACGTCGTCGTGATCCGCTACGAAGGCCCGCGCGGCGGCCCCGGCATGCAGGAAATGCTGTACCCGACCTCGTACCTGAAATCCAAGGGCCTCGGCAAGGTCTGCGCGCTCATCACCGACGGCCGCTTCTCGGGCGGCACCTCAGGGCTCTCCATCGGCCACGCCTCGCCGGAAGCGGCCGAGGGCGGCGCCATCGGCCTGGTGGAAGAGGGCGACCGCATCGAGATCGACATTCCCAATCGCACGATCAAGGTCGCGGTGAGCGACGCCGAACTCGAACGCCGCCGCGCCGCGATGGACGCCAAGGGTGCGCAGGCCTGGAAACCGGTCAACCGTGCGCGTGAGGTCTCGCCTGCGCTGCGCGCCTATGCGGCGATGGCGACCTCGGCCGCCTTCGGCGCGGTGCGCGACGTCAGCCTGGTCGAGCACCCGACCGAGGCGCAGGCGCACGCCGACCCGCTGGCGCGCTTCGCCATTCCCGGCCAGCTCAGCTTCCGCGTCGGCGCCGGCGGTCTCACGTATGCCGACATCGACAACCACGCCGGCCGCGCGACGATCTGCCTGCAGGGCGCGCACGTGGTGAGCTTCCGTCCCAAGTCGCAGCACGCGCCGGTGGTGTGGGTGTCCGACGCCGCCAAGTTCGCGCCGGGCAAATCCATCCGTGGCGGCGCGCCGGTGTGCTGGCCGTGGTTCGGCGCGCATGCCAGCGCGGCTTCGTTCCCGGCGCACGGCTTCGCCCGTACCGTTCCCTGGACGGTGACCGGCAGCCGCAAGCGCAACGATGCCAAAACTGAAATTACCCTGGAATTGCTGGACAACGAGCAGACCCGCGCGCAGTGGCCGCATGCCACGCGGCTGTCGCTGACGGTCATCGTCGGCGACAAGCTGGAGATGCATCTGGCCACCACCAACACGGGGACTGCGCCGATCCAGATCGGCGAGGCGCTGCATACCTATTTCCACATCAGCGATATCGGCGCGGTCAAGGTCGCCGGGCTGGAAGGCGCGACCTACCACGACAAGGTCGACAACTTCGCCACCCGGAAACAGAGCGGCGCCATCGGTTTCGACGGCGAGGTCGACCGCGTCTACGTCAACACGCCGGCCGATTGCGTGATCGTCGACGCCGGCCTCAAGCGCCGCATCCGCATCGCCAAGACGGGTTCGCAGTCGACCATCGTGTGGACGCCGTGGACCGAGAAAGCCGAGAAAATGGGCGACATGGGCAAGGGAAAATCCGGTGCCGGCTGGCGCGAGATGGTGTGCGTCGAATCGGCCAACGCGATGGACAATGTCGTCACCGTGGCGCCGGGCGAAACGCATACGATGTCCGTGACCTACAGCGTGGAAGCGATGTAACCAAAGGGAGAAAGCGGTATGCGCGTGATTCTGGTGGCCAACCCCAAGGGCGGCAGCGGCAAGACGACGCTGTCGACCAATCTTGCCGGCTATCTGGCGGCGCAGGGTCAACGCGTCGCCTTGCTCGATCTCGACCGGCAGAAGTCCGCCACCCAGTGGCTGGCGATGCGCGATGGGGCATTGCCGGAGATCGAACTGATGCGCGAAGGCCAGAAGGCGGACAGCGACTGGCTGGTGATCGATTCACCCGCCGGGCTGCATGGAAAGAGTCTCGAACGGGCGCTGAAGCTGGCGCACAAGGTGGCGGTGCCGATCGCCCCGTCGCTGTTCGACATTCGCGCCAGTCAGGATTTCCTCGCCGCGCTGCATGCCGAAAAGGCGGTGCGCAAGGGCCATGCATTCGTCGGCGTGGTGGGGATGCGCGTGGATCCGCGCACGCGCGCCGGCGTCACGCTGGAACAGTTCATGGCGCAGCAGGACCTACCGGTGCTCGCGCATCTGCGCAACACCCAGCATTACGTCAACGCCGCGTTCGAGGGCAAGAGCCTGTTCGACCTGCCGCCCCACATCGCCGAGCGCGACGTGGAACAGTGGCAGGGCCTGATCGACTGGCTGGACCGCTAGGCGCCCCGGCCAGCCCCACGCACGTCAGTGCGTGGTCGGCTTCATCAGGTTGACGACCTGGGGTTTGGCCACACCCCGGGTGGACGAGCACGAGCCGTCTACCGATACGCCCAGTTGTTGCTCGGCTTCGTGCAGCAGGTTGATCACATCCACATAGAACTTGTCGTCCGCCATCATGCGCGCGGTGCGGCCACCTTCGTTGGCGGCGAGCACGCCGGCCCCGGTGTTGATCAGCCATTCCACGACCTGGGCGTCGCCGCCGCCGGCCGCCAGCATCAGCGGCGTGATGCCGAAGAAGATGCGTTCGTCGAGCGAGGCGCCCGCCTCGTGCAGCACCTCGATGACCTCGACGTAGCCGCGTTCGGTTTCGCTGTTGTAGGCGGCCTTGGCGAGCGCCGTCCAGCCTTGCGGCGATTTGGCGTTGACGTCGGCGCCGGCGGCGATCAGCAGTTGCACCGCGGCGACATGGCCGCCGTGGGCAGCGTGCATCAATGCGGTTTCGCCGGCTTCGTCGACAGCGGCGTGATCGGCGCCGGCCTCGAGCAGTGTTTTGATCTGGGCGACATCGCCCGACTGGGCGGCTGCGAATAATTCCTGGGACATGGGAGCTCCTGCTTTTGTTCGGGATTGCAGCAAGCGTACAATTGTTGACTGATTTAATCAACTATTAGCCTGCGAGGCTCTGTCGCCATGCCCAACCGTCTTGCTACCGAACCCAGTCCCTACCTGCTGCAGCACGCCGACAACCCGGTCGACTGGTACCCGTGGGGCGAGGAAGCCCTGGAAAAATCACGCCGCGAGGACAAGCCCATCCTGCTGTCGATCGGCTATTCGGCCTGTCACTGGTGCCACGTGATGGCGCACGACTGCTTCGAGGATGCCGAGGTGGCGGCAGTGATGAACCGCCTGTTCGTCAACATCAAGGTCGACCGCGAGGAGCGCCCCGACCTCGACCAGATCTACCAGACGGCGCATCAGCTCTTGACCCAGCGCGGCGGCGGCTGGCCGCTGACGGTGTTTCTCACGCCCGACCAGACGCCGTTCTTCGCCGGCACCTATTTTCCCAGGACGCCGCGCTACCAGTTGCCCGGCTTCATCGACCTGATGGAAAACGTCGCGCGCGCCTGGCGCGAGCGGCGCGGCGAAGTGCTGGCGCAGAACGAGGCGGTGCGCGCCGCGCTCGCGCAGCAGCAGCCGGATGCGGGCATGCCTGAGGCACTGACCGATGCGCCGCTCGCCCAGGCCGTGCGCGACCTCGCGCAGGCCTTCGATCCGGTGTGGGGCGGCTTCTCGCGTGCGCCCAAGTTCCCGCGTCCCGGCGAGCTGTTCTTCCTGCTGCGCCAAGCCAATCCGGGTAGGGGTAGGGCGCAACGCAGCGGCAATGCGCAGGCGCGTGAGATGGCGCTGTTCTCGCTGCGCAAGATGGCGTCGGGCGGGGTGGTCGACCAGCTCGGTGGAGGATTCTGCCGTTACTCGGTCGACGAGCAGTGGATCATCCCGCACTTCGAAAAAATGCTCTACGACAATGGCCCGCTGCTGCATCTGTATGCCGACGCCTGGGCGCTGACCGGCGAGACCCTGTTCCGGGACACGGCGGAAGGCATCGTCGGCTGGCTGCTGCGTGAAATGCACGCCCCGCAGGGCGGGTTCTATTCGGCGCTGGATGCCGACAGCGAAGGTCATGAAGGCAAGTTTTACGTGTGGACGCCCGATGAGGTCCGTGCGCAGCTGACGCCCGAGGAATACGCCGTGGCGGCGCCGGTATACGGTTTCGATGGGCCGCCCAATTTCGAGAACGCGCATTGGAATCCCGTCCTGGCGCGCCCGTTGGCCGAGGTCGCGGCCGAGCTGGGCTTGGGCGACGAAGTTGCCGCGGCGCGGCTGGCGAATGCGCGGGCCAAGCTGTTTGCCGCGCGCGAGACGCGCGTGCGTCCCGGGCGCGACGACAAGCAGCTCACCAGCTGGAACGCGCTGATGATCGCCGGTCTGGCGCATGCCGGGCGGGTGATGGCGCGTCCCGACTGGATCGATGCGGCCCAGGAGGCGATCGACTTCCTGCATCGGAATGTGTGGCGCGACGGGCGCCTGCTCGCCAGCACCAAGCACGGCGTGGCACGATTGAACGCCTATCTCGACGACTATGCGTTCCTGCTCGATGCGCTGCTGGAAACCATGCAGGCCCGCTATCGCGAAGTCGACATGGCCTGGGCGCGCGAGCTTGCCGATGCCCTGCTGGCACATTTCGAGGATGCCGACGCGGGCGGCTTTTTCTTCACCAGTCATGACCACGAGGCGCTCATCACGCGTCCCAAGCCCGGCTACGACAACGCGACGCCTTCGGGCAACGGCGTGGCGGCCTTCGCCCTGCAGCGGCTGGGCCATCTGCTAGGCGAGGTGCGCTACCTCGACGCCAGCGCCCGCTGCCTGAACATGTTCCATGCGCATCTGATCCAGCAGCCGATCGCGTATCCCACGTTGTTGGCCGTGCTCGACGAATCGCTGGTGCCGCCGCGCGTGATTCTGTTGCGCGGCCCGGCATCCGCCTTGCAGGCATGGACGCACGCGTTGGCACCGCGACTCGGCGCGCATGACCTGATGCTGGCTTTGCCCAACGGGCTGACCCTGCCCGATGCGCTGGCGAAGCCGGCGCCCGAACGCCCCACGGCCTGGATCTGCAGCGGCACCGCCTGCCAGCCGCCAGTGGTCGACCTGGATAGCGTGCTGGAATAAGGCTTTATCAGTATTTGCTATTAGGAACCCGCGCCGCCGCCTGCTATCAAACAAACAGTCTGTCTGTCATCAGGAGCGAGCATGAGCACACATACTGAACACCCGGTTTTCCACCCGCAGGCCGCGCGCATGAACCTGCCGGCAATCCGCAGCGTGACATTCGAGCAGCCCTTCCACTGGCTGCGTGCGGGCGCGCAGGACATGGCCAAGGCATGGCCGCTGAGCCTCTTNTACGGCGTGGTGTTTGCATTGCTGGGATACGGCCTGGTGCATGCGACGGAAGACAAGCCGCATCTGGCGATGGCGCTGACCTCGGGTTTCCTGTTCATCGCGCCGGTGCTGGCCACGGTGTTTTATTGTGTGAGCCACCGCCTGGAGCACCACCACAAGCTGCCGAGCCTCTTCGTTCCCCTGTTGTCGTGGCGCGCCAATCCCGCTTCGCTGGGTTTGTTTGCGCTGACGCTGGTGTTCGTGCTCTCCGTCTGGGAGCGCATCTCGGCCATTCTGGTCGGCTTGTTCCTGAACGGATCGGGCATCGGCGGCCTGTCCGAATTGCTGACCCTGTCCGCGGTGCAGCAGCACACCGATTTCGTCCTGGCCTATCTGGCGTTCGGCGGCATGCTGGCCTTGATGGTGTTCAGCTTCTCCGTGGTCTCGCTGCCCATGCTGCTGCACCGCAAGGTCGATTTCGCCACGGCACTGGTCACCAGTTTCATGGCGACCCGGCTGAATTTTCCGGTGATGCTGTTGTGGGGCGTGTTGATCGCGGGTCTGGTCGTGATCGGCATGGCGACCGACTTCATTGCGATGGCGGTGATATTTCCGTGGCTGGGGCATGCCAGCTGGCATGCTTACCGCGAACTGATCGAACGCGAATAACTCTACCCCCGGGGCTTGGTAGCAAATACTCAAGCCCCTGCCTTGCGTGGAAAGGGATTTCCCTTAATATTGCAGACGCGAGATGTCTCAAACGCGCCCAACCCGACTTCCACGGAGACTGTAATAATGATGAACAAGTTGATGATGACCGCAGCGTCTGCTGCGCTGCTGTTGATGTCCGGCGTAGCCTCTGCGGATGACCCGGCTGCGGCCATGGCCCTGGCCCAGAAGAACGCCTGTTTGTCCTGCCATGGCGTGGACAAGAAGATCGTCGGCCCGGCCTACAAGGATGTCGCCAAGAAATATGCGGGCGACAAAGGCGCGAAAGCCCATCTGGTCGCCAAGGTGAAAGCCGGCGGCAAGGGCGTCTGGGGCCAGATTCCCATGCCCCCGAACCCGCAGGTCAGCAACGAAGATGCCGAGAAGATCGTTTCCTGGATTCTGACCCTGAAATAATTCTCGACGACCCGATTCAGATCGAAAGCCAAGGCCGGCGTTTACGCCGGCCTTGGCTTTCCGGGCAGCTGGAAAGCCGGTCGCCGCTGGCTTTGTGGTATAAATTCCCCGTTTCAGTTTGATTGCGGAGAAGACCGAGATGACGGGTCGAAGGCTGGCTTGGGTGATGGCAGCGGCAGTGCTGGTCGCAGGATGTGGCGACAAGCCGCAGCAGAATGGCGATAGCCAGGTGGTGTTGATCGGCCAGGCTTCNCCNCTCACCGGCCCGCAGGCGCATCTGGGCAAGGACAACGAAAACGGCGCACGCATGGCGCTGGATGAAATCAATGCCGCCGGGCTCACGCTGGGCGGCAAGAAGGTCGTGCTCGAAATGCGCAGCGAGGATGACGCGGCCGATCCCAAGACCGCCACCACCGTGGCGCAGAAGCTGGTCGACGAAGGCGTGGTCGGCGTGATCGGCCACCTCAATTCGGGTGCCACGATCCCGGCTTCCAAGATTTATTCCGACAATGGCATTCCGCAGATTTCACCGTCGGCCACTGCCGTGGCCTACACGGCATCCGGGTTCAAGACGGCTTTCCGCGTGATGACCAACGATGCGCAGCAGGGAACCGTGCTGGGCGACTACGCGGTGACCAAACTGGGCGCGAAACGCATTGCCATCATCGACGACCGGACCGCCTATGGCCAGGGGCTGGCCGACGAGGTGGAGAAGGCGGCCAAGGCGGCCGGCGGCGACGTGGTGGCGCGCGAATATACGTCCGACCGCTCGACCGACTTCATGGCGATCCTCACTTCGATCAAGGGCAAATCGCCCGATCTGGTGTTCTTCGGCGGGATGGATCCGCAGGCTGCACCCATGATCAAGCAGATGAAACAGCTCGGCATGAAGGCGCAATTCCTCGGCGGTGATGGTGCGCAGACGCCCAATTTCATCGAACTGGCCGGCGCCGCTGCCGAGGGCGCGGTGGCGTCCAACCCCGGCCTGCCGCTCGACGCGATGCCGGGCGGTAGCGCATTCAAGGCCAAGTTCGAAGCCAAATACGGCCAGATCCAGAATTATTCCCCCTATGCCTACGACGCCATGCATGTGCTGATCGCCGCAATGAAACGCGCCGACTCCAGCGACCCCGCCAAGTATCTGGCCGAACTGCCGAAGACCGATTATCAAGGGGTGACCGGCCACATTCGCTTCGATGCCAAGGGTGACCTCGCCGGCGGTGCGGTGACGCTGTATCAGGTGAAGAATGGCAAGTGGCAAACGCTCGAAACCGTGCAAAGCGGCAAGTAAGCTGAGCTGAATTCAACCGGGTCTCAGCAGGCGCATAGATGGACATTTTCCTGCAACAACTCATCAACGGCCTGGTGCTCGGCAGCGTCTACGCGCTGGTGGCGCTGGGCTACACCATGGTGTACGGCATCCTCGAACTCATCAATTTCGCCCACGGCGAGATCACCATGATGGGGGCGATGGTGGCGCTGTCCGTGATCGGCGCCCTGGCGCTGGCGGCGCCCGGGCTGCCGGGCGTGCTGGTGCTGGCGTCGGGCCTGGTGGTGGCGATTCCGGTGTGCGTGGCGCTGGGTCTCCTGATCGAGCGTGTCGCCTACCGGCCGCTGCGGCATGCGCCGCGCCTGGCCCCGCTCATCACGGCAATCGGCGTCTCGATCATCCTGCAGAACGTCGCGATGCTGATCTGGGGCAAGCAATACCTTCCCTTTCCCGCCATCCTGCCGCAGGGCCGGCACACGCTCTACGGCGCGTCGATCACCGACGTGCAGATCGCCATCCTGCTGCTGGCCACGGCCATCATGCTGCTGCTGATCCTGATGGTGCAGAAGACCCGGCTCGGCCGGGCCATGCGCGCCACCGCGCAGTCGCGCCAGGTGGCAAGCCTGATNGGGGTGGACGTCAACCGGGTGATCGCCGCCACCTTCGCGATCGGATCGGCGCTGGCGGCGGTGGCCGGGGTCATGGTCAGCGCGTATTACGGTCTGGCGCACTACTACATGGGCTTCCTGCTCGGCCTCAAGGCCTTCTCGGCGGCGGTGCTNGGGGGCATCGGCAATCTGGGCGGCGCGATGCTCGGCGGCCTGCTGCTGGGGCTGATCGAGTCCTTCGGCGCGGGTTACATCGGCGACCTGACCGGCGGCTTCCTCGGCAGCAACTACCAGGACGTGTTCGCATTCTTCGTGCTGATCGCGGTGCTGGTGTTCCGTCCCTCGGGCTTGTTGGGAGCGCGTGTTNNGTCGAGCGTGCTTAGCTTGAATAAAACACGGTCGCGCTGGCTGACGTTCGGCTTGCTGGCGTTGGGGCTGGCGCTGCTGCCTTTTCTGGTCGACGCCGGGTTGGGGCGTTCGTGGGTACGGCTGCTCGATCTTGCACTGCTGTATGTCATCCTGGCGCTCGGACTGAACATCGTCGTCGGCTACGCCGGGCTGCTCGACCTCGGCTACGTCGCGTTCTATGCCTTGGGCGCGTACGTCTACGCCTGGCTCTCCAGTCCGCATTTCGGCCTGCACCTGCCGTTCTGGGCGGTCCTGCCGCTGGGCGCCGCGCTGGCCGCGCTGTTCGGCGTCTTGCTGGGTGCGCCCACCCTGCGGCTGCGCGGCGATTACCTCGCCATCGTCACGCTGGGCTTCGGCGAGATCATCCGCATTTTCCTGAACAACCTGAATGCGCCGGTCAACATCACCAACGGCCCGCAAGGCATCAACCTGATTGATCCGGTACGCCTCGGCAGCTTCGACCTGAGCCAGTCGCATGCACTCTTCGGCTATACCTTCACCGGCATCCATCTCACCTACTATCTGTTCCTGCTGTTCACGCTGATGGTGATCTTCATTTCGATGCGGCTGGAGGATTCGCGCATCGGCCGCGCCTGGGTGGCCATCCGCGAGGACGAGATCGCCGCCGCGGCGACCGGTATCAACACGCGCAACCTGAAGCTGCTGGCGTTCGCCATGGGCGCCACCTTCGGCGGCCTGGCGGGCGGCCTGTTCGCCAGCTTCCAGGGCTTCATCAGCCCCGAGTCGTTCAACCTCATGGAGTCGATCATGATCCTGTGCATGATCGTCCTCGGCGGCATGGGGCATATTCCCGGCGTNGATCTTCGGCGCGGTGGTGCTGACGCTGCTGCCCGAGGCGCTGCGTTATACCGGCGACTGGCAGCGCAATCTGTTCGGTCACGTCTATATCGATCCGGCGGATCTGCGCATGCTGCTGTTCGGCGTGGCGCTGGTTGCGGTCATGCTGTACCGTCCCGCCGGGCTCCTGCCCTCGACGCGCCGCCGCCGCGAATTCGCCGACGCGCAGGGATGAGTGCACCCAAGGCCGCTCCCTCTCCATCGGGCAAGCCCGATGCAGGATCGACGCCGCTGTTGACGGTTTCCGGCGTAAGCAAGGCATTTGGCGGCTTGCAGGCGCTCTCCGATATTTCGCTGCAGGTTCATACGGGCGAGATATTCGGTCTCATCGGCCCCAATGGCGCGGGCAAGACCACCTTGTTCAATGCGCTCACCGGACTGTATTCGATCAACCGCGGCGAGATCCGCCTGAACGGCCAGCGGATTGACGGCCGCAAGCCGCACCAGGTCCTGCACGCAGGCCTGGCGCGCACCTTCCAGAACATCCGCCTGTTCGCGGAAATGACCGCGCTCGAGAACGTGCTGGTCGGCCGCCATGCGCGCACCACCAGCGGCGTCGTCGGTGCGGTGTTGCGCCTGCCCGGCACGCGTCGCGAGGAAGCCGATTCGCGCGAACGCGCCCATGCCTTGCTCAAGCGCGTGGGGATTGCGCAGCACGCCCATCGCCTGGCCAAAAACCTACCCTATGGCGATCAGCGCCGGCTCGAGATTGCCCGCGCGCTGGCGACCGAACCGAGGCTGCTGGCGCTCGACGAACCTGCCGCCGGGATGAATCCAGCCGAGCGTGCGGCTTTGCGCGAACTGCTGCTGCAGCTGCAGGCCGACGGACTGACGCTGTTGCTGATCGAGCACGACGTGAAGCTGGTGATGGGCTTGTGCACCCGGCTGGCGGTGCTCGACTACGGCGTGAAAATTGCCGAGGGCACGCCCGACGTGGTTAGNCCGCGACCCCAAGGTCATCGCCGCCTACCTCGGGGACGAAACACTATGAGCGCATTGCTGGCGATCAACCGCTTGTCGGTCGCCTACGGCGGTATCCACGCGGTGCGTGAGCTCAGCCTGGAGGTGGCGCCGGGCGAAATGGTCTGCCTCATCGGTGCCAATGGCGCGGGCAAGACCACCACGCTCAAGGCCGTCAGCGGCCTTCTGGCGCCGCACGGCGGCAGCGTGCATTTCGACGGCCAGTCGATCACCCGGCTGCCGGCGCACGAGGTGGCGCGGCGCGGCCTGACGCTGGTGCCCGAGGGGCGCGGCGTGTTTCCGCGCATGTCGGTCGCCGAGAATCTGATGATGGGTGCCTACGCCCGGTGCGATCGCGCCGAGATTGCGCGCGATCTCGACCAGGTCTATGCCTTGCTTCCGCGCCTGACCGAGCGCCGCGCACAGCTCGCTGGGCTGCTGTCCGGCGGCGAACAGCAGATGCTGGCGCTGGGACGCGCAATGATGGCGCGTCCGCGTCTGCTGCTGCTGGACGAACCGAGCATGGGACTGGCGCCCTTGATGGTGCAGGCGGTGTTCGACATCATCCGCCGGATCGCGGCGGGCGGCGTGGCCGTGCTGCTGATCGAACAGAACGCGCATCTGGCGCTGAAGACCTGCGCGCGCGGCTATGTGCTGGAAAACGGCACCGTCACGCTGAGCGGCCCTGCGGCCGAGCTGTCCGCCAATCCGGCAGTGCGCCAGGCCTATCTGGGCGACTAAGCCCTGCGTCAGGGAGGGGTTGAAATGAAGCGGTGCAGCCGGCGCTCGGTCAGCACCGCGTCGAGCGGCATGTCCCACGGATCGTGCGGCAGCGTCTCCGCCTGCTGGCATTCGTAGGCAATCCCGATGAGCCGCGGTTTCCGCCACAGCCGCCGGTGGCGCATGAACGCTAGCGTCGCATCGTAGTAGCCGCCGCCCATGCCCAGCCGGTAGCCCTGTTTGTCGAACCCCACCAGCGGCATCAGCAGCAGGTCGAGCTGGCGTGCGCGCAGCGGCTTGGCATCCAGCGGCTCGAGGATGCCGTAGCGGTTGGGCTGCATGCGCGTGTTGCGGCCCACCCGGCCGAAGCGCATCATCCGGCCGCGACGCGGCAGGATAGGCAGATAGCATTCGCGCTGCATGCAGAGGGCTTGGTTGAGCAGGAGGTGGGCGTCGAATTCGCCGCCTTGCGGCAGATAGAAGCCGATCCGTTGCGACCGCAGCAACAGCCCGTGGCGCAGCGCCAGGCGCANGGAAGCGCGCGCGGCGTGCCGGCGCTCAGCCGGTTTGAACGCGCTGCGTGCGGCTTTGAGTTGACGTCTGAGGGTGGCTTTGTCCATCGGGAATAAGGGCTCCCCGCCTGTGCCGTGACTGGCTGCGGACTCTTGAACCTGGGTTCAAGATGGCCGCAATCAAAGGCGCTTTGGGCACATGAGACGTGTCACGCGCACACCCGCACCGGAATAGACCGCAGCCTTGCACGTATGCATTGGTTCAGAGAAATTGCAACCAGCCTCGAACACCGCAGGGAGCAGCACCAGTTTAGAAGAGTTTGTCCTGATCTTCCAGCACTGAATCGAGCAGGGTGTTGCAATGGGTCAGCCGGGCGCGTGCTTCCTCGATCAGGCCGCCGCCGCCCTGGGTCAGCAGGTCGTGCGCCAGGTTGAGGCCCGCCATGATGGCGATGCGTTCGGCGCCGATCACCTTGCTGCTGTCGCGGATCTCGCGCATTTTCTCGTCGAGATAATCGGCCGCCGCGATCAGGGCCGATTCCTCCTCGCGCGAACACGCCACCTTGTAGGCGCGGCCCAGGATATTGATTTCGATCGAGCGGGGGCCGGCCATCACACGTCCTCCGGCAAGGTGTCGAGCAGCGCATGCAGGCGCGTCCTGGCGGCATCCAGGCGGGTCGTCAGCTGCCTGCTGTCCTGCTGCGCAGCCAGCAGCTGCTGGCGTAGCGCGATGTTTTCCTGCCGCAGGGTGTGGCACAACTCGGCCACCTGGCGGATCTTGGCTTCAAGGGTATCGAGTTCGGCGTGCATGGCGCGACTATAGGGGCGGCGTGCGGCCGGTCAATCGGCTCCGCAGCAGATATGCACACCCGGTACCGGCACGACTCCCGCAGCCGGCTCGGCCGATCCCAATCACTCCGGAACCGGCCGACGACACCGAAGATTAGCGGAAGTCGTACCGCGCTGCGACGCCGAATGTTCTGCCGTCGGCGGGATAGTAGAACGTATCGTTGGCAAACGTCCCGGAATTGAAACCATAGCCTGCGTACGCGGCATATCGTCTGTCGGCCGCATTGAGAATCTTGGCGTCGATCTTCCAGTCGCGGATTCGCCAGCTCGCCACCAGATCAAGCGTCGTGTAGCCGGACAGATAACCGGCGTCATTCCCGTAATCATCCCCGTATCGGCGTTTTCCCACATGATTCAGCCGTGCGGCGTAGACCGTACCCGGGCTCGCATCCCAGCTCAAGCCTGCGCTCGCCTGGACACCGGGCACCAGCGGCATCTCGCGCCCCGCGTAAGCACCGGCCCGGATCTGGGCGTCTTCGAGCGTAACGCCGACGTTTCCATGCAGGGTGTCCGTGATGTTGAGCTTGGCGCTCAGCTCGCTTCCCAGGCGCCGCGTCTTGCCGACGTTCATGTTGCCGCCATTGGGGTCGGAGGTGATTTCGTCCTTCAGGTTCTGTTGGTAGACGCTGAGGGAGAGGCTGCCCCGCGTCATTTNTTTCGTGGCGCCGACCTCATACACGATTCCATGCTGCGGCTTCAGGCCAATGGCGAAAACCGGGTCCCAGGTGATCGGGTCCAATCCATACAGTTCATCGGTATTGGGGAAGCGGAAGCTCGTCCCGAGCCGGCCATAGAATTTCCAGTCGCCGGTCCGATAGGTCATGCCCGTTTCGTACGCTTCCCGCGTGTCGACCGAGTGGCCGGACAGGGCAGGCTGGGGCGCACCATAGTAGGTCGTATACGCAGACTGCTCTGCAGACTGCCGCTGTCGCTGCACGCGCATGCCGAGCGTCCAGGCCAGGCGCTCGGTGAGTTCCATGATGTTCTGGGCGTAGAGTGCATGGCTCGTCTGCGAGGCGTTTTGCGTGTAGGACTGGAATCCGGTCGGCGAGGTCCGGCTGTCCGCGGTTCCCCTGAAATAATCGTAGCCCACCGTGGCATGGTTGCTGAATCCACCGAGACGATGCTTGATCTTGAGTTTGGGACTGAACGAAATGAAATCGCGCGACAGGTCACGGGTCTGTTCCACCGGATTGGTTGCGTCGCTGAAGCCGCTGCGTTCGTCCCGCGACAGGACAAGATCGGCGTCCAGTGCAATGTCCTCCGACAGATTGACCATTACGCCGGGGCGAATCCTGAAGCCATTGCGGTCAGACCGGTCCCNCGGATGGCGCGACTGGGCAGGATCGGCAAGATACTCGGCGCGCCACAAGCCGCCCGGGAAGCCCAGCTTTTCGTCGAAGGCGGCAAGATCGACGAAGCCGTGCAGATCGTGTTGATTCAGGAAATTGATCCGGCCGCCCAGTGCATAGCGCCGCTGGTCGCTGTTTGTTCTCCAGCCATCGCTCGCGCCGTATTGGAAATACAGGCTGGAATCGATTCCGCCTGTCGCGCCGCCCGCCTGAAGGCTGAGTTCACGCGTGCCATGACTGCCCACGCCGACGCTGGCGTAGCGCGTGTCGGCCGTTTTCTTGGTAATGATGTTGATGACACCGCCACTGGACCGGTCGCCGTATAGAACCGTCCCGCTTCCCGGCATGACCTCGATGCGCTCGATGCTCGCCAGGGGAATCAATGACCAGTCTATCGACCCCGAGTCGATGGGATTCAGACGCTGCCCGTTGAGCAGCACCAGGGTGTTGCTGGTAGCCGTACCGCCGCTTCCCGCGCCGCGCAAGCTCACGGCGGAATCAATCCCGAGCGACCCGTAAAGCGGGATGACCGTCGTACCCACGATCCCTGCCAGGAGATCGGGGACGCTGGTTGCCGGTGTCCGCTCGATATCCTGCCGCGTAATCACGACGAGATTGCCGGGCGTGGCGGGTGTGGGCTCTTCGAAACGCGTTGGCGTGACGACGATCGTTTCACTGACGAATTCCGGCAGGGTTTCCGCGTAGGCGGGTATCGCGAAGCCCGTGGCGAGGGCAAGGGCGAGAGAGGTTTGACGCATGATGGTTTCCGGTTGGGTGCCCGATTCCCCGCGGGCACGTTGCACGATCCGCCGCGTGACGCAGGTCACGCGGGGTTCAGGCCGGTATCCGGGCTCGCGCCGCATGCATCGCCTTCCCGGACGAATCCAGTGGCGTGTGTGATGCATCGTTTAACGCTTACCGTTGCGGGGGCAGCCCAGGCATGGTGGCATTGCGCCACGCACCTGATTCCCGTTTATCCAGGACGATAGAAGATCGTTTCTGGCACCTGATTGCCGGATTCTTATTTATTTAATCGATTCTGTCAAATTAACCAGCGAATAACGGAAAGCTATGAGCGCCATAGTTTTTCGCTATCTGCGAAATATCCTGAATTTTATTCATATAAATCAATCTATTGAAATAGATATTTTGTTTATTTGAACATTGATGAATTAATGTTGGATTAATCTGGAAAAAACATTTTTTATTGTTTAATATGGGGTTCCGGCGGCGGGTGTGGACCGGTAAATGCATTTGAAGCGGTATCACCTTGATACAGCCTCCTGTCCTGTGATTTCTGAGATCGAGGGTGGGGTGGGCGGTAAACCGGAGGGAACGGGAATGGCAAAACAGCGTGGAGGGCGCAAGCCCATCATCGAACGGGATGGCGCGGGGAAGCCGCGCGTTCATCGCTGGCCGATGCCGACCGATCCGGACACGCTTCACGATTTTCTGGCGGACACGTTCCTGTGCTACTGGGACCAGTTGATTTTTGGCCCGTCTGTCAGTGGCGCGGCGTATGAGTGGACATGTCCCTGTGCGCCTGACCTGATCGAGCGGGATGGCGAATTCCTGACGATCGGGTTCAACGGCCCCCACTTCCATCTGTGCATCGGATCGGACACCCCCGATGCGGACTCGGACCGCGAGGCGCGGATGCGTGGGTTGCGCCCGGCGGACGCCAGCATCTTTCGCACCCTGGATGATCGGGGTGCGCCCAACAGCTGGGGATTCGAGATGCGCAACGCGGCGGGCGTATCCATGCTGACCATCTATTTCGCCAATCCTTTTGTGTTGCCTGGGGACCGGCTTGCCGAGCGGCCGGATTGGTCTCGGCTGTCGATGTGGCGGGATATTTCCTTCCGCTATCTCGGCCGGGAACCGGAGGCGTTCGATCAGACCAGCAAAGGCTTTGGGCACTATGAGGCGGCATAGCGGCGAGATGGGGCAGGCCCCTTTCCAGCCGGATGTGACGGTACCGGTACTGCTCGAACGACTGTCGCATTTGACCGGCGCGCTCAGGGTTACGGTGGACCCTCACGACCCGGACGACTGGATCCAGGCGGACGCGCTGATGACGCCGGAAACCGGTGCGCTGGCCGATTTCATCGTCCATCTGGCAGACGCCGGTTTCGGCGCAAACAGGCGGGCGGCCGCGGCGTCACTGCTGTTACGCCATGGCTGGGCGGCGGGGCCCATCATTGCGGCCTATCTCGCAGAGCGGCGGACGCTTCGCATCCATGATTTCGCGCTGCGCTTTTCCGCGTCCACCTTGGTCGAAGGCGTCTGGATCCGGCAGGCTGATCTCCAGGCGAGCCGCAATCCGGCCGATATCGGCCCCGGCGTGCTCGCCAGTCTGCTGGCATTCAGCGAGCCGGTACTGGAAGCCTGCGGCGCTGGTCCGGCTATTCCCGCCACGCCTTATGGTCGATGCTGGCCTCGTCCTGGCTGGCCCAGTTTTCCACGATCGGCGAGTTGCTTGGCGACCGTGAGCAGGCCGTCAGGACGGCCCGCGCCTTGCTGGCGCGGCATCCGGAGTTGGCGCGCGCTGCCGGAAACGTATGTGATCGCGAGCGGTGACCGCTCGGAGGTGTGCCAGATACTCAAGGCGTGCTGCCTCCAGCACAAGGGTTTCCGCCGCCGTTTCTGTCCGAGCTGTCCTGTCATCCAGGATCGGGAACGCATTGTCAGGAATCGGGAGTGGGTATGCCGGGCGAAATGAGTATCGAGCATCGATACGCCAGCGGCTATGCGGCGTTGGTCGGCAGATTGCTGGACGATACGCGGCATGGCTGGAGCATCGGTACGTTTGGTGCGGTTGGCGAGTTTGTCCGGGATGACGACGAGCCCGCCACGCGGACGATCACCGCAAGTGCGCAGTGCCTGTACACGGCGCGTGCCGCCATCCGGATCAACCTGGATGTCGAGCCGCGCATGCTGGCTTACGACACCCTGTCGGGCGACGGGGAAAGCTGGGGGCATTCGCTGGCCTTTTGCCTGCCGGTTCCCGACAGGGCGCGCCGTGGCGTCATCCAGTCGCTGGGACACGATACCGACGCGGTGCGCGACGAAGATCGCGACGTCGCGATTTTCGACCTGGGGGCCGGGATCGGCCATGTGCGGTTCTGCCTGCGGACCCGCGACGCGCGCCTGATCGACACATTGCTCGCGTTGCAAAACCAGGACGTCTTCGGCCCCCATGGCGGTGCATTGATGGCCGATGTCCTGCGTGCCCAGCCCCACCGGGTGCTGATTTCGCCTGCCGGCAGGATCGAGGTCTTTGCCGCCATCCCGCCGCCCGACGGCGAGAGCCCGGAAGGTCCGCATACACACCTTCTGCCTCAGCTCATCCAGTCGGGACGGACCCACGATGCGAACGCGCCCATTCCGCGTGGATTTCAGCCGGTCTTGATGTTCAATCCGCGTTCGCCCTGGCGCGATGCGCTGGGGCGGCGCGTGCCGTTCGAACCCGAACTGGACGCCGACTTCCGGAAATTGCTGGATCGCCATGGCGTGCCAGGCGAGGCGCGTATCCGTGCCGGCGTCGAAGCGGCCGTCGCGTCGGGAATCCGTCCCGACGCATTCGCCTGGCCGACCACCCGGCGCGGCCGCGCGGTCGCCCGCCTGACCCTGCGGCGGATCGCACAACGCAGTCCGGGCGACCTGGTCGCCGCGTGGCGCGCGCATCATGACCACGCCGAGGAAGAATGAGCTGTCGTTGAAAGCGGCAAGCGTGTGTCGGCGGCTGGCGTGCCTGCCGCTGATGTGTCTGCTCCTTCCGGCTTGTGCCGGCCCGGCCACGGGGACGGAAGGCCTGCCGTCGGACGGCGCGTCAACCGGCGCATTGCCCGCACCGGTCGCGGCCGGGAAGCCGACCCGGATCATGTCGATGATGCTGTGCAACGATGTACTGCTCCTGATGATGGTACCCAAGGATCGGATCGCGTCGATCACCTATCTGGCCCACGATGCAGTCGAGGCCCTGTTGCCGGGGGCCGATATGGGCGTCGCCGTCAACCACGGAACCGCCGAGGAGATCCTGCTGCAAAAGCCGGATCTGATACTTGCCGGCACCGATTCCGCCCCGATGGCCCGCAAGCTGGCGAAGGCGGTCGGCGCACGCGTGGTCGAAGTCGGGGCTGCCAACAGCTTTGCGGATATCCGCCGGGTCGTCCGTCAGGTTGGCCTGGCAGTGGGCGAACCCGGCCAGGCCCATGCCTTGTTGGCGGAGATGGACAGGAAACTGGCGTGGCTCGCCTCCCATCAGCCCGCCCGGCCCCTGCGGGTTGTCGCGTGGAGCGGCAGCCAGGCCGTGCCGGGCAAGGGCACGCTGACAAACGAGATCATTGCGGCCTCCGGCGCAGACAATATCGCCGCCCACCTTCCCGACAACCGGTATGGCAGTTTCGGGCTGGAAGAGCTGCTGGCAGCCCGGCCCGACGCCATCCTGCAAGGCGAAACCCGATGGTCGGGCCCATCCTTGCAGGATGCGCAATCCATGCATCCGTTGATCGAACGATACTGGCGTGGGCGCCGGATCGGCTATCCGGATGCCGCCTATGCGTGCGGCCTGCCGCAATCAGCCGATGCGGCGATCGCGCTGCGTAAGCTGTACCGCGAACTTCCAGTCGATCGGCCGCGATGGTAAGGCTGCGCCAGGATCCCATGCCGCTGATGCTGGCCCTGCTGCTGCTGGCGGCGGGCGCATCCCTGGTGATCGGGAAGGTCTGGCTGCCGCCCGCCGTGTTGTTCGACGGGCTGGCAGCGCCCAAACCCAATCTCGCTTGGCTGATCGTGACCGAGCTGCGCATACCCCGTACCGTGCTGGCGCTCATGGTCGGCGCGACGCTGGGCCTTGGGGGCGCGGTGCTGCAGGGTTTGTTGCGCAATCCGCTGGCGGAGTCGGGGCTGCTGGGCGTATCGGGTGGCGCGGCATTGGGTGCGGTCATCGCGATCTATTTCGGTCTGGCCGCCCGGTTTGCCCTGGCCACGCCGCTGCTGGGCATAGCGGGGGCACTGGTTGCGGGCGCGCTGACGTTTCTGTTCGGACGTAGCGGGACGCTGACGCTGATCCTGGCCGGTTCGGCGGTGTCGGGCCTCGCGGCGGCCGGGCTGGCCCTGGCCCTGAATTTCGCGCCCAGCCCCTACGCAGCGTATGAAATCACCACCTGGCTATTGGGGTCGGTTGCCGACAGGGAATGGCGTCAGATCGCATTGTGTACGCCCTTCGTCCTGGCAGGCTGGCTATGCCTGGCGGCCACGCCGCGCGGGCTTGATGCGCTCACGCTGGGCGAAGCGCAGGCCGAGAGTCTGGGCGTCAACCTGAACAGGCTGCGGGCGCTCGCGCTGGCCGGGGTGGCGCTTTCGGTCGGCGCGGCCACGGCGATGGCGGGCGCCATCGGCTTTGTGGGGCTTGTCGCGCCCCATCTCGTCCGCCCCTTCGTCGGGTATCGACCCAGCCGGATTCTTCTGCCGTCGGCCGTGTTCGGCGCCCTCCTGCTGCTGGTGACCGACATCGCCATCCGCGTGATTCCCACGAGCGCGGAACTCAAGCTTGGCGTGCTCACGAGCCTGGTCGGCACCCCTTCTTCTTCTGGCTGGTCCTGCGCTTGCGGAGGCTGTCGCCGTGACCGTCCTGCACGCCGAGAACGTGAGCTACGACATTGCCGGGCGCAGCCTCGTCAGCAATATCGACCTTGTATGCGAGAGCGGACAGTTCGTCGCCTTGCTGGGGACCAATGGCGCCGGAAAATCCACGCTCATTCGCATGCTGAGCGGCCTGGAACGGCCGTCCCGCGGCCAGGTGCGGCTCGACGCCCGACCCATCCGTGCCATCGACCGGCGCGTGCTTGCACGTCGCCGCGCCTATATTCCCCAAAATGCCCGGGTGGAGTGGCCGGTGGCCGTCGAGCGTCTGGTGGCCCTGGGACTCATGCCGCAACTCCCTGTTTTCGGTGACCTGGACAGGGCGGCATGGCGCAAGGTCGAGGCGGCGCTCGCCCTGTGCGACCTGAGCCATAAAACGGGTCAGCCCGCCACCACCCTGTCCGGCGGCGAACTGGCCCGNGCCATGCTGGCGCGGGCGCTGGTTGGCGAGCCGGAGATCGTCATCGCCGACGAACCGCTTTCCGGCCTGGACCCGAGACATGCCATGGACGGGGTTGCGCGCCTGGCCGCGCTGGCGCGCGATGGCCGACTGATCATCGCGTCGATCCACGACCTGACCCTGGCGGCGCGCTATGCCACCCATGTCGCCATCATGCGTGGCGGCCGGCTGCTTGCCTATGGCCCGACCGCGTCGACCTTGACGTCCTCGCGCATCAGCGCGGCCTTTGATGTGGATGCCTGCGTCCAGGGCACGGGCGCCCAGGCGATCATCGATTTCATCGCGCGGCCGGATCAACCCGCGCGGCATCCATTCCCGGGCCTGGCGTCGGCCTGAAGCCGCGGATAGGGTACATTGCCCCCGGACGTTTGCTCTATGCTGTCCTCTGTTCCCGCTTCCCCGACTTGCCATGAATACTGAATCCGCAGATCGCAATGCCCGCCATGCCGCGCGAATGGCACGCAAAAAGGCCCTGATCGATGCGGCCATCGGCGCCGCCACCGACGAACGCGGCCTGCTCCTCGTCATCACCGGCAACGGCAAGGGCAAGAGCACCTCGGCCTTCGGCACGATGGCGCGCGCGCTTGGCCACGGCATGAAGGTCGGCGTGGTGCAGTTCATCAAGAGCCGTACCGATACCGGCGAAGAAGCCTTCCTCGGCAGGCAGCCCGGCGTCGAGTGGCACGTCACCGGCGACGGCTTCACCTGGGATACGCAAAACCGCGCACAGGACATCGCAACCGCCGAACGCGGCTGGGCGATCGCCGCGCGCATGCTGGGCGACCCATCCTATCAGCTGGTGGTGCTCGACGAACTGACCTACCTCTTGAGCTACGGCTACCTCGACAGCGACGTCGTGCTCGACGCCTTGGCCAACCGGCCGCCGATGCAGCACGTGATCGTCACCGGGCGCGCCGCGTCCGACGCGCTGATCGAGCTGGCCGACACGGTGTCGATCATCGCCGACGAAAAACACGCCTTCCGCGCCGGCGTGAAGGCGCAGCCCGGCATCGACCTGTAATCAACCTGTAACCGTCTTGCCATACAACACGGGCTTTGCTTCTGGCGGAGTCTGCCGTGCGTATCCTGATGGTGTCCGACGTGTATTTCCCGCGCGTCAACGGCGTGTCCACGTCGATCCAAACCCTGCGCCAGGCGCTGACCGAAGCGGGGCACAGCAGTCTGCTGGTGACGCCGGACTACCCGGCCGCGGCCGCCGAGTCTGGCGTCGTGCGGGTGCCGGGCTGGCAGATTCCGCGCGATCCGGAAGACCGGTTGATGCATCCGCGCGCGCTCACTCAAGTACTCGATGCGCTCGATCCCGCCGACTTCGATCTCGTCCACATCCACACGCCCTTCCTGGCGCATCGCGCCGGCGTGCGCTGGGCCCGTAGGCACGGCCTGCCGTGCGTCGAGACCTACCACACGCTGTTCGAGGAATACTTCCACCACTATCTGCCTTTCCTGCCGAAGCCATGGCTGGCGGCGGCGGCGCGGATGATTTCGCGCAAGGAATGCGACGGCGTCACCGCGGTGATCGCGCCGTCGTCGGCGATGAAGCAGGCGCTGCTTTCGTATGGCGTCAGCAGCCCCATCCACATCATTCCCACCGGGCTGCGGCTGGCCGACTTTTCCAACTGCGACGGCCCCGCGTTTCGCGCCCGCCACGACATCGCATCCGGACGTCCGGTGATGGCCTATGTGGGACGGGTGGCGTTCGAGAAGAATCTGGATTTCCTGCTGCAGGTGACCGATCAAGCACGTCGCAGCCTGCCCGATGTGTTGTTCGTCATTGCCGGCGAGGGCCCCGCGCGCGCGTCGCTCGAACGCGCAGTGGCGAAGCGCGGGCTTGCCGGCAACGTGCGCTTCGTCGGCTACCTCGAACGTCGGACCGAATTGTCGGCCTGCTACTGCTCGGCGGATGTCTTCGTCTTCGCGTCCAAGACCGAAACCCAGGGCCTGGTGCTGCTGGAAGCGATGGCGCTCGGCGTGCCGGTGGTCGGGCTGGCCGAAATGGGCACCAAGGACGTGCTGCAGGAAGGGCAGGGCTGCCGTATCGCACCGGACGATGTCGCGGGATTTGCCCGGGTGCTGACGCCTTTGCTGACGGATCGTGCCGCGGCACAGGCGCTCGGCGCGGCTGGCAGGACCTACGCGGCGAACTGGAGCGAAGCGCGCATGGGTGAAGCCATCCTCGCGCTCTATCAAACCCTGCATACAGGGCCGGTGGCCGGAGGCATACCCGCCCCTGCATAATGGCCGGGTGAATTCCGTACCCTACGTCGGACGCTTTGCGCCGTCTCCCACCGGGCCCTTGCACGCCGGTTCGCTGGTCGCCGCCGTGGCGAGTATGCTCGACGCCCGCGCAGCCGGCGGGCGCTGGCTGGTCCGCATGGAGGATCTCGACCGCCCCCGCTGCGAGCCCGGCGCGGCCGACACTATCCTGCGCCAGCTGGAAGCCTATGGCCTGCACTGGGACGGCACGGTGCTCTACCAGTCGCAGCGCGACGATTCCTATGCCGCAGCACTCGATGCGCTGAAAGCCCGCGACGCGGTCTATCCGTGCGCCTGCACCCGCAGCCAGCTCGCCCAGTCGCAGCGCAATCACGAGGGCGAGATTCTCTATCCCGGCACCTGCCGTAATGGCCTGCCGCCCGGTACGATCGCGCGGGCATGGCGGGTGCGCGTGGCGGATGCAAACTTCCGTTTTCACGACCGCATCCACGGCGACCTGGAACAGAACCTGGCCCGCGACGCCGGCGACTTCATCGTCAAACGTGCCGACGGCCTGTTCGCCTACCAGCTGGCCGTGGTGGTCGACGATGCCTTCCAGGGCATCACCCACGTCGTGCGCGGCGCCGACCTGCTGTGGAACACGCCGCGCCAGATGGTTTTGCAAGGCCTGCTGGGGCTGCCGACGCCGGTTTACGCGCACGTGCCGCTCGTCACCAACACCGCTGGCCAGAAGCTATCCAAGCAGACTCTCGCCCCGACCTTGCCCGAGAGCGGACGGGGCGCGGTGCTGGCGCAGGCGCTCGTCGTGCTTGGCCATCCGCCGCCGCCGGAACTGAACGATGCTGGGCCGGCTGAACTCCTGGCGTGGGCAGGCGCACACTGGCGCATCGAGAATGTGCCGCTACGCCCCGCCATTGCCAACGCCGCCCCTGACCGGACAATCCGCTCACCCCTTACCGCTCACCGTTTACCAAAATGGCCCAACTCCCCCGCCGTTGAACAGGTCCTGCGCGTCCACGCGCCCTTCATCCACACCGTGGTCAATGCGCTGCGCGATCGCAGCCAGCTGCCCGACCTGATGAAACAGCTCGATGCCGCGGAGCAGGCCGGATGGGCGCGACTGGTCGGCGCATTGCGCCACGTGATCGACGGCCGCCGCGATCCCTCGATCAAGCTGGGGCTGGACGAGGAGGACAGCATTCTGCTCGACGCCATCCTGCGCGGCCTCGACAATCCGGCCACGTTGCCGCCGCTGGAGGCCCAGCCGGACGGCAGCAGCGCCGCCCCAGGACTGGCCGCGCTCATCGACGCCTCGGCGCGCGGCGATGCACAGGCGATGTCGGTGCTTGCCAACATGGCCGAACAGATGATGAAAGCAGGCGGCGACATGGCGTTGCTGGGCGGCCGCATGCGCCGGCTCGTCAACGGCGAGCGTGACACCGACCAGCTCGTCGCCGGCATGGGACCGTTGGGGCGCGAACTGCTGATCAGCCTGCTCGACGAGCTGGCCAAACTGCGGCCGCAGTGAATTCCCCGGCCACTTTGACAGTACATGCCCTGGTCAGCTAAAATGCGCGCCTTTTCGGCGGTCCTCAGCCGGAAAAGCAGTCCCAAGGGTGATGTAGCTCAGCCGGTTAGAGCGACGGATTCATAATCCGTAGGTCGGTGGTTCAAGTCCACTCATCACCACCAGAACACCAGCGGCCTGCAGCGATGCAGGCCGTTTCGTCTCGGTCAATGGCACGTGGCCGACCTGCTTCTTGAAGCTGGAACAATCTGTCCGTTCATGCGTCACAAGAATGCAACATTCGTCCCGGCCAGATTAACGACAGACGATTTGACGAGGTAAAGTGTGATCGACGACCCTACCTGGAATTCGAACGCGAAGCCATGATTCTGCGCGACTGGCTCGCGCTGGATCGCACGGTTCTGGCCAACAAGCGCACCTTTCTGGCCTACAGCCGGACCGCTATTGCCATGGCGGTTCTTGGCATCGCATTCATCAAGCTGATCGGTCACCCGTTCTTCGAAATCAGCGGATTCCTTTTGGTCCTGTCCGGGATCGTGGTCTTTTATGTCGGAGCACGCGAGTACAGCAGTAATACCAAGCGCTTCAAAAACTGGTCGAAAAGGAACGTGCCCTGGAGGCACATATGCACGAAGTGGAGGCCGTGGAAGCGAAAGAGGACAGCAGCATTGGAACAGCGGCCAATCGGACATCGGCTTCGGCAGGTTCCACGTAATCGGAAGGCAGGTAAAGGTGATGCTGGCGCCCCGTTCCTTATTGCTACTTACTTGATCGAAACCTGCAGCGAATTTCCCGCCCCCAGTTTATTCACTGTCCCGGCATCCCCATGAAGAAGATCTACATCAAAACTTTCGGCTGTCAGATGAACGAGTACGACTCGGACAAGATGGCCGACGTGCTCAACGTCGCCGAAGGCTTGACCCCGACCGACACGCCGGACGATGCCGACGTCATCCTGTTCAACACCTGCTCGGTGCGCGAGAAGGCGCAGGAGAAGGTGTTCCATGACCTCGGCCGGGTGCGCCACCTGAAGCAGGTGAACCCCAATCTCATCATTGGCGTCGGCGGCTGCGTGGCGAGTCAGGAAGGCGCGGCGATCGTGTCGCGCGCGCCCTTCGTCGACGTGGTGTTCGGCCCGCAGACCTTGCATCGCCTGCCCGAGCTGATTGCGAAGCGGCGCGAGAGCGGCCGCGCCCAGGTCGACATCAGCTTTCCCGAAATCGAGAAATTCGACCACCTGCCGCCCGCGCGCGTCGAAGGGTCGTCGGCCTTCGTCTCGATCATGGAAGGCTGCTCCAAATACTGCACCTTCTGCGTCGTGCCCTATACGCGCGGCGAGGAGGTCTCGCGCCCGTTCGACGACGTCATCGCCGAAGTGGCCGACCTCGCCGGACGCGGCGTCAAGGAAGTCACGCTGCTGGGGCAGAACGTCAATGCCTACCAGGGCATGCTGCACGAAGGCGGCACCGCCGACTTCGCCTTCCTGCTGGAGATGGTGCACGAGATTCCCGGCATCGAACGGATCCGCTACACCACCAGCCACCCGCGCGAAATGACGCAGCGTCTGATCGAATGCTACGGCAAGCTGCCCAAGCTGGTATCGCACCTGCACCTGCCGGTGCAGTCCGGCTCCGACCGCATCCTCGCGGCGATGAAGCGCGGCCACACGGTGCTCGAATTCAAGTCCATCATCCGCAAGCTGCGCGAACAGCGCCCCGACCTTTGCCTGTCGTCGGACTTCATCGTCGGCTTTCCCGGCGAGACCGAGGCCGATTTCGAGGCGACGATGAAACTGATCCGCGAACTCGACTTCGACGCCAGCTTCTCCTTCATCTACAGCAAGCGCCCCGGCACCCCGGCGTCGGACTATCCCGATGATGTGACGGCCGAACTGAAGACGCAGCGCCTGATGCAGCTGCAGGCGCAGATCGAGGCGCAGGCGCAGCGGGTCAACCAGGCCATGGTCGGCACCGTGCAGCGCGTACTGGTCGAGGGGCACGCGCGCAAGAACGCCGAGGAACTCGCCGGCCGCACCGACAACAACCGCATCGTCAACTTCGCCGGCCAGCCGCGCCTGATCGGGCAGTTCGTCGACGTCACCATCACCCAGGCCCTGCCGCACAGCCTGCGCGGCGAAGTGGCGATCACCGAGAGCCAAACCGCTTGAAAACCGACATTGTTGAACTGCGGCTGGCCCCGAGGACAACCGGCGGCTGGCCAACCTGTGCGGGCCCATNNGGACGAGAACCTGCGTCAGATCGAGGCCGCGTTCGATGTCACCATCGGCCGCCGCGGTTCAAGTTTTAGATTCACTGGCGACGCCGCGCAGGCCGAGAAGGGCGCGCAGGCGATCGAACATTTTTACAACCGCGCGCACGACGAGTTGAGCCTCGACGACATCCAGCTCGGCCTTGTCGAGCTCACCCGCGGCCGTGCCGACGAGGAAGGGCCCGCGCTGCGCACGCGCCGCGCCGACCTGCGTGCACGCACGCCACGCCAGGGTGAATACATCGAGCAGATCCGCAGCCACGACATCACCTTCGGCATCGGTCCGGCCGGCACCGGTAAGACCTATCTGGCCGTCGCCTGTGCGGTCGACGCGCTCGAACGCGAGCAGGTCAAGCGCCTGGTGCTGACGCGCCCCGCGGTGGAAGCGGGCGAGCGGCTCGGCTTCCTGCCGGGCGACCTGACGCAGAAGGTCGATCCCTACCTGCGCCCGCTGTACGATGCGCTGTACGACCTGATGGGCTTCGACAAGGTGACGCGGCTGATCGAGCGCCACGCCATCGAGGTGGCGCCGCTCGCCTTCATGCGCGGGCGCACGCTCAACCATGCCTTCATCATCCTCGACGAGGCGCAGAACACCACGCCCGAGCAGATGCAGATGTTCCTCACCCGCATCGGCTTCGGCGCGCGCGCGGTGGTGACCGGCGACCCGACGCAGATCGACCTGCCCAAGCACGTGAAGTCCGGCCTGATGGATGCCAACGACGTGCTGGAAGGCGTGCGCGGCATCGCCTTCACGCATTTCCAGTCGGAGGACGTGGTGCGCCACCCGCTGGTCGGCCGCATCGTCGACGCCTACGCCGCGCGCCGCGCGGAAACGGACAANGTGAGCCCGCAATTCAGTCTGTCGGTGCAACTCGCCAGCGACGCCGACAACCTGCCGAGCCGCGAACAGATCCGCCGCTGGGTCGCTGCCGCGCTGGAACACGCCGCCGAGATCACCGTGCGCATTGTCGATGCCGAGGAGGCGCAGACACTCAACCAGGACTACCGCGACAAGGACTACGTCCCCAACGTGTTGACTTTCGAATACGGCGAGATTGCGCCTGGCATACTCGGCGGCGACGTGGTGATCTGCGCGCCCGTGGTCGAGCGCGAGGCACGCGAGCAGGGCAAGCCGCTGAAGGATCATTACGCGCACATGACCGTTCATGGTGTGCTGCATCTGCAAGGCTACGACCACATCGACCCGGCTGACGCGGATATCATGGAATTGCGCGAAGCCGTTATACTGAGGCGATTCCGCATTCCTAATCCTTATCTTTCATTTCCTGACGAAAATGGAGTCCGACAGTAGTCCGCATAAACCGAGCCTGCTCGAACGCATCTCCCACTGGTTGATGCGTGAACCCGAAGACCGTGAACAGCTGATCGAATTGCTGCACGGCGCCTACGAAAACAGTTTGATGGATGCCGACGCCCTGGCGATGATCGAGGGCGTGCTGCAGGTGTCCGAGATGCGCGTCGGCGAGATCATGATCCCGCGCGCGCAGATGGATGTCATCGACATCAATGACGCGCCCGAGGTCTTCATCCCCTTCGTCATCGAGACCGCGCACTCGCGTTTCCCGGTCATCGACAAGGATCGCGACGACGTCATCGGCATCCTGCTGGCCAAGGACCTGCTGCGGCACTATGCCGAATCCGACAGCGACATCCGTGGCATGCTGCGCCCCGCCGTGTTCATTCCCGAATCGAAACGGCTCAACGTGCTGCTGAAGGAATTCCGCTCCAACCGCAACCACATCGCCATCGTCGTCGACGAGTACGGCGGCGTGGCCGGACTGGTGACGATCGAGGACGTGCTCGAGCAGATCGTCGGCGACATCGAGGATGAATACGACTTCGACGAAACCGAGGACAACATCATCCGCGAGAAGGAAGACGTGTTCCGCGTGAAGGCAGGCACCGAAATCGACGATTTCAACCAGGCCCTGGGCGCGCATTTCTCCGACGAGGAATTCGATACCGTCGGCGGCCTCGTCGTCTCGCGCTTCGGTCATCTGCCCAAGCGCGGCGAGTCGGTCAAATTCGACGGCTTCCAGTTCAGCATTTTGCGCGCCGACAGCCGCCGGTTGCATGCGGTGCGGGTGACTCGCCTGCCACCGGAAGAGGACGCGCAGTTGCCGTTGGTCTGATCCTTGAGCCGTTCGCCCTGAGCTTGTCGAAGGGCATGTCCGGGTAAGCACAGGGTCGCTTCGACAAGCTCAGCCGAACGGCATTACTGTTAGACTCTCTTGGCTAAGTTAGGACGAATGGCTCGAAAGATTAACTCAAAGCGTGTGTCGGCGGTCGCCGCGCGCAAACCCGGCAAGCGGCGCGACGCTGCCCTTGCTCAACCCGATCACCTTGAATAGCTCACCCATCTCGGCGGGCGACACCAGGCGCTGCACGGCGTTGGCCTGCGGTAGATAAGCCGCCGCATCCGCAGGCGGCGTCTGCATCAGCAATTCGGTCAACCCGCTTCCCAGCAGGAAATTCGCCTGGCTCGCGTAGCCCGCGAGTGCCAGCCCAGCGTCCTGTCCCGCACGCGCCACCGCGCTGAAATCGACGTGCGCAGTGAGGTCACACAGGCCCGGCAGATAAAACGGATCGTCGAGCGCATGGTGACGGACATGCACGCGCAGCGTGCCCATGTGGCGTTGCGGATGGTAGTACTCGACGGCGGCAAAGCCATAGTCGATCATCAGGATCAGGCCGTGGTCGAGCATGCGGGCGAGCGAAGCGATCAGGGCGTCGGCGGCAAGATTGATCTCGGACAGATAGCCGGGTGCCTGATTGATCGTCCCGGCGCGGGCGCGCAGCACAGGGTCGGCGATGGGCCGGTCCTGCCATGCGAAGGACTTTCCTTCCCGCACCACGCCACGCGTCTGCGCGCCGTCTTCCGTCCAATGCACCAGCTCCACCGGCAGCGCGTCGAGCACCTCGTTGCCGAGGATCACGCCCCGGAAGTGATCGGGCAGCGCATCCAGCCATTGCACCCGTTCGCACAGATGCGGCCGTTCGCGCACAAGCGTTTCCTGCTGGCGCTGGCGCAGGTCGGCGCTGACTTCCAGGATGCCATAGCGTGTCGGCAAGGCGCCCAGCCGTTCCAGCTCGCCCAGTATGTCCGCCGCCAGCTTGCCGCTGCCCGCGCCGAGTTCCAGCACCTCGCCGCCGGTCTCGGCCAGTACCGGTGCAATCGCCTGCGCCAGCGTGCGGCCAAACAGCGGCGTCAGTTCCGGCGCGGTGACGAAGTCGCCTGCCGTGCCGAATTTCGCCGCGCCGGCGGCATAGTAGCCCAGCCCCGGCGCATAGAGTGCGGCTTCCATGTAGCGCGAGAACGGGATCCAGCCGCCCGCGTCGTCGATCATCGCATGCAGATGCGCGGTCACGCGCTGGCTGTGCGCAAAGGCGTCAGGAGTCGGGACGGGCAGCATCGAGTTCGGGGATAATGCGCAATGGCTGGATAATCCAGAATCGAGTGACTATAAAGGCGAATCCCGATGCATGGCAAAGTCGTATTGATTACCGGCGGGGCCAGGCGTGTGGGCGCGGCCTCGGCGCGCCTGCTGCACGCGGCCGGCGCCAACCTGATGATCCACTATCGCAGCTCGGCGGCCGAGGCGCGCGCGCTGCAGAACGAACTCAATGCCCTCCGCCCCGATTCGGTGGCGCTGATCCAGGCCGACCTGAACGACACGGGCGGCCTGCCGAGCCTGGTCCACCAGACCGTCTCTTCGTTCGGCGGGCTGGACGTGCTGCTCAACAATGCGTCGAGCTTCTATCCCACGCCGGTCGGCACCATCGGCGAAAAGGACTGGATCGACCTCATGGGCAGCAACCTCAAGGCCCCCATGTTCCTGTCGCAGGCCGCCGCGCCCGAACTGAAGAAGCGCCATGGCTGCATCATCAACATCACCGACATCCACGCCGAACGGCCGATGAAAAGCTACGTCGTCTATTCCGTCGCCAAGGCCGGTCTTGTGGGGCTCACCAAGTCGCTGGCACGCGAACTCGCGCCGGAAGTACGCGTCAACGGCATCGCGCCCGGGCCGATCATGTGGCCCGAGGACGACGCGAACTTCGACGAGGTCTCGCGCCAGCGCATCGTCTCGCACACCATGCTGAAGCGCGCCGGCGATCCCCACGATATCGCGCTGGCGGTGCGTTTCTTCGCGATGGATACCCACTACGTGACCGGGCAGATCCTGGCGGTGGACGGCGGACGCAGCGCGAAGCTGTGACGAAACCTCAACCTGACGCACCGCCTGCCGTGCTGAACTGGACCGAGGCCGGCGAGAGCCGGACCGCCCGCTGGCGCTCGGAAAACGGATCGCCGCCACCCAAACGCGTGATGCTTGCGGACGACCGCCTCGCGGCGGATGCGGCGTATCGCCTGGCCAGCGAGGGCAATGCGCTGCTGTGGCGCGGCGATTTCCAGAATGCGCGCCAGTTGCTGCAGGCCATGGCGCGTCGCATCGACCGCAAGCCGCGCAAGCCCGCCGCATCGTCGATCGAGGCCTTCAATCTTTATCGCCAGGCCCAGTCCCAGCGCGCCCGTACCCTCGGCATGCTATTGCTGCCCCTGGAGGCGGATTACAGCATTCCCTTGCGGCGCGCGCCGAATGTGAAGGAAGCCTGCGCCGAGGCCTATGGTGCGGGCGAGGTGCCTTCGGTGGTCTCGCTGCGCGAGTTGCTCGGCGTGATCGGCGCCCACGAGTGGCGCAAGAAGGGCGTCGACATTCCGGTGCTCGGCGAACGCATCCACCCGCACTACGGCGTGTTTTCGCCGGTGCGCGGCGAGTATCTGCGGCTGGTGGCCGAGGCGCCGCTGCCTTCGTCGGCGCTCGCCTTCGACATCGGCACGGGAACGGGCGTGCTGGCGGCGCTGTTGGCGCGCCGCGGTGTCAAGCACGTCGTCGCCACCGACCAGGACCCGCGTGCCCTGGCGTGTGCGCGCCAGAACATCGCCCGGCTCGGGCTGAAAGGACGGGTGGACGTCGTCGAGGCCGATCTGTTCCCGCCGGGGCGTGCGCCCCTGGTCGTCTGCAATCCGCCCTGGTTGNNCCCGCGCGCGCATTCTCCGCTCGAACACGCGATCTACGATCCGGACAGCCGCATGCTGCTCGGCTTCCTGAACGGGCTGGCGGCACATCTGGAGCCAGGCGGCGAAGGCTGGCTGATCCTGTCGGACCTGGCCGAGCATCTGGGCCTGCGCACGCGCGCATGGCTGCTCGATGCGTTCGACGCGGCCGGATTGGACGTCGTGGCGCGGCTGGACACCCACCCTACGCACCCGCGCGCGGCCGATCAAACTGACCCGCTCCACGCCGCCCGTGCCGCCGAGGTCACGTCGCTGTGGCGCCTCGCGGCACGCGAAGCCTAATCCCTTTTCGCATCACGCTACACAGGAAACCGACCATGAATTCCCGCCGCCATCTGTTTACCTCCGAATCCGTCTCGGAAGGCCATCCCGACAAGATCGCCGACCAGATTTCCGATGCCATCCTCGACGCCTTTCTGGCCGAGGAACCCGAGGCCAAGGTGGCCTGCGAAACCTTCGTCGCCGACAACCTGGTGGTGATCGCCGGCGAGTTCAAGACCGTCCGCAAGGAACTGTTCGACGAGGTTCGCGAGCGCGCCGAGGGAATCGCCCGCCAGGTGCTGCGCGACATCGGTTATCGCGACACCGAAACCGGCATCGATCCCAACACCTGCGAAGTGCAGGTGCGCTTCAACCACCAGTCCATCCAGATCCACAAAGGCATCACGCTCGCGGGCGGCGACATCGGCGCCGGCGACCAGGGCCTGATGTTCGGCTATGCCTGCGACGAAACNCCCGACCTCATGCCCTATCCGGTCTGGCTGGCGCATCGTCTGGTGCAGAAACAGGCCGAACTGCGCAAGTCCGGCGCCTTGCCCTGGCTGCGCCCCGATGCCAAAAGTCAGGTGACGGTGGCCTATGAAGGGCAGCGGGTGGCCGGTATCGAGAACGTGGTCATCTCCACCCAGATCGAGCGCGACCTCGACCCCGCGTGGGTCGCGCAGGAAGTCGCGCGCGAAATCGTCGATCCGCTGGTGCCTCTGGCGTTGCGCACGCCGGGCTTCAAGCTGTGGGTCAATCCTGCCGGCCCGTTCGAGATCGGCGGCCCCAACGGCGACACCGGCCTCACCGGGCGCAAGATCATCGTCGACACCTATGGCGGCTCCTGTCCCCACGGCGGCGGTGCGTTTTCGGGCAAGGATCCCACCAAGGTCGATCGCTCGGCGGCATACATGGCGCGCTACATCGCCAAGAATCTCGTGGCGGCGGGCTATGCCAGACGCTGCCTGGTCCAGCTGGCGTATGCCATCGGCGTGGCCGAGCCGGTGTCCCTCTTGATCGACACCTACGGTACCGGGACCGTGGCGGACGACACCCTCGAAGCCATGGTGCGCCGCACCTTCAGGCTCACCCCGCGCGGCATCATCGAGAGTCTCGACCTGCGTCGCCCGATCTATCGGAAGACCGCAGCCTACGGCCACTTCGGGCGGGCCGAGCCGGGTTTCAGCTGGGAGCGCGTGGACCAGGCGGAGGCGCTGGCGGCCTCGAACGGCTGACCCGGCGCGCCGGGGAAAAGCCGGCCTCCCGTTACCTGCGCGCACACGCTCACTGGTGGCGCCGCGCCGCGTCCAGATTCCAGAAACGCTCCATGGCAATGTAGGTGTACGACGCCGACCAGCCGATCAGCAGCAGGCCGTTCAGCGCTTCCACCCCGGCAATCATCCGGATCTGACCGACGGGCGTGAGATCGCCAAAGCCGAGCGAAGTATAGGTTTCTGCAGAAAAATAAAGACAGCTTGCCAATGAATGGCCGGACGGCCCGCTGAGGGCGCCTACCCCGAAATATTTCGTCAGGAGATAGATGGTCAGACCGTAGAGCGTCATTTCCAGCGCATGGGCCATGAAGGCCGTCGAGATGACGACCAGCAGCTTGCTGCGGTTGGGAATGGCGAGCGATACCAGCCGCGTGTTGAGGCTGCTGAGCGCCTCGTAGTGGGTGACGGTGGTCAAGGCCAGGAGCAGGACACAAGCGAGCGCAACGATGAACATACGGGACCCGATGACGGCAGCCAAAGCGGCAAAAATGCGGCCGGGGGCCGCGCCGATTTCTTGACAAGCCAGCCCGCAGGAACGTTCGCATGAATGAGCGCCTGGGGAAATGAAGTTTTCGTGAAGCCCCGTTTACATGGGGCCGCCCCAGCGCATCGAACCTGCATGACGTGAGCAGGCTGCCGGGGATTGGAGCAATCCGACCGGGCCGAGTTCAGTCCGGCGGGTCGTTTTCCGCACCGATTCAGCAGGCCGGATAGTCGATGTGAGGCAAGGATGGGGCGGGGCGTCGAGCGTCCCCGAAGATGCGGGCGGAGCTGTCGCCTATCGCAGACAGCCCTGCCTCAGATTGGTCAGTTGCGTCGCTGGTTGCGGCCGAACGTGGATGCGGAACGAATCTCTTCGAGCTCCGCTGCCTTCTCCTGGACCGCTTCGGACACCGGCGCCGCGGCATCCGGCAGCTTGGCCAGACTGGGGCCGGCCGTATGCATCGCCATGTTGCCGGTGATGACGCCGCCTTCCTCGACCATCAAGGCCCCGTAGCGGATCGTGCCGTTGACGCGGCCGGTGGCATAGACCACCAGCCGCTTGCGGGCGGTCAACTCGCCCTCGAAGGTGCCATGCACTTCCGCCACGTCGATCTCGGCCTTGCCCGAAAACACGCCGCCTTCGGCGATGCGGATGTCGCGGCTGTTCATCGACGCTTCCACGCGACCTTCCACCACCAGGATTTCGCAATCGGTGATCTCGGCGCCCTTCAGCTTGATGTTCGGCCCGACGATGAGTTTGCTGCCCTCTTCGTTGCGCGTGGACGGGATGGCTTCCGGAGCCGTTTCCACTTTGGTGGGCTCGGCCGGCTTGGCGGTTTCGGCCGGTTTGCTCGGATATCCCGAATGGCCCGTCCGGGTCGAATCAGTTCGTGAATTGCTGGAAGTGCCGGGTTGCATGAAGGATTTGAGCATGGGTAGGGTCTCTCTCTGTATCGGGGTGAATCTGGGTGAAACGCTCTGGTGTGGTTGCGGCCGGAACTGGACGCACGGGTGGATTAGCAACAGATGGGCCAGCACAGAAAACCCGTTGATAAACAGTCGTGTAAGAAATTCAGCAGGCTCGGCCAAAGAGAAAAACAGGCCAAAACGTCGCCTGACGACGACATTGGAATCAGCCTATTTTGGAATATTCCTACAAAACAAAAAGATAGGACGGATTGAGCCTGTCGTCATATGACGACAGGCTGGCATGCCGCATGTGAACGAGATGCGGCGAGTGTGGTTTACTTGGAAGGCTGGCACGGTAAGGGGAGAGGAATCGCCGATGGCCGGTATCGTTATGATGACCAGGAGGCATCNAGACGAAACGTCGAACTGCGTCCGCCCGGGAACCCGATGCGGGCCTTGGCAAANTTGACGTACCGTCATGCCGTATCGAGAAAATTGTCACGTGGACGCGCCATGTCAGAACAGCACAAATCAACCGCCCCAGACAAGCCAACATCCGGCGGCCCGGAAGATTCATCCGCCAAAGCCGGCAAAGTCGAGCCGGCCTCGCCCCAGCGCGAATCCGGGGTGCTGTCGCTGGACCAGATCAAGCTGGGCATCGGCGATACGATACAGCTGCAGTTCCAGTCCGATGTCGAACCGTCCCGCTGCTTCGTCACCCTGATCGGTTACCTGGAAGGCCAGAGCGTCATCGTGACCACGCCCATCATCAATGGCAGCCTGATGCTGGTGCGTGAAGGGCAGGATTTCGTCGTGCGCCTGTTCAGTGGGAAAACGGCCTACGCCTTCACCGCGATGGCCAAGCGCGTCACCAATACGCCCTACCCGCACCTCCATCTCGCCTATCCCAAGGAAGTGCGCGGACTGGTCGTGCGCGGCAGTTCGCGCGGGCGGATCAACATCATCTGTCACGCCACGTCCGAAGGNGGGCGAGGCCATGCCTGCGTTGCGCGCGACATCAGCCTCGGCGGCGCCTTGCTCGCCGCCGGCGAAAAGATGGGCGACGTGGGCAGCCCGCTCACGCTCAAATTCCGCGTCAAGATCGGCGACGCCGAGCATGTGCTCGTATTGGACTGCACGATTCGTTCGGTGAATGCGTCGCGTCCCACGGTGGATGAAAACCTCACCCTCCTGCACGGGCTGTCGTTCGACAACGTGAACAGCCAGGACACGCTGGTCATCTCGGCGCTGCTCTACCAGAACATGATCAGCGCGCAGGAAGTGGAGCGATAGGTCGGCGGCGGATCGCGCAGGCGGGCCGTTTTTACCGCGCTCATTCCACCACGCGCACCGATCCCCGGCTGACGATTTCGCCATCCCTGGGGCGGAGCGACCAGAACGACAGCGACGAGAGGATCGTCAGCCCGGCCAGCGTCAAAAAGGCATGGTGCAGCGCGGTCGTCACCGCCACGCGGTCGGTTTGCGGCAGGTCGCCCAGATACCAGCCGGCGATCAGCGAACCGCACGCCAGCCCGAAGCTCATCGACATCTGCTGCAGCGAGCTCGCGATCGTGCTGGCCATGCTCGAATCGGGCGTATCGATGTCGGCGTAGGCCATCGAATTCATGCTGGTGAACTGCAGCGAATTGAAGAAGCCCATGGACAGGCCCAGCAGCACGATCAACGCGATCGGCGTGGCCGGGTTCACCAGCGAGAAGAGGCTGATGACGCAGCCGATCATCACCGTATTCACGATCAGGATGCGCCGGTAGCCGAAGTGCGCCAGCACGCGCGGGGCAATGATTTTCATGCCCATGGCCGCCGCTGCGGTCGGCATCATCAGCAAGCCCGACTGCCAGGCCGGCAGGCCCAGGCCGAGCTGGTAGAGTAGCGGCAGCAGGAACGGCATCCCGCCCACCCCCAGCCGCGTGACGAACCCGCCCATCACCGAGATGCGGAACGTGCGTACCCGGAACAGCCTCAGGCGCAACAGCGGATGAGGCGTCTCGCGGGCATGCCATACATACGCGGCCAGCAGGCTCACGCAGAGCAGAAGCAACACGGCCGCCGAGGTGGCGTCGATCCGGTGCTCGCCGAAGATTTCCAGCAGCCAGGACAACAGCGCCGTGCCGCTGCCGAACAGGACCAGGCCGACGACATCCAGCGGGCGCGCCGCGTCGCCGCGATAATCCGGCATGTGGCGATGCGCCAGCCACAGCGCCAGCAGGCCCATCGGCACGTTGACGAAGAAGATGTAGCGCCAGGAAACCCAGTGCACGATCAGGCCGCCGACCGTAGGTCCGAGCAGCGGGCCGATCAGCGCCGGGATGATGACGAAATTCATCGCCCGCAGCAGTTCCGATTTGGGAAACGTGCGGATGATCGTCAGCCGGCCCACCGGCATCATCATCGCCGCGCCCACGCCCTGCAGAATGCGCGCCGCGACCAGCATCGGCGCGTTCAGCGCCAGGCCGCACAGGACCGAGGAAAAGGTGAAGAGCCCGACCGCGATGCTGAACACGCGCCGCGTGCCGTAGCGATCCGCCATCCAGCCGCTCACCGGAATGCATACCGCCAGGCTCAGGATGTAGCTTGCCACCACCGCCTTCAGGCTCAGCGGCGTCACCTGCAGGCTTTCCGCCATCGCCGGCACCGCCGTGTTGACGATGGTGGTGTCCAGCTGCTCCATGAATAGCGCCACGGCCACGACCCAGGGCAGGTAGCGTTTAACCGTGGCGGGATTCATCGTTGAAGGTGGGGTGGCGGTTTCGAATGGCTAATCGACATCGGGCAAGGCGAGCGGGTCAGTATGGGCTGATTCATCGAGCCGATAAAGGTTCTTCGCGCGGCCGGCTGACTGTGTGATGTATCGATTAATACGATAGCAAATGCCGATAAATATCGTTTGATAAATAGTTCGTCGCTTCATATCCTGTGGCCGCACTCAACTGGCATGTTTTTCAATCACCACAGGAGCAGAAAATGAATGGCTTGATCGCGAACTTNCCNCCCGACGGCATTGTGACCGTGAACCGCGTCGTGCTCAAACCCGAATACAGCGTCGAGGACCTGCAGGAGCGCGTGGCCTTCCTCTGCGAAAACGTCAAGACCTATCATTCCGACACGGGCTTCGTCGGCGGCTTTGTCGCGTTGAATTCCGGGCAAGTGTCGAATGAAGGCTCGACCATCGGACAGGCGGTCGAAAGCCCCATGAAAGGCCGCGAAGCGCTGATCGTGACCTTCTGGACGACCTTCGAACTCCACGAGCGCTCGCACAAGTCGGAGACCTTCCAGCCCCTGTTCCGGCGAGCGCTCGAACTATGCGAAAACGGCAACGAAGAAATCGCCTACGAGATGCTGTGGTCCGGCAAGGCCTACGATCCCGTGGAACTCGAAGCGGCGCGGCATGCCAAGGAGGCTTATCCCGCCAAGGCCTAGGGCCAGCACACAACAACTTTTACACCAATGAAAATTTAGGGGCTTGGTTCGGTAGGTAGATCGAGCCAGGCTCCTTTTGATTTGCTGTTCATCTGTGTGGATGGCGAAGTGGCGGCTGGCAGGCGGATATTGCTGCCCGAAAGCGATGGTTTTTCGATATTGCCCACAATACGGCAGTGCCGTATCATTGTCTAATGTACACCGTCATCGAAACGGATGTTTTCGTGCGTGCAGCAGCCCAGGTCTGGACGGATGCCGAGCGTATCGCGTTCATCAACTGGCTGGCCGCCAACCCGGACGCGGGCGATGTCATTCCGGGCGCCTGCGGGTGTCGCAAGGTCCGATGGACGCGCCCCGGCATGGGCAAACGCGGCGGCGCGCGGGTCATTTATTTCAACCAGCTGGAGCACGGCGAAATCTGGTTGTTGATGGTGTACGTGAAAGCGAAGTTCGACAACCTGCCCGCGTCATTTTTGAAACAATTGCGAGAGGCCATAGAACATGGATAAGGAAATGGAACAGTTCCAGAAGGACTTGCTGGACTCCGTCCGCCAGATGAAGGCGGGCAAGGGCGTCCGGAAAACCCAGGTTGCCCTGTCGCCCATCGCCGAGGCGCGCAGCCGACTGGGAATGTCTCAGTCCGAACTGGCTAGCCTGATGGGGGTGTCCACCCGCACGCTGCAAGACTGGGAGCAAGGCCGCCGCAAACCCACCGGCGCGGCGCAAACGCTGCTGCGTGTGGCAATTGCGCATCCGGAAGCCTTGTTGGATTTGAAGGCTGCGTAAGAGGGGTGGCAAAAGGAAGACCCCACCCTAATCCTGTTGTTCAGATAGCGCATCCCTTATGAAGGTAAGGTCTCTTTCGTCAAATGGGCGAAATTCACCATCTCGGAAAGAAAAATATCCCCGCTCAATAACATGCGCCGAAACAAACCAAAGCTCTTCTGCGGCTGAGTCAATTTCTCTCGATCTGTCTGGGATGTATTTAACTTGTAATGACAGAGAAGACCGGTTTGTGAGATGGGAAAATATTTGGTGACTACTGGGACTTGGCGTAAAGAAACTTGAGCTTATATTTACCACTGGCTGCAATAGGGAGTCACATTCGCTAATGTGAACATAATGCGAACTGGGCGTCAGATCCCGCATGGAGATCAATAAGGAAAGAAGCTCCTGAAAGCCTGGCTTGTCGATGTCTTTGCGGGGTGATGTCCGTAGAGCTCCGACCAAGTAGGGAATCGTGAGGCCAAAACCACCAGTGTTGTTTCTATGCTGGATGAGCTTGAACCATAGCGGAGGCATGAAAGTAAACAGCTGTTCCTAACTAAAAAGAGATCCAACCACGAGACTTAAAAACCTGTATGCGAAAACAAAAAATAAGTGATAAACAAAAAAATTAATACATAAGAAACGATAACGGCCGCATATATAACTATTAGTCCAGCCTTCTCAAATAGAGAAGCGCGTTTGAACTCATCTAATTTGTAACGAAGTTCATTTCGGAGTGTCGAACTAGTAGGGTTTTGCATAGAGACCTCTTTCAGCTTAGTTTCTTGTACTTCCGATACCACTCCACCCACTTCCCGATCCCAAACTCCAGCGTCGTCGCCGGCTTGAACCCGGTATCGCGGATCAGATCGTCCACATCCGCGTAGGTCGCCTGCACGTCGCCGTCCTGCATCGGCAGGAAATTCTTCTTCGCCTCCTGGCCCAGTGCCTTCTCGATCGTACCGATGAAGTCCATCAGCTGCACCGGGGTGTGGTTGCCGATGTTGTAGATGCGGTAGGGCGCGTGGCTGGTGGCGGGGTCGGGGTGCTTGTGGTCGAAGTCGGGGTTGCCCTGCGGGATGCGGTCGAGCACTTTCACGGTGCCGTCGGCGATGTCGTCGATGTAGGTGAAGTCGCGCATCATGTCGCCGTGGTTGAACACGTCGATGGTGCGGCCTTCTAGGATGGCCGAGGTGAACAGCCATGGCGACATGTCGGGCCGGCCCCAGGGGCCGTAGACGGTGAAGTAGCGCAGGCCGGTGGTGGGCAGGCCGTAGAGGTGCGAGTAGGTGTGCGCCATCAGCTCGTTGGCCTTCTTGCTCGCGGCATAGAGGCTGACCGGATGGTTGACCGGGTCGTGCACCGAGAACGGGATCTTGGTGTTGGCGCCGTACACGCTCGATGAACTCGCGTAGACGAAGTGCTTGATGCCGTGGTGGCGGCAGCCTTCGAGCAGGTTGGCGAAGCCGACCAGGTTGGACTGCACGTAGGCGTGCGGATTCTTCAGCGAGTAGCGCACGCCGGCCTGTGCGGCGAGGTTGATGACGGCGTCGAAGTGGCCCTTCTCGAACAGGTCCTCCATCACCATGCGGTCGGAGATGTCGTCCTTGACGAAGCGGAAGTTGGGGTAGGGCTTCAGCTGTTCGAGTCGCGCGAGCTTGAGCGCCGGATCGTAGTAGTCGTTGAGACTGTCGATGCCGACCACCTCGTCGCCGCGCTTGAGCAGGATTTGCGCGACGTGCATGCCGATAAACCCGGCCGCGCCGGTGAGCAGGATTTTCATTGTTGGGCCTCCAGAGTGGCGTCGATTCTAGCACTCGCCCATTTACAATCCGGTGATGTCCACCCCGCGCCTGTTATTCGACTGGAGCCTGTATCGGCTGGCCCTGCTGCTGGCGGCGCCGCTGATTCCGCTGCGCCTGCTGTGGCGCGGGCGCCGCGAGCGCGGTTATTTGAAGCACTGGGGTGAACGCCTGGCACTCGGCCCGGCATCGGTCACGGGCGCGCTGTGGATCCACGCGGTGTCGGTTGGCGAGATGCGCGCGGCGCAGCCGCTCGTCCAGGCGCTGCGTGACGCGCATCCGGACGCGCCGCTGCTGCTGACCTGCATGACGCCGACCGGGCGCGCCACCGCCGAATCGCTGTACGGCAGCTTCGCGCGCATCGTCTACCTGCCTTACGACTATGCCGGGTCGATGCGCCGCTTCATGCGCCGCGTGCGGCCGCGCGTCGGCATTCTGATGGAAACCGAGATGTGGCCCAATCTTATCCATGCCGCCGCGCGCGGGCAGGTGCCGATCGTGCTGGCGAACGCGCGGCTGTCCGAGCGCTCGGCGCGCGGCTACGCGCGGCTGCCGGCGCTGACGCGGGCGTGTCTGCAGCGGATCGCGGTCGTTGCCGCGCAGTCCGACGCCGACGCCGACCGCCTGCGGACACTCGGTGCGCCGGCCGTGCACGTCACCGGCAATCTCAAGTTCGACATTGCGCCGCCTGACGTGTTGCTCGAACGCGGCGCAGCGTGGAAAAGGCAATGGGGATCGCGCCCAGTGCTGCTCGCGGCGAGCACGCGCGAGGGCGAGGAGGCGCCGCTGCTGCGCGCGTTTGCCGAGACCGCGCCGGACGACGTGCTGCTGGTGCTGGTGCCGCGCCATCCGCAACGCTTCGACGAAGTGGCGGCGCTGATCGAGGCGGCAGGCCTGGCGTACCGGCGGCGCAGCGCGCTGGACGAGGCGCCGCTGGACCCGCGTGTGCGCGTGCTGCTGGGTGACAGCCTGGGCGAGCTGTTTGCGTATTACGCGGCCTGCGACGTGGCTTTCGTCGGCGGCAGCCTGATGCCGCTGGGCGGGCAGAACCTGATCGAGGCGGCGAGCGTGGGGCGGCCGGTGCTGGTGGGGCCGCACACTTTCAATTTCGAGGAGGCGACACGCCGCGCGATCGAGGCCGGTGCGGCACGGCGGGTCGACGATGCGACGGCCTTGATGCGTGACGCGCTGGCGCTGCTGGGCGATGCCCCGGCGCGTGCCCGAATGGGCGAGGCGGGACAGGCCTTTGCCGCCCGCCATCGCGGCGCGGCGACGCGGGTGGCCGAGCTCGTTCCGGCTTAGGCTGTCGGCGCTTTATTGCGCCGCGGGTTTCAGGTGCTGGTCGATCTCGGCGAGGTCGGCGGGATTGAGGCTGCCCACGGCGGCCTTGAGCGACAGGCCGGCCAGCAGGTAGGCGTAGCGCGCGCCGGCCAGGTCGCGGCGGGCGGACAGCACCTGCTGCTCGGCGTTCAGCACGTCGAGGCTGGTGCGCACGCCGACCTGCAGGCCGAGCTTGGTGGAGTCGAGCTGGGCCTGGGTGGAGGTGAGCGCCTGTTCCAGCGCTTTCACGCGGGCCGCGCCGCTGCTGACGTTGAGCCAGGCCTGGCGGGCCTGCAGGCTGGCGTCGCGGGTGGCGGCCTCGAGATCCTGACGTGCCTTTTCCTGGTTGGCGACGGCTTCGCGCACGCGCGAGTTGACGAGACCACCCTGGTAGATTGGCAGGTTGAGCTGCACGCCGATGCTGGCGGCGCGGGTGTCCACCTGCATCGTGCCGAAATTCTGGTTGTTGTTGATGGTGTAGCCGGCGACGGCGTCGAGCGTGGGGTAATGGCCGGCGCGGTTGCGTTCGACTTCCTGGTCGGCAATGGTTTTGGCAATGCGCTGTATCTCGGCCTGCAGGTTGCCTTCGGTGGCGCGTGCGGCCCAGGTGTCGATGGACTCCGCTTCGACCTTGAGCGCACCCGGTTCCACGAAGATGTCGAGCGCGCCGGGCGGCTTGCCGATGAGTTTTTCCAGCGCGCGCAGACGGATGGCGAGGCTGTTCTGCTCGGCGATTTCCTGCGCCACGGCGAGGTCGTAGCGCGCCTGCGCTTCGTGGGTGTCGGTGATGGTGGCGGTGCCGACCTCGAAGTTGCGCTTGGCGGACGCCAGCTGTTCGGAGATGGCCGATTTTTGCGCATTGATGAAGGCGATGTTGTCCTGCGACTGCAGCACGTCGAAATAGGCCTGCGCGACGCGCAGGATCAGGTCCTGCTCGGCCACCTTCAACTGCATCTCGGCGATCTTGACCTGCTGCTTGGATTGCTCGTACTGCACCATATTCTGTTTACGGAACAGCGGCTGCGTGGCGTTCAGCGACAGGCCATTGGACGCGAAGTCGGCATCGCCGCCGGGCAGGCTGGAGTCGATCTTGTTGTACTGGGCATTGCCGCCCAGATTGACGTTGGGCAGCAGTCCCGCACGCCCCTGGACCGCCTTCTCCTGACCGGCCTGGTAGGCGGCGCGGGCGGCGGCATACTGCGCATCGTAGGCCTGCGCGTCCTGGAAGACGGCGGACAGGTTTTCTGCGTGGGCGGCTGGCGCCAGGGCAAGGGCAAGGGCGAGAGACAGGGGTTTGAATTGCATGGGGTCCAGTCCTAGGTAGAGGGTATTCAGTAGCGCGGCATGGCCGGATCGACTTCATCGGCCCAGGCGGCGACACCGCCCGCGAGGTTGACGACGCCGACAAACCCGGCTGTCTCCAGATAGCGCGCCGCGTGATAGCTGCGTACACCATGATGGCAGATGACGACTGTTTCGGCATTCTTGTTCAACTCCGACAGGCGTGCCGGCAACTCGCGCATCGGAATCAGGATCGCGCCGGGCAGGCGGCAGAGGTTCCACTCCCAGGGTTCGCGCACATCGAGCAGCACGGGCGTGTGGCCAGACTGGATGTGGGCGGCGAGTTCGGGGGCGAAACTGGCGCATCAGAATACGAATGCGGCCGGATGCGGCGCGTTCAGCAGCGGCGCCACGCAGGTTTCGAACAGCGTCACGCTGCGAAACGCGCCCGGCGCGGTGCAGGTGATGAGCTGTGCCTGCATCACCGGCGCCTCGCCGACGATGGCGAACAGGCGGCCGCCCACGTGAAGGCGGCGGCGGAAGGCGTCCGACAGCAGCGGGGTCGAGCCGGTGAGCACGATGACGTCGAAGCCGGCTTCGTCGGGCCAGTCGCGGGCGCCGTCGCCGGGATGCAGCGCAACATTGTGGAAGCCGTGCGCACGCAGTTTCTGGGTGGCGGCGGCGGTGAATTCGGGGACGATGTCCACCGAGACCACCTCGGCCGCCTGGGATGCCAACAGGGCGGTGAGGTAGCCGCTGCCGGTGCCGATTTCCAGCACGCGGTCGGTGGGACGGATGACGAGTTCCTGGAGCGCGCGTGCTTCCAACCGGGGCGTCCACATCGACTGGCCGTGGCCGAGCGGGATTTCCATGTCGACGAAGGCCAGCGCCTGGTGTGCCTCGGGTACGAAATCTTCGCGGCGGACCTTGAACAGCAGGTCGAGCACATCCTGATTCAGCACATCCCAGGGGCGGATCTGCTGTTCCACCATGTTGTAGCGCGCCTGTTCCATGTCCATGCGGTACCCTTGAATATCAATAAGTTAGATGGGGATTGCCTTGCAATTATTCCACAATTCCGCTACCTTGAGCCGCTCGCCAGGGGTCTCCGGACGGCCGTCACGCCGAATGGAGTGAGAGATACCCTTCGAACCTGATGCGGTTGAGACCGCCGTAGGGAGGCTGACAGGCCTCCCGTGGACTAAACAGCGAGGCTGACTCAGCGGCCTCCACCCTAATTCTGCTGGAGCGCCCGCCATGAACGCCAACCCCAAATTCCTAGCCGCCACCGCGCACGCCGATGAAGCAGCGGTGCAGCCGCTGCCGAACTCGCGCAAGATCTACGTGCAGGGCAGCCAGCCCGACATCCGCGTGCCGATGCGCGAGATCAGCCAGGCTGACACGCCGCTGATGTTCAGCGGCGAGAATGGCGCAGGCGGCGCGCACTCCGAACCGAATCCGCCGATTTTCGTCTACGACTGCTCCGGCCCGTACACCGATCCGACGGCGAAGATCGACATCCGCACCGGCCTGCCGGCGTTGCGCACGCGCTGGATCGAGGCACGTGGCGACACCGAGGTGCTGGCCGACCTGAGTTCCGAATACGGCCGCCAGCAGGCGGCCAATCCCGAACTGGCGACCATGCGCTTCCCCGGCCTGCACCGTACGCCGCGCCGCGCCAAGGCGGGCATGAACGTGAGCCAGATGCACTATGCGCGCCAGGGCATCATCACGCCGGAGATGGAGTTCATTGCCATCCGCGAGAACAACAACCGCGCCGCCTACCTGGAATCGCTGAAGGCATCCGGCCCGATGGGCGAGAAACTCGCCGCGCTGATGAACCGCCAGCATCCCGGCCAGAACTTCGGTGCCAGCCTGCAGAACGAGATCACGCCCGAGTTCGTGCGCGACGAAGTTGCGCGCGGTCGCGCCATCATCCCCAACAACATCAACCACCCGGAATCCGAGCCGATGATCATCGGCCGCAACTTCCTGGTGAAGATCAACGCCAACATCGGCAATTCGGCGCTCGGTTCCAGCATCCAGGAAGAAGTCGAGAAGATGACCTGGGCGATCCGCTGGGGCGGCGACACCGTGATGGATCTCTCCACCGGCAAGAACATCCACGAGACGCGCGAGTGGATCATCCGCAATTCGCCCGTACCCATTGGAACAGTCCCGATCTACCAGGCGCTCGAGAAGGTCGACGGCAAGGCCGAGGAGCTGACCTGGGAAATGTTCCGCGACACGCTGATCGAGCAGGCCGAGCAGGGCGTCGACTACTTCACCATCCACGCCGGCGTGCTGCTGCGCTACGTGCCGATGACCGCCAACCGCATGACCGGCATCGTCTCGCGCGGCGGCTCGATCATGGCCAAGTGGTGTCTCGCGCACCACAAGGAGAGCTTCCTCTATACCCACTTCGAGGACATCTGCGACATCATGAAGGCCTACGACGTGGCCTTCAGCCTCGGTGACGGCCTGCGTCCCGGCTCGATCTACGACGCCAACGACGAGGCACAGCTCTCCGAGCTGCGTACGCTGGGCGAGCTGACCCAGGTCGCATGGAAGCACGACGTGCAGGTGATGATCGAAGGTCCCGGCCACGTGCCGATGCAGCTCATCAAGGAGAACATGGACATCCAGCTCGAGTCCTGCTCCGAGGCGCCGTTCTACACGCTCGGCCCGCTGACCACCGACATCGCGCCCGGCTACGACCATATCACCTCCGGCATCGGCGCCGCCATGATCGGCTGGTACGGCACCGCGATGCTGTGCTACGTCACGCCGAAGGAACATCTGGGCCTGCCGGACAAGGACGACGTCAAGGAAGGCATCATCACCTACAAGCTCGCCGCGCACGCGGCCGATCTGGCCAAGGGCCATCCCGGCGCGCAGATCCGCGACAACGCGTTGTCGAAAGCGCGCTTCGAATTCCGCTGGGACGACCAGTTCAATCTCGGCCTCGACCCGGACAAGGCGAAGTCCTTCCACGACGAGACGCTGCCCAAGGAGTCGGCCAAAGTCGCGCACTTCTGTTCGATGTGCGGTCCGCACTTCTGCTCGATGAAGATCACCCAGGACGTGCGCGAGTTCGCCGCCAAGGAGGGCCTGAACGAAGCCGAAGCCCTCGAGAAGGGCATGGAGGTCAAGGCGGTCGAGTTCGTGAAGCAGGGCGCCGAGGTCTACCGCAAGATCTGACATTCCAGTACACGACCGGCGCCGAACTTGTACAACAGATTGTTCAGATGGCTTTTTCGGCTTGTCGCCATGCTGGTTTGGCTGGGCAGCGCACCGGTGGCGGCCCAGCCGCTGTCAGCCGTCCTCGATCATGAGTCGGCCATTGGCCTGTCGACGGAGTTTCTGAAAGAGCAGGACGGGCGGCTCACCTTGCCGGCCGCGATTGCGGCCTACCAGGCGGGACAATTCTCTCCGGGGAACAGCCCGGTCCTGAATTTCGGCATTGGTTCGAAACCTGCGTGGATCCATTTTGCGGTGGACAACCCGACTGCCGCGCCGCTGCAGAAAAGACTGTCCATCGAAATCGCCTGGCTCGACCAGGTCGAGGTCTACGTCCAGTATCGCGGCAGGACGGTCGAACGGTACCGGGCCGGCGATACGCTGCCCTTCGCGCAACGCCCGGTCGACAGCCGTTACTTCGTGTTCGACCATACGTTCGAGCCGGGGACCAGCGACGTGTTCATCCGCCTGGAGACGCCCGACCCCATGGTCGCGCCGATCTATCTGTTGAGCCCGGAAACCTCGCGGCTCCGGCAAATGCAGCAGGAATTCAGCTATGGCATCGTCTATGGTTTCCTGCTCGCCCTGATGGCGTATAACGCCATTCTNTTCGCCAGCCTCCGTAGCTCGCGTTATCTGTACTATGCGCTCTACCTGGCGATGTTCGTCGCCATGAACGTCGCCTATACCGGTCATGGTTTCGCCTGGTTCTGGCCCGATTCGACTATCTGGCAGCAATGGTCCAACCCGGTCCTAATGTTCCTGTATGGCGTGTCCGGCCTGCTGTTCGCCATCCGCTTTCTCGATCTGCAGGTGTATTTCCCGCGAGTGCGCAAGGCGGTCATCGGGTTTTGCGTCATCTTCGGCGTTCTGCTGGCGGCGGCCATCCTGCTGGACAGCCAAAAATATGCATTGCTGGATGCGTTCATCTTCGCGTTCCTGTTCAGCAGCATCATGTTGTTGCTGGGCATCATCTCGGTCCGCACCGGGCAGAAACCGGCGCAATATTTCCTCATTGCCGCCCTTTCGGCCATGGTGGGCGCCCTGCTGACGACCTTGTCGGTCTGGGGCTTCATCCCGCACAACAGCTGGACGTTCCGTGCCGTGGAAATCGGCATGCAGCTCGACGCCACGCTGCTCGCCCTGGCCCTGGCCTACCAGCTGCGCGTCGGCCAGGAAGAACGGTTGCGCGCCGAACGGCTGGCGCAAATGGACCCGCTGACGGGATTGAACAACCGGCGCGCCTTNTACGACAAGACCGGCGCACTGTGGAGCCACGCTATTCGCCACGGGCATCCCACGTCGGTCATGCTGCTCGACATCGATCTGTTCAAGCAGGTCAACGATGCCTATGGCCACGCACACGGCGACGACGTGCTGAAGGCGACTGCGGCCATTCTCAGGCAATCCATTCGCCTGGGCGATGTGCTGGCCCGCTGNGGNGGCGAGGAATTCATCGTGTTCCTGCCCGAAACCGATCGGGATGAGGCGACAAAGCTGGCGGAGCGGCTGCGTACCGCGATCGCGGGCATGCGCGTTCCGAACGAATCCGGCGCAAGCGCGGTGACGGCGAGCTTTGGCATTGCCCAGCGTGCGCCCGCCCATCTCACGCTGGATGCCCTGATCGCAGCCGCCGACGAATGCCTTTACCAGTCCAAGCAGCAGGGACGGAACCGGGTGACCGCCTGCCAGTCTGAACAAGCGCTTTCCCTCTGAATGCCGCGATCACGAAGCGGCCATGAGCGCCGCGTATAATCCGCAGGCGCGTCAGCCCGACGCGTTTTTTCATGCCCAGACCTTTGCCATGACCGATCCCACCATCCTTCTGCACGCGTTCATCCTCGGCATCGTCGAGGGCCTGACCGAGTTCCTGCCGGTGTCCAGCACCGGGCACCTGATCCTGGTCGGACAGCTGCTCAACTTCAATGACGACAAGGGCAAGGTGTTCGAGATCGCGATCCAGTTCGCGGCGATCCTGGCGGTGGTGTGGGAATACCGGGCTCGCCTCGGACATGCGCTGGTCAACGTCACGACCGAGCCGGCCTCGCAGCGGCTGGCGATCAACCTGATCGTGGCCTTTCTCCCTGCGGCGGTACTGGGCTTCTTGTTCATCAAGCAGATCAAGCACTATCTGTTCAATCCCATCGTCGTCGCCTCCGCGCTGATCATCGGCGGCGTGCTGATTTTGTGGGCGGAACGACGCAAGCATGTCATCCGTGCGGAAACGGTCGACGACATGACTTGGCGCGATGCGTTGAAGGTCGGGTTTGCGCAGGCACTGGCGATGATTCCCGGCACCTCGCGTTCGGGGGCGACCATTATCGGCGGTCTGTTTTTCGGCCTGTCGCGCAAGACGGCAACGGAGTTCTCGTTTTTCCTCGCGATCCCGACCATGTTTGCCGCGACGTTCTACGACGTCTTCAAGAACCGGCATCTTTTCAGCGCGGACGACATCGGCCTGTTTGCAGTGGGTAGCGCGGCTTCGTTCATCAGCGCGCTGCTGGCGGTGCGCGGCCTGATCCGCTTTGTCAGCCGCCACGATTTCACGGTGTTCGCCTGGTACCGCATCGTGTTCGGCCTGTTGGTGCTGCTGACGGCGTATACCGGATGGGTCGACTGGGGCAGCGGCGGCTAGCCCGCGCTGACGGACCCCGGCGTTCAACCGCCTTCGGCGGGTTCTTGTCGAGTTTTCGCTGCAGGGTCCGGCGGTGCATCTTCAATGCGCGCGCGGTGGCCGAGATGTTGCCGTCGTGTTCGTTCAGCACCTTCTGGATGTGTTCCCATTCCAGCCGCGCCACGGATAGCGGCTCGGGACTGACTTCCAGCGCGGCATCGGGCTGGTCGCGCATGAGCGCGGCGAGGATCTCGTCGGCATCCGCCGGTTTCGCCAGGTAGTGTCGTGCGCCCAGGCGGACCGCCTCGACGGCGGTGGCGATGCTAGCGTAGCCGGTGAGCACCACGATGGCAGGCGCGGGCGTGCGCGCGGCGAGCGCGGCCACGACAGCCAGCCCCGATTCGCCCGGCAGCTTGAGATCGACGACGGCATGACTGGGTGAAAAAGCCGTGGCTACGGACCGGGCTTCTACCGCATCGTGCGCCACGGCAGTCTCGAAGCCGCGCTTGCCCATGGCGCGCGACAGGGCCGCCGCAAAATCGGCGTCGTCCTCAACGATCAGCAATTTCTTGTTCATACCGGATGTGTCCAAGGCAAGGTGATGCGCACGCGGGTACCGCCGCCGTTGCGTTCGGCCAGGGTCAGCGTGCCGCCGATCCGTTCCAGGGTGGCGTGGGTGAGCGCGAGGCCCATCCNCCAGCCGCGCCCTGGCTTGCCGCTGAACAGCACGCGTCCTGCCTGCGCCTTCTGGTCGGGCGTAAAGCCGGGGCCGCGATCCGCGATATCGATCGCCAGCGCGTCGCGGCTGGCGGTGGCTGCGAATTCGACGGCGTGGGGCGACACGTCGGCTGCATTGTTCAGCACGTTCAGGATCGCCTGCTCCAGGCCCTCGGGCGGGATGAAGTCACGGCTGTCGTTCAGTAGCGTGAAGCGGACATGGGCGTCGGGGCGCAGCACCTGCCAGCGCTCGACCAGGGTGGCGAGCCAGGCATCAAGCGGATGCGCGGTCACCGCACTGTCCTGCGCGCGTGCGGCAAGCTGGGTGAGGATCTGCTTGCAGGCCTGGGCCTGTTTTTCGAGCAGATGGCAATCGGCGCCGATATCGGGGTCGTTGGCGAACTCGCGCGCGAGCTCGTGTGCCGTGGTCTGGATGGTGGCGAGTGGGGTGGCGAGTTCGTGTGCAGCCAGCGCGGCCTGCGTGCCCAGCGCGACGATGCGTTCGTCGCGCAGCTGTTNTTCACGCAGCGCGGACAGTTCCTGGTCGCGCGTGCGCAGGGCGGCATGCATGCGGGTGACGAAGAAGGCGATCAGTCCCGCGCTGATGAGGAAGTTGAACCACATGCCGCCCAGATGCATGCCGTAGGCGGCGATCGGATCGGTCACGGCGAGCGGCTGGAAATAGAACAGCAGCAGGCCGTAGAAACCGCCCGCCACGGCTGCCAGCAGCCACACCCAGCGTGGGCGCAGGCTGATCGCCGCGATGACGAGGGGCACCAGCATGAGTGAGACGAAGGGGTTGGTCACGCCGCCGCTGANAANAACCAGCACCGCAAACGCGGTGAGGTCGGCGAGCAGATGGGCCAGAAATTCCATCTGGGTGGCGGGCAGGTCCAGCCGCAGCCGCCATGCTGTGGTGAGCGAGAACATGCCCATGAGCAGCAGGACCGCACCCATCGGCAACAGCGGCATCGGGATGCGCAGGCCCCAGTGCAGCCAGACGATGCCGGCAGCCCAGCCGCCGATCAACGAGAGGCGCACCGCCAGCAGACGCCCCAGCAGGGCACGCGCGGGCAGGGTGGACAACAGGGTGGAATCGGTCGCTGACGACATGGCGGCATTGTAATACCCGTGTCGTCGGCCGCCGCGGGCTGCGGCAATTTGTCCAATTGTGCGCATCGTGCGTCGTCTTTAAAGTGTGCAGGCGTTTTACCCGCGCTCTGCTCCAAACCTGTCCCGCCTGCCCGGCGGGATTTTTGCCGTGCCGCCGCCGTCGGATGAGGTGTGTCGAAATGAAACGGGTCCCATGCGCGCAGCGCGCGGGACCCGGATTCGCGGCAGGGATTGAAGCCCGCTACGGCATTCCTAGAACTGGTAATTCACGCCAGCATAGACCGACCGACCCGGGCCGGGCACAGCGATGCCCCAGGGGATGCCATTGATGGACATAGTCATGCCCTGGCCGACATAGGCGCCGCCCAAGGGCAGCGCATAGCCCCTGTCGAACAGGTTGTCGATCCCCACGTCCAGGCGGACCTGCTTCCATGCGTAGCTGCTGCGCAGATTGAACAGGCTGTAACCGCTGGTCTCCACTTCGTTCCGGACATCCGAGACGGTGTGTTTGGCCGCGACGAACTGCGCTTCGACCGTGTTGGTCAGGCGTCCCCGTTTCTGCGTCAACGCCAGCTTCGCGTTCAGCGGCATGATGTTGTACAGATTGTCGCCCGTATCCCGGTTTTCGCCGCGGGTGACGTTCACGATGCCGCTCACGGTGAAATCACCATACGTGGGCGTGCTGGCGGCGAGGAGATGGCCGGAGAGGTCGACGCCAACCAGCCGGGCCGACTGGTTGACGTACTTGAGCACGTTGAATTGTCCGTCGGGGCAGCTGGCGCTGCTGCAGCGTGCGTCGATGTAGTCCCGGACGTGCGTGTAGTAGGGCGCGATGCGCACGCCCCAGATTTNTTGTCGGGCATCGTGCCAGTCGGCGGCAAAGCTCAGCGTGTGCGCCACCTCCGGCTTGAGGTCGAGATTGCCGACATAGCCATTTCCGTCGCCGACGAAGTTGTTCATGATCGCCGCCATGGGCCAGGTGGACCAGGTGTAGCGTTCGTACAGATTGGGCGAGCGGGTCTNTTGCGCGAGGCCTGCCTCGTAGGTCTGCGTGGCATCCGGGGTATAGCGCGCCAGCGCGGTCAGATCCCAGTTGCGATCGGTTTTGCTGTGATCCTGGCTGTTGAAGCTGGCGCTATCGGCAAGCTGGTTGCCCATGCACATGCCGCTGGTGCAGTAGCCCGCCGCATCGCCCGCATCCATCCTGACCGTCTCGTGACGCAGCCCCAGCAGGCTGGTCCATTGCGGCGTGAGGCGCGCCTCCCATTCGCCGAAGAGGGCGTAGCGGTCGCGCTGGCCGTCGTTGATGTTCCAGAAGATGCCCGGAGACATGCCGCCCGTCCCCGACGGCGGCCACCAGTCGTCCAGGCGATAGGCCTGGTATTCGCTGCCGACCCGCACGGTGTCGCGTTCGGAAAGCCGGATATCCGCGTTGACCGATACGCCGGTGGTCTTCCCGTCGGAGTTCATCGGCATGCCCGGGGCGGTGCCATACACGAGCTGCTTGTCGTCGCCGAAGTTCATTTCGTGCCGGGTCTGCTCGTGATAGACGCGCGCCTTCAGAACGCCCCACTGGTATTGCCCGGTGTAGCCCAGATTGACCTGATCGCTCGTGTTGTCGGTCATGTCCATGCGCTGGTTCGGGAAATTCTCGTACGGAATGTGCTGGCGGCCCAGCTTCAGATCGAACAGGTGATTCTCGTTGCGCAGCGCGATCGCGAGCGCCTGGTTGATCGACCGGTAGGCGGACGAGCCGACTTCGTCGAGCGACAGGGTATGTCCGGGCCGTCCCGTGAGCGTGTTCGTCTTGAAGTTGTCACCCGCCTTGTAGTTGCCCGACCGCGCGGTCGAACCGGTATAGGTCACGCTGAGGTTTTCGCCGGCCACCGTAACGGCGGCGTTGGCGCCCATGGCATTGTCGTTGCTGCGGTAGAAGGTGCCGACCGATCCCCGGGTGAGGGCGCCATCACCGGCGCGGGCGAATTGCGGTCTGGCCGACTCCACGATGAGAGTGCCGCCGATGCTGTCGCCACCGACACTGACAGGCGTGATGCCGGCGAATACCTTGATGGCATCGACGCTGGTGGGATCGATGTAGGACAAGGCCGGGTTCATGTGGTTGGGACAGGACGCGATCAGGTCCATGCCATCGACCTTGATGCGCAGGCGATCATCGCCCAGACCGCGAATCGACGGCAGGCTCGACACCCCGCCGGCACCCTGGAGATTGAGGCCCGGAACGTCCCGGAGCAGGCTGGCCGTGTCGCTGGTGGCGGCATGCATGGGCTGCAGGCTTGCCGCATCCAGCGTCACGCTGTTGAGCTCGGCATCGGTGGAATCCGGCGCGCCCACGACGACGACGGTCATGAGTGGCGTCTCTGGGAGAACGGGCGAGGCATCGCTCTGGGCGGCGGCATTGTTCCAGATCGCCGACATGGCAAGCGAGAGGGCGAAGGGGAGGGGCTTTCTGGGAAACAGCATGTTCTTCTCGGCGTTGTTGAAATTTTGCCCGAGTCTAAAAAGCCGTGCGCCGCCGAGAATGTGACAAATCGCCGCAACCCATGCGGTTGGCGCGCCGATTGCATGCCGTTCCGGGCGCCAGCCCGTCGTGCATTCTTTCGCGCATGCCGCACGGCGTCTGGCCCGGGCGGTTTGCGACATGCCGAGGAAATGCGGACGAACGGATGCGCACGGCATGCGACGATATGTCGCACTGCCGGGGGTGGACAATTTGTTATCGTGCACGAACTGAAACCCCTGCGTGACGTGACGAATGAACCCCACTTGGCAGACCGGCCTTGCGCTACCGCTGTTGCTTCTTCCGATGGCCGCAGCCGCCAGTTGCGGTTCGGCGTTCTGCACGATCAACACCGACTGGGATACCCAGACNCCCTGGCAGGAAAACGCCACGCGCCTGGACCTGCGCATGGAAATGATCCACCAGAATCAACTGCGTTCAGGTACGGACAAGACCACGGCCGCAGGCGTGACAGGCGAACACGACGAGATCAAGACGCTCAACCGGAATATGGTCGCCAGCGTGAGCCATGCCTTCAGTTCCTCCCTGGGCGTGACGTTGCAGGCCCCGCTGGTGTCGCGTGACCATTCCCACGTCTTCAACGGCGTTGGCGGGCCCGAACCGGAAAGCTGGAACTTCACCCGGCTCGGCGACGTGCGTGTGCTGGCGCACCTGCGGCTGGATGATGCACAGTCCGCGCACGGCCAGGCCTACGGCCTGATCGGCGGCGTCAAGCTGCCGACGGGTTCGACCAAGGTACGCAATACCGACGGCGAACTGGCGGAACGATCATTGCAGCCGGGATCGGGCTCCACCGACGTGATCGCGGGCGGGTTCGTCTCCGGCCATCTGGCGCAAACGGGCTGGCACACGCAGATGAATTGGCAGCACGCGGTCAGCGAGCGGCAGGATTACCAGCCGGGTGACCATGTCAGTCTTGACGCNGGGGTAACCTATCCGCTCGGGATGGTACACGCGCTCGCGCAAATCAATCTGCTCTGGCGGGGACACGATTCCGGCCGCAATGCCGAACCGGCCGACAGCGGTGGAAAGTATGCGTATTTTTCNCCGGGCCTGGCGATGCCGGTCGGCCATAATGCCCAGGTCTACGGACTGGTCCAGCTGCCGCTGTATCAGAATGTGAACGGCACGCAACTGACGGCGGACTGGGCGGCGACCCTGGGTTTGACAATGCATTTCTGAGAGAAGAGGAAACCGGAATGAAACATGGATGGATGATTGCAGCAGTCTTCAGCCTGGCAGCGCAGACGGCCTGGGCCGCCAATATCAGCGTGACCGACGCATGGGTACGCGCCACCATGCCGGGCCAGCCCGTCGGTGGCGCCTACATGCAGATCCAGTCGGATGCCGATGCGCGCCTGGTTGGCGTCTCCAGCAGCGTCGTGCCGCGGGTGGAAGTGCACGAAATGAAAATGGATGGCGACGTGATGCGGATGCGCGAAGTGAAGGCGGTCGATCTGCCGAAGGGCAAGACCGTCTCGCTGGAACCAGGCGGTTTCCACATCATGCTGATGAATCTGAANAAACCGATCGCGGCGGGCGACGTCATCCCGCTCACGCTGGTGATCGAATCAGGCGGCAAACAGCAGACCGTCGAGGTGAAAGCCGAAGCGCGTGCCATGGGCGGCGCCATGCAGATGCAGCACCCTCACTGAGCAGCGTCGCCGCTCACGCCAGCTCTTCGGCGGGCGTGAGCGGGTGAACCCGCCGTGCCGAGTATCGCGCCGCGCGCCCGCATATCCTCCAGCAGGGCGCCGCCGGCCTGCAGGATCAGCGCAGGGTCGGGGTGGCGGCTTTCGGCGGCGATGCGTTCCAGAGCGGCGCGACCGCTCAGCGAACCGGATTCCAGGAGCGTCAGCAGGCGTGCAGTGAAGGCGTTGATCTCGCTGAATTGCACTTGATCGGCCGCATCGCGGAACACCAGCAGACAGGTGTCCGCAGGCCGTATCTTGCGGCGCGGGCCGATTCGATGGACTGGCCAGTCGTAATGCAGATTGGCCAGTACCGGGTTCAGGACGGGTAAACCATCGACCAGGTCGCCCGCGTCGTCGATGTCGCGATCGGCGACGCGGTCCGACACGGACAGCACCAGTTCGATCCATTCGTAGTGCGCCAGCGCGAGCGTCCAGGGCGGGTAGGTTTCCGGCGCGTTCCATTCGTTCTGCAGGAACTGGATGAACTCGTCGGGGATCTGCCGGAAATAGGGCGTGCGGCAGCGATGCGTGCTGAAGAACGCGCGCACCAGCCGTGTCCACCTGCGCGTGCCGAGCACCTGCCGCAACACCGGAAAGCACGCCAGCAGGAATCCCTCGATATTGTCGTAGAGCAGCGTGCTGTAGATTTTCATGCGCCGCGCCTCCACGCCCTGCGGGCGCGGGTTCGCCTTGGGGTCGCGGATATGCGCCGTGAAGGCGAACTGGTAGCGCTGGAATTCAGGACGTGTGGGCGACGGAGGCATGCGGACGGTGGGTGGTCTGAATGCGCGCGATATGCTCGACCTCGCGCGCCAGGTCGGTCAGCGGTGGAATGTTGAAGTCGCGTTCCAGCAGCGTGGGGGCGACGCCGTGGATGCGGTAGGTTTCGTCGAGCAGCGACCATACCGGGTCGATCACGTCGGCGCCGTGGGTGTCGATGATCAGATCCTGCGCTTCGTTGTGATGCCCCGCCATGTGCAGGTACACGATGCGTTCGGTCGGCATGGCGCGGATGAAGTCGACCGGGTCGTAGCGGTGGTTCACGCTGTTGACGTAGACGTTGTTGACGTCGAGGTGCAGGTCGCAGTCGGCTTCCTGCAGTACGGCGCGAATAAAGCTCGCTTCGTCCATGTCGGCGATCGGGGCGGCCGCGTAGAACGACGCATTTTCGATGGCGATGCGGCGTTCCAGGATGTCTTGCGTGCGCCGGATGCGTGACGCGACATAGTGGACGGCCTCCTCCGTGAAAGGGATCGGCAGCAGATCGTACAGATGGCCGTCGTCCGAGCAATACGACAGGTGCTCGGTAAACAGCGCGATCTGATGCAACTCCATGAACTGCCGGGTTTTGTGCAGCAGCATTTCGTCGAGCGGTGACGGTCCGCCGAGCGACAGCGACAGGCCGTGGCAAACAAACGGGTAGCGCTCGGTAAAGCTGCGCAGGTCGCGGCCGCGCGCGCCGCCCATGTCGATCCAGTTTTCCGGAGCAAGCTCGAAAAAATCGATGGTGTCAGGGACGCGGGCTTTCAGCGCAGGGATGAGTTCGCGCCGAAAGCCCAGCCCCGCACCGGACAGGCGCAGGGGCTTCATGCTTACTTCATGTCGCCTTTGTTCATCCCATCAGCCTTGGGGGCTTTTTGGGAGCGCCGCACTTGCCCTCGCCGCACTTGCCTTCCGGCATCTTCTTGTCGGTGGCCTGCATCTCGACTTCTTCGGCTTTTTCTTGGTGGCGCCGCATTTGCCGTCCGCGGACTTGGCGGCCTGATTGTCGGCCACTTGGTAACCGTTCGAGAGCGCGGACAGGGCGAAGGGGTTGCTGGCGGCGGAGGCGAGGGGGCGGCCGCCATGCTGGCAACGAACGCGGAACCGGCAGCAGCGACGAACAGGGATTTTTCGACACGATTTTTCTCCTAACACTATTGAGTAAAGTTACGACAACGCCGGAAAATTCCGGCTTCTTGCAACACGCTCAGCGATCGAGCTTGCCCTGCAATTCGGTTGCGATGCGCTGGCGGGCCTCGTCGGTGAGTCCCGTTGCGTCCTCGCCGGCATCGGCATCTGCGCGGAACAGGCGGCGCATTTCCTGCAACTGCCGGGCGAAGCGGGCGCAGTTCTCGCAAATGGCCAAGTGCAGATGCATGGCCATCCGGTCGGCAAACGGCAGCCGCACGTCCATCGCACGTGAGGCGAGCACGGTGGTTTCCTTGCATGTCGGCATCCACTTCATGCTGCACCTGCCTTCGAAAAGCCATTCAATTCCAGGCACTGCCGCATGAACAACCGTGCGCGATGCAGCAGTACCCAGCAGTTGGTCGGCGTGATATCGAGTTCCTTACAAATTTCTTCGGTTTCCATGCCGGCGACCTCGCGCAGGCTGAACACCTGGGCCATGGCGGGTTTCAAGCGGTCGGCACACTCGTCCAGCACGCGCCGCAACTGGCTGAGTTCGGCCTCGGCCTGTGGATTGCCCCAGGGGCGGAGCGGCTCCGCCCAGTGGCCATCCTGCTTGAACAGGAGGTCGACGGCTTCTTCGCCCTCTTCGTCGCACGGCAGCGCGACTTCGCGCAGCTGTTTCCGGATCAGGTCGACGATCTTGTGTTTGAGGATGCCGGTGAGCCAGGTGCGCGGGCTGGCATCGCCCGCATAGCGAGTCTGGGCGGCGATCGCGGCGAGCAGGGTTTCCTGTACGGCGTCCTCGGCCAGTTCGTCGGAGTGCAACTGGCGTCGTGCGACCCGGAACAGATAGTCCCCGTGGTCGGCCAACCAGGTTTGCGCGTCGAGTTTGCTCATCGAAAGATCCTTGTTCCCGTGTCGCGGGGGCGTAGGCACTTTAGAGGCTGCTGCCCAAAGGGACAAGCCGGCCTCTTGAAAAGCCGGGTGAGCTGCCCCAGATCATGCGTATCCGCAACGTTTGTCAACCAGAAGGAGGACACGATGTCTAACATGACCCGCTACGATCCGTTCGAAACCGATTCCCTGGACAACCTGTTCCGCGGNTTTTTCCGCCCGGTGAAACTGGACAGGGACATGCCGCAGATTCGCATGGATGTGAAAGAGGATGAAACCGGCTACGCTGTGCATGCCGATATTCCGGGCGTGAACAAGGACGATATCCATATCACCATCGACGGCAATACCGTATCGATCAGCGCCGAGACGAANAAACTCACCGAGCAGAAGGACGGCGAGAAAGTGCTGCGCCGCGAACGTTATATCGGCCGCGTCGGTCGCAGCTTCGCACTCGAGCACGAGGTCGACGAGGCAAGTGCAAGCGCCCGTTATCAAGATGGCGTGCTGGAACTGGTTCTGCCGAANAAAGCAGCGGCCGCGGCCAAGCGTCTGGCCGTGCAGTAAGCCGGCGGTTTCGGGCTCGAAAGGCGGCCGCGCGCCGCCTTTTTATTGGCGTAAAATCCGCGCAATCTTATACGGAGCCATCATGACCCCCTCCACACCGCCGCCGAGAAGGCCAACATCCTGTCCGAGGCGCTGCCCTACATCCAGCGCTTCTACGACAAGACCATTGTCATCAAATACGGCGGCAACGCCATGACCGAGCGGCATCTGATGGAGGCCTTCGCCAAGGATGTGGTGCTGCTGAAGCTGGTGGGGATGAACCCGGTCGTGGTGCACGGTGGCGGCCCGCAAATCGCCGGCCTGCTGCAGCGCATCGGCAAGCAGAGCGAGTTCATCCAGGGCATGCGGGTGACCGACGAGGAAACGCTGGATGTGGTGGAAATGGTGCTCGGCGGGCTGGTCAACCAGGACATCGTCACGTTGATCAACAAGCACGGCGGCCGCGCGGTGGGATTGACCGGCAAGGACGGCAATTTCATCCACGCCAAGAAAATGCTGGTGCGCAGCAAGGAAAAGGCCGACGAGATGCTCGACATCGGCCAGGTTGGCGAAATCACCAGCATCGACCCGGAAATCATCCAGGTGCTCGACGCACGTGACTTCATTCCGGTGGTGGCGCCGCTCGGTACCGACTCCGAAGGCAATGCGTACAACATCAATGCCGACGTCGCCGCCGGCAAGATCGCTGGCGTGCTACAGGCCGAAAAGGTCATTTTCATGACCAACACGCCGGGCGTGCTCGACAAGCAGATGCAGCTGCTGACGGGGCTTACCCCGCGCGAGGTCGATGAGTTGATCGAGGACGGCACCATTTCCGGCGGCATGATTCCCAAGGTCGGCTACGCGGTCGACGCGGTGAACAGCGGCGTCAAGACTGCGCACATCATCGACGGCCGCGTCGAGCACGCCCTATTGCTGGAAGTGCTGACGCCCGAAGGCGTCGGCACCCTGATCAAGCGGGCCTGACCATGCGCTACTGGCTGATGAAATCCGAGCCGAGCGACGTCAGCATCGACGACCTCGCCGCCATGCCCAAGCAGAGCGTCGCCTGGTATGGCGTGCGCAACTACCAGGCGCGCAATTTCATGCGCGACCAGATGAAGCCCGGTGACAAGGTGCTGTTCTATCATTCCTCGTGTGCCGAACCCGGCATCGCCGGGCTGGCCGAAGTCAGCGTGCCGGCCTATCCCGACGCCACCCAGTTCGATCCCAGGAACAAGTATTTCGACCCCAAGGCCACGCCGGAAACGCCGCGCTGGTTCAATGTCGACGTGAAACTGGTGAAGAAGACGCGGCTGATGCCGCTGGCGGAAATCCGCGGCTATCCCGAACTCGCCAACATGCGCATCCTGCAGAAAGGCAACCGCCTGTCCATCACTCCCGTCGACCCGGCCGAGTACGCTTTCATCGTCAAGCATCTTTGATGATCGAACTGGCCGCATTGGCGCCTTATGGCGGCCTGTCGCTGTTCGCCGCCTACGGCGGGCTGGGGCTGGTGGTCGGTTTCGTGGCTGGCCTGCTGGGCGTCGGCGGCGGCCTCATCATCGTGCCGGTGCTGATCATGCTGCTGCACACGCATGGCCAGGCGGTCGGAATGGAACCGCAGCTGGCGTTGGGAACGTCGCTCGCGACCATCCTGTTCACTTCCCTGTCCAGCGTTCGCGCGCACCATCGCCGTGGGGCTGTCGAATGGTCTCTGGTACGGCGCATCGCGCCTGGCATCGTGCTCGGCACGCTGGCGGGTGCGGCCTTGGCAGCGCGGATGCCGGCCACGGTGTTGAAAATATTCTTTGTGATTTTCCTGTTCTACGCGGCCATCCAGATGTGGCTGGATTTCAAACCGGCGCCGCATCGCGGCCTGCCTGGACGTGCCGGGACCTCGCTGGCAGGCGGCGTGATCGGCGTCGTGTCGAGTTGGGTCGGTATCGGAGGCGGCACCTTGTCGGTACCGTTCATGCTCTGGCACAACGTCCCGCTGCACCGGGCGATCGCCACCTCGGCGGCGATCGGCTTTCCGATCGCGTTTGCCGGCGCGGTGGGCTACGTGCTGGGCGGTTGGACGGTGAGCGGTCTGCCTGCAGGCAGCCTGGGATTCGTCTATCTGCCGGCGCTCGCCGGCATCGTGCTGGGCAGCGTGCTGACCGCTCCGCTGGGCGCGCGCACGGCTCATCGGCTTCCGGTGCGCCCCTTGAAGCGGGTTTTTGCGCTGTTGCTGTTTACGCTCGCGCTGCGCATGGTATGGACATTCTAGGGATGCCCTCCCGCAGCCTTGATCTAGCGTTCTGAGGCATGAATCCCCACTAGATATGGGGTGATGCCGTAAGCTTCAATTTCGTGCTTGAGCGGGCGCCAGCCGCGCGTTAGTCTTTGGACACATGCCGAAAATTCGTCGCATGACCAATCAATGTCCTCGTGGAGAAAGCATCATGGCGCACCTGCAAGCAGTACGGACCACTCTGCAACCACAGCAGAACGATTACAGCCAACTTACGACGTACTACGACGAGCACAATCAGGTTGCCTGGGGCTACATGAACGCGGCGCCACGCCCCTGTTTTACGGGGACGTTGCTGCGGGAGATCGTCGATTGGTTTGGTGACGTGGCCCGACGCGTGGACGATCCGGAGTGTGCAGACGTGAATTATGTGGTGGTGGCCTCCGGACATCCCGGGATCTACAACCTGGGGGCGACCTCAACTTGTTTCGCCAGTTGATCGAGGCGCGCGACCGTGAAAACCTGTGTAAATATGCGCAGGCCTGCATTCGTCCCTTGTTTCTGAATGCCCTGCATTTGAATCGCCCCAATCTGAAAACCATCACCCTGGTGCAGGGAGACGCACTGGGGGCGGCTTCGAGTGCGCGCTTTCGGGAAACGTCCTGATCGCGGAGCGCGGGACGAAAATGGGCTTTCCGGAAATACTGTTCAACCTGTTCCCCGGCATGGGCGCCATGACCCTGCTCGGCAGGAAGATCGGTTACACCAAGGCCGAGAAAGTCATTCTCAGCGGCAAGCTTTATACGGCTGAGGAAATGTACGAACTGGGCGCCGTGGATGTGCTGGTCGATCCGGGCAGCGGCGAGCAGGCAGTCTATGACTTCATCCGCAAGGAGGCGCGCCAGCGCAACGGCGCCTTGGCATTGCGGGCGGCGCGCGAACTGTCCCAGCCGATCGCACATGACGAACTGATGCGGATCGCCGAAATCTGGGTAGATGCGGCGTTGCGGCTGGAGAGCAAGGATCTGCGCATGATGGAACGCTTGGTCATGCGGCAGACCGGCAAGGTCGAAACCGCACATACCGGCGATTCAGTTGTGCTCAGCGCGTAATTTGCTGGTTTGATAGGCAACGAGCGTGGCCTGTGCGGCCGCCAGGGCGTCCCGCACTGAATCGAGCTTGGCGTGGGCCACGGGCGTCGCGAGTTCGAACGGTTTGATGCGTTCGGCTTCCGAGCAGAACTGGGCCAGCTGGTTGGCGCCGACATCGCGGGCGCCGCCCTTGAGCATGTGCAGCTGGTCGTGCCACTGGCCATAATCCTGGACGGTCAGCGCGCGCTCGATGTTGCGCAAGGCGCGTGCGCTGTCTTCCTCGAAGCTCGTCAGCAGGTCTTCCACGAAACCCGGTCCGCCAAGCTGGGCGAGATTGTCGAGAATCGATTCGTCCAGTTCATCCACCGCCGGCTGCGCGCGGGCAGGGGCATTCGTCGCTGTTTGCGCCGACTGCCCCGCCAACCGGGCGATCACCTCGATCAGCTCGCGGCTGTTGACTGGCTTGGTGAGGAAGGTGTCGGCGCCAGCTTCTTCGCAAGCCACCTGCGCTTCGTTCCGCGCATCCGCAGTCAGCATGATGATGGGCAAATGGCCGGTTTCCATGAAACGCCAGCGTTGCACCACCTCGGGTCCCGACAGTTGCGGCATGTGCATGTCGATGATGGCCAGGTCGAATGGCTGCTCGCCGGATTCGAGCATGGTCAGCGCTTCTTCGCCGTCATGCGCCAGATAGGTCGTGTGTCCGGCATGTTCCAACAGGCCGCGGATCACCCGCTGGTTGACCGGATTGTCTTCTGCCACCAGGATGTTCAACCCCGGCGTGTGCCCCGCCTGCGCCTGCAGGTGGTTGGCCAGCGAGACCACGTTGGACGGCGTGTCGTGGCTGGTGACGGCGTGGATGGCGTTGAACAGCAAGGTCGTGTTGACCGGTGTACGCAGCACCGAGGCGTAGCCTTCGCGGAGCAGCTGCGTATCGCGCGACAGGGTGACGCGGGCATCGGACTCGATCAGGATGACCGGCAGGGCCGCCAGACTAGGATCGTCGCGCAGAAGGTGCAGGAAAGCGACCGGATCGCCCGGCAAGGTGCTGCGTTCTACCACCACTGCGCCCAGCGGCGTGCCGCCTGACAGGTAGGCCGACAACTCGGCGGCAAGCCGGGTGGTGTTGTCGACTGCCACCGTATCGGCCCNCCAGTTGCGGATCACGCTCTGGATGCGCGTCGTGAGTTCGCCGCTTGCCAGGATCGCCACGCGCATCGGTGCGTCGAACTGTTCGGGCACGGGGCCGGCCTGGCTCGCCTGCAGGACGAATGGCAATTCGAACCAGAAGGTCGTGCCTTCCCCTTCGCGGCTATGCACGCCGATCTGGCCGCCGAGCGCTTCCACCAGCTGCTTGGCGATGGTGGTGCCCAGGCCGCTGCCGCCGAAGCGGCGCGTGATGCTCGGGTCCGCCTGGGTGAAGGTGTCGAAAACGCGGGGCAGGGCGGCTTCCGAAATGCCGATGCCGGTATCGACGACCTCGAAGCGCAGGCGTTGCGGATTGGCCTGTCCGATCGGCCGGACGTAGATATCCACGCGCCCGTGCTCGGTGAACTTGATGGCGTTGCCGATCAGGTTGATGAGGACGTGACGCAGGTGGCGTACATCGCCATGCAGCTGAAACGGTGTCTGCGGTGCGATGTGAGACGCCAGCACCAGACCCTTGCTCTGGGCCTGGGTAGACATCATCGCGATCGTGCCGTTCACCAGGCGATGCAGGTCGAAATCCTCTTCGTTCTTGGCAATGCGGCCGGCTTCGATGCGTGAAATGTCGAGTACGTTTTCGATCAGATCCAGCAGCGTATTGGCCGATGCACGGATGATCTGGGCGAATTCCTTCTGTTCCTTGTCGAGCCGCGTTTCCGCCAGCAGATCGGCGACGCCGATGACGCCGTTCAGCGGCGTGCGGAGCTCGTGGCTCATGTTGGCGAGGAAGCTGGATTTGGCCTGGTTGGCCTTGCGTTCGCGCTGGATGGCGGAATGGACCTGCTTCAGCAGCGACGCCGAATACAGCGGCACGGCAATCATGGACAGCAGGAAGGCCACCCCGATGGACATGTGCTGGCTCCAGTAGGGCGAAAGGGCGAGGACCAGCACAAACCCTGCGATCGCCATGGCCGTGGCGGCGTACAAGTAGTTGGCGCCGTAGCGAAAGCCGTTGCCCAGCGTGACCCACAGATACACCACCAGCAGGGNGCTGCCGGCCTCCCNCGTATAGGTCAGCAGGAAAGAACACGTCGCATAATCCAGCGCCATCGCGACGAGACGGCGTGCCGGAGAAATATTCAGGCGGACCAGCGAAAGCGCGACGATCAGGATGGCGATCCCGGTGAACAGGATGCTGATGAACTGGGCCGGGCCGCGAATGGCGTCATCCAGAACGGCATAATCGCTGGAGAAGTAGGCCAGAAAGATGAATCCGATCACGACGCGGATCAGGGCCTGCTGGCATTCGGTATCCGGCCGGCTACGAATCCGCTTGATCAGATAGTGCAGAAATCGAGGCGTCGATGTGGAGAACATGGCCTTCATGCGTTAGGCGTGCTTGTCGCCAAGCACGCGCATGATGGCAACCACGGAGTCGATGCGCCGTTCGAACGCACGAACGCAGTCGGGGTCGAAATGGTGTCCGCTCTCCGTCTGGACATATTTGAGGGCATCCTGGAACGACCAGGCGCGCTTGTAGGGCCGATCGGAGGTGAGCGCGTCAAACACGTCGGCCACGGCCACAATGCGTGCCGCGAGCGGAATGGCGTCACCCGCCAGGCCTTGCGGATAGCCGCTGCCATCGAATTTCTCGTGGTGGCCGAGCGCGATGACCGCGCCCATCTGCAGATAGCGCGACGGGCTGTCTGCGAGGATCTCGTGGCCGATCAGCGGGTGGCGACGCATGATTTCCTGTTCTTCCGGGGTGTGGCGTCCTGGTTTGAGCAGGATCACGTCGGGGATGCCGATCTTGCCGATGTCGTGCATGGGTGCGGCGGCTTCGATCTCGTCGCATTCCATTGCGGTGAGCTTGAGCTCCTCGGCGATCAGGCGCGCATATTTCGACATGCGGATGATGTGGTTGCCGGTTTCCTGATCGCGGTATTCGCCGGCCTTGGCGAGTTTCATCAGGGTTTCGCGCTCGCGCGTGCGTACCTCGCGGGTGGCCTGCAGGACCTGGTCCTCCAGCCATTGTGCGCGATCCGACACCATCTTCTGGCTGCGCCGTAGCGCCAGCAGGTTGAGGCAACGGGCGCGACATTCCTGTGGATCGATGGGGCGGGTGAGGAAATCCGTGGCGCCGTTCTCCAGCGCCTGATATCGAATCTGGCGGTCCTCGACCACGGTGACGATGATGATGGGGACGTCGGCCAGACGGCGTTCCGCGCGGATACGGCGGGTAAACTCGATGCCGTCCATGCCGGGCATGCGGTAATCGGTGATGATGAGATCGGGCGTACCCTTGTTCTGCATGTGCGTCAGGGCGTCGAGCGGATCTGCGTAGCTTTCCACGATCACGCCCGGTTCCAGCGTACGGGCCAGGCCTTCCAGCAGGCTGCGCGCGGTGCTCCGGTCGTCGACGATGACGACATGTGCGGCGCCGCGAGACCGCGAGTCTCGCTGCGGGGTGGAGGGTGCAGAAGAGGGCACAATGCGCAACGGCTTGGCGGTCACTTTATATTTACCTGGATGGTTGATAAAACCACGAATTCGTAGAATTATCGGGCAAATGGAGCGTTAACTTTAACTCTGCGGGGTACCGAGATGAAGCAAAACATTTGGATGGGTCTGATGGGTGGTCTGGTGGCCTTGTTCTCCGTCGTCGCGTTTGCCGAGCCGGCGGCCGATTATGCGCGCGAGAAAAAATGGGCGGACGAGGTGGTGCCCGGACTGGTGGTGGGCGATCCGGTCTATTTGCAGACACCGCGCGGCCATCACAAGTTTCTTGCCTTGTTCACGCCCGTCGAAGGCGACAAGGCGGCCATTGTCGTTCATGGCATGGGAATCCATCCTGACTGGGGCATGGTCGGCACGCTACGCACCGAATTGGCCGATCGCGGTTTTGCCACCCTGTCGATCCAAATGCCGGTGCTCGCCGCGGACGCCCAGGGCGCGGCCTATCCNCCGACCTTCCCGGAGGCCGCCGAGCGCATCGCCCAGGCCGTCGATTTCCTCAAGGCGAAAGGCTACACGCAATTGGCCATCGTTTCCCACAGCATGGGCTCGCGCATGAGCCGCGCCTATTTCAGCGGCCAGCCTGATGCCGCGGTGAAAGCGTGGGCGAGCCTGGGACTGCAGCAGGATGACTATGCCGGGCTGAAACTGCCGGTCCTGGATATGTATGGCGATAACGACCTGCCGCCAGTACTGACGGACGCGGCGAAGCGCAAAGGCAGCCTGGCGGCCGGTCATTCAAAGCAGGTGATGATCCCGCATGCCGACCATTTTTACACGGGCCACGAGGAAGAAATGGTCGAGACGGTTGCGTCGTTCCTGAACGATACCCTGAAATAACAGGCGTTCAAGCCAGCAGCCGCGTCATCACTTCGCGGTATTTCTCGCTGGTCTTGGCTACGATCTCGTCAGGCAGCACCGGCCCCGGCGCCTGCTTGTTCCAGCCGCTGCCTTCAAGCCAGTCGCGCACGAACTGCTTGTCGAAACTGGGTGGGCTGCTTCCCGGCCGGTATTGATCGGCCGGCCAGAAGCGCGACGAATCGGGCGTCAGCGCCTCGTCGATCCATACCAGTTTGCCGGTTTCGTCCAGCCCGAATTCGAATTTGGTGTCGGCGATGATGATCCCGCGTGTGAGCGCATACTCTGCGGCAGATTTATACAAGGCAAGGCTGGCGTCGCGTACCTGGGTGGCCAGATCCTGGCCGATCAGGGCGGCCATCTGCTCAAACGTGATGTTCTCGTCGTGCGCGCCGAGCGCCGCCTTGGTCGAGGGCGTGAAGATGGGTTCCGGCAGGCGACCGGCCTGGACAAGCCCGGCGGGGAGCGGAATGCCGCAGACCGATTGGCTGACCTGGTATTCCTTCCAGCCGGAGCCGGCCAGGTAGCCGCGCACGATCGCTTCAACCGGCAAGGCCTTCAGCTTTTTCACCACGATGGCGCGCCCGGCGACCTGATCGCGCTCGGATTCCGCCACGACCGACTCCGGGGCGATGTCGAGCGCCTGGCTCGGCACGATGGCTTTCAGCTTGTCGAACCAGAAGGCGGACACCCGGGTCAGCACCCCGCCCTTGCCGGGGATGGGGATCGGCATCACCACGTCGAAGGCCGACAGGCGGTCGGTGGTGACGATCAGCAGCTTGTCGTCGCCGACGGCGTAGATGTCGCGCACCTTGCCACGGTGGACCAGCGGTAGCGACGCGATGTGGGATTCAAGTAAGGGCTGGCCGAGTAGGGGTGCGGACATGGCGGACGAAGCGGAATCGAAAGAGCCGGCATTATAGCTGCCGGCATAGAAGTCGCTGGCTTCGTATACGCCGCGCAATTCGCGCAACGCCACCAGCAGGATCGCCGCCAGCGGCACCGCCAGCAGCACGCCGACGAAGCCGAACAACTGGCCGAATGCCGCCAAGGCAAAGATGACCGCCACCGGGTGCAGGCCGACGCGCTCGCCGACCAGGCGCGGCGTGATGACATAGCTTTCCAATACCTGCCCGGCGAGATAGATGCCTGCCACCCAGGCCACGCCGGTCCAGTCGGTAAATTGCAGCAGGGCCACCAGCAGCGCCAGGATCACGCCGAGGCCGAAGCCGAGGAAGGGCACGAAGGACAGCACGCCGGTAAGGATGCCGATCGGCAATGCGTAATCCAGTCCCGCCGCCCACAACGCAAGGGCGTAATACAGCGACAGGGTCGCCATCACCGCCAGCTGGCCGCGCAGGAACTCGCCGACGACCGCGTCCATGTCGCGGGCAATGCGGGTGACGGTCCCCAGCCAGCGACGGGGCGCCAGGGTCGCGATCCGTGCCACCATGACGTCCCAGTCCCGCAGGAGATAGAACATCACGACCGGGATCAGCAACAGATTGGCCAGCACACCGACGATGGCCAGTGCGCCGGTTTGCAGGGAGGGCAGCCAGGCAGTGCCGTTCTGGGTGGCCTTCTCGGTGAGCCAGGTCTTCAGCGCAGCCAGGTTGAAGTCGATGCCGATACCGAAAGTCTGTTGCAGCCAGGGCAGGAAGCGGGTCCGCAGCAGGTCGAGGGCCGCTGGCACGCGCTGGCTCAATTCGGCGAACTGTCCCTGGAACAGCGGCAGCGCCACCAGCAACAGGGCCGACACCGCTAGCCCTGCCAGCACGATGACGACCACCGTACCGGCCGTGCGCGACAGTCCGCGTGTTTCCAGCCGGTCGACCAGGGNGTCGAAGATGTAGGCCAGCAAGGCGCCTGCAAGGAACGGCGTCAGGATGGGTCCCAACAGATAGACCAGTCCGCCCGCGACGAGCAGTACCGCGAAGGCAAGCCAGGGAGTGTTGCCGGGGAAGCCTGGGCGTCGGATCGTGTGCATAGGCGGTAAAATAGCGCACTTTTTGATTCTGGAGCCGGGCGTGTCTTCCATTTCCTATAAAGATGCCGGCGTCGATATCGACGCCGGCGATGCACTGGTCGAGCGCATCAAGCCGCTGGCCAAGCGCACCATGCGTCCCGAAGTGCTGGCCGGCATCGGCGGTTTTGGCGCGCTGATCGAGATTTCCAAGAAATACCAGGAGCCGGTGCTGGTGTCCGGCACCGATGGCGTCGGCACCAAACTCAAATTGGCGTTCGAGCTCAACCGCCACGATACCGTCGGCATCGATCTCGTCGCGATGAGCGTCAATGACATCCTGGTACAGGGCGCCGAGCCGCTGTTCTTCCTCGACTACTTCGCCACCGGCAAGCTCACGCTCGACACCGCCGAGGCCGTGATCGCCGGCATCGCCACAGGATGCGAGCAGGCCGGCTGCGCGCTGATCGGCGGCGAGACGGCCGAGATGCCCGGCATGTACGCCGAAGGCGAATACGACCTCGCCGGTTTCGCCGTCGGCGTGGTCGAGAAATCGAAAGTGATCGGCGGCCAGTCCATCGCGCCGGGCGACGTCGTCCTGGGACTCGCGTCCAGCGGCGCGCATTCCAACGGCTACTCGCTGATCCGCAAGCTGATCGACATCAGCCACATCGGCTTGAAATCGGACTTCCATGGCCGCCCTTTTGCCGATGCAGTGATGGCGCCGACCCGGATCTACGTCAAGCCGTTGTTGGCGCTGATGGCGAAGCTCGACGTCAAGGGCATGGCCCACATCACCGGCGGTGGTATCACCGGCAACCTGCCGCGCTGCCTGCCGGAGAGTGTGGCGGCAAAGCTGGATCAGGCAAGCTGGACGCGGCCNCCGCTGTTCGACTGGCTGCAACAGGCCGGCAACGTCGAACCGGCCGAAATGCTGCGCACCTTCAACTGCGGTATCGGCATGTGCGTGGTCGTTGCCGCATCGGATGCCGCCCCTGCGATGGCGCATTTGCAGGCCAGCGGCGAAACCGTGTGGCAGATCGGCGAAATCGTCGCGCGTCCGGATGGCGCCGAGCAGGTCATTTATCTGTGACCTGCCGCGTCGTCGTGCTGCTGTCCGGGCGTGGCAGCAATTTTCAGGCAATGATCGAGGCGCAGCTACCGATCGACATCGCGGCCGTCATCAGCAACCGGCCGCAGGCGGCAGGGCTGGCGTATGCCCGTTCGCGAGGTATCCACACCGTCGCGCTCGATCATACGCAGTACCCGGACCGCGCGGCCTTCGACGCCTTGCTGGCCGATGAAATCGAGCGCCATCGCCCCGACCTGGTGGTGCTGGCCGGCTACATGCGGATCCTCAGCCCGGCCTTCATCGCGCGTTTCGAAGGCCGCCTGCTGAACATCCATCCCTCGCTGCTGCCCATGTTCCCGGGCCTGAAGACGCACGAGCGCGCGCTCGCCGAAGGCGTGAAAATCCACGGCTGCACGGTGCATTTCGTCACCGCCAACCTGGATCATGGCCCCATCGTCATCCAGGCGGCCGTGCCGGTGCGCGCGGACGACACGCCGGACACGCTCGCGGCGCGGGTGCTGGCGCAGGAGCATCGCATCTATCCCCAGGCCATCCGCTGGTTTGCCGAAGGCCGGCTGATCAAAGTGCATGGCCACATAAACTTGAAGGACGATTTGGCGTCACAGTCTGTGTTATCACCCGGAACGTGACCATGCTCAAGATCATTCTGCTCACCGCCGCGCTGGTTGCGGGATCTGCCCAGGCGGCAGGCCCGTCCCAGATGAACGTGGTGTACGACCTCTACCGCAACGGCATCAAGCTCGGCCAAGTGGTCGATACCTTCACCCGCAACGGCACCCGCTATGTACTGACCAGCGAAACCCGCGCCAGCGGCCCGCTCCAAATGCTGTGGCCCGGCAATATCCACCTGGAAAGCACGGGGGTGACGCCGAAAGGCCTGCGGCCCATGCAGTTCCAGCACGCCCGCAGCGACGCCCCCAACAAGCTGGCGACAGCCCGGCTCGACTGGAAGCAGCGCACTATCACGTACCAGTACAAAGGTGAGACGCGGCGGGTGGATGGCTTGCAGGACGGGGCGCAGGACCAGTTGTCCCAGCTCTATCAGTTCATGTTCGCGCCCGGCCTGCCCGCCGATTACAGCGTGCAGGTCGTGAGCGGACGCGGCCTCAACGACTATCACTATATGCGCAGCGATGGCGGCTCAATCCGGACGCCGTTGGGCGCAATGGCGACCCAGCAGTATCAACGCATCACGCAGAAACCCGATGAAAAGGCCATCACGGTGTGGGTGGCGCCGGCACGCAACAATCTGCCGGTGCAAGTCCGTGTCAGCGAGGATGGCGTCACGATCGAACAGCGCCTGGTACGCGCCAGCGTCAAAGGCTGAAGCGGGTGGGGCGCCGCGTTCGCCTGTGGTGGTGGGCGCTGGCCATCTCGCTGTTGTTGCATGGAGGTCTGTTGGGCGGCCTGGAATGGCGACTTCCGCACGAGTCTGTACCTCCCGAGCCGGCGCCGATCGACGTGGANGCTTGTTCCGGCTCCTGCGCCGATCGCTGCAGCCGTTTCGCCTTCTCCTCACCCCCGGCCTGCGCAAAAACCGGCAGTTCTCCCGCCGGCTGCACCGCCGCCACTTCCCGTAGAGTCTCCACCCGAACCGCCTGCCGAGGCGGCCGCACCTGAAGCGCCCGCCGCTTCCGTCGTTGCCGATACCGTGTCAGCATTCACTGCGCAACCCACGGCCCCGGCTCCGCCACCTGTCGAACCCGTAGTTGCGCCCCTGTTCCTCTGAACCCCTTGCCGCCGCGCATCGACCTGCGGTTCGAGGTGCGCTACGGGCTGGCATCGGGCGAGCAGACCCTGGTTTGGGTGAACGACGGGACGCACTACACGCTGACCAGCGTGGTGGGGGCGACCGGCCTGACCGGTCTGTTCTACCGGGGACGCTTCGTGCAGACCAGCCGCGGCCGTATCACGCCGCACGGTTTGCAACCAGAGGAGTTCTGGGATCAACGCGGCGACAAATTCAGCAATGCGCGTTTCGATTCCACGCAGGGCCAGCTCACGCTGATGCCAGAGAAAAGCGAGCCGCGCCACTTCGCCTATCAGGGCGACGTACAGGATGTCTTGAGCCTGTTCTTCCAGTTTGCGCTGACGGCGCCGCCGCCGGACGGACAACGACTGACGTATCAGGTGTTCAACGGCAAGAAACTGCGCGACTACACCTACGAAGTGCGCGGCGAGGATAGGCTGGATACTGCGCTGGGTACGTTACGTACGCTGCATATTGCGCGGGTGGCCGATGACGACGGTCGTTTCGAGGCCTGGCTGGCGATCGATCGCCACTACCTGCCGGTGCGCGTGCTCCGCAGCGACGACGCGGGTCGCGAGATGGAGCTTCGGGTGCGGTCGATCGCACCCTAGCAAGCCTACTTCGGCAAGCCGTCCACCCGCATGCGCGGCGTGATCCCGCGCTTCTGGAATTCGCCTTGCCACACTTCCAGCGCATAGCGCACGTCGACGCTCGGGCAGTGCCGCGTCTCGGTGCGCGGTTGCATGTCGGCGAGGCTGGCGATGCGGCCCGTCGCGTCGATGAAGGCGATCGACAGCGGCAGCGGCGTGTCGCGCATCCAGAAGCAATAGCGCCCCGGTCGCTCGAATACGAACAGCATGCCGTTATCGGCAGGCAGATAGGAACGCCCCGTCAGACCCTGTGCGCGCTCGCGTGGCGTATCCGCGATTTCGATCTGGAAGGTGTGCGGGCCGATGTGCAGGGTCGGCTGCGCCGCTTCCACGGCGGGTGCGCCGCCGGCGAGCAGCAGCGCAAGTGCCAGGCGAAGACGAGGATCGGTGAGCGCGCCACAGCGGCTGCCCTTTATGAATGTGCTAAAGCGGCTGCCCTTTATGTATGCGCTAAAGCGCATGGCGCATCTGTTCGGCCAACCGCAGCGCGGCGTCCGGATCGGCATCCAGCACGTTGAAATGTCCCATCTTGCGGCCCGGCCGTGCGGTCTGCTTGCCGTACAGGTGCAGCTTGATATTCGGGTGCGCCAACAGCGTGTTCCAGTGCGGTCCGCCGTTCTGCCAGCGGTCGCCGAGGATGTTGACCATCGCCACCGGCGACAGCAGCCGGGTGTCGCCCAGCGGCAGGCCGCACAGGGCGCGCACCTGCTGCTCGAACTGGTCGGTGGCACAGGCGTCGAGCGTGTAATGGCCGGAGTTGTGCGGGCGAGGCGCGATTTCGTTGACCATCAGGCGGCCGTCGGCGACAAAGAACTCGACCGCCATCACGCCAACGTAGCCGAGCTTGTTGGCCACGTCGCGCGCCATCCCGCAGGCCTGATGCGCCAGACTCTGCGGCACGCGGGCGGGGACGATGGAGACGTCGAGAATACCGTTCTCGTGGCGGTTTTCGGCTACCGGGAACAGTGCACATTCGCCGGCATCGCTGCGGGCGAGTACCACTGACACCTCGCGTTCCAACTTGACGAAGCCTTCCAGCACGCAGGGCTGGCCGTCGAATTCGCGGAACGCGGCGCGCGCTTCCTCGCGCGTGTTGACCCGCGCCTGGCCCTTGCCGTCGTAGCCGAAGCGCGCGATCTTGAGCAGTGCGGGTGTCCCCACGTCGGCCATGCCGGCATCGAGGTCCCCTTCGCTGTAGACCAGCGCGAACGGCGCGGTGGCGAAGCCGTTCTGGGCGAGCCAGGATTTCTCGTGGCTGCGGTCCTGCACGATGGCGACGGCGGCGGCGCCGGGCGATACCCGACAATGATTCGCCAGTTCGATCAGGCTCGCGGCGGGGACATTCTCGAATTCAGTGGTGACGGCGGCGCAGGCTTCGCCAAGCCGCTTCAACGCCTCATGGTCGGCATAGTCCGCCTGTAGATGCGTATCAGCCATCTGTCCAGCGGGGCTGGCAGCATCGGGGTCGAGCACCATGACCCTGTAGCCCATGGTGCGCGCGGCGATGGTGAACATGCGACCGAGCTGGCCGCCACCGAGGATGCCCAGTGTCGCGCCGGGGAGGATGGGCGGTTTACTCGACATCGGGCAGGTCCATCGCCATCACCGTGTCCGATTGGCTGCGGCGGAATTCATTCAGCTTGGCTGCCAGGCCGTCGTCGTAACGGGCGATCAGCGAGGCGGCAAACAGCGCCGCGTTGGCCGCGCCCGCCTCGCCAATGGCGAAGGTGGCGACCGGGATGCCTTTCGGCATCTGTACGATGGACAGCAACGAATCCATCCCCTTGAGGTATTTCGACGGCACCGGCACACCCAGCACCGGCACGATAGTCTTGGACGCGATCATGCCGGGCAAATGGGCCGCTCCGCCCGCCCCGGCGATGATTGCCTTGAGCCCGCGCGCCTCGGCGCTGGCGGCATACTCGAACAGCAGGTCCGGTGTGCGGTGCGCGGACACCACCTTGGCTTCGAAGTGGATGCCCAATTGCTTCAGCAGCATCGCTGCATGTTTCATGACTTCCCAGTCGCTGGAAGACCCCATCACCACCCCCACCTGAGGCGCGTTCATCATGCTGACCCTTGCAATGCGAAAGGCCGCATTTTACCAGCCTGGCGACGTGCGGATTCCCTACAATGGTGCCGTGCGATTCCGGACGTCGATCATGCCCGCCTCCCTGCAAACCCTGATCCTGCTCACCTGTTCCAATGTCTTCATGACCTTCGCCTGGTATGCGCACCTGAAGGACATGAACAACAAGCCCTGGATGATCGCTGCGTTCGCCAGCTGGGGTATCGCCCTGTTCGAATATCTGCTGCAGGTGCCGGCCAATCGCATCGGCTACACCGTGATGAGCCTGCCGCAGCTGAAGATCATGCAGGAGGTGATCGCACTGGCAGTATTCATGCCGTTTGCCGTGCTGTACATGAAAGTGGAGCTGAAATGGGATTTCCTGTGGGCTGCACTGTGCATGGTGGGGGCGGTGTACTTCATGTTCCGCAGCCATCCCTGAGCAGCCGTAAAAGCCCCGCAGGGCGGGGCTTTGACGAGCTGACGAGAATTTACACGCAGCCGGTCGGCTTCGGGGTGCCGGCGTAGCGACCAGCCTGCTTGGCGGGGCCGAACGGGAAGAGATCGAACAGAAATTTCTTCTCGCCCCATTCCGGACCGAATTCTTCCTTCAGACCCTTCTGCAGGAAGCGCAGGTTAGGCGCAGTGCCGTTCTGGGCAAAGAAGTCGCGCATGTAGTGGATGATCTTCCAGTGGTTTTCGCCCAGCTCCAGCTTGTCTTCCTTGGCCAGCTCGACCGCCAGTTCCTCGGACCAGTCTTCCAGGTTGACCAGATAACCTTCGGGGTCGGTTTCGACCATCTTGCCGTTGATTTCGCGTTCCATGATGCAGTCCTTGCAGTAAATAATTAATTGCGATGACGCACAATAGAATAACCGAGCAAATTAGTCAACTACTCATTCCGGACATAGAGATTATTTGCGGGCGATCTTCCCACCGGCCAGCTTGTATGCCTCGAGGCCACCCTCGATGAAGCGCGCCTTGATGCCCGCAGCCTGCAGCCGGTCGACCACACTGTTCGACACCGTGCCGCCGCGCACGCAGTAGATCACCACGTCCTGCGTGAGCGGCAGGGCGCCGATCCAGGCGTCGATCTTGTCCGGATTTTTCCACAGCGCACCCGGGATGATCTCGTTTGACGCGGCGTAATCGGCCTCGCGCCGCACGTCGAACACCAGCGTGCTGTCGGGATTAACCTTGGCAGGTTCGATCGTGCGCGGTAGGTCCGGGCATTTGTCGGTCGGACTGCCGCATCCACAGCGTTTGAGGGGTTGAGCAACGGGTTCCATACGATCCTCACATGAAAAATGAATAAGCCAGCCCGAGCAGGGCGCACACGCCGATCACTGCCGTGATGTCGGCCTTGTATCGCGACAACGCGATGAACGCAGCCACGGTGACGATGACGGCGAGTCCGTCGAAACCGCCGGCGAACGGGGCGTCTGCCGTGGCGTGCGGCCAGAAGGCATGCCAGGCGAAGAATACCGCGAGGTTGAGGATGACGCCCACTACGGCTGCGGTGATGCCGGTGAGCGGTGCGGTGAAGGCCAGCTCGCCGCGGGTGGCTTCGACCAGGGNGCCACCCACCAGGATGAACAGGAAGGACGGCAGGAAAGTGAAGAAAGTCGCGACTGCCGCGCCTGCCAGTCCGGCCGCGACCGGATTGTCGACGACTTGCCCTGAGACACCGCCGAGATAACCGATCCAGGTGACGATCATGATCAGCGGGCCGGGCGTAGTTTCGCCCAGCGCCAGGCCGTCCATCATCTGCGGGCCGGTGAGCCATTGGAAATGCTCGACCCCACCCTGGTAGACGTAGGGCAGCACCGCATAGGCGCCGCCGATGGTGAGGAAGGCCGCCTTGGTGAAGAACGCACCCATGGCCTGGAGAGCCGGCATGCCCGAAAGCGTGCCCATCGCGCCCAACCAGATCAGCACGAAGGCAGCGAGTGTGAGCGCGAACCTGCGCCAGTTGAAGCGTGCGTGCGCCGGCGGCGNGGTGTCGTCGTCGATGATTGCCGGGCCGGCCTGTGCGTGGCGGGTGCCGTGGCNCCCGCCTGTCCTGAACTTGTGTGGCGCGAGTTTGCCGCCCTCGGCGCCGAGCAGGCCGGCGGCCAGCACGATCCACGGAAATGCGACGTGGAAAACGAAAATGCCGACGAAAGCCAGTGCCGCCATGCCCCACAGTAGGTCGTTCCGCAGGGCGCGGCTGCCGATGCGCCATGCGGCGAAAAGTACGATCGCCACCACTGCGGGCCGGATGCCGTAGAACACCCNCTGCACCAGCGGCAGCGTGCCGTAGGCGAGATAGAGGCCGGCGAGCCCTGACAGCAGCAGAAAGGACGGCANAAAGAACAGCACGCCCGCGATGACACCGCCGCGGATACCGTGCATCAGCCAGCTGATGTAGATCGCCAGTTGGGTCGCCTCGGGTCCGGGCAGCAGCATGCAATAGTTGAGGGCGTGCAGATAGCGTTGCTCGGAAATCCAGCGGCGCTTGTCTACCAGTTCGTGGTGCATGATCGCGATCTGCCCGGCGGGACCGCCGAAGCTGATGAAACCGAGTTTGAGCCAGTATTTGAAGGATGTGCCCAGGGTGACGGGCGCGGGTCGGGTGTGGTGTGCGGTGTCCAAGCAATTAGCTCCAGGTTAAAGGATAAGAGCCAGTCTTGGACGGGACACCGTCTTGCGGATGCGAGCATCCTGACGCCGGGGGCTGGTACCCCGACTGAGGTGATTCTAGCCGAGTGTCGTTTGGACAGGTGAATTCGCAGGCCCCAGCACGAAGATCTTGAATGCCTGCGCCACAGGCGACAGCCGCTTGTCGGTGCGATGCACGACGTACCAGTGGCGCATGATGGGAAATCCCTCGACCGCGAGCACCGCCAGCCGTCTCAGCGCCAGTTCCATCTCCAGCGTCTGCAGCGACAGGATGCCCAGGCCGAGGCCGGCCTGCACCGCCTGCTTGATGGCCTCGTTGCTGCTCATTTCCATGCTGCTTCGGATTTCCAGCCCGCGGGCGGCGAAGAAGCGTTCCATCGCGCCACGGGTGCCGGAACCCGCTTCGCGCACCAGGAAGGATTCGGACGCCAGGTCGCGTACGGAAATTTTCTNTTTGCCGACCAATGGGTGGTCGGGTGGGGCGATGACGACCAGCGGGTTGTCCATGAAGCGGGTGGCTTCCAGGCCGAGCCCGTCCGGTACTTGTCCCATGATGGCAAGATCGATGCGGTTGCCGACGAGCTGTTCCAGCACGGCCGCCCGGTTGGAGACGTCCAGATGGATCCCCACCCCGGGATGGCGACCTCGGAAGCGGGCGAGGATATCGGTGGCGACGGCGTTCACCGTCGAGGTCGCGGCCATGTTGAGACGACCCGTGTCGACGCTCCGCAGCTGTGCAAGATTGTGCTGCAGGTCGTCGAGGCGGGCGGTGATCGCCTGGCTGGCGTGCAGCACCTCAAGGCCGGCGTCGGTAAGGAAAATCTTTTTCCNCAGCTGTTCGGTGAGCGGGACGCCCAGGATGGCCTCGATGCCCTTCACCTGCATGGAGACGGCGGGCTGGGACAGATGCAGCTCCGCCGCCGCCCGGGAGAACGACAGATGGCGGGCGACGGCTTCAAACACCCTGAATTGGCGTAATGTCAGGCGGCGCATATATATAAGCCTATATATATAGTTTTTATCAGAACTATTGAATTTTAATTATATAAGCGTGTGCGTATAGTCCGCCCCTGTCGATTTCAGGGGCATTGGCTTCTGGAATCTTGTTTATCTACCGCAGGAGCCAAGCAATGGATCAGTCCGCACGTTACGCCGACCTTTCCCTCAAGGAAGAGGACCTCATCAAGGGTGGCAAGCACATCCTCGTCGCCTACAAGATGAAGCCGAAATCCGGCCATGGCTACCTCGAAGCCGCCGCCCACTTCGCCGCCGAGTCCTCCACCGGCACCAACGTCGAAGTGTCCACCACCGACGAATTCACCAAGGGCGTCGACGCGCTGGTCTACCTGATCGACGAAACCACCGAAGACATGCGGATCGCCTATCCGCTGGACCTGTTCGACCGTAATGTCACCGACGGCCGCATGATGATCGTCTCCTTCCTGACGCTGGCCATCGGCAACAACCAGGGCATGGGCGACATCGAGCACGCCAAGATGATCGACATCTATTTCCCCGAGCGTGCCATCCAGCTGTTCGACGGTCCCTCCAAGGACATCTCCGACCTGTGGCGCATCCTGGGCCGTCCGATCCAGAACGGCGGCTACATCGCCGGCACCATCATCAAGCCGAAGCTGGGCCTGCGCCCCGAGCCCTTCGCCCATGCGGCCTACCAGTTCTGGCTGGGCGGCGACTTCATCAAGAACGACGAACCTCAGGGTAACCAGGTGTTCTCGCCGCTGAAGAAGACCATNCCCCTCGTCTATGACGCGATGAAGCGCGCCCAGGACGAGACCGGCCAGGCCAAGCTGTTCTCCATGAACATCACCGCCGATGACCATTACGAAATGTGCGCCCGCGCCGACTTCGCGCTGGAAACCTTCGGTCCCGATGCCGACAAGCTGGCCTTCCTGGTCGACGGTTTCGTCGGCGGTCCCGGCATGATCACCACGGCCCGCCGCCAGTACCCCAACCAGTACCTGCACTATCACCGCGCCGGCCACGGCATGATCACCTCGCCGTCCGCCAAGCGCGGCTACACCGCGTTCGTGCTGGCCAAGATCTCGCGTCTGCAGGGAGCGTCCGGCATCCACGTCGGCACCATGGGCTACGGCAAGATGGAAGGCGACGCCACCGACAAGGGCATCGCCTACATGATCGAGCGCGACGAGTGCCAGGGCCCGGTCTACTTCCAGAAGTGGTACGGCATGAAGCCCACCACGCCGATCATCTCCGGCGGCATGAACGCGCTGCGCCTGCCCGGCTTCTTCGAGAACCTGGGCCACGGCAACGTCATCAACACCTCCGGTGGCGGCTCCTACGGCCACATCGACAGCCCGGCCGCCGGCGCGATCTCGCTGCGCCAGTCCTACGAGTGCTGGAAGTCGGGTGCCGACCCGATCGAATTCGCCAAGGAGCACAAGGAATTCGCCCGTGCCTTCGAGTCCTTCCCGGGCGACGCCGACAAGCTGTTCCCGGGCTGGCGCGAAAAGCTGGGTGTGCACAAATAAGCAAGCAGGGATGGAAACGCATCCACGCGGGGCGGGTTTGAAGCGATCTCCTAGCCGCAGAGAACCCTCCCCGCGCTACACGCCCCGGCTTCCCGGGGGCGTTTTTCTTCCGTCGTGAGGAATCAAGATGACCAACAAAAACCAGTACAAGGTTGAGCAGGAACCCTTCTACCAGCAGCAGAAGAACGAGGTCGCGCTGTACGAGGCCGCCTACCGCAATCGGCTGCCGGTGATGGTGAAAGGTCCCACCGGCTGCGGCAAGTCGCGCTTCGTCGAGTACATGGCGTGGAAGCTCGGCAAGCCGCTGATCACCGTGGCCTGCAACGAGGACATGACCGCGTCGGATCTCGTCGGCCGTTATCTGCTGGAAGCCAACGGCACCCGCTGGCTCGATGGGCCGCTCACCACCGCCGCGCGCATTGGCGCCATCTGTTATCTGGATGAAATTGTCGAGGCGCGCCAGGACACGACCGTGGTGATCCACCCGCTGACCGACCACCGCCGCACGCTGCCGCTCGACAAGAAGGGCGAGCTGATCCACGCGCACCCCGACTTCCAGCTGGTGATCTCCTACAACCCCGGCTACCAGACGCTGATGAAGGATCTGAAGCAGTCGACCAAGCAGCGCTTCACCGCCTTCGACTTCGATTACCCCGATGCGGCGATGGAAGCGCAGATCGTGGCGAAGGAAACCGACATGGACGAAGCCGTGGCCGCCAAGCTGGTGAAGATCGGCGGCGTCGCCCGCAGCCTGAAAGGTCATGGTCTCGACGAAGGCATCTCCACCCGCCTGTTGGTCTACGCGGCTATGCTGATCAAGGACGGCGTGGAGCCGACGGACGCCTGCCGCATGGCGCTGGTGCGTCCGATCACCGACGACGCCGACATCCGCGAAACGCTGGATCACGCCATCGACGCCACGTTTGCCTAAGCTTTGAACGTGACTACCGAAACCGAATACCAGCATCCCCTGATGCGCGCCTATTGGGCGCAGGTCGACACCCGCTTCCCGCAGGTGGAGGAGGTGTTCGAGGACGTCATGGCCGAGGCCCTGGCGGTACTTACGCGCGAAGGGGTCGATGCCTACCTCGAAGCCGGCCGCGTCATCGGCAAGCTGGGACGCGGCGTTGAGCCGATGCTGGCGTTCCTGGAGGAGTGGCCATCCACCGCCAAGGCGGTCGGCGAATCCGCGTTGCCCGCGGTGATGACGCTGATCCAGCGCCTGCAGAAGTCGCCCAACGGAAAGGCCATCACGCCCTTCCTGCAGACGCTGGCGCCGGTGGCACGCCGGCTGCAATCGCAGGAACAACTGCAGCATTACCTCGACATCACCCTTGATCTGAAGACGCGTACCACCGGCTCCATTCACGGCCACCACACCACGTTTCCGAGTCCGGGCCTGCCGGAATTTCTGGCGCAGGCGCCGGCCCTGCTCGGTCAGCTCACTCTGGCGGGTCTGAAGAACTGGGTCGAATACGGCATCCGCAACTACCGCACCCATCCCGAGCGGCAGAAGGACTACTTCAGCCTGCAGTCGGCCGACAGCCGCGCCGTGCTGCAGCGCGAACGTCACGGGACCTTGCTGGTCGACGTCGAGCGCAAGCTCGATCTCTACCTGCGCGGCCTGTGGCGGGATCACGACCACCTGGTGCCGTATTCGACCGCGTTCGACGAAATCCGCAAGCCGATCCCCTACTACGACAAGCTCGGCATCCGCCTGCCCGACGTGTACGACGATCTCGGTGATGTTTCCGGGATTGACCGCTACCGCGCCACGCTCGCCCATATCGTCGGCCATCGCCGCTGGTCCGAGGCGCAGGTGGCCGACAACTGGAGCCCGTTCCAGCGCATGGCGGTCGAGTGCTTCGAGGACTGTCGCATCGAGTCGCTGCTGATCCGCGAATATCCCGGTCTGCGCAAATTGTTCCTCGCGCTGCACCCCAACCCCGTGGCAGACGCCTGCGATCCGGAGACCACCTCCTGCCTGCGCCACCGCATGGCGATGCTGTCGCGCGCGCTGCTCGACCCTGATCACGGCTATCTCGATACCGACCTGCTGGATTACGTCCAACGCTTCCATGCCGTGATGGCNACAGGGAAATCCAGCACCAAAGACATCGCCGCGCTGGCGCTTTCCTATGTCGCCAGGACCCGCCGCCAGAGCGACCAGTTCGCCAGGGTCCATTTCGCCGACACCGTGGTCGACTACCGCGACGACAACCGCCAGCTGTGGAAATTCATCGAGGCAGGCGACGAGGAAGAAGCCTTCGACGAGAAGCGCAGGATCGAGCCGGACGAGGAAATCCGCGGCCTGCCGCCGCGCCACTATCCCGAGTGGGACTACGGCAGCCAGACTTACCGCCCCGACTGGGCGAGCGTCTACGAGGCGTTGCATCCCAGCGGCAACGCCGCCGACATCGACCGCCTGCTAGCCAAGCATGGCGCGCTCGCCAAGCGGCTGAAGAAGATGCTCGACTTGCTAAAACCGCAGGACAAGGTGCGTATCCGATACCAGGAGGAAGGCAGCGAGCTCGATCTCGATGTCGCCATCCGCTCGCTGATCGATTTCAAGGGCGGCGCCACNCCCGACCCGCGCATCAACATGAGCCACCGCACCGATGGCCGCGACATCGCTGTGATGTTGCTGCTCGACCTGTCGGAATCGCTCAACGACAAGGCGGCAGGCTCCACCCAGACGATTCTCGAACTCTCACAGGAAGCCGTCTCATTGCTGGCCTGGGCGATCGAAAAGCTGGGCGATCCCTTCGCCATTGCCGGTTTCCACTCCAACACCCGCCATGACGTGCGCTACCTGCACATCAAGGGCTACGGTGAACACTTCGACGACGACGTGAAAGCGCGCTTGGCTGCGATGGAGGCAGGCTATTCCACCCGCATGGGCGCAGCGATGCGCCACGCTGCGCATTACCTGGCCGCGCGGCCGGCAGATAAGAAACTCATGCTCGTCCTGACCGACGGCAGACCATCCGACGTGGATACCCATGACGAGCGCCTGCTGATCGAGGATGCGCGACGGGCTGCCAACGAGCTCGACCAGCAGGGCATTTTTACCTATTGCATCAGCCTCGATCCCAAGGCCGACGAATATGTCGGCGATATTTTTGGTCGCCAGTTCACCGTGATCGATCACATCGAGCGGCTGCCGGAACGGCTTCCGCAGCTGTTCATGGCGCTGACGAAGTAGGTCCTCTGTTCCGACCGCGCTTCCGGTCAGCCAGGCATTCGGCAGGGCACGAGCAGGGTGACGCCGAGATAGATTGCCGGGCGGTGAGCGCGGTTCCTGTCCCCGCAGTTGCAGCAGTTGCACGCCGCCGATCTCGGGGAGAGCCTAGCCCCGGGATTTACTTGGCGGGGAATTTGCATTAAAATGATTTTGTACAAAACGATATTGCACACGTGTTATGGCGGCTTCCCGGAAAAACCGCTGATTAATAAACAAAAATAGCTCGGTCGTTTCCTGCGACTGTGATTTCCTCTGCCACTCCCGGCGTTGATGTCTTCATGGAGGAGACATCGCCCCACGTTCGCGGTATCCCCGCCGATACCCGGGCGTCAGGGCTGCGCGAATTTGTGCAGTTCACCGAGCGTGCCAACCCTACGTTGGCCTTCTTCCAACGAGCGTGCCTCACCGCCGCCCCGATTTTGGAGACTTCATGCCTGACATGTTCCAAGGTTTCGACCCCATTCCACCTGCTTCGAGCCCCCGGCATCCGCCCCTGGCTTGTGCGGCCGTACTGGGCGCCGGCGCCTGGGGCACTGCCCTGGCCAGTGCCTTGCAGCGCGGCGGCATCCCCACCTGGCTGTGGGCGAGGCGCCCGGAAATCGCCGAGGCAATTCACAACCGGAACCATCATCCACACTGTTTACCGGAGATCGATCTGCCGTCCGGCCTGGGTGCAACACACGATCTGGCGCATGCCCTGCATGGCGCGCAACTGGTCATCCTGGCCGTGCCGTCGGCCGCGACGCGGGATACTGCGCGCAAAGCCGCAGGGCTGATGACGCCCGGCACGGTGGTGCTGACCGCCAGCAAAGGGATCGAGCAAGGGAGTGGAGCGCTGATGACCCGTGTGTTGGACGAGGAACTGGGCAAGATCATGCTGACCGGATCGATTGGCGGACCGAGTTTTGCCGACGAGGTGGCGAGTGGCAAATCCACCTTGTTGACCCTGGCCATGCCGGCACTGGCGCGTAACCATGCGCAATACCAGGATGCGCAGCGTGTCGCGGGCAGCCTGATGCAGGAGCTTGCACGGGCCGGCGTTACGCTGGAACTGACTTCGGACGTCATCGGGGCGCAGGTGGGCGGCGCCCTGAAGAACATGGTTGCCATCGCCTGTGGCATGGCGACGGCGCAGGGCATGGGCGAAAACGCGCGTGCCGGGATCATCACCCGCGGGCTCGACGACATGCGCCGTCTCACCCAGGCCATGGGCGGCCGCGTCGAGACTCTGTTGGGATGCAGCGGCGTGGGCGACCTGTTCCTCACCGCCGCATCCGAACAATCGCGCAACACGCGTCTGGGAATGCGGCTCGGACGGCCGGGGGCTCANGCCCTCGACGCCACTGGCGAACTGGCCGAAGGCGCCGTCAGCGTGATGTCGGTGCAGATCCTCGAACGCAAATTCGGCCTGCGTCTGAACGTGGCGGCCGCCGTGCGCGATGTGTTGCAGCAGCGCGTTCCGGTCGAACAGGCCTTGCAGCGTCTATTGCACGACACCACGCGGAGCGCGGTGGCACCTGCGGCACGCATGCCTCGCCCACGCAGCCTCAAGTCAGGGATCGGACGCGGCAGCGAAACGACGCGGCCTGTCATGCAGCCCTGGAGCCTCAGCTATGTGTAAGGCGGGCTGCGGTGCGCCGCGGACCGTCCTGGCGACCGACCTTGACGGCACTTTTCTAGGCGGCAGCGCCGCACAGCGCACCACGCTGTATGACTGGATTGCACGACGGCGCGACGAGATCGTGCTGATTTTCGTCAGCGGGCGCGGCATCGACTTCATGCGCGGGCTGGCCGACGAACTGCCGGTACAGCCCGATCACATGGTTGGTGATGTGGGCACCAGCGTCGCCTGCGGACCCGCGTACGAGCCGCTGCCGCACCTGGAGCAGTGGTTGGACGCCAACTGGCCGGCCGATGCGCACGCGCGCATCGGCGCGGCCATGCAACAGCATCCGGGGCTGAGCGAGCAGCCGATCGTCGGGGACGTCGCCGCTCCTACTACTTCAAGGATCACGCCCATGCGACGGCCGCCCGGCACGACGTGCAGCGGCTGGGCTTCGATGTCCTGATCTCGGACAACCTGTACTTCGACGTGCTGCCGCGCGGCGTGCAGAAAGGGCCCACCCTGCTGCGCACCCTGCAGGCGCTGAACCTGCCTGCGCACCGCACCCTGGTGGCCGGCGACACGCTCAACGACCTGTCCATGTTCGACACCGGGCTGGCCGGCGTGGCCGTGGGCAACCGTGAGGCCGCGCTCGACACGGCCATCCAGCAGCATGGCAACGTGTACCGCAGTCCGCATCCGGGCGCGGCCGGCGTGCTCGACGCACTGCAGCGTTTTCACCGAACGGAGGACTCCCATGGCTTCATCACTGGTCATCGTCTATCACAGACAACCCTATGAGGAGCATGTCGTCGGCGGCAGGACCGTTCTCCGGGAAAATGCCAGCCCCAACGGCATCGTGCCCGCGCTCAAGGGCTTCATCGGGCAGACCGAGCGTGCGAGCTGGATCGCCTGGAANAAGGCACCAGCCGGCAAGCCGCCGAAATTCGAACGCCGCATCACCGTGGAAGACGGTTATGGCAGCTACGAAGTGGTGCGCCTGCCGTTGACCAGCGAACAGATCAGCCAGTTCTACCATGTCACCTCGAAGGAGGCGCTGTGGCCGATTCTCAACAGNTTTCCCTCGTTGTACTCCACCGAAAATTGCGACTGGGCCACCTTCCGCGAAGTCAACCGCCTGTTTGCCGAAGCGGCCTGCGAGGAAGCCGCGCCCGGCGCCGTGGTCTGGGTGCACGACTACAACCTGTGGCTGGTGCCGACGTTCGTGCGCGAGATGCGTCCCGATGTGCGCATCGCCTTCTTCCATCACACGCCGTTTCCGCCGGCGGATGTCTTCAATATCCTGCCGTGGCGCGACGAGATCATCGACAGCCTGCTGGCCTGCGATCTGGTGGGCTTCCACATTCCGCGCTACGCGCGCAATTTCGTCGCCACCGTGCAGTCGCTGCGCCCGGTGGAGGAGGTGGTCGAGCGCGAGGTATCCGATGAATTGCGTGCCACTGGAACGGCACTGTCCGAACCGGTGACGCCGGTGTCGATCCGGTGTGGCGGCAGACAGATCCGGATCGACGCCTTNCCCATCGGCACCCACGCCGAGCTGATCCGCAAGACGGTGCAGCAGGACGACAAGCTGGCGCAGGTCACGCAAATCCGGCGTGACATCCCGCAGGAAAAGATCATCGTCTCGATCGGCCGCGTCGATTACGCCAAGGGCACCCGGGAAATGCTGATGGCCTACGAACGGCTGCTGCAACGGCGCCCCGAGCTGCACGGCAAGGTCAAGCTGCTAGTCACCGCCGTGGCCGCGGCCGACGGCATGCGCGCCTACAAGAAGGCGCAGCAGTCGATCGAGCAGCTGGTCGGCCGCATCAACGGGCACATCGGCACCCTGTCGTGGCAGCCCATCCTGCTGTCGACCACGCCGATGCCGTTCGCCGACACGCTGTGCTACTACCGCGCCGCCGACATCTGCTGGATCACGCCGCTGCGCGACGGCCTCAACCTGGTCGCCAAGGAATTCATCGCCGCCCACGTCAACGAAAGCGGCGTGCTGGTGCTGTCGGAATTCGCCGGTGCGGCGGTCGAGCTGCAGGACGCGGTGCTAGTCAATCCCTACAGTCTCGTCCAGATGGACGCTGCCATCGACCGCGCGCTGGACATGCCGCGTGAGGAACAGCGCGTACGCATGCAGCGCATGGATGCACTCATGGATCGTTATGACATCGGGCACTGGACCGGCCATGTGCTGGCATTGTTCGAACAGCTCCGCCTGCAGCCCGCCGACAACCGCGCGGCGGCCTGACGCTCGGGCCGCCCGCATTTCCTGTTCGCCCCGTGCCTGCGCAAGCACTTCACCCGAGGATCCTCCCATGACCCTGCGCAACCAGGTCCAGCTGATCGCTTATCCCGACCGGATGGGCGCCAACCTGGCCGAACTGTCTATCCTCATCGACCGGCACTTCTCGAAGGCCATCGGCGGTGTCCATATCCTGCCGCCGTATCCGTCGAACGCCGACGGTGGATTTTCGCCGCTGACGCACAAGGAAATCGACCCGAAGTACGGTACCTGGGCCGACATCGAAAAGATCTCTGCGCGCTTCGATCTCTGCCTCGACCTGACCCTGAATCACATCTCCGACGAATCCGAGGAATTCAAGGACTTCGTCGCCAAGGGCTACGATTCGGAGTACGCCGACCTGTTCGTGCACGCCGACCAGCTCGGGCCGATCTCGCAGGACGACTTGGCGCGCATCCACATCCGCAAGGAAAAGGAACCGTTCCGCGACGTGAGCTTCGCCGATGGCACGAGTGGGCGCGTCTGGTGCACCTTTACCGAACACCAGATCGACCTCAACTACAACTCGCCCAAGACTTACGCGCTGATGGAGGACGCCATCAAATTCCTCACTGCGCGCGGCGTGAAGCTGTTCCGCCTCGACGCGTTCGGCTACACCACGAAGAAGATCGGCACCAGTTGCTTCCTGGTCGAGCCGGACGTCTACGACATCCTCAAGTGGATCGACGGCGTGGCGCGTGAACATGGCGCGGAGACCCTGCCCGAGGTGCACGACCATGCCAGTTTCCAGTACGCCATCGCGTTGCACGGCATGCATCCCTACGGCTTCGCGCTGGCGCCGCTGCTGCTGTATTCGCTGTTCGACGCCAACAGCGTCTATCTCAAGCAGTGGCTGCGCATGTGTCCGCGCAATCAGCTCACCGTGCTCGACACGCATGACGGCATCTGCATCCCGGATGTCGAGGGCGTGCTGCCCAAGACCGAGATCCAGGCGGTGATCAACAACGTCAGCCAGCGTTCGGCCGATCCCATCCTGCGCCGTTCCGCCGCCAACGTGCACAGCGTTGGCGCGATCTACCAGCTCACCTGCACTTACTACGACGCGCTCAAGCGCAATGACGACGCCTACATCGCCGCGCGCGCGATCCAGTTTTTCGCGCCGGGCATCCCGCAGGTCTATTACGTCGGCCTGCTCGCCGGCAGCAACGACCAGGAATTACTGGAAGCCACTGGCGAGCAGCGCGACATCAACCGCCACCGCTACAGCGCGGCCGAGGTCGACGAGGCCGTGAAGTCACCCGTGGTGCGGCGCCTGCTCAAGCTGATGGAGTTCCGCAACAGCTATCCTGCGTTCGACGGCGTGTTCCACCTGATGTACTCGAACGACAGCAGCGTGGCGATGTGCTGGCGCAACGGTGAATGGCGCTGCGAGCTGTTCGTCGACCTCAACTTCAAGAAGGCGACGATCGGCTACGTGGACGTGAAATCCAGACGCTGGCTGAGCATGCGCTGCTAGGGTATGGGGGACCCAGGCGGCCTGATGGCTGCCGCACGGTTTTATGCAGGCTGGGCGTCGGCCTGGCGGAACGTGCCCTTGCCGTCACGTTTCGCGGCGTAAAGTGCCGCGTCGGCTTTCTTCAGCAGGGCATCCAGCGTGTCGCCGTCCTCGCAGCACATGGCGATACCCACGGAGGCGCCGATGTGGGCGCTGGCCCCGCCCGCCAACGGGATAGGTTGCCGCAGGTTGTCCACCACGCGGCGTGCCACCTCGCGCGCGGCTTCCGTATCGTCGACCTGAACCAGCACGATCACGAACTCGTCTCCGCCAAAGCGGGCGATCACGTCCGCTTCGCGGAGCAACTGCTTCATCCGCTGGGCCGCTGTCACGAGCACCGTGTCGCCCGCCGCATGCCCGTGCTGATCGTTGACGGCCTTGAAATTGTCCAGATCGACAGCCAGCACTGCCATCTGCGTCCGCGCGCGCGCGCCGGCGATCATATGTCGCGTGTTTTCCTGCAGGAAACGCCGGTTGGCAAGCCCCGTCAACGGGTCGCGCAGGCTGAGTTGCCGGATCGTCTGCTCGGCATGGATACCTGCCCGGATCAGACGAACGGTTTCCCGGTACAACCCGAACAATGCCAGGCCTGTCCATAATCCAGCGATTCCCAGCAGTGCCGACGACAGGCTTTCGCCATGGACGCGTGCCGCTTCGCGCGTTTCCAGCTGATTCAGCTCTTCCCGCTCGGCTTCGATCAGAATGCGATGGATTTGTTCGATGGCGGATTTGTCGAATCCGCCCAGTTCCTGTCCGGGCGGCAGGGTGCCGCNCCCAGTCGTGCCCTGTTGCAGCGCGCTGAATCCGGTTTCCAGGGCCGCCTGCAAGGCCGGCAGGGGAGCCAGGCGAGCGGCCTGGGGACCGTCGTTTCCGATCAAGGCAATCAGCTGTCCGGCACTGGGGCACGATGATGGGCGGCAGATCAGGCTGGGATCGAGATCGGTGCGGTTCTGCGAATCGGCATACTGGCGGACCGCATTGTCCAGGTTGAGCAGGTAGGTGCGCAGCGCGTTGATGTAGGCGATGACCTGGCGCGTGTGCTCCACCGAGTGGACAGCCTCGGCCGAACGCTGGTATTGGTAGAACATCATGGCAAACAGGATCGTGATGATGAGCGCGAAGATCAGCAGGCCCTTCTGGAGCACCTGCCTGAAACCGGCGAAGACGGAGCTATCGATATCGGCAAGCGCGGGCAGGGTGCCCGAATTCATTCCCAGTGCTGCGGCAAGACGGGACATCAGGGCATTCGTGTTCTGGCGCATGAAAGACAATCCGGGCAGAGGTGCCCATTGGGGTAGCAAGGTTACAGAAAGTTCTCGGGTAACGGCCTGAATACTAGCGGGCCATCGAGCCAGATCAACCGGTATTCGTGCGCACTGGAGCCTGTCTGCAGGCGTGGCCAAGGAAACCATGTCCCCGGATACGAGGTCGAAAGAAAGCTGATTCCCCAAGGACGCTGGTCAAGGATAGGATGAAGCCATGGCGTCCCGGCATGCGCGCCCGGCTGATCTTCCGAATCGAAGCAAAGGAGATGCATCATGAACCGTCTTGTTGCTGCAGTCATCGCATCCATCCTGGGCATTGCGCTGGCAGGGGGCTCGTACGCGTCGCCCGCCACGCCTTTGCCCGATCCGGCCGTCGACACCCCGCTCGCCGGCGTGAGCGGCATGCAGACGGCTGTGCTGGCCGGCGGATGCTTCTGGGGAATGGAGGGTGTGTTCGAGCATGTCAAGGGCGTCACCCGGGTGGTGTCGGGCTACGCCGGCGGCAACGCGGATACGGCCACGTATGGCCAGGTGAGCAGCGGCCGGACCGGCCACGCCGAATCGGTGCATATTTTCTACGACCCCGCGCGCATCAGCTACGGGCAGCTCCTGAAGGTGTTCTTTTCCGTCGCGCACGATCCGACGGAATTGAACCGGCAGGGGCCGGATACCGGCACGCAATACCGTTCGGCAATCTTCTATGCCAACGCCGACCAGAAGCGCGTGGCCGACGGCTACATTGCCCAGCTCCAGGCAGCGGGCGTGTTCAGGCGCCCCATCGTCACCCAGGTCGTGCCGCTGAATGGGTTCTACGATGCGGAGGCCTACCATCAGAACTATCTGGACCGCCATCCCAACCAGCCGTATATCGTCATCAACGACTTGCCGAAGATTGCCGCGCTGCGACAACAGTTCCCGGCCTGGTATGTGGACAGATAGGTTGGAGCGAACCGGTTCGGACGAGGTGAACCATCATGGACAGACGAACATTCATCAAACTGACGGCCAGCGTGCCGGTGCTCATGCAGCTCGCGCTACCCGGGCCGGTATGGGCGGCGGAACGCATCGACCGGCTGGTTCTCGGCAACGCCGAGTGGAAGAAGCGGCTTACGCCGGAACAGTTCGACATCCTGCGCGAGGAGGGGACCGAGCGGCCCTTCAGCAGTCCGCTCGACCATGAAACGCGCAGCGGCCTGTACGTGTGCGCGGCCTGCCGACTGCCGCTCTTCCCCTCCCGGTTCAAATACGACAGCGGCACCGGCTGGCCCAGCTTCTACGATGTGCTTCCGGGACACGTGGAAACCAAGACCGACCTGAAACTGCTGTTGCCGCGCACCGAATACCACTGCGCACGCTGCGGCGGCCACCATGGCCACGTCTTCAAGGACGGGCCGAAGCCCACCGGCCTGCGCTACTGCAACAATGGTGCGGTGCTGACGTTCATTCCCGACAAGGCGTGACCGTGGCGCTCGTGCAGCATCCGGATCACGCCTGCCATACCCCGTATCCGGCTTCACGGAAATCGATCGCCAGCTCAACCTCCAGGGTGCGGGCGTTTTCATACGACAGCAGACCGTAGAGCTCATAAAGCTCAGGCAGCAGGCGCAGGCCGTATTCCTTGACGAATCGGTTGGACTGGATGCCGGCCTTGTGCTTGTCGAATCGTATATCGGGATCCAGCCCCGTCATCCCGACATAGAGACAGGGCTTGCCCATGACATAACCGGGGTTGGCTTTCTTGAACCGGCCTTCGTAAAGCACATCGTTCGACAATTCGATCACATAGACGTGATAGTGGTCCCGGCGTCCCATTGCCTCATTCGTCGCGTTCGAATGCCGCGATGCGTTCAGTCTCCGCCACGCCGTCTGTCACCCATTCCTGCAACGCCGGCAGCGCCAGCACTGCCGCCGCATAGTCGCGCGCCGCGCCTTCCAGCGCCACGCCATAGGTCTGGAAGCGCAGCACCACCGGCGCATACATCGCATCCGCAATGCCGAAACGCCCGAACAGGAAATCGCCGCCAGCGCCGAAGCGCGCGCGGCACTCCGTCCAGATCGCCAGGATGCGCGCGACATCCGCCAGGCATTCCGGCGTGCGTCCCTGGCCCGGGCGCCGTGCCCGGATGTTCATCGACATGTGCTCGCGCAGCGGAAAGCCCGCGTGCATCTCCGCGCTCACCGCGCGCGCCACCGCCCGCGCCGCTGCGTCGAGCGGCCACAACTGCTTGTCCGGAAAACGCTCGTTGAGGTATTCGCAGATCGCCAGCGAATCCCACACCCGGAGGTCGCCGTCATGCAGTGCCGGCANCCTGCCCGAAGGCGACCACGCCGCCAGTGCCTCGGTCGACCCGGNGGTGTACAGCGGGATGCGCACTTCCTCGAAGGGAATGCCTGCCTGGCGCAGCAGCAGCCAGGGCCGTAGCGACCAGGACGAGTAGTTCTTGTTGCCGATGACGAGGGTAAGCGATGGCATGACAGATCGATCCGGAATGAATGTGGATGGAACGCAAGGCTATTCGGGTGACGCGCGGAATCGGCCGGGCCTTGCGAGTTGTTCGGTTGGACATTATCAGGCTGGGCCGATCGAATCGCCATCCCGTTCGAGCGATGCGCGATCCCAGGCGCCCAGGTCGGCCGCAGCGTCATAAGTCGTTTGCAGGAAGGCGAGCAGTGCGTCGTCCGGTGCCGCCGCCTGTCGCACGGCATCGTAGGGCAGGATGAATTCGCGAAGCTCGGTGCTGTAGAAGGCGGCAGCGGGCTCGACCTTCGCCTTGGCGTAGCCTGCAGGTTCCGGGTAGGCGTAGGAATAGAACGCCGCATAGGGAATCGGGCCGCCGCCGGGCCAGAATCCGCCACTGCTGACTTCGTGCGAATACGCTTCCCTCGTCACCCAGTCCGGCAGGTTCGGAATGCCGCCGGGATGCCGTGGGGCCGGTCGCCCGGAAAAACGTGTCACGGCCAGGTCTGGCGCCCNCCAGAAAAAATGCACCGGACTGCACTTGCCCATGAAGCGCGTGCGGAACTGCTTGAATACCCGGTCCGCCTGAACCAGGACCTGCCAGAACCGGGCGGCAAACTCCGGATCGTAGGCACAGTGCGTTTCGTCCTGGTCGAAGGGTTGGGGGTCGGCGACTTCGCAAGGAAGAAGGTGAAGTTCCACATGCAGCTGGAGCGCATCCAGTTCGGCCATCAGGCGCGCATGGAACGCGGCCACCGATTGCGCCTGGAGCGAGAAGGACGCCATTCCGCCATCGCTCGACTGTATCGTCAATCGATGCGCGATGAAGTCGAAATCGATCTGGAACGTCCGGGTGCCATACGGGATGGAGGTGGTGGTGAGGCCGCGCGCCGTCACAACCAGCGTGACATGCCAGGCATGGTTGACCCAGGGGCTTTGCACCAGCCGGATCTTGCCGACGATCTGGGTCCACAGGTGCAAGGTTGCATAGGTGTCGCGCCAGGCCTCAAGCGGCAGGCTGGGCCAGGGTTCCGTATGGGAGGCGGTCTGTATGTCCATGATTTCCCCTCGAACTTTACAAGCGCAAGTGGCCAACTATGATCCTAGTAGACTATGCGTCGCAGTGTGTGCACCGGAGGGCCATCCAGACAGGCCCGGCACGGGACAAAGACCACGCGATGTTCTGACATTCAAGCAGGCAAACCAAGGAACCATGGTCATTCCCGACTCAATGCCGGCATCGCCGGATGAACAGCGCAGCTTTTGGTCGAACGCCTATCTGAACGTGCGACAGCAAAGCGAAGCGCTATGCGCACCGTTGACGCGCGAAGACCATGTGATCCAGACCGCCCCCGAGGCCAGCCCGGCCAAATGGCATCTGGCACATGTGAGTTGGTTCTTCGAGACCTTCCTGCTGAAGGCCTATCTTTCGGGCTACGCGGAATTCCATCCCGTATTCGGCTATCTGTTCAATTCCTATTATGAGCAGATCGGAAAATTCCATCCCCGCCAGGAACGCGGATTTCTGTCGCGTCCGGACGTCGACGACATCATCCGTTACCGGGCGCATGTGGACGAACACATGCTGACCCTGCTGCAGCGTGCCGGCGGCGACGTATGGCCGGTCCTGGAGCAGCGGCTGGAGATCGGCCTCAACCACGAACAGCAGCATCAGGAATTGCTGCTGACCGACATCAAGCTCAACTTCAGCGCCAATCCGTTGCGTCCCGCCTACCGCGACGACCTGCCCGAAACCTTACCTGCCGCTGCGCCGCCCTTGCACTGGATCGCGCTTCCCGGAGGCATCCACGAGATCGGCCATCAGGGTAGCGGCTTCGCCTACGACAACGAAAAGCCCCGCCACCGGGTCTATCTGAACGCGTTCCGCCTGGCTTCGCGCCCTGTGACCAACGGCGAGTTCCTCGCATTCATGCAGGACGGCGGCTATGACAATCCCGCATTCTGGCTCTCCGACGGCTGGGCGACGTCGAGGCGCCTGCACTGGTCGAGCCCGCTGTACTGGGAATCGCAAGACGGGGCATGGCGGCACTTCACGCTCGGCGGGATGCGCCCGCTGAACCTGGAGGAGCCGGTCTGTCATGTCAGCTACTACGAAGCGGATGCGTATGCTGCCTGGGCAGGCAAACGGCTGCCTACGGAAGCCGAATGGGAAATCGCGGCGCGCGGAGTGGCCGTTGGCGGCAACCTGCGCGACAGCGGCAGGCTGCATCCGGCACCCGCACTGCCAGGGGAGGGTCTGCTGCAGATGTACGGCGACGTGTGGGAACATACCGCCTCGCCTTATCAAGCCTATCCAGGCTTTCGCCCACCGCANGGCGCGCTCGGCGAATACAACGGCAAGTTCATGTGCAACCAGATGGTGTTGCGCGGCGGCGCCTGTGTCACCGCCGCCGACCATGTTCGCGCCAGCTACCGCAACTTCTTCTATCCTCATGATCGCTGGCAGTTCCAGGGAATCCGGCTGGCGGAGGACGCATGATGGAAACGGCGCTTCCGAATTTTCACTTCCATGATCTGCATCCCGAGCCGGAGGACTTCCATTCGGACGTCATTGCCGGACTGCGCCAGACCCCGGCAGCTGTCGCCCAAATTCTTCTACGATGAACGCGGATCGCAACTGTTCGACGCCATCACCCGGCTGCCGGAATACTACCCGACGCGTACCGAAATCGATCTGCTGCAGCGGCATGGCGAAGACATGGCCGACATGCTGGGCAACGACGGCCTGCTGTTCGAGCTCGGCAGCGGCAGCGATACCAAGATACGCGTGCTGCTCGATGCGCTGCAGCCCCAGACCTATGCGCCGATCGACATTTCGCGCGAGCCGCTCCGATTGTCCGCAGGGGCCATCGCCGAGGACCATCCAGAACTGGAGGTGCATGCGATCTGTACTGATTATTCAAAGCCGCTCGCGCTTCCCGGTGTCGTCGCCGCGAAGCGGCGGTCAGCCTTCTTCCCCGGTTCCAGCATCGGCAATTTCGATCCTGGCCAGGCCTGCGATCTGTTGCGGCGCATCGCCAACATCATCGGCCCCGAAGGCCGGTTGCTGATCGGCGTCGATCTCAAGAAAGCCCCGTCGCGCCTGCATGCCGCCTACAACGACAGCGAGGGTGTCACCGCGCAGTTCAACCTGAACCTGCTGGCGCGGATCAACCGCGAACTGGATGCCGATTTCGACCTCACGGCCTTCCGCCATGAAGCCTTCTACAACGCGCAACTGGGTCGGATCGAGATGCACCTGATCGCCACCGTACCGCAGCGCGTCCGGATCGACGGTTGCTGCTTCGAATTCCAGGCCGGCGAAAGCATCCATACCGAGAACTCCTATAAATTCAGCGTCGAGGAATTCCGGACACTGGCGGCACAAGCCGGGCTGGCCAGCCTGCGCGTATGGCAGGACGACGACGCGCTATTCAGCGTTCATTGCCTGCAACCCGTCTAAACGGAAATAGCCTCTGCCACCGCGGCAACCGCAGCCGACAATTGCGCCTCGGTGGTGTAGAAGTGCGGCGAAAAGCGCACGCCGCCGCCGCGCTGGGCGCAGATCACGTTTCGCGCAAGCAGGTGCGGGTGCAGGTCTGCCGCGTCGATGCGGCGATGGCGGAAGCTGACGATGCCGGCATAACGTCCGGGCTGGCGCGGGGTGAGAATCTCGACGCCGGGCAGTTCGCCCAAGGCCTCCATCAACCAGGCGCTGTTTTCAAGCACGCGCGCCGCCACCGTCGCCATGCCTACCTCGGCCAGCAGCGCAAGGCTCGCGCTCAGGGCATGGATACCGAGCATGTTGGGGCTGCCGCATTCGAAGCGGCGGGCGCTCGCCGCGGCCTGCCAGTCGTGGCGGGAGAAATCCAGAGGGTGTTCCACCATGTGCCAGCCGTACTGCCTGAGCCGTAGCCGATCCCGGACCTCGGCGCGGGCGTAGAACACCGCGCAGCCCTCCGGCCCGAGCAGCCATTTGTGGCCGTCGGCCATCGCGAAATCCGCGCCGCAGGCCTGGACATCCAGCGGCAGCGCGCCCAGGCTCTGGATGGCGTCGATGCAGAACAGCACGCCGCGCGCGCGGCAGTATGCGCCCAGCTGTGCCAGATCCAGCCGCAGTCCGCTGGCGTACTGCACCGAACTGATCGCCAGCAGGCGGGTGCGCCCGTCCATGCACGCGTCAAGCGCCTGTTCGGGCGATGCGCCGCGCGCCAAGTCGACGCAGCGGGTTTCCACGCCTTCGTCCTGCAGCGACTGCCAGACGATACGGTTGGAGGGGAATTCCTGGTCGCTGATGACCACGTTGTCGCCCGCACGCCAAGTCAGGCCATGCGCCACGACGGATAGCGCTTCGGACGTGTNTTTCAGGAGTGCGATGTCGTCAGCGGAAGGGGCGTTGAGCAGGCTCCGGCATTGTTCGCGCAAACGGGTTTCCGTTTCCAGCCAGCGCGGGTAATCGCGCCCGCCCTGATGCAGGTTCTCCTCGGCAAAGCGTTTCACCGCCTCTGCCGTACGCCGCGGCCAGGGCGACACCGCCGCATGGTTGAGATAGATCAGACCGGGATCGAGCGGAAATTCATCGCTGAAGTCGCTGGGATGCATGTCGGCTGCGGAGGTGGATGTGACGGAAGCCAGTTTATGCCGCTTGTGTTGTTCGTGCCTGCGTGCGCCAAAGCATCGCCACGCCGAGCACGGACGACAACACCGAGGCGGCGAACACCGCGATCTTGGCGACGGCAAAGTCGCCGGCAAGCGNGAACGCCTGCCCGGCGATGAAGAGCGACATGGTGAAGCCGATGCCGGCCAAGGTTCCGGCGCCCGCGAGCTGCCGCCAGGAATACGCCTCGGGCTTGTGCGCGAGCCCGAGGCGAACGGCCAGGGCGGACGCCAGGATGAAGCCCAGCGGCTTGCCGACGGACAGGCCGGCCACGATGGCGAACACGAGCATGCCGTGCTGGCTGAACACATCCGTGCTGATGGGGACGCCGGCATTCGCCAGGGCAAAGATCGGCAGCACCAGATAGCTGGATCGCGGCGCGGCATTGCGCAGCATGCGGCCCGCCGGGGATTCCAGTCGATCGTGGATCGCGTCCAGCGCCTCCAGTGCGGGGGCGGACGGCCCGCGGCGGAATTGTTCGCCACGGTGCCGGGCCTCGGTCGTCAGGATCGCTTCGGCCTGCATCGCGAGGGTCGTGTAGTCGGGCGGCGGACGCGTGGGGATGAAGGCGGCCAGGATGACGCCGGCCAGCGTGGCGTGGAGGCCGCTGGCCTGCACGCAGGCCCATAGCGCAACCCCGGTCAGCATGTAGGGCAGGACACGATAGATTCCCGCTCGGTTCAACAGGGCCAGTACGCCGGTGAGGGCGGCTGCGGCGGCGAGATAGCCGGCATGCAGATCGCCGGAATAGAAGATGGCCACGACGAGAATGGCGCCGATGTCGTCGACGATGGCCGCCGCCGTCAGGAAGATGCGCAGCTCCACCGGCACGCGGGCGCCCAGCACCGCGATCAGGGCCACGGCGAATGCGGTATCGGTCGCCATCGGCACGCCCCAGCCAAGCGACCACGGGCCCGTCGGGATGAGTGCCAGGTAGATGAGCGCCGGCACTGCCATGCCGCCGATCGCGGCCGCGATGGGCAAGGCGGCCGCGCGGCGGCTGGCCAGGTGGCCGACGGTGAATTCGCGTTTGATTTCGAGCCCCACGACGAGAAAGAAAATCGTCAGGAGCGCATCGTCGACCCAGTGCAGCAAGGACATCCGGAAGCCGGTTTCGCCGAAGGAAAACCCGAATCCGGTGTGCCAGAAGGCTTCGAAATCGGCACCCAGCCGGGAATTGACGAGGACCATGGCCAGGATGGAGGCCAGCAGCAGCAGGATGCCGGCCGACGGCGCCCAGCTCGCGAAGCTCAGTGCGGCCGTGCGAACGCGATGCCCGAGCGAGCCCAGCATCGCATCGGTAAAGGAACTCTCGTCCCAGGGCCCATCGTAGCGGCGCCCGTTGATGAAAAACGTCGGCGTGTAGCGCACGCCGCTGGCCTGTGCGCTGTCGATGTCGCGCGCCACGCGCTGTCGCGCCCGTTCGGCCACCTCGCGCGCCGCGTCGGCATCCAGCCGTGTCAGGCCCAGCGTGTCCGCCACCGCCTGCAAATCGTCCTCGGTCAAGTGCGGCGATCGCGTCATCAAGCTCACGTGCGCGTCCCAAAACTGCGCATGGTTCGTGGCCGACTCCGCCAATTCGGCCGCAGGCCGCGCGATGTCGCTGCCGATCAGCGGCCGATGGCGGAACACGTAGCGCAGGCGATCTCCCAGCTGGTTGCGGACTTCGGTAATGCGTTCATTGGCCGCCCGGCAGTGCGGGCACGCGTAGCTGCCGTATTCCACCAGCGTGATCGGCGCCTGCGCAGGGCCGAGAATGTGGTCCAGCTCGTCGTCGACCGGGCGGTCGAGGCGTACGCCCGTTGCCGCGAAGTCCGAGGCTTCGGTCATCGGCTCGCGCGTGGATCAGTAATCCGCGAAAGCGTCATCCGGATAGCAGTACAGCCAGCGCTCCCCGGGCTCCGCCGACGCAATCACCGGATGACCGCTCATCTGCGCATGCCGGGTGGCATGGCGGTTGGGCGAGTTGTCGCAGCACAGGGTTGTACCGCATGTCTGGCAGGTCCGCAGGTGGACCCAGCTGTCGCCCGTCTTGATGCATTCCTCGCATACCTGGTTTTTCGCATGCTTGACGGCCGTGATCGCGCCGATATGGTCGCAGGGGTCTGCCATGGTTTCTCCTTTATTCGTGAAGGACTTGATGTACGAACGAGACTGAAATCGATCCCTCGCCGGCAGCGGATGCTACCCGCTTGATATTGCCGGCGCAGATGCCGCCGGCCGCAAATACGCCGGGTACGCTGGTTTCGAGCAGGTGGGCGCGCAGCCGAGCGGCCAATGGGCCGCAGAATGATGCGCCGCCTTCCGGAAACATTTCTTCAGGGTAGAGCCTGCTGCAACAATTTCCACTTGGTGTCATCACTTTCATCAGACGCTGAAGCGACCGTGTCAGGTGGCCACGCTGCTTCCCGGGAAGGCGCTCGTTCAGGCATTCACAGATCGCCAGCGAATCCCACACGCGGAAGTCGTTGTCATGCAGCGCCGGCTGCTTGCCCGAGGGCGATCATGTCGCCAGTGTCGCGGCCAACTTGGCCCGGCACAGCGGAAGGAATACACAAAGCAAGCTACGACAGCTGAGGCAGAGTGTGAAAGTCCGCCTTCGACCCGTAGCGGTCCTTCGGGTTGGTCGTGCCGATGTCCGGTTGTCGGCCTTTGCTGCCGGTGGTGTTGGCTGAGTTAAACGTCCGGTATCGCACAGATTACTGACGTTGACGGGGTGGGCTGATTGAACGTCCGCTTCCGTCGTCGTGAGGGACGGCACCCGACCCTGAAGGGCCAGTCAGACTGGCCGCCACCTAGGTCCGGTCGTCGCCCGAAGCAGTCATTCGCGGCCGATCGGCTACCTTTGGCATGGTTGTGCACGAGAGCATACATGCTCGGCTAAAAGTGTTTAACGATGGATGGCATCGTAAATGAATGCATTCTGGCTAATCGTATTTCCAACATTGGCACCACATGCGCGTTTATTCGCACTGTCAACCACATAGGTCTGTATGCCCAGGATGGCGCCTGAGCGGCGATCTGTCAGAGTGTTTTGGTAACGTATGGCCCCTGTATGCATGGGCGTTTTATGCAATTCACTAGGTTTGTCGACATCGATGAAAGCCAGAATATCCGCACTTAAAGAGTCGATACCGTAGAAAGGCTGTTGTGAACTGAAATCGGGAAATGGATGTAGGGGGCGTTAGCGGCATCACCGACAGGAGGAGCACGAAACTCAGGAGCGGCAGGATCTATCACAGCGTACCCGGCACGTGGAGCGCGGCTTTCTGTAAAATCAAAAACTGGTATCTTACTTGAATCTTCTAAGGGACGTTTGCGTTCAGCAAAGCCGAGAATACGACCTTTTCGTCTAGTTCAATCAGCCTATCGACTTGGCTGAGCGAGCCCAAACGCTCTGGATTCCAGTCATAGGCTATAGAACGCACAGGTGCCACAGGTTTTTCCAGGAACTGGACGCCGACGCCTTTGCACAGAGTTTTGAATTCGTCATTTGCTTTGTCAGTCATGGTGAGTGGTTCGCTCGGGTCAAATAACACGGGCAGCATTGACAAAACAGGCGGAATAACTGCCCAGGCAAGAAGCTTCTTAGGTAAATAGAGGGGGCTAAAGTACTTTGTCCAACCAAAGCAGTCAGCTCGCCGACTGCTGCAACAAATGACCACAAAGCCAAAACCAAAACAATTGGCAACGCATAAAGGCCAATTACGAACATGAGGGCGCTCGCGCCTTCCCATGGCCATATTTTTGACCCACAAGATATGGAAGAAAACTTAGGGCTGCCCATGCTAGCCACATAAGGTTTATTCCTAGCGATGTGGCAACGCGCCGACGAGCCACGATTCTCGTGTGCAGGCCTGTCATCCAAAAATCATCATCAGAACGGATGCGAGTAGCCATAGATCAATCCCAAGTCGCATAACCTGAACAGCCAATGGTGATACATCTGTCAGGCTGCTGTCTGAGAGCCACGGCAAGAGCAGCCACCGTGTGGGCCTCAGCAACTGAGTAAAGCCAACAAATGAGCCAATGCTGTTCAGGAGAGCCGCAAGACCTAGTGCCAGACTCACAAGTCGCCATTGTGACGGCCTAGTCCTATTGCCCTGCTCTTGATGGTCTTCCATATTCATCTTCCCGAGCTCCCTTTCTACAAAGGGGTCATCATATAAGTAGGTTCATGCGGCCCACCAATACAGGTTGATCATTGACCGCTCAGAGCAAATAACAGACGCTCGGCCTGCTTCCCACCAGTGTCCGCTCTTGGCCGATCTCAGCCATCCACCGCCCGTTACTCGACTACCGCTTCATCCCTTCCGCATCCGCCTATCCATCCGCGAGCATCCTTGCCCGGGCACAAAAAAGGGAGCCGAAGCCCCCATTCTTGTCCCGCATGTTCGTCTGGATCAGGCTGCGGCCTGTTTCCGTCGCCGCATCGCAAGCCCCACCAGGCCCAATCCAGCCAGCATCATGCCGTAGGTTTCGGGCTCGGGAACGGGCAGCAGCGACGGGTCGGTCAGCGTGACGCCGGTCAGCGCAAAGTCGACGAAGAGCGACAGGTTGTAGGTGTCGTAGCCCTTCAGTGTGGAGGTATTGAAGCCGCGGTAATCAGACAGGGTGGTGCTGTAGGAAAACGTGTTCGAGTAACTGCCTGACGCGTCGAGGAAGACCTGCGGCCCGTCGTTGCCGTCGAGCATCGGGGTGATTTCCAGGTCGGCGCCGGTAGCCCAGGTATTGGCCAGCAGCTTGAAATTCAGGGCGTCCAGGTCGAACACACCGCCGTCGACGCGCCGGATCGTGATTTGTGCCGGCCCGGTTACGGGCCCGCTGGTGACCGCCTGCGCATGCAGCCCGGTCGGCCACTGGACGATTTGCGTGCGGCCGATCGGGGTGGTCAGGCCGACGCCGCCCGTGAACAGCTTGTCGAGCGTGTAGGTGAACAGATAGCCCTCGGTGCTGATCGTGTCGGAGGTCGTGCCCGACGCGACCAGCGTCATCGTCTGCGAAGCGTCGAAGAATGTCGTGGTTACCGCGTGGACCGGTACGGGCAGGAACAGCGCGCAGAGCGAGGCGGCTGTGGCGAGGGCGAGTTTGCTGGGCATGGTGGCGAGTCAGTTTGATGAGGGTAGGCCGGTATCTGGGCCGGCGACAAACCCTATCAAACGATATGCCGATCTGCAATGACAATTGCTGTCCGGTCGTCCGGTAACGGACGGTGCGGCGTTCTTTGCCGGTCTATCCGGGCCTGCATGCCGATGACGCGCGGCAGGGCAGGCATGGCGGTTCAATCATTCGCAGACAAAACCGCGAACCGATACAGGGCCAGTGGTGGGCGGGCGAGGGCCTGGAACTGCAGCCGTAGCTGGCCCGGCGGTCCGGCGGGCGCCTCAATCCGGCCAGATTCGGTCCGGATGCTTCGGCGGCGGCGCGGGTTTGGGTGCGGGCGATGCGGCCTTGCGCGGCTCGGGTTTCGTGACGGCGCTTTCCTGTTGCGCTTTCACTTTGCGCATGCCGGCAGCGAGCTTGCTGGATGTCTTGTTCATGATTGCAATAACTCCTCGATCAGGGCTTCAACTTCGTGGGCGGCTGCCTTGCCGCGGTGTCCGAGCCCATACACACTGGTGCCTTCCACTGCGGCGCTGCGGTAGGCGGCGCGCCGGGCGAGACCGGCGCGCAGCGCGGGGAATTCCAGCTCCGCCAGCGCTTCGTGCATGAGGCGCGAAAGCACATTGCGGCTGTCCAGTTGGTTCAGCACGGCGAAGGCCTTGAGCTGGGGATTGCGCTGGCGCGTGTTGTGAACCGCGGTGGTGATGTCTATGCTCGCCCAGAGATCCACGGGCGAAGGTTGGATCGGGACCAACAGCACATCCACGTTGTTCATAACGTCGCCTACCATCGTGGTCCGCAGCGTCGGGGNGCAGTCGATCACGACGTAGCGGTGGCCGCGGGCGCCCTGTGCGATGCGCGCACACACGTCATCCTGTGCCACCGCCTGAACGGCGGGCAGCTGTCCGCCCTTGCCGCTCATGGCCGCCCACTGGCTGATCGAGGCCTGGGGATCGGCATCCAGCACCAGCGTGCTGGCGCGCCGCTGCAGGCCGGCGGCCAGATTGAGCGCCAGGGTCGTCTTGCCTGTGCCGCCTTTCTGGTTCACGACCGCGATGCGTAGACCAGACATGGGCGATCAGGTCGCCGATGCGAGCAGGCCGTCGATCTTCTGGGCCAGCGCTACGCAGTCGGGTCCGACTTTCTTGCCGTCGGCGTCGATGGTGACGCTGACATAGGTTTTCCGAAACTCAGGTTCGGATACAGTCCGGCTTCCTCGGCGAGCTTGGCGACGCCGTCCAGGAAGCGACGCGTCTCGGCATAGGTCTCGAATTCGAAACGCCGGGTCAGCATCGGCGGCAAATCCTGCCGCTGCCAGTGTGGAATGGGGTTGTTGTCTTCAGGCATAACGTTGTTCCTTTTCGAGCAAGTCAGCCTCCATCTTGCCGAGCTCGTCGAGATGCATCAACTCGTCTTTCAGAATGCCTGCAANAAGACCGTGGTGACCAAAATCACGCACCCGTGCACAGTAGGCAGCAGCTTCCTCGTATAGCCGAATCGCCTCGACTTCCAGTACGCGATCGATGGCGATCATTTCGCCCAGGTTGCGGCCAAGCCGTACCGGCGGAAGTTGGGTGGCGTTGGGCGTGAACCCGAGTCTGAGCAGGGCGTCCATCAGACTTTGCACGTGGCCGAGTTCCTCGGTGACGTCCTGGTGAAAATGCGCACAGTAGTCAGCCAGGTTCCACAGGTCGCAGAGCCTGGACTGGGCCATGTATTGCTGTACTGCGGCCATCTCATGCTCCAGTGCCCGGTTCAGATACCCCAATAGCCGTGGATCGATTGCCATGCAGTCCCCTTTGCTAAGCTGCGATACAGGTCACGTCGCCGTCGCGTCCCGCCCCACCTGCGCTGGGCTGCGTTGGCAGGATGTGCTCCACTTCGCCGTGCACGCGGGCGATGATGTGGGCGGCGATCAGGCCGTCGCCCACGCGCTCGCAGGCATCCGCGCCGGCACGCACCGCCGCGTTCACCGCACCGGTTTNCCCGCGTACGAGGACGGTAACGTAACCGCCGCCGACGAACTGGCGGCCGATCAGCCGCACTTCCGCTGCCTTGGTCATCGCATCCGCCGCCTCGATGGCAGGGACCAGTCCGCGGGTTTCGATCATGCCCAGCGCGATGCCGGTGTTCGTGCTGGTCATGATGTCCCCTTTGCCTCGACCTTGTCCACCATCATGTCCATGATGGTGTCCGATCAGGCAGCAGCAGCGGTGGGGAGGATGTTCTCCACCTCGTTGTGGACGCGGGCGATGATGTGGGCGGCGACCAGGCCGTCACCCACACGCTCGCAGGCATCCGCGCCGGCGCGAACTGCGGCGTTGACCGCACCGGTTTCACCACGCACGAGAACGGTGACGTAACCACCGCCGACGAACTGACGGCCGATCAGGCGCACTTCCGCCGCCTTGGTCATCGCGTCAGCTGCTTCGATTGCGGGAACCAGACCGCGGGTCTCGATCATGCCCAGGGCAATGCCAGTCATACCAGTAGCCATTTTCTCTCTCTATTGCAAATTGCGTTCAATCAAATCAGGCGGCTGCGGCGGCGGGGAGGATGTTCTCCACCTCGTTGTGGACGCGGGCGATGATGTGGGCGGCGACCAGGCCGTCACCCACACGCTCGCAGGCGTCGGCGCCGGCGCGAACTGCGGCGTTGACCGCACCCGTCTCGCCGCGCACCAGCACGGTCACGTAACCACCGCCGACGAACTGGCGGCCGATCAGGCGCACCTCGGCGGCCTTGGTCATGGCGTCGGCGGCTTCGATCGCCGGCACCAGACCACGCGTTTCAATCATTCCCAGGGCGATGCCCGTCATTGCGTTTGCCATGATGTTTCTCCTTTACANNCGGTTAATGAAACTGCCTTGCTTGCCTCGTGGTGCTCATCCACCACATTCCACTGATCGATGATCCCGAGGATCGTCAAATCGGTAAGAATCCTGTAATCGCCGGCGCCATAGCGGGCGGCCGAGCCGCCGGCGGTAAATACCCATTTCCCTTCCGGCACGCCGACCGGATCCACCGCCACGGCGAGCGTGCCTTTGGCGTCGGCCAGCACGCGCAGCGACGCGTGAAAGAGGCCGGGAATGCGCCGCGTGCACACCAGATCCGACACCACGCGCATGATCTCCATTTCAATGCTCCTGGTGCTGCCAGTGATCGATGATGCCGATGATGGTCAGGTCGCTCGGGAAGTCCTTCGCGCCCGCCGCCTCGCGCGCCGCCGAGCTGCCGACGCAGATCACCCAGTCGCCCGGGATGCAGCCCACCGCGTCCACCGCCACGCTGCGCGTGCCGCCGGCCTTCTCGCGCACCACCAGCAGAGGGCGATGGCCCATTTCGCGTACGCGGTTGGTCGAGACCAATGTTTNTTCCACTTGCATGATCTTCATGACTTCACCTCAATGCCCATGCGAATTGGTTTCGATGTCCGTCACGTCTTCCTGCATGCTGTCAGGCTGTTTGGCCTGCACGGTCATGCCGCAGAACAGCAGGCCTTCCCTGGCCAGAACCGGGTAGCGCGTCTCGATCGCGGCCTTGATCCGGCGGCAGCGCGCCACCGCACGTTCGCGCGAACCCGGCACCTGCTCGTCGTAGCGATAGTGGATCGCGATCGGGATCGGCAGGCCGTGTACCACGTTCAGCTTGCTGAAGATCTTGATGCCGACGTCCATGTCCGCCGCGCCTTCCTCGATGGTGTGCAGATGGCCAAAGTAGGCGAGGTTGCGCAGATGCAGCACATCGAAGCTGTCGCCGATGTTGATGAAGCGCTCGGCGTGGCCCACGTCGGCGTAACGGCCGCCGTGCTGGGCACAGACGTAGTCGATCTGCGACAGATTGTTCGTGAGCAGGCGCTCGATCAGGCTGCGCATGCCGGTTTCCGGCGCGCTGCGGCCGGTCTCGCGCACGGCTTCGTCGATCGCGGCGCCGAGGCGCCAGCGCGCTTCGGAGGCGGCCATGCCGGCGGTCTGCTGATAGATGGCCTGGTTGTCGACGAAACAGTTGACACTCATCTCGCCAGCGGTATCCGGGACGTGGATCCTGATCGCGTCGTTGTCGGTGTCCACGCCGATCAGCAGCGTCGCCACCGAGGCGCCGCAGCAGAAGCCGTTCTCGATCGCGGTGCGGAAGGCGGCCAGGCGGTCGAGTGCAGCCTGGGCGGCCTTGCGGTCGTCGCTGCCATGGGCCGCGCAGCCTTCGTGGTGCGGATCCGAACTGCTGAAGTGATAGACGGCAACCTTGAGATAGCGGGTGCCGGCGTCCGACAGCGTCGGCACGCCCTCGCGGAAGCGGCGCAGCTCGATCTCGGTCCACTGCTTGACGTTCAGTTCGACGTCGAACATGGCGCCGGCGTAGGACTTACGGCGCACCGCCTGGTTCGGCAGGCGCAGCACGAACTGAAGCAGGCCCTTCAGACGACCATCGGCGCAGGGGCTGATGTCGACTTCGTGGAAGCCGCATTCGATGAAGAAGCGCTGCATGGCATCCGCTTCGGCGTGGCCGTTCCAGCGCGCCGCGTAGTCCCGGGCCAGCGCGTGGTAGGTCTGCAGCACGCTGTGGCCGTAAAGCTTGCGCATGTCGAGCGTAGTCACCCAGGCGTCGGCGAGCACCGTTTCGGGCAACTCGAAACCGAGGCGTTCGCGTGCGATCTGCTGCGCGCGCTGCTCGAAGCCTGCCTCATGCTGCTGCGCGGCAATCTCCTTGAGCGCCGGCACGATGGCATCGAAGCGGGCGCGAATCGTGCGCTCGTAGTCGGCCAGCTCGGCATTGCGCGCCACGTCGATCAGCGAGTGCGCTTGCGGCGCGCACGCGCTCGTCACGCATTCGCCGCTGCGTTCCTGCATGCCGGGCGGGCAGAAGCTCGGGCGCTGCGGCCAGCTCGGCAGCGTGGTCGCAGCCGGTGCGGTCCGCATCGCCATGCCCGCCGGGGCGGGTTGGCGCGCGCATCGCTTCGAGACGTTGACGGGTGTTCATGCTGGATCGTCCTCGCTATGCGCGCTCAGCCCCGGGCGCCGCCGGACACGGTGATCGCCGCGCCGCCGTTGGCATTGCCGCTGCTGCCGGTGATGCGGCTGGCAGCCGGTGCCGGGCGCTCGACCTCGCGGTTGTCGCGGGCGGTGGTGCCGTTGCCGCGCGGATCACCACGCAGGGTCGGATTGCGGCGCTGTGCCGAACGGCCCTCGGTGCCGGTCACACGGTCGCCGCGATCCCAGGCGTCGCCGGTAATGCGGCGCTCGCGGCCTTCGCCGGTGATGCGCTCGGGCGCGGCTTCGTCCGACGGCTGGGGTGCAGCGGGAACGGCCACGGTGTCGGTCTCATCGCGGTAGCGGAATTCCGGCGTGCCGGATACCAGGCCGGTGGCGCGTGCCAGCGGACCGGTGATGCGTCCGCCGACGCCGTAGGCGCTGCCGGTGATGCGACGGGTCTCGCTAGCCTGCGCGGCGCGTGCCGGCGACACCACGGAAAAGTCGCCGGTGCGGTTGCCGCCCTGGCCGGCGTCCATCGCGTTGCCAGTGATGGATGCCGGCGCCTGCGAGCCCTCGGGGCCGCGGCTGCGGTAGGCCTGTGCCATGGGCGGACGGCCGCAGGCGGCCGCGGTCTGGCTCTCGCCCTGGTAGGGCGTGCCGCTCACCGGCTGGCAGGTGCCGCGCTCGTTGCCGGTCATCTTGTCGTCGGGCCCCGGCTGGATGCCGGTGAGGTCGGCGTTGCGGCCGAGGCGGGCGCGGTTGATCGCTTCCGCCGCGGTGCGCGCCGCGCAGAACTCGGCGTACTGGTCGGCGCCGATGTAGGCGGTGCCGGTCACCGGCTTGCAGGCGCCGTGCTCGTCGCCGGTCACCTGCGCCGAACGGCCGACCTGGGTGCCGGATACGTCCTGACCCTTGAGGGTACGCGACACGCCCACCTTGGCCGGCGACTGGTAGGGCTCGGCGCGGCAGAAGGACTTGAATTCTTCGGTATTGATGTAGTCGGAACCCGTCACGCGTGCGCAGGCGCCCGGCTCATCGCCGGAAAGTTTCGATGAGCGACCCGGTAGGGTGCCGCTCACCATTGCGCCAGCGCTCGTGCGACGGGTTTCCACCTTTTTGGNGCCGTTGCCCTCCGCGGCGGGGCGCGCCAACGCGTCGGCGTAGGCGCTGCCGGTGATGTGACGGGCCGCACCGGACTCGCCGCCCGTCACCGTCACGGTGCGGGCGAGGTCGCTGCCGGACACGGCATTGCGCGCCGCCGTCATGCCCATCACCGCCTTTTCCGGGCGCGGCTCTGGCGCCGTGCCGCAGAATTCGCCAGCCTGCTCGGCGGCGAGGTATTCGGTGCCGGTCACGCGCTTGCAGGTGCCGGTCTCGTCGCCGGTCACCCGGGTGCTGCGGCCGACTTCGGTGCCGGTCACGCGACGGCCGCGGCTGGTGCTGGTCGTGCCGACCTTGGCCGGCGCCGGCTCGGGCAGGATTCCGCAGAGGTCGCCGAACTGTTCTGCTCCCACGTATTCGGTGCCGGTGATGGCGCGGCAGGAGCCGGACTCGTTGCCGGTGACGCGCGAGGTGCGCTCGACCTGGTTGCCGGTCACGGTGCTGCCTGCGAGCGTCGTGCCGATTTCCACTTTCGGCGGTTCGGGCTTGATGCGACCGCAGGGGCGACAGGGCGGCGCGTCGCCGCGGCCGCGCTGCGACTGCTTGATGCGACGCTGGCGCACGGCGGAGACCGGTGCCAGCGCCACGGGCGTAGCCGGACGTGCTTCCTCGACGCGCGCGGAAANAGTCTCGCCGTGCTGGCAGCCGCAGTTCGGTGCTTCGGCAGGTGCCTCAGCGGCGGTTGGAGCGGGTGCGCGGGCGCGCGCAGCCATCCGGGCTTCGGTCGCGCTCTTGGGCGCTGCGGTCGGGCCGGCCTTGAGTGCACCTTTCCCGTGGAGGGAGAGCGCCTGGCGGCGGGCGATGGCCGCTTCCCGGCCGCTCAGGCGTTCGGCCGTGGCGGTTGCTGTCGCTTCACTCATAATCTGGTTTCCTTATGCATCAGCGGTTGATCATTAGGGTATGGCGTCGGACTGTTGTGCCTAATGCCCTTGTTGCGAACTATAAAAAGTCCGTTGCATAATTAAAAATGAATAATATTTATTGTTGCCATTCACTAACATGAATGGTTAAGTCTACAGAAAGGGAACCGCATGAACGTGACGTTTCGCCAATTGCGCCTGCTGGAAGCCGTGGCGCGGAATTCCAGCTTCACCCGCGCGTCCGAGGAGTTGCATCTGACCCAGCCTGCGGTCTCGACCCAGATCAAGCAGCTCGAAGAGGAAGTCGGGATGCCGCTGTTCGAGCAGATGGGCAAGAAGATCTTTCTCACCGAGGTCGGCAAGGAAGTCTATGCCTTCAGTCGCGCCATTGCCCAGCAGTTCCGCGACATCGAATCCGTACTCGACGACATGAAGGGCGTGAAGCGCGGCACGCTGGCGCTCACCGTCACCAGCACCGGCAAGTACTTCGCCCCCTATCTGCTGGCGGCTTTCCTCAAGCGCTACCCCGGCACCCAGGTGCATCTCGAGGTCACCAACCGCGAGGAGGTCGTGCAGCAGCTGCAGGACAACACGCCGGACATGGCGATCATGGGCACGCCGCCCGACAACATGGAACTGCGGTCCCAGGCCTTCATGCAGAACCCGCTGGTGATCATTGCGCCGCCGGATCATCCGCTCGTCGGCGTGAGTCGTGTGCCGCTTAGTCGCCTGGTCGAGGAAAATTTCATCCTGCGCGAGCGCGGCTCCGGCACGCGCAATGCGGTCGAGCGCTTCTTCCAGCAGCGCGGCGTCAAGCTCAACACCTCGATGGAAATGAGCCGCAACGAGGCGATCAAGCACGCGGTGATGGCCGGACTGGGCCTCGGCATCGTGTCGCTGCACACACTGGAGTTCGAGCTGGCGCTGGGGCGTGTCGCGATCCTCAGTGTCGAGGGCTTCCCGATCATGAAGGAGTGGTACATGGTTCATCGCAATGGCAAACGCATGTCGCCCATTGCACAGGCCTTCCACGAATTCGTGCTGAACGAGGCGGACCGCATCATGAAGCTGCCGCAGCCGAAGCCGGTGACGCGCTCGCACCGGCGCGTCACGCGGTCGTAGACTGGCGAACGAAGGGGGATGGCGGCTGCTCAGCCCGCCCCTGGCGTGCTCGTGCCCAGCCAGAACTCGACACGCTTGTCGAGGAACTCGTTCCACGGCATGTAGTGCGATCCGTCGCAGGAGAATGTCAGGCCGACGATGCCGTTGAATATGTTCAGCGTGCCGGAGCGCAGGTAAATCGTTTCGTCCATGAACCGCAGGTCGCGGAAAGTCTGGAGAATCGCGCGAACCTTCTCCGCCGGAACCACCGCATCGCCTGGGTACTCGCGATGCGGGAAGGCAAGGCAGAGATCGGGATCGGTGAGTTCGGCGATGTTGTGGATGCGGAAGCGGTAGGGATCGTCCAGCAGCCACAGGGTGGCGCGCGAGCTCGAGAAGTGCAGCTTGGCGTGGAACACGCCGTGCACCGTGATCAGTTCGGTGAGCAGGTCCAGTACCTCGTCGATGCGTTCGTCCATCGGGCTCGCGACCCGCGCCTGATGAAACAGTCCGGCGCGAATGGCCGGATCGCCCTTGAGCTGCACCCACTGCTGGGGCTGCTCATACAGCGCCTGGGTCGCGGGCAGCTCGCGCAGGTCGAAGTCGGCGCCGAGATAACCGTGCAGCTCGCCCGACGGCGTGACAATGCGCTGCACGGCTGTCAGCGAGGGGCGGCGCGCGTTGCGGCTGATGTAGGCTTCCGACAGGGAGAATGCACTTCCCGCGAGCGCCTCGGCCATGTACGGCCGGTCGCTGCGGTCGCGGCCGAAATGTTCTGGCAGCAGGCCGCCGCGTGAGGCGTTGGCGGTGAGCTGGTGGGCATGGCCGTCGAGGATGTAGAGATACTTGCAGTACGGCAGCTCGTTCAGCCCCTCCATCAGGCGCTGTTCCAGGGCCTGGCGATCGGGCCAGACCGCGCGACAGCGTTCAGCGAGATGCGAGAGAGGGGACGACAGCCAGTTCTTCAGGATGCTTCGCTGGCGCGCGATGCTCGCTTGCAGGTCGTTTGCCATCACGGGCTCCAAATTCGGGTGGAAAGGGTTTCCCATTGTATGGGGGCACGCGGGGAGCCGGCATCAAGGATTGCAGATGTCGCAGCGCCCGGGGTCGGCATGGCGGGATCCACTGAGCGGATGCGTCTCGCGATGTGCGCACTTCAGACAGCCCTGAACCTAGGCGCGGGTTTCCCGCGTCGGCGCGCCGCAGCCCGCGCACGGCAGTCCCGCGACGCGGTCGACCTGCCAGAAGCCCGGCGTGCCGCAGGCGGGGCACAGCGACGCGAGCCTCGCCGTCAGATCCGCCGCCGCCCAGGCCGATATTCGCCATGCGCGTGGGGTTGACATGGGCGCGGCTGTCGGTCTCGACGAAGGCCAGGCCGTTTTCCGCTTCTGCCGCCGCCCAGGCCAGCGCCGCTTCCAGTTCGGGCCAGGCGTGGATGCCTTTGCGGATGCGCCGGTCGTGCTCGTCGCCGGGGCCGGCATGCTGCCCTGTCTCAGGCCCGCTGCCAGTTCGCGCTGGCCACGCGCCGGTACGCGGCCCCGTCGTCGCCAATCCGGAACAAGTGCAGCCAGCCGTTCTCCACCAGCTGCCGTACCAGGTCGTGGCGCGCGACGATGTCGTCCATGGCCGCTTCCGGCGCCTCGATGAATACGGACAGGCGCAGCGGTTCGTGCACCCAGCGCTTGCCGTCGTGCAGCGATTGCAGCGGCAGGCCCACGCGCAGGTCGCCGCCATTGCCTTCGAGCACGCCGATGGCACCGCCGACGATGTTGTGCAGCACCTTGTTGCCGCTGCCGAAGCGTAGATTGTCGACCACCGAGCCGTAGTACTGCATGTTGATCCAGTTCCCTACCACCATCGGCGCGGTCATGATCAGATCCAGGATCTTGAAGCCCTCGTCCTGCTGCCAGACGTATTCATGCAGGAAGGCGCGGCCGTCCAGGTCCATGCCGGCGGTGCGCAGACGCGGCGCCGCGATGAAGGCGGCGTTGTTGGCCAGGGCCCATTCCGGCCGCACCTGCGACCAGTCGCGGCTGCGCTGGCGCACATCGGCCGCCACGCGATGATCGGGCAGGTTGTCGATGCCGAGCATGGCGGCGCGCTCCATGCGCGCGAGGTCGCCGGCCTGCTCCAGCCACTGGCGCAGCCGGGCGAGGTCCTGGGACAGCGCCTTGGGCACGTCGTCGGTGTCATACAGGCGCAACTCGTCCGTGGTGGTGTCGTGCAGGCCGGCCAGGAACCAGGTGTCCTCCGGAATGTCGATGCCTCGCTCGCGCAGGCCGCGGCGCACCGCTGGGTCGTTCATCAGGGCGGCCACCACGCGGGCGCTGGCCTCGCCGGTCTGGCCGGCGCAGGCGCCGCAGTCCAGGCCGGTGGCGTGCGGGTTGTTCACCGTGGTGCTGCCGTGGCCGGCCAGCAGCACCAGGCGGCCGAAGTTGCCGGTCATGGCCATGGCGCGCAGGATGCGCTCGGCATGGCCGAGCCGATCGTTATGCGGGATGCCCGAGTCGGCGTGATGCGTGCAGCATTGCGCCTGCGACACCGCTTCCAGGGTCGGGCCGATGCGGTCGATGTCCTGCCTGGCGAGGCCCTGGCTGTTGGGATCGGGCACCGGTCGGGTCCAGCCGAAGCTGTCGGTGAGCAGCTTGGGGCCATAGCTCAGGCCGGCGGCCTCGACGAAGGAGAAGCAGGACGAGGCCGACAGCTTGAATCCCTTCCATGCCTTGGACAGGCCGATGCGCTGGCGCCGCTGTTCGAGGAGGCTCATGGCGTCGCCGCCCTTGACCCGGTCATAGATGCGATAGCCGGGATTGAAGATCACCGGCACATGGGTGCGGCCCGCGCTGGCGCCCAGCGGCACGTGCTCGATGAAGATGCCAAAGAATCCGGCGAAGCCGATGGTCTGCACCGCCGGCGCCACGGTTTCCAGCGAGCGGCGGAACACCTCGGAACGCACGTCGATGCNAAAGGCCGCCTGCACCGCCGGTCGCACGGCGGGGGCGGACAGGGCTGGGTTGCCGAGCCCGGCGATCACGCCGCGCTGGAAACCGATCTCCATCGCGTTGAGCAAAATGCGGTCGATTTCGGCCGCGGCCTGGCGCTTGGCGGACGGCGGCCGCATGCTGGCGGCCAGCATCTCGCGCCAGCGCGCGACCAGCGCCGCGCTATTTTTTTCCTTGAACAGCAGCACGTCCCACATCAGACGAATCGCCAGCAGGTCGACGATGGCGTTGTCGCGCTGTCCGGCGAGTTCCGCCTGCCAGCGCAGATAGCGCGCCCACGCTGCCCAGCCGCCGATGCTCAGGAGGGCGGCGTGCAAATAGCGCTCCACCGCCGCGTCAGGCACGCCCAGCTCGATCACGGCCCAGGCGATAGCGGTACGCGGCTCCGCAGGCAATCTGGCGACGGCGGTACGGAAATCACCCAGGCCCATCATCGCCGGACTGCGGTCGATGCTTGCTGCCTTGCGCCAGGCGGCATAGAGGGACAGCGTCCGCCACGGCATGCCCACCATGGCCTGGCCGAGATCGAAATAGGCGGCGCAATGCAGGCTGATGCGCTCGGTGACAAAGCTGGTCCAGATGCCGCCTTCCACGCGGTCGAGCACCTCGCTCACCGAGGCCATGCCCATCTTGGGCTGCGGCGCTTCGGTGGCCAGCGCATGCTCCACCGCGGCCGCGTCGAGCGGGCTGCCGCAGCGTTCGATGGCCTGTTCGATGTCTTCGTGCGTGATGCGGCCGTTCGCGAGCTGCTCCCGGAAGTAGGAGCGCGGCATGTAGAGGCTGCTGCCGGTGATGCGCGCCAGGGTGTCGGAGGCATCCTGGAAGCTGTGGTCGATGAGGCCGAAGAAGGGGTTGACCGCGACGAAGTGCTTCAGCGGCCACAACGGTGCGATGCGTGCGCACGCGGCATCGATGCGGCGGTCGAGTTCGTCCGTGGATTCCTTCGCGAAGATGGCGTCGGTCATGTTCATGGTCAGGCTCCCTGGTTGTGGGCGGGTTGAAGGGGGCGGGCCAGACACGCTGCAACAGCCGNCGTGATGTACACGTCGATGTACAGCCCGTTATAAAGATGCAGGTACAGCGTGTCGCGCAGATTCGAACGTGCGGCCTTGATGAACTGCTGCATCAGCAGCAGACCGACGAAGGCGGCGATGGTCAGCGGCACGAGCACGGCCTGGAACGCACGGGCAGCGTCACGTAGCGGCAGCACACTGCCATGCAGGGCGTGATCGAACAGCGCGTGCAGGATGAAGTAGGCAATGGACACGACCGCACTGAGCCCGACGGCTCGCAGCAGCGCGGCAGCGTTGCCGAGTATGGTCGCGGTCTGCAGCATGAGCTGGCTCACCGCGATGGCGACGATGGTGCCGGCGGCAATGAGGGCGGGCTGCTGCTGCCAGGTCACGCCGAACGCGGCGCCCACGCCCACCGCCATGGCGCCGGCGATGATCAACGCGAGCAGCAACTGGCCGAACTGGAAGCCCTTCGACTCGTAGCGGATGACCGGCGCGCGGAAGGCGTCGACGCCGCTGCCCGAGGCGAGGAAGGCATGGGCCTTGTACAGTGAGTGCGCGACGAGGTGCAGCATGGCCAGGCTGTACAGGCCGAGGCCGCACTCCAACAGCATGAAGCCCATCTGCGCCGTGGTGGACCAGGCGAGCGACACCTTGATGCTGGTCTGTGTCAGCATGACCAGCGAGGCGAGGGTCAGCGTCACCAGACCGATGATGGCCAGCGCGGCCATGGCCGTGCCGGAGTGCGACATGATCGGGCTCATACGGATGACGAGGAAGGCGCCGGCGTTGACGATGCCCGCGTGCAGCAGGGCGGACACCGGCGTGGGCGCTTCCATCACCTGGATCAGCCAGCCGTGGAACGGAAACTGTGCTGACTTGAGCGCCGCGCTCACGACGATCAGCAGGCTCGCGGCCTGCAGTGCCGCGGGCAGCGCGCCGTCCATGGCCGCCATGCGTTCAAAGATCTCGCTGAATTCCAGCGTGTGCAGCGTCGAGCCGATCAGGAAGATCGCCAGCAGCAGGCTCGCATCGCCGATGCGGCTGGCGATGAACTTCTTGTGCGCCGACAACACCGCGGCCGGGCGCTCGCGATAGAACATCAGCAGCTGGTGCAGGCACAGGCTGGTGGCGATCCACGCCAGCGAGAACATCAGCAGGTTGCCGGACACGATCAGGGTCAGGATCGATGCCAGCGTGAGTGTGAGCCACTTGTGAAAATGGCCTTGGTTCGGGTCGCCGTCGAGGTAGTTGCGCGCATAGCGCGACACGATGGCGCCGACGAAGGACACCAGCAGCAGCATGATCACGGTGACGCTGTTGACGTAAGTACCGATGGAGAAGGCGCCGATGTCGCCGGGCAGGGCGATGGAGAACAGCGTCCAGGCGTGAGGTGTGTCGAAGAGGTGTGCGACGGCCGCCACCAGGGCGCCTGCGAACACCAGCCACGCGGCGCTGATATTCATCTGCGCCATCAGGCGCGGTCGGGCGTTGGCGAAGCTGGCCGGCGTGAACCCGACCCNCCAGAGTAGTGCGGGTGCGAACAGGACGAGGGCGGGAATGAACGAACTCAGTGTCGATGGCATGGCCGGGCTCCTTGCTGATTGACAAGTGGAGCGTCTTCTTGACGTCCTGGCGCCGAGTCTAGGGAATACCCTACTAAAACACTAATGAATAGTTGTTATGAAAATGATAGCCTGTAGGCAATATCAAAACGGAGGGATCGTCCCATGATGCATGTCAGCTTGCGCCAGCTGCGGACCTTCGAGGCCGTGGCACGCCTGAAGAATTTCTCGCGCGCGGCGGAGGAACTGCACGTCACGCAGCCGACGGTGTCGAAGCAGATCCGCCTGCTGCATGAGGAAGTCGGGCTGCCGCTGCTGGAGCAGATCGGCAAGAAGATTTTCCTCACCGAGGCCGGCGAGCAGCTCTACGCCACCTGCGCCGACTGGCTGGAGACCTGGGGTTGCTTCGAACAGACCGTCGCCGACCTCAAGGGCATCAAGCAGGGCCGGTTGCGAATCGCCGCGGTGACGACCGCCAAATACTTCATGCCGCGGCTGCTGGGTCCGTTCTGTGCGCAGTACCCGGGCATCGACATCGCGATGGAGGTGGTCAACCGTGACCGCCTGCTGGAACGCCTCGCGCGCAATCAGGACGATCTCTACGTCATGGGCGTGCCGCCGGATGGGCTGGACATCGAGTGCGAGCCATTCCTGGAAAATCCGCTGGTGGTGCTGGCGCCGGCGTCGCATCCTTTGGCGCGACGCAAGCGTATTCCCTTCGCGCATCTGGCCAACGAACCCTTCATCGTGCGCGAACGCGGCTCGGGCACGCGGCTTACCGTCGAGCGCGTGTTTCAGGAACGGGACGTGCCGCTGAAAATCAAGATGGAATTGGGCAGCAACGAGGCGATCAAGCAGGCGGTTGCCGGCGGCCTGGGGCTGGCGCTCTTGTCCCAGAGCACCCTGAGCCTCGATCCCAACCAGACGGAAGTGGCGGTTCTCAATGTCGAGGGTTTCCCGATCAAACGCTACTGGTACGTGGTACGCCCGCGGGACAAGCAGCTATCGGTGGTGGCGAATGCATTTCTGGAATTCCTGCGGACGCATGTGCAATTGCTCAAGCCGAGGAACTAGTCAGCCGGGGCGGATGCTACAGGCCACACGCATCGCCCAGGTTATACGCCGAAGCCGAATGGCGGGACGACGGCCCATCCACGCAGCACAGGATGTCGCTCGCAGGACCCTGCCCCGCGCGTTTTTAGTTCTTGAACTTCACCAATCGGGTGACCTGGATGTCCGAGATGAACACGACGCCGGTGTGTTCGCTGAAAAAGGCGCATAGCCCTCCAGTATGGGTTTCACCAGTTCTTCCGGTACGGCAACGATGATCATGATCAGCACGGCCTCCTCGTTGAACATCAGGTGGCCTTCGTGAAAGCCGTGGCGCCCCTTGCCCGACAGGTTGTTGACGATGGTGTAGCCGCTGACACCCGCCCGATCCAGCAGATCGGTGGCAAATTCCTGATGGGCGCCTTCGAGAATGATCTCCAGTTTCTTGAGGGGACTGAAGTTGAGGTTTTTCATGCTGCGAGCTCCTTGAATTCTTCGCTTGTGTCGGCGGTCCCCATCGTTTGCTGCCGCCAGCCGCCATCTTCGTACAGATGGCATATCCCGGTCTCCGGGTCCACGATGGCCATGCGAACCCAGCCGTTGTAGACAAGATTCTTGACCTGGACGACGCCCTCGATGGCGCGTCTGGCCAGGTCGAAGGGCGCGTCGATGAAGGTCAGCAGACGCATGGGCTCGTGATAGGGCAGGCCGTCCTTGAGGACGGTCTGTGCCGGCAGCCCGGTACGCAGGTCGCTGAGGTTGCCGGTCATGACGCCGAAGCGTCCGGCGACGTTGTGGTAAACCTTGCTGCCGCTGCCGTAATGCTCGTTGTCCACTGTCGAGAAGTAGTGCTCCATGTTGATCCACTGCCCGACCACCAGCGCTCCGGATAGAATGTTTTCGAGAAGACGGCCCTTGGGATCGATGCTGTAGTCATACGACTGCAGGAAGACCCGCCCCTCCATATCCATCTGCTCGGTCAGGTGCCGGCGGCCGATGACACATCCGATGTTGCGCGACAGACCCCACTCCGGACGCACCTGGGACCAGTCCGATGCATTCCTCTGGGCGTTGCGGTATGCCTTCGCCGGATCGATACCGTCGTTCTCCGGCTCCAGCGTCGGCATACGCTCCGCCGCGCTGAGCCGGGTGGCGGATTGCAGGTTGCTGCTGAGCCGGTCGACATAGACCAGATGGCTGGGCGGCAGCAGATCCATGTCGTGTAGCTGGATGCAGTCTGTCGTGGTGTTGTGGAATGCAGGGACGAACCAGGTGTCATCCGGGATGTCGATGCCCTGTCCACGCAGTCCTTCGCGTACCGCCGGCTTGTTGGCGATTTGTGCGAGCACCCGTGCATTGACGATGCCGTGATNTGCGCCGCAGGCGCCGCAATCCAGCGCGGATTCGTAGGGGTTGTTCTCGGACGTGCTGCCATGGCCTACCAGCAACACGAATCGTGAGAACCCTTCGATCAGGCCGATGGAGCGCAATGCCGTGCCGACGAAGTTCAATTGTTCGTCCAACGTAAAGCCGATGCGCCCCAGCCTTTCCATCTGCATCCGCGCATAGCCGCGGTCGATGCGATAGACCGTGCGCAGGCGCGCGATGAAAGCCGACTCGGTATGGGTGTCCAGATTGAAATGGCGTGCGAATTCGGTCGANNACTCGCGATTGCCCAAGGCGGTTTCCCGTAATTCACGAATCATGCCGTCGGTGATCGTCTCCCGTTGCAGGCCCAGTTCCCTCACGATGGCCTTGACGATCAGCGCACGCTGCAGCGAACGGATGATGGAGTCCGCCTGTTCCCGGCTGAGCTTGTCCAGCAACAATCGGCTATCCGATTTGCCCGGATTCAGCCGCTGGCGCCAGCGGCTGTAGGCGAGCGGCGCGAGGCTCTTGCCGAACATGTCGAACCCGAACAGCAAACCGATCGCCTCCACCGTGATGAAGGGCGAAAGCACCGAGGCCTTCAGGTCGTGGACAACCTGTTCCAGCGACGAGACGAAGGCCTGTTCGTCCACGCTGCGCGCGATCGCCAGCTCCAGCACCACGTTCTTGGGACTGGCCACCACCGGGCAGAGATGGGTTTCGCTGCCTTTCTCCAGGCCGATGAAGCTCACCGGTATGCCGAAGAAACCGGCGATACCGAAGGTCTGGCAATCCCCGATCTTTTCGAGATGGCGCCGGATGCGTTCCGAACGCACATCGATGCAGAACATGAGCTGCGCGAACGGCCGCTTTTCGCGTTGCACGGGTCGTGACAGATCCATCCCTTGCCGCAGCCGGTCCATGGTGCGTGCCTCCAGCGCACCCAGCCACATGCGGCCTTCCGCTTGTTCGAAGCGGGCGAGCGTTGAAGTGAGCTTGGCCAGATCATCCGGTCCCAATCGCTGCATGGCATCTGCCATTCCGGCCTTGTCCGCCAGCCTGCGCAATGCGGAGGCAAGCCCTCTTGCTTCGTGTTCGCGCTTGCGCGCCAGGTATTGCGGCAGCACACGCGCAATGCGCGAACCACGCCGCGCCGCGATGGCGTCCTCTACGGCATGCGCCATTTCCGGCAATACATGGCCGCCATGAAACTCGCGTCGCAAATAGGCTTCTGCCGGATGAGCCTCGACGAAACGCGCAAGCCCGGTGAGGGTGTCCGGCACGCTCTTCCGCTGTGCATGCTCGCGCAGAAGCGCAAGTCCCAGCACGAGCCGAATGGCCAGGTAGTCGACCAGATCGGCCGGATAGTGTCGGGACCAGTGGTAGTGCTTGGCGCCGGCGCGCCAGCGGATGAAGCCCGCCCAGCCATGCAGGCGGGTGAGTTCGCAAGCAAAGTGGCTTTTCCAGTCATCCTCGGGGACTTCCAGTGCTTCCATGACATGACTGATGATGCCTTCCGGCGTGTCGTCGGCAGCCAGGATGCGTTTGATGTGCAGCCNCCGGATGAACAAGCGTAGGTTGCGTTGCGCCACCGCGGTCCAGGCGGCGAACAGACCTTTTTCGCGCCCCGGCATCTGCCACACCGACTGCCCCTCATCGAAGAAATCGAGGCAGCTCTTGATCACCAATTCATTCAACGTCGCGCCGATCTCGGTACCGAAAAGCATGTCCACGATGGCGTAGAGCGGGCGACCGGGCGGCATGTCGGCGCCGACCTGCGCCGCCAGTGCGACGTCGTCGATCGTGCGCACCGGCAGGGCAAAACCGGCCAGCGCGGCGTGAACGTCGACGGCGTCGGCGAGCGAAGGCGGCGCGCCGATCGGTTCCTCGATTTCGGTGAGGAGCGTCATCAGCAGGCGGCGCTGGTTGAACCCGGCGATGTCCGGCTGCGTGGCCAGAAAGCGCTCGACCTGATCCTCCAGCGCGGCGAGATCGATCTTGCCCGAGGCCAGATACCGCTGCTGGATCGGGCGCGGCAGGAAGCCGCGCGCATGGAACAGGCGCTCGCCCTCGCCAACCGCCTGTTCGAACGGCAAATGCTCCAGGCCGTAGAGGGGGTTGTGGTGGATGAAGGTCCGCATGGGCCAGAAGAAGGGAATCGGTTCCCCGGCCACGTGAACCGTGGCGCGAATCTTGAGGCGTTGCCCGAGTGAAAGGCTCATAGTCCCCCTCCTGTCGAATAGAGACCGACTGCAATGAAGACGCCGAGCATGCCGGCGAAGGCAAGCGTCGAGACGTGTCCGATGTCGGTGTCGGACTCCATGCGCTCGGCCCCGAAGACGAACCCCTGCAGCAGCTTCGTCGCGGCCCAGCCCCAGGTCAGCCAGATGAATAGGACGGTGATGGCTCCCGCCCAGTCGAGCACATGCAGTACGCGCAGCAGGCCGAAGAAGCCGGGGAAGGGGGTCGCGACCGCAGCCAGCGCCGTCACTGCCAGCACGCCGGACAGGCGCGGCAGATGACCGATGAGGCCGCCCTGCAGGCCCGCGTACGCGGCCCCGAAGCGGCGGGTCAGGGGAGGGCCAGCAATGCCACCAAGGCGTGCGGCAGGCTGAACCAGAAGGCGAACAGATGGAGGTCCACACTATCGGCGCCGGCGGCCGCGAGCGCCCAAGTGAGTGCGAGGCCAGACGTCGCGAGGAGGCCAGCCCACCGCCCCATGTCGCGGACGGTCAGCAGCCGCAGCGCATAGAGACCGGATGTCAGCAGCGCCCAGGGAACGAAGTAGGGCGGGACGGCGTGTGGTGCGAGTTGCAGCAGTCCGATCCCCAACTGGGGCCACAGAAGCAGCAGCGCGCCGCGTGCGACGGGGTGGCGCAACGTCGTCAGTGCGCCGTTGAACACGATGCTCAGCGGGAACAACGGCAGGAACAGCGAAGCGATCAGCAGTAGCGTCATGTCACACCCACCTTGACCACACGTTGAGGCGTCGCGACAGGCCGAGCGTTGCCTGGGTGAGCCAGGCGTACACGTCGGCCACGTAGAACTCGCGCGAGATCAGGGAATAGAAGGCGAGCCGCAGCGGCGATGCATCACTGCCGCGGTGCGCGCGGCCGTTGGCGGCAGCGTAGTAGGTGGCGATCCAGCCGACCACGATGGTGGCTGTGAGGATCATCACCAATACTTCAAAAGTCGCCAATGGAAGGCTGGCTGCCGCATAGATACGCTCGCTCAGCTCTCGATCAGGGTAGAGGAAGAGGTCGAAGCCATGCTCGATCAGCGTATAGCCTGCCACCACGATGATCAGCGACAGAATGATCATCGCCATCAGCCGCCACGGGCTATCCACGCGCAGGCGATAGGTCGCGAACAGGAGTTGGGCACCGGTCACCCAGCCGAAGAACAACAGGATGATCCCGCCCTGCTCCCCGACCGAGTCGCCGCCCATCAGCCAGCGTGACGCGCCGAGCACAAGCAAGGGCACCACCACGGTGATGACGGCAGCCAGCACCCACGGCAGGCGCGGTGCCAGCGGCTTGCGCTCGACCACGAAGGTGTAGACGTCGTCGTGGGGCACGCCGTCGTGCTTGCGCGCGTTGCTGATCACGCTGCCGGCGCCGAGGAACAGCGTGCCCTTGAACAGGCCGTGCGCGATCAGGTGGTAGATCGCGAGGGAGAACGCGCCGACGCCGCATTCCACGAACATGAAGCCCATCTGGCCCATCGTCGAGTAGCCGAGCGCCTTCTTGATGTCGTTCTGGGTGAGCATCAGGATCGAGCCGAGGATGGCCGTGACCAGGCCCACTGCGAACACCAGGTGCAAGACGCCGCCAGCGTGCACGAACACCGGTGCGAAACGGTTGATGATGAAGCCGCCAGCGTTGACGATGCCGGCGTGCATCAGCGCCGACACCGGGGTCGGGCCCTCCATGGTGTAGGGCAGCCAGGTATGCAGTGGAAATTGCGCCGAGCGGGCAAACGCCGCCAGGGCGACCAACAGGGCCACCACGGTGAGCACGGGCATGCCCGCCACCGTGTGCGCATCCGGCGCGGCGGCGATGCGCTCGAACAGCGTTGGCAGCGCCGCGGTGCCATAGGTTTCGTACAGCAGGACCGCAGCCAGTACCAGCGGCAGGTCGCCCAGGCGATAGGTCAGGAAGGTCCAGAAGGCATAGCGCTGGGCCGCGGGGCGCGCGGCGTCGTGGCCGAGCAGGAAGTAGAGCAGCACCCCGATCAGGTGCCATGCCACCAGCAGCGTGACGAGATCGCCCGCAGCGACCATCAGCAGGATGGCCGCGGCCATCAGGTCGAGCAGGATGTAGAAGCGCGCGTAACCGGGTTCCTCTGCCATGTAGCGCACCGAATAGACGTGTACGACCAGGCTGATGCCCGCGACCATCAGGGACATCACGCTGGTCAGCGGGTCGAGATACAGGCTGCCCCAGCCCGGCGCGAACGATGCCCATTGCGGCTGTCCTTCGGTCAGATAGAGCGCGAGCGAGGCCGCGGCGAGCAGGAAGGTGAGCACGCTGAAGCCGACGCTCAGCCGCGCGATACGACGCCGGGATCGATCGGCGAGCAGCGTAATCAACAAGGCCGAGAGCAATGGCGTGGCCGGAAGCAGGACGATGAGCTTGTCCACCGCGTCAGTTCTCCTTGATTCTAGTGTTGTCTTGGTTGGCGCCTGCCGTGAACGCTGCCCGGGTGACCACGATGCGGTGTGAATCAATCCATAAGTTATGGTAGAAGAGCCACCCTAAACATCGATTGCATCATTTATCGCGTTCGCGCGGCGCACTCTGCCAAACTTGGTCAACGAACCCTAATCCACGAGGTACCAGGTCGAATCCTAAATTCGACGATCCATACATAACAGTCTTAAATTTTTATGGGAACCATAAAGTAAATAGAATGATATGCACTGGATACTGGGCGCGTCGCAGGCGGGCGGCGTTCTCGCCGAACTGGTCGCGTTCGACGCGTTGCGGCTAGGTTGTCTTAGCGGCCCGCGTCTTTGGTGCCGGCTGATCGCTTGCCAACCGCCGTCGGTGCCGCCTCCGCGCGGTCGAGTAAGTACTCGAGAAACGCGCGTGCCACGACTGACAGCTGCCGAGTGGCCGGGTAGACGGCATACCAGTGGCGCAGGATCGGGAAGCCTTCGACGTCGAGCACGGCGAACTGCCCGGGCTGGTTGAGCGCGAGGGTGTCTCGGGACAGGGCGGAGATGCCGAGCCCGACGAGGATTGCCTGCTTGATTGCTTCGTTGCTTCCCAGCTCCAGGCGTGGATGGATGTTGAGGCCATGTCCGCTGAACATGCGCTCGATGGCGTTGCGCGTGCCCGAACCCTTCTCCCGCATCAGCCAAGGCTCCGCGGCGATCCGGTCGAGGGNGATCTNTTTCCTGTGCGCCAGCGGATGTTCTGGTGCGGCCAGCACGATGATGGGGTTGTCCATGATGGGCGTGGCGACAACGTCAATGTCCTCCGGCGGCTGGCCGACGAAATAGAGGTCGTCGAGACCGTCGACCATGCTGGCAAGCACCTGCTCCTTGTTGGTGACGCGTAGCGAGACATCAATACCGGGGTAGAGCTTGGAAAATTCGCCCAGCAGGCGCGGCGCAAAGTACGATGCCGTGGTGATTGCCATCAGACTGAGTTGCCCCTGCTTCAAACCCTTGCGCTCGGCGACCGACATGGAGAAACGGTCGAGGGTGCTGAAGATCTCGCGGGTGGCCTGGGCAAGGTGCTGGCCGTCGGNGGTCAGGTGGAGTTTCTTGCCTACCTGCTCGATCAGCGGCACACCAACTGCTTCGGTGAGCTTTTTCATTTGCATCGACACGGTCGGTTGCGTGAGGTAGAGCTCCTCGGAGGCGCGGGTAAAGCTGCCGAGCCGGGCGATGGCCTCGAAAATTTCCAGCTGGCGAAACGTGGTATGGCTGCGCATGGCGTTAACCTGATTTCCTGGTCTTCTCATAGATAATAATCTATTTTTCTAATAGAAAAAATCGACTGTTATTTATGGTTTGCCTCCTGCATGATGCGACCCATCGTGCATGACCACTTCTGGCATGTCCGTAAACCTAACCTTTGCTAGGAGGAATCATGGCTGTTAAGACCTACAACGCCGGTGTTAAAGAATACCGGCAGACTTACTGGACCCCGGATTACACCCCGCTGGACACCGATGTTCTGGCCTGTTTCAAGATCACGCCCCAGCCGGGCATCGACCGTGAAGAAGTCGCCGCTGCCGTGGCCGCCGAATCGTCGACCGGTACCTGGACCACGGTGTGGACCGACCTGCTGACCGACCTGGACTACTACAAGGGCCGTGCCTACCGCATCGAAGACGTGCCCGGCGACGACACCTGCTTCTATGCATTTGTAGCCTATCCGATCGATCTGTTCGAAGAAGGCTCCGTCGTCAACGTGCTGACCTCGCTGGTCGGCAACGTGTTCGGCTTCAAGGCCTTGCGCGCCCTGCGTCTGGAAGACATCCGCTTCCCGATCGCCTACGTCAAGACCTGCGGCGGTCCGCCCGCCGGCATCCAGGTCGAACGCGACCGCATGAACAAGTACGGCCGTCCGCTGCTGGGCTGCACCATCAAGCCGAAACTGGGTCTGTCCGCCAAGAACTACGGCCGTGCGGTGTACGAGTGCCTGCGCGGCGGTCTGGATTTCACCAAGGACGACGAGAACGTCAACAGCCAGCCCTTCATGCGTTGGCGCGACCGTTTCGCCTTCGTGCACGAAGCGACCTTGAAGGCCGAGCGCGAGACCGGCGAGCGCAAAGGTCACTACCTGAACGTGACCGCGCCGACCCCGGAAGAGATGTACAAGCGTGCCGAGTTCGCCAAGGAAATCGGCGCACCGATCATCATGCACGACTACCTGACCGGCGGCCTGACGGCCAACACGGGCCTGGCCAACTGGTGTCGCAACAACGGCATGCTGCTGCACATTCACCGCGCCATGCACGCCGTGCTCGACCGCAACCCGCACCACGGTATCCACTTCCGCGTGCTGACCAAGGTGCTGCGCCTGTCGGGTGGTGACCACCTGCACTCCGGCACCGTCGTGGGCAAGCTGGAAGGTGACCGCGAAGCGACCCTGGGCTGGATCGACACCATGCGTGACGGCTTCATTGCCGAAGACCGTTCGCGCGGCCTGTTCTTCGACCAGGACTGGGGTTCGATGCCCGGCGTGATCCCGGTTGCGTCCGGCGGTATCCACGTGTGGCACATGCCTGCACTGGTCTCCATCTTCGGTGATGACTCCGTGCTGCAGTTCGGTGGTGGTACGCTCGGCCACCCCTGGGGTAACGCCGCTGGCGCCGCCGCCAACCGCGTCGCGCTGGAAGCCTGTGTGGAAGCCCGCAACCAGGGCCGTGCCATCGANAAAGAAGGCAAGGACATCCTGACCGCTGCCGCCGCGCACAGCCCCGAACTGAAGATCGCCATGGAAACGTGGAAAGAAATCAAGTTCGAGTTCGACACCGTCGACAAGCTGGACGTCGCGCACAAGTAAACCGGTGAGGCGTGAAGGGGAGGGGTGAAGCGCATGCACACCTTCCTCACCCCTTACCCCTTACCCCTGACTTTTACCGAAAGGATATGAAATGTCTGAAGTGATGGATTACAAAAGCCGTCTGAGCGATCCCGCCAGCCGCAAATTCGAGACCTTCTCCTACCTGCCCGCCATGACTGCGGACAACATCAAGAAGCAGGTCGAGTACCTGGTGAANAAAGGCTGGAACCCGGCCATCGAGCACACCGAGCCCGAGCATATGATGGACTCCTACTGGTACATGTGGAAGCTGCCGATGTTCGGTGAAACCGACGTCTCTCGCGTGCTGGCTGAAGCTGAAGCCTGCCACAAGGCCAACCCCAACAACCACGTCCGTCTGATTGGCTACGACAACTTCTCGCAAAGCCAGGGCGCGTCGATGGTGATCTTCCGCGGCAAGACTGTTTAAGCGGCGGCAAGGCTGTCACACCCGGCCCCCGCTGCCCGATCCGAAGCCCTGAAGTGGGCGCAGGGTCGGTGCCCGGGGCTTTTTATCTGTCGTAAATCCAGAGGCTGCACGCTGAGCGGCCTGCGTATTTGCGATCCCTTACATGGAGCTGTCATGAGCAATATCGTCGACCAGTACCGCGTTACCCAGGAACCCTATTACCGTCCGGTTGCGGACGAAGTCGAATTGTATGAGGCCGCCTATTCGGTGCGCATGCCGATGATGCTCAAGGGTCCTACCGGCTGCGGCAAGACGCGCTTCGTCGAATATATGGCCTACAAGCTCGGCAAGCCGCTGATCACCGTGGCGTGCAACGAGGACATGACGGCGTCCGACCTGGTTGGCCGCTTCCTGCTGTCCGCCTCCGGCACCGAGTGGCAGGACGGACCCCTCGCCATCGCCGCCCGCCATGGCGCGATCTGCTACCTCGACGAAGTTGTCGAAGCGCGCCAGGACACCACCGTGGTGATCCATCCGCTGACCGACAACCGTCGCGTGCTGCCGCTGGANAAGAAGGGCGAGCTGGTGCACGCCCACCCCGATTTCCAGATTGTGATTTCCTACAACCCCGGCTACCAGTCGCTGATGAAAGATCTCAAGCAGTCGACCAAGCAGCGTTTCGGCGGCCTCGATTTCACGTATCCCGAGCACGGCATCGAAACCGAGATCGTCGCGCACGAGTCCGGCGTCAATGCAGACATCGCCGCCAAGCTGGTGTCGATCGCCGAGCGCAGCCGCAACCTCAAGGGCCACGGCCTTGATGAAGGCCTGTCGACCCGCATGCTGATCTACGCCGGGTCGCTGATCGCCAAGGGCGTCAACCCGCTGGCCGCTTGCCGCGTCGCCCTGGTCCGCCCGATCACGGACGATCCCGACATGCGCGATGCGCTCGACGCGGCCGTGTCCACGTTCTTTGATGGGGAGCGGTAAGCGGTGAGCAGCGAGCGGAAAATCGCCGACCCCGCCCTTCACCGCTCACTGCTAACCGCTTACTGCTCACCAAACCATGTCGATCAAACTCGAAGACTACGCTGAACTGCTGGAAGACCTGTCGCCGCACACGCGCGATACGTTGAATGCGACCTGGCACGAGGCCACCAAGGTGTTCTCGCCGCGTGGGCTGGACAACTACCTGAAGGGTGTGTCGGCCATCCGCGGGCTGGGGCGAGGCGACGATCTGGTCGAAACCTGGATCGAGCAGGCGCCGCTGGTGGCCAAGGAAGTGGGCGAGGATGTGGTGGCCGACCTCGCCACCGCCGCGCTGGTGCTGGCGTCGAAAACCTCGGGCGCGGTGATCGAGCTGCTGCTCGCCAGTGCGCCCACCGCCGCCAACCGGCTCGGGGACGCCGACCTCTTCCTCAAGTATCTGCAGTTTCTCAATACCCTCATCGCGCAGGCGCCGCGCGGCGTGCGGCCGATGCTCGACAAGCTGGAAGTGCTGTTCCAGCACCTGACGTTGGGCGGCCTGCGTCGCTGGGCGCTGTGGGGCGCGCACGCGCATCGCACCAACTACGAAGAGCAGATCAGGTACTTTGGCCTCGAGTCGAAGGAGTCGCTGGCGATGCTGCAGAAGGAGCGCAAGGGCACGCTTCTGGTCGACGTGCAGCGCCGCATCAACATGTATTTGAGGGCGCTGTGGGCACGTGACTTTTTCATGCGGCCGACCTCGGGCGACTTCGAATCGCGCGAAGGTTACCGGCCCTACATCGCCGACTATCTGCTGCATGTGCCCGACGCCGTCGATGACTTCGCGATCGANGGGCAGGAGCCGGTGTCCGGTCTCGAACTCTATCGCGCGACCGCCGCACACTGCGCCGCGCACGTCGTGGAAACGAAGGAACCGATTTCGGCCGAAGCACTGAACCCGATGCAGATGGCGGTGATTTCGGTGATCGAGGACGCGCGGGTAGAAGCCCTATCGATCCGCCGCTTCCCNGGCCTGAAGCAGCTCTGGAGCAGGCTGCACGTCGCCACGCCGGAAATGAATGCGAGCGTCGGCGATTATCTCAACCGCCTGGCCCGCGCGCTGCTGGACGAAACCTACCAGGATAACGATCCGTGGATCGCCGAGGGCCGCGTGCTGTTTGCCGCAGTGCAGGACCGCCTCGGCGACAACCAGATTTCGTGGGAAATCGGCGTCCAACTCGCGCACAATCTGACCGAGAANAAAATCCCGTTCAACCCGCGCACCGACATCCTCGCCGCGCCTTACCGCGACGACAATCGCTATTTCTGGGAATTCGAGGAATTCGATTTCGACAAGGCTGCGGGCGCCGGCTACGAGAGCGTCAAGCAGGTTCGCAAGAACGTCAGCGTGATGGAGATGGTCAACGCGATCGACGTCGAAACCGCGGGCGACGATGCGGAGGAGATCTGGGTACTCAGCACCGAGCTCTTCCCTTACGAGAACATCGGTGACGAGAGCCACGGCAAGAGCTTCAACGAGATGGAAGGCAAGGAGCCGGTGTCCGATCCTTTCCACTATTCGGAATGGGACTACCAGATCCAGCTGGAGCGTCCGGCCTGGGCCACAGTGCTGGAGAAGCGCGCCAAATCGGGCGATCTGCAGGTGATCGACGACATTACCGCCAAGTACAAGCGCGAAATCCATCGCATGAAATTCCTGCTCGACGCAATGCAGCCGCAGGGCGTGCAGCGCATCCGCAAGCTCGAAGACGGCGACGAGATCGACATCAACGCGGCGATCGCGAGCTTCATCGACATCCGGCTGGGCAACCAGCCCGACCCGCGCATCATGATGCGCAGCGTCCGGAAAACGCGTGACTTCTCGATTCTTGTGCTGCTCGACCTGTCCGAATCGACCAATGAGTTGGTGCAGGACCAGGAATACAGCGTGCTTGATCTGACGCGGCAGGCCTGCGTGCTACTGGCCGATGCGATCGACAAGGTCGGCGACCCGTTTGCCATCCATGGCTTCTGTTCGGACGGTCGTCACGATGTCGAATACACTCGCTTCAAGGACTTCGACCAGCACTGGAACGAGGTGCCCAAGGCCAAACTCGCGGGCATGACGGGCCAGTTGTCGACCCGCATGGGTGCGGCGATCCGCCACGCTGGCCATCATCTGAAGCTGCAGCGCTCGGCGAAGAAGCTGCTGATCGTGATCACCGACGGTGAACCGGCCGACATCGACGTGCGCGATCCGCAGTATCTGCGCTACGACACCAAGAAGGCGGTCGAGGAAGTGGCGCGCAACGGCGTCACCACCTACTGCATGAGCCTCGATCCGCGCGCCGATAATTATGTGTCGCGCATCTTCGGGCAGAAGAACTATATGGTGGTCGACCACGTGCAGCGGCTGCCGGAAAAACTGCCGCTGCTGTACGCGGGTCTGACGCGCTAAAGCCAGGATCTTGGAAGCAGCCTGCGGACACGTCTGTCGGCGACCGTGCACCCTATACGGGTAATGATGGGCAACGGCCATGCGGAGCGCAGGTGACGCGGGGTTGCCGATCCGTTCGAACCGGGGCGCCCGGGACTTAGAGCGCCGGCATTTCGCCTTTCCAATATTTAAAGAGCGGCTGTCTTGCCGTTCTTGTTTACGTTCACTTCGATGGGTTTCCTGCCTTGGCGGCAGGCCCGGTCAACCATTCGGGCAGTTCTCGCGGGCCCGCGTGATCGATGATGTACTGGCGCATCAATTTGCGAATGACTTGCGACGACGTGAGGTCTTGTTGCGTACAGATGTCCTCGAAAATTTCCTNTTTGAGCGGATCGATCAGGATGGTCATCCTGGCGGTACGGTTTTCCATAGCGGGACTCGTGATGGGCGGGGTAGGGATAATATGATAATTGTATTATCATGAGAATGTCATCTGATGATGTGATTTGATCGATCGCGCTTTTTGCCATGCGTAATTGGCAGACACGTTTATAGGTCTTCGTCATTCTTGTCCCATTCCGCTTCCGCCATCGCCACCCCCAAGAGTCGCCCCCGCTGCTGGAGTTGCCCGGCAAGGTGGCGGGCGAACCGGTCAAGGTGTGCGTACTCGAATCGCCGCAGAGCGATCCTGTGAGACTCTACGAGCAGATTCTGGACGGGCGTTACGCCAGGCCTTTCATCATCGACGACGGCGAGACACGGCAACTGCTGTTTAATCTGGATTTCATCCAGAGCTCCATGCGCATCGATGATCCTTTCGCCCTGGATATCGCCTATACCCGCAAGATGATGGCTTTTCTGCTGTTCGCGCCGAATCCGGGCCATGTGTTGCTGGTCGGGTTGGGTGGTGGGTCGCTGGCCAAGTTCTGCCACCGCCATCTGCCCCACACACGCTTGACCGTGGTCGAGTTGAACCCCGACGTCATCGCGTTGCGCCAGGCGTTCGGCGTACCCGACGATGAACGCCTGGCGATCGTTCAGGCCGATGCAGCCGCGTATCTCCCCGAGGCCGAAGGCGATACCGACGTACTGTTGCTGGATGGCTTCGACGCCCGAGGCATCGCCCCGACGTTTCTCAGTCGCACCTTCTATCAGGCGGCACGTAACCGACTCCGCCCTGGCGGACTGCTTGTCGCCAACTTCGCCGGGCCCCGGAAATACTGGTCCAGACACCTGGCCTTGTTGAGCGAAGTCTTCCAAGGGCATGTGCATTTGGGGACGGTCCCTGGCGGCGACAACCATATTGCCTGTGCATGTGCCGGACCGGCCTGCCCCCTCGATTGGGGACAGCTGGAAAAACGGGCGAGTGCGCTTGCCGATCGGATCCCACTCGATTTTTCAGCAATCGTTACCAGCTTGCGCGANGGNGCTGACTTGCCCTGGGCAAAGCAGGCTGCCTGCTCCAAGGTCTCGTCACTCATGAAATCAGGTACCTCAGATATGCAGAAAATCCACCAATACCTGAAAAGTCGCGGCGAGCAGTTCGACGCCGAGATCGCCGCGGCAACCCGAATCCCGCTGGAAGACGTTCGACTTCATCTGGCCGAATTGTCGAAAAGAGGGGACGTCATCGCGTGTCACTCCACGCGCTTCATCAAGGGCAAGAAAAGCGAAGGGATGCTGTATCGGATCTCGGGATATATCCCGACCGCCAGCCCCGGCAGGAAACCCAAAGCCTAGACCGGCCAAGCGAATACGGGCGACCCCGGCAGGGACGGCACGATGATGGCTGGGCCTGCCTGTAGGACGTTTCCCTAGCCGCTTGCGTTGGACGTGTCCTTGCTGACGGCAGCCAGGATGCCTTGCAGCAGCGCGGTCGGGGTAGGGGNGCAACCCGGCACTTCGGCGTCGACGGGAATGACGTTGGATATCTTTCCGCACGACGCGTAGCTCTCGCCGAACATCCCGCCGGTGCAGGCGCACTCGCCCATGGCCACGACCCACTTGGGATCCGGTATGGCGTCGTAGGCGCGTTTCAACGCGGCTTCCATGTGGCGCGAAACCGGGCCGGTCACCAGCAGTACATCGACGTGCCGGGGACTGGCGGAGAACTTCACGCCCAGGCCATCGATGTTGTAGTGCGGACCGTTGAGCGCATGAATTTCCAGTTCGCAGCCGTTGCAGGAGCCGGCGTCGACGTGGCGGATCGCCACCGCCTGGCCGAACACCTTGAGGATTTCCGCCTGCAGTGCCTGCTCGCGCGTGCGCAGGGCGGGGTNGGCCTGGGGCGCCGGTTCGGAGACGAAGCCGGTCTTGAGGATCTTCCGGAGGATCAGATACGAAGCCATCTTATAAATCCGGTCCGCTGTAGGAGAGGTTGAAGGATTTGTTGATGAGCGGGAAGTCGGGCACGATGTTGCCCAGCACGCCCATTTCCACCAGCGGCCAGTTCTGCCAGGACGGATCGTGCGGATGCACGCTGTCGAGCGTGCCGTCGGCCGCAATCCTGACTGCCACCACCACCTCGCCGCGCCAGCCTTCCACCCAGCCCAGACCTTCGCATGCAGCTTGCGCTGGTTGGAGTGGCGTGTGTATGCCGCCCGCTGGCAGGCGCTTGAGGATGTCGCGGATCAATCGCAGGGATTCGTACACCTCGGCAAAGCGCACTTCCACGCGCGCCAGCACATCGCCGCGGCGCTGGGTCGCCATGTTCACGTCCAGTCGGTCATAGGGGGCCTGTGGAAATTGCGTACGCACATCCCAGGTCTGGGCGCTGGCGCGACCGGCCAGCCCGGTCAAACCCAGTTGCGCGGCCAGCTCGGGTTTGCAGATGCCGGTGTCGGCAAAGCGGTCCTGCAGGGTGGCATGCTCGTCATAGATGATCTTGAGCTCACGTACTTCGGCCTCGATGCGGCGGGCCAGGGCGTCGAGTTCGGCACACCCTGCGGCGTCGATATCCGTGGCCACGCCGCCCGGCGTGATGCAATCGAACAGATAGCGGTGGCCGAACAGTTTGATGCTCATCCGCAGCCAGTCTTCTTTCAGGCGCCAGAACTGCACGAAGCCGAACGCAAGCGCCACGTCGTTGCCCAGGTAGCCGAGATCGCCCAGATGGTTGGCGATGCGTTCGATTTCCAGGAACAGGGCGCGCAGCCACAACGCCCGTTCGGGTACCGTGCTGGCGGTCGCCATCTCGACGGCCATGCAATAGGCCCAGGCATAGGCGCTGTGCGAATCGCCGGACACGCGCCCGGCGAGCCTGGCGCCGGTGACGAGTTCCATGCCTTCGAAACGTTNTTCGATGCCCTTGTGGGCGTAGCCCAGGCGCGCTTCCAGCTTGAGGATACGGTCGCCAATGATGGAGAAGCGGAAATGTCCGGGCTCGATGGTCCCGGCGTGGATGGGACCGACTGCGATTTCGTGGACGCCATCGCCCTGCACGTAAATGAAAGGATAGGCGTCGGCCTCCGGGAGCGGTGAGCGGCGAGCGGCGAGCGACGNAAATCCTTGCGCAGGGAATTCGCTTGCGGCCCAGGCGTTGTGGCGCAGCCATTTGCGCTCGTCCACCGCATCGGTGGCAGTGATGCCGAGCAGATCGAAGGCCGCACGCTGCATGCGGTCGGCTTGCGGGAAGATATGCGCGAGATCGGGATAGGCGGGCGCCTCCGCCGGCAGGACGCAACTCACCCAGGCCAACCNCCGGCCCGTGAGCAGGGCGACATGAATACTGAAGCCGCCGTTCAGGTGACGGTCGTCCGAACCCCACAGTGCGACGAGCTGTCCGCCTTCATCCTTGACCGCGCGCGACAGCGCGAGCAATTGCCCGGTTTCCATACTGCCGCGCCAGATGTGCGGGCCGATGGAGTCGAGACGCCACTCGTGATCGCCGATTTTCATCTCAGCCTCCCAGCAGATGGGCCGCCTGCCTGTACCAGGCGGCGAGATATGGCGGGATGAACAGGCCCAGCATCAACACCAGCCCCAGATGCAGGAACACCGGTGTCTGCGCGGGCTGGTAAGGCAGCTTCGGCAGCTCGGTTTCGCCGAACACCATGGGCTGCACCTTGCCGAAGATGGCTGCGAAGGCCACGCCCAGCGCCAGCAGCAGGAAAGNCGTGGCCCAGGNGTGCTCGTGCATGGCGGTGGTGATGATGAGGAATTCGCTGGCGAACACGCCGAACGGCGGCATGCCGAGGATGGCGACGGTGCCGAGCATCAGACCCCAGCCGAGGGTGGGATTGGTCTTGATGAGGCCGCGGATGTCGTCCATCAATTGCGTGCCGGTTTNTTGCGTGGCGTGGCCGACGGCAAAGAAGATGGCGGACTTGGTGAGCGAATGCATGGTCATGTGCAGCAGGCCGGCAAAGTTCGCCACTGCGCCGCCCATGCCGAAAGCGAACGTGATCAGCCCCATGTGTTCGATGGAGGAGTAGGCGAACATGCGCTTGACGTCGGTCTGACGCACGATCAGGAATGCCGCCAGCACGACGGAAAGCAAACCGAAGCCCATCATCAGCGTACCCGCCATGTCGTTGCCGAGCGCACCGTCCACCAGCACCTTGGAGCGCATCACCGCATACAGTGCGACGTTGAGCAGCAGACCGGAGAGCACGGCGGACACCGGCGTCGGGCCCTCGGCGTGAGCATCCGGCAGCCAGCTGTGCAGCGGCGCCAGACCAACTTTCGTCCCGTAGCCGACCAGCAGGAAAACAAAGGCCAGCGACAGCACCGTGGGCTCGAGCTGGGCCTTCACGCCGTTCAGGTGCGTCCACAACAGCGCGTTACCGCCCGAACCCAGTACTTTCTCCGCCGCGAAATAGAGCAGGATGGTGCCGAACAGCGCCAGCGCGATGCCTACGCCACACAGGATGAAATATTTCCAGGCCGCTTCCAGCGAGGCCGGGGTGCGATACAGCGAGACCAGCAGCACGGTGGCGAGCGTCGCGGCCTCCATCGCCACCCACAGGATGCCCATGTTGTTGGTGGTCAGCGCCAGCAGCATGGCCCCGATGAAGATCTGGTAGCTGCTGTGATACAGGCGCAGGCGCGTGGCGTTGAGGCGGCCGTGTTCCTGTTCGATGCGCATGTAGGGACGCGAGAACAGGGCGGTGGTAAAAGCGACGAAGGCGGTCAGCGCAACCAGGAACACATTGAACGAATCGATGAAAAACCAGCCGTTGCCCACCATCATCGGACCCGCCTCGACGATGCGCACAGTCAGTAGTGCCGCCATCGCCAGTGTGAGCAGGCTGAAGAGCGCGTTGATCTCCGGCGCGTTGCGCCGGTAGCCCCANNGCGCCAGGAAAATGCCGCCTGTCAGCGGAATGCCGAGTAGCCAGAACAGTTCCATGACCTATTTTCCTTGAGCTTTTCCATGTGCTTCAGATCCAGCGAGTCGAACGTCTCGCGGATCTGGAAGATGAAGATGCCGAGCACGAACACGCCGACCAGCACGTCCAGGGCCACGCCCAGTTCCACCACCAGGGGCATGCCGTAGGTCGCGCTGGTGGCGGCGAAGAACAGGCCGTTTTCCATGGACAGGAAACCGATCACCTGCGGGATGGCCTTGGTGCGCGTGATCATCATGAGGAAGGCGAGCAGCACGCAGGCCATGGCGATACCCAGGGTCGAGCGTGTCACCGTGCCGGACATTTCCGAGATGGGTAGCGCCAGGTTGAAGGCGAAGATCACCAGCACGATGCCGATCAGCATCGTGGTCGGGATGTTGATCATCGGCTCCACGACCCGGTTCACGTTCAGCTTTTTCACCAAGTGGTAGAAGTACCAAGGCATGGCGATCACCTTGAGCCCCAAAGTCATGGCCGCCGAGTAATACAGGTGGTGCTGGCCGGTGGACCAGGCGACGATGGCCGTGGACAAGGCCAGCGCCGCACCCTGCCAGGCGAACAGGGTCACCAGGCCGACGACGCGACGCTGCGACAACATGGCGAACGAGATCAGCAGCAGCAGGGCCGCAAGCAGGTTGACGATCTGAAGATGGTAGGCCAATACCGTCATGATGTTTTCCACCCGGCGTTCAATGTGCGAATCGCGTTCGATTCCATCTCATCCCTCCAGCAGGAAATGGATCAGCATGCCCAGTACACCCAGCAGGAAGGCCGTGCCGAGAAACTCCGGAACGCGGAACAGGCGTACCTTGGCGGAGACGACTTCCATGAACGACAACGCGGCGCCGCCGACCGCAAGCTTCGCTACGATGGCGGCCAGCGCCAAAGGCAGGGCGGCGATATCGCCTTGGGGTGCGATGCCCCATGGCAGGAACAGCGCGATGCCCAGCGCGGAGTAGGTGAACAGTTTCAATGCCCCGCCCATTCGATCAGGGCGAGATGCCGGGCGGAATACTCCAGGATCATGGCCTCGTGAATCATCGTCAATTCAAGGTGCGTACCGGGATTGTCAACGGGGATGCGCGCGTTCTCCGCCACCGAGATCATCCAGAACGCCACCGCCGCGAACGCCAGGCTGGGGTGGATGGCGAAGGCCTTGTGCGCCAGGGTGGCGACGATGATGGGAAGTTCAGTGGACTGCGAAATCAGGCTGGCGGTGAAGAACACCATGAGTAGCGCAGGCTCGGCCAGGAAGGACACCAGCATGTCCCTTCGTGCCCCGAGGGTGCCGAACGGGGTGCCGATGTCCATGGCCGCCAGCGCCAGGAACACCCGTGCCAGCGCGAAGATGCCCACCAGGGCAATGACGTCCGCCGCCGGCGAGAAGGACAGGTCGTTGGCGATGGTCGGCACGATGCCGGCCGCCAGCGCCATGCAGGCAAACTTCATGTAGGGCGCGAAGCGGAACAGCGGCGAGGCAGTGTGCGCGATCACCGCGTCCTTGTGGAACAGTTTGCGCAGGGAGCGGTAAGGCTGGGTGATGGGTGGCGCGCTGCGCCCCTGCAGCCAGGCGCGGCACTGGTTGACCCAGCCCATCAGCAGCGGTGCCAGCAGGATGGCCAACAGGGTCTGGGCGACTTGCAGGAGGATGCCGGCGCTCATCGTGTAAATACCAGGAGGAAGATCAGGGTGACGAAGCTGTAGATCAGGTACCACTGGATTCGGCCATGTTGCAGGCGTGCGGCCTGCATCGACAACCAGGCAGTCAGGTCGGCGATGGGCTGATAGATCAGCAGCCAGAGCTTGTCGCGGCTGTCACCGCGGTAATGCGGGTGACGGTCGAAAGGATCGGGAGTTTCGCGCTCCACCCGCATGAACACCTCGAAGATCTGCCGGATCGGCTGACCGAAGCCTTCGGCACTGTCCTGCATGCGCGTATTCTGTTCCGGATAGCCACAATCCCACGGTTCGCTGCGGCGTACCCTGCCGTGATAGACGCGGCGTACCCACAGATAGGTGAGCGCTACCACCGCTGTGACACCTGCCAGGAAAATCAGCGGCGCATAACTCGCCCGCTCCGCCGAAACCGGCGTCAGCAACAGCCAGTTGCTGATGCCGGACAGGCGTTGTCCGGTCAGCATCAGCACGACCGGTTCCAGCCACTGGATGACCAGCGTGGGAAACAGCCCCAGCTGGATGCAAGCGCCAGCCAGCCACAGCATGCCCAGGCGCTCCGGCCAGCTTGCCTCGTGTGCATGTTGCAGCGCCGGATCGCGCGGCTGCCCGAGGAAGATGACACCGTAAAACTTCACCATCACGTAGGCGGCGAGCGCGGCGGCAAGCACCACCGTGGCTGCCGCCACCGGAATCACCATGTTGAGGTAGGGCTGGGTGAGTCCCGGTGTCAGCAGGAAGGCCTGCAACAACAGCCACTCCGAGACGAAGCCATTGAGCGGCGGCAGGCCCGCGATGGCCAGCGCGCCGATCAGCGTGAGCCAAGCTGTCCACGGCATGGTGCGGATCAGTCCGCCCAGGCGGCCCATGCGCCGCTCACCGGTGGCATGCAGCACCGAACCCGTGCCGACGAACAGCAGGCCTTTGAAGAATGCATGGTTGAGGGCGTGGTACAGCAGGGCGGTCAGCGTCAGTGCCGCCAGCGCGCCCTTGCCGTCGGTGTGAAAAATCAGCGTCAGGCCGAAGGCGGCGATGATCACACCGATATTCTCGATCGAGGACCAGGCCAGGAGGCGTTTCATGTCCGATTGCACGGCGGCGAAGATCACGCCGTACAGGGCGGTCACTAAGCCCAGCGCCAATGCCAGCGTGCCCCACCAGCCAAGCTGCATTTTGAGCAGGTCGAAGGTGACGCGGAGTAGACCGTAGATGGCGGTCTTCAGCATCACGCCCGACATCAGGGCCGATACCGGCGACGGCGCGGCGGGGTGGGCTTCCGGCAGCCACACGTGTATCGGTACCAGGCCCGCCTTGGCGCCGAAACCGAACAGCGCCAGCAGGAAGGCCGCCGAGGACCAGAACGGCGTCATCTCCGCGAGGCGCATGGTGTTGAAGGTGTAGTCCCCATGGCCGCCCTGCAGCACGCCGAAGGTGAGCAGCAGGGACACCGCGCCGATGTGCGCGATCAGCAGATAGAGAAACCCGGCGCGGCGGATCTCGGGAATCTTGTGATCGGTGGTGACGAGGAAGTAGGACGACAAGGCCATCACTTCCCAGGCCACCATGAACGCGTAGGCATCGTCGGCCAGCAGCACCGTGACCATACCGGCCAGGAACAGATGGTACCAGAGGGCGAGCAGGGCGAGCGGACCCGCAGCCATGTTCCTGAAATAGCCGCAGGCATACACAGTGATGCCGAATGCGGCGCCGCCCAGCAACACCATGAAGAAGGCAGACAAGGCGTCTAGCCGAAGATGGAATGGCAGGTCGGGCAGACCGATGGGCAGCACCATGGACGAGGCGGGCAGCAGCAATCCGGCGACGCCGATGCCTGCCATGAACAATGCGCCCAATGCGCCAAGGGGAAAGATCAGTCGGGTGAGTAGGCCGTGCCGACGTTGCAGCAGCAGCGCTGAAAAACCTACCCNCAACCAGTACAGCACCCCGGCCCAAGCCAAATCGAGGACATGAGCGTCAAGGGATGCCAAATGTGACATTGAACGTACGCGCGTAGCTGACCAGATTTGATTCTATTGACAAACCAAATCAACTACAATGTTAATCTGATTAACATATCAAGTCGTTATTCTGTTGCCATGGAAAACCGTACAGCCCGGCTCACCGTTCTGATCGATCCCAGGAAAAAGAAACTGTTCGAAGAAATCTGCGTGCAGCGCGACCTGACGCCGTCACAGGTCGTGAGGCGACTGATCCGTCAATACATCATCGACAATGCGGGCGGAAGGGAATTGCCCGGGTGGCTGACCGCTGCGGCGCCACGGGGCGAGGAATGATGTCCGGAGGACATCCTCCCAAAATCAGAACTCGTTGCGGATGCGCTTGTAGCCTTTGACCAGCTCGTGGTTGGCCTGCGCCACGCTTTCCGAAAAGTCGGCGGCCTGCGGCGATACGCGCTCGATCGTCGCCAGGTCGGCATCGGAGTGGATGTTGGCGGTGGAGGGGATGTAGAAGCCCGGCGGCACGGTGCAACCTTCCACCACCGAGTTGTGGCGAACGACCGAGCCGTCGGACACGATGCAGTTGAATAGCACCGAGTTGAAGCCGACGAATACGTTATCGCCCACCGTGCAGGGGCCATGCACGATGGAGCGGTGCGCGATGGAAGTGCTGCGTCCGATGGTGACGCCGCCGCCTGCCTTGCAGTGGATGACCACGCCGTCCTGGATGTTGGAATGGGCACAGATGATGATGGGCTCCATCTCGCCGTTATCGTCCACCTCGTCGGCGCGGATCACCGCGTAGGGGCCGATGAACACGTTTTCTTCTACGATGACCTTGCCGCACAGAATGGCGGTGGGGTCGACAAATGCGGTGTCATGTACGACAGGCAAATGCCCGGACGGGTTTTTGCGGATCATGATGAGCGAGGTTCTCCGTTGGGTAGGTGTTGGTGACAGATGGGGAAGGCGCGTACGGTGCAATTCCGGCAAATCTCGTTGTCGAGCTTCGGATACAGGATCTCGGCAGGGCGGGTTTTGGCCGGAAACAGGTTTTCTTCACCGACGTCTTCCATGAAATGGCCGCGTTTCAGCGTCTCGGCCAGGCTGTTCTTCATGCGATAGAAAGACAGGGTCCCCCCNNATTTTCGCCGTTGGCGCGCAGCCTCGGCCAGGAATTCGGCTCCGGCCAGATCGACAAAGTTGATGCCGCTGGCCATGACGACCAGATGCTTGCGCTCGGGTTCCGATTCTTCGATTTCCTGCAGTTGCTGCTGCAGGTGGGCGACGGCGCCAAAGAAGATCGAGCCATTGACCCGCATCATTTTTATCTGCGGGCACTCCGACCGGCCATCGAGGGGTGTGTAATGGTAGCTTGCCGGATCGGGATCGGGCAGCACGGGTTCGAGCGCGGGGCGCGAGGTGCGATACAGGTAGAACACCAGCGACAGGGCGATGCCGAAGAAAATGCCCTTTTCCAGATCGATCAACGTACCGATGAGCGTCACCCACAGGACGATGGTTTCCTGCCGGCTGATCTTGGGCAGCAGGCTGATGTGGTGGAAGTCGATCAGACTCCAGGCCACCAGGAACAGGATCCCGGCCATTGCCGCATCGGGCAGATAGGCAGCCAGAGGCGCAACCAGCAGCAGGATGATCAGCAGAAACACCGACGCGAACACGGCGGCCAGGGGCGTGCGTGCGCCTGCCGCGTAATTGACCCCGCTGCGGTTGAACGATCCGCTGGATGCGTAGCTCGAGAAAAAGCTGCCGATCACGTTGGAGAGCCCCTGGCCGACGAATTCCTGGTTGCCGTCAATGTGTTGTCCGGATTTCGTGGCGACGGCGCGCGAGATGGATACTGCTTCCGTCAGAGCCAGCATGGTGATGATCAGGGACGGGAACAGCATCTGGTTCAGCGCGCCGAAGGAGAAGTCGGGCGCCGACAGCGGCGGCAGGCCGGACGGCAGGGCGCCGACCGTTTTGATGTGGGTGATCTCCACGCCGTAACGCGCGTTCAGGAACAGCGCCGCAAAGCTGCCGACCAGCATGGCGGCGATCATGTAGGGGAACTTGGGCATGAAGCGCTTGACCAGGATGCCCGAGGCAAGCGTGATGACGGAAACCGCCGTGACGTAGGGGTTGATGTCCTGAAGGTGCTGGACGAACAAGGACAGGATCTCGAAGAACGGCGTGCCGCGCGGGATGCTGACTCCGAAGAAGTTCTTGATCTGGCTGCCTGCGATGAGCATGGCCGCGCCAGCCGTAAAGCCGATCACGACTGTATGGGAAATGAAGTTGACGAGCACGCCCATGCGCGCCAGGCCCAGAATGAGTTGGAAGACCCCGGTCAGGAAGGTCAGGGTCAGCACCAGGCTGATGAATTCGGGTGTGCCGGGATGGGCAAACGGGCTGACCGACGCAAACACGGCGATCGAAATGGCGGTGGTGGGGCCGGACACGAGATGCCATGACGAGCCGAACAGCGCGGCGATGATGGCCGGCATCATCGCCGCATAAAGACCGTATTCGGGCGGCATGCCGGCAATGGTGGCGAAGGCCACCCNCTGGGGTAGCACGATCAGGGCACCCGTAAGCCCCGCCATCGCGTCGTCGCGGGTTGTGCTGCCGTTGACCGAAGGCCACCAGCGGAGAAAGGGGAGCATCCTGTAAACCCAGAGAGGACAGACGGAGGAGAGTTTGGAAAGTGTTTTTGCATGGTGGGCGCATTTTAAAGCATTGGGCGGCTATGAGACAGTGGTTTTGCCATTTCGGGGCGTGTGCATGGCCAGCCGGACGCCTGCGTACGCATTGCCGGCGAGGCGCGGCCATGCTGCCCATCCGCCTCGTGCCAGCGGGATATGGCCGGTTTTCGGACGTTCACCTTGATGTCACTTTGTCGGTCCGGACACCGACTGTGAAAAAGCCATGTAAGCCGCGATGCAGCCAGCCCGCGCAGGGATGCTTACTTGAGCGGTGAAGCGATTCTGATTGCGAACCTCATCAGTTGACGTATAAAAATAAGTTAACCATGCAATCGCAACCCTCAGGAGACAGAAAAATGGCCCACATCGTGATTTTAGGAGCAGGTATAGGCGGAATGCCCATGGCGTTCGAGATGCGGGAGAACGCACGTGCCGAAGACCGCATCACCGTCATCTCCAACACCCCCATCTTCCACTTCGTTCCCTCCAACCCCTGGGTGGCGGTCAACTGGCGCACCCGTGCGGATATCGAGTTGCCGATCGAACCCATCCTCAGCAAGAAGAAGATCGACTTCATCCCCGTCGCCGCGAAACGCGTCCATCCCGCCGAGAACCGCATCGAACTCGAAGACGGCCGCAGCATCGACTACGACTACCTCGTCATCGCCACCGGCCCCAAACTGGCTTTCGACGAAATCGAGGGCCTGGGCCCCAACGGCCACACCCAGTCCGTCTGCCACGTCGACCATGCCGTCACTTCCAGCGACAACTGGCAGGCCTTCGTCAAAGACCCCGGCCCCATCGTCGTCGGCGCCGTCCAGGGCGCCTCGTGCTACGGCCCCGCCTACGAATTCGCCATGATCATGGAAACCGACCTGCGCCGCCGCAAACTGCGCGACAAGGTGCCCATCACCTTCGTCACCGCCGAACCCTACATCGGCCACCTCGGCCTCGGCGGTGTCGGCGACTCCAAGGGCATGATCGAATCGGCCTTTCGCGACAAGCACGTCAAATGGATCTGCAACGCCAAGGTCACCAAGGTCGAAGCCGGCAAGATGTTCGTCACCGAGGTGAACGAGGACGGCAGCGAGAAGAAACAGCACGAACTACCGTTCAAGTACTCCATGATGCTGCCCGCCTTCAAGGGCGTGGACGCCGTCCTCGGCATCGAAGGGCTGACCAATCCGCGCGGTTTCATTGTCATCGACCCGTACCAGCGCAATCCCACCTTCAAGAACGTCTTCTCGGTCGGCGTATGCGTCGCCATTCCNCCGGTCGAAGCCACCCCGCTGCCGGTCGGCGTGCCCAAGACCGGCTACATGATCGAGTCCATGGTGACGGCCACCGCGCACAACATCCGAGCCCTGCTGGATGGCAAAGAGCCCGCCGAGAAGGCTACTTGGAACGCAGTCTGCCTGGCCGATTTCGGCGACACCGGCATTGCGTTTGTTGCGCTGCCGCAGATTCCTCCGCGCAACGTCAACTGGTTCTCAGAAGGCAAGTGGGTGCATCTGGCCAAAATCGCGTTCGAGAAATATTTCCTGCGCAAGATCAAGAAGGGAAATGTCGGGCCCTTCTACGAAAACCTCACGTTGCGCGCGCTGGGAATATCGAAACTCAAGGAGTGAGGCGAACGTCCGCACGCGGCGCGCGTCAGCGTGACGCGTCGTCGGGAGGTTTCCTGTCCGTAGGCTGCAACGCGATCACGCTGGCAGGTGCATCGGGCTNTTGGCGCCCGGCGAGCAGCAGCAGGGCCTGATGGAATTCTCCCGGGAGGCGTTTCATGGTTTCCGCAGCCTGGGGCTGGTAATGCACCACCTCGAACGGCACGCGTTCGTCCAGCGATGCACGCGCCTGGGGATGGAAGTGCTGCCAGGCCAGTTCGACCCAGGCCTTGTTCTGGCCGTCGACGAAAATGAATTCCTCCGCATCCAGCACGGCCAGGTACTGCAGGCTGCGAATCGGCACGAACAGGCATTTTCCCGCCCGCGCCAGCAGCGTGTGCAANNGGTTGTAGGTGGCGGCGGGAAGAAATGCCGGCAAGCGCGCGATTTCCTGCTCGCGATAGAAACGTTCTTCCATGGCGTTACGTTAGCAGTCCGGCACCCGGTTGGTTAAGCATTTTTGCACACGTACCTGTGTACGGGCGAGGCATGAAGCATGTCTGTGGGAATCATGCGCCCTTGAGGCAAAATAGGGATCAGACATCCCGACCGCAATCACCATGAACGATCCCACTCCTGCCCACGGGCCGGGCCTGATTTTCGATACCCATCTGGAGCATTTCGATCACGACGTGATCGAAGCCTCGCATACGCTTCCCATCCTGGTCGATTTCTGGGCCGACTGGTGCCCGCCTTGCCGTGCGCTGACCCCCGTGCTCGAACGTGTCGTCGCGCACCATGCCGGCAAGATCCACATGGCCAAGGTCGAAGTCGACGAAGGCGACAACATGAAACTTGCCGGACGCTACGCCTTGCGCGGTTTCCCCACCGTCCTGCTGTTCGTCAAGGGCGAGATCGTCGGGCGTTTCTCCAGTGCCCATCCCGAGCATTGGGTGCGTGAGTTCATCGCCGAGCACACCGATATTGAGTGACACACGCATCGTGCTCGACACCAATGTGGTGCTCGATCTGTTGCATTACGACGATGCGGTGGCGCGCCCCCTGCTGCATGCGCTGGAAGCGGGGCGCGTACGCTGCGTGGTGACGAGCGCCACGCTCGACGAGTGGCGGCGCGTACTGGCGTATCCGGCGTTTGGGCTGGATTCGGCGCGTCAGGCAGCGCTGTATGCGCGCTATCAAGCCCTGGCCGTGTTGGAGCCGGCAACTGTCGTCGCAGACCTGCCGCGTTGTCGTGATCCAGACGACCAGAAATTCATCGAGTTGGCCACCACGGCCCGTGCGCAAGGGCTGGTCAGCAAGGATCGTGCGGTGCTCCGCTTGCGTCGCCACTGCGTGGCGCATTTTCGGATCATGCTCCCGGCGGAAGCGGTGTGCTGGTTGACGGATAGGCTTAATTGTCCTGCGGCCGGAACCGCTGTCGCGCCGCTTCGCTGACCGCCAGTACGGCTGGATGACTCAGCCGCCGTTCCACCGAAATGGCAANAANACGTTCGCGTATCTCCTGCGTCCGTCCTAGCTCGATTACCTCGTATTGCCGCATCACGTCCTGAACGGTGGTAATCGGTACCGGAAACACGCCGGCTCCGGCTTGGCCGAAGGCGCTCATCAGCGCGCTGTCGTCGAATTCGCCGACGACGGTGGGCTGGATATNCCTGCGTTCGAGCCAGCGCAACAACGGCACGCGCAGTGCGCTGTCTTCGCCCGGAATCAGGAACGGAACGCCATGCAGGTTGGCGGGGAAGGCCGCTTCCAGTGTGTCGGCGATCGCGCGTGCGGCCAGAAAGGCGATGCCGCATTCCCCCAGCGGATGGCTGTAGCCCTTGATGTCCATCGTGGAGGGGGGGCGGTCGGCCAGCACCATGTCGAGCCGGTGGATGGACAGCTCGGCGGCGAGTTGTTCCAGCCGGTCTTCCCGGCACACCAGCTTGACTGGCTCGGCCAGTGCCAGCGCAGGGGCCAGCAACTGGTAGGCGATCGCCTTCGGCACGACGTCTGCGATGCCCACCCGGAACGGATGGGCGCGAGGTGCGAGGCGGTTTTGCAGGGCGTCTTCTAGTTCGGCGCCGACCTGGAAAATGTCGTCGGCGTAGATCAGCGCGGTACGTCCGGCATCGGTCAGTTCCAGCCGTCGCCCACTGCGCCGGAACAACGCCACGCCCAGGCGTTCCTCGAAGGCGCTGATCTGTCCGGACAGCGTCTGAGGGGTCAGATGCAGCTTCTCGGCGGCGCGGTTGAGCGCGCCCGCCTTGGCAACGGTACGGAAGTAATACAAATGCTTGTAATTGAGCATGGTGTCGAAATGGTTCGATAAAACAGAACAATAGCATTATAAAAATCGAATTTTATTGTCCTTCTTCCAGCTATATTCTTCACTTGTGTGTCATGCAATGGCCCTCAGTCCGACCGGGCAGGGATTAAAGGAGAACATCATGAAACGTATTGTCTTGTTCCTCGCCACCAACCTGGCGATCGTGCTGGTGCTGTCGTTCACCATGCGCATCCTGGGCGTCGAGCCCTACCTTACCGAGAACGGGCTGAACCTGGGTTCGCTGTTGGTCTTTGCCGCCGTGATGGGCTTTGGCGGTTCGTTCATCTCGCTGGCGATTTCCAAGTGGATGGCAAAGAAATCGATGGGCGTGCGGGTGATCGAGACGCCGTCGAACTCGACCGAGTTCTGGCTCGTGGAGACCATCCGCAAATACGCGGCGGACGCCGGGATCAAGATGCCGGAAGTCGGCATTTACGATGCGCCCGACGTCAACGCCTTCGCCACCGGCATGACCCGCAACAGTTCACTGGTCGCCGTGTCCTCGGGCCTGTTGCGGCAGATGTCGCGCGAGGAAGCGGAGGCCGTTCTGGGCCATGAAATCGCGCACGTCGCCAACGGCGACATGGTGACGCTGGCGCTGATCCAGGGCGTGGTGAACACCTTCGTGATGTTCCTGTCGCGCGTGATCGGCCATACCGTCGACCGCGTCGTGTTCAAGAACGAGGAGGGCCACGGCCCGGCGTTCTTCGTCACCATGATCGTGGCCGAACTGGTGCTGGGCATCCTGGCATCGATCATCGTCATGTGGTTCTCGCGCCAGCGTGAATTCCGCGCCGACCGCGGCGGTGCCAGCCTGGCCGGACGCGGTGCCATGATCGCGGCGCTGGAGCGCCTCAACAGCCTGCATCCGCACCCGCTGCCCGACAAGATGGCGGCCTTCGGCATCGCCGGCGGCAGNCCNCAGGGCTGGAAGCGCCTGTTCATGACGCACCCGCCGCTGGAAGAGCGCATCGCCGCATTGCGCGCGGTGCAGTAAGCAGGCGGACCGAGGAAAACATGGACGCTGTCCTGCATATCGGCGAACCCTGGATGTGGGCGGCCTTCGTCGGCTTCGTGCTGGCGATGCTGGCCGTCGACCTGTTCCTGGTCGGCGGCAACAAGGCGCATAAGGTCGGCTTCAGAGAGGCGGCAGCATGGTCGGTCGTGTGGGTTTCGCTCGCGATGCTGTTCAACCTCGGCCTGTGGTGGTATCTCAAGGGCGTGCACGGCAGCGAGGTGGCCGACGCCAAGGCGATGGAGTTCCTGACTGGCTACCTGATCGAGAAATCGCTCGCGGTCGATAACATCTTCGTCTTCCTGATGATCTTCGGCTTCTTTGCCGTGCCGGCGGAGTTTCAGCGGCGCGTGCTGATCTACGGTGTGGTCGGCGCGATCGCGATGCGCGCCGTGATGATCCTGGCAGGCGCCTGGTTGGTGCAGGAGTTCCACTGGATTCTCTATGTGTTCGGTGCCTTCCTCGTCGTCACCGGCATCAAGATGCTGATGTTCGCCGAGGCCGAGCCGGACCTCGGCAAGAACCCGATGCTCAACTGGATCAAGCGGCACATGCGGCTGACGCCGGATTACCGCGGCGAAAAATTCTGGGTGCGGGAAAACGGCGTGTGGCTATTCACCCCGCTGTTCCTGGTGCTGGTCATGATCGAGCTGTCGGACGTGATTTTCGCGGTCGATTCGATCCCGGCGATCTTCGCCATCACCACCGACCCCTTCATCGTGTTCACCTCGAACATCTTCGCTATCCTCGGATTGCGTGCGATGTATTTCATGCTGGCCGGCATGGCGGACCGCTTTCATCTGCTCAAATATGGTCTGGCCATGGTGCTGGTGTTCGTGGGAACCAAGATGCTGATCGTCGATGTCTATAAAATCCCGGTAGGCCTGTCGCTCGGCATCGTGGGCCTCATTATCGCCAGCTTCATGTTTGCCAGCCTGTGGGTGACGCGAAAACCGGCTACTCCAGGCTGAAACCGGGCGACGAACGCGCGAGAGGCTTCGCCGCCTGTTGTTGGACTCCGGCGCCGGCGCACAACTGAAGTACCCTTGCAGGGATCATGGCTGAAGGGCAATCATGCCGACTTATACCGATTCNCCCCTGGCCCGACGGATCGTGGGATTTGCGTTCCTGGTCTCGATATTCGGGCTGACCATCTGGGTGCTGTCGCCCTTTCTTGCGGCCCTGGCCTGGGCAGGGATCCTCGCGTACGTGACCTGGCCGCTCCATCAGTGGGTGTGCCGTCGAATGCCGGGACGCGACAATCTCGCCGCGCTGTTGATGACGCTGGGGGTGACGGCGACCCTGTTGCTGCCGCTGGTGTGGGTGATGTTCACGGTGGCGGCCGATGTGGTGGCGGCTTCGGCGACGCTCACGCAGTTTGCCGTTCATGGGCTTCCACCTTTGCCCGCCGGGATGCGCAACTGGCCGGGCGGAGCGTGGCTGGCCGAGCAGTACCAGCGTGTCCAGGCCGATCCGGCCTGGGTGCATGCGCAGTTCGATGCGCTGGGCCTGACGAATACGGTCGCGCTGAAATCGCTGGCNGGGGGCGTCGGGCGCAATGTGGCGAAATTCGGCCTCGCGGTGTTCGCGCTGTTCTTCCTGTATCGCCACGGCGTCAGCGTGCTGGCGCAGTTCCGCGGCGTGGCCACGCGCTGGCTGGGCGAGGCGGCGCGCGGCTATATCCAGGCGGTCGGCGTGACCGTGCGGGCCGTGGTGTTCGGCATCGTGCTCACCGCGCTGGCACAGGGCACGCTTGCCGGGCTGGGTTACTGGGTGGCGGGACTTGCCGCGCCCGCCCTGTGGGGTGTGATTACCGCGCTGGTGTCGCTGATCCCCTTCGTCGGCCCGGTGGTGTGGATCGGGCTGTCCCTGACCCTCCTGGCGAATGGCGAGACCGGTGCCGCGCTGGGCCTGTTCCTGTGGGGTGCGCTGGTAGTGAGCTGGGTCGACAATCTGATCCGGCCGCTCGTCATCAGCGGGCCGACGCAGATCCCCTTCCTGCTGGTCTTTCTGGGCGTGCTGGGCGGCCTGCATGCCTTCGGTCTGATCGGGCTGTTCCTGGGGCCTGTGCTGCTTGCGGTATCGGTCGGGATCTGGCGTGAATGGCTGGGACATGCACGTCCGGATTGAGGTTGAGGTATCCTTGCCAGTCACTTGATCGTAACGCCCATGAATCCCGCCAAAGACCGGTTATTCGCGCGACTGGCACTCAACGTGCTGGGTGTGTTCGAGGCCATCGGCCTCATCGTCATCACGCTTGCCACGCTGGTCGCCGGCGTGTTCGAAGTCAATGCCATGATTGCGGCCAGGACGGTGGCGCTGGGCGATCTGCTGCTGCTATTCCTGTATCTGGAAGTCCTTGCCATGGTGGGGTGTACTTTCGGTCCGGACAGTTGCCGGTGCGCTTTCCCATCTATATCGCCATCGTGGCGTTGGCGCGTTATCTGGTGCTGGACATGAAAAGCCTCGATGCATGGCGCATGCTGGGCGTGACGGCGGCGATGCTGCTACTGGCCATTTCTGTGCTGGTGATTCGCTATGGTCATATCCGTTTCCCGTATGACGAACATCCAAAGGACAGAGATTCGCAACCATGAATACCAAAATGACCTATGCCGGTTTCTACAATGACAAGCACGGCGTCACCATGCTGGCGCGCGTCGTGCTCGATGGCTGGCTGTTCGGCTTTATCCCCGAGAGCGAGGATTGCGCCGGCTGGCAGCTCGGACAAATGCAGGCCTTGACGGAAAAATCGAGGCCGAATGGGACAAATACGGCAACCTGCCGAGCCGTCTGCCACCCGATCTGCGTGAGCGCCACACCGCCCTCTACAAGATGGCCACGGAACGCGCACGCGAAATGGGCTGGGATCCCGAGCTCGGCGAAGACGAATAAACCCCGGCGGGGATGCCCCTGTCGCCTGCCAACCTGCCTGCCGCCCCTGATGGAACTGACCCCGCCGTTGTTGCAACTTGCCACCCAGGCGCTCGATCTGGTGCTGGACTTCAATCGCCCAGCCGATGCCGTACTGTCGGCGTTTTTCCGCGAGCATAAGAAGCTCGGTTCGCACGACCGTGCGTTCGTGGCCGAAGCCGTATTCGGCGTATTGCGGCGCTACCGCTATCTGTCGGTGGTGGTGCCGGCGGCCAATCCGCGCACGCTGATCATTGCCTGGCTGATCAAGGTGCGTGGCATGAGCGGAGCGACGCTGGAGAAATTCGCCAAGCCCGAGTTGATCGATCACATCCGTAACGCCAAAACGGACGACCTGCCGCTGGCTGTGGCGGCGGAACTGCCCGACTGGGTGATCGAGAAACTGCAGGCGTCAATGAGCGACGCTGACATCCTTGCGCTCGGCCGGGCCCTGCAGCAGCCGGCGCCGCTCGACGTGCGGGTGAACGCGCACAAGGCGAGCCGCGACACCGTGCTGGCGCAGCTGCGCGAGGCAGGCTTCAAGGTCGAGGCGACGCCGTATTCGCCGTGGGGCATCCGCTTCAAGGACCATCCGGCGATCAACCGCCATCCGCTGTTTCTCGACGGCAGCCTCGAAGTGCAGGACGAGGGCAGCCAGCTGCTGGCCCTGCTGCTGGGGGCGCGGCGCGGCGAAATGGTGTGCGATTTCTGTGCCGGCGCCGGCGGCAAGACGCTCGCCATCGGTGCGATGATGGCGTCAAGCGGGCGTCTGTATGCGTTCGACGTGGCGGAAAAGCGGCTCGCCAACCTGAAGCCGCGGCTGGCGCGCTCGGGCCTGTCCAACGTGATGCCACAGCTGATTGCCTCCGAGAACGATACCCGGGTGAAGCGCCTGGCCGGCAAGCTCGATCGTGTGCTGGTCGACGCGCCGTGTTCCGGCCTCGGTACCCTGCGCCGCAACCCCGACCTGAAATTCCGCCAGTCGCCCGACAGCGTGACGGAACTGACCCGCAAACAGGCGGCCATCCTNGCGCGCAGCAGCGAAGCTGCTGAAACCCGGGGGCGGCTGGTCTATGCCACCTGCAGCCTGTTGCCGGAGGAAAACGAGGCCATTGTCGAGACGTTGCTGGCGGAAGGCGGATTTACCCTGTTACCGGTCAACGAGCTGCTGGCGCAACACAAGATCGACCTCGATACGGGCAGCATGCTGAAATTGTCGCCTGCCTTGCACGGCACAGACGGTTTCTTCGCGGCCGTCCTGGTCAAAGCCGCGGCTTGACCCATCCGGGCTTTGCAGTTATCAATGCGGCGTTTCCTCCGGCCGGTTCGATACCCTTGACATGGTAGCCACGCCCTTCCATCCCGATGTGCTCGGCACGCTGTGCGGCCTGTTCCGCGCGCGCGTCGACGCGACGCCGGATCAGGTGGCCTATCGTCAATTCGACGAGGCGAACGCGACCTGGGTGAGTTTCACCTGGTCGCAGGTGGCGGCCGAGGTGGCGCGCTGGCAGGCCGCGCTGGTGAAGGAGGGGCTGGCCCCAGGCGATCGCGTGGCGGTGATGCTGAAGAACAGCGTCGAGTGGGTGATTTTCGACCAGGCCGCGCTGGCGCTGGGTCTGGTCACGGTGCCNCTGTATCTCGACGATCGTCCGGAAAGTGCGGCCTATATCCTCAACCATTCCGGCGCCAGGCTGCTGCTGGTCGAAGGCAAGTTCCAACACAAGAAACTGGCCGAGATCGCAGGATCGGCGACGACGCTGCAACACATCGTCAGCCTCGTTCCACCTGAAAACGGACTGGTGAACTGGAGCACGCGCTTTGTCGTGGCAGCCGATTGGCTCGCAGCGGCGGCCGGCACGCCCGTGCCCGAACGCCATCTCACATCCGATCTGCTCGCCAGCATCGTCTACACCTCGGGCACGACCGGGCGACCCAAGGGCGTAATGCTGACGCACGACAATCTGCTGTGGAATGCGTTCTATGCCTCGCAATGCACCGATTTCGACCCGCACGAGGTCTTTCTGTCGTTTCTGCCCATGTCGCACACGCTTGAGCGCACCGGCGGGTATTACCTGCCGATGTTGATCGGCGCCGAGGTCGCCTATGCACGTTCCATTGCCCAGCTGGCGCAGGATCTGCAGACCATTCGCCCGACCGTTCTGATTTCGGTGCCGCGCATCTACGAACGGATGTACGGACGCATCCAGGACAGCCTGGAAAAGAAGGGACTGCTCGCCAGACAGGTATTCAAACTTGCGGTACAGGTCGGCTGGCGGCGCTTCGAGCTCAGCCAGGGACGGGCACGATGGAGTCCGGAGCTGCTGCTGTGGCCCCGGCTCGAGAAGCGTGTGTCAAGCAACATCACGGAAAAACTGGGCGGTCGGCTGAAACTGGCGATTTCGGGCGGGGCGGCGCTCTCGCCGGAAATCGCACACATGTTCATCGGCCTGGGCGTGCCGATCATCCAAGGCTATGGACTGACCGAAACCAGTCCGGTGGTATGCGTCAACCGCCCGGAGTCCAACATCCCGTCCAGCATCGGCCCGCCGCTGCCTGGCATCGAGGTGAAGATCGGCGACGACGCCGAACTGCTTACGCGCAGCCGCTGCGTCATGCGCGGCTACTGGCAGGACGAGGCCGCCACCCGCGCCATGATCGACGGCGAGGGTTGGCTGCACAGCGGCGACCAGGCCACGCTGGACGCCTGGGGCCACTATCACATCACCGGCCGCATCAAGGACATCATCGTGCTGAACAACGGCGAGAAGGTGCCGCCGACCGACATGGAATCCGCCATCCTGCTCGACCCGCTGTTCGAACAGGTGATGGTCGTCGGCGAAGGCAAACCCTATCTGGCCGCACTGACCATACTCAACGAGGAACATTGGCAGGAATTTGCCGCGCATCTCAACGTCGATCCCAACCATCCCGGGGCTTTGCGCGATCCCAAGGTGATGAAGGCGCTGACCCACCGCGTGGCGCACCATCTCAAGCATTTTCCCGGCTATGCCCAGATTCGCCGGCTGCATCCCGAGCTCAAGCCATGGACGCTTGAAGACGGCCTCCTGACTCCCACCCTCAAGATCAAACGCAATCAGGTGCTCGACCGCTACCGCGCGACGGTCGAGGCCATGTATGCTGATTTCGCACGCTGACCCCATAAAACCGATTAGGGAGATATTTCATGCCTTCGTTTCCTCGTAAACAATTGATGCTCGGCCTGGCACTGGCCGGGTTCGCCGACCTGGGCCAAGCCGCCGGCTTTGCGTTGGTCGAACAGAACGCCAGCGGCCTGGGCAATGCCTATGCCGGCCAGGCCGCCAGTGCGCAGGATGCCAGCACGATATTTTTCAATCCGGCGGGTATGACGCTGCTGCCGGATGCGCAGTTGGTCGTCGCGGGCCACCTGATCCAGCCCTCCGCCAAGTTCTCGGGGACGTTCAGCGCGCCAGTCGGCGGCGGGCAGGGCGGGGATGCCGGCGGGTTGGCGTTCGTGCCGAACCTGTATTTCGCGCTTCCCCTCACGTCGAGTGTCAGCCTAGGTGTAGGGATCAATGCGCCATTCGGCCTCAAGACCGATTATGACGCTGGCTGGGTCGGCCGCTTCCAGGCCCTCAAGTCCGACCTCAAGACGATCAACGTCAACCCGTCGATCGCCTGGAAACTCAATGATCGACTGTCGCTGGGGCTGGGGTTGGACGTCCAGCGTGTTGAAGCCACCTTGTCGAACAACATCTCGCCCCTCGCGCCAGGCTCCCTGATGACGGTCAANGGGGACGACTATGGCTGGGGTTATAACCTGGGTGCGTTGTGGCAGGCTACCCAGGATACGCGTGTCGGCCTGGCGTATCGCTCCGAGGTGGATTACAAGTTGAAAGGAACGCTGTCATCAAATGTTACTTTGCCCTTACCGCCAAGCGGTGACGTGACTGCCGATGTCACCATGCCGGCTAGCGCTTCCCTGAGCGTTTTTCACAAGCTCTCGCCCAAGGTGGATCTGCTGGCCGATGTCACGTGGACTGGCTGGAGTGCATTCGATCGCCTTGCTGTTGTGTATACGTCAATTGCCTACCCGCTACCTGCAACCCAGGAAAACTGGCACGACAGCTGGCGTTACTCGATTGGCGCAACGTGGCACAGGGATGCCGCCTGGAGTTGGCGCGCNGGGGTGGCCTATGACGAAACACCGGTTCCGGACGCCTACCGTACTCCACGCATTCCTGACGAGAGCCGCACGTGGCTTGCGCTGGGTGGCCAATATCGCTTGGACAAGAAGAACGTGGTCGATTTCGGATTTGCCCACCTGTTCGTCAAACAGGCAAGCATCCACAGTACGACGGCGACGGGCACGTTAAATGGGAAGTACGACAACTACGTCAACATCCTTTCGGCGCAGTTCACGCACAATTTCTGACCTTGGACCGCCCCATCCCCTTTGACAACCTTCTGACGCGCCTGATCGACGACAGTAAAAACGTCGATCTGCTGTGGCAGATGGGCGTGCTGGCGGCGTGCGCCCTCGTGGCTTGGGGTGCGATGCGCCTGATCGCCCCCTTTCTTGCGAAGACCGATACCGTCTGGCACGCCGGCTTGCGCAGGGTGGGGTTTCCGCTCTTCATGCTGCTGGCGTTGCTGCTCGGGCGCGACCTGGCCCATCACTGGCTGGCCCATACGCACCTGCTGAACCTGGCTGTGCCGCTGTTGCTGGCGCTGGCGGGGGTGCGGTTGGTGGTCTATGCGTTGCGTTACGCGCTCAAGCCGCGCGCATCACTCAAGCTGTGGGAACGCACGGCTGCCTGGCTGATCTGNGGGGCGTTTGCGCTGCACATCACCGGCCTGCTGCCGCGCATCCATGCAGCCATGGAGGCGCTCTCGTTCCAGTCAGGCGACCATCGCTTCTCGCTGTGGCTGCTGTTCCAGGCTGCAGCGGTCATCATAGCGGCGCTCATCATTGCCCTGACGCTGGCGCGCGTGGTCGAGAACCGCCTGATGGGCATCACGCAGATGAACCTGTCGCTACGCATGGCCTTGTCCAAAGCTGCGCGCACCGTGCTGTTGATTCTGGCCGTGCTGGTGGCCTTGCCGGCAGTGGGGATCGATCTCACGGTGTTGTCGGTGTTCGGTGGGGCGCTCGGGGTGGGGATCGGCTTCGGCCTGCAAAAAGTCGCCAGCAACTACATTTCCGGATTCATCATCCTGCTCGACCGCTCGGTGCGCATCGGCGACCTGGTGACGGTCGACAACAAATATGGCCAGGTTAGCCAGATCAATACGCGCTACACGCTGCTGCGGGCGCTCGACGGCACCGAAACCATCGTGCCGAACGAGACGCTGATCACCCAGACGGTTGTCAACCATTCGCTGTCCAAGCCCAACGTGAGGATCGCATTGCCGGTCCAGGTGTCCTACGATACGGACCTGGAGCAGGCCGAAGCCTTGATGCTGGAAGCGGCGAACAGTCATGTCCGGGTGGTGCATGATGAGCCGGACAGCCCGCCCAGGGTGTTTTTGAAGGAGTTTGCCGATAATGGCGTTCTTCTGGAGTTGGCTGTATGGATCCGCGACCCCAGCGAGGGACAGAACAATCTGCGTTCGGACATCAACTGGGCAATCTGGCGACGTTTCAAGGCTGCCGGCATCGAGATTCCCTTTCCGCAACGCGTTGTGCATATGGCGACCCCGTCTTCGATTGATAATAATCCTTGATTTTTATGGGGTTTATCCGTAAATTACCGGACGATATTGTCCTTTTTGGAACTCTGAACCATGCAATTAGGCTTGTTGGATTTACCCTGGTGGGGCTATGTGCTGGTGGCCCTTGGCCTGACGCACATCACCATCGCCGCTGTCACCATTTTTCTGCACCGTTCGCAGGCGCACCGCGCCGTCGATCTGCACCCCGTTATCAGCCATTTCTTCCGTTTCTGGCTGTGGATGACCACCGGCATGGTCACCAAGGAATGGGTCGCCATCCACCGCAAGCACCACGCCAAGTGCGAAACGCCCGAAGACCCGCACAGCCCGCAGACGCGTGGCATCAAGAAGGTCTTCTGGGAAGGCTCCGAGTTGTATCGCGCCGAGGCCAAAGTGACCGAAACGCTGGAAAAATACGGCCACGGCACGCCCGACGACTGGATGGAGCGTAATGTCTACAGCCGTCACTCGGCAGCGGGCATCTGGACGATGATGGCGATCAACCTCGCCCTGTTCGGTCCCCTAGGCCTGACGATCTGGGCCGTGCAGATGGCATGGATCCCCGTGACCGCCGCCGGCATCATCAACGGCATCGGCCACTACTGGGGCTACCGCAACTTCGCCAGCGAGGATGCCAGCACCAACATCGTCCCGTGGGGCATCCTGATCGGCGGCGAGGAGCTGCACAACAACCACCACGCCTACGGCACCTCGGCGCGGTTGTCGAACAAATGGTACGAGTTCGACATCGGCTGGCTCTATATCAAGCTGATGTCCTATGTGGGTCTCGCCACCATCCGCAAGGTCGCGCCGACGGTGAAATGGCAGCCCGCCAAGCCGCTGTGCGACCTCGACACGCTGCAGGCCGTCATCACCCATCGCTACGACGTGATGACGCGCTTCGTGAAGAGCGTGCGCGCGGACAGCAAGGCCGAGATTGCCAAGCTGAAGGCCGGCGCGAACCTGCCGCAGAACTGGAACTTCGACAGCTTCCGCCGCTGGCTGCACAAGGAGCCGGCCGAGCTGGCCGCGTCCGACAAGGCCGAGCTCGACACGCTGCTGGGCAAGAGCGAGCGCCTGCAAACGGTCTATCGCATGCGCCAGGAACTCGCCGCCATCTGGGGCCGTTCCACCGCCAGCCGCGAGCAATTGCTCGACCAGTTGCAGGCGTGGTGCAAACGTGCAGAAGAAAGCGGCATCCAGTCGCTTAAGGATTTCTCGGTGCGCCTGCGCTGTTATGCCTGATGCCGAGGCGGGCGGCCTGGGGGCCGTCCGTTGATGCGCGAGTGCCCCGGCATGCGTGCAGAAGCGCCCAACAAAAACCCGCCGATCGGCGGGTTTTGTTGGGAACCGGCTGAATTACTTCAGCTTGGTCTCCTTGTACATCACATGCTTGCGAGCCTTGGGATCGAACTTGCTGATCTCCATTTTCTCCGGCATGGTCTTCTTGTTCTTGGTGGTGGTGTAGAAGTGGCCGGTGCCCGCAGTGGACTCCAGCTTGATCTTTTCGCGTCCGCCTTTAGCCATGATCTAGCTCCTTAAACCGCTTCGCCGCGGGCACGCAGGTCGGCCAGAACGGACTCGATGCCATTCTTGTCGATGGTGCGCAGAGCAGCATTGGACAAACGCAGACGAACCCAGCGGTTCTCGCTCTCGACCCAGAACCGGCGGTATTGCAGGTTGGGCAGAAAACGACGCTTGGTTTTATTGTTGGCGTGGGAAACGTTGTTTCCGACCATGGGCTTCTTGCCCGTAACGACACATACGCGAGCCATGACGCTGCTCCAGAATTGAGGGTTAACCGGTGGGGTTAACAATGAGGGTTAACCCGAGAACCGCGATTTATATCACAGCTTGCAAGCGCGAGGCAAGTTCGGCACACCCATCAAAGATGGCCGGATTCCATGAACGACAAGGAAGACGCGCCCGCCACGATGAAATGGTCGAGCACGCGCACGTCCACCAGCGCCAGCGCGTCCGCCAGTTTCCGGGTGAGGCTGCGGTCGGCGGGACTGGGTTCGGCCACGCCGCTGGGATGGTTGTGTGCCAGGATCAGCGCCGCGGCATTGTGTGAGAGCGCGCGCTTGATGATCTCGCGCGGATAGACGCTGGTTTGCGTCAGCGTGCCGCGAAACAGTTCTTCCACGGCGATCACCCGGTTCTGGGCGTCCAGAAACACGCAGCAGAAGACTTCATACTCCTTGCCGCGCAGGATCAGCCGCAGATAGTCGCGCACGGCGGTGGGCGAGGTCAGGGCGTCACCCGCCTGCATGTCCTCGGCCAGGGTGCGGCGTGCCATTTCCATCACCGCCTGCAGCAGCGCAAATTTGGCTTCGCCGACGCCGGGCGCTTCGCAGGCGGCTTTTCTGCCGGCGCGGCACAACCCGCCCAGACCGCCGAAGCGTTCGATCAGCTCGCGCCCGAGGTCAACTGCACTTTTGCCGACGACCCNCGTGCGCAGGAAAACCGCGACCAGTTCGGCGTCGGTCAGCGCAGCGGCACCCTGCTTCAGCAGTTTCTCGCGCGGGCGCGCATCTTCCGGCCAGTCCCGAATCGCCATGATTCCTCCCTCCCGTAGAATGTGCCATTTTCATGGAAAGCGGGCAGGGAATCGAGACCGTGACGCTGGCAGGCAAGAAAATCATTCTGGGGGTGACCGGCGGCATCGCGGCCTACAAGGCCGCCGAGTTGTGTCGCCTGCTGGTCAAGGCCGACGCCGAGGTGCAGGTGACGATGACCGCTGCCGCGCAGCAGTTCGTCACGCCGCTCACCTTTCAGGCGCTGTCCGGCCGGCCGGTTCTGACGTCTCTGTGGGACGCCGCCAGCGGCGACGGCATGGCGCACATTCACCTGTCGCGCGACGCCGACCTGATTCTGGTGGCACCGGCCTCGGCCGATTTTCTGGCGAAACTCGTTCACGGCCGGGCCGACGATCTCTTGACGACCTTGTGTCTGGCGCGCACCTGCAAACTGGCGGTGGTGCCGGCGATGAACCGCGAAATGTGGACGGCGGCTGCGACCCAGCGCAATCTTGCGCAATTGCGCGATGACAGCGTGCAGGTGCTGGGGCCGGCTGCAGGCGAACAGGCCTGCGGCGAAACCGGTCTTGGACGCATGCTGGAGCCGGCCGACATCGCAGTCGCGTTGCATGGCATGTTGGGGAAGGGCGTGCTGGCAGGCAAGCGGGTCGTGATCACGGCCGGCCCCACCTTCGAAGCGATCGATCCGGTGCGCGGCCTGACCAACCTGAGTTCCGGCAAGATGGGCTACGCGGTTGCCCAGGCCTCGGCCGAGGCGGGCGCCGAGGTATGCCTGGTCTCGGGACCGACCTGCCTTGCCATGCCGGCAGGCGTGCGTCGGGTCGATGTGCAAAGCACAGCCGAAATGCGCGATGCCGTACTGCGCGAATTGCCGTGCGACGTATTCATCGCAGTGGCAGCAGTGGCCGATTACCGGGTGGAGACGGCGGCATCGCAGAAGATCAAGAAAAGCGACGCCGGACTCACGCTGAATCTGGTCCCCAACCCCGACATCCTGGCTGAAGTGGCCGCCTTGCCCGACGCGCCTTTCTGCGTGGGCTTCGCCGCCGAGACCGAGCGGCTGGCCGAACATGCCGAGTCCAAACGCCTGAAGAAGAAGCTACCGCTGCTGGTCGGCAACCTGGCGCAGGACACGCTCGGCCAGGACAGCGCCGAGTTGGTGCTGCTCGACGATCAGGGCAGGCATCCGCTCTCGCGTGCCGACAAACTCACCCAGGCGCGCCATCTGGTCCGCCATCTCGCAACCCTGCTCAACTGACGAAATTCCGACGAAAATGAAGATGGATGTGAAGATTCTCGACGCCCGCCTGCGCGATCAGCTGCCGCATTACGCCACGCCGGGTGCCGCGGGGCTCGATTTACGTGCCTGTATCGATGGTCCAATCGTACTGGCGCCAGGCGAAACCCGGCTGATTCCGACCGGCATGGCGATCCATCTGGCCGACCCGGGCTATGCCGCGCTGATCCTGCCGCGTTCCGGTTTGGGCCACAAGCATGGCATCGTGCTGGGCAACCTGGTGGGGCTGATCGACTCCGATTATCAAGGCCAGCTCATGGTGTCTGCTTGGAATCGCGGGCAGCAGGCGTTCGAACTGACACCGATGGAGCGGCTGGCCCAACTCGTCATCGTCCCGGTCATGCAGGCCGAATTCAACGTAGTGGAAGCGTTTACAAGCAGCGAGCGCGGCGAGGGCGGATTCGGCAGCACTGGCCGACAGTAGTGTCGGAAATTTTTACATATCGGTAAAGACGCACCCGGCAGGCCGGCCTGTCGGGTGCGTGCACATCAGGGCATGGAATTTGCTGCATCAAGACCATGTCGGCGGGTTGCCTGGATCTCGGGCACCCGTCATTGCGGAGAAACAAATACTAAGAGGTTGGAGCCGGCTGGCGCAGTCATGCCCCATACGTCGATATCACGGTTTGGCCTGATCCTGGCTGCAGCGTTGGTGCTGCTGGCGGGGCTCGTCACATCCGTGATTTTTCTGACCCGACCGCAGGCACAAACGGCGCCGGAAGAACTGGGCAAACCGGTGATGGCGGCGCAGATCGAGTTTCTTGCCGATGCCATGAAGCGCAGTGCCGCCCGGATCGCGGCGCATCCGCAGACGCTGGCGTGTTTCGCCAGCGTGTCGCCCGACGTGTGCCAGGCCCAGGCAGCCAACCTGCAGGCGCTGAACCAAGACGCGACCGTGTTGTTCGTCACGGAAGGCCAGCGCCAGTTGCTGCCCGGTTTCCTGCCGGGCGACACACGGAAACTGTTGGCCAACGCCGGGCGTGGCGGTAGTGGGGCGACCGCCACCGCCACCTTTAACCTTTCGCTCTCGCATCCTGTAACGGGGGCCGACGGTAAGCGCCTTGGCTATGTCATCGTCGAGCAGAGCGTGCCGCAGCTGCAGGCGCTGTTCGATACCCTGCCGTTGCCGGACGCCGCAGCCTATGCCGAATTGCAGCAAAGCGGGAGCGGCGACTCCGCCATGGTGCTGATGCGGCGGGGCAACCAGGCGATCAAGCGAAACGCCCACCCCACTCTCATCGCGCTAGCCGGCACGCCCTGGCAGATTGCCGTATGGCGGCCGGTCACGCCGGTGGTCGAGAGTATCGCGCCTTACCTGCTGGGCTGGCTGGTGGCCAGTCTGGTCATCGCCATCCTGGTGGCGGCCACCATTCTGGCGGTGCGTAACCGGGTTGCCGATAATCTTCGCATACTGGTGAAATTCACAAACGACCTGCGCCAGCAGCGGTTGCGCGCAGATTATCCGGTCAGTCTGGCGGAGTTTCAGACGCCACTCGAGACCATGCTGAAATTGGGCAAGGTCATGCTGGGTAAACAGAAGGAAGTCTCCTCGCAGGCCCGAATCGATCATTTGTCCAAGGTGAACAATCGGCGCAGCTTCGACGAAAAGCAAAAGGAGTTGTTCGGTACGCTGAAGGACGGCTGGACCCACAGCCTGCTGATTCTCGACATCGATAATTTCAAGCAGGTCAACGATACCTTCGGCCACGAGGCGGGCGATCAGCTCATCATCAAGTTCGGCAACGCGTTGAAAACCAGTCTGCGCAACAGCGATTTCATCGCCCGCCTGGGCGGCGATGAGTTCTGTGTGGTATTTCCCTACACGCCGCTCGATCGGGCGCAGGAACTGGCGGAGCGCTTGCGCGCCAAGATGCCGGAGAGCGTTGAGCTCATTCCGGGTGTGACACAGAAGCTGTCGTGGAGCGGCGGCATGTCCGAGTTCAGCCGCGACGACCGTGAGGAAAACGAGGCGCTGGCACGTGCCGATGCCGCCTTGCTGGAAGCCAAGCGTGGCGGCCGCAATGCCACGCGGGTCAGGGCTGCCGCCTGAGTGTGGCTGTTGCCGCATACGACTCCACATGGGCTTCAGCCCATAGTGGACCGGAGTCCTTCAGGGCTTTAGCGGCTATCAGCCACGGCCTGCTCTTGATGCCTTTCAGGGTGCTCGCGGGTAGAGCGCGGCGGCCAGCAGGATGATACCCAGCGTTCCCCATAGCATCAGCACCGGTGTATTGCCCCAGCGCACATACGGCGTGCTGCCGGCGTAGCCCTNGATTTCGCCGGCGAGGCTGCCGGCAATGAAGAGCGGCAGGCTCGCCAGCACCTGGCCTTTCGCGTCGATGATTGCGGTGAGGCCGGTATTGGTCGCGCGCAGCATCATGCGTCCGGTTTCCAGTGCGCGCATCTGCGACATCTGCGCATGCTGCCAGGGCGCCAGCGAATTGCCGAACCAGGCCAGGTTGCTGACGTTGACCAGCACGCTCGCTTCCGGCAGCTGGCGGATGATTTCCTCGCCGAACGCGTCCTCATAGCAGATGTCGGCTGCCACCCGCTGGCCGCCGATGGCGAGCGGGCGCTGGTCGATGGCGCCGCGTGCGAAATCGGAGAGCGGGATGTGCAGGACCTTGATGACCCAGCCCCACACCTTCTTCAGCGGGATGTATTCGCCGAACGGTACCAGATGCACCTTGCTGTAGCGCTGGCTCGGTGCGCTGCCGAAACTGACGACGCTGTTGTAGTAGGCGCCATCGAGTGAGCCGGTCGGCAGCCCGGCCAGCACATCGCNCCCGTTATGCCGGCCGAGCGCGGCCAGCGTGGTGCGATAAGTGTCTGGGAGTTCGGACTCGAACAGCGGCAGTGCCGTTTCCGGCAATACGATCAGGCGTGCGGGCGCGGCTGCGGCCATGCGCGCGTAGCTGTCCAGTGTGGCGCGGGTTTTGTCGGGTTGCCACTTCATGTCCTGAGGGATGTTGCCTTGCAGCAGTGCCACCGACGTCGGGACGCCGTCAGGCGTGGTCCATTGAATGCCGCGCAAGGCCTGGCCGCCGATCCCCAGTGCCACGATGGCCGTTGCCGCCCAGACGCGCGACGCCGGCGATATGCGCGGCGTCATGCCCCACGCCAGCAGGCCTGCGATCAGCGCCAGCAGAAACGAGATGCCGTACACGCCGACGAGGGNGGCATAGCCAGCCAACGGGCTGTTGGGTACTTGCGAGTAACCCGCAACCAGCCAGGNGAAGCCGGTGAAAATCCAGCCGCGTGTCCATTCCATCACGCTCCAGGCAAGCGGAAGCAGCAGCAGGGTCCGGAGCGCAGGTCTGTGACGCCACCCGGCCTGCAGTGCGCCGACTGTCGCCGGAAATAGCGCAAGGAATGCGCAGAACAGGAAAGTGGCGAGTCCGGCCAGCCACATGGGCATGCCGCCGTATACCCACAGGCTGACAAATACCCAGCTCACGCCGGCCAGAANAAATCCCAGCCCCCAAACCAGACCGATCAGAAACCCGGCTCGCCTGGAGGGCGCGCGCGACAGCTGCACGAACAGCACGGCCAGACTCAGTATGGGCAGGGGCCAGAGTTCAAACGGCGCGAATCCGGCGACGGCCGTCGCGCCGGCTAGCAGGCTGAGAAGCAGCGGCAGGAGGGGCGCGCGACGCATGGCGGAACGCTTACCCGCCATATGGGTTGCAGCGGCTAGCGGGGGCTTCAAAGTCGATATGGCCGTCGATCACGGTGTAACGTACCCGGCCCTGCATCGGATGATCGAGGAAAGGCGTGTTGTCGCCCTGGCTGGCCAGGGTTTTGGGCGTCACGACCCATTCGGCGGACTCGTCGAATATGCAAAGGTCGGCGCAGCCGCCAACCGACAGGTTGCCGCCGGACACGCCGAGAATTTGTGACGGTTTCCAGGAAATCAGATCGAGCGCCCGCATCAGTGGTACGCCCATCTCGCGCGCCCATTTCAACGTCAGCGGCAACAGCAGTTCGACCCNCGAGGCGCCCGGGGCCGATTCGCCGAAGGGGACCTGCTTCACATCCTCGTCGACCGGGGTATGGTCGGAGCACAGTGCGTCGATGGAACCGTCGCGCAAGGCCTCGCGGATGGCCTCGCGGTCGCGTAGGCTCCTGAGCGGCGGCACCAGATGCAGATGCGAATCGAAACTGGTGAGGTCGTTTTCTGATAGATGCACGTGCGTGCAGGCCACATCGCAGGTCACGGCGAGCCCCTGCGCCTTGGCGGCACGCACCATGGCAATACTCTCGCGTGCCGACAGACGGGCAAGGTGGACGCGTGCGCCGGTTTCGCGCGCCAGTTGCAAAATGGTTGCCAGTGCCACCGTTTCGGCCAGTGCCGGAATGCCGGGCAGCCCGAGACGCGTGGCTACGGCCCCGTCGTGTGCGACACCGCCACGTGCCAGTGTCACGTCCTGCGGCCGCAGCCACAGGCTGAAGCCGAAGGTGGCGGCGTATTCCATGGCGCGCAGCAGGACCAGGGTGTCGGTCAGCGGCGCGTCGGCCTGGGTGAAGGCGCGACAGCCGGCTTCGGTCAATTCGGCCATCTCGGTCAGCATCTGCCCTTCGAGCTTTTGCGTCATCGCACCGATCGGGTACACGCGTGGCCCCGGCAGGTTCTTTGCGCGGAATTTCAGCATCTCGACCAGTCCGGGCTCGTCCAGCGGCGGGTCTGTATCGGGCGGGCAGGCGAGCGAGGTGATTCCGCCCGCGGCGGCGGCGAGCATTTCCGATTCGAGTGTGGCCTTGTACTCGAAGCCGGGCTCGCGCAGCCGTACCGACAGATCGACCAGGCCGGGGCAGACGATCAGGCCGCTGGCGTCGATCGTGCGGTTGGCGTGGAAGTCGGCAGGCCCCTGGCCGATGGCGACGATCTTGCCCGCCGCCACAAACACGTCGGCGACTTCGTNCGCGTTCGCTCATCGGGTCGATTACGCGCCCGTTCTTGATATGGATCTTCATGCGTTCCCCGTCCCTGCCAGCATTGCCATCACCGCCATGCGCACCGCGATGCCGTAAGTCACTTGCGGCAGGATCACCGACTGCGGGCCGTCGGCCACTTCGGACGCGATCTCGACGCCGCGGTTCATCGGTCCGGGATGCATCACGATGGCATCCGGCTTGGCGAGTGCGAGTTTTTCCGGCGTCAGGCCGAAGAACTTGAAGTATTCCTGCGCGCTCGGCAGCCGTGCGCCTTTCATGCGCTCGTTCTGCAGGCGCAACATGATGACGACATCGCAGCCACGCAGGCCGGCTTCCATGTCGTGGAACACCTTGACGCCCATCTGTTCGACTCCGGTCGGCAGCAGGGTTTTCGGGCCGATGACGCGGACTTCCGGTACGCCTAGCGTGGTCAGCGCATGAATCTGCGACCGCGCCACGCGCGAATGCAGCACGTCGCCGACAATGGCCACGGTCAGATTGTGAANACTCCCCTTGAAGCGGCGGATGGTGAACATGTCGAGCAGGCCCTGCGTGGGATGTGCGTGGCGGCCGTCACCCGCGTTCACCACCGAGATGTGCGGCGCAACGTGCTGTGCGATGAAATGTGCCGCACCCGACTGCGAGTGGCGCACGATGAACATATCGGCGTGCATGGCCGACAGGTTGTCGACGGTGTCGAGGATGGCCTCGCCCTTGGTCTGGCTGGAGGTCGCGATGTTGAGATTGACCACGTCGGCGGACAGGCGCTTGGCGGCGATTTCAAAGGTGGTGCGGGTGCGCGTCGAGGGCTCGAAGAACAGGTTGAAGATCGATTTGCCGCGCAGCAATGGGACTTTCTTCACCTCGCGCTCGCCCACGTCCATGAAGGATTCTGCGGTGTCGAGGATTTGCGTGATGATGGCGCGCGGCAGGCCGTCGAGGGTGAGCAGGTGGCGCAGCCTGCCGTCTTGGGTGAGTTGTCGGTTCATGCAAGGCTGAGGGTCAGATGGCCATCGTCGAGNGCGGGAAAGATTGATGTTCTGGTGGTCGGGCACGGTGATCGTCAGACCGGCGAAATCGGGGCGGATCGGCAGTTCGTGGCCGCCGCGGTCGACCAGGACGGCCAGCCTGATCGAGGCGGGGCGGCCGTAGTCGAACAGTTCGTTCATCGCCGCGCGCACCGTGCGTCCGGTGTGCAGAACGTCGTCGACCAGCAGGATGGCGCGGCCTTCCAGATCGAAGGGCAGGTTGGAAGGTTTGACCTGCGGGTGCAGGCCGATGCGCGAAAAATCGTCGCGGTAGAACGAAATATCGAGCGTGCCGAGCGGTTGGGCGCACTGCAGCAATCCGTGCAGACGCTCGGCCACCCATACGCCGCCGGTGTGGATGCCGACGATCAGCGTGTCGGGCGTGAGGGCGGGGGCGATGGCGTCGGCGAGCCGCGCGATCAGTGTGTTGGCGTCAGGCAGTGAGGCGTGCATCGAAAAACCCTTGCAGTATGAGTTGAGCGGCGACGGCGTCCGCCAGCGCCCTGTTTTTCTTGCCGTGGATGCCGCGCGCATGGAGCTCGGATTCGGCTGCCGTGCTCGTGTGGCGTTCGTCCACCAGAAAAACGGGGAGATTGAAGCGGGATTCTAATTTGCGCGAGAAGTTTCTGGCCACCCGCGTCATGTCATGTTCGCTGCCGTCAGCGTGGGTGGGCAGGCCCAACACCAGCAAAACCGGACGCCATTCTGTCACGAGCTTGCCGATGGCGGTAAGCCGGGCATCGGTCGAGTCGGCCTGAATGACGGTGAGGGGATGTGCGATCCCGATCGACAGATCGCCCGAGGCCACGCCGGTGCGCTTCAGACCCAGGTCGAAGGCCAGCACCGTGCCGTGGGTATGCTCCGGGTTCAAGCGTGCCCGGCTTCTTCTGACAGGCTGGCGAAGTCGATGCCCAGCAGCTTCATCGCGGCAGGCAGACGTTCTTCGGGGGCCAGGTCAAAGATCACCTGCGGGTCGGCGGCCACCGACAGCCACGCATTCTGCTTGATCTCATCTTCGAGCTGGCCGGCCGACCAGCCTGCATAGCCCAGCGACACCATGAATTTTTCCGGCCCCGCACCCTGGCTCACGGCTTCGAGCACGTCCTTCGAGGTGGTGAGGCTGACCGCGTCGTTGACGGTGAGCGTGGAACTGAACGTGAGCGGCGGCGTGTGCAGCACGAATCCGCGTTCGGTCTGGACCGGGCCGCCGAAATACACGGTGTCGTGGTGCAGGCGTTCCGGCAGCGACAGACCGATCTGCTCGAACAGCGTCGACAGCTCCAGGTCGATTGGGCGGTTGACCACCACGCCGAGCGCGCCCTGGTCGCTGTGGTCGCAGATATAGGTCAAGGTGCCGTTGAAATTGGGATCGACCATGCCGGGCATGGCGATCAGGAAGTTGTGGGTCAGGTTGACGGTATCCATGGTTGCGTTCCCATTGTAATCTGCCTCAAATCCGGCAAGCACCACTTTTTCAACTTGCCTTTCCACTATAGCGACCATCTCGTCTCATGCCTGAATATGTCCGTGCCCTGGTGTGGTTTCGCCGCGACCTGAGGGATTTCGATCACGCTGCGCTTTATCACGCGCTCAAGTGCGCGCGGCAGGTGGTCTGCGTGTTCGTATTCGACCGCGACATCCTGGATGCGCTTCCCGGTCGGGCCGACCGGCGAGTCGAGTTCATCCACGCCTGCGTCACCGAGTTGCAGCATGCCCTGCAGGCCCGGGGTGGNGGGCTTGTCGTGCGGCATGGCGTGGCCCGCGACGAGATCGTCCGACTGGCAGCCGAACTCGGGGTCGATGCCGTGTTCTTCAATCACGATGACGACCCGGTCGCCCTGGCGCGTGACGCGGCTGTCGAAACCGCCCTGCATGCGCATGGCAGGGCCGTCCACCACTACAAGGATGCAGTCATCTTCGAACGTGGAGACGTACTTACAGCCAACGGTACCCCTTACAGCGTCTTTACTCCCTACAAGAATGCCTGGCTGAAACAACTGACGCCCTCTCATTTGCAAGCCTATCCGGTTGAAGCGTATGCCGGCCAGCTGTCAGCATTGTCGACACCGGTTCCCACCTTGCGGGAAATGGGGTTCGTCCCCACCAATCTGCGCGAGCTCGGGTTCCCGACAGGCATGTCGGGCGGCGCGCAGTTGTTCGGGGATTTCCTGCAGCGGATCGACCGTTATCAGGCCGCGCGCGATTTTCCTGCACGCAAGGGACCGTCGTATCTGTCGGCACACCTGCGCTTCGGCACGGTGTCCATCCGCCAGCTTGCCGCGGCGGCCTGGCAGCAGGGTGGACATGGGGCGCAGACCTGGCTGTCCGAGCTGATCTGGCGCGACTTCTACCACCAGATCCTCTGGCATCGTCCCGACGTCGCGACGGGCCACACTTTCAAGCCACAGTACGATGCGCTGCCGTGGCCGAATCCGCCGGGGCATTTCGAGGCCTGGTGCGAGGCGCGTACAGGCTATCCACTGATCGACGCGGCAATGCGCCAGCTCAATCAGACCGGCTACATGCATAACCGGCTACGCATGGTCGCAGCTTCGTTCCTGACCAAGGACCTGCTGGTCGACTGGCGGCTCGGTGAGCGTTATTTCGCCGACAGGCTGATCGATTACGATCTCGCCGCCAACAGCGGTGGCTGGCAGTGGGCGGCCTCGGTGGGTTGCGATGCCCAGCCCTGGTTCCGCATCTTCAACCCGCTGGCGCAATCCGAGAAATTCGACCCGCAAGGCGTGTTCATTCGCCGTTATGTGCCCGAACTCGCGCAGGTGCCGGAAAAATTCGCCCATGCGCCGTGGAAGCTGCCAGTCGGCGAACAGATGCGCCTTGGCGTGATCGTCGGGCAGACCTACCCTGCCCCCATCGTCGAGCATGCGCGCCAGCGCGCACAGGTGTTGGCGCTGTTCAAGACCATAGTGCCAGCGCGTTCGGTCTAGCCGGCGACCGGCCGGCAGATGGGCGGGCGGGCGGCCAGTCCGGCCAGATAGCAGTCGATTAGCGGTTCGGCGCACACGGCGAGATCGTAGCTCTCGGGATTCAGCACCCATTCGTGCATCAGGCCCACCATGTAGGCATGCAGGCCATGAGTCGCCAGAAAGGTGTCGGTGGCGGGCGGCAATTGGCCGCAGGCAACGGCTTGGTCGAAGAGCTGCTGCACCTGCGATAGGCAGGCGGCGCGGTCGGCATCGTTTTNTGCCACCACCGGCGCCAGTTCCTCGGTGAATTCGCATTTGTGGAAGATCACGTCGAACATGGCCTGGGTATCGGCATGCTGGGCCAATTGGGTGAGCGCCATCAGGGCAAGCTGTCGGACCATGGCCAGCGGATCGCGCTGCGCATGCTGGCTGGCCTGGGCAAGGAGCGCGTCCACTGGCAGGGTGCCGCGTTCGCAGACGGCCTGGAACAATTCGGCCTTGTCCTTGAAATGCCAGTAGATGGCCCNCCGCGTTACCCCGGCGCGTTCGGCGACGTCGGAGAGCCGCGTGCGTGTGACGCCGCGTTCGCGAAATACCTGGAGCGCGGCGGCAAGCAGGGCGTCACGGGTGGCAAGCGCTTCCGCACGGGNTTNTTTGACCATAGGCAGAATTGTCCAATAAATGGCCAGCGCCTGCAATTTACATTCATGTATGTATGCTTTTATGATGGCGAGGTACAAATAATTTCAGGGGCACCATGCACCGATTTTCCGGGGTAGTGGTTGTGGGCTTGAGCACTGTGCTCACAGCGTGCGGACAACATGAAACGGCACAACAGGGGGCNGGGGCNCCACCGCCTGCGCAGGTGACGGTGGAAGCGGTGACGCCGCACGTGGTGCCGATCAATTTCGAATATGTCGGGCGACTGGAAGCCTCGCGGGAAGTGGAGATCCGGCCGCGCGTCGCGGCCGTCATCGAGCATCGCTATTTTCAGGAGGGCGCACCGGTCAAGGCAGGTGCCCTGTTGTACAAACTCGACGCCGCCAGCTTTGCCGCGCAGGTTCGAGCGGCGAATGCCGAACTCGCCAACCGGCAGGCCTTGCTCGCGGAAGCCAAGCTGGAACTGGACCGCAACCGCGCGCTCGCGGCGCAAGGGTTCGTCAGCACACGTGCGCTGGATGCCACACAGACTGCGCTCGCAGTGGCCGAGGCGGGCGTGCGCACGGCCGAAGCGAATCTGGCCAATGCGCGTATCAGCCTCGGCTATACCGATATTCGCGCCCCGCTGACGGGCGTGATGGGCCGCGCGCTTCAGGTCGAAGGTGCGCTGGTGAGTCCAACGGGGCCCGCGCTCAGCACGTTGGCGCAGATCGCNCCTATCTACGCGCGCTTCTCGATCGGCGAGGACGCGCGCCTGGCGCTGGAGAAACAGCGTGCCGAGGGAACCCTGGAACAGGGCCGGCAACATGTTCGTCTGGTGCTTGCCGACGGTACGCGCATCGCAGCCACCGGCACGCTCAATTTCAGCGATTACAAGGCGAATACGCAAACCGGCGCATTCGACATGCGGGCCGAGTTTGCCAATGCCGACGGCGTCTTGAAACCCGGGCAATTCGTACGGGTGGTCGTCGAAGGCGGGCAGCTACCCGATGCGATTACCGTGCCTCAGCCCGCGGTGCAGGATGGTCCGACCGGCAAGTTCGTCTATGTGGCCACGCCCGGCGAGAAGGGGATGACCGTTGCGTTGCCCCACCCGGTCGAAGTCGGCGCGTGGGTAGGTGGCGGCGAGCCCGGCAAGGGGATCGGTCGCTGGGTGATCAAAAGCGGCCTGAAGTCTGGCGACAAGGTCGTGGTCGATGGCATGGCGCGGATTTTCTTCCCGGGCATGCCCGTCGTGCCCTCGGAAGCCGGGGCCGAACCGAAGGCTGCGGCTGCGCCGCCCGCCGCCACGAAACCATAAGGAACGCTCATGTTCTCGCGCTTCTTCATCGACCGGCCGATCTTTTCGGTCGTGATCTCCATCCTGATCGTGCTCGCCGGACTGCTGGCGATGCGCGTGCTGCCGATCGCGCAATACCCCGAGATCGCGCCGCCGGTGGTCACGGTACGCGCGGTCTATCCGGGCGCTTCGGCGACGGTGCTGGAACAGACCGTCGCGGCGCCGCTGGAAAACGCGATCAACGGCATCGAGGACATGATGTACATGAGTTCGACCTCGGCCTCGAACGGCGTCCTGGAAATCCAGGTGACGTTCGAGATCGGCTCCGACGTCGACAAGGCCGCGCTCAACGTCAACAACCGGGTCAAGCAGGCCGAGGCACGGCTGCCGGAAGAAGTGCGCCGCCAGGGCGTGACCGTGGAGAAAGGCTCGTCCGCCTTCCTGCAGGTGCTCGCATTCCTATCGCCCGACGGCCGCTACGATGATCTGTACACCAGCAACTACGTCACGCTCAATGTGCTGGATCGCCTGAAGCGCATTCCCGGCACGACCAACGTGCAGATTTTCGGCGCCAGNGACTACGCCATGCGCATCTGGCTCAAGCCCGACCGCATGGCCCAGCTGGGCGTGACCGTGGCCGATCTCACGCGCGCGATCAACGAGCAGAACGCCCAGTTCGCGCCCGGCAAGATCGGCCAGCCGCCGGTCGACAACGGGCAGGCGCTGGTGTATTCGCTGACCGCCAAGGGACGGCTCGCCGACCCCAAGGAATTCGAGAATATCGTCGTGCGTGCGAATACCGACGGCTCGATGCTGTACCTGAAAGATGTCGCGCGAGTCGAGCTCGGCTCCAAGGATTACGATTTTGCGGGGCTCTACAACGGCAAACCCGCGACGCTGGTGGGCATCTTCCTGCAGCCCGGCGCCAATGCGCTCGAGGTGGGAGATGAAGTGACCCGTACGGTCGAGGAACTGAANAAGAAATTCCCGCCTGGCCTCGACTACGCCGTGCCCTATGACACCACGCGCTTTGTCGAGGTGTCGATCCGCGAGGTGGTGAAAACCCTGGGCGAGGCGATCCTGCTGGTCGTGCTGGTGGTGTTCCTCTTTCTGCAGAACTGGCGCGCGACGCTCATCCCCGTCCTCGCCGTGCCTGTGTCGCTGTTGGGCACCTTCGTCGGCCTGCTGTTGCTCGGCTATTCGATCAACACGCTGACGCTGTTCGGCATGGTGCTTGCCATCGGCATCGTCGTCGACGATGCCATCGTGGTACTGGAAAACATCGAGCGCATCATCCACGAGCACAAGAAGACCCCGCGCGAAGCGGCGCTGCTGGCGATGCGCGAGGTCACCGGGCCAGTGATCGCGATCGTGCTGGTATTGTGCGCGGTGTTCGTTCCCATCGCCTTTCTCGGCGGCCTGACCGGCGAGCTGTACCGGCAGTTCGCGGCGACGATCGCGATTTCGGTGGTGATTTCCGGCCTCGTTGCGCTGACCCTCACGCCGGCGCTGTGCGTGGCGCTGCTCAAGGGCGAGAAGCCGCATGAACCCGGGCGNTTTTTCCGCGCGTTCAACCGGGGTTTCGCGGGCATGACCCGGCATTACCAGGGCGGGGTGAAATTCCTCATGCGACGCTCGCTCGTCGCGCTCTCGATTTACCTCCTGATGATTGCCGCGGCCGTCACTTTGTGGAAGGTCACGCCCGGCAGCCTGGTGCCGGACGAAGACCAGGGCTACTACATCAGCGCGGTCTACCTGCCGGACGGCTCGGCGCTGTCGCGTACCGAAGCCGTGGTCAAACAGGTCGATGCGATCGTGCGCAAGGACCCGGCCGTCCAGCACGTGGTTGCCTTCGCCGGGCTCGACTTCCTCGGCGGCGGTTTCCGTAATAGTGCGGCGACCATCTTCGTCGCCGCGCGTCATTGGGACGAGCGCAAGAAGACCATCCAGCAGATGGTCGGCGAGATGATGGGGGCGACGTCGGGCATCCGTGAGGCGCTGGTGCTGGCCTTCGCGCCCCCGCCGATCTTCGGTCTGGGCAATGCCGGCGGGTTCGAGTTCTACATCCAGAACAAGGGCGAGGGCGGTCCGCAGAAACTGTCTCAGGTGGCCGATGCCTTTCTCGCTGCCGCGCGCCAGGACAAGCGGCTCGCGCAGGTGCTGACGCTATGGCGGCCGCACGTGCCGCAGCTGTATGTCGGCGTCGACCGAGAAAAGGCCAAGATGCTGGGCGTCAAGATCGACGACGTGTTCACGACCTTGTCGGCCACGCTGGGTTCGTATTACGTCAACGATTTCAACAAGTATGGCCGCACCTGGCAGGTGTTGATGGCGGCCGAGCCGGGCGCGCGGAAGACGCCGCAGGACGTGTCGGCGCTGTTCGTGCCCAACGCGTCCGGCGAGATGGTGCCGATGTCGGCCCTGGCCAAAATCAGCTTCTCGTCCGGTCCGGAAACGCTCGACCGTTACAACAATTCTCAGGCGGTCAAGATCATGGGCAGCGCGGTGCCCGGGGTCAGTTCGGGCCAGTCGCTTGCCATCATCGACGAAATAGCGAANAAAGTGCTGCCGCCCGACTTCAGCTACGAATGGACCGGCGCCTCGTTCCAGGAGAAGCGTTCGAGCGGGACGTCGGGCATTGCGCTGGGTTTGGCAGTACTGATGGTGTTTCTCATCCTTGCGGCGCAGTATGAAAAATGGACGCTGCCGTTTGCCGTTCTGATGGCACTGCCCTTCGGCACCTTCGGCGCGCTGGCAGCGGTGTGGCTGCGCGGGCTGTCCAACGACGTGTATTTCCAGATCGGCTTGGTGACCTTGCTGGGGCTTGCGGCGAAGAACGCGATCCTGATCGTCGAGTTCGCCGTGCTGAAGAAACAGGAAGGCTATTCCAGTGTTTCGGCTGCGCTCGAAGCCGCCCGCCTGCGTTTCCGTCCCATCCTGATGACTTCGCTCGCCTTTATTCTCGGCGTTCTGCCGCTGGCGATTTCGACTGGCGCGGGCGCCGGTGCACGTCATGCGGTCGGCACCGGCGTCGTCGGCGGCATGCTGGCTGCCACGTTCCTCGCGGTGTTCTTCATCCCGCTCTTTTTCCACTGGGTGTCCGACAGGCGGCTGCAAGCCAAGACGGAAGAGATCGATGCGCATCCGCATGCCACGCGCTACGACAATGTCCATCTGCCGTCCCACCATCCGTCGCCGGCCTCGAAACCGCCGGAAGCGCCGTAAAGCTGACGGCCCACCGCGATCGTCCGCCGTGGGCCGGCAGGGCAATGCCCATCAGGCAATCGACACGCATCCTGTTGGCCGGCATTGCGCATGCCGGCGTTGACCGCGGCCGGCAAAACCGAAATACTTGCGTCAGTAGTATGGTTAATTGTGCAACCCTCCAGTCAAGAGAGGATCGCCTGCTTTAATGTCAGGGCAAGACACACACCGCCTCGCCGGCATACTGCTGCTGTCCGCAAGCATCCCCTTGCTGCTGTGGCAGGCATTTCCAGCCAATCAACTGACGCTCTCGGCCCCGACTTTCCTGGCGGTCCATTCGATGATGGAAATCTTCGCCGTCATAGTGGCCGCGCTGGTTTTCTTTACCGGCCACGGCGTACAGGAAACCTTGCGCTCGATCCGTTCCGTGGCATTGGGCTGCGCGTTCCTGGCGGTGGCGTTGTTCGACACCTTGCATTTCCTGTCCTATATCGGCATGCCGGACCTGGTCAGTCCGAATTCNCCCCACAAAGCCATCCTGTTCTGGCTGTGCGGCCGTCTGGCGGCCGGGATCGGGCTGCTGGCGTATGTGCTGCTTCCGGAGACGCCTGCCACGCGTGTCCCGGCCAGCCGCTACGGCTGGATGGGTGTTCTGCTGGTGCTGGGGAGTTTGTCGTACGGGCTGCTGGCTTCGCCCCACGCCATTCCTGCGATGTATGTCATGGGCGAGGGATTGACCCCGCTCAAAGTGGCGCTCGAATGNGGGGTGTTCGGTCTTTACCTGGCGATTGCCGTCCTGTTGTACCTGCGTCGTGCACGCATCACCCACTGCGATTTCGAGAGCCTGATGCTGGCCCTGCTGCTGCTGGCGGCGGCCGAACTGTTCTTCGTCGTGTATGTGCAGGTGAGCAGCACGGCCAACCTGCTGGGGCATACCTACAAGGTGTTTGCCTATTATTTCTTGTATCGCGCGATCTATGCCGAAGCGGTGAGCCGCCCGTTCCGCCAGATGCGCCATATGCTCACGCATGACGATCTGACCGGATTGCCGAACCGGACCGCATTCGGCGAACGGCTCAACCAGTCCGTCCTCACCTGCAATGAGGCGGCACCCTGTACGGTGATGCTGCTGGATCTCGACTATTTCCAGAACGTGAATGACACGCTGGGCCACGAATACGGCGACCTGTTGCTGGTGGCGGTTGCCGGACGCATTCGGACGAGCCTGCCTCCTTCCGCCTTCCTGGCTCGTTTCAGCGGCGACGAATTCGTGATCCTGCTGGAAAACACCTCCGCCGAACAGGCCAAGCAGGTGGGACAGACCCTGCTGGACGCCATGGGGCGGGAATTCGATATCGGCAACGACCGCCTGGGAATCGGGGTCAGCATCGGTATCGTCAGTTATCCGGCCGACGGCGAATCGGCCAGCATCTTGATGCGCTATGCCGACTTGGCCCTGCATCGCGCCAAATCGGCCGGCCGCAATTGCTTCCGGGTATTCAGCCACGATCTATCCGAAGAAATCCAGCGCCGTGTGCTGCTTGAGGCGCGCCTCAAGCAGGCCTTGGAGCACAAGGAACTGACGCTGCACTACCAACCCAAGCTGGAAATCCGGACAGGTCGCCTGATCGGGTGGGAAGCGCTGTTGCGCTGGCAGTCGGCGGAACTGGGCATGGTCAGCCCCGAAGAATTCATTCCGGTTGCCGAGCACACCGGCCTCATTCTGCCGATTGGCGACTGGGTGATGCGCGAGGCCTGTCGTCAAATGCGCGCTTGGCAGGACGCGGGCTTGCTGGCCGGCACCATGGCGGTCAACCTCTCGACCCGCCAGTTTCGCCAAAAGGACCTGGCGGAGGAAGTCAGCGCGGCCCTGCGCGACACCGGGTTGGCGGCGAGCGACCTGGAGCTGGAGATCACCGAATCGTCGATCATGGACAATCTGGCGACCGCGGCGACCGTTCTGACCGAACTGGAGCGGCTGGGTCTGCGTATCGCCGTGGACGATTTCGGTACCGGCTATTCCTCGCTCAGCTACCTGAAGAGTTTTCCCATCCATTGCCTGAAGATCGACCGTTCGTTCATACGTGACATTCCTGGCGACGAAAACGACACCGCCATCGTGCGCACCATCATTGCGCTGGCCGGTAGCCTCGGGTTGACCGTGGTCGCGGAAGGCGTCGAGACCGACGCGCAACTGGCTTATCTGCGAACCAATCATTGCGATCAGGCTCAGGGCTATCTGTTCAGCCGGCCCCTGCCGCCGGATGACTGCATCCGGTTGATGCGTGCCGGCCTGCGTCGGGTGGCGGCATAGGGGAGCGCAGCACGAAAAAGCCGGGCACAGCCCGGCTTTTAATCCTGCATTGAGACGGGACTCAAGCAGCTTTTTCGTGGTGGTAGCCAGTCACGGTGTCGACTTCGCTCTTGGAACCCAGGATCACCGGCACGCGCTGGTGCAGACCTTCCGGCGCCAGATCGAGGATGCGCTCGCGGCCGGTGGTGGCAGCGCCGCCGGCCTGCTCGACGATGAAGGCCATCGGATTGGCCTCGTACAACAGGCGCAGCTTGCCGGCCTTGGCGGGGTCCTTGGTGTCCTTGGGGTACATGAAGATGCCGCCGCGGGTGAGGATGCGGTGCACTTCGGCGACCATCGAGGCAACCCAGCGCATGTTGAAGTCCTTGCCGCGCGGACCGGTCTTGCCGGCCAGGCACTCGTCGACGTAGCGCTGCACCGGCTTTTCCCAGAAACGCATGTTGGAGGCGTTGATCGCGAATTCCTTGGTTTCGGTGGGAATCTTCATGTTGGGGTGGGTCAGCACGAACTCGCCGGCGTCGCGGTCGAGCGTGAAGCCGTTGGTGCCGTGGCCGAAGGTCAGCACCAGCATGGTCGACGAACCGTAGATCGCGTAGCCGGCGCACACCTGCTGGGTGCCGGTCTGCAGGAAGTCTTCCATCTTGGCGGCGCGGCCGGCGACCGGCGCTTTCAGGATCGAGAAGATGGTGCCGACCGAGATGTTGACGTCGACGTTGGACGAGCCGTCGAGTGGGTCGAACACCAGCAGGTACTTGCCGAGCGGGTACTGGCTGGGGATGGCGTACACGTCGTCCATTTCCTCGGACGCCATGCCGGCGAGGTGACCGGCCCACTCGTTGGAGCGGATCATGATGTCGTTGGTGATGACGTCGAGCTTCTTCTGCGTCTCGCCCTGCACGTTCTCGGAATCCAGCGCGCCCATCACGCCCAGCAGCGCGCCCTTGTTGACGGCATTGGAGATGGCCTTGCAGGCGGTGACGACATCGTTCAGCAGCGAGGTGAAGTCGCCGGTGGCGCCGGCGGTGCGGCGCTGTTCTTCAATGATGAACTGGGTAAGGGTGGTGCCGGTGTGCATGACAGTCTCCAGAAGCGGAATTAAATGAAAATATTAGAACAATCAAACATTTTATCACGTGATAAAGATATCAAATATCCCAGGCCGGCTGGCGAAGCGCACCCGGAAGGCATGAAAAAACCCGCCTGAAGGCGGGTTGTTGTCGATTGCGGCCTGCGGCTTAGGCTTGGCGCCGGTTCACGCGAAAGCCGACCAGGCCCAGGCCGGCCAGCATCGTCATCCAGGTGGCGGCATCCGGTACCGGCTGGGCCACGGGATTGATCGTCAGGGATTGCAGCTTGGCAAAGTCGTTGTTCTGGCCGATCCGGGCGGCCACCGCAATCCAGTCGTAGCTTCCGGTGAAACCGGCGAGGCTGACGGTTTTGACGGTGTTCACATTGCTGGTGTTGTCATACAAGGTCGCCGTGCCAATCAGGCTGGCTTTCAGCCCGGCCGGGCTGAAGGCGCCGGCGCCGGCCCAGATGCTGAGGTCGGAATCGCCACCGAACTGGATCATGGACAGGGACTGCAGATTGACCGCGCCAGAGAAGCTGAACAGGATCAGATCGTCGGCGCCCTTGTTGCCCAGCGCGTCGGCAAAATTCTTGGCCGTGCAATTGGCCTTCTCCTGGCTGCTGCATACGCCCAGGCCGAAGCCCGGCGTGAGTGTCAGGGCAGCCTGCTCGAACTGGTTGGCGCGTGCCGTGCTCGACCAGGCGCTGGCCGAGATCGTCAGGCCATCCACCGTGGTGGTATAGGTATTGCCATAGCTCTGGGCGAGTCCGGCACTCGAGGTGAAGGAAACGTCTACAGCGTGTGCCTGGGCGGAAACCAGGGTAATACCCAAGATGGCGACAAATCGATTGAATGGGGTCATGTCTGCTCCTGTCATTCGGCGGTGGCCAGGGAAAACGCCCTGCAACCGGCTTTGCCTGACTGGAGCAATATGCATGCCTTACGCGGCAGCTATTCGTAAGCTATTGATAAGTATCTGAATTCTATGGGTGGGCGTGGCGGATTCGCCGCCGCATCCAGTCCTGGCGCACGGCGGCAATGACGGGATTCAGTCAGTCCCGACGAGCTGGTCGGAGCGCGTGAAGGTCCAGGTGCGGGTGATCGACAGGATGTCGGCCTNTTTCCGCATCTCGTCGGGAAAAGGCGCGTAGGGGGCGGCGAGCTCGACGATCTTGATCGCGGCGGCGTCGAGAATCTTGGAACCGGATGAGCGATCGATGTCGACGGTCTCGATGCGGCCGTTGGCATAGATCGATACGGTCAGCCGCAGGCTGCCGTAGATGCCCTGGCGGCGTGCGGCTTCCGGGTAATTGACGTTGCCGATGCGCTCGACCTTGGTGACCCAGTCCTCCACGTAGCGCGCAAACGCGTATTCGCGCACATTGGCGCCGACGAAGGCGCGCTTGGGACGTTTCTGGTATTCATCCCATTGCTGCGAGATGCGCGCCTGCAGTTGCGCCATTTCGCGTGCCTGCTCGTTGAGTTGGCTGGCGTCGACAGTGGGTCGGACGGGAGCGGGGGTTTCCACCGGCGGCGGAGTCTGCAGTTGAGCGTCGGGTTTCAGTTGGCTCAACAGGGTTTTGGCTTGTTGTTCGAGGGAGGCCACCTTTGCCTGCAAGGCGGCTTCCTCGGTCCCGGTCTGGGTTCTGGCACTGGCGGGAAGCGGGCTTTTCAGCCGGCGGTCTTCATCGGTGTTGCCGCCGCCTGCCAGGTTCACCTGTGCCAGTGCGTCGGGATTGAGCGGGGAGTCCACACTTTTGGCGTTGACCAGCACCACCTCCATCGGCAGATTGGGATCCTCGAACAAGTGCGGATTGACATGCACGAACTGGGTCGAGAGCACCATGCCATGCACCGCCGCGGACGCCAGCAGGGCCAGCGCCATGCGCGTGCCCTGTTTGGAGGGCGCGGCGAGAGCGGGAGACGGGGCAGGAGCAGAAGACACCATGGACTCGAAATGATCGGACAAGCTGGATTCTACGGAACGACGGCGGCGCTGTCAGGCGGCAAGGCGACCGTCTCCAGATACTCGGCATGAAAACCGATGTCCAGCAAATCGATGCTGGAAATGGCCAGCCGCACTTTCGATCCCGGTGCGATGCCCATCACCGAGGGCGCACGCGTCACCATCGGCAAGTTGTCGAAGCGAACCAGGTCTTCGCGGATGACGTTGGCGGTGACTTCGTTCACGTTTTCCTGGATCAGCCAGCGCAGCATCCAGTAGCGTTCGAGCCGCCGCTGGAATTCATTGTAGGCGTCGTAGGCCAGCTCGAAGTCGCGTACGGTCGAGAACAATTGCTCGCTCCTCGNGGGATACACCGGATCGGCTCCTTGCACGATGCTGATCAGTTGCCGTTGGTTGACCAGGTCGACGTAGCGCCGCAGCGGCGAGGACGACCACGCATACTGGTCGACGCCAAGGCCCACGTGGGGGTCGGGGGNCGTCGTCATGCGTGTCTTGCCGTTGGCCTGGGCGCGATAGATGCCGGGCACGCGCTTTTCAGCCAGCCAGCNCCNCCAGTGCGCATTGGCGAAAATCATCAGTTCGGAGACCACCTTGTCGATCGGGCTGCCGCGCTTGCGCGGGACGATGCTGATGCGCTCGCCGTCGAGTTTGAAGTTGTAGTCGACGCGATCCACATTGTCGGCTTTGCCCCGCCCCGCTTCGAGTACGGCGGCAAAGTCGCGCAGCCATTCGAGTTCGCGGCGATAAGGATAGTCGGGCACGCCGGGATTGCGCAGAGTGTCGTCGTTGAACTGCACCTCCAGCGTTTCGTGGCGCAGGTTGTCGGCGATGTGCACCATTTCCAGCTTGGTTTCGGTGCCGAGCACGCGCAGGTCGGACGCCACGTCCACGTACAACGACAGCGCCGGGCAATCGTGAGTCTCGCCCAGCGTGTAGTGATGGATCAGCGCCTCGGGCAGCATGGTGATCTTGTTGCCGGGGTAGTACACGGTGGAGAGCCGCTCGCGCGCGACCTTGTCGAATTCCGAGCCGGGTGCGATGCCGAGTGCCGGCGCCGCGATGTGGATGCCGACGCGGACGCTGCCATCGCCGCGCCATTCGACTGACAGTGCATCGTCGATCTCGGTGGTCGCTTCGTCGTCCATCGAGAACGCACGCACGTTGCTCTTGGGCAATTCCGGCGGGTCGAGCGGTTCGGTGACGGGCGCGAAACCGGTGCCGCGGGGAAAGTATTCCAGCAGGAAAGTCGCGAGATGGAAGTCGAGCGTCGACGGGATCGCGCCGCAGCGCTCGATGAGCCGCAATTGGGACAGTCCGGTGGCCGTTGCCGCGTCTTCCAGCGCCTTGTATTCCAGCGTGTTCTTGTCCGGCGCGATGAGAATACGCGGGATCAGCGACGTATATTCGGGTGGCAGGCGGAAGGCCGCGAGTTCGGCGGCCAGGTGTGCCTGCCGTTCCGCCGCGAGGCGTTTCTTCTCCAGGCCGGCCTTGGCTGCCGCCAGCGTTTCGGCTGGCGCCGGGCGGTAGCGTCCCTTGCCCTNTTTATGAAAATAGATCGGCGAGGTGTGCAGCTTCAGCAGCAGCGCCACCGACTCCGCCGGCCGCGGCGCGTGGCCGTAATATTCCTGCGCCAGTTGCTCGAAACCGAATTCCTCGGTGCCTGCCGCTTCCCACAGGAAATCGGCGTCGAGTTCGGCCGTCAGCGTCTCGGCTTCGGCCATCACCTCGGCCGGCGCCGGCGTGGCGAAGCGCAGCAGGATATTGGCCGTCTTGATCTTGCTGCGCTTGCCCGAGGCCGCCTCCACCTGCGCCGTGGCGTCGGTTTCGGACAGGATGGAACCGGCCTTGAAATGGCCGTCCTCTTCAAAGATGAGATGCATGGAAAATCAGAAATCCAGAATGGTTTGGAAGTGGCGCTCGAACCCGGCAAAGCCATGGTCGCCGCCGTCTTCGACGATTTGCGTGGCGCCGGCGTAGTAGGCGATGGCGTCGCGGTAGTCGAGCACCTCGTCGCCGGTCTGCACCAGCAACAGGTAGCGTTCGGGCTGCGAGATGGCGGGGACGTCGAGCGCCGCGAGTTCGGCCAGGTGCGCCTCGGTTAGTTCCCATTTCTCGCCGCTATGCCAGTTGGTCTGCGGACCGAGTGCGGCGCGCAGCAGCGTGTGTGCGTGCACGGCGGGGTTCACCAGCACCGCTTTCCAGCCGTGCCTCTCGGCCAGGTGGGTGGCATAGAAGCCGCCCAGCGAACTGCCGACCAAGGTGACGGATTCAGGGTGGCGTCGCGCCAGTTCGGCCTCGACCTGGGTAATGGCCGCACGCGGGCTGTTGGCGAGCATCGGACAATAATAATCCGCCTGCCGCCCGATACGCGCCATGTGCTCGCCCAGCTGCCGGGCCTTGCCGGATGCGGGGGAAGAGTTGAAGCCGTGGAGATAGACGATCATCCCCGGATTTTACCGGGGCGGCCCCCATTCCAGAAATTAAGTGTGAATGGGCCTAGTCGTCGAAGCAGTAGAAATCCGCCTTGGTCACGCCGCAGTCGGGACAGCTCCAGTCGTCGGGGATGGCTTCGTAGCGGGTGCCCGGCGCGAGGCCATGGTCGGGGTCGCCGAGCGCCTCGTCGTAGACGTAGTCGCAGACGGCGCAGGTCCATTTGCGGAAGGCGGGAACGGATTCGGGGGCAGAGATAGCAGCGGAGAGATTCATCATGGCAATTTCCACGGATCGAGCGTGGCCAGCAGTTGATTGAAGATGGCGTCGAGCTCGCCGCCCAGCACATCGAGCTGCGGGTTGACGTAGGGTTTGAAGACGTCGGTGGCAGGGCGATGCGCGACCCAGGTGTGGCCGCCGGCCTCGTACAGGTGGATGCGCAGCGGGATATCGATGCCCGCTGCCTTTTCCGCCGCCCAGACCTTGGCGGCATAGTCGGGGCGAAACACCTCGAGGATCTGGTCAGCCGGCACCTCGATCCCCTTTTTGCGCAATTGGCCTGGCCATTGGCGTGGGCGACCAGACCCATCGGATAGGCGGCGATGGCGGCGATCAGTTTCTCTGCGGCTTCGTCCACCGATAGCGATACGGCAAAACGGATCATGCGACCTCTCTTTCATCCTGCGCCAGTGCGCAGGCGTGGCTGTCGAACTCATGCAGCTCCTTGCGCAGGTGCTTGATCGCCGGGGTGACGATGGCGATGAAGTAGGCCTCGCGCAATCTGCGCTGTGCCGCATTATTCGACAAATAGCCCTTGGCGCCCAGATGCAGCATCGCCGCGTTGGCGGCCTTCAGGCTCAATTCGCTGCCGGCCAGCCGCAGTTGCAGCGTTTCCTTCACGTGCGGCAGGCTGCCGTCGCGGTCGATGCGGTCGGCCAGGTCGTAGGTCGCGGCACGCGCGGCGTCGAGCTCGGCTTGCAGGGTGTCGGCCTGGACGTCGAGGAAGCGGTTGACGTGGCCGAACTGCTTGTCGGCCCGTTGCATCATGCCCACGCATGCATCGACGAGGCCGAGGCCCATGCCCATCTGCAACAGGATGAAGGCCGATTTGGTGCGGTCGCGGAAAGCGTCGAATTCGTGCGGGTGGCAGACCACCTGCGCGTCGGGCAGGAACACGTCGCGGAACTGGCAGGCGAAGGTGTTGGTGCCTTCCATGCCGATGAAGTGCGCGTTCTGCGCCAGCGTGAGGCCGCGCGTGCTGCCGTGCAGCAGGCCGATCACCAGCCCTGGCGCGTCGGGTAGCGAGGCGCCCATGTGGAAATGATGCTCGGGCCCGATATTCGACACCCAGGGCAGCACGCCGTTGACGCGGTAGCCGCCCTCGACGCGCTGCGCCTTGAGACGGGTTTCCTCGATACCCACGCAGGATTTCATGGTGTTCGACTGTGCGGTGCCGCCCAGCACCTCGCCACGTGCCATCTTTGGCAGCATGTCGGCTGCGAGCGCGGGGTTGGTGCCGTTCAGCACGTACCACTGCAGCGCGTACTGTGCCCACAGCAGGAAGCCGGTGGACACGCAGTGCTTGGACGCTTCCTCGATGATCTGGATCGCGTGTTTCAGGCCGAGCCCGCTGCCGCCGTGCGACGCCGGCGTGAGGCCGCTCAGTCCGCCGAGCGCGCCGAGCTTGCGCAGAAAGGTGTCGGGATATAGGCCCTTCAGGTCGATGTCGATCACCTTGGGCGCGAGTTCTTCGGCGATGAGGTCGGACAAGCCCGGCAGGATTTCGCAGGCTTCAAGCGGGAGAGTGGGGGCGAGGGCGACGGCGGGCATGGTGCGCTCCTGATTCGATAAAGGGACGGCTCAGGCCAGCTCGACGCTGACGTTCACCGGATTGCGCAGCGTGTTGGCCACCGGCGACCAGGCGTTGGAATGCGCGACCAGATCCTTCAGCTCGGCCTCGGTGGCGTCGCCTTCCAGGTGCACTTTCACGCGCACGTCGGTAAAGCCCAGCTTCTTCATCGGGTCGAGGTCGCCCACGCCCCACACGGCGGTCACGTTGATGTCGCCTTCGAGTTCGAGCTCGATCTTCGACAGCGTGATGCCGCGCGCCACGGCGTTGGCGTGCAGGCCGACCGACAGACAGGAACCCAGCGTGGCCAGCACGGCTTCGGATGGATTCGGCGCGGTGTCGTCGCCCAGCAGGTGCGGCGGCTCGTCGATCACGTGGGCCGGCAGGTTGCGTACGTAGGTGAGATTGCGGAACTTGCTTTCGCATACGGTCTTCGCTTTCAGCGTGACGACCGATTGCGGGTTGGCCTTGCCTTTGGTGGACAGCGCGGCGAGGCCTTCGCTGGAAATGGGCTCGAGGATGGTTTGGGTTTTCAGGGCAACGACTTCAGACATGGCATGACTCCTTGGTTGAGAGGGTCGGGGAACCGACATGACCTGTATTGCGATTCCTGTGCCAGCTCCGAAATGACGCATTAAGTCGTTGTTTGTTATTCGTATTTTCCTTCCTATCCGGTTGTCGCCAATTGCCTGCGCTAACAAATTGTCAACCATTGTCAGCTCGCTTCGGCCGCTTCGAGCCGCTGCAGGCGGTAGTTCAGCTGGCGCAGGGTCAGCCCCAGCATCTGGGCCGCGCGCGATTTGTTGCCATGGGCGTGCGCCAGCGCCTGCGCGATCTGCTGACGATCGTGCGACTGCGCAGGGAGATAGGGGCGTACGGCGGCAACCGCAGGCGGGCTCGCCGGGACGCTGCCGAACGATCTGCCGTTCTCCGGCGAGGCTTCGCTGTGGATCACGCGTTCGACCTCCTGTGCCGGAATCGTCGCGCCCTCGGCCAGCAGCACCAGGCGTTCCAGTACGTTGCGCAATTGCCGGATATTGCCCGGCCAGTGGTAACCCGCCAGCGTCTCCATCGCCTCCTGCGTCAGGCCGACGTTGCGCTGATAGCTTTGGCTGATGAGGTTGAGCTGGTGGCGCACCAGCGGGCGGATGTCCTCGGGACGTTCGCGCAGTGCGGGCAGGCGGATCGGAATGATGTTGAGGCGGTAATACAGGTCGAGACGGAAGCGGCCTGCGCTCACCTGCTGCTGCAGGTCGAGGTTGGTGGCGGCGACGATGCGTACGTCGATCGGCGTTTCGCGGCGGCCGCCGACGCGCTGCAGCGATTTCTCCTGTAGCACGCGCAAGAGCTTCACCTGCATCGACAGCGGTAGCTCGCCGATCTCGTCGAGGAACAGCGTACCGCCGTTCGCCTGCTCGAAGTAACCGGCCCGTGCCGTGACCGCGCCGGTGAATGCGCCTTTCTCGTAGCCGAACAATTCCGACTCGAACAGGTTTTCCGGGATCGCGCCGCAGTTCACCTTGACGAAAGGCTGGTCGCGCCGCGGGCTCGACAGATGCAGCGCGCGGGCGAACAACTCCTTGCCGGTGCCCGATTCGCCCAGCAGCAGCACCGTCACGTCGGTGGACGATACCTGTTCGATCTGGCGCAAGGCATGACGCAGGGCAGGCGATTCGCCGACGATGCCGAGCGTGGCCGGCTGCGGCGTGCCGCGCTCGAGCGCCCATTTGAGTTCGCGGTTCTCGTGTTCCAGACGGGCGGTCTGCTCCGCCACGCGATCGTTCAGTTTGAGGATCTGCGTGATCAGCGTGGCGATGATTTCGAGGATGCGCAGGTCGTCGGTCAATGCCCGCGCGCGTCCGCGGATGCGGTGCACCCNCAGCAGACCCAGGACCTCGCCATCGCTGCGCAGCGGCAGCGCAATGAAGCTGACCGTTTCGCTTGGCAGGTGTGAACGGTCCACCGCGCGCGCGAGGTAATGCGGATCGTTGTCGATGTCCTGCACGATCACCGGCTCGCCGCTTTGCAGGGCGCGCCCGGTGACGCCTACCCCGGNGTGATAGACGCCGCGCTTGATTTCCGTGGCCGTCAGGCCGTAGGCATAACGGATCGCATAGTCGCCGTCGGGCTGCCGCAACACCACGCGCCCGCGATTGAGCCCAAGAAACTCCGAGACCAGATGCAGCATTTCGCGGATCACCGGTCCGGGCTCCAGGCTTTTTCCCACCAGGCGTGCCGATTCGCGAATGACCAGCATTTCCTCGTTCTGTAGATGTTCGGCTGGCAATGCAGGGGATGTCATAGCGATTCCTCAAAACATTTTGTCAACACTGTGTAATCAAGAATCGGACCAACGTTGAGGACGGTTCCGGATATTCCTTGAAAAGCCATGGATAAACAGCCGCTTAGTGTCGATCGTGCGGGCTGGCACGCTTCCTGATAAGACTTTTGGTGTCAACACGACGCATCGCTCGGCCGGGTTCCTCCAGGCCCGCCAAATCAGGCGTTGGAGCGGTCGGCGCGCTGCAAACCGGAATCGGTGGCCATGCACCAGACCGGAGCGCGGTGCGGCGACGCTGGTGCATGCGGACGTGTTGTGACACCAAGTTTTTCAACCGATGGGAGCGCTTAATGTCCGGTTTTGATAATCCGTTTGACCCCGATACCACACTGCACCGTGCAGGTTGCAGTTGCGGTCGCCACCACAGCCAGGCTGATCATGATGCCGCCATGCAAAACGAGGATGCGCGCGTGTCGCGCGTGGTCGAATCGGCGGTGATGCGCGGTCTGTTCCCCGACGACCAGTTGCGCCGCAATTTCCTGCGCGCGGTCGGCGCCGGCACGGCGATGGCGGCGATCTCGACCTTGTTCCCGATGGGCGCCGCCAAGGCGCTGGCGGCGGANAAAGGCAAGCTGGAAAAAACCGATCTCAAGATCGGCTTCGTCCCCATCACCTGCGCCACGCCCATCATCATGGCGGGGCCCATGGGTTTCTACGAGCGCGAAGGCTTGAACGTCAGCCTGCAGAAAACCGCCGGCTGGGCCGTCGTGCGCGACAAGGTGCAGAACAAGGAATATGACGCGTCGCACCTGCTGTCCCCGATGCCGCTGGCGATGTCGCTGGGGCTGGGGTCGGCCAAACAGGCGGTCGACGTGGCGACGATCCAGAACATCAACGGCCAGGCCATCACGCTGCATCTCAAGCACAAGGACAAGCTCAATCCCAAGGACTGGAAGGGGATGAAGTTCGGCCTGCCGTTCGACTACTCGATCCACAACCTGCTGCTGCGCTACTTCCTCGCCGAGCATGGCCTCGACCCGGACAAGGACGTCGAACTGCGCATGATGCCGCCNCCCGACATGGTGGCCAACCTGCGTGCCGGCAACATCGACGGCTTCCTCGGCCCCGAGCCGTTCAACCAGCGTGCGGTATACGAAGGCTTCGCCTTCATCCACACCCTGTCGCGCGACATGTGGGATGGCCATCCCTGCTGTGCCTTCGGCGTGAAGGAGGGCTTCTACAAGGAATACCCCAACACCTACGCTGCGCTGTTCCGGGCGATTGCGAGCGCGACCGACTACGCGCACAAGCCGGAAAACCGCAAGGCCATCATCGAGGCCATCGCCCCGGCCAACTACCTCAACCAGCCCATCCCGGTGCTGGAGCAGGTCATGACCGGGCGTTTCGCCGACGGCCTCGGCAGCGTGAAGAACGTGCCGGACCGCGTCGACTTCGATCCTTTCCCCTGGCAGTCGATGGCGGTGTGGATCCTTACGCAGTTGAAGCGCTGGAACTACATCAAGGGCGAGGTCAACTACAAGGCCGTCGCCGAAGACGTGTTCCGCGCCACCGATGCGAGGAAGCGCATGGCCGAGATCGGGCTGAAGGCGCCGGCGTCGAGCTATACGAAGCACACCATCATGGGCAAGGTGTTCGATCCCGCGAAGCCTGCCGAATACCTCAACTCCTTCGCCATCAAACGCACATGAAGACCCGACTCTCACTCAGTCAAAAGGCCGGCTTGTTGTCGCTCGGGCTGTTCGCGGCAATCCTGCTGGTCTGGCAGCTGCTGACGCTGCCGGAAGCCCATGTGGCCGCGGCCAACGTCGATCCTGAATACGCCGCGCTGATGGGGGCGGGGGCCAAGGCCGCCTCGGGTTTCCCCACGCCGGCGGCGATGGCGCAGACCGTGTGGGACAAGCTGTCCCACCCGTTCTACGACAACGGTCCCAACGACAAGGGCATCGGCATCCAGCTCGGCTATTCGCTGGCGCGCGTGCTCGGCGGTTTTTCNCTCGCCGCCGTGGTGGCGATCCCGCTCGGCTTCGCCATCGGCAACTCGCGCGTGGTCTACCAGGCGATCAATCCCTACGTGCAGCTGTTGAAGCCGATCTCGCCGTTGGCGTGGATGCCACTCGCGCTCTACACGATCAAGGACGCCTCGGCCTCGTCAATCTTCGTCATCTTCATCTGCTCGCTGTGGCCGATGCTGATCAATACCGCGCACGGCGTCGCCAACGTGAAGAAGGACTGGCTCGACGTCTCGCGCACGCTGGAAGTGAATCCGCTGCGAAAGGCCTTCCGCGTGATCCTGCCGGCCGCCGCGCCGACCATCCTCGCCGGCATGCGTATCTCCATGGGGATCGCCTGGCTGGTCATCGTCGCCGCCGAAATGTTGGTCGGCGGCACCGGGATCGGCTACTTCGTGTGGAACGAGTGGAACAACCTGTCGCTCACCAACGTGCTGTTCGCCATCCTCATGATCGGCGTCGTCGGCATGGCGCTCGACAGCCTCTTCGGCGTGCTCGGCAAGCGCGTCGCGTACCAGGAATGAACCGGGGAATGCAACCATGACAAGTCCAGCCATCCATCCCTTCCTGCAGGTCGAGAACCTGGCGCGCATCTACCCCAGCCCGACCGGGGGCGAGCCGGTCACCGTCTTCGACCACGTCAACTTCCGCATCCACAAGGGCGAGTTCGTCTGCGTCACCGGCCATTCCGGCTGCGGCAAGTCGACCATTCTCAACATTCTCGCCGGCCTCGACAGCGCCAGCCTGGGCAACGTGTTCATGGACGGTCGCGAAGTATCCGGCCCCAGCCTCGATCGCGGCGTCATCTTCCAGAGCCATGCGCTGATGCCCTGGCTCACCGTGCTGGAGAACGTCGCCTTCGCCGTGAAGTCGCGCTGGCCCGCCCGCAACAAGCAGCAGGTGCGCGAGCATGCCATGCGCTACATCGAACTGGTCGGCCTGAAAAGTGCCGAACACAAGCTGCCGTCGCAGCTGTCCGGCGGCATGAAGCAGCGCGTCGGCATCGCGCGCGCGTTTTCCATCGAGCCGAAAATGCTGCTGATGGACGAGCCTTTCGGCGCGCTCGATGCGTTGACGCGCGGCGTCATCCAGGACGAATTGCTGAAGATCTGCGCCGAAACGCAGCAGACCGTGTTCATGATCACGCACGACGTCGACGAGGCCATCCTGCTGTCCGACAAGATCATGTTGATGTCGAACGGACCGCACGCGCGCATCGCCGAGATCGTCAACAACACCCTGCCGCGTCCGCGCGACCGCAGCGCCATCCACAAGCAACCGCACTATTATCCGATCCGCAACCACCTGGTCGATTTCCTGGTGAGCCGCTCGAAGTTGTTCGGCAGCCTGCGCGATGCGCCCGATGCNCCCAGTTCACCCACCGTGTTCGACCCGGCCGACCTCATCGAATCCGACGTCGAGCCGGCCGCCGTCCACACGCCACCCGTCGGCAAGCCCCACATCCACCTCGTCAACGCTTAAGGACTTTTCATCATGACCCGCACCGAAGTCACCGATCTCATTCTCGCCGCCAAGCACAAGAAAGGCCTCAAATGGGCCGACATCGCCAAGAAAGTCGGCCAGAGCAAGGAATGGACAACCGCCGCCCTCCTGGGCCAGATGACGCTCGACAAGAAACAGGCCGCCACCGTCGGCAAGCTGCTCGGCCTCCCGGCCGAAGCGGTCGACCAGTTGCAGATGGTGCCGTACAAGGGCAGCCTGCCCAGCGCCGTGCCGACCGATCCGCTGATCTACCGTTTCTATGAGCTGATCATGGTCTATGGCATCACGATCAAGTCGCTGATCCACGAGGAGTTCGGCGACGGCATCATGAGCGCGATCGATTTCTCGATGGATATTTCGCGCGTGCCGGATCCCAAGGGGGATCGGGTGAAGATCGTGCTGAACGGGAAGTTCCTGCCGTACAAGATGTACTGATCCATTAGTTGCGCCGCAGCCAGGCCTCGAACTCATCCGGTGGCAGCGGTTTCCCGGCGTAGAGATAGCCTTGCGCGTAATCGCACCCTGCTGCGGCCAGCAGGGCGCGCTGTCCAGTGGTTTCCACGCCCTCCGCGATAACCTTCAGACCCAGTTCGTGCGCCATGACGATGATCGCCCTCGAGAGGGCCATGTCGTTCGGATCCGTTTCGATGTCGCGCACGAACGACCGGTCGATCTTCAGGTAATCGATGGGAAACTGCTTGAGATAGGACAGCGTGGAATAGCCCGTCCCGAAATCGTCGATGGCGATCTGGATGCCGGCGTCGCGAAATGCCAGCAGCTGCTCGGTGACGTCGGCATGCGCATTGAGCAGCAGGTTTTCCGTGATCTCGATCGTAAGATTCGTACCCGGCAGCCCGATGTCCTGCAGATGCCGTAGCCAGGCCCGGGTGCGCGGGCGCCCTTCCGCCCGGAACTGCACGGGCGACATGTTGATGCTGACCTGGAAGTCGTCGCCGAATTCATGGCGCCATGCCTGTGCGCGCCGCGCCGACTCCATGAGGACCCATTCGCCGATTTCGTTGATGAGCCCGGTTTCCTCGGCGAGCGGAATGAAATCCATCGGGTTGACCAGCCCGCGCGTAGGGTGTTGCCATCGCAGCAGCGCTTCGGCCTTGCAGGTGCGGCCGGTGGACAATTCGACGATCGGCTGGAAATAGGCGACGAATTGCCTGGCGGCGATCGCTTCGCGCAGGTCGCGGGACAGTTTCAGGCGAGTCTGGGCGGCTTCCTGCAGCGACGCGGTGAAATAGAAGAAACGATTGCGCCCGTGTTTCTTGGCGGCATACATGGCCTGGTCGGCATGCTTCAGCAGGGTATCGATATCGTCGGCGTCGCCCGGATACACGGTGATGCCGATACTGGCCGTGACATAGGCCACTTCGTCGCCAAGGCGAAAAGGCTCGGCCATGCGCCCGATGATTTTCTGGGCGATGGTCTCGATGTGGGTACGGTCCGACAGGTCGGCCAGGATGACCGTGAATTCGTCGCCGCCCAGGCGTGCGACCGTATCGGTATCACGCAGGCAGCTGCGAATGCGTCGGGCCGCTTCCTGCAGCAGGATGTCGCCCACGTCGTGCCCCAGCGTGTCGTTGACCTCCTTGAACTCGTCGAGATCGACCAGCAGGAGTGCCAGGAAGAAATCGGCACGCCTGGACTTGATGATTTCCTGGCCCAGGCGGTCGAGGAACAGCCGTCGGTTGGGCAGTTGCGTCAGCGGGTCGAAGTTGGCCTGGCGCTGGATGGTTTCCTCCGCCTGCCTGCGCTCGCTGACGTCGAGGTAGGTTCCGATCAGGCGCGTGGGGACACGGGCCGAATCGCGGGTGACCACCATGCCATGCGTCTGGACCCATTTCCAGCTGCCGTCCTTGCAGCGTTTGCGATGTTCGTGGGTGAAGGTGTCGCGGCTGCCGTCAAGCAGCGGTTGCCGTGCGTCCATCAGGCCGGGCAGATCGTCCGNGTGAACACGCTGCAGCCAGTCGTCCATGCGGGGGCCGATCTCATCGTCGGCAAATCCCAGCATGGCCTTGCTGCGGCTTGAAAGCAGAATCCGGTTGGCCGGAATGTCCAGGTCCCATACACCGGCCCCTGTGCTGTCCAGCGCGAAGCGCCAGCGTTCCTCCACATCGCGCAACCTGGCGTTGATCTCCGCGGTTTCCCGTCTGGAGAGGACGAGCTTGCGCACGAGCGGCGCCACCAGTCCATACAACAGGAGAATGCCGGTCACGACCAGGAGGGCCAGCAGCGGAACGATGATCCAGAGTTGTCGTCGGACGGGACCGAACAGTTCAGCCTGGTCGATCTTCAGCACCATGCCGGGCCCCAGGCGGCCCAATGGCGTGTAGGCGGCGACCACGTTCTCGTGGCGGTAATCCTGCGTGAACACGGTGCCGGTTTCCCCTTTCAGCGCATGGCTCATGGGCAGCGGTTGCCCGCCTATCGTGCGGGCCAGACGCGCGAACACGTGTTGCGACCGCGTCAGCGGGAAGCATTGCATGTCCTTTTCCAGCGGGGCGCACAACGCGAGTTCCACGGTTTTTCCCAGCACCCNCGCCTCGGCGATGGCATCTGTCAGTCGCGGCAGGGTGGATTCGGTCCGTGCCGTGCCGACGAGATGGCCCGCTTCGTCCAAGACCTCACGGTCGACTCGCAGGATCAGTTGCCCATCCCACAGCAGATGTGACTTGGCTTGCGTGTTGAGGGGCACGCTGAGCGCCGGGCTTTTCGCCGGATGGCCTGCATGCACGATCGTCTGGCCGTGGCTGTCATGAAAGGAGACGCTGACGAATCCGATCGGCAGAAAGGAGTCCGCAATCTGCTGCAAGACTTGGCGGCTGGCCTCATTGTCAGGCTTCGCCTTCAACTGCTGCAGGTTGTGGATCACGAAAGGGCGGGTGGAAACGGCCAGCGCATTGGCCACGTTGGCGTCGATCTCGCTTTCGAACAGGCGGCGGTCGTTCTGCAGGGCGGTGGCCAGGCTTTTGACGAGGATGGACTCCGCTTGTCGCTGCATCAGGGCATACACGGCGATGCCGGCGGCGAGCGTCAGGACAATCAGGATGAGGCCACCGATGAGGCCGATGCGGTGACTTTCGAATTGCCGATCCAAATACATTCCCCCGATCTCGCGCTGGGCATGCCGGGGCGTGCACGCGCAAGGTATTGATATCGTGGATGCTGTTACAGATTGACAACTTACCACGCATTCCGGGAGAAGGTTGAAAGGACGGTCGGCCACCGTAGTGGCCGACCGCAATGACGGGCAGTGCGTCAGCGCGCCATCGCCACCGCGTTCACCGCCACACGGGCGCTGGCGCGCTGGCTCAGCAGACTGTTGAGTATCAGCGCCAGGATGACAAACGCAGCGCCTGCCAGTTCGGCAAGCCCGAAACGATGGCCGAGGATGACGCCGATGACGAACGCGGATACCGGCACGAAGTTGATGAACAGCACGCCGTTGAGCGCGCCAAGCTGCCGGATGCCGGCATTCCAGCTCAATACGGCGATCACCGCGCCGATCACCACCATGTAGGCCAGTGCCCACAGTCCGTCCTGCACGGCCGCCAGGGTGGGCGGATGAATGTGGCCCAGGCGCGTCATCGCGGCAGTCGCGGCAAAGATGCTCAGCGCACCCAGCAGACAGGTCAGCGTGGTATAGCGCAGCGGCGACCAGTGCGTGAAGCGTGCGGCCCCCAGCGTGTAGAACACCCAGCACAGCGCGCCGAGCAACAGCAGCAGGTCACCGCCAACCTGACCCGAGGCAGACAGCGCGGAGAGATGGCCGTTGCTCACCACCAGCACTACGCCGGTCAAGGCGATGGCGATGGCGACCAGCGTGTGCGAGGCCGGGCGGATGCCGCGCATGCCCCAGTTCACCAGGGCAGTCATCAAGGGCATCAGCGCCATGATGACCGCAGCGTGCTCGGGCCGGCTGTGTGCCAGACCGGTGAATGCGAGCAGGTTGAAGCCGGCAAAGCCCAGGCTGCCATATAACCAGAGCAGCATGCCGCGACCCTCGAGCCGGAAGGCGCCCCGCCCTTCGCGGTAGGCCAGCAAGCCGGCGAAGAGAAAGGCGGCGCNCCCATAGCGGATGGCGGTCATATGGAAGGCGTCGATCTGCGGCAGCAGGGGCTTGGCGACCTGGAACATGCCGCCCCAGGAGACGGCGGCGAGCAGCAGCAGGCCCATGGCCTGGAAAAGCGAAGCGCGGGACATCGTGATCTCCTTGCAACAATGCGATGTGCGTAGCGTAGCCACTCGAGCCTTGTTAAAAATCCCCCGAAAGGCATATGATTGTTTCCCTGTGGTTAACAATAGTGTCTGCCATGCTCGACCTGGAAGCTGCCCGTATCTTCACCCTCGTGGTCCAGAACCAGTCCTTTTCGGAAACCGCGCGCAAGCTGGGCGTATCGGCCCCGGTCATCAGCAAGCAGGTGGCGCGTCTGGAAAAATCGCTGGATGCGCGGCTGCTGCAGCGCACCACGCGCCGCCTCGGCCTGACCGAAGCCGGCACCGCGTTCTACGCGCATTGCGTGCGCATGCTCGAAGAGGCCGACGCCGCCGAACGCGCGGTCAGCCGTCTGCATGAAGCGCCGCGCGGCCACCTGCGCGTCAGCGCGACCGTCGGCTTCGGCAGCCTGCGCATCGCCCCGCTGCTGCCGGGCTTCCTGGCGCGTTACCCCGAAGTGAGCGTGGAACTGGTGTGCGACGACCGCGTGGTGGATCTGGTCGATGGCGGCTACGACCTCGCCCTGCGCCTCACCGCCCAACCCGGCGAACTGCTGGTGGCGCGGTCCTTGGCTGCGGTGCGCCAGGTGCTCTGCGCCGCACCCGCCTATCTCCAACGCCGTGGCACGCCGCAACGGCCGGAAGAACTCGCGGACCACAACTGCCTGCGCTACCTGCGCAGCGACGAGACGGGCGATACCCGCTGGGCGTTCGTGAGCGAGGGCCGCCCGCTCAACGTGCCGGTGGCGGGCAATTTCTCCACCAACAACATCGACGCCCTGCGACGGGCTGCGATGGCGGGGCTGGGAATTATCCTCGGATCGAGTTACCGGCTGGAGCCGGATATTCGGGCGGGGCGGCTGGTGGAGATACTGGCGTCGTTTCTGCCCGGGCAGGATGCGCGGATTTATGCGGTGTATCCGTCGAACCGGCATCTGAGTCCGAAGGTGCGGGTGTTTATTGATTATCTGGTNGGGGAGTTGGCGGAGGCTTAGTGCTGCGGAAGAATCCAGCCTGCGCTTGCCACAGCGCTGAATGCATAGTGCGCTGCTCCCCGCACCGTTCGCCCTGAGCTTGTCGAAGGGCTGTCAATAGTAGTGAAGGATTTCACTTAACCACTGACCGTTGGCCGGGGGTAGCCCGGCAGCTAGTTACTTTCTTTGTCTCGCCAAAGAAAGTAACCAAAGAAAGGCGACCCCGACATCCCCGAATTCCCGGAAATCGAGCCCACCGGACGGGCGGCGAAGAACTCGCCCCGCCTTCGATGTTTTTAATTGTTTTTGTGGGCGGGGCTCAGACACCTTCGCCACTGATCCGCCCGGCAGGCTCGATTTCCGGCGGGGCTGTAAGGGGAAGAAAGTCAAAACCAGGTCGGTGACGACTGGATGGTTTACGTGCTTGTGATGCCCCACATCCGGCGCAATGCCCTTCGGTCATTGCGCCCTACCCGCGGTCCCTTTTATGTGGTTTTTCTTTACTTAATCGGACTATCGCTTCGATGCCTCCAAAGCACCCGAAATGGCAACCAGACTCCTACCATAAGCAAGAAAATGTATAACCAGTGGTCGTTCTGATCGTGTCGGGCTACCTGTCCTCGTCTGGACTGGTATTGGTACAAGAATTGGCCAGTTTTTGAATTTTTATTTCATATACATTTTCAACAAAAAAATTGGCATTTCTAAAAGTAGGTATGCGAAACCCGGTTTGGCTCCAAACCGCAAGCTGGGTACCGATATAGCTCTTAAGCTTTTGAGCATCTCTCTTCGCGATCGGAAATTCGATAGGGCTGCTGGAGTTTTTCGCGCGTACGGACAACGTAGGCACGCAAGCCCGTGGGCACTCGCTGATGGCAGTTAATATCCCCGACGTAATGTGCATCTGCTCGAGTGGAATCGCAGAGGTCATGTAATCATTTATTAGCGAAGCGCTCATCAGAGGAATAAGCACAAAGAATCCAAAGATGTATGAAAGCAGCGAGACAAAGCGCGTTTTCCATTTATCCTTTCCTCTTGGAAACGGCCTCACCATTGCCATTTGCCAAATAGAACTAGATTTAAGCCTTGCAACGGTCGAGTTCATGTCAATTTGGAATCAGTGAGATGGTAGTGAAATACGTTTCGATAGCTCGCTCCGGCGCATGAGCCATAGGCGTAATGCGCCGGATGGGTGAAGCCAAAATCGTAGTCGCAAACATTCGGCCACTACTGCCCTGGTTTTGACTTCCCCTTACAGCCCCGCCGAAGATCAAGCGTGTCGGGTGGATCAGCGGCAAAGGTGTTTGAGCCCCGCTCACAAAAATTAAATCAACCCGACAAAAGCGGGGCGAGTTCTTTGCCGCCCACCCGACGCGCTTGATCTTCGGGGTTTCGGGGATGTCGGGGTCGCCTTTCTTTGGTTCCTTTCTTTGGCGAGACAAAGAAAGGAACTTGCTGCCGGGCAACCCCGGCCAACGATCCTCAGTCCTGCGAAATCCTTTACTACCCCGAACGGCGCTTCGACAGCACCCGCAAGGGCACGCCGGTGGGTCCCCGCCGCTGCGCGGCGACCCTTCCGCAGGCTCAGGGCGAACGGTGGTGAGGGCAACGCCCTGTAACTACCTCCAGTTTACGCATACCCCCATACCGATGCATCGGCGTCAACACGATCTCCTCGTGATAGTGATGATGCAGCGCGTCCAGCAGTTTCGCGTGTATCCNCCCGAACCNCCCGTTGCTCATCATCAGCACATGATCGCCCGGCCGCGCGTCGGCCACCAGTTGGCTGACCAGTTTGTCGAGGTTGTCGAACACGCGCGCCTTGTCGCCCAGCGGCGCCAAAGCCTCGGCGGGGTCCCAGCCGAGGCTGGCGCCGTAGCAGTAGACCTGGTCGGCCTCGGTGAGGCTGCCGGGTAGCTGGGCTTTCATGACGCCGAGCTTCATGGTGTTGGAACGCGGCTCCAATACGGCGAGGATGCGGCTCTTGCCGATCTTGGCCCGCAGGCCTTCGACGGTGGTGGCGATGGCGGTGGGATGGTGGGCGAAGTCGTCGTAGACGGTGATGCCGTGGACGGCGCCGCGGATTTCCATGCGGCGCTTGACGTTCTCGAAACGGGACAGGGCATCGATCGCAGTGGCGGCGGGCACGCCGGCGTGGCGCGCGGCGGCAATCGCCGCGAGTGCGTTCATGCGGTTGTGTTCGCCGATCAGCTCCCATTTCACGCGGCCCTGCAGCGTGCCGTTGAAGAAGACGTCGAAGCTGCCCTGGGCGTCGGCTTCGCCTGCGGTCCAGCCGTCTGCGCCGTTGGTTGACGTCGCGCCGAAGCGCTCGACCGGGGTCCAGCAGCCGCGTGCGAGCACGCGCTCGAGGTTGGCGTCGGCGCCGTTGGCGACGATGAGACCGTTGCCGGGAACGGTGCGTATCAAATGGTGGAACTGGGTCTCGATGGCGGCGAGGTCGGGGAAGATGTCGGCGTGGTCGTATTCGAGGTTGTTGAGGATGACGGTGCGCGGCCGGTAGTGGACGAACTTGGAGCGCTTGTCGAAGAAGGCGGTGTCGTATTCGTCGGCTTCGATGACGAAGAAGGGCGTGTCGGTCAGCCGCGCGGAGACCTCGAAATTCTGCGGAACGCCACCGATCAGGAAGCCGGGACGCATGCGCGCGTCGTCGAGGATCCAGGCCAGCATGGCGGAGGTGGTGGTCTTGCCGTGGGTGCCGGCGACGGCGAGTACCCATTTGTCGCGCAGGACGTTGTCGGCCAGCCACTGCGGGCCGGAGGTGTAGGGCAGGCCGCGTTCGAGGATGGCTTCCATCAGCGGGTTGCCGCGGGTGACGACGTTGCCGACGACGAAGATGTCGGCCTGGATGTCGGCTTGGCTGGCGTCAAAGCCTTCGATGAGGTCGATGCCGAGCGCGCGCAGCTGGTCGGACATCGGCGGGTAGACGTTGGCGTCGCAACCGGTGACGGTGTGGCCAGCCACACGGGCGATGGCGGCGATGCCGCCCATGAAGGTGCCGCAGATGCCGAGGATGTGGATGTGCATGGTTGTGGGTAGTGAGCGGTGAATGGTGAGGGGTGAGTGGGAAGCGGTGAGCGGATTATCCCATGGCGGCGGCCCGTGCCTGCTGGATCAGGTGGGTCAGCAGGGCGCGCAGTTTGGCGGGGCGCAGCGGTTTATGCAGCAGGGGGAAACCGGCCTGGCTGATGCGCAGGATGGTGTCGGGTGCGGTGTCGCCGGTGACCAGGATGGCCGGAATGTCGTGGCCGAATTTTTGCCGCAGGCGGACGATGACCTCGATGCCGTCGATGTCGTCGGGCAGGCGGTAGTCCGACACGATGACGTCGGGCACGCGGTCGAGACTGGTGAGCCAGTGTTCGGCTTCGTCGGCGCTGTGGGCGGTGACCAGGTCGATCTGCCAGTTGTCGAACAGTTCGGCCATGCCGCGCAGGATGGCGCTTTCGTCGTCCACCAGCAGCACCAGCGCATCGGCGGGGATGGAGCCGGGCGAATGCGCGGCGGTGGGCGGCTGGATTAGGCGCGTTTCGCCGCTGGGCACGTCGATGCTGAATATCGAGCCGTGCCCCGGGTGGGAGAGCAGGTCCACCCGGTGTCCCAGCAGCCGGCCGAGGCGGGACACGATGGCGAGTCCGAGTCCGAGACCCTTGCTGCGGTCGCGTGCCGGGTTGTGCAGTTGGACGAATTCCTGGAATACGCTCTCCTGCTGGTCGAATGGGATGCCGCGTCCGGTGTCGATCACGCTGATGCGCACCAGTTCGCCGCGCTGCCGGCAGGCCACCAGGACGCCGCCGTCGTCGGTGTAGCGGATGGCGTTGGCGATCAGGTTGACGAGGATACGCTCGAGCAGCAGCGGGTCGCTGTACAGGGTAGCGTCGCACGGACGGAAACGTAGGCGCAACTGCTTCTCCGCCGCCAGTGCGCCGAACTGCTGTTCGAGTTCGACGAACATCTTCTGCAGCGGGAAATGCACCGGATGCGTTTCGATGGTGCCGGCGTCGAGCCGCGAAATGTCGAGAAGCGCATTGAACAGCAGTTCCATGGCTGCGGTGGAGGCTTCGATGTTGTCGATCAGGGTTTGCGCCTCGGGCTGCTGGTTGCGCGCCTTCAGCGCGGCGACGAACAGCGACAGGGCGTGCAGCGGTTGCCGCAGGTCGTGGCTGGCCGCGGCGAAGAAGCGCGACTTGGCCTGGTTGGCGCGTTCGGCCATGTCCTTCTTGGCGGCGAGATCGGCGGTGGCTTCGCGGATGCGCCGCTCCAGTTCGCCGCGGTGCGTCTGCAAGGCTTCCGCCATGTCGTTCACGCCGGCGGCAAGGGCGCCAACCTCGCCTTCGGGCGGCAAGTGGGTGCGCACCGAGAGGTCGTCGCAGGCGAGCAGTCCCACCACGCGGCCGACATGCCGCAGCTGGCCGGCCAACCGGTTAGACAGCCGCCAGGCCAGTGCGCCGGTCAGCGCCAGGGCCAGCAACATCAGGAGGACGGCATGGATCAGGGTGTTGCGCTTGAACGTAGCGATCTGGTCGAGCTGAACGCCAACTTCCACTTCGCCCAGCAGGTCGCTGGCAGTGGCCGGGTTGGCGGGGAGGGCGTTGTCCTGGACCACGGCGCTGGGCAGGAGAATGCGGGCGCGCTGCCGGTAGCGGTCGGCGAGCTGGTCGGCGTCCAGGACGTCGCCGGCGCTGGCCAGCGTATGGCCATGGATATCGGTGATGCGGGCAAACGCCAGCTGGTTGTTGCGGGCTTCGGTCTCGAGCAGGTGGTGGGCCAGTACGGTGTCGCCGCTGATCAGCGCGTAGGGCAAGGCGTCAGCCAGGTGTCGGACCGAACTTGTGGCCCGTGCATGGAGGGCTTTCTCGGCCGTGGCCAGTGCCTGCGAGGTGAAGTAGGCCACCATGCCGAATTCGGCGAGCAGCGCAGGCAGCAGGGCGATCATCAGCATCCGGCTGTGGATGCTGGAAGGCGTCAGGCGACGGAGCCAGGCGCGCGGCGCGGTCACGAATTATGGGTCAAGCGCTGAATGGCGAGCACGGCCTCGGTTCGATTGGTCACGTCGAGGGCGCGAAAAATTGCCGCGATGTGGACTTTCACCGTGCTTTCCGACATCGCCAGCATGCCGGCGATGGCCTTGTTGGCACAGCCCTGCGCCAGCAGGCGCGCCACTTCGAGCTGGCGCGCGGTCAGCCCGCTATGCTGCAGGGCCTCGAAATCTGCCGGCGCCACCGTATGCAGTCCGCCGTTCCCGTCGCCCAGGCAGGCCGGCACGAAAATGTTGCCTGCCAGCACCTGCCGCAGCGCGGACAGCATCACTGCGGTGGACGCGGCCTTGGGAATGTAGCCGAGCGCGCCGGCTTCCAGCGCATTGCGGATGTCGTGCGGTGATTCGGAGGCGGACAGGACCACCAGGGGAATGTCGGGGAAGCGGCTGCGATATTGCGTGATCCCTTGCATGCCGACGAAACCGGGCATATTCAGGTCCACCAGCGCCAGGTCGAGATCGGCATGCAGCGCTGTCTGTGCGAACAGGCTGGGGTAATCGTGGGCATCGATGATCTCGACCGGCGGCTCCAGTTGCGATAACACCTGTCGCACGCCCTCGCGCATCAGCGGATGATCGTCGGCCAGGAGGGTTTTCATGTCTGCGCGTCCTGCATGGCGGGATTCTAGCAGCCTGCCCAGCTTGGAGAATCGATGCGCGCGGAGGAGGAGACCGATCGGCGGGCCGAGTCGGCACCGCCGCTATTTGCCGCGTACTTTGCTCACGCCGGCGTCGATGGCGTTTTCCAGATAGCCGAAGTAGTAGTCGGGGATCAGTAGGCCGACGATGGGATCACCGACCCCGTTGCCCTGGGTGTCGAAGACCTGGACGGTGGGCACCATGAATACCTTGTGCGCGGCGGCAAACGCGCCTTCGGTGGTGGACGTGCCGTCAAAGTCGGTCAAGGGATCGGTGGTGCCGATGGTGACCTCGCGGATGATGACGCGCTTGCGGTAGGCCGGATCCTTGTGCATGGGAATCAGATAGTCGTGCTTGACGCGTTCGCAATACGGGCAGTGCGGCGTGGTGAAGACGACCAGTACGGGCACCTGCCGTTTGGCGGCGGTGCGCGCGTCGGCCTGGAAATCCTTGGCGTGGACCAGGCTGTCCGCCGCGCGGGCAGTGCAGGACAGCCCCAGGCCCCATGCTAAAATCAGGGCCCAGGCTGCGATCTGTCGTGCGATTGTCGCCATTCCTGCGGGTGGTTTCGGGTACGTCATAATCGCCAGTATCGCGCCATCATTTGCCAAATCAAACAGTTTATTCCTACCGCCATGCATACCCTGACCATCGCTTCCCGTGAAAGTGCACTTGCCATGTGGCAGGCCGAGCATATTCGCGATCGCCTGCGCGCGCTGCATCCCGGTTGCACGGTGAACATCCTGGGCATGACCACGCGCGGCGACCAGATCCTCGACGTCACGCTGTCCAAAATCGGCGGCAAGGGCTTGTTCGTCAAGGAGCTCGAAGTGGCGCTGGAGGCCGGCGAGGCCGATCTGGCGGTGCATTCGATGAAGGACGTGCCGATGGAACTGCCGCCGGGTTTTGCCCTTGCCGTGATCGGCGAGCGCGAGGACCCGCGCGACGCCTTCGTGTCGAACCGCTATGAACGCCTGTCCGAGCTGCCGCCCGGCAGCGTGGTCGGCACCTCCAGCCTGCGCCGCGAAGCCCAGTTGCGTGCCCGCTACCCGCACCTGGCGGTGAAGCCGCTGCGCGGCAACGTCGGCACCCGCCTGAANAAACTCGACGAAGGCCAGTTCGACGCGATCCTGCTGGCTGCCGCCGGCCTCAAACGACTCGGACTGGGTGATCGCATCAGGAGCCTGCTTTCCGTGGAAGACAGCATTCCCGCCGCTGGCCAGGGTGCCCTCGGCATCGAGATCCGCAGCGGTAGCAACGAGGTGGCCGCCATGCTGACCGCATTGAACCATCCTGAAACCGCCGCGTGCGTGCGCGCCGAGCGCCAGGTCAGCCGCGTGCTCGGCGGCAGCTGCCAGGTGCCATTGGGCGCACATGCGGTGCAGCAGGCGGGGCGACTGGTGCTGAACGGCTTCGTGGCGAATCCGGACGGCAGCGGCTTCATCCATGATCGTGCCGAAGGCGATGCGGCCGATCCCGAAGCGGTCGGCCAGATGCTGGCCGACAAGCTGCTGGCGCAAGGCGCGCGTGCCATCCTCGACGCCCTCCCGGCCACATGACACAGCCTCTGGCCGGTCGCACCGTGCTGGTGACGCGGCCAGCCCATCAGGCAACTGCACTGGCACAGAAGGTTGCGGCAGCGGGCGGGACAGCCTTCGTGTTTCCCGCGCTGGGTATCGAACCAGTTGCGGCGGATCGGCTGGCGGCGGCGCTCGCGACTCTGGCCGGGGCTGACATCGCAATTTTCATCAGCCCCAATGCCGCACAATTCGGCATGGCGGCGATCCGCGCACGCGGCAGTTTGCCCGACGCGCTCCGGGTTTTGCGGTCGGTCCCGGCACTGCGCGCGCGTTGGCGGAGCAGGGTGTCGAAGATGTCGTCACGCCGGACGGCCAGGACAGCGAGGCCGTGCTGGCCTTGCCGCAATTGCAAGCGGTCGCGGGCAGGCAGGTGGTGATCGTGCGCGGGGTCGGCGGCCGCGCGCTGATGGCCGACACGCTGCGCGCGCGCGGTGCCGACGTGCATTTCATGGAGTGTTATCGGCGTACGTGTCCCCACGCCGACCCTGCGCCCTGCTGGCGCGCTGGCAGGCGGGCGGCATCGATGCGGTGACGGTTGCCAGCGCGGAGACGCTGCACAATCTGGCGACGCTGCTGGGCGAGCCGGGTGCGCCCCTGCTGGCGGCCACCCCGCTTTTCGTCCCGCATGAGAAAATCGCTGATGCGGCTCGCCGCTTCGGCATTGCGCACGTCGTCGCCACGCCGGGGGCGACGCAGGCCTACTGGATGGTCTGGTTAACTGGTTCAGGAATAAGACAGGCTCTAAACATGAATGACACGCCCGAAACCTCCTCCGCACCGCCTGTTGCCACGCCCGTGGCAACGCCGCAGCCGCGCATGCATGCGCTGCCGCTCGTTGCCATGCTGGTGTCCGTGCTGGCGCTGGCTGCGGCAGGGTGGTCGTGGTCCGACAGCCGCGAACGTATCCGCGACCTGAAGACCGAGTTGGGACGCCGCCTGGCCGAATCGGGCAAGGATGTGAGCGAATCCCGCCTGCTGGCGCGCAATGCCGACGATGCGATGCGACAGGTCAGCGAAAAGGTCTCGCATATCGAAAGCCAGATGGCGACCTCGCAGCAACAGCAACTGGCGCTCGAGTCCCTGTACAAGGATCTGGCGCAGGGCCGCGACCAGTGGACGCTGGCCGAAATCGAACAGGTGTTGCTGACCGCAGCGCAGCAGTTGCAGCTGGCAGGCAATGTGAAGGCGGCGATCATCGCGCTGGAGGGCGCCGATACCCGTCTGCAGCGTCTGAACAAGCCGCAGTTCACGGCGCTGCGCCGTGCCATTGCTTCGGATCTGGCCAATTTACGGGCGGCGCCCTCGGTTGACGAGGTGGGGATGAGCGCACGCATCGAGGCCTTGGTGGCACATCATATGGACTGGCCGCTGGCCAGCGCGCAAACCTCCGAGGCGGTGCCCGTGCCGCGCAGCGTGCGGGCGGCCAACTTCGGCCAGGAACTGTGGTCGGAACTGAAGCACCTGGTGCAGATCCGCCGCGTGGAAGGCAACGAAGCGGTGCTGCTCCCACCCGACCAGGCCTACTTCCTGCGCGAGAACCTGCGCTTGCGCCTGCTGTCGGCGCGGTTGGCGCTGTTGTCGCAGGATCAGGCGGCATTCCGCGCGGACCTGCGCGCGGTGCTGCTCATGCTTGAACGCTATTTCAATACGCGCGATGCCGGGGTCGCCGACGCCATCAAGGAGGTCAAGCGCCTCTCCAGCCTGCAGATCGCCATCAAGCTGCCCGGCATCGATGCCAGCTTGGCCGCTCTCGATGCCTACAAGGGGAGCATTAAATTGCGCTGGCTCATCTCGCTTCTCATCATTGCGGTGTTGGCGGTCGCCCTGGCCATGGCGGGGCGCTACGACCCCGGCTACGTGGTGCTGGTCTACCCGCCGTGGCGGATGGAAATATCCTTCATCGGATTCGTGCTGGCGGTGGTCGGGATGATAGTCGGCGGCATCGTGCTGCTGCGATTGGCCATGCTCACGCTCAATCTGCCCAGCATCGTGCGCGAGCAGCGTGAGCGCCGCGCTGCCCGCAAGCGCGACGAGAATTTCGTCGGCGGCCTGCGGGCGTATGCCGAATATCGCTACCAGGATGCCGAACAATCCCTGGGGCAGTGGCTGGGCGACGAAGCCCGGATCGGCCTGGCACGCGTGCTCGCGGCCCGCGCGGCACAGGAAATGCGCGCGGTCGCGCAGCGCGAGCGGCACATTCAGGAAGCCACCGAACACGGCGCCGAACTCGCGGCGCAGCTGTTCGAGGCCGAGGCGCGTCTCGACGCCAAGGACGCCACGGCGGCGCTGGTGGCAATCAACCGGGCCAAGGAAATGGCTCCGCAGCACACCGCGCTGCTGCGGCTCGAACTCAAGGCGAGGCAGATGACGGGACAGTGGGACGAAGCCGAGCGCCTGCTCGACGCGCTGATCCGAAGCAATGCGCTGGAACCGGGCGTTGCCGCGCAGAGCCGGCGCATGGTGTACGCCGAGAATCTCAAGCGCCGTGCCGAGGACGATCGCGGGCTGCTGGAATACTGGAAGAAAATCCCGGTCGATTTCAAGGCCGANCCCTGGGTGGCGCGTGCCGGCGCACGTGCCTTCATGCAGCGCGGCGGCCACGATACCGCGCTCGATGTGCTGGAAACCGCGCTCGGGCGCGAGTGGAACGAGGAACTGGTGGCCTTGTATGGGGAAGTACGCGGCAGCAGCCCGACCCGGCAGATCGAGCAGGCCGAAAAGTGGCTGCATGCACAGCCACGCGATGCGCAGTTGTTGCTGACGCTGACGCAGCTGTGCAGCGTGCAGCAGCTATGGGGCAAGGCGCAGAGCTATCTGGAGGCCAGCCTCGCCATTGCCGCCAGTGCCGACGGCCATATCCGCATGGCCGAGCTCAAGACCCAGAGCGGCCAACCCGGCGAAGCCTGTCTGCATTATCAGAAAGCGCTGGCATTGTGCCGTGCGCAGTAGGGTTTAGAGTAGGCGCCTGGCACGTTTGTACGGGGTTGCCATCCTGTGTAGCGTGTACCATTAGAGTTTTCTAATATTTAGAAGGAGTGTCCCATGCGTCGTACCTTTTTTGCCGTGTTCGGGATCGTGCTGGGCGGCCTGGTATTGTCTGCACCCACCAGTTGGGCTGCCGAGTCCAAGGCCCAACAGTCGAGCCAGACTGCCGGCGTCTACAAGGTGGCCATCGATCCAGGCGTCAGTCTCGACGATGCAGCCCAATCGATGCGCCTGCGGGCCAATGCGCTGAATCTGAAGCTGGTCGCGGAACTGCCGTTGTCCAAGCAGGTGGAAGCGGTGACGGGCAAGCCGCAGCGCACCATCACCATTTTCCAGTTCTGCGACGCGGTCACGGCCAAGGAACTGATCGACATGAGCATGGACTTTGCCATCTACATGCCGTGCCGCATCTCGATGATCGAGGATGCCGACGGCAAGGGCTGGCTGATCATGCCGGACATCAACGTCGATCTGGTGGCGAAGGAAAAGAATCTGCAACAGGAATTGACTACGCGCATCAAGAAAGTGCGCGAAGGGCTGATCGAGATCATGCAGGCGGGCGCCCACGGGGATTTGTAAACCGGTCCCGCTTCGAGCGGAACGCCATCCTTCAATCGTAAGAGGCTCGAATCGAGATGCCCGCTTCAAGCGGGCATTTTTATTGCGCGGCTGCCGTTTCCGTGTCGGCTGCGTAGACGAAGGCGTCGGCGAAGAATTCGTCCTCGGGCAGCTTGCGGGTCTTCACGAAACTGTCGCGCGCGTTATCCACCATGATGGGCGCGCCGCAGGCATACACTTGGTAGCCCGACAGATCGGCAAAATCGGCCAGCACGGCCTCGTGCACGTAGCCGGTGCGTCCCTGCCACTGATCGTCCGGCTGCGGGTCGGACAGCACCGGGATGAAGCTGAAGTTCGGCCGCTCGGCCAGCCACTGCTGTGGTAGTTCGGCCATGTACAGATCTTTCAGCGAGCGCACCCNCCAGTACAGCACCAGTTCGCGGTCGGTGTGTTCGGCAAAGGCGTGCTCCAGCATGCCCTTGATCGGCGCGAAGCCGGTGCCGCCGGCGATGAAGATCATTGGCTTGTCGGAGTCCTCGCGGATGAAAAAGCTGCCGAGCGGGCCTTTCAGACGCAGGATGTCGCGTTCCTTCAGGGTGGTGAAAACCTGGTCGCTGAAGAAACCGCCCGGCACGTGGCGGATGTGCAGCTCCAGCAGCGAATCGTCGTGCGGCGGGTTGGCGAGCGAATAGCTGCGCGTCTTGCCGTCCTTCAACTGGAAGTCGATGTACTGTCCGGCGAGAAACTGCAGGCGTTCGTTGGCGGGCAGCTTGATTTTCACCACCATCACGTCGTCGGCCCGCTTCTCCAGCTTTTCCACCCGGCACGGCAGGGTTTTCACCATGATGTCCTTGGCAGCACCGATTTCCTTGGCCTCGATGACCATGTCGCTCAGCGGTTTGGCGCGACAGAACAAGGCGCGGCCCTGCGTTTTCTCCTCGTCCTTCAGCGCGTTGGCCGAATGCACGCCGTAGTCGAGCTGGCCGGACAGCACCTTGCCCTTGCAGGCGCCACAGGCGCCGTTGCGGCAGCCATAAGGCAGCGAGAACCCCTCGCGCAGGGCGGCTTCGAGGATGGTTTCGTCGTCGTTGACGGTGAATTGGTGCCCACTGGGCTGGACGGTGACCTGGTACGGCATGATGTGCGCTTAAAATACGGGGATAAACCGGCGGATTATCGCCTGAGTGGACGGGTTTCACCCTTGCGGCGCAAGGGTTACAGGCGGAGGCAATGAAAAAGATTTTGATCGTAGGATTTGGCGACGTCGCCGAGCGACTGGTGGCACGCTATGCCGGCCAGGCCGACTTCATTGGCATGATCCGCCGGCCCGAGCGTGCCGCCGCGTTGCGCGCGTTGGGGGTGACACCCTATGTCGGCGACCTCGATGCGCCTGCCACGCTGAAGCGCCTGCCTCGCGTCGATGGCGTATTCCATTTTGCGCCGCCGCCCAATGAAGGCACGACCGATCCGCGCACGGCCCGGCTGCTGCATGCATTGGCCCGCCGGGGCAAGCCGGGCGCGCTGGTGTACATCAGCACCAGCGGCGTGTACGGCGATTGCGGCGGCAACTGGGTCAGCGAAACGCGTCCGGTGGCGCCGGTGAACGGCCGTGCCGTGCGGCGGGTGGATGCCGAGCGGCAGCTGCGCAGCTGGGGCGAGGTCCANGGGGTGCAGGTGAGCATCCTGCGCGCACCGGGTATCTATGCCGTCGATCGTTTGCCGCTCGAACGCATCAAGCGCGGCACGCCCGCGCTGATTGCCCGTGACGACAGCTATACCAACCATATCCACGCCGACGACCTGGCGCGTCTGGCGTGGGCGGCGTTGTTCCGNGGGCGCGCACAGCGCGTCTACCATGCGGTCGACGCGCATCCGTTGAAGATGGGGGATTGGTTCGACAGCTGCGCCGACGCCTTTGGCCTGCCGCGGCCGCCACGCGTGAACCGCGCCGAAGCGGAAAAGGTATTGTCCGAAGCGCTGCTGTCGTTCCTGCGCGAGTCGCGCCAGTTGTCGAACGCGCGCACCACGCGCGAGTTGCGGCTGAAATACCGTTACCCGACTTCGGACGACCTGCTGCGCGAAATCCGGCAGGCGTACCCTGAAGGGCACAAGCACCCTGAAGGGCACAAGCACCCTGAAGGGCATCAACGCGGCCAGATGAAGCTGTTTTGAACGATCCGGTTCAGCGCAGCAGGTCGTCCGGTTCCCGCTTGAACTCGCCTTCCAGCACATCGTCGTTTGCCGGGCGCATCGGGTCCGCCTTGCGGCCGGCCCAGGTGCCCGGGATCAGCAGCAGCACGAGTGCGATGGCATCGCTGATGAAGCCGGGGAAGACAAGCAGGCCGCCCGCGAGGAGAATACGGCCGCTGGCGAAGAGGGAGGCCAGGGGATGCGCGCCCGACTGCAGCGAAAACAGCAGGCGCGGCCCCCAGACGGCGCGTTCGATGCGAATCAGCATGATGCCGGCAACGGCTGCCAGCAGCAGCAACAGCAGCACCCAGCTGCCGATGGCATGGGCCACCCAGAAAATACCGATGGCCTCCAGAACCGGAAACGACAGGAGCAGTAGCACAATCCAACCATAGCGCATGACATGGAACCTTTGTTAATCTTGACGAATGTACCCGATGTTGCGGATGCCGAGAAACTGGCGCACGCATTGATCGAAAGCCGCGCGGCGGCATGCGTGAACGTTTTGGCGGCATGCCGCTCCATCTACCGTTGGCGGGGTGCGGTAGAAACGGCCGACGAAATCCCGCTGCTGATCAAAACCACCGCGGCACACTACCCGCTGGTCGAGTCGATTGTCCGCGCGCACCACCCCTACGACGTACCTGAACTGATTGCCGTACCGATAACACATGGCCTGCCCGCTTACCTCGACTGGGTGGCCAAGGAGACTGAAAAGCATGATTAAGTGGATTCGTTTGCTGAGCGCACTATTCGCACTTGGGGGTGCGCTTGGGCATTTTCCAGTGGCCCACGCCGAAGATTTTCTTGACCCCGAAGCGGCGTTCAAGTTCTCGGCACGTGCGCTGGACGCCAATACGCTGGAAGCGCGCTGGCAGATCGCCGACGGCTACTACATGTATCGCGACAAGTTCAAGTTCGAGGTCGACGGCGCCACCCTGGGCACGCCCCAACGGCCTGCCGGCAAGGTGAAGCACGACGATAACTTCGGCACGGTCGAAACCTACCGCAAGGATGTACGGATCGCATTGCCGATCCAGCGTGCCGCGGGCGTCACGTCGGTGACCCTGAAAACGGTGTCGCAGGGCTGCGCGGATGCCGGCCTCTGTTACACCCCGCAAAGCGAAAACGTCACGATCAAGCTGCCCGCGGCCGTCGCCGCTGCGGTGGCCCTGCCTGCGGCCAGTGCGGCAGCTTCCGCGCCCTCCGCGCTGGATCGGTTACGCAGCCTGGGCGGCGATACCGGTATGCCGCAACTCCTGCCGCCGGACGAGGCTTTCCTGGTCAAGGCGGCCATGCCGGATGCGCAGACGGTCAAGCTGGACTATGCGCCGACAGCCAACACCTACCTGTATCGCGACAAGCTCGCCTTCGCTGTCAAATCGCCGGCCGACATCAAGATCACGCGTGTCGACACGCCTGCGGGCGACATCAAGGACGACCCGAGTTTCGGCCGCACCGAGGTATATCACCATAATTTTTCCGCCAGCCTTGCGCTGTCGCGCGCGCTGGCCGGCAACGAAACCCTGGTGCTGGCCGCAACCTGGCAGGGCTGCAATGAGGCGGTCGGCGTCTGCTACCCGCCGATCAAGCACGACTTTTCCCTGACGGCNGGAGGNGTGGCTGCGCCCGTTGCGACGAGCGACCGGGCTGCCTCGCCGGCCGAACCCGTTGCGGCCGAGTCCGATACCTCGAAGATCGAGCGGGTGCTGAAGGGCGGCAGCTTCTGGGCGGTCGTCGCCACCTTCTTTGGATTCGGTCTGCTGCTGGCGTTGACGCCGTGCGTGTTCCCGATGATCCCGATCCTCTCGGGCATCATCGCTGGACAGAACAAGGAACTGACCAAGGCCAGCGGTTTCCTGCTTTCGCTCGCGTACGTGCTGGGCATGGCCATCACGTACGCGCTGGCCGTGGCGGCGGCCCTGTCCGGCACACTTTTGTCGAATGCCCTGCAGAACCCGTGGGCGCTCGGCATCGGCGCAGGTATCTTCGTGCTGCTGGCGCTGTCGATGTTCGGTTTCTTCGAGCTCCAGCTGCCGAGCTTCATCCAGAGCAAGTTCTCCGACGCCTCCAACAAGATGAAGGGCGGCAACTTCGTCGGCGTCTTCGTCATGGGCGCGCTGTCGGCCGTGATCGTCGGCCCCTGCGTGGCGCCGCCGCTCGCCGCCGCGCTCGCCTTCATTGCGCAGACCGGCAACACTACGCTGGGCGGCGTCGCGCTGTTCGTGCTGGCACTGGGCATGGGCGTGCCTTTGCTGTTGGTGGGCCTGTCGGCGGGTGCGCTGCTGCCGCGTGCCGGCGGCTGGATGAACGCGGTGAAGTATTTCTTTGGCGTGATGATGCTGGCGATCGCCATTTATCTCATTTCGCCCATCATCCCCGCCTGGATCAACATGCTGCTGTGGGCCGTGCTGCTGATCGCATCCGCGATCTACCTGCACGCGCTCGACCCGCTGCCGGAGAAAGCTTCGGGCTGGAAGCGTTTGTGGAAAGGACTCGGCGTGGTGCTGCTGGTCGGCGGATTGTCGATCATTCTCGGCATGCTGGCGGGCAGTCGCGATCTGTTGCAGCCGCTGGAGATCTACAAGGGCAGCGTCTTCAAAGGAGGCGCAGGCGGCGTTGCGATGGCAGCCGAGCAGGAGGGACTGGCATTCGAGAGAGTGAAGAGTGTCGCGGAGCTCGATACCCGGCTGGCCTCGGCCAAGGCCGAGGGCCGGGCAGTCATGCTCGATTTTTATGCGGACTGGTGCGTGTCGTGCAAGGAAATGGAACACCTGACCTTCAGTGATCCCAAGGTGCAGGCCCGCCTGCACAAGATGGTCCTGCTGCAGGTCGACGTCACGGCCAACACCGATGCCGACAAGGCCCTGCTGAAACGCTTCAACCTGTTCGGGCCGCCCGGCCTCATTTTCTGGGACGGCACGGGTGCGCAGTCGGACTACAAGGTGATCGGCTTCGAAAAGGCGGACAAGTTTCTCGCCAGTATCAACTCGGCGCTCGGCCAGTAAGCTTGCCAGCCCCTGAAGCCCTGCGAGCTTGCGCCCGCAGGGCTTCTCGTTTTATGGCTGGCGCCGCAATACCGCGATAGCGTCGAGCAACGGTGTGACGACAGGCTGGATCTTGCGCCGCATCAGCGAGCCGATGGCCGTGGTCTTGAGGAAGATCGGTCGCACCGTGTCGGCATCCACCGCAGCCAGTGCGTCCAGTGCCGCGCAGTCCGTTTCGAATTGCGGCGCGGCAGCGAGCAATGCGGTACGTGCAGCGGCACGCGAGGCCTCATCCGCCTGGCGAAGCGGCGCGCACCATCCGGCCAGCGCATTCAGCGTGTGATTCACGACTTCCTGGATTTCCGGGCGGTCGAGAATGGTCGCGGTGGTGGCGAGGAAAGTTTGCCCTTGTCCGGACAAGGCCTTGTCGAGCATCGCGCCGTAGGAATTGCCGGCGAGCTGCGGCACGCTGGCGTGGTCGACCCGTGCAGGGCGCGGGTTGGGCAGATCGTCCGGCTGTAGCTCGAGAAAGGCCACGTAATAGGAGTTGCGACTGTTGCCGCGTTTCCAGATCGACAGCCGTTCAGCATCGCTGAGTACGCCGGAGTACAGCATTACCGCGACGGTATCGAGAATACCGACGTCATCCTCGTGCAGGAAGGCGAGATGCTCGACCAGGAACTCGGCCAGCGTGCGTCCCATGCTGCCCTGGCACACGACATCGCGCATCAGCATCAGCCGTGCGTTCTCGATGGTTGGCATGCACCACCAGGCGTAACGTGCGAGCTCGTCGGTGAGTGCAGGCGAGTGCACCACCGCGACGACCGCTTCCTCTTCGGCGATCAGCAGCAGTTGCGCCAGATGCTGGGTCGACAGTCCAGCCTGCGATTGCCGTGTCCAACGCGTCAGATGCACCGGATAGCCGCCGGGCGAACCCAGGGCGTGGCCGGATAGCATCTCGCGTACCCGTTTCAGGTAGCGGTCGGAACGCTCGGTGGGCTTGAGCGGCACGCTGGCCTCGCCCTGCGGCGTCAACGCCCACAGCGTCATGTTCGACTCGTCGATGCGGACGGCCTTGAGTTCGGTGTTGAAGAGAACGTTGAGGCGCAGTTCGTCTTCCGGGGACAGTTCGTCGTTCATAGTGTCTTGAATACTTCGTGCGCCGCGCTGATCGTGGCGTCGATGTCCGCGTCGTTGTGTGCGGCGGAGACGAAGCCTGCCTCGAACGCCGACGGGGCGAGATAGATGCCGTGATCGAGCATGGCGTGGAAGAAGCGGTTGAACTTCTCCTTGTCGCATTGCATCACCTCGGCGAAGCTCGTCGGCGGCTTGGCCGCAAAATAAAGGCCGAACATGCCGCCGACCGAGTCGGCGCAGAAGGTGACGCCGGCGTCTTTTGCGGCGGCGGAGAGGCCCTTCACCAGTTTTTCGGTGTGGGCGGCGAGTGCCGTGTGGAAACCTGGCACGGACACCGCTTCCAGTGTAGCGAGGCCAGCCGCAACGGCGACCGGGTTGCCGGACAGCGTGCCGGCCTGGTACACCGGGCCGGTTGGTGCCAGCGCGTCCATCACGTCTGCGCGGCCGCCGAAGGCACCCACCGGCATGCCGCCGCCGATCACCTTGCCAAGCGTAGTCAGATCCGGCTTGATGCCGAGCAGATTTTGCGCACAGCCGAGGTCGACGCGGAAGCCAGTCATCACCTCGTCGAAGATCAGCAGGGCGCCATGGGCATCGCATAGCCGACGCATCGTGGCCATGAATTCGGCAGTCGGCTTCACCAGGTTCATGTTGCCCGCGAAAGGCTCGACGATGATGCAGGCGATCTCCTTGCCGATCTCGGCGAAAGTGCGCTCGAGCCCGGCGACGTCGTTGTAATCCAGCACGATCGTTTGTGCCGCAACTTCCGGTGGCACACCAGCCGAAGTCGGGTTGCCGAAGGTGAGCGCGCCGGAGCCGGCCTTCACCAGCAGGAAGTCGGCGTGGCCGTGGTAGCAGCCCTCGAACTTGATGAACTTGGAACGGCCGGTGAAGCCGCGCGCGAGACGGATCGCACTCATGGTCGCTTCGGTGCCGGACGACACGAGACGTACCTTTTCAATGCTCGGCAGCAACTGCGTGATGCGGTTGGCGATGGTGAGTTCGGCCTCAGAGGGCGCGCCGAACGACAGGCCGTTGGCGGCGGCGTCCTGCACTGCCTTCACCGTACCAGGATGCGCGTGGCCAAGAATGGCCGGCCCCCAGGAGCCGACGTAGTCGATGTATTCGCGGCCGTCGGCGTCCCACACGCGCGAGCCCTTGGCGCGGCTGAAGAATACCGGGGTGCCGCCGACGCTCTTGAAGGCGCGCACCGGCGAGTTCACCCCGCCGGGGATGACTTTCTGCGACTGTTCGAATAGCTGTTCATTGCGGGTCATGGCTGCTTTCATGGTTGGACGTTCACTCTTCAGATTCGGTTTCGAATAATTGATTGAGGTCGTGCGCAGCGGCTTGGATGTCGGGGGCGTCGAATAGGGCCGAGAGCACGGCCAGGCTGTCGGCACCGGCGTCGAGCAACAGCGGCGCGTTGGCCAGCGTGATGCCGCCGATGGCGACCAGCGGCACCTGGATGGCTGTCGTGGCGTCGCGCAGCAGGTCGAGGCCGGCGCGCGGTGCGGCCGGCGGTGGGCGACGCAAAGAAACTGCCGAAGGCCACGTAGTCGGCGCCCGTGGCCTGGGCTGCCTGCGCCAGTTCGATGTCCTGGTAGCACGACGCGCCGATGAGTTTGTCCTTGCCGAGGATGATGCGCGCTTCGCGCAGGCTGCCGTCATCGCGTCCCAGGTGCACGCCGTCGGCGTCCGTCAGGTCGGCCAGCCGAAGGTCGTCGTTGACGATCAGCGGCACGCCGAAGCGGCGACACAGCGCGACCAGTTCGCTGGCCTGTTCGTGGCGGCGTGCGACGTCATCCGATTTGTCACGGTACTGCACCGCGGCGACGCCGCCGGCAAGCGCCGCCTCGACCTGCGTCAGCAGCTGCTCGGTGTCGGCCGTTTCGGAGGTGAGGGCGTAGATGCCGCTCGGAAATTCACGCATGGCAAGAATCAGGCATTGCCTTCGGCCTGCCCGTCCTGTGCCCAGAAGAAACGCTCGGGGATGTATTGGCCCATGCCGGGCCGGAACGCAGCCTTCAGGGATTCATAGGTGAAATTCTGCGCGTCGCGTACCGCCTGCGGGACGTCCTGGCCGTAGGCCAGGGCGGCGGCGATGGCCGAGGCAAGCGTGCAGCCCGAACCGTGGTAACTGCCGGGCAGGCGGTCCCAGGCGTCGGTCTGCACGTGGCCGTCGGCGTCGTACAGGCTGTTCAACACGCGCGGCGTGGCCTCGTGGGTGCCGGTGACGAGGACATACTCGCAGCCGAGATCGGTCAAATGCTTGGCGCAAGCGGCGAGGTCCATGTCGTCCTCGTCCGATTCGAACAGCGCCAGCCGCCGCGCCTCGTGGCTGTTCGGCGTGAGGACGCTGGTCTGCGGAATCAGCAGGTCGCGCATGGCGGCGATCATGTCGTCATTGGCGAGTTCGTCGCCGCGCCCGGAAGCCAACACCGGATCGAGGATGACCGGAATATCCGGATAGTCGGCCAGGATCTCGGCGATCACCGCGATCGATTCGGCGCTTCCCAGCATGCCGAGCTTGAACGCGGCCACCGGTACGTCTTCCAGCAGCATGCGTGCCTGATCGGCCACCCACTCGGCGTCGATCACCAGGATCTCGTCGACGCCGGCGGTATCCTGCACGGTGAGCGCGGTGATCACCGACAAGGGATGGCAGCCCATGCTGGCCAGCGTCAACAGGTCGGCCTGGATGCCTGCGCCGCCGGTCGGGTCGGACGCGGCGAAACTGAGCACCAGCGGCGGCGCGGGTTTGGGGGTGAAAATAGGCGGCATGGCGTCACTGCTTTAAAATCAATCTCCAATTTTAGCCGATTACCCAAGAGCCTACTCCAGTAGAAATCATGCCCCGCGTTGAGACCAGGACCGGATGGATGCAAGGCGCAGTGCGCCGGCAAGGGTCGTCCCTTGCCAAGCGCTGCAACGTCGCAGACGCCGATCCTGGTCTCAACCCGAAGGGCCGGTTGCCTGCGGGCGCATTGCCGCGTTGCGGGTGGCTCATGGAGAATGGCTACACTTCGCCCCCGCGCCTTGCACTGCATCCCGCAGGCAACCGGCGCGGGGCATGATTTTTACTGGAATAGGCTCTACCCCATGTCCGAAACCCCTGAATACAAAAGCTGGATGTGCCTGATCTGCGGCTACATCTACCACGAGGAAAGCGGTGCGCCCGAGGATGGAATTCCGCCCGGCACGCGTTGGGAAGACGTGCCGATCAACTGGACATGCCCCGATTGCGGTGCGCGCAAGGACGATTTCGAGATGGTGGCGTTTTAAAACTCGGATTCGTCATCTGCCCGCTCAAGTAAAGCGTCGGAATGGGCGATAGTTACGTTGGCCTATCGAATCCCGCTTCGAACAGAGTGGGATACTATATGGCGCCCTGTCAATGGTACGGTAAGACAAAAAACGGGGTACATATAAATCAGGAGACGATAATGATGATGCGGTGGATGACAACGTGGGTTCTGTTTGTTTTCTCGACAAGCGTATGGGCGATTTCCCCTTATCTCCAAGGCGATTCGGTAAAGGGAGGAAACGTGCAGGCGGCAGCGACGGCTGTCGAGTCCAAGCTCAAGACCGGTGGTTTCAAGGTGGTCGGCAAGTATTTCCCTAAAACCCTGGCGGGGTATGGCGTGGTCATCGCCACGGATGAGGCCATGCTCGACGAAGTGGGGTCGGTCGGNGGGAATGCCATCCTGGGTGCGGCGATCCGCGTGGGGGTGGCTGCGGACGGCAGTGTGGCGTACACCAATCCCGACTATTGGTATCGCGCCTATTTCCGCAAAGCCTTCGCCAAGAAGGAAGACGCAGTCAAGGCCCTGCAGGCGCGCCTGCAGGATGCGCTGGGCGCCGGTAAGGGCTTGGGCGGTGACGAATCGGCCAGCAGTCTGGCCAACTACCGCTACATGATCGGCATGGAGCGCCTCGATTCGCCGAAGAACAAGCTGGCCGAATATGGCAGCTTTGCCGAGGCGTTGAAAACCGTGCGCGACAATCTGGCCAGAGGCGTCGGCAAGACGGCCAAAATCTACGAAGTCGTGATGCCCAATCGCAAGCTGGCCGTATTTGGCGTGGCGATGAATGATGGCGAGAACAGCGACGGCGACTGGATCAAGAAAATCGACATGCAGAACAATGTCGCCGGCCTGCCCTACGAGATTTATGTGGTCGACAAGGAGGTGGAGTCGCCGCACGGCCGCTTCCGCATCGCGCTGGCGTTCCCGGACGTCGGGATGGGGCAATTCATGCGGATTTCCTCNCTGCCCAACACCATTCTCGAAACCATGAGCGCGGTGGCCGGGGTTGAGAAGAAGTCCAGCGGGGATGCCTGGCAGCAGTAAGGTATCGATTCCAGGCCGGAGAAAAGGGCGTTGCGTTGCAACGCCCTTTTTGTTGCCCACCTGATCCTCGATGCGCATGCACTAAAGAAGCGCGGACCGGTGCCGTAATGTTTACCACACAGGGGGTGGCACGTGCCGTTCCCCGATGACCCTGCTGGAGAAACGTGTGGACAATGAAGCATTGAAAGGCGTCAAGGTGATGGTCATCGATGACAGCAACACCATACGCCGCAGCGCAGAAATCTTCCTGAACCAGGCGGGCTGTGAAGTCATCCTGGCGCAGGACGGTTTCGACGCGCTGGCCAAGATCACCGACCACGAGCCGGACGTGGTGTTTGTCGACATCATGATGCCGCGACTCGACGGCTACCAGACCTGCTCTCTGATCAAGCGCAATGCCAAGTACCGCACCACGCCCGTCATCATGCTGTCGTCCAAGGACGGATTGTTCGACCGGGCACGCGGCCGCATGGTGGGGTCCGATGAATACCTGACCAAGCCGTTTACCAAGGATACGCTGCTGACGGCGGTGCGCGAGCATACGTGCGCAGGCGCTTAATTTTCTTCTAGGAGCATAACTATGGCGATCAGCCGAATTCTGGTTGTGGATGATTCTCCCACCGAGCGCTTTTTCCTGTCCGAGTTGCTGGTCAAGAATGGCTATCTGGTCAGCATGGCCGAAAGCGGCGAGGAAGCTGTCGCCCAGGCCAAACAGACCCTGCCCGACCTGATCGTGATGGACGTCGTGATGCCCGGCATGAACGGCTATCAGGCTACCCGCATGATTACCAAGGAAGATGCGACCAAGCATATCCCGGTCATCATGTGCACCACCAAGGGCCAGGAAACCGACAAGGTATGGGGCATGCGCCAGGGTGCGAAAGCCTACCTGGTGAAGCCTGTGAAGCCGGAAGACCTGCTGTCGCAAATCAAGGCCTTGGGCTAAGCACACCACCATGGCCAAGAAATTCAATCTGCGCGAATTTCAGACCCAGCTTTCGCAGCAGTTGCAGGCGGCGGCCAGCCGCGACAACTCCGGTTCGCGACTGGGTTTTCGCGTGGGTGACGTGAACTGGCTGGTGAGCCTGTCCGATACGGAGGAAGTGATCCCGGTTCCGCCCATCGTCAAAGTCCCCGGTGCGTGCCGATGGTTTCGCGGCGTTGCCAACATCCGCGGCAACCTGTTTGCCGTGAGCGACTTTGCCGATTTCATGGGGCAGGGCGTGACACCCGAGCATGCAGACTGCCGCCTGCTGATCCCGCATCACGATTTTGGCGTCAATGCGGCCCTGCTGGTGCGCAATACCTTAGGCCTGAAGAACATCAACCGTTACCAGCCGAGCAGTGCACGCGCAGCGCACCCATGGGTTGCGCGCCACTATGCGGACGAGGCAGGCGTCAACTGGTTCGACATGGACTTCGGACAGTTGCTTGGCAATACCGAGTTCCTCAAGGTCGAAGCACAGATCGGCAATTGATTGATCATTAAAACCGGGCGCACAGGCGCCGATACAGTGGAAGGACTGGAGCGATGAACATGGCAATCACGATGAATGGTCTCAAAGGGCTGGCGGGCCGTATGACGGGCAAGGCTGCGGGCAAAGCCGGAACCGAACACACCACCCTGATCATGCAAACCGTGCGCAAGCTGGCGGACAAGGAACCTGGCAAGGCACCCTTGATCGGCAGCCTGCCCGTCGAAAAGCAATATCTCTATACCGGCGGTACCCTGATCATCTCCCTGTTGTTGGCAGCCGGTTTCACCATCTACAGTTCGCTCCAGCTCGACAACCGAACCGGTTATGAAACGCGCGCGGGCGAGCTGAAAGTGTTGTCGCAGCGCCTGCCGCTGACCGCCCAGCAGTCTGTCCTGGGTAATACTGCGGCTTTCAAGAAACTGGCAGCGGGTAAGGCCTCGTTCGAGGCAACGCTGAAGGGCTTGACCGAAGGCGACGATACCGTACCTGCGTCCACGGGTGCGGCGCGCGCGACGCTGGAGAAGATCGAGGCGCAATGGAAGACGTTCAATCCGCAGGTCACACAGATCCTGTCGCAGCAGAAAAACCTGGTGGCGACGAGCGTCAGCATCAAACGCATTAACGACCTGAGCGTCGACTTGCAGAAAGTGGCCGAGCAGCTCGCCAGCCAGCTGGCCGATTCCGGTGCCAGCGTGCGCGAAGTGTCGCGCGCCAACCATCTGGTCATGTTGAGCCAGCGTCTGCCGAAAAATGCCAACCTGCTGCTGTCGGCCGAGTTGATCGACCCTGCCGTGGTGATGCAGTTGGAGAAAGACACGACGTCGTTCCGCGATACCGTGCAGGCCTTGATGGCAGGCGGGGCCAGCCGCAACGAGAACAGCATGGCGACGCTGGAAGACCTCGGCAGCAACATGGGTGACATGGTCGAGGTGGTCGGCTCTGTGCTGGCCAATACGCAGCCGCTGCTGCAGGCCAAGGTGTCGGCCAAGAACCTGTTCACCGGCAGCGACACGTTGTTGGCGAATACCGATCAGCTGTCGAAGGACTATCAGTCCGTCGGGGGTGCCGGCTATCTGTTGGCCGCACTGTTCGGCCTACTGGCGATCGGTTCGTTGGTGATGCTGGGGTTGGTCAATATCAACGAGACCAAGTCGCGGGCGCGCAGAAGCGAAGAAGAGAACGGCCGAAACCAGGAGGCGATCCTGCGTCTGATGGACGAACTGGGCGAACTGGCCGAAGGCAACCTCACCATCAACGCCAGCGTGACCGAAGACATCACCGGCGCGGTGGCCGACTCGATCAACTACACGGTCGAGGAATTGCGTACCCTAGTGCGCGGAATCAACAATGCCGCGCAACAGATGGACCAGGCAGCCAGCCAGGCGGGCCAGGTGTCCGATTCGCTGCAGCAGGCAGCGCGCCGTCAGACCGTGGAAATCGAAGGGACCTCGGCTGCGGTGGTGAGCCTGGCGCAGTCGGTGCAGCAGGTGTCGGGCAACGCTGCCGAGTCTGCCCGCGTGGCCGAACAATCGCTGGCTGCCGCCGAGAAGGGCCAGCAGGCGGTGGCCAACGCCATTGCCAGCATGAACGGCCTGCGCGAACAGATCCAGGAAACCTCGAAGCGAATCAAACGTCTCGGCGAATCCTCGCAGGAAATTGGCGAAATCGTCGAACTGATTTCCGACATTACCGAACAGACCAACGTGTTGGCGCTCAACGCCGCCATCCAGGCCGCATCCGCGGGCGAAGCCGGCCGCGGTTTCTCGGTGGTGGCGGAAGAAGTGCAGCGGCTGGCGGAACGTTCGGCCGATGCGACCAAGCAGATTGCCGCGATCGTGAAGACCATTCAGTCCGACACCCACGATACGGTGGCGGCGATGGAAGTGTCGACCCAGGGCGTGGTCGAGGGCGCCAAGTTGTCCGACGCCGCAGGCCAGACGCTGGCCGAGATCGGCGATGTGTCGAAGAAGCTGGCCGGGCTGATCGCCGACATTTCCTCGGCCACTCAGAGCCAGGCCGAATCGACTGCCAAGGTGGCCGAAACCATGCAGGACATCAAATCCATTTCGGCGCAGACCAGCAGCGGTACGCAGCAGACCGCCGAGTCGATCGGCGGCATGAAGCAGCTGGCACAGGATCTCAAGAATTCGGTTGCAGGCTTCAAGCTCGCCTGATTGGACTGAACGCATAGACAAGCAGTCAGCGACCTCAGGCTAAGCATACAACGTCAGGAACACACACCATGAGCGCCTTACTCGATTACGATACCGGCCCGTTGAACTGGGTGCGCGGAGACATCGACGCCGCCCTGCAAGCCGCCCTCGGCCGCGTGCAGGCCTACAGCGTGGATGCCGATCTCACCAATGCCCTGCGCCTGGCAGCCGACGACGCGCACCAGGTTACCGGCGCGCTCCGCATGGTGGGCCTCGAAGGCGCGGCCACGCTGGCGAGTGCGCTCGAATCCGCGCTGGGCGACGTCAACGAAAATCGCCTGCAGGCGAACGACGAGGTGCTGCGCGCCTTGCGCAATGCCATCGAAGGCCTGCAGCGCTGGGTCAAGGACCTGGCTGACGGGCGTGGCAGCGGCGAACTGGCACTGTTCCCCCTCTACAAGCGTCTGCGCGAGTTGCAAGGCGCGGAGCGGGTATTCGAAGGCGAGCTGTTTTTCCCTGACCTGCGCACGCGGGCGCATGCCAAGGCGGCCAACGATGCCATGACGCAGGAGATGCTGGCAGCGGAAGTCAAGACTGCGCGCGGCCTGTTCCAGCGCGGCCTGCTGGCCTTCCTGCGCAATGTCGAGGCCGAGCAGGGATTGAAGCGGATGCGCGATTCGCTGGCCGCGATCGAACGCATTGCACCGTCGCAAGCCTCGCAAACGTTCTGGTGGGCCTGCGTCGGTTTTGTCGACAGCCTGATCGCGCACGGGGTCGAGGCCGATTTCCATGTCAAGCAGCTGCTGGCCCGTGTCGACCTGCAGATGCGTCGCCTCATGGAAGGCTCGCCGCAAGTGGCCGAACGCCTGCTGCGCGATGCCTTGTTTTTCGTGGCNAAAAGCCAGACCCTGGATGGGCGCGCTGCCGAAGTCCGGGCGACGTTTGGCCTCGATCGCTACCTGCCCGGCCGTGGCATGCTCGATCCTGAGGCACTGGCACGCATGCGCCCGGTCCTGGATGCCCTGCAGGCAAGTCTCAAGGCGGCGCGCGATAGCTGGCACGCCTATGTGGAAGGCGACGCTGGCCAGTTGCCGCAGTTCCAGACACACCTCGAACGCATGATGCCGCAGGCTCAGGCGTTGGAAGACAGCAAGCTGAAACCCCTGCTGGACGAATTGGCCGCCGCCGCTGCCGCACGGGCCGCGCGCGAGGGCGATGCACGCGAGCAGATGGATCTGGAGATCGCAGCCACGCTGCTGTTCATGCAGAACGCCGTCGATCAGGAAGACGTACTGCACAGTGATTTTGCGGTTCGCGCGGAAGGCCAGCAGGCGCGTCTACTGGCCCTGATCGAAGGTCGGGAGATGCCGGCTGTCGTCGTGGATGCCAATAGCCAGCGCGAAGCCGAGCGCGACATGCTGGTGCATATGGCGCAGGAAGTTGGTCAGAATCTGAAGCAGATGGAAGACGCACTGGACGCCTTCTTCCGCGACGCGGGCGAACGCGAGGCGCTGGCGGGCGTCCCCGCGCTGGCACAGCAGGCGCAGGGTGCGTTGACCATGCTGGAATTGCCCGACGCTGCAGGTCTGCTGGGTGCGGCGACCGCGACGGTACAAGCGTTTGCCAAGGAAGGCTACCCTGACGAAGCGACCCAGCAACGCCTGGCCGATGCATTCTCCAGCCTCGGTCTGTATATCGAATCCTACTGCGCCGGCCGTGCCGACGCCGCCAGAATCCTGCGACCCGTGCTGATCGAGTTCGGCGTGATCGATCCAGGTAGCGTTGAAGACAGCGCATTCGACGACACCGTCGAATCAGGCTTGCCCGCTCGCAAAACCGAAGTCCAGGAAAATTATCTTGAGTGGCGCGATCAACCCGACGACGCCACAAAAAAATTCCTTGATGCCCTGACCGAACTCAGCCGCGACGCCGAACTGATCGATGACGCCACGCTGAAACAGCAGACCCGTGCGGCGCTCGATGCCTGTCGCGATGCGATGGAAGCCCCGCTGGCACTCGATGCCGATGTGGCCGTCCTGACCGGCCTGCCGCTGCCCGAACGGGTTGCGATCGACATGCCAGTGGCGCTTGAAGGCGAGACGGAAACGACACTGCCGGCGATTGATCTGCGTACGGATGACGTGTTCGACAATGGCGTGCCGACTGAGGCGCAAGCCGACGAAGCAGCCGTGTTCGCATACGCTGCAATCATCGAAACGGTACAGCCGTCGGCCGTGGCTGCAGCCGAGCCAGCCTCAGTGGCGGAAACCGGTTCGCCTGGCGATGATGCACTCGGTGAAACCCTGCTTCACGTTATGATTCCCGAAGGATCCGAAGCGGAACTGCTGGAGATCTTCCTAGAGGAAGCCAACGAGGTGCTGGCGGCCATGGGCGAAGCCGGCGAAGCCTGCCAGGCCAATCCCGACGACCAGGCTGCCCTGACCGTCATCCGCCGTGGCTTCCACACGTTGAAAGGTAGTGGGCGCATGGTGGGCCTGGACGAACTGGGCGAAACCGCGTGGCGTCACGAGCAGTTGATGAACGGCTGGCTGGCCGAGAACAAGCCAGCCAGTGGCGACTTGTTGCGCCTGGTAGGACGTGCACGCGGGGTCTTCCAGGACTGGGTGAACGCCCTGCAGAAAAATCAATCTGCGAGCTTGCCGGTTTCAGCCTTGCTGGCGGCGGTCGATCGTGTAGCACAGGGACAAGCTCTGGATGTGACGCCCGTTCCGGTTGCTGCGCCGCCCGAGCAGGTTGTCGAAGCGCCGGCTGCGAATGCGCCGGGCAGGCATGAAACGGTTGCAGAAGCCGAGTTTTTGGCTGAAACCGGGACGGTAGGGGAAACTGAAGAAACGACAGCTGTGCCGGAAGGCGAGGCGACGGCCTCAATCGACATGGACGTTGCGGCCGATGCTGAAGCGGAAAGCGATTGGCTGGCCTTGTCAGCGGTCGAGCAAGAGGACGCTGTCGCCGCACTGGAAAATGGTGCGACGGATGATGCCGAGGCCGCTACCGCTGACACGCCAGTCGAGTTGATCGAACAGGCAGGCTGCGAAGTGCGTGCCGATGCTGCACCGATCATGGTGGACGATGTCCAGCCTGAAGCCGAAGTAGTCCGTGTTGAACTGCCTGCGCTGAACGTTGGCGCGATCATTGAATATGCGGTTGCCCCCGCAGTGGCCAGCGATCTGTCCATCCAGGAAGAAATGGCTTCGCCGGACGAAACCCTGGCAGAACCACCTACCGCCGTACAAGAGCATTCTGCCCCGCTCGATGAGGCGCTCCCTGCGGAGCTGCCCATGCCGGACGAAATCTGCATCGGGCCGGTTTGCCTCTCCGCCGGGCTTTACGAAATTTTCATGACCGAAGCCCACCAACGGCTGGCCGTGCTGACGGAAGAGGCCGAGCGTCACGCCGAAGCCGAACACAGTTCGGTCAGCGAGCATGCGCGACGCGCGATCCACACGCTGGGTGGCATTGCAGGGACTGCCGGCATCACTGCCCTGTCGGATCTGTCGCATGCCTTCGAGCAGTATTGGAACCGCTTCGTGCATGTGCCCATCCCGACTTCGCATCTCTCACTGGTCCAGGATACCGTTGCACGTCTGCACGAGATGATCGCAAGTATCGAGAGGGGACACCTGCCCGATGCGGCAAACGACCTGATCGCAACGTTGGGCGAACTGGAGGATGAACAGACATCGTTGATGTCGGACGCGGTGTCCGCTACAGCCCATGAGGAAACGGGCGAGGTGAACGTGCCGTCCGCCGAGAGCCAGGAACAGGACGCGCCGGTCGAGCCGGAGCGCGTTGCCGAGCCGGCCGCCACCGTTCAAGCCGAAACGACGCCCGCCCTGCCGGATATCAGTGCGCTGGTCCCTGACATCAAACCTACGGCTCCGGCACCGGTATTCGAACGGCGTGAAGTAGCCGATGAAATCGACCAGCAGCTGCTGCCGATCTTCCTTGAGGAAGCCGATACGCTGGTGCCGGATACCAGCGCGCAACTTCGTGCGTGGAAAGAGGCGCCCGCCGGCACAGGCCCGCGCGACGCGCTCCGCCGCAACCTGCATACCATCAAGGGCAGTGCGCGCATGGTCGGTGCGATGCGCCTGGGCGAACTGACCCACGTGATGGAATCGCGCGTGATCGCCGTGATCGAGGGCCATCTGGCAGCTAGCCACGACGTGTTCGATACGCTGGAAACCCAGCTCGATCGGCTGGCCGATGCCGTGGAACGCCTGAAGCAGGGCGATCTTGCGCCGGCACTCGAGGACGCGCCCGTCCCGCTGGAAGCACCGGTCGAACCGGTGCTGGGTCGGGCCGATCCTGCGGCTGCCGCAACGGCCGACCCGCTTGCGCCTGCGACACCGGTCACGCGCGAAAGCAATGCCCTGACGCTGCGTGTGCGGGCCGACTGGGTCGACCGCATGGTCAACCAGGCTGGCGAAGTGGCGATCGCACGTTCACGTATCGAAAGCGAAGTATTTGCGTTCAAGCGTCACGTCAACGAATTGTCGGAAGCGCTGGTGCGCCTGCGTGGCCACATCCGCGAAGTCGAGATCCAGGCCGAGTCGCAGATGCAGGCGACGTTCCAGACGCAGGGCGCGGCCGAGGAGTTCGACCCGCTGGAGTTCGACCGTTTCACCCGTTTCCAGGAAGTCACCCGTTTCCTCGCCGAAAGCGTGAACGACATCTCCACGGTGCAACATATCCTCTTGGCCCGCCTGGGTGAGGCGGATGCCGCGCTGATCCAGCAGACGCGGCTGAACCGCGAACTGCAGCAGGATCTGCTGCGAGTCCGCATGGTGCCGCTGTATTCAGTGGCCGAGCGCCTGTATCGGACCGTGCGCCAGACCGCGCGCGACGTCGACAAGCGCGCCCAGCTTGACATCCAGGGCGGCGAACTCGAAATTGACCGCTCGGTGCTGGAGAAGGTGACCGCGCCGCTGGAGCACTTGCTGCGCAATGCGCTGGCGCACGGCATTGAAGATCCCGAGGTGCGCCGGGCGGCGGGCAAGGCCGAGTTTGGCGAGATCGTGTTGTCGGCGCGCCAGACCGGCAACGAAATGATGCTGACCGTGAAGGACGATGGCGCCGGCCTCAACTATGCGCGTATCCGTGAAAAGGCGGAGGCCAGCGGCCTGCTGTTGCCNGGGGTCGAGCCGACCGAGTCGCTGCTGGCGCAGATGATTTTTGCCGCCGGCTTCTCCACCGCCGAAACCGTCAGTCAGGTTGCCGGGCGCGGTGTCGGCATGGACGTCGTCAAGAGCGAAATCTCCGCGCTGGGCGGCCGTATCGACATCACCTCCACGCCCGGCGCGGGTACGGCTTTCAACATCTATCTGCCGCTCACCCTGGCGATGACGCAGGCGGTGATGATCCAGGCCGCCAAGCACGATTACGCACTGCCGGCTCCCTTGGTGCAGCAGGTGCTGGAACTCAAGCCGCATGATCTGGAGCAGGCCATGGCAGCCGGCGAACTGACGTGGCGCGGTGCGCGTTATCCGTTCTCCTATCTGCCGCATCTGCTGGGCGATACCGAGGCGGTGCACGAGGTGCAGCGCTACAACCCGGTGGTGCTGCTGAAAAGCGGCTCCAGCCAGGCAGCCGTGCTGCTCGACGCGATCGAAGGCACGCGCGAAATCGTGGTCAAGAACATTGGCCCACAGATGGCGCGCATTACTGGTGTCGCGGGCGCTACCGTACGCGGCGACGGACGCGTGATCTTGATCCTCAACCCGGTGCCGCTGGCATTGCGTTGGGCCAGTTTGCCGCGCGGCGCAGCGGAACGCACGGCGCCTGCCGAGGCTGTGGAAGTCAGCACCGCCCTGCAGCCGCCGCTGGTGCTGGTGGTCGACGATTCACTCACCGTGCGCAAGATCACCACGCGCCTCCTCACCCGCGAAGGCTTCCGCGTCGACAGCGCGAAGGATGGCGTCGATGCGCTGGAAAAGATGCACGACCTGATCCCTGACGTGGTCCTGCTCGACGCCGAGATGCCGCGCATGGACGGTTTCGAGCTGGCGCGCGTCATGCGTAGCGATGCACGCCTGAAGTCGGTACCGATCATCATGATTACCTCGCGGACGGCGGACAAGCACCGCAACCGTGCGATGGAAATCGGCGTCAACGTGTACCTGGGCAAACCGTATCAGGAGCAGCAGTTGCTCGACTCCATTGCCGAGCAGCTTGGCCAGGAAGCCGCTGTGCCGGCATAACAGCAGGGTGCTAGAAAACGGGCGCGCCTGGCGCCCGTTTTTTCGCCTAGAGGCGGAGGCCGGCGAGATCGCCGCTGGCCAGCGCGTTGAGCTGCGCGTTGCCTTGCGCCGGATCGTGATGGTAGGTCGTCGTTAGCAGGCGGGCGGCATCCAGCCAGTGGGATTCAGCCGCCTTCACCATTGAGGTCAGGCTGGCGGTGTCGCCGTTGCCGAGCCAGGCTTCGTATGCCCGCGGGAGTGCCGGGAACAGGGCGCGGCGCAGCCCGGATAGATTCGCCAGGTAGAAATGCAGCGAACCGATGGCTTCGCGTTCGAGCAGCGTCGGCAGCGTGATCAGGCAGTCGGCCAGATGGTCGCGCACAGCACGCGCCAGCAGTTCGGCATGCCGCGAACTGAGGTGGCCGAGCATCGCATTCCAGTCCTCGCCCAGCAGTGATTCCGCGCGCGCCTCGCCGATCTCGTGGAGAATCATCGCCTCGCTCTCCGCCTCGGCCATGCGATCGAGGCCGTGCTCGGTGTCGCGTTCGAAGTCGTAGTGGGCAAACGCGCGGCCCAGCGCCGTGTCCTTTTCCTTCCACTGCCATTCTTCGTACTTGTTCCACAGCAGGCGGCGCACCGCGTCCATGCGTAGGAAGATGGCGCCGTCCCGCATGGCGGCAGNGGNGGCGATCAGATCGCGCGCATATTCGCAGCCGGCGACCAGCACCTGCACGCCATCACGGACCTCGGCGCGCTTGAGCTCGGCCAGCACGAAATGCGGCTTGCGGAAGTGCCCCAGGCCGCTGCTGTAGACCAGCCCCTGCGGGATCAGCGCGCGGTTGATGTCGTCGGCCTCGAACGGGTCGATGCCGGCTTCGTTCAGCGGTAGGGNGGCGAAATCTTCTTCTTCCACTGTATCCCACAGGCTTTCGCGTGCATTCAGCCAGTCGCCGAGTTCGTCCTTGGGCAGGCGCGCGCCATAGGGAATTTCCATTTCCCAACGATAGTACTCGCGCATTTCCAGCAGAAAAGTACACATCGTCATGTCGCGCGCGTGGCGGGCGTCGGCGATGGTGCAATTTTTCTGCACCGTGTCGATAAGAGCAGAAAGTTCAAGCATGACGCACTCCTGAAGACAGCTTTATCTGGAGTGTACAAATAAAAACAGCCCATGTAACCGGGCTGTTTTCAGGGGTATTGCAGGTGGCCAGCGTGACCCGGTCCGCCGGCCGGCCGGCGGACTAGTGGCGGCGGGTGACGCCGAAGAAATTCAGGTCGGCGCGCGAGCGGCNGGAAAGCTCGAAGCGCGCGGCATCGGCGCCGCTGAATTGTCCCGCAAGCTGGCCATACACCTCGGTTGCCCAGGCCTTGTCGTTGAGTGCGTCGGCAATGCCTTCGGCCCAGCGCAGCTTGTCGGCAGGCTTGCTCAAGTGGGCACCGCATTGGGCATACCATTNTTTCAGCGTCTCGGCCGGGAGTGCGAATCCCTTCAGGCGATCGATGAACTGAATGCAGGCGTCGCCATTCGGGCAGGCGGCCGCAGCGGCTGCATAGAGTTCATCGGCCCGGGCGCTGTTGCCCATGGATGCATACAAGCGGCCGATGTGGGTGAGCGCGAAGTGATCCTTGGCTTGCGCGCGTGCGGCCTCGAGCAGGCGGCCTGCCTCGGTTGCATCCTGCGTCGCGGCGAAGCTCGCCTCGGCAAGTTTGGCGGTATCGTAGACCGTGGCATTCGGGTCCGCCGCCAGTGCAGTTTCGCGCGCGGCGAGGTAGGCGCGTGCCTTGGAGACACCCAGTTCGCGGTGATGCAGATGCGCGGCGGTGACCACCAAATCCTTGAACGCGATGAAGTCGGTGGCGTTTTCCGCGGCGCGGTCGAGCAGGCGGGAGAGCCAGTCGGTGTCGTCCAGATTCTTGTCTACCGCCAGCATGATGGGCTTGTAGCGCGAGAACTGATAGCCGGTCCCGTCGAGCAGGGTCTCGGCTGCCTCGATCAGCTTGGCGGCGTAGAACGGGTCTTCCAGTTCCAGCCGGACGCGGTCGGCCAGGGCGAGGAATTGCTTGACGCTGGCGGCTTCCTTTTCCAGCTGCTGGAACTCCATATAGCGTGCGTGGTTGGCCTGGCGCTTCTCCAGCTTGATTTTCACGCGGGCGAGGCGTTCGGCATCGTCGGCCAGATGTGCTTCCACCGCGGCCACGAGTTTCTGCATTTCGTCCAGTCCGGCCACGGCGTCTTCGGCCTTGTCGAGCAGGGCCGCCGCACCCGGCTTGTCGCCCACGCCGGCCAAACCTTCGGCGAGCTCGATGTAGTCGCCGGTGGCGTTCGCCAAGTCCCCCGCCTNTTTCAGGGCAGACTGCATGAATGCCGTGTCGCCCGCCTGCTTGGCCGACTCGATCAGCGTCTTGGCGGCGCCGAAGTCGGTGGCGCCAGCCAGGGCACGCTCATACAAGGCCTTGGCGCGCGCCGGGTCGCCCAGCGTCTTGGTGACCTCGCCGGCCAGCGACAGCAGGTCGGGCACGCTGGAAAGCTTCTCGCCGGCCTTGTTGAAGATCGCCGCGGCGTAATCCTTGTCGAGCAGATGCTCGGCCGAGGCCGCTGCCAGTTTGCTGTATTCGACCGCGCGGGAAATTTTTGCTTCGGCCTTTTCCAGTATCTTCTTGGCAAACGCGCCGTCGGCGATGACGCTCATCACGTTCTTCGCCAGGTCGATCAGCGGGTCGAGGTTGTTGGTTTCCTTCAGCGCCTTCTCATACGCGCCCACCGCGGCCGCCTTGTCGCCCAGCACCTTGAACTTGGCCTCGGCCAGCGCGATCTGCTCCTCGCCGCTCATGCAGTAGTCCTCGGCAGTCTGCAGCAGCTCCTCGGCGCGGCTTTGTTCGCCCAGTTCCTTGTAGACGATGGCGCAGGCAGCCAGATCCTTGGTGAACTGGCAGTCGTCCGCCACGCGGTCCATCAGCTCCTTGGCGTAGGCCGCGTCGGCGGGTTCCTGCAGGGCTTCCAGCGCGAGCGCCGCGTAATCGGCGCCGCCGCTGCATTGGGCTTCTTTGGGGGTGAGAGTGTCGCGGGTGGCCATAAGGGGTGTCTCCAGATAAACGTAACTTAACCGGGCAATTTTCCGCCTGCGGGGGTGGACAGCCAAATAAGTAATGTCGATGGAGGCATTAGCGGCGGCATCAGGCCCTGCCGGCGTGGCCGCGCCCCGAGGTCAATGCCTTGCCGTCTGCGGCATCAGCTTGTCGATATACGCGATCGACACCGCCGACACGATGAATGCCATGTGGATAACCGTCTGCCACAGCAGGACCTTGTCATCCAGGTTGGGGGCGTTGATGAAGGTCTTCAGCAGATGGATCGACGAGATGCCGATGATGGCGGTGGCAAGCTTGACCTTGAGGACGTTGGCGTTGACGTGAGACAGCCACTCGGGCTCGTCGGGATGGCCTTCGAGGTTGAGGCGGGAGACGAAGGTCTCGTAGCCGCCGACGATGACCATGATGAGCAGGTTGGAGATCATCACCACGTCGATCAGACCCAGCACGATGAGCATGATCTTCTCCTCGGTGAGCGTGAAGGTGCCGACGACGAGATGCTCCAGTTCGATCATGAAATGCACGACGTAGACGAGCTGAGCGCCGATCAGGCCGAGATAGAGGGNGACCTGCAGCCAGCGGCTGCCGAACAGGAGGGTGGAGAGAAGCTTGTTGCGCGTAGCAACGGGCTGGCGGTCTTCGGGATTCATGTATTCAGGGCGTTAACAGGGTTGCAAAGTGCAGGGTGTGCCTGGGCCACGCGTTACAGGACGTAGCGCGCGAGGTCCTCGCGGGCGGCCAGGGCGGCCAGCCGGGTGGTGACGGCGTCGGCGTCGACCACGTATTCGCCCGTGGTGGTGCCGGCGTCGAAGGAAATATCCTCCAGCAGTTTTTCCATCACCGTGTGCAGGCGGCGGGCGCCGATGTTCTCGGTGCGCTCGTTGACCTCGAAGGCAATCTCGGCGATGCGGCGGATGCCGTCGTCGGTGAACCTGAGCGCCACGCCTTCGGTCGCCAGCAGGGCTTCGTATTGCCGGGTCAGACAGGCATCGGTGGCGGTCAGGATGCGCTCGAAGTCCTCCACCGACAGTGCCTGCAGCTCGACGCGGATCGGCAACCGTCCCTGCAACTCGGGGATGAGGTCGGACGGTTTGGACAGATGGAACGCGCCGCTGGCGATGAACAGGATGTGGTCGGTCTTCACCATGCCGTACTTGGTCGAGACCGTGGTGCCCTCGATCAGCGGCAGCAGGTCGCGCTGTACGCCCTGGCGCGACACGTCGCTGCCGTGGGCGTCGCTGCGGGTGGCGATCTTGTCTATTTCATCCANAAACACGATGCCGTGCTGCTCGACGGCTTCGAGCGCCTGCTGCTTGGTTTCCTCGTCGTTGATCAGCCGCCCGGCCTCTTCTTCGGTCAGCAGCTTCATCGCCTCGCGTACTTTCAGCTTGCGGTTCTGCCGGCGGCCTTGCCCGAGGTTCTGGAACATGCCCTGCAGTTGCTGCGACAGGTCTTCCATCCCCGGCGGGGTGAAGATTTCCATGCTGGGATTGGCTGCGGCGACTTCGATCTCGATTTCCTTGTCGTCGAGCTGGCCTTCGCGCAGCATTTTGCGGAAGCGTTGGCGCGCCGTGCCTTCCTCGCGTTGCGGCTGCTCGGCTTCGCCGAAGCCGACGCTGCGGGGCGGCGGCAAGAGCGCGTCGAGGATGCGTTCCTCGGCAGACTCTTCGGCGCGGAACTGCACCTTGGACGTGGCCTGTTCGCGCATCTGCTTGACTGCGGTTTCCATCAGGTCGCGGATGATGGTGTCGACATCGCGGCCGACATAGCCGACTTCGGTGAACTTGGTCGCCTCGATCTTGATGAAAGGCGCATTGGCGAGGCGCGCCAGGCGGCGGGCGATCTCAGTCTTGCCGACACCGGTCGGACCAATCATGAGGATGTTCTTCGGCGTGATTTCCTGGCGCAGCGGTTCGTCGACCTGCTGGCGCCGCCAGCGGTTGCGAAGCGCGACTGCGACCGCGCGCTTGGCGGCGGCCTGGCCGACGATGTGCTTGTCGAGTTCGTGGACGATTTCTTTGGGAGTCATGGGCGGGGAGCGGTAAGCGGTGAGCGGGGGCTCACAGGGTTTCGATGACGTGATTCTGGTTCGAGTAGATGCAAATATCCCCTGCAATGGTGAGGCTCTTCTTCACGATTTCAAGCGGGGGCAGGTCGGTGTTCTGCAGCAGCGCCACTGCGGCGGACTGGGCGAAGGCGCCGCCGGAGCCGATGGCGGCGATGCCGAGCTCGGGTTCCAGCACGTCGCCGTTGCCGGTGATGATGAGCGAGTGCTCGCGGTCGGCGACCGCCAGCATGGCCTCCAGCCGGCGTAGCATGCGATCGGTACGCCAGTCCTTGGCGAGCTCGACCGCGCTGCGCAGCAGGTGGCCGGAATGCTTGTCGAGCTTGGCTTCGAAACGCTCGAACAGGGTGAAGGCATCGGCGGTGCCGCCGGCGAACCCGGCCAGGACTTTATCCTGGTATAGCCGCCGTATCTTGCGTGCGGTGGATTTGATGACGATGTTGCCAAGCGTGACCTGGCCGTCGCCGCCAAGGGCGACGTCGGCGCCCCGGCGAACGGAGAGGATGGTGGTGCCGCGATACTGTTTCATGTGCGGGAAGCTTCCTGAAAAGACGGTGAACCGTGGAAGACGCAAGCGGATGGATAGGGCTGTCCGGGATGGCGTCTTTCGCGGCTCGGTTCAAGTGTCGGAAATTATACGTGGGCAGGGGTCGACAGCCTGCACCGGCGGAAGGGGTCAGTCCGGGTGGTGCGGAATGAGTTGCGCCAGCTGATCGATACCCATGACGCGGAAAAGTTCATGAATGAGTGCATTGTGGCCGCGCAGGGTGATGGCCTTGCCGCTGCCCAGGCATTGCATCAGCACGCTGATGAACTGGCTGACGCTGCCGTAGTCGACCCGGGTCACCTGGGTCAGGTCGACCAGCACGTCGTTATGCGTGGCGGCATAGCTGCCGAACTGTTGCAGGGCGCTATCGTTGGCCGGGGTGATCTCGCCGGCCAGCCGCAAGGCGTCGTCTACCGGTTCGGGAGGTGGGGCTTGGACCACCTCGGCTGCCTGCCCTTCGCTCCAGGAAGGCGGCGAGACCTCGAAGCGGACGGCATAGTCAACGGCCAGGTCTTCGAAATTGTCCTGCTGGCCGAGTATCTGGTAGAGCTCCAGCAGCAACAGCCAGTGTACGGCGCGGCTGTGGGTGGCGCGATTGAGATCCTGCAGCAGGGCGATCAGGCGGTCAACGCCGCTAACCTGGAGTTTGCGCTTGGCTTTGCGGGCCGCGCTCAATATCTGGGCGCATTCGTTCGCACCGCTTTCATCGACCATCTCGATGCGGGAAAAGTCGATCCGCACCACGGCCTTCTTGTCGGTACCGGCGATACCTTCGCGCAGGGTGGCCGCCGCTTTCCTGTCGAGCAGTCCCGGCAGTTCCAGACTGGCCGCTTCGGCCTGCTGGGGTGCGCCAGCCGCGCCGTTGCTCCCCATTTTCTGCCAGACAGGTGGCGAGGTTTCGAAGCGCATCGCATAATCGAGCGCCAGTTGCTCGAATTCCTTCTCGCGGCGCTGGATGCAATAGAGGTCAAACAGCATGTGCCAGGCGCGGCGATCGCCGCCGCCCAGGATGTCCTTCAGCAGACGCTCCGCCATGTCGGTCTGGCCGCTGGCATACATGATGGCCGCTTCGTCTACCGCCGACTGGGGTGCACCGCTGGATTCCTCCACCACGATGCCGCTGGCCCCCATGTCCATGGTCAGCAAGGTTTCGGTGGGGTGCGGTTCGACAGGTGCGGAGACAGGCGCCTGCTTGGGCGCGGGCGCCTTGTCCTTACCTTTCTTGAAAAACGGAAGAGCCACAGAGTATGCGTGCGCGGGTCAGAGTCAGTGATGGATACTAGCGCTGTCGCCCCGTCCCGGCAACCGCAATAACCCGCCGCCAAGCAAGGCAACCGCGGCAAGTGCCATGACGATCGCCGGACCGGCAGGCCAGTCGAAGAGCGCCGATGCCGCCAGTCCGGCTGCGTAGGCCAGCGCGCCGAGTCCCCAGCCGATCAGCAATCCCGCCCGCGGCGGCCAGCCGCGTACTGCCAGCGCGGGCAGGATCAGGCTGGCAAATACCAGATAGACACCGACGAGCTGTACCGAGGCGGTGATGGCGAGCGCAAAGATCAGGTAAAAGCCCATCCGTCCGAGGCGTAGGCCCCGCAGCCGCCAGAAACCGAGCAGCAACGCGTAGACCACCGCGATCTGGGCCAGCTGGGGCGGCCCGACCCAGAGGATCTGTCCGGCCAGCAGCTCGTTCAGGTGCTCTCCGCCATGCGGATCGCCCGACAGCAGCAGCACGGCCAGGCTCGCCGCGACGGCGAAAGATGAGCCGATCAGCGCTTCCTGGATATCGGGCCAGCGCGATTCACACCACGCCAGAAACGCGGCGCCGGCCAGTGCCGCCGCCGCCGCCGCCAGCTGGGTCTGCCAGCCCTGGGTTTCCCAGCCCAGGGTGTGGGCGGCAATGACACCGAGCACGGCGATCTGGGCAATGGCGAGATCGAGGAAGATGATTCCGCGCGCCAGGACCCGCCGCCCCAGCGGGACATGCGTGGCAAGAACGAGCAGGCCGGCGACGAACGGCCAGCCGAGCAGCCCCGGGTCGAGTGCGGCCCAGTTCATCGTGCGACCTTCAGCAATTGCGCGACGCTGTCGTCGAACAGGCCAAAGAGATCCTTGGCCCGGTCCGATCCGCCAACGGTGAACGGCATCGCGACGGCCGGGATCCCGGCGTGCTCGGCCAGCCATTCCGACGGGCGCGGGTCCTGGTAGGCGGCCCGGATGACGACCTTGGCGGGCGTGGTTTTCAGTTGCGCGACGATTTCTGCCAGATGGCCGATCGACGGTGCGACACCAGGTTTGGGTTCCAGCACGGCCACTTGTTTCAGCCCCAGCCAGTTCTCCAGATAGGNGAAGCCCTCGTGCTGCACGGCGATGGGCATGCCCTTCAGCGGGGCGGCCTGCGCCTGCCAGCGGGCCATTACCGCATTCCAGCGCGTGTTGAAATCCGCCAGCCGCGTCTTGTACACGGCGGCGTGGGCCGGATCGATCTCGGCCAGGCGTGCGCCGAGCACCTGCGCCACGCGCGCGATGTTGCGCGGATCGGTCTGGATATGCGGATTGCCCGCAGCGTGGATGTCGCCCTGGGCGCGGTCGAGGATAGCCGGCTTTTCCAGCAGCGCGACCTGTCGTGCCGCCTCGAAATAGCCCGGCTGCCCCGGCTGGGTCGCGGCGTTGCCCGCCTGCCGCAGCAGCACCGGCAGCCAGCCGATCTCGAGTTCGGCGCCGGTGCAGACGGCAAGCTCGGCGCGCCGCATCTGCGCGATCAGGCTGGGGCGCGCCTCGATGTGGTGCGGGTCCTGGAAGGCCGTGGTGGCGGTATAGACCTTGACGGCGTCGCCGCCGAGTTCGGTGGCCAGTGCGCCCCATTCAGGCTCGCAGGCAAAAACATTGAGCGCGGCATGGGCGAAGACCGGCCAGGCCGCGACGAGGATGGCGAATAAACGGAATGCTTTCATCGGGATTTCCTTTAAAAGAGTGCGCGCCATGCGTGCCGAGACTGAAGATGTACTGCACGTACCACTGGTTCTCGTCCTGTCCTTCAGTGGCCTTGTCTTTCGTGTATTGCAGGCGCCAGCGAGAGAACTCCGAAGGCGAGTAATCGACCATCAGCGAATGGCGGGTCGGTTTGTAATCGGAGTTCGGCAGCTTGGCGTTGTTGAGGCCGAAATCACGCGAGCCCGGGTCGAGCAGATCGTAGCGATAGCCGGCGCGCCAGTGCTGCATGAACTGGTACACGCCCTGCGCGTAGCCACCGTACTGGGTGGCTTGGTAAGCACCGGCCCCACACAGCGATGTGCCTATACAGTCGAGGCTGCCGCTTTCCTCGCGGCGGAACGCCTCGGCGGCAAACTTGAAGTTGTGGATGGTGGAATTGCCTCGCGGTGCCCACTTCCAGACGAAATCCGCAAGCCAGGTCTTGCTGTCGCCGGTGAAGACGGTGTTGACGTCGTTACCGGCAAAGTCGGCGAGTTTGCCGGTACGCGCGTCGGCACGGGTCGATAGATACGACACGCCGCCGCGCCAGCTGTGCGAATCGCCCACGTCGCCGCCGACATGGCCATACAGCGCGTAGTTGCCGATGCCGTTCGTATTGCGGTCGGTGCCGGGGAAGTTTGCCCCGCGCCCGATTTCGGCGCCCAGTTCGGTGAAGAGGTCGGTCGGTGCCACCCACCGAAGCTGCAGGCCGTCGTTGCCATAGCCTTCGCCGAACAGGGCTTCGTACATCAGGTTGTTGGTGGCGAAATCCCAGGCATGCGGATGTTGTTCGTTCTGGTAGCCGATGCCGGAACGGAAGCGGCCACCCTTCACGGTCAGGCCCTGGCCCAGCGCCAGAGTCTGGAACCAGGCTTCTTCCACGCCGACCGTGCCGTCGTTCAGCGTGGCATTGAAATAGCCACGGAAATACGGATCGATATTGGAGGACAGGACCAGTTCGCTGTCGTCGACCGAGAAGCCGCGCGAGGTAGCGGGCGCCGTGCCGTCAGGCAGGAAGCCCGTGATGCGGCGTGCGGGGAGGTCCTTCAGATGGGCATACCCGCCCTGCAGGATGAGCGAAATTTCGGGATTGAAGGCTCCCGGGTTGCTGGGTGCCGAGCTGGCCGCGTCTTGCGCAGGGACGGCGGGCTGGACGGCATTGGCGGCGGCAGTCGCTTCGGCACGGGCAAGCCGCGCTTCCAGCGTCTGGATACGGGTTTCGTAATCGGTTTTCATTTTCTGGACTTCGGCGCGCAGGGCGGCGAGATCGGCATCGTCGGCATGGGCCGGACAGGCGGCCGCCAGCGCGGCCGCCAGGAGGGCGGGACGTAACATGTTTGACTCCGTCAACGTGAGATGAACGCCATGCGCACATGGTTGGCGCAGGCTTCGAAAAACTCAGGCGTTGGACGGAGTGGGTGGCGCGCGGGCGCACGCAGGGCGGGNGGCAAGATCGGCGCACTGGAACGTTACGCCGGGCGCATACGCGTATTCGCCCGGCGCCGGCGCCATGACGACCAGGCTGGGCGGCAGGGCGGTGCCCAGTTGGGCCTGCGCGAGGCAGACTTCGCAGACCTTGTCGGGCAGGCCCGTATCGTGCGTACGCAAATGGGTCAGCGCATGCGCGAACGCGGCCGCCTGACCGAACAACAGGGTCAGGGCCAAGAGCCAGGAGAGCAGGCGGCGCGACGGCATGGGGCGAATTCTAACGTCTCGGCGGATCGACGGGCGGGACCGGATCATAGCCGTGATCGCAGCCGGGGCGGCAGCGGCCGATGCGTTTCGCTGCTAGCCAACTGCCTTTGAGCGCGCCGTGTTTTTCGATGGCTTCCTTGCCGTATTCCGAGCAGGTCGGCAGGTAACGGCATTGCCGCCCTAGCCAGGGCGAAAGTGCCAGCTGGTAGACGCGAATCGCGCCGACGAGAATTTTCTGAGCCGGGTTCATGAAGGCGATACCGGCATGGCCGATTCGGCGTGACGGTGTGCCGCGCCACTGAAATCGGCCAGGAGCCTGGCGACGAATTCGGGTTCGAGGTCGCGCACGATGAACACGAAGCGGCTGCGATGGTCGTCATCCGGCCAGGTGTCGAGCCGGACCTCGGGATACAGCACGTGCTGCACGCCATGCAGCACCACCGGCAGCGGTTCATCCTTCAGGTTCACGATGGCCTTGAAGCGCAGCAGATTCTCGGCGCGAAACGAGGCGAGCATGCCGAGGGCCGATTGCAGCCCAAAACGATCGAGCGGGGTGTCGATCACCACCGAAAACGCCTGGATGCGCGCATCGTGCAATTCGGGGTGCGCCTTTCCGGCAAGCGGGCTGGCGCTGGCAGGCCGATAGCGCTGCGGCTTCAGCCAGCGCATGACTTCCAGCGAGCGGGTCTCGGCGTTCCACAGTCCCAGGTTCTGGATCGCGGCGGGGTCGAGCTCGCCGTGCGTCACGGTCACGATGTCGGCCGCCGGGTTGAGCGTTGCAAGTCGATTGCGTAACGCGGCGACCAGGTCGGCAGATGCGAGGTCGGTCTTGGTGAGCAGCAGCCGGTCGGCCACCGCCACCTGTTTGACGGCCTCGAAGTGTTCGTCGAGCTGGCCCATGCCGAACAGCGCGTCGACCGTGGTCACCACGCCGTCGAGACGGTAGCGTGCGCGCACCCAGTTGTCGTGTAGCAGATTGTCGAGCACGGGTGCCGGATCGGCGATGCCGGTGGTTTCGATGATGACGCGTTCGAACGCCGGAATGTCGTCCCTTTGCCGGGCCATCCACAGGTTCTTCAACGTCGGGGACAGACTGCCGGAAATCGTGCAGCAGACGCAGCCGCCCGACAGCAGCGCCATCGGTCCGTCCATTTCTTGCAGCAGCTGGTGGTCGAGCGCGACTTCGCCGAATTCGTTCATGAGAATGGCCGTGCGCGGCAGCGTGCGCACCAGATGATTCAGCACCGTGGTCTTGCCGCTGCCGAGAAAACCGGTGAGCAGCGTGATTGGGATGGAGGACTCGGGCGTCGCGATCACACGGATGTCCTCACGGGAATGAGCGCTGGTTTCGGTACAGGCTCATGTCGGCGCAGTCGACGTGAAGCCACGCAGCGGCGGCCGGAGCCAAAACCGGTGAGCGGCGTGACGGTAAGCGGTGTCTCGGGCTTCATGGCGGCACTGACCCTGGCAACGGATGAGCAACAGGTTTCGGTACAGGCTCATGTCGGCGCAGCCGACGTGAAGCCGCGAAGCGGCGGCCGGAGCCAAAACCGGTGAGCGGCGTGATCGGCAGAAGGGAATCAGACGCGAGCATGGCGACGAGCGAAGCCAGGAAACGGTTGCATGATTCAAACGCCTGCGTGCGTGCAATCCGCACAGCGGCCATGCACGGTGACATCGATGTGGCGCGCCTCGAATCCGGGCGGGGTTCGCGGTTGCGCGCTCGGTCGGTCCGCCAGACAGAAGAGACGCCCGCAGGCGTCACATTCGAAATGCGCATGGCCGTGGTGGACGTGCGCGACACCGAAGCGGCGTACGCGATCCTGGCCGGTCACGCTGTGCGCCAGGCCTTGCGCGACCAGCCAGTCGAGCACGCGATACAGGGTGACCTTGTCGAGCGGTTGTGCTTCGTCCGTGGCCGCCTGCATCAGGGCCTGGTGGGATGCTGTCGTGTTGGCCGCCAGAAGCAATTGCAGCACCTGGACGCGGGCAGCCGTTGCGCTTGCGCCGCATTCCTTGATCAGCTGGACGGCTTTATCGTGGTGCGAACCGGAATTCATGGGGCGATTCTAGGAGACGCAGGGCCCGAATGCAACCAAGTTGCATTCGGGCCCTTGAAAACCCCTTCGCGCAGGAAGGGGGCGGATCAGGCGTGCAGCCGCTCCTTCTNTTCGTGGCGTTCCTGCGCTTCGATCGAGTATTCGGCGGTAGGACGGGCCAACAGGCGGGGCAGCCCGATGGGGTCACCGGTTTCCAGACACCAGCCATATTCACCGCTGTCGATGCGTGCCAGGGCGGAATTGATCTNTTTCAGCAGTTTGCGCTCACGGTCGCGCACGCGCTGTTCCAGCATGTGCTCTTCCTCCACGGTGGCGCGGTCGTTGGGATCGGCAAAATTCTCGTTTTCCTTCAGATGCTCGCCGGTGTCGGCCGCATTGCTGAGCATCTCGTCGCGCAGCGTTTCAAGGCGGGTGCNGANAAACGTGAGCTGGGCCGCGTTCATGTAGGCGGAAGCCGGCATCTTCAGCAGGGCGGCTTCAGTAAGGGGTTTGGACGAGGCGGTCATCGGAACTCCAGGCGTCTAGGATGGTTGAAAATGCGGCCGGGCATGCGCCCGGGCAGTCGAAATGGAACCGGCCGTGGCAGATGCGCGACCCGCATCATAACTCCGTCATGGCCGCCAGTGTCATCGGGTGGTATCGGGCGATGGGGACCGGACAGGTCGAACCCGTGACGATGGGTGATAATCCGGGCATGAAAGCCTTTCTCCCTTTGACGGTCCTTGTGCTCCTGCTGGCTGCGTGCGGACGCGATGCGCCGCCTGCGGCGCCCGAGGATATTCGTCCGGTACGCGCGGAGCAGGTGGGGATGCACACCGCCCAGCAAGGCACGCGCTACGCGGGGAGGTGCGGGCGCGCTACGAGACCGATCTGGCGTTTCGCGTGGCGGGACGGGTTGACGCCCGCAAGGTGGACGTCGGCAGCCAGGTCCGGGCGGGCCAGGTCATCGCCACGCTCGACCCCAACGACTATGTGCTGGCGTCGCATGCGGCACACGCACAGCTGACGGCCGCCGAGGCCGAGGCCCGGCTGGCGCGCCAGGATTTGCAGCGGTTTACCGAGCTGCGCGCACAGAATTTCATTTCCCAGGCCGAACTGGATCGCCGCCGGACCACTGCCGAGGCAGCCGCGGCGCAGGCGCGCCAGTTGCGGGCGGAAGCGGCCCGCCAGGACAACCAGCAGGCCTATACCCGGCTGACTGCGCCGCATGCCGGCGTGGTGACGGCCATTTCATTCGAGGCGGGGCAGGTGGTGGCGGCCAGCCAACCGGTGGCGCAGCTGGCGCGCGATGGTGAGCGCGAAGTTCGCATCGACGTGCCGGAAAATGCGCTCGATGCATTGCGTACCGCGCACAACCTGCGCATCCGCCTGTGGTCGGTACCAGGGCGGGACTATGCCGGCCGCCTGCGCGAAGTGTCGCCGGTGGCCGATGCGGGCAGCCGTACCTACAGCGCCCGCGTCAGCCTGCTGCATCCCGATGCGGCCGTGAAACTGGGCATGACGGCTACGGTCGAGGTCGACAGTGAACTGCGACCGAGCCTGTCGGTGGCGCAATCGGCCTTGTTCAGGATCGACGGCAAGCCGCAGGTGTGGGTGGTGAATCCCCAGACCCGCAAAGTGGCGGCGCGCACCGTGCAGATCGGCGAATTGAATGGCGAACGTGCGGCCATCGTGTCGGGGCTGGCTGCCGGCGAGTGGGTGGTGACGGCAGGCGTGCACAAGCTGGCGCCCGGCCAGCAGGTGCGTCTGGCCGACCCCGGCCGCCCATGAACGACACCCCGCGTTTCGTGCCCGCGCGCGGCAACCTGTCGCGCTGGGCGATCGAGCATCCGGCACTGGTGCGCTTCTTCACCGTGCTGATCCTGCTGGTCGGGGTGCGGTCCTATTTCCAGCTGGGCCAGGCCGAGGATCCGCCGTTCACCTTCAAGACCATGCTGATCCAGGCGCAATGGCCAGGGGCGACCGCGCAGGAAGTGTCGGAGCAGCTGACCGAACGGATCGAGAAGAAGCTGCAGGAAATGCCCGAGCTCGATTACGTGCAGAGCTACGCCAAGGCGGGCGAGACGGCACTTTTCGTCAATCTCAAGGAAACGGTGCGCGGGCGCGACGTGGCCGAGGCCTGGTATCAGGTTCGCAAGAAGATCGGCGATCTGAAGACAATGCTCCCGGCCGGTGTGCAGGGGCCCTTCTTCAACGACGAGTTCGGCGACACCTTCGGTTCGATCTATGCCTTCACCGGCGACGGCTTCAGCCGGTCCGACCTGCGCCGCGTCGCCGAGGACGCGCAGCGCGAAGTCCGCCGCCTGCCCAATGTGGGCAAGGTCGAGCTGTTCGGCATCGTCCCGGANAAAATCTACGTCGAGATTCCTGCGCANAAGCTCGCCACCCTCGGCCTCACGCCGCAGCAGATCATGCAGGCCGTGCAGGAGCAGAACGGCGTGGTGGCGAATGGGCGGATCGAAAACCAGGCCCTGTCGATCCCGCTGCGTGTATCGGGGCCCTATTCCGACGTCGAGGGCGTGCGCGAAACGATCATCCGGATCGGCACGCGCAGCATCCGGCTGGGAGATATCGCCAGCGTGACGCGGCGCTACGAAGATCCGCCCACCGCCGAAATCCGTTCGCAGGGCGAGCCGGCAGTGCTGCTCGGGGTGTCGCTGGCCGACGGCGGTGACGTGGTGGCGATGGGACGTGCCGTGGCGGCCGCCATGGAGGACTTGCAGAAGACGCTGCCGGTGGGCATGGAGATCCAGCGGATCCACGACCAGCCCAGCATCGTCAGCCACGCGGTCCGGCTCTTCATGCAGAGTTTCTTCGAAGCCGTCGCCATCGTGCTGGCGGTGACCTTCCTTGCGCTCAAGTGGCGTGCCGGCCTGGTGGTGACGCTGTCCATCCCGGTGGTGCTGGCGATCACCTTCACCACGATGTGGCTGTTCGACATCGACCTGCATCGTATCTCCACCGGGGCGCTCATCATCGCTCTCGGCCTGCTGGTGGACGACGCCATCATCGCAGTGGAAATGATGGCGCACAAGCTGGAGGCCGGCTGGAACCGCTTCGAAGCGGCCACCTACGCCTTCCATTCGACCGCGTTTCCCATGCTGACCGGTACCTTGTTGACCGCCACCGCATTCCTGCCGATCGCGCTGGCCAAGTCGATGGTCGGCGAATACACCTTCGCCATTTTCGCGGTGACGACGATCGCGTTGCTGTCCTCCTGGCTGGTGGCGGTCGTGGTGACGCCTTACCTGGGGCACGTCCTGCTGAAACCAGCTCGCCACGTGACAGACGAAAATGCGGCGTATCTCACGCCGTTCTACCGGCGTTTCCGCGCCATGGTGAACGGGTGCCTCATCCATCGGCGCAGCGTGATTGCGCTGACGGTGGCGGCGCTGGTCGTCGGACTCGTCGCAATGCAGCGGGTCGAGAAACAGTTCTTCCCGCAGTCCGACCGGCTGGAAATCCTGGTCGAAATGTGGCTGCCGGAAGGCGCGTCCATCGATGCCACGCGCGCCCAGGCGATCAGGCTCGAAACCCTGCTGCGGCAGGACAAGGATGTCGCCCATGTGCTCGACTACATCGGCCAGGGCGCGCCGCGTTTCGTGCTGGCGCTGGACCAGCGGCTGAACAACCGCAATTTCGCACAGCTGGTGGTGATCGCGAAGGACGTGCCGGCGCGGGAGCGCGAACTGGCGCGTATCCATCGGCTGTTCGAGATCGACTTCCCCAATGTGCGCGGACGTGCCGTGCGTTTCGAATATGGACCGCCCGCCGGCTACCCTGTGCAGTACCGATTGTCCGGCGCCGACATCCCGAGGCTCAAGATCGAAGCCGAGAAACTGCGCAGGATCGTCGCGGCCCAGCCGCAGGTGACGGCCGTGAACCTGGACTGGAACGAGCAGTCGCTGGCGATCAAGGTCCAGCTCGACCAGGACAAGATCAAGGCGCTCGGCCTCAGCTCGGATGCGGTCGGGCACCTGCTGGCGCTGGAGTTGTCGGGGACGACGGTTACCCAGTTCCGGGAGGACGATCAGCTGATCGACGTCGAATTGCGCATTCCGCGCAAGGAACATCGCGACGTCGATGCGTTGAAATCGCTGCCTGTCGGCAGCTTCGACGGCCAGAGCGTGACCCTGGGGCAGATCGCCACCTTCCGTCCGGTGTTCGAGGACGGCGTGATCTGGCGGCGCGACCGCCTGCCGACGATCTCGGTGCGCGGCGATCCGGTGGGTAACACGCAGCCGGCGACGATCATCGAATCGATTGCGCCGCAGGTGGCCCGATTCAAGGCGCAGCTGCCGCCCGGTTTCCGGCTGGAAATCGGGGGACCGGTGGAAAGCAGTGCCAAGGCCAATGCCGCCATCGCCGCCTCGTGGCCGTTGATCGTGGTCACCACGCTGACGCTGCTGATGCTGCAACTCGGCAATTTCGCGCGCGCCCTGCTGGTGGTGCTTACGGCGCCGCTCGGCATCATCGGCGTGGCGGTCGCGCTGCTGGTGACCGGCCAGCCGATGGGCTTCGTGGCCTTGCTGGGCATCATCTCGCTGTCCGGCATGATCATGCGCAATTCGGTGATCCTGGTCGACCAAATCCAGCAGGACGTGGCCCGCGGCCTGTCGCAGTGGGATGCGATCGTCGAATCCACGGTGCGGCGCATGCGGCCGATCAGCCTCACCGCCGCCGCCGCGGTGCTGGCGATGATCCCGCTGTCGCGCTCGATTTTCTGGGGGCCGATGGCCGTATCGGTCATNGGGGGGCTGATCGCGGCGACCTTCCTCACGCTGTTTTTTCTGCCTGCCCTGTATGCGGCTTGGTTTAGGGTCAAACCGAGCTAAGGTACAAAACATGCAAGGAGACCAGCATGAAAATGATCGTATTCGCATTGCTGCTGGCGGGGTGTGCCAGCCTTGAATCGCCCGACCCGGCTTCGCCCTACTACGCCTATCCCCCAGGATGGCTGGCGCAGCTCAACCATTCCCTGACGATTCCACCCGGCTCGGCCACGGTGCGTCTGCAGTATGGCCAGATCGTGCCGCGCAACGGCGTGCAGGAGTTCGATCCGTATTGCGTGGTGGAACTGAATACGGTGCGCGACACGCCGCAGACGCTCAAGCCGGGGCGTTTCCAGATATGGCGGGTGACGCGCACCGTGGATTTCTATGCAGCGGCGAAGTCGCCGCTGATGAAGGCCCGGTATGTGGACGATGACGGCGACGTGACGCCCCTCTATTACAAGACGGAGTTTCGGCTGCGCGATCCCGCGCAGCCGAATCTTCGTGGCATGACCTGTGCGTGGAACCAGATGGTCCCTGGCAACCCGCTGTTGATGCGGCACCTCAGGTTGAGTGAAATCCGGGCGGCGCTGGGCGACTGGATCACCCTGATCCCGTCGAAGGCGATGCTGTAACGACGAAGCCTCCGCGATCGATTGTTGCGCCGTGCGTGCCGGCCGGCGCGGTCCTATTTGATCAGCGTCAGATGAGGAAAGCGTCCGGCATGTCCGGCTGGCGCCGTCAGCGTGTTGGTGACCGGCTGCCAGTAAGGGAAGGCCTCCGGACGGTGGATGTGGTAGCCCTGCAGATAATCCACGCCCATGTCTTCGAGCAGCGCCGCCATATTGGCGTCTTCCACCTGCTCGGCCACCGAATGCATGCCGAAATCGCGTGCCAGCTGGGCGATCGAACGGACGATGGCCTGGTCGCGCCGGTCGTCCAGCATGCCGCGCACGAAGGCGCCGTCGATCTTGAGGAAGTCGGCGGGCAGGTGCTTGAGATAGAAGAACGAGGAGGCGTCGCGCCCGAAATCGTCCAGTGCGAACTGGCAACCGCGTTCGCGCAGGCCGTGGATCAGGCGCTGCGCGTCGCCGAGATTGACCACCGCGGCGGTTTCCGTCACTTCGAAGCCGAGGCGCGAACCTTCCACGCCATAATGATCGAGCATGTGGCAGACCACGCCGAGGAAGGACTCGTCGGCGACGGTCTTGCCTGAGAGATTGATGAAATAGACCGCATTGTCGTCGGGCTGCGCCGCCAGGTAGGACACCACGGCTTCCAGCATCCAGCGGTCGAGGATGGGCGCCTGTCCGTAGCGCTCGAGGGCCGGCAGCAGCTTGGCCGGCCCTTCGACCACGCCATCGCGCTGCCAGCGGATCAGCACTTCATAGTGTGGCTGGCCGCCGCGTGAGGTCGGCCGGATCAACTGGCGATAGGGCAGGAATTGGTTGGCCTCCAGTGCCTGGGCGAAATCGGCTGCCCAGCCCATTTCCGTTTCCAGGCGGCGGAATCCGACCTCGTCCGCCTCGTACAGCATGACGCGCCCACTCCCCTCCGACTTGGCGCGATAGCACGCCATGTCGGCCTGGATCATGAGGTCGCCGGCCGTGGTCGCGGCCTGGGTGATCGGGGCGACGCCGGCGCAGGCACCCAGCGTGAAGCGTCGTCCCTTGTGTTCGAAGCGGAAGTCGCGAATGCGCTGCACCAGCTGCCGACAGATCCGGTTGGCCTCGTCGGGCCGGGTATCGAACAGGATGAGGCCGAATTCGTCTCCACCCAGACGGCCCAGATAGGCGTGCGCGGGCAGGGCGGCTTTCATGGTCTGGGCAATGTCCATCAGCAGGGAATCGCCCACCGAATGGCCGCAGGTGTCGTTTACCAGCTTGAACTGGTCGAGATCGATGTAGCAGAACGCATGCTGCTGACCGTGATCACGCGCAGTACGCAGCGCCCGGGCCAGGCGTCCTTCCACCGCACGCCGATTGGGCAAGGTGGTCAGCGTGTCATGGAAGGCCATCTCGCGCAGGTTGTCGAGCAGTTCTTTCTNTTCGGTTTCGTCGCGCAGCACGTAGACAGCGCCCAGGCCGTCCTGGTCGGTCAGCGGCGCGCAACTGTAGCTGATGGCCAGGTGCTGGCCATAGCGAGTGTGCAATTCGGCCGATCCGGTCTGGCCATGCAATGCTGCCGTCGACGACAGGAAGCAGGCCGGCGCATCCTCGTCGCCGTTCACCCGGTCGAACTGGATCATCTCGCTCAACAAATTCAGCTGTGCATCCTCGAGGGCGATACCCAGCAGGCTTTCTGCGGCCGGGTTGAGATAGGTCACCTGGTTGTGCGGGTTGGTGACGATGACGGCATCGTTGATCGATTGCAGCGTGACCTGCCAGCGCTCTTTCTCGTTGCTGAGCGCCGCCTCGTCGATCTTGCGCTGCGTGATGTCGAAGCGGATCGACAGGTACTTCTGCGGCAGACCGTCGTCGCCCTTGATCGGGATGATGGTGGTGGCAGTCCAGAATAGCCGTCCATCCTTGGCGCGGTTGCAGATCTCCCCGCGCCAGGTCCGGCCGTTCGTGATGGTTTTCCACAGACGGGTAAAAAATGCGGGAGCGTGGCAGCCCGAATTGAGGATGCGGTGATTCTGGCCGATCAGTTCTTCGCGCGTGTAGCCGCTGAGGATGCAGAACAGGTCGTTGGCGAGCGTGATGTTGCCGGCGAGATCCGATTCGGACACGCTGGCCGCGCTGTCGAGCGCTTTCTGTTGTTCGCCGAGATCGGTAAGCAGCCGTTCCAGGGCCGCGCTCATGTAATTGAAGGCGCGTGTGGATTCCTGCAGTTCGGGCGGACTGCTGGCGCGGACGGGGATGCGTACGCTGTAGTCCCCGGACTCGATCTGGTGGGCAGTTGCGCTCAATCGGGTCAGGTCCTTCAGGTTGATCCGCAGCATGGCATGGATCAGCCAGCCGAGCAGACCCATCGCGAAACTGAACAGAATGAACAGTCGGGTACCGAGATGCCACAGGAAATCTTCATACGCGTGGGCGGAAGGCTGGATGCGCAGATGACCGTAGTAGGTACCCTGGATGATCAGGTCTTCCTGCATGACGGGGAGGGCCAGGCGGGTCAGCCGGGCGAACCAGTCGGGGCGGTCGACTGTGGGCGGGCTGGCTTGTTCGCGGATGACGCGGCCATCCGGCGCGACGTATTCCACATGCTGCAAATTCCCCTGGTCGATCGGAATCCGCAATCGCGTTCGCACCGCAAGGTAATCCTGCCAGATGGCCGGATCCGCGACGGCCTGCGACAGTGCAGCGAGCTGTGCGGTGGCCTGTACACGCAAGGCGGCATCGGCGTCCTGGCGGACGATATGCAGTGCCTGTTGCCCGGCCAGCACGAACACCGTCAGCATGACGAGCAGGGCCGCCCNCAGCACGCGACCTTGTGTGCTGAGGCGGGCCGGACGCAAGGCGTGCGCGAAGCGGGCGAGCGGAGGCGAGAGGTGGCGAGACATACGGAAGGAATCGGCCGCCAGTCTGCTTTCTGAAGCCATTCAGGCACATATGCTTCAGAGTAAGTGGATACTTACATGCGGGGCGAGGGGGTCAGTTTTTCCTGCGCGCGCGGGGATGCGCCTGGTCGTAGACCTTGGCCAGGTGCTGCCAGTCGAGATGGGTGTAGACCTGGGTGGTGCTGATGCTGGCGTGCCCAAGCATTTCCTGCACGGCGCGCAGGTCGCCCGACGATTGCAGCACATGGGTGGCAAATGCGTGGCGCAGCAGGTGCGGGTGGACGTGCTGGCTCAGGCCGGCCTGTCGTGCCCAGCGGTTGAGCCGCAGTTGCACGCTGCGGGGCGTCAGGCGGGTGCCGCGCCGGTTGATGAACAGGGCGGCGGTGTCGGCCTGCGCCAGGGGTTGCCGGTGCGGCAGCCAGGCGGCAATGGCGGCCAGGGCCTGCTGCCCCACCGGCACGACGCGGGTTTTATTACCCTTGCCGGTGACCTGCGCCTCACCCGCGTGCAGATTGACATCGTGGAGATCGAGCCCGACCAGTTCCGACAGGCGCAGCCCGGACGAATAGAACAACTCGAACATGGCGCGGTCGCGTGCCAGCAGGGCATCGTCGGACTCGGCGGGCAGGCCGCCGTCGAGCAGTTGCGTGCAGGCGTCGGGCGACAGGATCTCGGGCAGGGCCTTGGCCGCTTTGGGCGGGCGCAGGCCGGCGCAGGGGTTGTTCGCATAGCCGAGCCGGCGGCAGGCGAAGGTATAGAAGCCGCGCCAGCTGGACAGCTGGCGCGCCACGCTGGTGGCGGCCAGGTTCTGGCTACGCAGCTTGACGATGGCGCCGCGGATATCGCTTACCTCGAGCGTTTCAAGCGGCTTGCCGTCGGTCAGGCAGGAAAGATTTGCCAGGTCGCGTTGATAAGCTGCGACCGTATGCGGAGACAGCCGCCGTTCGGCGGCAAGGGATTGCAGATAGGCGGCGACTGCGTTCAATCCTGCATCCGCACCAGGGCGGCGCCGACCAGCTGGCCCAGCCGTTCGAGGTAGAGCGTGCCCATGCCGGCGTAGAAACGCTTGGCTTCCTCGGAAGCCAGCACGAGCAGCCCGATGGGGGCGGCCGCCGCAACTGGCCGCAGCGGAATGCAGGCAAACGCACGCAGATGCGGCGAGATCTCGCCGAACCAGTCGCTGGCGTCGTCGACCGCAAGCGGGCCGCAGACCGGTTGACCCATCGATTCAATACCTGCGCGCGCGGCGTCCGATACCGGATCGGTGAGGCCAGGCGCGGCGTCGGCCGGCAGGTTCCATACGCGCACCGCATGGTGCGGTACCGCGAAGCCTTCCCGCAGGTGCAGGTTCAAGGCTGCGAGGACATCCTGCGGCGCACGCGCCGCCAGCAGGGCAAGGGTGAGTGCGTGGAGCTTGTCGGAGATGCCGTCGTTCTCCTCGCCGAATTGAATCAGTTCGGCGAGCTTGTTTTCCAGCATCCGCACCTTGTCGCGCATCGCGATCAGCTGGCGTTCACTCATCGACACGGCGTGGGTGCCATGCGGATGCGGGATGTGGAGGTCCGCCAGCAGGGTGGGGAAGTCGTTGAAGAAGTTCGGATGCCGGGTCAGGAATTCGGCGATAGCCTGAGCGTTCAGGTCGGTGGGCTGCATGTCCATTAAAGTTCGATCTCCCCTTCAAATACTGTTTCGGCCGGGCCGGTCATGGTGACCGGCTGGCCCTTGCCTGCCCATTCGATGATGAGGTCGCCGCCGCGGGTATGCACGCTGACCGGGCTTTTCAGCCAGTCCTGGCGGATTCCCGCGACGGCCGCGGCGCAGGCGCCGGTGCCGCAGGCCAGCGTCTCGCCGGCGCCGCGTTCATATACGCGCAGGCGGATGTCGTGCGGGGTCAGCACCTGCATGAAGCCGGCGTTCACCCGCTGCGGAAAGCGCGAATGCGATTCGATGGCGGCGCCGAGAATGTCCACCGGCGCGCTGTCGAGGTCATTTACCCGCAGCACCGCATGCGGGTTGCCCATCGACAACGCGGCGACCTCGATGACGTGCTGGCCGACCTTGAGCGCATACGTCATCGCCTCGGTGTCGGCGGCAAACGGAATGTCGGCGGGCGCGAAGCGCGGCGCGCCCATGTCGACCGTGACCTGGCCATTGGCCAACAGGCGCGGCTCGATCACGCCGGACGCGGTTTCCACGCGGATCGCCGTCTTGTCGGTCAGCCCCTTGTCGTGCACGAAGCGCACGAAGCAGCGCGCGCCGTTGCCGCATTGCTCCACCTCGCCGCCGTCGGCATTGAAGATACGGTAGCGGAAATCGACGTCGTCGCGCGTGGGTTTCTCGACCAGCAGGATCTGGTCGCAGCCGATGCCGAAGTGGCGGTCGGCAATGCGGCGACATTGCTCGGTGGTGAGCGCGACGATCTGGCCGATGCCGTCGAAGACGACGAAGTCGTTGCCGAGGCCATGCATTTTGGTGAATTTCAGTCGTGTGCCCATTTGGGTGCTTGTGCCTGTGGTATTCATTCGGTTTTGAGTCTGACGTATTCCTTGAGCAGGCAGCGGTCCATGACCACGCTCATCCCGCCCGCCTGCGCGCGCAGTGCGGCGGCGTCATGAACGATCCCTTCCTGAAACCATATAGCGGGCAAGTGTAGCGCCAGGCACTGTTCGACGATAGCGGGCACATGCTCGGCAGCGCGAAACACGTCGACCAGGTCGACCGCAAACGGAATGTCGGTGAGGCTCGCGTAGGCTTTCTCGCCCAGTACCCTGTCGACCAGGGGGCGTACCGGCACGATGCGGTAGCCATAATGCTGCATCGCCTGCGCCACCCGGTAGCTTGGGCGTGCGGGCTGCGGCGACAAACCGACGACCGCGATGGTCCTGACGTGGTCGAGCAGTGTGCGCAAGTTGGCGTCGTCGGGGTTGGCAAAGTTCATAAAGGCAACTCCATGACGTGATCGTCCATCACGAAGCCATGCCCGATGTCGAACACGCGCGACTCGGTGATCCCGAACCCGTATTTAAGATAAGCGGCGACGGCCTGCGTGTTGCCGCGATTCACCTGCAGCCACAGACGGCGCCCCTGCTGCTGGCGCGCCCACTCCTGGACGGCCTGCAGCAGCGCCGCCCCGATGCCCTGGCGCTGGTGGCCGGTATCCACGTACAGCTTGTCGAGTTTGCAGCGCACGCCGTCGCGCACTGCGTGGGCGAATCCCACGGTTGCCTGGCCGCGTCGTGCAATCCACCAGGCGTGATTCGGGTCGTCGAGTTGAGAACGTATGCGGTCGGCAGCGTAGCGGTCGGCCAGCATGGCATCGATCTGGGCTTGCGAGATCAGCGCCGGGTAGGTGGCCTGCCAGACAGTGCGTGCCAGCGCACAGACGGCGTCGATCTCCTGCGGCGTCAGGCGGTGCAGACGCGTGTCATCCATACAGGCTGGTCTCGCCTTCAGGGCGCGTCTTGAAGCGGCGGTGCAGCCACAGATATTGCGGCGGCATTTCGCGGATGCGTTCCTCGATGAAGGCATTCATGCGCGCGACGTCGGCTTCCAGGTCGTCGCTCGGGAAGTTGTCCCACGGCGGGTAGCAATGCAGACGGTAGCCCGCACCGCCGGGCAACTGGCGGGTGATGACGGGCACGATCTGTGCGCCCGTGAGCTTGGCCAGCCGCGGCAGCGCCGAGAGGGTGGCGGTCTGGATGCCGAAGAATGGGACGAATACCGCATTGAGGCGGCCCTGATCCTGATCCGGCAGGTAATAGAACGGGAGGTGAGTCTTCAGCGCCTTCAATACCGGCTTGATGCCGTCCGACTTGGCGATCAGCACCGGCGCATGGAAACGCGAGCGCCCGCGCAGCATCAGCCAGTCCGAGGCGGGATTCTTCGAGGGAGCGTACATCGAGGCGACCTGGCGGTCCATACTGAGTCGCACGCCCCNCATGTCCAGCCCGACGAAATGCGGCGCCAGCCAGATCACCGGCCGTTTGCCATCGCCCAGTACGGCGTCGGGATTGTCGATGCGGACCAGCCGCCTCAGACGTGCTTCACTCCCCCACCACAAGAGGCCGTGCTCGAGCACGGCGCGCATGGAGGCCTGATAGGTCTGCCGTAGCCAGCGATCACGTTCCCGTTTGGGGGTGTCGGGGAAACACAGGGCGAGGTTGGTGGCGACGACGTGCCGGCGCTTGCCCGGCAGTAGCGCCAGCAGCCCGCCCAGGATGTTGCCGAGCGCGACCTGCAGTGGCAGCGGCAGCCAGTGCAGCAGCCACAACAGGCCGACGCTGAACCAGACCGGCAGCAATGACGGGCGCCACAGGGTATCGGACGCGGCGGCGCTCATGCGGCGGTGGGGTCAAAGGGTCGGGTGCGCCGCCCGGACGCTTGTGGCGGTTGTAGCTCCACAGATACTGTGCCGGAAAGCGTCGCACGACGTCTTCCACGCCCCGGTTGATCCGGGTGGCGGCAGCAGTCTTGTCTTCGGGCAGTGGGGCTTCGAGCGGGTAGACGTGGATGTGGTAGCCGCGACCCCAGCTCAGGCGCTCGGCCGCAACGAAGAACGCTGCTGCGCCGGTCTTGCGCTGCAGGCTGGCAACCAGTGTGGGCGTATAGGCCGGGCGTCCGAAGAAAGGCGCCCACACACCATCGCCGCCGGTGGCGACCTGATCGGGCAGGATGCCGATCGCCTCGCAGCGCTTCAGCGCCGCCAGCTGGGCACGTACGCCCGACAGGTCGGTCGGCACCAGCGTCGCCTGGCCACGCTGGCGGCCGGCCAGCATCAGGGCTGCCAGCACCGGCTTGCGCGGCGGCTTGTACATGGCCGTGAACGGATGCAGCGACGCGTAATACAGGTTGATGATTTCGAAACAGCCGACATGCGGGCCGATCAGGATGATGCCCTTGCCCGCTGCGCGCGCGGCGTCGATATGCGTCCAGCCGCTGGTTCCCCTGACCAGTTTCACGACCTTGTCGTACGGACGAAGCCACACCGGCAGCAGTTCGACGATGGCCTTGCCGGACTCGCCGACGGCCTGACGCAGCAAGCGCCTGCAATCGCGTCCGGGCGTGCAGAGGCCGCTGTCGAACAGGTTGTTGCGCATACGCCCGGAATGGCGCCCCGGCGCCCAGTAGACGAGCCAGCCCAGGGCGATGCCCAACGCATGCAGCAACGGCAGCGGCAGGCGGGCCAGCAGCTTGAACAGGAACATCATGCGGACATGCGACTCCACATGGGCTTCCACCCTAAAGGGTGCAAGAGCCCATAGTGAATCAGGGTATTGCAGGGGAATTGACGTTGAAGGACGGGGCGGGGCACAATGCACGCGTTGGAGCCGCCGCGTTAATCTTGACAACTTGCGGGCGGGATACAAATACAGCTAAAGCGTCGCCGCTTCGTTTGTCCCCGAGCCGGTTACGCAGTCGGTAACCGGGACAACAGGAGCTGTCATGCAGAAGGATTTCATCTTTACGTCTGAGTCGGTGTCTGAAGGGCATCCCGACAAGATGGCGGATCAAGTGTCGGATGCGGTACTCGACGCGATTCTAACCCAGGACAAACATGCGCGCGTGGCATGTGAGACGCTGCTGACCACCGGCCTGTGCGTCATCGCCGGCGAAATCACCACCTCGGCGGTCATCGACTACAACCAGATCGCGCGCCAGACTATCAAGCGCATCGGCTACGACTCATCCGACATCGGCTTCGATTACAACACCTGCTCGGTGCTGGTCACCGTCGGCAAGCAGTCGCCCGACATCGCGCAGGGCGTGGATCGCGCCCACGACGACTATCTCGACCAGGGCGCAGGCGACCAGGGCCTGATGTTTGGCTACGCCTGCAGCGAAACGCCGGTCCTGATGCCGATGCCGATCTACCTCGCGCACCGCCTCACCGAACGCCAGTCCGAACTGCGCAAGGACGGCCGCCTGCCGTGGCTGCGCCCGGACGCCAAATCGCAGGTGTCGATCCGTTACGTCGACGGCAAGCCCCACTCCATCGACACCGTCGTGCTGTCGACCCAGCATCACCCCGAAGTCTCGCACGCCCAATTGTCCGAAGCGGTCATCGAGGAAATCATCAAGCCGGTGCTGCCGAAAGAGATGCTGACCGCCGACACGCGCTATCTGGTCAATCCTACCGGACGCTTCGTCGTCGGCGGCCCGATGGGCGACGCTGGCCTCACCGGCCGCAAGATCATCGTCGACACCTACGGCGGTGCGGCTCCACACGGTGGCGGCGCCTTTTCCGGCAAGGATCCGTCCAAGGTCGATCGCTCCGCCGCCTACGCCGGCCGTTACGTGGCGAAGAACATCGTCGCCGCCGGCCTGGCCGACAAGTGCATGGTGCAGGTGAGCTACGCGATTGGTGTGGCCAAGCCGACCTCGCTGATGGTCGACACCTTCGGCACCGGCAAGATCCCGGAAGCGAAGATCGTCGAACTGATCCATGCCCACTTCGACCTGCGTCCCAAGGGCATCGTCCAGATGCTCGACCTCTTGCGACCGATCTACACGCGGACCGCGAGCTACGGGCACTTTGGCCGTGACGAACCGGATTTCACCTGGGAAGTGACGGACAAGGCGGCGGCGTTGAAGGCGGCGGCGGGGATCTGATCAGATTCTGTCTCGTTGTGGAAACGAAAAGAGCCGGTTTTTCCGGCTCTTTTTCTTGATGCGGGCAGAGGTTATGCCGGCTTGCGACGGCGGTGTTTAGCCACCCCAACCAACGCCAGGCCTGCCAGCATCATCGCGTAGGTTTCGGCCTCGGGAACAGCGGTTACTAGGATGCCTTCCAGGTGCCAGAAAGTGTTTAGGTTCGCATACTGGCTGTTTTCGTCGGAAGTGATCAGGTGCGACCAGTCGATCGTGTAGAAATAGTGGGTCTCGTCAATCTCATCGACAGCGGTCACAAGGGTGCCCGCATCGGGTGGCAGGACAAACTGTGTCCCCTTCCAGTCGAGCCCCCAGCCCGATAAATCAACTTCGAGTTGCGTTCCGTCCTTGACGGTGCCAATAGGCGCGCCGTAACGGGTATTTGGCAGTGCTGCACTGCCAGAAAGCATGCCGCCAAGCGTAAAGTCTCCGACATCTTGGGTAGTGCCCATCAGAACTTGACCATCAGTGCTACCCGCGCTCACAAAGCCATAAGGCGTACCAGTCTGTGTACCCAAATACGCATTTCCCCCAGTGTGAAGTGCCGAGTTGCTGAATCCGCCAGAGCGACCACCAATCTCTTCGATCGACATGCTAACAATTGTCTTGTTGCCAGGTGTGATGGTAGGAACGAGGCTGGCTACCCCTTCCATGTGCATCTGCCATGTGTAGCCATTTGCCTGCGGGATTACGATGCCGGTGCTCAGCGAGTTCACGTCGTTGTTGGCAACGTGTGTCCAGTCCGCCGTATAGAAATATCTGTTTGCGCTGATTCTTGAAAAGCTGGTTGTGAGGCTTTGGGNGGATGTATTGATCGACATGCCTTGGGCTTCGACCCGCAGCCCAGGCATGCTGAGCGACATGACGCCGCCGTCGATCGCGCCCGACGGAGCGCTAGGCAGTGTGTTTAGGTTGTAACCGCTGATTGTTGCGACAGCAAATGCATTATTAGCTTGTTGTACACCCATGAGCAGTGCGCCATCGGTGCTGCCTGCGCTGTAAAAATGCTGGTTGGCGCTTAACATGGGATTGCCTGCTAGGTCTGTGCCATTAAACCAGCCCGCTCCGTACGCCACGCCGCCTATTACAATCGCGTCATCTGCAGAAGTTCCAATTCNCCCTGACATGGTGCTAATTTCCTGAATGGTCATACTCTGGATTTCTGCCGCCCGCACCATGCTGCTTGCCATGCAGAAACTCAAAGCAATCCCTGCCAGCGTTCTTGTTATGTGTTTCATGTCCCCCTCGCCTGTTTTCTGGTTTTGTCTGATTGGCGCGCACGCATTGGCCTGCAAACGCGCCTTGGCGGGGGTATGCAATATATGTTCCCGTTAATGCATCTGTCCATTGTCAATTAATAAAAACAATGGCTTGGGCTGTCGATGCGGAGATACAGGCAAGGTCGATGTAAAGAACGCCGACATAATTCCGCGTTTGCCACTTCCAGGGTAGAATGCCGCCTCGGTTCTGAGGAGCGCTGCGACGGTTCACCCGCCAGGCTCAGGACGCTTCCTTTCAACGGCGCTCACGTTTTCTTTTTGTGAACAGAAAGGAGGGCGTGATGAACGCCGCACTCAATTCCACCGCCGACTATGTAATTGCTGACTTGGGGCTCGCCGACTGGGGCCGCAAGGAAATCCGCATCGCCGAAACCGAAATGCCGGGCCTGATGGCCATCCGCGAGGAATTTGCCGCTGCGCAGCCCCTGAAGGGCGCACGCATCACCGGCTCGCTGCACATGACCATCCAGACCGCCGTGCTGATCGAGACGCTGACCGCGCTCGGCGCGCAGGTGCGCTGGGCGTCGTGCAACATCTTCTCGACCCAGGATCACGCCGCCGCCGCCATCGCCGCCACCGGCGTGCCGGTGTTCGCGGTCAAGGGCGAATCACTGACCGACTACTGGGACTACACTCACCGCATCTTCGAGTGGACCGATGGCGGCTACTCGAACATGATTCTCGACGACGGCGGCGACGCGACGCTGCTGCTGCATCTGGGTGCGCGTGCTGAAAAAGATATCTCGGTGATCGCCAAGCCGACCAGCGAAGAAGAACAAGTGCTCTACGCTGCGATCAAGGCCAAGCTGGCAGTTGATCCGACCTGGTATTCGGTGCGGCTCGCGCAGGTGAAGGGCGTGACCGAGGAGACCACCACCGGCGTGCACCGCCTCTACCAGATGCATGCGCGCGGCGAACTCAAGTTCCCGGCGATCAACGTCAACGACTCGGTGACGAAGTCGAAATTCGACAACCTCTACGGCTGCCGCGAATCGCTGGTCGACGGCATCAAGCGCGCGACTGACGTCATGGTGGCGGGCAAGGTCGCGCTGGTCGCCGGCTACGGCGACGTGGGCAAGGGGTCGGCGCAGGCGCTGCGTGCGCTCTCCGCCCAGGTGTGGGTGACCGAGATCGACCCGATCTGCGCGCTGCAGGCAGCGATGGAAGGCTACCGCGTGGTGACCATGGAATACGCCGCCGACAAGGCCGACATCTTCGTCACCGCCACCGGCAACTTCCACGTCATCAATCATGATCACATGGCGAAGATGAAGGACCAGGCCATCGTCTGCAACATCGGGCATTTCGATAATGAAATCGACGTCGCCTCGATCGAGAAGTACCAGTGGGAAGAGATCAAGCCGCAGGTCGACCACGTGATCTTCCCGGACGGCAAGCGCATCATCCTGCTGGCCAAGGGCCGCCTGGTGAACCTCGGCTGTGCCACCGGCCATCCGTCGTATGTGATGTCGTCGTCGTTCGCCAACCAGACCATCGCGCAGATCGAGCTGTGGCAGGAACGCGATTCCGGCAAGTACCCCGTCGGCGTCTACACCCTGCCGAAGCACCTCGACGAGAAGGTCGCGCGCCTGCAGCTGAAGAAGCTCAACGCGCAGCTGACCGAACTGACCGACCAGCAGGCGGCCTATATCGGCGTGCCCAAGACTGGTCCGTACAAGGCCGAGCACTACCGCTATTGACCGGTTTCGCCTGAAAAGGAGGGCGCCATGCGTCTGCTGCTGCTGTGGATTCTGAATGCCGTCGCCCTGCTGGCGGTGACGTATCTGCTGCCCACCATCCAGGTGGCGGGCTTCGGCACGGCGCTGGCCGCCGCGCTGGTGCTGGGTTTCATCAACACGCTGGTGCGGCCGGTGCTGGCGCTGCTCACGTTGCCGATCACCGTGCTGACACTGGGGATCTTCTACCTGATCCTGAACGGCCTGTTGTTCTGGCTTGCCAGTGCGCTGCTGCCCGGTTTCCAGGTGCAGGGTTTCGTTTCGGCGATGGTCGGCGCGATCCTGTATGGCGTGATCGCCTGGGTGCTGTCCGCACTCATTCCCCATTCCAGAGGTTGAAGCATGACCGAACGCACATTCAGCTTTGAATTTTTCCCGCCCAAGACAGCGGAGGGGACGGAGAAGCTGCGCGCCACGCGCAAGCAGCTCGCGCAACTCAATCCCAAGTTCTTCTCGGTCACCTTCGGGGCCGGTGGCTCCACCCGAGACCGTACCCTGGAAACCGTGTGCGAGATCCAGGCCTCCGGCTCGGAAGCTGCGCCGCATCTGTCGTGCATCGGCTCGACCGAAGCCAGCATCCGCGACATCCTCAACGCCTACAAGCGCCAGGGCATCCGCCATCTGGTCGCGTTGCGCGGCGACCTGCCCTCCGGCACCATGGATGCCGGCGAATTCAACTACGCCAACGAACTGGTGGCCTTCATCCGCAAGGAAACCGGCGACTGGTTCGAGATCGAAGTCGCCGCCTACCCTGAAGTCCACCCGCAGGCGCGTTCTGCCACCGAAGACCTCGCCAACTTCAAGCGCAAAGTCGACGCGGGCGCCAATTCGGCGATCACGCAGTACTTCTTCAATGCCGATGCGTATTTCAACTTCGTCGAAGATGCGCGCGCGTTGGGCGTCGCCATTCCCATCGTTCCCGGCATCATGCCGATCGGCAACTACGTGCAACTGGCGCGCTTCTCCGATGCCTGCGGCGCGGAGATTCCGCGCTGGCTGAGGAAGAAGCTTGAAACCTACGGCGACGACCTGGCGTCGATCCGCGCCTTCGGGTTGGATGTCGTGACCGACCTGTGCGACCGCCTGCTGGCCGGCGGTGCGCCGGGTCTGCATTTCTACACCATGAACCAGGCGGGACCCAGCACCACCATCTGGCAGCGACTGGGTTTGTGATTTCTCCGACCTGATGCGATTACGCAAGGCCCGCTGACAGCGGGCCTTGTCGCGTGTGCCGTGTTCTCTGTCCGAAGCGACGGGTAGAATCGTCCTCCTACCCGTTCCCGCTTCCTGATCATGAATGCCCTGTGGATCCTGATCCTGCTCATCCTGCTTTCCGGCATGTTTTCGCTCGCGGAAATGGCGCTCGCCTCCGCCCGCCGCGGCCGACTGACCCAGCTAGCCGAGGCCGGCGACATGGGGGCCGTCAAGGCGCTGGCCATCAAGGAGCATCCGAGCAGGCTCCTGGCCGCCAGCCAGACGGGAATTACCGCCGCTGCGTTGTTGATGGGGATCTATGGCGAGTCGGCCCTGTCCACGTCCATCGAGTCGGCCATCCGGGCCGCGATTCCCGGCCTGGCCGAATGGCGAGAGTCCATTGCATTCGGCGCCACCATCGTGATCGTCACGGCGGTTTCCATCATCCTCGGCGAGATCGTGCCCAAGCGGATCGCACTTGCGCATCCGGAAAAGGTGGCGGCGTTTTGCGCGCCCTTCATGTCGCTGTTCATCCGCTTGTTGTCCCCGGCGATCCGTTTCCTGTCCTTCGCTGCGGACCGCGTGCTGGCCCTGCTGCCGATTCAGTCGGCACCCGCGGTCACCAGCATCGAGGACATCCTGGCGTTCGTGGACGAAGGGGAACGGACGGGCACCATCGCCCCGGAGGAGAGCGAGCTGTTCGGCAACGTGCTGCGCCTGGAGGATTGGCGCCTCGCCACCATCATGACGCCCGTTGCGGACGTGGCCTGGCTGGATCTGCTCTCACCCCGCGAGCACAACCTGCGCACCCTGAAAGAAGCGCCGCATTCCCGCCTGCCCATCTGCAAGGGCGACCTGCAGCAGGTGATCGGCATTGCCGAAAGCCACGACATTCTCAAGGCCGCCATGGAAGGCGACATCGACTTCGCCGAACTGCCGCTCGCGCCCCCTCTGTTCGTGCCGTCCAGTCTCACGCTCATCGACCTGCTGCGCACCTTCCGCCAGCAGCGCGCCAATTTCGCCCTGGTGGTGAGCGAATTCGGCCTCACTGAAGGCATCGTCACCCTGGACGATCTGATGTATTCGCTGGTGGGCGACATGATGCCCCTGGCCGACGACACCGAAGACGCCCTGGCTGTGCGCCGGGCCGACGGATCCTGGCTGCTGGATGGCTTGCTGCCCATCGACGAGATGAAGGACCGGCTGGAAATTCGCCATGTGCCTCAGGAATCGCTGGGTAACTATCACACGGTCGGTGGGTTCGTACTGGCTTCGCTGGGCCGCATTCCGCGCAAGGCGGAGCGCTTCACCTGGGCGGACTGGGAGTTCGAAGTGGTGGACGCCGACCGTAACCGGGTGGACCAGGTGTTGGCAACCCAGGTGGCGGCACTTGGCACGCCGCGTGAGGACATCTGAAAACCCGCTGCCTCATCTACCCGCTTCAGCCAACCGCTCCGTAAGACACCTCGCCGGCTGGGGCCCCGTTTTCAGCGGATGCCTGCCAGTGCATAGGCAAAATCCTACCGACCCGCCGCAACCGACCGACCACAATCACAGTGACCTTGCTGGACCTTGGCAAGGCTTGACCAAAGCCCGTCATGGGCAGGGCCAACTTCGAACGCACAAAGGAGATCGGTATGCAAAGACTCGCATTGATGGACAACGACGTGAATGATTTTGCGCAGGCGCGCCGCACGGCGGTTGGCAAGGCCGGGGAAATGCTTGCACGCCCCGTCATCGTCGCCTGGAAAGACGACAGGAGCGGCAAGTCGGCGCCCGAGATTCCGGGCGGAAAAGCGGGGCGCTGGCACGACTATGGCGAGAGCAATGATGGCGTGCTGGAACTCGAGGTGGCGAACGACTACCACTTTATTTTTACCGAGGCGGAGGGATTCGACGAACCTGATATGAACCTGGCCACCCTCGAGGATAACGGAACGCGGTTCATGTGCCTGAACAACGCATGCACCGAGGAAGACAAGGAGAAGCTGGGCTATGAGTTATTGTCAAATCTGNGTGTATGGGCATCAAGCCGCGTTCCTGTCTGATTGATCCTGTACTTGCTCGCCGTCCTTGAACTTCACGTTGTTGACCACGAGGGCCAGCAGATCAAATCCCTTGATCCGTTTCCAGCGCTTCTGCGCGGTTTCCAGTAGCTTGTAGACCATCGCCAGCGTGGTCTCTCGGGAGNNCCGCAGTTCCGCGCTCTCTTGCTTCTCAGGCGCACCGTCGAAAACGTCGATTCGATCGGATTGGTCGTCCGGATATGGATCNCAGTGTTCNTGCCGGGAAGTCGTAGAAGGCCAGCAGCTCCTCACGATCCTTGCGCAGCCGTTCCATGGCGCCGGGATACTTCGACTCGAAGCGAACCAGAGTCCGGTCAAAGGCCTTGTGTGCGTCAGCCCGCGTCTCGGCCATCCAGATCTCATGCAGCGCCGCCTTGACTTTCGGTTGCACCGACTTTGGCAGCGCGGACAGGATGTTCGCCGTCTTGTGCACCCAGCAGCGCTGATGGCGGGTGTCCGGATAGCACTTGGCCAGTGCTTTCCAGAAGCCCAAAGCGCCGTCGCCGATGGCCAGCTTCGGGCTGGTCGTCAGGCCCCGGGCCCGCAGTCCCGACAGCAGTTCTGACCAGCTGGCCTCCGACTCTCGGTAGCCGTCCTCAACCGCAACCAGCTCCTTGCGCCCATGCTCCGTCACGCCGATGATCACCAGCAGGCAGAGGCGGTCATCCATGCGCACGTTGCTGTATACGCCGTCGGCCCACCAGTACACGTAGCGGCTTTGGCTCAAATCTCGCTGACACCACTCCCGGTGCTCATCGATCCAGTGCTGCTTCAAGCGACTGATGGTGTTGGCCGACAAGCCCCTGGCCTGATCACCCAGCAACGCGGCCAGTGCCTCTTGGTAATCGCCGGTGCTCACACCCTTCAGGTACAGCCAGGGAAGCACTTCCTCCACACTCCGGGCTCGCTTCAGGTACGGCGGCAGCAAGGTGCTGTTGAAGCGAACCCCGGAACCACTCCGATCCCGTACTTTCGGCACCTTGATGTCGACATTGCCGATGCCGGTCTGGACAGTACGCTCAGGCAAATAGCCATTGCGCACGACGGCCTGACGGCCATCCGGGAGCCGGTGCTCGGCATGCTGATCCAGAAGCGCCTGAAGCTCGGCCTCGACGGCCTGTGCGATCAGCTCCCGTGCCCCAGTCCGCAGCAGCTCGGTCAGCGGATCAATAACGTCTTTTTCTGGTTGTGGAAGAGTCTTCAGGGTAGACTTGGCCATGGCGTATCACCTTCTGTTGGTTGTTGATCTGGCGTGATCAATCAACAGGATACGCCATCCTTTCTACCTTCCCGTACACCAGAAATGACCATAACTCCTGGGCTATTTCCCGGGTGGCGGTCTCGGCGGCTAGCGGCGGACTCGCCCGAATCGGGCGACGCAATACTACCCCGCACGTTCGAGCGGAGATGCCAGGTTCGACCTGGAAGTCCAGGACAGACATAGCGCGGATGTCACGCTCGTTTCCTTCAACGTTACAAGGAATACGTCATGAGCATTGGAACCATACTTTTGATCGTGTTGATCTTGATCCTGATCGGGGCGGTTCCCGTCTGGCCGCACAGCCGCGCGTGGGGCTATGGTCCCAGCGGAGGCATCGGCCTGCTGGTCGTCATCCTGATCGTACTACTGGTAATGGGCTTGATATGACGGCGCATCGGTCTGCGCATCAGCCGCAGACTGATGCGCAGAAGGCCTGCACTACTGCAAGATCAAGCCGGGCGGCCCGGCAAACACGCCCGCAGCGCTTTCAGGCAAAAGTCGACGTTCTCCTGCTTGGCGGAGTAGCCCATCAGGCCGATGCGCCAGATCTTGCCGGCCATGTCGCCGAGGCCGGCGCCGATTTCGAGGTTGAACTCCGTGAGCAGGCGGGCGCGGATCGTGGCCTCATCGACGCCTTCGGGCACGTAGATCGAGTTGAGCTGCGGCAGGCGTGCGGATGGGTCCACCACGTACCTGAGGCCCATGCTTTCGAGCCCGGTCTTGAGTTTTTCGTGCATGGCACGGTGGCGCGCCCAGGCGTTCTCCAGACCTTCTTCCTCCAGCATCACCAGCGCTTCGTGCAGGCCGTACATCGGGTTGATCGGCGCCGTGTGGTGGTAGGTGCGCTTGCCGGCGGATTGCCAGTAGCCGAGCACGAGATTGAGGTCGAGGAACCAGCTCTGCACGGNGGTGGTGCGCGCCTTGATGCGGGCGATAGCCTTTTCCGAGAACGACACCGGCGACAGGCCCGGCGTGCATGAGAGACATTTCTGGCTACCTGAATACGCGGCGTCGATGCCCCATTTGTCCAGATACACCGGTGTGCCGCCGAGGCTGGTGACGCAGTCCATGATGGTGAGCGCACCGAATTCCTGCGCGATCTTCGCCAGGCTTGCGGCGTCCGACTGCGCGCCGGTCGAGGTTTCGGCATGCACGAAGGCGAGAATCTTCGCATCCGGATTCGCCTTGAAGGCGTCACGCACCTTGTTCGGGTCGACCGGCGCGCCCCAGGCGTCGTCGACGATCACCGGCACGCCGCCGGTGCGTTTGACGTTTTCCAGCATACGGCCGCCGAATACGCCGTTGCGGCAGACGATCACCTTGTCGCCCGGTTCCACCAGGTTGACGAAACACATTTCCATCCCCGCCGAGCCTGGCGCCGAGACCGGGAAGGTCAACGCGTTCTCGGTCTGGAACGCCATGCGCAACATGGACTTGATCTGTTCCATCAGGTCGACGAAGGCGGGGTCGAGGTGGCCGATGGTCGGACGTGCCATGGCATCGAGGATGCGCTGGGGCACGTCGGAGGGCCCGGGGCCCATGAGAATGCGCTTGGGCGGAATGAAGGAAACGGTCATAACCTTGTTCTCTTTGTGGAAAATGTCAACCAAAACAAAGGGTTGATTTTACGGAAAACGACGGTGCCTGGAAATCAGGCAGGCGGTTCCCCCATCAGTGGCCGCATCGCGGTCAACAGGCTGTTGAAGATGCGTGGGTGGGCCTTCTCCTGTTCGGCCAGCATTTGCTTCATCGCGTAGCGCTGCGGCTTGGCGAAGCAGGCTGGACAGTTCTCGAAGATCACCGGCAGGCCGGCGTCGGCGGCGAAGGCGCGGGTCTGGCGTTCGCGCGCATAGGCAAAGGGCCGGATGATGCGCAGGTCGCCAGCGTCATTCAGGTAATGTGGCGACATGGTCCGGAGCTTGCCGCCGAACAGCATGGACATCATCAGCGTCTCGGCGAGGTCGTCGAGATGCTGCGCCAGCGCGACGACGTTGCAGCCCTGTTCGCGCGCGACGCGGTAGAGGATGCCGCGCCGCATGCGCGAGCAGTAGGCGCAGTACGAGTCACTGTCCTTGGTCAGCGTCTTCTGTGCCTCTTCCAGGATGGGCTGCGATTCGAGGAAGTAGGGCACGCCGAGTGCGGCCATGTAGGGCGTGAGCGGCGAGGGATCGAACTGGTCGGACTGCGGATCGACCGTGCAGGCGAGCAGCTCGAATTTCACCGGCGCCTTCTGTTGCAGATGGTGCAGGGTATGCAGCAGCGACAGCGAATCCTTGCCGCCCGACAGGCCGAGCAGAATGCGGTCGCCTTCGCGGATCATGCGGAAATCGCCGATGGCGCGTCCGGCTGCGGTGAGCAGCGAGCGCGCGGGTTTCACCCAGCCGGTCGGCGTGTCTTGGCTCATGCGGAAAACTGCAGTGCGTGCAGTTGCGCGTAACGGCCCTGCCGGGCGATCAGGTCGGCGTGGCTGCCGACTTCGACGATGCGACCGCCTTCCAGCACGACAATCCGGTCGGCGCGTTCGATGGTGGACAGGCGATGTGCGATGACCAGCGTGGTGCGGTTTTCCATCAGCGCCTCGAGCGCGGCCTGCACGTGGCGTTCGGATTCGTTGTCCAGGGCCGAGGTGGCCTCGTCCAGGATCAGCAGCGGTGCGTTTTTGAGGATGGCGCGTGCGATGGCGATGCGTTGGCGCTGGCCACCGGACAGTCGCATGCCGTTCTCGCCGATCAGCGTGTCGAGGCCGTCGGGCATGGCCTGGATGAAGTCCCAGGCATGTGCGGCGACGCAGGCGGTGCGGATCTCGTCGGCCGTGGCGTCGCGTTTGTGGCCGTAGGCGATGTTGTGTGCCAGCGTATCGTTGAACAGCACGACATCCTGCGACACCAGGGCAATGTGGCTGCGCAGGTTCTGCAAGCGGATGTCGCGGACGTCGATGCCGTCGAGCTGGATCGAGCCGGCATCCGGATCGTAGAAGCGCGGCACCAGATTGGCCAGTGTCGTTTTGCCCGAGCCTGACGCGCCGACCAGCGCCACCGTCTCGCCGGGGGCGATGTCGAGCGTGATGCCGGCCAGCGCCGGTGTGGTCTTGCCGGGATAGGTCAGCGCCACGTCGCGCAGCGCCAGCCGGCCCTCGATGCGCTCGAGCGTGCGCGTGCCGCCGTCGCGCTCGGCGTCCTCGTCGAGCATGGTGAAGATGGTCTCGGCCGCGGCCAGCCCGCGCTGCAGCTGGTCGTTGACCGAGGTGAGCCGCTTCAGTGGCGCGAACAACAACAGCATCGCCATGAAGAAGGCGACGAAGCCGCCGACCGTCGTGGCGTTGTCGCTCGCCTGGTCGGCAGCGATGTAGACGATGATGGCGAGCGCGATCGCCGCGATCAATTGGATGACGGGTTCGTACACTGCGTTGGCGGCGACACGCTTCATCTCGAACAGCCGCGCCAGATTGGCCGCCTCGCGGAAACGCGTCTGCTCGTAGGCCTCGCCGCCATAGAGCTTGACCACGCGGTGTCCGCCCACCGCCTCGTCGACCACCTGGGTGAGGTCGCCGATGTTCTGCTGCGCCTTGCGCGATAGGCCGCGCAGTCGTTTGCTGGCGACGCGCACCACCCACAGCGTGAGCGGCACCAGCGCGAACACGATCAGCGTGAGCTGCCAGTTCAGCCACAGCAGATAGCCGAGCAGCCCCAGCACCGTCACCGTGTCGCGCACCAACGTGGTGAGCGAGCTGGTGGCCGACTGCGTGACCTGGGTGACGTTGAAGGCCAGATGCGCGATCAGCTGGCCGCTCGGGTTCTGGTCGAAGTAGCGCGTCGGCAGCGTCATCAGCTTGTCGAACATGGTGGCGCGCAGATCCATCACCAGGCGGCTGCCGACCCAGGCCATGCAATAGGTGCTGACGAAGCTGGTGACACCGCGCACCAGAAACAAGGCCAGTAGCAGGATCGGAATCCAGCGGATGAAATCCTGGTNCCTGGCGACGAAGCCCTTGTCCAGCAGCGGCTTGAACAAGGCAGGCAGCACCGGCTCGGTGGCGGCGGTGAGGACCAGCGCGACGAGGGATAGCGCGAACATGCGCCAATACGGCTTGACATAGCCGAGCAGGCGGCCATAGAGCGCGCGACTCTTGTGCCCTTCAGGGGAGTCGGGAGCGGGCGTCATAGCAGCAGCAGGGTGGCGAGCCCAAGCAGGATGACGAAGCCCAGGCTGTCCGGGATGACGGTGAGCCGTCCCGACGCGCCGATGGCCGGATCGTGCTTCACGCGTTCCTGAATCATGTGCTGCGGCGGGTTTTCGGGGTTTTCGGTCATGGGCGGATAGTGAAAAGCCCCGCGATTGTAACGCGTCATGGTTCGCTGGCGTCGATTCTGCCGGGATGGGCGCCCTCAGTTCGGGTCCCCGGAGAGACGGCATTTTGTCGCCCATTCGCAGTCCGAAGCGGTGCCTTGAACGAGTCGTCGAGCGTAGAATACGCGCCATGTCGGAACCCATCGATCAGCGCCCGCGCGCGCAGAACCAGTTGGAGCAGCACCTCAGCGAGGTGCAGCTGCTGCTCGCGCGCCAGCGACGCGTCGAAGCCCTGGTGCAGAAGCAGGACATGCCGCGCCACGAACTGGTCGAAGGCCTGGTGCACCGGCAGCATCTGGTCGAGCTGCACAACCTGCTGCGGCGCCTGTCGGCCGGCGAGATCGCGCGGGTCATCGAGGCCTTGTCGGAGGAAGATCGGCTCGCCGCCTGGCGNGAGGTCGAGGANAACCGCTGCGAGCTGGTCCTGGAAATCGTGTCGGACGACGTACGTGCCGAACTGCTGGGCGCGCGTCCCCACAGTAGCGCGCGCAACATGCTCTCGGCCTTCGAACTGAAGAACGGCCGGCTGAGCCAGGTGCGCATCGACAGCCGCGCCGACCTGGCCAACGTCAACCCGATGTGGGTCGACCTCGTCGCCCCCTCGGCTAGTGTGCGCGCCTGGGTGGGCGAGTTCTTCGAGCTTTACCTGCCCGACCCGGAAGAAGTCACCGACATCGAGGAAAGTGCGCGTTTCTATATCGACGACAACGATGCGGTGCACATGAGCTCGAACTTCCTGCTCGACAAGCAGGGCGATTCGCGCAACGTCCCGGTGGCCTTCATCCTCCACCGCAACATCCTGTTCTCAGTCCGCAACGAGGAGCTGCCGGTGTTCCGCCTGCAGCGCCTGCGCGCCCGGACCCAGCCCGGCTATGTCTCTGACGGCAAGGACGTCCTGCTCGATCTCTACGGCGCCGATGTCGAATACTCGGCCGACGCGCTCGAAGACGTCTACGCCGAATTCGAACGCGTCGGCCGCCAGGTGCTGTCGCCGCAGGTCAGCGACGACGAAGCCGCCGAGATCCTGTCCGAAATCGCCAAGGGCGAAGACCTCAACGGCCGCATCCGCCGCAACGTCCTCGACACTCGCCGCGCGCTCTCCTTCCTGATGCGCGGCCGCCTGCTCTCGTCCGACCAGCACGAGGACACGCGCCAGATCCTGCGCGACATCGAATCGCTCGACGGCCACACGTCCTTCTTATTCAACAAGATCAACTTCCTGATGGACGCCACCGTCGGCTTCATCAACATCAACCAGAACAAGCGCGTGTCCAAGCTGACCGCGATTTCGGTCGTGTTCGTGCCGATCAACATCATCGCCGGCATCGGCGGCATGTCCGAGTTCTCGATGATGACCGCCGGCATCCCGTGGCCGATCTCCTACGGTGCCTTCACGCTGGCGATGGGCGCGCTCGGTTTCGGCACCTACCACGCGCTACGCCATCTCGAACAGCGCAAGGCCCAGCAGACGCTCACGGCTCGGCAGCGGAAGGAAGCCTGACGGCGCTTGCTGTTCTTCGCCGACGAGGCAATTGGGAATAACCGGCTAGTCCCTTTGTTCTGCGCGCTTCTACACACCGCACGGCAGAACGACAGCGACTGGAAGTTCCGCCTTGTCCATCGTCTGGACCAGGACTCACGAACCGAACCCAAGACCCCCAATAGAATCTCGACCTCGTTCTCCCGTGGGCCTGATTCACGCCAGCAGGCGTTCGTCGAGCAGCCGGGTTTCCAGGAGTAGGCGATATCAGCCGGGTGTGCTCTTCCAGCCTGAGCTGCAATTCTGTCGGGTTTTGCTTCTGCATCAGGCCCTGCTCCGATCTGCTCTGCTTGTGGCCGAGCTCTTCTACCCGTCACATCCTGGCGAGTAAGCTTTGACCAGCGTCGGGTTGGCTTCGAGGTTTGGTCAGGACTGGTTTTCGAGGGCGTCTGTCATGGGGGCGGGTTGGCAGCCCCGCGATTGTAACGCGCTATGGATTGCAGGCGGCGTCTGTCATGGTTCCAAGGTCTACATAGGAAAGCTTGATCGTGCGTGATGGCACTCGGGAAGTGGCAGTGGCTCCGCAAGAACGCCATCAGGTGTGTTGAAATTAAATATCTAGATAAATCAGTTGGTTGAGCGTATCTACAACTAAAGTTGTATAGACGGACCCAAAGGCATCCGCGCACAGTCCGGAAAAACCCTCGGGCGCAATACCTGGGGGTCAGAAAACAGGGGGATGTTGTGCGTCGAAAATTCAATAACCACATGGAAACCATGCGGATAGGCTGGTTGAGCTCGTCTCAGCTATCGGAACGCCATCTGGTTGCTGCTATTGGTGGATCCGCATCTCAACTTTACGCCATGAAATGAGTAAAGCCCCGCTTGTGGCCGCTCAGAAGGCATTGCCTAAACCCGACACGGTATTAATGGAGATCCTGATTCTTCAATGCGTAAGAGCGACGCAATGTGGTGTCAAGCGGCTGGGTAGCGAATGGTTGTGAATGGAGATGGGTAGCGTGAAGAAGAAAACTCAAATTACGAATTGGCTGCTGGGAATTTCACTGATGATTCTGGGGGCGGAATGAGTGCCTGCGCGTTGGGTGACAAGATGAGCTGGAAGGAAGAAGTGCTGCTGCACGATGGCAGCAAGATCATCTCTGAACGTCATTACAACCTGGGTGGGTATCCCGGGCTTGATGCACGTGAGCGTGTGCCATTGGATGAAACCGTTACTTTCAAACTACCCAATAACAAAAACATCATCTGGAAAAATGACTTTCGCGATTCGGTGCCAGAGCCCAACAGCCTCAACCACTTCCGCTTCGACATCGTAAACGGCGTGCCTTATCTCGCCACCTACCCGGCTGGCTGCATTGCCTACAACAAATGGGGCAGGCCGAATCCGCCGCAGATATTGTTCAAGTATGAGAACGATCAGTGGAAGCGCATCATTCTGGCCGATCTACCGTCAGTACTCGTCGGCACTACGGCCAACGTCATCGTCGGCAGGCCCGCGACGAGTTTGCTTAAGTCCTTTTACACGGTTGAAGAGGTCAATGCGAAGAACGCCCCCATCAGTACGCCCGAATACAAAACCATTCTGCGGGAGCCCGTGAAGGGCAGCGATGCAGTGACGAATTGTTTAGTGTTGGTGCCTTATAAGGGAAATGGATTATGCCAAACGACCCAGTTATGAAGGCAATTATTGATCGCGAATCAAAATAGTCACATTCCATTTTCAGGGATAACAAATCATGGCTACTGCACTCGAATATGCATTGATGGCTGGTGCTTCATACATTTCAAATCGTGACTTAAGGAATCAAATTCCATTACCTGTGAACTGGTACAGAATTTCCTATGCACAACCAAGGCCCAGCGGTTTTGAGGCTGCGGCCTTTGGTAATGGAACAACCCTAGCCAACAGTAACGAAATCGTCATTTCCTTCGCAGGCACCGACTTCAGCAAGGGCATCGCCTCACTTTTCAACAGCGATTTCTGGAACGGCAACATTCCCTGATTACCGGAACCAGCGTCAACGGAGCCGACCAATTGGTGGACGCGGTGGAGTATTACCTTCAAGTCAAAGCGCAAGTCAAAGCGCTCAACCCCAATGCCAACATCAGCCTTACCGGACACAGCCTGGGCGGCGCACTGGCCGCCCTGGTCGGTGTGTTCTTCGGCGAGACCGCCTTCACCTTTGATCAGGTACCTGCCGCTGCAACTGCTTCGTCGGCAAGTGCGGTCGCCCTCTACAACGCGCTGATTGCCAAAGGCCACACATCAACTGAATTGGCGAGCCTGCATAATTACATTCAATTGCAGTCAGACAACGGCGGTATCCCCAACGAAGGCCTAGTGACCAACCTTAATGTAGACGGCGAGGTGGCCGGCCTCATCCCCTTGTTTCAGCGCATCGGAAACGAAGCCAGCATCGACAGCAGTCATGACGGATTGGATGCGGTCGGGAGCGACCTGCATTCGATCGCACTGCTCAACGTCTTTCTGCAAAGCAACCAGACCGCGCCCTCATTCAAGACACTGAGTGACGTCACCTTCGAACTGCCTGATCTGCTGAAGATGACTTTTGACAAGAATCTATTTGCATCTGACCCGCTCAACAAAGACGCACCCGTAGAAAACTTCCTCGAACGCCTGGTGAAACACGAAGCCGGCATGCGTGACCCCGCAACAGGCGCAACCGTCTTGACCACCGACGCCATGGTCACCCGCTTCACCCAAGACATGTGGAAGATCGCCCAGGACGGCGGCTTCACCCTCACCAACAAGGACATCACCAACACCCTCGTGGCGTTTGCCATGCAGAAGTACTACGAAGAGCCCGCGAGTGGCGCGGATCATGGGAAGCTGCTTTTCAACACCATCTCCGTTACAGGCGGCATCCGCTTCGACCGCACCGACGTATCGGCCCAGCTTTCTGAAGCCAAAGGCTGGCAACTGTATTTTCAGAATTATCTCAACACCCTCACCCTTGAAGAACACCGGATCGTTCTGCAACTATTGCCTGCCGCCACCGACTGGTTCATCCAAGCCGGTAACGTCAGCATGAGCGCCACCGCCGATACCAGCAAAGCCTTCATGGTCGGCGGCACCGGCAACGACTGGATGACGGGCGGCAGCCAGGCCGACCTCCTGATCGGCAACGCCGGAGACGATACCCTCAATGGCGGGGCGGGAAGCGACACCTTGATGGGGGAGCGGGCAACGACACCTATGTCATCAACACCGGAGACGGCACCGACACCATCCTCGACGTTGACGGCATCGGCGCCATCGTCCTCGATGGTCTCACCCTCACCGGCGGCGCCCTCGTCGATGGCACCGCCAACGTCTGGAAAGACACCGCCAACGGCATCACCTACACCCTTCAAGGCACAGGCGCCAACCAGATATTGCTCATCGGCAAGGATGGCAGCGACACCGGCCTGCGCATCCAGGGCTGGCAGGCCGGCCAGCTCGGCCTCGCCATGAGCGGCACCATCGCCCCGCCCGCCGCCACCACGATCACCGGCGCCGACGGCTACAGCGACGGCCTCACCGGCACCGGTGGCGCCGACCAAATTCTCGGCCTGTCCGGCAACGACGCCTTGGACGGCAGCGGCGGAGACGACATCATCGACGGCGGCCTGGACGATGACCTTCTGGCCGGCGGCGCTGGCAGCGACCTCATCTACGGCGGAGCTGGAAGAGACATGATCCTTTCCGCCACCGGCCTCGCCCTTCAACCGCAACAAGACCGCAACAACGACGGTATGCTGGACGACTGGGCGCCGCCCCTGGCGCGGGCCCAGTCTGGACTCAGGGCAGATTGTGGGGCGTCTATGCAGACAACCAGGGTAGCGAGACCATCGAGGGAGGTGGGCCGGCGAATCAGGATAGCGCTGGTGATATCGTCTTCGGCGAAGACGGCGATGACAAAATCATCGGCGGCCTCGGCGATGACTATCTCGACGGCGGCAATGACAATGACATCCTGTGGGGCCACGGCGGTAACGACGTCCTCGACGGCGGCGCCGGCAATGACCAGCTCAACGGCGACGGTATCCTCACCATCGGGTCCTACCAGAGCCTGCTGGCAACGCAGCACGGCAACGACGTCCTCGACGGCGGCGCCGGCAATGACCAGCTCATCGGCGGCGGCCGGGATGACAGCCTGTTCGGCGGCGCCGGCAACGACCGGATGTGGGGTGACGACGGCACCGAGGCCGACCTGGGCGGCCAGTACCACGGCAGCGACTATCTCGACGGTGGCGCCGACAATGACGAAATGCACGGTGGCGGCGGAGACGACATCCTGTTTGGAGGAACCGGCAACGACCTGCTGTGGGGCGATGCCGAAAATGAAAACGACCTGTCCGGGCAATACCACGGCAATGATTACCTCAACGGCGGCGCCGGCGACGATCAGCTCGTCGGCGGCGGAAAAGACGACATCCTGGCAGGTGGCGATGGCAACGACGTGATGTTCGGCGATGCCGGCAACGACCTCGACCTGTCGGTTCCATACCAGGGCAATGATGTCCTCTATGGCGAAGCCGGCGACGATCAACTGCTCGGTGGAGGCGGTAGCGATTACCTGGATGGCGGCACCGGCAGCGATTACCTGGATGGCGGCACCGGCGCCGACGTCATGGCGGGCGGCGCGGGCGACGACGTCTATGTTGTCGACGACGCGGGTGACGTCGTAGTCGAGGCGGCGGGTGAAGGCAACGACACTGTCTACAGTGCAGTCAGCATCGTGCTGCCGGACAATGTCGAATGGCTGGTCTTGACGGGGACGGACGACCTGGATGCCACCGGCAATGCGTTGGACAACAGCCTCAATGGCAATGCGGGCGTGAACCGGCTGGAGGGCGGGGCGGGGAATGATCAGATATTGGGTGGGGCGGGGGCCGACACGATGATCGGCGGCACGGGCGACGACTACTACGAGGTCGACGACGCGGGCGACACGGTTCTAGAGCTGGCGGGAGAGGGCTACGATTTCGTGGGCAGTACATTGGATTACACGCTCGGAGACAATGTCGACGGGTTGGTGTTGAACGGCACGGCCAACTTGATGGGCACGGGTAACGCGCTGTCCAACAGCATTTACGGCAACCAGGGCGACAACATACTGGCAGGTGGCGCGGGCAACGATTTCCTGTCGGGCGGCATGGGCAACGACATCTACGTATTCAACCGTGGGGATGGCCAGGACGGCATCGACGATCTGGATGGGCTGGGCGCGGTGAACACGCTGCGATTCGGCGCGGACATCGCCGACACGGATGTGGTGGGCTTCCGGGTGGGAGATGATGTGGTGCTCAAGCTCAAGGGCAGCAGTGAATGGGTCGGTTTCGTCGGCTATTACGGCGCGGACACGGTCGATGGCGGCGTCGTTTCGAACCGCAAGATCGACCGTGTCGAATTCGGCAACGGCGTCGTGTGGGATCAGGCGATGATCCAGGCGGCCGTGGATCACGCGGCGAACAATCGTGCCCCGATTCCGTATATGGGCTTGCCTGTATTGGAGGCTCATACGGGCGATGCGTTTTCCTATGTGGTGCCGGCTACCGCGATCATCGATCTGGATGTAGGCGACTCCATCGTCTACAGCGTGTCGATGCCGGACGGCTCGCCGCTGCCGGCTTGGCTTACGTTCGATTCCGCGACGCGGACGCTGTCGGGTACGCCCGAGGCGTCGGACATCGGCAACCTGCAGTTCGTGCTGTGGGGATCGGACGATTACGGCGTGACGGTCGGCCAACTCGTGGCGCTGGGTGTTTCAGCCATCAACCATGCGCCAGTGCTGTCTTCGGCCCTGCCGGACCAGGCGGCGACCGAAGGCGCTGCCTTCAGCTTTACGATTGCGGCGAATGCCTTCACCGACTCGGACGCGGGGATACGCTCGCTTACAGCGCCACGCTGGCCGACGGTAGCGCGTTGCCCACATGGCTGCACTTCGATACGGCGACGCGTACGTTCAGCGGTACGCCCGACGCGGCCGGGGTGCTCAGCGTGGCGGTAACCGCAAAGGATACGGGCAATCTGACCGTGTCCGATGTGTTCGAGATCGCCGTTGGGGGCGTGGTGATTACCAACCATGCGCCCGAGCTGTCGCACGCGCTGCCGGACCAAGCGGCCACCGAAGGCGCGCCGTTCAGCTATACCGTCGCGGCCGATACATTCAGCGACCCGGATGCGGGCGACAGCCTGACGTATACGGCCACATTGGCGGATGGCAGTGCGCTTCCTGCCTGGCTTGGTTTTGATGCCGAGACGCGAACTTTCAACGGTACGCCTGACGCGGCAGGAACGTACAGCGTAGTCGTAACAGCTAAGGATATGGGTGATCTTGCCGTGTCCGACGTGTTTGACATCACGGTGGACGGAGTGGTGGTTGTCAACCATGCGCCCGAGTTGTCGCATGCGTTGCCGGACCAGGCGGCCACCGAAGGCGCGGCATTTAGCTACACCGTCGCGGCCGATGCGTTCAGCGACCCGGATGCGGGAGACAGTCTGACGTATACGGCCACATTGGCGGATGGCAGCGCCCTTCCTGCCTGGCTCGGCTTCGACGCGGCGACGCGCACCTTCAGCGGCACGCCTTCCGGTTCGGGCACGGTCAGCGTGCGCGTGACCGCAAAAGACATGGGAGAACTGGCGGCGTCTGATGTGTTTGAGCTTGTTGTGGCGAGCGCGGAGATATACACCACTCTCAACGGAACCTCAGTCTCCGAAATTCTGAACGGCACTTCGGGCAACGACGCCATCAATGGCGTGGCCGGCGACGATGTCATTTATGGCAATGCAGGGAACGACATTATCAATGGCGGTTCGGGGAACGACACTCTCTTTGGTGGCGAAGGCAATGATCTGTTCCAGGTGGAGGGTGACAGTGGTTCTGACACCGTGAACGGAGGGGATGGCTTCGACGAGATCCGCGGTTCGGATGGGGACGACGTCATCCGCTTCACCCTGTACAACGGTACCAACACGGTCGAACGCATAGATGGGGGCTTGGGCTACAACCGCATTGCCAGCGGCGCGTGGTTTGGGAACATGGACTTCAGCGCGACGGAGCTTGTGAACATTGCTCGTATTGAGGGGGAGCGGGTGACGACCTGATCGGCGGCAGCCAGGGCGACGATGTCATTTCTGGCGGCGGAGGGGCCGACCGCCTCTGGGGCAATGGCGGCAATGATCTGTTCCAGGTGGAGGGTGACAGTGGTTCTGACACCGTGAACGGTGGGGACGGCTTCGACGAGATCCGCGGTTCGGATGGGGACGACGTCATCCGCTTCACCCTGTACAACGGTACCAACACGGTCGAACGCATAGATGGGGGCTTGGGCTACAACCGCATTGCCAGCGGCGCATGGTTTGGGAACATGGACTTCAGCGCGACGGAGCTTGTGAACATTGCTCGTATTGAGGGGGAGCGGGTGACGACCTGATCGGCGGCAGCCAGGGCGACGATGTCATTTCTGGCGGCGGAGGGGCCGACCGCCTCTGGGGCAATGGCGGCAATGATCTGTTCCAGGTGGAGGGTGACAGTGGTTCTGACACCGTGAACGGTGGGGACGGCTTCGACGAGATCCGCGGTTCGGATGGGGACGACGTCATCCGCTTCACCCTGTACAACGGTACCAACACGGTCGAACGCATAGATGGGGGCTTGGGCTACAACCGCATTGCCAGCGGCGCGTGGTTTGGGAACATGGATTTCAGCGCGACGGAGCTTGTGAACATTGCCTGTATCGAGGGGGAGCGGGTGACGACCAGATTACCGGCAGTCAGGGTGACGATGTCTTTTCTGGCGGTACAGGCGCTGATCGCATCGCAGGTGGGCTTGGAAACGATACCTATATTTTTGGTCGAGGCGACAGCATGGATACCGTGATCGAAAACGACACCACAGCCGGCAATGCAGATGTAGCCCAGTTCCTCTCCGGCATTAGCGCCGACCAGATCTGGTTCCGGCAAGTCGGCAACAACCTGGAAACAAGCATCATAGGTACCAGTGACAAGCTGGTGATCAAAGACTGGTATCTCGGCAGCGCTAACCATGTGGAGCAGTTCAAGACCACCGACGGCGCTCAGACCCTGCTCGACAGCAACGTTGCGAACTTGGTGAACGCCATGGCCAGCTTTGCACCGCCGGCAGCCGGGCAGACTACCCTGCCACAGAACTATCAGGATGCCCTCGCGGGCGTCATCGCTGCCAACTGGCAGTAACTTCTGGCGGTGCGTCATCCTCCTGCCCCTGCAAGGGGATGACCGGACTGCGGATTGTGTATGCAAACAGAACAAACCTCACCGCCGCTATCGGTGGACAGCGGCCTCACCTGTCTCGTCATGCTCGCGCGCTTCCATCAGATCGCAGCCGACCCCGAGCAGCTGGCCCACCAGTTCAAGACCTTCGCTGAAGCCCCTTCGGCCGGACTCAGGACAGGCTTCGGCCAAACGGAGATACTGCTCGCCGCTAAGCACCTGGGTTTGCAAGTAAAGCCCGTCAAGACCTCGCTTGACCGCCTGGATAGAACCCCACTGCCGGCGATGGCGATGGATAAGGATGGCAACTACTTCATCCTCGCCCGCTTCGACGCCGACAAGGCCCTGATCCACGATCCCCGGGCCAAGCGGCCTCAAGTAATGTCCCGTGATGAGTTGCTTACACGTTGGACCGGCGAACTCATCCTCTTCACCTCCCGCGCCTCACTGATCGGCGAAATGGCGAAGTTCGACTTCTCCTGGTTCATTCCCGCCGTCGTCAAATACCGCAAGCTACTGAGCGAAGTGCTGCTGGTGTCTTTGGTATTGAACCTGTTTGCCCTTGTTACACCTTTGTTCTTCCAGGTAGTGATGGACAAGGTGCTGGTGCATCATGGCCTGACCACACTGAATGTCATCGCTGTAGGCCTCCTGGTGGTCTCCCTGTTCGAAGTCGTGCTGTCGGGCCTTAGGAGCTATGTCTTCGCCCATACCACCAGTCGTATCGACGTCGAACTCGGCGCGCGCCTGTTCCGTCATCTGCTGCATCTGCCCTTGGGCTACTTCCAGGCCCGCCGGGTCGGCGATTCGGTCGCCCGCGTCCGGGAACTGGAGAACATCCGCGCTTTCCTCACCGGCAACTCGATCACCGTCGTGCTCGACGTGCTGTTCTCGGTCGCCTTCATTGGTGTCATGTTGTTCTACAGCGGTTGGCTTACCCTGGTGGTGCTGGCCTCGCTGCCGCTGTATTTCGTGATCGCCCTCCTGGTCACCCCGTTGTTGCGGGCTCGGTTGCACGAGAAGTTCAACCGCGGCGCCGAGAACCAGGCTTTCCTGGTCGAAACCGTGTCCGGCATCGACACCCTCAAAAGCATGGCGGTGGAACCACAGATGCAGCGCCGTTGGGATGCCCAGCTGGCAAGCTATGTGTCCGCCGGGTTCAGGTCCGCCACGCTGTCGACCCTGGCGCACGAAAGCACCAACCTCATCGGCAAGCTCGTCACCGTGGGCACCCTGTGGCTCGGCGCTAAGCTGGTGATCGAGGGCAAGCTCACCGTCGGGCAGCTCATCGCTTTCAATATGCTGGCCGGCCGTGTGGCGCAACCCATCATGCGGCTGGCGCAGCTGTGGACGGACTTCCAGCAGACCGGCATTTCCGTCCAGCGTCTGGGCGACATCCTCAACGCGCCCACTGAAGTGGCGGGTAACAAGAGCAGCCTGCCGCCGATTGCCGGACGTATCAGCTTCGATCAGGTGCAGTTCCGCTACCGCCCCGATACACCCGAAGTGCTTAAAGGCATCAGCCTCGATATCCAGCCTGGCGAAGTCATTGGCATCGTCGGCCGCTCCGGCTCGGGTAAAAGCACGCTGACCAAGCTGATCCAGCGACTGTATGTGCCCGAACGCGGCCGGGTGCTGATTGACGGCCTGGATCTGACGCTGACCGACGCCTCCAGCCTCAGACGACAAATCGGCGTGGTGTTGCAGGAAAACGTGCTGTTCAACCGCACCCTGAGAGAGAACATCGCCCTGGCCGACCCCGGCGCGCCGTTGGAGCAAGTCATTGTGGCTGCCAAGCTGGCTGGCGCACATGAGTTCATTCTGGAACTGCCCGAAGCCTACGACACCATGGTCGGCGAGCACGGTTCGACCCTGTCCGGCGGCCAGCGCCAGCGCATCGCCATCGCGCGCGCCCTGATGACGCAGCCGCGCATATTGATCTTCGACGAAGCGACCAGCGCGCTGGATTACGAATCCGAACGCATCATCCAGAACAACATGCAGGCGATCTGCCAGGGGCGTACCGTCATCATCATCGCCCATCGGCTGTCTGCGGTACGCCATGCCAACCGCATCCTGGTGATGGATCATGGACAGATCGTCGAGGCCGGTACGCACGCCGAACTGCTGGAGCACGAAGCCGGGCATTACTCCCGCCTGCATCGCTTGCAACACGCCTGAGGCAGACACATGAAACGACACGCCCTGGCCGATCTGCTCAAACGCTACATCAAGGTCTTCCGTCACGCTTGGTCGCTACGGAAAGAGACCGACGCCCCCGACCTGCAACCCCACGAAGCCCAGTTCTTGCCCGCTGCACTTTCCTTGCGCGACACGCCGGTGCATCCNGCTCCGCGCATCACGCTGTGGCTCATCATGGCCTTCGCCCTGATTGTGCTGCTATGGGCCATCTTTGGGCGTATCGATGTGGTGGCTACGGCGGTCGGCAAGATCATCCCTAACGACCGTACCAAGGTCATCCAGCCGATGGAAACTGCCGTGGTCAAGGCCATCCATGTACGCGACGGACAGGAAGTCAAACCGGGCCAGTTGCTGATCGAGCTCGATGCCACTAGTGCTGCCGCCGACAGCGATCGGCTGCGCAATGAAACGTTGACCGCACAACTGGAAGCGCTGCGTGCACAAGCGCTGCTATCCGCACTGGAACACGGCATGCCACCCAAATTGAAACCGCTGATCGGCGTGGATGCAGGCCGCCTTCTGGCCGAACAGAGTCAGGCTACCGGCCAGTACCGGGAATACCTGGCTCGCCAACTGCAATTACAGGCCGAGATCACCCGCCGCCAGGCGGAGCTCCAGTCTACCCAGGATCAGGTCACTAAGCTCGAACAAACGGCCCCCATTGCCCGCCAGCGTGCGCAGGATTACCAGAAGCTGGTGAAGGAGAACTTCGTTTCCCAGCATGGTTATCTGGAGCGCGAACAGGCACGCATCGAACAGGAGCAGGATCTGGCTAGCAGTCGATCGCATGTCGTGGAAATCCGTGCCCAATTGGTGGAATCGCAACGCCAGCAAGCCACACTCGAAGCCGAGACGCGCCGTCAGTTGCTGGATCAACTCAACCTGGCATCCCAGAAAGCCGTGTCATTGGAACAGGAGTTGATCAAGGCGGAGCAGCGCAGCCGCTTGATGCATCTGACCGCACCGGTCGCTGGTACGGTCCAACAGCTTGCAGTCAGTACGGTGGGCGGAGTCGTGACGCCGGCCCAGCCCTTGATGGTGATCGTGCCGAAAGAGAATGTGCTGGAGGTGGAGGCCATGCTTCCCAACAAGGACATCGGCTTTGTGAATCCCGGGCAGGATGCCGAAGTGAAAGTGGAAACCTTCCCGTTCACCAAATACGGCACGCTGCACGGCAGGATCATCCAGGTGTCATCCGACGCGATCCAGGATGAGAAACTGGGGCTGATTTATTCGACGCGGGTGAGGCTTGGGAGGGACACCATCCGGGTGGAGAACAAGACCGTACGCCTGACGCCCGGCATGGCGGTGACGGTTGAAGTCAAGACCGGCACGCGGCGGGTGATCGAGTATTTCCTGAGTCCGTTGATGCAGGTGACGAGTGAAAGCCTGCGGGAGCGCTGACATCCTCTCAGCGCGGCACCTGCGCACTCCNCATATACCGACTGATGACCGCGACGCGGCGCTGGTATGCGCGCGAGCTGCGGTGGGTCTCGTACCAGCGCGGATTCGGCACCATCGCCGCCAGCCGGGCGGCCTGGTCGCGGCCGAGGTTGGCGGCGGAAGTCTTGTAGTAGCGGCGGGCGGCGGCTTCGGCGCCGTAGATGCCGTTGCCCCATTCGATGACGTTGAGGTAGACCTCGAGGATGCGGCGCTTGCTCCAGGTGGCTTCGATCATGAGCGTGATCACGGCTTCCTGGCCCTTGCGGATGAAGCTGCGCTCGCCGGAGAGGAACAGGTTCTTGGCGAGTTGCTGGCTGATGGTGGAACCGCCGGCGACGAGGCGGCCTTTCTTCAGGTTTTTCTCGACTGCTACTTGGATGCCCTCCACGTCGAAACCTTCGTGGGTGAGGAATTTGGCGTCCTCGGCGGCGACGATGGCGCGCTTCAGGTGGATGGAGATGCGGTCGTAGGGCACCCACTTGTGGCGCAGTGCGGCGTCGGGGTTCTTCTCCTGCTGGCGCGCCAGGCCCGCTTCCATGAAGGAGGTCATGCTTGGGTTGTGATCGATCCACCACAGCACATGGGCGAACAGCCACAGCTGATACAGCAGGATCAGCACGACCGCGGCGGCAAGGGCCTTGCCGATCCAGCCGAACAGTTTTTTCATCATGCTGTGCGCAGGGCCGCGATGACGGGGGCGGTGTCGGGGCGCACGCCGCGCCACAGATGGAACGCTTCGGCCGCCTGCTCCACCAGCATGCCGAGGCCATCGGCGGTGCGCGCGCCGTGCGTGCGGGCGAAGTCGAGGAAGGGCGTGTCGCGCCCGTACATCATGTCGTAGGCCATCGTGTCCGGGGTGAACACGCGCGGCGACAGCGGCGGCAGGTCGCCGGCGAGGCTGGCGGCGGTGGCGTTGATGACGAGGTCGTAGGNGGTATCGGCTGCGTCGAAGCCGCAAGCGCGGATGCCGCGGCCGAACAGTTCGGCGAGTTCCTCTGCGCGGCTGACGGTGCGGTTGGCGATGACGAGCGCCGCGGGCTGTCGGTCGAGCAGCGGCTCGATCACGCCGCGTGCCGCGCCGCCGGCGCCGAGCAGCAGGACGCGTTGGCCAGCGAGTGCGCAGTGCAGGTTGCGGGTGAGATCGGTGACCAGGCCGGCGCCGTCGGTGTTGTCACCCAGGATGCCGTCGGCATCGAACAGCAGCGTGTTGACCGCGCCGGCGCGTTGGGCGCGCGGACTCAGGCGGCTGGCCAGCCTGAAGGCCTCCTCCTTGAACGGCACGGTGACGTTGGCGCCGCGCCCGCCTGCCGCGATGAACGCCGCGATGCTGTCCGCAAAGCCGTCGAACGGCGCGAGGATGGCTTCGTACGTCATGTCCTGGCCGGTCTGGCGGGCAAACGCGGTGTGGATCTGCGGGGATTTTGAGTGGGCAATCGGGTGCCCGAATACGGCGTAACGGTCGGTCATGGCGGCCGTATTTTATCCGCTCAACCGGCTACCCGGCGTTTTTGTATGGACTGCCGCGTCAGCCTTGTGTCCAGGGCAGGCTTCGGTGTTTCCAGCCGTTGAGTTCGGTACGATGGCCGGTGGCCTTGTTGAGTTCGCCTTCAATGCCTTCCAGCACGTTGTAACAACTGCCGCGTCCGGCGTCGGCGCAGGCAACGGCGGCACGGTGCGAGCGCTCGCCGCTGCGGCAGATGAACAACAGCAGGGATTCCGGATCGGTGGCTTGGGCCAGTTGAATCAGAAAATGAGGATTGAGAACCCAGCCGGGCCAGGATTGCCATTCGACATGCATCGCCCCGGGAACGACGCCGTTGAGTTCGAGTTCTGCATGGGAACGTACATCGATCAGACGGGTTCCGGGAGCGATCTGCAGCAATTCGTACGCTTCGTGCGGTAATAGCGCGCCGGCAAACGACCAAGCATTCGTCTGGCTACGATGATGGGCGGTGTCGAGTAGCTCAGTGATGCGTCCCATGGCAATGTCCTTTTATTTTATTGTCGATTCAGTATATGAAACCCCCTGCTCGATGCAATTTGCACCACATTGGTGCGTCAAATGGCTCTTGTGCCTTGTTTTGGTGCGAAAGGGAAAATGATTGCGCACTATCCCCTGGCTTGAGCCTTATGGCACAATGGCTGGCGCTCGATTTTGGGTATGGCACGGTTGCTGCTAACACTTTTTCTGTGTGACGTTTTGTGTGGCGGATTTGGGCTACATGCAACGTCGTAATTCAATTCATTTCAGTTTGAGGAGATTCAGCATGGCCGTGGCCAATGTGATCAAGATGATTAAGGACGGCGAAGTGAAATTCGTCGATCTGCGCTTTACGGATACACGCGGCAAGGAGCAGCACGTTTCGATTCCTGCCCGCATCGTGACTGAAGACTGGTTCGAAGACGGCCATCCGTTCGACGGTTCCTCGATCGCCGGCTGGAAAGGCATCCAGGCGTCCGACATGCTGTTGAAGGCCGATCCCGATTCGGCCTACATGGATCCCTTCTTCGACGAGCCCACGCTGATCCTGACCTGCGACGTGATCGAGCCGTCCGACGGCAAGGGCTACGAGCGCGACCCGCGTTCGGTGGCCAAGCGCGCCGAGGCCTACCTGAAGTCGACCGGCATCGCCGATACCGCGTACTTCGGCCCCGAGCCCGAGTTCTTCATTTTCGATTCCATCACCTGGCACGACAACATGTCGGGCTGCGGCGTGCAGATCAATTCCGAGGAAGCGTCCTGGTCGTCTGCCGAGAAATTCGAGAACGGCAACACCGGCCACCGTCCCGGCATCAAGGGCGGTTANTTTCCCGTTCCCCCGGTCGACAGCCTGCAGGACATCCGTGCCGCCATGGTGCTGGCGCTGGAAGAAGCCGGCATTCCGGTCGAAGTGTTCCACCACGAAGTGGCGACCGCCGGCCAGTGTGAGATCGGCACCGTGTTCAGCACGCTGACCAAGCGCGCCGACTGGACCCAGACCCTGAAGTACATCGTGCAGAACGTCGCTCACGCCTATGGCAAGACCGCGACCTTCATGCCCAAGCCCATCGTCGGTGACAACGGTTCCGGCATGCACNNGCACCAGTCGCTGTGGAAGGACGGCAAGAACCTGTTCGCGGGCAACGGCTACGCCGGCCTGTCGGAAATGTGCCTGTACTACATCGGCGGCATCATCAAGCACGCCAAGGCGCTGAACGCGATCACCAACCCGTCGACCAACTCGTACAAGCGTCTGGTGCCCGGCTTCGAGGCGCCCGTGATGCTGGCCTACTCGGCCCGCAACCGTTCGGCTTCGATCCGCATTCCGATCGCTGCCAGCGAGAAGGCCCGCCGCATCGAGACCCGCTTCCCGGACCCCACCGCCAATCCGTATCTGTGCTTCGCTGCACTGATGATGGCCGGCCTCGACGGCATCCAGAACAAGATCCACCCCGGCGATCCGTCGGACAAGGATCTGTACGACCTGCCGCCGGAAGAAGACGCGAAGATCCCGAAGGTCTGCCACAGCCTGGAAATGGCGCTGGACGAACTCGACAAGGATCGCGAGTTCCTGACCCGCGGCGGTGTGTTCACCAATGACATGATCGATGCCTACATCACGCTGAAGATGGAGGAAGTCACCAAGTTCCGCATGACCACTCACCCGGTTGAGTTCGCGATGTATTACTCGCTGTAAACACGGGACGTGTGCAAATAATAGGGCGGCTTCGGCCGCCCTTTTTATGGCACGCCTTCAGGCTGGGCTATTCCGGAATCAAGATTGGCCGGCCGGTGTCCGTTAGCAAACGGGTACGCTACACTCAGCCCTATGTCCATCGCCCGTCTGCCCTTCCTTCTGTGTCTGATACTGGCTGCGCCTGCGCAGGCGGAAATCTACAAATACGTCGATGAAAACGGCCAGGTGACCTTTACCGATGTCTACAAGAAAGGCGCCAAGCGTGTCGACCTGCCCGGTGCGCCGACACAGCTGCCAGCCAGAAATAAAGCGCCGAGACGGGCCGCCTATACACCCAGCCCGGCGGATTTTCCGCGTATCGATCCGGGCACCCAGAAGCGGCGCGACGATATCCGGCGCCAGGTGCTGCAGGATGAACTGTCCAGCGAACGCCGCAATGCCGATGAAGCGCGCCGTCAGCTGACGTTGGGCGAGCGCCTGCAGCCGGGCGAACGGGCGACCGACGCCACCTACCTCGATCGCGTGAGCAAGCTGCGGACGACGGTGCAGCAACACGATCAGAACGTTACTTCCATCCAGCGCGAGCTGGCCAATCTGAAGTAAGTCGCCTGTACACGCATTCAAGACGCCGCCGGCAGCCCCGCTAATAGGCCGTCTGTGGTTCTGAAGAGGTTGAAGCTTCAACAACCACGCTCTGGCACAATCAGTGCTTCTACTGAGTGCATGAGCATGCCGCCGTTTTCGCCCACCGATTATTCAGGACTGGATTATCTCTCCACCGGCACCATGATTCTGGATGCCGGGCGCCGCATCCTGTATGTCAATCCTGCAGCCGAGACCTTGCTGGGCATATCCGGCGTCCTGCTGCTTGGGGATGACGCCATGTCGGTGTTCGAGCGCAGCCCCGAGTTGCTTGCTGCGGTCCAGACGGCATGTGCCCAGCAGGAAACCGTCATCGAATATGAACTCGACGTGGTGGTGAGCGGTCATCCGCCGATCCGGCTCAGCTGCAGCGTGTCGCCGCTGGACAAGCCTGGGGACGCCGTTCTGATCGAAATGCGTGCGGTCGATCCGCATCTTCGTATCGCCCGGCTGGAACAGGCGCGCCTGCAACAGGAAGCCAACCGCGAACTGCTACGCAACCTCGCGCATGAAATCAAGAATCCGCTCGGCGGCATCCGCGGCGCGGCACAACTGCTGGAACACGAGTTGCCACGCGAATCCCTGCGTGAATACACCCAGGTCATCATCAAGGAATCCGATCGCTTGCAGTCGCTGATGGAGCGGCTGCTTACNCCTCACCGCATGCCCCGTTTTGGTGCGGTGAATATCCACGAAGTCCTGGAGCGGGTCCGCAGCCTGATCCTGGCGGAAACCCCGAGCATGTCGCTCCGCCGCGACTACGATATCAGCCTGCCGGAAATCCGGGCCGATGCCGAACAGCTGATTCAAGCGACGCTCAATATCGCACGCAATGCCGTGCAAGCGATGCATGGCCAGGGTGAGATCATTTTCAGGACCCGGGTGGCGCGGCAGATCACACTGGAAAGCCGGCGCTACCAGCTTGGCATGCGCGTCGAGATCATCGACAACGGCCCGGGCATACCCGAAGACATCCGCGAACAGATCTTCTTTCCGCTGGTGTCCGGACGCGAAGGCGGCAGTGGGCTCGGGCTTGCCGTTGCACAGACGCTGGTCGCGCAAAACCACGGCACCATCGATTGCGAAAGCCGTCCCGGCTGTACCACCTTCTCCATTTTTCTTCCTTTGCCTGGCTGAACACTATGTCGAAATCAAGCTGCGTCTGGATCATTGACGACGACCGCTCCATCCGCTGGGTCCTTGANAAAGCCCTGTTGCGCGAAGATATCGCGTGCATGACCTTCAGTTCGGGCAGCGATGCGTTGCGTGAACTGGAACGCAGCACGCCCGCCGCCGTGCTGTCCGACATCCGCATGCCNGGGGTGAGCGGCCTGGAATTGCTGCAGGCGCTGAAGGAGCGGCTGCCCAAGGTACCCGTCATCATCATGACGGCATATTCCGATCTCGACAGCGCGGTGGCGGCTTTCCAGGGCGGCGCGTTCGAATACCTGCCCAAGCCTTTCGACGTCGACCAGGCGCTCGAACTGGTACGCCGCGCACTGGCGGAAAATGCCAGCCGTGACGTGCCCGCCAGCAGCGATGTCCCGATGCCGGAAATCCTCGGGCAGGCGCCTGCCATGCAGGAGGTGTTCCGTGCCATCGGACGACTGGCGCATTCGCATGCCACCGTGTTGATCACCGGCGAATCGGGCAGCGGCAAGGAGTTGGTGGCGCGTGCGCTGCATCGCCATAGCCCGCGTGCTGGCGCGCCGTTCATCGCGCTGAATACTGCGGCCATCCCGCGGGATTTGCTGGAGTCGGAACTCTTCGGTCACGAGCGCGGTGCCTTCACGGGCGCGGCCGCGCAGCGGCGCGGCCGCTTCGAGCAGGCCGATGGCGGCACGCTGTTCCTGGACGAGATCGGAGACATGCCGGCCGAATTGCAAACCCGTTTGCTGCGCGTGCTGGCCGACGGGCAGTTCTATCGTGTCGGCGGTCATACGCCGATCAAGGTCAATGTGCGGGTGATCGCCGCAACCCACCAGGATCTGGAAGTACGGGTGCGTGAAGGATTGTTTCGCGAAGATCTGTTCCACCGCCTCAACGTGATCCGCCTGCGCCTGCCGGCGCTGCGCGAGCGGCGTGAGGACATCCCGCTGCTGGTACGCCATTTCATGCAGAAAAGCGCGCGCGAACTGGGGATGGAAACCAAGGGCGTGTCGGACGCCGCGATGAAGACGCTGGTCAATCTGCCCTGGAGCGGCAACGTGCGCCAGCTCGAGAACGTCAGTCATTATCTGACCGTGATGGCGCCCGGCCAGGTGGTCGAGGTCGGGGATTTGCCGGCCGACCTGATGCAGGGGACGGTCGAGTCAAGCGGCGGCGACTGGTTGCAGGGACTGGCCGCTGAAGCCGGCGCGCGGCTGGCACGCGGTGAGGCGGCGATTCTGGATGAGCTTACCCAGGCGTACGAAAAGACGCTGATCGAGGTGGCGCTCCGCCACACCGGNGGGCGTCGGATCGAGGCCGCACATCTGCTGGGATGGGGGCGCAATACGCTGACCCGGAAAATTCACGAACTGGGGATGGATGCGGAATCCGAGAGCGACGAGTCGAAATAGCCATTCGCTTGATAAGCGAAATCCAGCGACAAAAAAGCCGACTCGAGTCGGCTTTTTGTATGCGGGGCGGCAGGTTAGGCGGCTTGGGCTTCTTCCAGAAGCTTCTGGATTTCGCCCTTCTGGTACATCTCGATCATGATGTCGGAGCCGCCGATCAACTCGCCCTTCACGTACAGCTGAGGGAAAGTCGGCCAGTTGGCGTAGTACTTCAGGTTTTCGAAGATTTCCGGATCGGCCAGCACGTTCACCGCCAGAAAGTCCTTCACGCCGCAAGCCTGCAGCACTTGCGCCGCGCGCGACGAGAAGCCGCACTGAGGAAACTGGGGCGTGCCTTTCATGTACAGCACGACGGTATTGTTGGTGACTTGGTCACGGATGCGGTCTAGAGGGGTCATGGGAGCTCCTGGACAATACTTGACTGGAATAGTCGGGAATTATACGCCCGGAGAAACCGGCGTCAAGCCAGTTTCTCGTTTCGCTGATACGGGCTGACGAAGGCTTTGTGGAGCAGATGCGGGATCAGCAGATGCACGGGCATACGCAGCCAGTGGGCGCGCACGAAAGCGGCCAGCCGTGCGGCAGGGGTGAAGCGATCGGCACAACTCGCATGGTCGGGCGCGAGAACCCGTGTGAAGATGCGGTCCATCAGGGCGAGGGTGAGGCGATTCGGCTTGTCGCGCTCGAGGGCCGCCATTGCGCTGTCGGGAATCGGCGTATCGAGGAAATAGCGTAGATAACGCAGCGCATAGAACAGCGAACGACCTAGTTGCAGCTCGTTGGCGCGCGCCGTCAGTCGCAGCCAGAAATCGGGGTTGGCAGCGGCATCGCGCAGCAACAGGTCGAGATCGGTCAGATCGCGCAGGCCATGCGGCAATTCGCCGTCGTGAAATACGTGGGTGGCCGAATGCAGGATGCGATCTTCTGTCGCCAGCACCTGGACGCCCGGCATGTCCGCCACTGCGACGGCACGATGGCGCAGTGTGGCGGAATCCGGATGATAACGTGCCGTATCGGGAAGAATGGCGTGATGCACGTCGATCACCGTGGCGCGGACGGCATGTTGTAGCGGCGGAATTTCATGCATCCAACGGCGGTAGTAGCGCTGGTCATAGTCCGACAGCAGGGTCGGGTGCCAGCCTGCAAGCATGAGTGCGGCTTCGACCGCGCCAAGTTGTGCCCGCGGGACCAGGATATCGATGTCATTGAACAGCCGTCCGCTTGCCGCGGGCAGATTGGCCATGACGTAGGCGCTGCCTTTCAGGAGAATGAAGGGGAAGGCCAGCCCTTTCAAGGCGGTACGGATATTGTCCACTTCCCAGCGTACGGCCAGTTGCTGCTTCGCGGCCAGCGTGGCCGCCGCATCAAAATGCCAGCGTGCGACGGCCGGGATGGCTTCAGTCAGCTGGTGCCGGGCCAGAACGTGCCGAACACGCGCCAGCAGGCCGGCACTCCGTGCCTGTCGCACCAGCAAGTCCCATTCGCCCATCGAAAAGCGCGTGACGGAATCGGGCGAACGCAAGGTGCAACTGAGCAAATCGCGGGACCGAGATTTCATGAATTTCACACAGCCCGGCGTTCGGCCAGACGATCGAAAGCGGCGACTGCCTCGCTCAATGCGCTGTAGCGGAAATCGTAACAGTGAGCCTGGTCGATCAGCGTGGTGCCGACGCGAAAGCCGTCCGCGCCCAGATGGCTGTAGTTGAATGCATTCTGTGCCAGAAACATGAACGTCTCGGCCCGGGAGCGGGNGGTCAGCCGTGTTTCGGCGCCAGCCTCCCATTTGGGAAAAATCACCCAGCCGGGGCGGGCCGGTTCATGCTGGCGCAGTACGCTGTCGCGGGGGCGCATGTGCGCCACAGAGCCTTTGGACGTGTCGTGCGAGACGCGATTGATAAAGGCTTCAGGATTGAACTGGCGGATGACGTCGATCGACTGGTNTTTCAGACTGACGGGGCGCGGCAATGCATGGAGCAGGCCTGTCCTGCGATCGATCAGGGTCAGCTCGTCGGAAAGCAGGCGCCAGCCCGACAACACCAGTCCTGCGGTCAGGGTGCTTTTCCNCGAGCCGGGTGGCGCCGGGAGAATGGCGGCCAGACCATNTTTCTCCACGACGGCGGCATGAATGATCAGGTAGTGGTGCGCGTGCATCGAGACGCACCAGTTCAGACCCCATTCCAGCATGGGGTAGGCCTGGTCCAAGGGCAGCGGTTTGAAAGGCTGGGCGCCATCAAAGGAAAAATTGACCTGCGGACGGAACCAGCGCCGCAGACGGGAAGGGGNGTTCAGTTCGACATGGAAATCCGCAAAGGCCTGGTGCGCGCTACGCACTTCAAATTGGCCGTAGAGCTCAGTCAGTCCCTCGGCGACGCGTGGCAGGCGCGAACGGATCCGGAGCGAGAAAGGACCGGTGCGCAACCATACGCCGTTACCGGCGAGCTGATGCCGCAAATCGGATGGAGAGAGTTGAAGCAGTTTCATGGCGTTTCGAGCAAGCCGATCCGACGCAGGCTGGCGAGCGCTTGATCCGTTTGATGAGCGAGATCCGGGCCAAACTCAAGAGACAACTGGGAAACTAGCGCGCCATGCAGCTCGTCCAAAGTCATGCCGGGATTGCTTTGGACCAGCTGGAACAGCGCTACGTTGAACGGCGCGAGGTAATGCGTGTCGCCGGATGCCGTATCGAATACAACAGCTTCCTGTTCAAAGGATTTGATCTGAAAACGTGCCAATCGTATTTGAATCGGGAGCTATTGAAGGAAAACTCAGATCATACGGGCATGGTGGTCTTGAGGTAATCCACGATCTGTGCCGAATTCCACTGTACGTTGGCCGTGGGTTCGAAGTAGCCCTTGCTGACCCATTCGTTCCAGATGCCGATCACATCCGTTTCCGAGAGGACCGGAGTTAAACCAGCTTTGGCGTTCAACAGTGCGGCAACGATATGCGCGCCCAAATTGTCAGGGTCGGTCAATCCCCAGGGGTTGGAACCATTGCTCAGCATCAGGACCTGCATGAGGGAGAGCGAGGTCTTGGGCGTGCCGGGATTGCCATCGAGATCCGCCATGAACTGGGTGCCGGAAANAAGCGGATGGAACAGGGTGCCGCCTTTCCAGTTCTGGACCTTGTTACAGCTATTCCCGGCGTTGCAGTTCCCGGGAAGATAAGGCGATGGCCAGGATCCCGAATGCGTTTTCCAGTACCCCGGCGTCCTGCCGCTACACAGCGTAGGGGTGCCATGCTGGCTCAGATTGCCCGAAACGGCACCCGAAGGCGACATGCACTGGTCGGTCGCCAATACAGGGCGGCTGGCCAGCGTGAAAATGGCAGAGACGCCTAGTGCGGCCCCCGCCAGTCTACGGCGCGAGGGATTAATTTCGCTGTTTGGCAATGTCTCTGGCGAGGTGTCTTGAGTTTCGGGTGTGTGGTCGGACATGTCAGGCCTCGATAATCATTCTGGATTTTGTCCCCAGAAAATACAGCAAGAATCGCACCAATGTACGTCATTCCTGCCTGAGTTGCCCGTCTTATGCTGTCTGCCGGCTTGTCGGGCATGCCTTGGCTTAGGGCGAGTGTAAATTATTCCGACAAGAATCCCCCGCTGACACGGCGGATGCCGGATAGATCCGGCCAGCTCTGCGGATGGGAGAATCCCGCGGCCTGAAGCAAGGCCCGGACGGCATTCGCCTGATCGTACCCATGTTCCACCAGCAGCGCGCCGCCGGGCTTGAGATGCCCGGGTGCTGCCGCGATCAGGCGGCGCAGGTCGTCCAGACCATCCGGACCTGCTGCGAGTGCGGAAAGCGGCTCGAATCGCACATCCCCGCGCGCCAGATGGGGATCGGCGGCGGCGATATAGGGCGGGTTGCCGACTATGAGGTCGAAGCGGCGTCCGGCCAGTGCAGAAAACCAGTCGCTGGTCAAAAATTCGACAGGTGCGTTGAGGATGCTGCCGTTATTTTTCGCGGCGGCGAGCGCGGCATCGGAGCGGTCCACGGCGGTCACGCGTGCAAGCGGCCGCTCCAGCGCCAGGGTGATGGCGACGCAGCCGCTGCCGGTACCGAGGTCGAGGACCTCTACTGCCTGGTCTCCGGGCATGTGCGTCAGAGCCCGCTCCACCAGCAATTCGGTATCGGGTCGCGGAATCAGGACGTCGGGCGACACGCGAAAGCTGCGGCCGTAAAACTCGCGCATGCCGGTGAGATAGGCGATCGGTTCGCCGGCCAGCCTGCGCGCGAGTAGCGTGCGAAATTGCGTGATTTGCTCTTGGGCCGGCAGGTCGGTGTCGTGCGCGATCAGCCAGGCGGGCGCCACGTCCCAGGCAAATGCGGCGAGCACGCGCGCTTCCAGTCGCGCTTCGCGCGTTTCCAGTCCGAGCGTCGCGCCAATGCGTGTTGTGGCGTCGTCGAGCAGACGGGCGACGGTCGCAGCCTCGCGGGCCATGTTTCAGCCCTCGCCGGCAAGCGTCGCCAGCAATTCGGCCTGATGTTCGGCCGCGAGCGCATCGAGCAACTCGGTGAGGTCGCCGTCCATCATCGCGTCGATCTTGTGTAGCGTGAGGTTGATGCGGTGATCGGTGATGCGGCCCTGAGGGAAGTTGTAGGTCCGGATGCGATCGGAGCGGTCGCCGCTGCCGATCAGATTCTTGCGGGTGCTGGCTTCGGTGGCCTGCTGTGCCTGGATTTCGCGATCCTTCAGGCGCGCCGCCAGTACGCTCATTGCCTGGGCGCGGTTGCGGTGCTGGGAGCGGTCGTCCTGGCATTCGACCACGAGCCCGGTCGGCAGATGGGTAATGCGGACCGCGGAGTCGGTCTTGTTGATGTGCTGGCCACCGGCGCCCGACGCACGGAAGGTGTCGATGCGCAGGTCGGTCGGGTTGATGTCAACTTCGCCGACCTCGTCGGCTTCCGGCATCACGGCGACGGTGCAGGCCGAGGTGTGGATGCGGCCCTGTGATTCGGTTTCGGGCACGCGTTGCACGCGATGGCCGCCCGATTCGAACTTCAGCCGCGAGTAGGCGCCTTGCCCAACGATGCGGAGGATTACCTCCTTGTAGCCCCCGACTTCGCCGGGATTTTCCGACACGATCTCAACCTTCCAGCCCTGGCGCTCGGCATAGCGCGTGTACATGCGCAACAGGTTGCCGGCGAACAGCGCCGACTCGTCACCGCCGGTGCCGGCGCGGATTTCCAGGAAGATGTTGCGCTCGTCGTTGGGATCTTTCGGCAGTAGCGCAGTCTGCAGTTCGGTTTCCAGTTGCCCGATTTTCGTTGCGCAATCGGCGAGTTCCGCTTCGGCGAGTTCGCGCATGTCCGGGTCGGCAAGCATCTCGCTTGCGGTTGTCCGGTCGGCCTCGACCAGCTTGTACTGACGGTAAAGCGCCACTACCGGGCTGAGATCGGCATGCTCGCGGGTGAGCTTGCGATAGCTTTCCATGTCACCGGCGATTTCCGGCTGCGACAGCAAGGCGTCGAGTTCCTCGAGCCGCTCGTCGGCGCGAGCGAGCTTGTCGGCCAGCGAGGCTTTCATTCGTGGTGCAGCCCGTAGAGTTGGCTGATGAGGCGGACCAACTGGTCGCGTTCGGCGCTGTTGGCGTGATTGAGCGCATGAGTGGGGGCGTGCAGCAGCTTGTTGGCGAGCGCATGGCTCATCGCGTCGAGTATGGCGCGCGGGTCGCCGCCGCGCGCCAGCGCTTTCTCGGCTTTCTCGATTTCGTGGCGACGATGGCGCTCGGCATTGTCGCGTAGCGAACGGATCAACGGCACCAGTTCGCGGCCTTCCATCCAGTGCACGAAGCTTTCCACGCTGGTTTCGATGATGGCCTCGGCCTGTGCCACCTGGGCGACGCGATTGTCCATGCCTTCGCGCACTACCTGCCCGAGGTCGTCCACGCTGTAGAGGAAGACGTCGTCCATGTCGGCGACTTCGGCCTCGACGTCGCGCGGCACCGCCAGGTCGACGATGAACATCGGGCGGTGGCGGCGCTGCTTGATTGCGCGTTCGAGCATGCCCTTGCCGAGGATGGGCAGCGGGCTTGCGGTGGAGGTGATGATGATGTCGTAGGCGGGCAACTCGTCGGGCAACGCGGTCAGCGGGATCACCTCGGCATTGAAGCGTTCGGCCAGCGGACGGGCACGTTCGGTCGTGCGGTTGGCGACGGTCATGCGGCGCGGGTGTTGCGCGGCAAAATGGGTGATGCACAGCTCGATCATCTCGCCAGCGCCGATGAACAGGCAGGCCTGGTCCCGGATGCTGGGGAAGATGCGTTCGGCAAGCCGCACGGCGGCGGCGGCCATCGACACCGAATTGGCGCCGATCTCGGTGCTGGTGCGCACTTCCTTGGCGACCGAGAAAGTGCGCTGGAACAGCTTGTGCAGCAGGAGGCCGAGCGTGCCGGCCTCCTCCGCGGCCTGTACTGCCTGTTTCATCTGGCCGAGGATCTGGGTCTCGCCCAGCACCATCGAATCGAGTCCGGCGGCGACACGGAAGGCATGTTGTGCCGCCTGCTCGCGCGGCAGCGTATACAGGTAGGGCGCGAGTTCACGCCGCTCGATATGATGGAAGTCGGCCAGCCATTGCGCCACGGCCTCGGNGGAAGGCGTGTTGACATACAGTTCGGTGCGGTTGCAGGTCGACAGGATGGCGACTTCGGAGGCGCGCTGGCTTTGCGTCAGTTCATGCAGCGCCTGCACCAGTTTTTCGGGGCCGAACGCCACCTGCTCGCGGATCGCGAGGGGTGCGGTGTGATGGTTGACCCCGAGGGTGAGAAGCTGCATACGGCAGGTGGCCGAAAAACGAAGACCGCTATTTTAACCGCTCCCGCTACTGCGGGCGCGCGGGAAAGTTCAGGCGGTCGTAATAGCGCCCGCGATAGAGCAGACGACGGTGGCCGGGTGAGTCGGAGAACGCGCTGCGGGTGTGCAGCACGTTGTTGCAGATGAGGCCCATGCCAGGACTCAGGCGCGCCGTGAGGACGTATTCCGAACTGGCGAGAATATCGGCCAGGGTTTTGACGGCGGCCTGCGTGACCGCGTCGTTCTTCCACACGATCGAACGGGTGCGTGCGGTGTAGCGCATATACAGAAAACCCGCGTCGGGATCGACCGCGAACACCGGGCCGCTCTGTTCCGGGCGGGCGACGTTGTCCTCGTCCATGCGAGCAGGAATGGTCATCGCATCGGGCTGCATCAGCGCGGCAACATAATCGGGGCTGGCATCGCGCAACTGGATATAGGCAATCTCGTGGTCGAGCAGGGCGTTCTCGCCGCCGGATTCGGCATCCTGCGCGCAATGCAGCGTCATGCCGAGAATGCGGTGATCGAGTGCGTTGTAGTAGCCGTCGGTATGCCAGTTGATCGGCTTGTGGGTATAGGGAATGAAATCGCCGCGTACGCTGCCGCCTTCGTCGCTGGCCGGGGTGATGCTGGAAAGCCCGTCTTCATCGGCCAGATAGTTGCCTTCGAGGCGGGAAAGGCCGAGTTGTTGTGCCAATCGATGCGGGATCGACTTGTCGGCGGCAGGCAGGTGCGATGCGCTGTAGATGGCCATGTTGGCGCGCGCGCAGCACGCCTCGAGCGTGTCGGCTTCGTCGGCAGTGAGATGGCGTGGATCGTCCAGCGACACAACCAGTTCGTCGATGCGGCGCGGATAGGCGGCAAGCCGGGCATTGCGCCAGGCGCGGTAGCCGCTCTCGTTGCCCAGATCGAAAGGCGAATTCGCCATGCCGCGCCTTATTCCGGAGGCAGCATGTCGGGCGAACCGAAGCCGCGCTTGACCGGCGCGTCGGACAAGAGGCCCTTGAAGCTCTTCCTCACCGTGCCCATCATCTCGGGCATCTCGATGTCCATGATCTGGTCCATGATCCAGGTCTTGTCGTTGTCGCCCATCTCGTCACGGATCTGCAAACCGAGGAAACGTAACGCCGGGAAGCTGGCCTTTTCTTCGTCAGGGAACTCGAATTCCGCATAGTCGGCGAAGCGGCGGTTGAGGAAATCGATGAATTCCTGTTTGTAGTTGCGCGGGTCGTTTTTGCCTACCACTTCGCGCACGTTCTGCTCCATCACTTCACCGAGCCGGTTGGCGACCGCCTGCAGTACAGCGATGCGGCGTTCGGGTGTCAGCGTTGCATAGGCCATGCGGTCGCAGTAATGCACCAGGAAGGCGAGGAATTCGGCGATCAGCTTGAAGCCGCGCGCCGGGGTGATGATGTCGTAGTTTTCGCGGCCGAGGTTGTCCACGGCCTTGTCGGCGACGCGCCAGGTGGTCGTGGCGACAGCGGTAGCGATTTCTTCGGCGCTGCGCTCGCCGTCTTTCTTGAACCAGACAGTTTTGACGCGGATAGGCATGGCCATGATTATTCTCCTGTGGCGACGGGGCGGGCGGGATCGGTGATCCACTCGCTCCACGAGCCGGGGTAAAGCCGTGAACCGGGAAGACCGGCGACTTCCATCGCCAGAATGTTGTGGCAGGCGGTGACGCCGGAACCGCACATGTGGATCACCTGCCAGGCGGGCCTGCCCTTGAGCAGGGCCTGATAGTTTTCGCGCAGCGCTTCGGGCGGCAGGAAGGTCCCGTCCACGTCGAGATTTTCGTCGAATTGCCAGTTGATCGCACCAGGTACGTGCCCGGCCACCGGGTCGAGCGGTTCGAATTCGCCGGAGAAGCGGCGGTCCGGACGCGCATCGAGGATGAGTTGCTCGCCGGAGTGTGACGCGCGCAAGACCTCGTCCGCCGCGACGATCTGGGTCGGTTCGGGCAGGCAGGCGCAGGCACCCCGGTGTGGCGCCGGGATGTCGGCATTGACCGGGCGCTTTTCGCGCAGCCATTTCGGGTAGCCGCCGTCCAGCAGGGCCACACCGGGGTGCCCGAGCCAGCGCAGCATCCACCACAGCCGCCCTGCCATGGCGCCATAGCTGTCGTCGTATACCACGACCTGTTTGTTGACGCCTACACCCCATGCACACAGCTTTTCGGTCAGCACGCGCGGATCGGGCAGCGGGTGGCGCCCGGTGGTTTCGCCGATGGGGGCGGAGAGATCCTCGTCCAAATGCACATAGCGTGCACCCGGGATATGTGCTTTCTCGTACGCCTGACGACCTGCCTCGGTGTCGGTGAGGGTGAAGCGGCAGTCCAGGATGACCCAGTTGGGATCGTCCAGGTGGACAGCCAGATCTTCAGTGGTAACGAGGGTGTTGGAAAACATCGTTGGAGCCGTGATAAGTGAACTTCAGGTCGGAGCGGGCAGCGAGGAAACCGCTGCCCGCCCAACGGGGTCTCTGACTGCTATCAGTAACCGCCCTTGCCGTAAGGCTTGGTCAGGCCGGCAACGCGGGCGGACTGACGTGCGGGCTGGTTGGGGAAGAGCTCATACAGCTNTTTCTTCCAATCGGTACCGGGATGCAGGTCTTCCATCTCGGACAACATGTTGCGGAAGTTCGGGGTATGACCATCTTCCTTGTATTTGTCGCGCATATAGTTGATGACGGTCCAGTGATCGTCGGTCAGCGTGATTTNTTCAGCTGCGGCGATGACGGNGGNGACGTCGTCGCTGAAGTTGGCTTCCAGCAGGAAGTCTTCTTCACCGGTTTCGAGCTCTTCGCCATTTACAACATAAGACATGTTTTCTCCTTTCGGGTTGGTCACTAAAGAATCGCCGGAACAACCGGCAGCGGGTTCAATGGTTCGCCGGCATCACCGGCGCAATGGATTTGTGCGGGATGAAAATCCCGCATCCTAACAAACGGTTGCGTCCCATGCCTTCGTCCTGCAGTTGCAGGGACTTGTGTGGCGGCACGTCATGCAGCATCAGACTGTAGCCGTAGATTGGGCCGGATGCGGTTTGCAGGGTTTGCTGTTTGCCGCAGATGAATCCGCAGCGCAGCTGGAAATGGCCATCCAGTTCGCGCATCACGTCCTGCACGAATTGTTCTTCACTCGCCCGGCCCGTGTCAACGAAGTGTGCGTAGATGTTGGCGAAGGCACTGAATTCACGGGTCTTGAAGCTGCCGATCTGCAGGCGGTGACCGGCCAGGTCCAGTGTCTGCCCGACCAGGCGCTGCATCTCGTCCACACGTGTCTTGGGCACGCGCACGAGCATCTTGGTACGCCGATTGATGTTGAGCGTGGCATCGCCACTGTTGGTTTCTGCACCTTTGAGATGCTGGATGCCAGTGCCACCATCCTCACCCAGCCAGGGGAGCAGGCGCAGCAGTGCCTCCGACATCAGTTGTGCATTGTCGGCCGGAATGGTGGTGCCGGCCAGATCGAATTGCAGGTCGATCATGTGCGGCGTGTACGCTTCGGGCTTGTTTTCAGGCCAGCCTGCCCAGTTCACGGCGCGTCTCCCGCATGGTCCTTGGCCCAAGCCTGCATCAGGTCGGCCCATTTCTGCGCGCTGACCGGGTCGACGTCGAAAATAGTGAAGCGCTTGTTCTCGCGTATGCGGATGCGTAGAAACGGCACGCCTCCCGACTCGTGGGTCAGGTGCTGGAACTCGATCTCCTGGCCGCCGAAGGGGAGTCGCATCTTGTCTAATGGTGTGATCTCTGGCATGGAATCTCGATCCGGGTTGCTTCAATTCGATATGAATGCGTTGTACAGCAACACAAACAAACCTTGCTTTAATAAGGTTGTTGCGTACCATTTCAACCCTGCTTGTTACAGGGGCTTGCGTTTGCAACAATATTTTAATACTCTTATTGATTCCTGTGGCGGCCACGTAATGTCTCACCCTTTGCCTAGATGGGGCATTACCGCGTTGGGGAAATCGATCTACTCCTTTTGGGTAGGTTAAAACCTACCGCGATGGAGTAATCGTTTTACCCATGAGAATGATGGTGATGCGGCCATCAACTCAATACGATGATGGGATACCGTTGAGCTGTCGGCTGAGCGGGCATTTCGAAATGTTCTAGGAGAGAAAACTATGGCAAAGAAGATGATTGATACGCCCAATCTGGACGAGCTCGAGAAAGGCCCGTGGCCGAGCTTCGTGACCGGTCTGAAGCGTCTGGCTAAGGACAACGACATGATGGTTGACCTGATGGGTCAGCTGGAGACGTCGTACAAGACCAAGTTCGGTTACTGGAAGGGCGGTACGGTTGGCGTGTTCGGCTATGGTGGTGGTGTGATNCCCCGCTTCACCGAGCTGAAGGACGAAAACCACCAGCCGCTGTTCCCTGAGGCAGCTGAATTCCATACCCTGCGCGTGCAGCCGCCCGCAGGCATGCACTACACTTCCGACCTGCTGCGCAAGATGTGTGACGTCTGGTCCGCGACCGGCGGCTCGGGCCTGATCGCCTTCCATGGCCAGTCCGGCGACATCATGTTCCAAGGCATCAAGACCGAAAACGTCCAGAAGGCCTTCGATGAATTCAATGAAATGGGCTTCGACCTCGGCGGCGCCGGTCCCGCGCTGCGCACCTCGATGTCCTGCGTCGGCGCCGCTCGTTGCGAAATGTCCTGCTACGACGAAGCCAAGGCTCTGCGCACCGTCATCAACAACAACCTGGACGACATGCACCGTCCGTCCCTGCCGTACAAGTTCAAGTTCAAGTTCTCCGGCTGCCCGAACGACTGCGTGAATGCCATCCAGCGTTCCGACATGGCCACCATCGGCACCTGGCGCGACAACATCCGCGTGAACGAAGCCCAGGTTCAGGACTACATGAAAGCCCACGGCATGAACGATCTCGTCAACGACGTGATCAGCAAGTGCCCGACCAAGGCCATCACCCTGGTTGAAACCGGCAAGTTCCAGGCCAGCGAGCATGTTTCCGCGGCCAATCTGGGCAACGGCCAGACCATGTGCATCGACAACAAGAACTGCGTGCGCTGCATGCACTGCCTGAACGTCATTCCCGGCGGTCTGCTGCCCGGTAGCGACAAGGGCGTGACCATCCTGGTGGGCGGCAAGGGCGTGCTGAAGATCGGCGCCACCATGGGTACCGTGGTGATTCCGTTCATGAAGCTCGAATCCGACGAGGACTTCGAGAAGCTGAACGAACTGGCTCGCAATATCCTCGACTTCTTTGCTGAGAACGCACTGGAGCACGAGCGTACCGGTGAAATGATCGAGCGTATCGGCCTGACCAACTTCCTCGAAGGTCTGGATATCCCGGTTGATCCCAACATGATCAGTGCACCGCGTTCCAACCCCTACTTCCGTTCCGACGACTGGGACGAGCAGGTGGAGAAGTGGAACGAGTACAAGCAGTCCGCCGCTTAAGTTTTCGCTTACCGCGGGCTCTGGTGAGAGCTGGGGCCCGTGCATTAAATCAGTTGGAGATAAAACATGGCAGAACTACGTCCGCCTATCGAATCCGGCGCCCCGGATCCGATGCCCTACATGCATCCCGTGATGGTCAAGAACTATGGCAAGTGGTCTTTCCACAGCCATCCGAAGCCGGGTGTCCTGTACCACCGCGCTGAATCCGGCGACGAGATCTGGACGGTCAAGGCCGGTACCCAGCGCCAGATGGACCACTACACCATCCGCGAACTGGCCGACATTGCTGACCAATATGGCGATGGTTTCGTGCGTTTCACCGCGCGTTCCAATATCGAATACATGGTGGCTGATGGTTCCAAGGTCGAGCCGCTGATCAAGGCGCTGAACGACAAGGGCTATCCCATCGGTGGTACCGCCAACTCCGTGTCCATGATCGCGCACACCCAGGGCTGGCTGCACTGCGACATCCCCGGCACCGACGCTTCCGGCGTGGTCAAGGCGCTGATGGACGAGTTGTATGACGACTTCGTCAAGTGCGAGATGCCCAACCGCGTCAAGCTGTCGACCTCCTGCTGCGAGATCAACTGCGGCGGCCAGGCCGACATCGCCATCATCGTTCAGCACACCAAGCCGCCGAAGATCAATCACGATCTGGTTGCCAACGTGTGTGAGCGTCCGTCCGTTGTTGCCCGCTGCCCGGTGGCGGCAATCCGTCCCGCCCTGGTGAACGGCAAGCCCTCGCTGGAAGTCGACGAGAAGAAGTGCATCTGCTGCGGCGCCTGCTTCCCGCCCTGNCCCCCGATGCAGATTAACGATCCCGAGCACTCCAAGATCGCGATCTGGGTGGGCGGCAAGAACTCGAACGCCCGTTCCAAGCCGACCTTCCACAAGCTGGTCGCGTCCGGCCTGCCGAACAATGCGCCGCGTTGGCCGGAAGTGAGTGAGGTGGTCAAGAAGATCCTCGCTACCTACAAGGCTGACGGCAAGCCTTGGGAGCGCATGATCGACTGGATCGACCGCATCGGCTGGCCCGCATTTTTCGAGAAGACCGGTCTGCCCTTCACCAAGTATCACATTGATAACTGGCGTGGTGGTCGTGCCAACCTGAACGCTTCTGCGCACATCCGTTTCTAAGCTGTTTGGGAAGCTGTCAGCTCCGCCACCGCCCTGGCTGTGGCGGATGCTTGATAACAATGACTGGATTTTTCGGAGTTTGAGCTAGCCATGCAATTCGGCATTCTTGTAAACGAAGGGCCTTACAACCATGAGGCCAGTGACTCCGCTTATCTCTTCGCCCGTACGGCGATCGAGAAGGGGCACAAAGTTCCGCGTATNTTTTTCTACCATGATGGCGTGAACAACTCGACGCGCATGGCTGAGCCGCCGCAGGATGACCGCAACGTCACCATGCGCTGGTCCAAGCTGGCCGAAGAGCATGGCATCGACCTCGTTGTGTGCGTGGCCGCTGCGCTGCGTCGTGGCATCAAGGATGAGTTGCTGGCCCCGGGGTTCCGTATTTCCGGTCTAGGTCAGCTGGTGGAAATGGGTATTCAGTACGATCGTCTCGTGACGTTCGGTGATTAAGGGTTAACGAGATGAGCGATATGGACGATATGGATGACGGCTCGGGTGTCGTCAAGAAATTCATGTTCCTGAACCGCAAGGCGCCGCACGGTACTGTGTACGCGTTGGAAGGTCTGGAAGTGGTGCTGATTACCGCCGCCTTTGATCAGGATGTGAGCATGGTCTTCACCGACGACGGTGTGTACCAGCTGATGAAGGGCGTCGACACCAAGGGCATCGAGGTCAAGGACTTTTCCAAGACCTATCGTGCACTGGAAGGCTATGACATTGAGAAACTCTATGTCGACCAGGTGTCGCTGGATGCGCGTGGTCTGACCGAAGACGACCTGATTGTGGATGTGACGGTGCTCTCCGTCGATGAGATGGCGAATCTCATGGCCGAGCAAGACGTCGTGATCAGCTTCTAAGGGGACCGGACATGCTGCATATTGTGAATAAATCGGCCACTGAGCGCAGTTCGCTGGAAAGCTGCCTGCGCATGGCCACCAAAGGTTCTGCTGTATTGCTGATCGAAGACGCGGTGTACGCGGCGACGAACGGTAACGCGGCAGCGGCGAAAATCCAGGCAGCAGCAGCTGACCTCAAGATTTACGCACTCGGTCCTGATCTGGCGGCGCGCGGCATGGCTGGGCGTGTGCTGGACGGAGTCAATGTCGTGGATTACGGCGGTTTTGTGGATCTGGTCGCAGAGCACAGCAACTGTCAGTCTTGGCTGTAACTTTTAATAGAAGGAGTATTGCTATGCCCATGGTGAATATCGCCGGTAAGGAAGTCGAAGTCGACGAGGAAGGCTATCTGGTCGACCTGTCGCAGTGGAACGAAGACATCGCCAAGTACATGGCGCAGGAAGAGAAAGTCGACCTGACCGAAAGCCACTGGGAAGTCGTCAACTTCCTGCGTGAGTACTACGCCGAATACCAGATCGCTCCCGCTGTTCGCGTTCTGACCAAGGCCATTGGCAAGAAGCTCGGCCCGGAAAAAGGCAACAACAAGTACCTGTACGAGTTGTTTCCCTACGGCCCCGCCAAGCAGGCTTGTAAGATCGCGGGTCTGCCCAAGCCGACTGGCTGTATCTAAGTTGTAAATCGTCGGGTCGCCTCGGATTTTCGGGGCGGCTCCGATCGTTATGTTTCCCAATCAAATGGGGCGGGGAGGGTTCGCCCTGCGTTTGATTCGCAAACAAAACGTTGGTAAGGAATGCAATTCCGCCAGGCATTTCATCGCGTGGTGGGACGGGGTCCGATAGGAGAGTGAGTTTGTCTACTGTGACGATGATTTACGCCGGGATGTTCTACATCGCCACCTTCCTGCTGGTGGTGGGTCTGGTCTACAAGATTTTTGATTACAGCCGCACACCCGCACCGCTGGTCATCCCGACGACNCCTGCGCCGACTACGCGAACTGGCGTGGTGTATCGGATGGCGAAAGAGGTGGTGGTATTCGAGTCGCTGTTCAAATCGAACAAGTGGATCTGGGTATTCGGCTGGCTGTTCCATTTCGGTCTGTTTCTGGTTCTGGCGCGCCACCTTCGCTATTTCACCCAGCCTGTCTGGTTCTGGGTCGACATCGTGCAGCCCTTCGGCAAGTATGCCAGCATCATGATGGTCGCTGGCCTGGCGGGACTGTTGGCGCGCCGCTTCGTTGTCGACCGGGTGCGCTACATCTCGACACCGTCCGATTATCTGATGCTGCTTCTGCTGATCGGGATCGGCGTGTCCGGCATGCTGATGACCTTCGTCGCCCATACCGACATCATTTCGCTGAAAGAGTTCTTCATGGGCTTGATGTATCTGGATATCCAGCCGCTTCCGCAGGACCCGATCCTGCTGGTGCATCTGGCCCTGGTGGCTTCGCTGATGGTGATCTTCCCGGTCAGCAAACTGTTGCATGCGCCGGGCCTGTTCTTCAGCCCCACCCGCAACCAGGTCGACAACCCGCGTGAACATCGCCATGTAGCGGCATGGGCTGCACGCCTGGATCAGAACAACTGATTCGTCGACGACGATTGACGAACGCCTAAGTACGGACAGAGGACTCACACGTGGCTGCTGCTGAATTTGACATCCCAGAAATCAAGGACGACATCGAGGTTCCCAAGCTTCACGAAGGCGTCATGTCGCATGTCAAGTCCTTCCCTGCGCCCAAGTCGGTTCAGGACTTCATGGGATATCCGCATGAACTGGGCGAGGACTGGAAAGAGCGCGCCATCGACAAGATGGGCGACCTGCTCGGAAAGTATCGCTCGCTGAAGGTTTTCCTTGATGCGTGTGTGCACTGCGGTGCGTGCACCGACAAGTGCCACTATTACCTGGGCACCTCGGATCCCAAGAACATGCCGGTGGCGCGCCAGGATCTGATGCGTCAGGTCTACCGCCGTTACTTTACTACAGCGGGCAAGCTGTTTCCCAAGCTGGTGGGCGCCAAAGACCTCACCAAGGAAATCCTCGACGATTGGTACAGCTACTACCATCAGTGTTCGGAATGCCGCCGCTGCTCGGTGTACTGCCCATACGGCATCGACACGGCCGAGATCACGATGGCTGGCCGCGAGATTCTTAACCACGTCGGCATGGGTCAGAAGTATTCCAACGAGATTCTCGGCAAGGTGCAGAAGATTGGCAACAACCTGGGCCTGCCTGGTCCCGCGCTGATCGATACCCTGGAAGGACTGGAAGAGGACATCGAAGCCGACACCGGCGTGCCGGTCAAGATGCCGATCGACGTGAAAGGCGCTGAAGTGCTGCTGATCACGCCGTCTGCCGACTTCTTCTCCGAGCCGCATGTTGAATCGCTGATCGGCTATGCCAAGGTATTCCACGCGGCGGGCATCAACTGGACCCTGTCCACGCATGCGGCAGAAGCGGGCAACTTCGGCCTGTTCAATGGCAACTACGAAACGATGCGCAAGGTTGCCATGCGGATCAGGGACGCCGCGCTGGAGCTTGGCGTCAAGCGCATCGTCGTCGGCGAGTGTGGCCATGCCTGGCGCGTCGCCTACAGTTTCTGGAATACGCTGACCGGTATCGGCTATGGCGGCAACGATCCTTTCTCGATCGAACTGCAAAAGCAGCTCGATCCGACCTATCCGCAGCCGCAACATATTTGCGAACTGACCAACGATCTGATCAAGTCCGGCAAAATCAAGGTCGATCCGTCAATGAATGATGATCTGATCGTGACTTACCACGATTCGTGCAACGTGGCCCGCGCGTCGCGCATGGGTACTGAACCCGGTGGCCAGTTCACCATTCCGCGCGAACTGATCAAGTCGGTGGTGAACAACTTCCACAACATGGCGGACGACACCATCTATGAAGCCACGTTCTGCTGCGGCGGCGGCGGCGGCGTGCTGACGGACGACCTGATGGAAGTACGCGTCAAGGGTGCGTTGCCGCGTGCGACTGCACTCAATAATGTGGTCAAGGAATACCAGGTCAACTTCATGGCCACCATCTGTGCCATCTGCAAGGCGCAGTTCACCAAGGTTTTGCCCAAATATGGCTTCGACATGAGCATGGTGGGCGGTGTGCATCAATTGGTTAGCAAGGCGATCAAGCTGGACTGAGTTGGGTCACAGAACTGATTGCGATTTATCTATCTTTAGTTACGTAGGCGTTAGGAGAACCAACATGGCTGTCACGACGAACAAAGCAAAAACCGAAGGCGTTACATGGCGTCGTTATAATGATGGCGAGTCCGACAAGAACTATCGTTCTTCGCAGGATCGCATCTTCCAGTCGAGCTGGACGCACAAGTGCCCGGAATACATGCTCTCCACGCCGCCTTGCCAGGGCTCCTGCCCGGCCGGTGAAGACATTCGCGGCTACCTCAACATCGTGCGTGGCATCGAGAAGCCGCCCGCGGGTGTGACCTGGCAGGAATATGCCTTCCGCCGTATCACCGAAGCCAACCCTTTCCCCGGCGTGATGGGCCGTGTCTGCCCCGCACCGTGTGAGTCCGGTTGTAACCGCAATCAGGTCGAAGACCACGTTGGCATCAACTCGGTCGAGCACTTCGTCGGCGACTGGGGCATCGAAAACAACATGACCTACACGTCGACCGCAGCCGAAACCGGCAAGAAGGTTGCCGTGATCGGTGCCGGCCCTGCCGGCCTGGCCGCCGCCTACCAGCTGCGTCTGCGCGGCCATGGCGTGACCATTTTCGACGAGCACGAAGAGCTCGGCGGCATGATGCGTTACGGCATTCCCGGCTTCCGGACCCCGCGTGAAATGCTCGATGCGGAAATCAATCGCATCATCGCGCTGGGCGTAGAAACCCGCCTGAAGACCCGTATCGGTTCCGACGTCAGCTTCGAACAGCTGGAAAAGGATTACGACGCCATCTTCATGGCGATGGGCGCCCAGGCTGGCCGTCCGCTGCCGGTTCCCGGTGCTGAGGCGCCCAACTGCGTGACCGCCGTCGCGTTCCTGCGCGCCTTCAACGAAGGCCGCCTGCAGCATGTCGGCAACCGCGTGGTGGTCATCGGCGGTGGCGACACCTCGATCGACGTCGCCACTGTTGCCCGCCGTCTCGGTAATGTCACCAAGTCCGGCACGCACGACGACCGTCCTGAAAATGTCATCGCCGGTCACATGGCATCCGATGTCGCCTCGATCTCCGCCCGCGAAGGTGCCGAGGTGGTGCTGGTGTCCCGCGCCACCATCGACAAGATGGCTGCCAACAAGCACGAAGTCGAGCATGCCCAACAGGAAGGCATCGAGATCATCGGCGGCGTGACCCCGGTTGCCGTGGTCGTCGACGCGAATGGCCGTGCCACCGCCCTGCGCGTGGCCGACTTCGTGATGGAAGGCAAGGAAACCAAGATCGTCGAAGGCACCGAGCGCGACCTGCCGGGCGACCTGATCGTGTCCGCGATCGGCCAGGGTGTCGATTTCACCGGCCTCGAGAAATTCAACAACAATAACGGCTTGATCAAGGCCGACAAGAACTATCGCTTCCCCGGCAGCGAGAAGATCTTCGTTGGCGGCGACGTGATCCGTCCGCACCTGCTGACCACCGCAATCGGCCATGCATCCATCGCCGTCGATGGCATTGATGCCTATCTGGCCGGCAAGGAACTCGACAAGCGTCCGAAGGTTGACGTCCATCATTTCGACGAAATCCGCAAGTGGCTCGAATCCGGCCACGAGTACAGCGAAGTCAAGGGCCAGATCTGGGGTACGTCGGAGCGCAAGGACATCCTGCACAACTTCGAAGACCGTTCGGCGCGCCACATCATTCCGCACAACGAACTGTTCCTTGGTCATTTCCCCAATGTTCCGCGCAACATCCGCGAGGTGACCGTGCTCGACAAGGAAGGCGCGCTGGGCAACTTCGAAGAGCGTCTGCATGCCTTGTCGGAGAAGGCTGTCGTCGACGAGGCCAAGCGCTGCATGTCCTGCGGCCAGTGCTTCGAATGCGACAACTGCGTCGTGTACTGCCCGCAGACCGCCGTGTTCAAGGTCAAGAAGAAGGACAACCCCACCGTCGGTCGTTACGTCGATACCGACTACGGTAAGTGCATCGGCTGCCATATCTGCGCCGACGTTTGCCCAACCGGCTACATCGTCATGGGTATGGGTGACTGAGCGTGGCAGGCAAGATCAAACGCCTCCTGGCTTTGGGGGCAGTCGTGTTGACGACTGCGGCCCTGGCCTGGGCCGGGTCGGATGACCAGCCCAAGGCCAGTGGCGCACCCAAGCCCGTGATTACGAAGGCTGTCAAGGGCGAGCAGTGCGTCGAACCCAATGACTTCATGCGGCGCAACCACATGAAAGTGTTGCTGCATCATCGCGATGAGACTGTGCTTGAAGGTATCCGTACCAAGAAATACAGTCTCAAGGAATGCATCAATTGCCATGCCAGTGAAAAACTGGCAGCGTTGCTGCGTCCAAGGACGACTTTGCGTGAGCTGCCACAGCTATGCGGCTGTGAAAATCGATTGTTTCGATTGCCACTCCACCAAGCCGCAGGGCTCGATGGCGATGCACCCGTTGAACGCTGAGACGGCGCATTACGCGCACAAGCTTGCGGCCCAGGCCAATAGCAAGATCAGCGCGGAAGAGATGGCTGGGATTGCCCAATGAACGATATGAAATCGATGTCCGACAATACGCCCAGTTCACCCGAGCGTCGTCGTTTTATCAGCGTCGCCACGATGACGGCGGCAGGCGTGACCCTGGCCCCTGGCGTGATGTTGATCGACGTGGCGCATGGTCGTCCTGAAGAGCAGGCTGCCAGCAGCGCGGTGCGTTGGGGCATGCTGGTCGACGCGACCAAATGCGCAAGCGGCTGCGACGAGTGTGTGTCTGCCTGCAGTACAGAAAACGGCTGGACCCCGGTGGCTGAAAGCAAGCATCCCAAGCAGGCGCCGCAATGGATCCGCAAACTGGAATTGCAGGACCCGCTGACCCAGGCAGAAACCAACCTGCCCATGATGTGCCAGCATTGCGAAGAACCGCCATGCGTGGACGTGTGCCCGACCGGCGCCTCGTTCAAGCGTGCTGACGGCATCGTGCTGGTCAACCGCCATACTTGCATCGGCTGCCGCTACTGCATGATGGCGTGCCCTTACAAGGCGCGCTCGCTGGTGCACGAGCCGCTGAACGATACCCAGAAGCCGGATGTGCCGCGTGGCATCGGCTGCGTCGAAGCCTGTACGTTCTGTGTGCAGAAAGTCGATCGCGGCGACGGTACGACGGCATGTGTCGAAGCGTGTACGGCCTCGGGTCACAACGCCCTGGTGTTCGGCGACATGAACGACCCCGAAAGCGAGATCTCCAAGCGCCTGCGCGAACTGCCGACCAAGCAGGTGCGGGCCGATCTGAATCTCAATGTCGGCGTTCGCTATCACGGAATCTAAAACAACATGGCAAGCATCACTTTCCGCGAAGTAGAAGGCAGCAGCATGAAGTACTGGCTGCTGTTCGGGGGCATCGGCCTCTTCGTACTGTTCGGCTTTTTGTCCTATTTGTACATGCACCATCATGGTCACGTTGTGACCGGCATGGACAACCAGATCGTCTGGGGCCTGCCGCACGTATTTGCAGTGTTCCTGATCGTGGCCGCCTCGGGCGCACTGAACGTCGCGTCGATCGCGTCGGTGTTCAACAAGCCGATGTACAAGCCGTTGGCACCGCTGTCGGCCATTCTGGCGCTGGCACTGATGCTGGGCGGTCTGCTGGTGCTGGTGCTCGACCTCGGTCGCTCCGATCGTCTGATCGTGGCGATGACGCACTTCAACTTCAAGTCGATGTTCACCTGGAACGTGTTCCTTTACTCTGGCTTCTTCGCGCTGGTGGGCATCTACCTGTGGACCATGCTGGATCGTAACGTCAAAATCTACTCCAAGGCGGCAGGCACGGCGGCATTCATCTGGCGGCTGACCCTGACCACCGGTACGGGTTCACTGTTCGGTTTCCTGGTTGCACGCGAGCTGTACGGGACCTCGATGCTGGCGCCGATGTTCATCATCATGTCGTTTGCCTACGGCCTGGCTATCTACCTGATGGTGCTGGTCGCGGCCTACGCCTGGACCGGACGACCGCTTGGCGATGCCGTGATGATGCGATTGAAGAGCCTCCTCGCGGTATTCGTCGCAGCAGTACTCTACTTCGTCGTGGTGTATCACCTGACCAACCTGTACTTCGCCAAGCTGGGTAGCGTCGAAAGCTTCATCCTGCGCGACGGCGGCATCATCACCACCTTGTTCTGGGTGGGGCAGATCGTAATCGGCTGTGTCGTTCCGCTGGTCATTCTGCTGAGCGGCCTGGGCAGGCAGCGCAGCTGGATCATGATCGCCAGTGCGCTGGTCATCCTGGGCGGTATTGCGCAGATGTACGTCACCATCATCGGGGCCCAAGCCTATCCGCTGGACATGTTCCCGGGGATGACGATGAAGAGCAGCTTCTATGACGGGGTGATCCACGAGTATTCGCCGACCATGGCCGAGTTCTTCCTGGGGCTGGGTGGCGTCGCCATCGCGCTGCTGGTCACCACCTTTGCCGTCAAGGTACTGCGTTTGCTGCCGGCCAATCTGGACGATGCCACGATTGCCAAACTGGAACATTGATGCATAACCTGCCGGGCGCCAGTCTGGCAGGGATCGTCCGGAATGAACCAGCAAGCCACATCAAACGATTCTGACAAGCGCGGGGCTCCAATGCCCCGCGTCTTCATTTCTGCCGCGCATAAATCGTCGGGGAAGACCACGCTGACGCTGGGCTTGTGCGCTGCCCTGCATGCGCGTGGCCATGAGGTTCAGCCGTTCAAGAAAGGCCCGGATTACATCGATCCCCTGTGGCTGGGCATGGCGGCACAGCGCCCCTGCTACAACCTCGATTTTCACATGATGCAGCGCAGCGAAATCGAGCGGCAGTTCGCCAGTGCTGCAGCTGGCGCCCACATCAGCCTGATCGAGGGAAACAAAGGGCTGTATGACGGCCTCGACCTTGACGGCAGCAACAGCAATGCCGCGCTCGCCAAATTGCTGGGTGCGCCGGTGGTGTTGGTGATCGACGCGCGCGGCATGACACGCGGGGTGGCGCCGTTGATCCTGGGGTATCAGGCGTTCGATCCGGACATCCGCATTGCCGGCGTCATCCTCAACAATCTCGGTGGCAGCCGACATGAATCNAAGCTGCGCGCGGTGATCGAGCATTACACGGATGTCGAAGTGATCGGCGCCGTCCAGCACGACGCTAGCATGCAGATCGCCGAGCGTCATCTGGGTCTGGTGCCGGCCAACGAGCAGCAGGCTGCACGGGCGCGCATCCAGCACGTAGCCGAGCGGGTCGCAGCCCAGGTCGACCTCGATCGGCTGCGGGCCATCGCCGACAGCGCGCCCGCACGTGANGGCGCCGGACGAGCATCCAGCCCGGGCAGCGGGGGGCAGGTGCGGGTGGCAATCGCCCACGACCCGGCCTTCGGTTTCTACTACAGTGAGGATATCGATACCCTCCGGGCATCCAATGTCGAACTGATCGAACTGGATACGCTGCATGCGGACACGCTGCCCGATGTGGATGGACTCATCATCGGCGGCGGCTTTCCTGAAGTGTTCATGGCCGAACTGGAGGCCAATGTTTCCTTGCGCAGCCACATTCGAAGCGCCATTGAAGCCGGGTTGCCCACCTATGCCGAATGCGGNGGGCTGATGTATCTGTCGAGACGGCTCGACTGGCAGGGAAAGCGTTGCGAGATGGTGGGGGTGGTGCCAGGCGACACGGTGATGCATGATCATCCTGTGGGACGAGGCTACGCGCGGCTGCAGCCCACCGGCGACGATCGCTGGCAGGAAACAGCCCCGATCCCCGCACATGAATTTCACTATTCCAGCTTGGAAAATCTCCCGGCCGACTCCATCTATGCATATGAGGTCAAGCGTGGTCATGGCATCGATGGCGTACATGACGGCTACCAGCAATACAATCTTCTCGCTGCTTACGTGCATCGCCGTGGCAGCGGGGAACAGGGCTGGATCGCGCCTTTTCTGAACCAGGTGCGTGCGCATAAGGCGCGCGCTGCCGCTTAATTACCGAGGGATGAACCCATGATCAAGATCACCGACGCTGCTGCCGCGCAGATTCGCGCCGCCAACAACAATCCGGATGTATTCGAGATGATCCTGCGGGTGGCCGCCTATCAGGAGGACGACGGCAGCGTGAACTACGGCATGGGCTTCGATACCGAACGCGAGGCCGACGAACATCTCGTCGTCAATGGAATCGAAATCCTGATTGCCGCGTCCAGCACGCCGTATCTGCAGGGCGTAACGCTCGATTTTGTCGAAATGAATCCGGGCGACATGCGCTTCATCTTTATCCCGCCCTATTCGGCAGAAGACGGACCCGAGTCCGATTCAGAGCCGGACGCTGACGCCACCTCCGCCGAGTAAGCCATGAATTACCTGCCGATTTTCCTTGACCTGCGCGACCGCCATTGCCTGGTGGTGGGCGGTTCCGAGACAGCCGCACGCAAGGCTGAACTGCTGCTGCGTGCCGGCGCGCGCGTCGATGTCGCTGCGCCCGCCTTGCACGAAGGCTTTGGGCGCCTGCCGCATGCCGATTGCCTGAACCGCGTGGCGGATGTCTTTACGCCCGACTTGCTCGATGGCAAGGATGCGGTAATTGTGGTCGAGGAGGATGCGGCCGCAGCCAAGGTCGTCGCGGATGCGGCGCGCGCACGTCACATCCCTGTCAACGTGGCCGACAAGCCGGCATTGTGCAGCTTCATCCTGCCGTCGATCATCGACCGCTCGCCGATCATGGTGGCGGTCTCGAGCGGCGGCGAATCGCCGGTGCTCGCGCGTATGCTGCGAGCGCGGCTGGAAACCCTGGTCCCGGCTGCGTATGGCCGCCTGAGCGCACTGGCTTCGCGCTACAAGGATCGCGTGCGTGCGGCGATCAAGCCGGAACAGCGACGCGCGTTCTGGGAGAAAGTGTTCCTCTCGCCGGTTGCCGAAATGGTGTTTTCCGGGCGTGACGTCGAGGCCGAGGCGCAGCTTCAGGCCATGATCCAGGACGGTGCCGAGCATACGATCAGCCGCGGCGAGGTCTATCTGGTCGGTGCCGGCCCGGGCAATCCCGACCTGCTCACCTTCCGCGCCCTGCGCCTGATGCAGCAAGCTGACGTGATCGTCTACGACCGCCTGGTCTCGCCGCCCATCCTCGACATGTGCCGGCGCGACGCCGAGCGCATCTACGTCGGCAAGGAACGCGACGACCACGCAGTGCCGCAGGAAGAGATCAACCTGATGCTGGTGCGACTGGCCAAGGAAGGCAAGCGCACGCTGCGGCTGAANGGGGGCGACCCCTTTATCTTCGGCCGTGGCGGCGAGGAGATCGAGACGCTGGTTGAGCACGGCGTGCCGTTCCAGGTGGTGCCGGGCATCACCGCGGCCGCCGGCGTGGCGTCCTACGCAGGCATCCCGCTCACCCACCGCGACTACGCGCAGTCGGTTGCCTTCGTCACCGGCCATCTGAAGGAAAACACCTTCAACATGAACTGGGAGGGCATCGCGCGCCGCGACCAGACCATCGTCATCTACATGGGGCTGAAGGGCCTGCCGCTGCTGTGCGAGGCGCTGATCAAGCATGGCCTGACCGCCGACACCCCGGCGGCCATCATCCAGCACGGCACCCTGCCGACGCAGCGCGTCATCACCGGCGACCTCACCACGCTGCCGGCGCTGGCGGAACAGGCCGGCCTCAAGGCGCCGACGCTCATCATCGTCGGTAATGTGGTCAAACTGCGCGAGAAGCTCGGCTGGTATCAGCCCGAGTTGCACAGCGAGCAGGCCCATCTCACCCCGCTCGAGGCGGTGGACCACTTGCGCTGAACCGTTCGGCCGGAACACGGTATCAGGGCCGGGCGGCTGCAGCGCCCGGCGTATCATGTCGAAAGGTGGCGCAATTAGATGTGCGCCTCGGCCTGTTGTCCCTTCACGCATTCGCTTACGTGGCGCACCATGCTGTTCGCCAGCTCACGTTCTCCCACCAGGACATCCACGCTTTGTTCGCGCCGTAGCAGCGCAGCCTCATCTTCACAATGGCTACGCACCAGGATATGGATGCGAGGGTTGAGCGTACGGGCGATCTCGATCATCTTGCGCGCCTGGAAGGCGTCGGGAATGGCGATGACCAGCATCAGTGCGCGTGCGATGTGTGCCTGGATCAGGACGGCCGGTTCGGAGGCATCCCCGACAACGGCGTGAATGCCGCGGGTACGCAGTCTTTCCACTTCCTCGCGCTGCTGCTCGGCAACCACATAGGGCTGGCCCTGGGCATCAAGTGCTTCCGCGATGTGACGGCCAACGCGGCCGTATCCCCNCAGTACGATGTGGCCGGTGAGCGTGTGCGGCGTGACGTCAGCGGGCAGTTCGGCCAGCGGGTCATCGCGCTGTTCCAGTTTGCGTGCCAGTTTCGAACGTGCGCGGATCCACGTCTGAGCGGGCTCGATGACCGTGAACACCAGGGGATTGAGTGCAATCGAGATCAGCGCGCCGGCCAGAATGAGGCTTTGCCCCTCGGCAGGCAGCACACCGAGCATCACGCCCAGGCCGGCCAGGATGAAGGAGAATTCGCCGATCTGCGCGAGGCTCGCCGAGACGGTCAGCGCGGTATTGAGCGGATAGCGGAAGGCCAGCACCAGCAGGAACGCCGCCAACGACTTGCCGAACACGATGATGGCAACCACGGCGAGTACCTGCAGCGGCTGCGCCAATAACACGCTCGGATCGAACAACATGCCGACCGAGACGAAAAACAGCACGGCAAAGGCATCGCGCAGCGGCAGTGTCTCCTCGGCGGCACGGTAGCTCAACGCCGATTCGCGTAGCACCATGCCCGCGAAAAACGCACCCAGCGCAAAGGAGACGCCAAACAGCACGGACGAGCCGTAGGCGATGCCGAGCGCCGCGGCCACCACGCACAGCGTGAACAGTTCACGCGAGCCGGTGCGGGCAACCTGCCACAGCAGCCAGGGAANAAAGCGTCGTCCGCCTACCAGCATCAGCCCGATGAACAGCGCGACCTCCCCGAGCGTGATCGCCAACGTGGCCAGCAGCGAATGACCGCTTGCCGTCCCGGGAGTGTTGCCGAACACCTGGGCCAGCGGTGGCAGCAATACGAGCACCATCACCATCACCAGGTCTTCCACGATCAGCCAGCCCACTGCGATGCGGCCGTTCGGCGTGGCCAGCGCTCCCAGGCTTTCCAGCGCTTTCAGCAACACTACCGTACTCGCGACCGACAACGACAGGCCGAACACGATGCCGGCCATCAGGTTCCAGCCCCACCAGCTGGCCAACGCCACGCCCATCGCAGTTGCCACGGCAATCTGGACTACGGCACCGGGTAGAGCGATCTTCTTCACCGACAGCAGGTCATCGAGCGAGAAATGCAGGCCCACCCCAAACATCAGCAGCATGACCCCGATTTCCGCGAGTTGGCCCGCGAGCGCGGTATCTGCCACGAAACCTGGAGTGAAGGGGCCGATCACGATGCCGGCCAGCAGATAACCGACCAGTGCGGGCAGCCGCAAGCGAACGGCAATGAAACCGAATATCAGCGCCAGGCCGAGCGCGGCAGCAATGGTGGTGATGAGTTCGACGCTGTGTGGCATGGCAGATGAGCAGGTGGAGCTTTAGCGGACACGAGGGGTTTAGTGTACTGGATGCAAATTCATTTCCCGACGCGTTTATCGTCGTCGTGATGGCTGGTCCATTCGCGAGTCGCGTCTAGAATAAAAGACGGAGTTATCCTGTAAGAGCCCCTTATGACCACGACGCTTACCATCGACGGCAACGAAGCCGTTGCCCGCATGGCCTACCTCGGCAACGAGGTGATCGCGATTTATCCCATCACACCGGCATCCAGCATGGGCGAATGGGCGGACGAATGGGCCTCGCAGGGCAGGCCCAACCTGTGNGGGGCAGTGCCGAAAATCATCGAGATGCAGTCGGAAGGCGGTGCCGCCGGCGCACTGCATGGAGCACTCACGTCCGGCGCGCTGGCGACCAGCTTCACGGCCAGCCAGGGCCTGCTGCTGATGATTCCCAACCTCTACAAGATCGCCGGCGAACTGACGCCTTTCGTCCTGCACGTCGCGGCGCGCACGCTGGCGACGCACGCGCTGTCGATCTTCGGCGACCAGTCCGACGTCATGGCTTGCCGCGCCACCGGCTGCGCCATGCTTGCCGCCAACTCNCCGCAGGAGGCGCAGGATTTCGCGGTGATCGCGCAGGCGGCGACCTTGGCGGGACGAATTCCCGTCATCCATTTCTTCGACGGCTTCCGGACTTCGCACGAGGTGGCAAAGATCGCTGCGGTCGATGCGGAAACCGTGCGTGCGATGATCGATGACAGCCTGGTGGCGGCGCATCGGGCCCGCGCGCTGTCGCCGGAGCATCCGGTGCTGCGCGGCACCTCGCAGAATCCCGACGTGTTCTTCCAGTCGCGCGAACGTGCCAATCCCTACTACGATGCCTTCCCCGGCATCGTGCAGGACGCAATGGATCGTTTCGGCGAGCTCACCGGACGTCAGTACACGCTGTTCGACTATGTCGGGGCGACGGATGCCGAACGGGTGATCGTGCTGATGGGCTCCGGCGCCGAGACTGTGCACGAGACAGTCGAGCATCTCGTCGCGCGTGGCGAAAAGGTGGGTGTGCTGAAGGTGCGACTGTACCGGCCGTTTTCACCGGCGGCGCTGCTCGAGACATTGCCGCCAACTGTCACATCCATTGCCGTTCTCGATCGCTGCAAGGAACCCGGCGCCGACGGCGAACCGCTCTACAAGGATGTGCTCGGCGCGCTGGCGCAGGCATCGGCAGATGGCCAGCGCAGCATGCCGCGCGTGACCGGTGTCCGCTATGGGCTTGCCAGCAAGGAGTTCACCCCGGGCATGGTCAAGGCGGTGTTCGACGAACTAGCCGTCGCCACACCGAAACGCCAGTTCACCGTCGGCATCCACGACGATCTCACCCACCTGTCGCTGCCATGGGACACCGCCTTCCGTACCGATGCGTCGCAGCAGTTGCAACACGCCGTGTTCTGNGGGCTCGGCGCCGACGGTACGGTGTCAGCCAACAAGAATTCGATCAAGATCCTCGGCGAGGCCACCGACCTGCAGGCCCAGGGCTATTTTGTCTACGACTCGAANAAATCCGGTGCCGTCACCGTCTCGCACCTGCGCTTCGGTCCGGTACCCATCCGGTCCACCTATCTGGTCGAGCCAGGCATGGCCGGATTCGTCGCCTGCCACCAGCCGATGTTCGTCGACCGCTATGAATTGCTCGAACACGCCGCGCCCGACGGGGTTTTCCTGCTCAACACGCCCGCGTCGCCGGACCAGGTGTGGGATACGCTGCCGCAGGGATTGTGCACGCAGATACGGGAGAAACGCCTGCAGTTATGGACGATCGACGCCTACGCCGTCGCTGCGGAGGCTGGCATGGGACGGCGCATCAACACCATCATGCAGACCTGTTTCTTCGCCATCTCCGGCATCCTGCCAAAGGACGAGGCGATCGCCGCGATCAAGCAGGCGGTCGACAAGACCTACGGCAAGAAGAGCCGACGGCTGGTCGAGTTGAATTACCGTGCCATCGACATGACCTTGTCCAAGCTGCACCAGGTTGCGATTCCCGCCCAGCGAGCCGCAAGCATGGTACCCGGACTGCATGCCGAAACCGAGATGTCCGCTGCCTATCCGGACTTCGTGCACGATTTGACGCTGCCGATCTACCACGGCCATGGCGATGCCCTGCCGGTGTCCCGCCTGCCAGCAGATGGCAGCTACCCGCTCGGCACCGCACAGTACGAGAAGCGCAACATCGCGCTGGAGATCCCAGTATGGGAGGCCGACCTCTGCACCCAGTGCGGCAAGTGCGTGTTCGTCTGCCCCCACAGCGCGATCCGCGCGCGCGCCTTNCCTGCCGAAGCCGCCAAGGATGCGCCGCCTACCTTCAAGCACGTGCCGGCCAGGAGCAAGGAATTTCCGGCGGGCACCCACATCAGCTACCAGGTGGCCGCGGAAGACTGCACCGGTTGCGGCGATTGCGTCGAGGCCTGCCCGATTCACGACAAGTCCAACGTTTCGCGCCGGGCCGTGAACATGGCACCGGTTGGCTCGCTGCGCGACCAGGAACGCGACAACTTCGATTTCTTCCTGCGCTTGCCCGAGTTTGATCGCGCGGGAGTGAAGCACAACACCATTCCGGGTGCCATGCTGCTCGATCCCCTGTTCGAGTTTTCTGGCGCTTGCGCGGGCTGCGGCGAGACGCCCTACATCCGGCTCGCCACCCAGCTGTTCGGCGACCGCATGCTGGTCGCCAATGCCACCGGCTGCTCGTCGATCTATGGCGGCAACCTGCCGAGCACGCCCTACACGGTGAACGGCGCCGGGCGCGGTCCGGCGTGGAGCAATTCGCTGTTCGAGGACAACGCCGAATTCGGCCTCGGCATGCGGCTGGCGGCCGATCAGCTGATGGGCTATGCGCAGCAACTGGTCCGGGAAATGGCGACAGAGATCGGCGGCGATCTGGCCGACGCACTCATCACAGCCGGCCAGCGCGAGGAGACGGAGATCGTCGCACAGCGCCAACGTGTGGCACAACTGCTCGAAAAACTGGCGTCTTCGCGGCACCCGCGCGCGCAAGTGCTCGCCAGCGTCGCCGAATGGCTGATCCGCCGCTCGGTGTGGATCATCGGTGGCGATGGCTGGGCCTACGACATCGGCTACGGCGGCCTCGACCATGTGCTGGCGCTGCCGTACGACGTCAATATCCTGGTACTCGACACCGAGGTCTATTCCAACACCGGCGGCCAGACATCCAAGGCCACGCCGATCGGCGCGGTCGCCAAGTTTTCGGCCGGCGGCAAGGCCACCGCGAAGAAGGACCTGGCCAAAATCGCCAGCGATTACGGCCACGTGTACGTGGCGACGGCGGCTTACGGCGCCAGNGACGTCCAGACCCTGCGCGTGTTCCACGAAGCCGAGTCGTATGACGGCCCATCGCTCATCGTCGCCTACAGCCCGTGCATCGCACACGGCTACGACATGCTGTATAACCAGCGCCAGCAAGAACTTGCGGTGAAGAGCGGGCACTGGCCGCTGTTCCGATTCGATCCGCGGCTGGAGGCGGCGGGGGCCAATCCTTTCAAGCTCGACTCCGCGGCGCCCAGCCAGCCGGTCAAGGCCTTCATGGAATCGGAGACCCGCTTCGCCATGTTGCAGCGCAGCCATCCCGAGGCGGCACAGCGTTTCCTGGAACAGGCGCAGCAAGAGGCTGACCGGCGCTTCAAGGCCTACCAGGACATGGCACAGGGCCATGCCGACGAATCCAAACCCGGAGCCTGACATGATCGACCTTTCCACCGACTATCTCGGCCTTGCGCTCAAGAATCCGCTGGTGCCCTCGGCCTCGCCGCTGTCGCGCGACCTCGACACCGCCTTGCGGCTGGAGGATGCCGGCGCGGCCGCGCTGGTGATGTATTCGCTGTTCGAGGAGGAACTCTGCGCGGAAGATGCGATGCTCGACCGCTTTCTGTTGCACGCCGACATCGGCCATGGCGAAGCGGAAAGCTTCCTCCCCGGCCATGGCGAGTTCCGCGGCGGCCTCGAGCGCTATCTGTCGCACCTGCACCAGCTCAAGCGGCGCCTGGAGATTCCCGTGGTGGCGAGCCTCAACGGCGTATCGCCGTCGGGTTGGGTGGAACTCGGACGTGCGCTGGAGCAGGCCGGCGCCGATGCACTCGAACTCAACGTCTATCACGTCGCCGCCGACATGCACGCTGCCGGCGAAGCCGTCGAGGCGCGCTACATCGGCTTGTTGACCGAACTGCGTCGCGTGGTGAGCCTGCCCATCGTCATGAAGCTGTCGCCTTTCTTTTCGTCGCTGCCGCATTTCGTGCGCCAACTCGAAGCCGCCGGCGCGAATGGCGTCGCCGTGTTCAATCGCTTCTACCAGCCCGACATCGACCTCGACGAGATGCGCATGACCGACCAGCTGCATCTCTCGTCGGCCGAAGAGGCCTTGTTGCGTATCCGTTGGATCGCCATCCTGTACGGCCGCACTCGCCTGACGCTTGCCGCCACCGGCGGCGTCCATAGCGAAAGCGAAGTGCTGAAACTTTTATTGGCGGGCGCCGATGTCGTGCATCTGGCCTCCTGCCTGCTGCAGCACGGCCCCGACAAGCTGACCGGGATTCTCGCGGCAATGCAAAACTGGATGGAGGAAAAGGAATATGCCTCCATCGCCCAGCTCAAGGGCAGCATGAGCCAGAAGAATCTGCCCGATCCTTCGCTCGTCGCGCGTGCGAGCTATCTACGTGTGCTGGACAGTTTTACCCCGCGGCCGGGCGTCTGGTCCTGAACGGATGCCGGACGCCATGTCGAGGGAAGTGGGCGTAATGCATGGTTGAGCACGCCCTGGTCAGCCTCAGTGCCGTCGTCATCCTGGGCATTGCCGCCCAGTGGCTGGGCTGGCGTGTGCGCATCCCCTCGATCCTGTTGCTGCTGGTATTCGGTATCGTGGCCGGGCCGATATTGGGTTGGATCCATCCCGGCGAGCTGCTGGGATCGCTGCTGTATCCGGTGGTCTCGCTCGCAGTCGCGGTGATTCTGTTCGAAGGCGGTCTCAGTCTGTCGGTGAAGGAGTTTCGCGCCATCGGCGGTGTGGTGGCCTGGCTGGTCACGCTGGGAGCGGGTATCACCTGGGTTATCGGCACGCTGGCGGCGCACTGGATACTTGGACTCGACTGGCCGCTGGCGATCCTGTTGGGTGCGGTGCTGGTGGTCACCGGCCCCACGGTCATCGGGCCGATGCTGCGATTCATTCGGCCGACAGGCCAGAGCGGCGCCATCCTGAAATGGGAAGGGATCGTTATCGATCCGATCGGCGCCATGCTCGCAGTGCTGGTATTTCAGGTCACGGCCTACTCGGGGGCCGAACATGGAATGATCGTGGCAACCAGCGTACTGAAAACCATCGCCTTCGGGACCCTGGTCGGCCTGCTGGGGGCATTGACCCTGGGGCTGTGCCTGAAACGGGACCTGATTCCCGATTCCTTGCAGAACCCGGTGGCCGTCATGTTCGTCGTCGCGGTCTTTACCGGCGCCAACCTGCTGCAGTCCGAATCGGGCCTGCTGGCCGTGACGATCATGGGATTTGCCATGGCCAACCAGAAAGCTGTCCCCATTAATCACATCGTCGAATTCAAGGAGAACCTGAGGGTACTGCTGATTGCGGGCGTATTCATCCTGCTGGCTGCCCATCTCAAGCCGTCGGACCTCGACCAGATCGGGATCGCCAGTTTCATGTTCTTCCTGGTCCTGGTGTTCATTGCGCGCCCCGCAGCCGTCTTTGCCTCCACGCTGGGGAGCAAGCTCAGTTTCCGTGAGAAGTTGTTCATTTCGTGGATGGCGCCGCGCGGCATCGTTGCCGCCGCCGTGGCGTCGGTGTTCGCACTGCGCATGGACGAAGTGGGGCTGGCGAACGCGGACGTGCTGGTTCCGCAGACCTTCTTCGTCATCATCGGAACCGTAGCCCTGTATGGCCTGACCGCGCCACTGGTCGCGCGACGGCTCGGCCTGGCCAAGGCCGAGCCGCAAGGCGTCCTCTTTCTGGGAGGACGTTTCTGGGTTCGCGAGATGGCCAAGGTTCTCCTGGATGAAGGCTATCCGGTCATGCTGGTGGACAACAGCCAGCACAACGTGTCGGCGGCGCGCATGGCCGGCATCCCGGCCTTTTATGCCAGCATCTTTTCCGACACAGTGCTGGACCGTGTCGAGATCAGCGGGATCGGGAAACTCATGGCCATGACCAGCAACGACGATGTCAATTCGCTGGCGGCGCTGCATTTCGCTCCCTTGTTCGGGCGTGCGCAGGCCTACCAGCTCATGCCCGAAGATGAAAAACAGCTTGCGGCCCACTCACGTCATCTCAGGGGCCGTTTTCTGTTTGGCAAGGACATGACGCACGCAGCCTTGACCCGATGGTTCACCGATGAGGCCGTGGTCAAGAAAACCCGGCTGAGCGAGGAATTCGGCTTCGAGGAATTGAAGGCCCAGTATGGTCAGGTGCAGCCGCTGTTCCTGATCACCGAAGAGGGTGCGCTTCAGGTCTTCACGGTTGAAGGGACCATCAAGCCGCAGGCCGGACAGACCTTGATCAGCCTGGTGCTGGCACAGCCGGAAGCGGAGGAACTTGCTGCAGCCACTGCGCAAGCGACACCGTAAGCCCCTGCCTATGTTATGTGGCGCGTGCTTCCGCAATATTTCCCGGACAGATGATCGATATCCGGGTCAGGAGGAAGCAGGCGGGGTGGAATAGAAGCGATAGCCATTGCGCCCTGCCATCTTGGCGGCGTACATGGCTTCGTCGGCGCGCGCGACCAGGGTTTCCGCGTCGCTTCCATCTTCCGGCAGGATGCTGATTCCGATGCTGAGGCCGAGCAGGACTTCGCGTGTGCCGGCAATGATGGGTGTCTCGAATTGGGCGATCAGCTTGTGTGCGATCGTGGTCGCCGGTTCCCGTGAGCCCAGCGATTCGATGAGGATGATGAATTCGTCGCCGCCCAACCGGGCCAGCGTGTCCACCGCCCGCACACAGTGCTGCAGCCGCGCGGCGACCACCTGCAACACGCGGTCGCCCGTAGCGTGGCCATGGCTGTCGTTGACGTCCTTGAAATTGTCGAGATCGACGAACATCACGGCGAGCTGCATGTCAGCCTGCTCGGCCCGAACAATGGCCTGCTGCAACACATCGAAGAACATCCGCCGGTTGGGCAATCCGGTGAGCGTGTCATGTCGCGACAGATGGTCGAGCGTGCGCCGTTGTTCGTCGAGCACCACCATCTGGTCGCGGATCTGGGTGTGCATATGCGCCACGCCGCGCGCCAGATCGCCAAGCTCGTCCTTGCGATCGAGCGGTAGTTTGCCCAGGTCGCGCCCGGTCGAGACGCGACCCACTGCCTGCAGGATCAGCTGCAGCGGATAGGTCAGGGCGCGCGACATCCAGAGTGCCAGAACGAAGGCGATGGCGCTGAAGACGAATACGATGTTCAAGGTGGCCGTGGCCAGCGTGTGGGTGGGCCGCGTGATTTCCCGCTGCGGCATCGACAGGCCGACGATCGCAAACGGGTCGTCCGATACATAGTCCCNCAGCGGCTGCCGAAGGAAGACTGCCGTCGTGGGTGCGGTAGGATGGCCGCGCAGGGGCGGCGGATTGTTCAGCGCAATCACCCGGTAGTCGGCTTTGCCGTCGACGATGTCTTTCACGGGTGGAAATACGTCCTGTGCCAGCATACGGCGGCCGCGCTGGAAGCCGAAGGTCTGCTCGGGATCGGGGTGGATCAGGAAATCACCTTGGGCGTTGGTGAGATAAAGCTTCAGCGTGGGCGGCAGATCGGCCTTCAGCAGATCGAAGAGGCCGTTGAGGTCGATATTGATGACGACCAGGCCATACAGGCGGCCATTCGAGGCAAATACCTGACGCGCGACCTGCAGCGTAGGCTGGCCGTGGCCGGTGGCGCCCTGTTCCTGGTTGACGAAGATCGGCGAAAGATAGGTTTNCCCGGGTTTGAGCTTCAAGGTTCGGAACACGTAGGGGAAATGGCCTTNTTCCTGCAATGCGGCGTCATCGACCCGTGTCAGGTCCGAGCCGTCACGATCGATCCGCACGACCTCCAGCCCGTGGCGGTCCGCCCGGATCAGCCGTATCTGGAAGTACTCGGGCTGGATGGCGAGCACCGACTCGAAGATCCTGGCCAGATTGTTGCGGGCGGCAATGGCGTGCGGGGACGCATCGGGCAAGTCGGCCACGGTCTGAGTGGCCGGCAGCTCGGCCAGCAAGGTGACCTCTTTGGCGGCCTCTCGGATGTTCAGGATGAGGCGGCGTCCGAGGACGCGCGTCGAAGTCAGCATTTCGCGTTCTGCCGCTTCGGCCAGCAGACTCTGGCTCGACCGATAGGCGTAATAGCCGGTCAGTCCTGAGGCGAGGATGCCCAGCGCCGCCATGAGCAAGGTGATGCGGGTACGGATGCCGAGCTTCATTGCAGCAGGCGAGATTCGCGCTCGCCAGACAGGATGCGCTGCCATAGCCGGTTGCGCCAGGTGTCGTCTTCCACCGGTTGAAGCCAGATCACGCGGCCGCTGGCATGTGCGGCGCCGGTAGCCTCAAGTGTGTTGGCCAGCCCTTGGCGTGCGCTCAAGGCGTGGCTGACGGCGGGTTCCAGGGTGTAGTCGATCCAGGCTTCCGCCAATGCCTTGTTGCGCACGCCACGGCTGACTGCCCAGCAATCGAGCCAGGCCAGCACGCCATTGCGCGGGACCACATAACCGATGTCGGCACCGGCGTCGCGCAGTTGCTTGACTTGTTGGTTTCCATAGTTGGCAAACAGCAGGGCGGCGGATTGCTCGCGAAACAGCTGCGTCGCCTCCTCGGGCAGTTTGTAGAAGGCCAGTGCATTGCGGCGCAGCGCCAGCAGTTTTTCAGTACCTGCTGCCTGGCACCGGGCGGAATATGGAATGGATCGAGTCCGAGTGCCAGTGCCGCCAACGAGAAATTATGCGTACCGCCGTCGAACAGCAATACCTGGCCGGCGTACCGGGGTCCCACAGGTCGGCATATCGACTCGGGGCGGTCTTGAAGCGCCGGCGATCGTAGATCAGGCCCATTTCGGAGTAGGTGTAAGGAATGGCGTACACCCTGCCGGCGCGGGTGATGCCGGGAATGGTACTCAAAGGCCTGAAGCGGGGCAGTTGCTTGCGGAGATTGGGAATGTTCTGGGTGTCGATTGGCTGGATGAGGCCGCTGTCGATGTAGTGCACCATCTCTGCCGTATTGGCGGCGATGACATCGAAGTGTGCACCCTGGTCTGCAGCCATCTTCTCGCGCAGGACGTCATCGTTGTCGACCAGCGTGACCTCCACATGTACGCCATGACGTTGCTCGAATATCGTGACCAGGTCCGCGTCGGCGTAGCCTGGCCACGCCAGGACACGCAGCGTTTCCATTGCCAGGGCAGACTGCGGCATTCCCAAATACGCGGCCAATGCAATCCAGATAAGCAGGGCACAGCGGCTGATTCGCAAGCAAAGCATGATTGCTCAATTAGCGGATGCGCATTGACATTGTTTAAGGGAAAAGGCCTCCAAAACGCAAGCCGACGTGTCCCGACTCCCGGGATGGCCGATTGCCATGGAACTAGCGTCCGTCACTTCTCCCGCCGGGGGCTACCCGGTGCTCGACGGCGAATACTGCCGCTTCCACCCGTGATGAGAGGTTCAGCTTGGCGAGGATGTGGCGGACATGCAGCTTGACGGTGTCGTGGCTGATGTCGAGGGTGCGCGCGATGGCCTTGTTGCTTTCGCCGCGCGCCAGATGGGTGAGGATTTCGCGTTCGCGTGGGGTCAGCGCGTCGAGCAGGGATCCGGCATCCTGCCCTTTCTGATCGTACAGCTTGACCAGCTTGGCCGTCATGGCGGGCGCGACGACGGTTTCGCCGCGCTGGGCGCGCAGGATGGCGTCGACCACTTCGTCGGGCTCCATGCTTTTCAGCAGATAGCCGTTGGCGCCGGCACGGAGTGCCCGTGCGAGATCGTCCTCGGCTTCCGACAGGGTGAGGATGAGGATGGGCAGGTCGAAATCCTCGGCACGCAACTGTTGCATCAGCGTGATGCCGTCGGTGCCCGGCATGTTGAGGTCGAGAATGAGGACATCGGGGCGATGCGCCCGTAGCAGACGGGAGACATCGTCCGGATTGCCGGTGAAGGCCGTGACTTCGATACTGCCACTCTGCTCGAGCAGCTCGGCCAGTCCCTTGCGGAACAGGGTATGGTCGTCGACGAGAATGATGCGGGTGAGGCTCATGCGACGTGCTCGCTGTGCTGATGGGATGCGGCGCGTTGCGGAAAGACCAGTCGGATGACGGTGCCTCCGGCTGGGCGGGATTCCACGCTGAGCTTACCATTCAGCTTGGCCGCGCGCTCGCGCATGATGGTCAGGCCGAAGCTTTTGCCCAGGGTGGACGATTCGTCGTTCTTCTTCTGCACGCCGACGCCGTCGTCGGCGACGTTGACGATGTACTGGCCGTTTTCCAGATCGAAGGTGATGACGACATGGCGTGCGCGGGCATGTTTGGCGATGTTGTAGAGCGATTCCTGGATGATGTGGAAGACCTGGATTTCCTCGTCGGGCGACAGCGAGACATCTTGCACCAGATTGAGGAAGTCGACGTCGGCGTTGGCTTTCTTGCGGAAGCTCTTAGCCATTTCCTGGATCGCCGGCACCAGGCCGCGCGGGTTGATGCGGTCACGGTACTGGGTGATGAGGTCGCGCAGGTCGGCGTAGGCGAGGTCGACCGCTTCCTCGACGTCGCCGAGGTAACGATTGGCCTTGGGGTAATCCTCGTGGCGCATCGCGTCGCTCAATACGGTGAGGCGCATCTTGGCGTAGGCCAGCGTCTGCGCCAGCGAATCGTGGATCTGGTTGGCCAGCATCTGGCGTTCGTTCATCAGCGAGATGCGCATGTTTTCGCGCGTCAGCCGTGCGTTTTCCAATGCGATGCCGAGGTGTTCGCTGATCGAACGGAACAAGAGGCGCACATCCTCGGGGACGGTCTTGCCTTCTTCGAGGAACAGGTTGTAGACACCCATGACCTGGTTCTTGTGCATCAGCGGCACCGCAACCACGGTGTTGCAGCTGTCGCTGAAATAGGCGTCGTTGGCTTGACGCTTGCAGAAGGCGACGTTGTTCCAGCTGCTCACGGTCACCTCGCGCGCCGCCTTGCCGCAGACACCGCAATCGACGCTGACGATGTTCTCGTGCTCGACCAGTTCTGGCGGCAGGCCCACCGAGCCGATCAGCCGCAGGTGGGTACGATCGTCGGTGATGACGCGCACCGCGCCTGCCTGTGCACCCGCCAACCGGATCATGGTCGACAGGAAGCGTCCCAGCAGCTGTTCGACGTTGGAGTCGGTGGACAGGCTGGTGGTGATTTCCGACAGCACACGCAGCGCCGGGATGCTGACGTTGCCCGAATCGGGCGGCGTGTGCTGGATCAGGGGATGAATGTTGTCTTTCATGGTGCGATCAGAAGACGTAGCTTTTCAGCATATCCGATTTATGCGCGATCCCAAGCCGCCGGGGCGAGTCGGTCGCGAAAAACCGGCGGGTTCAAAGGGGTTCCGCGTCAAAGCAGATCCCCCTTGATGACGGGAAGCACGCGTCCGCCCACACTTATTTCAGGGGTTCCATCGGACGTGCCGGCACGCAGCCTCACCAGGGAAGGCCGGTTCATTTCGTATCCCTGTTCAATGCGCAGCGACAGGCNTGGATCCGGGAGAATCGGATGTTCCAGGAGATAGGCGCCGAGGAAGGCGGCTCCGTTGCCCGTCGCCGGATCCTCGCGTACGCCGTGGGCCTCGAAAAAGAACCTGACGCACAGGTCGTTGCAGGCGTGATGCGTTTCGCGGCAGAACAGGTACACGAGCGGGGNGAAGCCTTGCCTGGCCAATGGCGCGAAGGCGTCGAGATCCAGTTTGCAGCGGCGTAGTGCGTCGAGGCTGCGCAGGGGCACGATCATGGCTGAAATGCCGGCGGTCATCTGCTGGATGGGAGAGGCTGTCTCGATATCGTCGGGTGAGATGCCCAGCGCTGTCGCCATGGGTTTGCGGTCGCATGTCGCCCCAGACGTCACCTGGGGTGCCTGAAACCACGCGGTTTCGGGTTCGTCGGCAGCAAGTTCGAACGTGACGGGAACCTGGCCGACCGCAAGATTCAGCCGCACCGGCGCGGACGTGCCAGGTGCAATCTGTTCCCGGATGACCCAGGCTGTCCCGAGGATCGGGTGCCCGGCAAAGGCGATTTCCCGCGCAGGCGTGAAGATCCTGACCCGGTGGCCGCCATCGCGCTCCGGGGCGGTGTAGACGAAGGTCGTTTCCGAGAAATTCATCTCGGTCGCGATCTGCTGCATCGTTTCGTCGGAGAGGTCGTCGGCATGGGTGACCACCGCCAGTTGGTTGCCGGCGTAGGGTCGTTCTGCAAAAACGTCAACGATGTGGAAAGGGTGCGTCATGGCCGTGCTGCCCAGCAACAATCAACCGGGCAGTATAAAAGCTTTTCCTGCGTGCGGCGTACCGTTAAAAGCGGATGGCCAAGCCGGTCAGCCATGCCGAATCTGCGGCAGGGTGGGTCATGCCTTTGCGGTACCCGAGGTCAATATCCAGATTCGGGGTGACGGAATAGACCAGCCCCAGCACCATCGACCCCACGTTGGGATGACCCGACCGTTCGGCACAGCTTTCCACGCTGGCGTCGCCTACCAGGCGCAGCGACTCGCCGAGCGCGTATTCCGCGGCAACCGAGGCGTGGTAAATATGGTTCCGTTCGTCCGTTCTGTCGTGGATGTTGCGCGTGTAGCCGAGGTGCACGTGAAAGGTCCAGGGCTCGCCTGCATAGGTCATCACGGCGAACAGACTGGGCGTAACGTGCCCCGCGCTCAACCCCTTGTCGTCGTCTCCGGTCGGCAAACCCAGCCCGGGGCGCAGGGCGAAACTCAGCGCGCCTTCGTCGTAGAAGCGCCACTTGGCGGCAATCTCCATGTCTGCAAACCCCTGGATGGTGGTGGCGTCCGTGGCGGCCAGCCGGTCGGTCTGGCGCTCATGCGGCAGAGAGACGATCGCGTCGAGGGTGTCCGTGAGGCCAATGGATAGAACAGTATTGATGCGCTGATCGCGCGTGTTGGTGGAGTCGTCCTTCGTGTGGCTGAGATCGTGCGTCAATTCCAGCTGAACATGGCCGGCACCCTGGGTGCCGGTGTCCTCCGTAAGGAGCGGGTGCGCGCCCAGCGCTGTCACGGGCCATTGGCCGCACATGAGCAATACGAAGATGCTTACGATTCTTGTTGTTGTCTTCATTCCCTTGTTTTTGCTGCCGAGATCGTTTTTATCGAATGGTTTTGGTGTGCCCGCTTCGGAGACAGGCCGTTCCTTGTGTCAAGAATCGGCGTTGGCGGACGCCGGGTTCATGTGCGGCTCAGGATTGCCGCGTAGTTGGGAATCTGCTTCCTGGAATGTTTTGTCCAGCAATTCGATCCAATGGCTGACCGGCACTGGCGACGCCAGGGCCAGATGGGTCAGGCAGCCGATATTGGCCGTTGCGATGGCCTCCGGGCGACTGACCAGCAGGGTTTCCAGCTTGCGCTCGCGCAACGATTCCGAAAGCGTAGGCTGCAGGAGAGAGTAGGCGCCTGCCGAACCGCAGCACATGAAAGGATAGCGAACGGGAAGGAGCTTGAACCCGGCGCGCTTCAGCAGTTTTTCGACCACGCCGTTCAGTTTTTCGCCATGCTGCAGGCTGCAGGATGACTGGAAGACGATGCGCCGCGGCTTCGCAGGAGCGGGCAGGGCATGAAGCGGGTCGTCATTCCACTCCTCGGCGACGATTTCCGCGATGTCACGGGTCAGTTCCGAGAGGCGTGCCGCCTTGTCGCGGTATTGGGGATCGTCGTGCAGCAGCTGGCCGTATTCGCGAAAGTGCATGCCGCACCCACTGGCAGTGAGGACGAGAGCTTCGGCGCCGGCCTCGATGTGCGGCCACAAGGCGTCGATGTTCTTGCGCATGAAGGCACGCGCTTCACCCGTCTCGGCCATGTGATGGCTCAGGGCGCCGCAACAGCCGTCGCTGGCCGGAATCAGCCGGATTCCGAAGCGATCCAGCACGCGAGCGGAGGCGGCATTGATGTCGGGCGCGAGGCCGGGCTGCACGCATCCCTGCCAGATCAGCATGCGCCGGCCATGCGGCCGGTCGGGCCAGACGCCAGCCTGGCGCCGCTGCGGAATCCGCGCACGCAGGTCTTCCGGCAGGAAGCGTCGCAGGGCCTGCCCTGTGCGTAGCAAGGCCGTGAAGCGGTAACGGTAGGGCACCACGGCACGCAGCGCACGGCGGGCCAGTTTCTCCTTGAGCGGGCGAGNGGATTCCTTTTCGACCAGCTCTCGCCCGATATCGAGCAGACGTCCATAGCGCACGCCCTGCGGGCAGCTGGTCTCGCAAGATCTGCAGCCAAGGCAGCGATCGAGATGGAGTTGCAGATTGGCGCTGAGCGTGCGGCCTTCAAGGGTGCTGAGGGTATAGGCCGGCAACTCAAGCGTGTCTGGGGTGGGTTCCTTGCCCTCCATGAACTGCTTGATGAGATAAATGCGCCCGCGTGGCCCGTCCCACTCGTCATCCAGCAGCCGGAAGGTCGGGCAGGTAAAGGTACATTGTCCGCATTGCACGCAGGAAAGCAGGAGCGATTCCGCTTCGCGTCCCAGTTCGGTATCGCGGTAGGGTTCGGCCAGCTCGGTTTTCATGCTCGCTCTCCATGTAGAAACACGTGTTTTACCCGATGGATCGAAGCCTGGTTCCGAGGTTCGGGCGACGGCGTTTGACGGGATGAGTTTTCAGTGCGCGGGATCAGCGCTGCGTCTTCGTGATCACGGTAGGCGGTCGCGTGATCGATCGAACTCATTCGTCAGTCGCCTTCGGATAAGACTATGGGCCAGGCAAAAATGCTTGTCCAAGACCTTATTCCGATTGTGCTAATAGGAACGGATTATGCTGGGCCGGCACGTCATCCGGAAACGCAATTTCCCCGCCGGCGCGCCTGAAACGGCTACTCGTTCGAAGTGGATTCTTCGAGCAGGGAATCGAAATCGGCACCGAACTCCGCGAGCGCGCTTTTGTTGGCACCGGGACGGTTATGGCACCAGAGTGTTGCCAGCACGCCAAATGCCGTACAGGCCGGGCTCTTGTAACCCGACTTGCGGCAGATCAGGGTAATCGTGTGGTGCGGCATGTCGGGTTGCAGCATCACCGGATGGAGTCCCTGCTGCGAACAGATGATGCTGTGGGGAAGGATGGTGGCAAGCCGGCCGAGGCGGGCGACTTCGACAATGACGCTGAGCGAATTGGTTTCCATCGCGATACGCGGTGTGATGCCATGTTCCAGGCAATACAGGTCGATATGGCGTCGCAGCGCAAAATCGGTGTTGAGCAATACCAGCGACTCGTTTTCCAGTACCTGGGGACTCAACGACTCGGTCTGGCCGGCGCGAGGGTGCGCCTTGCCTACGGCCAGGTTCAGCGTTTCAGTGAACAGGACATGGGTGTCGATCTCGTTCGAGCGGGCGACGGTCGAAAGCACGTTGGAGAAAGCGATACCAATATCGATATTACCCTCTGCCACGTCCGCCTCGACGGCGTCCTGGGGCAATTCGCGCGTACTGACGGTGATTCCGGGGTAGCGGGTATTGAAGGATTCCAGCAGGGNGCTGACCAGGTGGTCGGTGATGGGTGTCATTCCCAGGCGCAGCGAACCGCGGCTCAGGTCCTGCAGCTCATGGATGGCCCGTTTTCCTTCGTCCAGTTCCCGCAAGGCGCGGCGGGCATAGTGCAGATAAACCTCCCCGGCGGCGGTCAGTTGTACCGTCCGTCCGGACCGGTCCAGCAACTGCACGTCGAGCAAATCTTCCAGATGTTTGATCTGCTGCGACAGCGTGGGCTGCGAAACGAACAGCAGTTCCGCGGCGCGCGTGAAACTTTGCATATCCGCCACCGCAATCAGGTAGCGGATGGAGCGCGGGAAGATGAGATTGCGTTGCATAGCCAAACCTTATAGCACTAATCGGAATAAAGACTTGGAAAACTATAGCTAGTTAGTCCATTGTTGTGAACATACGATTTGTATCGATGTTCCTGGAGACAGCGCACCAGATCGACATACGCCTTTCATTATGACCGAACCTGCTTGGGCGGGGTTGGTTATCAATGCATTGGAATATTCGAGAATGTTTATGGACTATCGAGCACGTGTCGTAGTTTGACGATGATCGACATGCAAGGTTCTGCCACATGGGCGTGCAGCGCTGGCTGGCGCTACGCATATGGAAGCAGAGCGGGCCGTCGGTCATTCTGTCTGGATTACTGGTCGTTACCTGGCGAGGGCTGGGCAACAAGATTCGTTAGTTAGAGAGTGCACAAAGGAGGAAACACCATGCATATTGAACCAGGTATTGTTGAAGGCGCCAAAATGACACTGAGTTACGCTACGGCGATCGGGGTATTTGGCTATACGGCGAAGGTGGCATTGAATTCGATCAAGCAGGACGGGATCATNCCCCTGGGAATTCGCAGCCTGATCGCGGCAGCCCTCGTATTCAGTTTCTTCGAGGTGTTTCCGCACTATCCGATCGGTGTTTCCGAGGTTCACCTGATCCTGGGCTCGACGCTCTTCCTCATGTTCGGTGCGGCGCCGGCGGCCATCGGTCTGGCGCTCGGGCTGTTGACGCAGGGCCTCTTCTTTGCGCCATGGGATCTGCCGCAATACGGCATGAACGTGACGACGCTGCTGGTGCCCCTGTTCGCGCTCAGCGCCATTGCGCATCGCTATATTCCTGAGAAAACGGCTTACAAGGATGTGAAATACAGCCAGTGCCTGGCGCTGTCGACTGCCTACCAGGGTGGCGTGGTGGCCTGGGTTGCCTTCTGGGCGATCTACGGCCAGGGCGTGGGTGCCGCGAATCTGGCGCAGATCGGGACGTTCGGTGTCGCCTACATGTCGGTCGTTCTCATCGAGCCGCTGCTGGATCTGGCCATTCTCGCTGCCGTGAAGAGTTTGCATCAGCTGCAGGACAGCACGGTGTTCCAACAGCGTTTCTATCGGGTAGCGGCGGCCCGCGTGGGAAGCTGAACGCCATAGCCGGGAGGACATCCGGACGGCTGTCCTCCCGATACGGATCGTTTACGTATTACCCGCCACCCATTTGACCAGATACACAGTTGCCGGCGGCCTGTCCGCCAGGTCAACGCAAGGAGCAGTACCGATGAATAAAACAGAAATGAAAGAAGCGATCCTCCAGGCCAAGTCCGGGAAAGGCTTGACGTGGGGCGATATCGCCAAATCGGCAGGCTTGTCCGACGAGTTTGTCTGCTCGGCATGCCTGGGCATGAACCACCTGGAAAAGCCGCAAGCCGATGCGGTGGCCGAGACGCTTGGTCTTGGCGGTGAGGTTTCGGCAGCGTTGCAGCGCTTCCCGACCAAGACATGGGATCGCCCCATTCCGACGGATCCGCTGATTTACCGCTGGTACGAGATGTTGAACGTATATGGCGAGACGATCAAGGAGATGATCAACGAGAAATTTGGCGACGGCATCATGAGCGCCATCGACTTCACCATGAACATCGATAGACAGGAAGACCCGAAAGGCGATCGCGTACTGGTCACGATCAGCGGCAAGTTCCTGCCCTATAAATCCTGGTGAGCGCGTCATGGCTACGCCCTCGAGAGGGCGTAACGGGAATGAGGTCCCGTTTGCCGTGAAGCTGGCCGAACTGATCATGGAAACAAGCATTCATTGAACATAAGTGTTAGGGCTCCTCAATCCGGTATCTACTCCTCCTGTGCCGGATGTCCTAGGGTTGCCGCCTCCTCGTGAGGCGGCTTTTTATGAATAGGCCGCAGGCCATTGTGCAGTGCGGTGGCCTGCTTCAGCATCGATTCGCTACTCCAGCCGTCTGGAGGATGCCTGCTTTTCGGACTCGGTTGTGCTGGACGATCGGGCTTTATCTTAAAAATGAGGTGATGTATGGCTGCGCGTGATCCCCACCGTTTCGTCAATGAACTTGATGAGGCCGCACTCGAACGTCTCGTCGCCCGACTTGAAAGCCGGGCACGCGATGGTGTCTTTGCGCGCCTGCTCGACAACTATGTGGCTCGACTTGCCTTGCCCCCGTCCGCCCAGGTGCTGGAAGTGGGTTGCGGCACGGGGGCTGTGCTGCGGTCGATCGCGCGCCGGGACGACTTTTCCGGCAAGGCACTGGGCGTCGATCAATGCAGCCATTTCATCGATGCCGCGAACGGTTTCGCGCGAAGCGAGCAGGTCGATGGACGGATTGCTTTCCAGATTGGCGACGCGCACCGCCTCATGTTCCCCGATGCGACATTCGATGTCGTCATCGCGCACACGCTGATCAGCCACGTGACCGCGCCCCTCGCGGTTTTGGGCGAGATGACGCGCGTAGTCCGCCCCGGCGGCACCGTGGTTGTTTTCGATGGCGATTACGCCTCCTTGACCTATGCTTACCCAGACCACGACTTCGGCCGCCTTGTCGACGAGGCCCTGGCGAATGCCACGTTCAACAACCCGCGGATCATGCGCGATCTGCCGCGGCTCCTGCCCGAGCTCGGCCTGAGCCTGGCAGATGCCTGGGGCGATGCCGTGGTCGAAATCGGTCAGGCGAGCTATTTCAAATCGTTCGCAGAGACCTATGTTCCGTACGTCAAACAGGCAGGATTGTTGCCGGAACGCGCGATGGAGGTCTGGCACAACGAGCAGCGCCAGGCGATGGAAAACGGAACGTTCTTTGCTGCGTGCAATTACTACACATACATAGCACGTCGTATCTAATCCGTGCACGTGTCAGTGTGGACGCCTCAGGACGATACAAATAATACGCTCCAGTTATTTCCCGGTTATGGCTCGGCAAGGTGCATCAGAAAACGCTTTTATGCCCAGGGAAACGTGCCATCTGGGGGATTAACGTCTATAGCAAAATCCTATGAAGATAATCGGAATTAAGACTTTGAAACAATGGATCTCCGGGCGCATAGTTATTCATAGAATTGAGTGGAATCCGCGGCAGGACAGCAATAGCATTTCAGGAGGTTGTTCTTTATTTGATACGGGCAATTTGTTGAAGCCGACTTGTTTGTGATCCATAAAGCGGCCAGTGCAGCGATGTGTATGCAAATGACATGCTCGAAGATCGAGCAATGAAATGGCATGACCTAGCGGATGGGTTTTCCATTAAAAGATATAAGGATGCTAATAGTTTTATGGTCGTGGCCACAGGCCAGCGACGATTGCCAGTGAAGTTGGCAATTTCGAGATTCTCGAAATGAAGGAGCGGTAGCTGGACATAAGGCCGTCCGGTGGAGAGTGTGGTCCGTGCTAGCCACGAATGCCAGGCATCCGGCATGTAAGGTGGCTAGCCGGGTCCGTCACGATCATTGATGTAACGGAATAAGGAGAACGGCATGAATGCCTCGAGCAATCTAGCAAGAACTGAAAATGGCGGTTGGTTGAACGATGCGGGACCTGTTCCCCTACCGAAAGCCTCATCCCGGAGTCAAAGCGTGTCGTGTCTCCATGTGTTTTGGATAAAGTCCGGCAGGAAGGGAGGTCAGGTTCATGACAACGCATAACGCACCCAAGCCACCGCAGCCTGAGTCGAGTGCAAAAGCTTCGGAAGCTGTCGACACCAGGGAGTTTCCCAATCCGGAATTCTTTGGAAGTACGTTTAAGGAGTTTATGCGAACAGCCCATGACCTCGGGGGCGAAGCAGGCGGCCCCATCCAGTTGCAAGAAAGAGAGCAGATGGGCTGGGAGAAAGACACTATGGTGACCTGCGAATGCCTTGCTTGGCGTGGCATCTGGAACCATACGGAAAAGCTTCGTCGGGTCGTCGATTTGGGCGACAAGCAATACTTTTCATTACCTTACGCCGGGCGATTCTTGCTTTCTGCTACGCGGGCCTTGGTTGATAAGCAGCTCGTTTCACTAGCCGAACTGACCAACAAGATTGATGAGGTGAAAAAGCGTTATGAACAAAAATGATTATGCCGGATTGGACATGGAGGCTGACGCCCATGAGTGCGCGGGCAAAGCCGTTGATTCGCCCATGTACGATCGCCTGCGGATCGCTGAAATTGCCGAAGGCGTGGGCGATCCCCAGTGCTACAAAGGAAAAGCGGGTGGCCCGCCCAGGTTCAAGGTGGGCGATCAGTTGCGGGTCAAGGATATGCCGGATGTCTTTTATAACCAGACGCCGGGCTATACGCGCGGAGTGGCAGGGACAGTTTTGTCAGTCGTATACGAAAGCCCCACTCCGGAAGACGAAGCCTGGGGCCGCATCAATCAAGCGGAATGGTTTTATCTGGTGAGTTTTCGGCATGTGGATTTGTGGGGTGCCGATGACCCGGATACAAATCCGAACGATACGGTACAGGCTGAGATGCCTGAACGCTGGCTGGAACCAGCATAGTTTCCGGTCAAGGGCATAAGCCGCCGGCAGGCGACGGGGCATGGGGATTGGCGTGGCTGCGCGAATGTGATCCATATGCCCGATGACGACATTATGTCTGATAGTTGTGTGTTCCAGGAGATGCCATGGCTCGGCAAAGCAACCATCTTCCGCTGGTGTACAGCTGTTCGGGCTGTTCCAGTGCGGCGCAGACCGCCAATGCGTTGGCTCTGCGTCTCGATCACGAGGGCGAGGCACAGATGTCCTGTATCGCCGGCGTGGGCGCCGACATACCACGTTTCGTTCGCCAGGTAACGTCGGGCCGGACCATTCTCGCGCTCGATGGCTGCCCCCTGGCCTGTGTCCGAAAGAGCCTGAAACGCCACGGTGTGGAGCCTGACCGCTACGTGCAATTGAGCGAGCAGGGAGTGAAAAAGCGTTATGGCCAGGATCCCCAGGATGTCGACATGGAGCGGCTCTATCCGCGGATGGCCGCCTTGGCCAAAGAGATTCGCTCCGATTGTGGCAGCAAAACGGTTGCGACTGCGGGCGAGGACGACGAGATCTGTGGCCACTTTGATTAACGCAGTTAACCAAGCATCCGGAACGGGTGCCGCGGGATGATAAAGGAGAAAACCGATGGGACTCATCACGATGGATCAGGTTGATCTTTCCACGGTCGAGCCGGCCAACGAATATCCGCAGAGAATGAAGGGCCAGCAATTCCTGGCGGAGTTGGTGCGGCGATCGGGCGTAAAGGCGGTNTTNTTCGTTCCAACGTTCCTGTATCCCACGCTCGTGGAGTTGGCGAATGATCCGGTCAAGCGCGTGCTGTGTCATTCGGAGAAGGCGGCGGGCTATATGGCTGACGGCTATGCGCAGGCATCGGGCAGGCCAACGATGGTGATTGCGCAAGGCGGTCCCGGAGCAACAAATCTGTATGCGGGCCTCGTGGATGCCTGGCAGAGCAATACCCCGCTGCTTGCGGTGACGCCAGTCCTGCCCGGCTCGCGCTACCAAGGCAACTCTTATCAGGAAGCCTACGTGGATTTTCGTCCGGTGACCAAGTACGACGCAGAAGTGAGGTCGATCGATCGGATGGCGGAATTNTTTGGCAAGGCTTATCGGGAAATGACGACGGGCGCGCCGCGGCCGGTCCACCTGTATCTGGATGGCGCTTTGGAAGCGGCGGAGTCTGAGTTTGATTTCCGTTATCTGGATCAGCGCTACTTTTCCTATCCGGCATTCCGTCCGCGAGCGGACGACGCGCTGGTGGAGCAGGCGGTTCTGGAGCTCCGAAATGCGGAGCGCCCGGTGATGATTTGCGGCCGCGGAACGCTAGTGTCGGGCGCATGGAAGGAAGTGACGGCGCTGGCCGAGCAGTTGGAGATACTGGTCACCACGACCCTGAATGGAAAGGGCAGCATCGATGACCGGCATCCTCTGGCGCTCGGCGTCACGGGCACCTACCGGCGCCCATTCACCGATGCGGTGATCGCCGAAGCGGATCTGGTGCTCTATGTGGGCGGCCATCAAGGCGGGGCCACGACGAACCTGAGGCGGATGCCGGAGCCGGGCGTGCGTGCGATCCACATCGATATCAACCCGGCACAGCCCGGCGCGAACTACCCCAACGTCTTGCCGCTTGTCGGCGATGCGCGCACCGTGCTGCGTCAGATGCTGGAGGTAGCGCGTTCGGGAAAGCGGAGCGTGCATGGCAAGTGGGTGGAGAAGGCGCAGGAAAGACTGCGGGTATGGCGTGAGAGCGAAAATGCACACATGCACAGCAACGCGATTCCCGTCCGTCCGGAACAGTTGGCGACCGAACTCGTAAGGGCTTGCCCGCATGACACGCTCTTCGTCGCTGATACCGGATATGTGGGCACATGGGCTGGCGTCTTCATGGACCTCCCCGCAGGGAAGAATTTCCTGCATTGCGAGGGGAGCCTGGGCTGGGCGTTCCCGGCGGCAATGGGGGCCAAGGCGGCAGTGCCCGAGCGGCCGGTGGTGGCATTCACGGGCGATGGCGGGTTTTTCTATCACCTCGCCGAGATCGAGACGGCCGTGCGCAACAAGATCAATCTGGTCACGGTCGTTCTGAACAACCAGGCGATGGCATTCCAGACGCATTTGCTGCGAAACGTCTGGCCGGATTCCCGCAACCTGGACAAGTTGTCGGAATTCGGGGCAACAAATTTCGCGGGAATAGCTCGGGAGATGGGCGCCAGGGGTGTAAGGGTGACGGATCCCAGGGATATCGGAAAGGCGATTAGAACTGCTATCGATTCAAATATGCCGGCAGTAATAGATGTGGTTATTGATCAGGCTGCCGTTGCGCCCGTGGCAGTCATGGCAGGGCAGGGGAGCCGCGGGAACGCACTATAACTACTTCAAGACAGTGAAAAGGAGTGCTCTGAGTGAGATCTGGGATGCGTGCGCCTTTTTGCCCCTGAACAGATTTCTACGCTATGGCCAAAATGTAGCGCAGTTCCGTCACGTTTATCGTTTCAGGGGCGGGTGACACGCTCAAAATTTGTCTCGTTGCCTATTTCTTCTGCCGTCGTGTCCATCACCTAACGCAACTACTCATTTGGCGTCGCCGAGTCAGCATAGACGCGGTGGTGTGAAACATCCGGATTGGCGCGAGATATTCTCGCGGTCGTGATGCGTTTTTCTGCCTCATCGCGTGGAAACCAAGCAAGCATCAGGGCTCCGGGCCTATAGCAAAACCCTATGGGGATCATCGGAATTAAGACTTGGAAACCAATAGTTAGATGACGCATAGTTGCCCCATCAAAGATCTGCGATGGAATCCACCGCAACGCAAACATGAAGGTGTGACCGGAAATGCTTCAGGTTTTTGATGTTGGTAATTTGTAGAAGCCGAGTTGGCGTAGAAGTAAGGCAACCATAAATCGCATTACGGCAAGCCGACTTGTTCGTAATCCACAAAGGAGTCAACACAATGTCATCGTCAACCAGAGAAGAGGTGCTCCGACATATCGAGACTGTCGGCTACATGCAGCCGGCTCTGCACAAGCAGACGCACGCGCCCTCACCCGACCAGATCGACCACTCGCTGTGGCGCGCCTATACGCGTACCTCGCACGACGTCGGCGGCGAACCGGATGTGCCCATCGTATGGACCGAGAAGGAAGAAGAGGTCTGGGAACTGAACACCTTTGCCACCTGCGAATGCCTGGCATGGCGCGGTGTGTGGACTGCCGAAGAGCGTCGCCGCAAGCAGAACGTGGACGTCGGCCAGACGCAATACCTGGGGTTGCCCTACTACGGCCGCTGGCTGCTGACTGCGGCACGCATTCTGGTCGACAAGCAGTTCTGCACGCTCACCGAACTTGTCAACAAGATCGATGAAGTGAAAAACNNGCGCCAAGTCAGATCAGGGTCTGGGCGAATACCTCCCGCAAAGACCAAGTAAATTTCAAGAGGTGAAGACGCTATGAGCAATAAGCCTGTTTACGACAGAACCCACCACGCCAAGATGGCAACCGGCATCGGCGATCCTCAGTGCTTCAGGGGCAAGGCCGGTCCGGCCAAGTTCAAGGAAGGCGACCGCGTGCGCATCAAGGATCTGCCCGATCTGTTCTATACCCGCACCATGACCTATACGCGCGGCGCGACGGGAACCATCGTCAAGCTGGTGTACGAGAGCCCGGCAGCCGAAGACGAAGCGTTTGGCAATGAGGATCACCCGGAGTGGTTCTACAGCATCGTGTTTGCGCAGAAGGATCTCTGGCCCGAGTACAGCGACAGCTTCGGCAATGACACGCTGGAGACCGAAATCCCGGAACGTTATCTTGAGTCGGCTTGAATCGACTCTCGGACATTATTGACTAGAGGAAATACACATGTCTGATCATCACCACGACCATGACCACGACCACGGCCATAAGCCGGCTCCGATGGTCGATGAAGTCAGCGATTTCGAAATTCTCGAAATGGCTGTCCGTGAACTGGCCATCGAAAAAGGACTCTTTTCCGCTGAAGACCACCGCGTCTGGAAAGAGTACGTGCATACCCTTGGCCCGTCGCCCGCAGCGCGCCTGGTTGCCAAAGCCTGGTTGGATCCCGAGTACAAAAAGCTTTGCATCGAAGATGGCGTCGAGGCCAGCAAGGCCGTAGGCGTGAACTGGGTGACCAGTCCNCCGACCCAGTTCGGCACCCCCAGCGACTACTGCAACCTGCGCGTCCTGGCGGATACGCCCACCTTGAAGCATGTCGTGGTGTGCACCCTGTGTTCGTGCTATCCGCGTCCGATCCTGGGGCAGTCGCCCGAATGGTATCGCACGCCTAACTATCGTCGGCGCCTGGTGCGCTGGCCGCGTCAGGTTCTCGCCGAGTTCGGTCTGCAACTGCCGCCGGAAGTTCAGGTTCGTGTTGCCGACTCCAACCAGAAGACCCGCTACATCGTCATGCCGACCCGTCCTGAAGGCACGGAAGGCTGGACCGAGGATCAACTGACCGAGATCGTGACGCGCGACTGCCTGATCGGCGTGGCGGTGCCGAAACCCGGCATTACCTCGAACGCCAAGCGTCCGGTGCGTAAGGCGATTCGTCCGGTTCATCACGACCACTGAGCATCAGGCAGTACGTTAGCAAGGAGCGAGTCATGGCCACAGTTGANAAAAATGTCCCCGGCGCAACCGAGCGCTGGAGTGGTACCGATCTGACGCCGATTGGCGTGCTTGAGGACGTCCGCGGTCGCGGACGGGTTTGGGAGGACCTGGCGGCGCAGTATGGCGTCACGAATCCCGATCCTCCCTGGAAGATCGACCTGGAAGCAACGTGCGACATGCTCGCCGCCGACTCCTGCGTCAAGCCATACGATCAGGTCGAGCCGGGTTCGTGTGCCCTGCCTTCCCTGGAGCGGCGTGCTGAGGAGGACGATTTGTCGGAAACGCTCTACGAAGACGTGCCGTTCCCCGAACGGCAGTTGCTGGCACTGGCCCACTCGATGATCAAGCGTGGCCTGATCGACGAGGCGGAACTGGCCCGCCGTCTGGAGGAAGTTGGAAAACGTCTCAACAGCGCCTGATGGCGGGAGCCCGGCATCTTGCCGGGCAGGGCGAAGCGTCCCGCGAAATCAACCAGAATCCTGCCATGAGTCCTTGTGGGCCGGGCGATGGAAATAAACAGAGGAATATGTAGATGGCAATACGTGGAACAGAAATCAAGATCCAGGGCCTGACCCACCGTTACAGTTCACGGACCGGGGTGACCTTCAATCGGGTTGATCTGGTGTCGCCGCCCGGTGAGGCGCTGGCAATTATCGGCCGTTCGGGTTGTGGCAAATCCACGCTGCTCCATATTCTGGCCGGCATCCTGAAGCCTACCGAAGGCAAGGTCCTGCTCAATGGGACGGCGATTACTGCACCGTCGCCCCGCTGGGTCATGATGTTCCAGGCGCCGCATCTGTTTCCCTGGATGACGGTTGCCCAGAACGTCGGCGTCGGCTTGAGTTTCGGGCGCTGGTCCAAGGAAGAAACCGCAGAGCGCGTGACGGAAGCGATCAAGCTGGTCGAGCTGCAGGATTTCGCCGCCGCCAACGTGCAGGATCTCTCGGGCGGCCAGCAGCAGCGTGTGGCGTTGGCCCGGTCGCTGGTGATGGAGCCGGAACTCCTGCTGCTGGACGAACCGTTCTCCGCACTCGACGCGTTTACGCGTTCATCCTTGCAAAAGGATGTGCGCAACATCGCCAAGCGCAAGGGCTTCAACATCGTCTTCGTGACGCACGATATCGACGAAGCCGTGATCATGGGCGACCGTGCCGTGATCATGGCGGGTTCGCCCGGAAACATCGTCCACGAACTGGATATCGATCTTCCCGATCCGCGTGATCGCCACGACACGGCAGTTCAGGCTTTGCGTACGCGTCTGATGGCGACGTTCCAGGAAGCGGCGAACTACAAGAAACCGGAGTCGGCCACGCTGGCTGCATGATCTGCGACTTACAGAATTGCTCAATAGTGAAGAGGCAGGATGAGCAAACACCGGTCGGGATACCGACCCTCACCTTAGGAGACCGAGAATGAAGAAATATCTATACGAAGAGCATAACCAGCCGCGTCCGCTGGTGCACGTTGATGGATGTTCATGCGGTACATGTGGCAAGGCCCGTCCGATCGACCCGCGCATGCAGAGGATGATGCCCGACAATCCGGACATCGGCGACGGCATGGAAGATCCCAATCTGGAACTTGCCTATGACCCGCTGTTCAGTTCCGTCCTCGGCTCAGGCGTCAGCCGGCGCGACATGCTCAAGATGGCCGGTCTCTCNCGCCTTGGGGGCATGGCTGGCATGGGCGGCATGCTGTCTTCGTCGGCTTTCGCTGCCGAAAAGAAATTTTCCAAGCCATTCGACCCGGTGGTCAAAATCGGCTATCTCCCGATTACCGATGCGGCGACGCTTCTGGTTGCGCATGAAATGGGCTTCTTCAAGAAGCAGGGCATCGAGTCGGAGCCGCCGACCCTGATTCGCGGCTGGTCGCCGCTGGTCGAGGCCTTCTCGTCCCAGCGTTTCAACCTCACGCACATGCTCATCCCGGTGCCGATCTGGATGCGCTACAACAACAAATTCCCGGTGAAGATCACGGCCTGGAACCATACCAACGGCTCCGGCATCATCGTCCACAAGAGCAGCGGCATTACCTCGCCCAAGGACTTCGGCGGCAAGCAGTTCGCCGTGCCGTACTGGTATTCGATCCACAACATCATCTCGCAGAAAATCCTGCGGGAAGCCGGCATTACGCCCGTGGTCCGGCCGCAGAACGCGAAGCTTGCGCCCAACGAGTGCAACTTCCTCGTGCTGAACCCGCCCGACATGCCGCCTGCGCTTGCGGCGAGACAGATCGACGGCTATTGCGTCGCCGAACCGTTCAATGCGCTTGGCGAACTCAAGGCGGGTGGCCAGATGCTGCGCTTCACCGGCGACGTCTGGAAGGGGCACCCCTGCTGCGTGGTCGTCATGCACGAGGACGACGCGATGGACCCCGCCCGGGCAGCCTGGGCGCAGGGCGTCCATAACGCCATTGTCGAGGCGCAGATCTATCTGTCCAACAACAAGAAGGCGATGGCGCAGATGTTGTCGAAGGACGGCAAGAAGTACCTGCCGTTCCCGTCCGAGGTCGTCGAGCGCGCGATGTTGTTCTACAGCCCGGCCGATTACTCGACGCCGCCTGCCATCAAGCATCCGGAGTGGGGACAGAGCCGCATCAATTTCCAGGGCTGGCCGTATCCGAGCGCGACCGAATATGTGGTCGACGAGCTCAAGAAAACGCTGGTCGGCGGCGACCTGGGCTTCCTCAACAAGCTCACCCCCGACTTCGTGGCCAAGGATCTCGTCAACTACACCTATGTCAAGAAGGCGCTCAACGCCAATCCGACATGGAAGGCCGATCCAAGCGTGCCGCANAAAGGCGATCCCTTCGTGCGTAAAGAGGTGATTGAATTATGAGTTATGCAGTCACACCCGCCGGGAGGGCGGCTTCTGCCGCCTGATGAAACATCGGGCGGTGCAGAGTCTTGGCTGGGCAGCGGGCGGCATTGCGATCCTGGCCATCCTCTGGTTGATCGGAGGGTACTTTATTGCCAACAACCCGACGACGAAGACCTTCGTCAAGTTCGGGCTGTTCCCGACACTCCAGGCGTTTCCGGAATTGTGGGGCCAGGGCAAGATCCAGAATGCGTTGGCCGCCAGCGGCTTTCGCCTGGGCTCGGGCCTGTTGATCGCCATCGCCATCGGGGTGCCGTTCGGCATCCTCATGGGGCGCATCAAGTGATTCCGCGACTTCACCAACTCGCCGTTCCAGTTCGTGCGGATGATCAGTCCGCTCTCCTGGATGCCGCTTGCGGTGCTGGTGTTCGCAACGTGGAACGGGTCGATCATCTTCCTGATCGCGATCGCGGCGGTCTGGCCGGTGATGTTTGCCACCGCGGCCGGCCTGGCCAAGGTCGACCCGAACTGGTTCAAGGTGGCGCGCAATCTTGGCGCCAAGCCCATGCACATCCTGACCAAGGTGATCATGCCGGCGATCACGTTCGACGTGTTGTCCGGCATCCGCCTTGCGCTAGGGGTTGCGTGGATCGTGCTCGTCCCGGCCGAATATCTCGGCGTGACGTCCGGCCTGGGCTACGCCATTGAGGATGCGCGCGAGACGCTTTCGTACAACCACCTTACTGCGATGGTGGTCACGATCGGTATCGTCGGCTATTTCCTCGACAGCATCCTGGTGGCGCTCATCAAACGCTACAGCTGGCATCGGGGAGGCTGATGGGCAAGGAATCCTACGCCTCGGCAGGGCAGTTCCGGGATACGCCGGGCTGCCGGCTGATGGCCACGCTCCATCTGGACATACATATGAACGTTGACAAGAAGTTACACGATATGAATGACACGTATTTGATCGAAAGAGTGCCCCACGGCCAGGCGTTTTCCGCGCCGGTTGCATGGGCGGGGGAATGAGCAATGAGCAGCCAAACCGCAACAGTGGGCGGCGGCGTAGTCAGTGCAGGCGTCAGTGGAAACTGTCTTTCCCGGGCCATTAAGAATACTGCAGACAAGTCGCTGCATTTCTTCGTGGGCCTGGCTGTACTGTTCGCGCTCTGGGGGATCGGCATCTACTTTGTCGCGCTCAATCCCTCGACGTCGCAGTTCGTCGATTTCGGCCCCATCCCGGCCCTCAAGTCGCTGCCCGAGATGTGGGAAAACGGGATCATTCCCAAGGCCTTGTCGAGCACTGGCTACCGGCTGGGTGCGGGACTGGGCTTGGCGATCGCCATCGGCATCCCGCTCGGCATCCTCATGGGCCGCATCCGGTGGTTCCAGCGGCTGACCAACGTGCCGTTCCAGTTCCTGCGCATGATCAGCCCGCTGTCCTGGGAACCGATCGCGGTTGTCGTATTCGCGGGTTGGGAGCAGGCGATCATCTTCCTGATTGCGATCGCGTCCGTCTGGCCGGTTGCGTTCGCCACTGCCTCCGGCCTGGCCAAGGTCGATCCCGCCTGGTTCAAGGTGGCGCGCAACCTCGGAGCCAAGCCCTGGCAAATGGTGACGCGGATCATCATGCCGGCGATCACCTTCGACATCCTGACCGGTATCCGCCTGGCACTGGGCGTCGCATGGATCGTGATCATCCCGGCGGAGTTTCTCGGGGTCACCTCCGGCTTCGGTTTCGCCATCGAAGATGCGCGCGAAGGCTTGGAATACTCGCACCTCATGGGGCTGGTACTGGTGATCGGTGTCGTCGGCTTCGTGCTGGACAGTATCTGCGTGCTGCTCATCAAGCGTTTCAGCTGGCACCGCGGTTGATCGGATGAATCGTCGCCAGACATCGATCCGAACATGAATTCTCACAAAGTAAGGTAGAAGCAAATGTCAAAAATCAACATCATCTGCGTCACGGGTACACGCGAAAAACTACAGATGGCCGCAATGATCGCGTCGGTTGCCGCAGCGACGGGAGACGAGGTTTCGGTCTTCCTGTCCATGAATGCCATTCCGTATTTCGTGAAGGGCCACACGGAGGATGCGCCAGTTGAAGGTGAACTTGGCGCGCTGATGGCAAAGGAAAAAGGCGTGCCGTCCTTCAAGGTGCTGTTCCAGCAGGCGGTCGAATTGGGCGATGCCAAGTTGCTGCCGTGCTCGATGGCGATGGACATCATGAAAGTCACGCACGATGACTTCGACGCCGAAATCGGACCCGCCACCGGGCTGACACGCTTCCTGAGCGATGCCGAAGGCGGGCAGATGCTGACGTTCTGAGCGGACGGCGAATTGAACCACATGTTTTCTGGAGAACTGCAATGAGTGATACCAAAATTGTCGACGCACGCGATACCTTCTGCCCCGGGCCGCTGATGGAACTCATCACCCACATGAAGCAGAGCAGCGTGGGAGATACCCTCGAACTGTTGTCGACCGACGAAGGTTCCGGCGCCGATGTGCCGGAGTGGGTCAACAAGGTCGGCCACGAGATCCTCAGCAATGAAAAGATCGACGGGGTCTGGCACATCAAGATCCGCAAGGCCAAGTAATACGCTACGGGCTGGGCACGTTGTCGCGCCCAGGTACCAGGACATCCTGGTAATTAATTTTGGATAGGAGAATGCAATGAGAATCTTAGTCGTCGGTGGTGGCACAGGCGGTACCATTGTGGCCAACAACCTGGCACGGCGGCTGTCTGCTGAGATTCGTTCCCGCAGAGTCCGGATTACGATGCTTTCGGCATCCGACAAGCATATGTACCAGCCTGGCCTGCTGTATGTTGCGTTCGGGCAAATGACCCCGGACCAGCTGTATCGCGATCAGGCGAGCCTGCTCGAAGGAGCCATCGATTTTCACGTGGACCCGGTCGAAAAATTCCAGCTCGACCAGAACAAGGTCGTCACCAAGAGCGGCAAGGTTTACGAATACGACATCCTTGTGATGGCCACCGGCTCGCGCATCGTTCCCGAACAGATTCCCGGCCTGGTGGAGGGCGCGGAGACGTTCTACACCGAAGCCACCGCGGTCAAGCTGTTCAAGCGCCTGCGCGAGATCCAGGAGGGCACGGTTGCCGTCGTCGTCGGCGTGCCGCACAAATGTCCGATCGCCCCGGTCGAGCTCATCTTCGGCCTGCACGATTATTTCAAGGCGCGCGGCATCCGCGACAAGATCAAGATCAAGTACCACTATCCGATCGGCCGCATTCACACCATCAAGGAAGTCGCCATCTGGGCCAAGCCCGAATTCGACCGCATGGGCATCGAGTACGAGACGTTGTTCAACGTCGGCGAAGTGGACGTGGAAAACAAGGTGGTGCGCAGTGAGGAAGGCACCGAGACCCAATACGACCTGCTCATCGCCATCCCGCCGCACCACGGCATGGAAGTGATCGAGAAGAACAACCTGGGCGAGGGCGGATGGATCCCGACCGACCGTTTCAAACTCACCATGAATGGCCACGACAACGTCTTCGTGCTGGGCGATACGACCAATCTGCCCGTCAGCAAAACAGGCTCCGCGGCGCATTTCCAGGCAGAGGTGATCGCCGAAAACATCGCCTCGATGATCAAGATCGGCACGCCGGTCCGCGACTACGACGGCAAGGTCTACTGTTTCATTGAAACAGGCCACGACAGCGCGACCTACGCGATGTTCAACTATCAGAACCCACCCGATCTGAAGCCGCCGTCGAAACCCATGCACTGGTTCAAGATGTCTTACAACCAGATGTACTGGACAAGCGTACGCGGACTGCTCTGAGAAAGCCAAACCATGACAACACAAACTGAAACGTCTATCCCCGCAATGGACACCGAAGATCTGCAACGGCTCGTCGAAGTCGCGCAGCTCGTCACCGCGGCCCGGGACGCCATGTCGGACGAGATCGTCACGCGGCTGTCATGGGCGATGAGCGAGGGCCTGACCTTGCTCGACCGTCTGACGCGCAACGAAGGCCTGATGCATCTGCTCAAGGTCCTTGATCGCCAGGACACGCAGTATCTGTTGATCGCCCTGTCCGACGCGATCCATGAAGCGAGCCAGGAAATTCCGGCCAATCCGCCGGCAACGGGCGGCCTGGGATGCCTGATGCGGGTGGTCCGCGACCCCGGAACGCAGGAAGGCTTGCGCCTCCTGTCAGTGATCGGCAAGCACCTGAGCCACAGCATGCGCGAGCAGCACCGGCACGGCTAGACGCGTCCAGGGAGCCAGGCGCAAGGCCTGGCGCGACGGGATCCAAAATTCCGTTCCCTGGCGCAGGCGGCCCGATCAGGGCCTCTTGCCGCGCCTATGCGGCAAGAACATCCATCAATCCTTCGTCGTGAGAAGTTGAACGGCCTTACGGGCAACCGGCGTGACCAGTAGCACGGTTGGAAACGCAAAGAGCCACGCTGCAAGCCACGAACTGGCCCACATGCCGACAAAATACGATGTCGGACCGATAGCGCGAAACGTTGCAATTCCCGAGACCAGCATGGACATCAGTCCGGAGAGAAACAGGCTGAATAGCTGCGGCCCGTATTTGCGGGGAATCATGCACACACCTTTCCCTCTTCCCTGAAGGCGAGGCGGGTATCTGAGACTCGATGCATTACCTCGGAAAAATTCCGGCCAAACATCCTGGCCGTCTTGATGTCGCCTGCCGGGAAGGAATCGGCCGGTGCGGAGTGGCCTGCCTGAGCCATCAGGCCTGACCAGGAACCGAGTCGATTGGCGGCTTCATCGTAGGNGGCGCCGGTGTGTTGCTCGGGAAGGATCGGGTTGCCCATCCAGATCATCCCGTGCTGCATGCAGAAAACGAACATCGACATCAGGGTTGACTGCTTGTCGCCGGACGGCAGCGACGACACCGTGAACCCGGCAGCCAGCTTGCCCTTGAGTTGCTGGGTGCGCCACAGGTGTCCGGTGGCATCCATGAAGGTTTTGAAAGGACCCGAGACGCCTCCCAGGTAAGTCGGTGAGCCAAAAATGTAGCCGTCGTACTTGAGCAGTTCGTCGGGCGCCTTGGTCAGGTCTTCTGCCTTCAGAATATGGACGTCTGTATCTGGGACGCTATGGGCGCCTTCAAAGATACGGTTGGCAATGTGCGCCGTGTGCCCTTGGGCGCTGTGGTAGATGATGGCAAGCTTTTTCATGTTTCTTACTCCAGACAGTGGTGGGTTGCTTTTCAGAAAGGCACGGCTCTCATCACGCTATCCATGCAATCAGGGCAGCGGATAAATAGAGGCCCAGACCAAAGACGGTGTGATTGACCACGCTACGGAGGCAGTTCTTGAGTGGCGTCGGCGTTTTGGATGCAGCAAAGCCCGAGCCCATGGCCGGTTGCATCACAAAGAGCGGAACCACGACAGTGCCCACGCCGACCAAAACGGCCGGAACCCAGGATGGGTCACGTGTCCAGCCGATGCCAAAGATAGCCACGAGCAGGCCCGCGAAGGCGATACCTGTTGCATAGTGGGTGAACCAGCCCAGCATCAATTCACTAGGAATTGGCTGTGCCTTCCCGATGGATGGGTGGGCAAACCTGCCACGGGACAAGTGCCCAACCCATCTCCCGATAAACGCGAAATTGAGCGTCTGGACGCCTATTCGCTTGAGGAACATGAGCCAGATGTCCATGACTGCGGTAGCGCCGATCCCGATGAGCGTAATGTTGGTGATGTCTTGCAGGTGTGTCATGTGAATCCCCTTTTCTGTTGACTGACGGACGTGTTGAGCGCACTGTACGAGTTGAAGTCAACTTCAAGTCAAGGGGTTTTTGGATGGACATCGCCGAAGTTGCCAAACACACTGGGGTGCCTGCTTCAACGCTGCGCTATTACGAGAAACAAGGACTCATTGCCTCGGTCGGACGGCAAGGGATGCGTCGCAGATTCGCCCCCGGCGTGCTGGATCAATTGGCATTGATTTCTCTGGGGCAGGCCGCCGGGCTTTCTCTGGATGACATTCGCTCGATGCTCCTGCCCAACGGGCACCCGAGTATCGACAGGCAGATGCTGGCAGACAAGGCCGACGAGATCGATGCGCTGATCAAGCGGCTGCGAGCCGTGAGCCGGGGACTGCGGCACGCGGCAGCCTGCCCCGCGCCCAGCCATGCCGAGTGCCCGAGCTTCCAGAAGCTGCTCAAGGCGGCCGCTTCCGGCGCCCTCGAGAAACGCTGGAGGCGCCCGGGACTTAAACTTCCCTACAAATAGAAACTGAAGCCGTGCCACGTGGATTGTGCAACGTCGTTGTAAATCATTGACGGGACGAGCCTCTGAAGTAGGATGTTTCGCATTCCCAACAATGACAGATGTCCGTTTTCAGACGCATGGTTAGCATTGGCGGCGCATATGTCACCGGCCATTTCGGCCGAGGACGCGACGGTCGACAAGATAGCCATGGCGGACAGGTCATCGGCCTGAACGGACTATCACGGGAGCAATAGTGACAGTCTGATTTTCTGGCCAGAGCTGACGTTCAAAGATAAGCCGGGGGCGATTTATACTGACGGGGAATGTTATTTTAGAAGACCTAGCCCCGATGCGATGGAAAACCAGCCTGATTACTGGTTAGTACCCCAGTAGCTTAAGTAAAGTATCGATCGATGGTTCATTTGCACGGCCGGCCTCAAGACACTCGGGCCCGAAATGCGCAGCATAGTTTTGGCGCATGGTGGGATCGTTGTTGACATAGGGGGCCAGATACTTTTTCAATGCCTTAGCATCGCCAACCGGGTTTTTCCCTAATAGCCGCAGCATTACGGCATCGAAGCAAGGTTCGGACGCCAGAACCCGGATTTTCTTGGCTTTGGCCTGCCTCTCCACAGCCGCTGTCCAGTCAGTATCAGTGTCCAGCATCGCGGCGACTGAGTCGTAAGCCGTGTTGGCGATCTGTCGGATCGTCCAGTCGATCACATGCTTCGCCCNCTTGCCGTGAGCGTTCTTGACCGTTACAGACAGACCACAACCACGCGGAGCATACAACTGCTTTACATGATTAAGGAATGCCTCTTCATGATAGCCCTCGCCCACAATCAGCAAGGTACGCTGCGCTTTCCAGATTGCCATGCCTGGTTAGTCAAAAACCGGCACAGCGCCGTAAGCACCAGCCATATATTTGGCGTAAAAATTATCGTCGTTGCGTATACCTTCCACCGCATCCATGCGGCTTGCCGTACTCTCGCAATCTGCATTTTTCTGCACCAGCATCACCTGAGATTTGTGGATGAGATTCAGCACCTCAATGGCGTGGCAGGTAAATATAAGCTGTGCCTGGTGGGGATTCGTGGCCGGATTCGCAAACAGATCAAGAATTGGTTCCAGCATATGCGGATGCAGGTCGTTCTCGAATTCGTCGATGAGCGCCAGGCCGCCGATATCCAGAGTCTCCAGCAGTCGTGCCAGTAAAACGAAAGCCCCTTGGGTGCCGCTAGATTCCAGAGCGAAGGGCAGATGAAATTCCGTACCGCGGCTCCGGTGTATGCCTAAAGGCAACCACAATTTTTGCGGTGGTTTGTCTGGTTGCTGTGCGTCAGGAACCACTACTTCCTGTAAGTCGATGCCACTCAGCCCCAAGTCCCAGGATGACAACAATGTATCCATGTGCTTACGTTGCTCGGGGTGTGAAAAGAAATGCTGCGCAGCCACCTGAACCGCCAGGTCGCCCATAGGAATACGGCCAAGCACATTCACATTGGTAACGACATAGGCCGCAGCCATTCGCGTGGCCAGCGACACCCCAAACTGTGCAGCCCATGCGATCAGTGACACATTCGGGCGCACTCTGCGTGCTTCCTGTGCCGGCAAGCCAAAATCCTGTTGCTTCACTACATAGGATTTTGATTCTGCATCCCAGTCCCGAACGAAGACATAGCCGAAACGCTCGCGCTTTTGATAGAGCGCCTCATGCAATACACGTTCGGGCGTGCAGCGCAAAACATAGCGCCAAAGTTTGCCGTCAAAATCCACTGTCGCCTCAAACTCGCTAGGCTCATTTGAAGCAGAAAAGTGAGGCGTAACCGGGATGCTGGCTTCAGGAGGCTGTTGGAAAGACTGACTGATAAACCAAGCGATGAAAGCCACTGGCTTTAACAAGGCTGTCTTGCCGCTGCCATTGGGGCCGATTACAGCCATCAGTTTGGACACACGCTCGCCCGTCCCGGCCTCGGTCATCCAGTCAGTCAAGGCCGTTTTGCGGCCGATGGTCAGATCAACCTCGGTCTGCTCACGGAACGACTGAAAATTGGAGAAAGCGTAGTTGTGGAGCACCGAAATCTAAAATAAATATGAATATCAACAAATTACTGTTAATAATATTTGTTAATCTAAAAAAACAAGCTTTTTCAAACCGCGCATCCTTACTCTTTTTGCAAGCGCGACGAAGTCAGCAGAACAATATTCACCGTTCGTGCAAGTCGACCCTCGTGCATATCTATTAAGGAGGTCAGCTTCGCCTACAAAACGGACTGTCACTAATACCCCTCATGACAGTCCGTTCAGGCCGAAGGCGTCACTCGGTTATGCCGCGCGTTTTCACCCACCTGTATGTGCTGGCCTGCATTCCCCGCGTCAGGGTGACGGAACGGCGGGTGCCGAGTTCGCGGGCGGCGTGACCGGAACCGGCAGCACCACGTTGGGTTCGAGATCCTCAGNGAAGCCGCCCTGGCTGACCGGCTGCTTGACCGTCGGGTCGGCCTGGCTGGTGGAGCCGTCGGGTTTTTCCTTCACCGATGCGTGCGGGGCGGCGGGAACGGGAGCAGGAGCCGGCGCCGCAGCCGGTTCGGGCGTGGGTTTCGCGGACGCAGACGGCGGGGTGGGCGGCTCCGGATACAGGTGGGGCTGCAGTTGCGGCAGCAGGGTTTTCAGCATCTGTGCGGTGAGCGAACTGGTGAAACCGAACCGCCCGGCCTGCTCGCCTTCCACCACCGCGGTCAGTGTGCCGAAGTAGCGATCGCCCATGTAGAACACGAAGGTGGCGGAGCGGCTGACGACGCGCGAATCGATGAGCTGGCCGCCCTTGCCATAGGTCTCGAAACGGTGGTCGCCTGTGCCGGTCTTGCCGCCCATGGTGATGGGCTGGCCGGCCGGGTNCCTGAGGGCGCCGGCCAGCCGCCCGGCGGTGCCGCCTTCGACGACCTTGGCCAGTGCGCGCCGAACGGTTTGCGCCACTTCGACCGGCAGCAGGCGCTCGCCCGGAGCCGGCTTGCGGGACAGGCGGGTGTCGTAGGNGGTGTGGGCCGCGAAGTGCATGCCGGTGAGGCTTACCGTCGGTGCGCGCACGCCGTCGTTGACCAGGATGCCCATCAGTTCGGCCAACGCGGCAGGCCGGTCGCCCGAGGCGCCGATGGCGGTGGCGTACGAGGGCGTGATGTTGTCGAACGGATAGCCCAGCCGTTTCCAGTCGCGCAGCAGGCCGTCGAAGGCCTCGACCTCGAGCAGCGACTGGATGCGGATGTCCTGCGCGTTCTTGCGGCTGGTCTTGAACAGCCAGTTGTAGACCTCGCGGCGGGCGTCGGCGCCCTGGTCGTCGAGCGTCTTGAGGTCGGTCCCGGGCGCGCTGCGCAGGGCTTTCACTACCCATAATTCCAGCGGATGGATCTGCGTCACGTAGCCGCGGTCGGCCAGGTTGTAGGCATCGGGCGCGTGGGTCTCGTAGAGCGATTTGAGTGTCTTCGGGCTCAGGCTGGCACTGGCCGGCACGTTGGCGTGCAAGGCGGTGACATAGGCGTCGAATCCAGCCTGCGGTTCGAGATAACGGTAGGCCGAGGTGAAGCGGCGCGGGTTTGCACGGACGCGCGCATAGACATCTTCCGCCATTTGCACAGGCGTCTGGCTCTTGTGGTTTTGGTAGAAGCGGCGGATGAACAGACGCCCTTCCTGGTCGACGAAACGCATCAGGTAGGTCTGGCGCATCGGGTTGCTGGCGTCGTCTAGGATGCGTGCGGCGGCACCCGGCGAAGCGCTGGCGTAATGCCGCACGATGTCGCGCATGATGCGGATGTAGACGAGGTTGACCGAGTTCTTCGTGGCCTCCCACACGTCCATCACGCGGCTGTTGTCCTTGGCGTCGAAGTTGACGAAATCGTGCAGGCCGCCGCCGGTGAAGAACATTTCCCGCGCCGCCGAATACTGGCGACCCATCGCCGCCTCGAGCAGGGCGTCCCGCTTGATGTCCGGCTGGCTCAGCAGCGTGGCGGCCACCCACTGCGCCAGCACGTCGCGCTGCGGTTGGGCTTTCTGCCTGAGCGCGGCGGCGTCGAGTGTGCGGTAGGTGTCGTACGTTTGAGAAATGATCTGCAGGTAGGTGACCAGGGTACGCAGCTTGGCGGTGGAGCCCAGATCCAGCCGGGCCTGGCTGTTGATGTCGAACGGCTGGTTGAGGTTGTCGGCCTGGACGCGCAGCACATTGCCCGATGGCGTTTTCTCATACAGCGTGAAGCTGTAGATCACCTGGTCGAATGCGTTGTCGGGCTTCAGCAAGCGGAACCCGATCAGTCCCGAAGCGGCGGCGGCTTCCGGATGGGCCAGATTTTGCAGGTAGCGGCTGACGATCTTCTGCGCCGGCTGGTTGATGGTGGTGTCGACCTGCAGATCCAGCCGGTCGAGGTCGTACAGACGGGGCTCGCCCAGCATCTGCGCGACACGGATGCGTTGGGCGTTGGTGGCTTTTTGGTCGACGAAGCGGGGCGCCGGCGGATCGACGCGCTCATGCGTGCTGCGCAGTTTGACCCGTTTGGCGCGGTCGGCGAGTTCGCGCGAAATGACCTGGGCGTTGGCCAGCAGGTCGAGATGGTCGTCGGTCAGGGCGTCGAGCGCCTTGCGGTTGGCGGCCAGATAATAGGATGGGCGGCGCTCGGCGATGATCAGCGACAGCACATGCTTCAGCGCGCTTGCATAGGCGGTTTCGCCGACGTGCGTCTTTTTCTCCAGGATCGCGTTGATCTCGCCGAAATCCAGTCCATACCAGGCCCACAGCCCGTCGGCGATGCCGTTGACCTCTCCGAAGCGCGGCGCGGCCGCAAGCGGTACGGTGTTCAGGTAGGCCATCACCGTCTTCTTGCGCATCGGCAGCGTATTGGGCCCGTCGAGATAGGCGCGCAGGCTGGCCGTGGCCATCTGGCGCAGCTTCTCGCTCATGTCGCTGGTCAGCCCCTCGGAAGAGTGGCGGTACTTCTCGATCTGCGTCGGCAGGGTGCTGCCGCCGGGCACGTTGCGGTGGGTGTCGATGAGGCTGATGCCTTTCTCCATCAATGCCTGGGCGAGGCGATCCCATTCCACGGCCGGGTTGCGGGTGGGAAACTGCTCGGTCAGCAGTTCGCGGTTTTCGATGTAGAGCAGCGAATCGACCAGGACCTTGGGAATATCCTCGAAGCGGTGGTACACCCGGGTTGGATGCAGCGCCTGATACAAGGGCTTGCCGTCGCTGTCGAGCAGGCTGAGGCCGGCCTGGTCTTTTTCGTGATAGGGCAGGAACAGGCCGAGGTCGCTGGCGCGCGCCATCTGGATGCTGATCCTGGCCTGCTGGTCGATCTTCCAGCCGGCCTTGTCCAGCTGCGCCAGGTAATGCGGCAGCTTGCTGTAGCCGAGCCGCACATCGTAGGGACCCTGGCCCGGGTAACGGATGCGGTCGGACGGTCCGGGGCGGATTTGCCAGGTCATCTTTTGCGCCGCCTGCGCGATGTATTTTGCTTCCAGCGCCGACGACAACAATTCGTAGGCGATGAGCCCGGCCAGGACAACGAGCAGCAACAGGACGCCAAGGCCGATCAGGATGCGGCGCGGGATTTTATGCATGCCAGTCGCGTGCGGTCAGGAACTCGGTGTACAGCGCAGCTTCCGGCGTACCAGGCTCGGGGTGCCAGTCGTAGCGCCATTTCACGATCGGCGGCAGCGACATCAGGATGGATTCGGTGCGGCCGCCCGACTGCAGGCCGAACAGGGTGCCGCGGTCATACACCAGGTTGAACTCGACGTAGCGGCCGCGTCGGTAGGCCTGGAAGTCGCGTTCGCGTTCGCCGTATGCGATGTCCTTGCGGCGTTCGAGGATGGGCAGATAGGCGGTGAGAAAGGCGTCGCCCACGCTCCTCGTCATCGCGAAGGCATGGTCGAAGCCGCCTTCGGAAAAGTCGTCGTAGAACACGCCACCGATGCCGCGCGGTTCGTTGCGATGCTTGAGGAAGAAGTAGCGGTCGCACCACTCCTTGAAGCGCGGGTGCAGGTCGGCACCGAAGGGGTCGAGCGCCTGCTTGCACGTGACATGGAAGTGCCGCGCGTCCTCCGCGAAGCCATAGTAGGGCGTGAGGTCCATGCCGCCGCCGAACCACCATACCGGCGCCTCGCCGTCCTTCAGTGCGACGAAGCAGCGCACGTTCATGTGCACCGTCGGCGCATGGGGATTGCGCGGATGCAGCACCAGCGATACCCCATCGCCTCCCAGCGACGGCCGGCGAGTTCCGGGCGATGCGCGCTGGCCGAAGGCGGCAGCTGGCTGCCGAGCACATGCGAAAAATTCACCCCGCCGCGTTCGAATACCCGGCCTTCCTCGATCAGTCGCGAGATGCCGCCGCCGCCTTCGGGACGCTCCCAGGCATCGGTGCGGAAGGGCAGGCCGTCGGCGGCTTCCAGTGCGGCGACGATGCGCGCCTGTAGGTCGAGCAGATAGGTTTTGACGGCAGCGGTATCGGGGTCGTGGCAGACATCAGGGGCGAAGTATCGTTCCGGTGGCAAGGTCGATCAGGGTGGAAGGGCGGCGGCGGCGGCCGATGCGGCCGGCGACCACGCGTACCCGCGTGCCGAATATTCTGCGGCATTCCGCAGCGGTTTTGGCGGGTTTGCGGCCACTTTTGTTGGCACTGGTGGAAACCAGCGCCATGCCGAGGCTGCGGCATAGGCGCGCGGCACCTTGATGGGCGGTGACGCGCACCGCAATGGTGGGGCGGCCGCCGGTCAACTCGGGCGGGCAGACCGCGGAGGCCGGCACCACCCAGGTGACCGGGCCGGGCCAGCTGCGCGCCATCCGCGCCCGATCGGAGCCGTTCAAGGGTCGAACGAATGGCTTGAGGCGCTTGAAGTCGTCGGCGATCAGCAGCATGCCCTTGGCTGCACTGCGGCCCTTCAGTCGGATCAGCCGCTTCAGCGCGCGCGGATTGCGCGGGTCGCAGCCGAGGCCATAACAGGATTCGGTCGGGTAGGCGATTAGCCCGCCGCGCCGCACATGCGCGCGTAGCGCGTCGATGTCACCGTTCACGGCGCACCGCTTGCCGTCTCACTTCTTCCGGTCAAGCGCGCGCCAGCCAGTGTCGCGCCGGTATTGCATGCCGTCGAAATGAATGCTGGCAATCGCTTCGTAGACGCGCTTCTGCGCCATGCGCACGCTGTCGCCAAGTACGGTCACGGCCAGTACACGGCCGCCGCTCACCACGGTACGATCGTCCTGCGCGATGGTGCCGGCATGGAAGATATGCAGGTCGTCGGCAGCGGCGGGCAAGGCGCCGATGACAGCACCCTTCTTCGGCGCATCGGGGTAGCCTTCGGCGGCAAGCACCACGGCGAGCGCGGTACGGCGGTCCCATTCGGCTTCGATCTGGTCGAGCTTGCCGTTGACGGCGGCTTCCAGAAGAGCGACCAGATCGGACTTCAATCGCATCATGATCGGCTGGGTTTCGGGGTCGCCCATGCGGCAGTTGAACTCGAGCACCTTGGGCGCGCCGTCGGCGCCGACCATGATGCCGGCATAGAGAAAGCCGGTGAACCGGATGCCGTCGGCGGCCATGCCCTCGACGGTCGGGTGGATCACCTCGCGCATGATGCGTGCGTGCAGTTCGGNGGTGACCACCGGCGCCGGCGAATACGCGCCCATGCCGCCGGTATTGGGACCCTGGTCGCCGTCCTGCAGGCGTTTGTGGTCCTGGCTGGAGGCCAGCGCCAGCACGTGCTCGCCGTCGACCATGACGATGAAGCTGGCTTCCTCGCCGAGCAGGCATTCCTCGATCACCACGCGGTGGCCGGCCTCGCCCATGCTGTTGCCGGCGAGCATGGCGTCGACCGCAGCGTGCGCTTCCTCGACGCTCGTTGCGACGACCACGCCCTTGCCGGCAGCGAGTCCGTCAGCCTTCACCACGATGGGCGCGCCGTGCTGGTCGATGTAGGCGTGTGCAGCAGCGGCGTCGGTAAAGGTGCCGAAAGCAGCAGTGGGAATGCCGTGGCGCGCCATGAACTGCTTGGCGAAATCCTTGGAGCTTTCGAGCTGGGCGGCGGCCTGGGTGGGGCCGAATATCTTCAGTCCGGCGGCACGGAAGGCGTCGACCACGCCTGCCGCCAGCGGCGCTTCGGGGCCCACCACGGTGAATGCAATATCCTCGTCGCGGCGAACAAACTCGACCAGCGAGGGGATTTCCGTCAACGGCACGTTGACAAGTCCGTCTTCGGCTGCGGTGCCGCCATTACCGGGCGCGACGAACACTCGCGAGACACGCGGGGATTGCGCGAGTTTCCACGCCAGTGCGTGTTCGCGTCCGCCAGAGCCGATGACTAGGATTTTCATGTGAGTGAGTGGTGAGCAGTAAGCGGGGAGCGGTGAACGTTCGGAGGTGAGGACAGGCTTTTTCCGCTCACTGCTCACCGCTTACCGTTCACCTAGTAGTCAATGTCTGAAATGTCGCGTCCCGGTGAACACCATGGCGATGCCATGTTCGTTCGCGGCGGCGATGACTTCGTCGTCGCGCATCGAGCCGCCGGGCTGGATCACGGCCTTGATGCCGGCAGCACCGGCCTGGTCGAGGCCGTCGCGGANAGGAAAGAAGGCGTCGGACGCCATCACCGAGCCGGGCACCGCGAGGCCGGCGTGCTCGGCCTTGATCGCGGCGATGCGGGCGGAGTTGACGCGGCTCATCTGGCCGGCGCCGACGCCAACGGTCATGCGGTCCTTCGCGTACACGATCGCATTGGATTTGACGAACTTGGCGACGCGCCAGGCGAACAGCAGATCGTCCATTTCCTTGTCGGTGGGCGCACGCTGGGTGACGACTTTCAGTTCGCCATGCAGCAGCACGTCGGCATCCTGCACCAGCAGGCCGCCGGCCACGCGCTTCATGTCCAGCTGGGCGACTGCACCGCTCCATGTCCCGCATTCGAGCAGGCGTACGTTCTTCTTGGCGGCGACGGCGGCGGACGCTTCCGGACTGACTTCGGNGGCGATGATGACTTCGACGAACTGGCGCTCGACGATGGCCTGCGCAGTTTCGCCGTCCAGGCGGCCGTTGAAGGCGATGATGCCGCCGAAGGCCGATTCGGGATCGGTCTGGTAGGCGCGGTTGTAGGCGTCCAGAAGGTTCGCACCGTAGGCCACGCCGCAGGGGTTGGCGTGCTTGACGATGACGCACGCCGGGGCGGCGTCGAACAGCTTCACGCATTCGAGCGCGGCGTCGGTGTCGGCGATGTTGTTGTAGGAGAGCTCCTTGCCCTGGATCTGGCGCGCCGTGGCGATCGTGCCGGCCGGGGCGCTGGCCTCGACGTAGAAGGCGCCGGCCTGGTGCGGATTCTCCCCGTAGCGGCAAGTCTGCGCACGGGTGAACTGCAGGTTCAGTTTTTCGCCGAAAGTCTCGCGCTCGTTGCTGTCGTTGAGCGCAGTCAGATAGTTGCTGATCGCGCCATCGTATTCGGCAGTGTGGCTGAAGGCTTTCTTCGCCAGCGTGAAGCGGGTGGCATCGGTCAGGGCGCCGCCGTTGGCCTGCATTTCCGCGACCAGCGCCGGGTAGTCGGCCGGGTCGGTGACGATGGCGACATGGCGGTAGTTCTTGGCCGACGAGCGCACCATTGCCGGGCCGCCGATGTCGATGTTCTCGATGGCGTCGTCCAGCGTGTGCGGCTTCGACACTGTGGCGACGAAGGGATAGAGGTTGACGCATACCAGGTCGATGTAACCCATGCCGTGCGCGGTCATGGTGGCGACGTGCTCCGGCAGGTCGCGCCGCGCGAGGATGCCGCCGTGGACCTTAGGGTGCAGCGTCTTGACCCGGCCGTCGAGCATCTCGGGAAAGCCGGTGTATTCGCTGACGTCGATCACCGCGAGGCCGGCGTCGCGCAGCGCTTTGGCGGTGCCGCCGGTGGAGAGCAGTTCGACGCCGGCGCCGGCGAGCGCGCGGGCGAAGTCGACGAGGCCGGTTTTGTCGGAGACGGAGAGCAGGGCTCGCTGTATTTTCATTTGGCGATGGTCAGGATGTCAGTCGGAGAGGCCGTGTTCGCGCATTTTCTTGCGCAGGGTATTGCGGTTGATGCCGAGCATGTCGGCGGCGCGGGTCTGGTTGCCTTCGGCACGATCGAGGATGTAGGCCAGCAGGGGCTTTTCAACCGCGCTCACCACCATGGTGTAGATCTCGCTCGGCGTTTCGCCGTCGAGGTCCTTGAAATAGCGGTTCAGCGACCGCCGCATGCACGCGGCGATTTCGTTTTCTTCTATCATGTTGAAGTTCCCCTTTATGCCGCGAGCCTTGAGGCCGCCGGCATGTCTTCCGCGTTATTGTTGTCGTGACCGGTTTCATAGCGCAGACGGTCGTCTGCGCGTGCTGCCTGGGCAAAGTATTCGTTCACGACGGCGAGCTGTTCGGCCACCGAGTCGAGCTGGTTCATCGTATGCCGAAAGACACTGCTGCCGACTAGTCCTTTTGTGTACCAGGAGATGTGCTTGCGCGCCACGCGCACGCCGGTGACGTCGCCGTAGAAGGCATACAGGTCGTGGATGTGTTCGAGCAGCACGGCGTGGATTTCCGCCACCTCGGGTTGCGGCAGGCGTGCGCCCGTGGCCAGGAAATATTCGATCTCGCGGAATATCCACGGGCGTCCCTGCGCGGCGCGGCCGATCATCACGGCGTCGGCACCGGTGTATTCGAGGACATACTCCGCTTTCTCCGGTGTGGTGATGTCGCCGTTGGCGATGACGGGAATGCGGGCTTCCGCCTTGACCGCGCGGATGGTGTCGTACTCGGCCTCGCCCGTATAGCCGCAGGCGCGCGTGCGGCCGTGCATCGCCAGCGCCTGCACGCCTGCGTTCTCGGCGATCTTCAGGATATTGAGCGCATTGCGGTGTTCGCGATCCCAGCCGGTGCGGATCTTCAGCGTGACCGGAACCTCGGGGACGGCGGCGACCACGGCATCGAGGATGCGGCCGACCAGAGATTCGTCCTGCAGCAGCGCCGAGCCCGCCATCACGTTGCACACCTTCTTGGCCGGGCAGCCCATGTTGATGTCGATGATCTGCGCCCCGCGGTCGACGTTGTGGCGTGCGGCTTCCGCCATCATCCGCGGATCGGCGCCGGCGATCTGCACGCTGATCGGATCGACTTCGCCTTCGTGGTTGGCGCGTCGCGCAGTCTTGGCCGAACCGTACAGCAGCGAGTTCGACGTCACCATCTCGGACACGGCCATGCCCGCGCCCAGCTTCTTGCAGAGCTGGCGGAAAGGCCGGTCGGTCACCCCGGCCATGGGGGCGACGATCAGGCGGTTCTTGAGATGGTGGCGACCGATACGCATAAGGAGTGGCATTTTACCCTCCTCGCGGGTCTCGACCAAGCGTGAAAATTTCCGCTTTTGTGGTGGTGCATCGAGGCGAGAGCGGCTACCATCAACGCGGCTATACAGGATCAACAATCAGGAGGATAAGCATGAGTTTCATGACTGAATTCAAGGAGTTCGCGGTCAAGGGCAATGCCATGGACCTGGCGGTGGGCGTCATCATCGGTGCGGCGTTCGGCAAGATCGTCGACTCGATCGTCAACGATCTGATCATGCCGATCGTGGGTGCGATATTTGGCGGCTTCGATTTTTCCAACCTGTTCCTGCCGTTGAAGACCGTGCCGGAAGGCGTGGCGATGACCTTGGTGGAAGTGAAGAAAGCCGGGGTGCCGGTATTCGCCTACGGCAGCTTCCTGACCATCCTGCTGAATTTCATCATCCTGGCCTTCATCGTCTTCATCCTCGTCAAGCAGATCAACCGGCTGAAGAAGGCCACCCCGCCTGCGCCCGCCGCGCCGGCCGCACCGCCGGAAGACATCGTGCTGCTGCGCGAGATCCGGGACAGCCTCAAAAATAGGTTTTATCGTCCTTGCGTGAGTCCGATCCGGTAACCGAGCCATCAATCGGCAACCGGATTGCCGGGCGCGCTGTCCGTCTGAAAGACCCGATTCGCCCGAGCACCGAGGGCGGCTGCGGGTTCGGTTTATTTGCATACGGGATCACCATGAAACAATCCTACGCAGTCTGGCTGTTGGCCGGCATGGCGGCATTGGGCGGCGCGGCCCATGCCGCGGACATGCCCGAGCACGAATTGGGGCTGCTGCTGGGCGGTGGCCGGGCAGACAAGGATCTGGTCGGCGGCAAGGATGGCGTCAGGCCGCTGTTCGGCCTGCGTTACGGCCAGCAGCTCAATGATGACTTCAATCTCTTCGGCGATCTGGTGTACGGCGCCTATGACGGCAATCGCGCCGGCGTGGGCGATGCCGATGTCCTCACGCTGCGGGGCGGGCTCGAATGGCTGTTTTCCCGACAGCCGCGCTACAACTGGTTCCTGTCGGGCGGCCTGGGCCTGATGAACGTCAACACCGACGGCCATGTCGACTTCACCCGCCCCATGGCGTCGTTGGGTATCGGCCAGGAGTGGGCCGTGGGGACGAACAATGCGTTCCGCTGGGAGCTGCGTGCCGATCAATCATTCGGCAACAGCACGCTGCCGAATGCCGGGCTGACCAATGTCCAGGCGTTGCTGGGCTATTCCTGGGGCCTGGGCGCGCCGCCCGATTCCGACGGCGACGGCGTGGCCAACCGCCGGGACGTGTGCCCGCATACCCCGCGCGGCGCCCAGGTCGACGTGCANCGGATGCCCGCTGGACGCCGACAACGACGGCGTGTTCGATGGCCTCGACCGCTGTCCCGATACGCCGGCCGGCGTGAAGGTCGACGCCGGGGCTGCCCGCTGGATTCCGACGGCGACGGGATTCCGGATCACCGGGACGCGTGCCCGGCGGTGCCCGCACCGGGTACCGCCGATGGCTGTCTGCCCCCGGCCGTCAAGCCGCCACCGCCGGCGCCTGCAGCCGAGCCGCAGCCGGCACCTGCCGTCGTCCCCGCGGCGCCCAGGAGGCTGATGCTGGATGGCGTGAACTTCGACAACGACAGCGCCAGCCTGCGTCCCGAATCGCTCGCTATTCTGGACAATGCCGCCGCCACGCTGAAGGAGTGGGGCGAGGTCAAGGTGGAAGTGGCGGGCTACACCGATGCGGCCAGTTCCATTGCGTACAACTTCACACTGTCGCAGCGCCGGGCCGAGACCGTACGCGCCTATCTCATCACGCGCGGAATTGCCGCCGAACGCCTGACTGCCCGGGGATATGGCGAAGCCCAGCCGGTGGCCGACAACAAGACCGCTGCGGGCCGTGCGAAGAACCGCCGTGTGGAACTGGTTCCACTACAGTAAACGGACAGGAGGCAAGCGGAACGGGCGCACTGGCGCCCGTTTTTTCGTCCGGGCGGAGGAGCGTCGGTGGAAGGCGGTTATGGATGGCCGGCGGCGAAATAGACCATCAGGCTGGCGATTTCCTCGTCGGAAAACGGGTTCTTCAGGGTGGTACGGGNGACCCCGTGAACCCCGCCCAGCATGCGCGCGACGAATTCCGTGGAGGGGGTCGAGCGCGCCATGTCGAACAGATTCGGGGCAGGGTTGGCGGCATGCGGATCGTTGTATTGATGACAACCGATGCACAGCGTCCGGTAAAGATCTCNCCCGGTCTTGGCCCGCAGGGGCGTCTGGATGAGCGGAATGAAATACGTGGTGTCCAGGGGCAGCGTCGTCGCGAGGGACGTCGCACTGCGCAGGAACCGTTCCGGTCTGCCATGACGGAAATCGGCGCGCAGGGCGGCGACGGCAGGAAGCGGGATTTGCGTCGAGGGATTATGGTTGTTCCGCTCGCGGGCGGTCATGTCCAGGGTGCCCAGGATGCTGGCGATCCGGGCCTGCAGTCCGGTGCGGCGGATCGCGGGGGTGGCCGGGTCGGCGAGCAGTCGGGCATCGCCCTGGAGCACGGCCACGTCGACCCGCAGCGCCCGGTCGTACTCCCCGGCGGCCAGCGCGGGCGCGCCAGCCGTCAGGAGTGCGAGGACTGCCAGGCTACGGCGCATGCGGCCTTTATTCGGCCTTGACCTTCTGCATCATGGGCAGGCTGGCGTTGGCCGACCATTGGCTCATCGAGCCATCGTAGACTTTGGCCGACTTGTTGCCGAGCAGTTCGCTGGAGACGAACCATCCCAGAGAGGCCCAATGCCCGGTGTTGCAGAAGTTGATTTCCTTGCCCGTGACCGGCACGCCGGCTTCCTTGTACAGGGCTTTCAGCTCGGCCGGCGAACGGAAGCTGCCCGTGTTGTTGTCGGTGAGCCAGCTTTCCGGCAAGTTCTTGGCACCGGGCAGAGTGCCATTGCGTTTCACGGCCGGTACGCTCCGGTTGACCCCCAGAAACTGGTCGTTCGGCCGGTTGTCCACCATGACCACGCCTTCCTTCAGGGCCTGGGCCACGTCCGCTTCGCCCGGGATCATGTCCTTGCGCAGCTGGGCGGTGAAGCTTGCTGGCTTGGGTGTGTTCGCGCCGGTCTCGATCTTGTTGCCCTTCTCGTCCGCATAGGCTGCGTAGCCTCCGTCGAGGATGGAGACGTTGTCATGTCCCAGCACCTTGAACGTCCAGTAGACGCGGGTGGCGCTGCCCATGTCGAGGCCGTTGAGGCCGGCGGAATAGATCACCACGTGGTCGTTGTTGCTGATTCCCAGGCTGCCGATGAGCTTCTCCAGATCCTTCGTGGGCGGCAACATGCCCGGGATGTTGTTGACCTTGGTCCGCCAGCCGTCTTTCATGTAATCGCTGTACACGGCGCAGGGAATATGGCCCCGCAGGTAGTCGATCTTGCTGTGGCCGTCCAGCTGGTTGCGGATGTCCAGGACGACGATGCCCGGCTGGCAGGCATTCGCTTTGATCCACTGGGTGTTGACCAAGGGCGTGGCATCGGCCCAGGCCGCCCCGCTGCCCAGAATCCAGGCTGCGGTCAGTGCGGTCAATACGCTTACGTTTTTCATCTGTTCTACCTCCGTGATATTGATTTAAACAACAACGATCCGGTCTGCTGCCAGCAATGCCTGCAGTAGCCGGTCCCACCNCTCCTCGTCGTCTTGAGATGAGGGCATGATGGGCCGCCGGACCGTGTGGCACACAGGCAAGGCCGCCAGGGCCTCGGCCAAGGTGGACCGGTCCGGAAAAATCCCTGTTTCAAGCACGACGAATTCCATTAGCTTTCCTCCATCAGAAGCTCATCACCACGTCGGTCGACATGAGCGCCTCGGCCAGCCGGGACCGGTCCAGCTGAGGCAGATCCTCCGCCTGTACCGTGGTCTCCGGAGTGATCTCGGCCAGTTCCAGAAGCTCGGCCTGCTCGGCGTTTTCCGGCGTGTCGGCTACCGGCCGATCCATGAATACGAGCCGCACCTGGTGACCAAAGATGGTCAGGCCCGCGGCTACCCGCATGGCCTCGGCGTGGTCCCGGCGGGCCAGCAGCAATATTGATTTGATGGTGTCTGCCATGGCTCGCCTCACAGGGTCAGGATGTTGTCCGCAACGCCGACCATGGCGCTGTGGTTGGTTTGGCTGCCCAGTTCCACAGGGCATGCCTGCTGTCCCATGAAGCGGAACCAGGAGTGCTCGCACGCCACCTGTTGGTCGGCCTGGCCAATCAAAGTCGCCAGGGTCGGATCGCCCAGGAGCTTCACACCGTCATTGGTGAAGAAGCATCCCCACTGGATGTTGTTTCTCAGGCACGCCGAGGCCAGGGGTGCCAGCAGCGGCCCGCCCTGGTCGGTGGAAACCACGATCAGCAATTTCATGCTTTGTTTTTCTCCGTAGATACCAAGCGCTTGTAATCAGGACCAACAGTCCCGCAACTGTTGCCACGGCGGCTATTGCGGCTTGCGCAGGCTGGGCGGCAGGCGTCGGGGGCTGCGANNTCGGTGCCGCCACGCTATCCGGATAGGTCTCCGCGTCCATCGGCAGCGCCGGATGGTTGGCCCATTCGACCCAGCCGCCCGGCAGGACTTNTGCCTGGGCGCGTGCGCCGGCCCGGGCCAGGGTGAAATAGGCGACGGACTCGAAAGGGTCGTGCCCGTACACCACGAATGGCCCGGGCGGCAGTTGCGTTTGACCCCGTCCGACTTCCGTCCGGAGTTCCGCCATGGGCAGGGATTGCGCGCCAGGCAGATGCCCGCCCCTGGATGCGCGGATGGTTTCGCCCCAATACGCCGACTCGGGCCTGCCGTCCACCAGGGTCGGGGAATGACCACGCTGCAGTTCAGCTGCCAGCTCGCTACGCAATACCATGGTGTCGGCCCTGACCGTTCCTTCGTAGATGGGCTGGCGGAGCATGCCACGGGCCGTCCCCGGCCCCAGGCTGGAGACGGGAAGGCCGGCACCGTCCGAGATCGGCCGGTTCAGCACCGTGACCGCGGCCTGCCCGGACAGATACAGCATGCCGGCGACGAAATCGCGTTCCCAGGGGTTGTCGCCGACCACCAGCACCGCATCTTTGGCGGCGATCCCGGCCGTGCCCAGCAGCCAGTAGATGTCGGTGAAGGCGGCCAGACGGCCATGCGGACCGAGGAAATCCGATGCAGGCAGGCACTTGGCGTTCACCACGCTACGGTGCAGACACGCCGCCAGCGGACGCGCATCCACGACCGTGGCGTGACCGATCAGTCCGCTGGCATCGGCGGTATAGGCGAAATTTTCGCCATGCGCCGATCCTTGGGCGACGATGCCCAGCGTGGCGGCCAGCAGCAACCTGTCGAAGCGTTTCATGCGCCGCGCCTTCAACAGCCCCCGAAACGATGGGGCGCTTCAGCCTGGGCTGCCGCGGATTTGGGGGCAGGGGGATTCTCGAGGTAGTAGCCCACGAGATCGGTAACCGAGACGGTGCCGTAGTCCTTGCCGAGGTCGAGGTCCGCCATGCTTTCCATGGGCTGGGGCGTCTGCGCCTTGGACAGGGTCGCGGCGGGCACCGCGGCATAGGGGAACAGGATCGCGCACAGCCCCAGGGTGGTTCCCAGAGCGGCGGTCCAGAACACCAGGATGTCTTTTTCACGGGCGTCTCCTCAGAACACGTCCTGGGTCAGGCACAAGTAGATGAGATAGAAAGCCACGAAAAACATGACGATCTGCGCGATGGTTTCAAGATCCAGCGTCATGGCTGCCGTCCTTTCCAGTGAAATGGCGTACCAGCATGCCCACATCCAGGGGCGTGCCGTCGACCGGGTTGATGACGGNGGGTGTGAGATAGGGCACGCCGTCCCGCGTCGCATGCAAATAGGCGGGACGGGCGATGAAGATGTAGGCAAAGCTGCCTACCGTGACGGCTGCCGCGACGGCGGCGAATAGCGCCATCTGTATCTTTCCGAATGACATGGCGCGCTCCTTCAGTTCTTGCGGACAAGCACGCGCCAGTAGCGATCGGCACGGACCGTGGCGAGGTGCGTGCTGGCCAGGTCCTTCATCATGGGCGGGATGGCCTCCATGGAGGTCGGATTGTCGATCATGACCTCGACCACGTCGCCTGACGCCGCGCCTGTCAGGGCCTTCTTGGTCATGAGCTGCGGACGCGGACAGGAATCCCCGAGGCAGTTGATTTGCTGCGCGACGGTGACCGACGTTCCATCCGGCAGCGTGACGGTTGCCGTCGGGGCGGCGTGGGCGGTCGAGTCGTTCTTCTTGCTGAAAAGTCCCATCGTGGGTGTCTCCTGATCTGAATGTGCTTAGGTGGATTGTTCGGCCGTCACCCGGGCGGCGCCTTGCGGCACGGCCTTGTCGTTGTCGGCCCAGGCGTTGCAGGCGGCGGATTCGCTGTGGGCTTGGGCGCCGGCACCGGCGCGCTCCCGGCGCAGGATCGCCCGGTAGAGACCGTACAGAACCAGCGTTTGAATGGCGCCGAAGACGACCGCCGGGATCTTGGTCTTTTCCTGCAGGGTCGCGGCGTTGGCGAAGCCGAGCTGGAGACCTGCCAGGTTGAAATTCCCGGTCATGGTGCTTGGCGCCGGCGGCCAGTAGGTGAAGGACCACAGCAGGGAGAACAGGAACATGCCGATGAAGGTGAACAGCAGGGCCCAGATGGCCCCGACGTTGCCCTCTCCGGCCTTGACCCAGGTGGAGACCGTGCATGCGCCGGCCAGCACCATGCCGATTCCGAACAGGAACAATCCGACGAAGGTGTTCAGGCCGACGTCGAAGTGCANGGGTTTGCCCGCGCCCACGGTGATGAAGGCGGTGAATCCCATGGTGAGGATCATCATGGCGACCAGCAGCGCTTTGGTATTGCGATAGGTCTTGAACAGCATGGCGTCCCGCAGGGCCGCCACGTTGCAGTAACGGGAACGCTGCACCAGCAGCCCGACGACGGAGCCGAAGACGAATGCAGTGAGGCATTGGGCAATGACGTTGTTCATCGTGTCATCCCTCCAGGCTTTTCTTGTAGATCCAGGTGCCCACCCAGGCCCCGGCCAGGANTCCGCTGATGGCCAGATACCCCCAGATTCATTTCGGGGTGAGGCCATAGAAGGTGCTCACATTGCAGACGAAGGCCAGGCGAATGCCGATGCCCATGAGCAGCCCGCCGATGGTGATCATCACCCACTCGGACAGGCGGTGCGGCATGTGCCAGTTGAATTCCTTGCTGAGGACGGCGCCGACCACCGCACCGAACAACATGCCCAGGCTGATGTAAATTTTCCAGTAGCCCGGGTCGGGCGGAAAGGCGACGTTCCAGAATGGGATGCNGGAGAGAGAATCGCCCAGGAACATCTGGGCGATGAGGCCGGTCATCATGGTTTCGCCGCCGCCCACGGTCCAGGCGCCCACGATCTGGAAGAGGAAAATGTTCAGTACAGCGATGATGGCCATGGCGGCCACCGGACTGAGGGTCTTCTTGAATAGCTCCATCCTGTTGCTCCGTAGTGGTTTTGGAAACACCGTGCGAAGGTGTTTGCCACTACGTTGAGCAACGGCTGTGCCAGGCTGCTTTATCGACGCCGTTTCAAGGGCTTGGCAAAAACCGGCAACCGCGCCGGCCATTGCCGTGAATCATTACGCTACAGGGCTGGATCGGAATCGGCCACGGCCAGCACGCCCATGTCCTGCAATTTGCGGCGCAGGGTCGAGCGGCTGATGTCCAGACGGCGAGCGGCGGCCACCTGGTTGCCCTGGCAGGCATCCAGGGTCTCCCGGATGTAGTCCGCCTCGATCTCGGCCAGGGTCTTCCGCTTGTCGGCGGCGGGCTTCGACGCGTGCATGGTGATGGCAACTTCGTCGGCGCCCAGCACGGGTCCCGAGTACAGGGCGAAGCTTCGTTCGATGACGTTCTTCAATTCCCGCACATTGCCCGGCCAGTCATAGGCGAGCAGCTTTTGCTTCGCCGCCGGGCTCAGGCCCAGTTCGGCATGCTTGAGACGCTCTCGTTCCATGTCCAGGAAATGTTCCGCCAGCGGCAGGATGTCCTCCTGGCGTTCCCGCAGTGGCGGAATGTCGATGCGCAGTACGTCGAGGCGGAACAGCAGATCGCTGCGGAAGGTATTCTCCGCCGCCATGTGTTCGAGGTCCCGGTTGGTGGCGGCGATGATGCGCACATCCACCTTGACCGAGGTTTCGCCGCCCACCGGCCGCACCTCGCCTTCCTGGAGGACGCGCAACAGTTTGGCCTGCAGGCGCGGGCTGATGTCGCCGATCTCGTCCAGGAACAGGGTGCCGCCGTGAGCCTGCTGGAACAGGCCCTTGCGGTTGCTGGTGGCGCTAGTGAACGAGCCCTTGATATGGCCGAACAGCTCCGAGTCCAGCAGGTCCTCGGGCAGGGTGCAGCAGTTGATGGCCACGAAGGGGCCTTTGCTGCGGTTGCTGATGCTGTGGAGGGCGCCCGCCAGGACTTCCTTACCGGTGCCGGTTTCCCCGGTGATGAGCACAGGCAGCTCCCGGTCCCGGATGCGTTCCACGATCTCCAGGATGCTGGCCATGCGCGCACTGCGGGCAACGATGTGGCCGAGCCGGTCGCGGCCCAGCAACTCGCCCCGCAACCGCGTGACTTCCTCGCGCAGCGAACTGCGTTCCAGCACCTTGCGGATGCGCAGTCGCAGCTCGTCCGGGTTGATCGGCTTGGTCAGGTAGTCGTAGGCGCCCAGGCGCATGGCCTCCACCGCGGATTCGATGGAAGCGTAGGCGGTCATCATGATGCTTTCAGCCGGGTAGGCGATTTCCTTGAGATACGCCAGCAGGGACAGGCCGTCTTCCGGCCCGATCCGCATGTCGGTGATGACCAGGTCCACGATATGGCGGTCCAGCTGGGCCCGGGCCTCTTCCAGATTGGCGGCTTCCAGTGCGACGTGGCCATCGCCTTTGAGGAGCAGGCCCAGGGTTTNTCGTATGGAGAATTCGTCGTCGACGATGAGGATGGTCGCCATGGTTATCCGCCGCTGTCCAATTCAAAACTGATCTCGCTGCCAACGCCCAGCTCGCTGGAAACCGAAAGCTGGGAACGGTGCTGGACCAGGATGCGCTGGACGATGGCCAGGCCCAGGCCGGTACCGTCCCGGCGCCCGGTGACGAAGGGCTTGGTCATGTCCTTGATGAAATCCGGTTGGATGCCGCAGCCGGTGTCGGCCACGGTCACAACGATCTTGCCGCCCCGCCGGACGGTCCGGAAGGACAGCAGACCATCGTCCCCCATCGCCTGGACGGCATTCAAGGCCAGGTTCCATACAACCTGGCGAATCTGGTCGTGGTCGAACACGGCCAGGCAGGCGTCGGGTGGGCATGTCACGGCTACCCGGATGTNTTNTCCGGGCGGCAGGTCCTGGCGCAGCATGCTCGCAATCTCCTCGATCAACGCCGCCAGATTGCCTTGCGCCGGCTGGGATTCGCGGATCTTGGCGAAATCGAGAAAGTCGCTGAGGATGCGGTTCAGGCGATGGGACTCGTTGTTCAGAATGCCGATCACTTGCGACCGGTCTTCGCCCTGTAGCGTGTCGCCGCTTAGCAGGTTGACCGAATTGATTACGGCCGACAGGGNGTTGCGGATTTCGTGGGCGATGCTGGCGGACATCTCCCNCACGCAGGCGAGGCGTTCCGCCTGGGTGCGCTGCCGGTGTTCCCGCAGCGCTTCCTCCGACGCCTGTTTGAGGGAGATCACCATGTTGTTGAAGGCGATGGCGAGCATGCCCACCTCGTCGCGCGACGTGATGGGTAGTTGGACATCCAGGTCGCCCTTGCCGATCCGGGCGGTGGCCTCGACCATGTCATGCAGCTTCCGGGTGGTGGCCAGGGACAGGAGCCAGGCGGCGAAGCTGCCCACGACCAGCGCCAGCAGGATGAACAGGGATCCGTCCAGCCAGGTCTTGCGCATGGCCGAATCCATGCGGGCCGTGGACAAGCCGAGCGTCACGGTGCCGACCGTCTGGCCTTCGATCTGGATGGCTTCCCGCAGGTCGAGCGTGTGGTCACCGGGCGCCANGGGAAAACTGTCGGACTGGTCGATCCGCGGCGGGAGGCGTTTGCCCAACCGGTCCGGCAACGTGGTGCCGAGGATATAGCCGCGCGAATCGGCGATTTCGCAATACGCCACATCGGGCTGGCGTTCCACCTTCTGGATGATTTCCGCCAGGGCGCCCAGGTCTTCAGTCAGCACGGTATTGGTGGAGGCCACGGCGGTCATGGAGATCAGGGCGCGGCTCCGGTTCAGGAGTTCAAGCTCGATGCGGTCAGACTGCTCATGGACCGCGGCGGCGGCGAAGATGCCCATCAGGACCACGTGCACCAGCGCCACCGACAGGATCAGGCGAAAGCGCAGCGTCTGGAACAAGGCTGTGCGTAATGGCGCGCTGCCCGCGAGCGGCACGGCAAGACCGGNGGGCGCCACGACACTCATTCTTCGCCGACCTTTTCATATTCCCGGTCGTTGGCGGCAACGAATCCCTGGGGCAGCGCCATGCCGCCCAGGATGGCCTGACCGCGAGGCGTTTGACCCAGTTCGGTCAGCACCGCCACGATGGCGTCGGCATCAGCCGGCGACATGTCGTTGCGCACCGCGATGGGCATCTGCGGTTCCGGGGGCGTTTCAGCGATCACCCGCAAATCGTTGCGCACGTCCTTGGGCATGGAACGCAGGGAAGGCTTCCAGGTGCCGGCCATATCCACCAGGCCCGAGTACAGCGCCATCAGGGCGGAATCCTGGGAGCCGAAGTATTTGACCTGGAACCTTCGATCCACGTCGATTCCCAGTCGGGACAGATAGCGCCGGGTCATGACCGTGGCCGCGTAGGCACCAGGGTCGGGAAAGCCGATGCGGAGTCGGGGCGGCAACTGGGCCGGGTCCAGTTCCTTGAGCGGACTGTCCCGGCGCACGACGAGGATGCCGGTGAAAGGCTCTCCGCCTACCTTGGCGACCACGTGGTAGCCATGTTCCAAGGCGCGCGAACACAGCAGGGGATTCAGATAGAGAATGTCATAGTTTTTCCGAGACCCGGGTCATGAAGGCGGAAAAGCTGGGGGCGGTGACGAATTGCACCGGTCGTCCCAGGCGCTCGCTCAGGGCTTCCGCCAAAGGCAGGAACATGACGGCCAGCTTGTTCGGGCTCTGCAGGGGCAGCACCCCAGGCGGTAGACGCCCTGATCGGCGCCCGCCGATGGCGTGCCGAATGTCATGAACAGGGCCACGAGCGTGCCGCGGACTGCCGCACCGGCCCGCCCGCGGGAGGCGAAAAGGAGAGGACTGCAATTACCCATGGCGATCAATGGTATCCGAGTGGCATCGACAGGTTAATGCGCCCGGAGGCCACAAGGATCGAGCCATCCGCGAAAGGCATACGCGTCAATGGGCGCGTTCCCAGTTGGGACCGACGCCCAGCTTGGCATCGAGCACGACCTTGAGCTGGGCAACGCCGCACATGAGCGCAGGGAGCACGTCGCAGATCGCGTTGCGTTCCGCCTCAGGCACTTCGAGAATCAGTTCATCATGCACTTGCATGATCAGCTTGGTTTGCATGCCCTGTCTGTCGAGGTGATTCTGTACCGCGATCATCGCCAGCTTGATGAGGTCGGCGGCGGTGCCCTGCATCGGTGCGTTGATGGCGGCGCGTTCGGCGCCCTGGCGGCGCGCCGGGTTCTTCGCGTTGATCTCCGGCAGGTACAGCCGGCGTCCGAACACGGTCTCGACGTAGCCTTGGCTGCGCGCGGTCTCGCGCGTGCGCTGCATGTAGTCGGCCACCCCGGGGTAGCGCGCGAAATAGCGGTCGATGTAGGTCTGGGCGGCGGCACGCTCGAGGTTGAGCTGGCTGGCCAGACCGAATGCCGACATGCCATAGATGAGCCCGAAGTTGATGACCTTGGCCATGCGCCGCTGGTCGGCGCTGACGTCGTCGAGCGGTACGCCGAAGACTTCAGCGGCGGTGGCGGTGTGGATGTCGCGGTCCTCGGCGAAGGCGGTCAGCAGGCCGGCGTCGTCGGACAGGTGCGCCATGATGCGCAACTCGATCTGCGAATAGTCGGCGGACACCAGCACGTGTCCGGGCGGCGCGATGAAGGCCTCGCGGATGCGGCGGCCCTCGGCGGTGCGCGCGGGGATGTTCTGCAGGTTGGGATCGGAACTCGCCAGCCGGCCGGTCACCGCGGTGGCCTGCGAATAGCTGGTATGCACGCGCCCCGTCCGCGGATCGATCATCTGCGGCAACTTGTCGGTGTAGGTCGACTTCAGCTTGGCCATGCCGCGATAGTCGAGGATCGCGCGTGCGATGGGGTGGTCGAGCGCGAGCTGCTCCAAGGTTTCCTCGTCGGTGGAGGGCGCGCCGCTGGGCGTTTTCTTGACGACCGGCAGGCCTTTTTGCGTGAACAGGATGTCACCGATCTGCTTGGGCGAACCGAGGTTGAACGGCTGGCCGGCCTCCTGGTAGGCGCGCTGCTCCAGCTCCAGCATCTTGCGGCCGAGTTCGCCGCTCTGGGCGGCGAGCAGGGTGCGGTCGATCAGCACGCCGGTGCGCTCCATGCGGAACAGGATTTCCGCCACCGGCAGCTCGATGTGACGGTAGACGAATTCCAGCTTGTCGGACGCCTCGATCTGCGGCGCCAATGCATCGCGCACGCGCAGCGTGACGTCGGCATCCTCTGCGGCGTATTCGCTGGCACGTTCGATTGCCACTTGTTCGAAGCCGATGCGCGCCGCACCCTTGCCGGTGACGTCGTCGTAGCTGATCGTGGCGAGGCCGAGGTGGCGCGACGCCAGGTTGCCGAGTTCGTGCGACTGGTGCGCTTCGAGCACGTAGGATTGCAGCAGGGTGTCGTCGATGACACCGCCGAGCGCGATGCCGACGTTGGCAAAGACGTGGCGGTCGTACTTGAGATGCTGGCCGATGATTTTGGGTTCGCGGTTTTCCAGCAAGGGTTTCAGCTTGGCCAGGGCGGCGTCGCGATCCAGTTGCGTGGGCGCGCCGGCATAGTGGTGTGCCAGCGGCAGGTAGGCCGCCTCGCCATGTGCCGTGGCGAACGAGATGCCGACCAGTTCGGCCTGCATGGCATCGAGGCTGGTGGTCTCGGTGTCGAGCGCAAACGTCGGTGCCGAACTCAGCTTGGCGATCCAGGTGTCGAGCTGGGTTTCCGTGAGGAGGGTTTCGTAGTGGGCGCGGTAGTTGCCGCTGCTGTCCTGTTCGGGGATCTCGGGGTTCGCCGTCGCGGCGGCATCGAGTTCGCGCAACCAGGTCCGGAACTCGTAGCGTTCGAACAGCGGCCGCAGCACGCCGGTATCGCGCGGTTTCAGGACGAGATCGTCGAAATCGAAAGGCAGGTCGACGTCGGTCTTGATCGTGATCAGCACGCGCGCCTGCGGCAGCCAGTCGAGCGCGGCGCGCAGGTTATCGCCGACCACGCCCTTGATCTCGTCGGCGTGCGCCATCAAGTTGTCGAGCGTGCCGTATTCGGTCAGCCATTTCACCGCGGTCTTGGGGCCGCATTTGGCGACGCCGGGCACGTTGTCGACCGCGTCGCCGACCAGCGTGAGGTAATCGATGATGCGCTCGGGCGGCACGCCGAACTTGGCGGCGACACCGGCCTCGTCGAGCGTCTCGGCGCTCATGGTGTTGACCAGCGTCACATGGTCGTCGACCAGCTGGGCCATGTCCTTGTCGCCGGTGGAAACGATGCTGTGGATCCCCTTCCGCTCGGCGTGATGCACCAGCGTGCCGATCACGTCGTCGGCCTCGACGCCGTCGATGACGACGAGCGGCCAGCCTTCGGCGCGGATCGCTTCGTGCAGCGGTTCGATCTGGCTGCGCAGGTCGTCCGGCATGGGTGGGCGATGTTCCTTGTAGGCCGGATACAGCTCGTCGCGGAAGGTCTTGCCCTTCGCGTCGAACACGCAGGCGATATAATCGGCCGCATGGTCCTTCCGCAGCTTGTGCAACATGGAGAGCACGCCCTTGATCGCATTGGTCGGCTCGCCTGCCGAGTTGCGCAGGTCGGGCAGCGCGTGGAATGCGCGATACAGGTAGGATGAGCCGTCCACCAACAGCAGGATTTTTCTTGGCTGGCTTACATTAGAATCGTTCACGAGGCGCTCGAAAATGCACTTGGAAAAATTGCCCGCCGCCGCTGACCCGGGGCGCACCGCCGAGATCGACTACTCGGCACGCGAGTCATGGCGGATGCTGGGAATTATGGCAGAGTTCGTCGAGGCGACCGAACGGCTGGCGTTCATCCGCCCGGCCGTGTCGATTTTCGGCAGCGCCCGCACGCCGCCCGACCACGCGTATTACATGTTGACCGAAGTCATCGCGCGCAAGCTGTCCGACGCCGGCTTCTCGGTCATTTCCGGTGGCGGCCCCGGCATCATGGAGGCCGCCAACAAGGGAGCCTACTTCGGCAAGTCGCCCAGCGTCGGCCTCAATATCCAGCTGCCCCACGAACAGAGTGCGAACACCTACCAGGACATCAGCCAGACCTTTCAGCANTTTTTCGCGCGCAAGGTCATGTTCGTCAAATTCGCCGCCGCCTATGTCGTCATGCCGGGCGGTTATGGCACGCTGGATGAACTGAGCGAGGCGCTCACGCTGGTGCAGACCGGCAAGATCGCGCGCATTCCCATCATCCTGGTGGGTTCGAAGTTCTGGGCGGGGCTGGTCGACTGGGTGAAAGGCCGGCTGGTGGAAGAAGGCATGATTTCNCCGGAGGATGTCGACCTGATGCATGTCATCGACGACCCCGAACAGGTGGTCGACGCCATTTTCGGCCACTATGANAAACGCGGCTTCATCCCGTCGTTGGCCGAGCGCGATATCCAGTTCAATCTGTAATTGTGTGCCCGTTCGTTTTAAATCCATTCTGTTTGCCTTGATTCCGGAGCCTGCCATGCGTTATTCCGTTTTGTTGTTGACCCTGCTGTTGAGCGGCCTGGCCGTCGCCGCCGGCCCGTCCGACCGGCCGCCCGGGCTCACGCCCGTCCCCGACGGCGCGCCGGGCCCCGGCGATGCGCCGCCCGTGACCATCAAGCCGAGCAGCCAGGGTGGGCGCGTGATCGAATATCGCGCGCATGGCAAGCTCTACATGCTGAAAGTCATCCCCAAGGTGGGCAAGCCCTATTACCTCATCGACGANAAAGGCGACGGCCAGTTTGCCCGTCAGGACAGCCTCGATTCCGGGATGCGCCCGCCGATGTGGGTGATCAAGGAATGGTGATTACGGCGTTCTGAATCTTTGCATGCGGCGTCGGTTAAAATCGGCCGCATGAATACCGCTTCCAATCAAGACGTCCCGCGCAAGGTCGCGGCCAGCCAGGGTTTCCAGTGGGTGGTCGCGGGCTTTCGCCTGTACCGAAAAACCCTCTGTTGTTGTCGGCCGCATTTGGCTTGATGTTCGGCGCGATCATGGCGCTCGGCCTCATTCCGCTGGTGGGCGGCTCGCTGTCGGATCTGGCCTCGCCCCTGATGGTGGCAGGCTTCATGGCGGCATACCGCGCACTCGACCGGAGCAAGGAACTCGAGTTGCCGCATTTTCTGGCAGGCGTGCGCGGGCCGGTGATTCCGCTGATGACGGTCGGTGCAGTGCAGTTGCTGGGTGCGCTGGTGATCGGCCAGATCATGCTTGCCATGGGCTTCGACCCGCAGGCCGTGATGGACACCGCCAAAGGCGGCAAGGCTTCGCCGGCCGAGATGCAGGTCATGATGAATCAGGCCCTGCCTGCCGTGCTGGTCGGCATGGCGCTGTTTGTCCCGCTGGTCATGGCCACCTGGTTCGCCCCCGCGCTGATCCTGTTTGGTGGCGCCCGTCCGGCCACCGCATTAGGCGTGAGCCTCAAGGCCGTCGCCCGCAACTGGCTGGCGATGTTGACCAACAGCATCGCGCTCGGCTTGCTGCTGTTCATCGCTGCGCTGGTGCCGCTGCTGCTCGGCCTGCTGGTTGCGATGCCGGTGCTGTTCGGTTCGCTGTATGCCTCGTACCAGGCGATTTTCGCGGTATGGGCAGACGATACCGCACCGGTTCAGGCAGGCGACAGTTTGGCGTAGGCCAACGCGAGCCACTTCGTCCCGGCGTCGCGAAATTTCACCTGTACCCGTGCGTCCGCGCCGCGCCCTTCGAAATCGATGATGATGCCGGTACCGAATTTGGCATGGGCGACGCTTTGCCCCACCTTGTAGCCGGTGTCGTTGCCCGGGGCTGGCGTGCCATAGCGGCCGGTAGTCTGCTGGACGCCTGACGGATAGGCGGAATCGCGGCGGTTGAGGTTGAGCAAGACCTGTCCCGGCAGTTCGTCGAGAAACCGCGACGGCAGGCTGTAGCGGATCTGCCCATGCAGCATGCGCGACTGCGCGTGCGACAGGTACAGACGCCGCCGTGCGCGGGTGATCGCTACGTACATCAGCCGCCGTTCCTCTTCCAGGCCATTCTCCTCATGGGCGCTCTGCTCGTGGGGAAACAGGCTCTCCTCCAGGCCGGTGATGAACACCGCGTGGAATTCCAGCCCCTTGGCGGCATGGACCGTCATCAGCTGCAGTGCGTCGTGGCCGGCGCCGGCCTGGTGTTCGCCGGCTTCCAGCGCGGCATGGGCGAGAAAACGATCCAGTTCGGACGATGCCTCGGTTGGAACAGAACCGTCCGGCGTTGCTTCGGGCGCATCCGAAAGGCCGCCTTCTTCCGAAAACAATGCAGCGGCGTTGATCAGTTCGTTGAGGTTTTCCAGGCGATCGGCACCGTCCTTGTCGGCACGGTAGTAATCCGCCAGGCCGCTGGCCTCGATGACATGGTCGATCACCTCGGCCAGCGGCAGATCGGCGGTGGCCTGCTTGATGGCTTCGATCAGCGTGGCGAAGCCGGCCATCTTCCCGCTACTGGTGCAGGCTGCCTGCCATAGACTCGTCCCTGAACGCGCGGCGTGGTCGGCCAGTTGTTCCAGCGTGCGCGCGCCGATGCCGCGTGCGGGAAAGTTGACCACGCGCAGGAAGGCGCCGTCGTCTTCCGGGTTGGTCAGGAGACGCAGGTAGGCCAGCGCGTGCTTCACTTCCTGGCGCTCGAAAAAGCGCAGGCCGCCGTATACGCGATACGGCACGTGGGCGGAAAACAGCGCGTGTTCCAGCACGCGCGACTGCGCGTTGGAGCGGTACAGCAGTGCCATGTCAGACAGCGCCACGCCTTCGCGGTTGAGCGACTTCACCTCGTCGACGACGAAGCCCGCCTCGTCCTGGTCGGAATAGGCCTCGAACACACGTATGGGCTCGCCTTCGCCTTCGGCCGTCCACAGATTCTTGCCGAGTCGGTGGGCGTTCTGCGCAATCAGCGTGTTGGCTGCGGTGAGGATGTGGCCGTGGCTGCGGTAGTTCTGCTCCAGCTTGATGACGTTGCCGTGCGCGAACTCGCGCTCGAACTCGGCCATGTTGGCCGTGTTGGCGCCGCGAAAGGCGTAGATCGACTGGTCGTCGTCGCCGACTGCGAACAGGGCGGTGTGCGGGCCGGCGAACAGCTTCAGCCATCGGTACTGCAGCGTGTTGGTGTCCTGGAATTCGTCGATCAGGATGTGCCTGAAACGATCCTGGTAATGCTGGCGCAACGGCTCGTTGCGATACAGGAGCTCATAGGAGCGCAGCAGCAGTTCGGGAAAGTCGGCCACGCCCTCGCGCTGGCATTGCGCGTCGTAGGCCTCGAACAGTTCGGCCATGCGCATCGAATATTCGTCGAAGGCCTCGGCGTCGCGTGCGCGCCGGCCGGCTTCCTTGTGGCCGTTGATGAACCACTGCACTTNTTTCGGCTCGTATTTCTCGGTGTCGACGTCCATCGTCTTCATCAACCGCTTGATCGCCGACAGTTGGTCCGAACTGTCCAGGATCTGGAATGACTGCGGCAGCCCCGCCTCGCGCCAGTGCGTGCGCAGCAGCCGGTTGGCCAGCCCGTGGAAGGTGCCGACCCACATGCCGCGCGTGTTGATCGGCAGCATCGCCGAAATGCGGGTGAGCATCTCCTTCGCCGCCTTGTTGGTGAAGGTCACCGCGAGGATGCCGTGCGGTGACACCTGACCGGTCTGGATCAGCCACACGATGCGTGTGGTCAATACCCGCGTCTTGCCCGAGCCGGCGCCTGCCAGAATCAGTGCAGATTCGTGCGGCAGTGTCACCGCAGCGCGCTGTTCGGGGTTGAGGTTATCCAACAGATGCTTGTGCCCTTCAGNGGAGGCGGACATACAGGGTAAAATCAGACAGTCAATCGCAGATTATAAAGGTCTACAGATGGTGAAAATTTTGTTTTTGGCGATCTCGTGGGCACGCTTGGCATGGTGTCAGACGAGATCGCCCTGCCGCCCGACGTGACCGACGTCGAGCGCCTGTTGTTCGTGTTGTCACAGCGCGGCGAAATATGGAAAAAATGCTGCTCGGCAATCCCAAGCTGAACGTCACGATCAACAAGCAGTTCGCTGAAAAATCGACGCCCGTCAAGGACGGAGACGAAGTCGCCCTGGTCGGGTTCGCGATGATCTGAATACGCGGCCCCGGTTTGCCGCCGCCTGTGCGGAAAGACCGACTATGATGTGGCAATTGGGTGGCGGTATACCACGATTACCGGGGATCCTTGTTCATGACGATGGGGTCGAGCGCAATGGCGGTTCCAGGCACGCACCATCTCAACCGTCCGCTGCTTGTGGGCGTGATTGTTTTTCTCCTCTCCGCCATCGTGTCGGGTGCGCTCGTCTGGCAGTTTGAACAGAATTCCCGGGAATCGGAACGTGCGCGCGTGGCCCGTCTTGCCGCCGACCATGTGCATTCGATCGAATACGCCATCGAGCACGCGCTGTCTGCCAGTCAGACCCTGGCGGCCCTGGTGCGCCAGGGACAGGGACGTGTCCCCGATTTCGCGTCCCTGGCTGCGACGATCCTGCCGTTATATCCCGGCGTATCCGCGCTGGCACTGGCGCCTGACGGGATTGTCCGGGACATGGCGCCCGGCAACAGGGCCGGCATCGGCCTGGATCTGCTGAATGACCCGGCGCTTCGCGACGACGCCTTGCGCGCCCGCGACAGCGGCAAGCTGACCCTCGCCGGGCCGCTTGAACTGGCGATCGGCGGAACGGGGATCGTTGGACGTTTGCCGGTATTCCTTGAAGACAGGACGGGGCATCCGTCATTCTGGGGCTTCACCATGGTCGTGATGCGCCTGCCGGAGGCGCTCGATCAGGCCCATCTGAGCCATCTCGACGGAGAGGGCCTGGCTTATGAACTGTGGCGCGTCCAGCCGGGCAGCGGGAANAACCAGGTCATCCTTCGTTCCTCGAGCATGTCACTCGTCAATCCTGTCGTGCAGGCTGTACAGGTACCCAATGCCACCTGGATGCTGAGCGTGGCACCGGCCGCGGGATGGGCGCAGCCGTTCAGGCTCTCGGGCATGACCGTGCTGGCGCTGGTGTTCAGCCTGATGCTGGGCTACCTGGCCTGGCTTCTGTTTGTGTTGAAAGCGCACAAACAACTGCTCGAGGCGCGTGTCGAGCAGCGCACCGCCGAGATCCTGATGACGCAGCGCAAGTTGCGGGCCACGCTCGATGCTATCCCCGACCTGGTCTGGCTTAAGGATACGGAGGGAATCTACCTGGGCTGCAATCCGATATTCGAGCGCTTCTTCGGCGCAAGTGAAGCCGATATNCGTCGGCAAGACCGACTACGATTTGGTCGACAAGGAACAGGCGGATTTTTTCGCGCGCACGATCGCACGGCCATGGAGGCTGGAAAGCCGAGCGTCAACGAGGAATGGCTGAACTTCGCCGACGGTGGTGGCGGATTGTTCGAGACGGTCAAGACGCCCATGTTCGACACGGCGGGGCGGCTGGTCGGCGTGCTGGGCATCGCTCGCGACATCACCGCCCGGGTCGAGGCGGAACGGGCTCTGCGCGATTCGCAGGAGCGCACCCAGCAATACCTGAATGTCGCCGGCGTGATGCTGGTTGCGTTGAACATCGCGGGGTGCGTCGAACTCGTCAATCGCAAGGGCTGTGAAATGCTGGGCGTGCCGGAAACGGACATTCTCGGCAAAGACTGGTTCGAGCATTTCCTGCCTGAACGCATACGAAACGAGGTCAGGACCAGGTTCGTCCAGATGCTGGAAGGGAATGTCACGCCGGTCGAATACACGGAGAATGCGATCCTGGCCCAGGGCGGAGAGGAGCGCATCGTGGCCTGGCATAACGCGGTTCTGCGGGACGCAGCGGGCAGAGTGAAGAGCGTGCTTTCTTCTGGGGAGGATATTACCGAGCGCAAGCGGGCGGAGCAGGCGTTGCGCGACTCGCGGGAGCGCCTTCAACTGCTGCTCGATTCGATGGCGGAAGCCGCCTACGGTGTGGATTTCGAGGGCAAGTGTACGTTTGCCAACCGCGCTTTCCTGCGCATACTGGGCTACCAGGATGAGCGGGAAGTGCTGGGCAAGTCCACCCACGACCTGATTCATCATTCCTATCGTGATGGGCGCGCTTATCCGGAAAGCGAATGCAAGATGCATCGCGCCTACCTGTCCAACCAGGCGGTCAATGTGTCCGACGAGGTGTTCTGGCGCAAGGATGGCACGTCGATCCCGGTTGAATACTGGTCCAACCCCATCGTCGTCGACGGCGTGACGGTGGGTGCGATCGCGACGTTCGTCGACATCAGCAAGCGCAAGCAGGCCGAAGCAGAAGTCAGCCTCGCGGCCAAGGTATACGAGCAAAGCGGCGAGGGCATCATGATCACCGACGCCCAGCACAACCTCGTGATGGTCAACCAGGCATTCACTGCGATCAGCGGCTATAGCGAGGCCGACGTGCTGGGGCGGAATCCGCGCATACTGTCCTCAGGACGTCACGACAAGGCGTTCTACGCGGCGATGTGGGCCGACATCGCCGCGCACGGCCGCTGGCAGGGCGAGGTCTGGAATCGCCGCAAGGACGGCAGCCTGTACCCGGAGCTGCTGTCGATCATCCAGGTGCGCGACGAGAAAGGCGAAGTAAGCCACTACATCGGTATTGCAAGCGACATCACCCAGCGCAAGGCGGCGCAGGCGCACATCCAGCGTCTGGCGCATTTCGANCCCCTTACCGGGCTACCGAACCGCGCACTGCTTGGCGACCGCATCAGCCATGAACTCAGTGCAGCCCAGCGCAATGGCACGCAGGTTGCCATCCTGTTCGCCGATCTCGACCACTTCAAGAATGTCAACGACACGCTGGGCCACCGTATTGGCGACGAATTGCTGATCACCGTCGCCGGCCGCCTGAAAGACGCCATACGCGACGTGGACACGGTTTCACGCCANGGGGGCGACGAATTCATCCTGATCCTCCCCGCCACCGATAGCGGCGGCGCGGCACATGTGGCCGAAAAATTGCTGGAAGCCGTGGCACAGCCTTACCAGATCGAGGGGTTTGAACTGGGCGTGACGCTGTCCATCGGCATTGCCATGTATCCCAGCGATGGCGAAGACTTCGAGGCACTCTCCAAATGTGCCGATGCCGCCATGTATCGCGCCAAGCACGACGGGCGTAATACCTACCGTTTTTTCACTGCGGAAATGCAGGCGCGCTCGGCGCGCAGTCTGCAGATGGAAAACGCCTTGCGCCGCGCGCTGGAACGCAACCAGCTGAGCCTGCACTACCAGCCCCAGCTTTCATTGCATGACGGAGGGCTCATCGGCGTGGAGGCGCTGCTGCGCTGGGAGCATCCCGAGATCGGCACGATCGCGCCAGCCGAGTTCATCCCGATTGCGGAAGAAAGCGGACAGATTCTGCCGATCGGCGAATGGGCTATGCGCAGTGCCGTGCAGCAGATGAAAGCCTGGGTGGATGGGGGACTGGTGCCCATGGCCATGGCGGTCAATCTGTCGGCCGTGCAGTTTCGTCATCCCCATCTGCCTGAACGGGTCAGCCAGATCCTTGAAGAAATCGGGCTGCCGCCGCAGTACCTGGAACTGGAACTGACCGAAAGCGTGGCGATGGACGACGCGCCGGCAGCCATCGCGATCATGAACAACCTGTATGAGCGCGGCATTCGCATGTCGATCGACGACTTCGGAACCGGGTATTCCTCCCTGAGCTATCTGAAACGTTTCAAGGTCCATCGTCTCAAGATCGACCAGTCCTTCGTCAGGGGAATCGCCGAGGACCCGGAAGACCGTGCCATCGTCAGCGCCATCATCAGTCTGGCAGACAGCCTGGGATTGCTCACCATCGCAGAAGGCGTCGAGACGGACGGGCAGTTGGCTTTCCTGCGCGAACAGGGATGCCGCGAGGTGCANGGGTATTACTTCAGCAAACCGCTTGAGGCAGGCCGGTTCGAAGCGTTTGCGCGCATAGCGTATCCCGCGGCCTGGCAAGGATGAATTTCTCGATGTCCAAACGAAAACGGAGCCGTCTGGCTCCGTTTTCGTTTGGGTGAGGCCGGCCGCAACCGGCCCCACTGTGTTTACTTGTTCTTGTTCGCGATCATGTCCTGGATCAGCGGCGCCAGGATCAGTTCCATGGCGAAGCCCATCTTGGCGCCCGGCACCACGATGGTGTTGCGGCGCGACATGAAGGAGTTCGGGATCATGTTCAGCAGGTAGGNGAAGTCGACGCCCTTCGGTTCGCGGAAGCGGATCACGATGAAGCTCTCGTCCGGCGTCGGGATGTCGCGCGTGATGAAGGGGTTGGAGGTGTCGACGGTCGACACGCGCTGGAAATTGATGTCGGTGCGCGAGAACTGCGGGGTGATGTAGTTCACGTAGTCCGGCATGCGGCGCAGGATGGTGTCGACGATGACGTCGGCGGAGTAGCCGCGCTCGGCGCCGTCGCGATGGATCTTCTGGATCCATTCGAGGTTGACGATGGGCACCACGCCGATGCCGAGGTCGACGTGCTTGGCGACATCGACGTCGTCGGTCTTCACCAAACCGTGCAGGCCTTCATAAAACAGCACGTCCGAACCGGCGGGCACGTCTTCCCACGGGGTGAACTCACCGGGGTTGAGGCTGGTGTTGAGGCGCTTGTTGTGCTCGGCAGCCTCTTCGTCGCTGTGGATGTAGTAGCGCTTCTTGCCGCCGCCCGTCTTGCCGTAGGTCTCGAACAGTTCGGCCAGCTTGGCGAAGTGGTTGGACTGCGGACCGAAGTGACTGAACGACATGTTGCCTTCGGCTTCGGCCTTCTTCACCGCTTCCTTGAATTCAACGCGCGACAGGCTGTGGAAGCTGTCGCCTTCGATGACGGCGGCGTTGATCTTTTCGCGGAAGAAGATGTGCTCGAACGCGCGCTTGACGGTTGTGGTGCCGGCGCCGGATGAACCCGTGACCGCAATGACGGGATGCTTCTTGGACATGCTGGGACTCCCTGAAGAGGTATGAGAATGAAAGCGAAACGCGCCATTTTAACCGCAAGGCGTAGGCCGTGGTAGTAGCGGCGGCGCATACGCTCGCGGGTACGCAGGGGGCCGTGGCTGGCAACAAACGCACAGCCAGCGCGGGCGTCCCGCCGCAATGCGCTACGAGGCGAATTCCAGGCGTTCCTCGACTTTCTGCAGGGCGGAAGCGGCGCAGGCGGCGTCCTTGTCGCCGCCGGGCGCGCCTGACACCCCGACCGCGCCGATCAGGCTGCCGGCAGCCCGGATCGGCAGGCCGCCTTCCATCACGATGAGGCCGTCGATATGGTTGAGTTCGGGACGGATATCGCCGCGAGCGGCGCGGAATTCGCCGGAATCGATGCCGGACATGATGCTCATGCCGGCCTTGCGCTCGGCGATTTCGAGGGTGTGGCGCGCCGCCAGTGTGTCGCGCAGTGCGGCCTGAACGTTGCCGGCGCGGTCGAGCACGACGGCGGATACGTTATATCCCTGTCCCCGGCAGGCTTCGACAGCGCCCATGGCGATGTCGCGCGCGAGTTCGAGACTGATCTGCTTGACCGGCAGGACGTCGGGCTGGGCAGCGGCAGCCGGGAAAGAGAGGGCGATCAGCGTGGGTAGAAACAGGTTTTTCATGGGGTCTCCTCAGGGGTAAAGGTTCTTGATGCGATAACCGCGCATTGCCAGCAGGGCAGGCACGCCGTCCGCACCGGTCAGGTGCAGGGCGCCGATGGCGACAAAAGGCTGATGGCCTGCGGCGAGCATTCGGTCGATGCTGGCTGCCATGTGACGGTTGCGTTCGGTAAACAGTTNTTGCTGCATCCAGCGCGCTGAGCGCGGATTCTCGCGCATCGATGCCAGCGACTGCTGCTGCAGGGCCTGCGCATCGCTATCGAGCCAGGCGTCGACGAGTGCCTGGGTGTCGCCGCGTAGCCGGCCTTGCTCCAGCATCCGGAGCGTTTCATCGAGAAAGGCGAGTTGTTCCTGGGGCGTGGTGCTGTCGAAAAGCTCAAGCTGATAGTCGATGCTTTCCAGCTCATCGATCGGCTTGTCGAGCCCTTTCGCCAGCGCGATCAGGTACAGATCGGTGGCATAGGCCGGCTCGAAGCCCGATGCCTGCATGGCGCCCATCATGAGCGATAACGCGGCCATCCAGGGTTTGTATGCCTGAAGCGAGTCGCGAGGGACCCTCAGAGTGTCGAGCTGGGTTTGCAGCCGTTTCCGGAGGGAGGGCGACAGCAGGGAATCGAGACGTTGGGAATCGGGCAGGACGGCATGACGCTGTACGGCAGTCTGCATCTTGTCGCTCTGGGTAGCGTCGAGTTCAACCACCAGTTCGCTGGATTGTGCCAGGGCCTGCGTGACGACAAGGTCGAGCGGAAAGAAATCCGGCCTGCCGACGTGTATCGTGCCGAAAAGATAGGCGGTCTTCCCGTCCCGACTGACTTCGTAAAGCAGTCCCCGGCTGGGCGCAGATTTGAGCTGCTGCAGGACATCGGTTGAAGCGGCCGGGGCTTCTGCCGGCGGCGGATCCGCCCAGGCGAATTGCCACCCGGCCAGCAGCCACAGCAGAATCAGGCGTAGCGTTCGACAGAGCATGCGGTTTCTCCCGGNGGCACCAAAAATAGCGCCATCCTGCCATGCGGTAGCCGCATGAAGGCGATAGGTATAATCGCCCACCAGCATTTTCACTATTTTGAGCGGTTTTGATGCAAGAAAAATACCTTCCCTCGGAAATCGAGCGCGCCGCGCAGGCGCAATGGGCGGCCAGCCAGGTCTACCGCGCCCGCGACGCATCCGATCGCCCCAAATACTATTGCCTGTCGATGTTCCCCTACCCGTCGGGCAAGCTGCACATGGGCCACGTCCGCAACTACACCATCGGTGACGTGCTGGCGCGCTATCACGCCATGCGCGGGTTCAACGTGATGCAGCCGATGGGCTGGGACGCCTTCGGCCTGCCGGCGGAAAACGCCGCCATCGCCAACGGCGTGCCGCCTGCGGCGTGGACCTACGCCAACATCGACCACATGCGCACGCAGCTGCAGGCGCTCGGCTTCGCGATCGACTGGTCGCGCGAGCTCGCCACCTGCAAGCCCGACTACTACCGCTGGGAGCAGTGGCTGTTCACCCGCCTGTTCGAGAAGGGCGTGATCTACAAGAAGATGGCCACGGTCAACTGGGATCCGGTCGACCAGACCGTGCTCGCCAACGAGCAGGTGATCGAGGGGCGCGGCTGGCGCTCCGGTGCGCTGGTCGAGAAGCGCGATATCCCGATGTACTTCTTCCGCATCACCCAGTACGCGGATGAATTGCTGAGCGGATTGGACAAGCTGCCGGGCTGGCCCGAACGGGTGAAGACCATGCAGGCGAACTGGATCGGCAAGAGCGTCGGAGTGCGCTTTGCCTTCCCGTACACGCTGGACGGCAGGGATGAACTGCTGTGGGTGTTCACCACCCGCGCCGATACCATCATGGGTGTGACCTTCTGCGCGGTCGCCGCTGAGCATCCGCTCGCCACCCGCGCCGCCGCAAACAACCCCGAACTCGCCGCATTCATCGCCGAATGCAAGCAGGGCAGCGTCGCCGAAGCTGACATGGCGACGATGGAAAAGAAGGGCATGGACACCGGCTTCAAGGTGACGCATCCGCTCACCGACGAACAGGTGCCCGTCTGGGTCGGTAACTACGTGCTGATGAGCTACGGCGAGGGCGCGGTGATGGCCGTGCCGGCGCACGACGAGCGCGATTTTGGCTTTGCCGTGAAATACGGTCTGCCGATCAAGCAGGTGATCGGCGTTGATGGTGAGATTTTCTCGCTCGACGCCTGGCAGGAATGGTATGGCGACAAGGTACGTGGCCGCTGTGTCAATTCCGGTAAATACGACGGCCTCGGTTACGAGGCGGCGATCGACGCCATCGCCGCCGACCTCGCCGCGAAGAATCTCGGCGAAAAGAAGACACAGTTCCGCCTGCGCGACTGGGGCATTTCGCGCCAGCGCTACTGGGGCTGCCCGATCCCGATCATCCATTGCGACACGTGTGGCGACGTGCCGGTGCCGGCCGAGCAGCTGCCGGTGGTGCTGCCCGAGGACGTCGTGCCGGACGGCTCCGGCAACCCGCTCAACAAGCGTGCCGACTTCGTCAATTGCAGCTGCCCCAAATGCGGCGGCGCGGCACGGCGCGAGACCGACACCATGGACACCTTCGTCGAGTCCTCGTGGTACTACGCGCGCTACGCCTGCCCCGATTTCGACGGCGGCATGCTCGACTCACGCGCCAACCAGTGGCTGCCGGTCGACCAGTACATCGGCGGCATCGAGCACGCGATCCTGCACCTCCTGTACGCGCGCTTCTTCCACAAGCTGATGCGCGACGAGGGCCTGGTGGCGAGCGACGAACCCTTCGCCAACCTGCTGACGCAGGGCATGGTGGTCGCCGACACGTTCTATCGCGAGGCGGCCGACGGCAAGAAGACCTGGTTCAACCCGGCTGATGTCGAAATGAAGGACGGCATGGCGGTGCTGAAATCCGACGGCCAGCCGGTGATCGTCGGCGGCACCGAGAAGATGTCGAAGTCGAAGAACAACGGCGTCGACCCGCAGGCCCTGATCGACCAGTACGGCGCCGACACCGCACGCCTGTTCACCATGTTCGCCGCGCCGCCGGAGCAGAGCCTGGAATGGTCGGATGCCGGCGTCGAGGGCGCACATCGTTTCCTCAAACGGGTTTGGTCATTCGCGTTTGAAAATCAGATGGGCATTACCGCCTACCACGACTACCTGAAGAACAATTCCGGTAAGGCGTTTGATTGGGCCAATGCATCGAGTGAGGCGAAAGCCTTTGGGCGTGACATCCACCTGAATTTGAGACAAGCTCAGTTCGACTATTCGAAAAATCAATTCAATACAGTTGTGGCTGCGTGCATGAAAATGCTCAACAGCCTGTACCGAATCACAGAACCAGCGGCAGCTTCAGGCGAAACGACAACAATCGAGTTTTCGCCAACTGCGGCACTGAAAGCTCAAGGCTTTGGAATCCTGCTCCGCGTGCTTTCCCCAATTGCTCCGCATATTTCGGAGAAACTTTGGGATGAACTGGGCTATAGCCCAAGCCTCATCAACGCGGGCTGGCCGGAAGTGGACGAGAATATCCTGGTACAGGACGAGATCGAGCTGATGCTGCAGGTCAACGGCAAGCTGCGCGGGCAGATCCGCGTGGCGGCGGCGGCCGACAAGGCCGCGATCGAGGCCACCGCGCTGGCGAGCGAAGTGGCCCAGAAATACCTGGGAGGCCAGCCGCCGAANAAAGTGGTGGTGGTGCCCGGGCGTTTGGTTAATATCGTGCTATGAACCGACGACTCTTCCTTGCGGCCGTGCCGGCGCTCCTCGCGACCGGGTGCGGTTTCCAATTGCGCCGCTATGACGGCATCCCGTTTGCCACCCTGTATGTCGACGCGCCGGCCGGCAGCCTGGTCGCGCAGCGTATCCGGAACAGCCTGACCTCGAACAAGAAAACCCGGCTGGCGGCGAGTGCGGGCGAAGCCGAGGCGGTGCTCAAGATCAGCCAGGAAGAACGTACCAAGGTCATTCTTTCGTTGTCCGGGGCGGGACGCGTCACCGAATACCGCTTGGGTCTGCGGCTGACGTATTCAGTGAACGACAAGGCGGGAAAACGTCTGGCTGCTCCCGAGGTTCTCGAGCTCACGCGCGATATCACTTACGACGACACCAAGGTGCTGGCTAAGGGCGCGGAAGAGCAACTGTTGTATCGCGATATGGACGACAACGCCGCCCAGCGGATCGTGCGCCGTCTGCAGGCGATCAAGCCCAGTCCAGCAGCCGATGAACATCCCGGCTGAACGTCTGCCCGAGCAGCTTGCGCGCGGCTTGGCCGCGCTTTACGTGGTGGTGGGCGACGAGCCGCTGGCGGCACAGGAGGCGGGCGACGCGATCCGGGCGGCGGCACGTGCGGCGGGACACAGCGAACGCAGCGTGTTTACGGCGCAGGGGCGCACCAACTGGCAGGGTATTTTTGCCAGCGGCGATAATTTCTCGCTGTTCGGCGAACGCCGCCTGACCGAAATCCGCATTCCCTCCGGCAAACCCGGCGTCGACGGCGCCAAGGCATTGGAGACCTACGCTGGCCGCCTGCCGGCCGATACGCTTACGCTCATCAGCCTGCCGGGACTGGACTGGAAGACCATGCAAAGCCGCTGGTTCGCGGCGCTCGCCAAAAGCGGTGTGGTCGTCGAGGCGCGACCGGTCGATCGCACGTCCTTGCCTAACTGGATCGATCGGCGGTTGATCCGGCAGGGCCTGCGTGCCGAACGCGCCGCGCTGGATTTTCTGGCCGACCAGGTCGAGGGTAATCTGTTGGCCGCCCAGCAGGAAATCGACAAACTCGCGCTGTTGCTGCCGCCAGGAACGGTGACGCTGGCCGATGTCGAACATGCGGTGGTCGATGTCAGCCGGCTCGAAGCCGAGGCACTGCAGGATGCGTTGTATGCGGGTGACGGCGTACGATTTGCGCAGGTGGTCATCGATCTCAGGGACGCTGGCGAAGCGGTGCCGGCCATCCTGTGGCAGGTGTCGTCGGCAGTGCAGTTGCTCCTCAGGCTAAAATTGGCGTTGGCACAGGGCGACAGCCTATCCGGTTTGATGCGCACGCTCTGGGGACGCGACAAGCAGCGGGCGCCGCAGATCGAGCGGGCGCTGAAACGCCTGACGCTTGCACAGGTCGAAACAGCGCTGGCCGACCTGGCGCTGATCGACCGTCAGGCCAAGGGGCTGGAGCGTGTGGGCGACCCCTGGGATACGCTGCTGCGCGTGGGCATGACACTGGCTGGACCTGATTCCGGGCAGCTAGGGAACAGGACAAGATGATGGATGTGAAAAGCTATATGCAGACGGTGGGCAAACAGGCGCGCGAAGCTTCGCGCATGATTGCCCGTGCCGACACCAACCAGAAGAACCGTGCCCTGCAGGCCATGGCGACAGCGATCCGGCGCGATGCCGCAAAATTGCTCGAGGCCAATATGCGCGACATGGAGCATGCACGCAGTTCGGGCTACGATACGGCGCTGCTCGACCGCCTGCAGTTGACCGATAGGACCATAGCGGGCATGGCGGATGGCCTGGAACAGATTGCCGCCCTGCCCGACCCAATCGGCGAGATCGACGGCCTCAAGTACCGCCCTTCCGGCATCCAGGTTGGCAAGATGCGGGTGCCGCTCGGCGTCATCGGCATCATCTACGAAGCGCGTCCCAACGTAACGGCGGATGCCGCCGGGCTGTGCCTCAAATCCGGCAACGCGGCGATCCTGCGCGGCGGTTCCGAAGCACTGCACTCCAACCAGGCGATCGCCGCCTGCGTGCGCGAAGGGCTGGAAGCCGCCGGGCTGCCCGCGACCGTGGTACAGGTGATCGAGACCACCGACCGCGCCGCGGTGGGCGAACTCATCACCATGAAGGATTACGTCGACGTCATCGTGCCGCGCGGCGGCAAGGGTCTGATCGAGCGCATTACCGGCGAAGCCAGGGTGCCGGTGATCAAGCATCTGCACGGTAACTGCCATGTGTACGTCGACGACCGCGCCGATCTGGCGAAAGCCGTGAAGATCGTCGAGAACGCCAAGACGCAGCGCTACGGCACCTGCAACACCGCGGAATCGTTGCTGGTGGCGCGCGGGGTCGCCGCGACGGTGTTGCCCGAGATCGGGAAAATGCTGACGGGCAAAGGTGTGGAAATGCGCTGCTGTCCCGAGGCGCTGGGCATCCTGATGGGTGCAGGCGTCGCGGCGGACAAGCTGAGGGCCGCGGTGGACACCGACTGGGACGAGGAATATCTCGGCCCCATCATTGCGGTGAAAATGGTCGACGATATCGACGCCGCGATGACCCACATCAACACCCACGGTTCGCACCATACCGATGCCATTGTCACCGAGGACTACGGCCGGGCGCGGCGTTTCCTGCGCGAGGTCGATTCGGCCAGCGTGGTGGTCAACGCCTCCACCCGTTTTGCCGATGGCTTCGAATATGGCCTGGGCGCGGAGATCGGCATTTCCACCGACAAGATCCACGCACGCGGCCCGGTCGGCCTGGAAGGTCTGACCAGCCAGAAGTGGGTGGTATTGGGAGATGGGCACGTCCGCGGGTAAGGCCATGCCGCCCATCGGCGTGATGGGTGGCACCTTCGACCCCATCCATTTCGGCCACCTGCGTCTGGCGGAGGAGATGGCCGATGCCCTGGCCCTTGAGCGCGTCCTGTTCATCCCTGCCGGGCAGCCGCCGCACCGAGATGCGCCGCGTACGGCGGCCGGCCACCGGCTGGAAATGGTGCGTCGCGCGATCGGCGGCAATCCGCGCTTTGTGGCGGATGCGCGCGAGGTGCAGCGCCCACAGCCAAGCTACACGGTCGACACACTCATGGCCTTGCGTGCCGAGCTGGGCCAGCAGCCGCCGCTCTGGCTGCTGCTGGGGGCGGATGCGTTTCTCGGCCTGCCCGGCTGGCACGACTGGCGGCGGTTGTTCGAACTGGCGAATATTGCCGTGGCGACCCGGCCCGGTGCGCAGTTGCTGCAGCCGGGCGCCATAATGGAGCCCTTGAAAAGCGAAGTGACGCAGCGTCAGGTCGCCAGCCGCAATCCGGCCGCCCAGCCGGCCGGTGCGATACTGCTGCGCACAACCCCGCTGCTGGACATTTCGGCCACCGCGATCCGCGGCATGCTCGCCCGACACGACAGTGCGCGTTACCTGCTTCCCGACGCCGTGCTGGATTACATTCACGAATACCAACTTTACGCATGCACATGAATATTGAAGAGAAAGTTAAACTGATCGTCGTCGCCCTTGAAGACATCAAGGGCCAGGACATCGCCGTGCTCGATACCAGCAAGCTCACCTCGCTGTTCGAACGCATGGTGATTGCCAGCGGCACGTCCAACCGTCAAACACGCGCGCTTGCCGACAATGTACGCGTCAAGATGAAAGAGGCGGGCGAATACGTGGGCAACACGGAAGGCGAGGACACGGGCGACTGGGTGCTGCTGGACCTGGGCGAAGTGATCGTCCATGTCATGCAGCCCGCCGCACGTGCCCATTACAATCTGGAAGAACTGTGGGGCGCGGGCGAAGCAGCGCGCGCGCGGCACATCAAGCCGACCACTAGGATTGGCGTGGCCCGATGAAACTCCATGTGATCGCCGTCGGCCACAAGATGCCAGGCTGGATCGATGCGGGCTATGAGGATTACGCACGGCGTATGCCGCCGGACATGCCGCTGCTCCTGAATGCGATCAAGCCCGGGCATCGGGTGGCAGGAGAGGATGGGTCACGTGCGCGTCAGCTGGAGGCCGAGCGTATCCTGGCTGGGCTGCCTGCGGGCTGTGTGCCGGTAGTGCTCGACGAGCGCGGCACGCAGGCGACCACGCGTGAGCTTGCGGCGTGGCTGCAAGGCTGGATGGCGGAGGGCCTGTCGCCGGCATTTGTCATCGGCGGGGCGGACGGCCTTGACGCCAGCGTGAAGACGCGCGCCGGCAAGCTGCTGGGCCTGTCGAAACTGACCTTGCCGCATGCGCTGGCGCGGGTGCTGCTGGCCGAGCAGTTGTATCGTGCCGCATGCATCATCAAGGGCCATCCCTACCATCGGGATTGAGGGGGAATAACGAGAATCATGCTGGTCGACAAACGAATCTATCTGGCGTCCCAGTCGCCGCGGCGGCGCGAGCTTCTGAAACAGATCGGGGTGGCCTTCGACGTGCTGGCGCTGCGTGCGGTGGCGGGTCGCATGGACGTCGTCGAGGTTCCGCGCGCAAATGAGGTAGCGTCCGATTTCGCACAGCGCATGGCAATCGAAAAGGCTGCCTGCGGCTGGCGTGCAGTGGACGCGCGCCGCCTGTTGCGTTTTCCAGTGCTGGGTGCGGACACGGTGGTCGAGCTCGACGGCGCCATTCTGGGCAAGCCGGCCGATCGCGCCGGCGCTGAAGCCATGCTGATGCGCTTGTCGGGGCGTACGCATCAAGTACACACCGCTGTGGCGGTACAGCACGAAGACCGGATGGAAATGCGCCTGTCTTCCAGCCAGGTCAGATTGGCCGAGCTCGATGCGGCGGCCATCGGCCGCTACCTTGAAACCGGCGAATACCTTGGCAAGGCGGGCGCGTACGGCATCCAGGGGCGCGCCGGCGCGTTTGTCGAACATATCGACGGCAGCTACAGCGGCATCATGGGACTGCCGTTATATGACACAGCCATTTTATTGAGGACCTTCGGTCTCGCTGTCTGAGCGATATTTAACCAAACCTTTTCTAAATCAAAACCGAGGCCCGCTTTCCGGGCGCGCCACGCGGTTGCCGTGGATGTTCGCGTCGGTTTTGATTTAGAAATGGATCCAGCATTTGCCATGAGCGAAGAAATCCTCGTCAACGTCACGCCGCAGGAAATCCGTGTCGCCGTGCTGCACCTGGGCGCGGTACAGGAACTGCATATCGAACGCGCCCAGTGTCGCGGCCTGGTGAGCAACATCTATATGGGACGCGTAGTGCGCGTGCTGCCGGGCATGCAGTCGGCCTTCATCGACATCGGCCTGGAGCGCGCCGCCTTTCTTCACGTGGCCGATATATGGGAAGAACGTCACAACGGCGAAGCGGAACGTCCGATCGAGCAGATCCTGCACGAAGGGCAGAGCCTGATGGTGCAGGTGATCAAAGACCCGATCGGCACCAANGGGGCGCGCCTGTCCACCCAGATCAGCTTCGCCGGCCGTTACCTGGTCTACCTGCCGCAGGAAACCCACATCGGCATCTCGCAGAAGATCGAAGGCGAGGAAGAGCGCGAGCACCTGCGCCAGAAACTGCATCAATTGATGCCGGAAGACGCCACCGGCGGCTTTATCGTGCGCACCATGGCCGAAACCGCGCAAGACATCGAGATGCAGGCGGACATCGACTATCTGCGGCGGCTGTGGAGCAGCATCCAGTCGCGCGGCAACTGCGCGGTGCCCTGCCTGCTGTACCAGGATCTCGATCTGTCGCTGCGCGTGCTGCGCGACTTCGTCAATCGCGACACCAGCCGCATCCTGATCGACTCGCGCGAAACCTATCAGCGCATGGCGGAATTCGCGAAGAACTATACGCATGCGGTGCACGACAAGCTGCAGCACTATGGTGCCGACCGGCCGCTGTTCGACCTGTATGCCATCGAGGATGAAATTGCCAAGGCACTGGGGCGGCGCGTTGACCTGAAGTCGGGCGGCTATCTCATCATCGACCAGACCGAGGCGTTGACCACGGTCGACGTCAACACGGGCGGCTTCGTCGGCGCGCGCAATTTCGACGATACCATCTTCAAGACCAACCTCGAGGCCGCACAAGCCATTGCGCGCCAACTGCGTCTGCGCAACCTCGGCGGCATCATCATCATCGACTTCATCGACATGGACAACGCGGAGCATCAGGACGCGGTGCTGACCGAGCTGAAGAAAACCCTGGCGCGCGATCCCACCCGGACCACCGTCAGCGGATTCTCCACGCTGGGTCTGGTCGAGATGACCCGCAAACGGACGCGGGAGTCGCTGGCGCATGTGCTGTGCGAACCCTGCCCCACCTGCGCCGGACGGGGTGAAATCAAGACCGCGCAAACCGTGTGCTACGACGTGCTGCGCGAAATCCTGCGCGAGGCGCGCCAGTTCGGTGCGCGTGAATACCGCATCGTCGCCGCGCAAAGCGTGATCGATCTGTTTCTCGACGAGGAATCCGGCAGCCTCGCCCAACTCATCGACTTCATCGGCAAGCCGGTGTCGCTGCAGGTTGAGACGACCTATCCGCAGGAGCAGTACGACATCATCCTGCTGTGAAAACCCGGGCGCAACCGACCTACTGGCACCAGGCCTGCAACGAACTCGGTGCAGGCGATCCGGTGATGGCAGGGCTGATCGCGCGCTATCCCGACGCGGTGCTGGGCAACCGTGGCGACCCTTTCCAGACGCTCGCGCGCGCCATCGTCGGTCAGCAGATTTCGGTCAAGGCTGCCGACAGCGTATGGGCGCGTTTTGCCGAATTCGCTCGGCATGTGACGCCTGGGCATGTCGCCACGCTCGAATTGGACGGTCTGGCAGCGTGCGGCCTGTCGCGCCGCAAGGCCGAGTACCTGCGCGACCTGGCCGGGCATTTCGTCGATGGCCGCGTCGAGCCGGCGCGCTGGAANAAAATGGACGATGAGGCGGTGATCGCCGAGCTCGTGGACGTACGCGGCATCGGCCGCTGGACGGCGGAGATGTTCCTGATCTTCAGCCTGCGCCGCCCCGACGTGTGGCCGGTCGACGACATCGGCCTGCAGAAAGCCGTTGCGGTGCATTATCTGGATGATGCGCGTCCCACGCCCCAGGCCTTGCGTGAGCATGGCGTGCGCTTCGCGCCCTGGCGTACCGTCGCTACCTGGTATCTGTGGCGAAGTCTCGATCCGGCGGTGGTGCAGTACTGAGATTGCCTGGCTCGTCGGACTCAGGCGTAAACCTTGAAGCCATAGACCGCGGTGAGCAGGCTGCCCAGTCCGATCACGGTGCCCTCCAGCCATCTCCGGGGAATGCGGCGTGCCAGGCGTCCTCCCAACACGCCTCCGACTATTGCGCCCGTCAGGGTGACCAAAGCGGGAATCCAGACGATCACGCTACTGGCCACCAGCAAAACCAGGGATACGGTGGTGATGCCCGTGGCGAGCAGATTCTTCACGCCGTTCAGCTCGTGCGTATCCTCAATGCCGGACAGTGTCAGGGTGGCAAGCAGCATGATGCCGAGCCCGGCATTGAAATAGCCTCCGTAGACGCCGAGTGTGAACGTGAGAAACGCGGCGAGTGCGCCCTTTCCTCCGTGGTGTGTGGNAAAGAGCTGATGGCTGAAGGCCAGCATTGGCCCCTTGAAGGCGAAGGCGAGGGTGGCAGACAAGAGGAGCCAGGGGACGGCCTGCATGAAATAGCGGTCCGTGCTGTGAACCATCAACCAGCCGCCAAACGCGCCGCCACACACGGCCGCCGCCATCAGACGAGGCAATTCCTTGCGCCGCTGCCCGAGTTCCTTGCCATAGCTCAGCAAGGCCAGGGCATGGCCCGGCCAGATGGCGAAGGAGTTGGACGCATTGGCCGCTACGGGAGGAACGCCCACCGCAAGCAAGGCCGGGAAGGTAAAGAAGGTTCCGCCTCCTGCAATGGCGTTGGCCGCGCCACCGAGCACGCCCGCGCCGACCAGCAGGAGACCCTGCCAGATATCCATCAGGCCGGGTCGCGCTGGGAATCGGGCGCGGCGTCCAGACGATCAGCCCAGGTAGGCGGCGAGCACGCGCTCGTCCTCGCGCAGGTGGGCGGGGTTCCTTCGATGGCGATGTGACCGCGGTCCATCACGTAGGCGTAGTCCGCCACTTCGAGGGCACTCTTGGCGAACTGTTCCACCAGCAACAAGGTGATGCCGGTTTCCTTGAGACGGCGGATGGTGTGGAACACCTCCTGCACGATGATGGGGGCAAGCCCCATGGAGGGCTCGTCCAGCAGCATGACCTTGGGCTTGGACATCAGGGCGCGGCCGATCGCGAGCATCTGCTGTTCTCCGCCCGACAAGGTGCCGGCCGTCTGCAAGCGCCGTTCCTCGAGGCGCGGAAACAGTGCATAGATATTTTCCAGGTCGGCGGCGGCTCGGGCGCGGAAGCCGAAGAACCGGGGCAGGCGGCCATAGGCACCCAGCAGCAGGTTGTCCTCCACCGTCAGGGGCCGAACACCTTCCGCCCTTCCGGCGAATGCGCCAACCCGAGGCGGGCGATGTGGGCGGCATCCTGATCCTGGACCGGCCGTCCGTCCAGCAGCACGCGTCCGCGATTCGGCCGGATCATCCCGGATATCGCCCGCATGGTGGTGGTCTTGCCCGCGCCGTTCGCCCCGATCAGGGCCACCACCGTGCCCGCTTTCACTTCAAGCGACACGCCGACGAGCACTTCACTCGTCCCGTATCCTGCATGCAGATTCTCGACCGTCAGCACAGCTCCGTCCTTCCCTTCATCCAGCCTGCGCGGGTGCAGCGGCGCCTGCCGGATCGTCCACTACACCCAGATAGGCCTCGATCACCTTGGGATCGCGTTTGACCTGCTCCGCCGTTCCGGCGGCGATGATCTTGCCGCCATCGAGTACTGTCACGACCCCGCACAATTCGCTGATCACGTCCATGTGATGCTCGATCAGGATGATGCTGATGCCGCGTTCATGAATGCGCTTGATGATGTCCATCAGCTTGCTCACATCGGGATGGGCGAGCCCTGCCGCCGGCTCGTCCAGGATCAGCAGTTCAGGTTTGCGCGCCAGCGCGCGGGCGATTTCCAGGAAGCGCTGGTCACCGTAGGTCAGGTCCTTGGCCAGGCTGCGGGCCTGGTCTCCGAGTCCCACCAGCTCCAGCAAGGCCAGAGCGGCGGCACTGGCGCNGTTTTCTTCGGCCCGGGCCAGCCCCAACAGGACAAGCGGCAGCGGACTGCGGTAAACGTCCTTGAGCGCGACCATGACGTTGTCCAGGGCGCTGAGTTCGCCGAACAGCTGAAGGTTCTGGAAAGTGCGTGCCACGCCTGTCCGCGCCACCTTGAACAGGCTGCCGACGGGCAAGAGCTTGCCGCGCAGCAGCATGTCGCCGCCGGTCGGGACGTAGAGACCGGAAATGACGTTCACCGCAGTGCTCTTGCCGGAACCGTTGGGGCCGATCAGGCCGTGGATTTCTCCGGCCTGTACGGTCATGGATACCCCATCCACGGCCTTGACGCCGCCGAAGTACCGTTCCAGGCCGCGCAATTCCAGAAGTGCGCCGCCGTTCGCGGTCCGTTTGGGCAGGACGGTATCCAGCGAGGCCGGCGCCGGCAGGCGAGGCGGCTCGATGTGGAACAGCCTGGTCAGGAAACGGGCGGCGAAACCCATCAGGCCCTCCGGCAAACCCACCACTACGGAAAACAGCATCAGCGCGAAAATCGCCTTGCGCCAGTCCTCGGTGTTCTCCACGATCAGGCTGCCCACCATCAGAATGCCCATGGCCGCAACAGGCGCAAGGGCCTGGAACGGGCGGGTGGTCTNTTTCAGCAGGCCTTGTCCGCCTGCCGCCAGGGCGATCAGCAGCCCGATCGCGGAAAAGATCTGGAACAGCCNCCGGTTGGACAGCAGATTGGGCAGCAGGGCGATCAGGGAAGCGCCCACCAGCGCGCCCCACAGGCTCTTGCGCCCGCCCAGCACCACGCCCAGGAGCAGGATCACCATCAGATCCCAACCGAAACTCTGCGGCTGCAGATACTGGAAATTGAAGGCATACAGTCCGCCCGCCAAGCCGCCCAGCCCGGACGCGAGGGCGAAGCCGGCGACCTTGTGGCGGTAGGTCCCGACGCCCATGGCATCGGTGGCGATGGGACTGTCGCGCAGGGCCTCGAAGGCGCGCCCCCATTGCGACGACAGCAGGTTGCGCATCGCCATCCAGACCAGGGCGAGCAGCAGCAGGCACAGCCAGAAAAAGCCCGGCGCATCGAGCGTCATGCCGAGGAAGGGCGGCCGGCTGACCTGCAGGCCCTGGGCACCGAGCGTCAGGCCTTCCCATTCGTTCAGGGTGGTTGCGCTGAGGGCCGAGAAGCTCAGGGTCGCCAAGGCGAACTGCGGGCCTTCCAGGCGCAGCGCGGGGAAGGCCAGCACGGTGCCGAAGATGAGTCCCACGACGAGGGCCGCCGCCAGCGCCGCCAGCATGCCGAAGTCAAAATTGGCCACGCAGAGGCCGGCCGCATACGCGCCCAGGCCGAGGAAAGCGGCCTGGGCGAGGTTCACCTGGCCCAGATAGCCAACCGTGACGTCGAGACCGATCAACAGGATGCCGTAGATGGCGAGCAGCGTCAGCAAGCCCAGGACATAGCTGTTGTCCACCATCAGGGGAATCGCGGCGAGCAGCGCCAGGACCGCCAGTTCGGCGCCACGAATCAGAAGCAGGCGTTTCCACATGTCCGCTATACCTTCCGGATGCTGGCCTTGCCGAACACCCCGTTGGGGCGCACGGCCAGCGCAAGAATGAGCAGAACCAGGCCGGGCGCCTCACGCCAGCCGCTGCCGAGATAGAAACTGGTCAGGCTTTCCAGCGCGCCGAGGAACAGGCCGACCAGCACGATCCCGAATCCGGAATCGAGCCCCGCCACCACGGCCACCGAGAAGGCCTTGAGGATCAGCACCGAGGCCATGGTCGGTCCCACCGTGGTGATAGGCGCCACCAGGATGCCCGCCAGCGCCGCGACCAGACCCGACAGGCCGTAGGAGAGCTGGATCGTGCGGGTGGCCGAGATCCCCATCAACTGGGCGGCATCGCGATCCGCCGACACCGCTTCGAACGCCTTGCCCAGCAAGGTTTTGCGCTTGAACAGCTCCACCAATCCCATGACTGCCAGCACGCCGATGGCTACCGACAGTTCCAGCGGGGTGACGTCGATGCCGAAGAAATGCAGAGGATCGGATGAAATCGGGGTGGGGAAGGGCCGGTCGTCCCGGCCCCAGATGTTTTCGGCCGCCGAGAAACCCAGCAGGCCCAGGATGATGGTGAGCAGGATCCAGCCCTCGCCCTTCTGCTCCAGCGACAGGCGTACCGCCGCCCGTTCGACGAACAGGCCCAGCACCGCGCCGAACAGCATGCCTCCCGGGACCACCAGCCAGTAAGGCAGGCCGCTGTCGATGAGGGTCAGGCTGAAGAAGGCGGACAGCATGACCAGTTCGCCCTGGCCGAAGTTGATGCTCTTGCTGGTGGCGAAGGTCAGCTGGAAGCCGTAGGCGATTAGCGCGTAGACCATGCCCATCAGCGCGCCACTCACGGCCAGCTGGACGATCAAAAGGGTATACATAGCGTGTGTCGTATTGGCTGTCAGCAGCCGGGGAGGGAATGATGCCCCTCCCCTTCTTGTTTATCTTATTTGCCCGCTTCCTTGATCAGGCGCTGGCGATCGGCCTTGTTGGCGAACACCACCCGGCCATCCTGGACCATCCCCATCACCACCTGAGCGCGGCGAAATGCCTCGTGGGTCTGCTCGTTGGCCGGATCCCATTTGCCGTAAGGCTGTTTCCAGGTGGCGATCACGCCTTTGACCGGATCGCGAAGATCCTCCAGGGCATCCTTGATCTTGTGGGTATCGGTGCTTTGCGCCTGCTTGACGGCGGCGGCGAAGACATAGACGGCGTCATAGCCCTGGGCGGCGGACATCGGCGAAGGAATGCGGGATACGCCGTAGGCCTTGTGGTAGCTGTCGATGAAGCTCTTGACCTTGGGTGTGATCGGGTCCTCGATGAAGGTCTGCGGCATCAGGGTGCCATTGCCGTTCTTGCCCGCGTTGTCGATGTAGTTGGACATCGACAGGGTCCAGCCGCCGATCAGGGGCTGCTTCATCCGCAGCTTTGCCATGCCGTTGGACACGGCCGCCAGTTCCGGCCCGATGCCCCAGATCAGGATGCCCTGGGCGCCGCCGAACTTGGCTTTCAGCAACTGGGCGGTCATGTCCTTGTCGCCGATGTTGAATTTCTCGGTGGCCACCACCTGCAGCTTGTTGCCCTGCTTCTTGATCTGGTCGAGCAGGTCGTCGCGTCCGGATACCCCGTAGTTGGTCGAGTCATGGAGGATCGCCACCTTGGTGAGCTTGCGGTTGATGGCTTCCTCCACCACCATGGCGGCCTGGATGCCGTCATCGGCGGAGAAGCGGAAGATGGACAGGTCCTTCACACCGGCCTTGCTCCACTGGGTCATGGAGGCGGAGCCTGCCGCCGGCGTGATGATCTTGGTGATGCCTTTTTCCTGGAAATACTTGTCGCCCGCGAGGACGACACCGGTATTCACCGTTCCGATGACACCCGCGAGGTCGCCCATGGAAGACAGTTCCTGGGCAATCAGGGCGCCGCGCTCGTTCTTGCCTTCGTCGTCCCGCTCGACCACTTCGATCTTCATCTTTTGGCTGCCTACCTGGATGCCGCCGGCGCGGTTGATTTCCTCGATCGCCAGTTTGGCGCCGTCCCGCATGGACACGCCCATCGGGGCCGAGCCACCGGTATAGGGGCCGGTCAGGGCAATCTTGACCGTGTCCGCAGCGTACGCCTGGAGGCTGAACAAACCCGTCGTGAGAACAGCCAATATCGTTTTTTCATGATCACAATCTCCGTCGAAAGTTGAACATACTTGTCAGGCCCCCGGTCTGCGCCGTGGCTGTGGGGATTATAGGTCGAACGCAAAGGGAAAACCGGGATTCAGGCATCCAGGCCGATCTCCGCCAGTACCGGCGCGTGATCCGACGGGCGTTCCAGCTTGCGCATGTCGCGGTCGATGGTGCTCGACGTGCAGGCGGACGCGAGCGGGGCGGAGAGCAGGATGTGGTCGATGCGCAGGCCGTGATTGCGGCGGAAGCCCATCATGCGGTAGTCCCACCAGGAAAAACTTTNTTCGGGCTGCTCGAACAGGCGGTAGCTGTCCTTGAGACCCAGTTCCAGCAGGGCGCGGAAGCGTGCACGCTCGGGTTCCGATACCAGCACGCAGTCTTTCCAGACTTCGGGGTCGTGCACGTCACGGTCTTCCGGGGCGACATTGTAGTCGCCGAGCACGGCGAGCCGGGNGTGGCGCACCAGTTCATCCTTCAGCCAGGCGGCCAGTGCATCGAACCAGGCGAGTTTGTAGGGATATTTGTCGGAATCGAGGCTTTGGCCGTTGGGGCAGTACACGCACACCAGGCGGACGCCGTCGACCGTGGCTGCGATCACGCGCTTTTGTTCGTCGTCGAACCCGGGGATGCCGGTCTGCATGTCGACCGGTTCGGTGCGGCTGAGAATGGCGACGCCATTGTAGGTCTTTTGTCCGGAAAACACGACGCGATAACCCGCCGCGGCGAGGTCGGCGACGGGGAAGGCATCGTCGGTGAGCTTGGTTTCCTGCAGACACACCGCGTCGGGCTGGCGGGTGGCGAGAAAGTCCAGCAACTGGGGCAGGCGGACCTTGAGGGAGTTGACATTCCAGGCGGCTATTTTCATATCGCCGAGTGTAGCGCATACGATCTTTCATGGGCTTTAGCCCATAGTGGATCGGCGTCCTTCAGCACAGCCGCCAGGGCTGCGGCGCCTTGGACGCAAGAAGGCTCAGGGATGGGGTGCGGCGGGTGCGGGTTGTGACGTCGGTGCGGGTACCGGTGCAGCGGCGGTCTCCGGCTTGCCGCCCGAAGGCGCCTTGGGATAGCCCGCGCGATCGAGCGCGGCCTGCCACTGCCCGGCTTCGAAACCGTCGATTCGCTCGCTGCCGACGACGAGCACCGGCACGCTCAGGCGGCCGGTGAGCTTTTTCAGTTCGGCCTGAGCTTCGGGGCTGGCTTGCGGATCCTTGCCGCTGAACGGGACACCGCGCTGGGTGAGCAGTTGGCGTGCCTGGTCGCAGGGAATGCCGCAGGCGCTGGCATACAGCGTGACGGGGTATTTCTCGCGTGCCGTCTTGGCGTCGTAGGACTCGCCGATTTCGATGACGTTGCCCTTGAAGGCCTTTTGCTGGGCGTTTTTGATGCTGGGCGGGGGCGGCTGGTCGCTATATACCGTGCGGCCCTGCGCGTCCTTCCATTGATACAGCTGGGCGGCGCCCGCCGACAAACTTGCCGCCGCCAGCCACATCGCCATCAAGATGGATCCTGCTTTCATGCCGTGCTCCCTTAAGACGTAATCAACCGACTTAACGGACATCAGGGCGCCGAGCTTTACCCGTACATCCAGAAGGGGATCCAAGGGCAGCCGGGAAACGAAGGCCGCTTGCACGGCTTTCACCCCCGTTCACGCCATGCCGTTATGGCGCAGCAGGGCGTCGATGGTCGGTTCACGGCCGCGGAAGGCCTTGAACGATTCGAGCGCCGGGCGCGCACCGCCCTGGGCGAGAATCTCGCTCCAGAAGCGATGGCCGACCTCGGGATTGAGTACGCCGCCGTAGCCCTCGGCCTCGTCCTCGAACAGCGCATAGGCGTCGGCGGACAGCACCTCTGCCCATTTGTAGCTGTAGTAGCCCGCCGCGTAGCCGCCCGCGAAGATGTGCGAGAAGTTGTTGGGGAAGCGGTTGTAGGCCGNGGGCACGATGACCGCGACCTTCTTGCGGATGTCGTCGATCAGGTCCTGGGCAGTGCGCTTGCCGTTGGGATCGAAGTCATCGTGCAGGTGCATGTCGAAGCTGGCGAACTCGATCTGGCGCAATGTCTGCAGGCCGGACTGGAAGTTCTTCGCGGCCAGCATCCTGTCGAACAGGGCGCGCGGCAGCGGTTCGCCGGTGTCGACGTGGGCCGTCATGTGCTTCAGCACGTCCCATTCCCAGCAGAAATTTTCCATGAACTGGCTCGGCAGTTCGACTGCGTCCCATTCGACGCCGTTGATGCCGGATACGCCGAGTTCCTCGATCTGCGTCAGCAGATGGTGCAGGCCGTGGCCGGTCTCGTGGAACAGGGTGATGACTTCGTCGTGGGTGAACAGCGCGGGTTTGCCGCCGACTGGCCCGGAAAAATTGCAGTTGAGGTAGGCCACCGGCGTCTGGATGCCGTCCGCTGTCTTGCGGCGGGTGATGACGTCGTCCATCCAGGCGCCGCCGCGCTTGGANNAGCGCGCGTAGAGGTCGAGGTAGAACTGGCCGACGCGCTGGCCGGCATGGTCGGTGAGCGTATAGAACTTCACATCCGGGTGCCACACGGGTGCGCTGTCTTCGCGGATGTGCAGGCCGTACAGCGTTTCGACCAGCTTGAACAGGCCAGCCAGCACGCGCGGTTCGGGGAAGTACTGCTTCACCTCCTGGTCGGAAAAACTATAGCGCGCCACACTCAGTTTTTCCGAGACATAGGAAGTGTCCCAGGCTTCGAGCGTTTCGTATCCCAGTTCGTCGCGTGCGAAGGCTTTCAGCTCGTCGAAATCCTTTTCCGCATAGGGGCGGGCGCGGGCGGCCAGTTCGTCGAGGAACTTCAGCACGTCGGCCGGGGTGTCGGCCATCTTGGCGGCCAGCGACACCTGGGCGTAGCTCGCGAAACCGAGTAGTTCCGCTGCCTCGCGCCGCAGCCTGAGAATGCGGGCGATGAGCGCGGTGTTGTCAAGCTCGGGCTTGCCGAATTCGGAGGCACGGGTGACATAGGCGCGGTAGAGGATCTGCCGCAGTTCGCGGCTGTCGGCGTACTGCATCACCGGCAGGTAGAACGGCATCTGCAAGGTGATCTTCCAACCGGTTTCGCCGTCCGCTTCGGCGGCCGCCTTCATCATCGCCAGCACGTCGTCGGGGACGCCGGCGAGTTCGGACACCTCGTCGATGACGAGGTGGTAGTCATTGGTGGCGTCGAGCAGGTTTTCCTCGAATTTGGCCGACAGCTGCGCCAGCTCTTCCTGGACCTGCATGAAGCGGGCCTTCTTGTCGGCGGGCAGCTCGGCGCCGCCGAGGCGGAAGTCGCGCAGCTCATTCTCGACGATCTTCTTGCGCGGCGCCGACAGTGCGGCGTAGCCGGGGCTGGCCTTGAGCGCCTTGAATTTGGCGAACAGCGCCTCGTTCTGCCCCAGTTCGGCGTAATACACGGTGATCTTGGGCAGGTTGGCGTTGTAGACCTCGCGCAACTCGGGCGAATCCATTACCGAATGCAGGTGCGACACCTGGCCCCAGGCGCGTCCAAGTCTCTCGTTGGCGTCGTCGAGCGGCGCGACGAAAGCGTCCCATTCGGCCGGCGTGTCGGCCGCCTCTGCCCGCGTCACGGCCGCGCGGGCATCGGCCAGCAGCTGGTCGATGGCGGGGGTGACATATTCGGGCTTGAATTCGGCGAAGCGGGGCAGACCGGAAAAATCGAGCAGAGGATTGTTGCCCTTTGGGGTATTCATGGCGATAACCAACAAGGAAGAGAGAGGGAATTATACTTTCGGGCTGGATACCTGATTTTCAAGCCCGGTTTGAAACCCTATGACTGACGATGTTTATGCCGACAGACTGGCGCCGCATCACGGCGCCGCCCCCATGCTTGCCACCGGCGCCTGGGTGCATCCGCGCGCCACGGTCATCGGCGAAGTCAGCCTGGGGCGAGATGCCTCAGTGTGGCCGGGTGCCGTGATCCGCGGCGACGTCAATTCGATCGCCATTGGCGAGGCGAGCAACATCCAGGATGGCAGCGTGCTGCACGTGTCGCACAAGACGCCGCTCAGCCCGGCAGGCGGGCCGCTGGTCGTCGGCGCGCGCGTGACGGTGGGCCACACGGTGATCCTGCATGCCTGTACCATCGAAGACGAATGTCTGATCGGCATGGGGTCGATCATTCTGGACCATGCGGTGGTGCAGAAACACGTGCTGCTGGGCGCCGGTTCGCTGGTGCCGGAAGGCAAGGTACTCGAATCCGGCCATCTCTATCTGGGCCGCCCCGCCAAGCTGGTGCGCCGGCTCACCGATGAAGAAATTGCCTATTTCAGCTATTCCGCGCAGCACTATGTGGCGCTGGCGCGGTCGTATCAAGACGTTTAATTCCCGGGAATCCATATGAAACTCGCCAAACCCTTCCTCATCGTCGTGGCTGTGCTCGCCATTGCGGGCGCGCTGGCCTATGCCCTGATCGACAAGCCCACGGCGCCTGCGTCCACGTTCACCACACTGGAAGGCAAGCCCATTACGCTCAACGACCTGCGCGGCAAGATCGTGCTGGTCAACTTCTGGGCGACGTCCTGCCCCGGCTGCGTCAAGGAAATGCCCGACCTGATCGAAACCTATAACCAATACAAGGGCCGCGGCTTCGAAGTCGTCGCGGTGGCGATGAGCTACGATCCGCCGAACTACGTCGCCAATTTCGCGAAGACGCGCCAGCTGCCGTTTCCGGTGGCGCTCGACGTCAACGGCGAGCATGCCCGCGCATTCGGCAACGTGCAGCTCACGCCCACCAGCTTCATCATCGGCAAGGATGGCCACATCCTGGAACAGAAACTGGGCGACCTCGATTTCGCCAAGCTGAAAGCCCTGCTCGACAAGGAACTGACGTGATCAGGACTTTCGTCGCGGCCGGCTTGCTGCTGATGCTGGCCGCGTGCGACACGCTTCCCGCCCAGCCCCACGCTCAAGGGAACAGGAAACCGGCGCCGGCCGGGCCGCCTCCGCCTGCGATGCCCGACGGCCCGCTCGTCTGCCCGACCGACGTCAAGCTTTGCCCGGACGGGCGTTACGTCAACCGCAGCCCGGACAGGGAATGCGAGTTCGATGCCTGNNTCCCGGCGACCCTTCTCACTAAGTTTTCTGGACTGTTTATTTCATGGCGCAATACGTTTATTCCCTCAATCGCGTTGGCAAGATCGTTCCGCCCAAGCGGCAGATCCTGAAGGACATTTCCCTCAGNTTTTTCCCGGGCGCCAAGATTGGCCTGCTGGGCCTGAACGGCTCGGGAAAATCCTCGCTGATCCGCATCATGGCGGGCGTCGACAAGGACATCGAGGGCGAAGCGATCCCGATGCCGGGTATCCGCATCGGCTACCTGCCGCAGGAACCGCAGCTTGATCCGTCGCACACGGTGCGCCAGGCGGTCGAGGCGGGGCTGGGCGAGATCGTCGCGGCGAAGGCGCGGCTGGACGAGATCTATGCCGCCTACGCCGAGCCCGACGCCGATTTCGACAAGCTGGCCGAGGAGCAGGCGAAGTGCGAGGCGATCCTCGCCACGGCCGGCGCCGACCTGGACACGCAGATGGAGATCGCCGCGGATGCCTTGCGTCTACCGCCGTGGGACGCGGTGATCGGCAACCTGTCTGGCGGCGAGAAGCGCCGCGTCGCGCTGTGCCAGCTGTTGCTGTCGAATCCCGACATGCTGCTGCTCGACGAGCCGACCAACCACCTCGACGCCGAGTCGGTCGACTGGCTGGAGCAGTTTCTGGTGCGCTACCCCGGCACCGTAGTGGCGGTGACGCACGACCGCTACTTCCTCGACAATGCCGCCGAGTGGATCCTGGAACTCGACCGCGGCCACGGCATCCCGTGGAAGGGCAACTACACCAGCTGGCTGGAGCAGAAGGAAGCGCGTCTGGAAACCGAGGCCAAGCAGGAAGCCGCGCGCATCAAGACCATGAAGCACGAGCTCGAATGGGTGCGGCAGAATCCCAAGGCGCGCCAGGCCAAGTCGAAGGCGCGTCTGGCGCGTTTCGAGGAACTGAACTCGGCCGAATACCAGAAACGCAACGAGACGCAGGAAATCTTCATTCCGGTCGGCGAGCGGCTCGGCGACAAGGTGATCGACTTCCACAACGTGTCGAAATCCTTCGGCGACCGCCTGCTGATCGACAACCTCAGCTTCAGCGTGCCGCCCGGCGCCATCGTCGGCATCATCGGCCCCAACGGCGCGGGCAAGTCGACCTTCTTCAAGATGATCACCGGCCAGGAAAAGCCCGACAGCGGCGAAGTCGAGATCGGCCAGACCGTGAAGCTCGCCTACGTCGACCAGAGCCGCGACGCGCTCGCCGCCGACAAGACCGTGTTCGACGAGGTCGCCGAGGGCCGCGACATCCTCACCGTCGGCCGCTATGAAATTCCGTCGCGCGCCTACCTCGGCCGCTTCAACTTCAAGGGTGGCGACCAGCAGAAGCTCGTCGGTAATCTGTCCGGCGGCGAGCGCGGCCGCCTGCATATGGCCAAGACCTTGATTTCCGGTGGCAACGTGCTGCTGCTCGACGAACCGTCAAACGACCTCGACGTCGAGACGCTGCGCGCACTCGAAGACGCGCTGCTGGAATTCGCCGGCTGCGTGCTGGTGATCTCGCACGACCGCTGGTTCCTCGACCGCATCGCCACCCACATCCTCGCCTTCGAAGGCGACTCGCAGGTGACCTTTTTCCCCGGCAACTACCAAGAATACGAAGCCGACAAGAAGAAGCGCCTGGGCGAGGAGGGTGCCAAGCCCAAGCGCATCCGTTACAAGCCCATCAGCCGCTGAGCCAGCGCGTGGAGCGCCCCAGCCCGCCTGACCGTCTGCGCCGCCTGCCGTTCGCGGCAGGGGTGCTGGTGGCCTGCGCGGTCTGGCTGCTGCTGCAGACGTTTGTCTGGCTGGATCAGGAACGGCGCCATCAGGCCGAACGCGCGGTGCTGCAGGCCGAGGCCGCTACCGTGCGCTCACGCCTCGAGTCGGAACTGAACGCCACGCTGTCGCTGAGCCTCGGTCTGTCGACCTTCGTGCTCGCCAAGCCCGATTTTTCGCAGGCCGATCTGGCGCAGGTCGCGGCTTCGCTGATCCGCCTGCAGCCGGCGATCCGCAGCGTGGCGCTGGCGCCCGACAACGTGATTCGCTACATCTATCCGCTGGCGGGCAATCAAAAGGCGCTGGGCCTGCGTTATCTCGAGGTTCCCGCCCAGCGCGACGCGGTGCTGCGCCTGATGCGGGAGCAGCGCCCGGTGACGGCAGGACCGATCGAGCTGGCGCAAGGNGGGCTCGGCATCATCAACCGCATTCCCGTCATCTTTACCTGGCCTGACGGTTCGCCCCATTACTGNGGGCTGGCCTCGGTGGCGATCAACCCGCTTCCCATCTTCGAACGGGCCGGCATCCGGTCCGACACGCGCGACAACGTGCGTTATGCCTTGCGCGGCAAGGATGGCCTGGGCGCGCAAGGCGAGGTTTTCCTGGGAGACGCCACCCTGTTTGACAACCCCGATGCGGTGTTGATGGAGGTCGTCATCCCGGGCGGGAGCTGGCAACTGGCGGCGTGCCCGCTTGCCCCGGCGGATGAACATGGGCTGTGGGTGCAGGCCTTGCTGGGGGTGCTCGCAGCCGTGGCAGGCGCGCTCATGGCCTACTCGCTGTCGGCCCATCAGCGTATTCGCAGCATGGCGCTGCATGACCATCTCACCGGCCTGGCTAACCGCCGCCAGTTCAAGCTGCGGGGACAGGACCTGTTTGCGCTGGCCCGACGCAGCGGCTGCCAGCTGACCCTGCTGAATATCGATATCGACGATTTCAAGTCCATCAACGACACCTACGGGCATGCCGCCGGCGATGCCGTGCTGGTCTATGTCGCCAACACGCTGCGTACGTGCTGCCGGGAATCCGACCTGCTGGCGCGGGTGGGCGGCGACGAGTTTGTGGTGCTGCTGCCGGACACCCCGGCGGGACCGCCGCTGGATGCGCTGTTGGATCGCCTGCATGCGGCGATTGATGTCATAGTGCCCGGCGCCGCGGTTCCCATCAGGCTGCACATCAGCATCGGCGTGGCGACATGCAGCGATGCCACGCCCACGCTGGATGCCCTGATGCATGAGGCGGACGAGGCGATGTATCGCGCCAAGGAAAAGGCGGCTGGTTGAGTGTGCGCACACGCCTGAAAGGAGGCATGATGCGCAACGGCCCGCCCGATCCACTTCCGGTTTTCTCATCTTATGATTCTCGACACGCTTGCCCATGCCGAACGTTATCGCGCGCTCCATCCACTGTTTGAACGTGCCTTCGACTTCCTGCGCGATACTGATCTGATGGCGCTCGCCCCCGGCAAGCACGACGTACAGGGCGAGCAGATTTTCGCCATCGTCGAGGCATGCGAGGGGCGCACGCGGGCGGAGGCGAAGTTGGAATGCCATCGGCGCTACATCGACATCCAGCTGGTGCTGGCAGGCGTCGACGAGATGGGCTGGAAGCCGGTCGCGGCGTGTGGCGATCCGGCGACCGACTACGATCCCGCGCGCGACATCCGCTTCTTTAACGATGCGCCGTCCAGCTGGATCGCCACGCCGCCGGGCGCATTCTGCCTGTTCTTTCCAGACGACGCGCACGCGCCTCTGGTCGGTGCCGGCATGATCCGCAAGGTGGTGGTGAAGATCGCGGTCTAGCTATTGGTATTTCCATAAAACGCGACATGTTTTTCACCACCGTTCGGGCTGAGCTTGTCGAAGCCTGTCCTGAGCTTGCCGAAGCGGCCCCGTGCCCACTCGGAAATGCCCTTCGACAAGCTCAGGGCGAACGGAATTTCGTCATGCGCAATGGACGCCCCAATAATTCTAATAGTGCGGGGGATCTCGTCGCGCGGCGTGCGCGTCTCGTCGGGCCGGCTGTCCTTCATCCTGTCGTTCAGCAGGCGCAGCTGCTGCTGCAAGGAGTCGATCTGGTCCTGCTGGCGGACCACGATCTGGTTCAGTGTCTCGAGCAGGTCTTCGGCAAAAGCGAGCTTGGTTTCGAGTTCGGTGAGGCGCGCGTCACTCATGGCTGTTTGGTCCGGGGAAGCAAGGGCACGACGAGTTTTTCCAGCCGGGNGTAATGCAACTGTCCGGCGACCTTGTGACGGATATGGCCGTCGGCATCGAGGATGAACGAGGTCGGGACGGTCGAGACGTTGCCAAACGCCGCGGTCACCGAGGCATTGGTCGGTGCGGCCCGGAACGTATAGCCCTTGTCCTTCATCCAGGCGTCGATTTTCTCCGGCGGGTCGTCGACACTGATCGACACGACGTCGAATCCGCGGCTGCGGTAATCCTGCCAGAAGGCGTCGATCACCGGCTTTTCCTTGCGACAGTAGGGACACCAGGTCGCCCAAANATTCACCAGCACGACCTTTCCTTTGAGCGCGTCGCTGGTCAGCGCGCTGCCGTCGGTCAAGGTGACCTGCCAGGGCGGGACGGCATGGTTTTCATCGCTGACCTCGGCCGGTGGGCGAAACCACAGCCAGGCGACCAAACCCAGTAAAATCAGGGTCAGCGGACTCGGTGTCCATTTTTNTACGAAGGCGCGTCTATCCATGTTGTGGCTGAAATCGTTTCATATCGTGATGGTGGTCAGCTGGTTCGCCGGCCTGTTCTACCTGCCGCGCATCTTCGTCAACCTCGCGATGGAAACCCACGAAGCCGCCTACGACCGCTTGTTGCTGATGGCGCGTAAATTGTATCGGTTCGTCACCCCCATCATGTGGCTGACCCTCGCCACCGGCATCGGGCTGTGGCTGGCGTATTTCCCGTTCAGCATGAACTGGATGTGGGCCAAGCTTACGCTGGTCGCCGGTCTGGTCGGTTATCACCATGTCTGCAAGGGCCTGCTGCGTGCATTCGAAGCCAGACAGAACGTCAAGTCGCACATATGGTTCCGCTGGTTCAACGAAATCCCCGTGATCGTGCTGCTGATCGTGGTATTGCTGGTGGTGCTGAAACCGTTTTAAGCATTCTTGAAAGTATTTTTGAAGCCTCATCCCCAAAAAACCAGCCCCGTCGTAAACCTGCGCCGCATCCCGTCCGCCCCGAGCGTGAGGCCCTGCCACCTGCCAGCCATTTCGCCACCTGCCCGCGCGGGCTGGAGGAACTGCTGGTCGCCGAACTGAACGCCGCCGGGGCGCAGGTCGTGCGCCAGCTGCCTGCCGGCGTGCTGTTCATGGCCGACGCCGCCGCCGAAATGCGCGCCAACCTCACCTCGCGCATCGCCACCCGCATCCTGCGCAAGGTCGGCTACACCCGCTACCGCAAGGAAGAGCACATCTACCGCGCCGCGCTCGACCTGCCGTGGCCCGAGTGGTTCGACGTCGGCAAGACCATCGCGGTCAAGGTCGGCGCGCAGAACGCGCCGCTGAAAAGCCTCAACTTCATCACGCTGAAGATCAAGGACGCGATCTGCGACCGTTTCCGCGAGGAGACCCGCGCGCGGCCGAGCGTCGACACCGAAGCGCCTGATGTGCCGGTGTACGCCTTCCTCACCCCGGACGCTGCGACCTTCTACCTCGACACCAGCGGTGAGCCGCTGTTCAAGCGCGGCTTCAAGCGCGAGGCGAGCGCGGCCTCGATCAAGGAAAACCTCGCCGCCGGCCTGTTGCTGCTATCCGGCTGGGAGCCCGGCACGCCGCTCTTGGACCCGATGTGCGGTGCCGGCACCATCCTGCTCGAAGCGGCCGACATGGCGCTGAACCGGGCGCCGGGGCGCGCCCGCCATTTCGCCTTCGAGCACTACCGCGATTTCGATGCGGCGCTGTGGAAACGCATCAAGGACGAGGCGAAGGCACAGGAAAAGTCGCTTGGCCGCCTGCCGATTTTCGGCGCCGACCAGGATCGCTGGGTGCTCGACAAGGCGCGCAACAACCTCGCCGCCGCCGGCTATGCCGACGCGATCGAGTTGAAGGTGTCCGACGTGCTCGATCTGAAAGCGCCGATGCCAACCGGCACCATCGTCACCAACCCGCCCTACGGCGAGCGTATCGGCGAGGCCGAGGACCTGGCCGAGTGGTATCCGCTGCTGGGCGACTGGCTGAAGCAGAATTTCGCCGGCTGGGAGGCGTGGATCATTTCCGGCGACCCGCTGCTGCCGAAGGCGATCGGTTTGAAAGCGAGCCGCCGCATCCCGCTGTTCAACGGTCCGATCGAGACGCGTTTCCTGCAGTACAAGGTGATTGCGGGGTCGATGAAGGCGAAAAGCCAGAAGCTGTAGCCGGCCCGCAATAATGGTGTCTGCCCCTATTTGCTCTTGTTTGTGGGAATTGTAAGAAATGCCAGTTTTAGATTTCAAAGAAATTCCTGAAGCCCACAAAGCAACAGGACGCCAAGACACATTCGAGTTATTTGCTCGTGANTTTTTGTCCTTCATGGGGTACAAAATCATTTCGCACCCTGACAGAGGAGCGGATGGTGGCGCAGACCTTATCGTTGAAGAGAAAAGGACCGGAGTCGGCGGCGAGACAATTGTCCATTGGCTCGTCAGTTGTAAGCACAAAGCGCACAGCGGTAACTCAGTTAGCTCTGCAGATGATGGAAATATTGTTGATCGTGTTGCGTCAAAGAAATGTGACGGATTTATCGGCTTCTACTCAACTCTTTCCAGCAGTGGGCTTTCTGGTGTTCTTGAAGGAATCAAGGATCGTATTGAATTCCAGATCTACGATAGGGAAAGAATTGAAAAAGAGTTGCTTCATTCGGCCCGGGGATTAGAGGTTGCTGAGCGATACTTCCCCATATCACTCGCGGCTTGGAAAACGAACAACCCTGAGCCAGCAAAAATTTTCGCCGATGAGCCTTCGTTGAAATGCAAGGTANNTAAGGTATGTGGCAAAGAACTTCTCGATAAAGAAGACAAAGGCGTAATTACACTCTGGCAACGAAGAAGAACGGATTACGAAAAGGAGCCGGAGCACTTCGAGCATATNTTTTGGACATGCAGAGGTAATTGCGACCAAGCTCTATCGCAATACCTGCGGTCAAAAACAAAGGGATTGACCGATGGATGGGAAGATATCGGAGATGTGATGATGCCAACGGTGTTCATCAAGTGGGTGATCTCGATCCTCAATGAATTGCACCGTGGAACCATTTACTCTGACGAGGCCTTCGATCAATTAAAAGAATTCTTACTGAATGTCTATCCGTTTGCATGCAGGCATTTAACAGACAAGGAAAAGGAAAGAGTGCAATCCTTGATGAGGATCCCTTCATATTTGGGTGGGCTTGGGTATGACCACTAACGGAATCACTCCACCGGACCCGCACAGTCCGAAGTGAGTTCAAGCGTGCCGCGTTCAAACCCAAAAAATCTCGGCCTATTTCTTCAAATATCAGCAATAAAAAACGGGGTGCCAGGCACCCCGTTTTGTTTTACATCCCCAATACTTCAAACAATATCGAGGTGATCCAGCCCCGCCATCATGTCGCGCCCCTTGGCTTCCTGGCCGTGCAGCTTGATCTGCAGGCGTAGGTCGTTGAGGCTGTCGGCGTTGCGTAGCGCATCCTCGTAGGAAATCATCCCGGCCTCGTAGAGGTCGAACAGCGCCTGGTCGAAGGTCTGCATGCCGAGCTCGCGCGACTTCGCCATGATTTCCTTGATCTCGTGGACGTGGCCCTTGAAGATCAGGTCGGCGATCAGCGGCGAGTTGAGCAGGATCTCGACCGCGGCGACGCGGCCGTTGCTGCCTTTCCTCGGGATCAGGCGCTGCGAGATGAAGGACTTGAGGTTGAGCGACAGGTCCATCAGCAGCTGGTCGCGCTTTTCCTCGGGGAAAAAGTTGATGATGCGGTCGAGCGCCTGGTTGGCGCTGTTGGCGTGCAGGGTCGACAGGCACAGGTGGCCGGTCTCGGCGAAGGCGATCGCGTATTCCATGGTGTCGCGGTCGCGGATTTCGCCGATCAGGATGACGTCGGGCGCCTGGCGCAGGGTGTTCTTCAGCGCGGAGAACCAGTTGTCGGTGTCGATGCCGACCTCGCGCTGGGTGATGATGGATTTCTTGTGCTCGTGCACGTATTCGATCGGGTCCTCGACCGTAATGATGTGGTCGGCGGCGTTTTCGTTGCGGTAGCCCACCATCGCCGCCAGCGAAGTCGATTTACCGGTACCGGTACCGCCGACGAAGATCACCAGGCCGCGCTTGATCATGGCGACGTCGCGCAGGATCGGCGGCAGGTTCAGCTCCTCCATCTTCGGGATCTTGGTGTTGATGGTCCGCATCACCACGCCGACGCGGCCCTGCTGCACGAAGACGTTGACGCGGAAGCGGCCGATCTCGGGCGGGCTGATCGCGAAGTTGGATTCGTTGGTGGCCTCGAAGTCCTTCCATTGCCGCTCGTTCATGATCGAGCGCGCCAGTTCGCTGGTATGCGCGGGGGTCAGGCTCTGGTTCGACACCGGGGTGATCTTGCCGTCGACCTTGATGGCTGNGGGAAAGCCGGCCGTGATGAACAGGTCGGAGGCATTCTTCGCCAGCATCAGACGCAGCAGGTCGTGGATGGTTTTCTCGGCATTCATCGTTCAGTCCTCAGCCCATGAAGGNNCGTCTTTGTTCTGCGCGGCGGCACGCGCCACGCCCGGGGCGACCACATTGCGCCGGACCAGGTCCTGCAGGCACTGGTCGAGCGTCTGCATGCCGAGGTTGCCGCCGGTCTGGATCGACGAATACATCTGCGCGACCTTGTTCTCGCGGATCAGGTTGCGGATCGCCGGGGTGCCGATCATGATCTCGTGCGCGGCGACGCGGCCGTTGCCGTCCTTGGTCTTCAGCAGCGTCTGCGAAATCACGGCGCGCAGCGATTCGGACAGCATCGAACGCACCATTTCCTTTTCTGCCGCAGGGAACACGTCGACCACGCGGTCGATGGTCTTGGCGGCGGACGACGTATGCAGCGTGCCGAACACCAGGTGGCCGGTTTCGGCGGCGGTCAGCGCGAGGCGGATGGTTTCCAGATCGCGCAATTCGCCGACCAGGATGACGTCCGGGTCTTCCCGCAGCGCCGAGCGCAGGGCGTTGTTGAACGATAGCGTATGTGGACCGACCTCGCGCTGGTTGATCAGGCATTTCTTGCTCTGGTGCACGAATTCGATCGGGTCCTCGACGGTGAGGATGTGCGCGTACTGGTTCTCGTTGACGTAGTCCATCATCGCGGCCAGCGTGGTCGACTTGCCCGAGCCGGTCGGGCCGGTGACCAACACGATGCCGCGCGGCTGGTCGGAGATTTCCTTGAAGATGGGTGGTGCGTTGAGTTCTTCCAGCGTCAGCACTTTCGACGGAATCGTCCGGAATACCGCGCCGGCACCGTATTGCTGGTTGAAGGCGTTGACGCGGAAGCGCGCGAGGGAAGGGATCTCGAACGAGAAGTCGATTTCCAGCGTTTCCTCGTACACCTTGCGCTGGCTGTCGTTCATGATGTCGTACACCATGCGGTGCACGTCCTTGTGGTCCATCGGCGGCAGGTTGATGCGGCGGATGTCGCCGTTGACGCGGATCATCGGCGGCAGGCTTGCAGAGAGGTGTAAGTCGGACGCCTTGTTCTTGACGGCAAAAGCCAGCAGTTCGGAAATATCCACGCGTGCCTCGTTCAGTGTTTGGATGGGGTTTTGTCAGATAATAAACGTTATGGATAACGGCCCAGCAACACGCAAACTTGAGCCTGACGTGCCGCCATGCGACAGCCCCGCAGGCGCCCGTTTGCGGGCCGTGCAGGCGCGTCTCGCGCAGGCTGCGGCCGAAGCCGGGCGCAGTGCGGCGGAGATAGGCCTGCTGGCCGTCAGCAAGACCTTCGGCGCGGCGGCGGTGCGCGATCTGGTCGCCTGCGGCCAGCGCGAATTCGGCGAGAATTATGTGCAGGAAGCACTGGAAAAGCAGGCGGCCCTGCACGATCTGCCGCTGGTGTGGCATTTCATCGGGCCGATCCAGAGCAACAAGACGCGGGCGATCGCCGAGCACTTCAGCTGGGTGCACAGCGTCGACCGCCTGAAGGTTGCCGAGCGTCTGTCCGCCCAGCGTCCGGCCGTCTTGCCGCCGCTGCAGGTCTGCATCGAGGTGAATGTCAGCGGCGAAGCGAGCAAGGGCGGGGTGGCGCCGGCCGAGCTGCCCGCGCTGGCGGCGGCGGTGGCGGCGCTCCCGGCCTGCGCTTGCGCGGCCTCATGGCGATTCCCGCGCTGACCCTCGACGCAGTGGCGCAGCGTGCCGCATTCCGGCAGGTACGTGAACTGTTTGACGATCTGAACATGCGCGGCCATGCGCTCGATACCCTGTCGATGGGCATGTCGGGCGATCTGGAAGCGGCGATTCTGGAGGGCGCGACCATCGTTCGGGTCGGAACCGCTCTCTTTGGTGAAAGGAATTACCTCGGATGATTCATAAATTGACGCGCGCCCTCGCTGGTCTTTTGTTTCGTATGGAAACTTTGCTCCACCCGCAGGGCAGGCCGTGGTTGTAAAGCCGAAAAATCGGCAACAACCACGCTCAGTCGGGCGTATGAATCACTACGCCACTCCTTCCCCAATTCCCCTACAAAACAAAATCCTGCGCGATCATCGCGCGAATTCATGAAACACCCGAGGTGAAACATGCATAAAGTGAGTTTTATTGGTGGCGGCAACATGGCGGCCGCCATCATCGGCGGTTTGATCGCCAGCGGCACCCAGCCTACTGACATCGAGGTGGTGGAAATCAATGCCGACGCCCGGGCACAGCTGTCCGCGCGCTTCGGCGTCGTGACCCATACGGACCTGTCGCAGGCGCGGCTGCATGGCCTGATCGTGCTGGCGGTCAAGCCGCAGACCCTGCCGGACGTGGCGGCCTCNCTTGCGTCCCGGCTCGCAGGCCATCTGGTGATCTCGATCGTCGCCGGGATTCGCGTGGCTGACCTTGCGCGCTGGCTGGGCGGGCATGGCCGTATCGTCCGCACCATGCCCAATACGCCGGCGCTGGTCCAGGCAGGGGTGACCGGCCTGTATGCGCCGCCGGACGTCGACCAGGACGCGCGCTCGCAGGCCGAAACGGTCTTGCGGGCCGTGGGCGGCGTGGTGTGGGTCGAGGACGAGTCCTGGCTGGATGCCGTGACGGCGGTATCGGGCAGCGGTCCCGCCTATGTGTTCTATTTCATCGAGTCGCTGGAGGCCGCCGCCGTGGCACANGGCCTGCCGGCCGCCACGGCGCGCCAGCTGGCGCTGCAGACCTTNTTCGGCGCGGCCAAGCTGGCGCTCGAATCGGGCGAGGAGCCGGCCGTCCTGCGCCAGCGGGTCACGTCCAANGGGGGCACCACGGAACGCGGCCTCGCGGCGCTGGAGGCGGCCGCGGTGAAGCGCGGCATTGGCCAGGCGGTGGAGGCGGCCAGCCTGCGCAGCGCCGAACTGGGCGATGAACTGGGGCGACTCGCATGATTGCAGGTGCGTTGACCTTCCTGATCCAGACGCTGGGCAACCTGTTTGTGATTGCCGTATTGCTGCGTTTCATGATGCAGCTATACCGGGTGCCGTTTCGTAATCCCTTTTCGCAATTCATCGTTGCCGTCACCGATTTTGCGGTCAAGCCCCTGCGCCGGGTGGTGCCGGGCCTGTTCGGCCTGGACTGGGCGTGCCTGCTGCTCGCCTGGCTGGTCGAACTGGTGGTGGTGATAGCGAGCTACTGGCTGGATGGCTTTCCATTCGCGCTGGCGGGAGGCAAAGTGTGGCCGGTCATGCTCGGTCTGGCGGCGATACGGCTGGTCAGCCTGACGGTGTACATGATCATCGGCCTGACCCTGGTGCGCGCGGTGCTGTCCTGGGTGAATGCGAATACCCCGCTGATGCCGGTGGTCTATGAGTTGACCGAACCGTTTCTGCGTCCCCTGCGCCGCATCGTTCCGATGGTCGGCCAGGTCGACCTGACGCCGCTGGTGCTGTTCATCCTGTGTCAACTGGTCCTGATGGTGCCGGTATTGGCGATCGAACGGGCCTTGCTTGGCGCACTCTGATTCAGATTCAAAACCAACCGTGACTTTGTCGATTTCACCTCGCCCGCAGGGGCAGGCCGTGGTTGTAAAGCCGATCAATCGGCAACAACCACGCTCCGCCGTGCTATTTGCACTGTCTTCGGCTCATCTTCGCGTCACAGTTGGTTGTGAACCCGAATAAACCGCCGGTCTGGGCGCACCGCAATGGTGCGGACTGGCTGCTGGAGTTGCACGTGCAGCCAGGCGCGAAGGTGACCGCCGCCGTCGGCGAGCATGGCGGTCGCCTGAAACTAAAGATTGCCGCCCCGCCGGTCGATAACAAAGCGAATGCGCATCTGTTGGCCTGGCTGGCCGCGCGACTGGGGCTGCCGAAATCCGCGGTGCGCCTGGTTCGGGGCGAGACTTCGCGGCAGAAGACCGTGGTGGTGTGTGGCGCCGACGCACCCTGGCGTGATATCGAGACAAGCAGTCGAACATGAGCATCCATCTGGAACAGGAAGTCGCCGAGTACAGCGAGCGGCGGTTGCGGCTGGCGACTGCGATCACCGACTACGCCGACTGGCTCGACCGCCAGCACGGCATCGATGCCGAACGCACCCTGCGCCTGGCCGACACCGCAGCAGGCCTGCGCCAGGACAAGCTGGTGGTGGCCTTCGTGGCCGAGTTTTCGCGCGGCAAGACCGAGCTCATCAATGCCCTGTTCTTTGCCAACCACGGCCAGCGCCTGCTGCCGTCCGACGCCGGGCGCACCACCATGTGCCCGACTGAACTGTTCTCGAATCCGGAAGAGGTGCCGAGCCTCTGCCTGTTGCCGATCGAAACGCGCCGCCGCGGCGAATCGCTGGCGCGTTTCAAGCACATGCCGATCGAGTGGTGCCGGGTCTTGCTCGATCCTGCCGATCCGCGCCAGTTGCAGGAAAGCCTGAANAAACTGACTGAAACCAAATCGATGCCGGCGGTGGAAGCCATCGAAATGGGACTATGGAACGGCGAGGACGCCAGCGAGCGCCACTTGCTGCGCGCCGACGGTACCGTGGAGGTGCCGGCCTGGCGCTACGCCATGGTCAATTATCCCCATCCGCTGTTACAGGCCGGGCTGACGATCCTGGACACCCCGGGACTCAATGCGCTGGGCGCCGAACCCGAGCTCACCCTGTCGGTGATTCCGAATGCGCATGCGGTGATGTACCTGCTGGCCACCGATACCGGAGTGACGCGCTCGGATCTCGAAATCTGGCAGAAACACGTCCACCGCCATTCCAACTACCACGTGGCGGTCCTCAATAAGATCGACATGCTGTGGGACGAACTCAAGAGCGACGCCGAAGTGCAGGCGACCATCGAACGCCAGGCCGAAGAAACCGCGCGCGTACTGAAGCTGCCGCGCAGCCGTGTGTTCACCGTGTCGGCGCANAAAGCGCTGGCGGCCACGATTCGGGGAGATGTGGCGCTGCGCGTGCGTTCCGGTATCGAATCGCTGGAGTATCTGCTGGCGCATCAGGTGATCCCGGCGCGACGCGACATGCTCTACCATGCGGTCAGCCGCGAAGTGGCGGCGCTGCTCGACGAGAGCCGGACCGATCTGGCCGCGCGACTCAAACGCAGCAGCGACGAACTGATCCAGCTGACCCAGTTGTCGGGCAAGAACCGCGAACTGATCGAACAGACGCGCGCCAGCCTGCAACAGGAGAAGGACAGTTACGACGCCACCGCCGACCAGTTCCGCGCGACCCGGAAAATGGTGCAGGGACAGGGTGAACATCTGCTGTCGAACCTGTCTGAAGATACGCTGGATACGATCCTGAAAGCGGCCCGCGACGCCATGGAAAACAGCTGGACTACACGCGGACTGACCAGCGGCATCCGCCACCTGAGCGAAGAAATGGGCGGCCGCTTCCAGCAGGCGACCCGTCTGGCGGACAACATGCTCGATGCGCTCGATCAGGCCTATATGCGGTTTCACCGCAAGCACAATCTGCCGAAGATGCAGGTGCCGCGGCTCGATCTGGGCGCCTACCGCAACCGGCTGGACGCGCTGACCCGCGAGACGGACGCCTTCTGCAAGGATCCCGCCAACCTGATGCTGGAAAAACGTTTCATGATCCGGCGTTTTTATGCCGGCCTGGCCGAGGAGGCGCGCAAGGCATTCAAGCTCGCGCGGCTGGAGGCGGAGCGCTGGCTGCGTATCGCGCTCGATCCCATCATGACGCGCATCCGCGAGCACAAACAGTATCTCGACACGCGGCTGGCCAGCCTGCAGCGTATCCTGGAAAACATGGGCACGCTGCACAGCCGCATGGCGCAGATCAAGCAGGAGATCAGCACGCTACGCCACGACAAGCTCGAACTCGCCCGCATGGCCGAGCAACTCGCGGCTTAGGGTTCCGCCAGACTTGACTAGCCGTTCAGGCGCTCCAGCAGTACCGAGGTCTTGTCCGGGTCGGTGTTCTTCAGCAATCGCTGCGTAGCCGAAGTCAATTCATCCAGGTGGGATTTCAGCACCTGCTGCTTGACCTGCAGCAGGCTGGCGGGCTGCATCGAAAACGTCCGCAGCCCCAGCCCCAGCAACAAGCGCGTCAGCAGCGGATCGCCCGCCATTTCCCCGCATACCGAAACCGGTTTGCCGGCCTTGTCGCCGGCTCGGATGGTCAGCTGGATGAGGTTGAGCACCGCGGGATGCAGCGGATCGTACAGATGCGCGACGCTGTCGTCGGCGCGGTCGATCGCCAGCGTGTACTGGATCAGGTCATTGGTGCCGATCGACAGGAAGTCGAGCTGCTCGGCGAAGAAGCTGGCCGAGAGCGCGGCGGCGGGAACTTCGATCATGCCCCCGAGCAGGATGCCTTCGTCGAATTTCAGCCCGTCCTTGCGCAGTGAGGCCTTGGCCTCGTCGATGCGTTGCAGGGTCTGCCGCAACTCCATGAAACTTGCCAGCATGGGAATGAGGATGCGTACCTGGCCATGGACCGATGCCCGCAGGATCGCGCGCAACTGGGCATGGAACAGGCCGGGTTCGGCCAGGCACAGGCGGATTGCGCGCAATCCCAGTGCCGGGTTGTCGGCCACGGTGTGGCCCCACGGCGCTTGCTTGTCGGCGCCCAGGTCAAGCGTGCGGATGGTGACCGGCTTGCCGTCCAGCGCCTCGGCCACCGCCTTGTAGGATTCGTATTGTTCTTCCTCGCTCGGCAGGTCGCTGCGGTTGAGGAAGAGGAACTCGCTGCGGAACAGGCCGATGCCGTGCGCACCCGCGGCCTTCACCGCGTCGATGTCGGAGAGCAACTCGATGTTGGCCATCAGTTCGACCGGCGTGCCGTCCAGGGTGGCCGATTTGCTGGTCTTCAGCCGCTTGAGCTTGTCGGTATCGATGCGCCATTGATTCTGCCGCAGCCGGTATTCGGCCAGCACCGACTCGTCCGGATTGACGATCACCACGCCGTCGCGGCCATCGACGATCAGCAGGTCGTGGTCGCGGATCAGGCCGCGCCCGTTGTGCAGCGCCATCACCGACGGCATGCCCATGCTGCGCGCCAGGATCGCCGTATGCGACGTGGTGCCGCCGAGATCGGTGATGAAGGCGGCGAAATGCACGTTCTTGAAGATGACCATGTCGGCCGGCGACAGCTCGTGCGCGACCAGGATGCGTTCGCTGTCGAAGTCGACGTCCAGCGGCAGGTGGCTGGGGTGGCCCATCAATGCCTTCAGCACGCGCTGAACCACTTGCACCACGTCTTCCTGGCGGCTGCGCAGATAGGCGTCGTCGATTTCCTCGAAGCGTGCCACCAGCGCTTCCATCTGCTGCGCCAGCGCCCATTCGGCGTTGCACTGGGTTTCGCGGATCAGGTGCTTGGGCGCCTCGGCGATCATCGAGTCGCCGAGGAACATCAGGTGCATGTCGAGAAACGCGGACAGCTCGGCCGGCGCATTGGGCGGAATGTGGCTGCGCAGGACTTCCAGTTCGGCACGGGTGGCGAGGATGGCCTCGTCGAAGCGCGCCAGCTCGTNCCTGATGTATTTGCGGTCGAGCATGTACTGCGGCACTTCGATGCGCGCATTGGAGGTGAGGTGGGCATAGCCGATGGCGATGCCGCCGGAGACGCCGATGCCGTGCAGCGAGAAGCTCACAGTTCTTCTCCGAAGCCGCTGGAAATCAGGCCCGCCAGCGCATCGATGGCTTCCGCCTCGTCGTCGCCGTCGGTTTCCAGGGTGATGGTGCTGCCCTTGGCGGCGGCCAGCATCATCACGCCCATGATGCTCTTGGCATTGACCCGACGGCCATTGCGCGACATGAACACATTGCTCTTGAAGCTGGATGCCAACTGGGTCAGCCGGGCCGACGGGCGCGCATGCAGGCCCAGTTTGTTGACGATTTCAACGTCCCGTTGCTGCATGGCACATGGTCTCGGAAATATGGTTGATACTGTTGCGGCCGCCTTCGACGATGCGCTCGATGAGCTGCGGCAATGCCAGGGTGTCGCGGTAGTTCAGCGCCTTCAGCAGCATCGGCAGGTTGACGCCGGAAACGCCTTCGATATGGGCGGGTTCGAGCAGGCGGCACAGCGTGTTGCTGGGTGTGGCGCCGTAGACGTCGGTCAGCACCAGGATACCGTCGCCTTCGTCCAGTTCGGCCAGGCGGGACTGCAAGGCCTTCTGCCGCTCGTCGGGGTCGGCATGGCCGATGAAATCAATCGTGGCGAGGCCGCGCGGGCGCTGCCCCAGCACGTGGGTGGCGCATTCGACCAGGCTGTCGGCGAGCGAGCCGTGAGCGACGATGAGAATGCCTATCATGGGGTGGATGTCAGGCCAAAACCAGCATTCTAGCGAAGCCGGGCTTTCATTGCTGGGGAGACATGGATTTGCCCGGCGGCGTCCACCGCCAGATAGTCGGCGATAGCCAGCCGGGACGCGTTGTCGGCCAGCCGGGCGGCGCCGTCGATGAAGAGCGGTTTGGACAGCGCGTCCGAACGTGTCCCGGCATGATCGCCCGAAACCAGGATCGTGACCGATTGCATGCCGGAGGCCGGCCAGCCGGTGCGCGGATCGATCAGATGGCAGTAGCGATGCCCACCGGCTTCGAAATAGCGCTGGTAATCGCCCGAGGTGCCGATTGCGTCGCCGTCGTGCAGATCCAGCGTGGCCAGCGTGCCGGGCTTGCGCGGATGCTGGATGCCGACGCGCCATGGACGGTCGCCATGCTGTCCCAGCGCGATGACATTGCCGCCGATGTTCACCAGTGCGTTTTTGATGCCGTGGGATGTCAGGATGCGAACGGCCTCATCCAGTGCGTAGCCTTTGGCGTAGCCGCCGAGATCCAGCTGGACGGCCGGATTGTCGCTCCAGACCTGGTTGTGTTCGATATGCAGGTCTTCCATGCGCGGCGCTGCCTTCACCCAGCGTGCAATGGCGGCGGCATCCGGTACGTTCCCCTGCGGCGTGTCGGCATGGAATCCCCACAATGCAATCAGGTTGCCGATGGTTGGGTTGAACAGGTCGTTTGACTGGGCCGAAATCGTTTGGGCGTCACGCAGCATGGCGGCGAGCTCGGNGGAGACGGGAATGCGCGCCCNCTTGGCCAGTCCGGCGTTGAGCCGCGACAGTTCGCTCGGTTGCCAGGCATGCAATTGGTGATGCAGTGCATCGAAACGCGCCAGTACGGCGGCGATCGCCTGTTGGGCCTGCGTTTCCGGTGCGTCGTAGACACTGACTTCGACCAGGGTGCCGAATACGTAGGATTGCTGCTGAACCAGTGGCGGCGAACTGCAGGCGGCCAGGGCGAGGGGCATGAGCAGCAGCCACAGAATGAGCCGTGCGATGCCTCCATTCAGGGTGCTGACGTTCGACGTGGCAGGGTTCACAACAGCATTCTCAGCTTGCGGCCACCGGCAACGGAAAACCCCTCACGCTCATAAAACGCCAGAGTTCTATCGAATTGCGGGAGCGGCGGGGTGGTGACTTCCAGCCGTTTCCATCCTCGCACCGTGCCGTATGCCCTGGCTGCGGAAACCAGCCGCATTCCCAGACTGCGGGTGCGGTATGCCGGGCGAACGTACAGTTCCGGGATCGTGCCGAAAGCGCCTTCGGCATACAGCGCGTGGCATTCGCAGAGCGCCACGAAGCCGACCGGATCGCCATTGGCAGGCCGGGCCACGAAGACGACATAGGTCCCGTTGGCCAGGTATGCCTCCAGTCTTGCGGTCGTTTCCTGGAGATTGAAGTTGAAAGCGCGGGTGTCGATCGCGTTCATGATTTCCGCGAGCAATTCGCCGACCAGGACGGCAATTGCGGGGGCATCCTTCGTATGGGCCTGCTGGATCAGGATGTCGGCGGTCATCCCGGCGACTGTTCGGCGAGCCGGGTGTGCTCGACCGCGGCGATGAATTGTGCGGCAACGTCGTGCCCGGTCTGCGCGGCGATTTCCTGGAAACCGGTCGGACTGGTGACGTTGATTTCGGTGAGGCAGTCGCCGATCACGTCGAGCCCGGCGAGGAAGATGCCGTGGTGTTTCGCCCACGGCGCGATGGTTTCGGCGATCTCGCGGTCGCGCATGGACAGGGGTTGCGCACGGGCCGTGCCGCCGGCGGCAAGGTTGCCGCGCGTTTCGCCCGCCAGGGAATGCGCGCCAGCGCCCAGGGCACCACCTCGCCGTCGATCAGGAGGATGCGTTTGTCGCCGTCCTTGATTTCCGGCAGGTAGCGTTGCGCCATGATGGCGCGGCGGCCGCGCTGCGTCAGCGTTTCGAGGATGGCGTTGCGATTGAGGTCGGATTGCGTCAGGCGGAAGATGCCACTGCCGCCCATTTCGGTGAGGGGCTTGACGATGATGTCCTGGTGCTCGGCGAGGAAACGCCCGATATTTGCGGCATCGGCGGCAACCAGGGTGGGGGCGACGAATTGCGGAAAATTGAGGATCGCCAGTTTCTCGTTGAAGTCGCGCAGGGCGGCCGGCCGGTTCAATACGTGCGCGCCATTGGCTTCGGCGATGCCCAGCAGATGGGTGGCCAGCAGATAATCGGTCTCCACCGGCGGGTCGGTGCGCATCACCACGGCGTCGAAATCCTTCAGGGCGCGAACATCACTTTGCGTGGCGCGGTACCAGTCGTCGTCGGTGCGTACTTCAAGCGCGACGCTGGCCGTACAGGCGATGCCGCTTGCGATGTGCAATTGGCTGGCCTCGGCAGCGAACACGGCATGGCCGCGCGCCACGGCGGCGCGCATCATGGCCACCGAGCTGTCCTTGTAGGGCTTGAGGCCGGCCAGGGGATCGACGATGAACAGCAGTTTCATGCAGCGGCAACCGCGTTTTCGGTGTTCTCGGCCTCGTTGAGCGCCTCGTCGAGCTCGATGCTGGCAGCCAGCATCGCCAGTCGCGCAATCACCCCGTAGGCGTAGAAGCGGTTGGGCGCGGCGTCGGGGTTGGCGCTGCGGTCGGGCGTCAGGCAGGTGTCGTCGAACGCCAGGGGCACGAAATGCATGCCGGGGCTGTTGAGGTTCTCGTCCGACCCGCGCCCGGTGTGCACGCGGTAGAAGCCGCCGACGACGAAATGGTCGAGCATGTAGACCACCGGTTCGGCGACCGCGCCGTTGATGCTTTCGAAGGTGTAGACCCCTTCCTGGATCAATACCTCGCTGAAGGCGAGCCCTTCCTTGCCGACCGCCATCTTGTTGCGCTGCTTGCGGTTGAGTTCGCGCACGTCGTCCGGCGATTTCACCGTCATGATCCCCATGCCATAGGTGCCGGCGTCGGCCTTGACGATGACGAAGGGCGGCTGGTCGATGCGGTACTCGTCGTATTTGAGCTGGATCTTGTCCAGCATCTCGCCCACTTTCTCGGCCAGGCATTCTTCGCCCTGGCGCGCCTGGAAGTCGATCTTGCCGCAGTGGTTGAAATAGGGGTCGATCAGCCAGGGGTCGATGCCGACCAGCCGGGAGAATTCGCTGGCGACGTGCTGGTAGGCCGCGAAATGGCTCGACTTGCGGCGGGTCGCCCAGCCGGCGTGCAGCGGCGGCATGATGGTCTGCTCGATGCCCTTGAGGATATCGGGCACGCCCGCCGAAAGGTCGTTGTTGAGCAGCACTGCGCAGGNGTCGAAGCCTTCCAGCCCGACGCGGGCGCCCTTGCGGACGAGTGGCTCCAGCGTGAGACGCCCGCCGGCTGGCAGTTCCAGCGTGGTCGGCTGGGTGATCTCGGGAATCAGGGTGCCGATGCGCACGATCAGACCGGTCTGGCGCAGGATGTGCGCGAGCACCGCGACGTTCTGCAGGTAGAAGGTATTGCGCGTGTGGTTCTCCGGGATCAGCAGCAGGCGCTGGGCGTCGGGGCAGATCTTTTCCACCGCGCCCATTGCCGCGTGGATGGACAGCGACATGAACGACGGGTTGAGGTTGTTGAAGCCGCCCGGAAACAGATTGGTGTCGACCGGTGCCAGCTTGAAGCCCGCGTTGCGGATGTCAACCGAGGTATAGAACGGCGCCGACTGTTCCTTCCATTGCTGGCGAAACCAGTGCTCGATGGTCGGCTGGGCATCGAGCAGGCGTTTTTCCAACTCCAGCAGCGGGCCGGTGAGTGCAGTGGTGAGGTAAGGAACCATAGAATAGGGCTTTCGAAGAAGGTTTTATTTTAGGCCAAGCCGGATGTTTGACATCGTTTTGTTTCAGCCCGAGATTCCGCCCAACACCGGCAACCTCATCCGCCTTGCGGCCAACACCGGCTGCCGCCTACATCTGGTCGAGCCGCTGGGCTTCGACCTGTCGGACAAGCAGGTGGCGCGCGCCGGGCTGGATTACCACGACATGGCCTGCGTCACGGTGCATGCCGGCTGGGACGCGGTACAGGTGGCCCTGGCCGACCGGCGCTGGTTTGCGCTCACCACCAAGGGCAGCGCACGCTATGCCGATATCGCCTTTCGGCCGGACGACGTGCTGCTGTTCGGCCCGGAGTCGCGCGGCCTGCCTCCGGATATCCTGGGACAGTTCGACGCGGGCCATCGCCTGCGCCTGCCGATGCTGCCCGGTTCGCGCAGCATGAACCTGTCCAATGCCGTCAGCGTGGTCGTGTTCGAGGCCTGGCGCCAAAACGGCTTTACGGGCGGCGCCTAAGCCCGCAGCACGTAAGGCTGCATCCTCTCGCACACCTTGGACATCACCTGTCTCGATTGACTCCCGGGCGTCCCATGGTTCGGGTCTTGCCTGCCTGCGCATGAATTCCAGATAGGTCGCGGCGCTAAAGTTTACGTGGGGAAGACGATATTAAAGATAACGTTATCTATATATGTCATTTATCTTGAATGGTCCGCCGGATAACGTATCGAGAAATAACAGATAGTTGAGGAAGGTATGCGCGTCAATTTGCCCATTACGAATAGTGAATATGAATTGAGCGACGGCGTGTCGCTGGTCTCCAGGACCGATTTGAAGGGGCGAATCATCTACGCAAACCTCGCCTTCATCGAGGCAAGCGGCTTTAGCGAAGCCGAATTGCTCGGGAAACCCCATAATCTTGTCCGCCACCCGGACATGCCGGAAGAAGCGTTTTCGGATCTCTGGGCTACCGTGAAAGCCGGCTTGCCCTGGAGCGGCGTGGTGAAGAACCGACGCAAGAATGGGGATTTCTACTGGGTGTTCGCCAACGTGACGCCGGTGCATGAAAACGGCGCGACGAACGGTTACCTGTCGGTTCGAACCAAGCTGTCGCGGGCACAGATAGCTGAAGCCGAGCATCTTTATCGCCAATTCAAGGAGGGCCGGGCGGACCATATGGCGATCCGGCATGGCATGGTCGTCCGTACAGGGCTGCTTGGCCGGTTGATGTCNTTTCCGGCGTATTCCGGTCAATCAGCGCATTGCGTTGAGCACCGGGATCGGCGCGGCCTTGATGCTGGGGTCGGCCTGTTCGGCGGGTGGGAAACCCGCGACCTGGCCAAGGCGGCCGGCGTGCAGAGTGCGTTACCTGCATTGATGGTGACGGCAGGCGGAATCGGTGCGCTCCTGACGCTGTCATTCGGTTATTTCATCTCGCGCACGATCCTGCGTCCGCTGGACCGTGCGTTGGGCGTCGCACACGCGATCGCAGGCGGCGATCTGTCACTTCAGTTCGAGGTGTCAGCCTGGGACGAGACCGGCCAACTGATGCGTGCGTTGACCCAGATGAAGGCCAACATGGTCGGCGCGGTGTCGGATATCGGCTTGAACGTCGAGAGCATCAGGATTGCGGCCAGCGAGATCGCTTCCGGCAACGCAGACTTGTCTGGGCGCACCGAATCGCAGGCATCGAGCCTTGAGGAAACCGCCAGTTCCATGGAAGAGCTCACCAGCGCGGTGAAGCAGAATGCCGAGCATGCGCGCCATGCCAACCAGCTGGTCGGCTCGACTGCCGAGATTGCTGCCAAGGGCGGGGCGATGGTTGGACAGGTGGTCGACACCATGGCCTCGATCAGTGCCAGTTCGAAGAAAATTGCCGATATCATCGGCGTGATCGACGGTATCGCCTTCCAGACCAATATCCTGGCGCTGAACGCCGCCGTGGAGGCGGCGCGCGCCGGNGAACAGGGGCGCGGTTTCGCCGTGGTCGCGGGCGAAGTCAGGAGCCTGGCGCAGCGTTCCGCCGGCGCCGCCCGCGAGATCAAGTCGCTCATCGGCGATTCGGTGGAAAAGGTCGATCTGGGCAGCAAACTGGTGGGCGAAGCGGGCGGGGCCATGGAGGACATCGTCACTTCGGTGGAACTGGTGGCCGAACTCATGAGTGGGATTGCCACGGCAAGCCAGCAGCAGAGCGCCGGCATCGAGCAGGTCAATCAGGCAGTCGGGCAGATGGACGAAATGACCCAGCAGAATGCCGCGCTGGTGGAGCAGGCCGCAGCGGCGGCAGAGAGCCTGCATGAGCGGGCGGACAAACTTGCCCAGGCTGTAAGTATGTTCCGCCTGCAGCGTGGTGGAACGTCAGTCCGACCCGAGCGTGCCACGCGGCCGGTTTTGCACATGTCGGCCCGGACGACCCGGATGCCGGACACCTCCAGGGCCATACCGGAAAAGCGGGCGGCCGCGCGCTAGCCAAGGCCCCTGCCGCTATCAGGTGCAGGCAGTTCGGTCGATAATCGTGGTGCCCTGCCCGCTGCGAGCCTGCAGCCAGGTGATCAGTTCGTTCAAAGGAAGAGGCCGGCTCAGGTGATAGCCCTGGGCTTGCTCGCATCCCATGCTGGCCAGCAGGGCCAGGGCTTCCGCATCCTCCACGCCTTCCGCGATGACGCGCAGTCCCAGGCTGTGGGCCAGGGCGACGGTGGACCGCACGATGATCGCGTCCTGGGTGTTGCCGTTCATGCCCATGACGAATGAACGGTCGATCTTCAGGGCGCTGAGCGGGAGGCGCCTCAGATAGGCCAGGGAGGAATAACCTGTGCCGAAATCGTCGACAGCGATGTTCACGCCCATGGCCGCGATTTCCTGCAGCAACGCGACCGAGCTGTCCGNGTCGTGCATCAGGGCGGTCTCGGTCAGTTCCAGCTCGACCTCCTGTTCGGGGATGCCATGCCGGTTGATGGCATCCGCAAGCCGGGCCACGTAGTGGGCGTCCATCAGGTTGCGTACGGAAAGATTGATGGCCACGGGTTGCGTATACCCCAGGTCGTGCAAGCGCCGTTTGTCCGCCAGCGCCAGGTCCATGATGGCGGTCGTAAAGGGGTGGATGACGTCGTTCATTTCCACCAGATGGATGAAGGCGCCGGGATACAGCAGACCGCGACGGGNGTTCTGCCAGCGCACCAGCGCCTCGAAACCGGTGACCTGTCCGCTCGCAATGTCCAGCTTGGGTTGGTAGTGAAGCACCAATTCCCCGCCTTGGACCGCCTGCACCAGTTCGCTGGCGAGGGCGAGACGGTCCGGGCTGTAATTGTCGAAACTGCGGTCGTAGACCACGACACCGGCCGTCAGCGTCTTCGCCTGATACATGGCCACATCCGCCGCCCGCAACAGCGCATGGCTACTCTCGCCGTGTTCCGGGTGGTACGCCACGCCCACGCTGACGCCAACCTGCAAGGCCATGCCATCCACCATAAAAGGCCTGCGCAGCACCGTCGTCACATGTTTGGCCAGCGTGACGGCATCGCNTTTGTCATGCAGTCCCGTGAGCAGTACGGCGAATTCATCTCCACCCAGGCGACAAACCAGGGCATGCGTGCCAGACAGGGCGTCTTGCAGCCGCGGGCCGATATGCGTCAGCAGGTGATCGCCAACGTGGTGGCCCAGGGTGTCATTGATTTCCTTGAAGTGATCCAGATCCAGCAGCAGGAGTGCGGTCAGCCCGTCGGGAGCCTGCTCGATCCGGACTGCGAATTCCTCATGCAGGACCGAGCGATTGGGCAAAGCGGTGAGACTGTCGTGTTTGGCCTGGAAGCCCAGGCTGACGACATGGCGCGAATTGGCGATGGCCAAGGCAACGGTATTGCTGAAGGCGTTCAAGGTTTCCAGTTCCACATCGCTGAAGGTCCGCTGCTCACGGTATGCCAGATTGATGCAGCCCAGTGCCTGCTCGTGATAAATCATGGGAATGATGAGTGCCGAGTTCAGATTCGCCGCGGTCAAAACATTCTTCAGATCAGTCGGAACACGGTCGTCGTGGGAAAGATCTTTGCTAGCCAGCAAGCGCTTTTGAATCACCGCCTGGCCGCTTTGGCTTCCCGCTACGGGCAGGTTGACGATCAGGCGCAATATCCGCTCCTCGAAACCGCGATGGGCCACCAGGTCCAACCGGGCGGCATCCGCAGACAGCAGATAGATCGCGATACTCGGCGCATGGCTCAGGCCGAGCAGGGCCTCCATGGTTTCCTGGAGGATCGCGTCCAGTTTCAGAGAGGAGTGGAGGCGATTGGATAACTGGTTGATGAGACGCAGATGTTCGTTGCGTTCGATCAGGGCCTGGCGCGAGAGCATCAATTCGGCCTCGGCTTTCTTGCGTTCGCTGATGTCGCGCACGGTCGCCAGGATGTGTGGTTCGTCCCCGATCATGACGATGTTCAAGGTCACTTCCGCATCGAAGGGCGTGCCATCGTAACGTTGGTGGCGCCATTCGAAGAACTGGGTTTCACCGTCGAAGGCCGCCGTGATTTTCTCCTGCGCCTTGGTCTTGGACAGGTGGCCATCCGGCTGGAACTCGGNGGAATACCGATAAGGCGTGGTGCCGATGATCTGCTCGCGCGTGCAGCCGAACATCTCCAGCGTGGCCGGGTTGCAATCCACGAAGTACTCCCNCTTCATCAGGAAGATGCTGTCGCCCGCACGTTCAAACAGGGTGCGATAGCGCGCCTGGCTGTCGCGCAGACTGGCCTGGGTCTGCTTTTGCGCAGACAGATCCGCTGCGACTCCCAGGAAACCTTCGATTTTTCCATCCGGGCCATGCANAGNGGTGACCGACAGCCGCACCGGAATACGGCTTCCATCCCTGCGCAGATAGATCCACTCGCGCTCCTCGGATTGGCCGCGCCTGGCCTTGGCGACAAAGGCATCAAACCCGGGCTGGATCGGTTCGCCCAGTTCCTGGGTGAGCGCTGCCGCGTGCTGACGTATTTCGTCCGTGTCGTGGAAGAGGGCCGGCGTCTGCTTGCCGATCACCTCGTCCGCGGCATACCCGAGCATGCGCTGGGCTGCCGCATTGAAGCTGACAATGATGCCGGCGGTATCGGTGGAGATGATGCTGTAATCGGCACTGTCCAAGACGGCCTGTTGCCAGGCGGAAAGATGCGCGACGGCTGCGTCGGACTCGATCTGGCGTGCCAGTGAGCGCCGATAGATCCATGTGCCGCCCAGCAGGAAGACGATGAGCAGCAGGCTGGCCAACAGCAGCCGCTGCAGCCAGTTGTATACGATGGCATGCCAGGGAATCAGCGAGCCGGCCAGCAGGCCATACTCGTCTATGCGTTCGTAGACGAGATAATGGCGTCCCTGATTACGCGGAAGATTGATACTCGTCGCGCCGCGTTCGCGCTTGGCTGCGGCAAGCTGGCGAAGGGTTTCCGGCGAGACCGGCTGGCCATATGTACGTTGGATCGTGGCGCGTGGTTCGCCCGCGGGCAGCGGATAGAAATATTGCAGGTAATGGTCGTCGCGCAGCAGCCCCATCTGGATCTCGGGCGGCAGGGTCGTGTGCGCCCACAATGTGGTACCGCCCTCGATCGAATACCCGGCCGTCATGACGGCCACCAGCCGGCCCTGCGAATCGAGAATGGGCACCCGCACCGGGTTCACCCAGAGATTCAAGGCTTTCATGTAGTACGGCCGGCCGAGCTGGATATGGCCGGAACGGATGCTGGCGAGGAAACTGTCGCGGGTTTCGGGTTGGCTCAGCAGGTTGGGCAAGGGTTTGCCATCCGGGACGCCACTGACCAGTACGAGTTGTCCATCGGGCCTGGCCAGCCCCAACCCGGCCATGCCCGGGTCGATCGATTTCATGCGCTCGATGAGTTCGCGCCCGCGGAAGGGTGATTGCAAAGCGCCCTGGGCGATGAGTTCGCTGCCCAGGCCGCGCAGGACCAGTTCATAGTTTTTCAACGTGGTGCGCGTGTTCTGCACCAGGATGCTGTTGAAATAACGCAATTGCGCCTCGATATCCCGTTTCGCATCGAACCAATGCCGGGTAACGGCGATGAAATAAGCCAGCACGAAGAACCCGATCAAGGCATAGAACAGGCCGCGCAGAGGTCTGGGGTCGTTCTTGGATAGCGGTTTGACGGAGCTGCTCATGCTGATGGAGGCCTAGGGGGCGAATCCTTTGTTCGTTGTGTTGTGAGGCAGCCTGTCCGATGTGTAACGGACATTGTTAAATGGACTGTAGCCGGGCGCCTGCACTACGACAAGCGCCGTTTTAAGGTGGGCGTCGGGTCGATTCTGCCTGCGATATAGGCGAGGTGGCTTTCGAAAGGCGTGAGGCCGGCGCTTTAAAACTCGGCCTTGATTTCCCGGTTCAGCAGGGTGTCGACCGCATGAGCGGCAGGCATGCCATCGAACAATACCTGGTAGACAGTATGGGCGACCGGCATGTCTACGCCGAGTTCATCGGCCAGCGCGGCGACTTCGCGTGCGGTGGTGACGCCTTCGGCCACATGGCCAAGTTCGCTGAGGATGGCATCGAGCGGGAGGCCGCGGGCAAGCCGCAGGCCGACCTGGCGGTTGCGCGACAGATCGCCGGTTGTGGTGAGAATCAGATCGCCGAGGCCCGACAAGCCCATAAAGGTTTCGAAGTGGCCGCCGAGCTTGACGCCGAGGCGGGTCATTTCGGCGAGGCCGCGGGTGATCAGTGCGGCGCGGGCGTTGTGGCCAAGCTGCAGGCCATCGCAGATGCCGGCGGCAATCGCCATGACATTTTTCAGCGCGCCGCCGAGTTCGACGCCGATGACATCGTCATGTGCATAGATGCGCAGGCGCTGGCCCGACAGGCTCTCCGCCAGATGTTGTGCCAGGGCGGTGTCGTGGCAGGCCAGCGTAAGTGCGGTGGGATAGCCCTGCGCAACTTCCTGGGCAAAGCTGGGGCCCGACAGCACGCCGGTTTGAGCGTGCGTGGGGAGCAGCTCGGCGACGAGTTGATGGGGCAATTTCCGGCTGCCGGGCTCGAAGCCTTTGCTGACCCAGATCAGCGGCGGCAGGTTGGCACGGGTGGCCAGGGCGGCCAGCGTCGGGCGCAGGCCGCCGCTGGGGACGGCGAGGACGATGAGGTCGGCCGCCTCGACGGCGGAGCCGAGATCGGGATTGAAGTGCAGCGCGTCCGGTAATCGGCAGTCAGCCAGATAGCGTGCATTGACGCGGGTCGTACGCATGGCGTCGAGTTCGGCCGCATTGCGTCCCCACAGGGTGACGGTATGGTGGGGAGCCCAGCTGGCTGCCAGCGCGGTGCCCCATGCGCCGGCACCCAGTACCGACAGCTTCATTGCCCCCAGACCTCTTGCATCAATATCCAGCCGGTCAGGCCGTTGGCATGTTTGACTGGCAGCCAGCCGGTGGCGTCGGGTTGGCCGGTGACGTCGAGCAGCACGCCGCGTGTGGCACGAAACACGGGGGCGGCATCGGCCCGCGGCTGTTGCCGGACGGTGCCGGTTTCAGTTTTGACGATCACGCTCCGGGGACCGTCGAGGGCTGATTTCTCGATCCATGCCAGCCGGCCGGTGTAGTCGCGCACCTTGACCCAGGCCGCGGTGTCGACGACGACTTCGAGCGGCAGGCCGCTCCCCGCAACAGCCAGCTTGCCGGCTGCGGTCGAGGGCGTCGTACAGCACGGCGGCATGTCCGGTGCTGCGGTATTCCAGTGCGCTGGCCGGATCCGCCAGTGCAAACAGCAGGCTGCCTGCGAGCAACAGGCCGGGGCGAAACCGTCGCACGGTCAGCACGTCCGCTTCAATGGGTTTGCGCCGGCGCGGCCTGCTGCTGCGCCTGCTGTTGCTGCAGGAACAGGGCTTCGAAGTTGACCGGATTGAGCAGCAGCGGCGGGAAGCCGGCGCGGATCACCACGTCGGACACGGTCTCGCGCAGATNAGGGAAGACGATGTTTGGGCAGCCGATGCCCAGGACCATGGGCAGCTGGTCCTGCGGCACGTGTTCGATGCGGAAGATGCCGGCCTGGGTGCATTCGACCAGGAACATGGTCTTGTCGCCGGTCTTGGCGGTGACGGTGACGGTGATGCTGGCGTGGTACAGGTCTTCGCCGAGTGCGCGGCTTTCGGTTGACATGTTGACGTCGATCTGCGGGGCTTCGCGCTCCAGGTAGATGGCAGGTGCGTTGGGCACTTCCACCGACAGATCCTTGACGTAGAGCTTTTCGATGTTGAATACGGGTTGTTGCGCGTCGGCCATGATGTCTCCCTGAATAAGAAAACCGGAGCCTGGGCTCCGGGGATGGGCCTATTTTACACGGGCTTTAAGTCGCCTCCATGAATCTGCCGCGCGATGACGGGACCTGCTTCGCAACCTTATTGGACGCCTTGCGACGCCAGCCAGCGTTTCAGCGCATGGGCTTCCATCGCACCCGAGATGCGCGCGGCCTCGACGCCATTCCGGAACAGGATCAGGCTGGGGATGCCTTTGATGTGGTGGCGCATCGACACCTGCGGATGGGCTTCGGTATCGACCTTGGCGAAGCGCACACGCGTGCCCACCTCGGCGGCCACCTGCTGGAAGACCGGCGCCATCATCTTGCAGGGGCCGCACCAGCCGGCCCAGAAATCGACCAGTACCGGCAGTCCAGCCTTGGCGATGAAGCGGTCGAACGTGTCGGCGGTGAGATCCACGGGTTTGCCCGGCAGCAAGGGCGTGCCGCATTGACCGCATTTGGGCCCGTTGGACAGCCGATCGTCCGGCACGCGGTTGATGGCGAGGCAGTGGGGGCAGGCAAGTTCCATCGGGAGTCCTTGAAGCGAATGATCTTCGCTTCAAGGTGGGGGCGATGCCGGAAATTCAAGCGTGTTCCGGCAAGCGGCGCGCTCAGGCGCGGTTCAGCAGCGGCACCAGTTCGCCCGCGGCGTCGAGTGCGGACGTGTCATCGAAGCCGCCGACGTGGGTGTCGCCGATGAAGACCTGCGGGACGGTACGACGGCCGCCGGTGCGCGTCATCATTTCCTCCTGCTTGGTCGGGTCGAGATCGATGCGGATCTTTTCGATTTCGGTGACGCCGCGGCTCTTCAGCAGCCGCTCTGCGGCGACGCAGTAGGGGCAGACGGCGGTGCAATACATGACGACTTTGGCCATGGGGCCTCCTTGTTCGGGATTACTTGGCGACAGGCAGGTTGGCGCGTTCCCACGCCAGGATGCCGCCCGCCTGGTTGTACACGGTCTCAAAACCGGCCTTTTTCAGCAGGTTGCAGGCGCGCGCCGAGCGCTGGCCGCTACGGCAGGTGACGAGGATGGGTTTGGCCTTGAATTTCTCGAGTTCCTGGAGACGGCCGGACAGCTGGCCGAGCGGAATGTGCTTGGCCCTGGGAATGTGGCCGGTGGCAAATTCCTTGTCTTCGCGCACGTCGAGGATCAGCGCGTCGTCGTTGAAAAGGCGGGTGGCTTTCAGCGTGTCGGCTTCCTCGATGCCGGAGAGCTTGCCGCCGATGAAGGACCACACCAGCATGGCGCCGGATACGCCGGCCACGGCCACCAGCATCCAGTTCTGCTGCAGGAATTGAATGTCCATGTCCCCTCCTTACAGCCCGCAGCCCGGTTTGACGCCCGCCTTCTTCAGCATGATGTCCATCGGGCAGAAACGGGTGATGCCGGACTGGAACAGGTTGAAGCCGACGAAGGCGGTGAACCACAGCCACGACAGGTGGGTCATGTCGACGCTGCCGGAAAAGTGGGCCAATGCCAGCGACAGCATGATGAAAAATCCGGCGATGATACGGACCATACGTTCAACGGTCATGATGAAACTCCTGCTTTCGGTGAAGAATGTTTACGGTAGTTGGCAGCGTAATACAGCACGGGAATCACCACCAGCGTCAGCAAGGTGGAGACGAAAATGCCGAAAATCAAGGATACCGCCAGTCCGGAGAAAATCGGATCGTCGAGTATGAAGAAAGCGCCCAGCATGGCGGCCAGCCCGGTCAGCACGATGGGCTTGGCCCGGGTAGCCCCAGCCTGGATCACTGCTTCCTGGAAATCCATACCGGCTGCTGCCTGCTCGTTGATGAAATCGACCAGCAGGATCGAGTTGCGCACGATGATGCCGGCCAGGGCGATCATCCCGATCATCGACGTGGCGGTGAACTGCGCGCCGAGCAGGGCATGGCCCGGCATCACGCCGATGATCGTGAGCGGGATCGGCGCCATGATGACGAGCGGGGTCAGGTAGCTCTTGAACTGCGCGACGACCAGGATATAGATCAGTATCAGCCCGACCGCATAGGCGAGTCCCATGTCGCGGAAGGTCTCATAGGTGACCTGCCACTCGCCGTCCCATTTCAGGCTGAATCCGGTGTAGGGATCGGCGGGCTGGTGGATGAAGTACTCCGACAGCGTGCCGCCCTGCGCCAGCGGTTTGTCTTTCAGTGCACCGCGCATTTCGAACAGGCCATACAGCGGCGAATCCAGCTTGCCGCCGGTGTCGCCGACCACGAAGACCACGGGCAGCAGGTCCTTGTGGTAGATGGTTTNTTCGCGTGCGCTCGGCATCACTTCAATCAGCTCCGACAGGGGTACCAGGTTGCCGTCGTTGCCGCGCACCGTCAGTTTCAGTAAATCGTCCAGCCCGCTCTGACGTTCAGGCGGCAGGGTGATGCGCACCGGAATTTCGTACTTGGCGCCGCTGCCGTGGATGGGTGTGACATTCTCGCCCGACAGCCCCATCTTCATCGCTGCGACGATGTCCTTCTGTGCCACGCCGGCAACCGCGGCCTTGTTTTGCAGCACGCGCAGCACGAAGCGCTGGGCATCGTCTTCGACCGTGTCGTCGATGGCGACGATGCCTTTGGTTTTCTCGAAGACGCTGCGTACCTGCTTGGCGACCTGGATCTGTGCGTCGTAATCGGGGCCGTATATTTCGGCCACGATCGGTGACATGACCGGCGGCCCGGGCGGCACCTCGACCACTTTGACGTCGGCACCGTGCTTCCTGGCGATCGCTTCGACCACCGGACGGATCGCCTGTGCAATTTCGTGGCTCTTGCGGTCGCGGTCGTGTTTGTCGAGCAGGTTGACCTGCAAATCCCCGACCTCGGGGCCTGAGCGCAGGTAATACTGTCGCACCAGGCCGTTGAAATTGATCGGTGCAGCGGTGCCAGCATAGGCCTGATAGTCGGTGACTTCGGGGACTTGCGCAACCGCAGTGCCCATTTCGCTCAGCACCTGGGCAGTCTTTTCCANGGGTGTGCCAACCGGCATGTCGACGATGATCTGGAATTCGGACTTGTTGTCGAACGGCAGCATTTTCAGGATGACGAGCTTGACCATCGGCAAGGCGACCGACAGCAGAATGGCGACGCCGATCCCCAGCCACAGCTTGCGACGCGCACCCTTGCCCTCGCTGCCGCGCAGGAAAGGCGTGAGGCGGGCGCGGAACAGGGCGAGCAACTTGTTGTCGCTTGCCGCGTGTGCGCCGTGCGCTTCTTGCTTGATCAGTTTCAGCGCCAGCCAGGGCGTGACGATGAAGGCGATGGCGAGAGAGATCACCATGCCGATCGAGGCGTTGATCGGAATCGGGCTCATGTACGGGCCCATCAGACCGCTGACGAAAGCCATGGGTAGCAAGGCTGCGATCACGGTGAGGGTGGCGAGGATGGTCGGCCCGCCCACTTCGTCGACTGCACGCGGAATGATCGCTTCGAGGCCGTCGTGGTCCAGATTCATGCGACGGTGGATGTTTTCCACCACCACGATGGCGTCATCGACCAGGATGCCGATCGAGAATATGAGTGCGAACAGCGATACCCGATTGAGCGTGAACCCCCAGGCCCACGAGGCGAACAGCGTGGCCGCGAGCGTCAGCAGTACTGCGGCGCCGACGATCAGTGCTTCGCGCTTGCCGATGGCGAACAGCACCAGCAAGACGACCGAGGCCGTCGCGAAAATCAGCTTCTGGATCAGCTTCTTGGCCTTGTCGTCGGCGGTGGCGCCGTAGTTGCGGGTGACGCTGACCTCGACACCTTCTGGCAAGACGCTGTTTTGCAGGCTGTTGACGCGTGCGATGACCTTTCTGGCCACATCGACCGCGTTCTCGCCGGGCTTCTNTGAAATCGCCAGCGTGACCGCCGGGTAGGTCTGGCCATTGTCGGCCTTGTTTTNTCCACCGGCGCCAGGGCCATGCCAGACGTAGCGGGTGGGCTGGTCGGGGCCTGCAGTCACGCTTGCCACATCGCTGATGTAGACCGGGCGCCCCTGTGCGACGCCGACGACAAGTTGACGGACGTCATCGGCGCCGGTGAGGAAGGTTCCGGTCTGGACGAGAATTTCCTGGTTGTTCGAGACCAGTGTGCCGGAGGGTTGGGCGGCGTTGGAGACCTGCAGCGCGTCGCGGATGTCCTTGGGCGTAATGCCGAATGCGGCCATGCGATCGGGGTCCATCATCACCCGTACGGCGCGGCCGGGGCCGCCGATGGTCGTGACTTCGCGGGTGCCGGAAATGCGCTTGAGTTCGATTTCGGCCGCGTGGGCGGCCTGCTCCAGTTCGTAGGCGCCGCGGTTCGGGTCGCGCGTCCACAGGGTGACGGTGACGATCGGCACGTCGTCGATGCCGAGCGGTTTGATGATAGGCTCGCCGACGCCAAGCTCGGGCGATACCCAGTCACGATTGGCCTGGATGGTGTCGTACAGCCGCACCAGTGCCTGGGTGCGGTCCTGGCCGACCAGATACTGCACGGTCAGAGTCGCCATGCCGGGCTTGGAGACCGAGTAGATGTGCTCGATCCCGGCGATCTGCGACAGCACCTGTTCGGCGGGCGTTGCCACCAGGGCTTCGACGTCCTTGGCCGACGCGCCGGGGAAGGGGATGAACACGTTGGCCATGGTCACGTTGATCTGCGGCTCTTCCTCGCGCGGCGTGACCAGAATGGCAATCAGGCCCAGCAGGGCCGCGATCAATGCGATCAACGGCGTGAGCTGGGACGTGAGGAAGAAACGGGCGATGCGTCCGGAGAGTCCCATGCGTCTGTCCGTTTACTTGGCTGGCTGGTTGGCGGTGCTTTTGGCGTAGATGCCCGCCTTGACCGGCTCGAGCGCAATGACGTCGCCCGGGTTCAGCCCGGCCAGCACTTCCACCTGCCCGCGTGCGTTCGGCGTACCCAGCCGGACCTGCCGCAGGCTTACCTTGCCCTGATTGACGACATAGACCGCGGTGATTTCCGAACGCCGGACGACGGCGCTGAGCGGGATGGTGAGCTTGCGCGCGCTGGCCATGGAGAAATGCGCACGCGCGAACATCCCGGGAATGACACCTTCCACGTCGGCAGGCAGGTCGATGCGCACCTTGACCGTGTGGGTGGCCACGTCGGCGGACGGCAGCACGGTGATGCCGGTGGCGGCAATCCATTTGTTGAGCGAGGGAATCTCGACTGCGACGCGCGGTGCAGCCTTGACCTCGGCGAGTTTGTATTGCGGGATGTTGGCAATGACCCGCATGTNCCTGGGGTCGAAGCCGGTCATCAGCGGTTTGCCGGGCGTAACGGTTTCGCCGACTTCGACATGGCGGGCGGCCACAATTCCGGAAAACGGCGCGGTGATCACGGTGTAGCCACTGACCGCTGCGGTTTGTCCCGCGCCGGCGCGGGCAGCACGGGCGGCGGCCTCGGCTGAGCGGTACTCGGCCGTGGCGCGATCGAGTGCGGCCTGACTGATGAATTTCTGCTGGAACAGTTGCTGCTGGCGTTCGTAATTGGCGCGTGCATTCTCCAGCGTGGCGGTAGCCTGGGCCACTTGTGCCTGGCTGCCCGTCGCGGCCGAGGACAACTCCTGGGCAGACAGCCGTACGATCACCGATCCTGCCTTGACGTAATCTCCCGCATCGAAATTGACCGCGGCCACGCGTCCCGATACCTGGGCCGCGACGGTGGACTGCTTGACGGCCTCGACGGTGGCTTCGGTGCTGTAGCCTGTATCCGTCATCTGGTAATTCACCGTGGTGGTGGTAAATGGCAGCGCAGCCCAGGCGGGTTGCGAAACGAGTACGGCACAGGCCAGCAGGCAGGCAAACTTAGACACTGACGCATCTCCCGAAAAATCATCCATTAGTTTAGTCTAATATATTATTTAATTCAATAACTTGTGATGGACGTGGTGACTCGTTCTGGCTTGTCATGCGCACTCGCTCAGTGAGGTTTCCCTCTGTCGCCCGGCAGCGAGGGGGCTGTACGGAATATAAGCTTAGCCCGTCTCACCTCGTGGCATGCAGATCCGATTCGCTCAGGCACTACGCTTCTTCTTGCGGCCGCCGGCCGGAGACGAAATATCGTGCACCAGGTGCAAGGGAGCCACGAGTGGAGGCATGGAGCTCCCCGTGATATCTGACAGGCGATAAAAATCCAGGGTGGCCAAGAAGCTTTTGCGTGCCTCGATCAGAATGGATTTCAGTGCGCATGCCGGCAGCATCGGGCAATTCTGGTGCTCGGCGCTGAAGCATTCCGCGATGTCCATGTTGTCTTCGGTGTCCCGTACCAGATCGCCTACGTTGATCATGTCTGGTGATCTGGCGAGCCGCATGCCACCCCNCTTCCCACGCACCGTCACGATGTAGCCGCATTGCGCCAGGCGATGTACCACCTTCATCAGGTGCGTGGAGGGGATGTCGTACTCCTGCGCAATGTCGGCAATGGTCGCCAAGCCGTTTGGGTGACGAGCCAGATAAATCATCACACGCAAGGAAAAGTCCGTGAATTTGGTCAGCCGCATGGCATCTCCTTCGGTCTGCGTTATGCCATGTGGCGTTGTGCTGGATGCTCTGATTGACACGTCATTATATCTGGCTGCGTCTGGCCGTGCGCCCGGCCTCTGATTGGCACTTTATAACCATTAGGAAATTGAAGCCCAGGTCCTTGTCATATGGCATTTATTAAGATATATTTCATATATATCTTATAGGGAGGCCATATGAAAAAGGATTTCACCGTCGAATCAGCATCACNCGCGGCGCGGCCCTGTTGTGTCTNGGGGTGGCTTTGGGTCATCCCATGCCCGGGTATGCCGACAAGCGCACGTTCGAGATGACGATCGAGGACACCAAGATCACGCTGGTCGACAAGCAGCAATTCCACACATTCGCCTTCAATGGTCAGGTACCGGGCCCCTTGATTCATGTCAAGGAAGGCGACGAGCTCACCGTCAACGTCAACAATCTGACCACGCTGCCGCACACGATTCACTGGCACGGCATGTTGCANAAAGGAACCTGGCGCATGGATGGCGTGCCGGACACCACCCAGTCTGCGATCAAGCCTGGCGACACCTTTACCTACAAGTTCATTGCCGAGCCGTCCGGCACCATGTGGTACCACTGCCATGTCAACGTCAATGAACACGCGGCGATGCGCGGCATGTGGGGCCCCTTCATCGTCGATCCGAAAACGCCCAAACCGATCGAGAAGAAGGTGACGAAGGACTACATCCTGATGTTGTCTGACTGGGCGTCGAAATGGGCATTCAAACCGGGTTACGGCGGCGTCCCCGGGGATGTGTGGGATTACTTCACGCTCAACGGCAAGGCGTTTCCCGATTCGCAACCGCTTCGGGTGAACAAGGGCGACGTGGTGCGGATCCGCCTGATCGGCGCGGGCGAGTTGACCCACTCCATCCATATCCACGGCCACGTCTTCCAGGTGGCCTTCAAGGATGGCCGTCCGCTGCCTATGCCCTACGAGGCGGACACCATCATGGTCGGCCCGGGCGAACGCTACGACCTCATCCTGACCGCCGACAACCCGGGTCGCTGGATGGTGCATGACCACGTCGATTCCCACACGATGAACGGCGACAAGCCGATGGGCGGTCTGATGACGGTCATCGAATACAACGAAATCAACCGCAACGACCCGTTCTACGCCTGGAAGAACAAGGCGTTCGTGCCCGATTTCTATTACGAAGAATCCCTGAAGAAACCCTATGGCATGTATGACGCGCCTGCCTTCAAGGGCCAGGCCGTTCAATAAGCGAAAGGATCGATGATGAAGTTATCTCTTCTGGCCGCATTGGCCATGGGGCTGGTCGCAGCTCCGGCATTCGCGGCAGACAGTGTCGGGGCTGGCATCCTGAAATCGCAATGCATCAGTTGCCACGCCATTGTAAAACCGGACAACGCCAGCCTCGACCGCCTGTGGGAGCGGAAGGGGCCGGACCTGTACTACGCAGGCAGCAAGTTCAACCGGCCCTGGCTGGAAAAATGGCTGCAGAACCCGGTACGCATCCGGCCGGCCGGCGAGTTGTATACCAAGCATATAAAGGGCAGCGACAAGGAGGATGTCGTGGACGAGTCGACCATGACGTCCCATGTGAAGTTGTCGAAAGCGGATGCCGAAGCGGTTGCCGAGGCACTCATGGCGTTGACGGGCCCGGCAGATCGGGTGAGCAAGGGCGCATTCAAGGGCGATAAGGTGAGCATGTCCATGGGGGCGATGTTCTTCAACAAGCTCCGCGGCTGCGCCGCCTGCCATCAGGCCAAGCCTGGAACCGGCGGTTCCTCCGGGCCTGAGCTCTACACCGCAGGCGAGCGTCTGCAGCCCGATTACATCTACAGCTACATCAAGAACCCGCAGGCGATCGATCCGCACATCTGGATGCCCACGCTCAACCTGGCCGAACCGGATCTGCAGCGACTGACGGGTTACATCCTGCAACTCAGCGCATCGGAGGGAAATGAAAATGAATTTCGGTCCACGCATGCCCGCATTCCTGCAGGCAGGGCTCTTCGTGGCCACCTGTTTCGTGTCCGGCGGTCCTGCCTCGGCAGATGAGCCGTACACGCAGCGTGCGCTGCGGAACTACAACACCTACTGCGTTCAGTGCCACGGCATCAATCGCAATGGCAGAGGAATCAACAGTCGCGATATGTCGGTCCAGCCACGGGATCACAGCGACGCGAAGGGGATGGGCGACATTCCCAACGAGGAAATATTCCACGTCATCAAGGACGGCGGGCTGGCAGTGAACAAGTCGGTCCTCATGCCGGCCTGGGGCAACGTCATGAATGACGAGGAAATCAAGGAGTTGGTGGCGTATCTACGCTTTGTCTGCAACTGTGGTTCGAGTAAATAACAAGGAGCTTCAAAATGAAACAAAACAAGATGCTGGGGATGGCGCTGGCAGGCGTGGCGGCATTGTCGATGCTGTCATTCCAGGCCGAGGCGAAAACGGTGCAGGTCACGCTGCACGCAACGGAAGTGGATTTGCCGATCGATAACAAGGGGACGATGTACCGAACCTGGACCTTCGACGGCAAGGTGCCGGGCCCAGTGGTTCGGGTCACCGAAGGCGACACGGTCGAGTTCACGCTGATCAACGACAAGACCAACAAGAATTCACACTCCATGGATTTCCACGCGGCGCGACTGGATGTGGTGAAGGATTTCGGGTCCATCAAGCCGGGCGAGGAGAAGCACTACACCTTCACCGCCAATTATCCTGGCGTGTTCTTCTACCACTGCGGCTCCGATCCGATGATCCAGCACATCGCACGCGGCATGTTCGGGACCATCATCGTCGATCCGAAGGATGCCCATGCCATGCCGAAAGCGGATCGCGAATACGTGCTGATCCAGTCGGAGCTCTATCCGAACCCGGACGCCAAGGAAGACATGATGCAGAACAAGTGGAGCAACGTCATGTTCAACGGCGGCATCTTCAAGTATGACCCGGTGCACGATCCGGCAGCGACCCGTTGGCTACAGGCCAAGCCGGGCGAGCGTGTGCGTGTCTACTTCGTCAACGCGGGTCCCAATGAGTTCTCGTCCTTTCATCCCATTGCGGGCATCTGGGATGCCGTCTACCCCAGCGGCAACCCGAAGAACGTCGAGCATGGCCTGCAAAGCTTTGTCGTGGGACCGGGAGACGCAGCGACATTCGACCTGATCTCGCCCAAGGAAGGCGCCAATGCGATTGTGACCCACTCGCTGAAGGCTGCCCTCACGGGGGCCATCGCAGTGATCATGTTCAGCAATGATGCCGATCCCAACATGGGCCACGGCGAGCAGATCCTCGTTCGCTGATGGCAGGAAAGTGATGGGCGCCGAGTACCTGGTTCAACCGGGTGCTCGGCGCCCACTCAACATACGGAGATCCACCCATGAATATCAAACGACAGTCGAACCCCGTCGTACGAGTGCTGGCGAATGTATCGTTCCTTGCCGTACTCGCCGGCATCGCGCCGGGATACGCCGCTCAAGCCGCAAGCCAGGATGGAGGCGTGCCTGCAACACATATCAGGATGTCCGGCAACGACCGGCCGGATTCGCTCGCACCGCACAATGCCGAGGACAACTGGGCATGCCCCATGCATCCCGAGATTCATCGCCACGAACCCGGAAAGTGCCCCGTGTGCAAGATGAAACTGGTCAAGGCCAAGCCGAAGAACGTCTAGCCGCCGCGATCCGGATGGCCCTTTGATTCGCGTCAGTAACAGGCTGGATATCCTCCCATGACCTCGTCGTTTGTTCGTACGTTGTATTACGGTGTGCTGCTGGCCGTTCCTGTCTGCATGGCAGGCGTCGCGTATTTTGCAGAACGGCTTCCGGGCGTGAGGTCGGATGGCATCGTGCAGTCCGCGCAGGCTTCGGATCGCCTTGAGCCGCTGGATGGAACGGCGGGCATCCGGAAAATGTGGGTCTGCCCCATGCACCCCAATATTCTCCAGGACCACCCCGGGTCCTGCCCGATATGCGGAATGGATCTGGTGGAGACGGGCGCTGCACATGATCATCGCACAGCGGGCATACAGGTCGACACGGCGTTGCAGCAGCGCATGGGCATGCGGTTGGCGGATGTGACGCCGCACCGTATGAACCGGGCGGTGCATACCTACGGCAACGTCGGAATCGACGAGACTTCCCTTTACAGCATCAGCCCCAAGATCGACGGCTGGATTCGCAAACTGCATGTCAGTGCACCGGGACAGCAGGTCACCTCAGGGCAGATCCTGTATGAGATCTATTCGCCCGAACTGGTGCAGCGCCAGCGCGAATATATCGAGCTGCTGCAGCGGCGGGATCAGCTGCTGGAAAACATGACGGATTATTCTGGCCAGAATGCCCAAATGGCCGCCAGCCTGGCACGCGAACGCATCCGTACGCGGGATAAGTTCGCCTATGCCGATGTCAGCGACGCCACGCTCGCCGCCATCGAGTCCACCCGCCGCACGATTGACCGGGTACCGGTGTACGCCACCCGATCCGGCTTCGTCACCCAGATCGGCGCGCGGGAAGGCGACTACGTGACGCCGATGACCAAGCTGCTGACCGTGGCCGATGTCGCCACGGTCTGGATCGACATTGTCCTGTATCCCGACCAGCTCGAATGGGTCAGGGAGGGCGACAACGTGACCGTGACGTTTCCTCATTCCGGGCGACCACCACTGACCGGTCATCTCGTGTTCGCCTTGCCTACCGTGGATGGCGCGACGCGCACCGCCCGGGCACGCCTGACGGTGAAGAACACGGATCGCCAGCTTCGGCCGGGCGCATTCGTGGATGTCGTCATTGCCACGCATCCGCGAACGGTGCTCGCGGTACCGCGTTCGGCCGTGATTCGTACGGGCCGGGGCAACCGGGTCATGCTGGCGCGGGAAAGCGGGCATTTCATGCCGGTTCCCGTGGAAACAGGCATCGAAAACGGCGACTTCGTCGAGATCACCGACGGGTTGCAGGAGGGAGCGCAGGTCGCCGTGAGCGGGCAGTTCCTGCTGGATGCGGCGGCCTCCCTGAACGATTCCGTGCAGCGCATGCAGAACAGCCGCTGAGCATGATCCGGCGAATCATCGAGTGGTCGCTCGCCAACCGACTGTTGGTGCTGCTGGCCACGCTGCTGCTGACGGCCTGGGGCGTGTACTCCGCGCAGAATATTGCGCTGGATGCGATACCGGACCTGTCCGATACCCAGGTCATCGTCAAGACGGCGTATCCCGGCCAGTCGCCGCAGCTCGTGGAAGATTCGGTGACCTATCCGCTGACGTCGAGCCTGTTGTCGGTACCGGGCGCCACGGCAGTACGCGGTTTTTCCATGTTCGGCGAGTCCTATGTCTACGTCATTTTCAAGGATGGCGTCGATCCGTACTGGGCGCGTTCCCGCGTGCTGGAATACCTGAGCCAGGCGGCGTCGCGCCTGCCGGCAGGCGTGACGCCCACGCTGGGACCCGATGCATCCGGCACAGGCTGGATATTCGAATACGCGCTGGTGGATCGCCACCATCGCTACGATGCGGACCAGTTGCGGGCAGTCCAGGATTTCTACCTGAAATACGAGTTGCAGGGCCTGCCCGGCGTGGCCGAGGTGGCCAGTGTCGGCGGCATGGTGCGCCAGTTCCAGATCGAGGTGGATCCGAACCGCCTGGCCGCCTACGGGATTTCACTGGAACAGGTCAGCCAGGCGGTGCGCGACAGCAATCTCTCGGGCGGCGGGTCGGTCATGGAGATGGCGCGCGCCGAATACATGATCCGCGCCAATGGCTATCTGAAGACGCTGGACGATTTCCGCACAATCCCTTTGGGCACGGATGCCGAGGGTGTTCCCATTCGGCTGCAGGATGTGGCACATGTCCAGACGGGACCGGAAGCGCGGCGAGGNGTAGCCGACCTCGACGGCGAAGGCGACGTCACCGGCGGTATCGTGGTCATGCGTTATGGCAATAATGCGCTGGAAACCGCAGCACGCGTCAAAGCCCGCCTCAAGGAACTGCAGGCGGGCCTGCCGCCCGGCGTCGAGCTGGTGATCACGTATGACCGCTCCGGTCTCATCACGCGCGCCATCGACAATCTGCGCAGCAAACTGGTGGAAGAGACCTTGATGGTGGCGCTGGTCTGTCTGCTGTTCCTGTTCCACCTGCGCTCGTCCCTGGTTGCCGCGCTCACCCTGCCGGTCGGCATCCTCGCGGCGTTCATCGTGATGAAGCAGCAGGGCGTCAGCGCCAACATAATGTCTCTNGGGGGCATCGCCATCGCCATCGGCGCCATGGTGGATGCGGCCATCGTGATGATCGAGAACATGCACAAGCACCTTGAGCGGGCCGGACCCGGCAGCGACTACTGGGCGGTTGCACGCGCCAGTTCGGTCGAAGTCGGCCCCGCGCTCTTCTTCTCGCTGCTCATCATCACGGTGTCCTTCCTGCCGGTNTTTGCGCTCTCGGGCCAGGAAGGGAAACTGTTCGCGCCGCTTGCCTACACCAAGACTTATGCCATGGCGGCGAGCGCAGCGCTGGCCGTCACGCTGACGCCGGTGCTGATGGGCTATTTCATTCGCGGCCGTATCGTCCATGAGCGCAGCAATCCGCTCAATCGCGTGCTGCAGGCGCTTTATCGGCCGGCGCTGCTGGCGTCGCTGAATCATCCCAAACGGGTGCTGCTGCTGGCCGTCCTGCTGCTGGCTAGCGCGGCATGGCCCGTCTCCCGCCTGGGTAGCGAGTTCATGCCGCCGCTGTACGAGGGCGATCTGCTGTACATGCCGACCACGTTGCCGGGCGTGTCTGTCGACGAGGCCGCCAATATTCTGCAGATCACCGATCGGCTGATCCGCCAGATGCCGGAAGTGGCGCGCGTGTTCGGTAAGGCCGGCCGTGCCGACAGCGCAACCGACCCTGCGCCGCTGTCCATGCTGGAAACCACCATTCTGCTTAAACCAAGGAATGAATGGCCTCCGGGTGAGACAGTAGAGGAACTGATCCAGAAGCTCGACCGTGCCGTACGGTTGCCCGGTCTGACCAATTCCTGGGGCTATCCGATTCGTACCCGCATCGACATGTTGTCTACCGGCATCCGCACAGCGGTCGGCATCAAGATCACCGGCCCCGATCTGGCCGGGATCGCCGCGCTGGCAGAAACGCTCGAAACCACGCTGAAGAAAATACCCGGAACACGCGCCGTATTCGGCGAACGCGTCACCGGTGGGCGGTATCTGGATATCGATATCGACCGCGCACAGGCTGCGCGCTACGGCGTCACCGTTGCGGCGGTTCAGCGCCTGATCCAAAGCGCCATCGGCGGTGAGAACATCGGTACGGTTGTGGACGGGCGCGAACGGTTTTCCATCAACCTGCGCTATCCGCGCGCCTTGCGTGACTCGATGGAGACGCTTGCCGAAAGCCGGATTGCCACCCCGTCCGGAATCCAGGTGCCGCTCGGGACAGTCGCCCGCCTGCGCATCGCCGACGGGCCGGCCGAAATCAAGAGCGAAAACGGACGCCTGACCGGCTACGTCTATCTCGACATCGAAAGCCGGGACTTGGGCGGCTACGTCGAAGCGGCCCGGCAGGCGGTCGACACCCAGGTCAAACTGCCGTCCGGCTACGCTATCGCCTGGTCCGGCCAGTACGCGAATCTGCAGCATGCCAGGCANAAAATGCTGTGGCTGATTCCATTCACCGTGCTGCTGGTTCTACTGCTGCTGTACTTGCACTTCCGCGAGCCAGGCAAGGTGGTATTGGTCGCCGTCTGCCTGCCGTTTTCCCTGGTGGGCGGGTTCTGGCTGGTCTACTGGCTAGGCTACAACCTGTCGGTGGCGGTGGGCGTCGGCTTCATTGCGTTGGCGGGCGTGGCGGCGGAGTTCGGTGTCGTGATGCTGCTCTATATCGACAAGGCCGTCGAGGAATCCCGGCAGTTAGGCTGCCAGTCGGTTGATCGCGTCGTGCTCCGGCAGGCGGTCGTCCAGGGCGCGCTCATGCGTGTGCGGCCCAAGATGATGACAGTGGCGGTGATCGTGGCGGGCCTGCTGCCCGTCATGTTCAGCGATGGTGCCGGCTCCGAAGCGATGAAGCGGATTGCCGCGCCGTTGGTGGGTGGCATGCTGACGGCACCGCTGCTGTCGCTTTTCGTCATCCCGGCGCTGTACTGGAGTTGGAAGGGGCGTGGCGCGCATTCTCAAACTGGAAATGATTGAGTGGCATTCGAAACACAAGGCCCGGCACGCCTGTGCGTGGCCGGGCCCTGGGATACGGCGGCTTGACTTACTTGGTGAACCCGCAGAAGACGTCGCGCATCATGCCCAGAAGCTTCAGGGTGCGGGTGTCGCCCACGCGATAAAACACGCGATTGGCATCCTTGCGGGTGCGCAGCACGCCTTTGTCGCGCAGGATGGCGAGGTGCTGCGAGATATTGCTTTGCGACGTGCCGACATGGTCGACGATGTCCTGGACACTGACTTCCTTGTCGCCCAGTACGCAAAGAATTTTCAGGCGCAGAGGATGTGACATGGCTTTCATCGCACGCGAGGCTTGCTCGATGTGCTCATCCTTGTCCATGAGGTCCACTTGATCCCAGTCAGCTGCCATATTCATTCCTCAGTCCTACGGGTCGCGTAACGGCGCGGCCAACTTCGTCAAAATACAGCCGTGCGTTACTTATAATCTTACTTTTTGGATTGCGTATAGATTAGCAATCACGCATATATTAAAATATTTCCACGAAAACGAGTCAGGTTATACAAATTTTTCATGAAAACCGTGCCGGTTCTCCTCATCATCCTCGACGGTTTTGGTTGCCGCAAAGAAAGCGCGGACAACGCGATTGCCCAGGCCGCCAAGCCCAATTGGGACCGGCTATGGAAGAATAATCCCCATACTCTTATCCATGCATCGGAATCCGAAGTAGGGCTGCCCAAGGGGCAGATGGGCAACTCCGAGGTGGGGCATCTGAACATCGGCGCGGGGCGGGTGGTGTATCAGGAGTTCACCCGTATCGACCGCGCCATCGAATCGGGCTATTTCTACACCAATCCGGCCCTGCTGAACGCCGTGCATCTGGCACGCGACAATGGCAGGACGCTGCATGTGCTGGGCCTGCTGTCGGATGGCGGTGTGCACAGCCACGAGTCGCATTTTCATGCCCTGCTCGATCTGGCGGCGCGTGAAGGACTGCACAAGGTCTGTCTGCACGTATTCCTGGATGGTCGTGACACGCCGCCGAAAAGTGCCGAAATCTATTTGCGCCGCCTCAACGAGAAAATCGGGCAGACCGGCGTCGGCCACATCGCATCCATGATCGGCCGTTATTACGCGATGGACCGCGACCGGCGCTGGCAGCGGGTCAAATCCGCCTACGATCTCCTGACCCAGGGGCGCGCCGAGTTCATGGCGGAGAATGCGCTGACCGGATTGGAAGCCGCCTACGCGCGCGGCGAAACCGACGAATTCGTCAAGGCCACGGCCATCCTGCCGCCCGACGGCAAACCGGTGAAGATGGAGGACGGCGATTCGGTCATTTTTCTCAATTTCCGTTCCGACCGCGCGCGCCAGTTGTCGCGGCCCTTCATCGAGCCCGATTTCAGTGAGTTCGAGCGCGAAGTCACGCCCCGGCTGGCGACCTACTGCACGCTGACCGGCTACAGCGACGATTTCCAGGTGTCGGTCGCCTTTCCGCCCGAACGGATCAAGAATGGCCTGGGCGAATACGCCGCCAACCTCGGCTTGCGCCAGTTGCGCATCGCCGAAACGGAGAAATATCCGCACGTCACCTTTTTCTTCAACGGCGGCGAAGAGATATCCTTTCCCGGCGAAGATCGCGTGCTGGTGCCGTCNCCCGACGTGGCAACCTATGACCTCAAGCCCGAGATGAGTGCCTTCGAGGTAACCGACAAGCTGGTCGCCGCGATCGGCAGCCAGCAATACGATCTTATCGTCTGCAATTTTGCCAATCCCGACATGGTGGGCCACACCGGTGACCTGCAGGCGGCGATCAAGGCGATCGAGACGGTCGACACCTGTCTGGGCCGGGTGGTGGACGCGCAACAGGCGCGGGGCGGGGAAGTTCTGGTCACTGCCGACCACGGCAACGCCGAATTGATGCGCGACGCCGCAACCGGCCAGCCACATACCGCGCATACCATGAACCTGGTACCGCTGATCTATGTTGGGCGACGCCATGCCACGCTGGCGGAAACCGGCGCGCTCGAGGATGTCAGCCCGACCCTGCTGAAGATGATGGGCGTGGCGCAACCGCCCGAAATGACCGGCGAGGCCCTGGTGCAGTTTGAGTAAGCCCGTCCGGTTCGGGTAAGCTCGCCAGGGTGAACTTCAAACAACTCTTCGTCCTGCTGGTGCTGTCCGGACCGCTGTGCGCCAGCGCCAACCAGGCCGACCGTAAGCAGTCCGAACTCGACGCCCTCAAACAGCGCCTGCAAACCCTGCAGCAGGATTTTCGCGACACGCAGACGCATCGCCAGGAAGCGGCCGACGAGCTGCGCCAGTCCGAACGGGCGATCAGCAACGCCGTACGTCAGCTACGGCAGCTGGATGGCGAGCGCCAGCGCACGCAGAGCGACCTGCAGTCGCTGACACAACAGGTCGACGCAACCTCGGCGCGTATTCGCACACAGCAGGCCCATCTGGCGCAGACGCTCAAGAGCGCTTACCAGCGCGGGCAGGGCGATGCGCTCAAGCTCATCCTGAATGGTGCGGACCCCAACCAGACCGCACGCGATTTGCGCTATCTGGCCCACCTCTCGCGTGCGCAGCAGGCCATGATCGACACACTGCGTGCCGACTTGGCGCAACTGTCCGCCTTGCAGCAGCAAGCCTCGCAGAAGACAAACGACCTGGCGCAATTGCAGGCCACGCACGAAGCCGAGCAGCAAAAGCTGTTGGCCGACAAGCACGCCCGCGAGCAGGTGTTGCAGAAACTCTCCGTGCAAATCCAGCAACAGCGGCGCGAGATTTCCACCTTGAAGCGCAATGAACGCAGCCTGACCCAGCTGGTCGAGCGCCTCAACCGGGTGATGGCGGAGCAGGCTGCGCGAGAGGCTGAACGCGCGCGTGCGGCCCGGCAGACGAAGCAGCGGGAGGCAGAGCGCGGCTCAACCGGCCAGCAGCGCCGTCCCGTGGCGGTTAATACCGATACGCCGGTGGCTTTTCGGTCGAGCCAGCCGTTCTCTCGGCTGAAAGGTTTGCTGCATTTACCGGTTGCCGGGGAACTGATGAACCGCTTTGGTGCTCCGAGAGAAGGCGGCGGGTTGAGCTGGAAAGGCTTGTTCATCCGGGCCGCCCAAGGTACGGCGGTGAAGGCGATCGCAGCCGGACAGGTGGTGTTCGCCGAGTGGCTGCGCGGCTTCGGAAACCTCATTATTGTTGACCATGGTGACGGCTATATGAGCCTGTACAGCAATAATGAAAGTCTGTATAAGCAGGTGGGCGACCGGGTTCAGCCCGGCGATGCGATCGCTGCGGTTGGCAACAGCGGTGGCCAACCCGACACGGGCCTGTATTTTGAAATGCGGCATCAGAGCCGTCCTGTAAANCCCCTGGACTGGGTGAAGTGAGATGACACAAAAGGCAAAACTCGTACTGGTCGGTCTGGCTGGCATACTCGCTGGCGCCGCATTGACCCTCAATCTGCCGGCGATTGCCGACAAGGATGCGGAGACTGCGCTGCCGGTCGAGGAGCTGCGTGCCTTCACCGATGTGTTTGCCCGCATCAAGAGTGACTATGTCGAGCCAGTCGACGACAAGAAACTGATCGCATCGGCGATCAACGGCATGGTGAGCGGGCTGGACCCGCATTCGGCCTATCTCGATGCCGAAGGCTTCAAGGATCTGCAGGTGGGCACCCAGGGCGAATTCGGCGGTCTGGGCATCGAAGTCGGGATGGAAGACGGCTTCGTCAAGGTCGTCTCGCCGATCGAAGATACGCCTGCCTTCAAGGCCGGGGTCAAGCCGGGTGACCTGATCATCAAGCTCGACGATACGCCGGTGAAAGGCATGACGTTGAACGATGCGGTGAAGCGCATGCGCGGCAAGCCGGGGTCGCCGATCAAGCTCACCATCGTTCGCAAGGGCGTCGACAAACCCATCGTGCTGACCCTGACCCGCGCGGTCATCAAGATCCGCAGCGTCAAATCCAAATTACTGGAAAACGGGTACGGTTACGTGCGCGTGACGCAATTCCAGGAACATACCGGCGAACTGCTGGCCGAGGCCCTGGACAAGCTCTACAAGGACAACAAGGCGCCGCTCAAGGGCCTGATCCTGGATCTGCGCAACGACCCGGGCGGCCTGCTGAATGGCGCGGTGGCGGTGGCGGCGGCTTTCGTCAAGCCGGACAGCCTGGTGGTGTACACGGACGGGCGTACGGAGGATGCGAAGATGCGGTTGACCGCCAGCCCGGAAAATTACCTGCGCCCGATGCAGCTTGATTATCTGAAGGGTTTGCCGGAGGGCGTCAAGCAGGTGCCGATGGTGGTGCTCGTGAACGGCGGCTCGGCCTCAGCCTCCGAAATCGTGGCNGGGGCACTGCAGGATGACAAGCGTGCCGTCATCATGGGTACCCGAACCTTCGGCAAGGGCTCGGTGCAGACCATCCTGCCGATCGGCAACGGCACGGCGATCAAACTCACCACGGCGCGCTACTTTACGCCGAGCGGACGCTCCATCCAGGCCAAGGGCATCGAGCCAGATATCGTGGTGGAAGACCCCACCATGCCGTCCGATGATCAAGGTCTGGGCATTCGCGAGGCGGATCTCGAGCACCACCTGAGCAATCCCAATGGCGGGGATTCGACGCCCAGCAAACCGAGCGAAGCCATCAAGGCCGCGCCGGCTGACCGCGCGCCCCGGGCGGCGTCGAGAAAGCCGACGACGCTGGAACCGGGCGAGATCGTGTCGAAGAACGATTTCCAGGTGAACCAGGCGCTGAACCTGCTTAAAGGGCTGCAGATCCTGCAGGGGCGTTGAGCGGCTGTGCTGTGTGGCCCGCAGGGGTTCCACAGCACAAACGGCGCGGTATACTGAGTTGACCTAGCCTGCCGGGAGGCGTCATGCGTCCGTGCGACCTCGAGAANAACCGCGAAATCGTCTTTCATGCCTTGCCTGCCGGCCAGGCCGAGCGCGCCTTGGCGCTTTTGGCTGGTCTGGAGGGGCTGGACGTGGCCATCGGCGCAGACGTCTATCGTCTGCAGGTGCGGTATCACATCTGCGAGTACACGCTGGAAGGGCTGGAGACTGCGCTGGCGAGCCAGGGGTTCCATCTCGACAACAGCCTCCTCTGCAAGCTCAGGCGTGCACTGGCGTATTACTGCGAGAGCGTGCAGCGACGCAACGTCGCAGCCAACGAGCCGGACATCAAATCCCAGCAGGCATTCATGAAAGTCTACGAGCGCCACCTGCATGGCGATTGCGACGAAACGCCGGAAGAGTGGCGGAGCTATAAATAGCCCATGGAGTTGAACGACACACTGCTGCTGCGCTACAGCAGACACATCCTGCTGCCCGATGTCGGTGTGGACGGGCAGGCACGTATATCAGGTGCGTCGGTGTTGATCATCGGTGCCGGCGGGCTGGGTTGCCCGGTCGCACTTTATCTGGGGGCGTCGGGCGTCGGACGGTTGTGGCTGGCGGACGGCGATACGGTCGACCTGACCAATCTGCAGCGGCAGATTGGTCATGCCACGGCAGCCATCGGCGAGAACAAGGCCGATTCGCTCGCGCGCAGCGTACGCGCCATCAATCCTGAGATCGAGGTGCAATCCATTCGGGAAGCGCTGAGCGGCGAAGCGCTGCATGAAGCGGTGGCGGCGGTCGATCTGGTCGTCGATGCGTCGGACAACTTCGCTACCCGGCATGCGGTCAACCGGGCCTGCGTTCAGTTGGGCAAACCGCTGGTGTCGGGGGCTGCGATCGGTTTTTCGGGGCAACTGGCGGTGTTCGATACCCGCCGTGCCCGCACACCCTGCTATCACTGCCTGTTTCCGGATCAGGCCGGCGAACCGGAGATGCGCTGCGCCGAGGCNGGGGTGTTTTCTCCTCTGGTCGGCGTCATCGGCGCAATGCAGGCGATGGAAGCCCTGAAATATCTGGCTCAGGTGGGAGAGTTGCTGATCGGCCGGCTGCTGCTATGGGATGGCCTGCGGGCCGAGGTTCGCGTGATGAACGTGCCGTACGATCCGGCCTGCCCGGTTTGCTCGCAGGCCGCGCGTCAGGCGGGGTGAACGTCGAGCAAACGCGCCATCAGCAGCTCGATATCGCCGCCGGGCGGGCGGCTGAATCCGCTCTTGGCGAACTGATGCCAGCGTCCTACCACCATGCATTGCAGCAGATTGGCCAGCGGCCCGCTCAGTTCGGACTGCTTGTCGCCGCAAAAGCGCAGGCATTGCCGCAACTGGGCTTCGATTCGGTCGTGTAGTTGATTGATGCGTTTTTGCAGGCGCTCGTTTTCATGCACCAGTGCATCGCCGATCAGCACGCGCGTCATCCCTGGATTCTTCGCCGCAAAATTCAACAGCATGCTCAGGATGGCTTCGATCTGAGCGGACGGCGAGGGCGTGTCGGCGGTGATGCGCGCAATCAGGCCAAACAGGGTTTGTTCGATAAACTCGATCAGACCCTCGAACATTTGCGCCTTGCTGGAAAAGTGCCGGTATAGCGCGGCTTCGGATACCCCGATGCGGGCTGCCAACGCCGCCGTGGTGATTTTCTCAGGCTGCGGTTCCTGCAGCATCGCGGCGAGTGTTTGCAGAATCTGCAACCGGCGCTCGCCGGGTTTTCTGGCTTCCCTTGCATCTGACACCCCCAGTTTTTATTAGGGGTGATTATCGCTGATGTTGGGTAATTGGTGGGTCTGCACGGACTTGAACCGTGGACCAAGGGATTATGAGTCCCCTGCTCTAACCAACTGAGCTACAGACCCGAAAACGTAGCTGCCCCGCGATGGGCGGGGCAGGAGACTTATACTTCGCCGCTGCCGGTAAAGCTTTTCAGCTTTTCGGAACGGGTCGGGTGGCGCAGCTTACGCAGGGCCTTGGCTTCGATCTGGCGGATCCGCTCACGCGTGACGTCGAATTGCTTGCCGACTTCTTCCAGCGTGTGGTCGGTGTTCATTTCGATGCCGAAGCGCATGCGCAATACCTTGGCTTCGCGCGAGGTCAGGCTGTCCAGCACTTCGCGGGTAGCGTCGCGCAGGTTTGCGTAGATCGCGGAATCGTCAGGCGACAGCGTGCTGGAGTCCTCGATGAAGTCGCCGAGGTGGGAATCCTCGTCGTCGCCGATCGGCGTTTCCATGGAAATCGGCTCCTTGGCGATCTTCATGATCTTGCGGATCTTGTCTTCCGGCATTTCCATCTTGATCGCCAGCGTCGCCGGATCGGGCTCGATGCCGGTTTCCTGCAGGATCTGGCGGCTGATCCGGTTCATCTTGTTGATCGTCTCGATCATGTGCACCGGGATGCGGATGGTGCGCGCCTGGTCGGCGATCGAACGCGTGATCGCCTGGCGAATCCACCAGGTGGCATAGGTCGAGAATTTGTAGCCGCGGCGATACTCGAACTTGTCCACGGCTTTCATCAGGCCGATGTTGCCTTCCTGGATCAGATCGAGGAACTGCAGGCCGCGGTTGGTGTATTTCTTGGCGATCGAGATGACTAGGCGCAGGTTGGCCTCGATCATCTCGCGCTTTGCGCGGCGGGCCTTGGCCTCGCCGGTCGACATCTGCTTGTTGATGTCCTTCAGGTTCTTGATCGGTAGACCGACACGATCCTGCATCGCGATCAGGGCTTCCTGGTGTGCCTTGACCTCGTATTGCACCTTGGAAAGCGTCGAGCAGTAGGCTTTCTTCGCAGCGATCTCCCGGTCCAGCCACGTCAGGTTGGTTTCATTGCCGGGGAAAGCCTTGATGAAGTGCGGACGCGGCATGCCTGAACGGGTGACGCAGAACTCCATGATCTTGCGTTCGTGCGAGCGCACCTCTTCCACCGCACTGCGGATCTGCTCGCACAGGTTGTCCACCTGGCGCACCGAGAAGCGGATCGCCATCAGTAGCTCGGTGACTTCGGACTGGGCTTTCATGTGCTGCGGACTGCCGAGGCCATACTTGGCATGGGCTGTCTGTGCTTNTTTGTAGGCTTTGCGGATGAAGTCGAACTGCACAAGCGCTTCGGCTTTGAGCTGCGCCAGATTGGCGGCTGCGAGCTTGGCGCTGGCTTCTTCGTCGTCGTCCTCATCCGTCTCTTCTTCGTCGGCGGACGTGTCTTCCTCTTCAGCCGCGGCTTCGGTTTCCATTTCGACGAAGCCGTCGATCAGCTCGTCGATGCGCATCTCGTCTTTTTCGACCTGTGCCGCCATGTCCAGGATTTGCTGGATGGTGAGCGGACACGACGAAATCGCCTGCACCATGTGGCGCAGGCCTTCCTCGATGCGCTTGGCGATCTCGATTTCGCCTTCGCGCGTCAACAGATCGACCGAGCCCATTTCACGCATGTACATACGGACCGGATCAGTCGTGCGACCGAATTCGGAATCGACCGTGGTCAGCGCCTGCTCGGCTTCCGCAACGACATCCTCGTCGGCGACGGCCGGGGCGGCTTCCTGCATCAGCAGGGTTTCGGCGTCCGGCGCTTCATCGTAGACTTGGATGCCCATGTCGTTGATCATGCTGATCACGCCTTCGATCTGGTCGGCGTCCAGCACCTCGTCGGGCAGGTGGTCGTTGATCTCGGCGTAAGTCAGGAACCNCCGTTCCTTGCCGAGGATGATGAGGTTCTTCAGCTGGGTGCGGCGCGCTTCCGCCTCCACCGGCGTCAGCTCCTTCAGGGGAGTAGCGCTTCGGGTTTTGGCGCTACCACCTGGTTTTCTTCCACGTACAGCCACAGGTTATTCTCCGCTCAGGTTCCGCCCCCGCGCACCGCACGCGGACAGAAAAAATCGTTCAAAAACCGGCAATTATACCGCAAGCCGGCACTTTGTCTTGCCGTTTCTGGCAAGCTAGGAACGTGCCAGTTCAGTCAATTCCTGGCGCTCGCTGGCGCTCAAACTGCCGAGCGGGCGCATGGCCAGTTCCTGTTGCCTTCGCCTGCGCCAATCGTCGCGTAACTGTTTGACGGCGCCATCGAACTCCGCGTTCCAGTCCCAGGTGTCGTCTTTGTCGAGCAAATCGGTCATTAGCTCATCGATCAAGGGCTCCAGCACGCTGCCTTTGGCCGTTTCGCTGAGGGTCTGCGGCTTGAGCGGGCCAACCTCGCGCAGCCAGGCCATCAGTTCGCCGGTAGGACCGCTTAGCGGGTCGTTTGCATCGAGCCAGCAGGGTTCGACCTCGGCCACCCGCTGTGGATTCATCAGCAGGGTGCGGGCCAGGCTGCGCACCCGCGATGGCGCTGGGCGGCGTTGCGGACGCGGGAGAGGTCGGCGCGCTGCAATGGGTTTGAGCCCGAGACGGCTGAGTTCGTCAGCCTGGAGATGCGCAAGTTCCGCAATCTGCCGTTGGATCAAGCTGGCCAGCAGGGGCGCGGCAATTTTCTCCAGCAAGGGTTTGGCGTCCTTGATCAAGGCTGCCCGGCCTTCCTGGCTGTCGAGTTTGCGGTTGCGCGCCAGTTCGCGCACCAGAAAGGCGGACAGCGGCAGGGTGTCGGTGTCCAGTAGGTGCAGGAATGCGTCGTGGCCGTGGGTTCGGATATAGCTGTCAGGGTCCTCGCCTTCCGGCAGGAACAGGAAGCTGACCTCCTTGCCGTCCTGCAGCGCCTCCAGCGAGTTTTCCAGCGCGCGCCAGGCGGCCTTGCGCCCGGCATTGTCGCCGTCGAAGGCAAAGACCAGGCGGTCGGTGTGGCGCAGCAGGGTACGCGCATGGATTGGCGTGGTGGCGGTGCCGAGGGTGGCGACGGCGAACGCCACGCCGAGTTGAGCCAGCGCGACCACGTCCATGTAGCCTTCGACCACAATGACGCGCCCGGCCGTCTTGATCGCGGCGCGCGCCTCGAACAGGCCGTAGATTTCCGAACCCTTGTGGAACAGCGGGGTTTCCGGCGAATTGAGGTATTTCGGTTCGCCCTGGTCCAGCACGCGCCCGCCGAAACCGACGATCTGGCCCTTGATGTTCCTGATAGGGAACATGATGCGATCGCGGAAGCGGTCGTAGCGCCCGTGGTCGCCGTCGATGACGAGGCCCGAGGCGGCGAGGGCGTCGGCCGCGTAGTCGGCGTAGACCTGCTTCAGCGGGGAGCCCTCCGGCGCGTAGCCGATACCGTAGCGGGCAGCGATGGCGCCAGTCAGGCCGCGGCGCTTCAGATAGTCGATCGCGCGCGGGGTCTGTTTGAGCTGTTTCTTGTAGAACTGCGCCGCCTGTTCGAGCGCATCCCACAGCGCGGGCGGCGGTTTGGGGCGCTCGGGCTCGCCGGACTCAGGCACGGGCAGGCCGACATCCTGGGCCAGGGCCGCCACGGCGTCGGGGAAGCTCATGTGCTCGTATTCCATGAGGAAGCCGAGCGCAGTGCCATGTGCGCCGCAGCCGAAGCAGTGGTAGAACTGCTTGGTCGGGCTGACGGTGAAGGAGGNGGTTTNTTCGCTGTGGAAAGGGCAGCAGGCCTGGTAATTCTGCCCGGCTTTCTTCAGCGGCACGCGGCGGTCGATGACATCGACGACGTCGACGCGGGCGAGCAGGGTGTCGATGAAATCGCGCGGAATCATGATGACCGCATGATAAACCCGAGCGCGTCGCGCCGGATGGGGTTAGCCCGCGAGACGGACCTTGATCAGTGCGGAGACCTGCCCCATGTCGGCACGGCCAGCAAGGCGGGGTTTCAGCAGCCCCATGACCTTGCCCATGTCCTTGGCGCTGGACGCGCCGGATTCGGCAATGGCCGTGGCAACGGCGGCTTCGACTTCGGCAGCGGAGAGTTGTTCGGGCAGGTAGGCCTGCAGCACGACGAGCTCGGCCTGTTCGGCCGCCACCAGGTCGTCACGACCGGCAACCTGGAATTGGCTGATCGAGTCCTTGCGCTGCTTGATGAGTTTTTCGACGATGCTGCTGACTGCAGCGTCGTCCAGTTCGATGCGCTCGTCGACTTCTCTCTGCTTGATGGCAGCCAACAGGAGACGGATCGTGCCGAGGCGCGCCATCTCTTTGGCGCGTATGGCGGTTTTCATGTCGTCAGTGATGCGTGCCTTGAGCGACATGCGTGGGAGATTCCGCGTCAGCGCGGAATCAATACATCTTGGGGGAGTTGCTGGCTGCGCAGGCGCTTGCTCTGGCGCTTGACTGCGGCGGCGAGCTTGCGCTTGCGCTCGGCGGTGGGCTTCTCGTAGAACTCGCGGGCGCGCAGTTCGGTCAACAAGCCGACTTTTTCGATGGAACGCTTGAAACGACGCAAGGCAACGTCGAACGGCTCATTTTCTTTGACTTTGACGTGAGGCATGTGGCAGTGGCTTCCGGGAAACGGGAAAAACGAGAATAATAGCAAGCCCTAACGGATTTTTCCAGTCCCCTGTTTCCCCTATGCTGGTACTTGGCATCGAGTCGTCCTGCGATGAAACCGGTGTTGCGCTATATGACAGCGTGCGCGGCCTGCTGGCGCACGCGCTCTATTCACAGATCGCCATGCATAACGACTATGGTGGCGTGGTGCCCGAACTGGCGTCGCGAGACCATATCCGGCGGGTTCTTCCCTTGACACGCCAGGTTTTGGCTGAAAGTGGGTGCGCACTGGAAGCGCTCGACGGCATCGCCTATACGCANGGACCGGGGCTTGCCGGCGCGCTGCTGGTGGGAGCGGGGATGGCGCGTGCGCTGGCGTTTTCGCTGAATATCCCGGCAGTCGGCGTGCATCATCTGGAAGGCCATATGCTGTCGCCGTTGATTTCCGATACGCCACCGGAATTCCCCTTCGTCGCCTTGCTGGTGTCGGGTGGGCACACGCAGTTGATGCGGGTGTCAGGCGTTGGCCGCTACACGCTGCTGGGCGAGACGCTCGACGACGCGGCCGGTGAGGCCTTCGACAAGACTGCACAATTGCTGGGCCTGGGCTACCCGGGCGGGCCGGCGCTGTCGAAACTGGCGGCCACGGGCGACGCCAGCCGCTTTACCTTGCCGCGCCCGATGCTCAATTCGGGCGATTTCGATTTCAGCTTCAGCGGCTTGAAAACTGCGGTGCTGACACTGGTGCGCAAGCAAGGNCTGGATCAGGCGGCCGACATCGCGGCGGCGTTTCAGGCGGCGGCGGTGGACGTGCTGGTGAGCAAAAGCCTGGCAGCCTGTGTCCACAGTGGCGTGACGCGGCTGGTGGTTGCCGGCGGCGTGGGCGCCAACTCGCATCTGCGCGAACGGCTGACGCGCGAGGCGGCGGCACGCAGTATCAGCGTGTTCTATCCGAGGCTGGAGTTCTGCACAGACAACGGCGCGATGATCGCCTACGCGGGCGCGCAGCGTTTGGCGACGCATAGGAAGACATCGGACCTGACGTTTGCGGTCAAACCGCGTTGGGAGTTGGTGACGCTCGATGCCGTGTAAGCCTTATCTGCGGAACATCGGGTAGGCCTCGCGCAAGGCCTTGAGCCATTNTTCACCGCCTGTGAAATGGGCAATCTGATCCGGGAATAGCAAGAACCCCACCAGCACGGCCATCAGGCACACCAGGATGACCGTGCTGAAAATGCTTTCCGGACGCAGCACGCCCCAGTAGCGGCTGACCAGGAACAGCGTGTCCTTCTTGTGTTCCGACATCGACAGCCAGCGGCGCAGCAATTTGACCGCGAGGTAGGCTGCGTAGCCGCCGGCCAGCGAAGCGAACACGATACGGAAGATGGAGAACACATCCAGCCCGCCACCAAGATATTCGTGATACAGCCAGGAGACGAAACCCAGCGACAGCGATGCCAGGATCGCAATGGCCACGTTGATGAACAGCCGCCGACGCTCGCGGGCGAGGTCGCGCTGTCGTTCGATGAAGAAACTGTCGACTTCGCGCTTGAAGTATTCGACCTTTTCCTGCACCAGCGATGAAAACTCCGCCTTGGCGTGGACGATGCGGGCATCCATCAGGGAGCCCAGCCGTTCACCGGCATAGTCGACCAGTTCGCGTACGTCGTCCTTGGTGAACTGGCGCTGTTCATGCAACTCGTCGGAAATCTTGTCGAGCTTGGCGTCAATCTCCTGGCTGGCGCGCCAGATGACATCCTTCAGTTCGGTGCCGGCCTGCGACACGCCTTCCTTGACCACATCCGACAGGCGTTCACCTGCGTGGTCGATCGCTTCGCGCGATACCTCGGCGAGGCTTTCCTTTGCGTGCTCAATGCTTTTGTCGAAGAAGGCCATGTTCAGTGAGATGGGGTCAGGAGCGGGCGCCGATGCGTCCTTCCTGGCCGGATATCAGTTTGATGAGATTGCTCTTGTGACGATAGACCAGCAGCAGGGCGACCACCAACACGGTCATGGCCGTATTCCCCCAGCCCGTCAGCAGGCCCGAATAGACAGGGGCCAGTACGGCGGTGGTCAAGGCGGCCAGTGAGGAAATGCGGAATAGCCCGGCCATGAGCAGCCAGGTTGCCAGGCAGGCCAGGCCGAGCCAGGGGTTGAGGCCGAGCAGCAGGCCGAGCGCCGTGGCCACGCCCTTGCCGCCCTTGAAACGGAAAAACACCGGAAACAGGTGGCCGATGAACACGGCTAGCGCGCACAGCAGGGCAATGTCTTCGGACAAATCGAACTGCGGAGCCAGCATGCGCGCCAGTACCACGGCCACCCAGCCCTTGAGCGCGTCGCCAAGGAGCGTCAGCGCGGCCGCGGCTTTGCGCCCGGTGCGCAGCACGTTGGTGGCACCGGGATTACCCGACCCGAAGCTGCGCGGGTCGGGCAGGTGCATGGCGCGGCTGACGATCACGGCAAACGACAGCGAACCAAGCAAATAGGCGACGGCAATAAACAACAGCGTGGTCATAAACAAGTCAGTAAAATGGCGGGTTTTGGGCGGGCTTGTTGGTGAGCGCCGCCGTGGATGATCAAGACAATGGATATTCTATTTTTGCGGGACTTCCGTCTCGAGTTGATTATCGGCATATACGAGTGGGAACGCAAAGTTCCGCAGCCGGTTCGACTCGATCTGGAAATCGGCTTGCCCGACAGCAAGGCCAGCGGGACCGACAACGTGGCCGACACCATCGACTATGGGGCGGTGGCCGTGCGGGTGAAAGACTACCTGCACAACGCGCCGCAGCCGATCACGCTGGTCGAGTCGGTCGCCGAGCATGTGGCGGCGATTATCCGCGACGAATTCGGCGCGCCGTGGGTGAAGGTGTCGGTAACCAAGTTCGCCATCGTACCGGGCATCAAGGAACTCGGCATCACCATTGAACGCGGCACGCGTCTGTGAGTGTTGAGCAGATCGCCCTCATGGCGGTCATCCTGCTGGTGGCGTATGTCATCCGGGGCATCACTGGCTTTGGGTCGGGGCTGATTTCAGTGCCTTTGCTGGCGCTCATTTTGCCGCTGAAATTCGTGGTGCCACTGGCCCTGCTGCTGGATTTCACCGCCTCGATGGTGATGGGTAGCTTCAATTTCGGGCGTGTGAAATGGAGCGAGATCGGTGTGCTGATTCCATTCAGCATCCTTGGCGTAGCGCTGGGCACCAGTCTCTTGGTCAATTTGCCATCCGGGCCCGTGATGATTGCGCTGGCCGGGTTCGTTTTCGTCTTTGCGATACGCAGTGTGTTCAATATCCGTGGCGACAAGCTGATCGCGCGCGGCTGGGCCGTGCCGGCCGCGCTGACGGGGGACGGTAGGCGCGTTGTTTGGCACTGGGGGCCTCCCTATGTCATTTACCTGACCCATCGCATCCACGACAAAAGCGATCTGCGAGCGACGTTTTCTGCACTATTCTTTGCGGATGGCATGTCCCGCATCGTCAGTTTCCTGATAGCCGGGCTGCTGATGAGTGCCAAGGTGTGGACCGCCTATTTTGCCGCGCTGCCGCTCATGCTGGGCGGACTCTATCTGGGTGGGCGCGCGCATGTCGGGTTGAGCCCATCGCTGATGACGCGCCTGGTCGGCGTGTTGTTGCTGGTGTCGAGCGTGTCGCTTTTATTCAAGGCCTTGCATGCATGAATATGCTTGAATCGTTGCATTTCCAATCCGTGTCGTTCAGCGGTCTGGAGTCAGGAACGCGCCTCATCGTGCTGGGTGCGGTGCATGGTAATGAAACCTGCGGGACACAGGCGATCCGCCGCGTAATCGCCGAGATCGAGTCCGGGCAACTGAATATCGTGGCCGGAAGCGTGACCTTCGTGCCGGTCACCAACCCCTTGGCCTATGCACGCCATCAACGCATGGGCGACCGCAATCTCAACCGCAATCTCATGCCCACTGAAACCCCGGTCGAGTTTGAGGATCGCATTGCCAACTGGCTTTGCCCGTTGCTGGCACAGCATGACGCGCTGCTCGATCTGCATTCGTTTCACACTGCGGGCGAGCCTTTCGCCATGTTGGGTCCGGAAGACAATCAGGGCTTGCTGGAGCCGTTTGCACGTTCGCAGGAGGAAACCGCGCTGGCGTTGCGGCTGGGCGTGCGCCGCTTCGTCGACGGCTGGCTCGATACCTATGCCGCAGGTGTCGAGCGCCGATTGGCGGCCGGTGTGTCGGCACGCGAGGCCGACGTGCATTACGGCGTGGGCACCACCGAATACATGCGGGCGCAGGGCGGCATCGCGCTCACCCTTGAATGTGGGCAGCACGACGATCCTGCCGCGCCTCTGGTGGCTTATCACGCCATTCACAATACGCTGGCGCATCTGGGACTGACGGCTGCAGCCAGACCGGCAGCCGTGACCGACACCGAGGCGCTACGCCTGTATCAGGTTGTCGATCGCGGCCATGCTGACGATCGATTCGTTCGCGACTGGGCCAGCTTCGATCGCGTACATGCCGGCGAAGTCATCGGTACGCGTTGCGGCGAGGCGCCGGTGGTGGCCGACCGTGATGGATACATCGTGTTTCCCAACCCTGATGCGCGGCCCGGGCAGGAATGGTTCTATCTGGCTAAACCGAGTGCGCGTGTGTGACGTTCAGCCGCGCGGGTGGTGTTGTGCGTGCAACTGCTTCAACCGCTCGCGTGCGACATGGGTGTAGATCTGCGTAGTGGAAATGTCGCTGTGCCCGAGCAGCATCTGCACGACCCGCAGGTCGGCGCCATGATTCAGCAAGTGGGTGGCAAAGGCGTGACGCAGCGTGTGCGGTGACAGCGGACGGGCGATTCCGGCGGCCAGTGCGCGACGCTTGATGAGATGCCAGAATGCCTGGCGCGTCATGCCTTCGCCGCGCGCAGTGACGAACACGGCGTCGGAAAGACGTTTTTGCAGCAGCTGCGGGCGCGCTTCAAGCGTATAGCGTCGCAGCCACTGCACCGATTCTTCGCCCAGCGGTACCAGCCGGTCCTTGTTGCCTTTGCCGGTGACACGCAGTACGCCGTCGTTGAGATTGAGCGCGGTCAATTTCAGTCCCACGAGCTCCGAGACCCGCAAGCCGGTGGCATAGAGCGTTTCCAGCATTGCGCGGTCGCGCAGGCCCATGGCCGTGTTGGAACCGGCGCTGTTGAGCAGGCGTTCGACATCCGTTTCGGTCAATGTCTTGGGTAACGCACGCGGCAGTTTGGGGCGGTCCAGATTGAGCGTGGGGTCACTGGCGATCAGGTTTTCACGCAGCAGATAACGGTAAAACCGCTTCAACGCCGAACTGTATCGCGCCGCGCTGCTGGGCTGGCTGCGGCGGGCGAAACGCCACGCCAGGTAAGCTTCAAGATCACCCGGGACGACCATATCCAGGCTGCGTGTCCGTTCCTTTTCCAACCAGGCAGCAAAGGTTTTCAGATCGCGCCGATAAGCCGCCAGCGTGAGGTCGGCCAACCCGTCTTCCAGCCACAGATGATCGCAAAACCGGTCAATCAGGGTGTCGCTCATGTGCCAGCAACCAGGTTTTCACGTCGAGCGGCGTGCCGCTCGATGCGTGCATGAACCCTCCGAGTCCGCTGGCCGCCACGACGCGATGGCAGGGAATGAGGATGGGCAAGGGATTGGACCCGCAGGCCTGCCCCACCGCGCGCGCGGCTGTGCCGAGCTGCTTGGCCAAGGCGCCGTATGTTGTCGGTCGCCCGTGAGGAATCGCCATCAGCGCATGCCATACGCGCAACTGAAATGGCGTGCCCGACAGTGTGTAGAGCAGGGTGAAGGCATGAGCGGGATTGCGCCAGTAGGCATCGAGTTCGCGGCTTAGTTGGCGGGCGCGGGTATCCCGTTGGCCGGAGAGGGGCGTCTCGATGGGCAGAAAATCCAGCCGTGTCAGCACCTCGCCGGTGAAGCAGGCACCGAGGCGGCACATCGGGGCGCGGAGGATGGCGTCATGCGCGAGCATGTCCGCATTCTAAGCGGGGTGAGGCAGTCTGTCAGGACAGCGTCACGGTGCAGCACGATTTTCGTGCCCAGCCTTTAGGGGGATGGACGGGTGGCAGCCAAGTCGACCAGGCTGCAGCTGGTCTTGCGTGTGACCTGGCAATCCGGCGTACCCGGGACATATTCAAATGCGCATGAACGCGCCTGCAACATGGTCCAGTCCGCTTCGGAATAAGCCTGCGCCGGCAGGTTGGGTGGGTAGAACACGCAGCCGACGCAAAACTCTTCGGTTGTACAGTCTGAGAGGGGGACATAGGGGGCCTTTTAAGCGGTTCTGGGGTTGCGACTGCTCGCCAGGCGCAGTCCCACACTTCATCCAGATAGCCTGGCAGGGGATGGGGCAATATCCCGTCCAGGCGTGTGGTAATCATGCGGATGGGGCCGCCGAACAGGCTGGCGGAGGCGACCATGACATCCATCTGGCGGATCTCGCCGCGTGCGATGCCGCGGCTGATCATCTCGCGCATCATGACAAACGGCCGGGAGGAGCAGATCGGGGCTTCGTCCGGCAAAAACTCACGATGCCGTGCATATAGCAGGAAAGCCATTTCCCATGGTTCGGCTTCGGCCCAGGCAAACAGACGCGCCACCAGTTCACGGGCTTGGTCGTGGCTGCTGCCTTCCATGTGTACGACGTCCTCTATGAGGTGTTGCATCCGGGTAGTGAGTGCCGCGTATAACGTGCGTGCGAGCCCTTCCTTGTCGCCGAAATGATGATAGATCGATCCGATGCTCACGCCGGCCGTGCGGCCGATGTCGTGTACTGACGTGTTGAAATACCCTTGTTCGGTGAACAGGCGCAACGCGGCACCCAGCACGAGTGTGCGGGTGTCTTCCTGTTGAAAGGCAGCTGCGGGCATGATGTGATTAGAACGAACGTTCATTCTAATCTAGTGTGATACACGATGGTAGTCAAGCGCAGTTTGCGGTCGGGCGAAACAGGCCATCCAGTAAGGGCCAAACAACAACGCCCGCATGAAGCGGGCGTTGTGTGGGCAACGGAGAGGGCTTATTCCGCAGCTGTGGCCGCAGCCTTGCGGGCGGGCAGCTTTTCCTTGATGCGCGCGGACTTGCCGGAGCGCTCGCGCAGGTAGTACAGCTTGGCGCGGCGGACGTCGCCGCGGCGCTTGACTTCGACGCTGGCGACCAGCGGCGAGTAGGTCTGGAAGGTGCGCTCGACACCTTCGCCAGCCGAAATCTTGCGCACGGTGAAGGCGGAGTTGAGGCCGCGGTTACGTTTGGCGATGACGACGCCTTCGTAGGCCTGCAGACGCTCGCGGTTGCCTTCCTTCACTTTCACTTGGACGACGACGGTGTCGCCGGGGGCGAAGGCGGGGAGGGTTTTACCCAGACGGGCGATTTCTTCCTGTTCGAGTTGTTCGATGATATTCATGATGTTGCTTCCTTACATCTGGCGGGAGAGGTGCGTCCTCGGTCTTCCGACCATTGGGCGGACATCACGCCGTTTCACATGGCCAGAGGCTATTCGCCTCGTGCCGCTTCGTTCTGCAATGCACCGGATGGATGCCTCGCAAGAAAATCCTGTTCCTGCTTTGACAATCCACGCCTGGCCAACAGGTCGGGGCGATGGATTGCCGTGATCGTCAGGCTTTGCTGCAACCGCCACTGGGCAATTGCAGCGTGGTTGCCGTTTTTCAGTACCTCTGGCACCGCCATGCCCTGCCACACCTCGGGCCGGGTGTAGTGCGGACAGTCGAGCAGGCCATTGGCGAAGGAATCCTCCACCGCCGAATCCGCATCGTTCAGCGCGCCCGGCAGTTGCCGGATGAGGGCATCCATCAACGCCAGCGCGGGCAACTCGCCGCCCGAGAGCACAAAGTCGCCGAGGGAGCATTCCTCGTCTACGCGGCGCTGCAGCAGCCGCTCGTCGATGCCTTCGTAACGCCCGCACAGCAATACCAGCGCGGGCTTTTCCTTCAGTTCCATCACCCGCTGGTGTGTCAGCGGGCGGCCGCNGGNGGAAAAATGCACCACCCAGGGCGTCAAGTTATCGTCGGCCAGATCCTGCTGCACGGCATTCAATGCGCGATCCAGCGGTTCGGCCAGCATCAACATGCCAGGCCCGCCACCGTAAGGGCGGTCGTCCACCGTGCGATGCGGATCGTCGGTGAAATCGCGCGGATTCCATGCGCGAAATCGGTACAGCCCGCGGTCCAACGCCCGCCGCGTGATGCCGTAATCCAGTACGGCATCGAACATCTCGGGGAAGAGCGTGATGGCATCGAAACGCATCAGTAATCCTCGCCCCACTCCACCTCGATCGTCCCGCCGGGTAGATCCACCTTGCCGACGAAGGCCGCAACGAACGGAATCAGGTATTCCCGAGCGCCTTTGACGACCAGCAGATCATTCGCGCCACTTTCCATCAGGCTGTCGACGGTGCCCAGTTCGATGCCTTCGTGGTTGACGACTTTGAGGCCGATCAGATCCGACCAGTAAAACTCGTTTTCCTCCGGCGGCGGCAGTGCGCTTTTCGCCACCGAGATTTCCTGTCCGCGCAGGGCATAGGCCGCGTCGCGGTCGTCGATGCCGGCCAGCTTGGCGACCAGGGCTTTGCCGTGGTCCTGGATGGTCTCGACGGTGTAATGCGTCTGCTGTTCGCCGCGCCCGACACGCCAGGATTCGAAATCCATCAGCGCCCCGGGGTCTTCGCTAAAAGGCTGGACCTTGACCCAGCCCTTGATGCCGAACGGGGCGGCGATGCACCCCATCACGACCCAGTCGCTGCCCTGATTCAACTCAGGCGGCGGCGGGCTTGTTCTGCTTGACCAGACGGGCGACGGTGTCGGACATCTGTGCACCATTGCTCACCCAATAGCCAATGCGCTCCTGATCCAGGCGCACGGCTTCGGCGCCTTCGGCAGCGACCGGGTTGTAGAAACCGACGCGCTCGATGAAGCGACCGTCGCGGCGGCAGCGCGAGTCAGCGACCACCACGTTGTAGAAAGGACGGTNTTTGGCGCCGCCGCGCGAAAGACGAATAACGACCATGATTCAACCCACCGGTAAACGGAGAAACCGCGAATTATACCCAAAATTCACCGGCTTGCCAGTGGGACGTTACCGCATGCCGGGCAGCATGCCCTTCATGCCGCGCATCATCTTGCCCAGTCCGCCCTTGCCCATCATCTTCATCATCTTCTGGGCTTGTTCGAACTGGTTCAGCAGTTTGTTGACTTCCTGCACTTGTACGCCCGCACCGGCAGCAATGCGGCGCTTGCGCGAGGCCTTGATGATGTCGGGTTTGCGGCGCTCCAGCGGAGTCATGCTGTTGATGATGCCTTCGACCCGGTTGATCGCCTTGTCGTCGGCGCCTGCCGGCATGGCCATCTGTCCGGCGCCGGGGAGCTTGTCCATGAGCGCGGAGAGGCCCCNCATTTTGCGCATCTGCTGGATTTGCGCCTTGAAGTCCTCGAGGTCGAAGTCCTTGCCCTTCTTGACCTTGTCGGCGAGTTTCTTGGCTTCGGCCAGATCGACCGAGCCTTGCGCCTGTTCGATCAGCGAAAGCACGTCGCCCATGCCGAGGATGCGCTGCGCCATGCGTTCGGGGTGGAAGGGTTCCAGTCCGGTGGGTTTTTCGCCGACACCGATGAATTTGAGCGGCTTGCCGGTGATGTGGCGCACCGACAGTGCCGCACCGCCGCGCGCGTCGCCGTCGAGCTTGGTCAGCACGACGCCGGTGAGTGGCAGCGCCTCGTTGAAGGCCTTGGCGACGTTGACGGCGTCCTGGCCCTGCATGGCGTCGACGACGAACAGCGTCTCGACCGGTTTGATCGCGGCATGCAGCGCCTTGATCTCGGACATCATCGCTTCGTCGATGGCCAGGCGGCCGGCAGTATCGACGATCAGCACGTCGTAGAACTGCTTGCGTGCGTGATCCTGTGCCGCTTGTGCGATCCTGAGCGGGTTCCGCTCGTCGCCCGCTTCGAAAAAGCTGACATCGAGCTGCTTGGCGAGCTGTCGCAACTGGTCGATGGCGGCCGGGCGGTAGACGTCGGCCGAGACGAGCAGGATTTTCTTCTTGCGGTTCTTCAGCAGCAGCGCGAGCTTGCCGCTGGTCGTCGTCTTGCCCGATCCCTGGAGACCGGCCATCAGAATCACAGCGGGCGGGGTAGCGGCCAGGTTCAGTTCGGCGTTTTCGCCGCCCATCAGGCGGGTGAGCTCCTCGTGGACGATACCGATCAGCGCCTGGCCCGGCGACAGGCTGGTGAGGACTTCCTGGCCCAGCGCGCGGGTCTTGACCGCTTCGATGAAATCCTTGACCACCGGCAACGCGACGTCCGCCTCGAGCAGGGCGAGGCGCACCTGGCGCAGGGTGTCCTGCACGTTGGCTTCGGTGATGCGGGCCTGTCCGCGCAGTGATTTGACGACGCCGGCAAGGCGTCCGCTGAGATTTTCTAACATGGCTTCCTTGTTGCCGCTATGGGCGGCATGGATAATGGGGCTGGCTGAATCCAAATTCCATTTTAACGAATGTCCCCGCTATTGCTGGTTACTTTGTGTGTGAGCGCGCTGTATGGCTGGATCGCCTGGCGCCTGCAGCGCACGCCCTCCGCGTCCTCTGTGCGCGTATTGACGCCGTTGGCCCTGCTGGCGCATGGCGCATTGATCTTCAATTCAGTGCTGGGCCAGGGCGATATCCGACTGGGATTTGGCAACTCCCTGTCGACGATTTTCTGGCTGACTGCGCTCACATACTGGCTGGCCAGCCAGGGCGCNGCGCTGGCGCGCCTGCAGTCATGGGTCAGTGGCCTGGCAGCGATATCGGTCCTGGTCATGGCGGTTTTTACCGAAACCCATGCCATACCGGATTCGCAGGCGCTGGCCTTGCGTGCGCACCTAGTGGTGTCTTTCCTCGCCTATGGTCTGCTGGCGGTGGCGGCCCTGCATGCGGTGATGATGACCATGCTGGAAAAGCAGCTGCATCGCGGGGCATTGCTGCAAGGCGGCGCGCCGCCCTTGCTGACATTGGAAGCCATGCTGTTCAAGACCATCGGCGTGGGATTTGCGCTGTTGACCCTGGCGGTGTTCAGCGGGGTGTTCTTTTCTGAGGAACTCTTCGGCAAGCCGTTGCAGTTTTCGCACAAAACCGTGTTCGCCATCCTGTCCTGGCTGGTGTTCGGTGGCCTGCTGCTGGGAAGGCATTTTCGGGGTTGGCGCGGGCGTACAGCGCTGATCTGGACGATTACCGGGTTCACCCTGCTGCTGCTGGCCTACCTCGGCACTCAGTTTGTGCTGGAAGTGATACTCAGGCGTTGAGGCAATTCTGATTGGATAGTTTTTCCACCAGCACGCTTTTTATAACACTCGCCGTCCTGCTGCTGACTTCGGCATTNTTTTCCGCGTCCGAAACCGCGATGATGGCCATCAATCGCTACCGATTGCGGCACGCAGCGGACTCAGGCGAGCGNGGGGCGATGCGTACGCAGGCACTCCTGGACAAGACCGACAAACTGCTGGGCGTCATCCTGCTCGGCAATAATCTGGTCAATTCCGCCTCAGGTACGCTGTCGGCCGTGCTGGCCATACGCTTGTTCGGGGCCGGCGAAATCGTGCTGTTCACGGCGACGCTTCTGCTGACCTTTCTGATTCTGGTATTCAGCGAAGTGACGCCCAAGGTGCTGGGCGCCTCTTTCCCCGAACGGGTGGCCTACCCCGCATCGCTTCTGCTCACACCCTTGCTGAAACTGGTCTACCCCGTAGTGTGGTTCGTGAATCTGTTCGTGCAGGGCATCCTGCGGTTGTTGCGGATCAGACAGCCCGAGCCGGGGCAGGGCAACAGCCTCGGTCTGGAAGAGCTGCGGACCATCGTGCTGGAATCGTCCGGCAGACTGCCGCGCGAGCATCACCGAATCCTGATGAACCTTCTNGAGTTGGAGGACATCACCGTGGATGATGTGATGACGCCACGCAGCCAGATCGAGGCGATCGATATCGAGGACGATCCCGAGCGGATGCGACAGCAGATTTCCACCAGCCACCACACCCGGCTGGTGGTGCATGCCGGTTCGTCCGACAATCTGCTGGGTGTATTGCACGTGCGCCGAGTATTGCATGCGCTGACAGGCAAGGAACTGGATCCGGCTACGCTGAGAGACAATCTCGAGACTCCCTATTTTGTTCCGGCAGGCACGCCGCTGTTTACCCAGTTGCGCAATTTCCAGTCCAGCCGGCGGCGGCTGGCGCTGGTGGTCGATGAATACGGCGAACTCCAGGGGTTGGTGACACTGGAGGATCTGCTGGAGGAGTTGGTTGGCGAGTTCACCACGCAGGCGCCGTCGGATGCGGGGTATCTGCGGCGCGAAGAGGATGGCAGCTGGCTGGTGGAAGGCAGCGTTCTGTTGCGCCACCTGAATCGCAAGCTGGGCCTTTCGCTCCCGCTGGACGGTCCGAAGACACTGAACGGCCTGCTGCTCGAGCAGTTCGAGGACATCCCTGAAGCGGGCGTGAGCCTCAAGCTGGGCGACGTGCCGGTGGAAATCGTGCAGACGCAGGACCGCGCAGTCAAGATGGCGCGCATCTATCTGCCGGTGACAGACGATGTCTTGTCCGGAAACGCCTCAATTTAGTCGAAAAATCGCCGTTAAGGCCTGTGATTCTCTGTGTCTGCCCCCTCCGGGCGGGCGAAGGGACGATAATTTGACGCTGGACTTGTCTGGAATCGAGCTATGGCTGCTGTGACAAACACCAACAATTTAACCGGGCTGGCGCGTGCCATGGTCAACCATGGCTGGCTGTCCGAGGACGACGCCGAGGGAGTGTGGAAACGCGCCAGCCAGTCGGGCGATTCGTTCGTGACCGAATTGATCAAAGGGCGGCGGTTCAAGTCTGATCAAGTTGCCGAGTTTGCGGCTGCCTCGTTCGGTTTTCCCTACCTGGACCTGAATGCCATGGATCATGAGAGCCTGCCGCAAGGGCTGCTCGATCCGAAACTGGTGCAGAAACGGCGGGTGCTCGCCTTGTATCAACGGGGCAACAAGCTGTATGTGGCGACGTCAGACCCTACGCATCTGCAGGCGCTGGACGAGGTGAAATTCCAGATCGGCCAGGCGGTGGAGCCCGTGGTGGTGGAGGACGACAAGCTCGGCAAGCTCATCGAGAAGATGGGTGAAGCGAACGACAACACGATGGCTGTGTTGAATGCCGAAGACCTCAATCTGGATTTCGCCGACGAGGAAAGTGCCGCTGCCCAGCAGGACACGGGCGGCATCGAAATCGACGATGCGCCCGTGGTGCGCTATCTGCAGAAGATCATGCTCGACGCCATCAATATCGGCGCATCCGACATCCATTTCGAGCCGTACGAGAAGTTCTACCGCATCCGCTACCGGCGTGACGGCGTCTTGTCCGAAGTGGCCCAGCCGCCAATGGCGATCAAGGATAAAGTGGCCTCGCGCATCAAGGTGTTGTCGCGGCTGGATATTTCCGAAAAGCGCGTGCCGCAGGATGGCCGCATGAAAATGGTGCTGTCGAAGAACCGCGCCATCGACTTCCGGGTCAGCACCTTGCCCACGCTGTATGGCGAAAAGATCGTCATGCGTATTCTCGATCCCACTAGCGCGCAGTTGGGGATCGAGGCGCTCGGCTACGAGCCGTGGCAGAAGGAACTGCTGCTGAATGCGGTGCAACGCCCCTATGGCATGGTGCTGGTGACCGGTCCGACCGGTTCCGGCAAGACGGTGTCGCTCTATACCTGCCTGAATATCCTCAACAAGCCCGACGTCAACATCTCGACGGCTGAAGACCCGGCGGAAATCCAGTTGCCCGGAATCAACCAGGTCAACGTCAACGACAAGGCCGGACTGACGTTCTCGGCGGCGTTGAAATCCTTCCTGCGGCAGGATCCAGACGTCATCATGGTCGGTGAGATCCGCGACCTGGAAACCGCCGATATCGCCATCAAGGCCGCGCAAACCGGCCATATGGTGATGTCCACTCTGCACACCAACGATGCGCCCGGAACCCTCACTCGTCTGTTGAACATGGGCGTGGCGCCGTTCAACGTGGCCTCCTCGGTGATCCTGATTACCGCGCAACGGCTAGGGCGGAAGTTGTGCAGCTGCAAACAGCCTGCCGATATTCCACAGGAAGCGCTGCTGGCGGCAGGCTTTACCGAGGAGCAGCTCGACGGCAGCTGGAAACCTTACAAGCCGGTGGGGTGCGATATCTGTGGCGGCACAGGCTATAAAGGGCGTGTAGGCATCTACCAGGTCATGCCGATCACAGATGAAATGACTCGCATCATCCTCAAGGGCGGGGACGAATCCGATATTGCCGACCAGGCACGACGCGAAGGCGTGCTCGACCTGCGGCAGGCAGGTCTGTTGAAAGTGAAATCCGGTCTCACCTCGCTGGAAGAGGTCGAGGCCGTTACCAATCTCTAAGGAATTCCCTCTATGGCTACAGCGGCAAAAGCAGTCAAGGACGCCACCTTCCTGTGGGAAGGGATGGACAAGCGCGGCAAGAAGGTCAAGGGCCAGATGCAGGCCGGCGGCGAGGCCGTGGTCAATTCCCAGTTGCGCAAGCAGGGCATTACCGTCACCAAGGTCAAGAAGCAGAGTGCCCTGTTCAGCGGCGCCAAGAAAATCACCGACAAGGATGTCACGCTGTTCACCCGTCAACTGGCCACCATGATGAAGGCAGGCGTACCTTTGCTGCAATCCTTCGAAATCGTGGCGCGCGGGCACTCCAATCCTTCGATGCAGCGCCTGCTGATGGAAATCAAGGCGGACATCGAAAAGGGCAGCAGCCTGACGCAGGCGTTNCGGACGCCACCCCTGTATTTCGACGCGCTGTTCTGCAACCTGGTCGGAGCGGGCGAGTCGGCCGGTATTCTCGAAGGCGTACTCGACCGTCTCGCGATCTACAAGGAAAAGATTCTTGCCATCAAGAGCAAGATCAAATCGGCTCTGTTCTACCCGGTATCCATCATTGTGGTGGCGTTTGTCATCACGGCCATCATCATGATTTTTGTGATTCCCGCGTTCAAGGAACTGTTCAGCAGTTTTGGTGCAGATCTGCCGGGGCCGACCCTGGTGGTCATGGCAATATCGGACTATTTTGTCAAATGGTGGTGGGCAATTTTCGGTGTGATCGGCGGCGGGCTGTANTGCTTTTTCCAGGCATGGAGACGTTCGCGCAAGGTACAGATGTTCATGGATCGCCTTGTACTCAAGCTGCCGATTTTCGGACCGGTCATCGAGAAGGCCACCATCGCGCGCTGGACGCGCACGCTGGCAACCATGTTTGCGGCGGGCGTGCCGCTGGTCGAAGCCTTGGAATCGGTCGGTGGCGCGTCGGGTAACCAGGTATTTGTGGAGGCCACCCATAAAATCCGCGGAGAAGTGGCGACCGGTACGGCATTGACCGTGGCGATGCAGAATTCCGGACGTTTTCCCAACATGGTGCTGCAGATGGCAGCCATCGGTGAGGAATCCGGCTCGCTCGATTCCATGCTGGGCAAGGTAGCCGATTTTTACGAAGCCGAGGTCGACGACGCGGTCGAAGCGTTGTCGAGCCTGATGGAGCCGATCATCATGGTGGTGCTGGGTACCCTTATCGGTGGCATGGTGATCGCCATGTACCTGCCGATCTTCAAGATGGGCCAGGTTGTCTGATGGATATGCTGCATGCTGAACCAGCCCTCTTCACCGGGCTGGTNTTTTTATTTGGGCTGCTGGTGGGCAGTTTCCTCAATGTCGTCATCCATCGGCTACCTAAAATGATGGAGGCCGAGTGGCGGACGCAATGCGCAGAATTGCATGGCGAGCCCTTGCCTGAAGTCCCTCGCTATAACCTGTGGCTACCGCGCTCGGCCTGTACCCAGTGTGGACATCAGATCACTGCGTTGGAGAATATTCCGCTGTTGTCGTGGCTGTGGCTACGCGGTCGGTGCTCGGCCTGCAGTACGCCTATCAGTGCGCGCTACCCGCTGGTGGAACTGCTTACCGCGTTGCTGTCGGCGGCAGTCGCCTGGAAATGGGGTGCCAGCGTGCAGACAGCGGGTGCGCTGCTTCTGGTATGGGTGCTGATCGCGCTGGCCTTCATTGATCTCGATACCACTCTGCTGCCGGACAGTCTCACCTTGCCGCTTGTATGGCTGGGCTTGCTGTTCAACCTGAACGGGGCTTTCGCCAGCCTGCCGGATGCGGTGGTCGGCGCCATGGCCGGTTACGGAGTGCTGTGGTCGGTGTACTGGCTGTTCAAACTGGCAACCGGCAAGGAGGGTATGGGGTTCGGCGACTTCAAGCTGCTTGCGGCCATCGGCGCGTGGCTCGGCTGGCAGATGCTGCCCGTCACGTTGCTGCTGTCGTCGGTGGTCGGTGCGGCGATCGGCGTGGCGATGATCGTGCTGGTCAAGCATGACCGTCGCGTGCCGATCCCCTTCGGTCCGTACCTGGCTGGCGGCGGCCTGGTGGCGCTGTTNTTTGGCGCCGACTTGACGCAGGCCTATCTCGCACAATTCTGATGTTCAAGGTCGGCCTCACTGGNGGGATCGGCTCGGGCAAGTCGACCGTCGCTGATTTGTTTGCCGGACATGGTGTGCCGGTAATCGATACGGATGTCATCGCGCGCGCCTTGACCGCCCCGGGGAGNATGGCGCTGGAAGCGGTCCGGGCAGCATTCGGCGATCAGGTGATGCAGGCAGATGGTGCCTTGGATCGTGCTGCCCTGCGCCGGCGCGTATTCTCCGATGCCGATGCCCGGCATCAGCTTGAGGCCATCCTGCACCCGCGTATTCGGTCGGTGGTGGAACAGCAGCTTGCTGCCCTGAGTGCNCCCTATGTCCTGATCGTGATCCCCTTGTTGGTGGAAACGGGTGCGTACCAGGAGATCTTGGATCGTGTGCTGCTTGTCGATTGCCCCGAAGAGCAGCAGATCACGCGGGTGATGACGCGCAGCGGACTGACGCTGGACGAGGTGAAAGCCATCCTCGCGACACAGGCCGGGCGTGCCGCGCGCTTGGCGATTGCAGACGATGTGATCTCCAATGCGGCGTCTCCCGAAGCATTGCGCACCCAGGTCGCGGCCCTGCATCGGCGTTACCTGGCGTTTTCTACTACACCGTTGTCTTGATTTTCCACATGGATAGGCGACAATCGGTCCAACCAAACCAACGCGTTGCGGCGTGATCCACTACGAATATCCCCTGAGCGAACGCATCCGCACTCTNTTGCGGCTGGAAGACCTGTTCGACCGTTTCGATGCCTACGCCGCATCGTCCGATTCGCACGCGCATCATGCAGCCTTGCTGACCCTGTTCGAGATGGCCGAGGTCGCGGCGCGCGCCGACCTGAAATCCGACCTGCTGCAGGAACTGGATCGGCAGAAAGCCGTGCTGACTGCGCTACGCGGCAATCCTCATGTCCAGGGCGCCACGCTGGAACAGGTGCTGACCGCGATCGAGGCAGCCCACCATGGCATGTACCAGTTGCCTGGGAAAGTGGGCCAGCACCTGCGCGAAGACGATTGGCTGATGGCGATCAAGCAACGCGCGGCGATCCCGGGCGGTATGTGCGAATTCGATCTGCCTTCCTATCATTACTGGCTGCATCAGGCGACGGAGATGCGTGTGGACCAGCTGCACAAGTGGCTGGCGCCGTTTTCGTCGATTCGCGCCGCCGTTGAAATCATACTCGGCCTGCTCCGCGACAGCGGCCAGCCAGATCTGCAGCATGCGAACAATGGGAGCTATCAGCGCATGCTCGAATCGCGCAATCCGCAACTGATCCGGGTCACTTTGGTCGACGAACTGCCTTGTGTGCCCGAAATTTCGGCCAACAAGTACATGCTCAACATTCGCTTTGTCCATGCGGGATCGGGTGCGCTGCGAACCTGTACCGGCCAGTCGATCGATTTCGACCTGACCTTCTGCACGCTGTGAAAACCGCCGTCACACCCCAGGTCGTCAGTTGCCCGACCTGCGGGGCGGCCGTGACGTGGTCGGCGGAAAACCGCTGGAAGCCGTTCTGCAGCGAGCGTTGCAAGCTGATCGATCTGGGCCAGTGGGCCACCGAAAAATATCGCGTGCCGGCCGAAGAGCAGGAACCCGACGACGAGTCCCCGCCGCAGTAAGGATTATTTCGTGTAGGTCTTGACGCCATTGGGCGTGCCGAGCAGTAGCACATCCGCGCCGCGCCGCGCGAACAGGCCGTTGGTGACCACGCCGACAATGTGATTGATCGCCGTTTCCAGCGATACCGGGTCGACGATGGACAGGCCGTGCACGTCGAGGATGAGGTTGCCGTTGTCGGTGGTAAAGCCTTCGCGCAGACGGGGCTGTCCGCCCAGCTTCACCAACTCGCGCGCAACGTAGGAGCGCGCCATCGGGATGACTTCGACCGGCAGCGGAAACTTGCCGAGCACGCCGACCAGCTTGCTTTCGTCGGCGATGCAGATGAACTGCTTGCTGCACGCCGCGACAATTTTTCCCGCGTCAGTGCGCCGCCCCCGCCCTTGACCATGGCGAAGTGCTCGGTGATTTCATCGGCACCGTCGACGTAGATTTCAAGCTCGCCCACATTGTTGAGATCGAGCACCTGGATGCCGTGGCTTTTCAGGCGGCTGGCGGTTGCCTCCGAACTGGCGACGGCGCCGTCGATGCGGCCTTTCACGTCGGCCAGCGCGTCGATGAAATAGTTGGCGGTCGAGCCCGTGCCTACCCCGATGATGCCGCCCTTGGCATAATCCACCGCGGCACGTGCCACGGCTTGCTTCATTTCGTCTTGAGTCATGATGTTTTCGTCGTTTTCGATGCAGCCCGCTAAGATAGCGGCATCGCCCTTTTTACAAACCTCGCATTCGCCGCCGCCATGAGCCAACCTGACGATTACCTCGAACGCATCCTCACCTCGCGCGTCTACGACGTGGCGATCGAGTCGCCGCTCGACGTGGCCCACAATCTGTCGCGCCGTCTCGGCAACCAGATCCTGTTGAAGCGCGAAGACCTGCAGCCGGTGTTTTCCTTCAAGTGCCGCGGCGCCTACAACAAGATGGCCAAGCTGACGGCGGCGCAGCTGGCGCGGGGCGTAGTCGCCGCGTCAGCGGGCAATCACGCGCAGGGTGTAGCGCTGGCGGCGCAGAAACTGGGTGCAACGGCCATCATCGTGATGCCGGCCACCACGCCCAAGATCAAGGTCGATGCGGTGGCCGCGCGTGGTGCACAGGTGATCTTGCACGGCGACAACTACGATGAGGCCTGCGCGCATGCAACCCAGATCGCCAAGGAATCCAAGGCGACCTTCGTTCATCCTTACGACGATCCTGATGTGATTGCCGGCCAGGGCACCGTGGCGATGGAACTGCTGCGCCAACATCCCGAACCGATTCATTCGATCTATATTCCGGTCGGTGGCGGCGGGCTGATTGCCGGCATGGCAGCCTATATCAAACGCCTACGTCCGGAGATCAAGATTGTCGGCGTCGAACCCGAGGATGCCGACGCGATGGCACGCTCGTTGTGCAAGGGCGACCGCATCACCTTGCCGCGCGTGGGCATATTCGCCGACGGTGTGGCAGTGAAGAAGGTCGGCAAGGAAACCTTCCGGCTGTCGCAGCTGTATGTCGACGAGATCATTCGGGTCAACAACGACGCCATCTGTGCGGCGATCAAGGACGTGTTCGAGGACACGCGCTCGATTCTGGAGCCGGCTGGTGCGCTGTCGATTGCCGGGATGAAGGCCGCGATCGCAGCTGACAGGCTCAANGGGAAGACGCTGGTCGCGGTGGCCAGCGGAGCCAACATGAACTTCGACCGCTTGCGCTATATTGCCGAGCGCGCCGAACTGGGCGAAAAGCGTGAGGCCGTGCTGGCAGTGACCATTCCCGAGACGCCGGGCAGCTTCAAGACTTTTTGCGGTCTGTTGGGCGCGCGCAACATCACCGAGTTCAACTACCGCTATTCCGACCCCAAGATCGCGCGGGTGTTCGTCGGTCTGTCGGTGCCGGGGGCGGGCGAAAGCGCGCGCGTGGTCGAACTGCTGCAACGTCATGGGCTGGAAGCACTCGACCTGACCGACAACGAAATGGCCAAGCTGCATATCCGCCATCTTGTCGGCGGGCGGGCGCCCGAAGCGGTGAACGAGGTGCTGTACCGCTTCGAATTCCCGGAGCGCCCCGGCGCCTTGATGCAATTTCTGCAGAGCATGAGCCGCGGCTGGAACATCAGCCTGTTCCACTATCGCAACCATGGCGCCGACTATGGCCGCGTGCTGGTCGGCATTCAGGTGCCGGAAAAGGAAAAGCCCCGTTTCCAGAAGTTTCTGGACGAATTGGGCTACCGCTACTGGGACGAATCCCGCAATCCGGCCTACAAACTATTCCTGGCCTGACGCAACGCTCATGCGCCTCGGTACCCGGGATGGTGTGTATCGTGCGTGTTACCCTCGCACGATGCTTCGGATAATCGTTTTTGCTGCTGGGGGCCTTCATCGTGACGACCGCCTGGGCCGCGCCGGGCGATGCTGCCGTGAAGCAGGCGCAACAGGCATATGCCGCACGTAAGCTGGCGGATCTGGAACGTGCCGCGCGCAAGATACCCTCCGATCATGTATTGGCGCCCTATGTCGAGTACTGGCGTCTGACCCTGGACAGCCGAACCGAGGATGCCCGTATCGCTGATTTCCTTGCGCGCTACCCGGGCAGCCGGCTGGCCGAGGTTTTGCGCACCGACTGGTTGAAATCGCTCGGTGCGCGCGAAGCCTGGCCGGCGTTCCTGGCCGAATATCCGCGGCTCGTCAAACCCGATGCGGCGCTTCAGTGCTACGCCTATCGCGGGGAATGGGCCCAGGGCAATCGCAGTCACGAGCGCGAGGCGGTTTCCTTGTGGTTTACCGGCCGCGACATGCCGTCGGCCTGTAGCCCCCTGTTCACGCAGTTGATCGAGGCGGGGCTGATCGGCGAGGAAGACATCTGGCGGCGTTTCCGTCTAGCCCTGGAAGCGGGGAATCTCAATGTGGCCAAGGTGGTAGCCAATGCCCTGGCCGAAGCACAACGTCCGTCTGGCAGCTTGCTGGATCAGGCTACGCGCGATCCGGCCCGTCTGTTGAATGCGGGCACCCTCGATCTAGCCCGTCGCAGCGACCGTGAAATTGCGCTCTATGTGCTCGACCAACTGGCCCGGCGCGACTCCGCCCAGGCGGAACAGGCATTGCGCAAATGGGCACCGCAGTTCAACCCGATGGAATTGCGCACGGCCTGGGCGCGGCTCGCCACCTGGGCCGCGCGCCGTCACGAATTGCTCGCACTGGACTGGTTCCAGCAGGCCGGGAGCGTGGCGGTGAACGATGCCCAGCGTGAATGGTGGGCACGCGCAGCGCTTCGTGTGGGCGATTGGAAAGTCGTTCAGCAGGCGATCGACAGCATGGGAGAGGCTCTACGCGCGCAGCCGGTGTGGCGCTACTGGCGCNNGCGCGCGCTGCAGGCAAGTGGCCAGCACGTGGCCGCCAACGCCATTTTTCTGGCCTTGTCGCATGACCACGATTACTACAGCCAGCTTGCCCAGGAGGAACTCGGGCCAGTCATGCAGGCGGCGCCCGCCGTCAACATCAAGACGGGCGGCAACAACGTGGCCGAGATCGCCCGCCAGCCGGGAATTGCCCGTGCCGTGGCCCTATATGAACTCGGCCTGCGCGCCGATGCCACCCAGGAATGGAACTGGGCAGTCCGNGGGTTTTCCGATACGCAGTTATTGGCGGCGGCCGAACTCGCCCGGCGCATGGAATGGTATGACAGTGCCATCAACACGGCCGAGCGCACCCGCGAACTGCACGATTTCGAGTTGCGTTTTCTGGCGCCCTACCGCGAGCAGGCGCATCAAGCCGCACGCGAAAACGACATCGACGAGGCATGGGTATATGGCCTCATGCGGCAGGAAAGCCGTTTCGTCAATGTCGCGCGCTCGAGCGTCGGTGCTGCCGGCCTGATGCAGATCATGCCGGCCACGGCGCGCTGGATTGCGAAACGCCTCGGCATCCGGCGCTTCCAGGTGGACGAGATGCGCGATCCGGCCAGAAACATCCAGTTTGGCGCGTATTACCTGAAACACGTGCTGTCCACGCTGGACGGTTCGCCGGTACTGGCCACCACCGCCTACAATGCAGGCCCAGGACGTGCGCAGCGCTGGCGCAGCGCACAACCGATGGAAGCCGCGATTTACATCGAGTCGATCCCGTTTGCGGAAACGCGCGACTACGTGAAGAAAGTGATGAGCAACGCCATGTATTACGCAGTGCGTTTCGGGCAACCCTCGGTGCTATTGAAAGAGCGGCTGGGACTGGTCCCGCCGCGCGAGACGCCGGTCGCACCGACAACCGATCCGGATACCTCGTCGGAAGTCGAACAGCCGGACGGCTAGTCTGGACGTTTCATACAGCCAGCGCGGGCACCGTGCAAATTTATGAAACTTCCGGGCTAAAATCAGAATCGTCTTATATACCTAAACGAACATCAATATGAAGATTCAACGCATCTGCATCCTCGGCGGCTCCGGTTTCGTCGGTACCCAGCTCGTCAGCCAGCTCGCCGCGCGCGGTCTCCAGATCCGTGTGCTTTCCCATCGCCGCGAAATGGCCAAGGAGCTGATCCTCCTGCCCACGGTGGACGTGATCGAGGCCGACNNGCACGACCAGCAGGAACTCATCCAGCATTTCCGCGGCATGGATGCCGTCATCAATCTGGTCGGCATCCTGCACGAAGACAAGGTCGGTCGCGTCGATCTGCCCAGTGCACGCCGCGGTGATTTCCAGAGGGTCCATGTCGAACTGCCGCGCAAGGTCATTCATGCCTGTGGCGAATCCGGCGTGCACCGCCTGCTGCACATGAGCGCGCTCGGTGCCGATCCGAACTCGCGCTCGGCCTATCAGCGCTCCAAGGGCATTGCCGAGGCGCTGGTACGGGAGGCCGCCATGCGCCACAGCGAGCATGAGAACTGGTACCTCAACGGACCCAAATTCATCCATGGCTACGACCTCAACGTCACCATCTTCCGTCCGTCGGTGATATTCGGCCGCGGCGATTCCTTCCTGTCGATGTTCGCCCGGTTGCTCAAAAGCTTTCCGGTCCTGCCGCTCGCCGCGTCCGGCAGCCGCTTTGCGCCGGTGCATGTCGAGGATGTCGCCCGCGCCTTTGCCGACAGCCTGGATAACACCGCCACCTACGGCCAGACCTACGATCTGTGCGGTCCAAACGCGTATACCCTGCAGGAGCTGGTGAGCTACGTGGGCGACGTCATCGGCAAGAAGCGCAGCATCATCCCGCTGGGCAAATGGATGTCGTATTTCCAGGCTTGGGCGCTCGAGTTCAAGCCTGGCAAGAAGCTGATGACACGCGACAACTACTATGCCCTGTGCACGGACAACGTATGCCGCGGCGGCTGGCCGTCGGTGTTCGATTTCCAGCCGGCGTCGCTCGAAGCCATCGCTCCCGAATACCTGCGCGCCGATACACCGCGCGCGCGGTACGAGGATTACCGGGAAAACGCCCACCGCTAGGAACCGCTGCGCCGCCATGAAAACCTACATCGTTGGCGGCGCAGTGCGTGACCGGTTACTGGGACTGCCGGTGGCCGACCGCGATCATGTCGTCGTCGGCGCGACGCCCGACGACATGGTTGCGCTGGGCTATCAGCCGGTCGGCAAGGATTTTCCGGTCTTCCTGCACCCGCAAACCCACGAGGAATATGCGCTCGCGCGCACCGAGCGCAAATCCGGGCACGGTTACAAGGGTTTTACCGTCTATGCCGCACCGGAAGTTACGCTGGAAGAGGATCTGCGCCGACGCGACCTCACCATCAATGCGATAGCCGAAGATGAGGATGGTACGCTGGTCGATCCTTACGGCGGGCAGGCCGATCTCGCTGANAAAATCTTCCGCCATGTGAGCGAGGCCTTTGCCGAAGACCCCGTGCGGATTCTGAGGGTCGCGCGCTTCGCCGCGCGCTTCACCGACTTTGTCGTGGCGCCGGAAACCAACACGCTGATGCGGCAGATGGTCGACAACGGCGAAATCGACGCGCTCGTGCCTGAGCGCGTGTGGCAGGAAATCGCACGCGGCCTGATGGAGATTCAGCCCTCGCGCATGTTCCAGGTGCTGCGCGACTGCGGCGCGCTGGCACGGCTGTTTCCCGAGATCGATCGCCTGTTCGGCGTGCCGCAGCCGCCCGCGCACCATCCCGAAATCGATACCGGCGTGCACGTCATGCTCGTCGTCGACTGGGCGGCACGCCAGGGCATGAGCTTGCCGGTGCGCTTTGCGGCCTTGACGCATGACCTGGGCAAGGGCGTGACGCCTCCAGAGTTGTGGCCTGCACACCACGGTCACGAAGCCAAAAGCGTCGACCTGGTGCGGGCGTTGAGCGAGCGCGTTCGCGTGCCGGCTGACTGCCGCGACCTCGCTGTCGCGGTGGCGCGCGATCATGGCAACGTCCATCGCGCGCTTGAATTGCGTCCCGGAACGATTGTTGAATTGTTGGAACGGGTCGATGCCTTCCGCCGTCCCGAGCGCTTCGACGCCTTCCTGCAGGCGTGCGAATGCGATTTCCGCGGCCGGCCCGGCTACGAGGAAAAACCGTTTCCCGAACCAGGGTATCTCCGCCAGGCACTGCTGGCGGCGCAGACCATCGATGCCGCCGAGGTGGCGCGCAACGCAAAGCCGACAGGAATACGAGAGGCGATCTTCCAGGCGCGTATCCAGGCCGTGGCGGCGTGGCGCGATCACGGAGCCGGGATTGAACGCAAATAGGGCGTGAGAACAGCAGTATATGGATTGGAACTGCGCGCCGTCATGGGCGTCCAATTCCCGAGTGGGCTTGTTGCACGTCGCGAGACGGTGCGGCAAGATCGATCGAAATCTGAAACGGAGGGGAGCATGCCTTACAGCGAGCAAACGGTGCAGTCGGTGCGTCCATGGTCGGACAAAACATTCAGCTTTACCCTGAGCCGTCCGCAGGATTTTTCATTCGAGAACGGCGAGTTCGTCACCATCGGCCTCAAGCGCGAAGGCAAGCTGGTGGCACGCGCGTATTCCATCGTTTCCACTGCCGACCACGACCATCTGGAGTTTCTCAGCATCCATGTGCCGGATGGCCCCTTGACCAGCCAGTTGGTCCATATCCGTCCCGGTGACAGCGTGTGGGTCAACAGCAAGGCTACCGGTTCGCTCACGCTGAACCATGTATTGCCCGGCCGCGTGCTGTACATGCTCGCCACCGGCACCGGGCTGGCGCCGTTCATGAGCCTGATCCGCGATCCAGAACTCTATGCACGCTATGAGAACGTGGTGCTGGTGCACTCGGTGCGCACCGTGGCCGAACTGGCCTACCGTGCCGAAATCGAGGCGATGGACAACCCGCAGCTGTATTACGTGCCGACCGTGACGCGCGAGCCGTTTCCCACNCCCGAACGCGGTGGCGATCTGTTCCGTTCNGGGGCGCTGTCGCAACGTCTCGGCCTGCCTGCCCCCGATCCGGAACATGACCGCGTGATGATCTGCGGCAATCCGGCGATGACGCGCGAACTCACGCATCATTTGAAGGACACAGGCTGGACGTTGACCAACCATCGAGGTATCGGCAATTTCACCACTGAAGTTGCGTTTGTCGTGCACCACGAATAATCTGCCGGCTTCGCCCCTTCCCGGCATCCCGCTTCATGGAAGCAAACGCTCACAGCCGCGCGGCGCTGACCCTTGCCGCGCTCGGTGTCGTCTATGGCGACATCGGCACCAGTCCGCTCTATGCCCTGAAGGAAACCCTGAGCCCGGCCCATGGCATCCCCGCCGGGCCCGAGACCGTGCTAGGCGCCGCGTCGGCGATTTTCTGGGCGTTGATGCTGGTGGTGTCCCTGAAATACGTGCTACTGGTGCTGCGTGCCGACAACCACGGCGAAGGCGGCATCATGGCCTTGCTTGCACTGGCACGGCAGGCCGTCGCGGAGCGGCCGCGTGCATTGCGTATGGTGGCGCTGGCCGGCATGGCGGGCGCTGCACTGTTCTACGGCGATGCCGTGCTGACCCCTGCGATTTCGGTGCTGTCGGCGGTCGAAGGCTTGTCGGTCGGCACCCATGTGTTCGAACCCTATGTGATGCCGCTGGCAATCGCCGTACTCACCGGCTTGTTCATCATGCAGCAGCATGGCACGGCCAGCGTGGGTGCCTGGTTCGGTCCGATCGCAATGCTCTGGTTTGTCGCGCTGGCGGTNGGGGGCGTATACCAGATAGCGCACTATCCACAGGTACTGAACGCACTGTATCCGGAACATGCCTGGTGGTTCATCACCCAGCATGGCTTTGCGTCGTTCGTGGTGCTGGGGGCCGTGCTGCTGGCCTTTACCGGTGCCGAAGCGCTCTACGCTGACATGGGGCATTTCGGTCGCGCGCCGATCAGGCTGGCGTGGTATGGCCTGGTGTTTCCTGCTCTGGTGCTGAATTATCTGGGGCAGGGCGCCCTGTTGTCGCGGATACCCGCTGCTGGGCACAATCCCTTCTTTCTGCTTTACCCGGCATGGGCACTCTATCCCATGGTGCTGCTGGCTACCGCTGCGACAGTGATCGCCGCTCAGGCGACCCTCACCGGCGCCTTCTCGCTCACGCGGCAGGCCATCCAGCTGGGCTACCTGCCACGCATGCAGGTGGTGCAGACGTCGTCCAAGGCTTTCGGACAAATCTACATTCCGGTCGTCAACTGGCTGCTGTTCGTGCTCGTCGTGGGGGTGGTCGCCGGCTTCGGCAAGTCGGACCACCTCGCCGCCGCATACGGGCTCGCCGTAACCGGCACCATGCTGGTGACGACGCTGCTCACCTTTTTCGTCATTCATTACGGGTGNGGGTATGGCCTGTTCGGCAGTCTTGCGGTGACTGCCATGTTCCTGCTGATCGATGCTGCATTCTTTTCATCCAGCTTGCTGAAAATCACCGAGGGCGGCTGGTTTCCGCTGATCCTGGGGAGCCTGGTGTTCATCGTCATGCGAACCTGGGTGCGCGGAAGGCGCTGTCTGTTGGCTCAGGTTGGCGCAGCGGATATTCCCCTGACCGATTTCCTCGCCGGTCTCATGGCGCATCCGCCGACGCGCGTCCCGGGAACCGCAGTATTCCTCAATGCCAGTGCCCACACCGTGCCGCATGCGCTGCTGCACAACCTCAACCACAACCGGGTGCTGCATGAGCGGCTGGTGTTCCTCACCGTCAGGATCAAGACCGAACCGTGGGTAGCGTTCGAAGACCGCATGCAGGTCGAACCCTTGGGCAACGAAGCCTATGCCGTCATCCTCACCTTCGGTTTCAAAAACCGTCCCGACGTGCCCGCTGCACTCGAAGGCCTGGGGCCGCAATTCGGCCTGACGTTCGAACCCATGCAGACCTCGTATTTCCTGAGCCGCGAAACCATCGTCCCCAGCAAGGGAGTTGAAAGCGGGATGTCCCACTGGCGCGAACAGCTGTTTCGGTGGGTGTCGCGCAATGCCGGCAGTGCGGTGGAATATTTCAACCTGCCTGCGAACCGGGTGATCGAACTGGGCTCACGGGTGGAAATCTGAACCGGGTTCTTTACACATCCGAATCAGATGCGTTCGCAGGCCATCGTCCCGAGCCGGCTCAGTCGTAGTCATGACGGCGATGCTCGCGGCGATGTTCCCGGCGCTCCTCGCGCCAGCCATCCCGCCCACCGTGGCGGTGGTTCCAGCCACGATCATCCCAAGGCCTGTAGTCACCGCGGTAATAGACGCGCTCGACCCGATAGGGCGGCGGCAGCATGATGGTGGGGCCGGGATAGTATGACGTTCGGGTCCAGTAACGGCTGCCGCCTGATTCGTACAGGACCCGGAAGCCATCAGGCCGATAGGTCCCGAAAGAAATGACAACGTTCGGCTCGACCGATACCACACGGCCATAACCGTAGCTGCCGCCATGGGCGAAACTGGCGCTGGAAGCGGTGAGCAGGGTGGCTGCAAGCAGCAGTGTGCGTAACATGGTTGTTCTCCTTTACAGATTAGGGTGGGTCTGCGGATGCGCGTCAATCGTTCCAGTCGCCGCGATCGTCGTTCCAGCGCGCATCGCGCGGATCATCGGCCACCGAAAAGTTCCCGTTCAGCGTCAGCCACTTGCCGGNGTCGTACGGCAGGCGGGTGCTGTATTCGCGTCCCTGGAAGCGGTAGCGCACGTCGTAGCCGCTGACGACCTGGCGATAGTTATCCTGGACCCGACAACGCTCGACCTGACGCGGGCGCGTTTCCTCGTAGCGTGTGCCACCGCCATTCCAGCGGTCACCTACCACGGCGCCCGTGGCTGCGCCCACGGCAGCGGCGGCCACCCGACCGTCGCCCTTGCCGACGGTGGAACCGAGCAGGCCACCGGCGATGGCGCCGAGAATCGCACCGCCGCCGCCATTTCCTTCCCGGTAGCTGCGGGTTTCGTGGCCAACGGTTTCGGTCCAGCATTCGCGGCGCGGTTCGTTGACCGTGTCGTAGATCGGCGTGCTCGAAAGCACGCGGGCACGGGTGACGAAACCATCCGCGTCATAACGGCCGGGGCCGGCGTACGCGCCGCCGCTGGCGACAAGCAGGGCGGCGACCAGAGTCGTGTTCAGAAGGCGTGTTTTCATGCTTACTCTCCTTGCTACAGTGAATTCAGTGCTTGCGCGCCGAGGTCAGCGACGGTCGCGGGGGCGACCCTCATCCTCGAATTTGCGTTGCTGGCGACGCTCGTAGCCGTAGCCGTAACCTTGGGGCTCGTCGCCGCGGTCGCGTCTGGCATCGCGCCGCGTGTCACGTCGCGCGTCCCAGCGGTCATCGCGCGCATCCTGTCGAGCCTCGTCGGCGCGATCGCGCTTGGCCACGATGATCACGCCATCCATGAAATTCGGTGCTGCCAGAACCGGGGCGGCAATCACCAGTCCCAATCCGGCCAGCCCAATAATCCAGTTTCGTCGTGTGTTCATCGTGGTCTCCATTTCTGTGGTTGCTTGTTTCGCTTCCACGCTTCGCAGTTTGGTTGAGGAAAGTAAGCACACTGTTTCACGCAGGGGTGATTTTGTAACAGTGTGTAACCGGCGGATGAGTTATTGTCAAATCTGGTGTATGGGCATCAAGCCGCGTTCCTGTCTGATTGATCCTGTACTTGCTCGCCGTCCTTGAACTTCACGTTGTTGACCACGAGGGCCAGCAGATCAAATCCCTTGATCCGTTTCCAGCGCTTCTGCGCGGTTTCCAGTAGCTTGTAGACCATCGCCAGCGTGGTCTCTCGGGAGCCGCAGTTCCGCGCTCTCTTGCTTCTCAGGCGCACCGTCGAAAACGTCGATTCGATCGGATTGGTCGTCCGGATATGGATCCAGTGTTCTGCCGGGAAGTCGTAGAAGGCCAGCAGCTCCTCACGATCCTTGCGCAGCCGTTCCATGGCGCCGGGATACTTCGACTCGAAGCGAACCAGAGTCCGGTCAAAGGCCTTGTGTGCGTCAGCCCGCGTCTCGGCCATCCAGATCTCATGCAGCGCCGCCTTGACTTTCGGTTGCACCGACTTTGGCAGCGCGGACAGGATGTTCGCCGTCTTGTGCACCCAGCAGCGCTGATGGCGGGTGTCCGGATAGCACTTGGCCAGTGCTTTCCAGAAGCCCAAAGCGCCGTCGCCGATGGCCAGCTTCGGGCTGGTCGTCAGGCCCCGGGCCCGCAGTCCCGACAGCAGTTCTGACCAGCTGGCCTCCGACTCTCGGTAGCCGTCCTCAACCGCAACCAGCTCCTTGCGCCCATGCTCCGTCACGCCGATGATCACCAGCAGGCAGAGGCGGTCATCCATGCGCACGTTGCTGTATACGCCGTCGGCCCACCAGTACACGTAGCGGCTTTGGCTCAAATCTCGCTGACACCACTCCCGGTGCTCATCGATCCAGTGCTGCTTCAAGCGACTGATGGTGTTGGCCGACAAGCCCCTGGCCTGATCACCCAGCAACGCGGCCAGTGCCTCTTGGTAATCGCCGGTGCTCACACCCTTCAGGTACAGCCAGGGAAGCACTTCCTCCACACTCCGGGCTCGCTTCAGGTACGGCGGCAGCAAGGTGCTGTTGAAGCGAACCCCGGAACCACTCCGATCCCGTACTTTCGGCACCTTGATGTCGACATTGCCGATGCCGGTCTGGACAGTACGCTCAGGCAAATAGCCATTGCGCACGACGGCCTGACGGCCATCCGGGAGCCGGTGCTCGGCATGCTGATCCAGAAGCGCCTGAAGCTCGGCCTCGACGGCCTGTGCGATCAGCTCCCGTGCCCCAGTCCGCAGCAGCTCGGTCAGCGGATCAATAACGTCTTTTTCTGGTTGTGGAAGAGTCTTCAGGGTAGACTTGGCCATGGCGTATCACCTTCTGTTGGTTGTTGATCTGGCGTGATCAATCAACAGGATACGCCATCCTTTCTACCTTCCCGTACACCAGAAATGACCATAACTCCTGCGTGACAGCGGCGTACAAAACCTCTCAGTGATCTCCAACAATGCGGGGGCNAACGGACTCGGCCTTGGCAAGTTGTTGCTGTCGCGGCAGATCAAGAAGATGTATTCATCCTACGTTGGCGAGAACAAGGAGTTCGAGCGCCAGTATCTTGCAGGTGAGCTGGAGCTGGAATTCACNCCCCAAGGTACTTTGGCCGAGAAGCTGCGAGCNGGGGGCGCCGGCATCCCTGCATTCTTCACAAGGACGGGTGTGGGCACGGTAGTGGCTGAAGGCAAAGAGACACGTGTGTTCAATGGCGAGACCTATGTGATGGAGGAGTCGTTCTTCCCGGATGTGTCTTTGGTGAAGGCACATATAGCCGACAAATCCGGAAACCTGCGCTTTCGCATGACCGCGCGCGGCTTCAATCCGGCCGTGGCCACGGCGGGAAAAATCACCATTGTCGAAGCGGAGAAGATCGTCGAGAACGGAGAACTGGCTCCTGACGATGTGCATCTCCCGGGCATCTATGTACACCGCATCGTCCATAACCCGGACCCCAACAAACACATTGAACACCGCACGGTGACTCANGAAATCGGGAGATTGAACATGGCATGGACAAAGGATCAGATGGCTGCGCGGGCAGCCAAAGAACTTCAGGATGGCTTTTATGTCAATCTCGGCATCGGCATCCCCACTCTGGTGGCCAACCATGTGCCCAGTGACATTGAGGTCTGGCTGCAAAGCGAAAACGGCCTGCTGGGAATCGGNCCCTTTCCCACGGAAGACCAAGTGGATGCGGACTTGATCAATGCCGGCAAGCAGACCGTAACAACCATCCCGGGTTCATCCTTCTTTGGCACGGATCAGAGTTTTGCCATGATCCGAGGAGGAAAAATCAACGTGTCCATTCTGGGCGCCATGCAGGTGAGCCAAGCAGGTGATCTTGCCAACTGGATGATCCCAGGCAAGATGGTGAAAGGTATGGGCGGGGCCATGGACTTGGTGGCTGGGGTGAAACGGGTCATCGTGCTGATGGAACACGTGGCGCGGACGAAGGACGGCACCACCGACCTGAAGATCCTGCCGTCATGCACGCTGCCGCTGACCGGATTAGGCGTCGTCGATCGAATCATTACGGACTTGGGCGTGATGGATGTGACGCCGCAGGGGCTGAAGCTCATCGAACTGGCCGATGGCGTGACCTTCCAGGAGATCCAGGAAAAGACGGGCGTTCCACTTTTGCAGTAAGACTGCTTTCCGGCCAGCATGAAGTCGATCGTATTCCTGGGATTGAGCCTAGCGGTGGCAGAAGCCCAGCAAATCCTTGATGCGGATTATCGCGGGCCGATTGTCCAAGGCGACCTCGATGCCATTGCCTCCCCAGCGCTGGTCGTCATCATCGACGGCATCCTCGACAGTGACCAGCGGCTGTCTGGTGCAGAGGTGGTCAGGGCACTGGATCGCGGCCTGGTAATTCACGGCGTATCGAGCTTGGGGGCCGTATTGGCCGTCGAGCTGGAACACAAGGGGCTGAGAGGCTATGGCCGGATATACGAGGTACTGCGGGGTCTGGATACGGATCTGGTGAATCTGATCATGGCGCTCTATACCGCCGACCAACTCAGGCCATTGACGACCCCATTGATCAATGCCGTCGTTTACTGCTGGGAACAGAACGCCAGCTCGGAAAAACTCGATGCCGTAGTGCATGAACTCTCACGCATTCCGCTTGACGCCCGCAATTGGGAGCGCATAGAAGATGCGGCAGCCCATGCCGGCATGAAATTGCCGGCAACTGCACGGCTCATGGATGTAAAGCGGGAGGACGCCGTCCACCTGCTCCAGTCATTGGATAAATGCCCGCTCGTAGTTGAATGAACTTGCGCCATAGGGAGCCCGTTGTGACAGACCCGTCCAGTTCAAAAATCCGCATTCGCCCTCGGCCGACAGATAACGCTTTCCTGGGCGACCTGCATGGTGGCTCCCGCGAGCCGACATATTCCGGTGCGCTTTCCTTCATGAGACGGCGCTTCAGCCGCGATCTGGCGGGAGTGGACGTGGCAATCTGGGGCGTCCCCTTCGATGCGGCGACCTCCAACCGCCCCGGCGCGCGCTTCGGGCCGCAGGCCATGCGCCGGGCATCGGCCATCTTCAATGGCGACCCGCAGTTTCCCTCTGGTCATGATCCCTTCGACAAGCTTGCCGTTGTGGATTGGGGCGACTGCTCATTCGATTTCCGCCACCTTGAACGCGTGCCCGAACTCATCCAGGCTCAGGCCGCCGAGATTCTTGCGACGGGAACCCATCTGATTACCTTGGGCGGAGACCATTCGATCGCGCTACCGCTGCTGCGCGCCCATGCGCAGAGACATGGGCCACTGGCCCTGGTGCAGTTCGATGCCCATCAAGACACATGGAAGGATGGCGGTGGTCAGTCGCATGGGGCCTTTGTCACGCGGGCCAAAGCAGAGGGAGCCATCGACACACATCGCTCAATCCAGGTCGGCGTCCGGACCATCGCCCCCAATGATTTCGGCATCGAGATCATCAACGCTCATGAGGCGCGCAGGCTGGGCGCCACTGGAATTGCCCAGCGGATCCGAGAAAGAGTGGGAACTGCTCCGGCCTATCTGTCATTCGACATCGATGCGCTCGACCCGGCCTTCGCCCCAGGTACCGGTACGCCCGTCATTGGCGGGCTGGCTTCCATCGACGCTCTGCTCGCCCTGTGGGAACTGCGCGACCTTGACTGGCGCGGCATGGATCTCGTCGAGGTGTCGCCGCCCTATGACCATGCTGACATCACAGCGCTCGCGGGGGCAGCGGTGGTGCAGCACTACCTTCAAATACTGGCCGAGAAGTCACGCTGACCTCGGCCAGATCCATGAACCACAACCTACAGGAGAGCCCCATGATTTCTGGCGTGAAATACGGACACACCAACCTGATTGCAAGGACTGGCGCAGCCTGGCAAAGTTCTACGAAGAACATTTCGGCTGCGTTCCCGTCCCTCCGGAGCGAGACTTCAAGGGCCACGATCTGGAGCGTGGGACAGGAATCCCTGGAGCCCATTTGCGCGGCGCTCACCTTCGCCTACCAGGCCACGGCGCGGAAGGCCCGACCCTGGAAATATTTGCGCAGTATTCATGCCAGCCACCGCCAAACCCAAGCGCTACAACCCCGCCACCCCGAACGCACTCTGCTCTACCAAACCGTGGCCGAGCACTACGAGAGCTGGCTGGAGCTGGCTTGCGAGGGTCAATTTGAGGGCCAGGGCGACCACCACAGCCCCAGGCCCTACGTGCGCAAAGCGTTCGAGAAATATCTGGAGTGCGGCATCTTCGCCCACGGCTTTGCCCGCGCCCGCTGCGACGACTGCGGACACGACTTCCTGGTCGCCTTCTCGTGCAAAGGCAGGGGTGTCTGCCCCTCATGCAACACCCGGCGCATGGCTGAGACGGCGGCACACCTCACCGACCATGTGTTTCCCGCCTGCCGGTGCGCCAGTGGGTGCTGTCGGTGCCCAAACGGCTGCGGTACTACATGCAGCGAGAGGGCCCGGTGCTGGGCATGGTGCTGCGCATCTTCCTACGCGTCATCGCGCAAACGCTGCAAGCCAACAGCCCTGGTGCGGCCAATGTGGACAAGGCAGCACTGCACATAGGCGCAGTCGCCTTCATCCACCGCTTTGGCTCCAGTCTGAACGAGCATGTGCACTTCCATGTCTGCGCAGTCGATGGCGTGTTTGAGGAAGTGGCGGGCGAGGAGGTCGATGCTGCTGATGCAGCTTCTCAAAGCTCACCATCGCGCATCATCTTCCACCCCGCCACCGGCGTGACTGCGGATGCCGTGGGTCAGGTGCAGGCCAGCTTACGCAAACGCATCCTGCGCGCCTTTGTCGGACGGGGCCTGCTGGAGAGTTTCGAGGCCCAAGAGATGCTGGGCTACAAGCACAGCGGGTTTTCGGTGGACACCAGCGTGTGCATAGCGGCGCACGACCGCGCCGGGCTGGAGCGGCTGCTGCGCTACTGCGCCCGCCCGCCGTTTGCCATGGAGCGGCTGCGCAAAGCGGGCAGCGAGCTGGTCTACCGCTGCGCCAAGCAGCACAGCGAGCCCGGCAGCCTGCCTCACAACAAGCGCGGCGTAAAGGCCGATGAGATCACCCTCACCCCGCTGGAGCTGATTGAACGTATCGCCAAGCTGGTGCCCCCGCCGCGCACGCACCGCCACCGCTACTTTGGCGTGCTGGCACCGAACTCACCCTTGAGGCCTGCCGTCACGGCGCTGGCGCGTGATGCAGCGGTGAAACCGGCGCAGGTGCAAGCCGAGCCAGCCAGCACGGCTGCAGGCGAGGGCGCACTTGGGGTAAGAAGCCCACTGCCAACCCAGACCGAGCCCGCCCAGCCGGTGCCACCCAAGCGCCCGGCGCACTATTTGTGGGCGGTGCTGATGGCCCGTATCTACGAGGTGTTCCCGCTGCTGTGCCCCATCTGCGGCGGGCAAATGCACATCATCGCCTTCATCACACACAGTGCCGATATCCGCCAAATACTGGAGCACATCGGGGTGGAGACGGAGCCGCCGCACATCACCCCGGCACGCGGGCCGCCACTGTGGGACGAGTGCGACGCGCAAGCCGCAGAGGGCGTGGAGCCAGCCCCAGACTGGGATGAAGCGACCCAACCGGCCCCGGACTTCGAGGTCGATCAGCGCGTCAGTTGGTAGGGTGGCAACAGCGGTTAACAGTGGTTTTGCCAACGTTGCGAGGCAGCGCTGCGCCTGTCACCGCCAAAAACGGGTCATACCGAAAAATCTCGGGCAACTGGCTTTGAGAAATCAACCCAGCAGTCCCCTGTGTGCATGCCTGAGACGCCCCAAACGTGTGCTATACTTGTGCTCATGCGGTTGGATTTCCTATCCCCGACCGGCAGCTTGCTGATCAAAACGCCTGAAACGCCACGACTGAATATTGGAGAATCCGAATGACCCGCGACCATGATCGAAATACACCCGATAGAATGAACCTGCCATCCAAACGTGTGCTATACTTGTGCTCATGCGGTTGGATTTCCTATCCCCGACCGGCAGCTTGCTGATCAAAACGCCTGAAACGCCACGACTGAATATTGGAGAATCCGAATGACCCGCGACCATGATCGAAATACACCCGATAGAATGAACCTGCCATCCAAACGTGTGCTATACTTGTGCTCATGCGGTTGGATTTCCTATCCCCGTCAACAACATGAGGACTAGCAGATGCAGTTGAAACAAAGAACATCCGTCCTACGTCGAAATCTAATGTTCATCGGAGCATCGGCGCTGGTTGGAGTACTCATGGGGCCGACTATGGCTGTGGGCGATGATACGTTCACCGTTAAGAGGATGTCCGTGGAGATAGCCCGTGACATAGCCCAGAGCGCTCTCGAGGCATGCCGCGAAACCGGCTATCAAGTTGCGGCGGTGGTGGTCGATCGGAATGGCGATCCAGTGGCGATCCTGCGTGACGTATTCGCCCCGCGCATAATGATCGAAATCGCTATGCGGACTGCTAATACAGTTGTCATGTCAGGGGTAGACTCCGGCGAATTCGTACGTAATGCGAAGGACCTGGCCGAGAAACTTGATCACATTGGTATCACACTCTCAGAAGCGGGCGCTGTACGCATCGAAGCCGCTGACGGCAGCTTTCTCGGCGCGGCCAGTGTTAGTGGTGCACCAACCGGGGAAGATGATGAAAGGTGTGTACGTAAGGCATTGAAGGCAGTTGAGGAACGCCTGATGTTTGACGACATGTGACAGCAACTACTCGTTACCGTTCGGTGCTAACCGAGAGGTGTTGGACGAAGCGGGCCTGTCGGAGAAGCAAATCGAGCTGCTGCTCAAGCGTGGAGTGATCCGCCAAGCATCGACTGGTGGCAACGAATAACGGTTATGGCCGAAATTGCGGGAGGTATGGCTAGAAGTCTCGACAGGTTCCAGGTCTGCGCAGTTGGTCCGTCGTTAATCTTTCGCTAATTCCTGCGCAACGCGGTGCCATGCGCAGCCCACCTACGTTTGTAGCCCGCTTGGCGATGGGCGGGTTGAGTTCTTTATCCAGGAGGCAATTTTGAACAAGATGTATCCCAGTGCTGCCGAGGCGCTTCGAGGCGTCGTGGCCGACAACCAGCTATTGGCAGTAGGCGGCTTCGGCTTATGCGGCGTCCCCGAACTGCTCATTGATGCGCTGCGTGACGAGTTATTGTCAAATCTGGTGTATGGGCATCAAGCCGCGTTCCTGTCTGATTGATCCTGTACTTGCTCGCCGTCCTTGAACTTCACGTTGTTGACCACGAGGGCCAGCAGATCAAATCCCTTGATCCGTTTCCAGCGCTTCTGCGCGGTTTCCAGTAACTTGTAGACCATCGCCAGCGTGGTCTCTCGGGAGCCGCAGTTCCGCGCTCTCTTGCTTCTCAGGCGCACCGTCGAAAACGTCGATTCGATCGGATTGGTCGTCCGGATATGGATCCAGTGTTCTGCCGGGAAGTCGTAGAAGGCCAGCAGCTCCTCACGATCCTTGCGCAGCCGTTCCATGGCGCCGGGATACTTCGACTCGAAGCGAACCAGAGTCCGGTCAAAGGCCTTGTGTGCGTCAGCCCGCGTCTCGGCCATCCAGATCTCATGCAGCGCCGCCTTGACTTTCGGTTGCACCGACTTTGGCAGCGCGGACAGGATGTTCGCCGTCTTGTGCACCCAGCAGCGCTGATGGCGGGTGTCCGGATAGCACTTGGCCAGTGCTTTCCAGAAGCCCAAAGCGCCGTCGCCGATGGCCAGCTTCGGGCTGGTCGTCAGGCCCCGGGCCCGCAGTCCCGACAGCAGTTCTGACCAGCTGGCCTCCGACTCTCGGTAGCCGTCCTCAACCGCAACCAGCTCCTTGCGCCCATGCTCCGTCACGCCGATGATCACCAGCAGGCAGAGGCGGTCATCCATGCGCACGTTGCTGTATACGCCGTCGGCCCACCAGTACACGTAGCGGCTTTGGCTCAAATCTCGCTGACACCACTCCCGGTGCTCATCGATCCAGTGCTGCTTCAAGCGACTGATGGTGTTGGCCGACAAGCCCCTGGCCTGATCACCCAGCAACGCGGCCAGTGCCTCTTGGTAATCGCCGGTGCTCACACCCTTCAGGTACAGCCAGGGAAGCACTTCCTCCACACTCCGGGCTCGCTTCAGGTACGGCGGCAGCAAGGTGCTGTTGAAGCGAACCCCGGAACCACTCCGATCCCGTACTTTCGGCACCTTGATGTCGACATTGCCGATGCCGGTCTGGACAGTACGCTCAGGCAAATAGCCATTGCGCACGACGGCCTGACGGCCATCCGGGAGCCGGTGCTCGGCATGCTGATCCAGAAGCGCCTGAAGCTCGGCCTCGACGGCCTGTGCGATCAGCTCCCGTGCCCCAGTCCGCAGCAGCTCGGTCAGCGGATCAATAACGTCTTTTTCTGGTTGTGGAAGAGTCTTCAGGGTAGACTTGGCCATGGCGTATCACCTTCTGTTGGTTGTTGATCTGGCGTGATCAATCAACAGGATACGCCATCCTTTCTACCTTCCCGTACACCAGAAATGACCATAACTCCCGGCGGATAGCGTGCCGTCCCTGCTGATATATTTGCCACATGGAAAAAGACATCATTTATGTGACCGACGACGACCGGGCATCCGCGAACTGGTGGCCGAATACCTGGCAAGCCAGGGCTATCAGGTCGAAACGGCTGAAGACGCGCCCGCGCTCGATCGCCTGCTGGCCGCCCGCCTGCCGGATCTGCTGGTGCTCGATTGGATGATGCCGGGCGAAGATGGCCTGTCGGTCGCGCGGCGGCTGCGTGCGCAGCCGGGTTTTCCGCCCATCATCATGCTGTCGGCCCGGGGTGAAGACATCGACCGCATCATCGGCCTCGAGGTCGGCGCCGACGACTATCTGCCCAAGCCGTTCAATCCGCGTGAACTGCTGGCCCGTATCCGCGCGGTGCTGCGGCGACAGAATGGCGCGGCAGCACCGGCCGCGGCCGAAACCGCCCGGCTGGTGCATTTCGGCCCGTTCAGCGTCAACCTCGACGCCCGTACACTCAGTCGCGACGATGCCGAGATCCCGCTGACCAGCGGCGAATACGAACTGCTGGAAATCTTCGTCACCCATGCCAACCGTGCGCTGTCGCGCGACTGGCTGATGGACCAGCTACGGGGATTCGAACGCGATCCGTTCGACCGCAGCATCGACGTTCGGGTGAATCGCCTGCGCAAGAAGATCGAGGATGATCCGGCCAATCCAGCCTATATCCGTACCCAGCGCGGTCAGGGCTACCTGTTCGTGCCGCAGGGCAAGGGTGAAGCACTTCCCTCGCTCGTTGTTCGCCCGCACCGCGCTGACGCTGGCGCTGGCATTTGTCGTGTTTCAGGCAGCCGCATTCTGGGTGGTGTATCGCACCTTGATCGTACCGGTGGCGGAACGCTCGGCCGATGATCTGGCCGGCCTGATCGTGCTGTCGGCACAAACCTGGGTGGAGCTACCGCCGCAGACGCGCGCGGCGTTCGAGCGCGAACTGGCGCGCCGCCACGGGTTACGCCTGACCACCGTGAATATCGGGGCGACGGCGGACGCGCCGCATTTCGCTTTCCGTACCCAGATCGAGGATGCACTGAGCCGGCGCGTCGGCGACGACGTGATCTTGCGTGGCGTGCCCGGAACAGAAGCGGCCTGGCTGGATATTCCTGTNGGNGGGCATGACCTGCATGCCGGCTTCTTTCCGCGCCGTTACGCAGTCAAGCCGCCGCTGGCAGCCATCGCGGTCGTTGCCCTGGGCACATTTCTCAGCCTGCTGACGGCCTTGTTCCTGGTGCGCCGCATCACTGTGCCGCTGGCGCGCGCGGCAGGCGCAGCCAGGCAGGTTGGGGCGGGCGAATTGCCCGAGCCCTTGCCTGAAACCGGCCCCGCCGAACTCGCCGAACTCGCTCGTCGTTTCAACACCATGGCGGGCGAGGTGCGTGCCCTGCTGGATAACCGCACCACCCTGCTGGCAGGCATTTCGCATGACCTGCGTACCCCCATGACACGGTTGCAGCTCAACCTGGAAATGTTGCGCGATGCTCCCAGCCCGGCGCGTATCGACCGTGCGGTGGCCGACCTGGCCGACATGAACAAGCTGATTGCGGGGTATCTGGAACTGGCGCGTACCACCCAGGCGGAAAATCGGGTGCGCTTCGACCTCGCCGGCCTGCTGGAAGAGGCTGCGGTCGATGCGAACCTGTCGTGGCCGGGCGCGGTGCCGTGCATGATCGAGGCCAGCCGCCTGGCTGTGCGGCAAATCGTGTCGAACCTCATCCAGAATGCGCAGCGTTACGGCGGCACGCCGGTCGAGCTGGTGCTGGAATGCACCGGGAGTCTGGCGCGCGTGGTCGTGCGCGATGCCGGCACCGGCATTCCGGACGACCAGCTGGAGAAAGTGTTCAGGCCGTTCTATCGGCTGGAAACGTCGCGTTCACAGGCAACCGGGGGAACGGGCCTCGGGCTGGCGATCGTGCGGCAGCTGGCGGAAACGAACGGTTTGAAGGTGGTGTTGCGCAATCGCCCGCAAGGCGGGCTGGAGGCGATACTGGAAATCCGCCGTTAGGCGGTCACGCGCACTGCGCGGTCGTGCGTCGCAGCACCCGGAATTCGACGAACAGCAGCGTCAGGCTGAACATCGACATGCGGCAGGTGCTGCCGCTAAAGAATCCCAACGGCGAGCGAGACAGATTGATGCTCACGCTGGTGGCTCGACCGACTTGCATCAGACGGAAGGCTGACGGGCAAACAGGGAGAACTGCACGAACAGCAGCGAGAGGCTGGTGAGGCTCATGCGCTCGGTCTGGCCGTGGAACCACGCAAAAGGCGAGGCGCTGAGTTCGAGGACCAGTTGGTTTTTGCCGAATTGCAGTTTCATGATGTACTCCTTGGGTTGGCTTGCTTGCCTGAATACCTGCAATGCCTGTGCCATCTGGGGGCAGTGGTTGTGGCGAAAAAGTGTAAATAAAACAAATGGATGCGTGTGGCTTGTTTATGGCGCAGACGTAGGCTGTGACGTGAATTGACGGAAAACCGTCATCCCGTGTCGAAGCGTTAAACAGTCGACATGCCGGCCGGGCGAATCGGGGCGGCAAGGTAGAATCCGGCTTTCGGTTTGGGCGGGGCGTTTCGGCGCACCGCATCGTCTGCATGATCATCCTCAAGAATCTCAGCCTGCGGCGCAGCGCCAAGGTCCTGCTCGACAACGCGTCGGTGTCGATCAACCCCGGCGAAAAGGTCGGCCTGGTCGGCCGCAACGGCGCCGGCAAGTCCAGCCTGTTCGCGCTGCTGAACGGCACCCTGCATGAAGACAAGGGCGACTTTTCGATGCCGTCGCAGTGGCGCATGGCACAGGTAGCGCAGGACATGCCGGAAACCGCCGAATCCGCCACCGACTTCGTCATCGCCGGCGACACCCAGTTGGCCGAGGCGCAGGCCGAGGTGACTGCCGCCGAGGCGAGCGACGACGGCGAGCGCATGGCGCACGCCTACATGGCGCTGCATGACGCCGGCGCCCACGATGCGCAATCGCGCGCGCAGGCACTGATCCTGGGACTGGGCTTTCAGGTGCGCGAACTGAATCAACCGGTCAACAGCTTTTCCGGCGGCTGGCGCATGAGGTTGCAATTGGCGCGCGCGCTGATGTGTCCGTCGGACCTGCTGCTGCTCGACGAACCCACCAACCACCTGGATCTCGATGCCTTGGTATGGCTGGAAGCCTGGCTCAAGAAATACCCCGGCACCCTGCTGGTGATCAGCCATGACCGCGAGTTTCTCGATGCCGTGACCAACGTCACCATCCATATCGAAAACGGCCAACTCACCCGTTACGGCGGCAACTACAGCACCTTCGAGGACATGCGCGCCGAGCAGATGGCGCTGCAGCAGGCAGCGTTCGCCCGCCAGCAGGACAAGATCGCCCACCTGCAGGCCTTCATCAACCGCTTCAAGGCCAAGGCCAGCAAGGCCAAGCAGGCGCAAAGCCGGGTCAAGGCGCTGGATCGCATGGAAAAACTGGCGCCGATGCTGGCGAGCGCCGATTTCACCTTCGAATTCAAGGAACCGCTCAACCTGCCCAACCCCATGCTGACGATCGACGACGCCAGCTTCGGCTACCCGCCGTCTGCGGACGCGCCGACCGGCACGCCGCCGACGGTGATCGTGCAGCACGTCAGCAAGTCGGTCTTCGCCGGCCAGCGTATCGGCATCCTCGGTGCCAACGGCCAGGGCAAGTCGACCCTGGTGAAGACCGTCGCGCGCACGCTGCCGGTGGTCGCCGGCACGGTGACCGAGGGCAAGGGCCTCAACATCGGCTACTTCGCGCAGCAGGAACTCGACGTCCTGCGTCCTGCCGACACGCCGCTGGAACACATGATCCGCCTCGCCCGCGACACGATTGCCAACGGCGGCGCCGGCCAGTTCAGCAGCCGCGAGCAGGACCTGCGCAATTTCCTCGGCACCTTCAACTTCAGCGGCGACATGGTCAAGCAGGCGGTCGGCACCATGAGCGGCGGTGAAAAGGCACGGCTCGTGCTGTGCATGATCGTGTGGCAGCGTCCGAACCTGTTGCTGCTGGATGAACCGACCAACCACCTCGATCTGGCCACGCGTGAGGCGTTGGCGATGGCCCTGAACGAATTCGAGGGCACGGTGATGCTGGTCAGCCACGACCGCGCGTTGCTGCGCGCGGTGTGCGACGAATTCTGGCTGGTGACGCGTGGCGGCGTGGAGCCATTCGACGGCGATCTGGACGATTACCAGCGCTATCTGCTGGACGAGGGCAAGCGGCTGCGTGAAAGCTTGAAAGAGGCAGGCAAGGCCGCCGAACCGCCCAAGGTCGAAGCGCCGCTTGTCGTTGCGAAACGTACAGCGCCTTCGGGGAAACTCAAACCGCTGAAACAGGCATTGGAAAAGCTCGACAAGAGCATGGCCGCGCTGCAGGCCGAGAAAGCCGCGCTTGAAGCACGGCTGGCCGGAACCCTGTCGGTCGAGGACATCACGGAAACGGGCCGGCAGCTTCAGCACGTCAATGACGAGTTGGAGCATGAGGAGGAAAAATGGCTCGAACTGTCCGGGCAGATCGAGGCGCTGGAGGCGGAAAACCCCTGACCGGGGCGGGCGCCTTGGCCCGGGCTTGGGTTTTATGCGCTTCTCGCCTATGTTGAACTGTTCCCGCGAACCTGGCTGAGGCCTCCATGCCGCCACACGATACCGCTGCAGGGGTTCAGACCATCTGGTACCGGCGGCACGCCTGGCCGGTTCGCCTCATGCACTGGGTCAACGTGCTCGCCTTTGTCGTGCTGCTGATGAGCGGGCTGCAGATATTCAACGCACACCCGGCGCTGAACTGGGGAAAGTCTTCCTATAACGGCCGTCCGCCGATTCTGCACGTGTTTGCACGCATGGATGCGCAGGGCAATCCGAAAGGCGTCACACGCATTCTTGGCCATGAATACGACACGACCGGCGTGTTGGGTGTGTCGGCCGGGATGGGCGGCCTGCCGGTCCAGCGCGGTTTTCCCGCGTGGATCACGCTTCCGGGCGGGCAATGGTTGGCAATGGCGCGGCGCTGGCACTTCTTNTTTGCCTGGGTATTGGTCATCAATGGCCTGGCCTACCTGGCCTATACGCTGGCCAGCCGTCACCTGGTGCGCGACCTCACGCCAACCCGAACCGACTGGCGTTCGATCGGGCGGTCCATCAAGGATCATCTGTTGCTGCGGCATGCGCGGGGCGAGGCCGCCCGACGCTACAACATCCTGCAGAAACTCGCGTACCTCGGCGTGATATTCGTGCTGTTTCCNCTGTTGATCCTGATGGGATGGGCCATGTCGCCGGGCTTGGATTCGCTGGTTCCGGGCTGGATCGACGTATTCGGCGGCCGCCAGTCGGCACGCACGCTCCATTTCCTGGTGGCCTGGGCGCTGGTGGCATTCGTGTTCATCCATGTGTTCGAAGTGATCGTCAGCGGTTTCTGGAACAACCTGCGCTCGATGCTGACCGGCCGCTACCGGATCGCGGCCGACGAGGACAAGCATGCCTAGTCAGGGGAACGGCCGCCGGCGATTCTTGCTGCGCACGTTGGCCGCCGGCGGTACGCTGCTGCTGTCAGGGTGCGATCGGTTGTCGCATAGCGCGTGGTTTACACGGATATTGGACAGCGCAGAGAAACTGACGTTTGGCGCACAACGCCTGTTGCTGCCGCGCAAGGCCATGGCGCAGGAGTTCACCGAGGCCGACCTGTCTCCGGATTTCCGCAGCAATGGCACGGACAACCCGGCCAACCCGATTTATCAGGCGCTTGCGGCCAATCAGTTTGTCGATTACCGGCTGAAGGTCGGCGGCCTGGTGGCACAGCCGCGCGCCTATTCGCTCGACGATTTGAAGGCCTTGCCCAGCCGGACCCAGATCACCCGCCACGATTGCGTGGAAGGCTGGAGCGCGATCGGGAAATGGAAAGGCGTGCCGTTGAGCCGGGTACTGGAACAGGTCCAGCCGCATCCATCGGCACGCTACGTGGTGTTCTATTGCGCGGATCCGATGGACGACCAGGGAACACGCTACTACGAGAGCATCGACATGGAAGACGCCTGGCATGCCCAGACTCTGCTTGCCTATGAACTGAACGATGTGCCGTTGCCCATCAAGAATGGCGCGCCGATCCGCGTGCGCGTCGAGCGCCAGCTGGGCTACAAGATGGCCAAGTACATCATGCGGATCAAACTCGTCGAACGCCTGGACGACATCGGCGGCGGCAAGGGCGGGTATTGGGAGGACCAGGGCTACGAGTGGTACGCCGGCATCTGAGCCGCGCGGCATGCAATTAGCCGGATTTTCGGTCTTCAGCCTGGAAACGCCGGTCAGGCACGGTAAAATGCCGCTTTTCCGAAAAGCCGCTGATCCCTCGTGAAACCCACCTTTCAGGACATCATCCTTACCCTGCAACGCTACTGGGGCGAGCGCGGATGCGCGCTCTGCAGCCCTACGACATGGAAGTCGGCGCCGGCACCTCGCACACCGCGACCTTCCTGCGCGCGCTCGGTCCCGAGCCCTGGAAGGCCGCCTACGTGCAGCCCTCGCGCCGGCCCAAGGACGGCCGCTATGGCGACAATCCCAACCGGCTGCAGCATTACTACCAGTTCCAGGTCGTGCTGAAGCCCGCGCCGGCCGACATCCTCGAGCTCTACCTCGGCTCGCTCGAGGCGCTCGGCTTCGACCTGAAAAAGAACGACGTCCGCTTCGTCGAGGACGACTGGGAGAACCCTACCCTTGGTGCCTGGGGTCTGGGATGGGAGGTGTGGTTGAACGGCATGGAAGTGACCCAGTTCACCTACTTCCAGCAGGTCGGCGGCATCGACTGCAAGCCGATCACCGGCGAAATCACCTACGGTCTTGAGCGCCTCGCCATGTATCTGCAGGGCGTCGAGAGCGTGTACGACCTCGTCTGGACCGAGGGGCTGACCTACCGCGACGTCTATCACCAGAACGAGGTCGAGCAGTCGACCTATAACTTCGAGCACAGCGACGTCGATTTCCTGCTCACCGCCTTCGGTGCGCACGAGAAGACGGCGCAGGAACTGATGGCGGCGCAGCTCGCGCTGCCGGCGTATGAACAGGTGCTGAAGGCCGCACACACCTTCAACCTGCTCGACGCGCGCGGTGCGATCTCGGTGACCGAGCGCGCCGCCTACATCGGCCGCATCCGCAACCTCGCGCGCAGCGTGGCGAAGAGCTATCTCGACAGCCGGGCGCGGCTCGGTTTTCCGATGGCGCCACGTGCGTGGGCTGATGAAGTTACTGCGGAAATTGCAAAGAAGGCGGCAGCATGAGCGCACAAAATTTACTGGTTGAATTATTCGTCGAGGAACTGCCGCCCAAGGCGCTGAAGAAGCTGGGCGAGGCTTTTGCTCAAACGCTCACTAAAAATTTAGAGCGGGATAATTTGCTCGATACAGGCTTCTCAGTTACTGCATACGCTACTCCCAGACGGTTGGCAGCTGTTATTACTAATGTCCGCGACAAAGCTTCGAATCGGAAGGAACATAANAAGTTAATGCCAGTCTCTGTAGGCTATGACTCTTCCGGTCAGCCTTCACCTGCCCTGACAAAACGCTTAGAAAAGGAAGGTGGTCTACAACGTGCCCTTGGCGATTCTCTGGTAAATGTCGCAGAGAATGGCACCGATTACATCTACCTTAACCGCGAGATAAGTGGCGATTCACTTCAATTGCATCTTTCCTTCTCCCTGCGTGAGGTGATTCAAAGTCTCCCAATACCTAAGGTGATGACCTATCCCGACCCGTCGGGCGAAGGCTGGGAAACGGTCAATTTCGTGCGTCCGGCACATGGCTTGATTGCGCTGCACGGCGCTGACGTTGTCCCCGTCTCGGTGCTTGGCCTTGAAGCCGGTCGCATGACGCAGGGGCATCGTTTCGAGGCGCGCGTGGACCCGGTGGCGATCACCCATGCTGACTGTTATGCCCTGCAGATGGCGGACGAGGGCGCCGTGATCGCGAGCTTTGCCGAGCGCCGTGCCGAGATCGTTCGCCAATTGCAGGCCGCCGCCACGCCGCTGGGTCTGAAGCCGATTGAGGACGATGCCCTGCTGGACGAGGTCACCGCACTGGTCGAGCGTCCCAACGTGCTGGTCGGCAAGTTCGAGGAAGCCTTCCTCGAGGTGCCGCAGGAATGTTTGATCCTCACGATGAAGGCCAACCAGAAATACTTCCCGTTGCTGGACACGGCGGGCAAGCTGACCAACCGGTTCCTCATCGTCTCCAACATCTCGCCCGCCGATGCGTCGGCCGTGATCCAGGGCAACGAGCGCGTGGTGCGCCCACGCCTTGCCGATGCCAAGTTCTTCTTTGACCAGGACCGCAAGAAAGCGCTCGATTCGCGTGTGCTTGGGCTGGCCAAGGTTGTGTATCACAACAAGCTCGGAACCCAGGGGGAGCGTGTGACGCGAGTGCAGGCTGTAGCTCGCGCCATTGGCCAGAGAATTGGTGGGGATGCGCTAGCGTTGAAGGCAGATCAGGCTGCGCTTCTGGCCAAGGCTGACCTGCTCACCGATATGGTCGGTGAGTTTCCCGAATTGCAGGGCATCATGGGGCGTTATTACGCGCAGCACGATGGCCTTTCGGACGATATCGCTTTTGCCATCGAGGACCACTACAAGCCGCGTTTTGCTGGTGATGAACTGCCGCGTAACGATGTTGGTGTGTGCGTGGCGCTAGCCGACAAGTTGGAAACCTTGGTCGGATTGTTCGGGATTGGCGANAAACCGACCGGCGACAAAGATCCCTTTGCATTGCGTCGCCATGCGTTAGGTGTCATCCGCATTCTAATTGAGCGTGATCTGCCATCGGAAATAGATAATCTNCTGGTGCTTGCGGCCACCATGTGTGGGCTCCACGAGGATGTCGCGGACCAAGTCGCAACCTTCATGTTCGATCGCCTTTCGGGAATGCTGCGTGAGCAGGGTTACTCGGCACAGGAAGTCGATGCAGTCGTCGCCCTCAAACCTCAACGCCTGGGTGATATTCCCAAGCGACTCGCTGCGGTACGGGCCTTTGCAGATTTGCCGGAAGCCCCAGCGCTCGCCGCCGCCAACAAGCGTGTCGGTAACATCCTGAAGAAAGCCGAGGGCGAAGTGGGCGACGAGCCCGATCCTGTACGCTGCGTCGAGGACGCTGAAAAAGACTTGGTGGCCAAAGTTGCAGCCATTGGACGCGATGCAGACAAGGCCTTTGCTGTGGGCGATTACACAGCCTCGCTGCAGGCGCTCGCTGCCCTCAAATCCCCGGTCGACGCCTTCTTCGACAATGTGATGGTCAACACCGACGATCCCGCCCTCAAGGCCAACCGTCTGGCGCTGCTGAACCAACTGCACCGGACCATGAACCGGGTTGCGGACTTGTCGCGTCTGGCGGCGTAATATTTCGTCCATGAAGCTCATCATTCTCGACCGCGACGGCGTCATCAATTTCGACTCCGACCAGTTCATCAAGTCTCCGGACGAATGGAAACCCATTCCCGGCAGTCTGGAGGCGATCGCGCGATTGACACGCGAGGGTTGGCGCGTGGTGGTGGCGACCAATCAGTCCGGGCTGGCGCGCGGGCTGTTCGAGATGGCGACGTTGAACGCCATCCACGCCAAGATGCACAAGGCGGTGTCGCAGGCGGGCGGGCGTATCGAGGCGGTGTTCTACTGCCCGCATGCGGCCGACATGAACTGCGGCTGCCGCAAGCCCAAGCCAGGCTTGTTCGACGAGATCGCGGCACGTTACGGGCGTGACCTGCGGGACGTTCCGGCGATAGGCGATTCGCTGCGTGATCTGCTGGCGGCCGCCAGCGTGGGGGCAAGCCCGTTGCTGGTGCGCACCGGGAAAGGCGAGCGGACCCTGGCGGCCGGCGGGCTGCCCGAGAACACGCCGGTCTACGCCGACCTGGGCGAGGCTGTCGATCACCTGCTCAAGACTGCGGCATGAGCCTGATCCGGTCGGTGATTTTCGCGGTCCTGCAGACTGCGCTGACGATTTTCTTCAGTATGGTGGCGTTCTTCAGCTTCCCTTTTCGGCGCACACGCGCTACCGCTTGATTACCGGCTACAACCATACCGTGATCTGGCTGGCAAGCTGGGTCGTGGGGATCCGCTATGTGGTGGAGGGGCGTGAGAACCTGCCCGCGCAACCCGCCGTCATCCTCGCCAAGCATCAGTCGGCCTGGGAGACCGTGGCCTTCCTGTGTCTGTTTCCGCCGGTCTCGCCGGTGATCAAGCAGGAACTGCTGAAGCTGCCGTTCTTCGGCTGGGCATTCCGCATGCTTTCGCCCATCGCCATCGACCGCAGCGCCGGGCGCGAGGCGCTGAAGCAGATCGTCAGCCAGGGCAGGGAGAAGCTGGCACAGGGGTTCTGGGTGCTGGTGTTCCCCGAAGGCACGCGCGTGGCGCCGGGTGAAAGGGCAAGTACGGCATCGGCGGCAGCTGGCTGGCGGCCGAAACCGGGGCGCCCATCGTGCCGGTGGCGCACAATGCCGGCGAAGTGTGGCCGAAGAATGCCTTCATCAAGCATCCCGGCACGGTGACCGTGCGCATCGGGCCGGCGATTCCTACCCAAGGCAAGAGCGCCGCCGAACTCACGCGCATGGTCGAGGCCTGGATCGAAACCGAAATGGGGAGGCTGCCTCCTGCTGCCGCACGCCAATAGCGGCGTCCTGCAGATCGGCGACGCCGCCGTTCCCTATCTGTTGCGACGTTCGCGCCGCCGCCGCACGCTGGGCTTGACCGTTACCGCGCACGAAGTGCGCATCCATGCCCCGAGCTGGACCCCGCGTGCCGAAATCGAAACTTATGTGCTGCAACAGCATGACTGGTTGCATCGGACCTGGGCGCGCATGCATGCACACGTTCGGCAAGCGGAATCGGCGCCTGCGAACGAACTGCGCTATCTGGGACGCAGGTTGAGGCTCGATGTCCGGTCCTCGCTGTTTCACGAGATACGCCGGCACGGCAACACCCTGCGGGTCTATGCGCCGCTGGACGCGGATGCCGGAGAACTCGTACGCGACTGGTTGATTGCCCGTGCCGAACGTTTGCTGGCCTGGCGGCTTGCGCGCATCGCACGCAGGCTGGGGCGCGGACCCAGCCGTTTCGCCTTGTCCGACGCGCGGACGCAATGGGGCAGCTGCACCCGGCGCGGCCATATCCGCCTCAACTGGCGGCTGGTGCAGGCGCCGCTCACGCTCATCGACTACGTCGCCGCGCACGAGCTGGCCCATCTCGTCCATCTCGACCATTCGCCGCGTTTCTGGGCAGTGGTTGCCGAGCTGTGCCCCGATGCATTGGCAAGGCGCGCCGAGTTGCGCACAATGGGTAACTCCCTGTTTCTTGTATAACACCAGCCAGGTGTAACCATCATGCGAATCCTTCATACCATGCTGCGAGTGGGCGATCTCGACCGCTCGATCGATTTCTACACCAACGTCCTCGGCATGCAGCTGCTGCGCCGCAAGGATTATCCCGGCGGCAAGTTCACCCTGGCCTTCGTCGGCTACGATAGCGAAGACAAGGCCGCCGTGCTTGAACTGACCTACAACTGGGGCGTCGAGAAATATGAGGTCGGCAGCGGCTACGGCCATATCGCCATTGAGGTGGACGATGCCTACGCCGCATGCGACGCCGCTGCGGCCAAGGGCGGCAAGGTGCTGCGCCCGGCCGGGCCGATGTCGCACGGCACGACGGTCATTGCCTTCATCGAGGATCCGGACGGCTACCCGATCGAGTTCATCCAGAAGGGCACGGCGGGATGGAGCGAGGGGTCAGTAGCAAGTAGCAAGTAGCAAGTAGAATTTTCTACTCACCACTCACGCCCCGCCAATCGCCTTCGTAATCAGCGGCACCAACGGCTCCGGCAATCGGAGTTGGCCGGACAACGCGAAGGCCTGCGCGTGCTTCGACATCTTGCCCCAGGTGCGGCGGATGATCTCCAGCCATTTCGCCTCGTCGTAATCGGGTTTGCTCTGGGCAAACGCCAGCATGTAGTGTTCGATGAACACGAGGTTGGCGACGTCTTCCAGCAATTGCGAGTCCGGATTGACTTTGATGCCGCGCTTGCCCACCGCTTTCTTGACGCGTTCGATCATGGCCTCGTCGTAACCGGCCTGACGCATCAGGTCGCCGGCGGTATTGGCGTGGAAGGTATAGAGGCCGGTGCGCCACGCATGGTAGCCCTCCTTGGTCATTGGGTAACTGTTGCGCGGCACCGTCCAGCGACGGATGTGCTGGGCACGTACCGCCAGCTGCGCCGCCTCTGATGCGTCCGGCGCAAAGCGGCCGATCATCTCCGACATGCGGCGGCCGTACAGCAGCTCTTTCGGCTGGCCTTCGTCCAGGTTGGGATCTTCCGCATTGGCGGCGTCGAACAAGGCCATGGCCTGATTGAAGTGTGTGGGGTGGTCGATCATAGCGGGCGCCTGGACAGGGTGCGGATTCAATTGGCGACCACCGGGAGGATCCATAATTCGACCCTGCGATTCAACTGGCGGCCGGCTTCGGTGGCGTTATCCGCGCGCGGTTCCGTTTCGCCTTTGCCGTAGGACTCCAGGCGCAGCGGATTGACGTTCTGGGTGGCGAAGTAATCCAGCACCGACTGCGCGCGCCGTTCGGACAAGGCCTGGTTGTAGGTGTGCGTGCCCACGCTGTCGGTGTGGCCGATCACGGTCACCGTCGTCTTGCCATATTGATTCAGCACATGGGCGATCTTGTTCAGCGTCGGGAGATAGCCCGGTTTCAGGACGGCGGAGTTGGTGTCGAAGCCGGTGTTGGACGTCATGCTGACCAGTAGGGCGTTGTCCCCGGNGCGTTTCTCCACGCTGATGTCGCCGCGCTGGATTTCCGGCTGCAACTGCTTCTGTAGATCCTTGGCCTGCTGGTCCATGTAGTAGCCGACGCCAGCGCCCGTGAGGCCGCCGCCGACCGCGCCGATCAACGCACCCTTGCCGCGGTTCCTGTGGTTGATGATCGCGCCGAGCGCGGCGCCGCTGACCGTGCCGATGATTGCTCCCGTCTGAGTCTTGTTCAGATCGCGCGGCTCGCCCAGGTCGTTGGTCGCGCAGGCGGAAAGCAGCAAGGCGGCCAGCAGGGGAAAGACGACGTATGGCTTGTGCATGGGGATTCCTTTCAGGCAGGTTGAAACAGGCGGTGCAATATGGCGTTTTCGTTAGGAGCGCGATGTGCAAGTTGGTTCCGGCACCAATAAGCATGGGGTCTCTGCCGGAACGCGCAAGTCTACGGGATTCGGGCCGTCATGGACCGGGGCGCTTAATCGGGCCGCTTGGCCAGGTGCAAGGCGAGGGCTTCAAAGTCGGCCACGGCCAGGGCTTCAGCGCGCAACCCCGCATCGATGCCGAGCCTAGTAAAGTCTTCCGGCTTCACCAGGCTGCCGAGGGTGTTCCTGAGCGTTTTCCGGCGTTGCGAGAACGCGGCGGCGACGACACGCGAAAACAGCGCCTCGTCGAGCGGGACGATTTCGGCCGGCGTCTTGGGGATCAGCCGGACCACGGCGGAGTCGACCTTGGGCGGCGGGTCGAAGGCGGTGGGCGGGACGTCGAGCAGCCATTCGAGGTGGAAACGGCGCTGCAGCATGATCGACAGCCGTCCGAAGTCGGGGTGGACGGCGCGGCGACCATGCGTTCGACGACTTCCTTCTGCAGCATGAAAGTCATGTCGCGGATGCGCGCGGAGAAATCCATCAGGTGGAACAGCAACGGCGTGGAAATGTTGTACGGCAGGTTGCCGACGATGCGCAGGTCGTGGCCAAGCTGCGCAAAATCGAATTTCAGCGCGTCGCAACTGTGTACGGTGAGGCGCTCGGCCGGCCATCGCTTTTGCAGGCGCGCGACGATGTCACGGTCGAGTTCGACGGCATGCAGGTGCGGCAGGCGTTCGAGCAGCGGCTGGGTGAGCGCGCCGAGGCCGGGACCGATCTCGACGACGATGTCGGTCGGTTGCGGATGGATGGCGTTGACGATGGCGTGGATGATGCCGTCGTCGATGAGGAAATTCTGGCCGAAGCGTTTGCGGGGTGTGCATTGGGTAAGCGGAGAGCGGTAAGCAGTGAGTGGTAGTTCGTGTCCGCTCACGGCTTACCGCTCGCTGTTCACCATCTCCAGTGCCATGTCGATTGCCGCAAGCAGGCTGCCCACCTCTGCGCGCCCGCTGCCGGCGAGGTCGAGCGCGGTGCCGTGGTCGACCGAGGTGCGAATGAACGGCAGCCCGAGCGTTACGTTCACGCCGGCGCCGAAGCTGGCGTACTTGAGCACCGGCAGGCCCTGGTCGTGATACATCGCCAGCACGGCGTCGCAGGGCTCGTGGCGAATGCGCGAGAAAAGCGTGTCGGCGGGCTGGGGGCCGACGAGGTCCAGGCCTTCGCTGCGGAGGTGGTCGAGCACGGGTTCGATGACGTCGATCTCCTCGCGTCCCAAGTGGCCGGATTCGCCGGCGTGGGGATTGAGGCCGGCGACGGCGATCCGCGGCCGGGCGATGCCGAATCTGCGTTGCAGATCGGCATGCAGGATGCGGATCACCTCGACGAGCAGGTCGGGCGTGATGGCGTCGGCGACGGCGCGCAAGGGCAGATGGGTAGTGGCGAGTGCGACGCGCAGGCCGCCGCCGGCGAGCATCATGACGACCCGGTGTGTGCCGCTGCGGTCGGCCAGGTATTCGGTATGGCCCGTGAAGGCGAAACCGGCATCGTTGATAATGCCCTTGTGCACCGGCGCCGTGACGACGGCGTGAAATGATCCATCGAGGCAGCCTGCGAGGGCAGCGTCGAGCAGGGCCAGCACATGGGCGCTATTGCGGGTGTCGAGCGTGCCCGCCGTAACGGGGACGGCGGCGGGAATGTGGCGCACNNGCAGCCAGCCGGGCTGGTGCGCCGGCGCAGTGTCGCCGCAGCTGAAGTCGACCGCGATGCCGAGCCGGGCCGCACGGTCGCGCAGCACGTCGACGTCGCCGAGGACCGACAGCCGGCATGGCAGGGGATGCTGCGACAGGGCGATGCACAGGTCGGGCCCGATTCCCGCGGGGTCGCCTGCCGTCAGGGCGAGGTGGGGCAAATCCACGGCTTCTTCGCGTAATCCGGGCCGGTCAGTCGATCGGGCGGATTTCGACATAGGCCGCGTCGCGGATCTGGCGCACCCAGTCCTGGAAGGCCTCATCGCCCTTGCGTTCGCGGATGGCCTGGCGCGCCAGCAGCTTCTGGCGTTCCTGCGTGACGTCCTGATTGCGTCGCTCAAGGACCTGGATCAGGTGCCAGCCGAAAGGGGTCTGGATGGGGTCGCTGATCTGGCCGGGCTTCAGCGCGTTCATGGCTTTCTCGAATTCGGGGACGGTGTCGCCCGGATTGATCCAGCCGAGGTCGCCGCCTTTGGAGGCGCTGGCATCCTCGGATTGCAGACGCGCCATGTCCTCGAATTTCGCGCCGTTTTCGATGCGTTCCTTGAGTTGCAGCAGGCGGTTGCGGGCGTCGGCTTCCGAGGTGAGTTCGTTGGTCTTGATGAGGATGTGGCGCGCGTGCGTCTGCGTCACGGTGAGCGTGGCATCGAGTCCGCGTTTGTCGATGAGCTTGAGGATGTGGAAACCATTACTGCTTCGCAGGATCGGGCTGATCTGGCCCGGCTGCATCGATTTCAGCGCATCGGCGAACAGGGTCGGAATCTTGCCGCTGGCGCGCCAGCCGAATTCACCGCCCTGCAGCGCGTTGGAGGCGTCGGAATAGCTGGCCGACATCTGGGCGAAATCGGCGCCCTTGGCAAGCTGGGCGACGATGTCCTCGGCACGCGCGTGGCGTGCCTGGATCTGCTCGGGTGAGGCGTTTTCCGGTACGGTGACCAGAATGTGGGCGAAGTTGTATTCGGTTTCCACGCCTTGCTGGGCCTGCGTCTGCAGATAGCCTTCGATTTCGGCGTCGCTGACGGAGATGCGGTTGTCGACGTCGCGTTCGCGCGCGCGGGCAATCAGGAGTTCGTTGCGGATGGTGTTGCGCATGCTGTCGAGGCTCTGGCCGTCCTTCTCAAGGGCGGCCTGCAACCCGGCCATGTCGAGCTTGTTCTGGGCGGCGATGCGCTGCAGGGCATGCTCGACCTGCGTCGGGTCGACCCGAATGCCGGTGGCGCGCGCATGCTGCTGCAGCGCAAGTTCGGTCACCATGCGCTCGAGCAGCTGTTTCTCCAGTACCTCGCGCGGCGGCAGCGGGGTGTTCTGCCGTGACAGGTTGTGCACGACCTCGTCGTAGCGCCGGGCCAGTTCCTGGCGCGTGATGACTTCGTCGTTGACGACGGCGACGATGTGATCGAGTTCCTGCACGGCGGCATGGGCCGGCGACAGGACCGACACGGCAATCAGCAGCGCCAGGACCCAGTGCGGGCGGCGCCATTCAGGGCGTTTGAATAATTTCATTGCTAGGCCTGTATCCGGGAACACTATGTTTCAAAACGTCGAGCGGATTGGAGCCGATGCGCCCCATTCCGTTCAACTCCAGCTGGAAGAACAACGCATCGGTGGACTGGTTTTCCTTGGTTGCCAGTCGTTGCAGCACCGCGCGCAACGCCCAGCATCCGCCATTGTATTCAAACCCGGCCAGGCCTTCGACCAGCTTGTTGTCCTTGAAGGAATAGTTGTAGCGGAACATGCCGTACCAGCGCTGGGCGAGCGGCCACTGCGCGGACAGGTCGACCTGTTCCGTGGTCTGATCGATGAAGCGGTAACCCAGGTTTATCACGCGGCCGGGGCTGGGCCGATAGGACGCGCCGAGGTTCTGGCGGATGGTGGCGCCGTTCTGGGTGTCGAACTGCCATGCCGTGTCGATGCGCCAGCTACGCGTGACCTGTCCGCTGATGGCGGCCAGCAGGTCGGTGGCATTGCTGGTGCGCGGCGCGATGCCGGGCAGGGTGACCTGCTGCGTGCCGAAATAATAGCGCTGGCCGAGGGTGACCTGCAGCCGTTCCAACCCGCTGGCCGCCTCGGTGAACCGGCTGGTGACGGCAACCGTCAGCTGGTTGGCGTCGTTGACGCGGTCGCCGCCGATGAACTGGTTCTCGGTGAACATCTGTGCGTAGCTGAAATCCAGCAGCGCAGTATCGAACACCGGAATATTCGATTGGTCGCGGTAGGGTGCGTAGACATAGTAGGCGCGCGGTTCCAGCGTCTGCGTGTAATCCTGGCTGGCAAAGTGGAACGGACGCTCGAAGGTCACGCCGCTGTCCAGGCTGAAGATGGGCAGGCTGCGGCTGATGTGTTGCACCGGTGCACGATTGTCCAGCGCATAGTAGGTGCTGTGCCAGCCGATCTGCGGCGTGAGGAATCCGAACGAGTTGGTGAGCGGCAGGCGTAGCGTCGGATAGGCCAGCACCCGCGTACCTTCGACCAGGGTGGGATGGGCGAAATGGGTGGCTTCGCTATCCATCTTGAATTCCAGTCCGTTCTCGAACGTTTTCGAGATGCCCAGGCNGGCCTGCGGCAGCCGTGCGTAAGGTTCGAGAATGGGTGTGGCGGAGGTGGAGTCCTGCAGGGTCTGGTAGCTTTGCGCGCGAATATCCGCGGTCCAGTTGGTGTGCTGGGTACTCAGCCAGAATTCGCGGTTGAGCTGGGTGAGCGATGTGACGGCCAGCAGGTTGGACAGGTCGCGGAAATAATCGTTGTCGGACACGCGATTGAACAGCATGCCGGCCTCGGTCGTGTCGTTCAGGCGATAGATGTTGTTCAACGCGGCGCTCCAGCGCGAACGACCTGCGACGTTGTCGTTGGGCAGGTATTCCAGCCGGTTCACGCCATGGACGTCGTTCAGCAAGTAGCGGAATTCACCGCCCAGTTGTACGCCGCGCTTGGACAGCAGGCGCGGATACAGCGTGGCGTCATAGTTGGGTGCGAGGTTGAGGTAGTAGGGCACCAGAAAGTCGACACCGCTGCGCTGGGTAGTGCCGAAGGTGGGCGCCAGCACGCCACTCTTGCGTACGTCGTTGAGCGGGAAATCCATCCAGGGCGTATACAGGATCGGCACGCCGAGGAAATGGAGCGAGGCGTTGCGTGCCGTTCCCACGTTGCGGCTCTTGTCGATGTCGAGGTCGTCCACCTCGAGAAACCAGTCGTCGTTGTCCACCGGGCAGGTCGTGTAGGTGGCCTCCTGCAGCTTGTAGTGCTCCTTGTCGATGAAGTCGATGTGACTGGCGTCGCCTCGGCCATTCTGCGCGACCAAATGGTAGACCGGCTGGTCGAGTTCGCCGCTGTAGTCGTCCAGGTCGAGTTCGAGCGCATCGCCATCCACCAACAGCGCGGGCTGTTCCAGGCGAACCCGACCGCGGGCTTCCACCCGATTCTGCGTGGTGTCGTAGCGCAGCCAGTCGGCGAAGAAATTCTGTCCGGCCTGGCGGGCCGCCACCTTGCCGCTGGCTTCGATGACATCGGGAGCGGTCGATTCGATCTTGTCCGCAGTGAGGAAGAGCGGCCCCGCCTTGCCCGCCGCCGTCGAGCCTTTCAGTTCGACGTCCTTCTTCAGAACGAGCCCGTCCGCCGCCGCGGAACCGGCAGTCAGCAACAGGACAACGAGCGTAAAGCCGGGCAAGGTGGACAAGCGATGTAAAATCCGGGCCAGGGTTATCAGAAACAGCGTTATTCGGAGCAGTGTGGCAGTGGAACGTTTGCAAGCTTTACAGGACTGGGCCACCCGACAACTGGGAGGCGGGTCGCTGGACATCGCCCCGGCGTCGGCGGACGCCAGCTTTCGCCGCTATTTTCGCGTTACTGCCAAAGGCCGCGATTATATCGTGATGGACGCCCCGCCGGCGCACGAGGATTGCCGGCCATTCATTGCCGTCGCCCGGCTGTTTGCCGATGCCGGCGTCAATGTGCCGCAGGTATTGGCACAAGACCTCGACCGGGGCTTTCTGCTGCTGACCGATCTGGGCAACACCACCTACCTGTCGGCCTTGAACGAAAGCACTGCGCGCGAGCTGTACCTGGCGTCTAACGGCGCGCTAATCCGCATCCAGCAGGCGAGCCGTCCCGGTGTGCTGCCGGACTATGATCGCGCGCTGCTGACCCGCGAACTGATGCTGTTTCCCGAGTGGTACGTGGCGAAACACCTGGGCGTCGCCATGAAGGACGAGCAGAAAGCCATCCTCGAGACCGTGTTCGGGCGCCTCCTCGCCAACAATCTGGCGCAGCCACAGGTCTACGTGCATCGCGACTGGCATTCGCGCAACCTGATGGTGAGCGAGCCCAACCCCGGTATTCTCGACTTCCAGGATGCGGTCTACGGCCCCATTACCTACGACCTCGCCTCGATCTACCGCGACGCCTACATCCAGTGGGACGAGGAGATGCAGCTCGACTGGGTGATCCGCTACTGGGAGAAGGCCCGTGCCGCCCGCCTGCCGGTGCGCGAGGACTTCGGCGACTTCTGGCGCGACTTCGAATGGATGGGTGCGCAGCGCCAGATCAAGGTGCTCGGCATCTTTGCGCGGCTCTATCACCGGGATGGCAAGGATGGTTACCTGAAGGACATGCCGCGGGTGATGCATTACCTGCGCAAGGTGTGCGAGCGGTATGACGAACTGAAGCCGCTGCTGTTCTTGCTGGATGGACTGGAGAACCGGGAAGTGAAGGTGGGGTATACGTTCTAGCGATCGAGTGCTGCCCTCAGCGCCGTTCGCCCTGAGCTCGTCGAAGGGCCTTCACAAGCCAACTGGTCGTTGGCCGGGGTTGCCCGGTGGCAAGTCACTTTTCTTGCTTGCCCAAGAAAAGTAACCAAAGAAGGGCACCCCGACATCCCCGATTTTCGGCGGGGCTGTAAGGGGAGAAAGTCGAGACCAGGGCGGCGATGACTGGGGATTTGCGATTACTATTTGGGCTTCCATTCCTGTGTGTCAAATCAGATTGGCAACTCTAACGGGCCATTCGTGTTGAATGCTGTTCACGTAAAAACCGCCATGATCCTCGCCGCCGGCCGCGGCGAGCGCATGCGCCCGCTCACCGACCACACGCCCAAGCCGTTGCTGACGGTCGGCGGCAAGCCGCTGCTCGTCTGGCATATCGAGCGCCTGCGTGCGGCTGGGTTCAACCATATCGTCATCAACCATGCCCATCTCGGCCAGCAGATCGAGGATGCGCTGGGGAACGGCGCCGCGTTCGGCGTGTCGATCGAGTATTCGCGCGAAGTCAGTGCGCTGGAAACCGCGGGCGGAATCGCCACCGCGCTTCCCTTGATCGAGAGCGAGGTATTCCCCGTGGTCAATGGCGACATTTACTGCGAATTTGATTTCAGCCGGCTTGCCGAACCGCTGGCGCGGCTCGCCGCGGGCCACGACCAGGCCCATCTGGTGCTGGTCGACAATCCGCCGCATCATCCGAACGGGGATTTCGTACTCGACGGCAGCCGGGTGAGAAACGCCGATACGCCGCTGACCCCAAACCCGGCCCGGCTCACTTTTTCCGGCATCGGCGTCTACCATCGTGCGCTGTTCGCCCACACGATGGCGGGCGAGAAAGCGCCGCTGTCACCGCTGCTGCGGCTGGCGATCGATGCCGGGCGGGCGAGTGGCGAGCATTATTCCGGGCAGTGGGTCGACGTCGGTACGCCGGCCCGCCTGACGGCCCTGGACGAGGAACTGAGACAACACCATGCAGCCTGATTCCGCCATTTATCGTGCCCGCCGCGAGCGGGTCCTGGAACAGCTGGGCGACGGCGTGATGGTCATCGCGACTGCGCCGGAGGTGGCACGCAACCGCGATACCCACTATCCCTACCGACACGACAGCTATTTCTACTGGCTGACCGGTTTCAACGAACCGGAGGCGGTGGTGGTGCTGGTCGGNGGTGCCGCATCGCGCCACATCCTGTTCTGTCGCGAGAAGAACGAGGAGCGTGAAATCTGGGACGGTTTCCGTTATGGGCCCGCGGCGGCCCGCGAGGTCTTCGCCTTCGACGACACCTTTGCGTATGACACACTGGATGCGGAACTGCCCAGGCTGCTGGAGAATCAGCCGACGCTGGCCTACCTCATCGGCCGCGACATGGCCTGGGACACGCAGGTGATGGGCTGGCTCAATACGGTGCGCAGCAAGGCGCGCAGTGGCGTGCATGCGCCCAACCGCATGGTCGACGCACGCATCTGGCTGGACGAGATGCGTCTCGTCAAGGATGGCCACGAACTGGCTCTGATGCGCCGTGCCGCCGAGATCTCCACCGGCGCGCACCGTGCTGCCATGCGCGCGACCCGGCCGGGCGGCCATGAATACGAGATCGAGGCGGAACTGCTCTCGGCCTTCCGCCGCGGCGGCGCCGAAGCGCCGGCCTACACGTCCATCGTCGCCAGCGGCGCCAACGCTTGCGTGCTGCATTACGTCTTCAACAACAAGCCGCTGCGCGACGGCGATCTGCTGCTGATCGACGCCGCCGCCGAGTTCGGCAGCTATGCGGCCGACATCACCCGCACCTTTCCGGTGAACGGCCGCTTCTCGGCGGCGCAGAAAGATGCTTACGAGCTGGTTCTGGCCGCGCAGGCAGCGGCGATCGATACGGTGCGCCCCGGCAATCACTGGAACAGCCCGCACGAGGCGGCGGTGCGCGTGCTGACGCAAGGCATGGTCGACCTCGGCCTGCTCCAGGGCGAGGTCGACGGCCTGATCGAATCGGGCAGCTACAGCCGTTTCTACATGCACCGCACTGGCCACTGGCTGGGCATGGACGTGCACGATGCCGGCGAATACAAGCTGCAGGGCGAATGGCGACCGCTGGTGCCCGGCATGACGCTGACGGTCGAGCCCGGCCTCTATATCCGTCCGGCGGACGACGTGCCCGAGGCATTCTGGAATATTGGCATCCGCATCGAGGACGACGTGGTGGTGACCGAGTCGGGCTGCGAGGTGCTGACCACACCGCCGAAAACGGTCGCGGAGATCGAGGCATGGATGAACCCGTGAGCCGTGTCCTGGTCGTCGGCGCCGGCCCGGTCGGGGCAGTGTGCGCACTGGCGCTGCGGCAGCAGGGAATCGCCGCACGTTTGCTCGAGGCGCAGCCGGCCGACGCGCGCGCCGATACCCGCACCCTGGCGCTCTCGCATGGCTCGCGACTGATCCTCGAACGCCTGGGCGTATGGGAGAAACTCGGCGGCGTCACGCCGATCACCCGCATCCATATTTCCCAGCGCGGTGCGCTCGGCGTGGCGCGGCTTGCGGCGGAAGAAATCGGCGTGCCGGCATTGGGCTACGTGCTGCCCTACACCGAACTCACCGCCGTCTTGAAGCAGATGCTGGGCGATGGGGGTATCGCGGTCGAGTATGGCGTGGCGGTGGACCGTATCGAGTCCGGCACCGAGGTTGCGATCCTGCATGCCGCAGATGGACGTACGCTGACGGCGCCGCTGGTGGTGGTCGCCGACGGCGGGCGCGGCGACCAGGCGCCTCCGCCCAGATTCGAACGCGACTACGATCAGATGGCCGTGGTGTGCGACGTCAAGACCGAATTGCCGCACGCCAACCAGGCTTTCGAGCGTTTTACCCCGAAGGACCGGCGGCCCTGCTGCCGAAGGACGATCGGTACGCATTGGTGTGGACTGCGCGCAGCGACGAGGCCCAGCGCATCGCCGCCCTGTCGGACGCGGAGTTTCTCGCCACCTTGCAGCGCCACTTCGGCGGCCGCCAGGGGCTGTTCCTCCAGGCCAGCCCGCGCAAGACCTTTCCGCTCAGGCTGGCGTATACCGGCAGCGAAGTGGCCGGGCACGTGGTGCGCATCGGCAATGCCGCGCAGACGCTGCATCCGGTTGCCGGTCAGGGTTCAACATCGGCCTGCGCGACGCCTGGGAACTGGCAAACCTGTGCGGTGACACGGCCGAGGTGGAGGCAGGCGGCACGGCTATGTTGGCGGCCTATGCCCGTGGACGCCGGACCGACGTGATGGGCGGCCTCGGTTTTACCGATTTCCTGGTGCGGGTGTTCTCCAACGACGTCGCGCCGCTGCGCCATGCGCGCGGCTTGGCCTGCTGGCGCTGGAAGCCTTGCCGCCGCTGAAAACTTTCGTCGCGCGGCGCATGATGTTCGGTGCGCGCGGATGAGCGGCGAACGCTATCAGGTCGTCATCGTCGGGGCCGGGCTGGTGGGCACGGCGGCCGCCCTGGCGCTCGGGCGACAGGGCGTGCGGGTTGCGCTGGTCGAGCGCCAGCTGCCCCAGGTCCCGACCGATACCTGGGATACGCGCATCTACGCCATCAGTCCGGCCCCGCAGCGCTTTCTCGAACGCATCGGCGCCTGGCGGCGGCTGGACGCCGATCGTATCCAGCCGGTGTATCGCATGGACGTGACGGGCGATGCCCACGGCACGATCCGTCTCGATGCCTACGAGTCGGGCGTGTCGCATCTGGCGACCATACTCGAAAGCGGACGGCTGCAGCATGCCTTGTGGCAGGCGATCGAGGCCGACGGCAACGTGGCGCTGCATTGCCCCGCCGCGATCGAATCCCTCGACAGGGATGGTGCATCCACCCGGCTGACGCTGGCCGACGGCACGACGCTGGAGGCCGATCTTGTGGTCGGCGCCGACGGCGCCGCCTCGCGTATCCGCGAATGGGCCGGCCTGACTTCGACGTTGACGCCCTATGGCCAGAGCGGGGTGGTCGCTAATTTCGAATGCGAGCGTCCGCATCGCGGCACCGCGTTCCAGTGGTTTTTCGACAGCGATATCCTGGCCTGGCTGCCGCTGGGAGGGAACCGTATGTCGATGGTCTGGTCAACCCTGACAGCGCATGCGGACGAACTGCTTGCCCTGGACGGGGTGGCCCTGGCCGATAAGGTGCGTGCGGCGGGACACGATCGGCTGGGCGACCTGCGTCTGCTCGCGCCCGCTGCGGCATTCCCGCTGCGGCTGATCCGGGTGGACGCCGTCGTCGCGCCCGGCGTGGCGCTGATCGGCGACGCGGCCCATGGCGTGCACCCGTTGGCGGGTCAGGGTGTCAATCTGGGTTTCGGCGATGCCGAAATCCTGGTCGACGTGCTGGCCCGGCGTCCAGCCCGTTCTTATTGCGGTGATATCCGTGTGTTACAACGCTATGCCCGCGAGCGCGCCGAACCGGTGCGGCGGATGCAGGCGCTCACCCATGGCCTGCATCATCTGTTTGCTGATACGCGCGCCGGCTGGCTGCGCAATGCCGGGATGCGGATCGTGGATCACCTGCCGCCGATGAAGGCGGCCCTGGTTCGCGAGGCGATGTCCTAAGGTTTTATGATGTTTTTTGGAGTCTCGAATGAAATTCACNCCCCTGGCGCTGGCCGCAACCCTGCTGTTCGCCGCGACCGCGCAGGCCAACGAAACGGTCATCCGCAAGGCGCTGCTGCAGCAGTTCCCGGGCGCCACCATCAGCTCGGTTCAGAAGACGCCCTACAGCGGGCTGTTCGAGGTCTATCTCGACGGTCAGCTGGTTTATGTGGATGCCAAGGCGCAATACGTGTTCGCCGGCGACGTGATCGACCTGAAGAACCGTACCAATCTGACCCAGGCGCGTTTGAACCAGCTGCAGGCCGTGAAATGGGACAGTTTTCCGTTCGGCAATGCGCTGAAAACCGTCAAGGGCAATGGCGCACGCAAGCTGGTCCTGTTTTCCGACGTCGATTGCCCCTATTGCCGCAAGTTCGAGGCCGAGCTCGCCAAGGTCGACAACATCACGGTGTATACCTTCCTGTATCCGATCGAGGGCCTGCATCCCCAGGCCACCCAGACCTCAAAACAGATCTGGTGCGCACCCGACCGCAACAAGGCGTGGGAAAACTACATCACGAGCGGTGCTGTGCCCAAGAATGACGGCAAGTGCAGCAACCCGGTGGAGGAGACCATCGCGCTGGGCAACAAGCTGAAGGTGTCCGGTACGCCGACCCTGTTCTTTGCCAACGGCCAGCGCGTGCCCGGCATGGTGCCGGCTGCGCAGCTCGANAAACTGCTCGCCGCCAACGCCAAGTGAGGATGGCGGGATGAGTTCGAGTTTCTGGGACGCGCGCTACGCCACCGACGACTACATCTTCGGCACCGCACCCAACCGATTCCTCGAAAGCCAGATTGCATACATCCAGCCCGGAATGCGGGCCTTGTCCATCGCGGACGGCGAAGGCCGCAACGGCGTGTGGCTGGCCGAGCAGGGCGCCAGGGTGCATGCGGTCGACGTGTCGCCGGTGGCACTTGAAAAGGCCCGCAAGCTGGCGGCCGTCCGTGGCGTGTCGCTGGATTTCGAGCAGGTCGACATTCTCGGCTGGAACTGGCCGGAAGCGGCCTACGATCTGGTGGCCGCCATCTTCATCCAGTTCGCGCCGCCTCCCGAGCGCGATCGCGTCATCGCCGGCATCCGCCGCTGCCTCAAACCGGGCGGGCTGCTGATCCTGCAGGGCTACACGCCGAAGCAGATCGAATTCGGCACCGGCGGTCCGCCCAACGCGGCCAATATGTATACCGCCGGGCTGTTGCGCGACTGGTTCGGAGACTGGGACATCCTGCATCTGGCCGAGCATGAGTCCGTCATCAGCGAGGGCAGCCATCATCATGGCATGTCGGCCCTGATCGACCTGGTGGCGCGGAAGCCGGGCGGTTGAGTCTCGCCCTGCCGAGGGGATTAGTGCATGTCGGCCACGACCACGCGGCCTGCGCGGCGTTCCAGATCGATCATCAGGATTGAACCGGCCGGCTTGTCCAAAATGTAGGTTGTCGGCGTATCGATGAAGCGCGCGTGATATGACGTGCTGCCGCTTGCGACGACCTTTCCGGCCGCATCCTTGCACCACACGATCAAGGCTCCGACCTTGTCAAGCTGCACGGTGTCAGGGCCTGCGCATTCGCTAGATTCCGCGGGCGCGTGCCGGATGCTGTGGCGCGTTTCGTTCTGCCGGTTCATGCGGTTCATGCCGGACTCGATGTCATAGGCCAGCCGGGTCGCGGCGTCGGTGAAGCAGCCTGTCAGAANAAGCACGGTGGCCGGCAGGCCCAAGCCGCGCACAAGGCGCCGCTTCATGCGGCCTACCCCGTCCGTATCACGACTGTTCCGCCTGAGCCAATTCCCGCAGGCCATCGAGCGCCCGCTTCAAGGTGGCGCTGTCGCTCTCGCTGTCGCGCGGGAACACCATATAGGCGGGCAGCTTGAACTGCGGGCTGTCCGGCACAGGCCACAGCAGGCCGTCTTCAATATAGTGGCGCACCAGGCGCTGCGGAAAATACCCGCTGCCGCCATAGGTCAGGAGCTGCTGCACGCCCAGCCAGCCGATGTTGGCGACTAGAGTAGGCGGGGGCGCATCGGGATAGTGGTCGCTGAATTGGGCATGAAATTCCGGGCCCCAGTCGATGTGGATGTAGCCTTCGTCCGGCCAGCCGCGCGCCAAGTCGTTGGTCACCAGCAGCAGGGTTTCGTCGAACAGCGGTTCCACCACCAGACCGGGGCGCGAGGTTGGGGTATACATCACGCCGATGTCCACCGTGCCTTCGATCAGGCTTTGCATGATGTCGGATTCGAATCCGATTTCCAGTCGCAATGAGACGTCCGGCGCGGCCTTGCGCATCCAGTCCACCCAGTGCGGCAGGAAGCCTTCCCACAGCGCGATGCGCCCGGACAGGGTCAGCACATCGCGAAACCCCTGCGGCAGGCCGACGTCGTGCAGCGCCTGCTCCAGCGTGCGGACCAGATGCTTGGCGTGGCGCAGGAAGCGTTTTCCCGAAGGCGTCAGTTCGGCGCCATTGCGTCCGCGATGGAAGAGACGTGCACCCAGCGTGGTTTCCAGCGTATGAATGCGCGCGCTGACGGTTGACTGCGTGATGTGGAGACGGCTTGCTGCGGCGACGAAGTTGCCGGTGGCGGCCACGGCCAGGAAAGTACGAGCGAGTTCGGTGTCCATATTTCAAGTATCGGTTTTACCGATATTAAACACCAAAATTTATCGTTGGATGGATATATAAGAGTTCTCTAAACTGGGCTCGTCTCAAGAACAAGGAGCCTGCCATGAACCGCCGAGCCGAACTGGCCAGTCTGATACCCGAGCGCGACAACGAGGGTTATTTGCTCGATCCCGCCAACTGGAGCCGGGCTGTTGCCCAATTGCTGGCGGCCGAGGACGGTCTGGCGCTGACGCCCGCTCATTGGCAGGTGATCGATTTCATCCGTGCCTGGTACGACGATACCGAAAGCGTGCCGGAAGCGCGCCGGGTGATCCAGCACCTGGCCGAAGGCGGACGGGATAAGCGTGCCGCCAAGCAGGCCCTGTACGACCTGTTTACGCATGGCTATGGCCAGCAGGCATGCCGTATCGCAGGCATGCGCAAGCCGCTGAAACTGATGCTCGACGTGTGAGCAGGAGATCCCGAACGATGAAAGCGGACTACACGTTCACGCAGCGGGTCGCTCGGAAATGGGCCGGTCTCGTACTGGGCTGGAACGCCCTGAAGATCGGTTATACGGTTTCGGAGCGCGAGCATTGGATATCGGGTGTTGGCGGACTGTTCGGTATTCTGTTGGTATGGTGGGTCAGCAGTCTCCTGGTGGGCGATCACGTTGCCGTTCTGGTCGCAAGCTCGATGGGATCCTCCGCGGTACTGCTGTTTGCCGCNCCCCACGGCGGGATGTCGCAGCCCTGGTCGGTATTCGGCGGCCATATTGTGTCGGCACTGGCCGGCGTCGCCAGCCAGCAGTGGCTGGGCCACGACCCGATGCTGGCCGCGTCGATGGCTGTCGGATTGGCCATTGCCTTGATGTACCCCTTGCGCTGCCTCCATCCGCCCGGTGGGGCCACCGCCATCACAGCCGTCGTGGGAGGCGGGTCGGTTCATGCGCTGGGTTACGGATTCGTCGTGATGCCCATCATGATCAATACCGTGATCATTCTGCTCGCGGCAGCGGCCTACAATTTCCCGTTTTCCTGGCGGCGTTATCCGCAGGCGTGGTGGCGCATGGCAGTGGTATCCGAGCCTACGGCGGACGCTGCCGGTGCAGACGAAAAATGCATGATCCCGCATAGCGACCTGGTTTACGCATTGAGCCAGATCGATACCTTCATCGACGTCAGCGAAGAGGATCTGCAGAAAATTTACGCGCTGGCGCTGGGACATCACCAGCATGCTGCCGAAGCGGCAGGGCTGACGCCCGAGCCGGTCGCCGAAGCGGCGAGATAGCGCGCAGGGCCTGACCTGATTAGCGGCCGAGGTCTTCCAGCAGGCTCGACAGATCGTCGGCGTGTTCCTCCTCCATCGCCAGGATGTCTTCCAGCATGCGGCGCGTGGTGACGTCCTTGTCGCCCAGGTAGCGGATCATCTCGCCGTAGCTCTCGATCGCGATACGCTCGGCCACCAGGTCTTCCTTGATCATGTCGACGAGCGAGTCGCCCTCGACGTATTCGGCATGCGAGCGCATCGCCAGCCCGTCCGGATTGAAGTTGGGCTCGCCTTTCAATTGCACGATGCGTGCGGCGATCAGGTCGGCATGGCCCTGTTCTTCGGTGGCATGCTGCAGGAATTCCTGTGCCACCGCGTCGGCGTTGATGCCGCTGGCCATGAAGAAATGCCGCTTGTAGCGCAGGATGCACACCAATTCGGTGGCCAGTGCCTCGTTCAGCAGCTTGACGACCGTGGCGCGGTCGGCCCGGTAGCCGTCGGTGACGGCGCCGTTCTCGATGTGCTTGCGGGCGCGGGCGCGTAAGGTCTTGATGTCGGTGAGAAAGGGATGTTGTTTGGTTGTCGATGCAGCTTTGGCTTTAGCCATGGTCGTCTCCTTGAGAATGGATTGAAAAATTGTCCCGGTGCAGCGTCCCGATGTCCGTCGCGGCACTGCACGGCGCGGGCACCCTGCTCGCTGGCCTGGCCGAGTTTCACCAGGCAGCCGCGTTCTTCCAGCGCATCAGCCGAGATCGAAGCGATCCAGATTCATCACCTTGGTCCAGGCCGCCACGAAGTCGCGGACGAACTTCTCCTGCGCGTCCGAACTTCCATAGGCCTCGGCCAATGCCCGCAGTTGGGAATTCGAGCCGAACACCAGATCGACGCGGGTGCCGGTCCATTTCTTTTCGCCGGTCTTGCGATCGCGCCCTTCGAACGTGTCCTCGGCCTCCGAGACCGCCCTCCATTCCGTGCCCATGTCGAGCAGGTTGACGAAGAAGTCGTTGGTGAGCGTCCCTGGCCGTGTGGTGAAGACGCCATGCGGGGATTGTCCGACGTTGGCATTCATGACGCGCATGCCGCCCACCAGCACCGTCATCTCGGGCGCCGAGAGCGTCAGCAATTGCGCCTTGTCGAGCAGCAGTTCCTCGGCCGAGACGGTGTACCGGGCCTTCTGGTAGTTGCGGAAGCCATCCGCGATCGGCTCGAGCACGGCGAAGGCTTCGATATCGGTCTGTTCCTGCGTGGCGTCCGTGCGGCCCGGCGTGAACGGTACCGTCACCGTGTGTCCCGCATTCCTGGCGGCTTGTTCGATGCCGGCGCAACCTGCCAACACGATCAGATCCGCCATCGAGACTTNTTTGCCACCGCTCTGGAATGCACGCTGGATCCCTTCGAGCTTTCCAAGCACCTTTGCCAGCTGTGCCGGCTGGTTGGCTTCCCAGTCCTTCTGCGGCGCGAGGCGAATGCGCGCGCCATTCGCGCCGCCGCGCTTGTCCGAACCACGGAACGTCGACGCCGACGCCCAGGCAGTTGAGACCAGTTCAGGGACAGACAGCCCGGACGCCAGCACCTGGATCTTGAGCGTGGTGGCGTCCGGGTCATCGATCAGGGGATGATCGACAGCTGGGATGGGGTCTTGCCAGAGCAGTTCTTCGTTGGGCACCTCGGGGCCGAGATAGCGCGAACGCGGACCCATGTCGCGATGCGTCAGCTTGAACCAGGCGCGCGCGAAGGCGTCGGCGAAGGCTTCCGGGTCCTGGTGGAAGCGTCGTGCGATCGGCTCGTAGATCGGGTCCATCCGCATCGCCATGTCGGCTGCGGTCATGATGATCGGCACTTTCTTTGACGCATCGGCGGCGGCCGGCGCCATATTGCTGTCGGTCGACTGTTTCGGTGTCCATTGATGCGCGCCGGCCGGGCTCTTGGTCAGTTCCCATTCGTTGCCGAACAACATGTCGAGATAGCTCATGTCCCATTGGGTCGGAGTCGGCGTCCACGAGCCTTCCAGGCCGCTGCCGATCTGGTCGCCCCNCTTGCCGCTGCGGTAAGCACTCTTCCACCCCAGTCCCTGTTCGGCGAGTCCGGCGGCCTCGGGTTCGGGCCCGACCAGCGCCGCATCGCCGGCACCGTGGCATTTGCCGAAGGTGTGCCNCCCGCAGGTGAGGGCGACCGTTTCTTCGTCGTTCATCGCCATGCGTGCGAAGGTTTNCCGCACGTCGCGGCCCGAGGCAACCGGATCCGGGTTGCCGCCCGGGCCTTCCGGGTTGACGTAGATCAGACCCATCTGCACGGCCGCCAGTGGATTCTCCAGATCCCGCTCGCCGGAATAGCGCTGCTTGTCGTCCAGCCACTTCTCTTCATTGCCCCAGTAGACGTCGATCTCCGGCGCCCAGATGTCCTCGCGCCCGCCGGCGAAACCGAAGGTCTTGAACCCCATCGATTCCATGGCGACGTTGCCCGCGAGGATGATGAGGTCGGCCCAGGAAATTTTCCTGCCGTACTTCTGCTTGATCGGCCAGAGCAACCTGCGCGCCTTGTCGAGATTGACGTTGTCGGGCCAGCTGTTGAGGGGCGCAAAACGCTGGTTGCCATGCCCTGCGCCGCCACGGCCATCGCCGGTGCGGTAGGTGCCGGCGCTATGCCAGGCCATACGGATGAAGAAAGGCCCGTAGTGTCCGTAGTCCGCTGGCCACCAGTCCTGCGAGTCGGTCATCAGGGCATGGAGATCCTTCTTCACTGCCGCCAGGTCGAGGCTCTTGAATGCCTCAGCATAGTTGAATTCCTCGCCCATGGGATTGGATCGGGNGGAATGCTGGTGAAGGATTTCGAGGCGCAGCTGATTCGGCCACCAGTCCCGGTTCGACGTGCCGCTCCCGGCCTTGTGGTGGAACGGACATTTGCTCTCAGACATGACTTTCTCCTATCGACGATACGACCCCACAACGGATTAAGTGCATTTAAGACCACGAATGAGAATTTGTCTTATGAATAATATGATAATGTTTCATTGATAAAAACGAACGTCTTGGCGGACTGTGGTCATCGGTCCGAAAGGGCTCAGACCACGGGTTCCGGGAGACTGGATGAGGCCCGCACTTCGCCGGCCGTGCGTAATTAGCCCATCCATGTTCGATGGCCGGCCGCGCGACCGCCCCTGGCGACCGGAAGATATATCGTATTGTGATATATTCTGTCTGGAAATTGCCGTCCCGTCCCGGCTCAGCATCGCTGCGGTGGCTTGCTGACGAGGAGCTGCATCCACGCGAATCAATCGACGTCTTCAGGACAGAGGACAATGAAGTCCAGGAAAAGATGTGATACCCGCCAAGCGGGATTATTCGGTCGATCGCCGGCTCGTGATGGTATCCGGCGTTGCCTTGTTGATAGGCGTTGCCAGTACATTTGCGGCCGCTGCACTGCTCGCGCTGATCCACTTCTTTACCAATCTGTTNTTNTACCAGCGTCTATCGTGGGCCGACGTCTCGCCGGCCCGGCATACGCTGGGAATGGGCGTCATCCTGGTGCCGGCGATAGGCGGTCTGCTGGTGGGATTCCTGGCGCGTTACGGCAGTGAAAAGATCCGGGGTCATGGCATACCCGAAGCCATGGAGACCATCCTGTTCGGCAAGAGCCGTATGTCGGCGAGAGTGGCGGTGCTCAAACCCCTCTCGTCAGGCATTGCCATCGGCAGCGGTGGCCCGTTTGGCGCCGAAGGGCCCATCATCATGACAGGCGGATCGTTGGGTTCGCTGGTTGCGCAGTACCTGCACCTGACCGCCGCCGAGCGCAAAACCTTGCTGGTCGCAGGCGCATGTGCCGGCATGACGGCAATCTTCGCCACGCCTGTCGCAGCGCTGCTTCTGGCCGTCGAGTTGTTGCTGTTCGAGTTGCGCCCGCGCAGCTTGTTGCCGGTGGCGCTTGCCTGTGCCGTGGCCGGCTTTCTGCGTAACCTCGTGTTCGGGCCGGGGCCGCTTTTCCCCTTGCATACCGACCCGGTTTCCACGATTGCGTTTGCCTCATGCGTTGCCGCAGGATTGATGTGTGGCGTATTGGCTGCGTTGCTTACGTTGGCGCTTTACAGGGTCGAAGACGGCTTCCATAAGCTGCCACTGCACTGGATGTGGTGGCCGGCCATCGGCGGCGTGCTTGTGGGCATCGGNGGCTACCTCGAACCGCGTGCATTGGGCATGGGCTACGATGTCATCGGCGACCTGCTCAATGGCCATCTACTTGTCGCTGCCGCGATCGCGCTGTTGACGGTGAAGGCGATCATCTGGGTCGTCGCACTCGGTTCGGGGACGTCGGGAGGCGTGCTCGCACCGCTGCTGATGCTGGGGGCTGGCCTGGGCACCCTTCTGGCGCCTTATCTGCCGGGCGGTTCTCCCAGCCTGTGGGCGCTCGTGTGCATGGCGGGCGTGCTGGGCAGCACGCTTGGCGCGCCGCTCACGGCGATTGTCTTTGCCTTCGGCCTGACGCACGACAGCGAGGCATTGCTGCCGTTGATGCTGACGACTGCCGTGGCCTATGGCCTGACCACGCTGACGCTGAAGCGCTCCATCATGACCGAGAAGATCGCGCGCCGAGGCCTGCACATCTTCCGCGAATATGGCGTCGATCCGCTGGAACGCCAGCACGTGAGCGATCTGATGAACTCAGACGTCATCGCGATCGACGGTGCCATGAAGGTGGCGGATGCCTTGGCGCACTATTGCGACGAACATGACCCGCATCGGACCTATCCCGTGATCGGCGAAGGACGTGTACTGGGAATGCTCGATTATCCGACGCTACGCAAACATGCATGCTCAGCAGCCCGCTGCGTGGATGTGCTCATTCCGTTGCAGCCCGAACATGTGTTGCTGCCCGGGGCGACCGCGCGCACAGCCGCAGGGCGCATGGCCCAGCTCGAAATGGGATGCTTGCCTGTGGTCAAGGATCTGGGCAGCATGCACCTCATCGGTACCTTGTCGCTGCGCGACCTGCTCGGGCCTAACCGCCGCTTGATCGAAGAGGAAACCTTGCGCGAGAGAATGCGCTGAACGGTCGCCGCTGGATGGCACATCGGGGATCGGCGTGTTCGCGGGCAAGGCACAACGGGATCTGCCGGTTTCATGCGCGCGCGCTTCCGTTGTCTAATACGGCTTTCGCGATAGCCGAGGAAGCGCGCAACCTCCATGACCCTTCAAGAGCTGAAATACCTGGTAGCCCTTGCCGATCACGGCCACTTCGGCCGCGCCGCCGAGGCCTGCTTCATCACGCAGTCGACGCTGTCGACGCAGATCAAGCTGGAGGATTTCCTGGGCGTGACGTTGTTCGACCGCAGTCTGAAGCGCGTCACGCCCACTCCCATCGGCCGGGAAATCCTTGCGGCTGCGCGCAATATCGTCGAAGAATCCGAACGTATCCGCGAACTCGCCAAGCACGCGCAGGATCCGATGTCGCGCACGCTTCACCTGGGTGTCATTCCCACCCTGGGACCGTATTACCTGCCGCACGCGCTGACCCTGGTCCACAGGAAACATCCGGGTCTACGTCTCCTGCTGCGTGAGGAGATGACGCCGCAGATCCTGGAGCATCTCGTTGACGGCAGGCTGGATGCTGGTCTGCTGGCCCTGCCTGTGACCGACGACAGCCTGCGTGTCGAGCCGCTGTTCTACGAACCGTTTTTCGCCGCGCTGCCTGCCGGTCACGCGCTCGCCAAGCAGAATGTCCTCAAGGTGTCGGACATCATGAACGAGAAGCTCCTGTTGCTCGACGAGGGTCATTGCCTGCGCGACCAGGCACTCGACGTCTGCGGCACCGGCTCGCGCGGGCGCGAGGAAGTGCGCGCGACCAGCCTGGAAACCCTGCGCCAGATGGTGGCCATGGGATTGGGGTTGACGCTGATGCCGGCGCTGTCGGTGGACGCCGCGCCGCGTGCCAATAANAAGGCGGTCGAAATACGTCCGTTCAAGAAGCCCACACCTGGCCGAACCATCGGCCTAGTGTGGCGCAAACGTGCGCCGTTTCCCGAGACATTCGAACGCCTCGCTGCGACACTGAAAGCGACTTTGCCAACTGAAGTGGAGCCTGTCTGAGCATGTCCGATCTCAACGACCCGCGCGTCTTTTTCGCCGCCGAACGCACGCTGATGGCGTGGAACCGTACCGGCCTGACCCTGATGGCCTTCGGCTTCGTGCTCGAACGTTTCGGCCTGTTTCTGCATGTGTTGCGTCAGACCGGCCATGTGGGACGGGACCTGTCGTTCTGGATCGGCATTGCCTTCATCTGTTTGGCGTTGGTCGTGATCGGNTTTTCCATCGTGCAGTTCAAGCGTGTGCTGCGCACCCTGAAGCCGATCGAGATTCCCGAGCGCTATTGCACCTGGGGCGGGATCGCGATGAACCTGTCGGTCGTGGTGCTCGGTTTCGCGCTGCTGGCGTACCTGTTTTCCGAACTGTAAGGACGCTGCCTTCCTCAGGCCACGGCCACGCTTTTCACCTGGGCCACCACCGGCGTACCAGGCCGGAGTCCCAGCAGCAGTGCCGATTTCCGGGTGATGCGCGCGAGCAGCACCGTGTCGTCCAGCGCCAGCCGCACCAGGACCTGTCCCGGCGCATCGTCGGCCAGCTCGATGACCCGGGCTGGCAGCAGGTTCAGGATGCTGGTCTGCTGCGGCATGGCCAGCGTCAGGCTGACGTCGCGTGCTGCGACGCGCACTCTGAGCGGCGCGCCGGGCGAACCGTGCAGGCCAGGCAATTCCAGCACGACGGGGCCGCGGGCGACGTGGGTGAGCTGGAGCGCCCGGTCATGTGCAATCACGATGGCATCGACGATGGTGGCGGCGATGTCGCGATGCGCCAACGGCAGGTCGAGCCGGGTCAGGCCCTCTGTCAGGGGGCCTTGGTAGACGAGTCGGCCGGCCTCGATCAGCAGCAGGTGATCGGCCAGGCGCGTCACTTCGTCGAGCGCGTGACTGACGTAGAGCAGGGGCAGTTCGAGTGCATGGTGCAGCCGTTCCAGGTAGGGCAGGATGTCGGCGCGTGCACCCGTGTCGAGCGCGGCCATCGGTTCGTCCATCAGCAGCAACCGCGGGCACGACAGCAGTGCGCGGCCAATCGCCACGCGCTGGCGCTGGCCGCCCGATAGCTGATGCGGCTGCAACGCGATCAGCGGCGCCAGTTCCAGCCAGTCGATCACTTCATCCCACTGGATGGTGCGTTCTCCGGACGGCACGCGCTTCCAGCCATATTCCAGATTGGCGCGTACCGACAGGTGCGGAAACAGGCTGGCTTCCTGGAAGACATAGCCGAGTGCACGACGATGGGTGGGAACGAAGACCGAGTCGTCCTGCCAGACGTCGCCGTCGACGACGAGCCGTCCGGACGCACGCGCGAGTCCGGCGATCAGCCGCAGCAGCGTCGTCTTGCCCGAACCGGACTGGCCGAACAGGGCGGTGACGCCGTGCGACGGTACGCTGAAATCCGCATCGAGCGAAAATTCGCCGAGCGTGACGCGGAACCGCCCCTCGATCCGGCTCATGTCGGGGTCCGCTGCCAATGCCCGCTGTAGCGGCCCAGCATCAGCAGCACGAGGAAGGAAAACGCGACCAGTCCGGCCGACAGCAGGTGCGCGTCGGCGTACTCGAGCGCCTCGACATGGTCGTAGATCGCCACCGACAGGACCCGCGTCTGGCCCGGGATATTGCCGCCCAGCATCAGTACCACGCCGAACTCGCCCACGGTGTGAGCGAATGCGAGCACGGCGGCGGTGATGAAGCCGGGCCGGGCGAGCGGAATGGCCACGCTGGCGAAACGATCCCATGGCGAGGCGCGCAAGGTGGCGGCCACTTCGAGCGGGCGCGTTCCGATGGCGGCAAACGCATTGGCGATCGGCTGTACCGCGAAGGGCAGCGAGAACACCACCGATCCAACCACCAGCCCGGCAAACGTGAACGGCAGGGTCGAAAAACCGAGTTGCTGCATCCAGTGTCCGACTGCGCCTTTCGGCCCCAGCAGTACCAGTAGATAAAACCCCAGCACGGTCGGTGGCAATACCAGCGGCAGCGACACCAGCGCAGTGACGACCGCGCGCAGGCGCGCGTGGGTATGGGTCAGCCACCAGGCCAGCGGCGTGGCGATCAGCATCAGCAGCGCGGTCGTGATCGCGGCCAGCCTCAGCGTCAGCAGGATGGCCGACGTGTCGGCCTCGGTCAGGGACATGGATTACAGGTCGTAGCCATAACTGCGGATGATAGCCTGCACGCCCGGCGTTCCCAGGAAATCAAGCAGCGCACGCGCAGCCGCATTGTCGGCGCCATGCTTCAGCAGGGCGGCATCCTGGCGGATCGGCGTATACAACTGGCTGGGAACGAGCCACATCGAGCCCTGGGTCAGCTTGCCGTCCTGCATGATCTGGGACAGGGCCACAAAGCCGAGGTCGGCATTGCCGCTGGCGGCAAACTGATAGGTTTGGCCGATGTTCTCGCCCACCACGAGTTTGCCTGCGACAGCATCGAAGAGTCCGAGTTTGCCCAGGACTTCCTTTGCGGCGGCGCCGTAAGGCGCGAGCTTTGGGTTGGCGACGGCAAGCCTGCCGAAACGGTTCTGCTTCAGCACGGCATCGGTGCCATCGATCAGGTTGGCGTTGGCGCTCCACAGGGCGAGCTTGCCAATGGCGTAGTTGCGGGTGGCGACGGCATCGCCTTCGCGTTGCAGCCGCGCCGGCGTGTCGTCGTCGGCGGCCAGCAATACGTCGAACGGGGCGCCATTCTTGATTTGTGCGTAGAACTTGCCGGTCGAACCGGACGACAGGGTGAGCGTGTGGCCGGTCGCCTGTTCGAACCGGGCGGCCAGCACCTTCATCGGCATGGCGAAATTGGCGGCAACGGCAATATGCGCCGTGTCTGCTGCGGCGGGCAGGCTGGCGAATGCGGACAACACAAGGACGGATGCCAGTTTCTTGAATACGCGTGTCATGAAGGTCTCCTGAATAAGATGCACGTTTCGATATATCCAGTATGTCATATCGAATGTGAAGTGAACAAGCGATGTGTTTCCGGGGAGGGGTTACCGCAACGCGCGCAGTGCCTGTCGCGTGGCTTCGTCTGCTGTCGCGTCGCGGAGGCGCGATTCGAACGAGGTCGTGAACGCCTGCGATGCCTGACCCGCGGCGATCAGGGTAAGCCCTTGCCGCAATTCTTCGATCAGATGCCAGTCGTCGTCCGTGATGCCCGAGGCGTCGTGGCCGTTCGCGATTCGTGCCCAGCCGTCCAGGTTGCCATCGAAGCGTCGATAGATATTGAGCTTGTCGAGCGTCAGCATGGGCGTGCCACAGGTTCAGCCGTCCGTCCGCAGATGTAGGGCCAGTTTGGCCATGTCCGCTGCGGTGGCTTTGCGGGCGCGGGTTTCAAGATGGCGATACAGGGCGATCACTTCATCAGCCAGCGGCGTGAGTTGCGCCCCGCCGCCATGCGCGCCGCCCTTGCTGGCTTCGACGAGCGGATGGGCGAAACAACGGTTCATGGTGTCGACCAGATGCCAGGCGCGTTTATAGCTCATTCCCATGACGCGGCCAGCCGCGGCGATGGAACCGGTTTCGCGAATGGCTTCGAGCAGCTGGACTTTGCCGGGGCCGAGTGCGATGTCGTCGCCGAGGATGAGACGGAAGGTGAGGCGTGGCGTCATGGTGCGATGATAGCCGGCCGGATGCCCGGCAGGCGGGAGAAGCTGTCGCGCTTCACGGTTTCGATGAAGTCGGTCACATAGGCGCGCGTCGCATCGGCCTCGCGCACCGCGACATGCAGTTCGGCCCACAGGCCGTGCTTGCCGATGCGGCGTGCGGCGACGTAGCCGCGTTCGAGATAGGGCACGACCGCCCATGCCGGCAATGCGGCGAGTCCGCGGCGGCTGGCGACGAGCTGCAGGATGGCCACCGTCAATTGCGCTTCGCGCCGCGCCGGTTTGATTCCAGCCGGCGCGAGCACACGGCGGATAAGGTCGAGGCGGTCTTCCGGTACTGGGTAGGTGATCAGGGTGTGGCCGGCAAAGTCGGCCGGCATCAGCCATTTCTTTGCGGTGAGCGGATGATCCGGCGGCAGTAGCGCCAGCATCTCGAAGCCGAACAGCGGCGCATATGCGACGCCTGCGCGCGGCACGGTGTCCGACGTGATGACAAGATCGGCGCGCCCGTCCAGCAGCAGGCCCACCGGGTCGGCCTGGAAACCGCCCAACAGGTCGAGCTCCACCCCGGGCCAGACGTCGCGGTAACTATCCATGGCAGGCATCAGCCAGTCGTAGCAGGTGTGGCACTCCACGGCGATGCGCAATTCGCCGGCGTCGCCGTCTTTCAGCTTGGCCAGGTCGCGCAGCGCCGCCTCCACCTGGGGCAGTGCGGCATGCGCCAGCGTCAATAGCCGGCGGCCGGCGGCGGTGAGGCCAAGCGGGCGCGTGGCGCGTTCGACCAGCGGCAACCCCAGCGCATCCTCCAGCGCCTTCAACTGGTGCGACACCGCAGATTGCGTCAGGTGCAGGCGTTCGGCGGCGGCAGTCAGTCCGCCTGCTTCCGTCACGGCCTGCAGCAGCCGCAAGTGTCGCAGTTCGATATGAGTTATGTTCATCTAATCAATGAAAAATATTCGTTTGTTTCATGGTATTCGCATCGGCATCATGGCGTCCATCATTTCTTGGGAGCATGCACATGGCACGGGCACACGTATTGGGCGTTCCGCGGATCGGTCCGAACCGCGAACTGAAATTTGCGCAGGAAGCCTGCTGGCGCGGCGAAATCGACGAAGCTGCATTAAGGGCCGTGGCCAGCGGCATCCGTCAGGCGAACTGGCGGCGGCAGCATGCGGCCGGACTGGATTTCGTGACAGTGGGCGACTTCGCGTTCTACGACCAGATGCTGAACCAGGTCGCGCTGCTCGGGTGCGCGCCGGAACGCTTCGGCTTCGGCAATCGGATCGCGCTGTCGGAGTATTTCCAGCTGGCGCGCGGCAATGCCGCGTGCCATGCGATGGAGATGACCAAGTGGTTCGATACCAACTATCACTATCTGGTCCCCGAGTTCAAACCGGACACGCATTTCACGCTCGATCCCGGATGGCTGTTCGACGAGGTGACCGAGGCGCAGACGGCCGGGTTCGAGGCCAAGCCGGTGCTGATCGGTCCCCTGACTTTCCTGTGGCTAGGCAAGGAAAAGGCGGCGGGCTTCAATCGCCTCGACCTGCTCGACCGGCTGCTGCCGGTCTATGCACAGATTCTGGCGCGCTTGAAGGCACANGGGGTCGAATGGGTGCAGATCGACGAGCCCGTCCTCGCGCTCGACCTGCCCGCCGATTGGCGGTCGGCTTTCGAGCGTGCCTATCATGCCCTCAACGGCGCAGGCGTCAAGCTCCTGCTCGCCAGCTATTTCGGACCGTTGCGCGAGAACCTGCTGGTGGCGCTGAAGTTGCCGGTGGCGGGCGTGCATGTGGACTGCGTGCGCGGCGGCGGCGAGCTTGCCCAGGTGATCGACTGGCTGCCTGCCACCAAGGTGCTGTCGGTCGGCGTGATCGATGGGCGCAATATCTGGAAGACCGACCTGAACGCCGTGCTCGATCGCTTCGAGGGACTGCATGCGCGCCTGGGCGACCGGCTGTGGTTGGCGCCCTCGTGTTCGCTGTTGCATGTGCCGGCGAGCCTGGCGGGCGAAACCGCAATGGATGCGGCACTCCGTAACTGGCTGGCGTTCGCCGACGACAAGATCGCGGCCTTGTCCACGCTCAAGATCGCGTTCAACGAGGGGCGTCAGGCGGCGACTGCGGAACTGTCCGCCCATGCCCGGGCGCTGGCGTCCCGCAGGGCATCGTCGCGCGTGCATGACGCGGCGGTCGCTGCGCGGCTATCCGCCCTGACGCCCGTCCACGACGTGCGCAACAGCCCGTTCGCGGTTCGCCAGTCCGTGCAGCGTGCGCGTTTCAAGCTGCCGGATTTTCCTACCACGACCATCGGCTCGTTCCCGCAGACGCCGCAGATCCGTCATGCGCGCGCGCGCTTCAAGGCGGGCGTGCTCGGCGAGGCCGATTACACCGCTGCCATGCAGGACGAGATCGGGCATGCCATCGAGAAACAGGAAGCGTTGGGGCTCGACGTCCTGGTGCACGGCGAAGCCGAACGCAACGACATGGTCGAATATTTCGGCGAGCAACTGGCCGGCTTTGCGTTCTCGCAGAACGGTTGGGTGCAGTCCTACGGTAGCCGCTGCGTCAAGCCGCCGATCATTTATGGCGATGTGTCACGTCCACGGCCGATGACGGTGGCCTGGACGCGCCATGCGCAATCGCTGACCGTGAAACCGGTGAAAGGCATGCTGACCGGCCCGGTGACGATGCTGCAGTGGTCGTTCGTGCGCGACGACCAGCCGCGCGCAATCACCGCCCTGCAGATCGCCTTGGCGATCCGCGACGAAGTGGCCGACCTTGAAACGGCCGGCATCGGCATCATCCAGATCGACGAACCGGCCTACCGGGAAGGCCTGCCATTGAGGAAAGCGGATTGGGCCGCGTATCTCGAGTGGGCGAGCCGGGCATTCCGCATCAGCGCGTCGGGAGTGAGCGATGCGACGCAAATCCACACCCACATGTGCTATTCGGAGTTCAACGACATCCTGCCTGCGATTGCGGCCATGGATGCCGACGTCATCACCATCGAGACCAGCCGTTCGGACATGGAGCTGCTGCGCGGCTTCGGCGAGTTTAGCTACCCCAACGAAATCGGACCCGGCGTGTACGACATCCACAGCCCGCGCATTCCCGATGCGGCCGACATGACGCGCCTGCTGGAGAAGGCAGCCCAGGTGATTGCGCCCGACAGGCTCTGGGTCAATCCCGACTGCGGACTGAAAACGCGCGGCTGGGCGGAAACCGAGGCGGCACTCGCCAACATGGTGGCAGCGGCCCGCACCATGCGGGAGNNTCGGTGCAATCCGCAATCCAATAGCCGGTGCGGTGGTTTACTTGCGCAAAGACTGCCCTGCCGGCTTGCACCGGCAGGGCACTTGATGCCGTCACGCTGCTGACGGCGGGTTGAAGGTCGGCTCAGGGCCGATTCATTCAATCCCGGTCGTGATCGCGGTCGCGACCATGATGGTCGTCGTCGTGGTCAAACTTCGCCTGCGGGCAGGGCGTGCTGATCATGATGGTGCGATCCACGCCGCTGTCGGGGTGCTGCACGTTGATGTAGGCGACATTCGGCTTGAACTTGTCGAAGTACAGGCCGGTGCTTTCCGCGCCCTTGGTCGACAGGCTGGCCCACTTGCCGATGGCTTCGGCGATGCCGTCGTCGTTCTCGTCCTTGGCAAACCAGATGTCCTCGATGCCACCCGGCTGGTCTTCGACAATGTAGATGTTGCCGTCGGCGTCGATCGCCAGGTTGTCGGGGTTGGTGAAGGCGCTGCCGGCCGGCTGCTTGGTGGCCATGTCCAGCGTGTCGCGGCTGGCGAACAGCTTGACCGTGTTGCTGTGCAGGTCGATCGAGAACACCTTGTGGTTGGTGGTGGTTGCCACATACAGCTGCTGCTTGCCGTTCTTCAGCGTCTTGATCTCCAGGTCTTCCGGGCGGTCGAACTTGGTACCCAGGAAGGCCGGCAGCTTCGGCGTGGCGCGGCCGTCGATCGCGGTCAGGCCGTTGGGGTCGGTGACGACCACGGCACCGGGCAGGGCGACGCCGTTGTTGTCGGTCAGCGGAATCCAGGTGGCGGCACCGGTGGCTTCTTTGACCGTGCCGTCGCCCACGCGCAGCACGAAGGTCTGGCCGGCGGCGAAGAAGTCGTCGCCGTTGTCGGCCTGCGGGTTGGCCGACGTGAACTTGAAGATGTGGCTATTGTTGCGTTCGTCGATGAAGTACAGGTTGTTCTTCTGGTCGAACGCCAGGCCTTCGTGCGATACGCGTGGCAGGATGTCGCGGTGCTTGATCACGATATCGGCGGGCGCGGCCAGCGGATTGACCACTTCGAACAGGCGGCCGTACTTGCTGGTCGGGCCGGCCGGATCGCTCCACGACTCTTCGGCGGTGATGAAGGTCCNCCAGGNGGTCCAGCGGGAGGCGTCGAAGGACACGTGGCTGTCCAGTGCGGGCGCTGCGGAGGGGCTGTGCCAGATGGTTTCGGTCAGCATGGTGCGCAGATCGGTGCGCTGGATACCGGCCTGTCCGGTTTCGAACACGGTGAACAGGAAACGGCCGGCTTCGGGACCGCTCTCGTTCACGGTGTGCATGTCGTAGTTGCCGCTGTCGAAGCGGGTGGCCTGGGCGGGGTCGCGGGCCACGATGGTCATCTGGCTGAAGCGCGGCGAAGACAGCTTGTAGGGGGCCGACTCGGGCAGCGTGCCGGCGCCGACGTCGCCGGTCATGGGCACGAAGCGGTCGAACGACGTGCTGCCGGCGAAGGCCGATGAACCGGCCAGAACCAGGCCGATGGCGAGCGAAAGTTTCTTGAGTGTCATATGGCGTTCCCTTGATCGTAAATGGAGTGTGTACTGATGACGGGTACGGATCGACTACGGAAGCAGGCTGATGAGGTGCCGCATGCCGAGAGCCGATCGAATCAGTACGCAAGGCATCCTAACGAGGCGATATGTCGTGCGTATTGCATTCGCATCATGCTGCAGGTGGAATCCGGATTTTCTACCGGGCGCATGGCGGAACTCGCTTATGCGCCCCCTGTCGTTTGGTGGAGTCGTTTAGAATCCCCTCACTTTGAACACCATCCTGCATCGCTTCCTGTTATGCGTGCCGCTCGCGCTGTGCCCGGCATGGGCAGGTGCGGCAGCGTTCGATCTGCCCGGGCGCCCCGGAACCTTCTGGCAGCAGCCGGATGGCTTGCCCGTTCCGGCTGTGACGCCGACGGGTGTCGTGCGCTTTGCCAGCCTGGCCGCCCTGACCGACCATGCGCTGCGCGAACGGGCGGAGACACGTGCGGCTTGGCTCGGCATCCAGGCCGAGGCGGCGCGGCTGGATGCCGCCACCGCAGCCAATTGGCCCACGCTCACAGGGCAATTGAGTTTCACCCAGAGCCGGGCGTTGTCCAGTTCGGGCGCGACCGTCCCCACGCTCAATCGCTATGGCCCCAGCCTCAGCCTGGCCTATGTGCTGGTCGACTTCGGCGCACGCGCCGCCAGCATCGATGCCCAGCGCTATCAGCTCATGGCCAGTCTGCTGACCGGCAACCGCACCCTGCAGGATACCGTCGCCGAAGTGGAGGCCGCTTATTTTGCCTTGCTGGCCGCGCGTGCGCAGGTCACCGCCCAGATCCAGCAGGAAACCGCCCTGCGCGCCAGCCTCGACGCGGTCGACGCCAGGCTGCGGGGCGGGCTGGCGTCGCGTGCTGACCAGCTGCGTGCGCGGGCTGCGCTGGTCGAGGCCGAGCTGGCACGCCAGGCGGCGGAGCGTGACCGGGCCAAGGCGGAAGCCGCGTTGAAACAGGCCGTGGGCATCGCCCAGACGCAAACGCTGGAACTGGATTGGCAGGCCGTGCCGCCGGATCCCCTGGCTGCCACGACCCTGCTGGCCGACCTGTTGCAGGAGGCCCAGCGCAATCGCCCCGACCTGCGAGCCCTGCAGGCTGCCGCGATCAGCGCACGCTTCGAGGCCGAGCGTGCACGCGCGGCCCGCTGGCCGAGCCTGTCGCTGGCAGCCAACACCGGGCGCACGCTGTTTCTGGACAGCGATCGCTCGCCGTCGACGACCTACAGCGTCGGCGTGAATGTGACGATGCCGCTGTTCGACGGCGGGCGGCTGGCCGCGCAGGCGCGCGCTGCCGCGCGCGATGCCGAGCGCCTGCAGGCCGATGCCGAGGCGCAGCGCAGCCAGGTTGCGCTGGCGGTGGCCGATGCCTATTACGATGTCCGTCAGGCCCAAGCCCAGCGCGAAGGCGTGGGGGCGCAGTTCGACAGTGCCAGCGAATCGGCCCAGGCGGCCGAGGCGCGCTACAAGACCGGCGTCGGCAGCCTGCTCGAATGGCTGACCGCCCAGGCTGACCTGGCGCGCGCGCGCCAGGCGCAGGCGCAGGCCGATAGCGATTGGCTGGCGGCCTTTTCCCGTTTGAATCATGCCTTGGGCCGCTTGCCCGCCACCTCTCCTGCGAGCCTGCCATGAAAATGCGCATCCTGTTGGTCGTTGTCGTACTCGGATTGATGGCCGGTGTGGCCTATCGCATTCAGCATTCCGCATCCGGCGACAAGAAGGGCGGCGGCGATCGCGCGCTCAGCGTCAGGACGGTCCCGGTGGCGGTGCGCGACTTCCCGCGGGTGATCGATCTACCCGGCACGCTGGAGGCGGCGCAGCAGGTCGCCATCGTCGCCCAGACCGGCGGCACGGTGCTGCGCCAGCATGTGCAGGAAGGCGACGCCGTGCGGGCGGGGCAGGTCCTGTTCAGCCTGGATAGCCGTCCCGCGCAGGCACGCATCGCGCAAAGCCAGGCGACGCTGGCCGGCGCCCGCGCTGAAACGGCCGATGCCGTCCAGAAACTCGATCGTCTCAGTCCACTGATGAAATCGGGCTATATCAGCCGCCAGGAGTTCGCCGACGCGCAACTGGCACTGGAATCCGCGCGTGCGCGCGCAGGCACCGCGCGCGCCGAGCTGGAGGCGGCGCAGCTGGATGTGGCGTATGGACAGATTCGCGCGCCGATCGATGGGCGCGTCGGGCGCATTGCCGTACGTCCCGGCACGCTGGTGCAGGCGGGCGGGACGCCACTCACGACGATCCTGGCGCCGGGCACGCTCGACGTGCGGGCCAGCGTGTCGCAGCAGGACTGGCCCGAGCTTGCGGCCGCACGTGCGCATGGCAAGGTGACGGCCGAGGTGTTCCGGGATACGGATCGTACTGTCCGGGCCGAGGGCGAGCTCGTGTTCGTCGATTCGCAGATCGATGCCACCACGGGCGCGGTCCCGATCAAGGTGCGGCTGGCCGGGGCGCCGACCGCGCTGCTGTCGGGGCAGGGCGTACGGGTGCGCCTGCTGCTGGGCGTTGAACCGAACGCCAAGGTGGTGCCGGAGGCCGCATTGCAGCATGCGCAGGTTGGCTCGTATGTGTATGTGGTCCGCGGTGGCAAGGCCGTCGTGCAGACCGTGAACGTGACACGCAGCCTCGACGGTGAGGAAGTGGTCGAAGGCGAACTGCATGCCGGCGAGCCGGTGTTGATCGAGATTCCGCAACGCCTCAAGGCGGGCAGCAAGGTCAAGCTCGAAGGCACACATCGATGAATCTGTCGCGGCTCTTCATCGAGCGCCCGGTCGCCACGCTGATGCTGGTGCTGGCGATGGCGCTGTTCGGCGCGCTTGCCTACAAGCAGCTGCCGGTGAACGACCTGCCGCAGGTAGATTTCCCGACGCTGCGCATCACCGCGTCGCTGCCCGGCGCCAATCCCGAGACCATGGCCAACACCGTGGCGACGCCGCTGGAACGGCAATTGGCGACCGTGGCGGGGATCGAGTCGATGAGCTCGCAATCGGGCCAGGGCTCGACCAGCATCACGCTGCAGTTCGAACTCGGGCGCGACATCGATGCCGCCGCGCAGGATGTGCAGACCGCGATCGCGCAGGCGGCGCGCAACCTGCCGCAGGGTATGGACCCGCCCCAGCTGAGGAAGATCAACCCGGCTGATTCGCCCATCATGTATCTAGCCCTGTCGGCCGAACGCCTGCCTTTGACCGAACTCGACGCCATCGCCGATTCGCGCGTGGCGCAAAAGCTGTCCAGCCTGTCCGGCGTGGCACAGGTGTTGGTGTTCGGCTCGCAGAAATATGCGCTGCGCCTCTATCTCGACCCCGCCAAGCTGCAGCAGCGTGGACTGACTTTTGCCGACGTGATCCAGGCGGTACAGAATGCCAACGCCAACCTGCCGTCCGGCACGCTCGACGGCGCCAGTCGCGCCTATACGGTGAAGGCACCGGTGGCACTGGCCAATGCCGCGGACTTCGGCGACATCATCGTCGCCTATCACGACGGTACAGCGCTGCGGGTGAAAGACCTTGGCCGGGCCGAGGATGGCGTCGAGGACGACAAGCGCAAGACCTGGTACAACGGCACTCGCGCCATCGTGCTGGCAGTGCAGCGCCAGCCGGGGGCGAACACGGTCGCGGTCGCCGACCGCATTCGCGCGATGCTGCCGCAGATCGAGACGGAGCTGCCCGACGGCGTTCGCCTGCAGGTGCATTTCGATCGCTCGCGCTTCGTCAAGGATTCCCTGCACGAGGTGAATTTCACGCTGCTGCTCGCATTGGGACTGGTGATCCTCGTCATCTTCGCCTTCCTGCACAATGTCCGCGCCACGCTGATCGCCGCGCTGGTGCTGCCCAGTTCGCTGCTGGGCACCTTCGCCTTCATGCACCTGCTGGGCTACAGCCTCAACAACCTGAGCCTGATGGCGATCACGCTGGCAATCGGTTTCGTGGTCGACGACGCGGTGGTGGTCATCGAGAACATCGCGCGCCACCTGGAAATGGGCAAGTCGCGCATGCAGGCCGCGCTCGACGGGGCGCAGGAGATCGGCTTCACCGTGCTGTCTATGACCATCTCGCTCGCAGCCGTCTTTCTGCCCATTCTCTTCATGGGCGGCATGATCGGGCGGCTGTTCCAGGAGTTCGCGGTGAGCATCGGCATCGCCGTGCTGCTCTCCGGCGTGGTGGCGCTGACGCTCACACCGATGCTGTGCGCGCGCGGGCTGGTCAACGAACCGCTCGACAATCGCCTGTCGCGCCTGTTCGACACGGGTTTCAATCGCTTCCGCGATTTTTACGGCGACACCCTGCGCGCGTCGATGCGCCACCGNGGGAGCATGCTGCTGTTCTCGGTGATCGTGCTGGCCGCAATGCTGTGGCTGGCTGGTCACGTCAAGCAGGGATTCATTCCGCGCGTCGATTCCGGGATGATCTTCGCCAGCGTGCAGTATCCGGAAGGCATTCCGTTCGACGAACTGAGCAAGCGCCAGCAGGCACTCGCCGCCCTCGTGCAGAAGCACCCGGCGGTCGAAGGCCTGATGTCGAGCGCCGGCCAGGGCGGCGGCGGGGTGACCGGCGGCAACATCGGGCGCCTGGTGATACGCCTGACCCCGCGCGGGACGCGCAAAAGCGCCGACGAGGTGATCGACGAACTGCGCGCGGTCACGCGCAAGGTCAGCGGGGTCAACGTCACCCTGCAGAATCCGGCATCGATCAACGTGGGCGCGCTGGCCTCCAGCAGTGATTACCAGCTGACGCTCATCTCGGGCGATTTCGAGGCACTGAAAACGGCGTCGGCCGAGGTCGAGAAGCGGCTTGAAGCGCTGCCCCAGATCGAGGACGTCGACAGCAATCTCGAACTGCGCAATCCCGAATTGCGCGTCACGCTCGATCCGCTGGAAGCCGCCCGGCTCGGCATCACTTCCCAGCAGATCCAGCAAACGCTGTACGACGCACTGGGCGGGCGCCGCATCAGCGAAATCTACGGCACGAGCGACCAGTACGTGGTGAGCGTCAAGGCACTGCCCGAAGCGCAGCTGGACCCGGCGGTCATCGGCCAGCTGCCCCTGAGAACGGCGGCGGGCGGGATCACGCGACTGGATGCCGTGGCACGGGTCGATCCGGGCGTGGGCCCGATCGCGGTCTATCACTACGGTCAGCAGCCGGCCGTCACGCTGTCTTTCAACCTCGCGCCGGGCGCCTCGCTCGATGCCGCGCTGGCCGCGGCATACGATGCCGCCAGCGAAGTCGTGCCGCCCGAGGTGGCGCTGGAATTCACCGGCGCCGCGCAGAAGTTCCAGGAATCGACGGTCCAGCTGCCCTTGCTGCTGCTGTTCACCGTCGTGATCATCTACATGGTGCTGGCAGTACTGTACGAGCATCTCGGCCATCCGCTGACCATCCTCACTGCGCTGCCGCTGGCGGGATTCGGCGCCTTGCTGGTGCTGCTGCTGGCCAACGACGAACTCAATATCTTCAGTTTCGTCGGCATCATCCTGCTGGTGGGACTGGTGAAGAAGAACGGCATCATGATGATCGACTTCGCCCTGGCCCGACAGCGCGCGGGAATGAGCGCCGAGGATGCCATCGTCGAGGCCTGCCTGGTGCGCCTGCGGCCGATCATGATGACCACCTTCGCCGCCATCTTCGCCACCCTGCCGATCGCCATCGGCTTCGGCACGGGCGGCGAGGCGCGTCGCCCGCTCGGCATCGCCGTGGTCGGCGGCCTGTTCTTCTCGCAGTTCCTGACGCTCTACATCACCCCCACCTTCTACGTCAGCATGGCGCGGATGGAGGCGGCCCTGCGGCGCTGGCGCGCCCGTTTCGCCTGAGCGGTTCAGACAGGTCGATCGATATCATCAATCGTTGTCATCCAAGGTTTCCGTTGGATCGATTGATTTGTAATCTCTAACATTGCTCCTGTCTTGATTGACATCGTAAATCAACCGAACAGGAGCGAATCATGCAGAACACGACGTCCCCGACCATCCAGAACCTCGAAGCGGCCTTTGCCGGCGAGTCCATGGCCCACATCAAGTACCTGTGGTTCGCACGCCAGTGCCGCAAGGTGGGCGACGAAGCGACCGCCAAGGTGTTCGAAGACACCGCCGCGCAGGAAATGCTGCACGCCTTCGGCCATGCCGAACTGCTGTTTTCCGACGAAACGATGACGCCGGCCAAGTGCCTGCAGTATGCGATCGACGGCGAAACCCACGAGTACACAGAGATGTACCCCAAGTTCCGCCACGAGGCGATGATCGAGGGCAACACGGCTGCGGTGGCCGAGATCGACGAGCAGATCGCCGAATCGAAGGGGCACGCCGAGAGGTTCAAGACGGTGCTGGACAAGGCCGCCAAGCGTTTTGCCGCGCTGGCCAAGGTGGAAGAGAAGCACGCGAAACACTACCAGGCGCANAAAGACGCGATTGCCGCCTGAAGTTGAAGACGATTTGATCGATTGAAAGGAAATATCATGAAAGCTTGGCAATGTATCGTTTGCGGTTACATCTATGACGAATCCAAAGGCGACCCGGAGCATGGCATCGCCCCCGGCACCCGTTGGGAGGACGTGCCGGAAGGCTGGGAATGCCCCGATTGCGGCGTGGCCAAGGCGGATTTCGAGATGGTTGAAATCACGGCTGCCTGAGCGCCATTAACGTATACGAGGCCGCGCCGATGCGGCCTCCATTCTCCAGGAGCTTTTTATGCCCCCATCGTCATTGTCGGCTCGGGTCTTGCCGGCTACACCTTGCTGAAGGAAATCCGCAAGTGCGACGCGAGCACGCCTGTCACACTCGTTACTGCGGATGACGGCACCTTCTATTCCAAGCCCAATCTGTCGAACGCCCTGGCGGCGGGCAGGTCTGCGGCTGCACTGGCGGGTGCCACTGCGGAGAAAATGGCGACCGACCAGCAGGCAACGGTGCTCACACATACCCGTGTGACTGCGATCGATACACAGAATCAACGCGTGCAAACCGGCAATGGCGCGCTCGACTACGGCAAGCTGGTGCTTGCGCTGGGGGCCGATCCGATCTCGCACGGCCTTTCCGGCAGCGGCGCGGCGACGGTGCTGGCGGTGAATGACCTGGCCGATTACGCGGTCTTTCGCGATGCTCTCGACGGCAAAAAGCGCGTCACGGTGCTCGGCGGCGGACTGATCGGATGCGAGTTCGCCAACGATCTGATGCATGCCGGCTTCACGGTCGACGTGGTCCATCTGGGCGCGTGGCCGCTGGAGCGGTTGTTGCCGGTCGAGGCCGGCCGGCGTCTGGCCGATGGCCTTGCTGCGCTGGGCGTGACGTGGCATTTCGGACGAACGGGAAGAAGCGTGGAACCAACCGCCGCAGGGTATCGGGTGACGCTGGACAACGGCGACACGCTCGCCGCGGATGTTGTGCTTTCCGCGATCGGCCTGCGACCGCGTACCCAACTGGCGCAGGCGGCGGGCATTCCGGTCGGGCGCGGAATCCAGACCGGCCGCCTGCTGGAAACGGGTGCACCGAATGTGTATGCGCTGGGCGACTGTGCCGAGGTGGAAGGCCAGAACCTGCCCTATGTGCAGCCGCTGATGGTCCAGGCGCGCGCGCTCGCGGCCACGCTCACCGGTACGCCGACACCGGTGGTGTATCCGGCCATGCCGGTGATGGTCAAAACGCCGGCGCACCCGGTGGCCGTGTTGCCGCCCAGGCTCGGCGCGTCGGGTGGCTGGAAAGTGGAATGCGGTGACACCGGCATTTGCGCGTTGCATGTGGACGACAACGGCTGTCTGCAGGGCTTCGCGCTCACCGGCAGCGAAACCGGTCGCCGCAATACGCTGGTGAAGGAACTGGCTGCCTGAGTCTGGCGCGGCGCTACGCGCCGTCATGAGCAAGCGGCGGTTGCAGCGCGTCGATCAAAGGGCAGCGGACTTTGCCCCGCCTGCGGGCGCAGCGCCCGACGAGTTGCGTCAACACGCCCTCGATGCGCTGCAGGTCGGCCAGACGCTTGCGCACATCGGCGAGCTTGCGCTCGGCGATGGCGCGGGCATCCGAACACTGGGTACCGTCATCCAATTGCAATAGCTGCGCAACCTCGTCCAGCGTAAACCCGATGCGCTGCGCCGCCTTGATGAACAGCAGGCGCGCCACGTCCGCCTGGCCGTAGCGACGGATGCCGCGCAGTGGCTTGTCCGGTTCCGCAAGCAGGCCGCGGCGTTGATAGAAGCGGATCGTCTCGACGTTGACCCCTGCCTCCTGTGCCAGCTTTGAAATAGTCAGTCCTTGCATCTTGACTCCGTACGTAGGTACGGAACTTATGCTACGGCCATCGAAGCAATCGGCAAAGCCTCAATGGACGCGAAATACACCCTGGAGTCCGCGCTGACCTGCCCAGTCTGCGGCCATGTCAAGACCGAGACCATGCCTACCGACGCCTGCCAGTGGTATTACGAGTGCGAAGGGTGTCACACAGTACTGATGCCGCTACCGGGAGACTGCTGCGTCTTCTGTTCATACGGTACCGTGCCCTGTCCGCCCGTGCAGGCAGGGACAGGCTGCCGGGGATGAGGTGGCACGTCAGCAGCGCGGACAGGGCTCGACCGGTAGCTTGCGTGCGATCCAGCCTGGCCCGGCGCTGCTCCCCAACATGCCTTCCTTGATGGTATAGACATGGGTGAAACCCGACGCTCGGAGTACTTCCTGAGCATGGGTGGCGCGGCTGCCGGCGAGGCCGATCAGGCCGATTGATGCATTCCTGTCGCCGCCCAGTGCCGCGTCCACCTGTCGTACGAATCCGGCCTCTCCCTGGGTGTTCGCCATGTTGATCCGCAGTGCGCCTTGGGCCACGCCGGTTTGCCGCCATTCGTCGGAGGTGCGCACATCGATCAGCGTGAGCGTGCCGGCCTGGACCTGGGCATAGGCATCGGGCGCGGACAAGGTGAGTCCATTGTCGCGGGAGCATGCACCGAGCGACAACAGCGCGAATGCGGCAAGCGCGGCAACCGACAGGCGAGACACCGACATGATCGCTCCACAGCAAGACTGGACGGCGCATAGTGTAGCCGGGGCGACCGGTGTCCGATAGGCGCCGCATAGCCAGCGCGGGCGACATGCGCGAAAATGCCATATGGACATCTTCCGCATCTTCCACCTGCAATGTGCGCGCCGACTGCCTGCCTTGCCGGAATCCCATCCCTGCTCGCGCCTGCACGGCCATTCGTTCAAGGTCGAACTGACCGTTAGCGGCGACATCGATCCCGTGCTGGGCTGGGTGCTCGACTTCGCCGACATCGAGGCAGCCTGGCGCCCCATCCATGCCGCGCTCGACCATCGCTGCCTCAATGACATCGACGGCCTGGACAACCCGACCAGCGAAAATCTGGCCGTGTGGCTATGGCGGCAACTCAGGCCGGCGCTGCCCGGCTTGAGCGCCGTCTCGGTGATGGAAGCCCACGACGCGGGTTGCATCTACCGCGGCTGACGGCTGCGCAGACCCGGTGCAATAAAAACCGGCCCCCTGACACATGGCATCAGGAGACCGGCGTGGTTGTCGAAGATGGGCCGCTTCAAGTGCCCCGGGGATTAGAGACCCATGCTGGAAAAATCCAGATCGGCATGCGGCGTGTCGGCCACATTTTCATCGATCATCGCCCAGGTTTCTTCGTCGACGATGTCTTCGGCAGGATGGTGGGCAAAGGCCGAAAACGAGGCGAGCAGGGAGGTGAGTACTGCAGCTTGAAGCATGCTTTTCATAACCGGATTCCTTTAAAGAATTGAAAGTGAAACGTCACTCGGCATGCAGCGATCGCGTATCGCGCTGTTCGCGCCGGCCGATGGAAAGCATCTTAGGCAGCAGGGGTGTCGTGCGTGTGTCCTGCCGGCATCAGTGTGTGGCAGTGTGTGTCAGGGGGCGGGACAAAAGGGCACACGAACCGTGTGCCCTTTGTCCTGCAACGAATCAACGATCAATGCGTGTGCTCGGTGCCGCTGCTCTCATGGCCGGCTTCGGTGCTGGCCTCGTCGTGGCCGCCGGACTTGCCGTGGAAGATCTTGCTTTCCGTCGACTTGCTGCCGCCTTCCGAACTGTCATGGTGCGAGCTGCCGCCTTTGTGGGCACTGCTGCTGTGGCTGCCCCCTTGTTGCCGCCGCCNCATGTACTTCGGACCCTTCTTGCCGTCAGAATGGCCGCTATCGGAATGGCCGTCGGTATGGCTTTCGGCTGCATACGTGACTACGCTTCCCGTTGTCAGAGCTGCAGCCAGCAACACCATCGTTGTCCATCTGCTGTAAGCATTCATGAATCAAAACTCCTGTTGCGTGTGCAAACGCCGGGCGGCGAACCGCCCGGTCAAGCGATCAACGAACGCCGTTGTCGTGAACGAACTCGATCACCTTCAGATAATCGTCCGCAGCGGTCGCGAAGTCGTCCGCGCCACCGACTGGCGTCGGATCGGTCCAGTTGGTGCTGTTGAACACCGCGTCGTACAGATTCACCGTTTCCGCTTTGTACGTCACGCCATCCGGCTGCAGCACCAGCACGGTTGCGGTTGCATTCTTCCAGGTGGTGTAGCGGTCGTAGTTGACGGAGGAGAAGTCATAGTACGTAGTGCCGCTATTGATCCCCAGGATGGAGTCCATGTAGACCACGGTATCCACACTGATGCTGCCGGTCTTGTCCGCAGCCGCGGCCAGCAGCGCAGCCGGATTGAAGTTGGCCGGCAACGTTACACCCGGCAACGTACCCGTCTTCATGTAGGTGTCATACAGCGCCAGATTTTCCAGTGGCGAATCGATGGCCGTGCCGTTTACCGTCAGGCGGCCGGCGGCGTCCAGCGCAATCACCGCGCCAGATGTCGTGAGTTTGGCAAGTGCTTCATCCAGCGAATGCTGCAGCACCTTGTCCGGCGCGCGCGCCACGCTCAGTCGGCCCAGATCGACCTCGGCCGAATAGACCGGCACACCATTGATAGTGGTGGCCAGTTCGCCGTCCACATAGGGAATCACCACCGGATTGCCGGAGGCGTCCTTCAGCGGAACCAGGTTGCCGGATGCATCGTAGACGTAGGCGATGACCTGCACCAGGCCGTCGGAGGTCAGGATGGGCACGCCGTTGGCGTCGCGCAGCACAACAACCATGTCGCCGAACAGATCGCCCTTCTTGGTACCCGCACCGACCGGCTTGCCGCCGCCACCGGACTTGCCGCCCTTCACGCCCGCCCACACCGGACGGTCGCTGTCTTCTTCTGCAGCTGGAATGCGGAAAATCTTCTTGCTCGCTTCGCCACCCTTGCCCTGGGCGCCCTTCTGGCTGCCTGCCTTGCCCTTGTGGCCGCCGCCCTTCTTGGAGGAACCGCCATCATCTGCAGCATGGGCGGCCGAAATCACACCCAGATCCAGACCGGTGACCGAATTGACAGCCAGTGGTACAGCCAGCATGGCAAACATGGTACCGCCTGCCAGAATCAGTTTTTTGAAATTGTATGTGGGGTATGTCATGTATCTCTCCATATTTGATGACCTTGATCTTTTGCGCCCGGTTTTTCGACCGGGCCAAAATTGCGTTCACTACAATTGCAGACTAGCAGGTCTCTTTAAAACGGCCATTGATTTTTCGCAATGGCTATTCATTAAATTTTCCTAGGATTCAGTAAGTTAGAAGCGATAGCCGAGGCCCAGGCGGGCCAGGGTTTCTGTGTTGTCGAAGCGCATGATGTCCGCCGTCGGTTGCGAAGGGCTGACTGTCAATGCGTCGTTGTAGCGGGTATAGCTGTAGTCCATGCGAACGAAGGTGTTGCGCGAGGCCGGAATCTCGGCGCCGAGGCCGACGCGTGTACCGTCGAGGTTGTCGCTCTGATTGACGGGCGTACCTGCGCCCCGGCTGTAGAACGTATTGAAGCGGGTCTGCACCTGGCCGATGCGGCCGTAGAGCAGGCTGCCGTTGGGCAGCACATAACCGATCCGTACGCTGCCGCCGTAGCCGCCGCGTTTCTCCGAGGCAAAGTCACGGCCGCCCGCGCCTGCGGTATCCCGTTCGTGCTCCCAGCCGAAATTGGCTGCCTCCGCCTCCAGTTCCAGACCGACATAGATCTGGTTGAAGGTATAGCCGTAGCCGGCGAAGAAGCCGCCGGTGAAGCCGGAGCGGGCGAAGTCGCCGGTGAAGTCATAGGGTCCGACACCGCTATCGTATTGTGTGCCGGTCAGCCGTGTACCCAGGGTGCCGTGGCCGAGGTTGGCGCCCATATAGAGGCCGCGCAGTTCGGTGGCCGGCCGTGTGGCGACGAGGGGACGTTGACCGCCGAAACGCCAGCCGAGGCCGAGACTGAAGACGGCGTCGCCGGTCTTGAAGGTTTCCGTCGTGGTCGCGCCGCCGCCGGAAGACTGATAGGGCACGTCATAGCTGCCATAGCGGGTGACGCTGTAATCGGTGCGCACGAACAGGTTGCGCGAAGCCGGGATTTCCAGCCCCAGACCGACACGGTTGCCGGTCAGGGTTTGATCCCGGTCGTAGGCACCCGTGCTGAACTGGTTCTCGGTGTAGTAGGTATGGAAATCGGTCCGCACTTTGCCGAACTTGCCGTACAGCATGCCGCCGTCGAGCAGATAGCCTGCGCGCAGGCTCAGGCCATAGTTGCTGTCCTTGTCCAGAAATACGGTGGGGGCGTCATTCTTGATCTTGCGGTGTTTCCAGTTGGCGTTGCTGTCGCCGCCGTCGAGTTCGACGCCGAGGTACCAGTTGTCGGCGAGCTCGGTGCCCCAGCCGCCGAACAGCGCGTAGCTGGCGCCAAAGCCGCCCATGCCGGCGGTGTCGCTGCCACCGCCGCCACGCGGACCCCAGGTTGCCGTTGTCAACCCGCCATGACCGAGCTGGGCGCCCAGATAGAAGCCGGAATACACGCCTTGCGCACGCGGCGCTTCGGGCGCGCCGGCCTCGCGTTCGGGAATGATGGCGTAGTCGCGGTTGCGTGCCGGCGTGTAGCCGACGCTGACCAGCATCTGGTTGCGGCTGTATTGCGCGGCAATGTCGCTGGAAGCCCGGTCGATGATGCGCAGGTCGGCACCCAGATAGACATTGGGCATCACGTAGTAGCGCAGACCGGCGCCCGCGTCGACGATCTTGTCGACGCGGGCGAAGTCGTTGAAGTCGCTATGCGTGTAGGCGGCGCGGCCGTTGACCGACAGCTTGCTGGTCAAGTGGCGTTCGACCTCGAAGCCGTAGGTCGTGTCGGTCGAGCTGGAGGCATAGCTGGGGCCGCTGAATACGGTGGTTTCTTCGAGCGAGCGGTCGATGAAGAGGGTCGCGGTTGTCAGCGAGGTCGGCTTCCAGACGGTCAGCAAGCCGAAATACGGCTTGGTGATGTCGGAGAACCCGCTGTAGTCGAAATTCTGGCCCATCACGCCGGCGAAGGCTTCGCCCGTCAGGCGCTGGGGCTGCAAGGTGTATTTCACGCCGGCCGCGGCACGGTAACCGTCCGAATCGCGATTGAAGGTCTGGCCAGGGATCAGATTGTCGTAACGGCGGTTGTCGGTCGCGACCTGGCCAAAGATTTCGTAGCGGGNGGACAGAACATAGCCCAGGCTTACGCCCAGCGAATTCAGGTTGTGGTCCCGATAATCGTTGTTGGTCGGCAGGCCGGAGATGAGCGCACCATTCTTGTAGTCGTAACGGTCGTAGGTGCCGCCAAGACGCAGACGGAAGGCACCGAACGCGTGGGCCACGCCGAGATGGGCTTCGTCGTGGTCGTACAGGGTGGGCTTGATCTGGCCGATATTGCTGCCCGGCGTGGAGCGGTCTTCGTGATCGCGCGAATGGCGGGCGCCGCCAAACACGTTGGTCGTCGGACTGAGGTCATAGCGGCCGTCGAAACCGAGCCAGTAGTCGTTGACGTTTTCCGAGTCGTGGTTGCGGTAACGGTCCAAATCGCCGCCCGCATCGAAGTTCAGCGCGTGTTGCTGCCATTTGGATTTGAGCGCGATCGACGGCGACAGCGTGTAGACCACGTCATCGGTCACGTAGGTGCGCGGGGCGGTGTAGGGGCGCTCGGCGTAGATATTGTCGTCGTAGGTGGCGGCCAGCGACACTTCGGGGAACACCAGGAACGAGCCCCAGGGTATGCCGGGAAACTCGTTCGGCTGGGTCGGGAAGACCGACGTCATCGGGCGGGTCGCCGGCACGGTCGGGACCGTGGCGACGGGCGCGCCGATCTGGGCGCCGCCAGGGGTCTGGTTCTGGGTTTGGACCGGGGGCGTGGTCGGCGGTGCACCCCACACGTTGAACGATGCGGCGCCAAACAGGGTGGCCATGCATGCGGCTAACGGCTTCAAAGCATATTTCATACGTATTCTCCGGGCAGACTGCCTGCTGGCGCCTCCCTTTCGTTATTGGGGTTTCAGCGGATCAGGCAAAATCGGGTCCAATTCTAAGAGATTAATTTGCGTAACCCGATCGAATTGAGAATTGTCAATGCGACAAATGTATCAATTAGGCAACAGGCCATTCAGCTCTGCGCCAGTTGCGTCAATCGGTTGTAGTCGTAGTCGATGCAGCCGCCTTTTTCGATATGGATCAGACCGCGTCGTCTGAACTCGGCCATGATGCGGCTGGCGGTTTCGGTCGTGATGCCGAGCAGGGCGCCCATGTCCTCGCGGCTGGGCAACAGCGTCTCGGAGAGTGTGCCGTCGCAGCCGAGGGTGATCAGGAGGCGCGCCATGCGGGCTTCCGCCGGGCCGGTGGAGAGTGCCACGATGAAATGGTCGGCCTGGTCGATCGAGCGCTGCCAGCGCTGCTGCAAGGCCTGGTGCACGCTCGGGTTGGTCTTGTCGAGCTGGATGACGACCTCGCGCGGGATGCGGCAGACATCGGCATCCTGCAGGGCGATGGCGGTGTGGTGATAACGCTCGCCCACCAGGGTTTCCATGCCGGCTACGTCGCCCGGCCGCAACAGCCGCACGATGCGCTGTCCGCCGTTGGGCAGATCGACCTTGAGCTTGATGAGTCCGTGGCGCAAGGTAAAGACGCTGGGTGCTGTCGCTCCCTGCTCGTACAGCACGGCATGCTGGGGCACATGCAGATTGTCGATGGGCTGGAGGATCGTATCCAACTCGTTCATGGACAGGCCCGAGAACAGGACGAAGTTGCGTACGTCGCACATGGCGCATTTCGCGCGGCCAACCCATTCGGGATTGGTGCAATTTGGTTTCATTGGGCGACTCCTCCGCCCAAGGGGCCATCATGCAATCGACTACCTGAATACATCAAATTCCATTCTTTAGTTTTGTGAACATCGTTCCGGGCGCTGTTTCTATGTGGTTTGCGGCCGGGCGGGCCGTGTATATCACACCAAAGATGCAATTCTTATTGCGATAAATCAATTTGGGATGGGCGGGCGTGTCCTGCCTTGTTTTTCACACCTGAGCGGTACCGCTTGCAATATTCTAATAGTCGTGAGAATGTTCGTTTTATGACTTCACGACAAACCAAAGATCTGCTCTACGAGCAAGTTGCCCGCATCGGCAAGGCGGTTTCCAGCCCCAAGCGACTTGAGCTGCTGGAAATCCTGGCGCAGGGCGANAAAACCGTCGACATGCTTGCTGCCGAAGCCGGCATCGACATCAAGCTGGTAAGCGCACATCTAAAGGTACTGAAGGCTGCGCGGCTGGTCGAGGCGCAGCGCGACGGCCGCTTCATCGCGTATCGGCTGTCCGGCGAGGACGTCAGCGCGCTGTGGGTCAACCTGCGTACAGTGGCGGAAGAGCATCTGGTCGAACTCAAGGTGGAAATGGAGCGGATTTTTGCCGCGCCGGAAAAGCTCGATGCCGAAACGCGACGTTCCTTGATGGAAAAAGCGCGGCGCGGTGACGTGGTGGTGATCGACGTGCGCCCCTCTGCCGAATATGCCAGCGGTCACCTGCCGTTCGCACGCTCGCTGCCGCTGTCCGAACTCAAGCAGCGCTTGGCCGAACTGCCTGCCGACCGCGACATCGTCGCCTACTGCCGCGGACCGTTCTGCATGATGTCCGCGGAGGCGGTGTCCTTGTTGAAGGCGCACGGCTATCGCGCGCAGAAGATCGCCGACGGCATCCCCGAATGGCAGGCGGCCGGATTGCCGCTGGCCGAGTCGTAAACCGCCTTTCGCTTACACAATACTCCAGGAGACTTCCATGTTTTTCCGTCAATTGCTGGCCAAGGACGCTACCCTGTCCTACTTTTTCGGCTGCGGCTCATGCCATGTCGGTGTCGTCGTCGATCCCGTTCTGGGCGATGAGCTGTGGTTCCTCGAGGAGGCAGCGAAACAGGACGTGAAGATCACCCACGTCATCGACACGCATGTCCACGCCGACCACTTTTCCGGCGCGCGTACCCTGGCCGAGAGAACCGGGGCAGTCTACTGCCTGCACGAGTCCAACGCCGGGCGCGTGAATTACCCGTTCGAGCCCCTGAAGGACGGTCAGCGCATCGAGCTTGGCAACGTCTTTGTCGACGTGCTGCATACCCCGGGTCATACCCCGGATTCGATCTGCCTGTTGGTGACAGACAAGCGTCGTACCGAGACGCCATGGTTCGTCCTGACCGGCGACACCCTGTTCGTCGGCAGCGCCGGACGGCCCGATCTCGCTGGCAAGGAAATCGAGATGGCAGGACAGCTCTACGGCACGCTGCACCAGCGCCTGCTGACGCTGCCAGCCGAGGTCGAACTCTATCCCGGCCACACCTCGGGCAGCGCCTGCGGCGCCGGCATGTCGGGCAAGCCGATGTCGACGATCGGCTTCGAGAAGCGCTGGAACCTCATGCTCGCGATGAGCCGGGACGCGTTCGTTACCGCATTGACCGAAGCCATTCCGCCGCGCCCTGCGGAAATGGATCGTATGGTCGCCTTCAACCTGGGCAACTGACCATGCTGCTGACCCAGGACGTGGCGGAGTACCGCTACGGCATCCGCCATAATTTCGCCCAGTTCTCGCACCAGCTGGTGCAGGTGTTCTTGGTCGGCCTCACCATCGGTATGTTCCGTACCGTGGTGCCGGCGCTGGCCGAAACCGAATTCGGCGTGGCCAAGGGCTCGTTCATGATGCTGATGGCCTTCGTCACCGCCTTCGGCTTCGTCAAGGGCACGCTCAACTTCGTCGCCGGACGCCTGTCCGAGCGCATGGGCCGCAAGAAAGTGCTGTTCATCGGCTGGCTCGTCGCGGTGCCGATGCCTTTCATGATCCTGTATGCGCCGAACTGGAACTGGATCGTGGCGGCGACGGTGCTGTTGGGCGTCAACCAGGGCCTCACCTGGTCGATGACGCAGACCTCGAAGCTCGACCTCACCAGCGCCAACCAGCGCGGGCTCACCATCGGTCTCAACGAATTCTCCGGCTACTTCGGCGTGGCAGTCGCGGGCATCGTCACTGGCTACATGGCCACCGCCTTTGGGCCGCGCGAGGGGCTGATGCTGTTTGGCCTCAGCGTGATCCTGCTGGCCGGCCTGCTGACGTTGCTATGGGTGAAGGACACGCTGCCGTGGGCGCAGGCTGAGGGCAAGAAGCACGCCGCCGGGCAGATGACCGGCCCGAAGCCGCGCTATCCGGCCAACATCGCGGACCAGCCCGGCACCTGGGACGTGTTCACCCTGATGTCCTGGCGCGATGCACGCATGGCGTCGATCAGCCAGGCCGGCCTGGTCGAGAAGTTCGTCGACGCGCTGGTATGGGTGTTCTTCCCGGTCTACCTGCACCAGCGCGGGCTGTCGCTGCCGGGCATCGGCTGGGTGGTCGGCGTCTACGGCTTCGTCTGGGGCATGTCGCAGTTCTTCACCGGCCACCTGTCCGATCGCGTCGGCCGCAGGCAGCCCATTGTCTGGGGCATGTGGCTATGCGGCGCCGGCGTCGCCCTGGTGATGCTGGGCGAGGGCAAGCTGTGGTGGTCGTTCGCTGCCGCAGTCATGGGCTTCGGCATGGCGCTGCTGTACCCGACGCTGTCTGCCGCCGTCTCCGACATCGCGCATCCCAACTGGCGCGGCTCGGCCATCGGCATCTACCGCTTCTGGCGCGACCTCGGCTACGGCATCGGCGCGCTGCTGCTGGGCGCGGTGGCCGCGCTGTTCGGCGGCATCGAATCAGGCTTCTGGTTCACCGCCGCCGCCATGTTCATATCGGGCCTCATCGTCCTGATGGCGTGTGAAGAGACCCATCCTCGCCTCAACCCTGCCGACGCTTGAGCCTGCCCGCAAGAAAGCTGCCATGAACAAAGTCCTTATCGCCCTGTTTGCCGGCTTCGTCGTGCAGCCGCGCCCGCTCGCAGCCGCCCGGTGTTGAGTTGGGTGGCAGGCGATGCGTGCGACTGCCGTTCGCCGACGCCAGCTTGGACCATGTACTGTCCTGCCGCTTTGCCATTGGCTGGCTCAACCGGCCCAGTCTGCTATACAGGGAGAAGGGTAAAAGGCGGAAGCGGCGCCTATCAAGGCGCGCGCTGGCAGATAGGCCAGGGGTGCGGATGCTGTTTGCGGGATTGCCGATGCGTAACCTAACTGTGCGCGTGGCTAATTTCCTGCTCTCCGGAACATCTTGGACAAGGCTGCTTGAACAAGGCGTGCCGCGTGCTGCCGTAGGGCGAGTTGCTCCTGGCGCTGGACGGAAGGGCCTGATCGGACCCACGACGCAAACGGCGATCGAAATCGCCGGCCATAACCAGGAGATAAAGTCATGCGCATATTTCTCCAGCAATCCATGTGGGCCTTGGGCTTATTCATTTGCGTGGCCGGGGCCGAAGCAGCGGAACCCACCTACAAGGAAGGCGAAACGATCTTTGTCGAAACCGGCGTCGAAGCCCCCGACCGCAATCCGACCTGGTATGCGTCGATGGTCGCCAAACCCTATGCACCTGTTTTCGAGATGCTGGCCACGCAAGGCACACAGGGCCGTTACTACCCGTATACCTATCCGGTCACGCTCAAGGATCTGGTTCGCTTCCACGGCCACGACTGCGAAGGAACGACGACCGCGGCGAACGCGGCCTGGGTGGCGTTCAAGATCCTCTTCCCGGACGGCATCATCGACCGTAGCGTGCTCTGGGGCATCAGCGGCGAGTCGCCTTGCTGGTCGGATGCCGTGGCCTTCCTCACCGGNGCGCGGCTGCAATACGGCAACCTGGGGTTTTTCAGGGACAAGCGCTACAGCCATGCCATTGTCCTGTACCGCGAAGACACCAAGGTGGCGGTGCTCGCGACGTGGAAGGAGGGCATCAACAACATTCCCGGCGAGCCGGTCATGCTGCCCGGCAAGGTGACCTGGCAGCCCAAGGTGACGATGAAGGACGTGGAGGCGCTGAAAGCCGTGGTGAANAAAGCCGGTGGCAACCCGACGCCTTACCAGGTCGATCTCATGCGCTATCAGCAATGGGCGCATATCAACGACATCCTCGAGCATCCGCTTGAAGAAAGCTACCAGGCCAAGGTCATCGAGAACTTCAAGTGGCAAGACTGGATCGACCCGGCCAAGACCCTCGCCCAGCCCCACGTGCGCACGGACACGCGTCTGAAGAATTATCCCTACCGTGACAGGCCGGTCGTGGTGCCCGCCCAGTAGCCGGAATCAGGTTGGCCCGCCAGGCGTGTCGGGCGGCGGCGATTCGATGGACGCGATCGGCGTGGCCAGCACTTTGTCGATACGCTTGCCGTCGAGGTCGACCACTTCCAGCCGCCAGTTCTCCCAGGTCAGCACGTCGCCCGTCTGCGGCAGCCGCCCGGACAGCCACATCACCATTCCGCTCAGCGTGTGGTAGCGGCCGCGTTCCTCTTCCGGCACGCTTCTCAGGCCCAGCCGGTCCTTGAGCTCCGGAATGGGGATGAGACCGTCGAGCAGCCAGGAGCCGTCCCCGCGCTGCACCGCCCACGCTTCGTCCGCACTGCGCGGCTTGAATTCGCCGGTAACCACCTCCAGCACATCCTGCAGCGTGACCAGGCCGTTGATCTCGCCGTATTCGTCGATGACCAGCATCAGGTGGGTGTCGGACGCGCGGAACTGTTCCAGCAGGTCCAGGCCGCTGAGACGTTCCGGCACGAATACGGCGGGCTGCAGTGGACCCTCCAGGCCGGGTGACGAACCGGCCAGCATCGCGTCCAGCAATTGCTTGGCACTGAGGATGCCCAGCACCTCGTCGAGCCCGTCACGGCAGACCGGGAAACGGGTGTGCTCCGAATCGGCCATGCGGCGAAGGTTGTCTGCCAGCGGAAGCGTGGTGTCGAGGTAGATGATGTCGGCGCGTGGTGTCATCAGCGACTCGATCGGGCGATCGTCGAGACGGAATACATTGCGCACCATCTCATGCTCCTGCCGTTCGATTTCGCCGGTATCCGACCCCTCCTGCAGCAAGGCATGGATTTCCTCCTCGATGATGTCCTCGCGCGCGAACGATCGTCGGGCGAACAGGCGCAGCAGCGCATCGGTGGAGGCCGACAGCAGGCGAACGAACGGTCGAGCCAGTTGCGCCAGCAATTGCATGGGTCGGGCGAGGCGGCAGGCCATGCGCTCGGGGTCGATCTGGCCGATGCGCTTGGGCACCAGTTCGCCGATCACGATCGTGACATAGGTGATGAGGATCACGAGCAGCGCAGTGGCCGCGATCTCACTCGCTTCGTTTTTCATGCCCAGCGTCTGCAGCCAGGTCGACAATGGGCCGGCCAGCGCAGCCTGGCCGATGATGCCGTTGAGAATGCCGATCGAGGTGATGCCGACCTGGACCGTCGATAGAAAACGCGTCGGGTCGTCGTGCAGCTGGATGGCGACGGACGCCGCCCGATTGCCTTCGTCGGCCAGCCGCGCGAGTCGAGCCCGGCGCGACGTCACCAATGCGATTTCCGACATGGCAAACACGCCATTCAATACGATCAGGACGGTCAGAAGCAGGATTTCCATGAATGATCCGGTTGCGGGATAGGAAAGGGGCGGGAGGCAAAAAAGCGGCGCCTCAAGAAGGGCGCCGCGCTGGGCTTCCGTGGCGGAGCTTACTGGACTGCCAGCTTCCTGGCCGAACTGACGGCCTTCTTCGGCAGGGTCAGTTCCAGTACGCCATCGTTGTATTTGGCCTGGGCCTTGGCTTCGTCGACGTCATGGGCAAGGGTGAAGCTACGCGACACCTTGCCGCTGTAACGTTCCGAACGCAGCACTTTCTCGCCCTCTTTTTCTTCTTTCTCCATCTTGGTTTCGGCGCTGATCGAAACCTGGTTGCCTTCGATGCTGACATGGATGTCGTCCTTCTTCACGCCCGGAATGTCGGCATGCACGGTATAGGCATTGTCGTTTTCCTTCACATCCATCTTGATCTGCATCGGCTGCTGGCCTTCGAAGAGCGCAGGACGCACGAAAAAGCCCTTGAGCAGGTCGTCGATGTCGCCAAAGGGATCGATGCGGGCGAGATTCAACGGATCGTAACGTGAGAGATTGGCCATGATGGTCTCCTTTCAAACGGATTGTCTGATAACGAACTCGGCCGCAACTGCGGCTACATTTCCAATCTAGATCCATATTTCGCCAAATCAAGACCCATGCATCTCCTTATTGCGTCCAGGCTTGTGAAGAGAGGGGACGGGCTGTCGGCGGGCACTCAAGCCTCGATGCGCACTGAAAAAGCGCGATCAACTGCCCCTGACGATGCAGTTCCGGCCGTGTTGCTTCGCCTGGTAAAGGCGCTTGTCCACCGTTTCGACGAACGCCAGCGGGTCGTCCTGGTGCGAGGGGATGATCGTGCCGACCCCGAGGCTGACGGTGAGGATCTGGCTGACCGGGGATTGCGCGTGCGGGATCTGTTCCTTGAAGATCAGGCTGCGGCAGCGCTCGGCGATCTTTGCCGCCGACCCTTCGTCGGTTCCGGGCAGCACCAGCACGAATTCCTCCCCGCCGAAGCGGGCAAAGAGGTCGCGCGCGCGGGTCGCGGCCGAACTCAGGGTCTGGGCGACCCGCCTCAGGCAGGCATCCCCTTCGATGTGGCCATAGCAGTCGTTGTACTGCTTGAAGTAGTCGATATCGAGCATGATGACCGACAGCGGCTGGTTGTTGCGCCGTGCATGGGCCCATTCCACTTCCAGGATGGAGTCGAACATGCGCCGGTTGGCGACGCCGGTCAGGCCGTCCTTGAAGGACAGCGCTTCCAGTTCCTTCTGCAAGATGACCAGTTGTTCCTCGGTCTTTTCCGCTCGCTGATGTCGAACATGAATCCGACCAGGGCATCGACCTCGCCGGCATCGTTGCGGACCACGTGCACCACGTCGCGGATCCAGACGTGATCGCCGTCCTGCGTCAGGGCGCGGTAGTCGGCTTCGTGGTCGGTTCCTGCCTTGGACTGCGCGACGCAGAAATTCACCACCCGCTCCCGGTCATCGGGATGGATCCGGGTCGCCCAGTCTTCCACGGTCACCCAGCTTGCCGGCGACCAGCCGAGCAGGCTTTCGATCTGCGGCCCGATGTAGGCGAAACGCATGGTTTGCCAGTCGATTTTCCAGGGGATGGCCTTGGTCGATTCCAGCAGGGTCTTGTAGACCGCGCTGTCGATTTCCGTGTCTTGTGAACTGTCAGTCATTGTGGAGGTACCCGATCTGCAGGGGAATATGTTCGCGCCGTTCAGCATACTACGACGCATCGAGGCGAGGGATTCTGCGCGCCCGGGAGGCGACCATACACCTCAGAGTCGCGAAGCGCGAGCAAAAAGCTGCAACAACTGCACCGGCTCGTCGTAGGCGATCCGTTTCCCGGCGCGCAGGTCGCGGCGCATCAGGCGGATCATGCGGTTCAGCACGTCTTCCGGGAAGCTTTCTGCTGCCTGGCCCGTGACCTCCGCCAGCCGCCCGGCGATCACGGCTGCATCGCTGACGACCGGGCAGATGCGATACCGGTAGGCGCCGCCGATGGCTTCCGGCGGCAAATCCATGAAGCGCCCCGCCTGCTGGCGGAAGAAGCTCAACGGCAGGCGGTAGGCGTTGTTGCCCAGTATCGGAAGGTCGTCGGGGACCGGCTCCTCCTCGTCCAGCACCTGAAGCCGCGTGGCCAGCTGCAGCAGCTGGTCCAGGCGGTAGCTGGCTTGCATGTGGGGATTGCCCACGCGTACCAGATTGGCGATCAATTCGCCCAGCGAGGCATGGCCAATGATCGCCGCCCGCTTGGGCAGCCCGCCCCAGGCGCCATCCGCACCGTTGAGCAGCGCCTCGATCACGGACGCATTCTCGAAGCCGCCGCCGGCATGCATGTGGACCAGTATTTTCAGCGGCGGCGGCAGGAAACTGCGGGCCACCGCGACGAACGCGCCCACCTGGAAGGGCAGGTAGGTGCCGCGGTTATCTTCGATGCTGATGCCTTCGATGGCCTGCTCGGCCAGCAGGCTCAGGATCGAACAGGCCGTATCGGGGTCTTCCGCGAAGGCATCGCAGCCGTCCACGATATTGATCAGGATGCGCGGCCGGCCGCCGTCGTCGCCGCGGATGTTGGCGTTGAGCCACGCGATGCTGGCCGGCAGGCTGCGGCGCAGTGTCTCCAGGTCATATTGCCCGGCCATGCCCGCCTTGCTCAGGTAGATTTCATGCAGGGTGTTGGGTACGCCATAGGCCTGCAGCTTGCGCTGCGAAGGCGAGGGCGTGAACGTGCCGTCGGCCGCCGCAATGCCGATGTCGGTGAACGCGAAGCAGCCGTTCATGTCGGCCTGGTGGTCGCGCAGATACATCATGAAATCGTCGTCGACCTCCAATTCATCCGGCATGGCGTAATCCAGCGTACCCAGCAGGATGTTGCGGAAGCCGAACTCGCGCAGCCTGGGGAGAATGGCCAGCTTGTCTGCGAGCGTCTGGCCTATGCGTGCGCCAACGGGGTTCTCCCGCAGGGACAGGTCGATCAGATACGGCTGCATGCTGCGGAGCCTGTCGATTTNTTCCTGTGCCCCGGCCAGAATGGCGCGGGCCTGGGCGACCGTATCGTGTGAACAAGGCATGGTTATTCCGGACTAAATGAATGGGTTGAAACGAATAGTCGGGGACAATACGAATACGGCTATCTTCCATTGTGGAATGACTTTTGTCATTCGCGTTACCCGGCCGCTGGCAGCGTGTCTGCGTTCGCGGCCACACAGGCTAGAATAGGGGCAGCCTGAAGGCTGCTCCAGGGAGCGATCCGTGACTCGACAGGATATGCAGCGAGAAATCCTATGCAGCAACAATGAAGCCCTTATGACCGATCCGGATCGGCTGCCCATCCCATGATGCGATTGCATGAAGCCGAATAGCCCCGTTTCCCTCAACAACGTCATGGACCTGCTGCTCGACGCCATCTGCGTCGTGGATATGCAGGGACACTTTGTGTTTGTCAGCGCCGCGTGCGAGCGTATTTTCGGCTACACCCCTGAAGAGATGATCGGCAAGCCGATGATCGATTTCGTGTTTCATGAAGACCGGCCGCGGACGCTGCAGGCCGCCGCCGAGATCGTCGCCGGTCATCCCCAGCCCCATTTCGAGAACCGCTATGTGCGCAAGGACGGCCAGATCGTCCATGTCATGTGGTCGGCCCGATGGTCCGAGACGGATCAGGTGCGGGTCGCCGTGGCGCGCGACGTGACTCAACGCAAGCGCGCCGACTCCATGCAGGCGGCCCTGTATGACATTTCCGAGGCTGCGCACTGGGCTGAGGATCTCGTCACCCTGTTTCAGCAAATCCACCAGATCATCGGTGGCTTGCTGCCCGCCGCCAATTTCTTCGTGTCGCTTTACGATGAAGACAAGGCTGCGTTGAGCTTTCCGTATCTGGTCGATGAGCACGACTCGTCGCACATGGAACCGGCTACAACCGCCTTGATCGAAGAGATCATCCGGGGCGGCCAAATCCTGCTGCTGACGCCCGATGCTAAAGGAAATTCATTGAACTGGCTGGGCGTTCCGCTCAATGCGAAAAAGGGCGTCATCGGGGCCCTCGTGGTGAAGAACTATCACGCCGAGGCCCGCTATACCTTGGAGGATGTCGAACTGCTGCAGTTTGTCGCCAACCAGGTTGCGCCCGTGATCGAGCGCAAGCAGATGGAAGCCTGGCTGCAGCACATCGCACGCCACGACCCGCTGACCGGCCTACCCAACCGCGAACTGTTCCACGATCGCCTGCAGACCGCGCTGCGCTGTGCAGAGCGGCTCCGGACCCCGCTCGCCCTGCTCTATCTCGACCTCGACAAATTCAAGCAGGTGAACGACGTATTTGGACATCAGGTCGGCGACCTCCTCCTGCAGGAAGTCGCCCATCGCCTCCGACAGTGCGTGCGCGAATCGGACACCATCGGCCGCGTCGGTGGCGACGAATTCCTGGTGCTGCTCAATGGCGTTTCNCCTCCGGAGTGCGCCGAAGTGGTTGCCGAGAAAATCCGGGCGGCCCTCGACCGGCCTTTCGACTTGGCCGGGCATATGGTACACGCCCCGCCGAGCATCGGCATCGCGCTGTATCCCGAACACTCCAACGATTACACGCAACTGATCCGCCATGCCGACGAGGCGATGTATGAAGCCAAGCGGAATGGCGGCAACCGCGTCCAGGTATCAACCCTGCCCAGTAGTCAGAAGTAATCGGCCATTTCGGGTAGCCGGTTCTGATCAACCTTCATCCGCAGGCCTTGGGCAGTCACAGGTCAGAGCACACACTTAACGGCAGCATTTCCAATGCAGCGAACGCGAACTTTCGACCCGAAGCGGGGTCATGGCGTGCCCATCGACCCTCCGTTGATGTAATAACCGGCCATCTGAGAATCAGTGCCACTTAACCCCACTTCTGGCAACTGCTAAAAATGGGGATTACCGCTTGACCTACGGCTTCTGGAAGAACGACATCGCCCCATTGGGCCACAGACGTGCGTTCAGGCTGTCTTAAGTTTTGAAGTTCAGAGTGCATGGACAGTCAGCGTCGACTGGACTCGATCGAAGGGAAGAATCATGAAGCCATGCAATATTGCCGGGGTGTTGAGCGTCGTAGCAACCATGATGAGCATGCCTTCATATGCAGACAATCCTCGCGAGGAAGCAGGAGACAGTCATCGGATCGACTCAGACATGCAAGCCGTCTCCACTGACGCAACGATCGGGCAGCCAGGCTATGGCTGGCGATACTTTGTCGATGCACGCAAAGGCACAGCAGTCGTGATCAGCCCTAAAGGAGACTATTTCTACAGTCACGGGAAAGGCCTCACGCTAGTATTCAAGGCAACCGACGTCGCCTGACCCTCCCATGTCAAACGTTGACCGCCAAGGGACGCAGGGCGGATCCGACCGGCCGCTCCTGGCCGATTGTGTGAGTTCCGACGTGATGCCGTAAGCCGACATAAACGCTGACGTAGTGAAAAGGAGTTTTCCATGAAACACCCGCACCGCAACTCGTTTGTCATGCAATCCTCCCTGCGCCGTGGCTTGCTGGCGCTGTCACTTGGCCTGGCCGTCCTGCCCGCATTGGCCGATGACGATTGCGATGCGCCGGTGGATCGCTGGCAATCGCGCGAGGCCGTGCGGCAGATGGCAGCCCGGCAGGGCTGGCAGATCCAGCGGATGAAGATCGACGACGGCTGTTACGAAATTCGCGGCACGGACGCCCAGGGCCGCATCTTCAAGGCCAAAATCGATCCGGAAACCCTGAAGGTATTGACGATGAAGCAAGGGAACCGCCAGCGTTCCCGGGAGCGCGAACGTGAGCACGCCGCGTCGCAACCAGACGCCGCCGCCGCGCCATCGCCCCCATTCACCCCTGGCACCGTACCGCGCGGCCAGACCGAGTAACCCCACAATTGGAGAATCCTCATGTCCAAACCTCTCTTGACCACGTTGGCCGCCGCCTGCGCGCTGGCCATTCCCGCCCTGGCGCACAGCCGCCAGCTCACGCTGACCGCCCAGCTCAAGAACTACGGCGGCGACGGCGCCTACCTGGCCGCGTACCTGACCGACGTCAAGGGCGCCTATGTGCGCACGCTGTGGGTGGCCGGCGGCAAGGCCAAGTACTACAAACACCTGTCGAATTGGAATCGGCTGTCCGCCGGTGACGCCAAGCGTTTGAATGGCGTGACCGGCGCCAGTGTGGGCGCGGGGCGCACGCTCAAGGTCACGGCCGACCTGGCCGATGCACTGATTGACGCAGGCTACGAAATCCGCCTCGACGCGGCCGTGGAAGACATGCGCGACAGCCCGTCGGAGGTTCGCGTGCCGCTGTCCACCGGCAACGCCGGCAAGCCGCAGGCCGGCAAACAGTACATCCAGACGCTGACTTTCCAACTGCGGTAAAGGGCGCGCGCATGGACTGGAAGTCAATCCACCGTTGGCTGGGTCTGACGATAGGCACCCTGGCCGTGGTGCTGGGCATCACCGGCGCCATCCTGGCGTACGATCCGGTGCAGCAGGCCTGGCAGGCGCCCGCCGCGCGGGACGACCTGTCCGTGGCCACGCTGGTGGAGCGCGTGACACGTAACGTCCCGGGTGCGGAGGAAATTCGACACCTGCCCTCGGGCGCCATCGTGGTGTTCGGCTTTGTCGGCGACCAGGCGCAGGCGCACTACGTGGACCCGACCGATGGTCGGGTGCTGGGCGCCTGGCAGCCTTCGGCGCTGCCGCGCTGGGTGAAGAACCTGCACCGCTCGCTGCTCCTGGGCGACGCCGGGCGTTGGGGTGCAGCGGGCATTGCGCTGGCGATNGGGGGGCTGTGCGTCTCGGCCCTCGTACTGCTGCTGCGCCGCATGGGCGGCTGGCGGCGGCTGGCAGCACGGGTGCGTGGCTCGCTGGCGCAGCGCATCCACGTGGTCACGGGCCGGGTGGTGCTGGCGGTGCTGTGCCTGACGTCGCTCACGGCGCTGAGCATGAGCGCCTCGACCCTGGGACTGGTGGCGCTGGACGCCGGGGCCGAGCCCGACGTGATCTCCGTGGCCACTGGCCAGACGGCCCTGCCCGTGGGGCAGCTTGCCGCGCTGCAAAACCTCTCCGTGCGGGATTTGCGCAAGCTGAANTTTCCCGACGCTGCCGATCCTGAAGACACCTGGAAGGTGGCCACCGGCCAAGGCGAAGGCTGGATCGACCGCTACTCAGGGAAGACGCTGGCCTGGCAGGACGTCACCCTGGCGCAGCGCATCTACGACTGGGCGCTGGTGCTGCACACGGGTGAAGGGGCTTGGCCCTGGGCGGTGGTGCTCGCGCTCGTGGGCGCCAGCGTGCTGTTGTTCTGGCTGTCGGGCGTCTTCATCTGGTGGCAGGCACGCCGCCAGGCGCCGCACATCACGGGCAACAGCCCTCTGGCACAGGCCGACGTGCTCATCTTCGTTGCCAGCGAAGGCGGTAGCACGTGGGGCTTTGCCCAGACGTTGCACGATGCGCTGAGCCACAACGGTCACCGCGTGTACACCGGCGCACTGGAGCTTTTCCAGACCACGGCCGCCACGCGGCAGGTGTTTGTGCTCGCCGCAACCTATGGCGAGGGCCAAGCTCCGGCCCACGCCAGCCATGCCCTGGAGCGCATAGGNAAGCTCAGCGCCAGCGCCGTGCCGGTGACGGTGTTGGGCTTTGGCGACCGGCAATACCCGGCCTTCTGCGCCTTTGCCGAGGCGCTGGAGAAAACGCTGCGTGCACAGGGCTGGCCCGCGCTGCTGCCGCTGGAGTGCATCCACCAGCAATCGAGCCAGCAGTTCGCGCGCTGGGGCCAGGCTCTGGCGCAGGCGCTCGGCGAACCCCTGATGCTGGAGCATGTGCCGCGCATGCCGCCCACCACGGCGCTCACGCTCGTGACGCGCCAGGACTACCCGGGGCTCGTCGACCAGCCCACGGCGATCCTGCGCTTTGCGTGGCCCGCGCAGAGCGGTGGGGAGCGCCTGCACGGGCACGGTCTGGCGCACTTTGCAGCAGGCGACCTCGTGGGCATCGTGCCGCCGGGCTCGGCTGTGCCCCGCTACTACTCGCTGGCGTCGGGCTGGGAGGACGGGTTTCTGGAAATCTGCGTGCGCCAGATGCCCGGCGGCCTGTGCTCTACGCACCTGCTGGGCCTGCAGCCGGGCGACCACATCGCCGCGTTCATCCGATCCAACCCCGGCTTTGCGCTGCCGCGTACGCGGCGACCCGTGCTGCTGATCGGGGCGGGCACNGGGGTGGCGCCCTTGGCAGGCTTCATCCGCCGCAACGACCGGCACACNCCCATGCACCTGTACTTTGGCGGGCGCGATCCTGAGCGGGATTTTTACTTCGGCCCCGAGATCCGGCACTGGCTCGGCGAAGGACGCCTGGCCAGTGTGGAGACGGTGTTCTCCCGCATACCGGAGGGTGGCGGCTATGTGCAGGACGCCCTGCGCCGCGACGCCGAGCGCCTGCGCGACCTGGTGGCCCAGGGCGCCATCGTGCGTGTCTGCGGCAGCCGAGCCATGGCGCGCGACGTGGCCGAGACGTTGGACGCCGTGCTGGCGCCGCTGCAGTTGAGCATATCGCAGCTCAAAGCGAAGGAACGCTATGCCGAAGATGTCTTCTGAACCTGCTGTGCTCTGCAAGCGGACCACCCTGCACGGCCCGACCATGGGCACGCGCTGGTCCGCCAGTGTGGACGCCGACGCCAGCCTGGACTTGGCGGCCCTGCACCGGGACCTCGCCGCCGCAGTGCAGCAGGTGGACGAGCAGATGTCTCCCTGGAAGCCTGATAGCGACCTCCTGCGCCTGAACCATGCGCCCGTGGACGCCTGGGTCGAACTGCCCGCCGAGATGCTGGAGGTGCTGGCCTGCGCGCTCGATATCCACCGCCTCAGTGACGGCGCGTTTGATCCGGGCGTCGGCGCGCTGGTCGATGCCTGGGGCTTTGGCGCGGTGCGCGATGCGCCCGACGCTGAGGCGATCCGCACCGCACGCCAGCTCGCGCCGCGCCCGACGCACGCGTGCCTGGAGCTCGACCGGCCCGCAGGCCGCGCCTGCAAGCGCGCCCCCATGCAGCTCGACCTGTGCGGCATTGCCAAGGGCTACGCGGTAGACCGCATGGTCGCCATGCTGCAGCAGCATGGGGTGCAGCATGCACTGGTGGCGCTTGATGGTGAACTGCGCGCAGTGGGCGGCCAGGCCAGCGGTGCGCCCTGGGCCGTGGCGCTGGAGCAGCCCGAGACTGGGCATCGCGCGGTGCACGGAGTCATCGAACTGCAGGACCTGGCCGTGGCCACATCAGGCGACTACCGGCGCTATCTACAGGTGGGCGATGCGCGCCTCGCACACACATGGACGCGCGCCGCGCAGCGCCGGTGAACAACGCCGTCGCATCGGTCACCGTGCTGGCGCGCACCTGCATGCACGCGGACGCCTGGGCCACCGCACTGCTGGTGGCCGGCCCTGGAGAAGGCCTGGGCCTGGCACAGCGCATGGGGCTGGAAGCCCTGTTTCTGCTGCGCCGTCCCGAAGGGCTGGTGGAAATGGGGCTGGGGCGGTTCGGTGCCTCCACAGTGCCGGGAGGCGTTGGGGGCTTCTCTGAATAAGTATCCTCGAAACACCAAAGCTAAAGCATGCCAGCGCGATTCAGGGCAATGCTGAACCGCCTCCGGGCCTCGCGAAGGTTCGCCGTCAGTATCCGTCGCCTCGGGGGGCCAAGGCAGGCTCCATGGCAAAGTTCTGGCCCTGAATGGCCGCCTTGTGGGGGCATCACTCGACACATCGTGTGGCTGCTTCGGGTCGGGCTCTGACGTCTGAACCGGGTAAAGCAGTCGTTCAGGAACGCGAGGCGCATCAACGGCCGGTTTTGCGGATACTGCGGACGCAGTCGGTTAAGAGGCCGGCGGCGCCTGGGGCCGACAATCGGCCATCTCCGCGGGCCTGCTTGCCAACAGTTCACGCCCGCACCAAATTGCGGCACAGCATCTTTCCTGTGCACTGCCGTTGAGCGAGGCGTGTTGGCCGCACTTGGCCTAATCCATTCAAGCCATTGAATTCATTGCACTGAGGCCTCCTGGCACAGACCCTGCTGACAGACAGGGCGAGGAGTCATCATGTCTGTCGTTTCATCTGTCTGCTGTTATTGCGGAACCGGCTGCGGGGTGCTGATCGAGACCGACGCCGGGAAGATCGTAGGTGTACGCGGTGATCCCGCGCACCCGGCGAACCGGGGCAAACTCTGCACCAAGGGCGCGACGCTTGCCCTGTCGGCGGTGGCGAGCGGGCGCGTCCTGTATCCCGCACTGCGTACCGAGAAAGGCGCGCCGCGCCAGCGCGTGAACTGGAGCGTCGCGCTCGATCATGTCGCCGACAAATTCCGCTCGGTCATCCGCGATCACGGCTCCGACGCGGTGGCGTTCTATATTTCCGGCCAGCTCACCACCGAGGCGTACTACGTCTTCAACAAGCTTGCCAAGGGGCTGATCGGCACCAACAACGTCGACACCAATTCGCGTCTGTGCATGTCGTCCGCGGTGGCGGGCTACAAGACCACACTGGGCGCCGATTCGCCCCCAGGCTGCTACGACGACATCGATCACGCCGGCACGATTTTCATCGCCGGATCGAACACGGCCTATGCGCACCCGATCCTGTTCCGCCGCATCGAGGCGGCGCGCAAGGCCAACCCTGAGCTGAAGCTGGTCGTGGTCGATCCGCGCCGCACCGACACCGCGGCCGAGGCCGATCTGCATCTCGCGATCCTACCCGGCACCGACGTCGCGCTGTATCACGCCATGCTCAACGTGATGCTGTGGGAGGAACTGATCGACCGCGAGGCCATCGCCGCGCATACCGAAGGCTGGGAGGCGTTGCGCGACGTGGTGCGCGACTACACGCCGGAAAAGGCCGCGTCGATCTGCGGCGTGGCGGCGGCCGACATCGTGCAGGCGGCGCGCTGGTTCGCCGCCGGGCCGACCCTGTCGCTGTACTGCCAGGGCCTCAACCAGTCCAGCTGCGGCGTAGACAAGAACGCCGCGCTGATCAACCTGCACCTGGCCGCCGGGCAGATCGGCAAGCCGGGCGCGGCGCCGCTGTCGCTGACCGGCCAGCCCAACGCGATGGGCGGGCGCGAGGTCGGCGGCATGGCGACCCTGCTGTCGGCGCATCGCGATCTGGCCGACCCCGAACACCGCGCCGAGATCGCGCGGTTGTGGGGCGTGGACAGCGTGCCGGCGACGCCGGGCAAGAGCGCGGTGGAAATGTTCGATGCGCTCGGGCGCGGCGAGATCAAGGCGATCTGGATCGCCTGTACCAATCCCGCGCAATCGCTACCTGACCAGCGTCTGGTCCATGACGCCCTGCAGACGGCCGAATGCGTAGTGGTGCAGGAGGCGTTTGCCGATACCGAGACCGTGGCGTTCGCCGACGTGCTGTTGCCGGCCGCCAGTTGGGGCGAGCAGGACGGGACCATGACCAATTCCGAGCGCTGCATTTCGCGCGTGCATGCGGCGGTGCCGCCGCCGGGCGAGGCGCATGCCGACTGGGCCATCGTGACCGCGTTCGCGCGCCGGCTGATACCGGGCGAGGGCGCGCGGCTNGTTTCCTACGACAGCGCCGAAGCCGTATTCAACGAGCATCGCGAGACCACGCGCGGGCGCGATCTCGACATCACGGGCCTGTCCTATGCGCGGCTGGATCAGGCGCCGCAGCAATGGCCGTTCCCCGAGGGCGCGTCTGCCGGCCAGATGCGTTTGTACGCCGACGGCATCTATCCCACCGCCAGCGGACGCGCGCATTTCCACGCCGTGCCGTATCGCCCGGTGGCCGAGGCGATCGACGCGCGCTATCCCTTGCACCTCAATACCGGGCGCCTGCGCGACCAGTGGCACGCGATGAGCCGCACCGGCCGCGTCGCGCGTCTGTTCGCCCACGTCGACACGCCGCTGTTGTCGATGGCGCCGCGCGACATGGAGTTGCGCCGCTTGAACCCAGGCGACCTGGTGCGCGTAAAAAGCCGGCGCGGCGACGTGGTGGTGGCGGTCGAGCCCAGCGACAGCCTGCGTCCCGGGCAATGTTTCCTGCCGATGCATTGGGGCGCACGCTTCATGGGCGGGCTGGGGATCAATGCGCTGACCCTGCCGACTTTCGATGCGATGTCCAAGCAGCCCGAACTCAAGCATGCCGCCGTGCAGGTGGCGAAGGCCAAGCTGCCCTGGCGCATGGCCGCGCTGGCGGTGGGCGATGGCGCGAAGCTGCTCGATGCCGTGCAGCCGCTGCTGCGTGCCTGCGATTACGCGGCCGCCGGGCTGGCGGGGCGCGAGCGCGACGTGCTGACCTTGCGCCTGGCGCATACGCAGCCGCTGCCGGATGGACTGCTGGCGGCGCTCGATACCGCGCTGGGGCTGGACGATCCGCTCGCGGTGATGCATTACCAGGACAGCCCGCGCGGCATTTCCAAACGTGTGCGCGTCGAGTCGGGCAAGGTCGTCGCTGCGCGTCTCACCGGTGAAACGGCTGCCTTCGACTGGCTGCGGGATGTCATCGTCGAAGGCGTGGACGCCGCCGCGCTGCGCAGCTGGATGCTGGCGCCGGTGGCGCGGCCGCCGGCCGGCGGGGCCGGCCGTGGCCGCATCGTATGCAACTGCCTGAACGTGGCCGAGCCTGACATCGTCGCCGCGATCACGGCTGGCGCCGACCTGGCCGCGCTGCAGGCCACGCTGAAATGCGGTACCGAGTGCGGCTCGTGCGTGCCGGAATTGAAACGGCTGCTCGCCGGGAATCGGGCGGCGGCATGAGCTACGTTACTTCAATGGGCTCCGTCATTTCATGAGCTACGCCACCCTGATCCGCCAGATCGAAGCCGGCGAAGGACTGGGCTTTGTCGATGCGCGTGCGCTGGGCGCGGCCCTGCTCGATGGCGGCGTGCCGGAGCTGGAGACGGCCGCATTCCTGGTCGCCTTCAACCAGCACGATCCTGGGCTGGACGCCTGGCTCGGCATGCATGCCGCACTGGCCGAACGCCTGCCGGATTTCGTTGCGCCGGCCGGTCCGTTCCGCACCGTGGTGCTGCCTACCTATCACGGCGTGCGTACGCAGCCACATCTCACGCCGCTGCTGGCGCTGCTGCTGAAGAGCTTCGGCATTCCGGTGCTGGTCCATGGCGTGCTCGAAGGGGGCGGTGGGACGGCCGCGGCTTACGTCCTGCGCGAGCTTGGCATCATGCCCTGCAGTACGGCGGCCCAGGTCAATGCGGCGCTGCAGGAGGAGGGCATCGCCTTCGCGCCGGTAGCTTTGCTGAGTCCCGGACTGGCCGCGCTGCTGGCCTTGCGGGCGCGGCTGGGTATCGACGGCTGGGTGACGCGGCTGGCGGCGCTGGCCGACGTACTGGGCGAGCGCTCGGTGCGGGTGACACCCGTGATCTCGGATGGGGACGTTGCGCCGACACGTGCCGTGCTGGAAGCCCTGGGCGGGCACGCCTTGCTGCTGCAGGGCTGCGAGGGCGAGGCATTTGCCGATCCGCAGCAGCGGCCGGACATGGTGCTGGTGCAGGACGGGCAGGGGCAGCGCGTGTACGAAGCACAATCCGCTTCCGCCGTGCTGGCGAACCTGCCCGGGATGGATGCGCGGGCAACCGGCACATGGATCGACCAGGTCATGCACGAGCATTTGCCGCTGCCGTTGCCGATCCGCAATCAGCTGGCGGTCTGCCTGTTTGCGGCAGGGTATACCGAAGACCTTAACCAGGCGCGCGCCATCACCGCGATCAATGGGTTCGGACGGGTGGCGGCATGATTGCGGTGCATCGCGCGCGGTTTGGCACCGTGATGGTGCGCGGTAGAGGCGTGGTTTGCTGACAGGCGCTTCTGCAACCCCGTAAAACAAGGTGCTTGCCGGGTACCTGCACCATGGCACAACGATTGCTGGGTGTGTAGCAAGCAGACCGAATGCAACGGCGTATCTCGGTCATCACTTTTGGTTTTCCGTTTGGAGTGGTGATATGGATATGAGTACGCCCATGGGACGCGGTCCCAGAATGAAACTGGTCATGGTCGGCAATGGCATGGCGGGGGTGCGCACCCTCGAGGAACTGCTGAAGCTGGCTCCCGACCTCTACGACATCACCGTGTTCGGCGCCGAGCCGCATCCCAACTACAATCGCATCCTGCTGTCGCCGGTGCTCGCCGGCGAGCAGACGGTCGACGACATCATCCTCAACCCGACCGACTGGTACGCGGAAAACAACATTCACTTGCACATGGGCAAGAAGGTCGTGAAGATCGACCGCAGCGCCCGTTATGTCGAGGCCGACGACGGCACTCGCGCCGAGTACGACCGCCTGCTGCTGGCCACCGGCTCCAATCCCTTCATCCTGCCGGTACCCGGCGCCGACCTGCCCGGCGTGATCAGCTTCCGCGACATCGCCGACGTCGACGCGATGATCCGTGCGTCCAGCCAGTACAAGCACGCGGTCGTCATCGGCGGCGGCCTGCTGGGGCTGGAAGCCGCCAACGGCCTGATGAAGCGCGGCATGGATGTGACCGTGGTGCATATCGGCCCGTGGCTGATGGAACGCCAGCTCGACGAACCCGCCGCGCGCCTGCTGCAGCAGAGCCTGGAAGAGAAGGGCATGAAGTTCCTGCTGCAGAAGCATACCGCGGAACTGGTGCGGGGCGGCTGTTCTGATTCGTCGCCTTCCGGCGANGGNGGGCGTGTGGCCGCGATCAAGTTCAAGGATGGCGATTCCGTACCAGCCGATCTGGTGGTGATGGCGGTCGGCATTCGCCCGAATACCGAACTTGCCGAGTCCGCTGGACTGCATTGCAACCGCGGCATCGTGGTGAACGACACCATGCAGACCTTCGATCCGCGCATCTATTCCATCGGCGAATGCGCCGCCCACCGCGGCGTCGCCTATGGCCTGGTCGCGCCGCTGTTCGAGCAGGCCAAGGTCGCCGCCAACCATCTGGCGCACTACGGCATCGGCCGCTACCAGGGTTCGGTGACCTCGACCAAGCTCAAGGTCACCGGCATCGACTTGTTTTCCGCCGGCGACTTCATGGGCGGCGAGGGCACCGAGTCCATTCTCTATTCCGATCCCATCGGCGGCGTCTACAAGAAGCTCGTTCTCAGNGACGACAAGCTGGTTGGCGGCGTGATGTACGGCGATACCGTCGACGGCGCCTGGTATTTCGCGCTGCTGCGCGACGGCAAGAACGTGTCCGAACTGCGCGACCACCTGATGTTCGGCCAGGACCACTGCGGCAACCTCGGCCACCAGGGCATCAACAAGGCGGCGACGATGACCGACGACATGGAGGTGTGCGGCTGCAACGGCGTGTGCAAGGGCGACATCGTCAAGGCGATCCGCGAGAAGGGGCTGTTCACGCTCGAAGACGTGAGGAAGCATACCAAGGCGTCGAGTTCGTGCGGTTCGTGCACCGGGCTGGTCGAGCAGATCCTGGCGGTGACCGCGGGCGGCGACTATTCGGCCACGCCGAAAACGAAATCGATATGCGGTTGCACCGACCATCCCCACGAGGCCGTGCGCGAGGCGATCCGGCAGAACAAGCTCCTGACGATCCCGCAGGTGATGACCTTCATGGAATGGCGCACGCCCAATGGCTGCGCGAGCTGCCGCCCGGCGCTCAACTATTATCTGATCTCGACCTGGCCGGGCGAGGCCGAGGACGATCCGCAGTCGCGCTTCATCAACGAGCGGGCGCATGCCAACATCCAGCGCGACGGCAGCTACTCGGTGATCCCGCGCATGTGGGGCGGGCAGACCACGCCGTCCGAGCTGCGCCGCATCGCCGAGGTAGCCGAGAAGTACGCCATTCCCACGGTCAAGGTCACCGGTGGCCAGCGCATCGATCTGCTCGGCGTGAAGAAGGAAGACCTGCCCAAGGTGTGGGCCGATCTCAATATGCCGTCCGGCCACGCGTACGGCAAGGCGCTGCGCACGGTGAAGACCTGCGTCGGTTCCGAGTGGTGCCGCTTCGGCACGCAGGACTCGACCCAGATGGGCATCGACCTCGAAAAGGTGTTCTTCAAGATGTGGGCGCCGCACAAGGTCAAGCTCGCGGTGTCCGGTTGTCCGCGCAATTGCGCGGAGGTCGCGATCAAGGATGTCGGCATCATCGGCGTCGATTCCGGCTGGGAGATCTACGTCGGCGGAAACGGCGGCATCAAGACCGAGGTCGCGCAGTTCCTCGTCAAGGTGAAGACCGCCGACGAGGTGCTGGAATATTCCGGCGCCTTCCTGCAGCTGTACCGCGAAGAGGCGCGCTATCTCGATCGCACCGTGCACTACGTCGAGCGCGTCGGCCTCGATTATGTGAAGAAGAAGATCCTCGACGACGCCGACAACCGTCGTGCGCTATACGAGCGCCTGCTGTTCGCGCTGTCGGTCGAGCGCGATCCCTGGGTCGAGCGTGCCAGNGAAGGCAAGCTCAAGCATGAATTCGAAACCGTCGCCGCATGAAGAAAGCACACGATGAATAACTGGACTGACATCCTGGATGTGAACGACATCCCCAAGCTCGGCGCACGCGTGGTTCGCCATGGCAGTTTGGATATTGCCGTGTTTCGCACCGCCGACGATGAAATCTTCGCGCTGGAGGACCGCTGCCCGCACAAGGGGGCCGCTGTCGCAGGGCATCGTGCACGGCAGGAAGGTGACCTGCCCGATGCACAGCTGGAATATCGAGCTCGACTCCGGCTGCGCCGTGGCACCTGATCACGGTTGCGCACGCGAGTTCGCAGTCAAGGTCGAGGGCGGTCGGGTGTGGCTGGATTTCACTGAAGCGGCCAGCGTCACTGCGTGAAGTCCAGTGCCCCCTCCCCGATCCCAGGGGGCTCAGCGTCCCTCTGGCAGCACGATGTTGACTTCGAGCACTTCATGGTTGCCCTGCTTCTCGAGCCCGACCTTGATATCGTCGGGGTTGACCGGGAAGTATTTGGAAATCACCGCAACCAGATCCTTTTGCAGCTCAGGCAGGAAATCCGGGCCGGACGCGCAGGCGCGTTCGTGCGCGATGATGAGTTGCAGGCGCTCTTTGGCGACCGAGGCAGTGGCTTTCTTTTCGCCGAAAATGANGGAGAGCCAGGACATGTCACTTGCCTCCGAACAAACGCTTGATCAGGCCCGGCTTCTCGTACTCGACGAAGCGCAGCGGGTGTTCTTCGCCGAGGAAGCGGGCGATTGCATCCTGGTAGGCGTCGGCCACCGGCGTGCCTTTCTGGTGGATCGCGGGGATGCCCTGGTTGGAGGCTTGCAGTACGGCCTCGGATTCGGGAATGACGCCCAAGAGCGGAATCCGCAGCAGTTCCTGGATGTCGGTGTAGGTCAGCATCTCGCCCTCATGCGCGCGCTTCGGCGAATAGCGGGTGACCAGCAGATGCTCCTTCACCGGATCGCGGCCTTCGATGGCGCGCCGGCTCTTCGACTGGATGATGCCGAGGATGCGGTCGGAGTCGCGTACCGACGAGACCTCGGGGTTGGTGACGACGATCGCCTCGTCGGCGAAGGTCAGCGCCATGACCGCACCGTGTTCGATGCCGGCGGGCGAATCGCAGACGATGTAGTCGAAGCCCTGGTGTTCCAGCTCCTTCAGCACCTTCTCCACGCCTTCCTCGGTGAGCGCGTCCTTGTCGCGCGTCTGCGAGGCGGGCAGCACGAACAGGTTGTCGCAGTGCTTGTCCTTGATCAGCGCCTGGTGCAGGTTGGCGTCGCCCTGGATAACGTTGACGAAGTCGTACACCACGCGGCGCTCGCAACCCATGATGAGGTCGAGGTTGCGCAAGCCCACGTCGAAGTCGATCACGGCTGTCTTGAAGCCGCGCAGCGCGAGGCCGCTGGCGATCGAGGCGCTGGTGGTGGTCTTTCCGACGCCGCCCTTGCCGGAGGTGACAGTGATGATGGTGGTCACGGAGCTTCCTTTTTACGTGAGGTTAGAGAGGTTCGATGACGAGCTGGCTGGTGTCGGCCAGGCGGATCTGCGCTGGTTTCTTCGCCACGGTAGCGTCCGGCGCGGTTTCAAAGGTGCGGTACACGCCGGCGATCGACACCAGTTCGGCCTCGAGATGCGTGGTGAAAATCCGCGCCGAGGTGTCGCCGCGCGCGCCCGCGAGGGCTTTTCCCTTGAGCGGCGCGTAGACGTGGATGCTGCCGTCGGCGATCACTTCCGCGCCGGGATTGACCGCGGCCAGCACGACGATGTCGCCGCCCGCCGCATAGACGCGCTGGCCAGAGCGCAGCGGTTTGTCGATGATGCGGGTGGCGGAAGCTACGGCCGGCTCCGGTTTGGGCTCGGCCGCCGATGCCGGTTCGGCGACCGGTTCAGGTTCCGGCGCGGGTGCCGCTTCGGCAGCGACGATGGCCGGCGCAGGCGCCACATCGTTCAGCACCAGCAGTCCTGCCTGCCTAGCGCTGGCGGCCAGTTCGGCCGACGCGTTCTGCACCGCGAACGGGTTCAGTCCCCGGCTCTTCAGTTCCTGCGCCAGCCAGCTCCAGTCGGGCGAAGGCGCGTCGGCCGGCAGGCGTCCGCATTCGAATACCGCGGCCTCGCCGCCGAAGAAGTCCGGCGTCGCGGCGAACAGCGTGGAAATATGGGTGTCCAGCGCGGCGTGCTCGGCGCTGTTGAGGATGACCTGGATCCCGGCGAGCCGTGTGGTCTTCAGTTCCAGCGCGGGCGCGGGGCGGGGCTCACGTCGGCGCGGCATGGCGGGCAGGGGTCTGGAAATTCACAAAACGGACGGTTCGAAAGCAACCCCGAGAGTCTAGCCGCACCCGCCACCCGGGGCAACCGCAGCTTGCCCCGGACGCGCGTTCAGGCCGCTTCCTTGGGCCGCATCTGGCGGCTGTAGAGGAATTCCAGTACGTTGCTTCGCAGCGCGTGATAGTGCGGGTCGTGCGCCAGTGCGAGACGGTCGCGCGGGCGCGGCAGGTCGACGCTGAGGATGTCGCCGATGGTGGCGGCCGGGCCGTTGGTCATCATCACGATGCGGTCGGACAGCAGCACCGCCTCGTCGGCGTCGTGGGTGACCATGATGACCGTGCTCTGCGTCGCCGCGACGATTTTCATCAGTTCGTCCTGCAGGTGGGCGCGGGTCAGCGCGTCGAGCGCGCCGAAGGGCTCGTCCATCAGCAGCACCTTGGGTTCCATCGCCAGCGCACGGGCAATGCCGACGCGTTGCTTCATGCCGCCGGAAATCTCGCCCGGCAGCTTGGCCGCCGCATGGCATAGGCCGACGAGTTCGAGCGCGGCCGTGGTGCGCGCCTTCAGTTGCGCTTTCGATTCGCTGGCGCCGAACACCTTTTCCACCGCGAGATGGATGTTCTCGAATGCGGTGAGCCAGGGCAACAGCGAGTGGTTCTGGAACACCACCGAACGCTCCGGCCCCGGCCCCTTGATTTCCTTGTTGGCGAGTAGCAGCACGCCGTCGGTAGCGTCGAGCAGACCCGCCACCAGATTCAGCAGCGTGGACTTGCCGCAGCCAGAATGGCCGATCAGAGCGATGAACTCACCCTGCTCGATGTTGAGGTTGATATCGGTGAGCGCGGTGAACTTGCCTTTCTTGGTGCTGAATACCATGCCGGCGTTTTCGATCTGGACGTAGGATTGCATGTTCTTCTCCGTAAGCGGTGAGCAGTGAGCGGTGAGCAGTAGGTGGCAAGTGGTGAACGGTGGGGGTGAGCGGACCGTTTTCCGCTCACCGCTTCCTGCTCACCGCTCACTCATACGAGAACCGCTTTGCCAGCAGCATCAGTCCCTGCTCGAGCAAGAGCCCGACGATGCCGACGATGAAGATGGCGATGATGATGTGGGCGACGTTGAGGTTGTTCCATTCGTCCCATACCCAGAAGCCGATGCCGACGCCACCGGTGAGCATCTCGGCGGCGACGATCACCAGCCAGGCGACGCCGATCGACAGCCGCACGCCGGTGAGCACGTAGGGCAGCACGGCCGGGAACAGGATCCTGGTGAACACCTTGAGCTCCGACAGGTTGAGCACGCGCGCGACGTTCATGTAATCCTGCGGGATGCGCTGCACCCCGGCGGCGGTGTTCAGCACCATCGGCCAGATGCTGGAGATGAAGATCACCCAGATCGACGCCGGCTCGGCCTTCTGCAGCACCAGCAGGCCGATCGGCAGCCAGGCCAGCGGTGATACCGGGCGCAGGATGCTGATGATGGGCGACAGCATGCGGTTGAGGAAGTCGAAGCGGCCGACCATGAAGCCGAGCGGAATCCCCACCGCCGCGGCGGCGCCGAAGCCCATGCCGACGCGGTACAGCGAATTGAGGATGTTCCAGCCGATGCCCTGGTCGTTGGGACCGTTGTCGTAGAACGGGTCGGAAAACAGTTCCACTGCCGAATGCCAGGTTTCGATGGGCCCCGGAATGTTCTTGACGCTATGGGAGATCAGCCCCCACACGCCGACGAACAGCAGCATGCCGAGCAGGGGCGGGATGGTGTTCCTGAACAGGGTCAGCGTGTTCTCGACGAGGTGTTTGCCCGATTCGGTTTCGAAATAGGGGACGCGGCGGGCGGGGACGGTCGCCGTCGGCATCGNGGGTGGTGGGGCGATGTCCTCGCCCGAGAGGATGCCGTTCAGATTTTCGGNGGTGGCATTGACTGCGCTCATATCGCACTCCTGTGTGTTTACGCGGCGGCGGTGGCCGCCTGCTTCATGGCGGAGGCCAGCGTGTCATAGGCTTGTGCCCACGCCGCCTGGACGGCCGGGGTGAACTGTTCGCCCAGGCCTTTGCCCAGGGTCCAGAGCAGCGCGCTGCCCACGGTGTCGTAGTGCGCTTCGGTCACGCCGTAGGCGACGTGCCGGCGCCCCAGGTCCTCGATCGCGCCCAGCATGGGGCCGAGCCGGTCGAGGCTCATGACGACCGTGTTGATCATGATCATCAGCTTGCGGCCCTGCTCGGCCATGTCGCCCCTGAACAGCGGACGCAACGACGGATCCAGCTCGAACAGGCGTCCATAGAAGAGTTCGGCAGCAGCCTTCTGGATGGGCAGCACCTGCTGCCAGCTGGTTTTCACCAGGGCGATGTTTTCGGGTGTCATGATGGTTTCCTTCCGCTTTCAGGCCTTGATCTTGAAGCTGTCGGCGTATTGGGCAGGATCCTTGCCATTCCATACCGTTCCATCGATCAGCTTGGAGGTGCGCATCTCTGACTTCGGCAGCGGCACTTTCACCTGGGTCGCGGCTTCCTTGTACAAGGCAATCTTGTTGACCTNTTTCGCGACGGCAAGATAGTCCGGGTGCTCCTTCAACAGTCCCCAGCGCTTGTGCTGGGTGAGGAACCACATGCCGTCCGACAGGTAGGNGAAGTTGACTGCGCCACCGTTGTAGAACTTCATGTAGTTGGGGTCCTGCCATTTCTTGCCGAGGCCGTTTTCGTACTGCCCGAGCATGCGATCCTCGATCACATCGAACGGTGCGTTGACGTAGGACTTTTCCGAAATGATCTTCGCGACTTCGGAGCGATTGCTCATGGTGTCGATGTATTTGGAGGCTTCCAGGATTGCCATCGTCATCGCACGCGCCGTGTTCGGGTATTTCTGCACGAAGTCGTCGGTGGTGCCGACCACCTTTTCCGGGTGATTGACCCACACGTCCTGGCTGGTGGCGGCGGAGAAGCCGATCTTGTCGAAGATGGCGCGCTGGTTCCACGGCTCGCCCACGCAGAAGCCGTCCATGTTGCCGACGCGCATGTTGGCGACCATCTGCGGCGGCGGTACCACGATGTTCTTCACGTCCTTGAACGGGTTGATGCCATAGGTTGCCAGCCAGTAGTACAGCCACATCGCGTGGGTGCCGGTGGGGAAGGTCTGGGCGAAGGTGTATTCGCGCGGCTCGGCCTTTACCAGCCTGGCCAGCCCCGCGCCGTCGGTCACGCCCTTGTCCTTGAGCTGGTTCGACAGCGTGATGCCCTGGCCATTGTTGTTGATCGCCATCAGCACCGCCATGTCCTTCTTCGGCCCGCCGATGCCGAGCTGCACGCCGTAGATCAGGCCGTACAGCACGTGCGCCGCGTCGAGCTCGCCATTCACCAGCTTGTCGCGTACCGCCGCCCACGAGGCCTCCTTCGAGGGGGTGATGGTGATGCCGTACTTCTTGTCGAAGCCTTTCACCGAGGCCATCACGACCGACGCACAGTCGGTCAGCGGAATGAAGCCAATTTTCAAGTTGGGTTTCTCGGGTGCGTCGGAGCCGGCGGCCCAGGCACCCTGGCGCACACCGGGCGGCACCATGGCCATGAGGGCGGCGGCGACGGAAAGTCCGGTGGTCTNTTTCATGAAATCACGCTTGCTCTGGTCTTGTACGAGGGGTTTGTTCGGGGTGTCGCTCACGGTGTGTTCTCCAAATGCCCAGAGGGCATAAATAAAAGGCGTCGCCTTCAGGGCGGACGCCTTTGTCCAGTGATGAATGATTTGACGGTCACGCTGAAAGCCACAACGTTGCGACTGTTCAGTCCAGGTTTAGCAACCGCTGTGCCAGCTTGCCCAGCGCCTTGTATTGCATGGGTTTTCAGGAAACCCGGCGGATCATGGGCCCTCGCAGGCCGTCCATTCGTGCACCCGTGCAGTGCATGTTTTCAGTGCCGTGCACCAATCGGGGGTGCATCACGCCAGGGGTTTCTGCAGGATCTGCCGCGCAATGTCCGCCAGCTTCAGGCCGCGATCCATCGCCGCGCGCCGCATCTCGCGATAGACCTCGGGCTCCGATGCACCGGTCTGCTTGATCAGCAGCGCCTTGGCCTGGTCGATCAGCTTGCGCTCCGACAGTTCGAGGCGGGTCTGTTCGAGCTGGTCGTGCAGCGCCTGGAACGCTTCGAAGCGCGACACCGCGACGTCGAGGATGGGGCGGATGCGCGCCGGGTCGAGGCCGTCGACCACATACGAGGTCACCCCCGCCTGCGTCGCCGCGCGGATCGAATCCGGACTGCCGTCGCCGGTGAACATCACAATCGGGCGCGGGCAGTCCTGGTTCACCACGCAGATGTGTTCCAGCGTATCGCGGTCGGGCGAGTCCTGCGCGATGATCACCACGTCCGGCCGCAACGCCTGGATCTGAACATCCAGGCTGCGCGCCGAATTCAGCGTGGCCGTCACCACGCAGCCTGCCGCCTCCAGTGCGGGCACCAGCATCGCCAGCCGTTCCGGCTGGTTCTCAACAATCAGGACGCGCATGCTTGTTTCATGTTCTGGGTTGCCTCCAAAACGCGGCCTCCTGAGAGGCCGCTAAGTCGGAGGAGACTGCCTGAGCAACCTGGCCTTGCGGTTTGGATACTCAATCAGGATTTAGCAGGGGGCGTGCCAGCTCGCGGTTTGGTTAATAATCAAATACTTATTGATAATCGAGGGGCTGGGCAAGCTGGCCGGGATGTACGCTTGTGGTGCATGAAGCGGGCTAACGGAATCAAAACGGGGCGCATGCGAGGCGGCCGGTCATCGCAACCGTGTCAGCGTGAACGGTCGTGGGGTGACCTGTCGCGGGGCCGGTCGGGCGGGTGCCGTCGCGGCGGATGCCGGACAGGCGGGTAATAGATCGGCTGGGGTACGTAAACCGGCTTCTCGATCACAATGGGGGCCGGAGGCTGCAGGGCCCGGCGCCGGGCATCTTCGGCCTCCTGCGCGCGACGGGCGGCTTCCATTTCGCGGGCCAGTTCCTGGGCTTNTTTCGCCCGCACCTCGGCCTGGCGGATGGCTTCCGCGTCGGGTTGCGACGCGCCCTGCAATTGTTCCGCCTTGAAACCGGGCGGCGGCGGCAGAGAGGAATAGGTGATACGCCCCGCGCTGTCCCGCCATTTATAGAGGGGTGCGGCCTGCGCCGCCTGCCAGGCAAACCCGACAAGCAGCAAACAAAGAAACTTGAGTGGAATCATCGTGGCTCCGGCGGTCGGGATTCCCGTGTGTCGGGAACCGCCATCTTGTTTCCATTCTAGAAGGCAGGGACGGAATGTCCGCCCGCCGGTTCCGGCTTATGCGCAGCGCATCGCCGGCGTCAGCTTCATCCACTTCATCAGCCAGGCTTGTGCCCGCGCCCGGGCATGACGCGTGGCGATTTTCTCCTCGGGCGTCTGGTCGGGACGGAAGTCGAACGCGCGCCGCGCCATCGGATATTCCTGCCATTCCACCGGTACGCCGCGCTCCCACAACGCATAGAAGGCCCGCCCGCCGTTCATGCGGCGCAGTTCGTAGTCGGCGTCGCCGATGAGATACAGGACCGGCGTCGTGATCTGCATGATTTCCGGCGCGACGCGGAACAGCTGATCCGGCTCAGGCGCGTTGGGGTTCTGCATGTGGCCGTAGTAGCTGACGATGGCGGCGATATCGGAGCCGCGTTTGGCGGCCAGGCGGATCGCGTAATAGGGGCCGCGCGACAGGCCGACGATGCCGACCGGCTGCTTGCAGGCATTGGGCAAGGATTTCAGATAGTCGAGCCCGGCTTCCACGTCCATTTCGGTGTCGGGGTTGTGTGCCGACGGCCAGCGTTCGATGAAGCGCCCGCTCTGCCAGTCGGGGGCGACCACGAGGAAGCCCTGCTCGGCGAGCTCGCGTACATGGGCGCGTTCGTCGCCCTCGTAGCCGCGCTTGGCGTGGATGAACAGCACGGGCGGGAACGGGCCCTTGCCGGCAGGCGTGGCGATTTCCACAGGCACCTCGGTGCCGTCGGCGGACTGGATCGTGGTTTTGCTCAGATCGACGGCCTGGGCGAGGGCCGGGGCCGCCAGCGCCGATGCTAAGATGGCGCCCGCGATGACGAGTCTTCTCATGGTCTTCTCCTGTCGTTTTTCTGGCCCTTATTCTAGGCCCGTGCCTCCGATTTCCCGTGCAGTCAAACGTACCCCGGATGGCAATGCCATCCGGGGTACGAATACCCGGCAGTGGCCGGGCGTCGGTCTCTTGAAGGGGACGGTTCTCAGTGAGCGCGTCCTTCGACGAACCGTCGATCCCGCCGCGGCTGCGGCGGCCGCTGGCGGCTCTGTGGATTTCGCTGGGGCTGCATGCAGCCGTGATCGCGCTGGTGCAGGTGGTGCCGCCTGCGGGCGTCAGCGTGGAGGCGCCGGTGATCGAGGTGCGCCTGGTGGCGCCGCCGGCGCCCGCGGCCAATGTGCCGTCGCCGCCATCGCCAGTCGCGCCGGTGCCGGAAGTCGCCCCCATAGCGCGGCTGGACCCGAGCCCTGCGCCGAAGGCCCTGCCCGTGACGCCGCCTCCGCCGGCCGTTGTCCCGCCGCCAGCTGCCACGCCGCCGCATGACGTGCCGTTGCCCATGGCGCCGGCCGCGCCTGCGGTGGCAAAGACAGAGCAGGCCCCCTCGCCGGCAGCAGCTCCGGAGCCTGCCGCCGCGCTTACCAGTTCGGTCGATCTCACCTATTACAATGCGCGCGATCTCGATGTGCAGCCGCACGCGCTGCGCGTCATCCGGCCGGACTATCCGGCCGAGGCCGACCGCCAGCGCGTGTCCGGCACGCTGCGTCTGCAATTGAAGCTGGAAGCCGATGGGCGCGTCAGCGACATCGAGATCGTGAGCGCGACGCCGCCCGGCGTATTCGAGAACTCCGCGATCAAGGCGTTTCGCGATGCGCGTTTTGCGCCGGCACAGAAGAATGGCCGCCCGGTACGCGCGCTGGTGGTGATCGAAGTGGTGTACGACTGGGCGGGCCAGCCTCGCTAGCGCGGCGACAGGGCGCGCGCTTCAGGAATCGGGCGGCGCGGCAAGTCCTTGCAGGATGGGACAGTCGGGACGGTGATCGCCGTGGCAGGCCTGTGCCAGTGCGACCAGGGTGGCGCGCATCTCGCTCAGCGCGGCGATGCGAGCGTCGAGGCCGGCGATATGGGCCTCGGCCAGATGTTTGACGTCGGCGCTGGCACGGCCGGGATCGTCCCACAGCGACAGCAGCTGCCGGATCTGTTCGAGCGAGAACCCGAGGTCGCGGGCGCGACGGATGAAGCGCAGCAGGTGCACATCGCGTTCGTTGTATTGCCGGTAGCCCGAGAACGTGCGGCTGCTTTCGCGGATGAGGCCGATATGTTCGTAATGACGGATCATTTTGGCCGACACCCGCTGGCGCGGGCGGTTTCGCCGATGTTCATGTGTGGGGCCGCCAGCGCTTGAGCGTGAGCGCGTTCGTCACCACGCTGACGCTGGAGAAGGCCATCGCCGCGCCGGCGATCACCGGGTTCAGGAAACCGAATGCCGCGAGCGGAATGCCGACCACGTTGTAGACGAAGGCCCAGAACAGGTTCTGCCGGATCTTGGCGTAGGTGCGTTTGGAAATGTCGATGGCGTCGGCCACCAGCGCCGGGTCGCCGCGCATCAGCGTGATGCCGGCCGTATGCATGGCGACGTCGCTGCCGGAGGACATGGCGATGCCGACGTCGGCCGCGGCGAGCGCCGGGGCGTCGTTGATGCCGTCGCCGACCATCGCCACGGTGTTTCCCGCTGACTTGAGCTGGCCGACATGCGCGGCCTTGTCGGCCGGCAGCACCTCGGCCAGCACGCTGTCGAGGCCCAGCTCATGAGCGACCGCCTGGGCCGCGCCGCGGTTGTCGCCGGTGAGCATGACCGTGGCGATGCCGAGCGCTTTGAGACGGGCCACAGCTTCGACTGCGCTGGGTTTGATGGCATCGCCGAATGCCAGCAGTCCGAGCGCGCGGCGATCGCTGGCGCGCGCGAGCCAGGACACGCTGCGGCCGGCCGCCTCCAGTTCGGTGGCCCTGGCATCGAGTTCTGCGGTGTCGACGCCGTTCTCGTTCATCAGGCGACGGTTGCCCAACCACCAGGTTTCGCCTGCCACCTCGCCGGCGATGCCGCGGCCGGGCAGCGCCTGCTGCGCACGCGCGGGCTGCGGCGGGACTGAGCGGGCCGCGCTTTCCTCCAGTACCGCGCGCGCCAGCGGATGCTCGCTACCGGCCTGCAGCCCGGCGGCGATGGCGAGCACCCTGTTTTTATCGCGATCGTCGGCCGCCAGATAGGCCGCCACATGCGGCGTGCCGTCGGTGAGCGTGCCGGTCTTGTCGAACACCACCGTGCCGATCTTGTGCGCCAGTTCCAGCGCTTCGGCGTCCTTGATCAGGATGCCATGGCGGGCGGCGACGCCGGTTCCCGCCATGATCGCGGTGGNGGTGGCAAGGCCCAGCGCGCACGGGCAGGCGATCACCAGCACCGCCACCGCGTTGAGGATGGCCTGTTCGGCGTTGCCGCCCCACGCCCACCACGCGGCGAACGTGACTAGCGCGATGCCCATCACCACCGGCACGAACACCGCGCTGACCTTGTCCACCAGTCGCTGGATCGGCGCCTTGGCGGCCTGTGCGTTCTCCACCAGGCGGATGATGCGCGCCAGCGTGGTTTCCGTTCCCACGGCCGTGGTGCGTGCCACCAGTACGCCCTGCGCGTTGATCGCCCCACCGGTCACCGTGTCGCCCGGTTGCTTGTCGACCGGCAGCGATTCGCCGGTGAGCAGGGATTCGTCGACCTGGCTCTCGCCTTCGATGACCTCGCCGTCCACCGGCACCCGCTCGCCGGGGCGGATCACCACCATGTCACCGACGCGGATCGCGTCGATCGGCATGTCGCGGTCGACGCCGTCGAGGCGTACGCGTGCGGTCGTCGGACGCAGGGCCTGCAGGGCGCGGATGGCTTCGGTGGTCTGGCGCTTGGCCCGCGCCTCCAGCCATTTGCCGAGCAGCACCAGGCTGATCACCACGGCCGAGGCTTCGAAGTACAGGTGCATCGCGCCGGCATGCGTCAGCAGCAGGTACAGGCTCAGGCCATAGGCCGCGCTGGTGCCGACCGCAACCAAGAGATCCATGTTGCCGCTGCCGGCGCGCAGAGCTTTCCAGCCGGCGCGATAAAAGCGCGCGCCAAGCCAGAACTGCACCGGCGTGGCCAGCGCCAGCTGCAGCCAGCCCGGCAGCATCCAGTGCGCCCCCAACAGGCTGGCGAACATGGGGGTGATCAGCGGCAGCGACAGCCCGATCGCCAGCGCAACCGGCCACCAGTCGGGCAGCGTGCGTGCGGNGGAGGGCCGGGGTTTCTGCGGGGTTTGCGGCAGTCTCGCCTCATAACCGGCGCGCTCCACCGCGGCAATCAGCGCGGCCGTCGAGGTGCCCTGCGCCAGTGTTACCGTCGCCTGTTCGGTGGCCAGGTTGACGCTGGCATCGAGCACGCCGGGTACCTTGTTCAAGGCTTTTTCCACCCGTGCCGAACAGCTTGCGCAGGTCATGCCGATGATGTCGAGTTTCAGCGATTCGGTCGGCACGCTGAAGCCGGCCTTCTCAATGGCACGCTGCACAGACGCCATATCGGTGTCGCCCACAACCGTCGCGATCTCGGTCGCCAGATTGACGGTGGCTTCGGTCACGCCCGGCAGTTGCTTGAGCACTTTTTCCACCCGCGCGGCGCAGCTCGCGCAGGTCATGCCCTGGATGCCGACAGATAATGGGTTGGTCATGTGCAAACTCCTGTGGATACGGTTGAGTGCAACATAAACCTTGCCATCATGGCAAGGTCAAGCCCATCGGCCGCGGGTCAGATCAAGGGACGTGCACGCAGCGGCATGGCGTAGTAATCGGCTAGGCGAGCCATGGCGGCCGGATGGGTCAGTTTGAGCCGGCCATTGCCAAGGGTATAGAGTCCCATGGCTTGCAGACGTTTCAGGGTTTTGTTGGTGTGCACCAGCGACAGGCCGAGCGCATCGGCGATGTGTTGCTGGATCAAGGGAAAGGGCACGCCGTCGGGGCCGCCCAGGCCGACGCTCTCCGCCCGTTTGTACAGGTGGATCAGCAGCATGGCGATGCGTTCCGTCGCCGACCGCCGGCCTACCGACAGCAGGTTCTCGTCGACGATCAATTCCTCGTGCGCGCACAGCCAGGTGATGTCGAATCCCAGTCCAGGGTGGCTGCGGTAAATGTCCCAGAGGCGCTCATTCGGAAAGGCGCACAGGGTCGCGTCGGTCAGCGCTTCGACGCCGTGCGGCGAGGCCTGCCCCAGTTGATGCTGCAGGCCGATGAAGTCGCCTGGCAGGAGAAAATTGAATATCTGACGCCGTCCGTCGTTCAAGGTGCGATAGCGGAAGGCCCAGCCCGACAGCAGCGTATAAAGCGTGCTGCTGGCATCGCCTTCGCGCATGATTCCGTGGCCGGCCCGTACCTGCATCTGGCGTTGCCTGATGGATTGAATAAATTCGATTTCCTCCGCGCTAGTGGCGGAAAAGGCGCCGCTCTTGCGCAAGGGACAGTCGGTGCAGGAGATTTGCTGATTCATCGATCGGTAACGGCAAACACGCTGCTTGGTATCGTAGCCGATTACGCCTGACGGCCGGTATGTCTTTTCACATTGCCATTATTTCTACATGGGCTAAGGTCATACATCCCCTCACGAGAGCCCATCCCATGTCCAATGCCTATCAGTTTATTTATCTCAGCCATCTGACCGAGACGACCTCCCCGCCTGTGTGGCCGACATCGTGCGAGCGTCGCGCCAACGCAATCAAGTTACCCGGATCAACAGCCTGCTCGTATTCGACGGCTGGCGCTTCTGCCAGACGCTCGAAGGGGAAGGCGCAGCCGTATGCGACCTGGCCGATCGCATTCGTGAGGACGAACGGCATACCGGCTTCCGTGTGTTGTATCAGGATCAATCGTCAGCCGAGCGACAGTTTGCCCGCAGCAGTCTCGACTACGCCCTCAGCTATGACGATAGTCTCGACTGCCTGGCTGCGGCACAGAGCTCGGATGCGCGCGAGCTTCTCTCCGGGCTGTTTCCTGGCTTTGACTGCGAGCCGGCCTGCCCCGCGCTGTAAATCTCCGCCGACACGTTTTCGGCTGATTCCTACGCGGGTCGGCATCCGACTCCGACTGCACTCGCCCCGCCGCTCATCCACACTTCTCCTACAGGCTCCGACCGACTCCATCTCGCTGCAAAAGCGGATGACGAGCCGTGGTCTGTCATGCCGGGCATCCGCCGGGCATGTATCCCGAACAGGAGAAACATGTCATGAAACCCAATACGAGCAAACCCGGAATACAGGGCGAGGGCGATTACGACTCCGCCAAGAAATACGACGAGCAAGCGCGTGCCTTTGCCGAGTCCGGCAAGGTCGAGCAGGCGGCGAAGGCGGCCGCCCCGCGCAATGCAAAGGAGCAGGAGGACATGCAGCGGGCCGAGCGCGAAGGACGATCGCATGCCAAGGGCGACCCCAAAGGTGAGCGGGGCGGCGAGGAGCCCGGCCGTCCCAAGCCGACGAAAGAAGCGCCGGGCAAGCATCCCGATGGCCGCAACCCCATTCCGGAAAAAGTGCCCGGACGCTGAGTCCGCCCACCTGTCACGCCAATTCAACCAATCGAATCAGGAGATACCCATGAATATGTTTGCATCAAGCCCCATCCTCTCATCCAGCACCATCTCGGGCGACAAGGTCGTCAACCGCCAAGGCGAAGATCTGGGCGACATCAAGGATCTGATGATCGATGTCGAGACCGGTCGCGTCGCGTATGCGGTTCTGGAATTCGGCGGTTTCCTCGGTTTGGGCAGCAAGTTGTTTGCCGTTCCCCTTTCCGCGATGGAAGTCGACCCGGGAAACCATCGCTTCATCTTCGATCAGAGCAAGGAAACGCTGAAAAACGCGCCCGGGTTCGACAAGGACGACTGGCCGAATTTTTCCGATCGCGATTGGGGTACGAATGTCCATGCGCATTATGGCGTCCGCCCCTATTGGGAGTAATGGGCTTCCGTCCTCGCCTGTATGGAGCGGGACGGTGTCTTTACTATCCACCCGGCGGGATTGCCCGCAGGATTTTCGGCTTATTCAAGGAGTTCCCGTGAACAGTTCAACACACTGGGGCGTCTGCATGTCCTGCAAATGGTGGCAGATCGAACCGAGCGCCCATGTGGAGAATGCAACCCATGGCCTATGTATCGACGCAACACTCCAGCCTTATACGTTGCGCGTATCGGGCCGCAGCGGATGCACCCGATATGCGCAGGGCGAGCCGGCCCGAGCCCAAGGATCCGGTGCGTGTCCGCCCACCGCCGAGCCGGTTCGTTGACGTACGCGCGGGCCATCGTCCCTTCCGGTCACCCGGAGATGGGGACGTTACAGCGTGATCACGCAGAGGAAGGAAACCTCATGCCAAGAGGAAGCAAATCGAAGTACACCGACAAGCAGAAACGACAGGCTGAGCACATCGAAGACAGCTATCGCGAACGCGGTGTCCCGCAGGACGAAGCCGAAGCGCGTGCCTGGGCCACCGTCAACAAAATGACGGGAGGGGGCAAGAAAAGCGGTTCGGGGCGAGGCAAGGAGGTCGATCCGTCGCCGGCCAGAACGGGCGGCAAAAGGGCGGCGCCGCCACGGCCGGGCGCAGCGCGGCGGAACGTAGCACATCGGCGAAGAAGGCTGCAGAAACACGCGCCCGCCATGCCGCCGCCCGCAAGACAGCGATCTGAAGCCGGTTGAAGGGGCGGCGTGACGCTGCCCTCGCTTGCAACGCCTCCACCCGTTGGAAAAGGCATTCAGCCCCGGTCAGTACGGACCTACTTCGTCGCGCAAGGGCGCTTACAGTTTTCTCGGCCGTGTCGGATACCGCCTTCCCCGCGCAGCGCCTAACGTTGACATACCGAATCGTGCGTGACGCCGACGGCGCAAGTTTCTGCCCGGGGTGTGCCCGTTCGATTGGGTCATGTTCAAGCCCATTTATTATTGAAGGAGATTTCCATGAAGCTCAGTCCCGCAATTTTCCTGGCGCTCGGTTTTGCCGTTTCTGGGGCCGCCCCTTTGTACGCCGCCGATTCGAGCGGCCACCCACAGAGTCCGTCCAGCACCTCCCCGGCATGACCGACGGGGCACAAAAACTACCAGGATGCCTTGGATAACTGCAACAAAAAGACTGGTGCGTCCAAGTCCAACTGCATGAAAAAGGCAGCGGAGGAAAAATGCAAGGACATGACCGGCAAGGCCAAGTCGACGTGCATGAAGAATGCGACGAGCTCACATCCCGGTCGTCCGGCAATGCCTCAGGCATGAAACGCCATCAGGACGGCCGTGCGACCGACATGCCGGGCGGTGCGCCCATGGAAGGCCCCACCGGCGGTTCATCCGGACAGCCTGGCTCGCAAATGAGTACGCCTGGTGGTTCGCCATACGGTTCTCCCGGCGGTTCTCCCAGCGGTTCGCCGAGCGGTTCCTCCAGCGGCTCCCCGAGCGGTTCCCCGAGCGGTTCCCCGAGTGGTTCCCCGAGTGGTTCCCCCAGCGGTTCCGGTTCGTATTAACGAAAAACTAGTTAGCCAGGGTATGCAGGTCGTGGCGCCGTATATCGCATGCGCCACGGCCTTGCCCTGCCTGTGCCCACCTCTGCAGGGCGTGGGCAAGGGCGTCAGTATCGGCCTACATCGTCGAGAACGAAAACTGACAATTTTCTCGGCGAATGCGGATGGTGAGCATTCAGCGTGAACCCTAGAGTGCTGCTTATGCCGAGCCAGCCGACAGGCTGTCTGCCACCGAATGGCCCGGCCTGTTCACCAACCGATCCAATGAAGGAGTCTGAAATGAAATTACGTAACGCGATGTTCATTGCCCTGGGGCTCTCCCTCATGGCCCCGCTGTATGCCGCCGACATGAAGGATGTCATGGAGGATCGGGCCGAGGCCCGCCACGATGCCGCCAAGGATCAGGCCGAAAGGAATTACGACGTGGCCAAGGACAATTGCAAAAAATGTCCGGCAATGCGAAGGACGTCTGCATGAAGGATGCGAAGGCCGCCTACGTCGGCGCGAAGGCCCAGGCCAAGGCGAATGAGAAAGCGACCAAGAGTCAGGCCGAGGCCAACGAAGACAAGATGAAAGCCGATTACAAGGCTGCCAAGGAGCGTTGCGACAGCCTGTCTGGCAGCGCCAAGGATGCCTGCGTCAGCGAGGCGAAAATGAAATACATGCAGTAGCAGGTGGACTCCCGATGCACCGTTCCCGCGGTGCATGCCAATGGATTGGGCGCCGTACCCTGCCGGACGGCTTCCCGATCCTCGCCCGCTGTCTCGTGCGGACGAATCCAGATTGCCTAGAGGAGAGAGTCCATGGCCAAGCCGAAGCATACATCCCAAACACCTGTGAAAAGCAACATCTCCAGCCGTTCCTTTGAGCACACGGGCAACGGNGGTGAACTGCATCAGATGACCGACCAGCGCGATCATACGCTCACGACCAACCAGGGCGTGGCAATTGCGGACGATCAGAATTCGCTTACTGCCGGCGAACGTGGGCCTACGCTGCTCGAGGATTTTGTCCTTCGCGAGAAGATCACGCACTTCGACCATGAGCGCATCCCCGAGCGGATCGTGCATGCGCGCGGCTCGGGTGCGCACGGCTATTTCCAGGCCTATCGCGATCTCGGCGATCTCACCTGCGCGGCATTCCTGTGCGACCCGGATGTGCAGACCCCTGTGTTTGCCCGTTTCTCCACGGTTGCCGGCGGGGCGGGGTCGGTCGACCTGCCGCGCGACGTGCGTGGGTTTGCTGTCAAGTTCTATACGCAGGAAGGCAATTTCGATCTGGTGGGCAACAACATCCCGGTGTTCTTCATCCAGGATGCGATGAAATTTCCCGATCTGATTCACGCCGCCAAAATGGAACCGGACCGGGGCTATCCCCAGGCCGCGACTGCCCACGACACCTTCTGGGACTTCGTTTCGCTCATGCCCGAGAGCATGCACATGATTCTATGGGCCATGTCCGATCGGGCGATCCCGCGTTCGCTGCGCATGATGGAGGGGTTCGGGATCCATACCTTTCGCTTTGTCAATGCGAANGGGAAGTCGACTTTCGTCAAGTTCCACTGGCGTCCCCGCATTGGTTCGGCTTCTGTCCTGTGGGACGAAGCCGTGAAAATTGCGGCNGCGGACCCGGATTTCCACCGGCGCGACCTGTACGAGGCGATCGAGCGTGGCGATTTCCCGGAATGGGAGCTGTCCGTACAGGCATTCGACGAGGCCACCGCCGAGTCCTTGCCCTTCGACGTGCTGGATCCGACCAAGCTGATACCGGAAGAAAGCATTCCGCTGCAGCCGATCGGAAAGATGGTTCTGAACCGCAACCCCGACAANTTTTTCGCCGAGACCGAGCAGGTCGCCTTCCATCCGGGGCATATTGTTCCGGGTATCGATTTCAGCGACGATCCACTGCTGCAGGGTCGGCTGTTTTCCTATCTCGACACCCAGCTGTCGCGGCTTGGCGGTCCCAATTTCCATCAGCTGCCGATCAATCGGCCGCGCTGTCCGATGCACAATTTTCAGCGCGATGCCGTCATGCAGACGGATGTTCCCCACGGACGGGTGAACTACGAGCCGAACAGTCTGGCGCCCGAATCGCCGAAAGAAAATCCAGCGGCCGGATTCGACACGCATCCTGCCACGCAAGGCGGCGACAAGCTGCGTGTGCGTCCGGAGACCTTCAAGGACCATTACAGCCAGGCGCGCCTGTTCTATCGGTCGATGACAGCGCCGGAACAGGACCATATCGTCTGCGCCTTCACCTTCGAACTCGGTAAGGTGGAAACCGTCGCAGTACGGTGCCGGATACTCGGCCATCTCCGCCATGTCGATCCGGAACTGTGCGACAGGGTGGCGCGTGCGCTGGGCATGGAAGGCCAGGCCGACACGATTGCTCCGGCTGCAACNCCCATCGATCTGAGCCTTTCCCCGACGCTCAGCCTGTTGGCGAAAGCGAAGCCCACACTGGAGGGCCGGAAGATCGGCGTTCTGGTCAGCGAGGGCTACGACCCCGCCATTCTGGATGCCCTGCTGACCGCGGCCGAGACCGAAGGTGCGGTGCTGGAAGTGATCGGCCTGCATGTGGGTCCAATCCCATCCAGCGCCGGCGAGACGCTCACCCCGCACCATGCCGTGGCAGCCGCTCCNTCGGTCCTGTTCGACACGGTCGTGCTGGCGATTTCAGGGACGGCCGTCGATGCCATGAAGCAGAAGGCAGCAGTGATGAATTTCATCCTCGATGCCTATGCGCATCTGAAAATCATCGGGTACACACCCGATGCGATGCCGCTTCTGGATCGGGCAGAGGTCGCGATCGACGACGGCGTCGTGAAAATGGATGCGCGCGAAGGCGTGGCTTCCTATATCGACGCCGCCAAATACGGACGCGTCTGGTCGCGCGCCGTGCTTATCCAGGCATAACGCCGGAACGGCCCATTTAACTCAATCCTTGAACGGAGCCCTTGTATGAATCTACCGCAACACGACTTTCCTTCCACGGCCTCGGTGACAGCCGGCGGCATCAGTACGGCCATGCTCGAGAACATGAGNTTTCCCTACGAACTGCCAGCCTTGCCTTATGCCATGGATGCGTTGAGCCCGGTCATTTCCGAGAACACGCTCAGGTTCCATCATGGCAAGCATCATCAAACCTATATCGATGCCCTCAACAAGGCGATCGACGACACCGAGTTCCAGGCCATGCCGATCAAGGCCATGATTCTGGCGGCTGGCGCAGGCGGAAAAACCGAGATTTTCAATAATGCGGCCCAGGCATGGAACCATGCGTTCTACTGGGATAGCCTCTGTCAAAACGGCGGNGGCGATCCGCCGCCCATCCTCAAGCAGATGATCGACGTGTCCTTCGGTTCGGTCGAGGCGTGCCGGCAGGAACTCGTGCATGCCGCCGTGACCCAGTTCGGAACCGGATGGGCCTGGCTGGTGCTGGACGGCAAGAAAATCAGCGTGATGAAGACCGAGGATGCGGATACGCCGCTGACATCAGGCATGAGGCCCCTGCTCGCCATCGACGTATGGGAACACGCGTATTACCTCGACTACCAGAACCGGCGCAAGGACCATGTGGCCGGCGTCGTCGACAAACTCATCAACTGGAAGTTCGCCGCCGACAATCTCGCGTGAACACGAACCCATTACACAAGAAAGAAATCCCATGAACAACAGCGAAAGCATCACCCACGACGGAGAAATCCCGATCTACGACGCCGTCCGACACCTCACACGGGATGAGGTCGAGAAAACCGTCCGGAAAAACGCCGCCGCCCGCCAGTTCGACGTTACCGACGAACACCTGGACGTGATTAATTCCCTGATCGAACACTACAAACAGGATTGCAGGTCTCGCGACTGTCTCGCCGCGCACGAACACATGCGTTTTCTTGAAGAAGCATACGAATTCAAGGGGGTGGCAAATATCTATACCAGCTGTTCGATGCCGTACCGGACACGCGCGGTGTCCTCATGCCGATTCATGAGCTCGCAGGGTTGCCGACTCTTAGGCTGGAACAAGACAAGGGATTCGGAACGGCGTTCTGAACGGATACGCACCCATTGCCAGGTGCGCCGCTCAATGGAGCCGATCCGCTTGTCCGATGACGCCGCGCACGAAGATGGCGGTCGCCCTGCCGCTCGTGACCGTGGCAATCCTGCTCGTGGTGGTGGCGAATGTGACAAACTGGAACGCGCTGCGCGAGCCGATTGCCCATGCGGTTCATGCCAAGACCCACCGCACCCTGCGAATCGGCGGCGATCTCGACATCGGCTTGCAATGGCCGGTCGTGCGGGTTCACGCGTCCGATGTGACGTTTTCCAATCCATCCTGGGCCAGTCGGCCGAACATGATCGACGTGCGCCATGCGACGGTCGATATCGCCATTTTTCCACTCTTTCGCGGCCAGATCGTGTTTCCGCAGGTGCAGCTCGATCAGGCCGCGCTCGCTTTCGAAAAGAGCCGGGACGGGCGCAGGAATTGGCTGCTCGATCGCCGTCAGCGTGACAGCCAGGCGCGCGTCGCCATCCGGCATCTTGCGGTCGGCGACGGGCGCGTCGAGTATGACGATCCTGCGCAGGGCACGCGCCTGAGCGCGCGGATCACGACATCGCATGGGTCGGACAAGACATCCGCGCCATTGAGGTTCACCGTGCAGGGGCGCTACAAGGGCGAGCCTCTTGCCGCCCAGGGCGCCGGTGACGCCATCCTGGCGTTGCGCGACGAAACGCGGCCGTACCATCTGAATGTGTCCGGGAAGATCGGCCAGACTGCGGTCGGCGCAGACGGCCGCATCACCAATCTGCTCAAACTGTCCGCGGTCGATCTCCAGATCGTGCTCAGGGGCGCCAACCTGGCGCAACTCTATCCCTTGGTCGGCGTGGTATTTCCGAATACGCCGCCTTATCGGACGCGCGGTCGCCTGGTGCATGGTCCCCGCCAGTGGCGTTACGAAAAATTCACCGGCGAGATGGGCAGGAGCGACATCGCCGGCAGTCTCAGCATCGATACGGGAGGCCGGCGCCCCCTGCTGGTTGCCCGTCTCGATTCGACGCGCCTCGACATTTCCGATCTGGGTCCCCTCGTCGGAGCGGGCCAGGCAGGCGAGAAGCCTGCGAGGGCTGAGTCTGCGCCAACCGGCATCCTGCCGGGCAAGGCATTTCGCACCCAGCGTTGGAACCGTATGGACGCGGATGTGACCCTCGAGGCCGGCTCGATCGATCGTCCCGCAGCCTTGCCGCTCCATCGATTGTCGACACGTTTGCGGTTGCAGGACGGGCGCCTGAGGCTGGACCCCTTGCGGTTCGACGTGGCAGGCGGAACGCTGGCGGGTGCCGTGACGCTGGATGGACGTGCATCGCCCATCCAGGCTGCGGCGAAACTCCAGGCGCGCACACTCCAGTTGGCCCAGCTGTTTCCAACCCTCGATCGTTCGATGGCGAGCATCGGCGAGTTCAATGGAAACATCGATCTGAAAGGACAGGGCGATACTGTCGCATCGATGCTCGGCAGCGCGAACGGACAGGCCTCGTTGGTGATTGACGGCGGTGAAGTCAGCAAGCTCCTGATGGAAACGATGAGCCTTCATCTGCTGGAAATGCTGCAACTGAAAGTCACCGGCGACGAGCCCGTCCGGATCCGGTGCGGAATCGCCGATTTCGCGGTGAAGCAGGGCGTCATGCAGCCCGACATCCTGGTCCTCGATACGGACGTCAGCCGCATCGACGGAAGCGGTCGGATCGATCTCGGACAGGAACGCCTCGACCTGACCGTGGTGCCGAAAAGCCGAAAACCCAGTCTGGTCGCATTGCGTACGCCCATCCACGTGCAAGGCAGCTTTGCCCATCCGCAGGCCAGCCTGGACAAGGGCAAGCTGGCCATGCGCGGCCTCGGAGCGCTTGCGCTGGGAGCGGTCAACCCCGCGCTGGCGCTCCTCCCTCTGATCGATGCCGGACGCAACGCCGACAGCGAGTGCCGACGCCTGATCGGGGAAGTACGGGCGGCCGATCGCTAAGCGCCCCGAATCTTCCATCACGCCGTATAAATTCATTCATCGATTCCTGTCGGAGGCAAGATGGACAATGCGCATGAAACACCCGTCGATGTTGCACGAGGTTCGGGAGAAAACGGTTCCGTCGAAACGCCGGGGCCCGCCCGGATTTCAGCCGACATCCACAGCCTTCCGCTTATCCTGCTGACCGTATTCGCGAGTGTGTTCATTCTCGACTGGGCCCAGGATTTCTTCATTCCGCTGGTCCTGGGCATCATCCTCAGCTATGCGCTTTCNCCCCTGGTCAACCGGTTGCAGACATGGCATGTGCCGCGCGCGGTCGGGGCCGCGGTGTTGCTGCTCATGATCATGGGCGGCAGCGGTTTCATGGCGTATTCGCTGCAGGATGAAACGGCGAGCATGATCGAAACCCTGCCCGAGGCGGCGCAGAAATTTCGCCATACCCTGAATCGGGAATGGCGCGGCTCCAANGGGGCGATTGAAAATGTACAAAAAGCGGCGGATCAGATCGAACACGCTGCGAGCGAGACGGCTGTGGCGGTGTCGCCGGCGCCGCGCGGCGTGACCCGCGTCCAGATCGAGCAGCCCAAGTTCAATATTCGGGACTATCTGTGGAATGGCACCCGCGGCGTGCTGTCCTTCCTGAGTCTCGCCGTGATGGTGTTGTTTCTGGCCTACTTCCTGATGCTTTCGGGCGACACGTTCCGGCGCAAGCTCGTCAAGCTCTCGGGCCCGACCCTCAGCAGGAAGAAGATCACCGTCCAGATGCTGGACGAGATCAGCGCCCAAATTCAGCGTTATCTGCTGGTCCAGGTCTTCACCAGTGTTCTTGTCGGGATCACGAGCTGGCTCGCCTTTCTCTGGATCGGCCTGGAACATGCCGCCGTGTGGGGCATTGCAGCGGCCATTCTCAACCTCGTTCCCTACCTGGGCGCGATCGTCATCATCGGCGGGACGGCGCTGGTGGGGTTTCTGCAATTCGAGAGCCTGGGCATGGCGCTGGCCATCGCTGCGATCTCGCTCACCATCCACGGTCTGGAAGGAAATTTGCTCACACCCTGGCTCACCGGCCGGGCCAGCCGCATGAATGCGGTGGTGGTCTTCGTCGGTGTGTTGTTCTGGGGATGGTTGTGGGGCGCGTGGGGGCTCCTGCTCGGCATGCCGATCATGATGGTCATCAAGTCGGTGTGCGATCGCGTCGAGGAATTCAAATCCGTCGGCGAATTCATGGCGAGCTAAGGCGCCCGTCCGCTCGGCATACCTTCTTTCCTGCACCGTGATCCACAAGCGACCCAGGTCATCCGACACGCGCTTCCTTCATTCCTACATGCGGAAGCGCTTCCTTCTTATACCTGTAGCCACGGACCCTGCCTAGAGTGGACGTGTAGCTATCTGCTGTCGTCAACCGCATCTCCGGGTCGGTCTTGGCGAAAGGCTCCTGCCATCCAGTACGGGTCTCCACGGCCGTGGCGAGGATTTCCCTGAGCGGACAGATAGCTACACCACGGCGGAGGGCATACACGGCCATCCGGATTTTCTTGAACTTGAAAGCACAAGAGGGAAGTGGTCTTCCTATTTCGATTCCATGGCAACCGGGAAGGAGCAACACATGAAGCGAATGAATCAGATGGCGGCAGGTNNGTTTTTGCTGGTCCAGGCATTCTCCGGAGTGGCTTTCGCCGCGTCGTTCACCCTCAATGGCGATAGCGTCGATTTCACGTTCGACGATACGCTGATGGGGCTGTTTGGCCAGCCCGTACTGAGCGGCGACACCCTGTCTTTCACGCCGGTGGATTTCCAGGCGGCGTCGACCAACGGCGCGGGTTATACGCTTGCCGCCAACACCGCCAATATCCAGATGACGGCCCACAACGGTTATTCGTTCTCGAGCATCGATCTTGCCGAACGGGGCGATTACCTGTTGCTCGGCGGCGGCAGTACGGCTGACGTCGCAGGCCAGGTACGGGTCTACGACGTGCTCGACCCTGCGAAGGACACGATGACCAGCATTGCGCCCGATGCGGCCATGGATCAGACGGGAGACAACACACACCCATGGACCGCGTCCGCATCCACGGATCTGTCCGGGTGGACCGGTACCCGGACGGTGAATGTGTCGTTCCAGAATCTTCTCGTGGCATCGACGAACGGGTCGTCTTCACTGGCCTACGTGGACAAGAAATATGGAGGCTTGACGGCGGCCACGGCCGCGGTGACGCCCGTTCCCGAGGCGCAGGTCAGCGCCATGATGCTGGCCGGACTGGGTTTGATCGGCTGGAGGATCAGGCGTCGCCGCATTTGATATCACGGGATGCAAGTCGGAAGCCGGTTGATTGGCTGAGGATCGGCCGAAACAGTGGTCGACCCGATCGGCCCCGCATCCATTAACCAGCAAAAGGAAACCATCATGAATGCCAGCAAATTATTTGCAGCCATGCTCGCCGTCAGCACCTTGACGATGGGAGGGTGCGCGGTGACGCGTGAGCAGTCGACCGTCGGACAGTATGTGGACGATTCGACGATCACGACCCAGGTCAAGGCCCGGTTTGCGGAAAGCCCCGTGGTCAGCGCCATGGCGATCAAGGTTGAAACGCTGAACGGGACCGTCCAGCTCTCCGGCTTTGCCAAGAATGCGACGGAACGGGATACGGCCGAATCGATTGCCCGCAAGGTGCCGAACGTGAAGGCGGTCAAGAACGACATCGTCGTCAAACCGTAAGCAGTGGGTGCGCGCCAGATCCCTGGCGCGTGATTGTGTAGTACGTGTTGAAAAGGAGAGAACCATGAATTGGGACATTATCGAAGGCAACTGGAAGCAGGTGAAAGGCAAGTTCAAGGAACAGTGGGGCAAGCTCACCGACGACGATTTCGATGCCATCGAGGGCCGTCGCGAGCAGCTGACCGGAAAGATCCAGGAACGCTATGGCGTGACCCGCGATGACGCCGAGAAGCAGGTCAAGGAATGGCAAAACCAGGCCAAGGACGACTGGTTCCATTGATCGTCCATCGACGGTTTCGCTAGCAACGGCAGGCAGACGGGATCGACTCGATGCCGGTGTCCTCCCGTTGCGCTGCCGCACCGTGACGCCCCATGATCACGATCCGCACAGGCCAGGCGCCAGCGATGCTGGATCGCCAGACCTTCGGCCAGCGATTCCGTATGGCCTATGCCGATCCCTTGTACGAGACAGTTGCCGACGCACTCGAACGCCTCGAGGAAGTCGCCTGGCAAGCGTATATCACCGGCAGGAAATCGCCCCGCACCGAGCGTGCCGGTGCGGATTTCGAGAACCCCGATTTCGAACTGTCGAGCGAATGGCTGGCTACCCGGCGCCGCGTGCTGCAGGCACAGGAGAAATGGAGCTGCCCGGAGACGCCCACACGCGTCCTGCTGGTGTGCGGTGCGGCCCGGAACGACGGGACCTGCCCCGGCGAGATGTCGAAGACGTTTCGCCTGCTCGGCCGCATTCGGGAAACCGTCATGCAGGACGGGGTGGAGGCCGGCGTGCTCGACCTCAGTCTCCTGGCGTCCGAATATGGCCGCCACATCCACCCGTGCAAAGGCTGCGTGTCGACCGCCATGCCCTTGTGCCACTGGCCTTGTTCCTGCTATCCGAACCATGGACTGAACCAGACGAACGACTGGATGGCCGAGATCTACGAGCGCTGGACGGCTGCCCATGCCGTCGTCATCGTCACNCCGGTTTACTGGTACCAGAGTCCAAGCCCGCTCAAATTGATGATCGACCGGCTGGTGTGCGCGGACGGNGGAAATCCCGATCCCACGCGCACGGCCGGCAAGGATCCGGCACGGGCCAAGGACCTGGAAATGGCTGGATGGGACTATCCCAAGCATCTGGCGGGACGGGTTTATGGACTGCTGGTGCATGGCGACGTGGCCGGGATTGAAAGCTCGCGCCGCGCGCTGTCCGACTGGCTCGACTGGATGGGGCTGATCGATGCCGGTCCCCAGGCGCGCCTCGATCGCTATATCGGCTATTACGAACCCTATGCCGACAGCCATGACACGCTGAACCGGGACGCAGCCGTGCAGGAAGAAGCCGGCAACGTCGGCCGCGCGGTCGTGCATGCGGTGACTGCATTGCGTGCAGGGCAATTGGTGTCGCACCGGCCGGTCGGGCGCAACCCTCGCCCCAAATAGGGGCAGCGGATTTCTGTATCGGCGAGTGCAGCCTCGCAGGTTTCGCCGCACCGTCGGATCGGTATTCGGGAAAGGAGCGATATGAAAATCAAGCGTGTGATATTCGGCGAACGATCGCTGACCAAGGTGGCGGGTCTCTTCATGAATCGGAGCGGAGCGGAAGATGCCGCCCAGCAGGTGAAACGCACGGCGGGTCTCGACGATGCCCAGGTGAATCTGGTGGGCCCGCCCGATGGAGATGCCACGGGCAGTCCCGCATTTTCCAGCAAGCTGGAACCCGAGCAGGCGGGCATCTGGCGCACGCTCGTGAGAGCGCACCTGGTGTCGGGCGCCGCGGGCGTGGCAGCCGGCATCCTGCTTTATCTGGGTTTCATCGTGGCCGGCAATGCCGCCGTCGTGAGTACGGCTGGCATGAGCTTCGCGGTCTTTGTTTTCTTCGGTGGGGTGTTGGGGCTTCTGGTGGGCGGCTTGTTGACGGCGCGCCCCGATCATGTCCTCGTGATCGCGTCCGTGCGGCGGGCCATTCGCAAGGGCCGCTGGGCCGTCGTCATCCATCCCGTGACGCAAGCCCAGATCGACCGGGCCGTGAGCGAACTCCGCGGACGCAGCTATCGGGTCGTGCGCAGCCTGTGAAGGCAATCCCCACGGCCCACGTTTAAGTCAGGCACGGTCATGGCGAAGGTGAGGGAACAACGGCATGGATTGGCGTTCGGTTTTCGTTCCCACTGTTCCGCTTCTGGAGATCATTCTTCGTGGGACGGTGATTTATCTTTTCCTCTTTTTCATGCTGCGGGTCTCGCGGCGCGAAACNGGGGGAATGGGGATTTCCGATCTGCTGGTCGTGGTGCTTGTCGCCGATGCTTCACAAAACGCCATGGCCAGCGAGTACAAGTCGATCACCGAGGGACTGGTACTGGTGGCGACGATCGCGTTCTGGGATTTCTTTCTGGACTGGCTCGGTTACCGGTTTGCCTCCATCGAGCGCTTGCTTCGTCCTGCTCCGCTGCTCTTGATCAAGAACGGTCGCCTGCTCAGGCAAAACATGAAACGCGAACTGATTCGGGAAGAAGAACTGATGGCGAAGCTGCGTGAGCACGGTATCCGAGAACGGGAGCTGCCGGAGGTCAGTCAATGCTATCTGGAAGGGGATGGACGAATAAGCGTCATCAAACGTGCCTCCGTCTGAGTAGAGACGGCTTACGTCTCGTCGTGGTGGGAACCAGGGTAGGGCTTGCTGCGCAATTCATGCCGGGCCTGCTTCGCCAGATCCGTGTAACGAGCCCGGATGCGTTCCAGATCCTCCGGCTCGAGCTCTTCCAGATCGAGCAGAGAATTTTGCGCTTCGTGCGCCGCGCGAATCAGCTCATCGAGCTTGATCTGCATCGCTTCGGCGTCACGGTTCTGCGTGTTCTGGATGAGGAACACCATCAGGAACGTAATGATGGTGGTGCCGGTATTGATGACGAGTTGCCAGGTGTCGTTGAAGTCGAAGAGGGGCCCGCTCAGACCCCAGACAACGACCACGCACAGGGCAAGCATGAAAGCACGGGNGCCTCCCATGACACGGGCTGCCGTCTGGGCGAACCGCGAGAACCGGCTGCCGTTGTTGAGCGCGCTCATCCAGCTTTCCGCGACCGAAGCACAACACACCCGTATCCAAGATTTTCCTTGTCGCCATGTTGCTTGTCAGGCTTACGCCCCGGGTTATTTCTCATCGCGGTCCTTTTGCGCGGATTCGCACACCGTGCCGGTATGTTAGGGAGAAATCCGCGCCCTCATCACCAGCCGCCGCCGAGCCCGTTGTAGGAGGCTTCTCATGTGCTTGTGGGCGCATCCTGATAAAGCCTGGCTGCAGCTTCATGTACGTTCGCGGGATGAAAACTCACATAGCGCTTCACTAAAATCAAGGCATGGAAAATGGACGTCTACGCATGACCGGAAAAACACTCGGAGTCGTCGGTGGCGGATCCGTTATCTACTGGTTCCCATCCGCGCCGGCCGGAGTTGGGTGGCTCACCACCTGACGACACATGGCGCAGCCCTGGCCTATTACGCCGTCTTCGCGCTGTCGCCGATCCTCGTCATCGCCGTGTCGATCTCAGGCCTGTTNTTTGGCCGTGACGCTGTCGCGGGACGGATCGTCGCCCAGATGGAAGGCTTACTGGGCCACGCCGGCGCCAGTCTGGTGCAGAGATTGCTGGAAGCGAGCTATCTGTCCGGCCAGGGCGGTATCGCTGTCCTGCTGGGTCTTGCCGGCATGCTGATGGGCGCCACGGGGCTGTTCGTTGAAATGAGCGCCGCCTTCGAACGGATCTTCGACGCGAAACGGCAGTACCGTCACGTGATGGCGGTGCTGCTGATGGATCGCCTACGCGGACTGGCCATCATCATTGGCGTCGGTTTTCTGCTTATCGTCTCGCTGCTGGCGAGTACCGCGACCATTGCATTGGGCAGTTACCTGACGCGGGGCTTCGGCACCTGGCTAAAGCTTGCCGGCGTGTTACAGGCCATGGTGTCGCTGGCCGCCATGACCGCGCTGGTACTGTTGCTCTACCGCCTGCTCATACCGGTTCGGCTGCCACGCCGGATTCTGCTGACCGGCGCCGCGATATCCGCGGCGCTGTTCGAGGTGGGCAAGTGGGGAATCGGGCTCTATCTGGGGCGGGGCGCGATCATGAGCACGTTCGGGGCGGCCGGTTCGCTGGCGGTGATCCTGCTGTGGGTCTATTACGTGTCGCTGATCATGCTTTACGGGGCGGAGATCACCCACCAGTTGTATCGCCTGCATCGGATCCGCCAGTGNGGGGCTGGAAGTGCGGTTCGCGTCAGCCGTTGAAGCAGCGCCAGTAAGGAAAGCCATGGCGAAAATCGGCTCAGCGACGCGCCGGATGAGGCGCCTTTCAGGCCGCCCCGGATCGCTTTCGCGATGATCCGGTTTTCGCTGAGCAGGGCCGACCGGCCTTAGCCCGCCAGCGCCTCCGCATCCGCCATCAATTCTTCCTTGCGGGCTTGCAGGACATCACGCATTTTCACCAGGTCGACTTTTGACGCACGTGCCTTCGGAAACATTTCATTGCGCTCTTCCTTGACGTGGTGGTCGATGTACTCGCCCAGTACCGTCACCTTGGCGTCATAGAGCGTGTCGCCCGGTGTCATTGCCTGAATCTGGGCGATCAGTTCCTTGGCGCTGGCGTGCTCGACGCCGGCTTCGTCCATCATGAGATCTTCCTTGATCGCCTTGCGCACAGCGGGGTAGAAAATTTCGTCCTCCAGCTGGGTGTGCACGGTCAGTTCCCGGCAGATTTGTTCCGCCAGCTGACGTTTCTTTTCCCTGGAACTGCCGCGCGCCTCCGCCAATTCCCTGTATTCGGTAAACATTTTCTTGACGGCCTTGTGGTCGGCGTCAAGAANATCGCACGCGTCTTTCTGCTTGGTGGTAGCCATATTTTCCTCCGGAAAAGAGATGAACAAACGAACCTCCAGACAGTTGTCCGACAAGGTACTTTGCATTAAACGAGGTGCTCCGCCTGTACACAATCGCCTTCCCCCAACTGCGTGTCAGACAATCCCGAATAAGAAGCGGTACGGTGAAAAAGAAACACGTCGGAGCGCGAGTGGCGGGCTTTAAGCCCCGGGGATTCATGATTTATTCCCAGCGTAGGGTGGTATCCGGGGCTTGCCGAATCCCGATAGGTCACGCCGCAACAGGTCTGAAGTGGCAGGCGGATGTATACGTTCAGGCGCGCTGTTTTGGCAAAGCAGGGCAGACGATCCCTTATGCTCTAGGAGGATTTGCCTTTTCTCGGGTCAGGCGGGCGCGGCTTGCTATCCAGGTATTGGGCCACATCCCAGGCTTCCTGCTCGCTCAGCGAGTTGCCTTTTCCCAGCGGCATGTTCGCGTGGACGAATGCGGCGGCATTCTTGACCTTGGACATGCCGGCGCCGCCGTTGAATGAATTCTTCCNCCACAGCGGCGGGAATACGGTGCGGCCGCTCATTTCCGTTCCCTGTCCGTCGGCGCCATGACAGAGGGCGCAGTTGGCCTCGAACACCTGCTTCCCGCGTGCCGCATCCGGCTTCTGCTGCGGTTTTGGAAGCTGGGGATAGCCGCGTCCCTTGAGTTCGACCCCGAGCGGCGCGCCCTTGGCCAGCCAGTAGCTGTAGCTGACCAGTGCCACCATTTCCTTGCTGTCGGGGGCCGGCGCTTTCCCGTTCATGCTGAAGCGGAAGCATCCGGCGAGACGCTCTTCATAGGTGTTGACGTGCTTGTTCTTGTCGCGATAGGCCGGAAACATGCCATACGCGGCCCACAAGGGCGCCGAATCCGCCTTGCGGCCCGCACCCAGATGACAGTTCACGCAATTGAGCTTGTTGCCGACATATTGGCGCGCATAGGTCTGGGTGTCGGTGAAGATGGCCTTGCCCAAACGGACGGCTTGGCCGAATTCTCCGGTGGGCATGGCCTCGTCGGGCGGAGGCGAAAAATCGACCTGGATGGTCTTGGCGTTGCGCAGTCTGGCAGGGTCGGGCGTTTGCTCGATCACTTTGGGCATGTCCGTGCCGGGCGCCTTGCCATGGTCCGAGGTACCTGCTGGTGGCGCGGCCGCCGCAGGCGGCGGAGCGGTCTCGGCAACGAGGGTAGCCGGGATCGCGATGATGCCAGCCACCACGAGCACTCCGCTGACGGCCATCACGATCCAGCCGGGATGGAATTTTCGCGTCTGCTTCTGGCTTTCGTACCAGGTTCTGAATGACATCATTTCTCCTTCCCTGGGCGCGACGGGTTCTCGAGATACCGGCTGACGGCGGCGATTTCCGCGTCGCTCATTTTCTCGGCGACGGCCTGCATCAGGCCCAGCGGATCATTGGTTCGCTGGGCCGCTCTCCAGGCGTTCAGCTGGGTCTGGGTGTAGGCCATGGGCTGGCCGGCGAGGGCGGGGAAATGCGGTGGAACGCCTTCGCCCGCGATGCCGTGGCAGGCGAAACAGGCGGGCATTTCCTTGGTCCAGTCGCCTTCCGTGGCAATTCTCAGCCCCTGCGCGTATTGAGCCGACGGGGTGTGCGGCGCGCCCCNCTGCTTCCAGCCGGGGAGGCCGGCATAGTAGTCGGCGGCATCGCGCATCTGCGCGGCGCTGAGGGAACGGGCGATCGGCGCCATGACAGGATTTTTACGCTCGCCACTGGCAAACGCCTGGAGCTGCTTCAGCAGATAGGCCTGGCTCTGTCCTGCGAGCCGCGGAAACCCTGAAGTGTCCTGACCTTCTCCCTGGGCGCCATGGCAGGTCATGCAGGCGGNGGTGCCGCCGTTGCCTTTCTGCGCGAGCGTGGCGCCGGCAAGACGATCGGCGTGCGCCAGTGACGCGCCTGTCGCCATCCACGCAATCGACACGACGCCTGCGAGCCGGGACGTGATTCGGGCGGGCGGGCGGGCATGGCGAGGCAGAACGCGAATCCTTGATCCCGGTATCCAGGCAACGATGAACGACAGTGGCATGGAGGGGCTCCCATTGGTTGGCCGAGTAGACAGAATAGAGGAACCCCGAGGTGCCTGCAGTCAGTCTGGCGTCAGGCATGCGGTAGGACATGTCTGACAGCAGCGCACCCACGCGATGCCGGAATACGGTTGCGTGAGCGTTGCGGGCCTTACCCGATGGTTTTGCCCGGCTGGAGCGGGTCGAAATCCACCCAGTCGCCGTCGCGCAAGGTGCCCTCGATTTCTTCTACCTCGTCTGCATATTCGCTCAGGATCTCGATCGCGCTGTCCCGCCGGGCTGGGGCATCGGCCGCAACCGCCAGCAGCATGCCAGGTTCGCGAGGCGGCGGACTGTCCGNGCTCCTGCGACTCGTTTTCGTCCATGTTTTTCAGCGCGCCCACCAGGGCGCCGGCATAGGCGCCGACTGCGGCCCCGAGCAAGGGACCCACGGGTCCGAGCGCGGGAAGCGTCGCCACGCCGACCAGCGTACCGGCCCCCAGCCCGCCGGCGGCCCCGTCATCGCGCCGGAACCGGCCTCGTGCGTACCCGGCGATTCATCCACATCGCCGCCCACCGGGTGGATGGCGTGCTGGCCGTGAGGGTTGACGTATACCAGACACATCTCGGGCTTACGGAATCCGACCCGCCCCAAATCGCGTACAGCGGAATCTGCGCTGGTCAGCTGCTGGAAACGGCCGACGATCAATGTACTCATCACAAGCTCCTTTCTAGGGTGGCGGAAATGAACTGGCGGAAGCGGGCTACAGCCAGTATTCGAACCGCCGGGCGACCCATTCCTCCATATGCTGCAGGGGAGAACGGCGTTGCCAGCGGGCGGGCTCGATCAGGGTGGAAGCCGCCCGATCCCGGTCGAACATGGCTTCCATCTGACGTGAGAAATGGGTGCCCAGAATCACGGCATTGATTTCGTCGTTGTGCAAATAGCTTCGCCAGTCGAGATTGGTCGAACCGATCGTCGCCCATACACCGTCGATCGACGCCGTCTTGGCATGCAGGACGGTATCGCGGCGTTCATAGATCCGGACGCCGGCGCGCAGCAGTTCGGTGTAATGCGACCGTCCGGCCTGGAAGACCAGCCAGGAATCGCTTTTTCCGGGCAGGATGAGTTGCACGTCCACTCCGCGGCGTGCCGCGCCGGTCAAGGCGCGAACCAGATGGGGATTCGGTACGAAATAGGCATTGGTCAGATGGACGAAACGCTCCGCGTGGTCGATGGCGGACAGCAGGGTGAGATAGATCGGGCTGGCCGGTTCGTCCGATTCGCTGGCGATGGCCCGCACGATTTCATCGCCCTCGGTGACGAGTTTCGGGAAATAGTGTTTCTCGGGCAGCGGCGGGCCTTTTTGCCGTGCCCAGGTGTCCATGAAATCTTTCTGGAGCTCGGCGACGACCGGACCTTCGATCTGCAGTTGCGTGTCGCGCCAACCGACCTGGGATTTGCCATGCTTCTTTTTGGAAGATCGGGAGAACGAGCCGCTCGAATACGATTCGCTGATATTGATTCCGCCCAGAAAGGCGATCCGGCCATCCACCACGAGCAGCTTGCGATGGTCCCGGTTGTTGAGCCGCCATTTCCGCTTGTGTGCGTTGGCCGGGTTGATCGGGTTGAACTCGAGAACCCGGATCCCGCCATCGCGCAGACGATCGAAGAATTCCGCCGGGGTATCCAGGCAGCCGACGCTGTCGTAGATCACGTTGACCTGAACACCCGACGCCTGTTTGGCCAGCAGCAGGTTGGCAAATTGGGTACCGATCCTGCCGTCATCGAAGATGTAGGTTTCCAGGTTGATGGAATGCCTGGCGGCACGGATGGCCGCAAACATGGCGGCATAGGTGGCAGGTCCGTCCTGCAGCAGGCTGAGCTTGTTGCCCAGAACCAGCGGACTGTCCTGGTTCAGCGCCTCCTCGACAGCGAGATGCCTTTTCAGGATGGCATCATCGCCTGAGGCGTCTTCCAGGGTCTCGATGATCTGCTTGCTTTTCTGTGCTGAAACCTGGCCGTGCGCGTTTTCAAACACCACGGGCCCCGACTCGGGTATCGGATGCATCGTCTCAGGCAGAGACTGGTGCAGCGTGGCACAGGCGGAAAGCGAGGCCATGGCGAATAGGGCCAACCATTGAAGCAGGCCCGGAAAGAGCAGGATTCGGGCATGGCCGACCGCGGATGAATTCAATCTCCGCATGTTTCATTTTCCGGATCCGCTCGCGCGAGCGGGATGGATCGGCTTACGCCCGGCGCGGGCTGCCGCCATCAACCAGTTGAAAGCATGCGCGCCGGGCGATGGCACAAGGGCAAGTGCTTGCCGCGCAAGCAGGCCGACCAGTACCGATCCACTCAAACTGCGCCAGGGTTTCCAGTACATCAGTATCATGCCTGCCAGCATCCNCCCGCCGAGACTGGCATACGGGTTTTCTGCCACTATCCGGCGCGCCAGCGGGAGAGCGGTTCGGGCAAGTTGATCGAGCGCGCCCAGCGCGCCGGGAGCGCGATGCGCCTGCATACGGGCGAGCCGTTGTCGCAGGATGACGCGGTTGAGCGCCAGCCGATCCTCGGGGTCGGTGGGATGATCCGTTTGGATTCCGGGTACAGGCGTCGTCATTGCGGTTTCTTCCAGCCAGCCAATTGCATGTCGTCCGCGACCTGGGCGCGCACGCGCGAAAACGCCGGGTAGTCTGGCGTGGCACCCTGCAGGCGCCACGCTCCGAACGCGGCCACGGCCAGGGGCATGAGGGGTACTGTCCACAGCAGCCAGTACCTGCCTTCGTCAGCCGCATGCAGCATCAGGGCGATGCCTGCAAACATCACGGCGAGCAGGACACCCCCACCCAGCAATAACAAATAACCCAGGCGCCGGAGCAGGCGCGCCTGCAAGTGCATCGCTTCCTGCCGAATGAGCGCGGAATAGGCGGCAGCATGCTCGGCCAGGAGGGCCGGCTCGTCCAGCAAGATCCTGAGCAGAGGCGGCCACATCCTTCAGCGCCCCTTCCCATGGCGCAGGCCCATCACGAATGCCCGTGACGTTTGCCGACCGTCCCTGCGAGCATGGCGATCGCTGCGCCCGCCGCGGCCGCCATCAACAGGGACTTCAATGGCTGGGCCTGCACATATTGGGCGGCCTGGTCGGTCGTGTGGCTGAGGGCTTCGCGGACTTGCGCAGCGCTGTTGCGGAAAATTTCCTTGCCTTGGGCGGCAGCTTCGGCGGCACCCGCCTTTGCCTCGTCGAGCGAGCGGTTAACGTGCTCTTTGGCTGCATTGCTGCCGGTGTCGTTCTGCGAATTCGGGGTCTTGGGATTGAGGGTTGTCGGTTCCATGGAAGCGTTCCTTTAATTAATAAACGTGAAAAGAAAAAGGCGAGCCAGCATCTGATTGCAGGCCTGGAGTGATCGTAAGCCTGGACCGGAGCGATTCGAATGGGCGTATGCCGCGGCCCCTTGTCCGTCAATGCTTTGATCGCGTGTAGGCGACATCCGACGGCATGCCTGAGGCTGGATGGTGTCGGACGAGGCTTACAGGGGGAGGAACCGTTTGCCGGGATGCGTCGTGGTGTTCTCCGACAGACGCTTTCTATTCCCCGATTCAGGATGAAGCCATTGCCGTAACGACATCACCTGGAAAACGCATGTCGATGCTGCCGAGTTTCACTCTGTCGCGATCACGCTCCCTCTCCGCCTCCGTGGAGCGGGGATACGGCGGATCGGTGCGGAATCACTGTTCTTGCGCTTTTCCCGTTCCCTGCGGAAGGCGCTTGTCGTGCGCTGGTGCTGTGCCTGCGCTTTTACCGCAATACCCTGTGAGGAGAGATCATCATGCTTAAATGGGCGCTGTTATTTTTCATCGTGTCGCTGATTGCCGGCCTGTTCGGGTTCACTGGCATTGCCGCGGGTGCTGCCGCTGCGGCCAAGATCCTGTTCTACATCGCGGTCGTTCTTTTCGTCGTGTTTCTGCTACTGGGGGTGTTCGCGGCACGGGCAATCAAGTAAGCATGCCTGTCGGTTACGCCGGTGTGTCAGCGTTATCTGACAGGCCTTTCAGTGGGGGCCGATGGTACAGCCTGGCACCCGGCTTAAGCTGGCAAGTAACCACTTCGGGAACCCCGTCCTGCTACACCCTTTCCATTTCACGTTCTGGAAAAATCAGGAGAACGCTCATGTTGTATTACGCACTGGTATTTTTATTATCGCCATCATCGCCGCCGTGTTCGGATTTTCAGGGCTGGCGGCCGGTGCGGCCGGCATCGCCAAGATTCTGTTTATCGTGTTTCTGGTGATGGCGCTCGCCACCTTCGTGGTCAATCTCATGCGGGTCGTTGACATGGCTGGGCCCAGATCGGCGGAAGTCCTGCAGAACGGGAGCATGGCATGATCCAGGTCGCCATCGTGGACGATCACCAAATTGTTCGAACCGGATTTCGCGAACTGCTGAATGAAGATTCCGCGATCAGCATCAGTTTCGAGGCGGCGAACGGCGACGATGCGCTTGCTCACTTGCGCACCACGCCATGCGACGTGCTGCTGCTTGATATTTCATTGCCAGGCAAGAGCGGGGTGGATGTGTTGCGTACCGTACGACAGCGCCACCCCGACCTCAAGGTGCTGATTCTGAGCGGCTTCCCTGAGGAAAGCTATGCGTTGGCCATGATCAAGAATGGCGCCAACGGTTATTTGTGCAAGGACTGCGAACAGGCCGAATTGTTGAAGGCGATTCGTACGGTATCGCTTGGGCGCCGCTATGTGTCGCCGCGCACTGCGGAATTGCTTGCAGATGAAATGAGCGGCGGGCGCAGTGGTGAACCGCATGAAATTCTCTCGGATCGCGAGCTTCAGGTNTTTTTGCGGCTGGTGCGCGGCGAATCCGTGTCCGAGATTGCCGAACAGCTGCATCTCAGCGTCAAGACCATCAGTACCTATCGTTCGCGGCTGACCGAGAAGCTCAATGTCACCAGCAACGCGGAACTGGCAACCTATGCAATACGACACGGACTCATTACGCAATAACGCGGCGTCTTATCGGGTGAGTGCCCATCACATGCTTTCCGATACTTCCATGTTGAAAGTTTTTCTGATCGAGGATTCGCTTTTATTGCAGGAGCTGCTCGGCGGCATACTGGGTGAACTCGACGGAGTCGAATTCTGCGGTTGCGCGGAGGGTGAAACCGAGGCGCTGGGCCGCCTGGCCGAGACACCGGTCGACCTGGTGATTATCGATATCGAACTCAAACAAGGCAGCGGTATCGGCGTGCTGGATGCGCTGCAGACGGATTCCGGCTTGTACGGATCCCCGGACAAGGTGGTGCTGACCAACTACGCGCACGCCACCATGCGCCAGCGCTGCGACCGTTTCGGGATGGATGCCTTCTTCGACAAGTCCATGCAGATCAACCAGTTGATCGATTACGTCAACGAAGCCGCAGCACGGAAGCAATCCTTGCCCTGAACCGGACCGGCGCCTGCGCCTCAGGCTGGAAGTGTCACCCGGATCGTGACGCCTGCATCCGGAGCGGAGCGGATGTCGAGTTGCCCTCCATGCGTGAAAACGCGGTGCTTGATGCCAGCCAGTCCATGCCGGGCGAGCTTGGGCGAAGCGGGGTCGAACCCGACGCCGTCGTCCTCGACTTCCAGTTCGATGGTTTCCGCGGTCACGTGCAGCGACACCCTGACATGGCGGGCTTGGGCATATTTTCGGATATTGGTGAACGCCTCCTGGACGATGCGGAACAGGCTCAGCGAGACGTCCTCGGAGAGTTCGGGCTCGGACTCCGGCAAAGCCACGACGACGTCGATCTTCTCCTCGCCCTGCCGAAATTCCTCGATAAGCGCCTTCAGCGCCTCGATGAGTCCAAGGTCGTATAGCAGGGCGGGCCGCAGATTGTTGGTGATGCGGCGCTTGAGCGTGATCCCGCTGGCCAGGCTCTGGCGAAGACGTACCAGACGTTGTGCTACCAGCGCCTGTGCGTCGGCTGGAAGTTTGCGTTCGATCCAGTCTGCGTCGAGCTTGGCTGCGGTCAGTAGCGCGCCGAGCTCGTCGTGCATCTCGCGCGCCAGATCCAGTTTTTCCGTCTCCCGTACCGTGGTCAGGTAGGTGGCAAGATTGGTCAGTTCTTCGGTGCGGCTACGCACTTCGTATTCAAGCCGCTCGTTTTCCTGTGCCAACATGCGATGGATTTTTTCCCGTAGATCCTGTTTCTTCTGCTGCTGCGAGACGACCAGCATCAGCAACAGGAGCGAAGCGCCGGCAAGGACTATCGCGCTGAGGCGGGCATTTTCGAAGCCGTTGGTGGATTGTTTGACGTTCTGCAGATTTCTCGTGAGCAGGGCGACTTTCATCGTGGCTTGTTGTTGCCGGTAGGCATCCATCGCCAGCGAATCCTGGGCAAACCAGTTGGTGTCCAGCGCAATCCCGCCTTCCACATGACGGGCGGTGAGTTCCATGCGAGCCGCCAGGTTCTCTGCCCGTTTGATGAGTTGTTCGACGCTGCCTGCCTGCGCACCGTCCTGCTCGTCCCGCTTGATGATTTCCAACGTGTCGTGGATTTTTGGACGGACGCTCTTGTAGGCGTTGAAATAGGCCGGTTCGCGCGTGAGCGCATAGCCGCGAACCGAGGATTGCGCCTCGACCAGAAGCTGGCTCAAACGGTCCAGGTGGTCGGCTCGCTGATTCATCAAGCCGAACTCTTTGAGGGCGTCGAGCCCTGCCGAGGCTTGCATGTAGCTCGCCACCAACAGGCCGATCAGAAGCGCCATGCCGACTGCGAGATAGAGGTGGGTGCTGCGTCGCAATCCATCGTCGGATCGCGGCTCTTCATTCAACTGTGCGGGGAGAGGCGTATTCGACATGATTGGGCTTCGCTCGCGGTCTGGATGAGCTTTTGTTTATTGCAGGAATCATCCGACAGGTCAATCCGTTCCATCCGACAGAATCGCCCCGTCATCGGAGCATATGATGTTTTCACAATCCGGCGAAAAGACAGACCGGCACGGATTGCAAGGGCCACAGCCTATTTCTTGACTTCGGGAGCACACCATGAAAACACTTTTGCATTCTTAATGTCTTCGGTATTTGTCGTCCTGGCAGGCTGCAATACCGTGGCGGGGGCTGGCAAGGATATGGAACGGGGCGGCGAAAAAGTCCAGGATACGGCGAAGGACGTTCAAAACAAGATGTAAGGGTCGACGGTCCTTATCGCTTTCCACAGGAGTTCATCCATGCGCAGCGCATCCACTCAGACGGGCCGGCAGAACCGCTCCGGCGAAACGTCCGATCCGGCAGGTTTCCTGTCGGATGTNAAAACACTCAGGGCCAGGGCCCGCAAGCATATCGAGGAAGGCGCCGTGACCGACGACTACGGCATGAACGCGAAGGCCGCGGTCAAAATACTGAATGATGCGCTGGCCACCGAGCTCGTTTGCACCCTGCGGTATCGCCAGCACGCCTTCGTTGCGAAGGGGATCAATTCCGAGCCGATTGCACAGGAATTCCTGGTGCACTCAAACGAGGAATTGGCCCATGCCGACCTGATCGCCAAGCGAATCGTGCAACTGGGCGGTACGCCAGAATTCAACCCCGACAGGCTTGCGACGCTATCGCATGCCGAATACAAGACTTGCGATACGCTTGAAGTGATGATCCGCGAGAATCTCGTGGCTGAAAGAATTGCGATCGAGAGCTATCGGGAGATGGTGCGGTATTTTGCCCAGCATGATCCGACGACACGTACCATGCTGGAAGGTATCTTGGCGATTGAAGAGACACATGCCGATGAGTTGTCGGATTTGTTGCACTAAAGTCGCTCGGCGGATTGCTTGAGGGGTTCGGCGCTACCGCGGGACGATGCCGGATAAGGCCTTGGGCAGCAGCACCCACATGCGGCCGCGCTGTTTCATGCGGCCAGCGAGTTCGCCGGCTTCGTCGCCGAAGCCCCAGAAGAAATCGGCACGCACGCCGCCCTTGATCGCGCCGCCGCTGTCCTGCGCCATCACCAGCCGGTTCATCGGCTGGGTCGAATTGGGCCGGGTGGTGGCCAGGAAGACCGGCGCACCAAGCGGAATGAACTTCGGATCGACGGCAATCGAGCGGCCGCCGGTCAGGGGAACGCCGAGCGAACCGAGCGGCCCGGGCAGGCCGTCGGGCAGTTCGCGGAAAAAGACGAAGCTCGGGTTGCTGGCAAGCAGTTCGGGCAGCTTGTCCGGGTGTTTCGCGCCCCAATCCTTGATGCCTTGCATCGAAGCCTGTTCGAGCTTGAGTTCGCCGCGTTCGACCAGCAGTTTGCCGATCGACAGATAGGGATAGCCGTTCTGGTCCGCATAGCCGACCCGCATGTGCGAACCGTCGGGAAGTTCGATGCGCCCCGATCCCTGGATCTGCAGGAAGAACAGGTCGACCGGATCCTCGGCCCAGGCGATGGGCTTGCCCTTGAAGCCGTCGCCGTTGGCAGAAGACTGCTCGATTTCCTTGCGGGTGAGATAGGGCACGATCTTGTTGCCGACCAGGCGGCCGCGCAGGCGCAGGCTCTTCAGTTCGGGATAGATGCTCGCCAGATCGACCGTGATGAGATCGTCCGGCGCGGCATAGAGCGGATAGCGCGCACGTTCGGTGCGCACGCGGTCGCCTTTCAGCAGGGGCTCGTAGTAGCCGGTGATCATGCCGTCGGTGCTGCCGTCTTCCTGCGTGGCCTGGTAGGGCTGGAACCGCTGCTCGAAAAAGGCGCGCGCTGCCTTGTCATCCGGCGGCGGCATGGACATCGCTTCGCTGCACACCGCCTGCCAGCCGCTTTGTTTGACGAGCGTGGCGCAACTGCGCAGGAAGGCGACCCAGGCTTCGCCGATCTGCTCGTCCTTTCCCAGACCGACCGACGACCAGCTCGCCGGTTTGAGCGTGGGGTAGGTTGCGGACGGCGTAGGGATGGGTGCTGCAGGCGGTACCGGTACCGGCGCCGGCTCCGGTGCCGGACGGGGAATGGGGCTGGGCACCGGCGGTGCCGTGGGAGGGGACACCGCACAGGCTGACAGCAACAGAACGAACAGCCACGGACTTGCGCGTAACGGCATCACGGGTGAAGATGGCTCACATCGAAAACACCTGTCGAGTATATCAAGGGAGCATCGCGCTTAATGGAAACCCAAGGACTGGGCTGGTTGATACTGGAAGCTGCCATTGCGGCGGGATTGCTGGCATTCATCGTGTGGTGGACGATGAAGAAGTGAGAATGGGTAAGCAGGAAACGGTGAGCAGTGAGCGGTGAGTGGGATAGACCGCTTGCTGCTCCCCGCTTACCGCTCACTCTAATGCAATACCCGTGGCATCGACAGGGTGAACGGGGNGATTTCCGCTTCGAACTTGTTGCCGTCTTCCGCCACCATCTGATAGGTGCCGCGCATCGTACCGACCGGCGTCGCCATCGCGGTGCCACTGGTGTACTCGAAACTCTCGCCCGGCCGCAGCAGCGGCTGTTCGCCCACCACGCCGAGCCCCTTCACTTCCTGGGTGACGTTTTCCGCGTCGGTGATGATCCAGTGGCGCGAGATCAGTTGCGCCGCTACCGTCCCGCTGTTGGCGATGGTGATGGTATAGGCGAACACGTAGCGATCCGCCGACGGGTCGCTCTGGTCGGCCAGATAGGTTGTGTTGACGTTGATGCTGATCTGGTATTTCTTGCCTTCTGCCACGGGATTGCTCGACGGAATGGAATGCACCGAGTGTAACGCAATGACGTGACGGGCTGGTAAAATGGCCGGGTTTCCCGAAAATCCGCAGAAATCCCAGGAGCCCTTCCCATGACGTACCGCATCGCCCCGTCCATTCTGTCCGCCAATTTTGCCAAGCTGGGCGAGGAGGTCGACAACGTACTTGCCTCCGGCGCCGACATCGTCCATTTCGACGTGATGGACAACCACTATGTCCCCAATCTCACCATCGGGCCGCTGGTGTGCGAGGCCCTGCGCAAGCATGGCGTCACCGCCCCGATCGACGTCCACCTGATGGTGAAGCCGGTCGACCGCATCATTCCCGACTTCGCCAAGGCTGGCGCCACCTACATCACCTTCCATCCGGAAGCCTCCGAGCACATCGACCGTACCATCGGTCTGATCAAGGAAAACGGCTGCAAGGCCGGCCTGGTGTTCAATCCGGCCACCCCGCTCGACGTGCTGGAATACACCCTGGACAAGCTCGACATGGTGCTGCTGATGTCGGTGAACCCCGGTTTCGGCGGCCAGAAGTTCATTCCCTACGTGCTCGACAAGGCGCGCGCCGTGCGCAAGATGATCGATGACCGCGGCCTCAAGGTGAACATCGAGATCGACGGCGGCGTCGGTCCAGCCAACATCGCCGAAGTCGCCCGCGCGGGCGTCGACACCTTCGTCGCCGGCTCCGCCGTGTTCGGCGCCGCCAAGGACAGCGACCCGCAGCGCTACAACAGCATCATCGCCGCGATGCGCGCCGAACTCGCAAAAGTCTGAAACCCGGTGAGGGGTGAGCGGTAAGCGGTGAGCGGAACAATCCGCGGACCGCACCGCTCACCGCTTCCCGCTCACTGCTCACCAAAAATGAATTTCCCACTCAAAATCAAAGCCGTCGTCATCGATCTCGACGGTACCCTTCTCGATACCGCGCCCGATCTGGCCTACGCAGCCGAACTGATGATGGCCGAACTCGGCCTGCCGTGCCCGTCGCAGGACACGATCGTCACCTATATCGGCAACGGCGTGTCGCGCCTGGTCAAGCGCGTGCTGACCGGCGACATGGACGCCGAGCCGGATACGGCGCTGTTCGAGAAAGCCATCGCTTCGTACAACAAGCATTACAGCGCCCACGTGTCCCGGCACACGCGCCCTTTCCCCGGCGTGGTCGAAGGCCTGCAGGCGCTCAAAGCGATGGGGCTGCGCGTGGCCTGTATCACCAACAAGGCCGAAGCGTTTACCCATCCACTGCTGAAAGACACCGGCTTGTTCGATTATTTCGAACTGATCCTGTCCGGCGACTCGCTGCCGAAGCGCAAGCCCGACCCACTGCCCTTGCTGCATGCCTGCGAGGTGTTCAAGATCAAACCGACCGATCTGCTGCTGATCGGCGACTCGCTCAACGACACCCAGGCCGCGCGTGCCGCCGGCAGCGCAGTGTTCTGCGTGCCCTACGGCTACAATCGCGGCCGTCCGGTGACCGAACTCGACCTGGATGCCGTGGTGCCGAGTCTGGCCGAGGCAGCCAAGATGGTGGTCAAGGGGTGAATCGGTGAGGCGTGAGGCGATAGGCGTGAGGTGCAGTGCCGGCGCGAGTGCGCGATGGCGGCGTCGTGTTGTACTCCATTCCTCACCCCTTACCCTTTACGCCTCACTGACAAATGACTGAACAAGACTTTTTCGACCTCGCCCGTCAGGGCTACAACCGCATTCCGCTGGTGCGCGAACTGCCCGGCGACCTGGAAACGCCGCTGTCGGTGTATCTCAAGCTGGCCAACGCGCCGTACACCTATCTGCTCGAATCGGTGGTGGGCGGCGAGCGCTTCGGGCGCTATTCCTTCATCGGCCTGCCGGCGCGCACCGTGATTCGTGTGCGCGCCCATCTGCTGACGGTGGAAACCGACGGCAAGGTGATCGAGGAACACAACCTGCCCGATCCGCTGGCGTTCGTCGCCGAGTTCCAGGCGCGCTTCAAGGCCGCGCCGGTGGCGGGACTGCCGCGCTTTACCGGCGGACTGGCCGGCTATTTCGGCTACGACACCATCCGCTACATCGAGAAACGCCTGGCGCCGGAATTTAATCAGAACCGGCCGCGCAAGGACGATGTGCTGCACACGCCGGACATTCTCCTGATGCTGACCGAGGAACTGGCGGTGTTCGACAACCTCGCCGGCAAACTCTATCTCGTCACGCATGCCGACCCGATGCAGCCGGATGCGTATGCGCAGGGGCATCTGCGCCTGGCCGAGCTGACCGACAAACTGAGCGCACCGGTGACGCTGCCGGCCGAGCCTGCTGCGGATACGGCAGAGCCGAGTTCGGAATTCGGCGAGGCCGAATTCAAGGCCGCGGTGCAGAAGGCCAAGGACTACATCGCCGCGGGCGACGTCATGCAGGTGGTGCTCTCGCAGCGCATGGCGCGCCCGTTCGCCGCATCGCCGCTTTCGCTGTATCGCGCGCTGCGCAGCCTGAATCCCTCGCCCTACATGTTCTTCTACGATCTCGGCGGGTTCCACGTCGTCGGTTCGTCGCCGGAAATCCTGGTGCGGCTCGAGAGCGACCTCGTGACGTTGCGTCCCATCGCCGGCACCCGGCCGCGCGGCTTGACGCGCGAGGACGACCAGCGCCTGTCCGAAGAGCTGCTGGCCGACCCCAAGGAATGCGCCGAGCATCTGCAGCTGCTCGACCTGGGGCGTAACGATACCGGGCGCGTCGCCGTCACCGGCAGCGTCAAGGTCACGGAGAACATGCAGATCGAGCGCTACTCGCACGTCATGCACATCGTTTCCAACGTCGAAGGCAAGCTGAAACCCGGCCTCACTGCGCTCGACGTGCTGCGCGCGAGCTTCCCGGCCGGCACGGTATCGGGTGCGCCCAAGGTGCGGGCGATGGAAATCATCGACGAACTCGAACCGAGCAAGCGCGGCATCTACGCCGGGGCGGTGGGCTACCTCGGCTTCAACGGCGACATGGATCTGGCGATCGCCATCCGCACGGCTGTGGTCAAGGACGGCATGCTCTACGCCCAGGCTGGCGCCGGCATCGTCGCCGATTCGGTGCCCGACAACGAATGGATGGAAACCCTCAACAAGGCCCGTGCCGTCGTGCGTGCCGCCGAGCTTGCCCAGGCGCGCTTCGGCGGCGAAGCGGTCGAGTAGTGCGACCCGGCCCGGCCGGACCCGTATCTGAGCCGACGCGATGAAAACGTATATCGCTCTCTTTCGCGGCATCAACGTGGGCGGGAACAACACATTGCCGATGAAAGAACTGGCGGTGGTGCTGGAAGGCCTCGGCTTGCAAGGTGTCGCGACCTACATTCAGAGCGGCAACGTGGTGTTCCAGGGCGAGGCAGCCGATCCCGCACGGCTGGCGAAAACGATCGGCACCGCCATCGGCAAAAGCCACGGCTTCGAACCCTGGGTGCGGCTGCTCGAGCAGCCGACGCTGGAACAGGTGATCCGGGGCAACCCCTATCCCGAAGCGGAAGACGCGCCCGGCACCCTGTACGTGAATTTCCTCGCTAGCGTTCCGCCCCGGCCCGATCTCGACGGCCTGGANAAACGCCGGACCGCGAGCGAACGTTTTCATCTGACAGGCGACGTGCTCTACCTGCATGCGCCGGACGGCATCGGCCGATCCAAGCTCGCTGCCGCCCTGGAACGTCTGCTGGGCGTACCGATGACCAGCCGCAACTGGAACACCGTGCGCAAACTTGGCGAGATGGCGCGCGCTGCCTAGGGAAGCGAACATGTTGATTCCGCAAGTTGCCGTTCGTCCTGAGCTTGTCGAAGGACGTGTTCAGCGCTCCCCCAGAGCCGGCCAGGACCGTCAGTCGTACCGGGTTTTTCCGGGATGAGCGAAGACCCGGCCTGCGTCATTTGACCGGAATCGTGGCCGACGGCATGCGAGTCGCCCGCACGGCACCGGCCTGACTGCGCAGGTCCGGCAGCAACACCGCCAGCAGGCCAATCAGCGGCAGGAACGAACACAGCACGTAGACCGTTTCGATGCCCCAATGGTCGGCCAGGCCGCCCAGCACGGCGGCGCCGATGCCGGCCAGGCCGAAGGCCAGTCCGAAGAACAGCCCCGACACGGTGCCGACCTTGCCCGGCATCAGCTCCTGCGCGTAGACCACCATGGCTGGAAAGGCCGAGGCCAGCATGAAGCCGATGATCAGCGTCAGTCCCGCCGACGCGGCAAGTCCCACGTAGGGCAGGGCCAGCGTGAACGGCGCCACGCCCAGGATGGACAGCCAGATCACCCGCTTGCGGCCGATGCGGTCGCCGATCGGCCCGCCCAGCAGCGTGCCCGCCGCCACCGCGAACAGGAAGTAAAACAGGTGGTACTGCGCTTCCTGCGCGCCGATGCCGTAGTGCTGCATCAGGTAGAAGATCAGATAGCTGCTGATGCTGGCCAGGTAGAAGAACTTGGAGAACATCAGTGCCATCAGCACCGCCAGGGTGCGCAGCACGCGGCCGCGCGGCAGGTCGTGACCGCCAGCGGATGCGGCCTNTTTCGGCTTGCGGTGCTGGTCGCGGTACCAGATGCCGACCCCCGCCAGCACGATCATGGCCAGCAACGCGAAGAGCGAAAACACGGCCAGGCTTTTCTGGCCGTGTGGCAGCACGACCCAGGCCGCGAGCAAGGGACCGAAGGCCGCCCCCGCGTTGCCGCCGACCTGGAAGATCGACTGCGCCAGGCCGTGCCGCCCGCCCGAAGCCATGCGCGCCACCCGTGACGCTTCCGGGTGGAAGATCGACGAGCCGCTGCCGACCAGCGCGGCCGCGGCCAGCAGCAGCGGGAACGTGGTCGCCTGCGACAGCAACAGCAGCCCAGCCAGGGTGAAGCCCATGCCCAGCGACAGCGAGAACGGCTTCGGATGACGGTCGGTATACGCGCCCACCAGCGGCTGCAGCAGCGAGGCGGTGAACTGGAAGGCCAGCGTGATCAGGCCGATCTGCGCGAAACTGAGATGGAGACTGCTCTTGAACAGCGGATAGCTCGCGATCAGCAGCGACTGCATAGTGTCGTTGAGAAAATGCGAGAAGCTGATTGCGCCCAGCACCTTGAAGGTGGTGCGGTCGGCGGCGGAATGCGCGGTCGTCATGGCGGCAGGCTCGAAAGGATACGAAGCACCAATTTAGGGCTAAGATGCTTGTCCGTCTCGCTGAATTAGGGCATTGACCTTTTCAAAATGGACATTTCTCCGCACGACGGCCTGAATCTGGACCAGGGCTACATGCCCGTGACCGGCAAGGCCATCGACTATCCCACCGGCCACGTGGTGCCCAGCCACAGCCACCCCACCGCCCAGCTCATCCATGCCGTCCAGGGCGTCATGGTGGTTGCTGCCCGGGGCGACCAATGGGTGGTGCCGCCCACGCGCGGCCTCTGGGTGCCGGCCCGCGAGCCGCACGGCATCCGCATGGTCGGCGACGTGAAGATCCGCACCGTCTACATCCGCCCCGACGCCAGCCCGAACCTGCCGGCCGACTGCCAGGTGGTCGGCATCTCGCCGCTGCTGCGCGAACTGATCCTGGCGGCCATCGAGGTGGCGCAGCCCTACGATCCGGATATGCGCGACGGCCGCCTGATGCAGTTGCTGCTCGACGAAGTGGCGGTGCTGCCCAGCCTGCCGCTGCATCTGCCGCAGCCCAGCGATCCGGATTTGCTGACGATTTGTCGTGTCCTGGCCGATGCGCCCGACGATGCCTCCACGCTGGGCGACTGGGCAGGCCGCCTGGGTGTCGACGCCAAGACCATCCAGCGTCGCTTCGCCCGCCAGACCGGCATGACCTTCGGCCAATGGCGCCAGCAGGCGCGCCTGATCACCGCACTGGAGCAACTGGCCGCGGGCGTGAAGGTCGTCGACGCCGCGCTCAATCTGGGCTACAACAGCCCGAGCGCCTTCGCCACCATGTTCAAGCGCCAGTTCGGCGCGTCGCCCAGCAGCTATTTCCGCTGAGCCGCGCCAGCCACCTCGCGATGACGGAAGCAATCGACCGTATGGTCGTTGACCATGCCCGTGGCCTGCATGTGCGCGTATACGATGGTCGAGCCGACGAACTTGAAGCCACGCTTTTTCAGGTCCTTGCTGATCGCGTCGGACAGCGGCGTGCTGGCCGGCACCTGCCCGATGTTTTCCCACGCGTTGGAGAGGGGGCGGCCGTCCACGAAATTCCAGAAGTAGGCGTCCAGCCCGCCCAGCGTTTCGCGCAGCGCCAGCGTCGCACGCGCGTTGGTAATCGTCGATTCGATCTTCAGCCGGTTGCGCACGATGCCCGCGTCCGCCATCAGCCGCGCCACGTCCGCCTCGCCGTAACGCGCGATGCGCTCGACGTCGAAATGGTCGAATGCGCGCCGGTAGCCTTCACGCTTTTTCAGGATGGTGAGCCACGACAGCCCCGCCTGCGCGCCTTCCAGAGTCAGGAATTCGAACAGCGCGCGTTCGTCGTGCAGCGGCACGCCCCATTCCTCGTCGTGGTAGGCGCAGTAGAGCGGATCGGTGCCGCACCAGGTGCAGCGGGAGCGAGGATCGGTCATGGGGATGGCTTGTCGGGCGTTGGACGATAGTTTGGCACAACAGGCAAGTGGCGAAGCCTTATTTCACGTGTTTCAGTTATATGGGCCAGCTTGCGGTGGGTCTGGTTTTCAGCCGAAGCGGGTCGTGAATGCTCGAGCCCGCACCCGACGCGACGATACCTCTCCACTCGGCCAAAGCAAAATAACCTTGCGATAAGCATACTGAGGCAGTCGGGTTCAATGCGTTGCTGGCCGGCAGGACTGGAAGGATTGTCCGTCAGCTTTCTCGGTTATTCGAGAACAACTCCCGTGCCGCCGCCCTGTTGGTCCATGCAATTCTTGAAGGCCCATGCGTTCGAGAGCACCCCAAGAAGAATCAGTATGGTGATGGCACATGAAAACTGTCCGGCCTGCACCATATAAGCAACCGCCACTTGAATCGACACGCCAAGCCATGCCAGGAACCAGCTGTAAAGAAAGGCCAACGCCGCGACCTCCATGACGGCCGCAGCGGCAAACGAAATGAGCGAGAGCACGGCGGCAGCCTGGCCCAGCGTGTTGAGGCTGAGCGAGATGGCGCATTTGCCGGACGTTCCCCTGCATTGAGCGTAGGCGATCAGTGCGTTCTTGATGGCAGGAATGAAACCGAACGACACGCTGGCCACCAAGCCGGCAGCGATGAACAGAGGAACGGCGGCAACCCAGAAATAGGAGATCGCGATGGCTGCAAGCAGAAGCGCAATGGCGGTGGTAATCAGTGCGGCAATGGTGTTCAGGCTGCAATTCATGTCACCCCAGAAGCACGCTAGAGATTCAAAACCACGACAAACTGACACGCTCGGGATCCCGGGCATCTGGAAAATTTGCGCGGCGGTTCTACGCCTGACCCTTATTCCAGCGATGGCGTGATGGCATTCATACGACTTTCGACAGTCAATGGGGCAGGGTGGCTTAGTCCTTCTTGCAGCCCCCTCCGAGCGTCCAGCCGATCAGCCCGCCAATCAGCGCACCCCCGGACCGCCTGTGAGAAGCCCTCCCACCAGCATGCCCATCAGCCCGGCAGCCGCTGCAGTCTGTTTGTTCCGCGCCGAATACATGACCCCGACCATCGTGGTGCCCATCGTGCTCGACTCGGGGTCTCTTACCGCATCCAGATAGAGCGCATCCAACTCTGCCACTGCGTCGTGTTGAGATTTCTTGCCCGCATCCACTGAGAAGATGATGAGGCACGCCTTTTCCAGACGCCGAAGATCAGCGTTCGTGATCAGCCCGTTCACATGCATTCGCTGAAGGCCCAGATTGACGGCTTTCCGCCGATTTCCCTTCGCCTCCTTCAGCGTGCGATCGACCTCGGCCTGGATCGCGTCAATCAAGTCTCCGGGTGAAACGCCCAGTGTTTTGTAGGCAGGCAGGAGTTCAACAAACGACGGGTGTTCTGCCTTCGCATAAGTCATGATGGCACTCTCCTTATGAAGTGGGCGGCCCCAAATCCTGGCATTGCGCCAGTCCAGAATGGTTGACGTTCGGAATGGCTGAGAACAACTTAGGACAAATACACCAGGATGTATATACGACTTTAGTTGTAGGTGATGCCACCTCTGCTGGGTCGAAGTCCGGATCTGACTCAAAGTCGAAACGGACAACATCGAATGTCCGATCTCAGTTGGATGTGACGATCCAGTCGCGGCTGACAATCAGCCGGTTGGGTTTACTCGGTCCGATGTCGGTTCTTCGGCCTTTGCTGCCGGTGGCGTCGCCCCAAGCGAATGGCCGGTGTCGTGCAGGTTGCCGACGTTTAGGAAATACGCCGTCGAATGGCCGCTTTCGTCAGCAGCGAAGGACGGCACCCGACCCTTACCGGATGGCCAAGCAGAACACATCGCGTGTCGGGTTGTCGGCCGAAGCGGTCGGTGGCGTTCTGAACAAATCAGGTCTGCTATGTGCTGAACACGGGTCGTTTGATTAGAACTTCAAGATGAATGGCCGATTTCCAAAACAGCGATTTACACTCCCGACGCTGAACAATTAGCCAAACTGATACGTGCGAAGGCCAGGAACGAGGCAAGGAACAGGCATTCTGGAATAAGCCAAAGCATTTGCGTATTCTGAGGCTGCATCCGCCTTTTTGCAGGATATTTGGACCCAGAGAGGAGAAGATCTTGATAAACCTAACTGATATAGCTTCTCAGACAGCGTCGGTTTTATTCAAAAACGTCCGGACCGGTGGGTCCGTTAATAACTGTTAGCCCCCATTTGAAGCCACGAACGATGCACGTCCATCCCCACGAGGCAGCAGCGATCTTGCCAAGCGTCCAGTGCTTCTTTGGCCTGCTGGTCGCTCGATACGATGAAGGCCGATATCCGCAGGATACCTATGGTGGCCTGCTACAGCAGTTCGCGAATCCGCAGAACATCGGATTGGCGCAAATTGAGAGCGCGCTTCGCTGGAAATATGCACGGCCACATCCTCAGCCACTTACAGGCGCCCATCAGCAAACGATCAATCGACTTGCTGGAAGGTGGCATCATCTTCTTGAGACTCAAGAGCACGAATATCAAATTGAGGCTTTGGTAGACCCGGATCAACCAGCAACTGATTTCGTGAGCCGTGCTTTCTTAGTCCACCTTATCTCCCCAAACGACGTTCCGATCATTGACCGTTTCAACCACCGTGCCGTACGTTGGTTCATCGGCATGGTTCGTCCAAGTTTCCCGCTTGGCGGCCTTCCTCAGCGCTATGAAGACATTGTTCTGGTAGATTGCTTCATGCACCAGTTGCTCCGTGTATGGGGCCAGGACGCACCGCCGCTGACCAGCTTGGACAGGTACCTCATGATGTTTGGAAAACATGTCGCGCCACCGTATGGGGGCTAACAAATTGCTCCAGCCGACCCGCTACAGCGGGTTTCACCCGCTTCCACGGTCGGCTGAGCTTGAACGTTGGGCATCATATCCTCACAATCCGCCATAAGCCATGCTCAGTACCCGAACGATTGGTTCTCTCGTGCAGTTTCTTGAATTATTCGAAACTGACTTTGTGCTCATCCTTTGTGGAAAGCATGGCCTACGCATGTCGGTTGAAGGTGATAAGTTGCTGACAACCCTAAATCGAAACTTCACCTTCGCCGACAAACCCGAAAAGCTTTTGGCCATCATTGAAGAAATTGCCCGAACTGATGGTGACCTTCGATCACGTGTAAGTCCAAAATACCGCTTTACAGAACGATTTAAAGACCTCACGCGCTGCCTTCAATTGGATGGATATCTCGTCACCGAAAGCGGCCTAGTCCGCCTTGATCCATCTATTGATGATTTGCCGCCGATTGAAGACGACCTGACAAAAGAACTCAATGACTCCGGGCTCACGGGTGTCGGCCGCGTAATCGATAAGATCAACGACTCCGCAGAATCCTTCCGCAAAGGCCCCGCAAACCACAATTCATGTCTAAACGACATTCGGGTTGCGCTGGAATCCTTGGCTGCAGCCATAGCTGAATCCATTTCGACTTGCGATGCACCCTCTTACGATCCGAAGAAATGGGGCTCTGTGGTTACGTACTTAAAGTCACTAGAATTTATTACTCCGGAAGAAGAGCGCGGCCTCGTCGGCGTATATGGTTTTGTCAGCCCTGGCTCACATCGTCCGGTCGGGTTGTCCGAAGAAGAAATGGCTCGCCTTGGCCGGCACTTGGCACTAAGCATGTGTTGGTTCTTGGTCAAACAGTTCAAAGGTTTCACCCAGTGACGCCCAACCCTGCAATCAACCGGACCTGCGCAAAAGCCGCGCAGGCCGGTTGTTTTGAGCATACAAGGCATCAGAACACCCGCCATGGCGAAGAAGACTCCTTGCTCCATTCCGAAGCCTGCCTCCATCGCGGCAATTCAGAAGGTGGCGTTGAAAGAACCAGATCATCAGCGAGATGAGATAACTTCCTACGTCGAATGGCAGTTGAACAAGGGCGCGGATACTCAGTACAAGGTTGTGCATCTCGAGCGAATGAAGTCCGAGGTCGTCTTCGGAACCGAGCATGTAGCGTGGGATGTTCATACCGACGAACCGGGTCGCTGGTGGGTGATCACGGGCCCCACCAACCTCTACTCGCAGCACGAGTTCCCGTCGCTCGACTACACGCTCTCCTTTCATGTCGGCCTTATGGCAAGAGTCGGCGCACGAGATGCCAAACGAGCGCCGCCCTCACGCAAAGATCGACTCCGCTCCACTTGGCGGCGATGGGAAACTGCAACTGATGCACTCGACTTGGCTCGGGAGGCAGAGGACTTCCAGGCCGTAGGCATGCGGTGCCGAGAGACGCTTGTTAGTCTAGCTAAGGCCTTGCAGAAGGATGTCAAGCTTCAGGATGGTGCAGAGATACCAAAGGCAGCGGACTTCGTAGGTTGGTTCTCCCATATCGCACAGCACTTTACGAGCGGGCCCCGAAATGAGCATATACGAAGCTACCTCAAGACGACCTCTAAGGAAACGTGGCAACTCGTCAATTGGCTGACTCATACTACAAAGGCAAGCCTGCACGAAGCTCATCTCGCGCTAGACGCCACTTCCAACTTGCTCGGAATGACGAGCCTAGTAGTCATCCAAGCTGAGTCTGAAGCACCTCAAACCTGCCCGGCCTGCAACTCGTATCGGATCGTGGCGGTCTACGAACCCGACCTTGACCTTGATCCCCCTTATGTCAGCCTATGCGAGTCATGCGGGTGGAGTAACCATGAAGAACCTGCCGCCTAAACTGACGCTCAATCGGACGGACCGGTACGCGGTCCGTTTCTCACGTGCATCGGCGCGGGCCGCCAGTTAGCTAATACTTAGGTCTCTCAGAGCGATGATACAAATACGCGAAGAACATTCCTCATTTGACTCGGCCCTCCCAAAAGCAGCTCGTGTCTTGCAGGATTTGCGGGGCGTCCCTACTTATGAGTCCGAATATGGGGCAAGGCATCCATTCGCTTCCTACAACATATCTCTCGCAGCGATAGGACAGCGATTCACTGCTGTCGTTGGCAGTCTCAAACAACTCGAACATCAGTTTCGCGTGGAACCAACGGCTAAGGAAGAGTCAGACTTTGCTCTTCTGGAAGCCACTGACCATCTCCTAGATTCTCTGATGGAGCACATGGATGTCTGTGGAGGCATACTTCGGAGTTTTTTTCGCAAGTCGATGAGAAGAATTTCAAGAAGCAGCTTGCCNTCATTTAAATCCTCGGTTGAGCCTTACCGCAAGCATATTGGCTGCATTGACAACTACATTAAGCACAGCCAAGGCAAACTAAGATCAATTAGATTCTCTTGGGCAACCGGCATGTGTTTTGGCTACTTTGTCGAAGGCCCAGTCGCGAGTGGCGTTCTTGGTCCCGTGGATTGTGTACACCCAGGCTCAAACTCGGCCTTCTCTTTCAACCGAGATCTGAAGCTCCACATATGCAATATCTTTGCAGTGGGAGCCCAACTCGCTCGGTCTTTACACATTGTCGATAGAAGACTGGTTCCGGTGCCTACCTCAAAGACAATCGTCGGCCGCGATTCCGCATGGGGAAAGGCTGTACAGGCAGTGTCGGAACTACCAGATGTCTTCTTCCCGGACGAAGTGGTTAAGCCCATTCCGTTGGTCAGTTCGTCAGGCAATCGCTTATTAATCGAATATGCTACGCAGCGGCACAAGATTACGCAGCCTCCTTCTCCCTGTCGGGTCAACCTCACCTTCGGTGGAGATGGAGTAACGCGTTCTTTTCAAATGCCCTACTTCAAGGAGGAGGTATAACTCAAACGTTGCACGTCCGCTGGCATTGAATGAACAAACATTCAGTGAACAAGCCTCGACCATTTCTTCCGGGTCGGGAGTGTGAATTCGCTGTTTTGTACAACGGCCATTCAGCTTGAATTTCTAATCAACGACCGGTGTACAGCACATAGCAGGCCTGGTTTGCCTAGAACGCTACGGCCGCTTTGGCCGAGTAGCAGCCACGCAGAGATGGTGTCCTAGTGGCTTTTCCCACTACAGTCGTCATCCACCTTCCGTACCCCTCGTCGCGCCAGATCGCCGATTCCACTTTGCTCCGCCGCCGTCAATGCGACTCCGCGTTTTGCGTCGTGTCTTGAAGGCAGTCGGTAACGGGTTCAGTTCTTTCCCAGACCATGCTGTTTGAGCTTGCGGTACAGCGTGCGCTCGGTGACGCCGAGTGCCGCGGCGACGCGGGCGCGATGGCCCTGGTGCGCGTCGAGCAGGGATAGCAGGTGCGCACGTTCCATGTCGCGCAGCGAGGCGCTGGCGGCGTCGGGGCGTACGTGCGCGACGCGCGGAGGCAGTCGCAGGTCGGCTGCGCGGATGGTGCCGTCGCGGCAGCTGAGCACGGCATGCTGCAGGAGGTTGCGCAGCTCACGCACGTTGCCGGNGAAGTCGTAGGCCTGCAATGCCGCGACGGCGTCCGGCGCGAGCCNGGCAGGGCTTTGTCCGCCGGTCAGCCGCTTCAGCAGGAAGTTCGCCAGGTCGGGCAGGTCGGCGGCGCGCTCGCGTAGCGGCGGCAGGGTGACGTCGATGCCTGCCAGGCGGTAATACAGGTCGAGCCGGAAGCGCTTGGCGTCGACCTCGTCGAGCAGCCGGCGGTTGGTGGCCGACACCACGCGCACGTCGGCAGTCAGCGTCTGCGTACCCCCGACGCGGCGGAATTCGCCGGTTTCCAGTACGCGCAGCAGCTTGGCCTGCATGGCCAGCGGGATCTCGCCCACTTCGTCGAGAAAGAGGGTGCCGCTGTCGGCGAGCTCGAACAGGCCTTTCTTCAGGCCGCTGCTGCCGGAAAACGCGCCGCGCTCGTGGCCGAAGAGTTCGCTCTCGAACAGGCTTTCCGGCACGGCCGCGCAATTGATGACGATGAATGCCGCGCCAGCGCGGCTGGAACGCGCATGGATGAAGCGTGCGGCGAGTTCCTTGCCGACGCCGCTCTCGCCGTATAGCAGGATCGAAGCCTCGCTCTCGGCCACGCGTGCAAGGTTGTCGACGCAGGCGAGAAAGGCGGGCGATTGCCCGATCATCTGCATGGCGTCGCATTCGCTGCCCGCCTCGGCTTCCAACGGGAACAGCTGCTCGCCCAGGTAGAGTGCGCCATCCGCGCCGCGCAGGCGGTGTCCGCGGATGCGGGTGCGTTCGGGCTGGTTGTCGGCGTGGTAATGGGTGTGTAGGACTTCGACCGTCTCGCCTTGCGCGAACAGCGCTTGGTGCGGGCAATGTTCGCCGTTTTCATGGCAGGGCCGCTGCGAGTGGTGGGATACCGCGTGGCAGTGCTGGCCGACGATGGCGGCGGGCGTCATCCCGTAGGCGTCGCAGTAGCGCTGATTGGCGGCGACGATGCGGTAGCTGCGGTCGATCACCACGAACGGCTGTTCGTGCGTGTCGATCAGGCTTTGAAGTTCGATGTCCATATCTGACACTCTCGTCATGACGAGACTGGAAAATGGCATGACGCAATGGCCATGTCAAATCCGTTTTCTCTGGCAACCCGCATGTAGGACACTTTTTCGGGGTGGCATGCCTGTTGCAATGATATTGGCCGCAACACTAGCCAACATCAAACAAGGAGGACTGCATGGCACACATCGTTATTCTGGGTGCAGGCGTGGGCGGCATGACCATGGCCTATGAAATGCGCGAATCGGCGCGGGCGGAAGACAAGATCACGGTGATTTCGAACCTTTCGTATTTTCAGTTCACGCCGTCCAACCCCTGGGTGGCGGTGAACTGGCGCAAGCGCGACGACGTCACGATTCCCGCCGCGCCGTACCTGAACAAGAAGAACATCGATTTCATCGGGATCGGCGCGGCGCGCGTACACCCCGAGAAGAATCAGCTCGAGCTCACCGACGGACAGATCGTCGACTACGACTTCCTCGTCATCGCGACCGGCCCCAAGCTGGCTTTCGATGAGGTGCCTGGACTGGGGCCGGAAGGCCACACCCAGTCGATCTGCCAGGTCGAGCATGCCGTGGCGGCAGGCAAGGTGTGGGAGGATTTCGTGCAGGCTCCGGGGCCCGTCGTGGTGGGCGCAGTGCAGGGCGCCTCGTGCTACGGTCCGGCGTACGAGTTCGCGATGATCATGGACACCGATCTGCGCAAGCGCAAGATCCGCGACAAGGTGCCGATGACCTACGTCACCGCCGAACCCTACATCGGCCACCTGGGCCTGGGCGGCGTCGGCGACTCCAAGGGCATGATGGAGTCCGTGATGCGCGACCGCCACATCAAGTGGATCTGCAATGCCAAGGTCACCAAGGTCGAAGCCGGCAAGATGTTCGTCTCCGAGCACAACGAAAAAGGCGAGGTGATCAAAGAGCATGAATTGCCGTTCGCCTATTCCATGATGCTGCCGGCGTTCAAGGGCATCGACGCCGTGTTCGGCATCGAGGGACTCACCAACCCGCGCGGTTTCATCGTCATCGACCCCTACCAGCGCAATCCCAAGTTCCCGAACATCTATTCGGTCGGCGTGTGCGTCGCCATTCCGCCGGTCGAGCCCACGCCGGTGCCGACCGGCACGCCCAAGACCGGCTACATGATCGAGTCCATGGTCACGGCCACGGCACACAACATCCGTGCGGTGCTCGATGGCCGCGAGCCCACCGAGAAAGCCTCCTGGAACGCCATCTGCCTGGCCGATTTCGGCGACACCGGCGCGGCCTTCGTCGCGCTGCCGCAGATTCCGCCGCGCAACGTCAACTGGTTCAAGGAGGGCAAGTGGGTGCACCTGGCCAAGGTGGCGTTCGAGAAATACTTCATGCGCAAAATGAANAAAGGCTCGACCGAGCCGCTGTATGAAAAGTATGTGCTGGGCCTGATGGGGATCAAGAAGCTCAAATAATCCTCTCGACGCCTGACGTCAAAGCGCCTTCGGGCGCTTTTTTATGGGTGCGCGCCATGCATGGCGCACGTGGCGACGAGGAGGGTTGTTTAATTTTACGGAAGGTCCTTGAACAACAGACAACCATGTCCTATTAATTAAACCGTTCCTTTATGCAACACATTTTGTTTTTATTTTTGCATATTACAACGATGATGTTTTTTGCAACAGAATAGGCGCCGACTCATTGCTGGAATAAGCAAGCTGTTTTCAATGTCATGTCGATTTTTTTGGGGAGAACGCACTTGATTACCAAATCAGTTTGGCGCCATGTTTTGAAGATACAGGACGTTCTCCCGACCTTGCTTGGCCTTGTCTTGTTGGGAATGTGGTCCTTCCCCAGTTATGCGCTTCCGGCTTTTGCCCGGCAGACAGGGCAAAACTGCCTGGCCTGTCATGCCGGCGGCCAGTTTCCGGAACTGACGCCATATGGGCGGCTGTTCAAGCTCACCGGCTATACGATGGGCGCCCGTTCCATGCCCCTTTCGGTGATGGCGGTCCTCGACTACACCCGGGTCCGCAACCCCAAGGACTCCACCGGGGTGAAGGACACCGTGGATTTCCACAAGCAGGGCACGCCGATATTCGACGTCGGCAGCGTTTTCCTTGCGGGCAAGATTACCGACAACCTCGGTCTGTTCGCGCAGGCGACCTACGCGAACTATGACCACCAGCAGGACAACGGCGACTGGGTTGGCCATCTGAGTCCGGACAACACGGAGTTTCGCTATGCCGACCGTTTCATCTCGCCGGGCAGCGACCTCATTGTCGGCGCGTTCGCCAACAATAACCCGAGCATGCAGGATGTGTGGAACAGTGCGCCGGCCTGGAGCTATCCCTATGTCGGGCCGACGTTCGCGCTTGGCGCACCCGCATCGCCGCTGCTCGACGGTGGACTTGGGCAAGACGCGGTCGGTGCCGGCGTCTATGCCTATTGGAACAGGAGCCTCTATGGCGAACTCGCCCTCTACAAGACGGCCAACGGCCCGTTCGGATTCCTGCATCCNGGGGACAACTCCGGCATCGCGAGGATCAAGGATGGCGCGCCCTACTGGCGATTTGCCTACACCAAGGCGTTCGGGCCGCATGACCTGATGATCGGCACCTCGGGCCTGGTCGCAGAGATCCACGAGAACAACGACGTCAACCAGCCGACCGACCGGTACCGGGATTACGGGCTGGATGCGCAATATCAATACATCCTTGACCCGCACACGGTCACGGCCCACCTCAGCTACATCCACGAAAACGTGAAGTGGGGCGATCCGCTGGCACTGGGCTATGACAATGCGAGCGATACCCTGAAGGAACTCAAGATCAAGGGGGCGTACGTTTACAACGCCACGTATGGCGCCAGTCTGGCCTACCAGCAGACCACCGGCTCGACCGATGCCGGATTNTTTGGCGGGCCGGCAGACATCACGGGTAATTTAAGTGGAAGCCCGGATACGACCGCCTGGATTCCCGAGGTGTTCTGGACGCCCGTCCAGTACCTGCGCATCGGCGCGCAATACTGGCATTACACGAAATTCAGCGGCAACAGCAGCAACTACGACGGCTTTGGCCGCAGCGCCAGCGACAACGACACGCTGTTCGTTTATGTCTGGGGCGCCTACTGACGGCAAGCAGGCCTGGCAACGCACTTTACTGACCTGAGGGGATTCCAATATGAAGACAGCCGTGTACACGATGTTGGCGCTGGCTATCGCGAGCCTGGGAAGCGGATGCGTCAATCTGGAACGCTCGCGCGATATCGGCAACCCGAATGTGTCGGGCCGGACGCTTGCGTTGCAGGTCTGCTCGAGCTGCCACGGTGTGGACGGCAACTCGACTTCGCCCGCTTTTCCCAAATTGGCCGGGCAACAGGAGGCGTATTTGATCGCCCAGCTCAAATTCTTCCGCGGGCACAATCGTATCGATCCTGCGGGTTCGGAATATATGTGGGGCATTACCCGGAAATTGACCGACGAGCAGATCGAGGGACTGGCCCGCTATTTCTCGCAGCAGAAAGACGCACCCAATGTCGCNGGGGATCCCGCAACGGTTGCGGCCGGAAAGGCGATTTTCGAGAACGGCATCCCTGACAANGGGGTGGCCGCCTGCGCGGGCTGCCATGGTGCGATGGGCATGGGCAAGGACACCTTCCCGCGCCTGGCGGGTCAGCATGCCAACTACATGATGAAGCAGCTGCATATCCTGTCGGAGACCAACCAGCGTCCCGCAGGCGCGATGATGAAGCCCCTGGTCCATGGCCTGACGTCCACGGATTTGGTGGCGGTGACGACCTATCTTCAAAGCATACTCCCGCAGTAGACCGATACCGCAAATGCAAGGGCTGCTAACTCGGCGAGCCCGGCAGTTCCCAGACAATAAGGCCAACCCATGGGTTGGCCTTATTGTCTGTCTGTCACTCTGTAGATCAGCCTGGCGAGTAGGAACAGCGGCGTGGGACGTCTCACTACCAGATCATCCGGCCGGCTATGACCAACGGAGTTGCGATGGCCAACACAAAGGGGAGAACGTGGTCTGTTACCTTCGGAGTGTGCAGCGCAATGTGGAGGTAGGCGTGCAACGTCCACCACCAGCCATACATCAATGGGATTGCGGATTTTTCAATCTTTTGGGGATTCCCGTCTTCATCGTATGGCGTTTCCCCGTTCTCTCTAATCGAGTACGACCACCTGCGCCCTTCCTTCGTGATGTCTACAGCGCCGAGAATAGTTCGTCTCTTAGTTACTTTGTGGACGTATGCTAGGGCTTTGGATCGGAAGAATCCATAAACTGCCATTTTAATTCCAGAATCCCCGAGGTCTTCAGGTACTGGTAATAGCGGAGCAGGAAATATGCCCACATCCCCCAGGCGAAGACCTTCAGAATGATTGGGTCGCCAACGAGCAGTTCGGTGCCAAGTATGCTGACCTTCGCCACAGACATATGGGCGAAGTCGAACAGCAGTAACCCTATGCTCGTGATTAGCAGATTGCGCCGCTGGCGCAACAGGTCGTTTGTCATTGTGTTCCCAGATAGCCGGCAATATGGCAGCTGTTGCTAGTTGTGGCAACAGGCTGGCCTTGGCTAGCTTGTCGCCCAGTGCACAGGCAAGGGATAATGAACATTGTTTTCATGCAATTCAGGCTCCAGATGTCAACGAAGCATTTATACACCGCCGGATACGAGGGCCTTGATATTGAGGCTTTCATCGCGCGCCTTAAGGTTGAAGGTGTGTCATCAATCATTGATGTGCGAGAGTTGCCGCTGTCCAGAAAGAAGGGATTTTCAAAAACGGCGTTGAGCGCGCGACTGAAAGCGGCGGGTATAGGCTACTTTCATGCGCCTCAACTCGGATGCCCGAAGGAGATTCGTAATCGTTATCGGGCAGACAACGACTGGGCAGCTTATACACGAGATTTTCTCGCCTACCTTGATACCCAAGGGAAGGTGGTTCGCGAGTTGGCGAATTTTGCTCGTTCAACTTCAGCCTGTCTTTTGTGCTTTGAGGCGGACTACGATATGTGCCATCGAACCTATGTGGCCCGTGCGGCGCAGCGAGCAGGGGCGCCCACTGTTCGACATATCACGGCTAAAGCAACGATAGCTGACCGACCTGTTCGCCTTGTGGCTTAGGTGGGTAAAGAACGCTGACGATTAGCCATTGGTTAGGGAACCGGTGGATTGTCCCCATCAAAANAAGCACGTCTTTCTCAGCGAACTCGACTAGGAATCGCTGTCGAAATGCATCTTTCCAGTCGCTTCGCCGGTGAATGTTCCAATACAATGCCCCGGCTTCCCAGTCGACGAGCTTGTGTTTATAGCGTTTAAGCACTCCACCAGCATTACATTCATAGTGATAGTGGAAATCGTAAGGCAGTTTTCTTAGTAGCTTCAGTGACTGCTGCTCGCGGTCGGCGTCAAACAGGGAGCCTTGGGCCTGTGCCTGCATAAGCTTTGCAACCTCCTCCTCGGTCCAGTCTGGCGAGTCTGACTTGGTGATCATGACGTCCATGAGGCGTGCTGGACGCAATAAGCCAAGCGACACTCCGCGGTCGATACGCGCTTGGTCAAGGGCGCCAAAATCGTCAAAAACCTCGACGGGAGCGATCGCACGCCTTCGCTCTCGCCACCCGTGTTTAGTTGAAANGGGCTCCCCGAGCATATCGATCGTATCGACTGATATGCGGAAGCTCTCCGGCCTATGATCGTCGGAGGCTTTTCGAATTCGGGCGTCAATCCATTGCCATTNTTTGAACTGCTGCTCGTTTGCCACCAATCGAAACGGGACTGGAAATAGGCGGACTAGTTTTCCTGATTCGTCCATGCCGGCAACGCAAGACGTTTCAACATATTTTGAGCTTGGCGACGGGTATGTCTTGCACAAGATCAAAATTCTGTTTTTCTGCATCTATTGTTCCTCCCCGGCAAATTATGCACATGGATCACTATGCGGTATTAACTATGACGATAGAAATGCGCAACCTGTAGTTTCGACCACATTCTGTTCAGCATCTGTGCGATTGAGGTAGATGGGAATTTATAGTGGCGCGCAAACGGTGGGAAATGACCATGAACTTGTCGCTTGGCGCGCTACCGGTGGATAATGCACCATTCACATATACATCCCCCAGTAGCGATCGAATAACCGGATAAACAGCCGGATAAGAATTCCAGACTCGAGTAGCAGGGGCTATGCAAATCAATAGGATGGCCGCGACATGCTGCTGATGATCGACAACTACGACAGCTTCACCTACAACCTCGTGCAGTATTTCGGCGAACTGGGCGAAGACGTCAAGGTGATCCGCAACGATGAAATCGACCTCGCCGGCATCGCGGCGCTGAAACCCGACCATATCGTCGTCTCGCCCGGCCCCTGCACGCCCAACGAGGCGGGCGTATCGGTGCCGCTGATCAAGGAGTTCGCCGGCAAGGTGCCCATCCTCGGCGTCTGCCTCGGCCACCAGAGCATCGGCCAGGCCTTCGGTGGCCGGATCGTGCGCGCCAAGGAGCTGATGCACGGCAAGACCTCGATGATCCACCACCTGGATGTGGGCGTGTTCAAGGGCCTGCCCAATCCTTTCCGCGCCACCCGTTACCATTCGCTGGTGATCGAGCGCGAGTCGCTGCCGGACTGCCTGGATATCACCGCCTGGACCGACGACGGCGAGATCATGGGCGTGCGCCACAAGACGCTGGCGGTCGAGGGGTGCAGTTCCATCCCGAGTCCATCCTCACCGAACACGGGCACACCATGCTGGCGAATTTCCTGAAAGGCACGCGATGATCACGCCGCAGCAGGCGCTCGCCCGGCTGGTCGAGCAGCGCGAAATCTTCCACGACGAGATGCTCTCGCTGATGCGCCAGATCATGCGCGGCGAACTCACGCCGGTGCAGATCGCCGGCATCATCACGGGCCTCAGGGTGAAGAAGGAAACCGTCGGCGAGATCGCCGCCGCCGCACAGGTGATGCGCGAATTTGCCGCCCAGGTGCCGGCGCAGAACAGCGCACATCTGGTCGACACCTGCGGCACCGGCGGTGATGCCGCACACACCTTCAACATTTCCACGACGGCCGCTTTCGTCGCCGCTGCCGCTGGCGCGCGGGTCGCCAAGCATGGCGGGCGATCGGTGTCGTCCACCAGCGGCAGTGCAGACGTGCTCGAGGCGCTGGGCGTGAACCTCAACCTCACGCCCGAGCAGGTGGCCGAGAGCATCGACGCGATCGGCATCGGCTTCATGTTCGCGCCGAAATTCCACGGCGCGATGAAGCACGCCGCGCCGGTGCGCCGCGAACTCGGCGTGCGCACGATCTTCAACATCCTCGGCCCGCTCACCAACCCCGCCGGCGCGCCGCACCAGTTGCTGGGCGTGTTCCATCCCGACCTGGTCGGCATCCTGGTGCGCGTGCTGCAGCGCTTGGGCAGCCGCCATGTCATGGTCGTGCACGGTTCTGACGGCATGGACGAGATCACCCTGAGTGGCGAGACCCTGATCGGCGAACTGAAGAACGGAGAAGTCAGCGAATACACGATCCGTCCGGGCGAGTTCGGGCTGGAGACCAGTAGCAGCGAGGTGCTGAAGGTGTGGGACGCGACACAGGCAAAGGATATGCTGCTGTCCGTGCTCGACGGGCTGCCGGGGCCGGCGTGCGACATCGTGCTGCTCAATGCCGGTGCTGCCATCTATGTGGCCGATCGTGCCGCCACGCTGGGCGAAGGCATTGAAGTGGCGCGCGAGGTTATCCGCAACGGCGCCGCGCGTGAAAAACTGCGGCAGTTGGTGGCATTCTCCAACCGCGCCACTGGGATCTAGACGCAATGTCCGACATCCTCGAAAAGATACTCGCCACTAAACGTACTGAAATCGCCGCCGGACTTGCCGACGTTCCGCTCGCCGAGATGCGCGCGCGTGCCGAGGCCGCCGTGCCACCACGCGATTTCGTCGGCGCCCTGCGCGCGAAACTGGCCGCCGGGCAGCCGGCTGTGATCGCCGAAATCAAGAAGGCCAGTCCGTCCAAGGGCGTGATCCGCCCCGATTTCCATCCCGCCGAGATTGCGATCAGTTACGAGAAAGGTGGAGCCGCGTGCCTGTCGGTGCTGACCGACCGCGACTATTTCCAGGGTAGCCCCGAGTATCTGATGACCGCGCGCGGCGCATGCCAACTGCCGGTGCTGCGCAAGGATTTCATCGTCGACCCCTACCAGGTCTACGAGGCGCGGGCGATGGGGGCGGACTGCATCCTGCTGATCGTTGCCGCGCTGGAACTGCCGGCGATGCAGGCGCTGGAAGCGCTGGCGTTCGAGCTGGGGATGGCCGTGCTGGTGGAGTCGCACAACGCCGTGGAACTCGACGCCGCGCTGCAATTGAAAACGCCGCTACAGGGCATCAACAACCGCAACCTGCGCACCTTCGAGGTCAGCCTCGACACTACGCTGGGTTTGCTGCCGAAGATTGGCAACGACCGCATCGTCATCACCGAGTCCGGCATCCTCGCGCCGGCCGACGTCGCGGCCATGCGCAGCCACGCAGTCAACGGTTTCCTGGTCGGCGAGGCCTTCATGCGCGCGACCGACCCGGGCGCCGAACTGGCCCGTCTCTTTGCCTGATTAGAACCGGTCAGCGCTTGCTGCCGAACAGGCTGCCGAGCACGCCGCGTATGAGGCTGCGGCCGACCTGGCTGCCGATGGCGCGTGCGGCCGATTTGGCGAGCGCCTCAGCCGCACCTTGGCGGCGACCATTCCCGGTCAGGATCTCACCCAATACCCCGCCGAGTCCGCCTCCCGTTGCGGGTTGCGCCGCGGTCTTGGCCTGTTGAGCCGCCTGTGCCGATTGTTCGGCGCGTGCCTTCAGCGTTTCGTAGGCGGATTCGCGGTCGACGGTCTTGTCGTAGACGCCGGCGACCAGCGAGGACTGGATCAGCTGTGCGCGTTGGGCGTCGGTGATCGGGCCGATCTGGCCCTGCGGCGGGACGATGAAGGCGCGCTCGACCACGCCGGGCCGGCCCTTGGCGTCGAGTAGCGACACCAGCGCTTCGCCTACGCCAAGCTCGGTGATGGCGGCGGCTTCGTCCAGCGCCGGGTTGTCGCGCATGGTCTCGGCGGCGGCCTTCACGGCCTTCTGGTCGCGCGGCGAGAAGGCGCGCAGCGCATGCTGCACGCGGTTGCCGAGTTGCGACAACACCTTGTCGGGCACGTCCGCCGGGTTCTGCGTGACGAAGTACACGCCGACACCCTTGGAGCGGATCAGCCGCACCACCTGCTCGATTTTTTCCACCAGCGCCTCGGGGGCGTCGTTGAACAACAGGTGGGCTTCGTCGAAGAAGAACACCAGCTTCGGCTTGTCGAGGTCGCCGGCCTCGGGCAGGTGTTCGAACAGTTCGGACAGCAGCCACAACAGCAGCGTGGCGTACAGCTTGGGGGACTGCATCAGCTTGTCGGCCGACAGGATGTTGATGACGCCGCGCCCGCGGTCGGTCTGGATCAGGTCGGCGATGTTGAGCATCGGCTCGCCGAAGATCTGCTCGCCGCCCTGCGATTCCAGCGTCAGCAATCCGCGCTGGATGGCGCCGATCGAGGCGGAGGAGACGTTGCCGTATTCGGTGGTGAATTGCTTGGCGTTCTCGCCGACGAAGGCGAGCATCGCACGCAGGTCCTTCAGGTCGAGCAGGAGCAGGCCGTTGTCGTCGGCAACCTTGAATACCAGGTTGAGTACGCCGCTCTGCGTGTCGTTGAGGTCCAGCATGCGCCCCAGCAGCAGCGGGCCCATGTCCGATACGGTGGCGCGTACCGGATGCCCACTGGTGCCGAAGGGGTCCCACAGGGTGACCGGATAGCCCTGGTAGGCGAAGCCTTCGAGCTTGAGCGATTCGACCCGCTCGGCCACCTTGGCGTTGCCGCCACCGGCCTGCGACACGCCGGACAGGTCGCCTTTCACGTCGGACATGAAGCACGGCACGCCTATGCTGGAGAAATGTTCGGCCAGCGTCTGCAGGGTGACGGTCTTGCCGGTGCCGGTGGCGCCGGTGATGAGGCCGTGGCGGTTGGCCATCTGCGGCAGCAGGACGAGGTCGGCGGTGGCGTTGCGGGCGACGAGCAGCGGTTCGATCATGGTGCATCCTGGGGTGTCGATATGCGGATTCTATCGAGTTCGACGGCAACGCGTACCCGACAAAGAATAGAAGTAAATGCTAATACTCCGGGTATCATCTCGCTAATACGAAAACAGGAGGAAAATTTGTGGCTATGGAACAGCAGATGCATGAAATCGTTATCGTCGGCGGCGGAGCAGGAGGACTGGAACTGGCGACGCGCCTGGGCGACAAGCTGGGAAACAAGAAGCGCGCGAATATCACGCTGATCGACGCCTCGCCGTCGCATCTGTGGAAGCCGCTGCTGTACGAAGTCGCGGCGGGCAGCCTCGATTCCTACGCCGAGCGCCTCGAATACCTGGCGCAGGGGCACTGGCACGGCTTCACCTTCCGCCTCGGCCGCATGGACGGCCTCGACCGCACACGCCAGGAGGTCAGCGTCGCGCCGACCTTCGACGAAAACGGCGTGGAGATCATTCCGCGCCGGGCGTTTCGCTACGACACGCTGATTATCGCAGTCGGTTCGGTCGGCAACGACTTCGGCGTACCNGGGGTGAAGGAGCACTGCATCATGCTCGACACCCCTGAGCAGGCACGCGAATTCCATCGCCGCCACATCAACGCCTGCCTGCGCGCCAACACGCAGAACGAGGCGGTCGCGCCCGGTCAGCTCACCGTCGGCATCGTCGGCGCCGGTGCCACCGGCGTCGAACTCGCCGCCGAACTGCACGACACCACGCGCGAACTGTCGTCCTACGGCATGGACAACATCGAGCCCGACAAAAGCCTGAAACTCCTGATCGTCGAAGCGTCCGACCGCATCCTGCCGGGTCTGCCGCCGCGCCTGTCCGCCGCCGCCGCCGATCGCCTCGCCGAGCTGGGCGTCGAGATGCATGTGCGCGAGCGCATCGTCGAGGTGCGCAAGGACGGCATGCTCACCGCCGACGGCAAGTTCATTCCCGCGAGCATGATGGTGTGGTCGGCCGGCATCAAGGCGCCCGATTTCCTCAGGGACATCGACGGTCTCGAGACCAACCGCATCAACCAGCTGGTGGTGCGGCCGACCCTGCAGACCACGCGCGACGACAACATCTTCGCGTTCGGCGACTGCGCCGCCTGCGCCATGCCGGACGGCAAGGGCTTCGTTCCGCCGCGCGCGCAAGCTGCGCACCAGCAGGCGTCGATGCTGGTGAAGTCGATCTGCCGCCGCTTCCGCGGCAAGTCCCTGCCGGAGTATGTCTACCGCGACTACGGTTCGCTGGTCGCGCTCGGCCGCTTCTCCACCGTCGGCAACCTGATGGGCGGCCTCACCGGCGGCAGCATCATGATCGAGGGCGTGATGGCGCGGCTGGTGTACTGGTCGCTGCACAAGATGCATGAGATCGCGCTGCACGGCTGGTTCAAAGTCTCGCTCACCACCTACGCGCACTTCATCAGCACGCCGACGCGGGCGCGGATCAAGTTGCACTAGCCCTGAGCTAATCGTTCCATAGCCACGCCGCGCCGCGCACGCCGCTGGAGTCGCCGTATTTCGGGGGCACCAGTTTGGTGTACACGCGATCGGAAAACACGTAGCGCGGCCACAGCCGCGGCACGGTGTCGTACAGGCGTTCGATGTTGGAAAGCCCGCCGCCGAGCACGATCACGTCCGGATCGAGCAGGTTGATGACGCCGGCCAGCGCGCGTGCCAGCCGTTCTTCGTAGCGCGCCAGCGTCGCGCTGCAGGGGCCGTAGCCGGCATTCGCCAGTTGCACGATTTCCTGTGCGGGCAGTTCCTCGCCGCCGTAGCGCACGTGGTCGGCGGCGAAGGCTGGCCCCGACAGCCAGGTCTCGATGCAGCCTTTCTTGCCGCAGTAGCAGGCGGGTGCGGCGTCGAGCTCGCGCGGGCTTGGCCACGGGTGCAGGATCGCCTCGCCGGTGGCGGAGTGCTGGCCGGTGCCGGCGCGGTCGGCCTGGGTGTGGGCGAATTGGAAGTAGGGCAGGGGCGAGTGTCCCCATTCGCCGGCGATCGCGTTCGCGCCCTTGAGCAGGTGCCCGCGCACCACCACGCCGCCGCCGACGCCGGTGCCGAGGATCACGCCGAACACGCTGCCGGCGCCTGCGGCGGAACCGTCGGTCGCTTCCGACAGCGCGAAGCAGTCGGCGTCGTTGGCGATTCTTATTTCCCGGTTCAGCGCGCGCTCGAGGTCTTCCTGCAGCGGCTGGCCGTTGAGGCAGGTCGAGTTGCAGTTCTTCATGCGCCCGCTGGCAGGCGAGATTGCGCCGGGCGTGCCGACGCCGACGCTGCCGTCTTTCCCCAGTTCGTATTCGACCTCGTGGACCAGTGCGGCCACTGCGGCCACGGTTGCAAGGTAATCGTTCCGCGGGGTCGGCACGCGGCGGCGCAGAATTTCTCGGCCCTCGCCATCGAGCGCGATGAGTTCGATCTTGGTGCCGCCGAGGTCGATGCCGAGACGGAGCGAAGGGGCCGAAATGCTAGAATTGCGCATTATTTTGCGTTGGAATCGACATGGCAGGACATTCGAAATGGGCCAACATCCAGCACCGCAAGGGGCGCCAGGATGCCAAGCGCGGCAAGATCTTCACCAAGCTTATCAAGGAAATCACCGTGGCTGCCAAAATGGGCGGCGGCGACCCCGCGATGAACCCGCGCCTGCGGCTGGCGATCGACAAGGGCAAGGCCGAATCGATGCCGAAGGACAACATCGAGAACGCGATCAAGCGCGGCACCGGCCAGCTCGAGGGTGTGAACTACGAAGAGGTACGCTACGAAGGTTACGGCATCGGCGGCGTCGCGGTGATGGTCGACTGTCTGACCGACAACAAGACGCGCACTGTCGCCGACGTGCGCCATGCCTTCACCAAGCACGGCGGAAACATGGGCACCGACGGCTGCGTGGCATTCCAGTTCAAGCACTGCGGCCAGATCATCCTGGAGCCGGGCGCGAGCGAAGAGGCCGTGATGGAAGCTGCACTCGACGCCGGCGCGGACGATATCATCCCCAACGACGACGGCTCGATCGAGGTGCTGACCTCGCCCGATCCCAAGGCCTTCGAAGCGGTGAAGGAGGCGCTGGAAAAGGCCGGTTTCAAGCCGGCGGTCGCCGAGATCACCATGCGCCCCGAAGCCGAGACTGAACTCACGGGTGACGACGCGGTGAAAATGCAGAAAATCCTGGATGCGCTCGAAAGCCTCGACGACGTACAGGAGGTTTACACCAACGCGGTCTTGCCGGAGTAATCCCCCATTGCGCATTCTTGGCATTGATCCCGGCCTGCGCCTCACCGGCTTCGGCGTGATCGAGCAGACCGGCCAGAAGCTGGCCTACGTCGCCAGCGGCGTCATCAAGAGCGGCGAGGGTAGCCTGCCGCAGCGGCTGGGCGTGCTGTTTGCCGGCTTGAACGAGGTGATCGGCACCTACCAGCCTGATACCTGTGCGGTGGAAATCGTCTTCGTCAACGTCAACCCGCAATCCACGCTGCTGCTCGGGCAGGCGCGCGGTACCGCCATTTGCGCGGCCGTATCGCGCGATCTGAGCGTGGCGGAATACACTGCATTGCAGATCAAGCAGGCGGTGGTCGGCCACGGCAAGGCCGCCAAGGAACAGGTGCAGGAGATGGTGAAACGCCTGCTGAGCCTGCCTGTCGCGCCCACGGCCGACGCGGCCGACGCACTGGCCTGTGCCATCACCCATGCGCACGGCAGCCGATTGGGCACACACTCCACCGCAGGCTACCGCGTCAAGGGCGGGCGACTGGTATGAGCAAGGACTCCACATGATAGGCAGAATTACCGGTACCCTCGCCGCCAAACAGCCGCCGCAGGTGCTGGTGGATGTCAACGGTGTTGGCTACGAAATCGACGTGCCGATGAGCACGTTCTACAACCTGCCGGCGATCGGTGAGAAGATCAGCCTGCTCACCCATCTGGCCATCCGCGAGGACGCGCACCTGTTGTATGGGTTCGGCAGCGAAGTCGAACGTGCGGCGTTTCGCGAGCTGTTGAAAGTCTCGGGGATCGGTGCCAAGACGGCGTTGTCGGTGTTGTCCGGCCTGTCGGTCAACGATCTGTCGGCGGCGATCGCGGCGCAGGAAATCGGCCGCATCGTCAAAGTCCCGGGCATCGGCAAGAAAACCGCCGAGCGTCTGCTGCTCGAACTCAAGGGCAAGCCGGTGTTCGCGGGTGCGATCGCGAGTCCGGAAACGCCCGGCGTATCGGACGATGTGCGCCAGGCCCTGCTGGCGCTCGGCTACAACGAACGCGAGACCACCGAGGCCGTACGCCAGTTGCCGCCCGACCTGCCGGTGGGCGAGGCGATCCGACAGGCACTGCGGGCCTTGTCCAAGACCTGAATTCCTTCATGACGCAGCCCGCTCTACGACATCGGCCGTCGGCATCGCTGCAACACCAGCTGGTATGGCTGCTGCTGAGTGTGGTGGGCATGTTTGGCGCGGGGATCGGCCTCAGCCTGTGGTTCAGCCTGGAATCCAGCCGGGAAGACCAGCAGCGCTTCATCCAGCATGAGGCCGAACAGACGCGAACCGGCGTAATGCGGCAACTGGAGTACTACCGCAAGCTGCTCGACAATTCGGCGCACGCCCCTGGCCTGGTCGACCTGATGCGCAACGGCACGATCGAACCGAAGCAACAGTGGGCACGTTCGCGCCAGCTGCTGCTGCCCGAGATATTGGGCGTGGCATTGGTCGATTCACGCGGCAATGTGCTGGGCGACGCGGGAGCCTTGCGCATCGGCCTCGCGTGCCGTCAGGACATGAAGCGGACGGACGCGTTGACGGATGGCCGCCCGCGGGTCCATCGCGAGATCACCGGCGCAGAGCATGTCGACCTGCTCGCGCCCGTGCGCGACGCCCGGGGTGATCTGCTGGGCGGCGTGTTCCTGAGCGTGCGCCTGACACAATTCCAGCGCGTGCTCGATGATTCGATCCAGCCGGGCCATGCCGCCGTGCTCGTCGATGCACGCGAGAAAACGATCGTCAGCCGTGGCGAAATCAGCGGCCATGTACGCGAAATCCGTTTGCCTGTGGCAGACACGGACTGGACGCTGATCGTACAGACCCCGGTGCAATGGCTGACGCGCAGCGGCTGGCGCCAGGTGATGGCGGGCTTGCTGACTCTGGGCGCCGTGTTGGGCGTGCTGATCGTCGCCATGGTCCGGCTACGCCACACCATGCTGCGCGATATCGTGTCCACGGTCGACGCCCTGACGGCCCTGGCGCATGACGAGCCGGTCCCCACGATCGTGCCGCACTACGTCGAGTTCGAGGCCGTGGCGGCCGACATCAACATGATTGCCCTGCACTTGCAGGAACAGCGTGCGCGGCTGGCGCATCTGAGCCTGACCGATCCGCTTACGGGGCTACCCAACCGGCGTGCATTCGAGACCCGCTTCCCTCTGGCACAAGGGCTCGCGGAGCGGCAGCACGCCGTTGCCCTGGTCATGCTCGACATCGATCATTTCAAAGGGGTCAATGATCGCTATGGGCATGGGGTGGGCGACCAGGTCCTGCTTGCCCTGGCACAGTCGCTGAAAGCCTTGACCCGCCGCGCCGATCTGGCCGCACGTCTGGCTGGCGACGAGTTTGCGGTACTNTTGTCGGGGCTCGACGCCGCCGGCGTGAACGCGTGGTACCAGCGCCTGAGCGACCATTTCAGAAGCGAGCTGAATGCTTTCGGCCTCGAACTGGATACGGGTCTCAGCGCAGGACAGACCTGGCTGGGCAGTGCCGCCAGCGACACGCTCAATGCCGCGCTTGCACGCGCCGACCGGGCGCTTTATCGCGCNGAAAGCGCGCGGGCGGGCCAATTGGCGCAGGACACTGCGCCNGGGGAAGACGTCACGGAGTAGAATCCGGCTGTATCCCGTCACGCCGCCTCCGGCTCCATGATCGAAACCGACCGTCTCATCGCACCCGCCGCCGTCAGCCCGCAGGAAGAGCAGATCGAACGCGCCCTGCGGCCGCGCACGCTGGCCGAATACGTGGGCCAGGCGAAGGCGCGCGAGCAGCTCGAAATCTTCATCCACGCCGCGCGGAAGCGCAGCGAGGCGCTCGACCATGTGCTGTTGTTCGGCCCGCCGGGGCTGGGCAAGACCACGCTGGCGCACATCATTGCGCGCGAGATGGGCGTCAACCTGCGCCAGACCTCGGGCCCGGTACTCGAGCGCGCAGGCGACCTGGCGGCGCTGCTGACCAATCTGGAGCCGCACGACGTGCTCTTCATCGATGAAATCCACCGCCTCTCGCCGGTGGTCGAGGAAGTACTGTATCCGGCGCTGGAGGATTTCCAGATCGATATCATGATCGGCGAAGGGCCGGCGGCACGCTCGGTCAAGCTCGACCTGCCGCCGTTCACCCTGGTCGGCGCCACCACGCGCGCGGGCATGCTGACCAANCCGCTGCGCGACCGTTTCGGCATCGTTGCCCGCCTGGAGTTCTACTCGGCGGAAGAACTCGGTTTCATCGTCCACCGCTCGGCAGGCCTGCTGCAGATGAATCTGGATGAGGCCGGCGCGCTGGAAATCGCCCGCCGCTCGCGCGGGACGCCGCGCATCGCCAACCGCCTGCTGCGGCGGGTGCGCGATTATGCCGACGTCAAGGCGGAGGGGCAGGCCACCGGCGCGGTGGCCGATGCGGCGCTGGTCATGCTGGATGTCGACCGGGCCGGACTCGACGTGATGGACAGAAAACTGCTGTCGGCCGTAGTCGAGAAATTCATGGGCGGCCCGGTGGGGCTGGACAACCTCGCTGCCGCCATCGGCGAGGAGCGCGACACCATCGAGGACGTGCTCGAACCCTTCCTGATCCAGCAGGGCTATCTGCAGCGTACCCCGCGCGGCCGTATCGCCACGCCGCTGGCGTATCGCCATCTTGGGTTTGCTGCACCCACCGAGCCGAGCGCGGATCTGTTCTGATGGCGTTTGTCTGGCCGGTCCGGGTGTATTGGGAAGACACCGACGCAGGCGGCGTCGTGTATTACGCGAACTATCTCAAATTCATGGAACGCGCACGCAGCGAATGGTTGCGTGCATTCGGCTTCGAGCAGGATGCCCTGCGCGACGAGCCCGGCATCGTGTTCGTGGTGCGGCGGGTAGAGATCGATTACCTGTCGCCGGCACGCTTCAACGAGCAGCTCGAGGTATCGGTCGCGTTGCACGAGGCCGGGCGTGCCAGCCTCAGTGTGCGCCAGGAACTTATACGCGGCTCCGACCGTCTGGCAGAGGCCGTCGTGACGCTCGCATGCGTCGATGTGATACGTTTCAAACCCGTTAAAATACCTGAGCCCATTCTTCAAGCATTGGCCCCTGCAACGTGAACCCTGAACTCGGTCAAGACCTCTCGCTGTTCCATCTCGTCCTCCATGCGTCGCTGCCGGTACAAGTCGTCATGGCACTGCTGCTGGGCGCCTCGCTGATGTCGTGGTGGTTCATCTTCATCAAGATGTTCGCCCTCAAGCGAGCCCTGCGCGTGACCGACCGTTTCGAGCGCGAATTCTGGGGCGGCGGCGACATCAACGCCATCTATCAGCGGGTGGCCGGCGAACGCGAAGGTGCNGGGGAAATGGAGCGCATCTTCGAAGCCGGGTTTCGCGAATTCTCGAAATTGCGGCACCAGGCCGGGCTGTCGCTCAATGTCATCATCGACGGCACCCGCCGCGCGATGCGTGCGACCTACCAGCGCGAACTCGACGGCCTCGAATCGCACCTGGCCTTCCTCGCCACCGTTGGATCGGTGTCGCCCTACGTCGGCCTGTTCGGCACGGTGTGGGGCATCATGATCGCCTTCATGGGGCTGTCGAGCGTGGCGCAGGCCACGCTGGCGCAGGTCGCGCCCGGCATCGCCGAAGCGCTGATCGCCACCGCCATGGGCCTGTTCGCTGCGATTCCCGCAGTGGTCGGCTACAACCGCTACACCCACGACATCGACCGCCTGGCCAACCGCATGGAAAGCTTCATGGAGGAGTTCTCCAACATCCTGCAGCGGCAGCAGGTGACGGCCAAATCGGTATAGCCTGTGGCACGGACCCGCAAACAGGTCGCCCAGATCAACGTCGTGCCGATGATCGACGTGATGCTGGTGCTGCTGGTGATCTTCATGGTGACCGCACCATTCATCAACCCGGCCCAGGTCGAATTGCCGAGCGTCGGCAAGACCTCGCAGACGCCGCAGAAACCGCTCGAAATCATCATCAAGGAATCCGGTGAATATCTGCTGCGCGACCGTGCGTCCGGCGGCGGCGAACGGGTGGTGGCGAAATCGGCGCTGCCGGATGAAATTGCCGCGTTTCATCGCGCCCAGCCGGACCAGCCGGTGGTGATCGCGGCGGACAAGAAAGTCCGCTACGAGGAGGTGATGCATACGATGACGCTCCTGCAACAGGCCCAGATCACGCGTATCGGCCTGCTTGCCCGCCCGGCCCCATGAATTTCACGGCAGACGCCCCGCCTGGCTCGCGTCCCGTTCCCAACCTCCTTGCGGCTGCGCTGGCGCTGGGGGTGCATGTACTGTTCGTTCTGATGCTGGTGTTCGGCGTGTCATGGCAGACCCACCATCCCGAGGCAGTCATGGTCGATTTGTGGGAAACCCTGCCGGACACACCGNNCCCCCCGGCCAGGCCCCGCCCGCCGCCGCCCGTGAAAGCGCCCAAACCGGCGCCTGTCGCACCCACCCCAGACCGGTGGAAAAGGAACCGCCCCCCGAAGACGCCCGACATAGCCCTGGAAAAGAAAAAGGCCGAGGCCGTACGCCTGAANAAACTACAGGCCATGCAAGCGGCCGAAGAAAAGGCCCGTGCCGAAGCGGCCAAGGCCTTGCGTGAGAAACAACAGGCCGAACAGAAGCGGCAGGCGTTGCTGCGTCAGATGGAAGAAGAGGACCTGAAACAGCGCGTGGCGGCCGAGGCTGCGGCGAACGAGGCCCGTCTGGCGCGGCTGACCCAGGCGCAGGCGGCAGCCAACAAGCGCCAGGCTGAAGTGGCGAGCGTCGTGGGACAGTACCGCGACCAGATCAGCGCCAAGGTGCGCGGCAATACCCGGCTGCCCGACAATCTGAAGGGCAATCCCGAAGTCCGTTGCCTGGTCAAGCTGCTGCCCACCGGCGAAGTCGTGAGCGTGCGGGTGACGAAATCCAGCGGGAATCCTGCGTATGACGACGCAGTGGTGCGCGCCATCGAGAAGTCTTCGCCATTGCCCTTGCCGACCGACCGCGATGCGCGCGCCGCCTTTGTCCCGGAACTTTCCTTCGTCCACCGCCCCAAAGAGTAGGCCCTGAACGGGTCGAAACGAGGCGGTATGCGGCCGGACCGCGTGCAGCCTATGCTAGACTGCCCAATCAAGAAAGTGTTTGTGAGCCCGATGTCCGTATCCATGCTGCGTGCCGTTCTGCTGTTTCCNCTGTTCTGTCTGGCCTTGCTGAGCGCGCCGTTTTCCGCGCGCGCTGCGATGGAAATCCAGGTCATTGGCGGCGCAGCCAACAAGATTGCCGTGGCCATGGTGCCGTTTCAGGGCGCGCCCGGCCAGCCCAGCCCTGCACTGACCCAGATTGCCGGAGACGACCTCAACCGCAGCGGCCAGTTCAGGCTGGTGGACGTGGGCGGGGCGCAGCAGCCTGTCATGCCCGCGCAGGTCGACTATGGTGTCTGGCGCGGCAAGGGGGCGGACGCGCTGGTGGTCGGCCAGGTCACCGCGCAGCCGGGCGGCCGTCTCGAAGTCCGCTTCTACTTGCTGGACGTGCTCAAGCAGACCCAGCTTGCGGCCTACAGCTACACCATCACGGCCGGCCAGTGGCGTGCCACAGCGCACCAGATTGCGGACCTTATATACGCGAAGCTGACGGGCATCCCCGGCGCGTTCAGCACCCGTATCGCCTACGTACAGAAGCAGGGTCGCCGTTATGAATTGCGGGTGGCCGATGCGGATGGGCAAAACCCGCGCACGGTGGTGCGCTCAAACGAATCGGTGATTTCGCCGATGTTCTCGCCGGACGGCAGCCAGATTGTGTATGTGTCGTTCGAGGACAGGAAGCCTGTCGTATATGTGCAGTCGCTCAAGGATGGCCAACGCCGCAAGATCGCAGCATTCAAGGGGTCCAACTCGGCTCCGGCATGGACGCCGGACGGCCGGCGGCTGGCTGTCGTGCTGACGCGCGATGGCGCTTCGCAGATTTATATGATCAATGCCGACGGCGGCGGATTGACGCGCCTGNNACGCGGGGCAGCAATATCGATACCGAACCGGTATTCTCCCCGACGGACAAACCCTCTATTTCACTTCGGATCGGGGAGGCAGCCCGCAAATCTATCGCATGGCGGCCAGCGGCGGCGAAGCCAAACGGGTGACCTTCAATGGCAGCTATAATGTCTCCCCGCGATCAGCCCGGATGGGCGATATCTGGCCTACATCAGCCGCGACGGCGGGCGGTTCAGCGTGACCTTGCAGGAATTGGCCTCGGGACAGACCCGTGTGCTGACCGATACTGCGCGCGACGAGTCGCCCAGTTTCGCGCCGAATGGCCAGGCCGTGTTGTATGCCACGGTACAGGGTGAACAAGGAATACTCGGCACGGTGAGCCTGGACGGTAAAACGCACGCGCGCCTGTCGGAATCGGGTGTGGATGCGCGCGAGCCGGTCTGGGGTCCGTGAAAGCGTGCATTTAAAGTGTTGGATGTCGGTTGGGCGGTTGCAGGGAGTAGACAAGAGCCGCCCATGATCAAATTGTATTCATTCATAAGGAGAGATAAATGAACAAGATTTTATGGCCCATTCTGGTTGCGTTGACCTTGTCTGCATGTGGCACGACCGGTGGCACGCAAGCGACGGTCGAAGACCGCACCGGCGGCACGGCCGGCACGGCAAGTACCGGCCAAGGCACTGAAACCACGGGCGTGGGCGGCAGCGGTGTCGCAGGCAATGCGATGGGCGACCAATATGCCGGCGATCCGCGCAAGAACCCGGCCAGCCCCTTGTCCAAGCGTAGCGTCTTCTTCGATTACGACAGTTTCGTGGTGAAGGACGAGTACCGTCCGATGCTCGAAGCGCACGCCGGCTACCTGATGTCGAAGCGCGATGCGCACGTGATCCTGCAGGGCAATGCCGACGAGCGCGGTAGCCGCGAATACAACCTGGCACTGGGGCAGAAGCGCGCAGAGGCCGTGCGCAAGGCACTGGCCGTGCTGGGTGTGAGCGACGCGCAGATGGAAGCGATCAGTTTTGGCGAGGAAAAGCCGCGCAACCAGGGCCATGACGAAGCCGCGTACGCCGAAAACCGCCGTACCGACGTGGTGTACAGCGACGAGAAATGACCTCGCTTCGACGTAATGGCCTGATCCTCGTTTCGATGCTCATGCTGGCCCAGCCGGCGTGGGCGGCGCTGTTCGGCAATGACGAGGAAGTGACCCGTCAGATGCAGGCATTGCAGCAGCGTGTGGATGCGCTCGATTCGCGGCTGGCCAAGCTGGAGCAGTCGATTCAGCAAAACCAGCCGATGCTGGATATGCTGAAGGAAGTGGAATCGCTCAAGGCCGAGGTGGCCAGACTGCGCGGCCAGTCCGAGGTCCAGGCGAATCAGCTGGATACGCTGGGCAAACGGCAGAACGACTTGTATGCCGATCTCGATCAGCGCATTGTCGAGCTCGCCAAGGCAGCCAAGCCGGCGCCGGCCGCTGATGCGACGCAACCGGCTGCACCCGACTCGCAGGCCGCTGCCGGAGGAACGGTAGCCAAGCCGGCGGCGGACGGATCTGCGCAAGCCGACCCGCTGGTTGAATCGCGCAGCTACGAAGGGGCGCTCGCCCTGTTCCGCGACGCCAAGTACACCGACGCCATCGCCGGTTTCAAGAACTTTCTCAAGACCTATCCGGCGAGCACGCTGGCAGCCAACGCGCAGTACTGGATCGGCTATTCGTATTACGCGCTGAAGGATTACAAGACCTCGCTGGCGCATCAGCAAAAGCTCGTGGCGACTTATCCCGACAGCCCCAAAGTGCCCGACGCGCTGCTCAATGTCGCCACCAACCAGATCGAACTGGATGACATGACCGCTGCGCGCAAGACGCTCAAGGACCTGGTGGCCAAGCATCCCGGCACCCCGGCCGCCAAACTTGCCGCGCGTCGGCTGGCTGCGATCAAGTAACGCCGTGTCCGAGTCCTTGACGCGCCAGCCGCTGGAGGGCGGCCTTGACTGTCATGACGTGCAAGCGTCAACTGTTACGCTTCGCTTGACCGAGATATTCCTGTCGCTGCAAGGCGAAACCAGCCGAGCCGGCCTGCCGACCGTGTTCGTCCGCCTAACGGGCTGTCCGTTGCGTTGCCGCTGGTGCGACACGCCCTACAGTTTCCAGGGCGGCGAAACTGTCATGCTGACGTCGCTGTTGGCACGGGTGGCGGACTATGGCGTGCCGACAGTCTGCGTCACGGGTGGGGAACCGCTGGCGCAAAAGAACAGCTTGCCGTTGCTGGCAGCGCTGTGCGACGCGGGCTATTCGGTGTCACTGGAAACCAGTGGCGCGCTCGACGTCAGCAAAGTGGACCCGCGGGTATCGCGCATCGTCGACATCAAGCCGCCCGAATCGGGCGAGGCGGTACGCAACCGGTGGGAGAATATCGCCCACCTGACGCCGCATGACGAAATCAAGTTCGTACTGGCCAACCGTGCCGATTATGAATGGGCACGCGAGGTCATCCAGGCACAGAAGCTTGCGCAGGTGTGCCCCATCCTGTTTTCCCCGGTGCAGGGCGAACTGCCGCCCGCCCAACTGGCGGAGTGGATTCTGGCCGACCGTCTGCCGGTACGTATGCAAGTGCAGTTGCACAAGATCCTGTGGGGCAACACGCCAGGCACATGAAACCTGCAGTCATCCTGCTCTCCGGCGGCCTGGATTCCGCCACCGTGCTGGCGATTGCCCGTGAAGCGGGCTACGCCTGCCATGCGCTGAGCCTGGATTACGGCCAGCGCCATACGGCCGAGCTTGCCGCTGCCGCGCGCGTGGCCAGGAGTTTGGGCGCCGTCGAACATCGGGTGATGCGCCTCGGATTGGGCGACATCGGCGGTTCGGCGCTGACCGACGCCTCCATTGCCGTGCCGGAAAGCCCGACCGACGGCATTCCGGTCACCTACGTGCCCGCACGCAATACCGTGATGCTGGCGCTGGCGCTCGCCTGGGCCGAAGTGCTCGGTGCGCGCGACCTCTTCATCGGCGTCAATGCCGTCGATTATTCCGGCTATCCCGATTGCCGCCCCGCGTTCATCGAAGCCTTCGAGCGCATGGCCAACCTGGCGACCAAGTCCGGGGTCGAGGGTGCGAGATTGCGCATTCATGCGCCGCTGCAAACCCTGTCGAAGGCCGACATCATCCGGCGCGGTGCCGCGCTCGGGGTTGATTACGCGCAGACGGTGAGCTGCTATCAGGCCGACACTGAAGGCCTGGCCTGCGGCCGTTGCGATGCATGCCGGCTGCGGCGCGAGGGCTTCCACGCCGCAGGCATTCCCGATCCGACGCGCTACGTACAGGAAGCCGGGTAGCTGGCGAACGGATTCTCGATGGTTCTCTACTTGGGTGGAGGCGCCACGCTTCGTGCGGATGTGAGTCCGCTCTATTGCGAGGCAATCTTGCACTGAGCGTCTACATGGTATTTATTATCCAGCTTCGGTTTCGCTCGTACGCATTAAAATCCACCTATTTTTCCGGGTGAGGCGGCAATCCGCACTTCCCTTTCCTGAGGAGGAATAGACTTATGACCTACGCAGATTTCGCCAGCGCGCAATCGATTTTTCTATGGTCGACCTTCGCGATCGCCCTGATCATGGGCGCCGTGGTCAACAAGACCAACTTCTGCACCATGGGTGCCGTGTCCGACTGGGTCAACATGAGCGACACTGGCCGCATGCGTGCCTGGATACTGGCCATTGCTGTCGGCGTACTGGGCGTGACGGCCTTGGAAGCTGCTGGCCTAGTGAACGTAACCGGCACTTTCCCTCCCTATCGACAGACCAACTTCGTCTGGCTCGAAAACGTGCTGGGCGGCGCCTTGTTCGGAATCGGCATGACGCTTGCCTCCGGCTGCGGCAACAAGACGCTGATCCGTATCGGCGGCGGAAATCTCAAGTCGGTCATGGTGCTGCTGGTCATCGCGCTGATCGCCTATTTCATGATCAATCCCTTCCCGGGCAGCGACAAGACACTCTATTCCACCCTGTTCTANCCCTGGACCAATCCGACCGCCGTTGCGTTGACGACCAACCAGGATCTTGGCGCGATGCTCTTTGGCGACAAGGCCGCCACCGGTCGCATGGTCATGGGGGCCATCATCGGCGGCCTGCTGCTGATCTGGGCCTTCAAGTCGGCCGATTTCCGCGGCAGTTTCGACAACATCCTCGGCGGCCTCGTAGTCGGCCTCGCAGTACTGGCCGCCTGGTATGTCACCAGCAACATCCGGGTGGATGCCAGTGGCGACATTCTCACGCTGCAATCCTTCGTCCAGGACTGGGATCTGTATGCGCCGGCCGACGCGGTCAGGCCCGCCGCAGCCGGCCCGCTCGCCGCGCAGTCCTTCACCTTCATCAACCCCATGGGGCAAACCCTCGGCTACGTGGCGAGCGGCTTCGACCGTACGCTGCTCACCTTCGGCATCATGGCGCTGGCAGGCGTGATCGCCGGTTCCTTGCTGTGGTCGGTGATTTCCCGCAATTTCCGGATCGAGTGGTTCGCCTCCGTCCGCGATTTCTTCAACCACCTGGTGGGCGCGATCCTGATGGGGTTTGGCGGCGTGCTGGCGATGGGTTGCACCATCGGGCAGGGCGTCACCGGCTTCTCCACCCTGGCGCTGGGTTCCATCCTCACCTTCGTCGCCATCGTGCTCGGCAGCGCCATCACGATGAAAGTGCAGTACTACAAGATGGTGTACGAGAGCGAGGCGACTTTTCTCAAGGCATTCATCACGGCGCTGGCCGACCTCAGGCTGCTGCCTGCCGGAATGCGCAAGCTGGAAGCGGTTTAAAGCACATTTGGCTTTGACGCGAATCCAAAATCCAGTATAATTTCGCGCTTTGCCGGACACGACACTTGTCAGGTAAAAGGGTCGGTAGCTCAGCCGGTAGAGCAGCGGACTTTTAATCCGTTGGTCGCGAGTTCGAATCTCGCCCGACCCACCAAAATCAAAAAGCCACGCGGAAGCGTGGCTTTTATTGTCGATTTATTGCGCTGATTGGGTTGAGAGGTGACGAATAATGTCACCTCATGCCGCGGCTGGTCATGCATGGCGCCCATGGATCGCGGAAAAGGGCACCGCAACGGCCTGCGAGAAAATCACTACACTGCTACAAGCAAGAACCGGCGGGCTTTTCAAGGCCAATTCCAGTAAAACGAGTCCTCGCCCCTAAAGTTGGCATGGCAACTGCTCGTTATTGCACCAGACACGGCGATCTCGTGTTCATCTTGCCCAACCAAAGGAGATTTTAAATGCGTAAACTTCAGCAAGGTTTCACCCTTATCGAACTGATGATCGTTGTGGCGATCATCGGTATTCTGGCCGCGATCGCGATTCCAGCCTATCAAGATTACATTACCAAAGCACGTTACACAGAAGTCACCGGACAAGCTGCCCCGTTTAAGCTTGGTGTGGAGGATTGCTGGCAATCCGAAGGTGACATCACCCTGTGTGACGCTGGGTCCCATGGTGTTCCGGGAGCCTATTCTAGTGCTAACGGCGCCGTGGCAACCGTCGGTGTGACTGATGGTGTAATTACCGTTACGCCCAATGCTTACAAAAACATCGCAGCAACTGATACTCTTGTGTTGACCCCTAGCTCCACCCCTGGTGCCGTCGCCGCTCCGGTAGTGGGTCAAAAGATCTTCTTCGTGATGAGTGGTGGTGCTGTGACCAAAGGCTGGGTCAAGAACTAACGACCTCGCCTGACTAAGCTGCCCACGCGCAGCTTGGCTAAAAGGCTCCCTCAGAAATGAGGGGGCTTTTTTATCAAACGGATGTAATGATCAATTGTGAGCGCTGTTGAATCGCTGGTAATTTGCCCAGTGCCCTGATTGCAAACCCAGTCACAATGAAAATTCGCATGCCCAAAGTTTTCAGTCATGTTGACAGGGGCCGAGACAAATCAACTCCAACATCTGGCGGTTTTCTCGTTACAACATCACTCGGCGAGTATTATCAGTCAGGCATTGATTCCGCCCCTTTTCATCTTCTAACCATCGCAGATATTTTTCAGTGTTCTCGGCATGATTTATTTGGCTCTTGTCCCAGCTGTAATTTGCTCCGGGTTTGTCTTTACGGGCACTGCGCTAACGGCCCTGCTTCTGCTTGTCTGGACTGTGCTGGCAATACGCCAAACATTTATGGCGGGACATTGGACACGTTACCCACTCAGTGGATGGATGTTTGTCTATGCTGTCTGGCTGGTCATTGTGGCATGGTGGAGTGACATTCCTCGGATAAGCTGGTTGGCAGCGTGGGTGCTTGCGTGTCTTCCCCTNTCCTATTTGGCGTGGGGAATGACGCCCAACTCAGACAAGATCTGGTCTGCCATGCGGACGGTCTTGTTGCTTGCTGGCCCGGTATTGGCGCTATGGGGTTTGTGGCAGGTCGTTACAGGCTATGGATTCGGATATCCCGTGGGACCTTTGCTCGACAAGAATGCCTTCGCGGCGCTGATGAACGTGTTCTGGTTCGTTTCCTGTGTTTACTTCATGGGCAAGTTCGGTGATCGAGCCTTGCGCTGGCGCCTGATTTTGATGGCACTGGGGCTACTTATGATCGCCACGACCCTGTTTGCGAGCGAGTCGCGTGGAGCGATTCTGACTTGGCTGCTGCTTATGCCATTCGCTCTATGGGCGGGCTATCAAAGAACGCGTAGCAAAAGTGTCCCTGTCCTTGTCCTCGCGATCGCTCTGACGGGATACTTGGGCGCGGCCAACCTGCTGGGTTTGAGTGTTGGAAATCGCGCGCTCAGTCCGGCGCACGATGCCTCCACCAGCGCTCGGGTTCTGCTGTGGAAATCCACTGTGCAGATCGCGCGCGATCACCCTATCACCGGCACGGGTTGNGGGACGTTCGCTGCCGAGTATCCCGCATATCGCGACCCGAGTGAATATTCAACTGGCGGCTTGTATGCGCACAATGATTACCTGCAGCTTGCAGCGGAGGGGGCAGCGCTGCTTCTCTTGCTTGGGATCCTTGTGGGCCTGCTGCTGCACTTGAAACGCAGCTTGGCATTGCAACAAAGTTTCCATGGGTTAGAGGCTACTGGGCTATTGCTCGCTGTTCTGGCCTTATTTTTTCATGCTGGTTTAAATTTTATTTTTACNTTCGCCTTTATGAATATTTTGGCAGGCTTGTTGGCTGCGCGAGCCGTCCAGCTCCTTCATCCCGCTGGCGTCAGATACGTGAGTCTAGGAAATGGCTTGGCTAAGCTTGGGCGAGGCACAAAAGTCATAATGACTGGNTTTTTACTCTTGCTGCTTGCCGGCCCGTTAGTGATCGAGCTTATGGCGCAAACCATGCTGACCGGGTCGCAATCGGGGCTCATGCTGTTACGGACTGTGTGGCCAACAGCCACTTCATACCAAATGGCAAAACTAATTACTGCGATCCAGCCTCATTCAACTATTGCCCAGCAGGTCATGTTGAGAGTCAGCGAAGATGCGTTAAAAGAAAGTGATGGCATCAGCATGACCGGCGTAAATTTGCAGAAGGAACTACTTCAGGAAACGCTTGATCGCTATGAGATTGCACGAACCCAAACTCTCAATAGACCAGATTACGGTGTGCTTGAGGCACGCTTGCTTGCCCAATATCGGAATTTTCTTGAATCCGGTGTCGCACTGAAGCGTGCGCGCGAGATTTTGACGCAGAATCTGCGCCTAGACCCGTTTCATGCCGATAGCATGATTACGCTGTCACGTCTTGATGTGCTTGAAGGCCACCCGCTACGAGCGCAACAACTGCTCGCTGCATCCATGCGGCATGTGCTTGTTCGTTGGGACCAACAACTTCTCGCAGTTGAAATTCTGCGTCAGCGAGCCGAACCACGGCAAGTTGTTGAACTGAATACGATTGAAAGACAATTAAGAAAAGTGCGGTCAGATTCTAGAGCCGGTAAGGCATTTATCTTGCCGGCTAATTTCAACGAGAACATTGATATTCGTTTGACGCAGATAGCAAGAAAGATAGGCCAATGATTAGTGTAAAACATCACACTGATGTGAAGAGACGGACTACCTTTCAGGTAGGCTTTTCGTGTAACTGCCCGGAGACGAGCAAAACCAGCCAGCGCTTAGTCAGAGTTGCATAGACGTTGTTCTTTGCTCAGTCAATGTGCGTTAGGGTTTGTCGTATAACCTCAAGGCTAAATCCGCGGTTTAGCAGAAAACGCATCTGCTTGGCTTTCTCAGCTGCATCGGCGGGCGCTGTGCCGAATTTCTTTTGCCACACTTCCTGCGCCCGTTCGAGTTCACTGTCGCAGTTCTCGCTTAGCACCTTCCCGATGACGGTCTCGCTCACGCCCCGCTGCCGCAGGTCGTAAGCGAGCTTTATGCTGCCTGTCTTGGCCCTATGGTCGGCCACGTAGCTTTCGGCGAACCGCCGGTCGGACAGCCAGTTCTTTTCCTCGAATTCGTCCAGCAGCACGTCGATGTCGCGAAGCGTAAAGCCTGCCTGCGCGAGCTTGCGGACAAGTTCGGCGCGGCTGTGCTCGCGCCGCGCCAGCAGGCGCAGGGCACGCTCACGCAGGTCGCCGGATTCAGGCTTCGACTTCATCCTCGTCCTCGATCATCGCGCCCGGGTTGTTGACGCCGACGGCGGCGCGGATCTTGGCCTCGATTTCGTGGGCGATCTCGGGGTGCTCCTTGAGGAACTCGCGCGCGTTGTCCTTGCCCTGGCCGATCTTCTCGCCGTTGTAAGCGTACCAGGCACCGGACTTGTCGACCAGCTTGTGGGCGACGCCGAGTTCGATGATCTCGCCCTCGCGCGAGATGCCCTGGCCGTAGAGGATGTCGAAGTAGGCTTCCTTGAACGGCGGCGACACCTTGTTCTTGACGACCTTGACCTTGGTCTCGTTGCCGATGATTTCGTCGCCCTTCTTGATCGCGCCGGTGCGGCGGATGTCGAGGCGTACGCTGGCGTAGAACTTCAGCGCGTTGCCGCCGGTGGTGGTCTCGGGGTTGCCGAACATGACGCCGATCTTCATTCGGATCTGGTTGATGAAGATGACGAGCGTGTTGGTGCGCTTGATGTTGGCGGTAAGCTTCCTGAGCGCCTGGCTCATCAGGCGGGCCTGCAGGCCCATGTGCGAGTCGCCCATTTCGCCTTCGATTTCGGCCTTGGGCGTCAGCGCGGCGACCGAGTCGACCACGACCACGTCGACCGAGCCGGAGCGCACCAGCATGTCGGCGATTTCCAGCGCCTGTTCGCCGGTGTCGGGCTGCGAGACCAGCAGGTTGTCGACGTCGACGCCGAGCTNTTGCGCGTAGACCGGGTCGAGCGCGTGTTCGGCGTCGATGAAGGCGGCGGTGCCGCCCATTTTCTGCATTTCGGCAATGACCTGCAGCGTGAGCGTGGTCTTGCCGGATGATTCCGGGCCGTAGATCTCGATGACGCGGCCGCGCGGCAGGCCGCCGACGCCGAGCGCGATGTCGAGGCCAAGCGAACCGGTGGAGACGGCCTGGATGTCGCGCGAGACGTCATGGTCGCCCAGGCGCATGACCGAACCCTTGCCGAACTGCTTTTCGATCTGGCCGAGCGCGGCGGCGAGCGCCTTCGATTTGTCTTCTGCCAATGCGGNGGATGCCATGGTTCTCTCTCTCCTGGTGGTCGGGTTGCGTGAAAGGCAGGCAGCAAAGCCGTCTGCATGGAGAGCAATGTAGGATATATATTTGATAGTGTCAATAAAAATATCACCTATGTATTAAATACAACTTGATAGATTGTATTTGGTGTCCACCGCCCTATAATTTCGAACACTATGGCTCGAGCGGAGCGAGCACGATGATTCCAAAAGANAAAATGCGTTTGGACGTGAAGTGGGCGACACGCCAGCGGCTGCAGTACATCGAGATCATGGCCTGGTACGCCGGGCTCGTGACGCGCAGCGACGTTGCCCGGGCATTCGGCCTGTCCGATCCGGCGGCGACCAAGGACCTCAAGCTCTACGGTGACCTGGCGCCCGGCAACCTTGTCTACAACCACAGCGTGTTCGGCTTCGTGCCGGGCGCGGGGTTTACCGCGGTGTTCGCCGACCTGTCGCCCGTTGCCGTGCTACCGGTCATCGCCGCCAACCTAGCGGTGGCGAACGGGCCGTATGGGGACGCGCTGGTCTATGGCCTGCCGACCGCATCGCTGCCCTTGCCTGCCCGCTTGCCCGGCCCGCAGACCCTGGCGCAGATCACCCGTGCCATCTATGGCCGTCGCAAGCTGCGCGTTGCCTACCGCTCCCTGTCCCGGCGCGAGAGCCGTGCGGAGCGGGTGCTTGAGCCGCATACCCTAGTCAATACCGGACTGCGCTGGCATGTGCGGGCGTATAGCGAAGACACCTGCGATTTCCGGGATTTCGTGCTGTCGCGCGTGATGGCCGCTGAGTGCCTGGAGGCGGCTGCCGAATCCGGCGAGCAGTATGACGACGACTGGGTGGAGCGGGTGACGCTTCAACTCGCACCGCACCGCGGGCTCGATGTACCGAGGCGCGAGAGCCTGCTGCTGGATTATGGCGCGAGCGGCGACGTCGTCGAGGTGAAGGTGCGGCGTGCCCTGTTGGGTTACGTGCTGCAGCGGCTNGGGGTCGACACCACGCCGGACCACACGATGAACCCGAACGCCTACCAGTTGATGCTGTTGAACCGAGACGAGATCGAGCCGTTCGCGGCGTGGGCTTTCAGCGAGCGGTAAGCATGAACAGGAAGTGGCAAAATCCTCACCACTCACCACTCACCCAACCAATTCGATCAATCCGCGTAGCGCTGCCGCCACCGCGCGCGAGCGGATCTCCTCGCGGTCACCGTCGAGGCGACAGGTGGAGGACATGACGGTACCGTCCGCCAGCGCCCAGCCATAGCAGACCAGGCCGACGGGTTTTTGCGGGGTGCCGCCGCCGGGACCGGCGATGCCGGAGATGGCGAGGGCCGCCTGAGCGTGGCTGTGCCTCAGGGCGCCGGCGGCCATGGCACCGGCGGTTTGCTCGGAAACCGCGCCGTGGGCGGCGAGGATTTCTTCGGATACGCCCAGCATTTCGACCTTGGCGGCGTTGGCATAGGTGATGAAGCCGCGTTCGTACCACTGTGAACTGCCGGGGAGGGCGGTGACCAACTGGCCGACCCAGCCGCCGGTGCACGACTCGGCGGTAGCCAGCATCCAGCCGCGTGCGCGCAGCCTGTCGCCGAGTTCGGTGGCGAGTTGATGGAGTTCTTCGTCGCTTACACGAGCCATTGCAATCCCTTGATCACGGCGATGGCATAGCCTGCCGCCAGAAGATCGTCGAACATCACGCCGAAGCCGTTTTTCAGATGCGTGTCGGCAAATCGGATCGGCCAAGGCTTCAGGATATCGAACAGCCGGAAGAGTGCAAAGGCCAATCCGATCCACAGCCAGCCAGGCGGCGCAAACAGCAGCACCAGCGCGAAGGCGACGATTTCGTCCCACACCATGCCGCCGTGATCGGGCACGCCGAGCGCGCGGCCGGTGCGGCCACAGGCCCAGATTCCCAGGAGGAATGCGGCGACCAGCAGAATGATCCGATTCGGCAGGTCCGGTGCAGTGGCGGCAATCAACCAGAACAGCGGCAGGCCGAGTACGGTGCCGACGGTGCCCGGCGCCTTTGGCGCGAGTCCGCTGCCGAAACCGAGGGCGATCAGGTGTGCCGGATGGGCAAGCAGGAATCGGAAATCAGGTTGCAAAGTGGTCGTATCCCGTTTTATCGACATGTAGCGGCTGACCGTTGGCATCGTTGACGGTGAGGCCAGGCTCGGCATGGATGTGGCCGATGCGCGTGACCGTCACGCCCGCGGATGCGGCGGCTGCCAGCACCGCATTCCGCTTGCTGGCAGGGGCGGTGAAGCAGAGCTCGTAGTCGTCGCCGCCCGCCAGCACGCAGTCGCGCGCAACCGCTTCATGCAGGTAGGCCTGCGTCACCGGCAGCGTCGGCAAGGCGGAAAACTCAAGTGTGGCGCCGACGTGCGAGCGTTCCAGGATGTGACCGAGGTCGCCCAGCAATCCATCCGAAATGTCGATCGCGCTGGATGCGAGTCCGCGCAACGCCAAACCAAGCTCGATACGCGGCGTCGGCAGGTAAAGCGCGGGCAGCACCTTGGCGGCATCGATCTGTTCCATGAAGAGACGTCCCTGGCGATAGGCCAGCGCCAGGGCGGCCGAGCCGATCACGCCGGACACCCACACGTCGTCGCCGACCTGGGCGCCGTCACGGCGCAGCGCCTGCCCTGGCGGTACTTCACCCATCACCGTGATGCTGATCGTCAGCGTGCCGCGCGTGGTGTCGCCGCCGACGAGTTCGATACTGTGCTGATCGGCCATGCGGAAAAAGCCGCGCGCGAACGCGGTGAGCCAGGCATCGTTCTCTTCCGGCAGCGCGATGGCCAGCGTCGCCCAGCGCGGCGTCGCACCCATCGCGGCGAGGTCGGACAGGTTCACCGCCAGCGACTTGTGGCCGAGCCCGGCGGGGCTGTCCTGCGGCGAGAAATGGCGGCCTTCGAGTAGCATGTCGGACGACACCGCCAGCTGCATGCCCGGGGTCGGCGCCAGCAGCGCACAATCGTCGCCGACCCNCAATACCGCGCCGGGAGTGGCGCGGGTGAAGTGTCTGGCGATGAGGTCGAATTCCATGTTGGTGAGCGGGAAGGGGAAAGCGGGAGCGGATTCCGCTCACTGCTTACTGTTCACCGCTCACGCCTTTCTTCTTCGCGTGCGCGATTTCGACGGCACGCACGTCCTGCGCCAGCTTGTCGAGCACGCCGTTGATGTATTTATGGCCATCAGTGCCGCCGAATTTCTTGGCGAGCTCGACGCCTTCGTTGATGGCGACGCGCCAGGGCACGTCGGGACAGTGCAGCAGTTCATACGTGCCGATGAGCAGGATGCCGCGTTCGATCGGCGAAAGCTCGGCGAGCGGACGGTCGAGCAGGGGCGCGATCCGCGAACTCAGCATGTCCTCCTCTTTGAGCACACCGTAGAGCAGCGTGCGGAAATAATCCTCGTCGGCGCGCTTGAACTGCTCGTCCTCCTTGAGATTGGTGGCGATCAGAGTGACGTCTGCACCGCCTACCAACCAGGCGTAGACGCCTTGCAGCGTGAATTCGCGTGCAGTCTTGCGGGAACCGGCCATCTCAGAGACGTTTCAGCAGGTTGGCCATTTCGATCGCTGCGCGTGCGGCATCGCGGCCCTTTTCGGCCATGCGGGCGTGGCCCTGTTCTTCGGTATCGAGGGTGAGGATGGCATTGGCAATCGGCACGCCGGTGTTCAGTTGGACGTCCATGATGCCGCGCGCGGATTCGTTCGAGACGACTTCAAAATGATAGGTGTCGCCGCGAACCACCGCGCCCAGTGCGATGAGTGCATCGTATTTCTCGGACAGCGCCAGTTCCTGCAGCGCCAGCGGATGTTCGAGCGCGCCGGGCACGTTGACCAGCAGCACGTCGTTCCGGGATACGCCCAGCCGCAGCAGCTCCGCTTCGCAGGCTGACAGCAGGCCCTCGCAGATATCGCGGTTGAAGCGGCTCATGACGATGCCGAATTTCAGGCCCTTGCCCTGATAGGCGGGGTCGAGTTCGGAGAAGGTGTCCTTGTTGGTTCCCATGGTGCGTCCTTTTATCAGTGGCTCATGCTTTTTCGGAATAGCCGGTGACTTCCAGCCCGAAGCCGTCCATCGCCGGCATCTTGCGCGGGCTCGCCAGCAGCTTCATCTTGCCGACGCCGAGATCGCGCAGGATCTGCGCGCCGATGCCGTAGTCGCGCAGGTCGTATTTGCGGCTGTCGGCCGGCGGCGGGTTGATGCGGTGCAGCAGCGCCTCGGCGGTTTCCGGGCGGTGCAGCAACACGATGACGCCGGACTGCGATTCGGCGATGCGTTCCATCGCACCGAGGATCGGCCAGGAGTGGCCGCCGCCGGTGACGTCGAGAAAGTCCATCACGGAGAGCGGCTCGTGCACGCGCACCAGGGTTTCGCGGTCCGCGTGGATCTCGCCCTTGATCAGCGCCAGATGGGTTTCGCGGGCGCTGGTGTCGCGGTAGGCGACCAGGCGAAAGGCTCCGTACACCGTCTGGATCAGGCGGTCGGCGGCGCGTTCGACCAGGCTTTCGGTCTGGTTGCGGTAATGGATGAGGTCGGCGATGGCGCCGATCTTNNCGCCGTGTTCCTGCGCGAACGGGATCAGGTCGGGCAGGCGTGCCATGGTGCCGTCGTCCTTGAGGATTTCGCAGATCACCGAGGCAGGTTCGAGTCCGGCCAGGCCGGCGAGGTCGCAGCCGGCTTCGGTGTGGCCCGCGCGCACCAGCACCCCGCCGGGTTGCGCGCGTAGCGGGAAGATGTGGCCGGGCTGGATGATGTCGGTCGGCTTGGCGCCCTTCTTGACCGCGGCCTGGATGGTGACCGCGCGGTCGGCAGCGGAGATGCCGGTGGTCACGCCTTCGGCCGCCTCGATCGACACGGTGAAGGCGGTGCCGTGCGGTGTTTGGTTGTCGTTCACCATCTGCTTCAGACCGAGCTGGCGGCAGCGGTCGTCGGTCAAGGTGAGACAGACCAGGCCGCGCCCGTATTTGGCCATGAAGTTGATTGCGTCCGGCGTGACGTGCTCGGCCGCCATCACCAGGTCGCCCTCGTTCTCGCGGTCCTCCTCGTCGACCAGCACGACCATGCGGCCGGCCTTGAGTTCTTCAATGATTTCAAGCGTGGAGGCGAGGCTCATCAGTCTTTGTCCGTGGTGTGGGTGAATTGCATCATGCGCTCGACGTAGCGCGCGATCATGTCGACTTCGAGGTTGACGCGGCTGCCCGCCTGCAGATGCTTGAGCGTGGTCATTTCCAGCGTATGCGGAATCAGGTTCAGCGCAAAGCGCGTGTTGTCCATCTTGTTGACCGTCAGCGACACGCCGTTCACCGTGATCGACCCCTTGCGGATGATGTAGCGGACGAGCGCGGGCGGCGCTTCGATTTCCAGCAGATGCGATTCGCCGACCGGCGCGAAGCGGTGCACTGTGCCGACGCCGTCGACATGTCCGGATACCAGATGGCCGCCCAGTCGGTCGGCCAGCCGCAGCGCCTTCTCCAGATTGACCTCGGCGCCCGGCACGAAACCCGCGGTGACGCGCAGGGTTTCGGCGGAGACGTCGACGGTAAAGCTGTCCGGCGTCAGCGCCACGGCGGTCAGGCAGACACCGTTGACTGCGATGCTGTCGCCCAGGCCGACGTCGGAAANATCCAGCCCGCCGCCGAGAATGACCATGCGCGCGTCGGCGCCGCGTGCTTCGTATTCGTGGATGCGGCCTATGGATTGAATGATGCCGGTGAACATGCGGGATTCCGTTTCCAAATCAACTGTGACTTTGTCGTCTTCGCCTTACCCGCAGGGTAGGCCGTGGTTGTATAGACGCTGAAGCGTCAACAACCACGCTCTGCCGTGCTAGTTGCACTGTCTGCGGCTCGTCTTCGCGTCACACCTGATTTGGAAACGGAATAGAGGGCCAGCCAGTAGACCCGGCATTGTAGGCGTTTAGGCGGGGCGGGTGAACCCCGGCCGCCCTGAAGAGCGGGAAAGTCCGCGATTACAGATGGGTTATTGAGATAAGAAGGTCTTCAAGTTGTTATAATGCCTGCTTTGCAGGAATCGAAGGCTCGGCATGACGGCGTCTCCCACTCTGGCCCTACGCGGCCACACCNNCTTGCCCATCGTGCAGGGTGGCATGGGAGTGGGCGTGTCGGCCCATAGGCTGGCGGGTTCGGTAGCGTGCGCGGGCGCGATGGGCACGATCGCGAGCATCGACCTGCGGCACCATCACGCCGACCTGATGGAGCAGGCGAAGCATTGCCGCGACAAGGACGAACTCAACCGCCTGAACCTGATCGCGCTCGACCGCGAGATCAGGGCTGCGCTGGCGATCGCGGCGGGCAAGGGTCTGGTGGCGGTCAATGTGATGAAGGCGGTGGACGCGCATCCGGCCTATGTCCGCCAGGCCTGCGCCTCGGGTGCGCAGGCGATCGTGATGGGGGCAGGGCTGCCGCTCGATCTGCCTGAGCTGACCGCGGGCTATCCCGACGTCGCGCTGGTCCCGATTCTGTCCGATGCGCGCGGCGTCGCCATCCTGCTCAGGAAATGGGCACGCCTGAAAAATTCNGGGAGCGGCGGACGGTTGCCGGATGCCATCGTGATCGAGCATCCCCGTTACGCAGGTGGCCATCTCGGCGCGCCCAACCCGGCCGACCTCGCCCATGCGCGCTTCGACTTCAGCGAAGTGCTGCCCGGCATCTTCAAGGTGTTCGACGAGATGGGCATCGCGCGCGGGCAGATTCCGGTCATCGTCGGCGGCGGCATCAACAGCCATGAAAAACTGCTGGCCGCACTGGCTCTGGGCGCCAGCGCCGTGCAGGTCGGCACGCCGTTCGCCGTCACCGCCGAGGGCGACGCCCATCCCAACTTCAAGCGCGTGCTGGTGGAGGCGAAACCCGACGACATCGTCACCTTCATGAGCGTGGCCGGCCTGCCTGCACGCGCGGTGAAAACNCCCTGGCTCGCCAATTACCTCAAGCGCGAGTCCAAGCTTCAGGCGTGTGCCAAGGCCGACCCCAAGCGCTGTGCCATCGGTCTGCACTGCCTGACGCAATGCGGCCTGCGCGACGGTCTCGAGAAAGCCGGGCAGTTCTGCATCGATTCGCAACTGGTCGCGGCGCTCAAGGGCGACGTCAGCAAGGGACTGTTCTTCCGCGGTTCGGAGACGCTACCATTCGGCCGCGAAATCCGCACGGTGCAGGAGCTGATCGACTACCTGCTCACCGGCGTGAAGCCTGTTCCGGCGGCATCCCGTCTGGAGACCCTGGCAGCGTGAGCGTCCTCGCCGATCTTGTCCATACCTTTGGCCGCGCCATGCTGGAGCGGCACGGCGAACGGTGCACAAGGTCGCGCTCGATGCCGGCTTTACCTGCCCCAATCGCGACGGCAGCAAGGGCATCGGCGGCTGCACCTTCTGCAACAACAAATCCTTCGCGCCGGGTGCGCGCGATCCGGCACCGCTCGCCGCGCAGTTCGACCGCGCGCGCGGACGCATCGCACGCCGTACCGGGGCACGCCGCTTCATCGCCTACTTCCAAGCCTATACCAATACCTACGCGCATGTGGACGAACTGCGTGCGCTCTATGATGCGGCGCTGGCCGCCCCGACGTGATGGGGCTGGCGATCGGTACGCGGCCCGATTGCGTGCCTGCGCCGGTGCTGGATCTGCTGGCGGAATACCGTGCGCTTGGCCACGAGGTATGGCTGGAGCTCGGCCTGCAATCGTCCTTCGACGACACGCTGGCGCGCGTGAATCGCGGCCACGGCTTCGCCGAATACGAGACGGCGACGCGGGCGGCCCGGTCGCGCGGTATCCCGGTGTGCTGCCATCTCATCGTCGGCTTGCCGGGCGAGGATGCATCGCATAGCCACGTCAGCCTCGATCGCGTGCTCGAGGTCGGCGTCGACGGCCTCAAGCTGCACCCGCTGCATGTGGTGAAGCACACCCGGCTGGCCATCGAATGGAGACGCGGTGAGTACGAGCCGCTCGACGAGGTGTCCTATACGCGCATCGCTGCCGACCTGATCGAGCGCACGCCGTGGGAGGTCGTGTACCACCGCGTCACCGGGACCGCTGCGCCGGACATCCTGCTTGCGCCTGCGTGGTGCGCCAAGAAGTGGGACGTGCTCAACGGCATCGCCGACGAACTGACACGGCGCGGCAGCCGGCAGGGCGCGCGTGCGGGCCGGATGTGGAGGGAGAATATCCATGCCGCTTGATCTGATCTGTCCGGCAGGCAGCCTGGTTTCACTCAAGGCTGCCATCGACCACGGCGCCGATGCCGTCTACATGGGGTTTCGCGACAACACCAACNNGCGCGCCTTCCCGGGACTCAATTTCGACGAGGCACAGGCGGCGGAAGGACTACGCTATGCGCATGATCGCGGCCGCAAGGTCCTGCTTGCGCTCAATACCTACCCGCAACCCGATACCTGGACCCGCTGGACCGACGCGGTCGATCGCGCGGCGAAGCTGGGCATGGATGCGGTGATCCTCGCCGATGCCGGTTTGATGCGCTACGCGGTCAGGCACCATCCGCAACTCAGATTGCATCTGTCGGTACAAGGCTCGGCCACCAGCTACGAGGCGGTGAATTTCTACCGCGAGCATTTCGGCATCCAGCGCGCCGTGCTGCCGCGCGTGTTGTCGCTGCCGCAGGTGGAAAACGTGGTGAAGCACACCGACGCCGAGATCGAACTGTTCGGTTTCGGCGGCCTGTGCGTGATGGTCGANGGGCGCTGCCTGCTCTCCTCCTACTGCACCGGCGAATCGCCCAACTCGGCCGGCGTGTGTTCGCCGGCCAAAGCGGTGCAGTGGACGGACACGCCAACCGGGCTGGAATCGCGCCTCAATGGCGTGCTGCTCGACCGCTACGGCAAGAACGAGAAGGCAGGCTATCCGACCCTGTGCAAGGGCCGCTTTGAGGTCGGCGGCGACACCTATTACGCGATCGAGGAGCCGACCAGCCTCAACACCCTCGACCTGTTGCCCGAGATGCTGAAGATGGGCATCGCAGCGATCAAGATCGAAGGCCGCCAGCGCAGCCCGGCCTATGTCGCGCAGGTGACGAAAGTGTGGCGTGCCGCCATCGACGCAGTGAAGAAAAATGCCGACGGCTTCAAGCCTGCACCCGCCTGGCAGGCCGAACTCAACAAACTGTCGGAAGGGCAGAGCCATACGCTCGGCGCCTACCACCGGCCCTGGAAGTGAGACAGACATGAATCTGAGCTTGGGCCCCTTGCTGTATTACTGGTCGCGTGACGACGTGCTCGCCTTCTATGACGAGGCAACACGCTGGCCGGTGGCGCGCGTCTATCTGGGCGAGAGCGTGTGCTCGCGTCGCCACCTGCTGCGTCTGCCCGACTGGCTGGCACTGGCCGAACAACTCGCCGCTGCCGGCAAGGAAGTGGTGCTCTCCACCCAGACGCTGATCGAGTCGGAATCCGACCTGAAGACGCTGCGCCGCATCGTTTCCGATGGCCGNTTTTTGGTCGAGGCCAACGAATGGGGCGCGGTGCGTCTGCTGTCCGAGGCGGGAACGCCATTCGTCGCCGGATCCACGCTCAATGTCTACAATCCCGAGACGCTGGGCATGCTCGCCGAACTGGGTGCGCGGCGCTGGCTGCCGCCGGTGGAGATGTCATGCGCCACGCTGGCGTCCCTGCTCGAACAGGCTCCAGGCGGGATGGAAACCGAGGTGTTCGCCTACGGTCGCCTGCCGCTGGCATATTCCGCGCGCTGCTTTACCGCGCGCCATTACAACCTGCCCAAGGACGACTGCCAGTTCCGCTGTCTCGACCATCCGGACGGGCTGGCGCTGTCCACTCGCGAAGGGGCGCCCTTCCTCACGCTCAATGGCATCCAGACGCAGTCGGCCGGGGTCTACACCCTGATCGGCGAACTGCCCGCCCTGCGCGACCTCGGCGTCGCCAGCCTGCGCCTGTCGCCGCAGTCGCGCCACATGGAACGTGTGATCGATGCCTTCCAGTCGGCGCTGGCAGGCGAGGCCGGTGCCGCGGAAAGGCTGGCGCGCGTCATGCCCGGGCTGGCGGTCGACGGATATTGGCATGGCCGGGCCGGCCTGGAACACAGCGCGGTGCGGCAGGCCTGATATGTTGATCACGCGCAGACTGGAGTTCGATGCCGGCCATCGCATTCCCAATCACACCAGCCAGTGCCGCCATCTGCATGGCCATCGCTATGCCATCGAGATCACGCTTGCTGGCGAGATCATCCGCACCGAAGGCGCAGCGGACCAGGGTATGGTGATGGATTTCTCCGACGTGAAGCGCATCGCCAGTCGTGTGCTGGTCGACCAGTGGGATCACGCCTTTCTGGTGTATCAGGGCGATCGTGCCGTGGTCGAGTTCTTGGCGTCGCTGCCCGGCCACAAGACGGTCGTGCTGCCGGTGGTGCCCACCGCAGAAAACCTCGCCGACGAAGCCTTCCGCATCCTCGATGCGGCCTATGTCGACACCTTCGGCAACCAGCTCAGGCTGCAGCGGGTGCGGCTGTACGAAACCCCCAACAACTGGGTCGACGCCATGCGTTGATGCCTGTCTTCAGGATTGGAGCGATCATGCTGAATCTTGCCGTGCCTGCACCCCTGGGCAGCCTCATTGCCCGGCTTCCCGCCACGCCGCCCAGCCGCGCGTTTTCAGTCGCGGTCAACCGCCTGCTGTGGCCCGCGCTACAGACGCTCGACTGGCAGCCGCTGGTCGGCCGGCGCTACGCCATCCGGGTGAAGGACCTGGGGTTGAGCCTGCGCTTTACCGTCACCGCGCGCGGATTTGCGCCGGACAGCGGCATACCCGATCTCACCATCAGCGCGACCGCCCGCGACTTCCTGCTGCTGCTCATCCGCCGCGAAGACCCGGACACCCTGTTCTTCAGCCGCCGCCTGGTGAGCGAAGGCGACACCGAACTCGGTCTCATCGTCAAGAATCTGCTCGACGCCCTGGATCCCGATGCAGTACTGAACCGCCTGCCAGCGCCGCTGGCGCGCGCGGCCCGGCGCCTGATGGCGACATAGTGGGATAAATCCGCCCGGGTGCTCAGGCCTCGGGCTTCTCGGCAGCGTCAGGCGGCAGCGCGATCTTCTGATCGATGCTGAATTGGTAGTCGCGGAAGACATGTTCCGCGCTGAGCACCTGGTAACTGCCGTCCGGTGCGCGCCGTGTGGTGTCCTTCAACCGCCAGGCGGTCTGGCCGCAGGTCCAGATGTCGAAGTTGCGCATGTGGGTGCACAGACAGGTCTTGTCCATGACCTTCACTTNTTTGGCCGTCGGGTGCAATTCCACTTCGCGGTTGTAGGCGTCGATGTAGGCGCAGCGGCTATTGGCGTCGAGCAGGTAGCCATAGGCCTCGCAGTTGGGGCGGATGCCGGAACCGATCCCTGGGCTGCCCTTGAGCATGCGCATGGGGTAACCGGTCGGTGAAATCGTGTTGACCTCGATGTCGTCCTCGCTGGCCTTGAAGTATTCCTGCTTGACCTTGTCGGGCAGGCCGCATTCCGTGGTGACGGTGAAGCGCGTGGCCACCTGGACGGCGGCCGCGCCCTGTTCGAGGAAGGCCGCGGCGTCGCTGCCGGTGAAAATGCCGCCGGCGGCGATCACCGGAATATCGAGATGTTCGGCTTTCAGGTACGCCAGCACTTCGGCGACGATCGTGGCAAGGTCATATTTCGCCCAGTCCATGCCGAAGCCGAGATGGCCGCCAGCGAGCGGCCCTTCCACCACGACGAAGTCCGGCAGGCGGTTGAGGCGGGCGTTCTTGCGCAGGAACATCGCCAGCGCGCGCGGCGAGGAGACGATGATGCCGAGCTTGGCGTCGCGGAAGCGCGGATGGTCCTCGATCAGCGCGAACGAGCCGAGGTGCAGGCCGGCGGACAGCGTGATACCGTCAATGCCGGCGTCGAGCGCGGCGGACAGGCGCATGCGCAGCGTCTCGCGCGGTGCATTCATGGTCAGCTTCTCCATGCAGTTGATGAAGATCATGCCGTCGCCGCGCTTGGCGTCCATGGTCCGGCCCACGTGGTAGCGCGTGGCTTCTTCGAGCACCGCGAGGTTGAAGTGCACATTGGATTTGTCGCTGTTGGCGGCATTGGTCTTGTACTTCTTCAGCTTCTCGCTGACGAATTTGGTGTCGAAACGCCGGTCGGACACGGTCTGCACCATGGCATCGGAGATGTGGCCGATGCCGCCGAGACGCGCGACTTCGAGCGCCAGTTCAGCGGTGGAGATATCCACGCCCATGCCGCCGATGACGATCGGCACCAGTTCCTGCCTGCCGAAGCGCAGGCGGAAATCATCCACACGTTTCATTTTGTTCCTTATTGAGTACTGTTGGCAGTCGGACCGTTCCCTCGGTGAACAGACGCTGGAACGCCTGTCTGTCTGAGGTGGCGCAACTATCCCTTGTCTTCCCAGGTTGACGCGGGCCCTGGAACAAGCGTGTCGAGGGCCGCGTTCACAGGGTCGGACATTCCCCGCAAATCGGATTGTATCCATACGCCATGCTTAAGGCACCGGTAAGTTCGTCGCCGCGTCCATTTCGGTGCGTGTGTTGGCGACACAACCCACCCACGCCATAAGCTGGCCGGAGGGAGACTTTCAGGATGAGCGTCTGTCCAGTGGTATGGCTCGCACCTGCATCAGGGCCGCGCTAGTTTGCAGCATGATCCACAGCAGCGTAGCCGCACTCAGAAACAGCCCCCATTCCTGGTCCATGCCGCCCGCAATACCACCGAGGCAGAACAGTGCGGCGCGGGTGCCGCCGTAGCGTCCCAGGCGGCTGCGCAGTGCGGCATGCCACTCGCCTTGCATGCCCGGGTGCAGCCATACCGGCAACAGCTGACTGGCCGCGCCGGATACCANGGNGGGCAGGAAACCGGCGACGAATGCCGATGTAGGCGTCGACACTGGAAAAGCGGCTGCGGCGGCACCGAACACCATACTGACGGCGAATCCGGCCAGTGCGGCGGCGAGTAGTGGCGCGGCGCCGTGCCACGCAAAAATTTCAGCACGATAAAGCCGTAACCAGCGGGTTCCGAGCCGCCCCAGCGGAACTGCCCATAACATTGCGCCGAGCCCGGCAAGCGGACCGAACCATGCCGCACCGACAGCGACCAGCACCGTGCCGGCCACGGCCCACGGCAGGTTGCGGCGCAACCACGGGGCGACTTGTGGGTCGGGCCTGCCGGCCACGGTCGGCAACAGCACCGCAAGCGTGCTCACGGCCGTCAATCCGATGAATCCGAGCGTGTTGAGATGAAGATGGAGGCGCCGCAACCCCGCCCATTGCTGCGGCCAAAATATGCCCGCGAGGATGGCGAGCAGGGCGCATGCGAGACAGGCCAGGGCGGCTACGTACCAAGCCAGGCCCGGATGGGGGCGTCCGAGCATTCCGGCCTGACGGCGCCGGCTCCAGGCGAGCAGCAAACCGGCGGCCATCAGTGCGAGGAATGCGCCCGCGTAGCGCCNCCATGCCATGTCGGGGAAGCCGAATGCAGCCACGGCAAGGACGCCGCCCGCCAGTGCCAGGATCGGCAGGCCGGCGAATCCTGTGCCGGGCGCGCGTGTCCGGGTAAGCACCGGGATGAAATGGCCCATGGCGCCGAAGATCAGCGGCATCGCGCCCACCGCCAAGATCAGGTGCAGGGTGACGACGCGTCCGGCATGGAGCGAACCCAGCAGGGCTGCGACGAAGGCAGCCAGGGCCAGGCACACCAGCGCCGGCAACACCGTTCGTGCTCAGTTGCGGATGAAGTCGATCACGATCTCGCCTGGATTGCGCTGCAGATACTGGATGTCGACCGTTTCACCATAGCGGTTACGGAGCTGGTCGAGCAGGGGCAAGGNGTCGTGATCGTTGACGAAGCGCATGCGTTCGCCAGCGTTCAGTGCATCCAGCGCGCCAAAAATGGCGGCATGGCGGAAACGCTTGGCGATTCCGCGCGCGTCGAAGGGATAGACCTGATCCTGACGAAGATGGAGATGGGCATTCATAGCAGCCGTCCTTAAAGATGTAAATGGAATGAATATTATAGACGCAGGATGCGATTTCCGTGTGCGACTTTTTCCTGTCTGGCGGATAGCCGATTCCCGGCCCTTGCCTGTTGAAGGCGGACGGCTCGCGAGTCCTTTGCCCGCGCTACGGACCGGTGTCCAGCTCATCTGCCCCGGGTACGTGGAAAATGCCTTGCAGCCGGAGCAACTCCTCACGGTGTTGTGTCACCAAGTCGTTCAGTATCGTGTGGCCTGCGCGCGTCAGATGCACCTCAACCGAGCGCCTGTCGGCGCGCCCGGTCTGGCGTTTCACCAGCCCCAGTTTCTCGCACCGCGAGATCAGCGAAACCACGCCGTGATGATGGGCCTGCAGGCGTTCGGCCAGTTCGCCGACCGTGGCCCATTCGCGGCCCGGAAAGCCGCGTATGTGCAATAGCAACTGGTATTGAAGGTGGGTGATGCCGCGCTGGTGAGTCGCCTCTTCGCTGAAACGCAGGAAACGCCGGAGCTGATAGCGGAAATGGGAAAGCGTTTCGAAGTCTTGTTTGCTGAGGCGGGATGACGTCATGTTCAGGCTCTGAAAAGATGGACTGGATTTTATATCATGCTGTGATATAAATAAGTCGTGGCCGTATTCGCTGGGGTGGGTCTTGATGCCGCGGTCGGGAATGGCTGTCGTGGTGGCATGTCCAGAGAGGAGATTTCCATGGGTATCCTGCATATCCACAAGCTTTTCACGTCCCCACATGGCTGGAGTACCTTGTCGCAGACCCAGCCGTCCGCACTCAAGCTGTTCATCCTGCTTGTCCTGCCGTTTTCGCTGGTTCCGCCCCTGATGCTCGAATACGCCGGCCATCATGTCGGCACCCTCCTGTTTCCTGACACGCCCGGCATGGCATGGAGCTTGGCAGCCCTGTTCTTCCTCATGGCCGAAATGCTGACGGTTCCGCTCATGGCATGGACAATCAAGTCGGTCGCGCGCAGCAAGGGAATCGAAAGCAGCGACCGGGCGGCCTTCACGCTGGCGGCGATCGCGCCGGTTCCTCTCTGGCTGTCGTCGCTGGTGCTCTTCTACGATCAGGTCCTGCTGATCATGGTCGGCGTCACCTTGGGACTGGTCGGATCCGTCGTCCTGATTTTCCGAGGTGTGCAGAGCATCCTGAAAATCGACGAAGGCCTCATCGCCATCGATATCGCTTACACCGTCACTGCGTTGGGTCTCATCGCGTGGGTGATACTGGTCATGTTAGGACTCATACCCGCCCTGGCCTGATGCAAGGATGCACGCGTTTTTGGCCGCCTGGTGCCGTGGTGCCGGGCATTTCTAAGGAGGTTGAACGATGGATGCAACCGTAAGCTTACCTGCCCTCGATGAAGAGGGCTATCTGGTCGAACCCGGCGAGTGGAACGAAGCCGTGGCCGAACAACTCGCGCTCACAGAAGACGTCAGGTTGACTGACGAACACTGGGATGTCATACGCTTCATGCGTGAATATTACGAAGAACATCAGATCGCGCCAGATGCGCGCTATGTGATCAAGCATTTGTCGAATCGACTGGGCGCCGATGCGCGCAATGCGCTCTTCAAGTTGTTCGCCTATGGCTATGTCAAGCAGGCATGCAAGATCGCCGGGATGAAACGGCCACGCGCCTGGAGCACGGGCTGATCCCTTCGGGGCGTGTACACGTCCGTCAAGTGAAACGCCCACCATGCTGGTAGAACCGGCGGACTGCCGACAGCAGGTTGATCTGCAGCAACAGCGCCGACAACGCCAGCATGAGGCCGCCCGTGCGCGCCAGCAATGGCCAGAAAAGGCCCGCAGTAAGCAATCCGCAGGCAACCAGATGAAAGCGGAATTGCCAACGCGTGTGGCTTTCCGCAATCATGTCCTTCATCGTGGGAATGCTGCCTGCGCGAGCCTGCAGCTGCGCCTGTAGATGAAACCACGCCAGGAACGGCACGATCTTGTAGAGCATGCCGTTTACCACACTCACCGCGAACCCGCCAATGAACAGCACGGCCAGTAATAGTGGATAGACATCGCTGTCCGCCCAGGCAGGACTGGACTGGGCCACGGTCCAGACGGTCACGCTGGCGATCAGGCTGGCCATGCCCAGACGCCAGAAATCGAGCGTGACGTCAGGCAGTTTCCGACGCCGACGTGTTTGCAGCCTCAGGGTGGTGACGGCAAACAGCAGTATGCCGGCGGAGAGACCGGCCTCGACGAGCACACCGGCGCGCGGCGGCAGGCCCGGCGCGGCGGCGTGGATTAGCAGCAGGACGAACAGCCCGGGCGTCAGCCAGCGACCAAGCAGGGTCGGATAAGGCGGCGTGATCTGGAACATCGGGACGACCTGGAAAGCGACGCCGACGACCAGCAGCAGAACCCAGCCAAGCAGGCCGAAGGCGAGATGGGCAGCGAGTGCGGCTGCGCGGGCTGGCGGGATCCATACGCCGGCCCGCATCAGAGCCAGTGTCAGGCCGAGTATGAACGTCAGGCCCAGACTCAACACCGCCAGTCGCATGCCCCAGACCGTGACATTGCTGGTTGCGCGTACGAGGCTGACGGCCGCGGCGGCGAGAAAGACGGCGAAACCGACACCCAGCAGGACGACAGCGATACCGAATGCGATCGGTTCGGCGGCCAGGAAGCCCGCCATCAGCGAGAGCGTTCCCAGAGCCAGCGGCACCTGAGCAAGCCAGGCCACTGCGCGCGGCCTGGGCAAGGGCGACCCGGCCACCACCGGCAGCATCTGCATCAGGGCGCCCAGCATGGCCATGGCGAGGAAACCCAGCGTGAGCGCGTGAGTGAGGGCGAGCGCCTGCGGCGTCCAGCGTGAGGCCAACGACGCCGGGTCCATGACGACCAGCAGGGCAGCGGCCAGAAGAAACAACGGAGCCGACAGGAAAAACTGCAACGGCAGTGAGAACGGGGGTGCCTGCTCGAAGGACAGGCCGGCTTGCGTGCTCATGGGGCGGCGAGCCTGTCAGCGTGCATCCGCTGCGCCGGCCGGGTGGATCAGGATGACGTAGCTGCCATCGGCTTCCATCCGCGTGGCGTGGCGGTAGCCGCGCTCGGCAAGCAGGGGTAGAGCGGAAACGGCTCGCGGTGAAGTAGCAAGCGGATTGACTGGCCGGGGCGCAGCAGCGCCAGCGTCCGCAAGACTTTTTCCATCGGCTCGGGCGGCTCCAGCTCGCGTGCGTCGACGAGGATCTCGTCTGCCGGCTCGATCATGCGACGGCCTGCATGGAACGGATGAGGTCGTCGCGGTTGCCGCTCAAGACCTGATCTGACATGGGATAGAGCATGTTTTCTTCCTTCAGGTTGTGCTGCTGCATCAGCATGTTGAGCGTCTCGGAGAGGCCGAGATAGGCATTCCGGTCGCCTGCCGCGACCGCTCCCGCCATATCCTGCATCAGACCGCGCATCTGCTCGTGTTCCATGCGCATGACGTGCGTCGGCCCCATGCTGTTGCCGGTGCGGGTTTCGAACGCCGGGAACAGCACGGTTTCCTCCATCGCCAGATGGTGTGCCATGGCCGCCTGAAAACGGTCGAACAGGCTGCGCGCGCTGCCCCAGTCTTTTGCGCCGCCGCGGCTTCGGCGGATGCGAACAGATCGTCGCAGGCGCGGTGATCGCCGCCAAGAAAATCCAGAATCGTGCTCATGTCATGCCTCCATAAGATGTTGAAAAATACATGTTTAAGTATATCAGGACTTCCTAACCTGAAATTCTTCTTGACTGTTCCACAAGATGTCGTATGGTTGATTCAGTTGGCACACAAGATGTTGTTTTCGAGGAGGGTGAGATGAATTCTGTAATAGCAGGTGTTCCCCGCGAAGTCATCAAACGTGACGGGCGTCGAACGATGTTCGATGCCGCGAAGATACGTTCGGCCATCTTGCGAGCCGGGCAGGCCACCAAAGAATTGGGCGCACCAGAATTCGGCGAGGCCGAGGCGGATCAGGTGACGGCCCAGGTGATGAAGGTGCTGACCCACAGCTTCCGCACCGCCCCGCCGGACATCGAACGCATCCAGGACGTGGTCGAGCAGAGCCTGATCGCCGCCAATCATCTGCATACCGCGCGCGCCTACATCGTCTACCGCGACAGCCACAGGAAGCTGCGCGAGGACCGCAAGACGGTGGTCGACGTCGAAGCCTCGATCAACGAATACCTGTCGCGCCAGGACTGGCGCGTCAACGCCAACGCCAACCAGGGCTACTCGCTGGGCGGACTGATCCTCAACGTCTCCGGCAAAGTGGTGGCTAACTACTGGCTCAACCACGTCTACCCGCCCGAGCTCGGCGAGGCGCACCGCGACGGCTCGCTGCACATCCACGACCTCGACATGCTTGCCGGCTACTGCGCCGGCTGGTCGCTGCGCACGCTGCTGCATGAGGGCCTGAACGGCGTGCCGGGCAAGGTCGAGGCGGGGCCGCCCAAGCACATGTCCTCCGCGGTCGGCCAGATCGTCAATTTCCTCGGCACGCTGCAGAACGAATGGGCCGGTGCGCAGGCCTTCTCCTCGTTCGACACCTACATGGCGCCCTTCATCCGCAAGGACGGCATGAGCTACGACCAGGTGCGCCAGTGCATCCAGGAACTGATCTACAACCTCAACGTGCCGTCGCGCTGGGGTACGCAGACGCCATTCACCAATCTCACCTTCGACTGGACCTGCCCCGAGGACCTGCGCGAACAGGTGCCCGTCATCGCCGGCGAGGAAATGCCGTTCAGCTACGGCGAACTGCAGGCCGAGATGGACATCATCAACCGCGCCTACATCGAGGTGATGACCACTGGCGACGCCAAGGGCCGCGTGTTCACCTTCCCCATCCCCACTTACAACATGACGCCCGANTTTCCCTGGGAGTCGGAAAACGCCGAGCGCCTGTTCGCCATGACCGCGCGCTACGGCCTGCCGTACTTCCAGAACTTCATCAATTCGGAGATGAAGCCGAACCACATCCGCTCGATGTGCTGCCGCCTGCAGCTCGATCTGCGCGAACTCCTGAAGCGCGGCAACGGCCTGTTCGGCTCGGCCGAGCAGACCGGCAGCGTGGGCGTGGTGACGGTCAACTGCGCGCGTCTCGGCTACGAATACCAAGGTGACGAAGCCGCGCTGCTGCGCCGCCTCGACGCGCTGCTCGACATGGCGCGCAACGGCCTCGAGATCAAGCGCAAGGAAATCCAGCGCCTGATGGATAACGGCCTCTTTCCCTATACCAAGCGTTATCTCGGCACGCTGCGCAACCACTTCTCGACCATCGGCGTCAACGGCGTCAACGAGATGATCCGCAACTTCACCGCCGACGAACACGACATCACGACCGAATGGGGCCATGATTTTGCGGTGCGCCTGCTCGACCACATCCGTGGCCGCATTGCCGCGTTTCAGGAAGAGACCGGCCATATGTACAACCTGGAAGCCACCCCGGCCGAGGGCACCACCTACCGCTTCGCCAAGGAGGACGCCAAGCGCTACCCGGACATCCTGCAGGCGGGCACGGTCGACGCGCCGTATTACACCAACTCGTCGCAGCTGCCGGTGGGTTTCACCGACGATGCCTTCGAGGCGCTGGAGCGGCAGGACGATCTGCAGCGCAAGTACACCGGNGGAACCGTGCTGCATCTCTACATGTCGGAGCACATCTCGTCTGCCGAGGCCTGCAAGAAACTGGTGCGTCGTTCGCTGGAACGCTTCCGCCTGCCCTACATCACCATCACGCCGACCTTTTCGATTTGTCCCAAGCATGGCTACCTCGCCGGCGAACACGAGTTCTGTCCGGCATGCGACGAGGAAGCCCTGTCCCGCAAACGTGCCGTCGCTGTTTAACCCAAGGAGACCGAGATGAACGACATGACTGTATTGCCCCAAGCCTTGAACGCCGCTGCCCTGACGGACGCGGAACGCACCCGCTGCGAAGTGTGGACCCGGGTGATGGGCTATCACCGTCCGGTGACGAGCTTCAACACGGGCAAGAAGAGCGAGCATCGCGAGCGGCGCTTCTTCGTCGAAGGCCGGTGCACCCTCGGCTGAGTGTTGTGCTACGCCAATTATGAATATAACGCTTCGCGTGGGCGGGTTGACGCCGCTCTCCACCACCGACTGGCCTAGCATGCTGGCTGCAGTGGTGTTCTGCCAGGGCTGTCCCTGGCGTTGCGGCTATTGCCACAACCCCGGTCTGATTCCCGCCCGCGGCGAGAGCGAAATCCCCTGGACGGATGTGCTGTCCTTTCTGCGCCGCCGCCGGGGTCTGCTCGACGCCGTTGTGTTTTCCGGCGGCGAGCCGACTGCGCAGGCAGGACTGGTCGACGCTGTGCGTGAGGTGCGCGCGCTCGGATTCAAAATCGGCCTGCATACNGGGGGCATGTATGCGCAGAGACTGGCGGAGGTATTGCCGCTGGTCGACTGGGTCGGACTGGATGTGAAGGCGCCGTTTGCGGATTACGCGCGCATCACCGGCGCGGCAGGCAGCGGCGAACGTGCGCTGGCCGGTTTACGGCAGGTGCTGGCGTCTGGCGTCGATCATGAAATCCGCACCACGGTGCATCCGGCATTGCTGGGCGACGCGGCCGTGATCGGCCTTGCGCACGGTCTGGCCGATCTCGGGGTGAAGCGTTACGTCATCCAGGCGTTCCGCAGCCAAGGGTGCCAGGACGACAACCTGCGGCTGAGCGGCACGCGCGAACGGCCCTTGCAGACGGTGGGCGAGCAGATGGCCAGGCTGTTCGAGGATGTCCTGGTGCGCTGACAGCCTGCTAAGGCCGACCGGCGCGCAGGAAAATCGGCCACTGCAATTTTTNTGCAGTGTCGGCATCACCCCACAAAGGCATCAGTTCTGCCATCAGCGCCGGCAGCGGATCGTGGCTCCGCGCAGTCTGGTAGCGCTTCACCGCCGACCAGGTCGACAGATAGTCCGTCAGCCGGCGCAGGCTCCACTCGACCTCGATGANAAAGGTCGGTGCCTCGATTTCCGCGAACGGGAAATCGAGGCTGCGATAGGCATCGTCGATCAGTGCGCGCTCGGGCGGCCAGTAGGGACCGATCGTCTCCGAATAGAAGCGCAGGAAGGGGGCATCCATTTCCCNCGGCAGCACCATGCGGCCGTAGCCCCACAGGGCGAGCACACCGCCGGGCCTGAGGACGCGCGAGACCTCGCGGTAAAAGCGCGGCAGATCGAACCAGTGCGCCGCCTGCGCGACCGTGACGAGATCGATGCTGCGGTCTGCCAGGCCGCTGGCTTCGGCGGGCGCTACCCGGTAGTCGATGTCGGGATGGGCTTCGGCGTGCTGGATCTGTTCGGCGGAGGCGTCGATGGCGACGACCCGCCGGAAGTGCGGCGCCAGACCCAGCGCCGCCTGCCCGCTGCCGGTGGCGCAGTCCCAGGCGGTGCCGCGCTCCGTGCACCGGCTTGCGAGCCAGGCGAACAGCGCGGCGGGATAGTCGGGGCGATAGGCGGCGTAGCGGTCGGATGCCGACGAGAAATGATCCTTGAAGCCGCTCACGTAGGCAGCAGCGTCAGGCGCAGGTCGCCGCCGACCTGCCGCACGTCGCCCAATCTGAAGCGTGCCGCGTCGTCCAGCGTGGTGAGCGCGGGGTGGGCGAACAGGCCGCGCGCGACGTCGCCCACCGCCATCGGCGCGACGTAGGCCACCCATTCGTCGATCAGCCGGGCTTCGATCAGCGCGCCATTGAGCGCGGCCCCTGCCTCCACGTGCAGCTCATTGATGCCGCGCTGCGCCAGCAGCGTGAGCAGCGCGGCCAGGTCGACACGGCCCCCGTCTCCCGGAAGTTCGAGCACTTCGGCGCCGGCATGTTCGAGTGCGGCGCGCGCGTCTGGTGCGGCATGATGGCAGGCGATCAGCGCGGGCAGGGTCGCCGCATCCGGTGGCGTGCGCAGGGTGGAATCGACGATGACCCGCAGCGGCTGGTGGCCGATGACCAGATCGCGCACGTTCATGCGCGGATTGTCGGCCAGCACGGTGCCGCTGCCGGTGAGGAGGGCGCAGGCACGCGCGCGCAGGCGCTGCACGTCGGCGCGCGCGGCTTCGCCGGTGATCCATTGCGATGTGCCGTTGGCGAGTGCGGTCTTGCCGTCCAGCGTGGAGGCGGTCTTGAGGCGCACCCACGGACGCTGACGCGTCATGCGCGAGATGAAACCGGGATTGAGCGCGCGNNCCTCTGCCTCCATCAGGCCGACCTCGGCCTGAATCCCGGCCAGCGTCAGCATCGATATGCCGCCGCCCGCGACCAGCGGATTGGGGTCGCTCATCGCCGCTACCACGCGCGCCACGCCTGCGCTGATCAGCGCCTCGGCGCAGGGCGGCGTGCGGCCGTGGTGCGAGCAGGGTTCCAGCGTGACGTACACCGTCGCGCCGCGCGCCGCTTCGCCCGCAGCGTTCAACGCGTGGATTTCAGCGTGCGGGGTGCCGGCACGTTCATGCCAGCCTTCGCCGACGACGAGCCCGTCCTTGACGATGACGCAGCCGACACGTGGGTTGGGACTGGTGGTGTAAAGCCCGTGCGCGGCAAGTTGCAGCGCGCGGGCCATGTGCAGATGATCGGCGGCGGAGTGGCGGTCGGCACGCACGGCAGACTATTCGAAGAGGTCGTCCACGCCTTGGGGCGGCGTGCGTTCCAGGTCCTGCAGCATCTCGCGGAAATCGTCCGGGTCCTGGAAGCTTTTGTACACCGAGGCGAAGCGGATGTAGGCGATCTTGTCGAGCTTCTTCAGTTCGCTCATCACAAGTTCGCCGACTTCGCGCGCGGGCACTTCGCGCTCGCCCAGCGTCAGCAGGCGCTGGCGAATGCGGTCGACCGCGGCGTCGGCCAGTTCGGTGGACACTGGGCGCTTGTGCAGCGCGCGGCGGAAACCTTCGCGCAGCTTGGTCTCGGAAAAGTCCTCGCGCGTGCCATTGGACTTGACGATCTGCGGCGGCCGCAGCTCGGCGGTCTCCCAGGTGGTGAAGCGCTTGTCGCACGCGGCGCAGCGGCGGCGGCGGCGAATCGCATCCCNCGCCTCATTGACGCGGGAGTCGATGACCTGGGTGTCGAGAGAGCCGCAGAAGGGACACTTCATTTTTGGTGAGCGGTGAGCGGTGAGCGGTAAGCGGTAAGTGGCGAGCGGTGACGGGTTTTCCGCTCACCGCTTCCTGCTCACCGTTCACCCATACACCGGATACTTCGCCGTCAGCTTCGCCACTTCACCCTTCACCCGCTCGATCACCGCTTCATCATTCGGCGCTTCCAGCACGTCGGCGATCAGGTTCGCCAGTTGCTCGGCTTCGAGTTCCTTGAAGCCGCGTGTCGTCATCGCCGGGGTGCCGATTCGGATGCCGCTGGTGACGAAGGGCTTCTGCGGATCGTTGGGGATGGAGTTCTTGTTGACCGTGATGTGGGCGCGGCCCAGCAGCGCCTCGGCTTCCTTGCCGGTGAGGTTCTTGCTGCGCAGATCGACCAGAAAAACGTGGCTCTCGGTGCGGCCGGAGATGATGCGCAGGCCGCGCTCGACCAGCACCTTGCACATGACCAGCGCGTTGTCGATGACTTGCTCCTGGTAGTGCTTGAATTCCTTGGTCGACGCTTCCTTGAAGGCGGTGGCCTTGCCGGCGATGACGTGCATCAGCGGGCCGCCCTGCAGACCGGGGAAGATCGCAGAGTTGATTGCCTTCTCGTGCTCGGCCTTCATCAGGATGATGCCGCCGCGCGGGCCGCGCAGGGTCTTGTGGGTGGTCGAGGTCACGACGTCGGCATGCGGCACCGGGTTCGGGTACACGCCCGCGGCGATCAGGCCGGCGTAGTGCGCCATATCAACCATAAATACCGCGCCGATCTCCTTGGCGATCTTGGCGAAGCGCTCGAAGTCGATGCGCAGCGCGTAGGCCGAGGCGCCGGCGATGATCAGCTTCGGCTTGTGTTCGCGCGCCAGCGCTTCCATCTTCTCGTAGTCGATCTCTTCCTTCTCATTCAAGCCATAGGCGACCACGTTGAACCACTTGCCCGACATGTTGAGCGCCATGCCGTGGGTGAGGTGGCCGCCTTCTGCGAGGCTCATGCCCATGATGGTGTCGCCGGGCTTGAGGAAGGCCATGAACACCGCCTGGTTGGCCTGCGAGCCGGAGTTGGGCTGCACGTTGGCAGCCTCGGCGCCGAACAGCGCCTTGACGCGGTCGATCGCCAGCTGCTCCACGATGTCGACGTATTCGCAGCCGCCGTAGTAGCGCTTGCCGGGGTAACCCTCGGCGTACTTGTTGGTGAGCTGCGAGCCTTGCGCTTCCATCACCGCCGGGCTGGTGTAGTTTTCCGACGCGATCAGTTCGATGTGGTCATGCTGGCGCTGGTCTTCTTTCTGGATCGCGGCCCACAGGTCGGGATCGGTCTTGGCGAGGGTATCTTGGCGGTTGAACATGGATGGCAGTCGGGCAGGGCTTGAAAGACCGCGATTTTAACACGCAGCGGTTTCGCGGCGGCTCGTATAATCGGCCAAAACCGGAGAGGATTCATGCAAAGACGAGACTTTCTGGCGGGCGCCGGCGTAGCCGCCGTGCTGCCGCTGTCTGCCGCACAGGCAGCGCCTGCCGAAGGGACGCAGCTACCTTCGATTCGCTGGCGGCTGGCGTCGAGCTTCCCCAGNAGCCTGAACATCCTGTATGACACGGCGGAAACCCTGAGCAAACGCGTGGCCGCGCTCACCGGCGGCAAATTCCAGATCCGCGCGTTCGCTGGCGGCGAACTGGTGCCTGGCCTGCAGGTACTCGACGCGGTCGGCAATGGCACGGTCGAGTGCGGGCACTCGGCCGGCTATTACTACGTCGGCAAGAACATGGCGCTGGCCTTCGATTGCGCGGTGCCGTTCGGCCTCACCGCACGCCAGCAGAATGCCTGGATGTATGCCGGCGGCGGCATCGAGGCGATGCGCGCGCTTTACGCCAAGTACAACGTGGTGCAGTTCCCCGGCGGCAACACCGGCACCCAGATGGGCGGCTGGTTCCGCAAGGAGATCAAGTCGCTGGCCGATCTCAAGGGCCTGAAAATGCGCATCCCCGGCATCGGCGGCCAGATCATGGCGCGGCTCGGTGTGGTTCCGCAAACCCTGCCCGGCAGCGACATCTACCCCGCGCTCGAACGCGGCGCGATCGACGCCGCCGAATGGGTCGGCCCCTACGACGACGANAAGCTCGGCTTCCACCGGATCGCCAAGCACTATTACTACCCTGGCTGGTGGGAAGGNGAGGCGCAGCTCTCCTTNTACGTCAACCAGGCTGCGTGGCACGCCTTGCCCGAATCGTATCGCCAGGCCTTCGAAGTGGCCGCCGCCGAGGCCAACCAGCTGATGCTTGCGCGATACGATACCCAGAACCCGCCCGCGCTGCTGCGCCTGGTGGGGCAGGGCGTCAAGCTGCACGCCTATCCCAAGGACGTGATGCTCGCCGCCCGCCGTGCCAGCTTCCAGATGTATGAGGAAGAGGCCCGGACCAACCCTGACTTTGCCGCGATCTACCGTGCATGGAAGCAGTTCCGCGACACCGAGTTCCAGTGGTTCAAGGTTGCGGAAGCGGCGTATGCCAACTTCAATTACTTTGTAAAATGACGCCGGTGCTCACCCCAGGCACCGTTCGCCCTGATCGTGAGCCCTTCGACTTTGCTCAGGAGGGCCTTGTCGAACGATCGAAGGGCATGCCCGTCAGAGAGAAAACCGAGGTACCATGAACAAACTCGACCAACTCATCACCACCTTCGACCTCGGCCTGCGCACCGTCTTCGCCAGCCCTCATGCCGGCCGTCCCTATCCCGGCGCCGGACCGGAAGCCGAACTGAGCGAAGCGGAAAAAGCCCAGGCCGCCGCGCTCATGCGGGTCAACCATGTCGGCGAAGTCTGCGCCCAGGCACTGTATGCCGGCCAGGCGCTCACCGCCAAGAATGAAAAAGTACGCGCCGAACTCGAACAGGCCGCGCGCGAGGAGACCGACCACCTCGCCTGGTGCGAGACGCGCATCAACGAACTCGGCGGCCGCAAGAGCCTGCTGAATCCGCTGTGGTTCGGCGGCGCCTTTGGAATGGGCGTCGTCGCCGGCCTGCTCGGCGACAAATGGAACCTCGGCTTCCTCGCCGAAACCGAGCGCCAGGTCGAGGCGCATCTCGACGGCCACCTGCAGAAGCTGCCGGAAGCCGACGCGAAGAGCCGCGCGGTGGTCGAGCAGATGAAGGTCGACGAAGCCCAGCATGCGCAGACCGCGGTCGACCATGGCGGCGCGCCCTTGCCGTTGCCGGTGAAGCAGGCAATGCGCTTCGCCGCCAACGTGATGCGGCAGACGGCGAGCCGGGTTTAGTGTCGCGGGAATAACGGCCACTTGGTGTGCTTAACGCCTGCGATAAACTGGTTGGCCGGAGGCAAAGTTAGGTTTACTTTGTATGCGCCCACGCGCAGATTGAATGTTGTGCAATGCCTAAGAGCAGCTCGTAATTTGGAAGCAGCCTCTCAATCACATTTTTTCCATCGAAGTCGTGGATCTCTTGAAAGAACCGATTGAATGAGGTTGGCTCCCGATGAGGTGGCTGCTCCCCTCTGTGTATAAAGCATGATCGGTGCGTGTACGAATCTGCAAGAATTTCCCGTATATGCTCCGCAGGTAGGTCAGTTGGATACTTTTCAAACCAATGCCGTCCTACAACATGCTCCATGTCGTGAGATGGGGTGAGTTCCTTGACGTAGTCGGCCATGTCTTGATATGGGTGGGCAACTATTTCCTCCCAACTTTCAACCGGAGCGAACGTTTTGATGAACTCAATGTATCGCTCTTGGAGATATTGATTCTGACCTCTTAGCTCGCGGTACGCCGCGAGTAACTCTTCGAATGCGTGATCCCCACTCGCTTTCTGTTTCCATGTTTGTTCAGAGGGGTGCGTCTTTCTTACGTAATCTCTTTTTACTGCCAGCTGGGCAATGGACTCGATGGCTGACACGAGCAACAGATATGCAAGGCCAAAGTCATCTCTCTTGTTCAGTAACGAGAGATGCACGAGCCGAATCGCTTGCATCAGGACTACATATGTCTTGTAAGGAACGGAGTGCAATCGGGTGATTAGTGAAGAAATTGTTGTCTCGTATTTATTTCGTCTCGCGGTTGAGAGCGTCGAGTGAACGCAACCTGGGCCGGCAACAAGAACGGGGTATAGCAGTGCGAGTTGGAGAAGATCGTTTTCCCGGAGCTCTTGACGTCTACAGAGGTAGTCGTCTCTCGTTGATTTGCAGAGCTTCCCCGTTGCGAAGGAGACAATGGAGGCAAGCGCAATTCCGTACAGATGTGAGTTGTGACGCCCAACCCAGTCGGGGTTGTCTACGTGACAGATGAACGCTGAAAAAGCACCCGGCAAGTGAACCCGCACTGATGGATGGATTGTGCAGTGAGGTAATTGCCATGGTTCGGGAAGCTCGAAGCTGGTAAGAAGGTAAGAGCAGGCCTTTCCCTCAATAAATGGAATCTGCCCAGTCTCATATCGCCGGAACGCATCAATGCACTCATCAAACAAGACGTGGTCTGCTGTTACGGCTCGAGACATTTTGGCTCCATGCATAACTAAATCGGGTAGCTTCGACTCGTTCTAACAGGCACAAGGCTGGGCTAAAAGGGGCAGCTTCGATTTGTATTTATCGCGCTCCGCATAATGGTCTCCCGCGAAGCTGCCCTTGGCTTTGGAATTAGCCATTGTCTTGTTTTAGTCAGCTTCGTCTCAAGCACGCGCACGAGGCCGAAGTGCAACGGCATTATGCCGGGAGTGTGCAGTTTTTCAGTGTCGATCACGCCGCCAGCGCGTGCGACCGGGGCAGCGAAAATCCTGCGTGCTAGGATGGCATCAGCTTGCCGTTGTCGCAAAAAGCGCCGGACCGATCCCGCTAACCTGAAGCGCGGCTAGCACGCCACGAACGGGCGCCTGATTGCAATGGGGGCCTACAACCGGAGATGAACATGCAATACGTGCTCGCGCTCGACCAGGGCACCACGAGTTCCCGTGCGATCGTGTTCGATCACGCAGGCCAGATCCAGTCCATCGCGCAAAAGGAGTTCCGGCAGATCTTTCCGCAGCCGGGCTGGGTCGAGCACGACCCCAGCGAGATCTGGTCGACGCAGCTCGGCGTCGCCGCCGAAGCCGTCACGCAGGCCGGCCTGTCGGGGCGCGACATCGCGGCCATCGGCATCACCAACCAGCGCGAGACCACGGTGGTGTGGGACCGGCGCACCGGGCAACCGGTGTACAACGCCATCGTGTGGCAGGACCGGCGCACCGCGGGCCTGTGCGACGAGCTGCGCGCGGCGGGGCACGAAGCGCTGTTCCAGCGCAAGACGGGGCTGGTGCTCGACGCCTACCTGGCGGGCACCAAGCTGCGCTGGATCCTCGACAACGTGCCCGACGCGCGGCGCCGGGCCGAGGCGGGCGAACTGGCGTTCGGCACCATCGACAGCTGGCTGCTGTGGAAGCTCAGCGACGGCGCGCTGCACGTCACCGACGCGACCAACGCCTCGCGCACGTTGCTGTTCGACATCGCACAGCAGCAATGGGACGACGAACTGCTGGACCACATGCGGGTGCCGCGCGCCGTCCTGCCGGAGGTGCGCGACTCCAGCACCGTGTACGGCCACACGACCTGCCTGCCGGGCGGGCAGCGCATCCCCGTCGCGGGCGTGGCCGGCGACCAGCACGCCGCCCTGTTCGGCCAGGCCTGCACGCAGCGCGGCATGGTGAAGAATACCTACGGCACGGGCTGCTTCATGCTGATGAACACCGGCGACACGCCCGTCCCGTCGACCCATCGCCTGCTCACCACCACGGCGTGGCGCCTCGCTGGGCGGGCGAGCTACGCGCTCGAAGGCAGCGTCTTCATCGCCGGCGCGGTGGTGCAATGGCTGCGCGACGGGCTCGGCATCATCCGCAGCGCATCCGAGGTGGAAAAACTCGCCGCGAGCGTGCCGGACAACGGCGGGGTGTATCTGGTGCCCGCCTTCGTCGGCCTCGGCGCGCCGCACTGGGATCCGTACGCGCGCGGTTCCATCCACGGCATCACGCGCGGCACCACGGCGGGCCACCTGGCGCGCGCGGCGCTGGAATCGATCGCCTATCAGGTGAGCGACCTCATCACGGCGATGCAAGCTGATTCCGGTCTCGCTCTTGGCGAACTGCGGGTGGATGGCGGCGCCACCGCCAACAACGCGCTCATGCAGTTCCAGGCCGACCTGCTGGGGGTGCCGGTGCTGCGCCCGAAGGTGACCGAAACGACGGCGCTGGGGGCGGCCTATCTGGCCGGCCTGGCGGTGGGCTACTGGAGCAGCCTCGACGAGATCGCCGCGCAGTGGCAGGTCGAGCGCGTGTTCGAGCCGGCCCTGTCGCGTGACCAGGTCGCCGGACTGCGCGCCGGCTGGGCGCGCGCGGTGGAGCGTTCCAAGGGATGGGTCGAGCCAGAGACAGGACCGGGCCATGAACCGGGATGAAGCGATCGCGCGCCTCACGGACCGGCGCACNCCCTGGGACATGGTCGTGATCGGCGGCGGCGCCACCGGACTCGGCATCGCGCTCGACGCCGCCACGCGCGGCTATGACACGCTGCTGCTGGAGCGCGACGACTTCGCCCAGGCCACATCGAGCCGCAGCACCAAGCTGTTGCACGGCGGCGTACGCTACCTGCGCCAGGGCAACCTCAAGCTGGTCATGGGCGCGCTGCGCGAACGCACCCGCGTGCTGGCCAATGCCCCGCATCTGTCGAGCGAGCAGTCCTTCGTCATCCCCACCTACAAGCGCGGCGAAAGCCTCTACTACGGCTTCGGCCTGGGGCTCTACGAGCGGCTGGCCGGGCGTGCCAGCCTGGGACGCTCGCAGCGGCTCAGCGCAGCCGAGACCCGGCGCGAACTGCCCACGCTGCGCGCGGAGCATCTGCGCGGCGGCGTGCGGTACCACGACGGCCAGTTCGACGACGCGCGCCTCGCGGTCTGTCTCGCGCAAAGCGCCTGGGACCATGGCGCCACGCTCGCGAACTACTGCGAGGTGGTGGCGCTGCTGCGGTCGGACGGAGTGGGCACGGCCGTCAGGGGCGTGGTGGTGCGCGACCGCGAAACCGGAACCGAGCATGAGGTCCCGGCGCGCGTGGTGGTCAACGCCACCGGCGTGTTCTGCGATTCGATCCGCCGCATGGCCGACCCAGGCGCCGCCGCCTGGGTGGCGCCCAGCCAGGGCGCGCACATCGTGTTGGACCGGCGCTTTCTGCCCGGCCGCAATGCGCTCATGGTTCCGAAGACCGACGACGGCCGCGTGCTGTTCATCATTCCCTGGCAGAACCGCTTGCTGGTCGGCACCACCGACGTGCCGGTCGAGGACGCCGCGGCCGAACCGCGTGCGCAGCCCGCAGAGATCGATTTTCTGCTTGAACACGCCGGGCGCTACCTGCAGGACGCACCGCGCCGGGAGGATGTGCTGAGCGTGTTCGCCGGATTGCGCCCGCTGGTACGCGCCGGCAGCGGGCGCAGCACCTCTACGCTGGCGCGCGACCATCTGCTGCGCGAGGAATCGGGCCTCGTCAGCATCACCGGCGGCAAGTGGACGACCTATCGCGAGATGGCCGAGCAGGCCACCGATGCCGCTGCGCGTGTGGCGCAGCTGCCCGGCCGTCCCTGCCGCACCGCGGATCTGCCCCTGCACGGCGCTACCGCCGACTTCGCGCCGATGCCGCTACGCGCCTACGGCTCGGACGCCGGCGCCGTGCAGGCACTGGCGCAGNNGCGCGCGGAGTGGGCAGCGCCGCTGCATCCGCGGCTGCCCTACATCGGCGTCGAAGTGGAATGGGCGGCCCGTCACGACATGGCGCGCAGCGTGCAGGATGTGCTGGCACGGCGCACGCGCGCCCTGCTGCTCGACGCGCGCGCCAGTATCGAGGCTGCGCCCACCGTGGCGGCATTGATGGCCGGTGCCCTGGGACGCGACACGGCCTGGCAGGCGCGGGAAGTGGCGGCGTTTACGGCGTTCGCCCAGACTTATCTGGCAGGCGAGTCCGGGCTTGCAAGATAAGGCTAGGTTTTCTGCGCAAGCGCCTATGATCGGTCTGTGCCGTGCTGCCGTTGAGGCGGCACGGTTTTCTGAAGACCTTGCAAGGAGCATCATCATGGCAAAAGGCCAGTTACGCGGAAACAAGGAAGCCAAGAAACCCAAGAAGCCGAAACAGGTTGTGGTTCCGGTCGGATCGTTCATTACCGCACCCTCAAAAACAGGCAAGCCCATCAAAGTCCCGCACTGATCATCGATGGAACCGAAAAACGCCACCGCCAAGGTGGCGTTTTTGCATGGGGACGTCGCTCGAAGCGAGCGGGTTTTACGGGCAGCCGCAAAGGATGAAAATAGCGGCTTATGGTGAATGCCACCTTCCGCTTCCATGAGGAACTGAACGATTTCCTGGCGCCGGCCCGGCGCAGGCAAGCGTTCACCGTGCCGTGCGCGGAGGCGGCCACGACCAAACACATGATCGAGGCACTGGGCGTGCCGCACACCGAAGTGGAGCTGATTCTGGTGAACGGCGAATCGGTCGGCTTCGGCCGCCTGCTGCAGGACGGCGATTACGTGGCGGTGTATCCTCGCTTCGAGGCGATGGATGTGGCACCGCTTGTGCGGGTGCGCGAGCATCCCTTGCGTCATCCNCGTTTCGTCGCCGATGCGCATCTCGGCGGACTGGCCCGCATGCTGCGCATGCTGGGATTCGACACCTTGTACGACAACCACATCCACGACGACACCATCGTGGCGATATGCGAACAGGACGGCCGCATCGTGCTGACGCGCGATCGCGAGTTGTTGAAGCGCCGTGCGGTGACGCACGGATGCTACGTCCATGCGCTGAAACCAGAGGCGCAGTTGAAGGAAATCGTTGAACGACTCGACCTGGCGCGCAGCGCCCGGCCGTTCACCCTGTGCCTGCATTGCAACGTGCCGCTGCGTCCGGTCGACAAGGCCAGCGTGGTGGACCGGTTGCCGCCCAGGGTGCGGATGCATTACGACTGTTTCAGCATCTGTGACATGTGCGGCCGCGTGTACTGGGAAGGATCACACTGGCTGCATATGCGGCAGATGCTGGATGGCGTGCTGTCGCCATGAAACTTGAGCGATGCCGTTCGGTCCATCGTGAAATTGGAGGAGGGTCGATGAGTAATTTGAAGCTGCAAATCCTTGCATCCCTGCTGGCCGGGCTGGCGCTGACCGGCTGCGACGACGCACCCTCCAGTTCGCCCGGTGCGGCGGATGCGGAGGCCGCACCGCTCGATCGCAAGCTGGATGGCCCCCAGGTGGCGCGCGGCAAGGCGGTCTATGAAAAGCACTGCATGGAATGCCACGGTGTCGAGGGTAAGGGGCAGCCGGGCGACTGGCGCGTGCGCGATGCCGACGGCATGTTCCCGCCGCCGCCGCTGGATGACAGCGCGCACGCCTGGCACCACCCTACTGCAGCCCTGCTGGACGTGATCCGCGACGGCAGCCCGCAGGGGCAGGGCAAGATGCCGGCCTGGAAAGGCAAGCTCTCGGAGCAGGAGATGCAGGACGTGGTTGTCTACATCAAATCGCTGTGGTCCGATCCGGTGTACCGCTTATGGTGGAAGATGGAACAGCAATCGATGGAGCCGTGAAACTTGTTGGCGTTTCTGCCGTCAGGGGAGGACGGCAGGTAAAATACCAGCTATTCAAACCCTACCCATCTGGAGCAGCCCCATGAGCGAATACGGATTCGAAACCACCATCAGCGGTCCCTTCAACGCAGCCGTCGACAAGGTTACCGCCGCCCTCAAGACCGAAGGCTTCGGCGTGCTGACCGACATCGACGTACAGGCCACCATGAAGGCCAAGCTCAACGTCGATGGCCGTCCCTACCGCATCCTCGGCGCCTGCAACCCGCCGCTGGCGCACCAGGCCATCACCGCCGAACCCGACGTCGGCATGCTGCTGCCCTGCAACGTCGTCGTGCGCGAGGAAGCCGACGGCAAGGTGACGGTGTCTTTCCTCGACCCCGGCATCATGGTCAAGCTGGTGAGCAACACCGCAGTGCATGGCGTGGCGACCGAGGCCCGTGCGCGGCTGATGCGGGTGAAGGACAGCCTGGCGGCGTAAGCGCGCCCGGTGCAGGAATAAGCCCGCTTCGGCGGGCTTTTTCGTTTGTGCGTCGTGCCGCCACATTGTTGCATGAGCTAACTGTCGCCTAATTCTCGATCGCTATCTTGACCCTCACGCGAATGTTCGCGTGTTCCAAGGAGCGATCATCATGAAACGCAAAGCCTATCTGGCGGCGCTTGCCGCCTTCTCCACCGCAGCCGTGGTCGGCACCGCCGTCGCGGCCAAGTCCCCGGAAAACGACGCGCTGACGATTTCGAGCGCGGGAATCAGCCTCGTCCAGGCGGTCGGCGCCGCCGAACAGCATGTCGGCGGCAAGGCCTCGCGCGCCGAGTACGAGCGCCACAAGGGGCAGGGCGTGTTCGATGTCGAGGTCGTGAAGGGGGCCACGGTGATGGACGTGAAGGTGGACGCCGGAAACGGCAAGGTCATCGAGGCGACCGCCGATACTGCCGACCATGACGACGGCGGCGACCACGAAGACTGAACCTGGCCGGAGCCTGGCTCCGGCTTTTTGCATTTCCGGGAGCGTACACATGAACGACATGCCGGCGGCCGCAGGGCGGGACCTGCTCAACAAGGTGCCCGAGGCCATCCTGTTCTTCTGGATCATCAAGATCCTGGCCACGACGGTGGGCGAGACCGCCGCCGATTTCCTGAACTTCGATCTCAATTTCGGCCTGACCGGGACTTCCATCGTGATGGCCGGCCTGCTGGCGGTTTCGCTCGCTGCCCAGTTGCGTGCGAAGCGTTATGTGCCTTGGCTCTATTGGCTGACGGTCGTCCTGATCAGCGTCGTCGGCACCCTGATCACGGACAATCTGACCGACCACTTCGGCGTGCCGCTGGGGGTGACGACGGCTGCTTTCAGCCTGGCCCTGCTTGCTACGTTCGCGATCTGGTACGCGAGGGAGCGGACGCTGTCGATCCACAGCATCCGTACGCGCAGCCGGGAACTTTACTATTGGGCTGCCATACTGTTCACCTTTGCGCTGGGCACGGCAGCCGGGGACCTGTTCGCAGAGCGTCTGAATCTCGGCTATGCGCATTCGGCGCTGCTGTTCGGCGGGCTGATCGCGGTGGTGACGTTGGGCTACTACGCGTTCAGGGCCAACGCGGTGCTGGCGTTCTGGCTCGCCTACATCCTGACCCGGCCGCTGGGGGCCGCGTGCGGCGACTACCTGTCGCAGCCGGCGGCGAATGGAGGGCTGGGCCTGGGTACGGTGCAGACCAGCCTGCTGTTCCTGGCCGCCATTTCCGGCCTGGTGTTCTACCTTACCCTGACCCGCAGGGATTCGACCGAACAAAGGAGTGCGCAATGAACCTCACAACCGAAGAAGCCCTGAGCAAGGTTCCTGAAGTCACGCTCGTCTTCTGGATCATCAAGATCCTCGCGACCACGCTCGGCGAGACCGGAGGCGATGCGCTGTCCATGTCGATGAACCTCGGCTATCTGCTGAGCACCGGGATCTTCGCGGCCGTCTTCCTCGCCGCGGTGATCGTCCAGATTCGCGCCAGGCGGTTCCACCCTGCGATCTACTGGACCACGATCATCGCAACGACCACGGTCGGCACGACGCTTGCCGATTTCGCCGACCGCTCGCTCGGCATCGGCTACGCCGGCGGTACGACGCTGCTGTTCGGCCTGCTGATGGCGTCGCTGGCCCTCTGGTACCGCACGCTGGGATCCGTTTCGATCGACACCGTCGGATCGCCCAGGTCCGAATTGTTCTACTGGATGACGATCATGTTCTCGCAGACGCTCGGAACGGCTCTCGGCGACTGGACGGCCGACAGCGCCGGTCTCGGCTACGAAGGCGGCGCGCTCGTGTTCGGCGTGCTGCTGGCGCTGATCGCCGCGGCATACTACAGGACGAAGATTTCCCGCACCGTGCTGTTCTGGGCCGCGTTCATCCTGACGCGGCCGCTGGGCGCTGTGGTGGGCGATCTGCTGGACAAACCCTTGCACGCCGGCGGACTGGACCTGAGCCGCTTCGGCGCCTCGGCCGTGTTGCTGTCGGCGATCGTGGTGTTCATCGCGGCCTTCCGGCAACGGCCGGCCCGGCTGAGCCACTGAACGATGCGGGCAGACACGAAAGGCGAGCATGCGCATCCTGCTGGTTGAAGACGACCCGATGATCGGCGAGGCAGTTGCCACGGCCTTGAAGGATGCCGCCTACGCCGTCGACTGGGTACGCGACGGCAGGACGGCCTCGCATGTCCTCGAATCAGCCGAGCACCAAGCTGTCCTGCTCGACCTCGGTCTGCCGGGGCGCGACGGTCTGGAGGTCCTGCGCCGCCTGCGCGAGGCGGACCGCAGGCTGCCGGTCATCATCGTCACTGCACGCGACGGCGTCGACGACCGCATCCAGGGGCTCGATCTGGGCGCGGACGATTATCTGGTCAAGCCCTTCGACGTCAACGAACTGCTCGCGCGCATGCGTGCCGTGATCCGCCGCCAGGGCGGCCAGGCGGCGCCGGTGCTTGGCAACGGCCGCGTCAGTCTCGATCCGGCCACCCGCGAGGCGGCCTGCGGCGACCGCACGGCGACGCTCAGCGCGCGAGTTTGCGCTCCTGCAGGCCCTGCTGCTGCGGCCCGGTGCGATCCTGGCGCGGTCCGAACTGGAAGAACGAATCTACGGCTGGAACGAGGAAGTCGAGAGCAACGCCGTGGATTTTCTGATCCACGGCGTGCGCCGCAAGCTCGGCCAGGACGTGATCAAGAATGTGCGCGGCGCCGGCTGGTGCGTGGACAAGGCGTCGTGAGCCGTTCGCTGCAGCGCCACCTGTCGAAGATGCTGGCCGGGGCCGTCCTGGCCAGCGGCGTGATCGCGACCGCGGTCGCCTTCTATTTCGCCTATGCCGAGGCGCAGGAATTCCAGGACGATGCCTTGCGGCAGATTGCCGCGCTGAGCGCCGGCGGCGCATCGGACATCCGGCAGCTCGATGCAGCGAGCAAGAGTGTCGAAGACCCCGAGTCGAGAATCCGCGTGGTCCGTCTTCCCGCCGGGCCGCGTCCGGCGTGGTTGCCGCCGGACATCGCGCCGGGTCTTCACACGCTCGCCGGAAGCGGCGGGCAGGAGGCGATGCGGGTGTTTGTTCGCGATACTGGGCATGGCGGCCGTCTCGCCGTCGCGCAGTCCACCGACAGCCGCAACGAGATCGCGCTCAACAGTGCGCTGCGTACGCTGATCCCGCTGTTGCTGTTGCTGCCGCTGCTGATCGGGCTGATCGCATTCATCGTGCGCGGCGAATTCGCGCCCATCCAGCGGCTTGCAGAGGAACTCGACAGGCAGTCGGCCGAACGCCCGGCGTTGCTGCCCCGGCATGACCTGCCGGACGAAATCGCGCCTTTCGTCGACGCCATCAACCGGCTCCTTGCACGCGTCGACACGATGATCGCCGAGCAGCGCCGGTTCGTCGCCGATGCCGCGCATGAGCTGCGCACGCCGCTCACGGCGCTTGCGCTCCAGGCGCAGAACCTCGCCCAGGCAACGTCTCCAGCCGACATGCGCGAGCGCCTGGTCCCTCTCCAGGCGGGAATCGAGCGGGCGCGCAGGCTGACCGTGCAGCTGCTCGACCTGGCGCGGCTCCAGGCCAGCGAAGCGGCATGGACCGACGTCGACGTGCAGGCATTTGCACGCGAACTGATCGCCGAATTCCATCCCTTGGCCGAGGCCAGGGGAATCGACCTGGGCATGGAGGACGCCGGATTGAAATCGATGCGGTCCGACCCGCGGGCGCTTGGCCTGATCGTCCGCAATGCGCTGGAAAACGCGCTCAAGTACACACCGCGTGGCGGCGAAGTGACGCTGCGTTTGCGGCGCGATGGCAACCAGGCCCTGGTCGAGGTGGTCGATACCGGCCCGGGCATTCCGGAGGCGGAGTTGCGGCACGCCTTCGACGCCTTCCATCGTCTGTCGAANCGAGGGGAAGGCAGCGGCCTGGGGCTGGCGATCGCGCGCGAAGCCGCAGTCCGGTTGGGTNNGGGGGTGACGCTCAAGAATACGCCGAACCATGCCGGACTCGTGTTTGGCTACGTGCAACCAGTCGAGCAGAACGGTCGGAGCGGCCCGCCTGTGCGCGAATCCTAGAGTGATTGTATCCCTGCGCGTGCAGCAGTTCGGCGTCCCGACTGGCTTAGTCCGAGTCCAGTTCCTTTACCACTTCCTGCACCAACACCCAGGGCGCGACGACCACCGCCCAGAACATCGGTTGGCGCGCATGCCAGTCCTCGGCGTCACTCAGTTCGGCGCGGGCGATGCGGCCATCGGCCAGCCATGCCTGCACGGTCGCGGCGTTGTTCTCGGCAACGTGCAGGGCGGTGTCGACGAGGTCCATGCCGGTGGCGACCTTGATGATGTCGCCGCGCGCGAAGTGGCGTTCGAGTTCGGGCCAGGTGAGCTGGGCGGTTTCTAGGTTGAGCTTGGCGCGGAGGATGTCGCTGGGGGTCATGGCGCGATGCGAGCTACACGTTACAAGTGAAACGCTAGCGGGATTTGCCGCCGCCACGGCGCTGGCTGAGGGNGTGCTTGGGCACCTGCGGCGGACGGCCGCGGCTGGCGGGAGGGGGCTTGCCCGATGTCGGTTTGATGGCGCCGGATTTATCCGCGCCCGCTTTGGCTGGCATGGGTTTGGCCGCATGGGGCTTGGACGAGCTGGGTTTGCCGGACGCCGGCTTGGCGCGGCCGCCTTCGGCGCGCGGGGTGCGCATGCCTTCCGGTTGCTTGCCGGTGCCGGCAGGCTGATACGACGGGATGAGGTGCTTCTTGCTGTTGCCGATGAGGTCTTCGCGGCCCATGTCCTTCAGCGCCTCGCGCAGCAGCGGCCAGTTGTCCGNGTCGTGGTAGCGCAGGAAGGCCTTGTGCAGGCGCCGCACGCGGCCCTGCTTCACCACCGGCACGGTCTCGGCCTTGCCGCCGAGCACCTTCTTCAGCGGGTTTTTCTCGGTGTGGTACATCGCCGTCGCCAGCGCCATCGGCGTCGGCAGGAAGGTCTGCACCTGGTCGAGGCGGAAGTCGTGCTTTTTCAGCCATAGCGCAAGGTTGAGCATGTCCTCGTCGGTGGTGCCGGGATGGGCGGCGATGAAGTAGGGGATCAGGTACTGCTTCTTGCCGACCGCCTTGGAGGCCGCTTCGAACATCTCCTTGAAGCGGTCGTAGGCGCCCATGCCGGGCTTCATCATCTTCGACAGCGGCCCGGCCTCGGTGTGCTCGGGCGCGATCTTCAGGTAGCCGCCGACGTGGTGCTGCACCAGTTCCTTCACGTATTCGGGCGAGCGCACCGCGAGGTCGTAGCGCAGGCCCGAGCTGATCTGGATCTTCTTGATGCCCCGAATCTGGCGCGCGCGGCGGTACATGTGGATCAGCGGCGTGTGGTCGGTGTTGAGGTTCTCGCAGATGTCGGGGAACACACATGACAGCTTGCGGCAGGCGTGTTCGATCTTTTTCGACTTGCACGCCATGCGGTACATGTTGGCGGTCGGTCCGCCGAGGTCGGAGATGACGCCCGTAAATCCTGGCGTCTTGTCGCGGATGGCCTCGATTTCCCGGATCACCGAATCCTCGGAGCGACTCTGGATGATGCGGCCCTCGTGCTCGGTGATCGAGCAGAAGGTGCAGCCGCCGAAACAGCCGCGCATGATGTTGATCGAGAAGCGGATCATCTCCCACGCGGGAATCCTGGCGTCGCCGTAGCTCGGATGCGGCGCGCGNNCGTAGGGCAGGTCGTAGACGGCGTCCATCTCGGCCGTGGAGAGCGGGATCGGCGGCGGGTTGAGCCAGACGTCGCGCTCGCCGTGTGCCTGGCGCAGGGCGCGGGCGTTGCCGGGGTTGGACTCGAGGTGGAACACGCGCGAGGCATGGGCGTATAGCACGGGATTGTTCTTCACCTGGTCATAGTCGGGCAGGCGGACCACGGTGCGCGCGCGCAATTCCTGCCTGGCGGCGAGCCGTTCGGCCTTGGGCACGATGCGCACCGGAGCCGTACCTTCGGGTGTCTGCGCGGTAGCGCCCGTGGGCGTCATCGCGTAGGGGTCGACGTGGGCGTCGACGGCGCCGGNGGTGTCGAGCTCGGTCGACAGCACCTCGATCCAGTTTTCGGCAGGCTTCCAGTCATGCGCCACCATGAAGCCGGTGCCGCGCAGGTCGCGGATGTCGCCGATCTTCTCGCNCCTGGCGAGGCGGTGCGTGACGTCGAGCAGCGCGCGCTCGGCGTTGCCGAAGATCAGCAGGTCGGCCTTCGAGTCCGGCAGTACCGAGCGCCGCACGGTGTCGGACCAGTAGTCGTAGTGCGCGATGCGGCGCAGGCTCGCCTCGATCGACCCGATGATGACCGGCGTGCCGGGGTAGGCCTCGCGGCAGCGCTGTGCGTACACGGTGACCGCGCGGTCGGGGCGCTTGTTGGGTTCGGCGTTGGCCGTGTAGGCGTCGTCGGAGCGGATCTTGCGGTCGGAGGTGTAGCGGTTGACCATCGAGTCCATGTTGCCCGCGGTGACGCCGAAATACAGCGTCGGCTGGCCCAGCGCGCGGAAGGCGTCGGCCGAATGCCAGTCGGGCTGGCTGATGATGCCGACACGGTAGCCCTGCGCTTCCAGCAGCCGCCCGACCAGCGCCATGCCGAAGCTGGGGTGGTCGATGTAGGCGTCGCCGGTGACGAGAATCACGTCGCACGCATCCCAGCCGAGCGCGGCCATCTCGGCGCGCGACATCGGCAGGAAGGNGGCGGTGCCGAAGCGCGCCGCCCAGTGCTTGCGGTGGGAAAACAGGGCGTGGGTCATGGCATGTTTATCCGCGAAATGCGCGGATAAAAAGACTCAGTTGACGCCCAGCAGTTCCACTTCGAACACCAGGGTGGCGTTCGGCGGGATCACGCCGCCGGCACCGCGCGACCCGTAGGCCAGTTCCGGCGGGATGGTGAGCTTGCGCTTGCCGCCGACCTGCATGCCGGCCACACCCTGGTCCCAGCCAGGGATGACCTGGCCCATGCCGAGCTTGAATTCGAAGGGGTCGTTGCGGTCGACGCTGGAGTCGAATTTCTGGCCGTTGGTGAGCCAGCCGGTGTAGTGCACCGACACGTACTGGCCGGCGCTGGCGGTGTCGCCGCTGCCGGCGACGAGGTCTTCGATGATGAGTTCGCTCATGATTCAGTCCTGGAATGTGAGATTGCGATGGGCGCGCAGGCGACAGTGCTGCGCGAAGCCGCTCATTTTCTCACGTTTCCGGGTCAGCGCCACTCGGCCGGTAGATAACCGGTGTCGGGATCGACGTCGAGGGGGATGTCGATGACGCTACTGGCGTCCGGCGGCGTATTGCGCAGCACGACCTGCGGAATGCCCAGTACCACGGCGACCATGATCAGCTGGATGACGAGGAAGGGAATCGCGCCGCGGTAGATGTCGCCGGTACGGATGGATTTGGGGGCGACGCTCTTGAGATAGAACAGTGCGAAGCCGAAGGGCGGGTGCATGAAGGCGGTCTGCATGTTGACCGCCAGCATCACGCCGAACCAGATCGGGTCGATGCCGAGCTTGGTGGCGATCGGGCCCACCAGCGGCACCACGATGAAGGCGATCTCGAAAAAGTCGAGGAAGAACGCCAGCACGAACACCAGCAGGTTGACCGCGACAAGGAAGCCGAGCACGCCACCGGGCAGTTGGTTGAACAAATGCTCCACCCAGACGTCGCCGTCGAGTCCGCGGAACACCAGGGTGAAGAGGGTCGAACCGATGAGGATGAAGATGACGAAGGTGGTCAGCCGCGTCGTGCTGTCCATCGCCTGGGTGAGCTGCAGGCGCGACAGCCGTCCGCGCGCCAGCGCCAGCAGCAGGGCCCCGGCCGCGCCCATCGCGCCGCCCTCGGTGGGCGTGGCGATGCCGATGAAGATGGTGCCGAGCACGAGGAAGATCAGCGCCAGCGGCGGTAACAGCGTGGTCAGCACGCGTAGCAACAGGGCGGTGCCATGCAGGGTGCGCGCGCTGGCCGGCAAGGCGGGCGCGGCCAGTGGCCGGAACAGCGTCACGGCGAATACATAGGCCAGATACAAACCGACGAGCAGTGCGCCGGGCAGCAGCGCGCCCTTGTACATGTCGCCGACCGACGCGCCGAGCTGATCCGCCAGGACGATCAGGACCAGCGACGGCGGCACGATCTGCGCCAGCGTACCCGAGGCGGCAATGACGCCGGCGGCCAGGCGCTTGTCGTAGCCGTGGCGTAGCATCACCGGCATCGAGATCAAGCCCATGGCGATGACGGTCGCCGCGACCACGCCGGTGGTGGCGGCCAGCAGGCCGCCGACCAGGATGACCGCATAGGCGAGGCCGCCGCGCACCGAGCCGAACAGCTGGCCGATTGTGTCGAGCAGGTCCTCGGCCATGCCCGAACGTTCGAGGATCAGGCCCATGAAGGCGAAGAAGGGGATCGCCAGCAGCGTGGGGTTGGCGACAATGCCGTAGACGCGCTCGGGCAGCGCCTGCAGCAGCGAGAGGTCGAAATGGCCGGCGGCGATGCCGATGCCGGCGAACAGCAGACCATTGGCGGCGAGCGCGAATGCCACCGGGTAACCCAACAGCAGGAAGGCCACCAGACCGAGGAACATCAGCGGTGCCATATCGCCCATAACCGCACCATCCATCAGGCTTCTTCCTCAGGAGCCTCGTGGGGCAACACGAGATGGCCCGAGAGCACGCCGATGCGCTTGATGATTTCGGCGATGCCCTGCAGTGCAAGCAGGGCGAAGCCGACGGGCAGCAGCAGCTTCACCGGCCAGCGCACCAGACCGCCGGCATCGGGCGACATTTCATGAGTCACCCAGGCCTCATGGAACATCGGCCACGCCAACCACATGAGCAGCCCTGCCATCGGCAGCAGGAACAGTAGGCCGCCGGCGAGGTCGATCCAGGCCTGGCCACGCAGGCTCAGGCGGTTGTAGAGAATGTCGATGCGCACGTGGCCGTTGTGCTTCAGCGTGTAGCCCGCCGCCAGCAGGAACATCGCGCCGAACAGGTACCACTGGATTTCCAGCCAGGCGTTGGAGCTTTCGCCGAGCAGATAACGGGCGAGCGCATTGCCGGCCGAGATCAGGGTGGCGACGAGCACCAGCCAGATGACGAGGCGGCCGATGCGCTCGGTCAGCGCGTCGATCGCGCGTGCCAGGGCGAGCAGGACATTCACAGCGCGCCGGCCTCCTTGAGGAAGGCGTCCAGCCGCTCGGCGACCACGCGGTAACCGGCGGCGTTGGCGTGGACGGGATCGGACTTGAGGCGGGCGTCCTTCAGCACGTCGTTGAACGCCTGCTCTTCCAGCGGCAACTTCATGTCCTTGGCGACGCGGGCGTAGAAGTCCGGTGCACCGCCGAACAGCTTCGGCTCGGGCACGGCGATCAGCACGACGCTGGCGCCGCTGGAACGAATCGTCTGCACCAGCAGGCGCAGATTGTTCTCGGTCGTGGCCTCGGGCTGCTTCCGCAGCATGTCGTTGCCGCCCAGACACAGCAGCACCAGGCGCGGCTTGTATTCGTCCAGCACGGCGGGCAGGCGTTGCAGCCCGGTGGCCGTGGTGTCGCCGGGCACGCCGGCATTGATGACCGTGTGGCCGCTGAGCGTGGCCAGCACGGCTGGATAGGCCGTCTCCTCGCTGGCACCGGTGCCGTGGGTGAGGCTATCGCCGAAAGCGAGGATGACGTCGTGCGGGCTGAGTTTGGGCAGCGTGGGCGCGCGGCCGCAGGCGACAAGCAGGACGGCGACGCAAACCGCGATGAAAAAGCGGCTTGCTGCCAGCATTTAGTTGCCGGCCACCGTCATGTGGTCGATCAGGATGGAGCCGACCCGCTTGGAGCCGCGCCGCTCGATGTCCTTGCCGATGGCGATGATGCCCTTGAACATCTCGGCCAGGTTGCCGGCGATGGTGATTTCCTCGACCGGATACTGGATCTCGCCGTTCTCCATCCAGAAGCCGGCGGCGCCGCGGGAGTAGTCGCCGGTGACCATGTTGGCGCCGTGGCCGAGCAGCTCGGTGACCAGGAGCCCCGTGCCCATCTCCTTCAGCAGGCCGTCGAGGTCGTGCTCGCCGGGCGCGACGATGAGGTTGTGGCTGCCGCCGGCGTTGCCGGTGGTTTTCATGCCGAGTTTCTTCGCCGAGTAGGTCGACAGGAAATAGCCTTGCAGCACGCCGTCCTTGACGATGTCGCGGTCGAGGCAGGCAACGCCTTCGCTGTCGAACGGGGCGCTACCGAGGCCACCTGGCATGAACGGCTGCTCGCGGATGTTGACCAGCGGGGCGAACACCTGCTGGCCCAGGCTGTCGAGCAGGAACGAGGACTTGCGGTAGAGGCTGCCGCCGGAGACCGCTGCGACGAAGTTGCCGATCAGGCCGGTGGCGATCGGCGCCTCGAACAGCACCGGACAGGTGCGCGTATCGAGCTTGCGGCCGTTGAGCCGACGCACGGTGCGGGTGCCGGCGATGCGGCCGACGGTTTCGGGCGATTCCAGATCGTTTGCATTGCGCGCGCTGGTGTACCAGTAGTCGCGCTGCATCGCGCCCTTGTCCTCGCCGATCACGGCGACCGACATGCCGTGGCGCGAGCCGGCGTAGCCGTTGCAGAAGCCGAGGCTGTTGGCGTAGATGAAGTGCGAGGTGTGCAGGCTGACGCCGGCGCCTTCGGAGTTGGTCAGCCGCTTGTCCACCGCCAGTGCCGCCGCTTCGCAGGCCTGGGCACGCTCGGCGGCTTCTTCCACGGTGAGCGCCCACGGGTGGTAGAGATCGAGCTCGGGCACGTCCTTCGCCAGCCGGTCGGCGTCGGGCAGGCCGGCCGCTTCGTCCTCGGCGGTGTAGCGGGCGATGGTCAGCGCCTTGTCGACCGCGCTTTTCAGTGCGGCTTCCGACAGGTCCGAAGTCGACGCGTGGCCGCGCCGCTGGCCGAGGTAGACCGTGACGCCGGCGCCCTTGTCCTTGTTGTACTCGATGGTCTCGATCTCGCCCTGGCGCACGCTGACGCTCTGGCCGACACCCTCGGAAATCTCGGTGTCGGCGGCGGTGGCGCCCTGTTTGGCTGCATGCTCGATGACGATCCGGGACAGGGCCATGAGCTGGTCGCGGGTATAGCTGAATTGGGAGCGGGACATGTCGGCTTATCGAAGGAAAAGGGGGCGTAAAGGGTTTTGGTTCGGCACGTTTGGGCGACAGAAACTACAATGACGATAATAACAGTAACCGAAAGTCCCACCGTGCGCCTGATCGACCCTGATGCCGAACTGGAATTCGACCCCGACGAGGTCTACGACGGTCCCAGCAAAAGCCACAAGAAACGCGAAGTCGAGGCCCTGCAGGCCCTGGGTGAAATCCTGGTCAAGCTGCCGGATGCCCAGTTCAAACGCATCGAGCTACCAGAAGAACTGCGTGCCGCCGTGGCCGACTGCCGCAAGATCACCCAGAATGGTGCACTGCGTCGGCAGAAGCAATATATCGGCAAGCTGATGCGCTCGGTCGATCCGGCGCCGATCCAGGCGCAGATCGACGTCTTCAATGGTGTGTCTGCGGCGGAAAACGCCAAGCTACACCAAGCCGAGAAGTGGCGCGAGAAGCTCATCGCCGACAACGAGGCGCTGACGCTGTTCCTCAATAATTATCCCGATACCGACGCCACGCATCTGCGGCAGCTGATCCGCAATGCGCGCGACGAAGCCGCGCGTAACAAGCCGCCCAAGGCTTTCCGGGAAATCTTCCGGGTGATCCGCGAGGCCATGCAAACGAAATAAGCCAGGGAGGCAGCATGTGGGGACGCATCGTCAAAATCGCCTTGAGCCTGCCGTTCCTGATCGCGGCCGGGCTGTTCGGACTGTATCTGGTCTTCGGGTTCTTTCTGGTCGACCCGCTGGCGCAGAAGCTGCTGCCCTGGATCGGCGAGAACAAGCTCGCCAGCCAGCTGAGCGTGCGGCAGGTCAAATTCAATCCCCTCACGCTGGAAGCCACCGTGGACGGCCTCAAGCTGGCCGAGCAGAACGGCGCGCCGCTGGCGAGTTTCGAGCGGCTGTATGTCAACCTCGATACCACCGGGCTGTTCCGCTGGGCCTGGCGCATCCGGGATATCGAGCTCGATCAGCCTCACGCCACAATCGAGGTGCGTCCCGGCGGCACGCTGAACTGGGCGGCACTGATTGCCAAACTCAATGAAGACAAGACACCGCCGTCCGACACGATCGCGCGGGTGCTGATCGATCACATCCGGATCGGCGACGGCCACATCGTCTATACCGACGCGAATCGCGCGGGCAAGCCGTTCAACGCCGTGCTGGAGCCGCTTGGCATCGAACTGGACGGGCTCTCGACCCTGCCCGAGGATCGCGGCGATTACCAGATCGCGGCCAAGCTGCCGGCGCAGGGCGGCACGCTCAAATGGAAAGGCGACGTGGGCTTGAACCCCGTCGCGTCGAGCGGCGAACTGGGCCTGGAAGGTGTGCAGCTGGCCAAGCTGTTGCGGGTGATCAAGGGCCCGCGCAATTTCGACCTGCCGTCCGGCACGCTGGCGGCCGGCTTGCGCTACCGCTTTGCCATGGTGCGCGACAAAGCGGGCGAGGATGTGCCCTGGGTACGGATCAACGGCGCCAACCTGATCGTGCAGAATCTGGCACTGGCGCCGCGCGACGGCGGCGCGCCCGTACTGCAACTTACCGAGGCACGGGTCGGCAACGCGAATTTCGATCTCGCCACGCGTACGCTCGATGTCGCGAGCGTCCGTCTTGCCGGCGGCAAGCTGGCGGCCACGCGCGACGTGAAAGGCACGCTGGATTGGCAAACCCTGTTCGCGGCNAGAGGAAGGTGCGGCCGCCCCCCGCCGGCTGCATCCAAGGCCGCCGCGCCGATGGCGCCATGGAAAATCGGCGTCCATGAAATCAAGCTGGCCGACTGGTCGGCACGGTTCACCGACCAGGGGTTCGCCAGGCCGCTGGGCGTCACGGCCGAAGGCTTCGGCCTGACGGCGGCGCTGACAGGCGAAGTAGGCGCCGCGGCCGCCATCGACGTGGGCCCGGTCAACGCCGCGTTGGGCCCGGTCCGTGTGCTGTCGGGCGCGCAACCGGTGGCGGAATTGCAGCGCGCCGCACTGGTCAACGCCCAGTTGAAGCTGGCGGAAAAACAGCTGGCCATCGAAGCAATTGAATTGAGCGGTGCGAAAACCACTGTCTCGCTGGACAAGCAGAAGACGCTCAACTGGGCCGATATCCTGAAGAAAGCGCCCGGCGCGCCGGCCGCTGCGCCAGCCAAGGCGGACACGGCAGCTGCGTCGCCGATGAGTGTGCGGCTCGCACGCCTCGGTCTCGATGGAGTCGAGGTCGGCATCGTCGACCAGTCGCCCGGCGTGCCGGTCAAGCTCGATGTCGCCAAGGGCTTTGTCACCCTGAAAGATCTCAGCCTGGATATGGATAAGGCCATTCCTTTGGAAGCTGGTTTCGTGCTCAAGCANGGGGGCCGTTTCGAGACCAGCGGCACGGCCATCCCGGGCAAGGCATCAGGCAAGCTGGACCTCAAGCTCGCAGGGCTGTCTCTGAAGCCGTTCGCGCCCTACGTCAACCAGTTCGCCAAGCTCAACCTGCGTTCGGGCGCCGCGTCGACGCGCGGCAAGCTGTCCTTTGCACAGGCGAAATCGGGCATGAAGCTGGATTTTCGCGGCGGCTTCGCTGTGGACGATCTGGCCATCACGGAAGAGGAAACCGAGGAAGCTTTCCTCGGCTGGAGAAAACTGTCGTCGGACAGCCTCGACTTCAGGCTGGGGCCGAATCGGCTGAACATGAAGGAACTGGTGGCACTGAATCCGTTCGGCAAGGTGATCATTTTCGAGGACAAGACGATCAACCTGCAGCGCATACTGCGATCATCGGACAAACCGCCTGTCGCCGCAGCCGGCAAGCCAGCGCCGTCTGCGCAGCCGGAGGCGATATTCCCGCTGGCCATCGAACGCCTACGCATCGTCGGCGCCAATGCGGAGTTCGCCGATCTCTCGCTGACGCCGCAGTTCGGCACCCGCATGCACGATCTCGGCGGCGTCGTGACCGGTCTCTCGACCGATGCGGCGACCACTGCGCAGGTCGAACTCGACGGCAAGGTGGACGACTACGGCTCGGCCCGCGTGCGCGGCTCGATCCAGCCGTTCCGGGCGACCGACTTCACCGATCTCACGCTGGCGTTCCGCAATCTGGAAATGACGCGGCTGACGCCATACTCGGGCAAGTTCGCCGGCCGCAAAATCGATTCCGGCAAGCTCTCGGTCGATCTCGAATACAAGATCAAGGATCGCCAGCTGGCCGGCGAGAACAAATTCGTCGTCAACAAACTCAAGCTCGGCGAACGCGTCGACAGCCCCGATGCGCTGCATCTGCCGCTCGATCTCGCCATCGCCCTGCTGGAAGACAGCAACGGCGTCATCGATCTCGATCTGCCGGTGTCGGGCAGCCTCGACGATCCGCAATTCAGCTACGGCAAGATCATCTGGAAGGCGCTGGTCAATGTGTTGACCAAGCTGGTCACGGCGCCCTTCCGCGCGCTCGGCAAGCTCATGGGCATCAGCGCCGAGAAGATGGAGGCCGTCAACTTCGATCCCGGCAGCAGCGTCCTGCTGCCNCCCGAACAGGAGAAGCTCAAGGCCGTCGCCGAGGCGCTGGCCAAGCGCCCCGCGCTGACGCTCAGCCTGGCGCCAGGCTACGACCCCGAGGCCGACCGGCGCGCCCTGCAGGAACAGGCGATGCGCACGGAAGCCGCCACCGTAGCCGGCATCAAGCTTGCCCCGGGCGAGGCGCCGGGCCCGGTCGATGTCAACAACTACAAGATCCAGACCTGGCTGGAAGATCGCTACGCGGCGAGCGCCGGCAAGGCCGACTACCAGAAACTGCGTGCCAGCTTCCAGGACAAGAACGCGGGGGCCGCCGCGCGCGTGATGGAAAGCGAAATGGTCGAGCGCCTCGCGCGCCGCTTCAAGACCCGCGACACGGGCCCCATTTCTGCTTTCCACGCCGAACTGCTGGAACGGCTGACCCGGCAGACGAAGATCCCCGACGAGGCCCTGCTCAAACTTGCGCAGGCGCGCGGCCAGGTCATGCGCGACGCGCTGGTCAAGCTGGGGCTCGACGCCAGCCGCGTGGGCGTGTCCGCACCCATCGAGCAAGCCGCCAAGGAGAAACTGGTGGGGAGCAAGCTGAATCTGGGCGCCGACGCAAAGCCCAAGGCCGAAGTCGCGCCTGTCGCCGCCCCCGCTGCCGCCTCGCCCTGATTCCGATTCAAGCGGACCGGCGTTTCGTCGTTAAGGGTAGGCCTTCCTGCCTGTCGACCCTGCCATGACGTTTCGCCGAATTCGCATTCTCATCCTGCTGGGGATTCTTGCTGCCGCAGTCGGCCTGACCTGGCTGGAGCAGACCATGGTGCGCGCTTGGAACGGGCCGTTGGATGTGGCTGTCATCCCGATCAATGGCGACGGCTCGACGCAGGCGGAGGACATGATCCGCGCGCTCAAGGCGAGCGATTTCGACGACATCGGCGCTTTTCTGGAACGCGAGACCGCGCGCTATGGTGTGAAACAGTCGCCGGCTGTGCAGATCAGCCTGCTGCCGGAACTGCATGAGCAACCACCGGCGCCGCCGCACGACCACAATGCGCTGAAAACGGTGTGGTGGAGCCTGAAACTGCGGTGGTGGGTGTATCGGCACTCGGGCGAATGGTTGCCGCAATTGGGCAGAATCAAGTTGTTCGTGCTCTATCACACGCCGCAGGACGGCGTCGCGCTGGCGCATTCGCTGGGACTGCAGAAAGGCCTGATCGGCGTGGTGCATGCCTTTGCCGATCCCCGACAGACGCAGCAGAACAACATCGTCATCGCGCACGAGCTGTTGCATACGCTGGGGGCGACCGACAAGTACGACGCCGAGGGCCGGCCGATTTACCCGCAGGGCTATGCCGAACCGGAGCGGCCGCCGCAGATGCCGCGCCACGAGGCGGAGATCATGGCGGGCCGGCTGGTGGATGCCGCGGGCCGGCTGGTGATGCCGCCCAGTCTCGACCACTGCGTGATCGGCGCCATGACGGCACATGAAATCAACCTCGACGAAGGCTTCAAACGGCGCTTCGCGTCACCTTAGGCCTGGCGCTGCCGTGCCAGCCGTGCCAGGCCATAGTGGATGAACGCCAGCGCGGCGAATACCGGGCCCAGCAAGTTGAGCAGGGGAACGAATTGCACCAGCCCGGTCAGCACCCCCAATCCCCACCAGCCGCTGCGCGCGTCTTTGAACAGCGTCGCCATTTCGGCGGCGCTCGCGTGCTCGGCGATCGCGTCGTAGCGGAACAAGCGCTGGTTCAGGTAGGCCGCCGCCGCGAAGGGCACGATGACGCCGACGCCGATCAGCCAGAGCGGCAGCGTCACGACCCACAGGACGACGAACACGATCATCGCAATCAGCGCATTCCACAGGCTGCCGACGAAGCTGCCGCCGTTTTCGCGCTTGAGTTCCGGGTAATGGCGTTCGGCCACGATGCGGATCAGTGCGGTCATGCCGAACAAGGCGGTGATGACGAGGGCGGTGAGATAGACCAGGGGGACGTAGAACAGCACATGCAGCAGGGCCTGGATGCCGTTGGCGATCCATACCGGTTCGAGCCCGGTCAACCAGGCCTGGATGCCGAGCTTGTCGAGCCCCAGCGCGATCCAGCCGGAAAATGTGGTCCAGAACGTCACGGCCAGCACCAGCCAGAGCAGGCCGGCCGCCAGCATCGGCCAGATCACCACCCACAGCACGCGCGGCTGGAACAGGTCACGCAGGGCGCGTGCCAATGCTTCGAGTACGGCCGTCATACCGATATCCGCAAGGCCGACTTGGGGCGGAAGACGTCGATCGTGCCCGCCCGGGTGTCGAGATACGGCCCGCCGATGAGATCGATGCAATAGGGCACGGCAGCGAAGATGCCGTCGAGCGTTTCCTTGATCGCCTTCGGTTGCCCCGGCAGGTTGAGGATCAGGCTGCCGCCGCGCGTGACGCCGACCTGGCGCGACAGGATCGCGGTGGGGACGTATTTCAGCGACACCGCGCGCATCGCCTCGCCGAAGCCGGGCAGAACCTTGTGCGCCACGGCGAGCGTGGCTTCGGGCGTGACGTCGCGCAGCGCGGGTCCGGTGCCGCCGGTGGTGAGGATGAGCGGGCACGTTTCGGCATCGGCCAGTTCGATCAGCGTCGCCTCGATCAGCGACTGTTCGTCGGGAATCAGCCGGGTGACGAATTCGACGGAATTGAGCAGCACGTCGCCGAACCAGGTCTCGAGTGCGGGCAGGCCCTTGTCTTCGTAGACGCCGCTGCTGGCGCGGTCGCTGATGGAAACCAGGCCGATGCGGACGGGATCGTGGGTCATGTGGTCATAAAAGAGGGTTGCACGAGTTTCCGAATTTATCAGAATGCAGGAGATGAAGATAAAGGAGACCAGGATGAACCTGATCAGGATGGTGGTGGCGGCAGGTTGTTTGTGGGCGACTGCGGTGCTGGCCGACCCGCCCCCGGGTTACCCGTTTGTCGATTTCGATGCCGGTCTGAAGGCGGCGCATGCCAGCGGCAAGCCGATATTCCTCTATTTCGGGCGCTATGGTTGCGCCTGGTGCGAACATACCAACAAGACGACCTTTTCCGACGCGGCGCTGAAAAAGTTGTACAGCGACAACTATGAGCTGGTGTATGTCGATGCCGAATCGGGCAAGCGACTGACGCTGCCCTCCGGCGAGCGCATCACCGAGGCCGAGCTGGGTGCGCGTCTGCAGGCATTCGCCACCCCTTGTTCGTATACATGACGCCGCAAGGCGACAAGATCATGCAGGTTCCCGGTTTCAAGACCGTGCAGGATTTCCGCGACTTCGACCGCTACGTGCGCGGCGGCTATTACAAGCAGAAGACCCTGCTGCAGTTCCTGGACGGCAAGTCGTGAGGTCGGTGCTCCTGCTGCTGGCCGTCCTGGCGGGCAGCGCACATGCGGCCTGGCAATGGAGCGAGCCGCTGACCGCCAACTCGGTGCGCGGCGCGAAAATCTACCCCCATATGGAATCGGCGAATCGCCACAACGTGGCGGTATCGGGCACGACCGTCGGCGTGGTGTGGGAAGACAACCGCAGCGGCAATCCGCAATGCTATCTGGCGATGAAGCCGGCGACCGCAGCAGGTTTCCAGCCGGAAATCCGGCTGAGTCAAACCGAATGCTACGAACCGGTCGTGGCCGCATTGGACGGCGGGCGTTTCGTGGCGGCCTGGGAAGAGGCGGGCAAGGTCCATGCGCGGCTGTTGCCCGGCGGCGCGGCCTTGAAGTTGTCGGATGCCGAAGCGGGCCAGGTGACGCTGGCGGTGGGAGACGGCGCGCTGTACGCGGCCTGGGCCGAACAGGCCGGGCGGTTCCGGCGCATCGTCGTGTCACGGCTGGACGTGACGGCTGGCACGCTGCGGGCGGGATCTATACAACCGGTCGAGGCAGCCATGCCGACCGACGAACAGGGCTGGCCCGCGCTGGCCGTGGCGGGCAACGGCAGCGTGACCGTGGCGTGGGAGGATCGCCGCGATCACCATACCGTACCGCTGACCAGCCACAGCAGCGATGGCCGCAGCTTTTCGCCGCCGGTTCGCCTGAGCGATCTGCCGAAGGGCGGCGGACTGGGCCGCTCGCTGGGACTGGGTGCGGGCACGGGCGCGATGCGGCCGACGCTGACGGCCTGGGGCAAACAGGGTGTCGTCGCTGTCTGGCTCGACAAACGCGACTTCCTGTCCGGCTACGATGTCTATGCGGCGTTCGATCCGGGCACGCGCAAATTCGGCGCCAACATCAAGGTGCAAGACAGTTTCGGCGACAACATGGCGCAGTGGCACGCGCAGATTGTCGGCAGCGCCGACGGGCGCCTGCTGGCGTTGTGGGACGATGCGCGCGACGGCACGCAGGACGTGTGGCTGGCAGACTGGGACGGCGAGGCATTCGGCGACAACGTGGCGGTNCCGGGTGCAGCCGGCCCTGGCGTGCAGTCTGATCCGGCCGCCGCGCTGGATGCTGCTGGCGGGTTGCACGTGGTCTGGCTGGAACAGGATGAACAGGCCGGTACGCGCGTTCGTTATGCGCATGCCGAGTGGAAGTAAGACGCCGGTGTGGTGCCCTAGATCCAGCCGCGTCGCTTGAGTCGTCGATACAGCACCAGGACCGCCGTGCCGGTCAGCGCCAGCAGCGCCGGGTAGGCCCACGGCCATTTCAGCTCGGGCATGTTGACGAAGTTCATGCCATAGAGACTGAACACCACCGTGGGCAAGGCGAGCAGCGCGCCCCAACCGGCCAGTTTCTGCACCGATTCGTTCTGCTTCACTGACAACGAGGCGAGATGGAACTGCATGGCGTCGGACGTCGAGGCGCGCAGGCGGTCGATGGCCGCCGACACCCGCACCGAATGGTCGTGGATGTCGCGGTAGTAGGCCTTGAGTTCCTTGGTGGACAGCTCCGGATGCAGGCGGACGAGGTTCAGCGAGATTTCCTGCATCGGCTCGGTGGCGTCGCGCAGCGCGGTCAGGTCGCGCTTCATCTCGTAGAGCTGCTCCAGCATGTCGCGCCCCGACTCGACGCCGCCCATCAACTGGCTTTCCAGCGAATGGAAGCGTTCCTGCATGCCCTCGATGACCGGCCTGAACTGGTCGACGATGAGGTCGAGCACCAGATACAGCGCGTAAGGCGTGGACGCCCTGAGACCATTGGGAAGACGCTGCAGCCGGTCGCTCACGCGCTGGTAGCCGCCGCCGCTGTCGTGGCGGATGGCAACGACATAATTCCTGCCCACGAACACATGCGTTTCGCCGAGTTCCAGACGCGCTTCCCATAGCTGGGCCGTGCGCACCGCGATGAATATATGCCCGTCGTACTCTTCCAGCTTGGGGCGCTGGTGCGTGGAAATCGCATCTTCCAGCGCCAGCGCATGCAGGCCGAGTTCCTGGCCCAGGCGGGTGATGGTCTGGCTGTCCGGCGATTTCAGTTCGACCCAGATGAATCGGTCCAGCTGTCCGACATGGTCGCTGATGTCGTCGAATGCGATGGGCTGGGCTTTGGAATCGGCGAAGAGGAGGCAGTTGATGGTGAACTCCAGCAGTGGGGGACAGTCGTGATTCTAGGGCGTGTCCATGTGGTTGGCACGCGGATTCAAGATCGGCAGGCTTTGTCCGTCATTGTGGGGGCCATGCATCTCGCCCCGTTTTGTTATTGCCCGGCTCGAAGCTGCGCTCGCCACACAATAACAATTGCCGTTCGAATAATAAATCATGGGAGACAACATGAGGAGAACAGGGATGTGCCTGGCCTTGCTGCTGGGCACGGCATGCCAGGCTGCGCCGCCCGCACCGTATGCGTTCGGCGTGCTCAATCACCGGAGCCTGCAGGCGACCGCGGCGTACTGGAACCCCATCCTGACCTACGTGTCGGCCCGCTCGGGGTACCGCTGGAACTGCACATCGGGCGCACCGCGAATGAAACCACCGACCGCGTGGTCGCGGGAAGCTGGATTTTGCTTATACCAACCACTTGTTCACGCCGAAGCGGCACAAGCTTGGTTGGCGTGTGCTGGCCCGGCAGGACACGCAGGGTATCCGTGGGCAGGTGGTCGTGCTCGACAACTCGCCGGTCGCAACGCTGCACGAACTGGCCGGCAAGCCGGTGGCGTTTGCCAATCCTTATGGCTTCACCGGCTACTACCTGCCTATGGACGCGCTGCTGCGTGCGGAGATCAATGTCGCGCCGCTGTTTTCCGGCAATCAGGAAGCGGCAATGGGGCAGCTGGAATCGGGCCAGGTCGCGGCCGCCGGGGTCAGCGACCAGGTCATGGCGGATTTCGCCCGGCGTCGCCAGTTGAAATATCGGGTGCTGGCCGAATCGAAACCCTATTTCGACCTTGCCGTGATGGCGTCGCCGCGGATCAGCACGGCGGACGGCGAAAAGGTCAGGCAGGCTTTCATCAACATGGCGGACGACCCGGCGGGACTGCGCGCGCTGCAACAGTCGGCCCAGTCGCTCGGGCTGTCCCATGTGCGGGGATTCGTCGCGGCGGACGATCGTGATTATGCCGACTACCGTGCGTTCTTCCAGCATACGCGGGTACCGCTGAATGAGTGAACCGCAGTCGGTGCACAACACGCATGACAGCCTGCATGCGCGCATCCTGGGCACGGTGTTTGTGTTGGTGCTCGTCATGTATCTGGTGGCGTTGGCGGTGCTGGGCCTGCCGCTGACCGAGCGTGCCCGGCAGCATCTCGAGGCAGGTGCGGAGCGCGAACTGGGCGCGATCATGATGGCGATCCAGGATCAGGCCTTGTTGCGCGATTACCCTGCGATCGAGCAGGCGATCCATGCGCGAGTGGACCGTTTCCATGCCCTGAATGTGCGCTTCGCCGCCCGCCAGGTCGCGTTCGAGGCGGGCACGCCGTCCGAGCTGCACCCTTATCCGGCCTGGTTCGCCACGCTGGTGGATATCCGTGCGCCTCGCGCGCAATCCGAGCTCGTCGTCGGCGGCGCATCCTACGGTACGGTTTCGGTTGCCCTGGATGGCGCGCCGACCATTCAGGGCTTGTGGGTCCTGGCGGTGCGCTTCACCGTGCTGGCAGTCGGCAGTCTGGTCGGCGTCATGTTGCTGCTGCGCTGGATGCTTCAGGTCAACCTGCGCGGCCTGTATGCCCTGCGTACGGCGGCACGGGCGATCGAGTCCGGCGATTTCAACGCGCGCGCCAGCCTGGTATACGGTTCGCCGCCCGAGGTGCGCGATACCCAGTTGATGTTCAATCGCATGGCCGATCATGTCAGCCGGCTGATCGCTGCGCTGGGACGCGAGCATAACGACCTGCTGGTCGAGAAGGAACGCCTGCGCGTGACGATCGAATCCATTGCGGATGCCGTGGTCGTCACCGATGCGGAAGGGCGGATCGAATTCCTCAACCCCAGGGCGGAAGAGCTGACCGGTTTCAGCAGTATCGATGCACGGGGACGGCAGGTATCCGAGGTGCTGCCGCTGGCAAATGAACAGAGTGGCGCACCCGTGGCGAATCCGCTCGAACAGGCGCTGCGGCGCAATAGGGTGGTCGGGTTGGGCAACCATACGGTCATTCGCCGCCAGGATGGCGCAAGGATTGCGATCAGCGATACTGCCGCGCCGATCCGTTCCAGCGACGGCAAGGTGCAGGGTGGCGTGCTGGTGTTCCAGGACGAGAGTGAACGTCGCAGTCTGATGCAGCGGCTTGCCTGGCAGGCCGAACGCGACCCGCTCACCGGTCTGTGGAATCGCCGCATGATGGAAGACAAGCTGACGGAGGCCTTGCAGAGTGTGCAGCAGGAGGCGCGGCATGGCATTTTCTGCTACATCGACCTGGATCGATTCAAGCTGGTCAACGACACCTGCGGACACCGTGCGGGCGACGCCTTGCTGCAACGCCTGACGGCCATCATGGCACAGCGTGCGGAAGGCAAGAATCATTATCTGGCGCGGCTGGGAGGCGATGAATTCGGCCTGCTGTTCGTCGACACCGCATTGCCCGCAGCGATGGATCACATACAGGGGTTGCGCGACGAGATCGGCCGTTTCCGTTTCGAATGGGACGACAAAGTGTTCCGCCTCGGGGTGAGCTTCGGCGTGACCGAGTTGCATGGCGGCATGGTCGACATCGGCGAGATCCTGGCGCAGGCCGACACGGCCTGCTATCACGCCAAGTCGCTGGGCGGCAATGCGATCCAGGTCTATGAGAAAACCCACCCTGCCCTGCAGAAGATCAACGACGAGATGCAGTGGGTAGGCGCCATCACCAAGGCATTCGAGGCGCACCGGTTCGTCCTCTATCGCCAGCAGAAGGTCGCCCTGTCGTCGGACGTCGAGACGCAGCATTATGAAATCCTGCTGCGCCTGCGCGGGGAGGACGGTACGATCATCTCGCCGGGCGAATTCCTGCCAGCAGCCGAACGGTATGGGCTGGCGCCCAGCTTTGATCGCTGGGTGATCCGTAATTTCTTCGCCTATCTCGATACGCATCCCGAAGACGAGGCCAGTTATGCGATCAACCTGTCAGGGCGCAGCCTCAGCGATCCGGGTACGGCCGAATTCATACTCGACGAAATCGGCCAGTACCACTTCGACCCTGCGCGGATCAGTTTCGAGGTGACCGAAACCGCCGCCATCGACAGCCTCGATTCATGCGAGAAGCTGATCCTGGCGCTGAAGTCGCGCGGCATCCAGTTCGCGCTGGACGACTTCGGCAAGGGGCAGTCGTCGTTCGGCTACTTGAAGCGCCTGCCGGTGGCCTATCTCAAGATCGATGGGGATTTCGTGCGCGGCATGGACCACGATCGCGAAAAGCTTGCCATCGTCAAGGCCATGCATACGCTGGGGCATGAGCTGGGCAAGCAGACCATTGCCGAGCAGGTCGAGACCGAAGCCGAACTGGCCAGTTTGAAAAAGATGGGGGTGGATTTCGTGCAGGGCTATCTGCTGCACCGGCCGGCACCGCTCCCGGTCGACTGATCCATCAGGCTTGCATAGAGCGCGGTGTAGTCCGACAGGATCGCCGCTTCGGAATAATGGCGCGTCACTTCGGCATGACCCGCCTCGATCAGTCGGGCCTTGTGATCGGCATCGAGCGCCAGTGCGACGCGCAATACGTCAGCCAGTCCTGCCGCATCGGCCAGCGGGGCCAGCAAGCCGTTGACGCCATCCTGCATCAGTTCCAGCGGGCCTTGCGCGCGCGTGGCGACGATCAGGGCATGGTTCGCCCAGGCCTCCAGGATGACGTTGCCGAGCGGTTCGTGCACCGACGCGCAGACGAATACATCGGCCAGCTGGTAATACGGCGCCGGGTCGTTCTTCCAGCCGATCCAGTGGACGCGCGCAGCGATTTCGAGTTGCCCCGACAAGGCTTCCAGTTCCTTGCGCAAGGGTCCGTCGCCCACCATCAGCAGATGCAGCGGCCTGCCGTCATCGGCCTCGGCCGGCAGTCTGGCGAAGGCATGCAGCAGATCGCTCCAGCCCTTGTTGGGATGCAACCGGCCGAGGCCGAGCAGGATGCGGCAGCCATCGAGGCCGAGCTGGTGACGCAGCGCATCAAGCGCGGCGATCGACAGGCGTTCCGGTGTGTCGACGAAATTGCCGATGCAATGCACGTGGTCGGCAGGCAGGCTATGCGCAGTCAAGTAGTCGTGAATGCCGTGCGTGTTGCCGACCCAGGCGTGGGCATGGCGATAGCCCTTGAGGTTGTAGAAACCGCCCAGCCTGGCCAGGTGCACCGGTGGCCGGTTGGCAGGCAGATGCACGATGCGCGTGGCACGTCCCATATAAGTCTGCACCACGTCGGGCTGGAACTCCGTGATGGCGCGGTTGATCTTCCAGCGCGAGTACACATCCCACACCCCAGCATCGGCGCGTGATAATGGCGCACCGCCGGGTCGATGGCACGTGCGATTTCGCCGCCGGCCACGGTGACCGCGGCAACGGGCTGGCCATGGCGCGCCAGCGCGTTCACCAGCCGGATGAAGAAACGTTCCGCGCCACCCAGGTGCTTGCCGCCGATGACATGCAAGCTGCGCGGCGGATCGCCTGGACGGATCAGGTCGTGCGCTCAAAACGGCAGTATGAGGTTGGGCGCGGATTGATGGATCACGCGGCGGAAGTCGGCCTGGATTTNTTCCAGCGCGGCAGCATTGTCGGCCTCGAAACGCAGCACGATCACCGGCGTGGTGTTCGACGGGCGCGCGAGGCCGAAGCCGTCGGCGTACTCGACGCGCAGACCGTCGAGCGTGATGATTTCCTTGGCATCGGGGAAGCGCGCGGTTTTCTGCAGCGTATCCATCAGCGTGTAATGCTCGCCTTCGGCCATCTTGATATTGAGTTCGGGCGTGTTCACCGTGTCGGGCAGACTGTGCAGAGTGGCATTGATGTCGGGCTGCTTGCTCAGGTATTCGAGCAGACGCGCACCGGCATAGAGCCCGTCGTCGAAGCCGAACCAGCGCTCCTTGAAGAATACGTGGCCGGACATTTCGCCGGCCAGCAGCGCGCCGGTTTCCTTCATCTTCGCCTTGATGAAGCTGTGGCCGGTCTTCCACAAGAGGGNGCGGCCGCCACGTTCGCGGATCCAGCCGAACAGATTGCGGGTGGATTTCACGTCGAAAATGATCTCGGCACCCGGGTTGCGGCTGAGCACATCGTCGGCGAACAGCATCAACTGGCGGTCGGGGAAGATGATGCTGCCGTCCTTGGTGACCACGCCGAGGCGGTCGCCGTCGCCATCGAAGGCGAGACCGATTTCGGCGTCGCTGGTTTTCAGCGCGGCGATCAGGTCCTGCAGGTTCTTGGGCTGCGAGGGATCGGGATGATGGTTGGGAAAGTTGCCGTCGACCTCGCAGAACAGTTCCTCCACCTGGCAGCCCATGTCGCGATAGAGCTTGGGCGCGAAGGCGCCGGGTACGCCGTTGCCGCAGTCGACGATGATCTTCATCGGCCGCGCGAGTTTTACATCCGACACGATGCGCGCGAGATATTCGCCGGCGATGTCGTGCTGGCGGTAGCCGCCGTCGCCGTGTGCGAGATCGTTGTTCACCAGCCGCTCGCGCAGCTTCTGGATGGCCTCGCCCGATAACGTCTCGCCACCGAGCACCATTTTCAGGCCGTTATAGTCGGGCGGGTTGTGGCTGCCGGTGACCATCACTGCGCTGTTCGTTCCAAGTTGATAGGCAGCGAAATAGGTCATCGGCGTGGCGACCATGCCGAGGTCGACGACGCCGACGCCGGCCTTGCGGATGCCGCGCCCAAGCGCTGCGGCGAGATCGGGGCCGGACAGGCGGCCGTCGCGGCCGATGCAGATTTCGGCCTGGCTGCGTGCGGCTGCTTCGGAACCGATGGCGTGGCCGATGGCCTCGACGATTTCCGGCGTGAAAGTCGTGCCGACGATGCCGCGGATGTCATAGGCTTTGAAGATTTCCTTGGGGTATTCCACAACACGCTCCCTGTTTTCAGATGGATCGATTCTACCCGGGCTGTGTGTCGAAATGCTGCATCAATCGGCGTGGCAGCCAGTCGAGGTTGCCCGGAAACGGACCGGAAGGGAAGGCGACATGCCCGCCGGTGGCAGGTTGTTCGAGCGTGACGGCAGGCGAGACCTCGTCCGGCGTCGGCAATGCCCACACGGGCAGGAACGGATCGTTTCGCGCGTTGATGACAAGCGTGGGAACGGCGATGGCGTGCAACAGGGGTTTGGCGGAGACCTTCAGCCAGTAGTCGTCGGCATCGCGAAAGCCATGCAGCCGGGCCGTGACCAGCGTGTCGAATTCGCGGAAGGTGGTGGCGGCCGCAATCGCTTTCGCATCCAGGACGCCGGGAAAGCCTACGGCCTTGCGCAGCGCCTTCTGCTTCAGGGTGACGAGGAAACGCGCGGTATAGACGCGGCGATTGAAACCGCGATCGAGCGTGTGGCCGGCTGCGGTGAGATCGAGTGGTGCAGACACGCCGGCGGCACGTTCGACCAGCGTACGTGCCGCTTCGCCCTGTTCGCCCAGCCATTTCAGCAGCGCGTTGCCGCCAAGCGAGACGCCAACGGCGTAAACCGGGGCACGGATGTGCAAGGATTTGACATGACGCAGCATGCGTTCGATATCCTCACTGTCGCCGGCAAAATAAGCGCGCGGCAGGCGGTTGTCCTCGCCCGAGCAGCCACGGAAATGCGCCACCACGCCATGCCAGCCGTGTGTTCGAGCATGGGCCATGAGGTCGCGCGCATAGTGGCTGTCGGCGCTGCCTTCCAGGCCGTGGAACAGTACCACGACGGGGGCACCGGTCTGGCCGTCCGCCCAGTCGAAATCGAGAAAGTCGCCGTCCGGCAGTTCCAGTCGCTCACGCCGGTAGGCTACGGGCGGAGCGTGGATGAACAGGCTGCTGTATATCGTTTGCAGGTGGCCGCCGGGCAGCCAGACAGGGGCGCGATAAGCCATGTTTTCCGAAAAGACATGGCGCGGGATGGAGCCAAATCGCTGCCGATCCTTCTTAATGTAAGACCACGGGCGGCGTGCGCGAGGGCGGCGTGCCGCCCACCTGGAGCGGCGAGGCGTGGTGCAGCACCATGCGCCAGCCGCCGTCGGCTTCCTTGCGGTAGACATTGGTCGCGAGTATGGGCGGGCGCGGTTCCGTCTCCTGACCAATGACGAGGTATTCGCGAACGATACGGACGACCTGCGAGGTTTCGCGTAGCTGGTGGGCGATTTCCACCCGCACACTGAACTGACCCGCGGCCTCGAACATGCTGCGCCAGCCGGCCGCTACGGCGGCACGCCCATTCAGCGGCGCGGCCAAGGGATGGATGCAGGCGATGCTGTCGTCGCTGGCCCAGACCGCCATCATGGCGTCAAGCGAGCGGGTCTCGAAAGCCGCGTAGAACGCGGCTTCGGCGGCTTCGGGAGTGGGAAACGTGGATTCTGACATGGTCCTCGAATCAGGACCTGCCGCCCCGGGCCGGGGACGACAGGCCTAGTGATGGCTGCCGCTGGGCTTGCCTTTCAGGCGATAGAGCGTGCCGCAATAGGGGCACAGCGCATCGCCACGCGCCTCGATAGGCAGATAGACGCGCGGGTGGGCACTCCAGTCGCTCTGCTGAGGCATCGGGCAATGCAGTGGCAGGTCGCTTTCGGTGATTTCGATGACGCGCTGGGTATTGTCGTGCCGCTCGCTCATGTCGCGCCCGCTTCAGACCGGGCTGAGCCAGTCGGTGTGGGCTGCGGCACGGCCATGCACGCAGTCGAAATACATTGCCTGTAGCCTGGCGGTGATGGGGCCGCGTGTACCTTCGCCGATGGTGCGGTTGTCGAGTTCGCGGATTGGTGTGACCTCGGCGGCGGTACCGGTGAAGAAGGCCTCGTCGGCGCAGTAGACCTCGTCGCGCGTAATGCGTTTTTCGACCACCTGCAGACCGATCTCGCCGGCGAGCTGCACGATGGTGTCACGCGTGATGCCTTCCAGCGCGGCGGTGAGGTCGGGCGTGTAGAGCTTGCCGTTGCGGACCATGAAGAAGTTCTNCCCGGAGCCTTCGGCGACGAAACCGTCGACGTCCAGCAGCAGGGCTTCCTGGTAGCCGTCCATCTCGGCTTCCTTGTGGGCGAGGATCGAGTTCATGTAGTTGCCGTTGGCCTTCGCCTTGCACATCGTGATGTTGACGTGGTGGCGCGAGAACGAGCTGGTCTTCACGCGGATGCCGTTGGTGATCGCCTCGTCGCCCATGTACGCACCCCAGGGCCAGGCGGCGACGATGACGTGCACCGACAGGTTTTTGGCCGAGATGCCCATCGCTTCGGCGCCGAAAAACGCCATCGGGCGTAGATAGCCGGATTCGAGCTTGTTCTCGCGCACTACCGTCCGCTGTGCCTCGGAGATCGTGGCCTTGTCGAACGGCAGCTTCATGCCGAGGATATGGGCCGAGCGGAACAGGCGGTCGGTGTGCTCCTGCAGGCGGAAGATCGCCGTGCCCTGTTCGGCCTTGTAGGCGCGCACGCCCTCGAAGACACCCATGCCGTAGTGCAGGGTGTGGGTCAGGACGTGGGTGGTGGCGTCGCGCCAGGGGACGAGCTTGCCGTCGTACCAGATGACGCCGTCGCGGTCGGCCATGGACATGGTGAAAATTCTCTAACGAATGGAAAACGCCAATCTTACCGGATTCCGGGCGGGGAGAAGCACCCGGCACGCAGCGGATGTTGCCGGCCGGGCTGCCTGGCCAGGCAGCGTCAAAGATAGGTTTTGGCTTCCTCGCCCGGATTGGGAAGCCCTGCCAGGCGCCAGGCCTCGCGCGGATTGGGGAACAGGTGTTGCATGCAGTCGGCTTCTTGCCCAATGAGGTGGCAGACATGGCTGAGCGCGGTGACGGTGTTGAACTTGGAGAACTCGCTCCGCAAGGCCTGCAGCAGGGCAAACTGCGCCTCGCTGAGGGGGCCGATGCCGTCGGTTTGGGCGATGCGGTCGGCCAGGCTTTCATTCCACATGGCGGGGTCGATCAGGAAACCGTCGAGATCGAAGACGGCGGTGCTGGATGAATCGAGCCGTGTATTCATGGCAACCTCCTGGTGTGGCGCGTGAGAATGTTAGGTATAGCACCCTGTCCGCAATCAGCCAGGCTTGAGCGGAAGTACCGATTCGGCCGGCTGCGGCCGGCCGAAGTGATAGCCCTGGGCATAGTCCACGCCAAGTTCCGTCACCCACCGAAGAATGGCCTCGGTCTCGACGTATTCCGCAATCGCCAGCTTGCCATAGCCGTGTATGGCCTCGACCAGGGCTCTTACGAACAGGCGATCATCCTCGCTGTGATCCAGCGTACGAATGAATGAGCCGTCGATTTTGACGAAATCCACCGGCAGATGTTTCAGGTACTGGAAGGTGGAAAAACCCACGCCGAAATCATCCAGCGCCAGCTTGCAGCCGAGCGTGCGAATTCCGGTGAGCAGGATCTCGGCATGCGTCATCTGGTTGAGGGTCGCTGTTTCGGTGATTTCCAGGATCAGCTGATGCGGCTGGACGCCATGCTGCTCCAGCATGGCTTGCAACAGGGCAGGCAACTCGGGGTTGTCGAGGCTGCGGGCGGACAGGTTGACCGCGAGGTGCAGACCAGGCTGGCTTGCGATCAGAGAGATGGCATGCTGCAACACCCACTGATCGATCTCCCGGATCAGCCCCGAGGCTTCGGCTGCAGCGATCAGCGGCGCGGGCGGCAGAATCTGCCCGTCCGGCGCCCGGACCCGCAGCAGCGCCTCATAGTGCACGGCCCGTCCGGCCTGAATCGACATGATGGGCTGGAGGAATAACGCCAGCCGGTTGTCGTGCAGCGCGTCGGTGATCAATGCAAGCTGCGACGTGCGGTCCAGCAGGCTTTCGCGGGTGCCGTCCCCAGGGTTGTAGAGATGCCAGTTGGAACGGCCTTTGGCACGCGCCTGGGATAGCGCCAGATCGGCATGGCCCAGCAGGCTTTCCGTGGTGCAGTCGGACTGGACTACGGCGATGCCGACGCAGGCGGTGGCGATGTGCTGGTCGCGGTCGCCCTTGCACAGAAAACGCGCAGTCTGCAGCAACTGGGCGTCCGGCAAGGGTTCGAAATACAGGGCAAACTCGTCGCCGCCCAGCCGTGCAGCCAGCTTGGGTGCCGGCTGGAGTTCGCGCAGGCGTTCGGCCATGTTCTGGATCACGGCATCGCCGGCGCTGTGGCCGGCCAGATCGTTGATCGCCTTGAAATCATCCAGGTCGATCAGCAGGAGGGCGCCGCTTTTCAGTTCGGTCAGGGCGTGAGCCAGCCGCCGCTGGAAGCCCTGACGGTTGTAGAGCCCGGTCAGCGTGTCGTAGTCGGACAGATAGCTGGCACGCGCCTGCGCGCTCTTGAGTTCGGTCAGGTCCAGTCCCACCGAAAGGATCAGGGGTTCGCTGTCGCCTTTGGNGCCGATCAGCGAATGCACCCAGGTGATATTGCGCAGGCCGTCGGGGGTGGCGAGCAGCGCCTCGAATCGCAGCGGCGCGGNGTCGTTGAGGAAATGGACGAGGAGACGCGAACGCCAGTCGCGGCTTTCCTGTGGCGCGATCATCTGCTTGAAGTAATCCTGCCCGATCAGCTGCTGCTCGGTGAGGCCGGTCAGGGTTTCCACATAATAGTTGGCCATGCGGATCACGCCCTGGCGATCCTGGGTCAGGATCAGCGCCTGCGCCGTGTCCAGCAGGCCGGAGATGAAGTCGCGTTCGTGCGACAGGGTGTCGACCAGCCTGGCGAGATCGTTCTGTTGGTTGCGTGCGGCCGTGTCGAGCGATTCGAGCTGGCTGGCGAGCGTGAGTGCCGCTTTTTCCAGGGTGGAAAGTTCGTCGCCCGGTGCGCTGTCGCGGAACTGCAGATGCTGGCGGGCGTCGCGCCAGCGGCCGTCGCCCAGCAATGGCAGGCCGGTGCTGACCCGGTTCATCCGCCGCATCAGCCAGGCGAGCGAAACCAGCAGCACACCTTCGGCGAGGATGAAAACAGTCAGCCCTGTGACCAGATTGGTCAGGAAGGATTGACTGATGGCGCGCTCGGCATCGGTTACGTCCTTGCGCGCGATGAAATACGGGGTATCGGGCGTGCTCGCAAGCGGCTTCAGCTTTTGCCACACATAGGCCTTGCCTTTACTGTGAGTCAGCGCCGATTCGAGCTGCGGCCGTTGGGGATAGGGAATGAAATCCGCCTGGCCCACCATTGCCCCGATGTCCGGGGTGGTGGCGGCGATCAGCGCGGTTTTCTGTTGGCGGTCGACTGCGACCGCCAGGTCGTGCCCGCTGCTTTGGCCAAACGTGCTCAGCAGATTGGATAGGTCCATCGAGACTACCACCACGCCAGCGGTACGGCCCTGGCGCAGCACCGGCGCCATACCGTAGAACAAGCAGCGTTCGGCACAGTACAGGCCGCTGGCAGGATGTTCGTTCGAGAGCACCTCCCCGAGCCGGGACGCGATCAATGCGTCGGGCGCCGGCATGCTGCCGAAACCGGTCAGCAACCGTTGACCGGCATCGTACAGGCGCAGGCTTTCGAATCCCTGGTTGAGGCTGAGCTGCTCCCAGTAAGGCTGCAGGGCGAAGCCGGCATCCAGATCGGGCGGGCCGCCATGACTGGCCACCAGAAAATCGGCCAGTGCCGATCCGGCATCCACCAGCTGGCGTTCGTTTTGTTGGATCAGGAAGCGCAGCAGCGCCTCGTTCCGGGTTGCGCTATCGAGGCGTGTCTGCTGGACTTCGCGGCGCAGGTTGGCGTCGTTGATCCAGGTAAGCGCCATCGTGCCGATCGCCATGGCCAACGTGAGCGGCAACAGCAGCTTCCATTTCAAGCTGAGAAAAGCGGGCAATCGCATGGCCTAGAACCGATAGGCTGCCTGCAGGAGCCACATGTTCCAGCGTTGTTCGCGGCTGAGAAAGACAGGGTTGTCCGGGCCCGGCAGCCAGCCGGTCCCATCGACATGGTGGAACTCCGCACGCAGCATCAGGTTGGGCGTGGTGTCCCAGCGCAGCCCCAGCGTCGTGTCGCGGGCAAACATGCTGTGGGCAGGCAGACCGGTGGCGGCAGCAAACAGATGGCCGTCTTTGTCGTGCTTGTCCCGGTAGAAGATGTCATGGCGCAGCATCAGTTCCCAGGCGGGGAGGAAACGCCATTCGCCCTGGAGATACCCTGCCTGGATGACCCGGTGGCTGTTGGGCAGGAACGGGCCGAAGCCTGCGGTATCGAAGCGGGGCTCGCCATACTCGGCCGTCAATGTGACGGTATCGAGGCGTTGCTGGGCCGTGAAAAGGATATTGCGGAACTGCACCTTGCCTGCCGCCAGCGTGTCGCTGCTGCCGGGCGCATACTCGGCCCTGGCATTGGCATAGGTCAGCATCAACGTGGTATCGGTCGGCAGATCCCAGCGCAGGCGGGCACCGAGTGCGCCCTTGCCTTCCAGCTTGCCTGGCCGCGTGTTGCCAAGAAAACTGTAATCGACGGAGGGGCTGTCGAAATTGGGACGCACCCAGCCCAGCAGGAAGTCAAACGCGCCGTATGCCTGCACGCTGGCACCGTGCAGGAAGGCCCCGGGTGCGGCGAGCAGCAAATCGCGGCTGTTGTCGACGTAGACCGACTGCGGCAACAGGATGCCGGAACGCGTGAACGGTACGTCGCGCGTTTCGTTATACAGGCCGTAGGGGAGTTTGACCTTGCCGAACTTGAGCCCGAGCTGGCTGACATCGGTCTGGTAAAACTGCCAGTCCGCCTGGGCATAATCCACGCGCAGGCCATCCCGATCACTTTCGCCTGCACGCCGATACAGGATCTGGCCGGACAGCCGCACCGCGTCGAGCGCCTGCCAGGTCCCATGGAGGCCGGCTTCGGTGAATTCGGTGCTGACGCCGTTCCGGCTGTCGCCGAAGAAACGGTTGTTGGTGCTGCCGATCAGGCCCTGGGCGGCGAACCCCTGGATCTGGTAGCGAGGGCCGGCCAGTTCGTCAGCCCGGACGGGCGACACTGCCAGCAGGCTGCCCAACAGCAGGCTATTCCAGCCTAAGCGTCTTGATGCCGTCATAAACCATATCCTTGCTTGTATAACCGATGGCGCCCGGTGTGGCTCGAACGCGTGCCCGCATTTCGTTCTCGTCCTTTACCTGAATCGGCGCACTGGCCATTCCGCTGAAGCTCATCCGGTCCCAGGTCTGGCGCAGACGATAGGGGTAAAGGCCGAGTTTCTCCTTGGCGAAGGCCACGTGTGCCGGATGGTCATCCGGTAGGACGAAAACCACGATGGGTTGGTGGTTGGGCCACAACGTCTGGCGCAGGGTGTAAATGTTGCGCAAGGAGGTGATGCTGATGCTGTGGCCTTCAACGTCGGGATTGACGATGATTCCGGCTGATGCGGTAAGCGGGCTGAACAGACATGTCAGCAACACCAGCCGCCAGAAAAGAAATACGCTTGAGCCACTGGGCGTCGAAAATTTGTTTTATCAGGTTGCCGCTTTATAGCATGGCAAATGCAGCACGGGCAGTAATCAGAGGATTCGTTTGTGGTCGAGTTGCCTGACCAGCGTACGTACGGGGGCGGGTAGCGCCGCATCGAGTGCATCGGCCAGGGGGAGCCAGATTTGGCCGGGTGGCGTATCGGGGCGTGGTGCCAGCTGAAGCCGAACCGGCTGGATGTGCAGCTTGAAGTGAGTGAAGCTGTGCGTGAACTGCGGGAGAGCCTGCTGGGCCAGCGCGGTGAAGCCGAAGCGCTCGCGGCAGTGGCCGGCGGCGTCGACGTCGGGGGCCAGTTCGGGCAGGCTCCACAAACCGCCCCAAATACCCTGTGAAGGGCGCTTTTCAAGCATGAGTTCGCCGCGGTCGAGCAGCAGCAGCATCTGCACCTGCTTTTCCGGCAGTGCTTTTTGGGGCGNTGGTGCTGGCAATTCGTGGGCACGGCCTTGCGCATGGGCGACGCAGTCGGCATTGACCGGGCAGGCAGCACAGTCTGGCTGGCTGCGGGTACAGACGAGTGCACCGAGATCCATCATGCCCTGGGTGTAGGCCTCGATGGCTGTGTCGGGCAGCAGCGACTCGGCCCGCGTCCACAGTGCCGACTCGACTTTCTTGTCGCCGGGCCAGCCTGCGATACCGCCATGGCGTGCCAGGACGCGCTTGACGTTGCCATCGAGAATGGCGCCGCGCTGGCTGAATGCCAGCGCTGCAATGGCCGCAGCGGTCGAACGCCCCACGCCCGGCAGTTGCGCGATGGCGTCGGGCCGGGCCGGAAATATTCCGCCATGTTGGGTCACGACGGCGCGTGCCGCCGCGTGCAGATTGCGCGCGCGACTGTAGTAGCCAAGCCCGCTCCACAACGCGAGCACGTCGTCTTCCGGGGCGGCGGCCAGGGCCGGCAGATCGGGGAAATGGGCGACAAAGCGCTCGAAATAGGGGATGACCGTGGCAACCTGGGTCTGTTGCAGCATGATTTCCGACAGCCAGATACGGTAGGGGTCGCGTGTGCCCTGCCATGGCAGGGTATGGCGGCCGTGGTGCAACTGCCAGTGGATGATGCGGGACGCAANTGATTTTCTCACCCCGGCAGGGTAGCACCGTTTAGGGTGCAAGCCGTGGCGAAGGGATGGCGCATGGATTCATGTACAAAACCCGCGAGAGCCCTGCCTCGCGGTGCACAAGCGACGGCAATCCGCCGGCTCAGGCGTGACCGAGTTTCTGGCGGAACAGGTTCATCAGCTTGCCGAACGCCGATTCGGTGATCGACTTGCGTTCGACCAGCACAGCTTCGCCGCGGCGTAGCTTGTCGGCCAGGCGATGCAGGCCGATGGAAAAGCTGTTCATGCCATCCTGATCCGAGAACAGGTAGGTGTTCTTGATGCTGCTGACCCAACCCAACCGGGCCCAGCGGAACGTGCCGTCGTCGTAGTGGAATTCCACCCAGTCGCCCTTGTTCAGGGCGAGGGCGCGCTGGGTGAATTCGTCTTCCACTTCAGGCGTGGCCGTCTCGGCTTCGGCTGCCACGATCGNGGNGGCTTCCGGTACAGCAGGCGCGAGCGCTTCGATTTCTTCGGGCGTGATGTCGGGCAACGGAACTGGCTGGGCATTGGGCCGTACCGCGTTGGCGTGCAGGATGACCAGGGTGGCGAAGAAACGATCGGAGAGTTTCTGCGGCAGGTCGATTTCTGCCGTACCTTCACGCAGGCGCTTCAGCAGCCCGGGCAGAATGCGCACCAGCATCAGGCGTGCATCCATATCCGCCTTGGGTTGCACGCTCCAGACCAGTTCGCGCATGGTCTCGACATGACTGTTGAAATGCGCGCCCTGCTCGCCTTCGCTGATGTAATCCTGAGTGAGCAACTGCGCCCAGTCGCGGCGCAGGAATTCGCGCACCGCATCGCCTGCCTGTTGGTCCTTGAGCGCGCGATTGATGAAATCATGCACGATGACCGGCGCGAGTTCGGCGCGTTCGCTTTGCTTGATCTGGGCGATATCCGGTTGCAGGCTGACGTCCACCGTTTCCTCGAGCGTTTCTTCCAGGGTGGAGGCCATGGCCTCCAGCTCGATGGCAGCGGATTCGAATACGGCAATGTCCTGCTCGAAACTGTCCAGCACCCGGCTGACAACTTGCGAGATGGCATCGAGACGGGTATTGCCCGTCTCGTTGTCGGGTAGGTGCACTGAAAGCGTGGCGATCGCATCCAGCATGCGGCGCACCGGATGATTCGACTGCGAGAAGAAATTACGGTCCAGCATCGCAGCCTTCAGCACCGGAATCTGCAGGCGCGCAATTTGGGCCTTGAGGCGATCGGGGATGGAAGCTTCGTCGAACACCACGTCGAACAGCATGGCCACGGCGTCCACCAGCACCGCATCGAGCGGGCTGGCTGCCTGCATGACCGGGCTTTGCTGCAAGCTGCGCAGCACGTTGCTGACATTGGTGGCTTCCAGTAGGGGCAGCTCGAAGCGTCCGCCTCCGGGCAGCATGAGGGCGCCGGATTGAAGCTGGCTGAGCGAATCAAGCAGGCTGAAGCCGGCAAGTCCGGCCGACGCACTGCCACCGCCGGCACCGGTACCGGCGGCATATGCGCCTGCGGCCGGTGCGCCGCCATGCGCGAGCTGCTCGAACAGCCTGAACATGTCGCCGCCGGTTTGTCCCTGCATGGCAGGGCCCGTACCGGCAGAGGGTGCGCCATGCTGGGCGGGGCCCGAGCTTTGTGCCCGGTTCTTCGCGCCGACTTTCAGGTCAGGCAGGATGCCGCGGTCGATCAGGTGGCGGTTGATGGCCTGGTAGATGTGGGCGAGTTCGGTGGTGAGCACCAGATCGAACTGGTTCAGCAGAACGATTCGCACATCCTGTTCCAGCTGCATGCGGGTGATGCCGTCGAGCATCGCTTCGCACAGCGCACGCGGGCCGAGCGGGTTGTCGTTCTCGGCCAGATCGCTGCGGCCCAGCAGATGGGCAATACGAGCATCCAGGGCAACCAGTTCTTCGGCGCAGTTGAAACGCAGGCGTGAGGTGGCCTTGTCGACTGCCAGCGTGATTTCGAAATCCTGGTCGTCCACCAGGGACAGTTCGAGTAATTCGCTGCCGGTCGTTTTCTCGCGATTGAGCGCAAAATCACTGAAGTTCTGGCAGTAGGCGTCCTTGCAGGCACTCAGTAATTCGTTGGCCTGCTTGTTGAGGATGCCCTGGGCGCCGTAATACGTATTGCGCGTGTCCAGCAAAGGCGAACGGTCGGCCATTGCCAGCAGGGTGTTTTCCATGGCCTCGGTCTGCCGGGTCAGCACACGGGTCGCCCCTTCGATCAGCAGGTCGCGGCAGCCGTGCAGGACGGACAAGGTCTCGGCGGAGACCTGCGCACGGCGCGCTCGCTCGAATTGATTGAGGTTAACTACGACTGAATTGTCTGGCATCTCGCGCTCCATGGGGATCACCTCGCGGTATCGGCGGCTGGCCGGCCAACGGAGGGTGTACGCGTGACAGGAGTACTGCCGGCGGCCCCGCTATCTCGTCAGCCGGATGTGGCGGGCGAGACCGGTAACTTTGCGTCCCTGCCTCGCGGCGGGTTTGCCCTGTTCGGTGGTCGGCGATTGCGCCGAAAAATCGACACACAACCGCATAACTGACCTATCGGCCAAGCTGAACGAAACTTGAGTGTAGTCGAAGCCGAAATATTAAGCGCGACCGTTTACCAAGCTGTCCTTGAGGCGCAGCATGGCATTTCGGGTTAGTGACTGCTCCGGAATCCGGGCCCGGCCGGTCCGGATTTCCACCGCGAGCCCCTCGCAGTCCAGTGAAAAGCGCTGCTCGCCTTCGCTGTCACAAAACAGCAGGTAACCACGTACGCCGACCCAGGCCACGCGGGCAGTCGCAAGACCCTCGTAGGGCGGGTCGAAATCCACCCAGTCGCCTTCGATCAATTGCTGCGCCTGCAGCAGGGCGGGATCGTTTTCCTGTGGGGCCGGCACCTGGTCGGCCAATGATTCGATTTGCGCTTGCGAGATGCGCTTCGGGATAAATGTGCTGACCCGCGCCTCGCGATGTCCCAGGGCAGGGCGGATCCAGCATTCCTGGGTGGCCGTGATGGCGCTGAAAANATCTTTCAATTGCGCCGGTTCGGCCCCCTGGGCCAGGAGGCCCTGCCGCAATGCGGCATTGATGGCGGGGATCGATTGCAGTCGGGTTTCGCGCGTGGTATCGCTGTCGGGCGTCTGCAGGCTGAGGAAAAGATTCTGCAGGGTCTGGCAAGCCGCCCGCCAGTCGGGGCCTTCGCCGGATTCGGCCATGTACANGGAGGCCATATGCGGAACCCAGGCGGTTTCCAGCCGCCGCAGGACGGATTCCGGGGCAGGATAGCGTTCGGTCAGGTCATTCAGGTTTTCCAGCGCCAGCAGCGTGCCCAGTTCCTGCCGCTCGATCTGCTCCAGATGCGCGACTTCAGCATTCAGTGCGATTTCCGTGCGCGCATCCTCGCCCGCCAGCCAGACGGCGAGTGCGCTGTGTGCCCGGGCAAAAGCCTCGTTCGGGTGATCGGCGTCGTCGAGAACGGTGGCGCAGGCGGTATGGATTTGCTCGAGCGCGCTGTGGTGCGTCGCGTCGCCTTCGGGAAAGCGTCGGGAGAACTGGCCCATCAGGTCGATCAGTTGGCGTGCCGGGTGCTGGTCATCGCTGAAAAACTCGGGCGAAATGAGCGCCACCCTGAGGGCCGGGATCTGCAGGTGCGCGATCTCGACCTTGTAGTTCGGCGAGACGGCAGGATCGTCGAGGATGAATTCGAACAGGCCCGCCAAGGCATCCAGTATGGCGAGATCGAATGCACCGGTGCCGGCTTGGCGTGCATCCTGTTGCAGTTGTCGCAGGACCAAGGCCGGTGTTTCGCCGCCGGCGCTTGTGGGTCCGGNGGNGACGGCATGCCAGTCGGCCAGGCTGTCGACCAGGCTGCGCGGCGGGGCACCCTGGAGCAGCCCGGTTGAAGACCCTCCGCTTGCCGGGCCTGTTCCTCCGGCGGCGGAGGCGGACTGGATATGCGCCAGCACAGTGTGTCCTACGTCAGGCTCGCTTCGTCGAGACGGGGATGGGCGGGNGGCATCCGGCACCGGAAGGTCGGGAAGATCGACCATGCTGAGAAATTGATTGAGCGCCGTGTAAGTGTGTTTCAGCGTATCGAGCAGCGGCGCGCGTACGCATTCGAGCANAAAGGTACCGCATGCCGAACTCATGCCTTGCGAATCAAGTGCGCGTGAAAGGGCGCGAACGACCGGAAGCGGGCCGTAGGCATCGGGATGGTTCGTGTTTTNTTCCTGCTTGGCCCGTTGCACAGCCTGGATGCGGCGGAACAGTGGCAGCATGTCGGCGCGCAGCGTTTCGGTCATGTCGGCAGCAAGCTTCTCTTCGGCCAGTTGACGCTTGAGCGTGTCGTCGTCCACCAGCTGCAGTTCGGGTGCAGGATCACCGTGGTGACGGGGAAACGTCTCGGGCCGGGCGAGGTGGCGGCGAAACTGGTCGGCAAACGCGGCGGACAAGGCTTCCGGACTGGTGTTGAGCAGGTCGAGACAGGTTTGTCCGGTGGTGACGTGCGGGGTGTCCATCCGGTCGGCCAGCACCCGGAAGATGGTGTCCTGGATCGCGGTGCGGCTGCGCTGGAAAANATTGTCCAGCGCCTGTGTCATGCGCGCATCGACCTCGTGCAGCAAGGCGTCGGGGGAGGACGGGACGGGCTTGGTATTCACGGCCTTAACACTATCAGGAGTAACCCCAATCAATCGGCGGCAAGCCATATCTGGAGCGGGCGAAGGGAATCGAACCTCCTCATGAGCTTGGGAAGCTCAGGTAATGCCACTATACGACGCCCGCGCGGTATCGGTACCCTTCAGGGTAGAATTCGGCATGATACTGAAACTTGCATGCCTCCGATAGAAGAAGCGCTTTGTGATTGAACTGTTCATCAACGGCGAGTCCCGCAGCTTTCCAGCTCCGCTTTCACTTGCCCGGCTCGTCGAGACCCTCGACCTGACTGGCAAGCGCATCGCGATCGAGCGCAACGGCGCGATCGTGCCAAAGAGCCAGCACGTGGATACGCAGCTTGTATCTGGCGACCGGCTCGAAATCGTGGTCGCGGTCGGCGGCGGTTGAGCCAGCTGGCACGCCACCACTTCCCCTCACCTCTCACCCCTCACCCCCATGGAACCTCTCGTCATCGCCGGACAACCCTATGCCTCCCGTCTGCTGGTCGGCACCGGAAAATACAAGGATTTCGAACAGACGCGTCTCGCGGTCGAGGCCTCGGGCGCGCAGATCGTCACCGTCGCGATCCGCCGTACCAACATCGGCCAGGACGCCAGCCAGCCCAGCCTGCTGGATGCGCTGCCGCCGTCGAAATACACCTATCTGCCCAACACGGCCGGCTGCTATACCGCGGACGATGCGATCCGCACCCTGCGCCTGGCGCGCGAGCTGCTGGACGGCCATTCCTTGGTCAAGCTCGAAGTGCTGGGTGACGCCGAGTCACTGTATCCCAACGTGTCCGAAACGATCCGGGCCGCCGAGGTGCTGGTCAAGGATGGCTTCCAAGTCATGGTCTACACGTCCGACGACCCCATCGCCGCCAAACAGCTGGAGGACATCGGCTGCGTCGCGGTTATGCCGCTGGCAAGCCTGATCGGCTCCGGCATGGGCATTCTCAATCCGTGGAATTTGCAGATCATCATCGACCGGCTGTCGGTGCCGGTGATCGTCGATGCCGGTGTGGGGACTGCGAGCGACGCCACCATCGCGATGGAACTGGGCTGCGATGCCGTATTGATGAACACTGCGATTGCAGGCGCGGGCAATCCCGTGCTGATGGCCTCGGCGATGAAGAAGNNGCGGTCGAGGCCGGCCGCGAGGCCTTCCTCGCCGGTCGCATGCCGAAGAAGGTCTACCAGGCGAGCCCGAGCTCGCCGACCAGTGGCCTCATTACAGGCGGCAAATGACAGCATGACGAGCGAAACCGGCGCGCATCCGCGCATCCGTTCCTATGTGCTGCGCGCCGGACGCGTCGGCTCCGGCCAGGCGCGCGCGCTGGCCGAGATCGGACCACGGTTCATGCTGCCCTACCAGCCCGGCGTGCTCGATCTCGACGCCGTGTTCGGGCGGTCGGCCCCCGCNATTCTGGAAATCGGTTTCGGCATGGGCGAGGGGCTGGCCGAGATTGCCGCCGCCCACCCCGAAAACGATTACCTTGGTGTGGAAGTCCACACGCCGGGCGTCGGTGCGCTGCTGAAGCAGGTCGGCGAACGCGGTCTCGCCAACGTGCGCGTCATCCAGCACGATGCCGTCGAGGTGCTGACCCACATGCTGGCGCCCGACGGTCTGACCGGCGTCCATATNTTNTTCCCCGATCCCTGGCACAAGAAGCGTCACCACAAGCGGCGCCTGATCCAGCCGCCATTGGTACGACTGCTTGCCAGCCGCCTCCGCCCTGGCGGTTATATTCACCTGGCGACCGACTGGCAGGATTACGCCGAACAGATGCTCGCGGTGCTCTCCAACGAACCGTTGCTCGCCAACACCGTGGCTGACTACGCGCCGCGGCCCGACACCCGTCCACTGACCAAGTTCGAGCAGCGCGGCATCCGCCTGGGACATGGCGTGTGGGATCTGCTATTCCGTCGATCTTAGAAATCTGCCATGGCATGCGGCTATGATGCAGGCCATGGACATCCTCGAACTTGCCAAGGCCGCACTCGCGCTGTTTGCCATCGTCGATCCGGTCGGCGTGATTCCGATGTTTCTTCTGGCCACCCAGGGTTACACGCTTGCGCAGAGCCATGCAGCAGCGCGGATCGCCGCATTGACCGTGCTNGGGGTGCTGACGCTGTTCGCCTTTCTGGGTGAGCCGCTGCTCACATTCTTCGGCATTCGCTTGGCTGCGTTTGCGGTGGCGGGCGGTTTGCTGCTGTTGTTGCTGGCCTTGTCGATGGTGCAGGCCCGCGTCAGCCCACAACGGCAAACCCAGGATGAAGCGGTCGAGGCCGAGGAGCGGGATGCAGTAGGTGTGGTGCCGCTGGGTATTCCCCTGCTGGCCGGACCGGGTGCGATCACCCACGTGATCGTGGCGGCTTCCGCTGCCAAGGGCGAAGTGCTGCATCAGACAGCCCTGCTGATCCCGATCGGACTGGTTGCGCTGTCGGTCTGGCTGTCATTTCGCGCCGCCCCCGTGATTTCACGGCGGCTNGGGAAAACCGGGATTCATGTCGTCACCCGCTTGATGGGGCTGATCATCGCGGCGATTTCAGTCGAGATGATCGCGGACGGACTCGGCAAGCTGTTCCCCGGCCTGCTGACCTGATTGGGTGCGTGGTGCACCGGCAAGGTGCGCAGTCAGGCAACTTGTCCGTCATTCAGGCGTCCTATCATGCGATTGCGCGGGCATTCATGCCCTTCAGGGTACGATTGATGCGCCATGCAAACCATCCACTCAAATGAGGAGTCAAGTATGGAATTCGGAATCGTCGGACTCGGCCGCATGGGCGGCAACATGGCGCGGCGCCTTGCCCGCAAAGGGATCAAGATAGCCGTCACCAATCGCAGCCATGACGTGAGCGTATCCATCGCGGCCGAAACTGGGCATCTCGCCTGCGTTTCCCTCCAGGACATGGTGGCGGCCATGCAGACGCCGCGCATCGTCTGGCTGATGCTGCCGGCGGGCGAGGCCACCGAGACGGCACTGGATACCCTGGTACCNCTGCTGTCGCCAGGCGATCTCGTGGTCGACGGTGCCAATGCCTATTACAAGGACGACCAGCGCCGCGCCGGACAACTGGCGAAACAGGCGATCGAGTTTGCCGATGCCGGCGTATCCGGCGGCGTGTGGGGATTGGAGAACGGCTACTGCATCATGTTCGGCGGCAGCGATGCGGCCGCCGCGCGGCTCAAGCCCTACATGGAGGCGCTCGCACCCACCCCGACGGAGGGCTGGCTGCATACCGGGCCGGTCGGGTCCGGTCATTTCGTCAAGATGGTACACAACGGCATCGAGTACGGCATGATGCAGGCCTTCGCCGAAGGCTTCGCGCTGATGAAGAACAAGCCGGGCTTCGATCTCGACATCGGTGAAATCGCCGAGCTGTGGCGGCATGGCAGCGTGGTGCGTTCCTGGCTGCTGGATCTGTCGGCCGATTTCCTGGCGAAGGATCAATCGTTGGAATCCATCGAACCCTTCGTCGCCGATTCGGGCGAAGGGCGCTGGACGGCGCTGGAATCGGTGGAGCAGGGCATCCCCACGCCGGTGATGTCGCTGGCCCTGATGATGCGTTTTGCCAGCCAGGGCAAGAACGATTACGCAGCGAAAATGCTGGCGAAAATGCGCCAGGGGTTTGGCGGCCACGCGGTGAAGGAGGGCTGAGATGAACCTGGCCAAGAATGCAAGTTCCGACGACCTGCCTTGTTCGTTCGTCATTTTCGGCGCGACCGGCAACCTCGCGTCGAACAAGCTGCTGCCTGCGCTGTATCACCTCGAGGCGGCGGCACGGCTGGCCGAATCGCTGACCATCATCGCGTTCTCGCGCCGCGACTGGACGACCGACAGCTGGCGCGAACACATGCGCGAAGTCCTCAAGGACAAGATCAAGGGCTCGCTCGATACGCCGGTGTTCGAGCGCTTCATCGCGCGCTTCGCCTACCATAAGGGCGATCTCAACGATGTCGAGTCCTTCCGTGCGCTGGCCAATCGACTGCCGCCGGAGTCGGCCTGTTCCAGCACGGTGTTCTACCTGGCGATCAAGCCGGCCGAATTCGGTGCGGTGATCCAGAACCTGGAAGCCGTCGGCCTCAACAAGCCGCGCGGGCTGAACCGGGTGGTGATCGAAAAGCCCTTCGGCGAGGACCTCGAATCGGCGCAGATGCTGAACCGCCTGCTCCACCAGCACTTCGACGAGGAGCAGGTCTACCGCATCGACCATTTCCTTGGCAAGGAAACGGTGCAGAACCTGCTGGTTTTCCGCTTCGCCAACACGCTGATCGAACCACTGTGGAACCGTAACTTCATCGACCACGTGCAGATCACGGTGGCCGAGTCGATCGGCATCGAGCAGCGTGCCGACTATTACGATCGCGCGGGTGCGTTGCGCGACATGCTGCAGAACCACCTGATGCAATTGCTCACGGTCGTTGCGATGGAACCGCCGCCGGCGCTCGAGGCCGATGCGCTGCGCGACGAGAAGGTCAAGGTGCTGCGCTCGATCCGGCCGATCGCCAAGCGCGCGGTCCATGCCCACGCGGTGCGGGCGCAATATGCGCGCGGCAACATCGACGGCCAGTCGGTCATGGGCTACCAGCAGGAAGACGGCGTCGAGTCCAACTCGATTACCGAAACCTTCGTCGCGGCCAAGTTCTACATCGACAACTGGCGCTGGCGTGGCGTGCCGTTCTATCTGCGCACCGGAAAACGACTGGAGAAGCAGACGTCGATTATCGCAATCCGTTTTCGCCACCCGCCGCAACAGCTGTTCCGTGAAACGCCCGTTGAAACTTTGGCGCCGAACTGGGTGCTGCTGTCGATCCAGCCCGAGGAATCGATGCGCATGGAAATCCATGTGAAGCAGCCTGGCCTCGACATGGACACCCGCGTGATGCAGATGAACGCAAGCTTTCTGAAAACCGACGAGCAGACGCTCGATGCCTACGAGACCCTGCTGCTCGACGTGATCGAGGGTGATCGGTCGCTGTTCATCCGCTTCGATGAGGTCGAGTGGGCTTGGCGGGTAGTCGATCCCATTCTCCGGAACTGGACCGTCGAGCGCGAGTTCATCCCGACCTATCCTGCCGGGTCCTGGGGGCCGGCCGAGGCGAACCGGCTGTTCGACAGCGACGACCAGACCTGGCGCGACGAACTGTGATGACGACCCAGTGGCGGGTGTTCGCCGATGTCGATTCGCTGGTGCGGGCGCTGGCCGACGCCCTGTGCGCCGAGGCCGCTGCGGCGATTGCCGCGCGTGGCGCGTTCCACCTGGTCCTGGCCGGCGGTACCACGCCGCGCACCTTATATGCCGAGCTCGCGCGGCGTGGTGCCGGCGATGCGTGCTGGCATATCTGGTATGGCGACGAGCGCTGCCTTCCAGCCAATGATGCCGAGCGCAACAGCGCCATGGCCGAGGCCGCCTGGCTAGCGGCGTCGAACATTCCCGAGGAACAACGCTGGCCGATCCCTGCCGAGTTTGGTGCCGACGAAGCGGCAGCGGTATATGCGGATTGGCTGGAACGCGTGGGCGATTTCGATGTCGTGCTGCTCGGCATGGGCGAGGACGGCCATACGGCGAGTCTTTTCCCCGGCCACCACTGGGGAACAGCGGCGGACAGTCCGGATGCGCTGGCCGTATCCGATGCGCCGAAGCCACCACCCCAGCGCGTGAGCCTGTCGGCGGCGCGGTTGAATCGCAGTATGAAGCTGTGGGTCGTGGTCACGGGCGCCGGCAAGCATGCGGCGTTGCAGCGCTGGCGCCGTGGCGAGACGCTGCCAATCTCGGCCGTCAAGGGCAGGCAGGAGACGGTCGCCTGGCTCGATGCCGCCGCATCGGCGCAGAGCGGCTGATCAGTCGCCGCTCGCGTCGGGTTCGGGCGTGGCTGTCTTTTTGGGCTTTTCCGCCGCGGCCAGCATCGCCTGCCGTGTCGCCGGCGTCTCCAGGCTGATGCGGCCGAGTGTGCCGCTGCGGTAGTCAGTCAGCAAAATCATCGCGGCCTTTTCCAGATCGAGTTCGCCGCCGCGTCCCTTGAGGATGCAGCCCCTTTTCTTCGCCACCGCCTCCAGCACGCCGGTGGCGTCCAGCCCTTCAAGGTTGAAGCCGTAGCGCGCCTTCAGCAGGCCCGGATAGCGCTCGAGGAGGATGCCGGCGAGGAAGATCGCCACCTCCTCGTCGATCACCGCGTTGCGGCCGATCGCGTGGCTCGCCGCCAGCATGAAGCCGTCGGCGTCGTGCTCGATCTTCGGCCAGGTCATGCCGGGCGTATCGACCAGGATCAGACGCGGCGACAGGTTGATGCGCTGCTGCGACTTGGTTACCGCCGGCTCGTCGCCGACCGCCGCCACCTTGCGCTTGACCCAGGTGTTCATCAGCGTCGATTTGCCGACGTTGGGGATGCCCATGATCATCAGCCGCAAGGGCTTGAAGGCGTCGTCGCGGTGGGNGGCAAGCTTCTGCGCCAGGCCCGGCAGCTTCGCCACGTCACCGGGTTTCTTGGCGGAGATCGCCACTGCCATCACGCCGGGCTGACTGTTGAAATAGTCGATCCAGGCGCGCGTTGCCTCGGGGTCGGCCAGATCGACTTTGTTCAGCACCTTGAGGCAGGGGCGTTGCCTGAAGTGGCGCAGCTCGTGGATCATGGGGTTGCTGCCGGCCTCGGGCAGGCGCGCGTCGAGCACCTCGACCACCACGTCGATTTGCGCCATCGTCTCCGCGGCCTTCTTGCGCGCGGTGGTCATGTGACCGGGGAACCACTGGATCGCCATGGGGTGGGGGCTCGGCTAAAGGGCCGTGATTATCGCATCAGTGCGGCATCAGCCTGCGCCGCCGCCGCTTCCCACGCCATGCGCGGCCTGCAGCACCAATGCGTCGAAATCAGCTGCGCTCATCAACCCGCGTTCGGCGACGATGTCGCGCACCGGCCGGCCGGACTTCTCCGATTCCTTGGCGACTTCGGCGGCCTGGTTGTAGCCGATCTGCGTGTTGAGCAGGGTGGCGAGCGCGACGCTCTGGTGGATGAAGAAGGCACACCTTTCCCGATTCACGACGATGCCCTTGAGGTTCTTTTCGGTGGCGGCGTTCATTGCGTTGGTCAGCCAGTCCATGGCGTCGAACAGCGCGCTGCCCAGGGCCGGCATCATCACGTTGAGTTCCATCTGCCCGGCCTGCACCATGTACGACACGGCGGCGTCCTGCCCCAGCACCTGGAAGCAGACCTGGTTGAGCATCTCGAACATCACCGGGTTGACCTTGCCCGGCATGATGCTGGAGCCGGGCTGCACCGGCGGCAGCTGGATCTCGCCGAGGCCGGTGCGGGGGCCGGAAGCCAAGAGGCGCAGGTCGTTGGAGATGCGGGTGAGTTCCAGCGCGAGGTTGCGGATCTCGCCCGACAGGCGCGCGAGGTCGTTCATCGACTGCATCTGCGCGACCAGTTGGCCGACGCGGATCGGCTCACCGGTGAGCCTGGCGAGTTCGGCCGCCACGCGGGCCGGGTAGTCGGGCGAGGTGTTCAGGCCGGTGCCGGCGGCGGAACCGCCCAAGCCGATTTCGCACAATGCCGGGCGCACGGCTTCGAGCGCGGCGGCGCAGCGGGACAGCGTCCAGGCGTACCCGGCGAATTCCTGCCCCAGCGTGGTCGGCACCGCGTCCTGCAGGTGGGTGCGGCCCGATTTGACCGTGTCCTTCTCGCGTTCGGCCAGCCGGCCGAATTCGGCGGCCATGCTGTGCACGGCGGCGACCAGGCGCGGCAGCTTGGCCAGCACGGCGAGGCGGATGGCCGTCGGGATGGTGTCGTTGGTCGACTGGCCCATGTTGACGTCGTCGTTGGGGTTGACCGGCTTGTAGGCACCCTTTTCGCCGCCCAGCGCCACGTTGGCGAGGTTGGCGATGACCTCGTTGCTGTTCATGTTGTGGCTGGTGCCAGCGCCGGCCTGGAAACGGTCGACCACGAACTGGTCGATATATTCGCCGGCCAGGATTTTCTCGCAGGCGGCGACGATGGCGTCACGTTTCTGTTCGCTCAGCCAGTTCGGCTGGCAGTTGGCGCGNNCGGCGGCGAGCTTGATCTGCACGTGCGCTAGTACGAAATCCTTATCCGCGCGGCGGCCCGAAATGGGAAAATTGGCGACGGCGCGGGCTGTTTGCGCGCCATACCAGGCGTCCACGGGAACCTGGACTTCGCCCAGCGAGTCCTTCTCGGTACGAAATTGATTCGTGGCGAATTCATTCATGATGGCAAAACCAATGCAGACATTACAAGGTGGTCGATTTTATCCGATATGGCTGGCCGGGCTATTACTGGCACTGCTCGCCTCCTGGGCCCATGCGGGCGGATTCACGCTGACCGATACCAACGGCAAGACCCATACGCTGGACGGCTACAAGGGCAAGTGGGTGCTGGTGAATTTCTGGGCAACCTGGTGTCCGCCCTGCCAGGAGGAGATTCCAGATCTGATCGCGCTGCACGGCGAGAAGAAGAACAACCTCGTCGTCATCGGTATCGCCATGGATTATCGCAATGCCAAGCAGGTGACCGATTTCGCGGACGGACTGCTGGTCGATTACCCGATCGTGCTGGGAAATGCCCAGGTAGCCAGCCAGATCGGGCCGGTACAAGGATTACCGACTACCTATCTATACAACCCGGACGGTAAAATGGTTGCCCAGCAAGTGGGCGCGATTACCCGTGAATCGGTGGAAAGCTTCATTGCCAAGAAAAGTGCACGTACCAATAAATAAGCCACAGCATAACGAGGAGACACCATGCGCCAACTGTTCATCGCGTTCCTGATGGTATTCGCCGTATCCGCACAGGCGGAGACGCGTGACCCCCTCAGCTATTTCTTCCAGCCCAAGTTCGGCGATTTCCACGCCGAACTCCAGACCGCCCGTGAGCAGGGCAAGAAAGGCATATTCCTGTTCTTTGAAATGGACGACTGTCCGTTTTGCGAACGTATGAGAAGCACCATCCTCAACCAGTCCGACGTCCAGGATGCCTATCGTGCGAAGTTCCTGCTGTATCCGATCGACGTCAATGGTGATACGCAGATGACCGATTTCCAGGGCAAGCAAACCACTGAAAAGGCATTCGCACTCGCCAACCGCGTGCGTGCCACGCCGACGATGTTGTTTATCGATCTCGACGGCAAACTGGTTACGCGCTATGTCGGTCCCACCAAGGACAAGGCCGAATTCTTGCTGCTCGGCAAGTATGTGGCCGAGGGCAGCTACGCGAGCGAACCCTTCACCAAATACAAGCAAGGTAAATGAGGCGCGCGGCGTGGGGCGCGTTGCTGGCGTGCGCGCTGTCCGCCACGGCGGCTGCTGCAGAAAAACTGACGCTGGATGAGGCGCTGGCGAGTGTGGCCGCGCCTCACCCCGATCGACGGGTTGCAGAAAGTGAACTGGCCTTGGCGCGCGCCAACCGTGAGGAGGCGGACAGCCGCCAGGATTTCAGCCTCTTCCTGGACGGCAGCCTGCGCACGGGACGGCGGCCCGATGGCGACTGGAAACCCGACAACATCGGCCGTATCGTTGCGCGCAAGCCGCTGTTCGATTTCGGCCGCAGCAGCCAGGCAATCGCCGCAGCGGACCAGGAAGTCACCGCCCGGCAGGAGGCGCTCTACAACGTCGAGAGCCTGCGCCGTATCGACATCATGGCGCGCTATTTCGACGTCCTCATGGCCGACAGGCAGTATGCCGCCGACAACGAATTCATGGCGGTCGCGTATGTGGCCTGGGACAACGCGAAGGATCGTTTCAAAGTGGGACAAATCAGCCAGCCCGCTCTGTTGAAGCTGGAAACCGAGTACCAGGATGTTCGCGAGCGCCGCAACGCCAGCGAGCAGCGCATGCGCAGTGCACGACAGCGGCTTGCCCAAGCCATCTATCGCCCCGGCACGCTCCCCGACGAACTGGTCGAGCCCGAGCTCAAGGGTAATGCCCGACCCGTGCCGGAATACGAGACCCTGTTGCCCTGGGTCATGGCGAAAAATCCTCGCATTCTTGCCCTGCAGGCCCAGTTGTCGGCATCGGATGCGCGGTTGGCCGCGATACGTGCGGAACGCAATCCGACGCTTGATGCCGAGATCATCGGCGGCGGCTACAGCCGGGAATCGACCACGCGCGACGAGGCCAGTGCCGGCCTGGTGTTCACGATCCCGCTGTATCAGGGCGGACGCGTGGATGCCCGGATTGCGCGTGAACTGGCGCAGAAGGAGCGCACAGCCGCCGAGCTGGAAAAACTCAAGTTCGACCTGTCCGACACGCTGCTCGCGACCCTGCAGGAGATCGAATGGCTGCGCGGCAGCAGTCGCACGGCGGCCGACAAGCAGATCGAGTATCGCGACTGGGCGCTAGAACGCGCGCGAGCCGAATACGAACTGGAATTGAAAACCAATCTGGGCACCAGCATGGCGGAAACCCAGATGGCGCAGATCCGCCGCAAGCAGGTGGAATACCGGCTGGCGCTGGCGCTGGCGCGGCTGCAGGCACTGTCCGGCGGCAATCTGCCGCCTGTTGAGGGAGCACGAAAATGAATCAGCGCATGGTGGCCATCGCACTGGCCGGATTGAGCCTGCTGGGTACCAACCCGCTATGGGCCGCAGACAAGGTTGAACTCACCACCCGCGTGTCCGGCGTGGTGGAGTCGGTGCTGGTCAAGCCCGGCCAGCGCGTGAAGAAAGGCGCCGTCCTGCTGCGTCTGGACAGGACCATCCTGCAGGCGCGCCTTGAGGAAGCCACGGCGGACCATGCGCGCGCGCAGGCTGATGAGGCCGATGCCAAGCGCGAGCAGGGACGGGCGCAGGAACTGTACGACCGGACGGTGTCGTCGACCAGCGAACTGGAAGCCGCCGAATTGCGCTACGCGCGTGCCCAGGCCGCACTGTCGGCTGCTCAGGCACGCCGGGTGATCGCACAGAAAAACCTGGCGGATGCCGAACTGAAGGCGCCGTTCGATGGCGTGGTGAGCGCGATCCCGGGCGGATCCGGTACCGTCGTGGTCGCGGATTGCCAGCCGAAGCCGCTGATCGTGCTGTCGCGCTAAGTATCGAACCCGATCGAGCCGACCTGGCGTGTCCGTGGCCTGCCAGTCGCGTCAGGCCATGCGCCGGGCGATTTCAGTTTCCATTTCAGCCGCCTGATGCGGCGACGCGACTGCAGCGATCACCTTGTAGCACATCGGCAGGATGGCGTTGAAACCAGCCAGATCCTGTACTTCGCTCATTTTCCGGTAGGCTGGGGACTTGGTTCCCACCAGGGCGGACAGGAATTCCAGCGCATAGGTGCGGGTGCTTTCCAGGTTGGCGGCGGAGTGCGCAGGGGTAGCCGCTGCGTGAGCCGGGCTGGNGGAAGCAGCCGGCGCGGGCTGCGAAGGCGATGCCATGTTGCGCAAGGCCTGAATGAACCCGCTTTGCAGCAAGTCGTTCACCATCGCTTCCAGTTCGGCGCAGTGGGGCATCTTCTTGCAGAGTTCGCCAAACGAAATGCCATTTCCCACGCTGAACAGGATTTGTCGGTGTCGGGGCCGCAAGGTATGGCCGAGGTTGAAGATTTCTTCCTGTCCCTTAACCGTGCGGGACAATTGCATTGTCATGTCCATGGTCGCCTCCGTTGTTGTGATTGCAGGCATGTAGCCTGTGGCGGACATACTGCATGGCTTGTGCCAGGTGACGAAATGCCCCAGACACCTTGTTTGACAAGGCACGCGGCGCAGGAGGCCGGGGAGGAAACGGCTGAAAAGTGTCGGTGGCGTGACGGCCGGTTGAGATTTCGTCAGCGGGCAAGGCATGCCTGAAACGGGTGTTCAGGCTAGGTGTTTTTGACGTGTGGCATGTCCCTGCAAGAGGACGTCAACTGCGCGGCTCGGAGTCGGCGCGATTGTCGGCCGACTGGGTGCGAGNGGTGTAATCCCAGTAACGTTTCCAGGCGTTGACGACGAGCGTCGGATATTCCGGCTGGCCAAGGCTGCCATTGTAGCGGCCCAGCGCACGGAATAAGTCACCGTGCTCGATGTCGATGTAATAGCGCAGGATCAGCGCGCCGTACCTCAAATTGGTGCGGAGCTGAAACAGGTTGTGGCTGGGGTTGCCGATGGTTTTGACCCAGAAGGGCATGACTTGTGTGTAGCCGCGCGCACCGACCGGCGACACGGCATATTTGCGGAAGCCGCTTTCCACCTGGATCAATCCCAGCATCAATTGCGGGTCGACGCCGGCGCGCGAAGCCTCCCAGTGCAGCGTGGTCAGGAACTCGAGCCGTTCGTCCTCGTCGGGCATGCGCTTGGCCAGCCGGCGTGACATTTCCTTCAGCCAGGCGGCGCCATCGGCCGGGTTGCGGAATGCCGTACGGGTGACCGGCGTATCCGCCAGGGCGCGCTGCAGGGACGAACGCACGTTGGCCGACATCGCTTCTTCGAGCTGCCNCCNCGCGTGCGCAGGCTGGGCAAGCAGCAAAGCGGCGATCAGCAGCCCGATGTGCGTCCGTTTGTTCATGTCAGCGTTTCAGCAATCCCGTCAAAAATTCCCTTGCATCGGCGAGCGCGATTTNTTGCGCTTCGCCGCTTTGCCCCGGCGCGGCGCGGCGAGCCTGGTATTCGATCACACCCTCTTTCAATCCGCGCTCGCCCACGGTGATGCGGTGGGNGATGCCGATCAGCTCGGCATCAGCAAACATTACGCCGGGACGTTCGTCGCGGTCGTCCAGCAACACGTCGAAACCGGCGGCAGTGAGTTCAGCATACAACGACTCGGCGGCGGTTTTAACCATCTCGCTCTTGCCATAGCCGATCCCCACAATCACCAGCAAGAACGGTGCCATCGCCTTCGGCCAAATGATGCCGCGCTCGTCGTGATGTTGCTCGATGGCCGAGGCCACGATGCGCGATACGCCGATGCCGTAGCAACCCATTTCCATGACCTGTGCCTTGCCGGACTCGTCGAGGTAGGTCGCATTCATCGCCTGCGAGTACTTGCTGCCGAGCTGGAACACATGGCCGACCTCGATGCCGCGGCACAGCGCAAGCGATCCCTTGCCGTCCGGGCTGGGGTCGCCGGAGGCGACATTCCGTATATCGGCCACAACCTCCGGTTCCTGCAGGTCGCGCCCGAAATTGACGCCAGCCAGGTGGAATTTCGGTTTGTTGGCGCCACACACGAAATCGCTCATCGCCGCGACCGTGCGGTCGGCAATGACCCTGGTTTTGGCACGGTCAAGCCCGACCGGCCCGAGGAAGCCCGGTGGACAGTCGAAGGCAGCGCGAATCTCGGCTTCGTTCGCCAGCCGGAAGTCTGCCATGCCTTCGAGCTTGCCGAGCTTGACTTCGTTCAGCATGTGATCGCCGCGCAGCAGCAGCACGACCATCTGCTCGCCGGCCATGACGGCGATGAGTTTCACGGTACGGGCGAGCGGAATATTGAGCAGGGCGGCGACGTCCTCGCAGGTGGTCTGCTTCGGCGTATCCACCTCACGTAGCGTTTCCTGCGGCGCGGCGCGCGGCGTCGCTGGAGCAAGCGCTTCTGCGAGTTCGACATTGGCGGCATAGTCGGAATCGGGGCAGTAGGCGATCAGGTCTTCGCCGGAGTCGGCCAGCACGTGGAATTCGTGCGATGCGGAGCCGCCGATGGCGCCGGTGTCGGCGGCCACGGGGCGGAAGCTCAGTCCCAGCCGGGTGAAGATGCGCGTGTAGGCGTCGTACATCGTCTGGTAGGTGGCGGCGAGGCTCTCCTTGCTGGCATGGAAGGAATAGGCGTCCTTCATCAGGAATTCGCGCGCGCGCATGACGCCGAAACGCGGGCGGATCTCGTCACGGAACTTCATCTGGATCTGGTAGAAGTTGACCGGCAGCTGGCGGTAGCTCTTGATCTCGCGGCGCGCGACGTCGGTGATGACTTCCTCGTGGGTGGGACCGAAGCAGAAGTCGCGCTGGTGGCGGTCCTTGATCTTCAGCATCTGCGGGCCGAACACGGCCCAGCGCCCGGTTTCCTCCCACAGTTCGGCCGGCTGCACCGCCGGCATCAGCAGTTCAATCGCGCCGGCGCGGTTCATTTCCTCGCGCACCACTGCCTCGACCCGGCGCAGCACGCGCAGCCCCAGCGGCATCCAGGTGTACAGGCCCGAGCCCAGGCGCTTGATGAGGCCGGCGCGCAGCATCAGCTTGTGGCTGACGAGTTCGGCCTCGGACGGGGCTTCCTTGGTGGTGGAAATGAAGAACTGGGTGGCGCGCATGGTGGAATAATCGGGACGAAAATACGCATTTTAGCGTGCGGACGGGTAGTCATCCCAGAAACTACAGTTGACCGCCTAACTTCCTCGACGATTTTTACATGAGTATCATCTGTTCTTCGGCTGAAATCATCCGCTGACTGAAGTCCGCTATGCACCTGCTGCTACGCCTGGACAAGCGCCTGCCTTTGTCGCTCGTCGTTGCAGACAATAAGCCTGCGGCCTCCTTGCTTCGCGGCAGTCACCTGCCCAGACGCACCATCAGATGCATCCAACTGCGATTTCTAGGATGATTCGCCCTCGATTTTTGGATGGGATGGCCATGCGCTTGAAGTTTGGTAAACGCCGGGCAGGCGACGAGGGACTGGAAGTGACCGAGGAACGCGGCATGCGCGTGCTGCACCTGGGCAGCCGAGCCATCCAGAGCGCGATGCGGGTGAACCGGCCGTGGGACCTGGAACTCGCGTACACGCGCGCAATGATGGGGTTTCTGATGTTCAACCCGATGCCGCAGGACGTGCTGATGATCGGTCTGGGCGGCGGTTCACTTGCCAAGTTCATCCGCAAGCAGCGGCCGCAGACACATGTCACCGCAGTGGAAATCGATCCGCGGGTGATCGCCGCCGCGCGGGCTCACTTCGAACTGCCGCCGGACGATGCGACGCTCCGTGTGGTCGAGGCCGATGGCGCCCTGTATGTGCGCCAGCACCCCGGCAGCGCGGACGTCATCCTGCTCGACGGTTTCGATGCAGGCAATCAGGTCGAGGCGCTGGCGACCCAGACGTTTTATGCCGCCTGCCGCCGCGTGCTGAAGCCAGGCGGCATTCTGGTGGTGAATCTGTGGGGACGCGACAGCGAGTTCGCCGAGTACTTCGCGCGGCTGACGCGTGCATTCGACGGTGAGGTCGGCTGGATTTCGGTACAGAACAAGACCAACGTCATCGTGTTTGCCTTTGCCGAGCCAGACGCTGCGGCCCGGCTCGAGGCGGCACGGCCGCAGCTGGCCGATCTGTCCAAACGCTACGGCCTTGATCTGCGCGGTTTTGCACGTGATTTTCAGTGGGCCGAAGGGATTGCGCCGTTGCTTGAATAGGCGGGGCGATGGAAGCGATACAACCGAACGCTTTCGTCGTCCGAGCCGGAAGCCAGGGTCTGACCGTCGGGGCTGAAGCGGATGACGGCGCCGCATAGTTCATGGGCCTGGTAACGCTGCACGACCCTGAAATCCGTGGTGTCGACGATGCGGATGGCGGAGTCGGTATGGCGCCCCAGGGTGGCTAGATAGCGGCCATCGGGGCTGAAGGCGATCGAGGTCAGCAAACCGTTGTGTTCGGTCGGGATAGTGTGCGCTTCTCCGCTGGCGACGTCCCATTCGAGCAGGCGAAACCAGGTACCTGCCGCCAGGATGCGGCCATCCGGGCTGAATTGCAGATCGTGCGGGGTAGATGGAGTGCGGATCATCCGTCGTATCTTGAAATCCGCATCGAGAAGCAGGATGGCGTGATCGAGGCCAACGGCCAGCCGGGTTCCATGCGTCGTCAGCGCAACGACATCGCCGGATAACTGAATTTCCCGCACAGGCTGTAGCGTGTCCGCAGACCAGACCCGCAAGCGCCCATCGCGCTGACCGCTCACCACCTGGCCTTGGAATAAGGCCAGCGCAGTCACCTTCGCCCCCTGGACACGCCGCTTGATGTGTCTGTCATGCCACAGGATCAGGCGGCCATCGTNCCNCCCGCTGACAAAGTCGCCCGAGGCCAGCGGCAGAATCGCGCGCACCGCCCGCCGATGTCCGTGGTACTCGCCGAGCGGGCGCAGGGTGGTCGCATCCCACACCCGCAACTCGCCACGGAAGCCACCACTGATGAATTGCCGGCCATCCGGTGTATAGGCGAGTGCCGTGGTGCCGAATTCATGGATTCCCGCCAACACCCGGTCGGGCGGGGCGGCTGACATCAAATTGGAACATCCGCTCAAAATGCCAATTAAAACAATGCTTAACAGCAGGCTTCGAATCATGGAAGGTTTGCAATTTTCGGCGGGTATGAAAGAATGCAGCTAATCGAACTTTATTGATGGTGGCGGCCATGATCGACCGAGAAGGGTACCGCCCGAACGTAGGCATTATATTGTGCAACGCGAGCAACCAGGTCTTCTGGGGCAAGCGCGTCAATCAGCACGCCTGGCAGTTTCCCCAGGGCGGCATCAACGCAGGGAAACGCCGGAACGCCATGTTCCGGGAACTGGAAGAGGAAGTGGGCTTGCTGCCCGCGCATGTACGCATCCTGGGCCGCACACGCGAATGGTTGCGCTACGACGTGCCTCCCCACTGGACGCGGCGCGACAGCCGGGGACTGTATCGCGGCCAGAAGCAGATCTGGTTTTTGCTGCGATTGACCGGGCGCGACTGCGATGTCTCGCTGCGCGCCAGCAGCCATCCGGAATTCGACGCCTGGCGCTGGAACGAGTATTGGGTGCCGATGGATGCGGTGGTCGACTTCAAGCGCGAGGTCTACCGTCTGGCGCTCGAGGAACTCGAACGTTACCTGCACCGGGATGCACGTCATGTGCGGCAACGCGCNCCCCGCCTGTGCAGTCGGCGGGACGCGGCAGCGGATTTCCTGTTGAAGTCCTGATCCGGAATGACGGAGGCGTGATGAAGATACGAATCCATGCTTCAACCACGCTGACGACAGGTGCCGGACCCGGGCCGGGCCAGCCTTTGTGGCAGATCGCGCCCACGCGCGATCTTGCCGGCAAGCGACTGACTGATTTCATGATGCTGATTCCGCGTTTGCGCAGTCGCCCGCGCGTCGAGATCGAACGGGCGTCACGCGAAATTCAGGCGGTGTTGTCGCTGCATCAGGATGTGGTGTTCGCTGATCTCAACCTGAAACTCAACCTGCTGTGGGTATCCCTGCGCCCGCGNCCCGGGGCGATCAGCGAGCTGGTCGCAGCGATTCGTCTGCGGGTGCCCGAAGCCGTGCTGGTGGCGCATTACGCCGAGCCTCGCTAGGCTGATTCCAGAGGCGGCTAGAAGGCGCGGACTGTAATGTCGCAAGGCCTTCTGAGGGCGTCGGATTACTGGCAATAGCCCTGCGAATGGCAGGGAATCCCGCGTCCTTTCTGCGTTTCCGTTCACCCAAAGCGACAGAATTCGTTAAAATGAGCGATTGCTAATTTAACCTGCTGGAGCACACATGGCCGTTTCTGAACTTCAGGTGCAGACCGCTCTGAAAGAGTTGGTCGACCCCAATACCCACAAGGACTACGTCTCGACCAAATCCGCCCGCAACATCAAGATCGACGGCGGCGCCGTGTCGGTCGACATCCTGCTGAGCTACCCGGCGCAGAGCCAGTTGCCGGTCATCAAGCAGCAGGTCGAAGACAAGCTCAAATCCATCGAGGGCGTCACCACCGCCACCGCCAACGTCAGCTTCAAGATCGTGTCGCACAGCGTGCAGCGCGGCGTCAAACTGATCCCCAACGTCAAGAACATCATCGCCGTGGCTTCCGGCAAGGGCGGCGTCGGCAAATCCACCACCGCCGTCAATCTGGCGTTGGCGCTGTCGGCCGANAGCGCGCGCGTCGGCATGCTGGACGCCGACATCTACGGTCCGTCGCAGCCGACCATGCTCGGCATCACCGACAAGCCTGAATCGACCGACGGCAAGAACCTCGAGCCGCTGATCGGCCACGGCATCCAGGCGATGTCGATCGGCTTCCTGATCGACGTCGAAACGCCGATGGTGTGGCGCGGCCCGATGGTCACGCAGGCGCTGGAACAGCTACTCAACAACACCAACTGGAGCGAGCTGGACTATCTGGTGGTCGACCTGCCTCCCGGTACCGGCGACATCCAGCTGACGCTGGCGCAGCGCGTGCCGGTGACCGGCGCGGTGATCGTCACCACNCCCCAGGACATCGCGTTGATCGATGCGCGCAAGGGTCTGAAGATGTTCGAGAAGGTCGGCATTCCCATCATCGGCGTGGTCGAAAACATGAGCCTGCACATCTGTTCGAACTGCGGCCACGAAGAGCGTATCTTCGGCGAAGGCGGCGGCGAACGCATGTGCAAGGATTACAGCGTCGAGTTCCTCGGCGCGCTGCCGCTCGATGGCGCGATCCGTGCCGACACCGATTCCGGCAAGCCGTCGGTGGTGTCCGACCCGAACGGCCGCGTGACCGAGATCTACAAGCAGATCGCGCGCCGCGTTGCTGTTAAGATTGGCGAAACCGCGGTGGATCATTCCGCCAAGTTCCCCAACATCGTCATTTCCAATACCTGATGAGCATCAAGTCCGACCGATGGATCCGCCGCATGGCGGCTGAGCATGGCATGATCGAACCGTTCGAGCCGGGACAGATCAAACAGGCCGGAGGCCGATCCATCGTGTCGTACGGCACGTCGAGTTATGGCTACGACGTGCGATGCGCCAGCGAATTCAAGCTGTTCACTGACATCAACACCACGATCGTCGACCCCAAGGCGTTCGACCCGAACTCGTTCGTCGAGGTCAAGGGCGATTCGTGCATCATNCCCCCGAACTCGTTCGCGCTGGCGCGCACGGTGGAGTACTTCCGCATNCCGCGCAGCGTGCTGACGATCTGTTTGGGCAAAAGCACTTACGCGCGCTGCGGCATCATCGTCAACGTGACGCCGCTGGAACCCGAATGGGAAGGCCATGTGACGCTGGAGTTTTCCAACACCACGCCGCTGCCCGCGCGAATCTACGCCAACGAAGGCGTGGCCCAGATGCTGTTCCTCGAGTCCGACGAGGTGTGCGAAACCTCATACAAGGACCGCGGCGGCAAATACCAGGGTCAGGTCGGGGTCACGCTCCCAAGATCTGACCGGCGCCGCGATTTCAGCCTGCGCGCAAAAATTCATCCTGCGCCCGCGCACGCGACGTACAATCCGCGTTTTTCTCCCGCCCCTCCCTGAGGAGTCGCCATGCGTTTTCGCTTTCCCATTGTCATCATCGACGAAGATTTCCGTTCCGAAAACGCATCCGGGCTGGGGATCCGCACCCTGGCCGAAGCGATCGAAAAAGAGGGCATGGAAGTACTCGGCGTCACCAACTATGGGGATCTGACATCGTTTGCCCAGCAGCAGGCCCGCGCGTCGGCCTTTGTACTGTCGATCGATGACGAGGAACTTGCCGGTAGCGACGAGGATACGAGCAAGGCACTGCAAAAGCTCCGCGGATTCGTCGAGGAAGTGCGCTTCCGCAATGCCGAGATCCCGATTTTCCTGCACGGCGAAACCCGCACCGCGCGCCATATTCCGAACGACATCCTGCGCGAGCTCAACGGCTTCATCCACATGCTGGAAGACACGCCGGAATTCCTCGCCCGCTATATCGGCCGCGAGGCGCGCGCCTACCTCGATTCCCTGGTGCCGCCGTTTTTCCGCGCGCTGACCCATTACGCGGCGGATGGCTCATATTCCTGGCACTGCCCGGGGCACTCGGGTGGCGTGGCTTTCCTGAAATCGCCGATCGGCCAGATGTTCCACCAGTTTTTCGGCGAGAACCTGCTGCGGGCCGACGTCTGCAATGCCGTGGACGAACTCGGCCAACTGCTCGACCATACCGGCCCGGTGGGGGCGTCGGAGCGCAATGCTGCGCGCATCTTTAACTGCGACCACCTGTTCTTCGTCACCAACGGCACCTCCTCGTCGAACAAGATGGTGTGGCATGCCACCGTGGCGCCGGGCGACATCGTCGTGGTCGACCGCAACTGCCACAAATCCATTCTGCACGCCATCATGATGTGCGGGGCGATCCCGATTTTTCTGACGCCGACGCGCAACCACTACGGCATCATCGGACCGATCCCGCTGGACGAGTTTCGCCCGGAGAACATCGAGAAGAAGATCGCCGCGCACCCGTTCGCCAAGGACGTGAAGCGCAAGCCGCGCATCCTCACCATCACCCAGTCGACCTACGACGGCATCCTCTACAACGTCGACATGATCAAGGAACTGCTCGGCGACTATATCGACACCCTGCATTTCGACGAAGCCTGGCTGCCGCACGCGACTTTCCACGACTTTTATCGCGGCATGCACGCCATCGGCAAGAACCGGCCGCGAGCGAAGGATGCGCTGGTGTTTGCCACCCAGTCCACGCACAAGCTGTTGGCGGGCCTCTCCCAGGCTTCGCAGATCCTGGTGCAGGACTCGGAGACGCGCAAGCTCGACTTCCATCGTTTCAACGAGGCCTATCTGATGCACACCTCGACGTCGCCGCAGTACGCCATCATCGCCTCGTGCGACGTGGCAGCGGCGATGATGGAGCCGCCCGGCGGCCCCGCCCTGGTCGAGGAGTCGATCAAGGAAGCGCTCGATTTCCGTCGCGCCATGCGCAAGGTCGACGATGAGTTCGGTGATTCCTGGTGGTTCAAGGTGTGGGGGCCGCAAAAACTCGCCGACGAAGGCGTGGGCGACCGCGAGGACTGGATGCTTGAAACCGGCGCACGCTGGCACGAGTTCGGCAAGATCGCGCCCGGCTTCAACATGCTCGATCCGATCAAGGCCACCGTCATCACGCCCGGCCTGGATGTGGACGGCGCATTCGCCGACTGGGGCATCCCGGCGGCGATCGTCACCAAATACCTGGCCGAGCACGGCGTCATCGTGGAAAAGACCGGGCTGTATTCGTTCTTCATCATGTTTACCATCGGCATCACCAAGGGCCGCTGGAATACGCTGGTGACCGCGCTGCAGCAGTTCAAGGCCGACTACGACGAAAACCAGCCATTGTGGCGCGTGCTGCCGGAATTCATCGAGAAGCACCCGCGTTACGAGAAAACCGGCCTCAAGGACTTGTGCGACCAGATCCACACCATCTACAAGGCCAACGATGTGGCGCGCCTGACGACCGAGATGTATCTGTCCGAAATGGCGCCGGCGATGAAACCGGCTGACGCATTCGCCAAAATGGCGCACCGCGAGATCGAGCGGGTCGAGATCGACCAACTCGAAGGCCGCATCACCGCCATGCTGGTGACGCCGTATCCGCCGGGCATTCCCTTGCTGATCCCGGGCGAGCGCTTCAATGCCACCATCGTGCGTTATCTGCAGTTCACCCGCGAATTCAATGACAAATTCCCCGGCTTCGAGACCGATGTGCACGGCCTGGTGGAAGACGTGGTTGATGGCAAGGCGCGCTATTATGTCGATTGCGTGATCTGACCCGGCCGCTGCGTGCGGCCGCGGCTTGATTTGCCAGGCAAAAGCGTATGATTTGCAGTCCCCGGTTTGCCGGGGATTGTTTTTTGACTTTACCACCTTGCTCCACCGCACCGCAGCGGGGGCTGAACCGAAAGGAAACTTGATGCGGCATTACGAAATCGTATTTATCGTCCATCCCGATCAGAGCGAGCAGGTGCCCGCCATGATCGAGCGCTACAAGAGCAACATCACCACGCGCGGCGGCAACGTCCATCGCCTGGAAGACTGGGGTCGGCGCCAGATGGCCTACCCGATCCAGAAAGTCCACAAGGCTCACTACGTGCTGATGAACATCGAGTGCGACCAGGAAACCCTGGAAGAGCTCGAGCATGGCTTCAAGTTCAACGATGCCGTGCTGCGCCATCTGACCATCAAGCGTGACGATGCCGTGACCACGGCTTCGCCCATGATGAAGGAAGAAAAGTCGCGCGACATGCTGGACAGCGCCAAGGCTGAAGGCGCCAAGCCGGAAGCTGCAGCCGAGCAGCCCGCTGCAGCAGCCTGAGTGAGTGCCGGGTTGAATGAGTGAACAGGCTGCTCATCAGCGGAGCCCTCATCCAGGTTGATCCTGTGCGTTACAGCCCGGCTGGCGTGCCCATTGCGGAAGCGGTGATTCTGCACCGCAGCAGTCAGATGGTAGCAGCCCAGGCCCGGCAGGTGGAATGCGAGTTGACGGTGCAGGCGAGCGGATCGCTTGCCTGCCAGCTGGCACAACTGGCCACCGGGACGCAGGTGAAACTGGAAGGCGCGTTGAACCGACGCAGCGTGAACAGCCGACAACTGATCTTGATATTGAATCGAATCGAAAAGGAATAAATCATGGCACGTCCCATGGGTGGAAAATCCGGCGGCAAGTTCGCCAACAAGCGCCGCGACAGTGGCAATCGCGGTCTCTTCAAGCGCCGCAAGTTCTGCCGCTTCACCGCTGAAAAAGTGGTCGAAGTCGATTACAAGGACATCGAAGTGCTGAAGGAATTCATCGCGGAGAACGGCCGCATCATCCCGGCCCGCATCACCGGTACCAAGGCGCACTACCAGCGTCAGCTGGGCACCGCGATCAAGCGTGCGCGCTTCCTGGCGCTCATGCCTTACACCGATCTGCATTGAGGAGACGACCATGCAAGTGATTCTGATGGACAAAGTCGTCAACCTGGGCAATCTGGGTGACGTGGTCAAGGTGAAAGACGGCTATGCCCGCAACTTTCTGATCCCCACCGGCCGTGCACGCCGTGCCACGCAGGCCAACATGGACGCATTTGCCGCCCAGAAGGCCGAGCTGGAACGCGTCGCTGCCGAGAAGCTGGCGGAAGCCCAGAGCCGCGCTGCGAAGCTGGAAGGTTTCAGCGTCACGGTCAGTCAGAAGGCCGGTGTCGATGGCCGCCTGTTCGGCTCCATTACCAATGCCGACATCGCTGATGCGCTGAAAGCGCAGGGCCACGACGTGGTCAAGGCGGAAATCCGTCTGCCCGAAGGCCCGTTCAAGGCCATCGGCGAATACCCGGTGGTGCTGGGTCTGCACCATGACGTCACCGCCAACATCACGGTGGTGGTGGTCGGCGAGCAGTAATCCGCCGGCCTCGCCTGGAAAGGGAGCCATCGGCTCCCTTTTTATTTGTCCTCAAGGCATACCCGGATGCCCACGGCTTATCCACAGTTTTTCCCTTGGTGGGCCCGAGGCTGAAGACTAGAATCCTGCCATGGCCGCCATCCACTCCCTGACTGCAAATTCCGATCCCCAACTGGCGCAGATGCGTCTGCCGCCGCACTCGCTCGAAGCCGAGCAGGCGGTGTTGGGCGGTCTGCTGCTCGACAACAGCGCATGGGACCGCATCGGGGATGTGGTATCGGAAAGCGATTTCTACCGCCAGGATCATCGCCAGATCCTGCGCGCGATCGTGCGGCAGATCGCCGAGAATCGCCCGGCCGATGCCGTGACGGTGTCCGAGGCGCTGCAGTCCATGGGGCAGCTCGAAAACGTCGGTGGACTTGCCTACATCGTTGCGCTGGCAAGCAACACGCCGTCGGCTGCCAACATCCGCCGCTATGCCGAAATCGTGCGCGAGCGTTCGGTGATGCGGCGGCTCGCCGAAGTGGCGACCGGAATCGCCGACACCGCCTATTCGCCTGCCGGGCGCAGCGCCTCGCAACTGCTCGACGAAGCCGAAGCCAAGGTGTTCGAGATCGCCGAGTCCGGCAGCCGCGGGCAGGCGGGATTCATCGAAATCAAACCNCTGCTGAAGGAAGTGGTCGAGCGTATCGACGAGCTCTATCACCGCGACAACGATTCCGGTGTAACGGGCGTGCCCACCGGTTTTCACGACCTCGACCAGAAGACCTCCGGCCTGCAGCCGGGCGACCTCGTCATCGTCGCCGGGCGCCCATCCATGGGCAAGACCGCCTTCTCGATCAACATCGCGGAGAACGTCGCGCTCGACACCGGCCTGCCGGTAGCGGTGTTCTCGATGGAAATGGGCGGCGCCCAGCTGGTGATGCGGATGATCGGTTCGGTCGGCAAGCTCGACCAGCACCGGCTGCGTACCGGCAAGCTGGGCGAGGACGACTGGCAGCGCCTCACCTACGCGCTCGGCAAGCTCAACGAGGCGCCGGTCTTCATCGACGAGTCGCCCGGACTCAACGTGCTGGAACTGCGCGCACGCGCACGCCGGCTGATGCGTCAGTGCGGCAAGCTCGGCCTGATCGTGATCGACTATTTGCAACTGATGGCGGGCAGCGGTACCGGCGAGAACCGCGCCACCGAAATATCCGAAATCTCGCGCGCGCTGAAGGGGCTGGCGAAGGAGTTGCATGTGCCGGTGATCGCGCTGTCGCAGTTGAACCGGAGCCTGGAGCAACGTCCCAACAAGCGCCCGGTGATGTCCGATCTGCGCGAATCGGGCGCCATCGAACAGGATGCCGACGTCATCCTGTTCATCTACCGCGACGAGGTCTACAACCCGGACACGCAGGACAAAGGCACGGCGGAAATCATCATCAGCAAGCAGCGTAACGGCCCCATCGGTACGGTGCGACTGGCCTTCCTCGGTGAATACACGCGCTTCGAAACACTGGCGCAGCCGGGCTCTTACTAAGCCGATGCGGCCCATCCAGGCGCGAATCTCCATCGGCGCGATGGCACACAACCTGCGTGTGGCACGCAGTCACGCCGGTGCAGCGCGGGTGTTTGCAGTGGTCAAGGCCAATGCCTACGGTCACGGGCTGTCGCGTGCACGGCGCGCATTGGCGGCGGCCGACGGCTTTGCCGTGCTGACGCTGGAAGAGGCCGCCAACCTGAGATTGATGGGGGTCGACCAGCCCATCCTGCTGCTGGAAGGGTTCTTCGGGGCGGACGAAATCGCCACCTGCGCCGAACTGGACCTGTGGCCGGTGTTGCATCATCCCGCCCATCTCGACTGGCTGCAGCAGCAACCACCCGCGCGGCCCCTTCAGGTCTTCCTCAAATTCGACAGCGGCATGCACCGGTTGGGCTTTCCCCTGGCCGATCATGCCGCCATCGTCGCACGGACGAGAAGCCTGAGCGCAGTGGCCGGCATTACCCTGATGACGCACTTTGCCCAAGCGGATGAAACGGTCGGTGTGGACTGGCAGCTGCACCCTTTCCTGGGCGAACTGTCGGCCTACGGCCTGCCGTGGAGCAGCGCCAATTCGGCTGCGCTGTTGCGTTATCCGCAAACCGTTGGCGCCTGGGCGCGGCCGGGACTGATGCTCTATGGTGCGTCGCCGTTTGCCGACGTGTCGGCCGAGCAATTGGGCTTGAGGCCGGCCGTGACCCTGCAGTCGGAAATCATCAGCGTGCAGACCCTGCAAGCGGGCGAGGGCGTGGGATATGGGCAGTTGTTTCGTGCCGACCGTCCCATGCGGGTGGGCGTGGTCGCCTGTGGCTATGCGGATGGTTACCCGCGTCATGCACTGACCGGTACGCCGACTCTTGTCGATGGACGCCTCAGCCGGACCCTGGGCCGGGTGTCGATGGACATGCTGTGCGTCGATCTGGGCGAATGCCCCGAAGCCGGCGTGGGGAGCCCGGTCGTGCTGTGGGGCGAAGGTTTGCCCGTGGATACGGTAGCCGCAGCCGCAGGCACCAGCAGTTATGAACTGCTGTGCGCGCTGGCTGCGCGGGTTCCCGTGGAAGAAACCGACTAGGGCTTAGTGCGTCGTGCCAAATGAGGGATCGCGGGTGCCAGGCGGCATCGGCAGGCCGGCATAGTGGCTGGCCTGGGCGATCGGCCCCAGCGGAAACAGGTTGTAGAGGAACTTGTGTCCGCCCTGGCCTGCAAATTCCTCTTCCAGCGAATGCACCAGCATGCGCGCATTGACGGTGCCGCCATGATCGGCGTAACAGTCGCGCAGATAACGAATGATGGCCAAATGGCCGTCGGTCAACTCCAGCCCATCCCGGTGTGCCCGCTCGATCGCCTGTTCTTCCGTCCAGGGTTCCAGATCGATGAGATGGCCGCGGACCGTCGGGCCTGAATGTTCCTGTTCCACCATTTTGTTGATGTCCAGCATGATGACCTCCTTGTGGCATGCGAGCCTTGTTTATAGAACGTGCACGGCGGAAACCAAGGCGTTATGTACGCGTCTGGATGACGCTTGAAATAGATATAATCGTTTTAAATCAATCAAGGGAGACAACAATGACAGCCATGGCACGCGCACTCGTTACCGGCTTGTTTCTGACGCAGGCGATCAATCCGGTCTATGCCGGCCTGTTCGACTTCAAACTGGGGAGCGGCGACAAGAAAGAGGCCGGTCAACCGTCCGGTTCTGCGGGGCCGGACGGGGCACAAGGAGAAGCCAAGGAACTTGAAAAGTGCGACAAGCCCTACGGCACGCTGGCCGTGGTCGAGCCGCAGGATGCCGTGATTTCCCATCTGCTCCAATACGGCCTGCAATCGCCAACCGGCCTGATTCGCATGATGGTGCAGCAATCCAACTGCTTTGTTCTGGTGGAGCGGGGTCGCGCCATGCAGAACCTGATGCAGGAGCGTCAACTGGCCGAGTCCGGCGAACTGCGCAAGGGTTCCAACATGGGCAAGGGCCAGATGGTCACGGCCGACTACGTGCTGACCCCTGACGCGGTATTCTCCAGCAAGGATTCGGGCGGCGTGGGTGGTGCACTGGGCGGTCTGGGCGTGTTTGGCGCCGTGGCGGGCCTGGTCGCGGCCGGCCTCAAGTTCAAGTCGGCGCAAACCACTATGATCCTCTCGGATTCGCGTACTTCGCTGCAGCTTGCTTCGGCCACCGGCAATGCCGAGAAAACGGACTGGAGCGTGGGCGGGCTGCTGGTCGGCGGCGGCGCGGCCGGCGGGCTCGGCGCCTACACCAATACGCCGGAAGGGAAGGTCATCGCGGCCAGCTACCTGGACAACTGGAACAACATCGTGCGCTCCATCCGCAACAATCCGGAGATGGCCCGCCAGGAGATCAACCTCAAGGGCAAATCCGGCCAGCCGACCAAGGCTGGCATCGTGTTCGAGGAAGGCGACACGGTGACGGGAAAGATCGCCGGGCTGAGGGTCTACGCCCAGCCCAAGAAGACCTCCAAAGTGGTCTCGACCCTCGCGCGCGGTGAGGAAGTCATTTATACCGGCCATGACCAGGGCGGATTTATTTCCGTTCAGGGCCAGGATGGCGAAGGCTGGGTGGAAAAGGTGATGGTGAAGAAGTAGGCGTTTGTTTCGTCTATTGTCAGAAAAGCCGGGCTTGCCCGGCTTTTCTATGAGACCGGATCGGATGCCGAGAAGCATTCCAGGTGGCGTTCGCCCACAGTGGCCCCGGCACAGTCCAGGTCAAGCACGGCCCGGTCCAGCGCGGCGGAAAACGCCGCAAAATCCGCAATGCCTTCGTAGATCTCCATCCACGCCGACGGATCGTCGCAGCGTCTCAACCGGCGTGGCGGCTGGCTGCAATACCGGGCCAGCGCGTCCAGCAGCGCATCGATCCGGCGCGCGGCCAAGCCGGCCTGGACAGGATCGATTCGGTAGTAGACATAGGCGTGCTTCACCTATTCGGGCAGTGCGTAGGGCAAGGGTTTCAGCGTCAGGGCGGCGCCGTTGCCCGCTTTGAGGTGCAGGGTCTGCGTAGCCGCGCTTTCGACCTGGGCCACGGCCAGCACATCGAAGCCGCCAGCCGGTGCGGGTGCTGCATTGACCACCGTGCCGGTGGCCTGACCCTCGATGTCAGCGCTGTACAGGTTGTCGCCGGGTGCGGCTTCGGCATCCACGTGTGCAAGGAACATGCGGCGCTTGAGTTTGCCCAGGTATTGGCTGCGGGCGACGATTTCCTGGCCGGGGTAGCAGCCTTTCTGGAAGCTGACGCCGCCGATGACCTCGAAATTGACCATTTGCGGGACGAACTGTTCCTGGGTGGCGGCAACGATCATCGGAATGCCGGCGTTGAGCCGCAGCCAGTCCCATACCGGCGCGCCGACCGGGGTGGCCGCTTCGCGCAATCCCTGCCAGACCGTGGCGGCGCGTTCGGGGAGGACCGACAGGACGAATTTGTCGTCGCCGACGCGGATGACCTGGCCGGCTTCTCCGCTGACGGTATGCATGGTGGTATTCGGAAGGACGCCCATCGTGGCGCTCACCATGGCCGCCGCCTGCTTGCCGGCGACGACCAGCCGGACGTGTTCATCGCTGGCGTCACGCCCTTGCACCTTGGCGCGCATGATGAACATGGACAGCCGCTTCAACACGCTGGGCAGGATGTCGCCCGATAGTTGCAGGCAGTAATCCTCGCCCTGCCGCCATACCAGAAAATTTCCGAGCAGGCGTCCCTTGGGGCTGCAATAGCCGTTCCACTGGGCGGCGTCGGCCTGCAGGCCGCGAACGTCGTTGGTGAGTTGGTTTTGCAGGAAGCTGGCAGCTTCGTCGCCGCGGAAAGCGATGACGCCGAGTTGCGACAAATCCGCGACAATGGTGCCGCCAGCGGCGGCGGCGCGTTCGGCCGCCGGGTCGCCATAATGCAGAACCGTGCTGTTTGCGATTCGCGCGCCTTGGGATTGCAGAAAGTTTTTCCAGGAATCGATCACGATGCGTTCCAGTCAAAGAGGGATGTCATGAAGGCCAAAAGTGTACACGCTGATGCACGAGATTGAACTCAAACCCTCGCGCCGACTGGGGCTGTTACTGCTGGGCATGGCCACGCTGGCAGGGCTTGCCCTGCTGCTGACGGACATCCCCGCAGGCGTTGCGTTTGCGCTGGGGAGCGCCGTGACTGGCCTGAGCGTATGGGGTTGGCGGCGAGCCTCGCCGATGACGAGTCTGCGTATTGCGGCAGACGGCCGTCTGCAATGCCTGGATGGTCGGGCCGAGTGGCGCGACGTTGAGGTGCTGGACGACAGTTTTGTCTCGAGCGGGTTGATCGTGTTGCGCTACCGTACCGCCGACCGTCGCGTGCATGCCCTGACGCTGCTGTCCGACAGCGCGGACGCCGACAGCTTGCGCCGCCTCAGGATGTCGCTTCGCTGGGCACGCCGCACACGCTCGGGCACAGGGTTCCCGGACGCGGGTTGAGCACGGTGTTGCCCGCGATCGGCAGGATTTCCGGATAGTCGCGGCTGAAATGCAGGCCGCGGCTTTCCTGCCGCAACTGGGCCGAACGGATGATGAGGTCGGCGCTCTGCACCAGATTGCGCAGTTCGATCAGGTCGTTGGAAACCCGGAAGTTCCGGTAAAACTCGTCGATTTCGGCGCGCAGCAGGCGGATCCGGTGCGACGCGCGCGCCAGCCGCTTGTTGGTACGCACGATGCCCACGTAGTCCCACATGAAGCGCCGCAGTTCGTCCCAGTTGTGCGAGATCACGACCTCTTCGTCGGGGTCTGTGACGCGCGATGCGTCCCACGGCGGGAGGCTGAGCGAGGGCGCGGGCGGCGTGGCCAGGATGTCGGCGGCGGCGGCATGGCCGAATACCAGGCACTCCAGCAGCGAATTGGACGCCAGGCGATTGGCGCCGTGCAGTCCGGTGAAGGTGACTTCACCGACGGCATGCAGGTTGCACAGGTCGGTGCGCGCATTCATGTCGGTGATGACGCCGCCGCAGGTGTAGTGCGCGGCCGGCACCACCGGGATCGGCTGGCGCGTGATGTCGATGCCAAGTTCCAGGCAGCGGCCGTAGATCGTCGGAAAATGCTCGCGCACGAAGTCGGCTGGCTTGTGGCTGATGTCGAGGTAGACGCAGTCGATGCCGCGTTTTTTCATCTCGAAGTCGATCGCGCGGGCGACCACGTCGCGCGGTGCGAGTTCGGCGCGCTCGTCGTGGAATTGCATGAAGCGGCTGCCGTCGGGCAGCAGCAGGCGGCCGCCTTCGCCGCGCACGGCCTCGGAAATGAGAAAGGACTTGGCGTGCGGGTGGTACAGGCAGGTCGGGTGGAACTGCACGAATTCGAGGTTGGCGACCCGGCAGCCGGCGCGCCACGCCATGGCGATGCCGTCACCGGTCGAGGTATCGGGGTTGGTCGTGTAAAGGTAGACCTTGCCGGCACCGCCGGTGGCGAGTACGGTGTGGCCGGCGGCGAAGGTCTCGACCTCGCCGGTGCCCTTGTTCAGGGCATAGGCGCCGTGGATCTGCCGTTCCTGGCCGCCGGCGCGCTTGCCGGTGATGAGGTCGATGGCGACGTGCTGCTCGAAGGTCTCGATATTGGGGTGGGCACGCACACGGTCGAGCAGGCTGGTCTGTACCGCATGCCCGGTGGCGTCCGCCGCGTGCACGACCCGGCGTTTGGAATGTCCGCCCTCGCGGGCGAGGTGCAGGCCGCCCGGCGCTTGCGGGTCGGGGGTGAAGGCGACGCCGTTGGCGGTCAGCCAGGCGATCATCTCGCGCGCCTGGCTGGCTACCAGCCGGGTGACCGCCTCGTCGCACAGGCCGGCCCCGGCGACCAGGGTGTCATGGACATGCGCCTCGACCGAATCGCCGCTGTCGACCGCCGCGGCAATACCGCCCTGAGCCCAGTCGCTGGCCCCGTCGGTCATCTGGCGCTTGGTCACAATGGCGACGCGGCGCTGGTGGGCAAGCTTGAGCGCGGTGGTCAGCGCGGCGAGGCCGCTGCCGAGGATGAGGACGTCGTGTCTGTGCATGGTGGTCGGCGGATGATAGCAGGCTTGGCCCGTGTCCGAATAACCCTGTTTGGGGTGAACTTTTTGCCCTGAACCGCTCACACGTTCCGGAAGGTGCGGTCACGTATACTTTCAACACTAACAAGAAGTAGCAGGGAGATATGTCGGACCGCGAATTGGATCAGGTGTTGGTCGAACGCGCCCAGCAGGGCGACAAGCACGCTTTCGAGCTGTTGGTGAGCAAGTATCACCGCAAGCTCGGGCGGCTGTTGTCGCGCATGGTGCGGGATGCGGCGGAGGTGGAAGATATTACGCAGGAAGCTTTTATCAAGGCCTATCGCGCGCTGCCGGGATTCCGTGGCGAGAGTGCCTTCTACACCTGGCTGTACCGCATTGCCGTGAATACCGCCAAGAATTACCTGGTCGCGCACAAGCGCATGCCGGTATCGAGTGACGTGCAGGCGGAAGATGCGGAGAATTACGAGGATGGCGACCTGTTGCGCGATATTGCGACGCCGGATGCGGAACTCCAGACCAAACAGATCGCCAAAGCGGTCAATGAGGCAGTCGATGCGCTGCCCGAGGAATTGAGGACGGCCATCACGTTGCGCGAAATCGAAGGCATGAGCTACGAGGAAATCGCGCAGATGATGGATTGCCCGATCGGTACCGTTCGTTCGCGGATCTTCCGCGCGCGCGAGGCCATAGCCGAAAAGATCCGCCCGATGCTGGGCACCAGTCAGGACAAAAGGTGGTAACCATGTCAGCACTTCTTAAAACCCACGCCCATCCCCAGAGTGAATCGGCCGACGACGACTGGCGTCTGTTGCTTTCTGCCGCCCTTGATGGCGAGACGGAGCGTACCGAGACGGAGGCTTGTCTCACGGCTCTGAAGCGCGACGGCGAGTTGCGGCAAAGCTGGTCGGATTACCACCTGATCGGCGACCTGATGCGAGGCGAAGCCCCGGCGCAGGAGGGCTTCATGGCACGTTTCTCGGCGCAATTGTCCACCGAGCCGACCGTGCTTGCGCCGCGTCGAAGCGTGTGGCCGCAGCGTGTGGCCGTGGCCTCGTTTGCCTCGCTCGCGGTGTGGGGCGCGATTTCACTCACGCGGATGATGTCGGAAGAGCCGGCCGCGCTACCCATGGCAACAGCCCCGGGATTTCAGCAAGCCTCGCTGTCGTCGGAGTCGTCAAGCGAAGACGCCCGGTTTGCGCCTTATCTGGTGGCGCATCAGGAATTCGCCCCGATGACGGTGGTTTCCCCTTACCAGCCGGCGGTGGCCGTAGCGGTGGAGCCGCGCTGATGCGGTCGCTGGCCGGATGGCGGCAGGGCTGGCTGGTTGCAGGGTTCACAGGACTGGTTTTGCTGTCCGGCGGGGCGCGTGCCGATGCTGCGGCAGATTGGCTCAATCGGGCGGCCACAGCCGCCAAACAGCAAAATTACAGCGGTATCTATGTCTATCACCACGGCGAGCACGTCGAGGTCTTGCGTGTACAGCACCGTGCCGATGCGAATGGCGAGCAGGAAAAAGTCGAAGTCATGGATGGCACCTCGCGCCAGTTCATGCGCATCAATAACGACGTGTACTGCCATTTGCCGGATGGCAAGCACGTTCGGCTGGAGCGCAATGCACTGCGCCGTTTCTTCCCGGCCTTGCTGCCTGCGCAGCCGGCCAGCCTGCTCGATTTCTACGAGGCGAAGCTGGGCGGGATCGAGCGTGTAGCCGGGCGCACCTGCCAGGTGGTGACGCTGGCGCCGCGCGACGGATACCGATATACCTACAACTTCTGGCTGGACACCCGGACAGGCTTGCCGCTCAAGGCGCGCATCGTCAACGATAGCGGCAACGTGATCTCGATCCTCGTGTTCTCGGAAATCCAGATTGGCAAGGCCCCGGACATCCGCAATGACATGGCAGGAAAGATCATCCAGAAAACACAGCCGGGCAAACCTGTCTTGAACGACTGGAACGTGACCCCGCCACCGGGATACGAACAGGTACAGGAAGCGGTACGTGTGCTGCCCGGCAAGCGGGCGCCGGTCACGCATCTGGTNTTTTCGGACGGATTGAGCGTGTTGTCGATGTTTGTCGAGCCGGCGGATCCGCAGGTGCAAAGCCTGCATGGCCTGTCGGCTGAAGGCGCGATCGGCATCTATGCCCGCGAGGTGGATGGCTACATCGTGACGACGCTGGGCGAGGTGCCGAACATGGCACTCATCGAAACCGGCAATTCGGCAACCCGGAAGTAAGGCCGGTCATGCTGGAGCAAACCGCCGAAGTCATCCACACCGCATCCGACGGCGTCTGGGTGCAGGCCGTCGAGCCGTCGGGGTGCGGTACCTGCGGCGGACAGGGATGTTCGTCGCGCCGCATCGCCGAGTTGTTCCAACGCAAGCCCCGGAATTTCCTGGTTGATTGCGATCTGGCCCTTGCACCCGGAGACCGCGTGGTGATCGGGATTGCCCATGGCAGCGTACTCAAGAGCGCAATGCGCGCCTATGGCCTGCCGTTGGGGCTGATGCTGGCGGGCGCGCTGCTGGCGCAGGCCATCCAGCCCGGCGACGGTGCGGCGCTTGCCGGCATGCTGATCGGCGGGGCGGTGGGCTGGCTACTGGCGCGTTGTGGCCGGACGGCCCGTCCGGTGGTGCTCAGACGCGAAATCCGAATTCCGTTTCAAGTAATGAAAGGACAGTCATGATGAAAAATGCTTTGGCGGCAATCGCGCTGGTGTTTGCCGTGTCGGTACCTGCATTGGCGAAGGACGTGATGGATGTGGCCGATCTGGTCGAGAAAGAGGGGCCGGCCGTGGTCAATATCAGCACCACCAAGATGGTGAAGCGTGGCCAGGAGTTTGACGACGAAGGCATGCAGGAATTCTTCCGCCGCTTCTTNCCCGGGCATGCCCGGCATGCCCGGAGGGCAGGAGGCGGACAAGGCCCCGGCCCCATGCAGGAAATTCCGGCGCGCGGCGAAGGCTCGGGTTTCATCGTCAGCAACGATGGCTACATCCTGACCAATGCGCATGTGGTCAAAGGCGCGGATGAAGTGGTGGTCAAGCTCATCGACAAACGAACTTTCACGGCCAAGGTGGTGGGGGCGGACGCGCGTACCGATGTGGCCGTCATCAAGATCACCGCCAACAATCTGCCGGTCGTCAAACTGGGCGATCCCACCAAACTGCGGGTGGGCGAGGCGGTTGCTGCCATCGGTTCGCCCTTCGGTTTCGAGAACTCGGTCACCGCAGGCATCGTTTCCGCCAAGGGGCGCTCGCTGCCGTCTGAGACCTACGTCCCGTTCATCCAGACCGATGTGCCGATCAACCCCGGTAATTCAGGCGGGCCCCTGTTCAATATGAAAGGGGAAGTGGTCGGCATCAATTCGCAGATTTACAGCCGCAGCGGCGGCTATCAGGGCGTATCGTTCGCGATCCCGATCGATGTGGCGATGGAGGCGGCGAAGCAGCTCGAGAGCGGCGGCAAGGTGTCGCGCGGCTGGCTGGGCGTGGTGATCCAGGAAGTGACCGCCGATCTGGCCGACTCCTTCGGCCTGGATCGTCCGCGTGGGGCGCTGGTGTCGCAGGTTCAGGAAGACAGTCCGGCGCAGAAAGCGGGACTGCAGGCGGCCGACGTCATTCTGGAGTTCAATGGCAAAGCCGTGGAAAACTCCAGCGACCTGCCGCGCATCGTCGGCATGGCCAAGCCGGGCACCAGGATACCGCTGCAAGTCTGGCGTAAGGGGAAAGTCCAGCAATTGAATGTGGTGCTGGGCGAATTGCCCACTGAGAGCCAGCAGGCGAGCAATGACGGCAAGGCTATTTTGCGCGGCGGGCTGGCCCTGACTGAACTGGGGGCGGACCAGCGGCGGGCGCTCGACCTCGATTATGGCGTGCTGGTCGCGGATGCAACGGGCGATGCGGCACGTGCCGGCATCCAGACGGGCGACGTCATCCTGGCGGTCAACAATACCAAGATCACCAGCGTGGCGGTTTATCGCAAGGCCATCGCCGCGATTCCCGCCGGCAAGAGCGCGGCGATCCTGGTGCGTCGCGGCGACGGCTCGCTCTACATCCCATTGAAAATTTCAGGTGGGTAAAACGCTCACGCTCTATACGCGGAAAGGCTGTCCGCTCTGCGACGAACTGGCAGCCGAGGTCCGCGCCCTGCTTGCAGGGACGGGGCATGCCCTGGCCCCTGTGGATGTGGATGCCGATCCGGCACTCAAGGCCGAATACGGCTGGGAGGTTCCGCTGTTGTTTGACGGCGACACCGAGATTTGCCGCCATCAGCTCAATCTGCCCGCGTTTCAGGAATGGCTGCGCTTCAACCCTTGAAATCCGTTAAAATCCGGGGTCTTATCGAATCCCTGATCGGGCACGGAAGCGTGCCCGTTTTGTTGTGTCCCAGAATCTGATCCGCAATTTTTCCATCATTGCTCATATCGACCACGGCAAGTCCACGCTGGCGGACCGCCTGATCCAGTTTTGCGGCGGCCTGTCCGAGCGCGAGATGGAGGCGCAGGTGCTCGATTCCATGGATCTGGAAAAGGAACGCGGCATTACCATCAAGGCGCAGACGGCTGCGCTGACCTACAAGGCGCAGGATGGCCAGGTTTACCGCCTGAACCTGATCGACACCCCGGGCCACGTCGATTTTTCCTACGAAGTCAGCCGCTCGCTGTCCGCCTGCGAGGGCGCATTGCTGGTGGTAGACGCCTCGCAGGGCGTCGAGGCGCAGACCGTGGCCAACTGCTACACCGCGATCGACCTTGGCGTCGAGGTGATCCCGGTGCTGAACAAGATCGACCTGCCGGCCGCCGATCCCGACCGGGTGGCGGAAGAGATCGAGGATATCGTCGGCCTCGACGCCACCGACGCTGTGCGTGCCTCGGCCAAGACCGGCATCGGCATTTCCGAAATCCTCGAGGTGGTGGTGAAGCAGGTGCCACCGCCGCGCGGAGACGAGTCTGCGCCGCTGAAGGCGCTGATCATCGATTCGTGGTTCGACAACTACGTCGGCGTGGTGATGCTGGTGCGCGTGGTCGACGGCGTGCTACGCCCGAAGGACAAGATCCGCTTCATGGCGAGCGGTGCGCAACATCTGACCGAACACGTCGGCGTGTTCACGCCCAAGTCGGTCGACAAGCCCCAGCTTTCGGCGGGTGAAGTCGGTTTCGTGATCGCCGGCATCAAGGAACTCAAGTCGGCGCAGGTGGGCGACACCATCACGCTGATCGATCGGCCCGCCAGCGAACCACTGCCGGGTTTCAAGAAAGTGCAGTCGCAGGTGTTCGCCGGCTTGTATCCGGTTGAATCCCACGACTTCGAGGCGCTGCGCGACGCATTGACCAAGCTGCAACTGAACGATGCCGCGCTGCAGTTCGAGCCCGAGGTGTCGCAGGCGCTGGGATTCGGCTTCCGCTGTGGCTTCCTCGGCCTGTTGCACATGGATATCGTGCAGGAACGGCTCGAGCGTGAGTACGACATGGATCTCATCACCACCGCGCCGACGGTGGTGTATGAAGTGGTGCTGAAGGATGGCACCACGATCAACGTCGAGAACCCGTCCAAGCTGCCCGAACCGTCCAAGATCGAGGAAATCCGCGAACCCATCATCACCGCGACGATCTTCGTGCCGGAGGAATTCGTCGGCAACGTCATCACCCTGTGCAACCAGAAGCGCGGCATGCAGCTCGACATGCAGTACCACGGCAAGCAGGTCATGCTGCGCTACGACCTGCCCATGAACGAAGTGGTGATGGATTTCTTCGACAAGCTGAAATCGACCAGCCGCGGCTATGCTTCGCTCGACTACGAGTTCAAGGAATTCCGCGCCGGCGATCTGGTCAAGCTCGACATCCTGGTCAACAACGAGAAAGTCGATGCGCTGTCCCTCATCGTGCACCGTGCCACCAGCGTGTACCGCGGGCGCGAGCTTGCCGCCAAGATGCGCGAACTGATCCCGCGCCAGATGTTCGACGTCGCCGTGCAGGCGGCGATCGGCGCCAATATCATTGCGCGTGAGAACGTGAAAGCCATGCGCAAGAACGTGCTCGCCAAGTGTTACGGCGGCGACATCACGCGCAAGAAGAAGCTCCTGGAAAAGCAGAAGGCCGGCAAACGCCGCATGAAGCAGGTCGGCAACGTGGAAATCCCGCAGGAAGCCTTCCTCGCCATCCTCCAGGTCTCCGATAAATAAGAAACGGATCCCCGACATGAACTTCGCCCTCATACTCTTCGTCGCCTTGGTGGTCACCGGCGCCATCTGGCTGCTCGACGTGCTGTTCCTCAAGCGTGGCCGCGACAGGGACGCCAAGGAGCCGATGCTGGTCGAGTACGCCAAGAGCTTCTTCCCTGTGATCCTTGTCGTGTTCGCGCTGCGCTCCTTCCTGGTCGAGCCGTTCAAGATTCCATCCGGTTCGATGATGCCCACGCTCCTGGTCGGCGATTTCATCCTGGTCAACAAATTCACCTACGGCATCCGCCTGCCGGTCATCAATACGAAGGTGGTCGAACTGAACAATCCCAAGCGNGGGGACGTGATGGTATTCCGCTATCCGGGCGACCCCAGTCTCGATTACATCAAACGGGTGATCGGCGTCCCGGGCGACGTGGTCGAATATCGCGATAAGAAGCTCACCATCAACGGCAAGCCCGTGCCATCAACCAACACGGGCACCTACAGCTACGTGGGTAATGGCCTGAATTACATTACCGCGATGGTGTACAAGGAGCGCCTCAACGGCATCGACCACACCATGATGACGGAGCCGGACAAACCCTCGGTCTATCCGACCCAGGTGGTGGACTTCCCTTACCGCGAGAACTGCTCCTACAATGCCGAGGGCGAAGGTTTCGTCTGCAAGGTGCCGCAGGGACAGTATTTCATGATGGGCGACAATCGCGATGCCAGCAACGACAGCCGCTACTGGGGGTTCGTCCCGGACAGGAACATCGTCGGCAAGGCCTTTTTCATCTGGATGAACTTCGACGAATTCGGCCGCATCGGCACCACCATTCGATAAGGAGACAGCATGTATCGCACGCGCGCCATGAAATCCAAACAACGCGGACTGACCATGTTCGGCTTCCTGTTCGTCGCNCGTCGTGCTGGTCATGCTGGCCATACTGGCGATGAAACTGGTGCCGGCTTATATCGAGTATTTCTCGGTGAAGAAGATTCTCGCCACGATGGGGCAGGAATCCGACCTCAAATCCAAGAGCAATGCCGATATCCGCAGTGATTTTGAGCGGCGTGCCAGCGTCGGTTATGTGACCGTGGTCAAGCCCGAGGACATCGCCATCGATCGTCACGGCGCCGTTCCGGTCATTTCCACCGACTACACCTTCCGTACCAAGCTTATCGGCAATGTCAGCCTGGTGGTCGACTTCAGTGCGAGTTCCGACCCCAACGCGGCCCCGGTCGAGGTTGAATAACACCNCTGTTGAACCAGCGCCTGCAACAGGCGCTGGGCTACACNTTTGTCCGCTCCGATCTTCTGACTCAGGCGCTGACGCACCGCAGCTACGGTGCAGTCAACAACGAACGGCTCGAATTCCTCGGCGACTCGGTATTGAACTGCTCGGTCGCCCGCGCCTTGTACGATGCGTTTCCCGAGTTGCCGGAAGGTAGTCTGTCGCGCCTGCGCGCCAACCTGGTTCGGCAGGAAACGCTGGCCGACATTGCCGTCACCCTGAAACTGGGCGAAAGCCTGCGCCTGGGCGAAGGTGAACTCAAAAGCGGCGGTTTTCGCCGCCCCTCGATCCTGGCCGATGCGCTGGAATCGCTGTTCGGCGCCATTTTTCTCGATGCCGGGTTCGAGGCCGCACAATGCGTGGTGCGTGGATTGTTCGATCCGTTGGTGGCAAAAATCGATCCGCGGGCCTCGGGCAAGGATCCCAAGACCGAACTGCAGGAAATGCTGCAGTCACGACGGCTTCCGCTACCGGATTATCGCCTGGTCGGTACCCAGGGCGAAGCGCATGACCAGAGTTTCATTGTCGAGTGCGTGCTGGCCAAGCCCGTGCTCAGCACGCGTGGTATCGGCAAGAGCCGACGCGCTGCCGAACAGGAGGCTGCACGCCTGGCGTGTGCCGCATTACAGAAATGAAAAGGCTGCAGACATGAGTGAATTCAAGTGCGGTCTCATCGCCATTGTCGGGCGTCCCAACGTCGGCAAGTCGACGCTGCTCAACCGTATCGTCGGTCAGAAAATCAGCATCACTTCACGCAAGGCGCAGACTACGCGCCACCGCGTGATGGGTATCCACACTACCGATGAAGCACAATTCGTGTTCGTCGACACGCCGGGGTTCCAGACCCGCCATGCCAGCACCATGAACCGCGCGATGAACAAGCGGGTGCGCGAAACGCTGTCGGACACCGACGTGGTGATGATGCTGGTGGAGGCGGGACGGCTGAGGAAAGAGGATCGCCAGGTGATGGACCTGCTACCCAAGGATCGCCCGCTGATCCTGGTCGTGAACAAGATCGATCACGTCAAGGATCGGGCCGAGCTGATGGCGTCTCTGCAGGAAGCAGCCGCCGCGCATGCATTCACCGAGATCGTGCCGGTGTCGGCCAAGCAGGGCAGCAATCTGGACGAACTGCTGAAGACCCTGCAATCCCATCTGCCGGAGAACCCGCCGCTGTTCGACGAGGATGACGTCACCGACCAGACCGAGCGCCAGCTCGCCGCCGAGCTGATTCGCGAGAAAGTGTTCCGCCTGTGCGGNGAGGAAATTCCCTATGCCGTGGCGGTGACCATCGACAAATTCGAGGAGGAGGGCAATCTGCGCCGCATTTTCGCCACCATCCTGGTCGACCGCGACAGCCACAAGGCCATCGTCATCGGTAAGGGCGGCGAAAAGCTCAAGACCATCTCCACCCAGGCGCGCCTCGACATGGAGCGTGCTTTCGACGGCAAGGTATATCTGGAGGTCTGGGTCAAGGTCAAGGGCGGCTGGGCCGACGATGTGCGGATGCTGAAATCGCTCGGACTGGATTGAGTGGGCGATGTCCGCAGACGCGCGTCAACAACGAACCCGGTTTCGTCCTCCACACGTATCCTTTCAAGGAAACCAGCGTGGTGGCGGAAGTGTTCACGCGCGACCATGGGCGCGTGGCACTGATTGCGCGCGGCGCGCGGCGCCCGACGTCGACCCTGCGCGGACTGATGCAGCCGTTCACCCCGCTTCTGCTGTCGTGGTTCGGCAAGTCCGAACTGAAAACCCTGCACGCCGCTGAATGGCAGGGCGGTTTGAAGGCCCCGAGGGCCGGGCGCTGATGTGCGGGTTTTATCTCAATGAGTTGCTGCTGCGCCTGTTGGCGCGCGGCGATGCGCACGAGACGTTGTATGACCGTTACCTCGCGACCCTTGAGCAGCTGGCCGGCGAGCATGACTGCTCTTCCGACCAGGAACGTACCGCTTACTTTGAGCGGATCCTGCGGCGCTTCGAGAAAAATCTGCTGGGTGAGATCGGCTATGGCGCCACCTTCGATATCGAGGCGGACAGCGGCGCGACAATCCAGGCACAGGCCCGTTATGTGTTCCAGCCAGAGCGTGGCGCACTGCGCACCCTGGATGGCCCGGAAGCGGGGCCGCCGGGCTGTCCGGTGTCCGGCCAGACGCTGATCGACCTGGCCGGCGACCGCTTCGAACGGCCGACGACGCTGGTCGAAGCCAAGACACTGATGCGCACCCTGATCAATCACACGCTGGGCGCCAAGCCGCTTTATACTCGCCAGCTGTTACGCGACCTCACCGAACTCACACAATGAGCATCTTTCTCGGCGTCAACATCGACCATATCGCCACCTTGCGCCAGGCGCGCAAGACCCGCTATCCCAGCCCGGTCGAGGCGGCGCTTGCCGCGGAAACCGCCGGCGCCGATTCGATCACCTTGCACTTGCGCGAAGACCGCCGCCACATCCAGGATGCCGACGTGGCGATCCTGCGCCAGGTGCTGAAAACCAAGATGAATCTGGAGATGGCGGTGACCGAGGAGATGCTCGCGATCGCTGTCGCTACCCGGCCGCAGGACGTCTGCCTGGTGCCGGAAAAGCGCGAGGAACTCACGACCGAAGGCGGACTTGACGTCGCCGGGCAGCTGCCCAGGCTGAAGGCCGCCTGCGCACGGCTCGCCAATGCGGGTATCCGTGTCTCGCTGTTCATCGACGCCGATTTCGCCCAGCTTGACGCGGCCCATGCGGCCGGCGCGCCGGTGGTCGAAATTCATACCGGGCATTATGCCGACGCGGAGACGGACGAAGCGCGCATCGCCGAATTCGAGCGCATTCGCATGGCCGTTGCCTATGGCCGCAGCATCGGGCTGACGGTGAACGCCGGCCATGGCCTCACCTACCATAATGTCCAGCCTGTTGCCGCACTGCCCGGCATCCACGAACTCAACATCGGCCACGCGATCGTGGCGCAGGCGCTGTTCGTCGGTTGGAAGGAAGCGGTGGCCGAGATGAAGCGATTGATGGTGGAGGCCGCAGGCTGATGGTTTCGTCGGCCCCGCATGATCGTGGGCACAGAGGGTGACGGGCGAACAGGCTACAGGATCGTTTGATTGATGAGCGAACTGGAACAACGCATAGGCATCGAACAGGTAAGAGTGGGGCTATACATCCGGCTGGACTCCTGGACGGATCATCCCTTTCTTTTCAGCAGCTTCAAGATTCGCAGCGAAAAACAAGTGCAGCAGTTGCGTTCCCTCGGGATTTCGCATGTGCTCTACGACCGTAGCAAGNNAGTGATTCGATCCCCTGCCGCCGCCCAAGGCGAGCGCGCCCCACCGCCTCCCTCGCCGCCCGATCCGGAAATGGAGGCGATGTGGGCAGAAAAACGGAAACGGCGGGAACAGCTTTCGCGCCAGCGCGAGGCACTGGGGCGCTGCGAACGGCAATTTGCTGCCGGAGCTTCAACCGTCAAGTCGTTGTTGCGCAACCTNTTTTCCCGCCCGGATGAATCGGTGCAGCAGGCGCAGGCGCTGGTGTCGGATATGGTGGACTCGATGCTGGCAGACAAGGACGTTGCGCTGCATCTGGTGAATACCAAGGCGGGGGACGAAAACGCGTACTACCATGCCCTCAATGTCACGATGCTGTCGCTGGTGCTGGCCAAGGAAGCGCAACTGGGCGCCGAAGAAATGCGCGCGCTGGGACTCGGTACGCTGCTGCACGATATCGGCAGGGANAAAATCCCCAGCCAGATTCTCCTGAATAAAGCCCCCTGGACGAAAGCCGAACTCAGTTTCTACCAGCAGCACGTGGCGTATGGCGTCGGCATGGCGCAACGTCTGCCGGGCATGCCTGCCGCTGCGCTGGACGTCATCGCCATGCATCATGAACTGCTCGACGGCAGCGGCTATCCGGGCAGGCTCGCAGGCGAGCAGATCGGACGGTTGGCCCGCATTGCCTGCATTGCCAATGCCTTCGACCATTACTGCAACCGCATCAATCCGACGGAGTCCATGACGCCTGCCGAAGCCATTGCCTTCATGTTCAAGAAGGAACCGGGTAAATACGATCCGGTCTTGCTGCAGCTGTTCGTTCGCTGCATGGGGATCTATCCGCCCGGTAGCGTCGTGCAGTTGAACAACGGTCAGATCGGCCTGATCATGAGCGTCAACCCGGGCCGGCTCTTGCATCCTTCGTTATTGATCTACGATCCCGATGTGCCCAAGGAAGAAGCCTTGTGGCTGGACATGCGCGAAGCGCCCGAACTTTCCGTGGTCAAAACCCTGCGGCCTGCGGAACTGGATATGGCGGTGATCGCCTACCTCGACCCACGCACCCGCATCAGCTATTTCACCGAAAACAGCCTGTCGAACAATCGGCCGGTTTAAGGTGCCCGCTCTTCGGGTCTGCCTCGCGTTGCCTTTCAGACAACGGATATTCCTCAGCGCAGCAGTTTTTCTTCAGCTTGAGGCGCATGTACAGCAGCACGATGACCGCGACGGCACCCAGCAGGATGAGGGTGATGATATGGAGATTGCCGCGGATCGCCTGTTCGTTGTGTCCCAGGGTATACCCCAGTACGGCCAGGATGGTGACCCAGATTCCGGCACCGAGGCTGGTGTAGAAACTGAACACGGCGAGATTCATGCGCGCCAGCCCCGCCGGCAACGAGATGTACTGACGCACTGCGGGGATCAGGCGGCCGGTGAAGGTGGAAATATGGCCATGCCGGGCGAAGAAATCTTCCATCCGCTGCAAGGTGTGTTCCTTGATCAGTACGTATTTTCCGTAGCGCTGCAGAAAGGGCCGTCCCAGTTTCAACGCGAGCCAGTAATTGAATAGCGCGCCAGTAAGACTCCCGGCAATGCCGGTCAGGATGGCCAGCGCGAGGTTCATCTCGCCTTTGTAGGCGAGGTAGCCGGCAGGAATCATCACCACTTCGCTGGGGAACGGGAAGAAACTCGATTCCAGCGCCATCATGAGGAAGATGCCGGGATAGCCCCAGGCACCGACGGTGTTGACGATGGTCTGAATGATTTCGTTGAGCATGTCTGGTGAGCGGGAAGCGGGAAGCGGGAAGCGGGAAGCGGGAAGCGGGAAGCGGGAAGCGGGAAGCGGGGAGCGGTTTACGTCTCACAGCTCCCCGCTCACTGCTCACACTACCGCTTCTTCCTTCTTTCCACCGGCTTGATGAAGTGCTCGCGCTTGACGCCGAACATCAGCAGCAGCGGCGAGGCGACCAGCACCGAGGAATAGATGCCGAACATGATGCCGATGGTGAGCGCCAGCGCGAAGTTGTGCAGCGCCTCGCCACCGAAGAACAGCATCGACAGCACCATGATCTGGGTCGAGCCATGGGTAATGATGGTGCGGCTCATGGTGCGGGTGATGGCGTCGTCGATGATCTCCGGGATGGTCGCGCCGCGCATCTTGCGGATGTTCTCGCGGATCCGGTCGAACACCACCACCGACTCGTTGACCGAGTAGCCCAGGATCGCCAGCACGCCGGCCAGCACGGTGAGGGTGAATTCCCACTGGAAGAACGCGAACACGCCGAGGATGATGACGATGTCGTGCATGTTGGCGAGCATCCCCGCCACCGCAAAGCGCCATTCGAAGCGGATCGCCAGATAGGCCATGATGCCGAAGGCGACCACCAGCAGCGCCAGGGCGCCGTTGTCGTAGAGTTCCTTGCCAACCTGCGGGCCGACGAAGTCGACGCGCTTCAATTCGAGCCCGGGATTGGTGGCCGTCAGTGCGGCCATCACGCGGTTGCTGGTTTCCGCGGCATTGCTGTCACCTTTGTTGGGCAGGCGGATCAGGACGTCATGGCTGGTTCCGAAAGTCTGCACCGATACTTCGATCAGGCCGGTTTTTCCAGTACCGTCCGGATGGCCGGCAAATCAGCGGGCTGGCTGGTACGCACTTCCATGACGGTGCCGCCCGTGAAGTCCACGCCCAGATTCAGGCCCTTGTCCCACAGCGCCCAGATCGCAAAGAGAAAGGTGAGAAGCGAAATCGCCGTCGTCACCTTCCCCAGCTCATGAAGGGGATGTTCTTCTTGAAGGGGAAAAATTCCAGCATGGCGTTGCCCTTAGATGGAGACCTTGGCCAGCCGCGCCTGGCGGCCATAGGTGAGATTGACCATGGCGCGCGACACGGTGACGGCGCTGAACATGGAGGTCAGGATGCCCAGACACAGGACGACCGCAAAGCCGCGCACCGGGCCGGAACCCAGCCAGAACAGGGCGACGCCGGCGATCAGTGTGGTGAGGTTGGAGTCGAGAATGGTGCCCCAGGCGCGGTCGTAGCCGGCGTGGATCGCAGCCTGTGGCGTGGCGCCGTTGCGCAGTTCCTCGCGGATGCGCTCGTTGATCAGTACGTTGGCGTCGATCGCCATGCCGAGCGTAAGCGCGATACCGGCCAGGCCGGGCAGGGTCAGTGTGGCTTGCAACATCGACAGCAGGGCGACCAGGAAAAAGCCGTTGACCGCGAGCGCGATCGAGGAGAACAACCCGAAGATGCGGTAGTAGACCACCATGAACACCGTGACGGCGAGGAAGCCCCACAGGTTGGAGTGGAAGCCCTTGCTGATGTTTTCCGCGCCCATGCTCGGGCCGACGGTGCGTTCCTCCACGATCTGCATCGGTGCGGCCAGCGCGCCGGCGCGCAGCAGCAGGGCGACGTCGGAGGCTTCCTGGGCGGATTCCATGCCGGTGATCTGCACGCGCCCGCCGCCGATTTCCTCGCGAATGACCGGCGACGTGATGGCCTCGGCCACACCTTTCTCGATCAGCAGGATGGCCATGCGCTTGCCGACGTTTTCGCGCGTCACATCCTTGAAGATGCGTGCGCCCTTGCCATCCAGGTTGATGTGGACGGCCGCCTGGCCGCTGGTGCTTTCAAAGCCGGGCGAAGCATCGGTGATCGAGTCGCCGGTCAGCACCACGTCCTTCTTCACGGCGATTTTCCCGCCGTCGCGGCTGGATACGATGTCGTCGCCAAACGGGGTTTGCCCCTGCTGGATGGCGGTCGGGTCGGCCTGTTCGTCGACCATGCGGATTTCCAGCGTGGCCGTGCGGCCCAGAATGTCTTTGGCCTTGGCGGTGTCCTGCACGCCTGGAAGCTGTACCACGACGCGGCTGGCGCCCTGCTGCTGGATGACGGGCTCGGCCACGCCGAGTTCGTTGACGCGGTTTCTGAGCGTGGTGATGTTCTGCTGCAGGGCAAATTCCTGCACCTGGGTTTCGGCCTGCGGTTTCAGGCGCGCGGTCAGGGTGAAGCCCTCGGCCTGGTCATCGGTGGTGAAGGCGAGGTCGGTGAATGTGGTTCCCAGCTTGCTGATGGCCGCATCGCGCTGGTCACGGGTGGCAAAGTGTACGGTCACGGCGTTGCCTTCGCGGCTGATGCGACCGTAGCGGATCTTGTCACCGCGCAGCTCGGTGCGGAAATCGTTCTGGTAGCGGATGGCCGCTTTTTCCAGCGCGGCTTTCATGTCGACCTCGAGCAGGAAATGCACGCCGCCGCGCAAATCCAGGCCCAGATACATCGGCAGCGCGTGTATCGTCGACAGCCATGCAGGCGAAGCCGATACCAGGTTGAGCGCGACGGTATAGCGTTCCCCCAGGCTGTTCTGCAGCACGTCCTTGGCCTTGATCTGCTGGTCGGTACTGGCCAGGCGGACCTTGATGCTGTTTCCCGCCAGTTCCACTCCCTGATAGCCCAGATTGGCGGCCTTCAGCGAGGATTCCACCTGGCCCAGCAATGCCGTGTCGACCTTTTCGGTCGTGCGGACGGGGGAAATCTGCACCGCGGGTACTTCGCCGAAGAAATTGGGCAGGGTATAGAGGAAGGCGATCACCAGCGTAATGCCGATGAGTACATATTTCCAGAGCGGGAAGCGGTTCATTTTGCTTACGGGTTAGGCGTTAGGGGAGGGGGTGAGGTGGGGAGCGACGGTGGGCACAAGATGCCTGACGCCTCACCCCTTTCGCTTCACAGACCCTTGATCGTGCCCTTGGGCAGCAGCGTCTGCACCGATTGCTTCTGTACGTGAGTGACGACACCGTCGGCGATTTCCAGGGATACATATTGATCGCCGAGTTTGACGATCTTGCCGACCTGGCCGCTGGCGGTGACGACTTCGTCGCCCTTGGCCAGTTCCGTCAGCATTTTCTTCTGCTCCTTGGCGCGCTTCATCTGCGGACGGATCAACATGAACCAGAACAGGATGAAGATGATGATGAGCGGGAGGAACTGCTCAAACCCCGGGTTGGCTGCGGCGGCGGCTTGTGCGTGGGCGAGTGAAATCATGGGTAAAAGCTCCGAATCAAGGCAGTTCAGTTAAAACCATGGGATTCTACCATCCACGCGTTTGCATCTCATGAAACCGTGCCGTGAAGTCGGCAAAGCGCTTGGCCTCGATCGCGGCGCGCATCCCGGCCATCAGCCGGTGGTAGTAATGCAGATTGTGGATCGTCGCCAGACGCGCGCCGAGGATTTCGCCGGCACGGATCAGATGGTGCACATAGGCGCGGCTGAAGTGGCGGCAGGTATGACAGTCGCATTCGTCATCGATCGGCGCAGTGTCGGTCTTCCAGCGCGCGTTGCGGATGCGCATCTCGCCGCGCCGGGTGAACAGGATGCCGTGGCGCGCATTGCGCGTCGGCAGCACGCAGTCGAACTGGTCGATGCCCTGCGCCACTGCGGCAACCAGATCGGACGGCGTGCCGACGCCCATCAGATAACGCGGCTTGTCGGCTGGAAGCTGCGGTGCGGTGTGGGCGAGGATGCGTGTCATGTCGTCCTTGGGTTCGCCCACCGACAGCCCACCAATGGCGTAGCCGTCGAAATCCATATCAATGAGTTCGCGCGCCGATTCGTCGCGCAGGCTCTCGTACATGCCGCCCTGGACGATGCCATAGAGCGCGTTGGGGTTGCCGGCGTGCGCCGTCTTCGAACGTGCCGCCCAGCGCAGCGAGAGCCGCATCGAATCGGCGGCTTCGCGTTCGGTGGCCGGGTAGGGCGTACATTCGTCGAAGATCATCACGATGTCGGAATTCAGCGTGCGCTGGATCTGCATCGAGATTTCCGGCGTCAGGAACAGCTTGTCGCCGTTGATCGGCGAAGCGAACTTCACGCCGTCCTCGGTGATCTTGCGCAGTTTGCCCAGGCTGAACACCTGGAAGCCGCCCGAATCGGTGAGGATGGGTCTGTCCCAGCCCATGAAGCGGTGCAGCCCGCCGAAGCGTTCGATCACGTCCAGTCCGGGCCGCAACCACAGGTGGAAGGTGTTGGACAACACCATCTGAAAACCGATGTCGGTGAGTTCAGACGGCGACATCGCCTTGACCGTGCCGTAAGTGCCCACCGGCATGAACACGGGCGTCTGCACGGTGCCGTGCGCGAGTTGGAGCTGGCCGCGGCGCGCGCCGCCGTCGGTGGTGAGGAGGTCAAATTTCATGCNGGGAGCGGACTTCTCTAGAAACATCGCGTCGCCATAGCTGAAGAAGCGGTAGCGCTCGGCAATGGCGTGGGCGTAGGCGGCGCGGATGGTGTCCACGCCGGCAAACGCCGAGACCAGCATCAGCAGCGTGGATTTGGGCAAATGGAAATTGGTGATGAGCGTGTCGACCACCTTGAATCGATAGCCCGGCGTGATGAAGATGTCGGTCTCGCCGGAGCCCGCGTGCAATTTTCCGGACTGCGCGGCCGCCTCCAGCGCGCGCAGGCTGGTGGTGCCCACCGCCACCACGCGGCCGCCGCGTGCGTGCGTCTCGCGGATCGCATCGACCGTGGCCTGCGGGATCGTGTAGCGCTCGCTGTGCATCCTGTGGTCGGCGACGTCGTCCACGCGCACCGGCTGGAAGGTCCCGGCGCCCACGTGCAGCGTCACCCGCGCCGTGCGGATGCCTTGTTGCTTGAGCGTATCCAGCATCGCGTCGTCGAAATGCAGTCCGGCCGTCGGCGCGGCCACCGCACCCGGCTCGTCGGCGTACACGGTCTGATAGCGCGCCTCGTCGTCCGCTGTCGGCGTATGTTCGATGTAGGGCGGCAGCGGCAACCGGCCGAACTGGTCCAGTACCTCCAGCACCGGGCGCGGAAAGCGCAGCTGCGTCAGGTCGTCCTGCCGTGCCAGCACCTCAAGGACGGTGTCTTCGGAAAGTTGGATGTGCGAACCCGGCTTCGGCGCGTGGCTGGCGCGGATGAAGGCCAGCGCCTCGAATTCGCCCACGACCCGTTCCACCAGCAGTTCGACCTTGCCGCCGGAGTCCTTCTGGCCGAACAGCCGCGCCTTGATCACGCGCGTATCGTTCATCACCAGCAGGTCGTCCGGCCGCAGCAACGTTGGCAGCTCGCTGAACCAGCGGTCATGCAGCGTGCCGGATGTCTCGACGTGCAGCAGCCGGCTGCCGCCGCGTACCGCGGGCGGAAACTGGGCAATCAGGTCGGCAGGGAGATCGAAATCGAAATCGGCAACACGCATGGGGCGCGATTATAACGGTCGCCTTGCGGCAGGCTGCCCGATTCGGCGATAATGCGCGGCTTCTGTCGCCGGACGCGTTCGCGCCCGGCCCCTTTGCCGGGATGGCGGAATCGGTAGACGCAGCGGATTCAAAATCCGCCGCTGGAAACAGTGTGGGGTTCGAGTCCCCCTCCCGGCACCAATGACTTCTACCATTATTTCCGTCTTGGCGCCTGTAGATGCAGCGGGGACATTGGCAGGAATCTGTTGCTAGTGGAATGGTTTCTCAAGCGCATCCAAGACGGGTGCGCAAACGTAAAAACGCCCCCACTGGCGCCCGCTGACCTCCTTGAGGATCTTCTTTTCCTCCAGCACGCTGATGGCGGCTTTCGCTGTGGGATGGGTCTTGTTGAGCACCTTGGCTCCGCGGCCTATGGTCATGTACGGATTGACGAAAAGTTCGTCGATCAGGCCAAGGGCATTCGGCTTGTCTCGCAATTGGCTTCGGTATTGCTCCCGCAGGCGGTGTAGTTCCTTTGACTGCTGTCCGGCCTCGGTGGCGATTTCTGTCACGCCTTGGAGAANAAATCGTATCCAAGGTACCCAGTCGCCGTGTGTACGTACGCGCTGCAACAGATCGTAATAGTCCCCCTTGTGGGCGTCGATGAACGCGGAGAGGTAAAGCAAGGGCTCTGACAATCGCCCTCTCTGCATGAGGAAGAAGGTAATCAGCAGACGCCCGACACGTCCATTCCCATCGAGAAAAGGGTGGATGGTTTCAAACTGGACGTGCATCATCGCGCACTGGATTAGGTCGGGTATCACGTCTTGTGAATGCAGAAAATTTTCCCAGTTCCCCAGGCAGTCCATCAACACTTCAACCGGCGGCGGGACAAATGCCGCAGTCATCGGTGTGCTCCCGGCTGGCCCAATCCAGTTCTGTGATCGCCGAAATTCGCCTGGGGTCGCTTTTTCTCCCCGAACGCCGTCCATGAGCTCGGCGTGAATTTCCCGGATGAGTCTGAGCGAGAGCGGTAGTGTTTCCAGTCGCTGGACGCCAAACTCCAACGCTCGGACGTAGTTGCGAACTTCCTTGACGTCGTCGCTGGGCGCTCTTGCTTGGCCGTCTTCAATCTCATCGAGCAGGAGGTCAGAAAGGCTGGCCTTTGTGCCTTCGATGCGGGACGATAGAACCGCCTCCCGCTTGATGTAGGGCGAAATTAACAGGTGAGGGTTCGGTAACTGGCCGCCAAGGCCTGATAGTTCTGAGAGTGCCGCGTCGGCTTTTGAGAGCGCCAGGGCGAGCGGCATATCGAAGTTGATAGGCGGTGGCAACGGGTTCGGCACAAAAGCCAGGTAGCCCTGAGNGGTATCTACCACTCGGCCGCTTGCCGTGTCAGCAAAGTCTTTTCGATTCATTGGATTAGAGACGAGAGCCCAGAATATTTTCAAACCATTGTAGGCTTTGAAAGAAATTGGTCAATTTCTTTCAAAGCCCTTTGGAGTTTGAAAATTCTTTGTTCCGACAACTTCTACAATTTGTGAGGAGCCAACGTAAAGATGCGGTTTTCCGCAGGCTGAAAAAATGCCCTTTGTAGAAGGGCATTTTGCTAGTGACTTGTTTTAATTAGCTTCCCGCCCAGCTTCAAAATCCGCCGGTGGTAACACTGTGGGGTTCGAGTCCCCCTCCCGGCACCAATATAAAATACGCGTGGTTTGGTTGTGTAGCGTTCCTGGACTCCAGGGCTTTTCCGTATTGGCGCTTTCAATACCTCGCCTTCCGTACAGCACAGGACACGGTCGAGTACCCCAATCGCGGGTCGCCGTGAAAATCGTACGGCCTGCTGCTGCCCCCAAAAAATTTCGCCGCTTCGGGAATAAATCCCGCCCCATTTCTGTTTACCCACATGACAAGCGTATCCACGTGTGATGGCACGGGATCAATCCGTCTTGATCGTTGCGCCTTTAGGGCGCGATGCGTGCTCACGCCCAGGGCCTAGCCACTTTGGGCGATTCTCGCTGCAAGGCAGCGCCGCCGACTTCCACACGAGGACGACCCGGACATGGCAAAGAGAATTTTAGGCTGGATGCCGTTGGCAGCGGCTTTGATCACCTCGCAGGGGCTTGGAAGCGGAGAGGGCGTGGCGGCGCATGCGGTGGACATTGCCGACGAGGTCACCGTGAATATCGCACGCGTTGCCGACGGCAAGGCTCTCCAGGTAGGCGTGGCGCTGGTGCTGCCGATAAAGCATGAGGTGGTCTGGGACGTGTTGAACGATTACGAGAACATGCCCCGCTTCGTTCCAGACATTCTTGCCACCCGTCTGATCAGTGCCGGAGCCGGGAGAAAACGCGTGGAGATCGACGGTGTGGCACGACTCCTGTTCCTCGAATACCCCACTCGCACGACCCTGGATGTGATGTATCCNCCCGATGGATCCATTACCATCGACTCGGTGGCAGGCAACCTGGCTATCCACGGTGTCGTGCGGGTGCGTGGCAACGAAACATACACCCGGGTCGATTATCAGGTCCGGATGACACCGGATTTCTGGCTGCCGCCGCTGATCGGCGATTTCTTGATCAGCCGCCAGATCAAGCGTCAGTTCGAGGGAATGGTGTCGGAGATGCATCGGCGGGCGGACAACCGTCCAATGGAGGGTCGCGCCCCTGGTGAAGTAAGGCTCGGCAGTATCCAGTCGGCTTGGGGCAATTTATGGTTCGCCGATTCAAAATCGGAAACGCGGAATTTAGCGAAGGGCCAACGAACCGCCGGACCTTGAAGGAGGCGCCATGCATCTGAAGAAGATCCTGACTTTGCTTTCCAGCACAGCTGCCGCGATAACGCTGCTGAGCTGCACCGTCATATCGCCCACTACTTCGCCAACGAGTGGAGCGTCGCTCACCCAGAGCGACCGCCAAACGGAATTGAAAGCCGAATATTCCGCGTTGAATGGCGCGAGTGGGAAAGTCTTCACCCTCGATCCGGGCCAGTCGACGGTTCGAATCTATGTGTTCCGTGGCGGCCGGGCTGCCGCAGCGGGACACAATCATGTCCTTTCCGCACCCCGGTTCGTCGGGTTCTTTTACCTGTCGGCCACCGGAGCGGCAAACGGACGATTTGACCTGGCATTCCGTCTCGACCAACTGGAGATCGACAACCCGAAGTACCGGTCGGCCCTCGGCATCGCCTTCCCGTCCATTCTGTCNCCCGAGGCCATAAGAGGGGCGCGTGAGCACATGCTGGGTGTGAACAACCTGCAAGCCGACAAATTCCCCTTTGTCCGCGTGCATTCGCTTCAGATCACCGGGGAATCCCCCAAATTTGCCGCCAAGGTGCAGATCGAGATGCACGGCCAGCAGCGCGCGATGTGGATTCCTCTTACTGTTGAAGGCTTGCCGGAGCACCTCGTGGTCGCGGGATCATTCGTACTGCGTCAAACCGATTTTGGGGTGCAACCCTACTCGGTATTGGGTGGGTTTCTCGCCGTGCAGGATGAGGTCGTGGTCGAATTCAAATTGCTGGGCGACCGAGGGCCACCGTGAATCGCCTAGAACGCTGTAAAGACCTTTGAGTCGAGCTTGTGCGTTAGGTTTGGCCGAGTCAGGGACAGTGGGGTGACTGGTGATCGGCCATTACTGACTTTTGGGCTAACCGGATTCGACGTCAGCAATGTGTCGGACTGCTGACCGTGGGGATTAGAGCAGCCGAACGTTCGCTTCCGAGCCGACGAACTCAAACTATCGACCCGTTGCTACTCTTGGCGAACTGCATCTATCCGGCAAGCAATTTACGAGACGAATTACTTCAAATATCTCGTCACGGATATTCAGCGTTCCACCTACACGTTCGGTGGGTGCCTAGCGCGGTTTCTTGGCGTTTATTTTTTGTACTTCCTGTTGAAAATGCGCACTCAACTTTTTCAACTCCATGGTGATAGCTTCCGCACGAACCGGGTCAGCCGGTTCTGGCTTATTGCTCCCGTTCTTGTACATGGACGGCATTTCCAATGATTCCGCAATTAGTTCACTCATGCGTCTGGCATCCTGCAATAAAGGAAGGCGTGGATCATTGGGCTGAAGGGATACCCGGGATAAATCCATTAGCACTTTTCTATACATTGGCGCATAGACCATCCTGCTTTTATCGTCGCTCTCGCGTTCAGTCTCCTTGCCGGCCTTTACATCCAGTTGATCTTGCTGGAGAGCCTTGGCGGCAGCTAAAAATCCATCCATGCCCCGCACGAATGCGGCTTGGCCATCAGCGGCTTTCCTCTGATCAAAGGTGGCTCGCGGTGCGATTGCAGTCAAGCCGGTAGTTGCCACAAATACGACGGTGATACCTGCAATTGCCTTGCGCTGAAAGTGTCGGACAAAGTGTTCCATGTCGAAACGCTCTGGCAAAAGGTAAGCGAGCAGGCATCCGCCTATTAGCCCTCCCACGTGGGCCGCATTATCAATGCCCTGTTTCGCAAAGCCGTTCAGCAGGTTAAAAGCAATAAATATGGCGATACCGCCGATGGATTGCTTTCCAATTGTTTTAGGCAGTTTGTCCTTGTGCTGGTGCATACCGACCATCATTGCACCCGCGATACCGAATATCGCCCCAGAAGCGCCGACAGATACGACATGCTGGGCACCGTAATTCAGGCTCAAGGCGCTGCCTATCAGGCCTGATCCAAAATAGATCAGGGTAAACAGGCGATGACCATATATCCGTTCTACGGTAATGCCTATGCTAACCAGGCCAATCATGTTCATGAGCAGGTGGTTAAACCCGCTATGCAGAAACATTGCCGTGAGCAGGCGCCACCATTCGCCTTTTTGAACCTCGGAAGCTGCGTTACCTCCCCATCCTATTAATTTGTCCGGAGGCGAATTATTGAAACCCGCTCCGTTCAGGAACGTAAAAATCCACACCGTGACATTGACGGCAACAAGCAGGTAGGTAAGCCAAGGAATGGGCGCAAACGCCTTGAGACGTTCCTGAAATTCTTGTTCTTCAGCCAATGGGTTTTGAACTTCGGTGTGCGATAGCCCTCTTGCAGCACGAGAATGCTGTAAACATTCGTTGATTGCATCCACCATATTCTTCTGATCTTCCGACGCAAAGGAACTGAGAGGAATAGTGGGGCGACTGTCATTTCTTCCCGTCCAAAAATTACGTTTGTCAGATCGGCCGGGATTTGTGCATAACTGAAGTTCCAGAAGCCTGGAATTCTGGATCGATTTGACCGATAAGTTGGCAACTTCTGCCCAGGGAAATTTCTTGATTTTCCCGCCGAAGAGTGGCGACTCGATCTCATCGAGGGTCAATACGACGTGGGGCTGATCAGTCTTCAGCTTGCGGCGCATCATGAAATCAATCGGAACGAAAATGATTGACCAAATAGCCAGCGAAATGAGCAGGTTAGTTGTGTTTCCTTTGGCACTAATAGCCACGATCACTACCCCCAGTAGCGCCCCGAGCCATAGGCTCACTCGTGCCTTGCCCAAATGGCTATTTTTGGAGGAGTAGTATTTTTGGGGAAGCTCTCCGAGGTTTGATCGAAATTCACCAGCACTTCCTCATGGGTTTAATACATCAATAATGTCAACTTCAACAGCAAGCTAGGCGATGTCCTCAAGTTGAGTCCCCTTTGCGTCGGGCTGCAAGTCCGACACATCAGGATCAAATGGAGATCAGCTTTGGATTTGGGCCGTAATCGTTCGAGCCTTCCTTGCTATCGAGGAGCATGAAGACAAGCAGCACGATGGCTCCGATGAAGGGAACAAGAAGGATAAAGAACCACCANNGCGCGCTGCGCCCAATGTCATGAAGCCGCCGCACCGTTATCGAGAGGTTGGGGATCAGCGTTGCCAGGGAATTAAAGTCCCCCAGCAACCCCATCCCGGCCGATTTACCGTATGACCTTGTGAGTAGATCCGCACCCAGGAGCGCTATGCCGATGCCTAGGTTGAACAGAANAAACTTCCAGTATTTCTTGCGCCGCGAGCGGCCGCTGAAATCGAAATACTTCTGCCATGCCATCAAATACCAATCCATGGATTCCTGCCTCCCTTCCCCGCTTTGTTGTCTTGGACAGTCCGCTGCGCAGGGTCCGGCAGACTGTCATCACGAATTACCTTAGGATTGTTCCGTACGGGAAGATTTAGTTTGTTGGCGATTCGCCTCTAGTGGGCCTTTTTCTTCCCTTCACTGACGGAAAACTGAAGCGACAGCAATTTTAGTGTGATCCGCTTAGAGATTCATATACAACTTTAGTTGTATATAGGGTGATCAGATCAACCGTGACGACCTAGGAAGAGAGACAAAATCCGCAGCGTCAGGAATCTGCGCGAAACCGGTCGTTTAAGTGGGTCAACGCCATCGGCAGCTAAGGCCGAGAACCAGACAGCATGGAAGAAAGCTTGAATACTGAAACCTCGGGTTTCGTACTCCCGGATTTACCCGCCTGCGGTTTTTAACGCTTGTGAGATGCCTTAGTTAGCAGCGCGCGCTTGATGCTCCAGTATGCGGGTTTCGCATGACCGGATGCATCGAATAGCAGCGCCGCACCCTGGCCGGGAAAGAATTCCGGTATCCACGAATAACGATCGGTCGTCCCCCAGGTGGAGAAGCTGCGGCACTGCGGTACGGCCAGGCAGGCCTGCAGCATGGCGCCATCCAGCACAGCCTGTTTCCTGAGAGCCGCGCGCCTCGCTGGCAGAGGCAGCATGACGTCCATTTCGGTGATGTCGGTCTGCAGCCCGAGCGCGGCCAGGCGCTTCATGTTGATGCGCACGTCCTCGGGGCGTGGCGCGTCGTTCAGGCTCACGTGCATCTGCAGGCCCACGGAATCGATCGGCACGCGGTGCGTGCGCAGGTCGGCCATCAGCGTGTAGATGCCGTCCGATTTGGCGCCGGCGCCTTCGCCGCCATAGTCGTTGTAGCGCAGACGCGCCTGCGGGTCGGCCGCGTGCGCCCAGCGGAATGCCAGCGCCAGATAGTCCGGGCCGATGCCGCGCGACCAGAAGGTCTCGCGCGGCTTGCCGTCTTCGTCGACCGCTTCGGCCGCCACGTCCCATGTGGCCACGCGTCCGCGATAGCGGGCGACGACGGTCTGGATGTGCTCGCGCAGGATGGCCTTCAGTTCGTCGGAGCTGAAATGGCCCTGCGTCAGCCAGTCCGGCAGTTGCTGGTCCCACACCAGCACATGGCCGTTCACCTGCATGGCGTGCGCTTCGGCGAATGCGACGAGGGCATCCGCCTGTGTGAAGTCGAAGCGGCCGCGTTCGGGCTGGATGACGGAGAATTTCATCGCGTTCTCCGGCGTGACGAGGTCGAACTCGCGCGCCAGCAGTTTGGAATAGGCGGCGTCCGTGCCCAGGGCCTCGACGTTCACGGCGGTGCCGAAGCGGATTCCGGCCGTGTGCGCCAGGTTGCGCATGCCGTCGGCGGCAAAGGCGAAGGTGGCCGTGGTGTACGCGACGGCGGCCGTGATCGCCATGAGGGTGATGCGCCAGGGCATGTCAGTAGCCGCGCAAGGCGGCGGCTCCGGCCCATTGCGTGACGAAGCCCGGGACGGGCGGCGGCAGGNACGGCCGCAGGCCGGCCTGACGGGCCCAGCCTTCGAGCCAGGATTCGCCTTGTGCGCCGTTGGTCCCCAGGGGGNAGGTGTAGGCGGGATCTTTGAGCGCGTCGTCCAGCGTGACGAAGCGGTAGCCCCGCTGCCTGAGCATGTCGGCGAGCGCGTCGAAGTGATCCGCGTTGAGCGAATTGGCGTGCAGCACCAGCACGTGGGCGATCGGGCGGCCGAACAGGTCGAGCGCCAGCTGCTCGGCCTGCGCGAACACCGTCTGCATGTAGGGCACGTAGGCGGCGCCGATGCGGCGTGCCGCGTCCTCGTCGCCTTGCGCCTGCGCCCGGGCATACGCAGCGGCGAACACCCATTCCGGGCTGTTCACGGTCACGGGGGCCACGACATAGCCGTGCGCCGCCAGGAAATCCCCGAAGGCCGCGCGTACTTCGGGAGTTGTCCCCTGATGCAGGAACGGATGGCGGAACCAGCGCAGGGTCTTGCCTTCGCGCTGCATGAGGGGCCGGGCCACGGTTTCGCCCTGCAGCAGATCGGCCTCGAACGTGTCGAGCGGTACCTGGTTGAGCGAGAGGTGCGAAAACGTGTGGTTGCCGAGTTCGAAGCCAGCCCGGAGCCATGCGCGCAGCAGGCCGATCCGAACCGCATCCGGGGCGCCGTCGCGGGCCAGCTTCGACTCGTTGACGAAACCGACCGCGGGTACGTGATCGGCCTGCAGGCTGTGCAGCAGGCGGGTGGTCATGTCTTCGAGATAGCCGTCGTCCTCGGTCGGAACCGAGGCAAAGGGCAGATCGTCGAAGGTGACCGCCACCGTGCGGTCCGGCGGCAGCGGCGCGGCCGACGCGGCGAAGGGGAGCAGGCAGAGAAGGAGAAGCAGCCAGCGTGTCATGTTGCCCAGGAACGACGCATGCCGGAGAGGATCGCCTTGCCTGACGCGACTTAGAAACGGCGCGTCAGGCCGAGTTCGAACGTGCGCGAGCGGTAGCCCGCCGTGGGGCCGCCGCCATAGCTGGAAAAGCCGGCCTTCACGTCGAGGAACCAGTCGCGGTACAGGCCGAAGAAGCCTTCCGCCACGATGTCGCCGCCGCTACGGAAGCCGGATTGGGTGTTGTCCTTGTAGGGGCCGTAGCTGATGGCCACGCTCACGCCGTCGTCGTCGCTGATCTTCCAGTAGGTGAAGGCGGTCAGTGCGTAGCGTTGATAGAGGGAAGGGGCGTAGTAGCCGTTGCCCGGGTCCTGGTCGAAACCGAACCAGCGGCCACTTACGCCGAGGTCCAGGTTCAGGCGCTGCGTGCGCAGGATGGCTCGGCGCGGTGCAAGCTCGGCCTCCCAGCGGTCGTTGCCGTCGGAAAAGGTGTCGTAGGCGAGGCGACTGGCGACGGTATAGCGAAGGTCGGNGGTCCAGGTCGCGTCGAGGGTGTTGGCGTGGCGTTCGATGCCGAGCGCCGCGGCGCGGGGCGACACGGCAAACAAGTCCTGGCGGCGCGACAGCCGCAGGGCCAGCTCGTCCGTCGGCTGCAGGTCGGCGCCGAGTTCGTAGATGAAGCGGCTGTCGCCCGTGGCCGTGCCGCCGCCGACCTGCGCGTCGAGCGTCAGCCTGGGCGAAATGCGGTGCTGGACGCCCAGCCAGGCACGGTTGTAGCCGACGGTGGTGCCGCCGTCCGGCCTGGCATAGGGGCTGCCGGTTTTCGTATTGATCGATTGGCGGTCGGTTCCGCCGAACAGGCGGGTTTCGGGGTTGATCACGTATTCGCCCGCCAGTCCGGCGTGGCGGAGCGTGATGTTGTCGGAGGCCGACTCGTAGCCCAGATTGAGAGTGGCGTTGGACCGCTGCGGCGTGTAGATGAAGCGGGTCAGGTCGGCGGTTTCCTTGCTGTCCAGGCGCAGACGTGCGACGTCGGCAAGGCTCGCCAGCGCTTCGCGCGGGCGATGGGCGTAATGCAAGGCGATGGTGCGGGTGTAGCCCAGTTCGTAGTCGTCGCGCAGTTCCGGCTCGAGCGCCGCGATGAGGCCGAGGGTGGGCGTCGGCCGTTCCGCCCAGGCCAACACGCGCGCCTTCTGCTTGCGGTAGGCGAGGTTGTCGCCGAAGCGTGTCTTGTAATCTTCCAGCAGTTCCATCGCACGCGCGTAGTCGCCCAGTTCGGTGATGACGACGATGTATTCCATCGATGCGGCTGCCACGCCAGGCTGCCGGGAGAGATAGTCGCGATAGGCGCGTGCCGAGTCGTCAAGCTGGTTGCGCCAGTACTGCACGCGGGCGATGCCGAGGCGCGCGCCGGGATCGTCCGGCGCGATCGCGAGGATGCGCCGGTAGCTGTCCAGCGCCGTGCCGTAGTCGCTGCGCCAGGCGGCGATGTCGGCGCGGCTGCGCAGGTACTCGAGGTTGGTCGGGTCGAGCGCCACCGCGTGCTCGATGGCGTCCGCTGCCTCGCCGGCTTCCTGGTCAGTGGAGTAGCTCTGTGCCAGGCGGTAGAACAGGGCATGATCCTGCGGGGCGAGGCGGCTCGCCTCCTTGAGTGCGGACGACGCGGCCGCGGGATGGTTGCCCAACGCATAGAGATCGGCCATGCGCAGCCAGTATTCCTTGCTCGTGCCGAAGCGCTGGCGGTAGAGCGTGTCGTATTCCTGGACGGCCTGGGTGTCGCCGCGCTCGGCTTCCAGTTCCATGTACTCCAGCATCACGTCCTTGTCCTGCGGGCGCTGCGTCAGGTAGGCGCGATAGCGCGGCACGGCGGCGTCCTTCTTGCCGCTGCGCGCGTTGGCCCGGGCGAGACCGAGCAGGGCATCGGCATCCTGGGGCGTCGCGGCAAGGATGCGTTCGAAGCTGTCGGTCGCCACGGCGTAATAGCCGGTCCACAGGGCGATTTCGCCACGCGCGCGCAAGTAGGTCGGATTGCCCGGGTCGAGCTCGACGGCTTGCGCGATGGCGGCCAGTGCGCTCGGACCTTTCTGGATGACGGCATAGGCCTGCGAAAGCTTGTAGTGGAGGCGGGCGTCCATGGGCGCGTATTGCGTTGCCTCACGCAGGGCTTCGGCGGCTCCGGCGGGATCCTTGAGCTGAGTGGCGCGAATGTCGGCGATGCGTTCCCACAAATTCGCCTGCGCCGGGTTGGCTGCCAGCGCCCGTTGATAGATGCCTACTGCGTCGGTCCATTGACCCTGCATCTCGGCACGCAGGCCGGCGTCGGGGACGGGCTGCGCAGCCACGGGCAGCGATGCCGCCGCGAGACAGGCCAGAGCGAGGATCGGAAGCCATTTCATTTGCGCCACCGCCGGTTACGGAAGATCCACAGATCGGCGGCGAAGCGGCCGACCGTGATGAGATCGAACAGTAGCACGGCATAACGCAACGGCATCACCAGCAGGCTCTTGAAGAAATATTCCAGTCGATGTCCCTTGGCCACCGTGACCAGGATGCTGGTGCCGACGGCGGTTTCCGCAATGAGTGTGATCGCCAGCGGCTCCCACAGCTGCAGCAGAATCATGATCAGGAGCGCGGTCGGAAACGCCACTTTCTCGAACGCCGACATGAACAGCACCCAGCCGATCGGGCGGCCGTATTTGCGCGTGTAGTCGGCGCCAAAGGGCTGGCGGTACTGTTCGAAATGCACGCGTTTGTCGGCGTGGTTTCCTGTCACTTTGGCGGCTTCCTTCTTCTTGCGGCAGTAGCGCTTGAAGGCCTTGAACGGGCTGCGCATCAGGTCGTCGAAATAGTAGCAGCTCTGCAGGAAGGACGAGGACCACAGATAGATCTGCCCCGGCACCCGGCCGACTTCCGGTTCCTGCGAGCGGGCGTAGACGTCGGTCACCTGGATGTTGCGGTAGCCGTTGTCGTTCATGGCGAAGCCGATGAAGATGTCTTCCGAATTGGTGAGGTCATCGCCCAGGATCGGCTCATACCGGTCGAACACGATGGTCTTCAGCACGCTGCGGCGGTAGGCCACGGCGCATCCCACCGGATTGAGGATGCTGCCGAAGAAGGTTATCTGGCCCAGGTACACGAATTTCTGCAGGAAGTAATACAGCACGTCGCGGTACATGTTGGTGATGCCGCGCTGCAGGTGGTGGAACCAGCCCACCTTGGGATAGACGGTGGCTTCGGGATGGGATTTGAGAAAGGTTTGCAGTGCCTCGGTCTTCAGCATGGCGTGGCGGTCGCGGTCGCGCAGCGGCAACACGGTGCCGCAGGCACTGGCGATGCCGGCACCCTTGTAGAGCTCCTCGACCACGCGGTCGATGTAGTTGTCCGACTCCAGCACGGTGTCGCCGTCGAGAATGAATTCGACGTCGGAATCGAATTCGCGTGACTGGCGCTTCAGGGTCGGCGTCTTGCCGATCGAGTGCGCGCGCCGGATCGTGATCAGGTCCATGCCGTTGAGGGCACAGAAGGTCTGGGCATATTCGACCGTGCGATCGCGGCTGCCGTCGTCGATCAGGATGATGCGCGTGGGCTTGCGGGTCTGGCGCGCCAGCGCGGCCAGGCACAGGGGGATGTTGCTTTCCTCGTTGAAGGCGGGGATCACGACATCGACCGTGGCCTCGCGCCAATCCTCGGCCGGGTTGGGAAGGGTCTTGTCCGGTCCGTGGGCCAGGCCGATGAGGCTCAGTACCGTGTTCGGGCTGAGAATGAAATAAGGAGTCGTGGCCATGGGCGTCTATATTTAGGCGACGCGCCGGATCTTCTCGGATTCGCGCGCGATCAGGTCGTCAAGGGTGTCGTTCAGCTTCCATTCCGGTTCGAATCCGGTGAGCGCCCGCAGTTTGTTGAGCACCGGACGCCGGTGCGTGACGTCCTCGAACTCCTCGCCGTAGGCATCCTTGTAGGAGATGTAGTGCAGCGGCGAGCTGCTGTGCGCGCGTTGCACGATCAGCGAGGCCAGGTCGTGGATGGAGATCTCCTGGTCGTTGCCGACGTTCACCACCTCGCCCCAGGCCGCCGGGCAGCCGGCGAGGCGATCCAGCGCCACCACGGTGTCGCGTACGTCGCAGAACGATCGTGTCTGGTTGCCTTCGCCGTAGATGGTGAGCGGCTCGTTGTTGACTGCCTGTCTGACGAAACTGGGCACCACCATCCCGTAATGACCGACCTGGTTGGGACCGATGGTGTTGAACAGCCGCGCGACCACGATATTCAGGCCGTATTTGCGGGCGTAGGAGAAGGCGAGGAACTCGTCCGCCAGCTTGGTCACGGCATAGGCCCAGCGCAGGCGACCGGCGGAGGGCAGTACGATGTAGTCGATCTCGGAGAAACTGCTGCTGGTGTTGAAGCCATACACCTCCGAGGTCGAGGCGATGATGACCTGCGGGTTCCAGCTGCCCTGCTGGATGACGTGCAGGATCCGTTCGGTGCCGGTCATGTTGGTCGCCATCACGGCCACCGGGTCCTCCAGTACCTNTTNTACGCCGACGACCGCGGCCATGTGGTAGATGCGGTCGGCCCAGGCGACGGCTTTGTCGAGGCCGTTCCAATGCAGGATGTCGGCCTCGGCAAAGCGGAAGGCAGGGTTGCCGCGGAAGGGGTCGATGTTCGTAAGCGAGCCCGTACTCAAATTGTCGACGACATAGACCTGGTCGCCCAGCGACAAATGGTGCTCTGCCAGATGCGATCCGATGAATCCTGCGCCGCCCGTGATCAAAACATGCATGTTCCACCTCTCCGAGTTTTCGGCATCCACTGCCGAACGATTAACAGGACGGCTGTGCGGTCCACGATCAAGGCCCAGTAAAAACAATGAGTTGTCTTTTTTATTGGAAGGCCAGACCGCCAGCATCGTGCCTATTGAGGGTGCAGCAAGGAGCGTACCAATCCGTGCGCATATAGATAGATCGCTTCAAGGGCACCTTTTGGGTGCATGCTCGTCCCTGTCTTATGGCGACATCTAGGATTCGGGGCGTATTTTTGGGGCGGCATGTTGGCCTGTCATGTGCCCATCACCAATTTTTCCTATGGTTAATCAAGTGATGACATTTTTCTTGTCGTCAGTGGCACAGCCGTTGCTTGATGACGATCGGGCGGCATCGAATGCCATAGCCAAATGGCGTGGCCCATTCCGGTAGGGAGAAACACTGCATGGCATCATCAGTATTCGCGAAAGAGAAACAGGATGAGGTGACGGGACCGCTGCATCGCCCGGTCTGTCTTCAGTTGAAAGCGCATCAGGCCATCATGGCGGCGGCCCATATGCGCGACATGTTCGCAATCGATCCGGCGCGCTTCGAGCGGTTCTCGTTGCAGGTCGGCGAGTTGTTGCTGGATTATTCGAAGAACCGCATCACCGACGAGACCATGGGTCTGCTGGTTCGGCTGGCCGAAGAGGCGGACGTGGCCGGCTGGCGCGACCGCATGTTCAGCGGCGACAAGATCAACAACACCGAGAATCGCGCGGTCCTGCATGTGGCCCTGCGCAACCGCAGCAATCATCCGGTCGTCGTCGACGGCGAAGACGTGATGCCCAGAGTGAACGCGGTGATCGAGCGCATGGGTGCCTTCGCCGAGCGGGTGCGCAGCGGCGAGTGGCGCGGCTACACCGGCGAGCGCATCACCGATGTCGTCAACATCGGCATCGGTGGCTCTGATCTTGGGCCGCAAATGGTCTACCAGGCGCTGAAGCCGTACCGCCATCCGCGTCTGAAGGTGCATTTCATCTCCAACATCGACGGCGCGCATGTGAAGGAGGCGCTGGAGACGTTGAATCCGGAAACGACGCTGTTCATCGTGTCGTCCAAGACCTTCACCACGCAGGAGACGATGACCAACGCACACTATGCGCGTGCGTGGTTCCTGGCGCAGTCGCAGGCAGAGAAGCACATCGCACGGCATTTCGTGGCGGTGTCGACCAACCGCGACGGGGTCGTCGCTTTCGGCATCGATCCCGCCAACATGTTCGAATTCTGGGACTGGGTGGGCGGACGCTATTCGCTGTGGTCGGCGATCGGGCTGTCGATCGTGCTGGCGGTGGGCGCAGAGCGCTTCGTCGAGTTACTGGAGGGCGCCCACGCCATGGACGAGCATTTTCGCCATGCGCCTCTGGCTGCCAACATGCCGGTCATCCTGGCGCTGCTGGGCGTGTGGTACAACAACTTCTTCGGTGCCGAGTCGCACGCGATCCTGCCGTATGACCATTACCTGCGCAGCCTGCCGGCCTACCTGGAGCAGGCCGACATGGAAAGCAACGGCAAATCGGTCGACCGCGACGGCAACATCGTCGACTACCCCACCGGCGCGATCGTCTGGGGCGCCACCGGCATCAATGGCCAGCACGCGTTCTACCAGCTGCTGCATCAGGGGACCAAGATCATTCCGGCCGATTTCATCGTGTCGGTCGAATCGCACACCGAATTGCAGGAACATCACGACATCCTGATCGCCAACTTCCTCGCGCAGACCGAGGCGCTGATGCGCGGCCGCACGCGTGAGGAGACGCAGGCGCAGACCGGGCAGTTCGTGTCGCACAAGGTGTTTGACGGCAACCACCCCAGCAACGCGATCCTGTTGCAGAAGCTGACGCCGCATGCGCTCGGTATGCTGATCGCACTGTACGAGCACAAGATCTTCGTGGAGGGCGTGATCTGGAATCTCAACTCCTATGACCAGTGGGGCGTGGAACTCGGCAAGCAGCTGGCCAGTCGCATCCTGCCCGAGTTGCATGCCGACGCACCGGTGGCGGGGCATGATGCCTCGACCAACGCGCTGATCAATTACTATCGCCGCATGAGTCATCCGCGCACTGGCCTATAGTTCGAAGATGGAGTTGATTGCAGGCGATATTGGCGGAACCAAAAGCTGGCTGGCCTGGACGACCGGCGAGGCGGACGGTGCGATGCGCCTGCGCTTCGAACGGGTGTATGCCAGTGCCGATTTTGCGTCTGCGGAAGCCTTGTTGCGGCAGTTCATCGCCGATTCACAGGATATGTCCCGGCCGGATCGGCTGGTCCTGGCGCTGCCAGGGCCGCTGCATGCGCAGCAGGTGCGCCTGACCAACCTTGGCTGGACGGTCGCTGCAGGCTCGCTGCAGGCTGTGCTGGGTATCGCCGAGGTTCAACTCATCAATGATTTTCAAGCGGCTGCCACGGGAGTGGCCGCCCTGTCGACGGCCGACCGGGTCGCGCTCAATTCGCAGCCGGCCGAGCCAGGCGGCGTGCGCGTCGTCACGGGCGCGGGGACGGGGCTCGGCCTCGCTTTCATGCTGGCGGACGACAGCGGGCACTACCGGACGTTTGCGACCGAGGGCGGACATATCGACTTTGCGCCGGCCAGCCCGATTCAGGTGCGGCTTCTGGAACGCTTGCGTGAAGAATACGGTCATGTGTCCTGGGAGCGCGTGGCATCGGGTTCGGCCATGAACGATCTATACCGCTTTTGCTGCATCGAGCATGAACGGCCGTTGCCCGATGGCGTGGTGGACGGTGCCGAGCTTGCCGTGCGCGCCGAATCGGGCGATGCCGCCGCCGAAGCCGCACTGGATCTNTTTGTCGACTTGTACGGTGCGTGGGTGGGCAACGTGGCATTGCTGTATCGGCCGCATGGCGGCCTGTATATTGCGGGCGGGGTGAGTGCGCATTTGCGCATGCGGATGCAGTCCGCCCGCTTCATGGAAGCCGCCGTTGCCAAGGGACGCATGCGCAGTGTGGTTGAGCGTACACCGATTTTTCTGGTTACCAGCAGCAGGCTGGGCGTGGCGGGGGCGCTTGCAGTGGGGCAGGCCATGTCTCGTGGACAGCATCCCCGTCCCGTCCAGCAATCAATAACGAGATAGACGAGGAGCAGTTCATGACTCTTTCCAAGGCCGAACAGGAACGCCTTTACCGCTATTACACCGAACCGAAAATGGTGACCGATCTCACCCGCAAGACGCTGGCGCTCGTGCTGGCGGGCGGGGAGGGTTCGCGGCTGAAGGACCTGACCGCCTGGCGCGCCAAGCCGGCCGTCCCGATCGGCGGCAAATACCGCATCATCGACTTCCCGTTGTCCAACTGCGTCAACTCCGGGATTCTCCGCATCGGCGTGCTCACGCAGTACAAGTCCCACTCGCTGATCCGGCATCTGCAGCGTGCCTGGGGCTTCATGCGTGCCGAGATCGGGGAGTTCGTCGAGATCCTGCCCGCGCAGCAGCGTACCCACAAGAAGGAGTGGTACCAGGGGACGGCCGACGCGCTGTTCCAGAACATCGACATCATGCAGCGCCATCACCCGGAATACGTGCTGGTGCTTGGCGGCGATCATGTCTACACCATGGATTATTCGGAGATGCTGCTGTATCACGTGCAGACCGGCGCGGATTTCACCGTCGGCAGCATCGAGGTGCCGGCTGCCGAAGCCAGCGGATTCGGCGTGATGTCGGTCGACGAAGAGATGCGCATCACCCGCTTCACCGAAAAACCCAAGGATCCCGACTGTATTCCCGGAAAACCCGGGACAGCCCTGGTATCGATGGGCATCTATATCTTTTCCAAGGATTTCCTCTACAAGACGCTGATCGAGGATGCGGGCAAAACCAGCTCCAGCCACGATTTCGGCAAGGACATCATTCCCGCCAACATCGGCGAAGCCCGCGCCATGGCCTTTCCTTTCCGCGACAGGAATGGCGAGCCTGCCTACTGGCGCGATGTGGGGACGCTGTTTTCCTACTGGCAGACCAACATGGAATTGTGCTCGATCGAGCCGGAACTCAACCTGTACAACCGCGACTGGCCGATCTGGACCTACCAGCCGCAATATCCNCCCGCGAAATTCATTTTCGACGATGAAGGGCGGCGTGGCGAAGCGATCGATTCGCTGATCGCCGGCGGCTGCATCCTGTCGGGCGCGCGGGTCAAGCGTTCGGTGCTGTTTTTCGCCACCACGGTGGAAAGCTACAGCCTCATCAAGGACAGCGTGATCCTGCCCAAGGTCTCGATCGGCAGCAATTGCCGCATCACCCGCGCCATCATCGACAAGGGGACGGTCATTCCCGACGGAATGGTCATCGGCGAGGACCTGGTGGAAGACGCCAAGCGCTTCCACGTCACGCCCGAGGGCATCGTGCTGGTGACGCCCGCGATGCTCGGCCAGAACCTTTACGCGAGACTGCAGAATGACTACGACGGCTAAATCGCTCAATGTGGTGCTGTGCTGGCACATGCACCAGCCGTATTACCGGGAGGGCCTCAAGGGCGCCTACCATCTGCCCTGGGTGTACCTGCACGGCATCAAGGATTACAGCGACATGGCCGCGCATCTGGAGCGCTACCCGGCGATGCGTACGGTAGTCAACTTTGCGCCGGTGCTGCTGGAGCAGCTTGACGATTATGCCCAGCAGCTCGACGTGCTGCTGAAGCACGGCAAACCCACCCAGGACCACATGCTCAACCTGCTGTCCGGGGTCGAACGCATTCCGTCCGATGCCACCAGCCGTTTGCGCATCGTGCGGGATTGCCAGCGCTGCAACGCGACGCGCATGATCCACCCATACCCTGCCTTCCATCGTCTGTTGAGCATGATCGGCGTGGCTGACGAGACGAGCGGCGACAGCGCCGGACTTCCCTGGCTGATGGGCTATTTATCCGAGCAGTATTTCCTCGATCTGCTGACCTGGTACCACCTCGTCTGGCTGGGGCATTCGCTCAGACAGCTGCCGCTGGTACGGCGCTTGATGGCGCAGGAAAAGCATTATTCGGCAGCGGATCGCCACGAACTGTTGCACCTGATGCAGCACTGCATCGCCGGACTGATTCCGCGCTATCGCGCGCTTGCCCAACGCGGCCAGATCGAGTTGTCGATGACGCCATACGGCCACCCCATCGTGCCCCTGCTGAACGATTTCTCCAACCTGCGCGATGCGATGCCCGACGCCCCTGTTCCCGATGCGCCCGGTTATCCGGGCGGGGCGGAGCGTTCGCGCTGGCATTTGCAGCATGGTGTCGAGGTGTTCGAGCGCTATTTCGGCATGAAGCCAGCCGGCGTGTGGCTGTCGGAAGGCGGCGTTAGCGAGGATGCGCTGGCCCAGCTCGACAAGATGAATTTTGCCTGGACGGCGTCGGGCGAGGGCGTATGGCGCAGCAGCTGCGACAAGTCGGGCTGCCCGCCCGAGCAGACGCAAACCAAGCGTGCGCTGTTCTCNCCCGCCCAGGTCGATGGCTTCAAGACGCGGGTTTTCTTTCGCGACGACGGCCTGTCGGATCTGATCGGCTTCAAGTACAGCGACTGGCACGCCGACGACGCGGTGGGCGACTTCGTTCAGCACCTGGAGAATATCGCCACCTTTTTCGGCAAGGATGCGAACCGGCATGTCGTCTCGGTCATTCTCGACGGCGAGAATGCCTGGGAGTATTACCCCGACAATGGCCACCATTTCCTCAATTCCCTTTATGCGGCGCTGTCGAATCATCCCACGCTCAAGGTCGGAACCTTTGCCGAACAGGTCGCGCATATCCCGCCGAAGCCAATGAAGCGGCTGGCGGCCGGCAGCTGGGTATATGGCAGCTTTTCGACCTGGATCGGATCGGACGACAAGAACCGCGGCTGGGATTATCTGGTTGCCGCCAAGCAGGCCTACGACAGCGTGGTGGCAACCGGGAAACTGAATGCCGATCAATTGGCGCTGGCGACCCGCCAGCTCGCCGTCTGCGAAGGTTCGGACTGGTTCTGGTGGTTCGGCGATTACAACCCGGCCAGCAGCGTCAGCGATTTCGAGCAGCTGTATCGAACCCAGCTGCGCGAGTTGTATCGGCTGCTGGGCGTCGCGCCGCCGGCCCTGCTGGATGTGCCGCTGTCGAGCGGCGGCGGCTGGGCGGAAAACGCCGGCACCATGCGCAGGAATGCCGGATGAATTTCAATACGCGCCGCGCCGGCATTCTGTTGCACCCGACGTCTCTGCCATCCTGCACGCTGGAAGACGTCGAGCGCTGGCTGGATTTCCTGCAGGCAGCCGGCATCACGGTATGGCAGATGCTGCCGCTCGGCATTCCGCTGTCCGGATTGTCTCCCTACCAGTGCGCCTCGGCGTTTGCGGTCAATCCTGCGCTGTTTCCCGGAGCGCGCGCCGACATGCGCGGTTTCTCCAGTTGGCGCAAGAAACAGCACCACTGGCTGGACGATTATGCGCGCTTCATGGTGATCAAACAGGAGCAGGGCGGCGCTCCCTGGACCGATTGGCCGCGTGAACTGCGCGATCGCGATGCGCAGACGCTGTCCGCGTTCGACATCAGTCATGCCGATGCATTGAAGGCCGTCATGGCTGAGCAGTATCGGTCCGCCGTGCGGGGCAGACCATCCGTGCGGCGGCAGCGGAGCGCGGTATCCGGATGTTCGGTGACATGCCGATCTTCGTTGCGCACGACAGTGCCGACGTGTGGGCCCAGCGGCATCTGTTTCTGCTGGATGAAACGGGACATCCCACCGTGGTGACCGGGGTGCCGCCGGATTATTTTTCCGAAACGGGGCAGCGCTGGGGCAATCCGCATTACAACTGGGACGTGATGCAGGCCGACGATTTCGCCTGGTGGCGGGCTCGGCTGCGTGCCCATTTCGAGTGGTTCGATCTGGTTCGTATCGACCATTTCCGCGGGCTGTGCGCGGCCTGGACGATTCCGGCCAGCGAACCGACCGCCATTCATGGCGAGTGGCGTGCGACTCCTGGCGCGGCGCTGCTGCAGGCAATCAGTGCTGAAATGCGGGACTTGCCGCTGGTGGCCGAGGATCTCGGCATCATCACGCCGGACGTGACCGCGTTGAGACACCAGTTCGGGCTGCCCGGCATGTCCGTGCTGCAGTTCGCATTCGACGCCCATGCCGACAACCCGCACAAGCCCGAGAATGTACAGCCCGATACGGTTTATTACACCGGTACGCACGACAACGACACCACGCTGGGCTGGTGGCGCACGCTGCCCGATCATGTCCGGTCCGAGGTCATGCAGCGGCTGGGCGTTTCGGATCCCGATACAGTCCTGGACGCGATGATGGCCACGGTGCTGGAAAGTCGTGCCGCCCTGGCGATGCTGCCACTCCAGGATGTACTGCACCTCGGCAGCGAGGCGCGCATGAATACGCCCGGCACGGACAGCGGCAACTGGGCCTGGCGGTTTGAATGGAATGCGCTGGCGCCGGACCTGGCGCCCCGTTTGCGACAACAATTACAGAAAGCCAATCGATGCGAGAGTCAGTCCACGCCATGAATGCATCACTTCAACCGTTGGCGGGCGCGTCCCTGCCCGTCGTCAGCACACCGATCATGCGGGTTCAGGCCGGTACGCACCACGACCCGTTCGAAGTGCTGGGGCTGCATCCGCAGCCTGACGGGCGTATCCTGATCCGAGCCTTCCTTCCGGCAGCCGAGGCCGTCGAACTCGCGGCGACCGGCGCTCGGATGACGCGCGTGGCGGGTACAGACTGCTTCGAACTGCTCCTGCCGCACGACAGCACAAGCGAGAGGCATCCGCTGCTGCGCTGGCAGGACAAAGGGCGGGGCGACTGGCATACCACGCAATGCCCGTATACCTTCGACGCGCAACTGGGCGAAATGGATCTGCATCTGTTCGGCGAAGGACGGCACCTGGAAATCTGGAAGGTGCTGGGCGCGCGGATGAAGACCATCGACGGCGTCGACGGTTGCCTGTTTGCGGTATGGGCGCCGGCCGTGCAGCGCGTCAGCGTGGTTGGCGATTTCAATGCGTGGGACGGCCGCCGCCATCCGATGCGCTGCCGCGGCGTGTCCGGCGTATGGGAGCTGTTCATCCCCGGCCTGGATGCCGGTCACGCCTACAAGTTCGAAATTCTCGGCAGCCACGGCCAGCTGGTGACCAAGACCGATCCCTATGCGCGGCGCATGTTCCTGCGTCCCGAGACCACCAGCCGCGTGCCCGACGACACGCCATACGCATGGGGCGACGGCGGCTGGATGGAGGCCCGGGCCCGATTCGACTGGCAGCACAGCCCGGTCAGCATCTACGAACTGCACCCCGGCTCCTGGCGGCGGCATGCCGACGGCAACTTTTATACCTGGGGCGAGCTCGTGACCGAGCTGATCCCCTACGTGCTGGACCTCGGCTACACGCACATCGAGCTTCTGCCGGTGGCCGAGCATCCGCTCGATGCCTCGTGGGGCTACCAGGTGTCGGGTTATTACGCGCCGACTGCACGCTTCGGCTCGCCCGACGACTTCCGTGCCTTCGTCGATGCCTGCCACCAGGCCGGCATCGGTGTGCTGCTCGACTGGGTGCCCGCACACTTTCCGAAGGATGATTTCGCGCTGGCGCGTTTCACCGGCGAGCCGGTCTATGAGCACGCCGATCCGCGCCGCGGCGAGCATCAGGAGTGGGGGACGCTGGTGTTCGACTTCGGCCGCAACGAAGTGCGCAATTTTCTGGTGGCCAATGCGCTCTACTGGCTGGACGAATTCCACATCGACGGCCTGCGCGTCGATGCGGTCGCCTCGATGCTGTATCTGGACTATTCGCGGCAGCCGGGCGAATGGCTGCCGAACCAGTATGGCGGGCGCGAGAACATCGAGGCGGTGCACTTCCTGCGCGAGATGAATACCGAAGTGCACGCCCGCTTCCCCGGCGTGCTGACCATCGCCGAGGAGTCGACCGCGTGGCCGGCGGTATCGCGTCCGGTCGAACTTGGCGGACTGGGCTTCTCGATGAAATGGAATATGGGCTGGATGAACGACAGCCTCGACTACATCGAGAAGGAGCCGATCTACCGCAAGTACCAGCACAACCAGCTGACCTTCAGCCAGATGTATGCGTGGACCGAGAACTTCGTGCTGCCGCTGTCGCATGACGAAGTGGTGCACATGAAGAAAAGCATGCTCGACAAGATGCCGGGCGACACCTGGCAGCGCTTTGCCAACCTGCGGCTGTTCTACGCCTGGCACTACGCGCATCCGGGCAAGAAGCTGCTGTTCATGGGCAGCGAGTTCGGCCAATGGAACGAATGGAAGGAAGCCGGCCAGCTCGACTGGGTGCTGCTCGAGTTTCCCGCGCACGACAGCATCCGCGCGCTGCTGCGCGATCTGAACCGGCTCTATCGCAGCGAGGCGGCATTGCATGAATTCGACTTCGATCCGCGTGGATTCCGCTGGATCGATTGCCACGACGCCGACCAGTCGGTGTTGAGCCTTGTGCGGCAGGGGCGGGATGCGTCCGCACAGATGGTGGTGCTGCTCAATTTCACGCCGGTACCGCGTCGGGGCTATCGCATCGGCGTGCCGTCGGGCACCGCATGGTGCGAGGTGCTGAACACCGACTCGATGTATTACGGCGGCAGCAACCTCGGCAACGGCCAGCCGCTGCACCCGCAGAATCTGCCCTGGATGGGGTTCGACCATTCCGTCGAAGTGACGCTGCCGCCGCTGGGGGCGATCTTTCTCAAACCCTGCAGTTGATTCGACCCAATAAAATTAGGGACAAAAACCAATAATGAAACGCGGAGCAATGAAAATCCTGTTTGTCGCCAGCGAGGCCTACCCGCTGGTGAAAACCGGCGGGCTGGGCGATGTGGTCTACAGCCTGCCGCATGCCTTGCAGGCGCGCGGCGCCGATATCCGCCTGGTTCTGCCGGGCTACCGGGCGCTGTTGCGCCAGCTCGACCAGGTGCGCATTCTCGGCTGGCTCGGCGTGCGCGGTGCCGAAGGCATCGTCAGTGCGCGCATCCTGGAAACGCGCCACCCCGATTTTGCGTTTCCGCTCTGGGTGATCGACTGTCCGCCCTTGTTCGACCGCCCGGGCAATCCCTATGTCAACGCCAACGGCCAGGACTGGCCGGACAACGCCGAGCGCTTCGCGGTGTTCGCGCGGGTGGCCGCACTGCTGGCGCAGGATGCGCTCGATATCGGGTGGCAGCCCGCGGTGGTGCACACGCACGACTGGCAGACCGGGCTGGTGGCGGCGTTTCTGGCCGACCAGCCGGGACGTCCGAAGACCGTGTTCACCATCCACAATCTGGCCTATGGCGGCTANTTTTCACATACCGATTTTGTCCGCCTGCAGCTCCCCGGCCCATGGTGGTCGTCCGAGGGCGTGGAATTCCACGGTGGCCTGTCCATGCTGAAGGCGGGCATCGTCTACGCCGATGCCGTCACCACCGTGAGTCCCACCTATGCCGCAGAAATCTGCACGCCGGCATTCGGCTACGGACTCGACGGACTGCTGCTTTCCCGGCAATACAAGCTGCATGGGATTCTCAACGGAATCGATACCCGGATATGGAACCCGTCCACCGATCCGCACCTGCCCGCGCATTATTCGATGAGCCGCATTCTGCCCGGCAAGCGGCGCAACAAGCAGGCACTGATCGAGCGTTTCCTGCCGCGCGCCGGTGACGACGCGATGCAGGCGCCGCTGCTTGGACTGGTGGGGCGGCTGGTCGAGCAGAAGGGGATCGATTGGGTGCTGGCGGCGATCCCGGTGCTGTTGGCCGAGACCGATGTGCGCTTCGTGCTGCTCGGCAGTGGCCAGGCTGCATACGAGCATAAGCTTACGCGCCTGGCCAAGCAGCATCCCGAGCGTGTATTCGTCGAGATCGGCTACGATGAGGCACTGGCTCATCACATCGAAGCGGGCGCCGACCTGTTCCTGATGCCGTCCCGCTTCGAACCGTGCGGACTCAACCAGATGTACAGCCTGCGATATGGCACGCCGCCCATCGTCTTCAAGACCGGCGGCCTGGCCGACACGGTGGTCGACGCCGATGCGGAGAATCTGGCAGTCGGCAGTGCCACCGGCTTCGTGTTCGACGTGCCGGAACTGGCGGCNTTTCTGCAGGCCATTCGGCGTGCGCTCGACCTGTATCGCCAGCCCACGCAATGGCGCCGCCTGCAGCAGAATGGCATGCGCCAGTCGTTCGACTGGGCGGATAGCGCCGGCCATTACCTCGCACTCTATTCCACTTGAACTCAGCGGGAACCACCATGCCAGACGAGAAACCTGTCTCTCCCAGCCGCGTCGCCCTCAAGCAATTGCCCGACAGCAGCGAGGCGCTGACCGAGGATTTCCAGCGTTACCAGTTTTATCATCTGGGGCGGTTCCATGGCTGTCCCACCGTCTATACCTATCATGCGCTGGCCTGGACGCTGCGTGACCGTCTCATGTCGGACTGGATGAACACCTATGCCGAGCGCGACCAGCCCGGCAAGCGCCGCGCGTATTATCTTTCGCTTGAATTCCTGATCGGCCGCGCGCTGTCCAACCACGTGCTCAATCTGGGCCTGGACACAGCCTCGCGCGAAGCGCTGCAGAGCTTCGGCCAGACGCTCGAGGCCGTGGCGGAGGAAGAAACCGACGCCGGGCTGGGGAATGGCGGCCTGGGCCGGCTGGCTGCCTGCTTCATGGACAGCTGCGCCACCCTGAACCTGCCAGTGATGGGCTATGGCATTCATTACGAATACGGCATGTTCCGCCAGGATATCGAAAACGGCTATCAGGTCGAGGAACCCGACCACTGGCTGCGCGACGGCAATCCGTGGGAGGTCGAGCGCTCCGAATTCACCTGCCGCGTGCCGTTCGGCGGGCACACCGAGCATTTCCACGACAAGGCAGGGATTCCCCGCACGCGCTGGGCGGATACCAGCGACGTGCTGGCGATTCCNTACGACATGCCGATCTCGGGCTACCGCAATCATGCGGTGAACACGCTGCGTTTGTGGAAATCCGCCGCCACCGACGTGTTCGACCTCAACGAATTCAACGCCGGAAGCTACTCCGAGGCGGTGCAGGCGAAGAATCACGCCGAGCACATCTCTATGGTGCTGTATCCGAACGACAGCAGCGAAAACGGCAAGGAACTGCGCCTGCGCCAGCAGTATTTTCTGGCGTCGGCCAGCCTGCAGGATGCGCTGCGCCAGTGGCGCGCGGCCGGCAACAACGATCTGATGAAATTCGCCGAGCACAATGTCTTCCAGATGAATGACACGCACCCCACTATCGCGGTGGCTGAACTCATGCGTCTGCTGCTCGACGACGAACGGCTGCAATGGGATGAAGCTTGGGCGATCACCTCGCGGTGCATGGCCTATACTAACCACACGCTGCTGCCCGAGGCGCTGGAGCGTTGGCCGGTGGCGTTGTTCGAGCGCCTGCTGCCGCGCCCGCTGGAAATCATCTACGAAATCAACGCCCGCTTTCTGCGCCAGGTGGCGATCAAATGGCCAGGCGACATCGACCGCCAGCGCCGCATGTCGATCATCGAGGAAGAACCGGTACGCCAGATACGCATGGCGTGGCTGGCCATCGTCGGCAGCTTCTCGATCAACGGCGTGGCGGCGCTGCATTCGCGCCTGCTGAAGGAAGGGCTGTTCCGCGATTTCGTCGAACTCTGGCCGAACAAGTTCAACAACAAGACCAATGGCGTCACGCCGCGCCGCTGGGTAGCGCATGCGAACCCCGACATGACGGCGCTGATCAGTTCGAAAATCGGCGAAGACTGGATTGCCGAACTGTCGCACCTGGCCAGGCTGAAGCCCCTGGCGGCGAGCGGAAACGAGGCGTTCCATGCCGAATGGCGTGCCGCGAAACGTGCCAACAAGGTGCGGCTTGCGGCGCTGGTCGAGGCCGAATGCGGCGTGACGTTCGACCCGTCCGCCCTATTCGACGTACAGGTCAAGCGCATCCATGAATACAAGCGCCAACTGCTCAACGTGTTGCATGTGATCCATCTCTACAACCGCATCAAGAACGGGCACCTGGAGGGCTCGGTCAACCGTTGCGTCCTGATCGGCGGCAAGGCCGCACCGGGTTATGTGATGGCCAAGCGCATCATCAAGCTGATCAATAGTGTGGCCGGCGTGGTCAACAACGATCCCGACGTCAATGACCGACTCAAGGTGGCCTTCCTGCCCAACTACCGGGTGAGCAGCATGGAAATCATCGCGCCGGCCACCGACCTATCGGAGCAGATTTCCACTGCGGGCAAGGAAGCCTCCGGTACCGGCAACATGAAATTCATGATGAACGGCGCCGTCACCATCGGCACCTACGACGGGGCGAATATCGAGATTCTCGATGCCGTGGGCGAGGACAACTTCTTCCTGTTCGGCCTGCGCGCCGACGAAGTCGAAGCGCTGCGAGGCCGCTACCAGCCGTTGTCCTACATGGAGCGCGACCCGGCCTTGCGCCAGGTGATCGACCTGCTCATCTCCGGCCATTTCAATCCCTGCGAACCAGGCATCTTCGACATGATCATCGGGGCCATGATGAGTCCGAACGATCCCTGGATGGTGCTGGCGGATTTCCGGACGTATGTCGACGCGCAGGAACGGGTGGACCAGGCTTGGCGGGACGAAGCGCGCTGGACGCGCATGAGTATCCTCAACACGGCGTCGAGCGGATTCTTCTCGACCGACCGCACCATGCAGGAGTACAACGCGGATATCTGGAAGCTGACGTAGGATCGGCAGCCGCGCAATGGGCGGGGCGGGACTGTACGGGGCAGGGAGGGTTGGTGTGTGCTGAGTGACGTCTACCGACCCGTTGCTGTCTTTCGTTCTGTGTTGGCCAGAGGGACCGGTGACAAATTACAGCTGCCGTTCAAGAGCACTGACCTGTGCTCGGCCGAAGCGGCCATTCATGGGGGCCGAATTTGTGGTCGGCTCCAGGCCGTGAGCGGCGGAGTGCTGTGCTATCCTCATCGCTGCTGCAAAGATTTGAGGACGACCTCATTTCATCGCTTCGTTTGGGGACGGCCCCTCGTTACCTGAGGAGCTTTCCATGAACTGGTGGATTCTTGTAGTTGCGGGGATACTTGAAGTGGGTTGGGCGATCGGGCTCAAATACACCGAAGGCTTTTCGCGGTTGTGGCCCTCTGTCTGGACGGTTCTATCCATGGTGATCAGCATCGGCTTGCTCGGCGTTGCGATGAAATCACTCCCGGTCGGCACTGCTTATGCGGTCTGGGTTGGCATTGGTGCAATCGGTACCGCCATCATGGGCATCGTTCTGTTCAGCGAGTCTGCTAGCACCATTAGATTACTGAGCCTATTGCTTATTTTGGCCGGCATTGTTGGCCTCAAGATATCGACATCATGACCATGCACTAAGGTCCGACAGTGGATGGCGTGTCCACGTACACGAACGTCTGCTCCCGCAGAACTGTACGCATAGGCTCTCCGGCAGGGCTCGGATCGAAGCAATCACTCGAACGACCGGCCTGCCGAAACGAGCAGTTGGCCAGTTGCTGACATCAGGTCAGCAGTCCTCGAAGCCCCGGAAACAAATCAGTCGCGATGCCATAGAAAAGGCCGGGTTTCCCCGGCCTTTTTATTCGCCATCGGGCTTGCCTTACGCGGCCTGAACCGGGATCGCCTGGCGCGTGTCCATGATGCGGTTGTCCGCGTCCACATACACCAGTTCTGGCGCGTAGCGCGCCAGTTCCAGTTCGTTGTAGGACGCAAAGGTGGCGATGATGATGAGGTCGCCCGGGTTCGCCTTGTGCGCGGCGGCGCCGTTCACCGAGATAATCCCCGAATCGCGCGCGGCACGGATGGCGTAGGTGGTGAAGCGCTCGCCGTTGGTGACGTTGTAGATCTGGATCTGCTCGTACTCGTGGATGTTGGCCGCGTCCAGCAGGGTTTCGTCGATCGCGCAGGAGCCTTCGTAATGCAGCTCGGAATGCGTGACGGTCGCCCGGTGCAGCTTGGACTTGAGCATCGTTCTTTGCATGACGGTGCCCTCAATAAGAAAGGGCTCATATTATACAGCGGTGAGCAGTGAGTGGTGAATGGTTGCAGCTGCTCACCGCTCACCGCTCACCGCTTCCCATTCAATATTATCGATCAGCCGGGTCGACCCCAGCCAGGCCGCGCCCAGCACCACAAGACGGGTGCTGCCGGGCGTGGGCGATTGTAGGGTCGCGGCGTCGCGCAGCGCCACGTAGTCGACCCGCCAGCCTGCCATTTTCAGGTGGCGGCCGGCGGCGGCGCACAGGGCTTCGAAATCCCGTTCGCCTGCCCGGACGGCGGCCACGACGGCAGCGAGTTCACGCTGCAGCTGGGGTGCCTGGATGCGTTCCGCCGTGCCGAGATAGGCGTTGCGCGAACTCATCGCCAGCCCGTCGGATTCGCGCAGGGTGTCGCCCGCCACGATCTCGATCGGTAGGTTGAACTGCCGGACCAGCTCCTGGATGACCCGCAACTGCTGGAAATCCTTTTNTCCGAACACGGCCACGTGCGGCTGCACCAGATTGAACAGCTTCAGCACGACCGTCGCCACGCCGGCGAAATGGCCGGGACGGAAGGCGCCGCACAAGTCCCGGGTCAGCACGTCGGACGGCTGCACGGTGAAATCCTGCGGGACCGGATAGAGCGCGTCGGCGTCGGGCGCGAACACCAGGTCGCAGCCGGCGGCTGCGAGTTTCTCGCAGTCGGCGGCGAGGGTGCGCGGGTAACGCTCGAAATCCTCGCCAGCACCGAACTGCAGGGNGTTGACGAAGATGCTCGCGACAACCGGATGACCGTGCCGCTTGGCCAGTTCGATCAGAGATACATGGCCGGCGTGCAGGTTGCCCATGGTGGGCACGAAGGCGGCACCGGTCTGTCCGGCGAGCGCGGTGCGCAGTTCGGCGACGGTATGCAGGACCTGCATCAGAAGGCGTGGTCGGGACCAGGAAAACTGCCGTCCTTCACAGCGGCGACGTAGGCGCGCGCGGCGGCTTCGATGCCGTCGGCGCCGGCAAGAAAGTCCTTCGAGAATTTCGGTGCGCGCGGATACAGGCCCAGCATGTCGTACAGCACCAGGACCTGGCCGGAACAGCCGGCCCCGGCGCCGATGCCGATGGCCGGAATCGTGAGTGCTTCGGTGATGGCCTGGCCGAGCGCAGCGGGCACCATTTCCAGCACGATCAGTCCGGCGCCGGCGGCTTCCAGCGCACGGGCGTCGGCGACCAGCTGCGCGGCGGCCACATCCTCGCGTCCCTGTACCCGGTAGCCACCGAGCTGGTTGACCGACTGCGGCAGCAGGCCGAGATGCGCGCATACCGGGATGCCGCGTTGCGTCAGGAAGGCGACGGTGTCGACCATCACCGCGCCGCCCTCCAGCTTGACCATGTGCGCTCCCGCAGCCATCAGCCGTGCCGCGGCGGAAAACGCACGTTCCGGCGAAGGCTGGTAGCTGCCGAAAGGCAGGTCGGCGACGATGAAGGCCCGCTCGGTCCCGGCGGCGACGCAGCGCGTGTGGTACGTCATCTCGGCAAGCTTAACCGGCAGCGTAGAGGTGTGTCCCTGCACCACCATGCCGAGCGAATCGCCGACCAGCAGCACCTCGACGCCGGCGGCATCGAGTACGCGCGCGAAGCTTGCGTCGTAGCAGGTGAGCACGGCGATCTTCTCGCTGCGTTCGCGCATTGCCTTGAGGGTGGACAGGGTGACGGCCATGGTGTGATTTAAGGGTAGCTCAGGCCGCCCGGCTGAAGAACTCGCGCGGACCGCGCATCTTGTCCATGCGTTCCAGCAGCAGTTCGAAGTGGGCTTCATTCTCAGCGAAGTTGAGGTTGCTGGTGTTGACTATGAGCAGGGGCGCGGCCTCGTAGCGATGGAAGAACTCGCTGTAGCTGTTGGCCAGGCGCTGCAGGTAGCTCGCATCCATGCCGCGCTCGAATTCCACGCCGCGGCGCCTGACGCGCTCCTGCAGCACGTCGACTGGCGCCTGCAGGTAGATCACCAGGTCGGGCGTCGGCGCCTGCAGCGCGAGGTCGGCATAGACCTTCTGGTAGAGCTCGAACTCGTCGTCGTCGAGGTTGAGGCGTGCAAACAGCATGTCCTTGTCGATCAGAAAATCCGACACGGTACCGGCGCGGAACAGATCGCCTTGGGCGAGATCGCGCAACTGGCGTGAGCGGTCGAACAGGAAATGCAACTGTGTCGGCAGCGCATAGCGCCTGGGCTCCTGGTAGAAACGCGGCAGGAAGGGGTTGTCGCTGGCATTTTCCAGCAGCGTGTCGGCATTTATGCGCTCGGCCAGCTTGTAGGTGAGGCTGGTTTTGCCGGCGCCGATCGGGCCCTCGACAACGATGTAACGGTAACGGGAGAGACTCATGCGTTGACGGCAGCGGCGGAAGGGATAGGAGGCGTCACACTCTCCCCGTAAGGGGAGGCCGTGGTTGTAAAGTCGCTGAAGCGACAACAACCACGCTCTGGTCGGCACAGGCGGCAAGCCAGCCAGCAGCACGCCCGTGGCCGGGGATCACGGCATCAGGCGCGATCTCCAGCAGCGGCAGCAGCACGAAGCCGCGTTCCTGCATGCGCGGATGCGGCAGCGTCAGGCCGTCTTCGTGGAAATGTGCGTCGCCGTAGAGCAGCAGGTCGAGATCGAGCGTGCGCGGCGCGTTGCGGAAGCTGCGCTCGCGGCCGTGGCGGTGTTCAATATCCAGCAGGGCGGCGAGCAGCGCGCGCGGCGCCAATTCCGTTTCCACCTGCGCCACCGCGTTGATGAAGTCGGGCTGATCGACATGGCCGACCGGCGCCGAGGCGTACAGCGAGGAACGTTCCAGCAGCCGCGTGCCGGGCAGGCGGCCGAGCTCGGAGAGCGCGTACTCTACCTGCGCCGTCGGGTCGTTGAGGTTGGCGCCGAGGCCGATGGTGGCGGTGATCTTCATGCGGGCTGCGTCTCGCCGGCGGCTTCGCCCGGCTTCTTGCGTTTGCGCTTGCGGCGCGGCTTGGGCGCGTTGTCGGCCAGCAGCATGCTGGCGCGCTCGTCTTCGCCGACTTCCTGGAAACGCGTCCACCATTCGCCGAGTTCGGCGGCGACCTCGCNCGATTCGGCGCGCAACAGCAGGAAATCGTAGGCGGCACGAAAGCGGGGATGCTCCAGCAGGCGATACGGGCGTTGTCCGCCGCGCTGCTCGAAGCGCGGCTGCAGCGCCCAGATCTCCTTCATCATGCCGTCGTAGCGGCGCGGGATGGCGAGCTGGCTGCGCTGGGCATCGAGCACCTCGTCCATCGCGGCAAACAGGGCGGGTTGCGGCTTTTCGCCGGCGGCCTCGAGCGCGCGCCAGCGCAGCAGCACCTGCGGCCACAGCAGCGTGCCGAACAGGAAGGCGGGCGACGAAGGCCGGTCCGACTGAATGCGCTCGTCGGTGCTCTTCAGTGCGGCATTGATGAAACGTTCGCCGGTGGGATCGTCGAGGATGGTGTCCAGCAGCGGCAGCATGCCGTGATGCAGGCCTTCGGCGCGCAGCTGGTGGACGCCGCGCAGGGCGTGGCCGGAGAGCAGCAGCTTGAGCGCCTCGTCGAAGATGCGCGCGCGCGGAATGTTGGCGAGCAGTGGCGCCAGCGCGGCCACCGGCTTGCGCGTGTCGGGATCGATGTGAAAGTCGAGCTTGGCGGCAAAGCGCGCGGCGCGCAGCATGCGCACCGGATCTTCGCGGTAGCGCGTGTCAGGGTCGCCGATCATGCGCAGCACACGTTTCTTGCAGTCGGCCACGCCGCCGAAATAGTCGTGCACTTCCTCGCGCGCCGGATCGTAATACAGCGCGTTGATGGTGAAGTCGCGGCGCGCGGCGTCGTCCGCCATGCTGCCGAACACGTTGTCGGACAGCAGGCGGCCGTGTTCGTCGGTCAGGCGCTTGTGCGCCGCCGGGGACTTGTCGCCGGCAGCGTGTTCGTCGTCCTCTTCGGTCTCCTTCTGGCCATTGGCACGGAAGGTCGTGACCTCGATGGTCTCGCGTCCGCACATCACGTGCACGATCTGGAAGCGCCGCCCGATGATGCGCGAGCGGCGGAACAGCCTGCGCACCTCTTCCGGGGTGGCGTCGGTGGCGACGTCGAAATCCTTGGGCGTCATGTTCAGCAGCAGGTCGCGCACCGCGCCGCCGACGAGATAACCCTTGTACCCGGCCTGCGCCAGGGTTTCGCAGGTTTTCAGCGCGCAGTCGTCGAGCTGGTCACGGCGGATGCCGTGTGCGGACAGCGGCAGGATCTGCGCCCGNNGGCCGTCGGCGCGCGCTTTACGGCCAAATACTTTGTTGATGATGCGACGAATCATGAGGTGCGCGAAGGCGGTGGAATGCTGACCAAGTGGCGATTATACAGGCTGGACCCGATCGCTCTTCCGCCAGAGTGCCGCCGTGCCGGTGCCGTACAGTGCTTCGAGCGATGCCGGGGTGAGCAGCGCGGCCGGCGTACCCAGCTGCCAGCGTCCGTCGCCGTACAGGAACAGCAGACGATCGCAGTGGCCGGCGGCCCAGTTGGGGTCGTGCAGGGTCAGCGCCACACTGTGGCCTGCATCGGCTTCGTTACGCGCCCAAGCCAGCAGCCGGGCCTGATGCGCGGGATCGAGATGGGTCAGCGGTTCGTCGAGCAGGGCGATGCGTGGCTGTTGCGCCGCCAGCTGCGCCAGCCGCGCACGCTGGCGTTCGCCGCCCGACAGACTGTCGAGCGGACGGTGGGCGAGATCGGCGAGCTCCCAGGCGGCGAACAGGGGCGCCAGGTCGAGGGCGGCCACGCCGAACGGGTAATGGCCCAATGCGACGAAGTCGGCCACGCTGCCGAAGAATCCGCCTTCGTCGCCCTGCGGCAGCACGCCGATGTGCTGCGCTCGCGTGAGCGGCGGCAACGCGGCAAGGGGCTGGTTGTCGAGCATGATCTGCCCGCACGCGGGCACGGCGAGCCCGGCCAGCATCGAGATCAGCGTCGACTTGCCGGCGCCGTTGGGGCCGAGGATGCCGAGCACCTCGCCGGGTTCGAGTGCGAGGTCGAGCGTGTCCACCAGCGTGCGGGGACCGGCCTGCAGGGTCACTCGGTGGACGACGAGGCTCATGGTTTGCGCAGCAGCCACAGCATCATCGGTACGCCGAGCAGCGCGGTCAGCACGCCGGCCGGCAATTCCCGCGGCGCGATCACGGTGCGCGCGAGCGCGTCGGCCAGCACCAGCAGGCTGCCGCCCGCCAGGGCGCACGCCGGCAGCAGGACACGGTGGCCGGAAAAGCCCGTTTTCCGCAACGCATGCGGCACCATCAGGCCGACGAAACCGATGCTGCCGGCCTGCGCCACCACCAGGGCGGTGCAGGCGCCGGCGAGCGTAAACAGCATCCAGCGCGTGGGCGCGACCGCCACGCCGAGCGAGGCGGCTTTCAGCGGTGACAATTGCAGTACGTCGAGCCGCCTCGCCAGGCCGAGCGCGGTCCCTGTGGCCAGCAGCAGCGCCGCCCACAGCATGAACGGGTTGCTGGTCCATGCGAGGTCGCCCATCAGGAAGAACAGCATGCCGGGCAGGCGCTCGATCGGCGCCACGCTCAATACCAGCGCGATCAGGGCGCCGAAGCCGGCGGCCAGCATCACCCCGGCGAGCAGCAGCGGCGTATGGTCGCGCGCCAGCAGACGGCCGCCGAGCGCGGCGGCCAGCGCCAGCGCCAGCAGACTGCCGGCGAAGGCCAGCACCGACACCCACGGCCACGCCAGGCCGGCGGCCATACCCAAGAGCGCCAGCAGGCCGGCGCCGCCGGACACGCCGAGCAGATAGGGTTCGGCCAGGGGATTGCGGAACAGCGTCTGCATCAGCGCGCCAGCCAGCGCCAGCAGGCCGCCGCAGGCGAACGCCGCGGCCACGCGCGGGCCGCGCAATTCGGTGAGGATCTGCATGGCGAGTTCATGGTCGGCGGGCAGGGCGCCGGCCATCAGGCCCAGCGCCAGCGCCAGCAGGGCGGTCAGCCCAAGCAGCAGCAGTTTGATGGCGGAAGACAGAACAGGCCTTAGTGCTTTTGGCCTTCGACGGGCTCAGGCCGAACGGTGGCGGGCAGCAGGGTGACGCGCTTCATCACGACCGGCTCGATGGGGACATCCTGGTAGGGGCCGCGGTCGCCGCGTGGCATCGCGACGATGGCGTCGACCACCTTCATGCCGTCGACCACCTGGCCGAACACGGCATAGCCCCAGGTGTCGTAGCTGGTGCCGTGGTGATCGAGGAAGGCGTTGTCCGCCACGTTGATGAAGAACTGCGACGAGGCCGAATCGGGGTCGGCCATGCGCGCCATCGCCAGCGTGCCGCGCAGGTTTTTGAGACCGTTGTCGGCTTCGTTCTTGATCGGTGCGTTCTTGGGCTTTTCCGTCATGTCGGGTGTCATGCCGCCACCCTGGATCATGAAGCCGGGAATCACGCGGTGGAAGATCAGGCCGTCATAAAAGCCGGTCTGCACGTAGTTGATGAAATTTCCCACTGACTGCGGCGCGTTCCTGGGAAAGAGTTCGAGCGTGATGTTGCCCTTGCTGGTTTCGATCAGTACGCGCGGATTGGGCGGCTGGCCGGGCGCCGGGGCAGTGGCGACAGTCTGCTTGCCGGGTTCGCTGGCGCCGCAGCCCGACATGCCGAGCAGGATCGCGCCGAGAAACAGCGTGGTGGACAACAGGGGAAAACGGGCCATCGGAACGCGCTCCGGAAAGAGAGAGATTCTAGCGGCGGGAGGCATGGTTACGCATCCGCTCGCAGGCAACGGTCGATTTCCGTGCGCACGGTGTCCAGCGGCAGGCACCCGCTGCAGACCGGATGCAGCTGCGTGTCCTGCTGCACGATCAAGGTGGGGAAGCCGCGCACGCCGGCCTGACGCGTCTGCCTGAAATGCGCCTGGATGCGGGCGCGTGCGGTGTCGCTGTCGAAGTCGCGCAGGAAGGTTTCGCCATCCACGCCAAGGCCTGCCGCCAGGTCGGCCAGCACGCCGGCTTGCGTCACGTCGCGTCCCTCGGCATAAAACGCCGCCTGGATCGCCTTGAACATCGCGAATATCTGCGTGGAATCGATTCCGCCGACCGTCACCACCGCACGGCAGGCGGGTTCGGTGTCGTACACGAAACCTTCCGGCAGCGCGCCGTCGAAGCGGAAGGGCTGGCCGGTACGGGCCTGCACCGCATGCCAGTGATGCAGGATGTCCTCGCGCCCCGATGCGGTCATCGGCGCGGTTTCGCCCGGCCGCAGGCCGCCCAGCATCAGTGCGATTTTCATGCGTTCGCGGTATTCGTCGCGCAAGGTCCCGATCACCGGAGAAAATCCCCAGCACCAGGAGCACATCGGATCGGCGAAATACCACAGGATGGGCGGGTTCATATGCAGTGGCCGTTGAAATAGGACAGCTCACAGCATAGGCGATCCCTGAACTAGGTCTGTTTCGGTGTGTCGTCGGGCTTGGGCGGGGTGTCGTCGTCCATGATCACGCTGTGCGCCGGGCCTTCGAGGTCGTCGAACTGTCCGCTTTTGGCCGCCCACAGCATGAACCAGGCAATGGCGCCGACGAGCACGAGGCTGAGTGGAATGAGCAGGAGGAGGATGTCCATGTGCAGGGTCGGTCAGGTGACGGGCCTGGGCAGGGGAGGTCTGCCGCAGCGGGCGCGGTTCTGGACTTGAAGTCGGTGAGCCGCAGCGCATTCAGCACGACTAGCAGCGAACTGGCCGACATGCCGATGCCGGCGATCCAGGGCGTGACGTGGCCCAGCGCGGCAGCGGGGATGGCGACGAGATTGTAGGCCAGCGCCCAGCCGAGGTTCTCGCGGATGATGCGCTGCGTCTTGCGGGCGAGTGCGACGCCGTCGGCCAGAGTGCCGAGGCGGCTGCCGAGCATGACCATGTCGGCAGCGGCCTGCGCGACGTCGGCGCCTTCGCCCATGGCGATGGACACCTGCGCGCCGGCGAGCACCGGCGCATCGTTGATGCCGTCGCCCACCATGGCGACGATGCGGCCTTCGTTCTGCAGCGTCTTGACATAGGCGAGCTTGTCTTCCGGCAGCGCACCGGCATGCCAGTCGGCGATGCCGAGCTGCTGCGCCGTGCGCCTGACCGCCGTTTCGGCATCGCCGGACAGCAGGTGCAGACGCAGCCCTTGTTTTTGCAGGGCAGCGAGGGCGGCTGGCGCGTCCGTCCGCGGCGTATCGGCCAGCGCAAACCAGGCGATCAGTCCGGATTCATCGGCCAGCGCCACCCAGCTTTCATGCCCTTCAGGGTGCTCGTGCCCGTCCGGGTAGGCGCCACCGTCCGATTCCGGCGGGGCGGGTGGCGTTTCGCTGGCGGCAGCGAAACGCGGCGAGCCCAGTCGATAGATGTGGCCATCGATATGGCCTTCGACACCGCGTCCGGGCGTGTTGCGGAGCAGGCTGGCGGTCGCAATGGATAGGGCCGACTCGCGCAGCGCTTTGGCGATGGGATGTTCCGAGCCGGTTTCGAGTGCCGCGGCGATCGCCCCGACTTCGGCCTCGCTGCGGCCGCCCAGCGGGACCACCCGGCGTACGGAGAGGCGGCCGTGGGTGAGCGTGCCGGTCTTGTCGAACACCAGGTCGGTGGCGTGCGCCAGTGTTTCCAGGGCATGGCCGCGCGTGGTCAGGAGACCCAGGCGCGTGAGCCGGCCGGTGGCGGTGGTGAGGGCGGCGGGGGTGGCGAGGCCGAGCGCGCAGGGGCAGGTCACGACCAGGACCGATACCACGATCCACAAGGCTTTCGACGGGTCGATCACATACCAGGCGAGGCCGACCGCAAGGGTGATCAGCAGCAGCAGGCCGACGAACCAGGCGGCGGCGCGGTCGGCCAGCTGGCCGATGCGCGGCTTCTCGCTCTGCGCGCGGTCGAGCAGACGCACGATGGACGCCAGTCGCGTATCGGCGCCGAGCCTGTCGACGCGCACGACCAGCGGACTTGCCTGGTTGAGGCTGCCGCCGACCACATGGGCGCGCACGCCTTTCGATACCGGCAGCGATTCGCCGGTGAGCAGGGCTTCGCTGACCGCGCTGTCGCCCTCGACCACCACGCCGTCGGCGGGCAGGGTTTCGCCGGGGCGTACCAGCACATGGTCGCCTACCGCCAGCCGCGCCACCGGCACCTGCTCCTCGTCGCGCGCCGGCCAGTTCGGCAGCCGCGTGGTGGCGGCGGGAATGAGTTTCACCAGTTCCTCCACTGCGGCACCGGCGCGGCGGCGCGCGTTCATCTCGAGGAAACGCCCGGTCAGCAGCAGGAAGATGAACATGGTGACCGAGTCGTAATACACCTCGCCGTGGCCGCTGAAGGTGCTGTAGACGCTGGCGATGAAGGCCGTGCCCACGCCCAGCGCGACCGGCACGTCCATGCCCAGCGTGCGGCGCCTGAGATCGCGCCAGGCGCCGATGAAGAAGGGCCACGCCGAGTACACCACCACCGGTATGGTCAGGATCAGGCTTGCCCAACTCATCAGCAGCCGTATATCGGCGCTCATGTCGGTGGCGGTGTACGACGGCAGTGCGTACATCATGACCTGCATCATGCCAAGGCCGGCGATGGCGAGCCGCTTGATCGCAGTGTTGCGTTCGCGCTTGTAGATGTCGTCGGAGCGGCCGGGATCGAAAGGGTGGGCAATGTAGCCGATGTCGGAGACCGCCTTGAGGATCGCCGACAGTTGGATGCGGGTGTTGTCCCAGCGCACCCGCGCGCGGCGGGTGGCGTAGTTGATCTCGACCGACAGCACGCCCGGCAGCCCCGCGATGTGGCGTTCGTTCAGCCAGATGCATGCGGCGCAGACGATGTTTTCCAGGATCAGCGCAGCTTCGCGGATGTTCTCCGTTTCAGTCCGCACGAAGCTTTCCTGTATCTCCGGCAGATCATACAGACCCAGTTGGGCGAGCTCGGCCTCCACCTGCTGGGGCGTGGCGGGCAGCACGGTGCGGTGGGTGTAGTAGGCGCCCTGGCCGCTGTCGATGATGGTCTGTGCCACGGCCTGGCAACCGCGGCAGCAGGCCTGGCGGGTATCGTCTTCGAACTGGATGGGATAGTAGGCGCCGTCCGGCACTGGCAGGCCGCAGTGAAAGCAACCTGAAANAGACGGGGCGTCCGTGAGCGCAGGAGAATCGCTCATGAATCGCCCCACAGGAGAACGCCCGGGGCAAGCCCGGGAGAGAGGCCGGGCCGGCAGGCGTCAGAGGGTACTTCTTGTCAGAAACGGAACCCGTAGCCGATACCCCACACCACCGGATTGATTTCCAGGTTGGTGAGCTTGACGCCACCTGATTTGACGTCGGTGTCGATCCAGATTTTCTTAACGTCCAGGTTGATATAGCCATTCTTGGTTACCGCGATGTCCACGCCCGCCTGCAGAGCGCCGCCGAAGCTGTTCTTCCCGACACTCAGGCCGGGGGCAAGATCGACATTATAGAAGCGGGTGTAGTTCACGCCGGCACCGACGTAGGGCTTGATCGTCGGGGTGGGGTTGAAGTGGTACTGCACCGTCAGCGTGGGCGGCAGGTGATTCAGTTTTCCGAGGCTGGCGCCGTTTAGCGTCACTTCGTGGCGCGCTGTGCCGAGAATGAGTTCCATGCCGATGTTGGGCGTCACGAAATAAGTGAAGTCGACTTCCGGCACCACTTCGTCGGACACGTCGAGTCCGGCCAGGCCGGAGGATTTGACGTCCGGGACGATGTCGATCGCGCGAACGCGCATCATCCAGTTTTCAGCCAGGGCGGAGGTGGGCAGGGCGGCGACCAGGGCCAGGACAAGCAGGGATTTTTTCATGTTCGCGACTCCTCTTAAAAAGACAAAGATATAAATAAGACATTCATATCGTAATTAAGAAAAAATGCGGACGCAAGCCAAAAATGAATCCGTTACCATGGCGCCATGAGCGAACGTCTCCAAAATGCCACACATTTCCCGCCGGTCGAGACCGCGCTGCGCGAGCCCAATGGCCTCCTGGCGATGGGTGGTGATCTGTCGGTAGAACGCCTGCTGGATGCCTACTGCCACGGCATCTTCCCCTGGTTCAACCCCGGTGAGCCGATCCTGTGGTGGAGTCCCGATCCGCGCATGGTGCTCGTGCCATCGGGGATTCGCGTGACCCGCTCCCTCGCCAAACGCATCCGAAATGGCGGCTTCGAGGTGCGCGTCGACACCGCGTTTGCGGATGTGATGCGGGCGTGCGCCGAACCCCGCGAAGGGGCCGGCGGCACCTGGATCTCGCCGGCGATGATCGCGGCCTATACCCGCCTGTTCGATGCCGGCTATGCGCATGCGGTGGAAACCTGGCGTGACGGCCGTCTGGTCGGCGGCCTCTACGGTGTGGCGATCGGCCGGATGTTCTACGGCGAATCGATGTTCAGCCGCGAACCCGATGCCTCCAAGATCGCGCTGGTCCGTCTTGCGCGTCAGTTGCAGCAATGGGATTTCGGTCTGATCGACTGCCAGATGGAAACCGCGCATCTCGCCAGCCTCGGTGCGCGCACGGTGCCGCGAACGGCGTTCACGGCAAGGCTGGCGGAATTGGTAAACTTGCCACACCACCCCGGGCCCTGGCGTTTCGATGCATCCGACTGAACCNCCTTTCCAGCGCATCCAGTTTTACCTGACCGCGCAATACGACTGCAGCTACCTGCCGGATCGGCGTGCGCGCTCGCAGGTGGCGACGCCCACCCACCTGATCGATCACCAGGCCTACAGTGCCTTGATCCGCGCCGGCTTTCGTCGTAGCGGCCAGTTCACCTACCGTCCGCACTGCGAGCAGNNGTGCCATGCTTGCGTGCCGGTGCGCGTCGACGTGGCCGGCTTCGTGCCCAACCGCACCCAGCGCCGCTGCCTCAAACGCAACCGGCACCTGGCCGCGCGCTTCCTGCCGCTCGACTTCAAGGAAGAACACTACGCGCTTTACCGCACCTATCTCGGCAGCCGCCATGCCGGTGGCGGCATGGATCGCGACGGCCCCGACCAGTACACGCAGTTCCTGCTGTCGTCCAATGTCGATACCGTGATGGTCGAATTCCGCGACGGCGACGAACTGGTGATGATCTCGGTGATCGACCAGATCGACGATGGCATTTCCGCCGTCTACACTTTCTTCGATCCCGCACGCGAGCAGCAAAGTCTCGGCGTCTACGGCGTGCTGTGGCAGATCGAACTGGCCAAACGACTGGAACTGCCTTACCTCTATCTGGGCTACTGGATCGACCAGAGCCGCAAGATGGCCTACAAGAAACAGTACCCGCCGCTGGAGGGGTTGATCGACGGCCGCTGGCAGGTTCTCGACGCATGAAATGGCTCCTGGTCGCCATGCTGCTGGCGACCATGCAGGGCTGTGCGCTCACCGCGAGTAATCCACGCGCCCTGCAGCCGATCGACGGCTTCTACTCGTTGGCGGACGATGCTCGCGTCTGGGTCGAGCCGGGCTACGAGGCCTACGGTGAACGCGTGTCGGCGGCGCTGCCGGCTGCCATTGCCAAAGTCGAAGCGGCGCATTACCTGCCGTTTCTCCATCCGCCGCGCGTGTATGTCTGCGGCAGCGAGGATTGCTTCAACCGCTATGTGTATACCCCGCGGCTGTCCGCCGCGGTCATCCCGGACAACCGCCTGATCCTGTCGCCGAATTTGAACGGCCGCGAAAGCGCCCGCCTGCCCGGGCTCCTGACACACGAACTGGCACACCTTCACCTGGGCCAGCGCATCGGTCACTACAACAGTACCCTGCCGGTGTGGTTCCACGAGGGTTGGGCTTCGCTGACGGCGGATGGCGGCGGCGCCGAATATGCCACCGACGCACAGGCGTATGCCGCGATCCGCGCCGGCCGGCGGGTCGATCTTATCGCGCGCGATACNCCCGACCTGCGCCATCGGGCAGGCGCGTTCGGTCTCAATATTTTCGAGTTCTATCGCGAGTCCATGCTGCTGGTCGGCTGGCTGAAGGCGCAGGACGAGACGCGTTTTCGGCAACTGGCGCTGGCCGTGCAGGCCAATACCGATTTCGAGATCGCCTTCTGGGACATCTATGGCCAGTCGCCCGCCGCCCGGCTGGCCGGCTTTTACGACGGCGTTCAGGGCAACACCGTATTCAACGATAATGGGCAAATCCAGGCTGCACCTGCACAACCTTAAATTCACTTCACGATGAAACCCTATCTCGACCTGATGCGCCACGTGCTCGAGCACGGCACGAANAAAGACGACCGCACCGGCACCGGCACCCTCTCGGTATTCGGCTGGCAGATGCGCTACGACCTCGCCGTAGGCTTNCCGCTCGTCACCACCAAGAAGTGTCACCTGCGTTCCATCATCCACGAATTGCTGTGGTTCCTGCAGGGCGACACCAACATCAAGTACCTCAAGGAAAACGGCGTCTCGATTTGGGACGAATGGGCCGACGAACACGGCAACCTCGGTCCGGTCTACGGCCATCAGTGGCGTTCGTGGCCGAAGCCGGACGGCGGCACGATCGATCAGATCAGCGAAGTGGTGAAGACGCTCAAAAGCAACCCCGACTCGCGCCGCATCATTGTCTCGGCATGGAACGTGGCTGACCTCGACAGGATGGCACTGGCGCCATGCCACGCTTTCTTCCAGTTCTACGTCGCCGACGGTAAGCTCTCGTGCCAGCTGTATCAGCGCAGCGCCGACATCTTCCTCGGCGTGCCGTTCAACATCGCCAGCTATGCGCTGCTGACCCTGATGATGGCACAGGTGACGGGGCTGAAACCCGGCGACTTCGTCCACACGCTCGGCGACGCACACCTCTATCTCAATCACCTCGACCAGGCGCGCGAGCAGCTCTCCCGCGATCCGCGCCCGCTGCCGACGATGACGCTGAATCCGGAGGTGAAGGACATTTTCGCGTTCCGCTTCGAGGATTTCACCCTCAGCGGTTACGACCCGCATCCGGCGATCAAGGCGCCGGTGGCGGTGTGAAGCGGTGAGGCGTGAGGGGCCGCCGGTGGGAGAATTGGCACAATATCTTTACCACCGTTCGCCCTGAGCCTGTCGAAGGGCTGCCTGGCGCAGTTCTTTTGATCAGGCGGGCTTGTCTGGGCAAAGCGCTCCGCATGAATATCGAGAAAACATGAATCAACAAGAACCCCGCGTCAGCGTCATCGCCGCGCTCGCCCGCAACCGCGTCATTGGCATCGAGAACCGCCTGCCCTGGCGGCTGCCGGAAGACCTCGCCCACTTCAAGGCGCTCACGCTCAACCATCCCATCCTCATGGGGCGCAAGACCTTCGAATCGCTCGGCCGTCCGCTGCCCGGGCGGACCAACATCGTCATCACCCGCAATCCCGACTATCGCAGGGATGGCTGCCTCGTTGCCGATTCCATTCCTGCAGCCATTGCTCTTTGCAAGGGTGTCGACGAGATCTTCTTCATTGGCGGTGCCGAGCTCTATGCCCAGGCCATCCCGCTGGCCGACCGGCTGTATCTGACCGAAGTGGACATCGAGGCCGAGGGCGACGCGTGGTTCCCCGACTATGACCGCAGCGCATTCAGNGAAGTCGCGCGCGAGTCGAACACGGGCGAGAAGGGCGACGCTCTGCGATTTGATTTCGTGGTGTACGAGCGGGGCTGAGCGGAAGCGGCGTGCTCTCCTGACTGCCGTCGCCCAGCCTCACCCGATGATTGTTTGCGTCAACGGAAAGGGAGAAAAAGCATGTCCGATTTGAGTCCGCTCGAAGAACATTTTCCGCGCCTGGTCCACGAGATTGTGGCGTGCTGGGGATCGCCCGCCAGCTTTGACCAGCTGCAGGGCCTGCTGGTAGACAGCCGGGGCGGCCGCCAGGGGTTTCCGGCGGACGTTTATTCCGACCTGTCCCTGCTGCTGACGTTGGTCCCACGGCCCAAAGGTCCGTACGACATCTGGAGTGAGGCAGCGGATGCGGACAAGAACGTGTGAATGTTGAACAATTATGATGGTCGTTGAAAAGTGTTCTAAATGAGGACCTGATGAATGTCAGGTCGGCTTTCCTGATCGGGTATCGAATTGAAGTACGCTTCTGAAACCTTATTTGAAACGGACCATGTACTTGTGCGCAGAATGACCCTTGCACCTTTGGAGGTTGCGCCGTTGCATTTTCACACCCTGGTGGATGAGCAAATTGTGTGTCTGGATGGCCAGGTTGCTGTTGCCGTACGTGGCGCTGAAACCGAGACGGTTCTATCCGAAGGGCAAAGTCTTGTTATCCGGGCAGGTACGCCACACCGGATTTGGAACAGGTGTAATGCGCCAACCCAATACCTGCTTACCCAGAGCGGGGGAAGTACGACTTTTGTCTGACGGACACCTGAGCAGTGCAGACCTGTTTTACGTGAGTTCTATTTGAGTCGTTAAAGGAAAAAAATGAAGGTGAAAGACATCAGCCCAACTACTCGGCGAGGCATGGCATGAGCGGTTTGCCCAAGTGCCTGCAGTGCGGTTCCGAGTTCACCTATGAAGACGGTGCGATGTACGTGTGCCCGGAATGTGCGCACGAATGGTCGAAGGATGCAGCTGCTGCCACGGATGAGGTACGCGTCATCCGCGATTCCAACGGCAATGTGCTGGCGGATGGCGACACGGTGACGGTGATCAAGGACCTGAAGGTCAAGGGCTCGTCGCTGGTCGTCAAGGTGGGGACCAAGGTGAAGAACATCCGCCTGGTCGAGGGCGATCACGACATCGACTGCAGGATCGATGGCATCGGCCAGATGGGCTTGAAGTCGGAATTCGTGAAAAGGTGTAGGACACCGGATTCCGTCCGGCATCAACGATTGAACGGGGCCGCGGCCCCGTTTTTCCTGGCCTTACACGTGCGCCGACATTTCATCCAGCATGCCTGCAATCCGGTCCTGCATGCGTCGTGGTCTAGCGCTCCATGCGCTCGACCAGCCTTTCGAGTTGCTGTGCGATCGTGTCCCATATCACCATGGGGCCGGTCTTTTCGAATTCGGCCTCGGACCATTGATCGGNGGGCTTCACCTTGTATTCATCGATGCGCCCTGCCAGTTTGTCGCGTTCCGCCTTTGCGCTTGCCAGTTGTTCCGCGGCATCGCTGCTGCCTGATTTGGCAATGCCACTTTGGGCGCGTTCGAGCAGGGTATCCACATGTTTCAGGCGCATTTCGTGTTCGAGGATATGCTGCTGGATCAGATGATTCATTTTGGNGGTTTCAGTCATGCCCATTCTCCTGCATTAGAAGTATCTGTCTCGATGATCTAAACGTAGTCATCAAATCGCCCGGCGACAATCTGAGTCACTGGATTTCGGACAATGTGGGCAGGGAAAAGCAGGTGAGCGGGCCGAAATGAAAAACGGAGCCTCGGCTCCGTTCTCGATTGTGCGGCAGGGCAGGACTTCAACTGTGTGCGCCCATGGCCAGTGCGCGGTTCTTGCTGGCGAGGCGGGCTTGCTCGTCGGTATCGCGGTCGAAGCCGTCGCCGACCCAGCCCCCAAGGTTTTCCAGCGCGATGCGGCCGAGCGCATCGATCCATTGCGGATGTTCGTTGAGCGCGGGGATGTAGTGGAATTCCTTGCCTCCCGCCGCGAGGAAGGTGGCGCGGCCTTCCATTGCCAGTTCTTCCAGCGTTTCCAGGCAGTCGGCGGTGAAGCCCGGTGCGACCACGTCGACGCGGCCGGTGCCGGCGCGGCCGAGTTCGTCCAGCGTCCTGTCGGTGTAGGGCTGGATCCATTCGGCGCGGCCGAAGCGCGACTGGAAGGTGAGGCGATATTGCTTCGGTTCGAGTCCGAGCGCTTCGGCCAGCAGGCGGCCGGTCTTCTGGCATTCGCAGTGGTAGGGATCGCCCTTGTCGAGCGTGTAGCGCGGCACGCCGTGGAAGCTCATCAGCAGCAGGTCGGGACGGCCATGCATCTGCCAGTAGTCGCGGATGTTGGTCGCAAGGGCGTGGATGTAGCCAGGGTGGTCGTGATAGTGCTTGAGCGTGCGCAGGGCCGGCTGGGTACGCGTCTTCTGCAGCCAGGCGAACGCGGCGTCGAAGGCGGTGGCGGTGCTGGAGGCGGCATACTGCGGATAGGCCGGCAGGATCAGGATGCGGTCGCAGCCGGCCGCTTTCATTTTCGCCAGCGTGCCGGGAATCGACGGCCGGCCGTAGCGCATCGCGTAGTCGACCGTGAAGGNGGTGGCGATCCGTTCGCCCAGCCAGCCCTTCAGCAGCTTGGCCTGCTTCTCGGTGTGGACCTTCAGCGGCGAGCCGTCGGAGGTCCAGATCGCGGCGTATTTCGCGGCGGATTTTTTCGGCCGAGTGTTGAGGATGATGCCGTTGAGGATCAGCCACCACACGGCGCGCGGGATTTCCACCACGCGCGGGTCGGACAGGAATTCCTTGAGGTAGGGGCGCAGCGCCTGGGGCGTCGGCGCCTCGGGGGTGCCGAGATTGACCAGTAGGATGCCGGTGCGGGTTTGCTGGCCGTGGGTGTGCTCAGGCTCTTTCAGGTAATTCATCAATGATGCGACAGCGCGCTGGACAGGAGTTTGGCAGTGACGTCGACGATCGGCACCACGCGCTCGTAGGCCATGCGGGTGGGGCCGACGACGCCGAGCGTTCCGACCACTTGGCCGTCGACCGAGTAGGGCGCCGTGACCAGGCTGCATTCGTCGAGCGGCAGCATCTCGGATTCGCCGCCGATGAAAATCTGCACGCCGGCGGCAGTGCGCGACTGGTCGAGCAGTTGCAGCAAGCCGGTTTTCTTCTCGAAGGCGTCGAACAGGCGGCGCAGGCTTCCCATGTTGCTGGAAAGATCCTGCACGTCGAGCAGCTTGCGGCTGCCGGACACCACCACGTTGTCCTGGCTGGCGTCGAGTGCCTGGCTGCCGGCATCCACGGCCGCCGCCATCAGGCGGGTGATGTCGTCGCGCATGCGGCCGAGCTCGTCGCGCAGCTTATTACGCACTTGTTCGAAGCTGTGGCCGGCGAAATTCTGGTTGAAGTAGTTGGCCGCCTCGGTTAGTGCGGCGGCGCTGTAGGGCTGCTCGGTGACGATGACGCGGTTTTCGACCTCGCCTTCCATGGTGACGATGATGAGCAGGATGCGCTTGTCCGACAGGCTGAGAAATTCGATCTGACGGAAGGCCGGGCTGCGGCGCGGCGTCATCACCAGCCCGGCAAACCGGCTGAGATCGGACAGCAGGGTGGATGCCGCGGTCATCAGCCGCTGCGGGTCGGACGCCGTCAGGCTGTGCTCGAGCTGGCTGACCTCGACCTGCGCCAGGGNGCGGACGGTCAGCAGGGTGTCGACGAAGAAGCGGTAGCCGCGCGGCGTTGGCACACGCCCGGCCGAGGTGTGCGGGCTGGTGACGAAGCCCATCTCTTCGAGGTCGGCCATGATGTTGCGGATGCTGGCGGGCGACAGGTCCAGTCCGGCATGTTTCGACAGGGTGCGCGAGCCGACGGGTTCCCCTTCGCTGATATAGCGTTCCACCAGGGTTTTCAGCAGGATGCGGGCGCGGTCGTTGAGCATGGGTTTGATTATATAGGGGTGAGTGGGGAGTGGCGCTTTTGATCCTCCGCTCACTGCGTACTGCTTGCCGCTCACCATCCCCTATATAATCGCCCCTCATGCAAATCCCTTTCCACACTGTCGGCCTGGTCGGCAAATACGACAATCAGGGCATGGAGGCCTCGGTTCGAGCGCTGGCGGAATTCCTTCAGGCTCGTGGGCACAAGGCCCTGCTGGCCTGCCAGACGGCCGAACATTTCGGGATCGCGGACTTCCCCACGCGCAATCTGCACGACCTAGCGACCGAAAGCGACGTCGTGGTGGTGCTGGGCGGCGACGGCACCATGCTGTCGATTGCGCGCGAACTGGCGCCGAACGGCGCGCCGCTGATCGGCGTCAACCAGGGGCGGCTGGGCTTTCTCACCGACATCACGGTCGACCACATGTTCGATGCCATCGCCGAGATTCTCAGCGGCCAGTACGTGGCGGAAGAACGCATCTTGCTCAACGGGCAGGTTCGCCGNGGNGGCGAACTTGTGTTCGAGGCCACGGCGTTCAACGACGTCGTGGTGGGCAAAGGCGGCTCGGGTCGCCTGATCGATCTGGAAATCGCCATCAACAGCGAGTTCGTCTACAGCCAGCGGGCCGACGGCCTGGTGGTCACCAGCCCGACCGGCACCACTGCGTATGCGCTGTCGGCTGGCGGTCCCATCGTGCATCCGACGCTCGAAGCCGTGGCGTTGGTACCGATCTGCCCGCATACCCTGTCGGCGCGTCCGATCGTGGTCAGCAGCCATTCGCGCATCGAACTGACTCTGACCTATGCCGACGACGCGCGCGTCCACTTCGACGGCCAGCATCATTTCGACCTCAGAAGCGGCGATCACGTGTGGATCACCCGCGCCAGCCGCCCGGTCACCCTGCTGCATCCGCATTCCTACAGCTACTACGACACCCTGCGGCAGAAGCTGCACTGGGGCAAGAAACTCTAGACTTGTGAATAAACCTACTGCGCTTGCCATCTCGGGGTTGGGCGGTGCTCGCAATCCTCATGTACTTTGAGTACATTCCGGTTGCTGCGCGCCGGTCGCCCCCGACCTGGCTGCGCTCGCGACGGTTTCTTCACAAGTCCTGACCGCACATTTCTATGCTGTCACATCTGTCCATCCGCAATTATCTGCTGGTCGAATCGGTCGAGCTCGACTTCGCGCCGGGGCTGACCGTGCTGACCGGCGAGACCGGCGCCGGCAAGTCCATCCTCGTCGACGCGCTGGCACTGGCGCTGGGCGACCGCGCCGAAGGCGGTGTGGTGCGCAGCGGTGCGCCGCGTGCCGAAATTTCCGCCGAATTCGCGATCGACGGTCTGCCCGCACTGGCAGCCTGGCTCGACGAAGCCGGCTTCACATCGGATGATGGCACGCTGATCCTGCGCCGCGTCATCGAGGCCGGCGGGCGTTCGCGCGCGTTCATCAACGGCAGCGCGGCGCCGCTGTCGCAGTTGAAGGACGCGGCCGAATATTTACTCGACATCCACGGTCAGCATGCGCACCATGCCCTGCTGCGCCCACAGGCCCAGCGCGAGGTGCTCGACGCCTATGCCGGTGCGCAGTCGCTGGCAGCCGCGGTGAACGCGGCCTGGCACGCCTGGCAGGCCGCACGCCAGCGGCGCCAGGATGCCGAAACCCACAGCCAGGCGCGGCAGATCGAGCGTGAAGGCCTGACGTTGGCAGTAGAGGAACTGCGTGCGCTGGGCGACGATCTGGCGCGTTGGGACGAAATCCAGGCCGAGCATGCGCGGCTTGCCCACGTCACCACGCTGATCGAAGGCGGCCATGCGCTGATCCAGGGACTTGACGAGGGCGAGGCGGCGCTGTCGAGCCGTCTCGGTGAGATGTGCGCGCAGCTCGAAGCGATGCAGGCGGTGGACGGCAGTCTGGGCGAGGTCGCCACGCTGCTGAATTCGGCCAGCGCCAACCTGGCCGAGGCCGTGCATGCGCTGCGCCGCTATGCCGATCACCTGAATCTCGATCCCGATCGGCTCGCCGAACTCGACCGCGTGCTCGGCGACATGCATCGCCTGGCGCGCAAGCATCGCGTGCAGCCGGAGGCACTGGCTGGTCTGCTCGATCGGTTTCAGGCCCGGCTGGACGAACTGGCTGCCAGCGACGACCTCGATGCGTTGCAGGCCACCGAGAATGCCGTCCGGACGCATTATGAAAGCGAAGCGAAACGCCTCGGCGCGCAGCGCCGCAAGGCGGCCACTGCATTGTCCAAGCAGGTCACGGCGGCGATGCACGAACTCGCGCTCGTCGGTGGGCATCTCGACATCGCGCTGCAAGCTGTGAGCGAACCGCGTGCACATGGGCTGGAGGACGTGAGTTTTCTCGTCGCCAGCCATCCCGGCTTGCCGTCGGGGCCACTCGGCAAGGTGGCCTCGGGCGGCGAATTGTCGCGCGTCAGTCTGGCGATCCAGACCGCGTTGTCGGGCGTGGCAGGCGTGCCGACGCTGATCTTCGACGAGGTCGATGTCGGCATCGGCGGCAGCGTGGCCGAAGCCGTGGGCCGACGGCTGGCGAAGCTGGGCGAGACCCGCCAGGTGCTGGTCATCACCCACTTGCCGCAGGTGGCGGCGCGTGGCACGCAGCATCTGCGAGTGGCCAAGCAGGCAAACGGCCGTTTCGTCTCGTCCAATATCGCCGTCCTCGATGCGGATGCACGGGTGGAGGAGATCGCGCGCATGCTGGGCGGACTCAAGATCACCGCCACCACCCGGCAGCATGCCGCGGAGATGCTCGCCGGGTGAGACGCGGGTTGGCGTTGTTCCTGCTGTGTCTGGCCTGGGTGAGTGCCCCACCTGTGCAAGCCGAGACGATGCACGGTGTCATCATCGTGGTCGTCGACGGCGATACCGTCCTGTTCAAACCCGATCACGCCCATACGTCCGGGCGCACCTTCCTGAAAGTCCGCCTGGCCGGCATCGATGCGCCCGAAACGGATCAACCCTACGGCGGTGCAGCCACGCGCGAACTGGCGGCGCGCGTGCTGAATCGGCGGGTGGCAGTGACCTCGGTCGCGACCGATGTCTATGGCCGCACGATCGCTCACATTCAGGTGGCGGGACACGAGGTCGGAACGGAACTGGTGCAATCCGGTTTCGCCTGGGCCGCCGCGCGTTCCCGGCACACTTCGAAACTGGCGGTGGCGCAGCGCCAGGCGCGCCTGGACCAACGCGGACTCTGGCAGGGTGCGGCGCCCGTGCCGCCGTGGGAGTGGCGGCGAACGCATCCCAAAGGGGAGCGCAACCGCTTCTAGACGGGGTGCGCCATGCCGGCTGTCGCGGAAACTACAGGCGAATTTCCACGTGGATTTTGTCCCGATCGAACATACAGTTTAGAAGCATATTAGAGAATAACGTTATAACTGCTTGTCATAAAAGGATTTTAGAACCCAATCGGTCATCAGGCCACCTGTACGGTTTTATAATCGAGCGCAAGCCCTGCGTCAGACGGGGACCACAACGACAACTCAACCAGAGAGAGCGAGGAAGATGAAACTCATCACGAAGACGCTGTTCGCGTCCGTGCTGCTGGTGTTGGCCGTGCCGGTTCAGGCAGCAGGCGACCCCAAGGCCGGGCAACTCAAGACCTCAATGTGTGCCGGTTGTCATGGCATTCCCGGGTGGCGTACCGCTTATCCTTATGTATACAGCGTCCCCATGCTCGGCGGGCAGCACGCGGAATACATCGTGGCGGCGCTCAAAGCCTACAAGGATGGCGAACGCAACCATCCTGGCATGAAGAGCATCGCCAGCAGCCTGTCCGAGCAGGACATGGAAGATCTCGCGGCCTATTACGAATCGTCGTACACCGGTCCGGCCAACTGAGGAGAGATACATGAAAACAACGCTGCTCATCCTCGCAACGGCCGCACTGGCCGCCTCGTTCCCGGCGCATGCCGCCGGTGACTACGAGGCCGGCAAGGCCAAATCCACCACCTGCGCAGCCTGCCACGGCCCGGACGGCAACAGCACCGTGACGAGCTTCCCCAGGCTGGCCGGCCAGCACCGCGATTATCTCCTCCAGGCCCTGCACGAATACAAGATCGGCGTGCGCAAGAACCCCATCATGGGCGGTCAGGCGCAAGCCCTGTCCGACAACGACATGCAGGATCTGGCTACGTACTTTTCCGAGCAGAAAGGGCTGACCCTGAAATATTGATTCCAGCCATACGGAAAGGAAAAGGGCTCTGCCACTGGCAGAGCCCTTTTACTGGAAATCCGGAATTCGTCGATGGCTCGCCCCGATTCGCTAGCACCCGAAACTGCCCTCCGGCTGGTATTCGAATGAAACGCAAAGACCTGGTGCGTTCCACTGGAAAACCATGGTTTCCGAAAAGCGGCTGTCCATATGCTATACCTCGTTTACCCGTGCAAACAGTGGAGTCGCTCCCTGAATACGGTCGGCGACCAGGGCAGCTCATCTCTCAACATACGACAGGTCACGTTCCGCAGGCCTTGTAGAAAGAACGGGTTGCATCATTCGAAAAGCGGATTACCCGAAAACAGCCAAGGAGTGACATCATGGAGACACAATGGAAGGTGGCAGGCACGTACTTTGAAGCATGCAATTGTGAGGCCGCCTGTCCGTGCGTGTTCACGAGCCCACCGACCGAAGGCGATTGCAAGGCGCTGATCGGCTGGCACATCGATCAAGGTACGTTCTCGGACACTACACTCGACGGGCTCAATGCCGCACTGTTTGCCTACGCGCCTGGACACATGCTGCAAACCAAATGGAAGGTCGCCCTGTATGTCGATGAACGGGCCGATGCGCAGCAGATGGACGCCCTCACCAAGATATTCTCCGGGCGGCCGGCGGCCATCTTTCAGCACTAACGCCGTTGATCGGCGAAGTCCTCGGGGTCAGGAGCGCCGCTATCGATTACCGCCTCGAAGGCAAGCAACGCAGCCTGACCATTCCGCAAGTGGCACAAATGGAAATCGAGGCGATGCCCGGCCAGGGCGGAGAGGATGTCACGCTCACTCGTATTCCGTTCACACCGGTGCCGGGTTACCCCACGGTGGTGTGTCGATCGAAGCGTCTGAGCTTCCACGATCATGGCTTCGATGTGGAAATTTCCAAGAAAAATGGGTTTTATTCCCCCTTCAGTTACCAGTCCTGACGGACGACACGGAGCCCGTGCCGCAAGTGTCGTAGCAGCCGCCAGCGTTGTCGGGATCACGGCGCTGGCGTGGGCTTATCTCGCCTATCAATCCTGGGCCATGCGCCACATGGACGTGGTGGACATGGCAATGCCCGGTGCACAGGAATGGGGACCGCTTGACCTCGCATTGGTCTTCACGATGTGGGCCGTCATGATGATCGGCATGATGGCGCCATCTGCCAGTCCGGTGCTCCTGTTGTTTACGCGCATCCAGCATGAACGCCACTCCCGAGTCTCAACAGGAGTGGCCAGCGGCCTGTTTCTGCTCGGCTATCTCCTCGCATGGACGGGTTTCAGCGTGGCCGCGACGCTGATTCAATGGGGATTGCACAGTGCCATGCTGATCTCGCCTGCAATGACCGGTACCAATCCCCTGCTGGGCGGAGTGGTGCTGATCGCCGCCGGCATCTACCAGTGGACGCCGGCGAAACACGCCTGTCTCAACCATTGTCGCTCCCCTCTCGGGTACCTCCTGAACGAGTGGCGAGATGGTACGGGAGGCGCGCTAGTCATGGGATGGCGACATGGCCTCTATTGCACCGGCTGCTGCTGGTTGCTGATGCTCGTCCTATTTGTCGTNGGGGTCATGAATCTGCTGTGGATCGCACTCCTGGCCGCTTTCGTGCTGCTGGANAAAAATCTGCCATGGGGGCGATGGGTCAGTCATGCCACGGGTCTGGCCCTGATCGCATGGGGAAGCTGGATGGCGTTTGGAGCATGGGCTGACATCTGAGCGGATGGTTTGAACGACAGTCATGGCCGAGGAGGTCCGGTTACGGCAGTCCCATGGATTCGCTACTGCGCTGTTTCGCTGTCACGATTCCAGAATCATTGCACGGCCAGGACTTGACTGATCCACATACGCCCGAGCTGCGAAGCGCGGCTCATAACGCTGCCAGCGTCTTGATGTGCGCAGCCACGCTGCGTCCCAGGGCACTGAGGTCGTAGCCGCCTTCGAGCACGGACACGATGCGCCGCTCGGCATGGCGCGCGGCCACGCCCATGACCTGCTCGGTGATCCAGACGTAATCCGCTTCCACCAGGCCGAACTGTGCCATGTCGTCCTCGCGATGGCCGTCGAAGCCAGCGGAGAAAAACAGCATCTGCGGGCGGAAGGCTTCCAGTCGCGGCAGGATTCGGGCAGTGAAGGCTTCGCGGTAGGCCGTTCCGGTGGTGCCTGCGGGCAGCGGCACGTTGACGATGTGGTCACTGACGGTGTCGGCGCCGCGGAAGGGATAGTAGGGATGCTGGAAGGTGGAGCAGAGCATCACGCGCGGATCGTCGTGGAAGATATCCTCGGTGCCGTTGCCGTGATGGACGTCGAAATCGACGATGGCGACGCGTTCCAGGCCGTGCTGTTTGAGCGCGTGCGCGGCGGCCACGGCGACGTTGTTGAAGATGCAGAATCCCATGGCCTGGTTGCGGGTGGCGTGGTGGCCGGGCGGACGGGTGGCGACGAAGGCGTTGGCTTCCGCGCCCTGGATCACCCGGTCGACTGCCATCACGGCGCCACCCGCCGCATGGCGCGCGGCCTCCAGGCTGTGCGGGTTCATGCCGGTGTCGGGGTCGAGCATGTGCACGCCTTCGCTGGGCGCGGCGGCTTCGACGGCATCGAGGTAGGCGGCGTCATGCACCCGCAGCAGCTGGCTGCGGTGCACGCACGGGGCTTCGTGATGGGCCAGGAAGTCGAACAGGTGGGCGGCGTGCAGCCGGTCGTCGATGGCGCGCAGGCGTGCGGGACTCTCCGGATGCCAGTCGCCCATGTTGTGCTGTAGGCATGACGGATGGGTGATGTAGGCGGTGTGCATGGCGCAGGCAAGGGAAGAAATAAATCAACTATACGCCCGGCATGATGGCGCGGCAGCAGGGGATGGCCTAGCATAGGCTGATTCCCGATCCGCTCGACAGGCCGCAGCAATCCAGTCTGCCCCAACCATGCCCCGACATTATCTGCANCCCCTGTTCAATGCCCGTTCGGTCGCGGTCTTTGGCGCCAGCGAACGCGAGGATTCGGTTGCCGGCACTCTATTCCGCAACCTGCGCCAAGCCGGCTACAAGGGCGAGGTCTATCCGGTCAACCCGAAGTATGCAACGGTGTTCGGCGAACGCTGCTACGCGTCGGCCGGCGAATTGCCGGCGGTGCCGGAGCTGGCCCTGATCGCCACGCCCGCGTCGACGGTGGTGTCGATCATGCAGGCATGCGGGCAGCATGGGATCCGCCATGCCATCGTCCTGTCCGCCGGATTCCGCGAAGTGGGCGCGCAGGGGATGGCGCTGGAGGACGCCCTGGTGGCGATTGCCCGGCAATACGGTATCCGTTTCATCGGTCCCAACTGCCTGGGGATCCAGCGGCCGTCCATCGGCCTGAATGCCACCTTCAGCCAGGGCGTCACCCAGGCTGGCGACCTTGCGCTGGTGTCGCAGTCCGGCGCGCTGTGCACGGCCATGCTGGACTGGGCGGAGACCAACGGCATCGGCTTTTCCAGCGTGATCTCCACTGGCGCGTCGGCCGATCTGGATTTCGGCGAGATTCTCGACTACCTCGCCGTCGATACGCAGACCAAGGGCATCCTGCTGTATATCGAGGGCATCCGCGATGCGCGCCGTTTCATGAGCGCGCTGCGCGCAACCGCCCGCTTCAAGCCCATCGTCATGGTCAAGGTGGGGCGCCATGCGACGGGCGCCAAGGCGGTGATGTCGCATACCGGCGCCCTGGTGGGATCGGACGCGGTGTTCGATGCCCTGGTGCGGCGTGCCGGTGTGGTGCGGGTCAATACCATCCTGCAGCTGTTCGCCTCCGCGCGGGCATTGTCCACGCATATCCAGCCCACCGGCAACCGGCTTGCCATCGTCACCAACGGCGGCGGGCCCGGCGTCATGGCGACCGATCTTGCGGTGGACATGGGCGTGCGCATGGCCGAGCTGTCGCCGGCGACGATCATGGCCCTCGATGCGGTGTTGCCGTCCAACTGGTCGCAGGCCAACCCGCTCGACATCATCGGCGACGCTACTGCAGCACGCTATCGCGCCGCGGTGGACGCCTGCCTGCGCGATGACAACGTCGATGGCGTGCTGGCGATGCTGACGCCGCAGGCGATGACGCGGCCGACCGAGGCGGCCCAGGCGGTGGTGGACGTGGCGAAGATCTCGAGCAAGCCGGTGCTGACCTGCTGGATGGGTGAGGCGCAGGTGATCGAAGGGCGGCGGCTGTTCAAGCAGGCGGGGATTCCCTATTTCACCACGCCGGAGCCTGCGGTCGAGGTGTTCTCCTTCCTCTCGGCTTTCTACGAGAACCAGCGGCTGTTGATGCAGACGCCGGGGCCGCTGTCGCATCAGGCCGAGCCGGACGTGGAGGGCGCGCGCCTGATCATCGAAAGCGCACTGGCGCATGGCCGCCATCTGCTGAACGAAGTGGAATCGAAAGCGTTGTTGTCGGCGTTCCACATCCCGATCGCGCAGACCCTGATTGCGCGCGATCCCATGGAAGCGATGCTGCTGGCGCAACAGCTGGGCTTTCCGGTGGCGATGAAGATCAACTCGCCGGACATCACCCATAAATCCGATGTCAACGGCGTACGGCTGGGCCTGTCCAGCGGCCAGGCGGTGCGCGCCGCCTTTGGCGAGATGCTGGCCGATGTGCAGCGATTGCGGCCCGACGCCACGCTGGAGGGCATCGTCATCGAACCCATGGTGGCCCGTCCGCATGCGCGCGAAGTCCTGCTGGGCATGACCTCGGACCCGGTGTTGGGTCCGGTGATCGTGTTCGGTGCCGGCGGGGTCGATGTCGAGGCCTTCCAGGACCGCGCCGTGACCTTGCCACCGCTCAACCGCTACCTGGCGCGCGATCTGATCCAACGCACCCGCGTCGCGATGCTGCTGGGCCCGTTCCGCAACCGTCCTCCGATCGACATGGATGCGCTGGAGAACGTGCTGCTGCGCCTGTCCGAAATGGTCTGTGAGCTCCCCTGGCTGGCGGAAATGGACATCAATCCCTTGCTGGTGGACGAGCACGGTGCGCTGGCGCTGGATGCGCGCATCGTCATCGCGCCGCGCGTGCCGACCGCCGACCGCTATGGCCACATGGCGATCCATCCGTATCCGACGCATCTGGTGACGCGCTGGCAATTGCCCAGCGGAAACGACGTGCTGATCCGCCCGATCCGCCCGGAAGATGCCGAACTGACCCANGGGTTCGTGCGCAGCCTGTCCGAGGAGTCCAAGTATTTCCGTTTCATGGATGCGGTACGCGAACTGTCNCCCACCATGCTGGCGCGTCTGACCCAGATCGACTACACGCGCGAAATGGCGCTGCTGGCGTTGACGGAGATCGATGGCAAGGAGGTCGAGCTGGGCGTGGCGCGCTATGCCATCAATCCGGATGCCGAATCCTGCGAATTCGCCCTGGTGGTCGATGACCGCTGGCAGAAACAGGGGATCGGCCACAAGCTCATGGATGTATTGATGGACGTGGCGCGCAGTAAGGGCCTGAAAATGATGGAGGGCGAGGTACTGAAGACCAACCGCCCCATGCTGAAGCTGGTGGAAGCGCTGGGCTTCCATATCGAGGTACACCCCGAGGATGACACGGTGCGGAAGGTCTCACGCGCGCTCTAGCGCGGGCAGACCGGTTCGAGGCAGATGCCTGTCCATAGATGCGGACGGGCAGGGTCAATGGAATACGCTGTGCTGCCGGGTGCAGACCTTGTTGCGTCCCGCTTCCTTGGCGGCATAGAGCGCCTGGTCGGCGATGCTGACCAGTGCGTCGATGTCGCCGGTGACGGATTCGCGTGTGGCTACCCCGATGCTGACGGTGAGCGTTTTTTCCGTATTTCCGATGGTGATCCGCTTGGCGTTCAGATTTGCGCGCAGGCGTTCGGCCGACTGCATCGCGGCGTTGAGATCGGTGTTGGGACAAATGACCAGGAATTCCTCGCCGCCGATGCGGCAGACACTGTCCTCGCGGCGCGCCGAGGCGCGCAGGATGGCTGCGGCTTCGCGCAACACCCGGTCCCCGGCGGCATGGCCGTAGGTGTCGTTGATATGCTTGAAATGATCGATATCGACCACCATCACGGCGATCGGCTGGCCTGAGCGCGAGGCGGCACTCCAGGCCTGTTCGAGCTGGTCCATGGCCGAGCGGCGGTTCGGCAGCCCGGTCAGCAGGTCGGTGAGCGCCGCGTTGGCCAGCCGACGGTTGGCCACTGCCAGTTCGGCCGCGATCTGGCGCAGTTGCGCACGATCCTTTTCCCAGGCGGTTTGCAGATGGATCATGCGCTGTGCGGCACGCAGGCGGGTGTGCAGGCCCTTGGAACTGAGGTTGCTGGGCAGATAGCCGTCGGCATCGGCTTCGTAGGCGCGGTTCAGTTGTTCTTCGCCGTGTTCGTCGGACGTCATCAGAATATGCATGCGTCGGCCTTCGTCGGTGGCCCGCAGCGCCTGGCACAATTCCAGGCCATCGAGCAGGGGTAGCTCGTAATGCGCGATGATGACATGGGGCAGCACTTCCATCGCCAGGGCCAGTGCGGCGTTCCCGTTCTCGGCCGGGTAGACCGTATGCTCGCTGTCCTCGACCAGCAAGGCCATGATGTTGCGCCGGCGGGTGGCATCGCTGTCCGCCACCACGATGCGCAAGGGCATTTCGACATCCGCCGTTTCGCCGTCGTGGGTCTGGCCTTCGGTTTCGTGGTGGCCATGGCAGATCTCGGCAAACGACGGCAGCGCGACAGCCGGTATCTTCAGCAACTCACTCCATTCCCGCCAGTGGTGTATGACTTCGTCGACAAAGCTGCCGGCCGTGTNCGNGGAAATGTCGAGCGCAACGGCCTTCGCCATCCAGTCCTTCAGCAGATCGGGACGTGCGCTGGCATTGATCTGGCCAAGGTCCGCCAGCTGGTGGGACAGGCGCAGCATCAGCACCAGGCTGTTGGCGCGCGAATCATGGGGAAAACCTGGATGATCCGATTCTTCGTAGTGGGTCAGTGGCTCGGTGAAGGTTCTGGGCATGCCCCAGTCGGCCATCATGACGGTACCCATTTCGACATGGTCGGTTTCCAGGCGGGACCGTTCCAGGGCGATGAGCGCTTGCGCGGGGTCGGCCTGCTGTGCCAGCAGGACCGCGTTGTATTCGTCGGGATAGGCTGTCGCGAGCGCCAGCTTCCCTACCTGCGCCAGCAGGCCGCAGACGAACAGTTCATCCGCAGCGGCCACATGCACTCGCGTCCCGAGGGCTTGCATGCACAGCGCCATCAGCAGGGAATGCGACCAGTATCCCTTGTAGTCGAATGCTTCGCAGGCGCCGTCGCGGTACTGGTCGACCAGCGAAAAACCCAAGGCCAGATGGCGCACCGTTGCCATGCCCTGGCGGACGACGGCTTCCTGAATCGAGACCACCGGGCGTGCGACGTGCGAAGCGGTATTGGCCAGTTTGATCAGGCGCCCGGACAAGGCGGGATCGGTTTGCACGACCCGTGCAATTTCACCCAGTGTCGCATTCTCGCGCCTGGATAACTCGAGTATCGCCAGCGCGACCCCGCGAGNGGAGGGCAGCTGGCCGCTGAGTTTCAGTTGTTCAGCCTGTGTCATCATTTATTAGTGGCGAAGCAAACGTAAGTGCCGGCCCGTTGGAGGGCGGCCCCGAATCAAAACGGTCGAGTCAGAACCGGTGCAAGCAGTGGGCTTTTTCCCGGTGGTGTCAGACTGTCAACAGTGATAACGACAGGATTTCGACAAAATGAAGGCCGCTTTCGCGGATTTGATATCGGTGGCTGGCGCCTGCTACACGTTGCCGAGCTTGCGATCCAGGCAGTGCAGGTAGGCCGCCGAATCGAACGCCGTCTGGTGGCGTTGCACCTGCCAGATCATTTCCCNCAGGCAGTCCATGACGTCATGCTGCGCGTCCATGGCGTTGCCATAGCGCTTGAGTAGACGTTGGTAGCGTTCGAGGATGCCGGGCGGCTGGTCGACCGACACCTGCTCGGCGATTGCCAGATGCATGGACAGATGTAGAAAAGGGTTGATCTCGCCGGATTCCGGCAGGTAATCCCGCTCCCGGTAACGATCGGGCTGGTCGAGCAGGGCGTGATATTCGGGATGCGCCAGCACGGCATCGAGCGCCGGCTGCTCCGCGCCCGCCAGCGGCTGGCCGGCCCGGTACTTCGCCCATACATCGAAGAAGAACTGGCGGACCTGATCGCGGCTGGGATTGAACATTACCCAGCCGTGGCGAGCAGTTTGCCCTTGAATTCGCACAGGTCCGCGATGATGCACTCGCCGCATCTCGGCTTGCGGGCCTGGCACACGTAGCGCCCGTGCAGGATCAGCCAGTGGTGGGCGTCGATGCGGAATTCCGCGGGAATCGTCTTGAGAAGCTTCTTTTCCACTTCCAGCACCGTCTTGCCGGGCGCCAGGCCGGTGCGGTTGGCGACGCGGAAGATGTGGGTGTCGACCGCCATTGTGGGCTGGCCGAACGCGGTGTTCAGGATGACGTTGGCGGTCTTGCGTCCCACCCCGGGCAGCGCCTCGAGCGCCGCGCGTTCGGCCGGCACCTGGCTGTCGTGCAGTTCGACCAGCATCCGGCAGGCGGCGATGAGGTGCTTGGCCTTGCTCTTGTAGAGCCCGATGGTCTTGATGTATTCGGTGAGGCCGGCTTCTCCCAGCGCATAGATCGCCTCGGGGGTGTTGGCCACCGGAAACAGCCTGCGCGTCGCCAGGTTCACGCCCTTGTCGGTCGCCTGCGCCGACAGCACCACGGCCACCAGCAGCTCGAACGGCGTCCTGTATTCGAGCTCGGTGGTGGGATNGGGATTGGCCGCGCGCAGGCGGCTGAAGATTTCGTGGCGCTTGCCTGGATTCATCGGTTCGGGATCACTGTTCGTCCAGGCGCTTTTTCAGCGCCCGCTTCTCGGCCTGCCGTTTGGCGCGCGCCGTTTTCATGTTCGCCGGCCTTGCGGGCAATGGCCAGCGCAACAAACGGGTTGCGCGGCTTGGGACACGCCTTTTCAGCGGCGGCTTCATGCCGCCATCGGCACGGCGGCACGGACGCGCTGGACGGCACGTGCCTTGTTCCAGTTGTTGGCCGCGATCAGCAGTCCCAGCGCGATGAAGGCGCCGGNGGGCAGGATCGCCAGCAGAAAACCCTGATAGTGGGGCAGAATATGCAGCACCCATCCCTTGGCAGCCTGACCGAACACCATGTCGATGCCGGAGAGCAGCGTACCCTTGCCGGCGAGCTCGCGAATCGCACCCAGCACGATCAGCACCAGCGTGAGGCCCAGGCCCATGGAAATGGCGTCGACCACGCTGTGCAGCGGGTGATTCTTGGCGGCAAACGCGTCAGCACGTGCCAGCACAATGCAGTTGGTGGTGATGAGCGGAATGAAAATCCCCAGCACCAGATAAAGCGGATGCACGAAGGCGTTCATCGCCAGGTCGATCACCGTGACCAGCGCCGCGATGATGAGGACGAACACCGGGATGCGGATTTCATTCGGTACGAAATGGCGGACGCTCGACACCGCGCCGCTGGATGCCGCCATCACCATCGTCGTAGCCAGTCCCAGCGACAGTGCATTGACCACGTTGTTGCTGATCGCCAGCAGCGGGCACAGCCCGAGCAGTTGCACCAGCCCGGTGTTCTGTTTGATAAGCCCGTTGTGGAACAGGCTGCGGAATTCGCTCATCGTCATCATGCCTTCTTCTCCTTGGCAGGGGGCGCCGCGACGAATGCGGCGCGGTGCCGCGCAAAATAATCGAGCGCGCTCTTGACGGCCTTGACCACCGCGCGCGGGGTGATGGTGGCGCCGACGCGCGCATCAAACGCGCCGCCGTCCTTGGCGACTTTCCAGCGCTTGGACTCGGGATCGGTCAGCGACTTACCTGAAAACTGGTCGATCCAGGCGCTTTTGGCGCGGTCGATGTAGTCGCCGAGGCCGGGCGTCTCATGGTGAGCCGTGACCCGTACGCCAGTCACCTTGCCGTCGATGTCGATGCCGATCAGCAGGGCGATATCGCCAGCATAGCCGTCCGGCGCGATGGCTTCCAGTACCACGGCGGTGACCTGGCTGCCGCGGCGGGCGATCCATAGGGCGGAAGGCTGGCGCGTGCCCANGAGATCGTCCGGCTGCAGATCCTGGCGGCTGGCCAGCAGGTCGTTGTCGTAGGACGAAGCGGGCAGCACCTGGTTGATGAGTGCGAGTTTCTCGGCCTGCTGGCTGCGGGTGATGACGGGTTCGGTCTGGTCGTGGGTGAATGCCAGCATGGCCGTCCCGACGAGCGCGAACAGAAACAGGACCGTCCCGGTCCGCAACGCATTGCGCGTGGCGACCGTCATGCTCACGTGCGCGGCTCCTTGTCGGCACCGCCATAGATGCGCGGTTGGGTGTACTGGTCGATCAGGGGCACGCACAGGTTCATCAGCAGGATGGCGAAGGCCACGCCGTCCGGGAAACCGCCCCAGGTACGGATGGCCATGGTGAAACCNNCGGCGCCCAGGCCGAAGACCAGCTTGCCGCGCGGCGTGGTCGCGCCCGACACCGGGTCGGTGGCGATGAAGAAGGCGCCCAGCATGACCGACGGCGCAAACAGGTGAAACCAGGGTGGGCCGAAGCGGCCGGCGTCGAAGAAGTTCAGGAAGCCGGCCGTGAGCCAGATGCCGGCCAGAAAGGCCAGCGGTACTTGCCAGCTGATGATGCGCAGAGCCCACAACAGCAGCCCGCCCAGCAGGAATGCACCCGCCAGCCATTCGAAGCCGACGCCGCCATAATGGCCGAAAATCGGATGCGTCATCACTTCGTCGACCGTCAGTTGCTGCAGCAGCCCGGTCCGCAGCGCGTCCAGCGGCGTGGCCATGGTGACGGCGTCCAGCGTGGTCCNGGGTACGTCGCCGCCGAAAATGACCGTTGCGCTTTGCGCCAGCGTGAGGTGCACCGACGTCAACTCGTTCGGTCCGGCCCAATGCGTCATCTGCACCGGGAAGGACACGATCAGCACGGCGTAGCCGACCATGGCCGGGTTGAAGATGTTCTGGCCCAGCCCGCCATACAGGTGCTTGGCCACCACGATGGCGAACAAGGTGCCGGTGATGATCAGCCACCATGGCGCCAGCGAAGGCAGCGACAGCGCCAGCAGCCAGGCGGTGACGATGGCGCTCAAATCGGCGAGGAAGGGTTTGACTGCATAGCCGCGCGCCTTCAGCATCGCTGCTTCGGCAGCCAGCGCCGTGAGGGTGGCGAGCGACAGCGTGACGAGGATGCCCGGCCCGAACAGCCAGACGTAGGTTGCGATGCCGGGCAGCAGGGCCGCCAGCACCCAGGCCATGACCTGGGTGACGCTGGTGCGGTCAAGAATGAATGGAGAGGCCATCAGGGTTTCTTCTCTTCGGATTCCAGCGGCTTGCGCGCCAGTTCGCGGATTTTAGTCCGACGGGCCTCGATCTCCTCGATCTGATGCAGCTGCTCGGGAGTCAGTTGATCGACGTTCTTTGGCGCGGCGTCGGATTNTTTCGCCTGCGCGCGCGCCAGCGCAGCGGCAATCAAGGCTTTCTTGGCGTCGGCATCGCTGACCGCGGCGCCTTCGGCAGCAGGGGCGGCTGCGAGTTCGGCGCGCTGTGCCTGATCCAGCGCGGCTTGCGCGCGCGCGGCCTGGGCCTTGGCAGCGAGCTTCTCGGCCTTTTCCTTTTTCTCGCGTTCCTGCCGGAATTGCCGGAATTCGTGGCGCTCGCGTGCCAGGTCGGCAGCGCGCTTATCCTTCTCGCGCGCCCAGATCTCGCCCTTGGCGTAACGATAGAAATCGACCAGCGGAATATGGCTGGGGCAGACGTAGCTGCAGCAGCCGCATTCGATGCAGTCGAACAGGTGGTATTCCTGCGCACGGCCGAAGTCGCCCGCTTTGGCGAAGCGGAACAGTTCCTGGGGCTGCAACTCGGCCGGGCAGGCATCGGCGCAGCGGGTGCAGCGGATGCATGGCAGGGCTTTGGGCAGGGGCGGGAACAGTTCCTTTGATTTCACCAGGATGCAGTTGGTGGCCTTGACCACCGGCACGTCGAGGTTCGGTACTGGCACGCCCATCATCGGCCCGCCCATCAGTACGCCAGTGGTGCCGTCGCGGTCGCCTGCCAGGGTGATCAGCGTGTGCATCGGGGTGCCGATCAGGACCTCGAAGTTCTGCGGGCGCAGCACGTGGCCGGTGACGGTGACCAGGCGCGAGATCAGCGGTTCGCCATGGTGTATCGCACGCGCCAGCGCATAGCTGGTGCCGACGTTGAAGACCTGGATGCCGATGTCGGTGGAGAGCTTGCCGGACGGGACCTGCTTACCGGTCAGTGTCTCGATCATTTGCTTGGCGCCGCCGCCCGNGTAGCGCGCCGGCACCTTCACCACTTCCACCGCGAAATCCAGCTTCGCGGCAGCGGAGCGCATTGAATCCAGCGCCTCGGGCTTGTTGTCCTCGATACCGACGAGGATTTCGGTGCTGCCCAGCAGATGGCGCATGATCGCCACGCCCTGCAGGATCTCGTCGGCGTGGTGGCGCATCAGCATGTCGTCGCAGGTGATCCACGGCTCGCATTCGCCACCGTTGATGATGAGCGTCGGGCAGGCATGGGACGCGCCGGGGTCGAGCTTGACCGCGCTGGGGAAGACCGCGCCGCCGAGACCGGCCAATCCCAGGTCGCGCAGTTGCATGCGCAGTTGGGAGGGTTCCATCGCCTGGTAGTCGAGCGGAGCATGCGCCACCCATTCGTCGCGGCCGTCGGTTTCGATCGTGATACACAGGTCGGGCAGGCCGGAGATGTGCGGGACCGGTTGCAGGTCGATGGCCACGACCGTGCCCGAACTGGAAGCATGGACGGCCGTCGAGATATAGCCGTCGGCGGTTGCGATCATCTGGCCCTTCAGGACCCGCTCGCCGACCTCGACCACCGGCTTGGCCGGATTGCCGATGTGCTGGCGCAAGGGGATGACCAGTTTCTTCGGCAGCGGCGCGGCATGGATCGGGCGCGACGTGGATTCCGCCTTGTGTTCGGGAGGATGTACGCCGCCCTTGAACTTGAACAGTTCGCGGCTCATACGCCCTCCGTTTCGGCAATCTTCTTCATCATCACCACCGGATGCTTCCATTTCCAGTGGGGCAGGTCTTCGGCGATCGGCACCATCGAGATGCAGTCGACCGGGCAGGGCGGCAGGCACAGTTCGCAGCCGGTGCATTCGGCCGCGATGATGGTGTGCATCTGTTTGGCCGCACCGGAAATGGCGTCGACCGGGCAGGCCTGGATGCACAGGGTGCAGCCGATACAGGTCTGTTCGTCGATGAAGGCGACCGACTTCGGCTTGGGCGTGCCATGGGCCTCGTCGAGCGGCTTGGGTTCCACGCCCAGCAGTTCGGCGAGCTTCTTGACGCCTTCCTCGCCGCCTGGCGGGCATTGGTTGATGTCGGCCTCGCCCTTGGCGATCGCCTCGGCATAGGGGCGGCAGCCAGGGAACCCGCACTGGCCGCACTGCGTCTGCGGCAGGATGGCGTCGATCTTTTCCGCCAGCGGGTTGCCTTCCACCTTGAAGCGGATGGCCGACCAGCCGAGCACCAAGCCGATCGCCACGGCCAGGAGGGCCATCACCCCGATTGCGGCCAGCATTATTTGACCAGGCCCGAGAAACCCATGAAAGCAAGCGACATCAGCCCCGCGGTGATCATCGCGATACTGGTGCCCTTGAACGGGGAAGGAACGTCGCAGGTCTCGAGCCGCTCGCGGATGCCGGCAAACAGGATCAGCACCAGGGTGAAGCCGATCGCGCCGCCGGCGCCGAAGAACAGCGATTCGACGAAATTGTGCTGTGCCTGCACGTTGAGCAGGGGAATGCCCAGCACGGCGCAGTTGGTGGTGATCAGCGGCAGGTAGATGCCCAGCACCTGGTACAGCACCGGGCTGCTCTTGTGGATGAACATCTCGGTAAATTGAACGATGCCGGCGATCACGACGATGAACGAGAGCGTGCGCAGATAGAACAACTCGGGGCCGAGCAGGTATTCGTTGACCAGGTAGCTGGCACCGGAGGCCAGCGTCAGCACGAAGGTCGTCGCCAGTCCCATGCCGATCGCCGTTTCCAGTTTCTTCGAGACGCCCATGAAGGGGCACAGGCCGAGAATCTTGGCCATCACGATGTTGTTCACGAACACCGTGGAAATGAGAATGAGGATGTAGGTTTCCAAAGCAGGCAGCCCGACGCAATGCCGCATTATCCGCCGCGGAAGGCGGGGATTCAAGCCTGGGATGGCAGATTGTGCGGGAGGGGTACAAACCGTTGGCCGTCCATGCGACGCAGTCGCCGGGCGCGACCCGACCCGCCCGGGCGTTTCGTGCCCCAGACGGGTCGGGCCGTGCCTGTCGCGGACAGGCTTTCGCATCGGCCGGGTCAGGGTTTGGACGCCTGTGCCACGCCGGTGCTGCGCGGCGCAAGCTGGACGCGTTTGCCGCCCCTCAGCAACCGCACCGCAAACAGGGTCAGGAAGAGCACGCCAATCGAGAACACGACGTCACCCGGTACGCGCAGCCAGACGAAGGCTTCCATCAGCGTCGAATGCACCACTTCCGGGGAGCGGGCAAACCAGACACCGTGGCTGACGCTGGCCCATGCCTGGTAGAGGCCGGCCGGTACCAGCGACATGAACACCATCATGGCGAGGCCGATGTTCAGCGACCAGAACATGGGTTTCAGCAGGGCGTCCGACCAGGCGTGGCGATCGCTCAGACCGCGCAGGCAGAACAGCAGCAGGCCGATCCCCAGCATGCCATACACGCCGAACAGGGCGGCGTGGCCGTGGGCGGCCGTCATGTTCATGCCCTGCATGTAGTACAGCGCGATGGGCGTGTTGATGGAAAACCCCAGCAAGCCGGCGCCGACCACGTTCCAGAAACCCACCGCAATGAAGCTGAGGATCGCCCATTTGTACGACTGGACCCAGGGGGCGGATTGCGAACGCTGGTAGTTACGGTAGGCCTCCGTCCCGATCATGGCGAGTGGGACCACTTCCAGCGCCGAGAACATGGCGCCGATGGCGATCACGTGGGTCGGCGTGCCGGTGAAATACAAGTGGTGCAGCGTGCCGAGGATGCCGCCGAACAGGAACACGATGGTCTCCAGCACGATCGCGCTGTTGGCGGTCGCGGCGCGGATCAGGCCAAGGCGCGTGAACAGCAGGGCGATGACGGCGGTGGCGAAGACCTCGAAGAAGCCCTCGACCCACAGGTGGACCAGCCACCAGCGCCAGTACTCGATCATCGAATAATGGGTGTGCGGGCCCCAGGTCAGCGAAGTGGCATAGAAACCGCCGATGCACAGCGCGGCCAGGAACACCATCGCGATCAGGCCGCGGCTTTCGGACGGTTTCCTCAGGGCGGGCCAGAGACCGCGACCGAGCAGGGTCGCCCAGAACAGCAGGCCGATGAACAGCAGGATCTGCCACACCCGGCCCATGCTGGTGAATTCCAGTCCCTGGTTGCCGATCCAGAAACTGAAGCTGGTGCCGAGGTGTTGCAGCGATCCGAGCCAGCCCGTGACGGTGGAGCCGACCACGATGAACAGGAGGGCATAGAAGAGCACGTCCACGCCCAGTTTCTGGAACCGTGGTTCATGCCCGGAGATGGCGGGGGCGATATACAGACCGGTGGCCAGCCAGGCAGTGGCGATCCACAGGACCGCAAACTGGGTATGGATGGTGCGGCTGACCGTGAAAGGCAGGATCTCGCCCAGCGGGATGCCGAAGAAGCTGTTGCCTTCCACCGCGTAGTGCGCGGTGAGGATGCCCATGCCCACCTGCGCCAGGATGAGGCCGATCACCACGAAGAAATACTTCTTGGTGGCTTTCATCGAGGGCGTGGGCTTGAGGTCGAACAGCGGGTCGGACTTGGGCGGGACCGGGTCGTCTTCTTCCTTGTGGCGGCCATGGAAGAAAATCATGCCGGCGATGGCCGCAATCATGAGGATCACGCTGGCGATCGACCAGATGCCGATGGTCGCGGTGGGCGTATTGCCGACCAGCGGCTCGTGCGGCCAGTTGCTGGTATAGCTCAGGTCGGTTTCGCCGGGCCGGTCGGTGGTGGCGGCCCAGGCGGTCCAGAAGAAGAAGGCGGTCAATGCCTGGCGGTCGGCCTGGTCGGGTATCGAGTCGGTCGCCATGGCGTATTGGGTACGCAGGGTGTCGAGCGTGCTCTCATGGCCGAACAGGCCGCGATAGTGCGATACCACCTGGCGTATTGCGGCAGCCCGGTCGTCGGACACCGTGAGCGTGGCGTTGGCACTGCTGTATGCGTTGTGCCGCATTTCAACTTTCAGCAGGCTGTTCACCTGGCCCTGCTGCCCCACGTTCAATTGCGCGAAGGGCAACCCGTAATCCCGCTGCGCCCATATTTCGCGCAGCGCCAGCGCTTCGCGATGCAGCCAGTCGGCCGACCAGTCGGGGGCGAGGTAACTGCCGTGGCCCCAGACGGTGCCCATCTGCTGGCCTCCGGCCGATAGCCAGGCCTGCTGGCCCTGCTGAATCTGGTCGGCGGTGAAGATCAGGTTGCCGCTGGCGCTGACGACCTNTTGAGGGATGGGTGGGGCCTTGAGGTAGATTTCCGTGCCGACCCAGCCGAGGGCGGCGAAGGACGCGACACAGATGATGGCCAGCCAGGTCCAGAGCTTGCGTGTGGCATTCATGGCGAATTTCCTTTCTGAGCGAAGGGGCTACAAGAAAACGGGTTATTAAGATGTATATTACATACATGATTAAAGTATGCAAATAAAAATATCTTCAGATCGATTTGTTATGATGTATTCATGCAACACTGGGCGCGTGGCCGGCCGCCAGGTTGCAAACACATGTAATTAAGTACGTGTTTACTGCGGATGAGCTGGTCGATAGCGGGTTGACCTATTACAGGATGCTGCTGCCATGAGACTGACTGTCTACACCGACTATGCGCTGCGTACGCTGATGTATCTCGCCAGTCACCGCGACAGGCTGGTGACGATTTCCGAGATTGCGGACGTACACGGGATTTCGAAAAACCATCTGATGAAGGTGGTGTACCAACTGGGACTGACCGGCATGGTCGAGACGGTGCGCGGCCGTAATGGAGGCTTGCGTTTGAATCGCGAACCGGCCGATATCAACATCGGGGAGGTGGTGCGCAATACCGAAACCGATTTCAACATGGCCGAGTGCTTCGACCCATCCGGCAACCAATGCCTGTATTCACCCGCGTGCGCGCTCAAAGACGTGTTGCAATCGGCGACGGCAGCCTATCTGTCCAAGCTGGACAAGGTGACGCTGGCGACATTGACCAAGCGCCGGCCTGCCGATAAGAAAACGCGGGCTACGATACGTGTGTATCCGCGGATAAAAAAGAAAAAAGATCGACTGACAGGCCCGCTATTCTCGTGCGGTCCCTGCACGAAAATAGCGGGCCGGGTTTCATTGGTACGTAGATGGATTCTGCCGGCATGGGCAGGTGCCATGTCCTGGGTGATCGCCTTGGTTCCCAGGGTGTTGCACGCCACCGGTTTAAAACGACGGCCCCTGGTGGTTGGAATTAACCATGGCCAATCGGGTTTTAAAAATTCAAGAATCCGGGCTCAATAAATTAACTTGATTGTAATAACAACAACAATAAACAAAAAAATGCCAAGAAGGAGTGAGGACCGGCCTGGCGTCACGCTGCAATTTCCACGGCACTCGATACGTCTTCTTCTTCCCTCTCGCCCCATCGGGGCTGCCCCGCGTGTCTGCCGACGACCGGCAATCGGCACAGGGATTTGCCTTTGCAATGCTGGATCGGCGTCATGCCAAAAACGAAGGAGGAGATAAATGGAGAGAAGAGGATTCCTGAAGGCCGGGACGGCCGGGTTTGCCAGTCTGGTGTCGGGGGCGGGTTTGTTGACGTGGGCGCCACGTTCCGAGGCGGCAACCATCAGCAAGACGCTGTATATCACCGCCGGCACGCATACCATGCCGGATGGCGTCTCGGTCTACATCAAGGGATTCAGCGATTCGTCCGCCGACCTCAATGTGCCGGCCACGCCGATCGTCTGCCAGGAAGGCGATACGCTGGAAATCACCATCATCAACCGCCTCGCCGTCACGCACAACTTCGTCATAGGCGGCCTCAAGGCGGGCGACCCTCCTCTGGTCAGCAGCGGCGACATTGCCGGCGGCGGCAGCAAGACCATCACCTACACCATCCCGACCGGCAAGGCGGGTTCCTATCTGTTCTACGACAACAAGACCAGTTACAACGTGTTCCTCGGCCTTCATGGCGGACTGGCGATCATGCCGGCAGGGAGCAGCAACCAGCTTTATTCAGGCAGTCCGACATTCGTGAAACAGCTGTTCTGGGTTTTCAACGATATCGATCCGGCCCTCAACAGCGCGGTGCAACACGGCACCACGGTTCCCACCAGTTTCACCCCGCGCTATTTCACCATCAATGGCCAGACTTCCCTGCCTCCCGGGGCCGTCGGATTCGATGATCCAAGCCGGGATGCGATGGCCAATCCCGAGACTCAACTCGCCGGCAGTGTGGGAGATCGCACCTTGATCCGCATGTTGAATGCGGGGATGTGCTCCCACGCCGTCCATACCCATGCCAACCATATGGAATGGCTGACCGACCGTGGAACGGTACGCGGTTCGGTCTGGAAGAAGGACGTGCTGTATCTGCGCAATCAGCTCGGCAAGATCGACGCCATCTATCCATTCGAAGCACCGCCTGATGCCTATCCTCCCGTGACGACCGGTCACTTCCCCATGCACCTGCATGACGAGATGTCGCAGACGGCGGGCGGGGGCATGTACCTGTTCGGCGCAATGACCGACATCGTATTCAAATAAAAACTCAGGAGATCGACATGGGAATGAACGGCGGTGGTGGCGGTGGAATGGGCAACGCGTGCTATGTGTATCCGGGTGCACCGGCGACGCCGGGATTCGTGACACCCGATGTGCTGTTCCAGCGCGGTATCTACATGAATGGTTCGATGCGTTTCGACGACGGCAACTCGGTAACGATCTGGGGCTTCACCGATCTGGCCNNGCCGGCGGCGGCGGGGCGCCGGCGGCGATCAGATGGGGGCGGTTCCTTTCCTTCGCCGGCCATACGCGTCACCGAAGGGCAGATCGTGCATACGGCGTTGTCCGTAAACATGATGTGGATGCACACCATCCATCATCACGGCATCGAACCCAGCACCGAGAACGACGGCGTAGGCCATCTGTCCTGGGACGTGACGGGCGGCACCTATACCTATCAATGGCGGCCGCAGCATGCAGGCACCTACTTTTATCACTGCCACGTGAATACACCCCTGCATGCGGAGATGGGCATGTATGGCGCGCTGATCGTCGACCCCAAACCGACGCCCGGCGACCCCGCGGGCACCAAACGGGCNTTTTACAACGGACCCAAATACGATGTCGAGGCCATCTGGGCGTGTGACGAGATCGATCCCAACTGGCATACCCTGCCCTGGTATGCGGGCACCTGTGGCGGCGATGTCGGATTGAACAACCTCAACCCGAGGTATTTCATCATCACCGGCGTGGACGGTGCGAGTTCGGCGCTGACCAATCCGGCCGTGGCGGTGAACATGACCCTGGGGCAGACCCTGCTGGTGCGCTACATCTGCGCAGGCTTCTATCCGCAGAAGATCAGCTTCGGCGGCTTGACTGCCAGCGTGGTCGCTTCGGACGGCCGTCCGTTGCCCGCAGCGTGGAACACCGGCGCCATCGAGGCGCACTCGGCGGAGCGCTACGACTGCATCATCAAGCCGACCAGCCGAGGCACCTGGACGGTGACCGTCCAGTTCTTCCACTGGCGTACCGGTGCGGTGCTGGGGACGGCGAAGACGCGTATCACGGTCGCCTGACCGATCTGTAACGAGGGCTTCGCGCCCCCTTATTTTCTGCTGCCCGAGGCGGCATGCCGGTAATCACAGTCCTGCCCTACATGAAGAAGGCGGCTTTTCTCTTGCTGATCGCCCTGGTGGCCGGGGGAACAGGGTTCTGGCTCGGACGGGGACACCTGGCATCTTCCCCTGCTATCGAGGAAATAGCGTCACCGATAGACCGGGCGATTGCCGCGCAACCCGTCTACGTCTGCCCGATGCATTCGCATATCGTCCAGGACCACCCCGGCACCTGTCCGATCTGCGGCATGGATCTGGTTGCGGTGAAAAATGCGGACGGCAGCAGCGCGAGCCAGATTCACGTCGATACGGCCACGCAGCAGAAACTCGGTGTGCAACTCGCCGCCGCCGCACCGGCAGTCCTTGCGCACGATATCTCCACCTATGGAATCCTGGTTCCCGACGAAGACGCGGTCTTGCGCATTACACCCAATGTGGGCGGGTTGTTGACTAGGCTGAACGTGAGCCGCATCGGGCAGCGCATCGCCCGTGGCGAGATCCTGTACGAGGTCAGTTCGCCGGATGCCCTCAATCTGCAGTACGAATATGTCGACATCCTGCGCCGTGGCGAGCCCACTCTCAAAATGGCGAGGGAACGTCGCGCGCAGAACCGGCTCAAGTTGGAGCAGGCGCATGCACTCGAGCCGTCCGCTCGCGAGCGGGTCGAACGCGAAGTCAGTCAGAGCGAGGAACAGCTCTGGTCGCTCCTGCAGCCTTGGGAGCGCGATCGCGAACGTCTGAAGCTGCGCCTGCAGCAGATCGGACTGACCGACGGGATGCTGGCGCAGCTCACGCGCACGGAGAAAGCCTTTCTAGCCGTGCCGGTGCGTGCGCCGCGCGCCTGCGTGGTGCAGAACATACTGGGACGGCCGGGCATGACGGTGGCGCCCATGACCGAAATTCTGGATTGCGTCGACGCGTCGCACGCCCAGATCGAGATCGTGCTCTATCCCGACCAGCTTTCGTGGGTGAAGACGGGTGACGGCGTGAGCATGGTATTCGACGACGGCGACACGGTCACGGCGCGATTGAGCGGACTCAATCCGCTGGTGGACGACGCCACGCGTACGCTGCGGGTGCGCATGCCGGTAGACCTGAAACGCGCGCCGAATCTGGGCGAATACGCGAAGGTGACCATCCATGCCCTGCCGCGCCACGTCCTGGCCGTTCCGAAAACTGCCGTGATGCGGACCGGGCACGGCGATTTCGTGATGCGTGCGATGGGCAGNGGGCACTTCATGCCGACCCGGGTGGTGATCGGCATCGAGGACACGGACCGCATCGCCATCCGCGACGGACTTGCGGACGGTGACCAGGTGGCGGTCAACGGCCAGTTCCTGATGGACGCTGCCGCGTCGATCGCCGACTCCGTGCAGCGCATGCATGCCCCCGCGGCACCGGCACGCTGAGCGGCCGAAGCGGGATGGTCGTCCGTCTGATCGAATGGTCGCTGCGCAATCGCATGCTGGTGCTGCTGACCGCGTGTCTGGTCGCCGTTTGGGGCGTATACAGCGCGCGCCACATGGCGCTCGATGCCATTCCCGACCTGTCGGACGTCCAGGTCATCATCCAGACGCCCTATGCCGGGCAGTCGCCGCAAACGGTGGAAGATCAGGTGACCTATCCGCTCGCGAGCGCCTTGCTCTCGGTACCGAAATCCACCGCCGTGCGCGGTTTCTCCCTGTTCGGCCAATCCTTTCTCTATGTCCTTTTCAAGGAAGGAACCGATCCCTACTGGGCGCGAAGCCGGGTACTGGAATATCTGGCCCAGGCCCAGCCGCAACTGCCTGCCGGGGTGAGGCCGTCGCTGGGCCCCGACGCGTCGGGCGTGGGCTGGATATTCGAATATGCGCTGGTGGATCGGGGGCACCGGTACGATCCCGATCGGTTGCGCGCAGTCCAGGANTTTTTCCTGAAGTACGAGTTGCAGAGCGTACCGGGCGTGGCCGAGGTGGCGAGCGTTGGCGGCATGGTGCGGCAGTTCCAGATTGAAGTCGATCCCAACCGCCTGGCGCACTACGGATTGAGCCTGCAGCAAATCGGGGATGCGGTGCGCGCCAACAACGCCGAGACCGGTGGCTCCGTGCTCGAAATGGGCCATGCCGAGTACATGGTGCGCATGCGTGGCTACCTGAGGTCGGAGCAGGATTTCGCGTCCATTCCGCTCAGCGTCGATGCGCGGGGCGTGCCCGTGACCCTCGGCGACGTGGCGCATATCCAGACCGGCCCGCAAGCGCGGCGTGGCGTGGCGGATCTCGATGGCGAAGGCGAAGTGACCGGCGGCATCGTGATCATGCGCTACGGCGAGAATGCGCTGGACACCCTGCAACGCGTCAAGCAGCGTTTGCAGGAATTGCGGAAAGGGCTGCCCGCCGGCGTGGAACTGGTCACGACCTACGATCGTTCCGGGCTGATCGAACGCGCCGTCCGGACCTTGAGGACCAAGCTGGTGGAAGAGTCGCTTGTGGTCGCCCTCGTCTGCCTGCTCTTCCTGCTTCGTCTTCGGTCGTCCCTGGTGGCCGTGGTGACGCTGCCGCTTGGCGTCCTCGCGGCCTTCATTGTCATGCAGGCGCAAGGCGTCACCGCCAACATCATGTCGCTGGGCGGCATCGCCATCGCCATCGGTGCCATGGTCGACGCCGCTATCGTCATGGTCGAGAACTTGCACAAGCACCTGGAGCATGCGGACGAAGCTTGTGACCGTTGGGAAGTGGTGCGCAGGAGCGCCGTGGAAGTTGGTCCCGCGCTGTTTTTCTCGTTGCTAGTCATCACCGTTTCCTTTCTTCCCGTACTGACCCTCACCGGCCAGGAAGGCAAGCTGTTCGCACCGCTTGCCTACACCAAGACCTATGCCATGGCGGCCAGCGCGGCGCTGGCGGTTACCCTGATGCCGGTGCTGATGGGTTATCTGATCCGCGGGCGCATCGCCCCGGAGCGTGGCAATCCGGTCAACCGTGTCCTGCATCGGCTTTACCGGCCGCTCCTGCTGTTCGCGCTACGGCGACCCATCGCCACGCTGCTGATCTCCGCACTGGCGCTCGCCAGCATCGCGTGGCCGGTGAGCAGGACCGGCAGCGAATTCATGCCGCCGCTGTACGAAGGCGACCTGCTGTATATGCCCACCACCCTGCCGGGCCTGTCCATCGACGAGGCAGCCAACGTTCTGCAGATCACGGACCGCCTGATCCGCACCCTGCCGGAGGTCGATCGCGTGTTCGGCAAGGCCGGCCGCGCCGAGTCCGCCACCGACCCGGCGCCGCTGTCCATGCTGGAGACGACCATACTCCTGAAGCCGCGCGAGCAGTGGCCGCCCGGCGAAACGGTCGAGGACGTCATCCACAAGCTCGACCGGACCGTCAACCTGCCCGGTCTCACCAACGCCTGGGGTTATCCCATTCGTACCCGCATCGACATGCTGTCCACCGGCATCCGCACCGCCGTCGGCGTCAAGATCACCGGCCCCGAGCTTGATGGCATCGTCGATCTCGCGCAGAAGATCGAAGCCGTCGTCCGCGAGGTGCCCGGTACCCGCACGGTGTTCGCCGAACGCGTGACGCGCGGGCGCTACATCGACATCCAGGTGGATCGTGCCCAGGCCGCGCGCTACGGTGTGAGCATCGCGAACGTACAGAATCTGGTTCAGGGCGCGATCGGGGGCGAGGATGTCGGTACGGTCGTCGACGGACGCGAGCGTTTCTCCATCAATTTGCGCTACCCGCGCGGCTACCGCGATTCGCTCGACGCCCTGGCGGCAAGCCGGGTCACCACGCCTGCCGGCATGCAGGTGCCGCTGGGCGAGATTGCGAAGCTGAGCATTGCCGATGGTCCCGACGAGATCAAGAGCGAAAACGGGCGACTGGTCGGCTATGTCTATGTCGATATCGCAAGCGGCGACCTCGGCGGTTACGTCGCGGCGGCCCGCGATGCAGTGGAACGGTCCGTCCCGTTGCCGCCGGGCTATGCCATCCAATGGGACGGCCAATACATTCATCTTCAGCATGCGAAGGAGCGGCTGCAATGGGTGGTGCCGCTTACATTCATTCTGGTGCTTCTGTTGCTGTACCTGCATTTCCGCCATTTCGGCAAGGTCGTGCTGGTGATGGCGTGCCTGCCGCTTGCGCTGGTGGGCGGTTTCTGGCTCGTCTACGCCCTGGGCTACCAGTTTTCGGTGGCGGTGGCCGTGGGGTTCATCGCGCTCGCCGGCGTGGCCGCCGAGTTCGGCGTGGTCATGCTGCTGTATCTCGACAATGCGATAGACCGGTCGCAACGCGCGGGAGTGCTTCAGGACCGCGCGTCCCTGCATCAGGCCATCGTGGAAGGGGCCTTGTTACGCATCCGGCCCAAGGCCATGACCGTGTCCGTCATCATTGCGGGTCTGCTGCCGATTCTTCTGGGCCAGGGCGCAGGGACGGACGTGATGAAGCGCATCGCCGCTCCGCTGGTCGGCGGCATGGTATCGGCCGCCCTTCTGTCGCTGATCCTGATTCCGGTCGCCTATGCGTATTGGCATGAAAAATGCTGCCATCCAGCCGCTGAGCCGGAAGCCCGTTTTCTCAGACCGGACAGCTCGGCCCTGTCGGATTGCTCGCCACCCAGAAATCGTGGCCTTTGCTCAGGAACTCGTCCCACGGCAGGTAATGCGAGCCGTCGCACGAGAAGGTGAGGCCGACCATGCCGTTGAAGATATTGAGCGAACCCGCACGCAGGTAGAAGGTTTCGTCCATGAAGCGCAGCGCGCGCAGGGTGTCCAGGACCGGGCGTATCTTGTCCTTGGGCACCACCGCATCGTCCGGGTAGGGACGGCGCGGATAACTGAGACAGGTGTCGGGGTCGGTCAACGCGTCGATATCCAGCAGACGGTAGCGATAAGGGTCGTCGACCAGCCAGATTGTGGCGCGGCTGCTGGAGAAGTGCAGCTTGCCGTGGAACACGCCGCGGTCGGTCATCAGTTCCTCCATCACGCCCAGCACGGTATCGAGGCTTAGATCCATCTGGCTGTCGCTGCGGGTCTGATGGAATACCGCGCCGCGGATGGCCGGGTCGCCCTTGATCTGCCGCCAGTCGGTGGGCTCGTTGTAGAGCTTGGCGGTGATCGGCAGGTCGCGCAGGTCGAAATCGGCACCGACGAAACCGAGCACCTGGTCGTCATCGTCGCGCACGATCTGGATCGCGGTCAGCGATGGCCGCCTGGCCCGCAGGCTGATGTAGGCCTGCGACAGGAGGAAACCCTGGTTCGGTACCGCTTCGTTCATGTAGGGGCGATCGGAGCGGTCGCGCCCGTAGTCCGTCTCGATCAGGCCGGCATGGCTGATGTTGTCACTGAGCTGCAGGGCGTGAGTATCCAGCGCATACATATATTTGCAGGCAGGCAGCCCGTTCAGGGCGTGCGTCAGCGCGGCGTTGAGGCCGGCCCGGCTGGGCCAGGCCCGGCTGCATGCCTGTGCCGCCAGCGCCAGCGGTTCGCGCAGAAGGTTGGCGAGGGCGTTGCGCTGCTGGGCGACGCTTTCGGCCAGCGTGGACGGAGCAGACAGGGGAGATCGGTCCGGGATGATGATGTGCATGCGTGTGTAGCCTATGGGTGCATGTGTTCTTGCAGGGACGGAGGGCGTAGCGAGATCACCGGCCAGTTCCTGGCTTCGGCGTGCGCGCGCAGCGTGGCATCGGGGTCGACGGCAACGGGATGCCGGACTTTCTCCAGCAGCGGCAGGTCGTTGAGCGAATCGCTGTAGAACCAGCTGGTGGTGAGGCAGTCCAGCCGCGTGCCGCGGGCTTCGAGGAACTGCTCGAGACGGACGACCTTGCCTTCGCGGAAACACGGCGTGCCGGCGACTTCGCCGGTGAAGCGGCCGTCGATTTCCTCGGGGTCGGTGGCGATCAGGTGCGGAATCCCGAATTCCTTCGCGATCGGCCCGGTGACGAAGCTGTTGGTAGCAGTGATGACGGCGACCAGGTCCGCGCTATCCAGATGCTTGTTGACCAGGTCGCGCGCGGCCTGGGTGATCATCGGCCGGATGCGCGTCTCCATGTATTCGGCATGCCAGGCGTCGAGTTGCGCGCGCGTATGGGTGGCAAGCGGCCGCAGGGCGAAGGCGAGGAAGGCATAGATGTCGAGCTGCCCGGCCTTGTAGTCTTCGTAGAAGGCGCGGTTCTTGGCTTCGTAGTGCGCGCCGTCGACCACGCCCTTGGCGATGAGGAACTGCCCCCATTCGTAGTCGGAGTCGCCGGCGAGCAGGGTGTTGTCGAGATCGAATAGGACGAGATTCATCGGATAGACGTTAGCAGGTTCAAATGACAGGAATTCAGGCGCGCGGGGCTTGACCGCGGTCGAGCCAGAATTCGCGCAGTTCGTAGGCGCCCCAGACGGCGAGGGCAACATGGTCCTCGCGGCGGATGGCCCGCTCTTCAGGGCTGAGTTCGTCGAGCGGTGCGGCCAGCACGTAGAACGGGTCGAGCACCTCGTCGACGAAGGCTTCGTCCTTGCTGTCCACCGGTAAGTTCCAATCGGCTTCCCAGTGCTCCACGACAAGCAGAAAACCGGCAGCCCACAACTGGGCATAGGGGATGCCGGCCGCCTTCAAGCGTCCGGCTTCGGCGGGCGGCAGTTCGGCCAGCAGCCCGTTCCAGTCCATGATCAGCGGCGACAGCGCCCTGGGGTCGGTGAGGTCTTCGATCGGGGCGGCGAGCGCACGGGCGATCTCGTTGCGGCGGCGCTCGAACAGCGCCAGGAACCGCGCCATGTCGGCCTCGTCCTCGAATATCGCATCCAGGCCGTCGTCGCGATCGAACAGTACCGGGAAATACTCTTCGGGCGGAATGGCGCGCGGGCTGCAGGTCAGCGCCGTGACGAAGCCGTCCAGGCCTTCGAGCGAGACCGGGACGTCGGTACGCTCGTCGATGAGGTCGACCAGATCGGCCAGGGCAGCGATCTCATCGTCGCTCAGCCGAGCGTAGGGGGATTGGGGTGCGGACATGTTCTGGGCTCGAAGTAAGGGTTCGGATCCGCGCATCGCGTAAAATCCGCCCATGAATTTTAACGCGCTGGGCCAGTCCGCATCACTGTTGCCCGAATCCTTTTATCTGGTCGGCTGGCTGGGTTTGGCTTTTCTGGCCTGGCGCTGGATGATGTCGGGCGACTGGCGCAGGCTGGTCGAGCCATCAAAACTGAACCTGTTCCTCGGCGCCACGGTGGCCGTGCTGGCCTTGTGGCAGATCCGCACAGGCGTCAAACCCGGGCTGGCATTCCATCTGTACGGACTGGCGGCGTTGACGCTGATGTTCGGCTTCTGGCGCGCCACGTTCTCCGGTGTGCTGGTCCTGCTGTCGAACGCGGCATTCGGGCATGGCAGCTGGGAGGCATTGGGTGCGGATGCGCTGCTGATGGTGGCATTGCCAGCGGGCGTGAGCTGGAACGTCTATCGATTTGTCGAGCGCCGTTTGCCGAATCACTTTTTCATCTACGTGCTGGGCAATGGTTTCTTCGGCGCCGCGCTGTCGGTGGCGGCGATCGGCGTGGTCACTACCGCGCTGATGGCGCTGGCCGGGGTGTACCCGCTCGATTATCTGCTTGCCCAGTACACGCCATATGCCACCGTGTTGATCGGCTGGGCGGAGGCATTCTCGACCGGCATGGCGGTGACGATGATGGCGGTCTATCGCCCTGCCTGGCTGGAAACCTTCGATGACGCCAAATATATCCAGAACAAGTAGTCCCTTGCATATCAGCTATCCCGACCTGCCGGTCAGCCAGCGCCGCGACGACATACTCGCGGCGCTGCAGAAACACCGCGTGCTGATCCTGTGCGGCGAGACTGGCTCGGGCAAGACCACGCAGATCCCCAAGATGTGCCTGGAGGCCCGGCTTGGATTAGAGGCGGCGAGGCCGGGCAGGCTGATCGGCTGCACCCAGCCGCGCCGCATCGCCGCGCGCTCGGTGGCGGCGCGCATCGCACAGGAGCTGGGCAGCGAACTCGGCGGCCGGGTCGGCTACAAGGTGCGCTTCACCGACACCGTGCGCCACGACACCGCGATCAAAGTGATGACCGACGGCATCCTGCTGGCCGAGAGCCAGGGCGACCCGCTCTTGAGCCGCTACGACACGATCATCATCGACGAGGCGCACGAGCGCAGCCTCAACATCGATTTCCTGCTGGGCTACCTGAAGACGCTGGTGGAAAAGCGCAGTGACTTGCGCGTGGTGATCACCTCGGCCACCATCGACGCCGAGCGTTTCTCAAAGCATTTCGACGACGCGCCGGTGATCGAGGTATCGGGGCGCACCTACCCGGTGGAAATCCGCTGGCGGCCGATCGAACGCGAGGAGCCGGCGACGCCGGCCAGGGGCGAACGCGAGAAGAAGGACAAGGATGCGCCCGACCAGATCGCCGCTATCCTCGATGCCACCGACGAGTTGGCGCGGTTGGGTCCTGGTGACATCCTGGTCTTTCTGCCGGGCGAGCGCGAGATCCGCGACACTGCCGAGGCCCTCAGGAAGCACCATCCNCCGGGCACCGAAATCCTGCCGCTGTTCTCGCGCCTGTCGGTGGCCGAGCAGGACGCGATCTTCAAGCCGACGCCGGCGCTCAGGCGCATCGTGCTCGCCACCAACGTCGCCGAAACTTCGCTCACCGTGCCGGGCATCCGCTACGTGATCGACCCCGGCACCGCACGGGTGAAGCGCTATTCGGCGCGCAACAAGGTCGAGCAGCTGCTGATCGAGAAGGTGTCGCAGGCCTCGGCCAACCAGCGCGCCGGGCGCTGCGGCCGCGTGGCCGACGGCGTCTGCATCCGCCTCTACGACGAGGTCGACTTCGGCAACCGCCCAAGATTCACCGACCCCGAGCTGCTGCGCTCGTCGCTGGCGGGCGTCATCCTGCGCATGAAGTCGCTGGGCCTCGGCGAGGTGGTCGGCTTCCCTTTCATCGACCCGCCGAGTTCCCGACTCGTCACCGACGGCTACCAGTTGCTGGCCGAATTGCATGCGCTCGACGAGCAGGGGCAGCTGACCAAGATCGGCGCCCAACTCGCCAGGCTGCCGCTCGATCCGCGTATTGCACGCATGCTGCTGGCGGCGGAGCAGCAGCGCTGTGTACGTGAGGTACTGATCATCGCCAGCGCGTTGTCGGTACAGGATCCGCGCGACCGCCCGATGGAGCGCGCGCAGGCCGCCGACGAGAAGCACAAGCTGTTTGCCGACGAGCGTTCCGACTTCATGGGTTGGCTCAAGCTGTGGCGCTGGTACGAGGAGCAGGTGCAGCACAAGAAAACCAACCGCCAACTGCAGACGCTGCTGCAGGACCATTTCCTGTCCCCGCGGCGGATGCGCGAATGGCGCGATATCCACGGCCAGCTGCATGCACAGGTTGCAGAACTCGGCTTGCGCGAGAACGACAAGGACGCCGGCTACGACACGATCCATCAGGCGTTGCTGACCGGCCTGCTCGGCAATATCGGCTTCAAGTCGGACGACGCCAAGGCGCGCGCCAAGCCCGGCGAGGGCAACTACCAGGGCGCGCGCGGCATCAAGCTGTCGATCCATCCCGGCTCGGCGCTGGCGAAGAAGGGACCGAAGTGGATCATGGCCGCCGAACTCACCGATACGGGCAGGCTGCTTGCGCGCACCGTGGCCGAGGTGCGGCCGGAATGGATCGAGGCGGCGGGGCGTCATCTGCTGACGCGCATGTACATCGAGCCGCACTGGGAGAAGGACGGCGCCCGCGTGGTGGCGTTCGAGCGCGTGAGCCTGTACGGCATCACCCTGGTGGCGCGGCGCAAGATCCACTACGGCCCCATCGACCCGGACTTATCGCGCGAGCTGTTCATCCGCGGCGCGCTGGTGGCGGGCGAATACGACACGCGCGCGCCCTGGTTCGCGCACAACCGCGCGCTGATCAAGGAAATCGAGGACCTCGAGCACAAGGCGCGAAAGTCCGGCGTGTGGCTCGACGAGGAACGCATCTTCCGCGTGTTCGATGCACGCGTGCCGCAAGGTCTCCACAATGGCGCGGCGTTCGAGTCTTGGCGTGCCGAGGCCGAGACCGCCAACCCCAAAATCCTGTTCCTGCAGCGCGAGGACATCCTCGGCGAGGGACTCGGTGCCGACCACACGTTGTTTCCCGAGACGATGGCGGTCGACGGCGTGACATGCCAGCTGAAATACCGCTTTGAACCTGGCCATGTGCTTGACGGCGTGACGCTGCGCCTGCCGCTGTACCTGCTCAATCGTATCGAAGCCGCGCAGATCGACTGGCTGGTGCCGGGCCTGATCCGGGAGAAGCTCACCGCACTACTGAAGTTTCTGCCCAAGGACAAGCGCCGCCCGCTGATCCCGCTGCCCGACACTGTGACAGCCTTCCTCTCGACAGCGAAACCGGGCGAGCAGGTACTGACCGAGGCGCTGGCAGCCTATATCCGCAAGAAAACCGGCGCCGATATTCACCCCGAGGAATGGAAGGGCGAACTGCCGGCGCATCTGAAGATGAACGTGAGCGTGATCGACGACAGCGGACAGGAACTCGCCAGCGGGCGCGATCTGGCCGTGCTGCGCCAGCAGCTGGGCGGCGCGGCGCGCATCACCTATGGCGGCGGTGCCGAGAACAGCGAATTCGAGCGCACCGGGCTGACCGAGTGGAATTTCGGCGACCTGCCCGCGCAGGTGAAATTCAGGCGCGGCGGGCGCGAGTTGATGGGCTATCCGGCGCTGGTCGACAACGGCGAGAGTGTCGACCTGCGGCTTCTCGATGCGGCAGACGTGGCCGAAAGCGAAACGCGACGGGGTGTCGTGCGGCTGTTGCGCATCGCGCTGGCGGCGCAGTTCAAGCAGCTCGACAAGGACCTGGCGCGCGAAACCGCGCTGGCGCTGAAATTCCGCAGCTTCGGCAGCCCCGAGCAGTTGCGCGCCGCGCTCATCGATGCGATCGCCATCCGCGCACTGCTGGGCGACGACGACACGCCGCGCGACGGGAGAACCTTTGGCAAGCAGAAGGAGCGCGCCAAGCCCAGAATCGCTGTGGTGAAGCAGGCGCTGCTGCGCGACAGTGCGGAAATTCTCGACCTGCATGCACAGGTGGCGGCACGCTTGAATGCCAAGCCGCAGTTCACCGCGGTGATGCGCGACGAAACCGCGCATCTCGCTGCGCTGGTGCCGGCGGACTTCATCACAGCCACGCCGTGGGCGCATTTGAAGGACTTGCCGCGTTATCTGCGCGGCATTCTCAAGCGGCTGGAGAAACTGCCTGCAGCCGAGCAGCGCGACGCGCGCAGCATGGCTGGCGTGCTGACGCTGCAGAACAAATACCTGGCGCGGCGAGGCCAGGTGATAGGCACGGCATCCGCCGCGCTGGACGATTTCCGCTGGCAGCTGGAGGAACTGCGGATATCGCTCTTTGCCCAGGAACTGAAAACCCCGTATCCAGTTTCGGCGAAGCGGCTCGACAAACTGTGGAACGAACTTGCCAGACAGCCCTTGAATTGAGTAGCGTGCGCCTATGAGCGAACGCGTATTCAATCTGCCGAACGTCATTACCCTGCTGCGCCTGGCCGCCGTTCCAGGCGTGGCATGGCTGATCCTGCAGCAGCGTTGGGACGCCGCATGCTGGCTGTTCCTCGCCGCTGCGATATCGGACGGCATCGATGGTCTGCTGGCGCGCTGGCTCAAACAGATGACCCAGCTCGGCGCCGCGCTCGATACCGTTGCTGACAAGGCATTGGGCGTGGTGACGCTGGTCATGCTGACCCAGGTGGGTGCAATCCCGCTGTGGGTGACGCTGGCGATCCTCTTGCGCGACAGCATCATCGTGCTGGGTGCGTTGAGCTATCGCGGCCTGGCGGGGCACCTGGATATTCACCCGACCTGGCTCGGCAAGACGCACATGTTTGCGGAACTGTCGTTGCTGTCGCTGGTGTTGGGCGGACTGGCCGGGCTGCTGTCGCTGGACGACTGGCTGCATGCTCTGTTCATCGCCGTCTTCATCATCGCCGTGGCTTCCGGCGTGCAGTATGTGTGGATATGGGGCGCCAAGGCGCGGCGCGAACGCGAGGCGATTCGTCTGAAACCGCGCTGATTCTTTTACTGGAATGGCAGGCGACTCTGACGCTCTGATTCGCTGCCGGATTTGACCTGGTACATGGCCGCGTCGGCCGCGCGGATCAAGGCATCTTCGTCGCTGCCGTCGTCAGGATAGAGCGCCTGGCCGATGCTGGCGTCGATCTCCAGGTGCAGATCGTCGAAGCGGGTGGTATGCGCCAGACTCTGTTCGATCTTGAGGGCGGCGGCAATGCAGTCCTGGCGTCCCTGGACACCTTCCAGCAACACCACGAACTCATCTCCACCCAGGCGCGCGACCGAATCGGATTCGCGTACGCAATCCTTCAATCTTTGCGCCACTGCTACCAGCACGGCATCGCCGACGTGGTGGCCGTGGCGGTCGTTGATGTCCTTGAAACGGTCCATGTCCAGGTACAGGATCCCGACCTTGCCGCCATAGCGCAGGGCATGGCGGATCGCCTGCTGCAACCGGTCATAGAACAGACGCCTGTTGGCCAGGCCGGTCAGGGGATCGTGGGTGGCCTCTTCGCGCAGTGCAGCACGTGACCGTTCCAGTTCTTCCATCTGGTCGTGTATTCGTTGCGACTTCAGTTTGATCTTGCGCGTCGTCTGCCAGGCGATCAGCAGCGCCAGCGTGATGGCCGCGAGACCGAAGGCCAGCGTGAGATACAGCGCATGCCGGTAGGTCTGCTGCGCCTGTTTCTGGGCAGCCAGGTTGGCCCTCTGGTAGGCCGTGCGCATCGTGGCCAGCTGCTGGTTGAACTGTTCCTGAAGGGGAATGGCTTCGTGTATCAGGACCTGGCGTGCCATAAGACTCTGATTGGCATGAAGCAGGTCGATCAGGTGTTCCTGTACCGCCCGGATTCGCATGATCAGCTGCGTCTGGGCATCGAAGTTGCGCTGCTCAGTGGNGGTGAGTCCCAGCTCACGCAGTGCGTTGCGTCCTTGCATGACAAGAAAGCCCGCATGGTTGAATCGCAGGAAATGATCATCGCGTTCGAAAGGGTCGTCGGCCAGCACCATGCGGAACAGGCTGTCAGTGCGGATGTGCGCCGCCACCTGGGTTTGCGTGATGAGGTCGATCTTGCGATTGTGAAGCTCGACCACGATGTTCAATTGCCTGCCCAGCGCCTTGAGCTGGAACAGACCGTTGAACAAAAGACCGCAGATCAACGCGATCAGGGCGATAAAGGCGGTTCCGATAAGAGNGGAAAACCCTCTCTGTATAGGGCTGGGCTTCGTGGGCGGAGAAGGGTTAGCCACGACCCGTCGCCGCGAAAATGCGGGGCGCGCCGGAATCCTGCAAACTTCGCAGGGCATCCCTGACTTCTTCGGCATGTCGCGCGGGGTCTACGTGGTCGAACCGGGCCGCGATGCGTCCATCCGGGGCAATGATGAACGTGTGGCGGCGGGCGAACCGGATGATTCCGAGATTGAGCAGGCTGTCATAGGCGCGTGCGGTACGCCCGTCAGGGTCGGACAGCAACGGAAACGGCAGGCCGTATTTGCGGGAAAAGTCGGCATGCGAACGCGTGCTGTCGACACTGACGCCGACTACGGCCGCATCGAGTTTTCCCAGGGTGCCGATGTCGTCGCGGAAACGGCAGGCTTCGCGGGTGCAGACCGGCGTGTCGTCGCGCGGATAGAAATACAGGACCAGCCAGCGTCCAGCGTAGTCGCTCAGACGATGTGTCTGTCCGTTCTGGTCCTGCAGGGCGAAGTCCGGCGCGGCACTGCCTTCCGTCCGTTGCGTACCTGGTCTCAGCATCCAGAACGCCACGCTCGCAGCCAGCAGCAGCACCGCCAGTCCGCCCATTATCATTTTGAACATAGGTTCTCCTGAAACGCATCATAGACTGCCGCATGGAAGATGCGGGGTGCCCTTGTACAGTTCGTGTATCCAGCGGTATTCGGTAGAATGCGCGCCACGCCCCGGTAGCTCAGTGGATAGAGCAACCCCCTCCTAAGGGGTAGGTCGGACGTTCGATTCGTCTTCGGGGCGCCAGATCCACTCCACGTGTACCTCTGAAACCTGAATCCGTACTTGAGCATGATCGCTTCAGGCCGGGATTAGTGGGCATGCGGTGTCATGTCGTAATGCTTGTGCGGCGTTTTGTGATTGGCGTCGAACCATTCCTGGGCCAGTTCGTGGGCATGGTCCCGTTCCGCAGCGGAAAGTTGGGCGGCAACTGCGGAGCGGAAGAAATGGGCGTCCTCATGGCCGCTCGATGCGGCAAGGTCGAACCATTTATAGGCTTCGATCAGATCATCTTTTGAAGCCTCGCCATCCTTGTACATAATCCTTCCCAGATGGAACTGGGCATTCCTGTCCCACCCTTTGGCTGCCCGCTCGAACCATTTGCGTGCCTCGACCAGGTTTTTCGGCTCGCCCAGGCCGGCATATGCCAGAAACCCGAGGCTATATTGCGCTTCGACGCTTCCCTTGTCGGAGGCCCTCAGAAACCAGGATTTGGCTTGAGCCAGATCCTGAGGCGTACCCTGACCGTCCATGAACATTCTGGCGACGTTGTACTGTGCAGCCGGAAGACCTTGGTCTGCGGCTTTCATGAACCACTGGAATGCGGTCGCAGGATTTTTTCGACGCCTTTTCCGCTCGCATAGAAAATACCCATGTTGAACTGGGCCAATGCATGTCCCTGGTCGGCTGCTTTGCGAAACCATCCGGCTGCCGCAGGCAGGTCCTGCTTGGTGCCCTGGCCGTTCATCAGCATGATGCCCACGTTGTATTGGGACGCGGCATGTCCTTTCTTGGCGGCTGCTTCGAATGCCGTGTAGGCGCGTTTCAGATCCTGTTTGACGTCCTGCGAGCCGGTGTAAAAATCATCCCTAATGCATATGCGGCTTCCACATGCCCTTTTGCCGCGGCTTTCTCGATCCATTTGACAGCGTCCTTGGCATCGGGTTGACCGGTCTTGCCGGAGAGCAGCAATGCCCCCAGATTGTATTGGGCATCGGCGTTGCCTGCGGCGGCCAAAGGCGTCCATTCTTGCACGGCGGTATTGAAATCTCCGCGGTTGGCGGCGTCGAGTCCAGTCTTGAAATCCGCCATGGTCGGGGAGGCTATCCCTGCGAGTAGTAAATAAACTACAACGTATCGCTTTGCGTGACTGATCAACATATTCATTGTCCGGGATCGAAGTGCCTTGCAACCCATGCTGGGTGAGGCGCCAGTTTATGGGCTTTTGGGTTTCCAAGGTTAAAGGTTGGCATAGACATGTACGATAAATGCTCTATATACAGTTCTAAAGAAGAATTTCATGTTGGTTGCGTCTGAATATCCCGAGGGGGCCGGGTTTGGGTGGGGCTTGCTCCGGCTGAACCATGAAAAGAGGAAGCCAGTGGCGATCAATCGAAACAGTGGGTGGTGCCTTGCAGCATTCTTCCTGATTTGTCTGTTGTTGCCGTTGTCGGCGCGGGCAGGGCATTTGTTTACGCAGGCAAGCGCAAACACCCCGATCAACCTGACGGCAGGACAAGGCATCCAGATTACCCAGCTGACGTATGAAGGCGTCGGCACTGCCGGCAATGTCTCCATCAACTTCTCGGGTGGTACTGCCAATACCGCATGGTCAGCCGGCGATGCCATCAAGCTCACCATTGGGTCGTGGACCGCTACGTATGCTTATGACACCTTGACGACGGCGTATCCCGGGGCGGTCCAGACTGGCTCGGCCCTGGTTCTGCAGGATCCCACGCTGGCGGCGACGAACATCGATCCAAATGGTCAGCAAACTCAATGGATCGTCATCGCGAGTGCAGGCGATTTTACTTTCGAGGGATATCGAATCTATACCAACGCCGTCACGTTCAACGGAACGGGTGCAGCGCCGATCAACCAGGCTCAAGTCGTGAACGCCTCGCAACTCGGCGGGACGTTCGTTCCTGTGGCGGGTCCNGGGGAAGTCAACATTGCCGGCGTGCTGGATGGCCTGGTCGGCAATGCCACCGGGCAGATGGGGAACGTTCTGACGCTGATGTCGGCCATGACGCCGGAAAGCAAGCAGTTGGCGATGAAGCTGATCTCGCCGGAGCGGAGCCAGGTGCTGGGTCAGTCCGCCATGGGGACAGTGACTTCCGCGCTGGATACCGTGCAGGTCCGCCTGGATTCCTTGCGGACCGGCGTGGGTGTAGAAAGCGGCTTCAGAACGTCTTTCAATGGATACGATGCTGGCCACGCTTCGGCCACTGGCAGCTCAGCAGGGGATGAAACGCTCGACCGCAATTTCTGGATAAAAGCGTTCGGCGGCAGGGCCGATCAGGATGCGAAGGATGGCTTCGCCGGTTCGTCCAGTGACATCGCGGGACTGATGGCGGGCGTCGATACGAATATCGAAGGCGGCTGGCTGGTCGGTGCATCGCTGGCCTATGCGAAATCCAATGTGAACATGACGGATTTTCGCAACGGGGACGGCGCCGATATCGATACCTATCAGCTGACCGGCTACTTCGGCCGGACGCTCGATCGCTGGTACCTGGAAGGCATGGCGACTTACGCCTACCAGAATTACCTGACGACGCGTAACACGCATCTGACCGGCGTAGCCGAAGGCGATTTCAATGGCTACCTGTACGGAATGCGTTTGCTGGTGGGCATGCCGATTGCGGTGCGCGAAGGCGTAACGTTGACACCCTACGCAGGCATCGAAGCGCACCATATCAAACAGTTTTCCTATGCCGAAACCGGCGCGGGCGTACTCTCNCTGAATGTGTCTTCCAACAATGCGGATCGCTTGCGCTCGCTCATTGGCGCTGAGTTGGGAACCTTGAGGAAGTTGAACGACGGCAGTGTGCTGCGCCCGGCATTGAAGTTCAACTGGCGTCACGAATTCCTGGCGGATGGCGTCAATACCACGGCCTCGCTGCTGGGCGGCGGAGGACAGTTCGAAAGCACCGGCCAGGCCGTGAACCGGAATATTTACGGTTTGACGGGGCGGCTGAACTGGGANAAAACCGAACGTCTTGATCTTGCCATCGAACTGGGTGTGGAAGCAGGGCAAGGCTACCGCAGCCTGAATGGCCAGATATTCGGGAGCTGGCGCTTCTGACGGATGACTTGAACACGGGCACCTTCGGGTGCCCGTGTTTTGGCGCTGCCTTCATTTTTACAGGATGATGTGAGACCGGCTTAGATAGCCACTCTTCGGCTTCCGGTATTACGATACGGGCGTGTTTGGAGCGATTCAATGAAACGACGAACGTATCTCAAGCGGGGCCTGCAATCGATGGCCTTGCTCGCCTGTGAAGTGAAACTGCCTGCGGCGCATGCGGCTGCACAGTCCGCCCTGCCGAATCTGGAAGCACTCCCCGCGTTTCTCGACATTCTGATACCCGAAGATACGACTCCCTCGGCATCGCAACTCGGTTTGCACGGAAAATTGATTCAGCATGCCAAGGGAATCGAGAATTACACGCGACTCCTGGAACTTGGCTGCCAATTATTGGATGGTCTTTCGCAGGCGCGATATCGGGTGAATTTCAATGCGCTGGACCCGGCGCAAGGGGAGTCCTTGGTGATGATGGTGGAGGCGAGTCCCAAGGGCAGCATTCCCGAGATGTTCTTTACGAGGGTCTTGTCGGATCTGTTTGGTTTCTATTATTCGCATCCCGCCAGCTGGCCCGGGCTGGGCCTCGATTCCCCGCCCCAGCCGAACGGATATCCGGACTACGCGAAACCCATGCAGAGGCGAACACTTGGCTAATCAACATTACGATGCGGTGATCGTCGGAGCCGGTGCTGGCGGCGGTAGTGCGGCTTGGGCGCTGACCAGGAAAGGTTTCAGGGTGCTGGTGCTTGAAGCCGGCCCGCGTTATGACCCGTTCGTCGACTACAAGGTGAATACGCCGGCCTGGGAGGAGGGATTCCCCTACAAACCGGGCAGCCAGGGTAAGTATACCTTTGGTGACATGCAGCCGCTTTCCGAACAATGGTCGCATTTGCGATCCTGGAACCGCGTCAGCGGGCAACTGAATCCGGGCCACACCCGCATCTCATACGGCTATCAGCATGTCAGGGCGGTGGGCGGGAGTTCGCTGCATTTCACCGGTGAGGCCCACCGCATGAATCCGGATTCGATGAAGATGCGGAGTCGGTTTGGCGTGGCGGCCGATTGGCCGCTGTCGTACCAGGACCTAGAACCCTATTACCTTGAAGCCGAGACATGCGTCGGTGTGGCCGGACCGAAAAACGANCCCTTTCGCCCAAGATCGGCACCTTATCCGTATGCCGCGCATCCGCCGAGCTACTGCAGTGCATTGTTGCGAAAGGGATTTGAGGGGAAAGGCCTGCGTCTGATGGAGAACGCGCTGGCTGTGTTGCCCCAGCCGAGGGCAGACCGCCTTGCCTGCAATTATTGCGGGTGCTGCCTCAAAGGGTGCCCGCGCACGGACAAAGGAACGATCGATGTGACGTACCTGCGTAAAGCGACGGCAACGGGACGTTGCGACATCTTTCCGGGATGCTTTGCGACCCGGATTGAGACAGGCGAGGGTGACCGGGTACGGGGCGTGCATTATAGGGATCAACAGGGCGTGGGCTTCGTGGAAACGCCGATCCTGATCCTGGCAGCGGGCGCCATCGAGACCCCGAGATTGTTATTGGCTTCCCGGGATGCTCGATCGCCTGATGGCCTGGCCAACGAGTCAGGCCAGGTGGGACGCAATTTCATGGAAACATTGTTGTGGACGAGCAATGCCCTCCATCCCGACCCGATCGGCAGTTACCGCGGGCTGCCCGTCGACAGCATTTGCTGGGATTACAACGCCCCGGATGCCATCCCGGGCGTGGTNGGNGGATGCCGGTTCTCCCCTTCGGTCGCCGAGTCGGATCTGCTTGGGCCGGTCAGCTACGCTCGCCGAGTGGTCAAGGGTTGGGGGCGCGAACACAAGCAGGCGATGCGGCAGACTTTCGGGCGGGCGCTGTCGCTGTCGGGACTATGCGAAAGCCTGCCGCATCCCGGTTCTTATGTCGACCTGGATCCGACGGTCAGGGATTTTACCGGTACGCCGGTGGCCCGGATCCATAGCTTCGTCGATGACATGGCGATCAAGCGTATCGCATTCATGGCCCGGATGTGTCGCGAAATCCTGGCCGAATCCGGGGCGAAAGAAATCTTCGAAGAGTTCAGTTCCTACGATATTTTCAGTTCGACCCATGTGTTCGGGACGTGTCGCATGGGGGACGACGAGCATGCTTCTGTCGTCGATGCGTGGTGTCGTAGCCACCGCTGGAAGAATCTGTACATTGCGGATGCGAGCGTTTTCCCGAGTTCGGGCGGNGGAGAATCGCCTGGACTCACCATCCAGGCGCTGGCCTTGCGGGCAATGAGCCATATAGGGCGCGCATGAACGTACCGGGTCGTGGATCAAATTGCTGGAGCACCCGGACATGAAGAAAAACACAAAGAACAGTAGAAGTGTGCCGATTCAGACCACGCCGTCGATCGGCTATATCCTGTCGCCCCGGATCGATTTCTGGATGACAGGCGGCATATCGATCATCGTGATGTGTCTGCTGCTGGTATATGCCGTGGCACAGGGCGGTGCTGCGACAACGGATAAAAGCGCGCTCATTGGCAGCGCGCTGATCTTCCAGGCGTTGATCAACTGGCCCCATTTCATGGGGTCCTACAGCCTGCTGTACCGGCCCATTGAGAACCTCAGGAAATATCCGCTTGCCACGATCTATGTGCCGATGGCGCTGCTGCTCGGCATCGCGGTTGCGGTGGCGGCAGGCGAGCAAGGCGCGGGGCAGGGCGTGGCGGTCAATCAGGACGTTGCCACCTTTCTCTGGTTGGGCGCGGCCTTTTATCTAGCCTGGCATTACACCGGACAGGCCTGGGGCATGATCGCCACATTCTCACGCCTGTCTCATGTCGAACTGACGGCATCTGAACGGTCGACCGTCCGGATCGGGCTCCGCACGCTATTGGTCTGGCATGTAGTCTGNGGGGCGCAGGATCTGCCGGAGCGCTGGCTGGGCGGACTGCATGCATACGTCCCCGACCTGCTGAGCGTGATGAATGTCGTCTGCATTTTTGCATTCGCAGCGGGTCTGGTGGTCTGGTACAACGTGAGAACCCGGATCGCACGGATGCCGGATGCGCGCATCCTGGCCTCGTGGCTATCGATTTATCTATGGTATCTGGTGCTGTTCTTCATGCCGGGTGCCTACTTGTTCGTGCAGTTTTCCCATGCGCTGCAATATCTGGCCTTCCCGTTTCGCGTGGAACTGAACCGCAACGTGCATCAGAGCCATGGAGGGGAGAAACGCAGGTTTTCCAGNTGGGGCGCGCGTTACTACGCAATGCTCCTGGTTTCCGGCTTGGTGGTGTTTTACTTGCCGGAATATGCTTCGGACCATTCCACGCCCTTTACCCTGGCACTCGTGGTCGCCTCTGCCGTCAGTATTCACCATTATTTCGTGGACAGCTGCATCTGGAGGATCAGCAATCCCGATGTCAGGCGGAACCTGTTCGCACATCTGGTGCCAGCCAGGCAGTAGACATGCGTCTTGGATTGATTGGAATCGGATTGTGCGGTGCAATAGCCTTGGCGGGATGCGCGACCACGGACGTGCCGCAGCGCGTGGCGCTTGCCGAGCATATTGCCGCGCAACACCGGTTCTCAAAGATCGACATTCAAACCGAACATTTCAGATTGGCGGCCTTTATCGGGCCTCAGGAAAAAAACAGGGTGCTGCATGTCTACATTGAAGGCGATGGTTTCGCCTGGGTGACGCGCTACAAACCTTCTCGAGATCCGACGCCACGAGAACCCGTCGCGCTCGATCTCGCCGTTCTGGACAGCCGCAATGCGGCGTATCTTGCGAGGCCATGCCAGTATGTGATGGCCAGCGAAGTGGAGTGTCCGGTGCGTTACTGGACCTCGGACCGGTTTTCNCCCGAGGTGATCGACTCGATGAATGAGGCTGTCACGCAGTTGAAGGGCAAGACCGGCGCAGACCGGCTGGTACTGGTTGGATATTCTGGCGGTGGCGCGGTTGCGGCACTGGTGGCGGCACGGCGAACGGACGTGATCCAGCTCGTGACCGTGGCTGGGAATCTCGACCACAGGGCGTGGACCCGTTTGCACAAGACCTCCGAACTGACGGGTTCATTGAATCCTCCCGATAGCTGGCGGGCGCTTGTTGGAATTCCTCAGACGCATTTCATCGGCAAGGACGACCAAGCCGTGCCTGCTCAGGTGTACCGTGCCTATCGCAAGGCGTTCCCTGAATCTGCCGATATCCATGCCGTAATACTGCCGAATGTCGATCATCGTTGTTGTTGGTCGGATGTATGGCTTAACCTTCTGAGGCAGCTTCGCTGATGCATTTGCGCGTCACAGCAAGTAAGCGGAGGACTCATGATCGATTTAAACCATGGGGACGTCGCGGAATGTCCAACGCTTTCTGGACCACCGTTGTGATCTGATTTGCGCCTGAGAGAATGAAGCCTGCACGCGTGCAGAACAGAGCCGGCCAAAGAAGGGCCGGTATCGTTTCATTTGACGGGTCTGCTTGTGCAGCAAACCTGGAAGGGCTGGATTTTGATCACCTTACGGATGTAAGGTGGCGTCCCCACAGGGTTGCGCAGTTGATTCCGGCGAGGTCGTGATTCCGATCGCGACGGCCAGAAGGCTACCGCTGCGCGCCCCAAGTCCCCACGCTGCTAGAAAAGCCCAAGCGGCGACGAGCGCCTCGCATCACCCCGGAACGTCAAGTCGTCGAAGGTCAAGCCCCGAAGCCGCATCACTTGGCGAAGCTTGCGCATTGCCTTCGCCTCGATCCGCCGGATCTCCCTGACTGTCACCTCCCGGCCCTCCTCGGCGGTCAACACGGCCGCGACCTCCTCTGCGGACATGTCGTCGAGGAGGTATGGCGTCTTCGGTGGGCGGCTGCTGACATCGTTCCCCATGCGCGCATTCTGCGTACCCGCCGGCCGGATAAGGGTACGACGAAGGCTGCCTAATTCTTAAGCAACGCCCCGCAAACCCGCATGTTTGCAGCCCGTACCCGTGAAGACAGCGACGTGCTAAACAATCCGTGTCGTTCCATTTACGTTCAAAAGGAGAACGACATATGCCACCAGTGAACCGCACCATCCGCCGCCCCGAAGTTCAGAGAAAACGGGTCTCTCGCGCACCACTATCCACAACTTGGAACGTGCCGGAGATTTCCCTCAGCACTTCATGCTTACGCCACGTTGCGCAGCGTGGGATGAGGCCGACATCGATGCCTGGCTGGCGAAGCGAAAAGCGAAACCAGTACAAGGCACCCCGGCGCCCAATCCCAGGGGCACGCTCAGCCACAGTCCGCGGCGGGTGCGGGTATGAGACCCGCGCTGCCTGAAGAAACGCACTCAAGCGATGCAGACGACGACCAGTTCGACGATGACGATGGTTGGTGCGATGCAGACGACTGGAACGAGGAGGGCGGGTATGAGCTGGCCTAAGAATGACGAAGCCCCAGCGCTGGCGGGCGGCGGGGCTTCAGGAGCAACAGTAGAGGACGGCAACCTCAAGGGGGATTTTACCCAGAACCGCGAGGTAAAGGGTACGGTGCAAGACGAGGCGCGACGCCTTCTCGCCAAGGGGTTCAAGCTGTGCGAGATGCGGCCCTTCGAGAAACGGCCCAAGGGCGACGGCTGGAACCTTCGACCGATCAAGACGATCGACGACAATGCGACAGGCTACGGGGTGGTGCTGGCAGCCAATAGCCTCGGTAGCCTTGACCCGGACGACGTCGAGCCGGCCCGCGAGGGCTGCGCCGCTGCGGTTTCGACCTGGAGGAGATCATGGAGGCCGGCGTGCGGACCAGCTCCACGCGCCCCGCAGTGGCGGCCGCTCTGCCTTCAAGGTGCCGCCAGATTTGCAATGGATACGCTTCGCTGAAAAGCGTGGCGGCTCCACTCACGTGCTCCTAGAACTACGGGCGGGAAGCGCGAACCTGCAGGACTGCCTGCCCGGTACCGTCTATAGAACCAAGGACGGCGGGGGCCATACCGGCAGGACTACGCCAACGGCAAAACACTGGACGAGGCACCCGAACTCCCGCCGGCACTCCTCGACTGGTGGCGCCGACTGGGCAGTGACATCACGTTCAAGCGAGAACAACAGGCCCTTTTCTGCGGGGGTGAAGACCGCGCGGTCCTTGATATCTCCGGTGGAGAAGGCGGCAATGTGGTGCTCGCATTCTCTTCGACGCATCGCGCCGAATTCAACAGGTACCACCCCGACGCTTCGGAAATCCTCGCGCGGCACGGCTACACGACGGGCGACGGCGAGCGCTGGGCGCCTGCCAGTGCGACGGGTGCGGCTTGCGTGCGTCTGATCCCTGGGCATGATGACCTGTGGCAGTCCGATCACGCCAGCGATCCTCTGAAAGGGACGTTCGATCCCTGGGCGGCGTTCGTTGTGCTCGACCATGGCGGCGATTTGCGGGCGGCCGAAGCCGAAGCCGAAGCGGAGAGCCACCGGCGGGAGGCCGAGGGGTTCGACCCCTCGACGAGCAGGACATGGTCGAGGCCCGCCGCGCCATTGCGGACATCACCGAGTGCATGTCCCTGGTCGAAAGCGGTGACGTGGTGCTCGCCGCGGTCAAGGTGCACCTGCCTGCGGCTGGGTACAGCGGCGATGAATACGCGGCGCTGATGGAGCGGCTGGCCGTTGCGGTGGACATGGACCCGGCCCGCGTCGCCAAAGCGGTGCCACCCCGCCGCGGTCGCGGTTCGCCTCCATCCCCTTCGACGAAATTCTCAACCCGAAGCCGATGTCTTGGCTCATCAAGCACGTGGCACCTTTCGCGAATGTGGCGATGCTGTTCGGTGCATCGGGATCGGGAAATCGTTCCTCGCCCTCGACATAGCCGCCGCCGTTGTGCGCGGCGTACCGTGGCGCGGGTTCAAGACCCTGCAGGGTGAGGTCGCGTACTTCGTCGCCGAAGGTGCTGGGGGCTTCCGCCAGCGGATCCGGGCCTATATCGAGCACAACGGCCCAGAGGCTGCTCAAGCCCTGCGCGCCGGACTGCGCATCCACGAAGACGGCCCGAACCTGCTGGTGGAATCTGACGTGAAGGCGTTTATCGAGGTATTGCGCGCCGAGGGTAGCCCGAGGCTCGTCATCATCGATACGCTGGCGCAAGCCACCCCGGCGCGAATGAGAACTCATCCGAGGACATGGGCCTGGCGGCGAACCGCTGCAAGATCATCTCCCAGAAAACAGGCGCGATGGTCGTCATGGTTCACCACTCCGGCAAGGATGTTGCCAAAGGAGCGCGGGGCTGGTCGGGCCTCAAGGGTGCGGTGGACGTGGAACTTGAAGTGAGTCGCGACGGTGACGACCGGACGCTGACGGTTTCCAAGCTGAAGGAGGGAGTGGACGGCGCGCAGTACGGCTTCAAGTTGCTTGAGGTGCCGCTCGGCATGGACGAAGACGGCGAGGTCTACGGCTCCTGCGTGGTCGAGCACGGACCCGTCGCTGCGAAAGTCTGGAAGCCGAAGGGGCGCTACAAAAAGCGGTGCTCGACGCCGTGGACGATCTCCAGGGGCTGGCCGTTGACGGCGCACAGGTATCACGGGCGGAGGTGCTCGATCGCGCGTTCGAGTTGTCGCTGGCGGTGGAGCCGCTGAAATCTGACACCTATAAAGCGCAGGGCAACCGGCGGCAATCCATAAGGGGGCTTTCGAGGCGCTGGTCTTCAATGGCCTACTTTCTGACGACGACCACACGGTCGCGCGCAAGGTGGACGCATGAACGCGCATCTTGCGTTTTTCAACGACATGGACGGGCAACTCGCATTTTTCGACAAGTGCGAGAGCTGCTTGGCTGGAATTGGCCAATTCCAGCCGTGGCAATCGAGAGGTGCGGCGGGGCAAGGGCGCCAGGGCGTGGCTGGAATTGGGGTTATTCGGCGCAAAGCCAATGACGGCGGGGTTTCGGCCATGTCTGGAAATGCTGGAATTGGCTGGAATTGGCTAATTCCAGCTTCCGGCCAGTCCGTGCTACGGCTGGATGGGTTCCCTCTCTCTACAAGAGGGAACCAATTCCAGCCACGAAGACAGCGTTCAAATCCAGACACAACCCAGGGGCGCCGCTGGTGGAAACCAAGTCCCCGCCGGCAACGGAATAAAACCCTATATCGCCGCGCATTTTTCAACGCGCACCGACAGTTTTCCCGCAGTACGCACGCGCCCACGCGTATACAAACGGGGAATTTCAGGAGCAGTACGTGCGCGCGGTACGCACGCGTATACAAAACGGGGAGTTTCCCCACGCATCGCCCGCGCGTCGCGCCTGCGCCTGCGCGAATACGTCAGCACGTCGTTCTGTCAGCAGTATCGCGCGCCTGCGCCTGCGCGAATACGTCAGCACGTCCCCTCTGCAACAAAACGCAACATCCCAACGCGCCCGCGCGCCTGAATTAGAACGGAGTCAATCATGCCTAGAATCATCGAATTCGGAATGTACAAAAATCGCCCGCTGGACTCGGTGCCCACGCCGTACCTGTGCCGCATCCTCACCTTCCCGAATATCCGTCGTCACCCGGATTTCATCGCCGACGTTTTGGGCGCGCTCACCGGCCGCCTTCTCGCTGACACCGATGCCGTGGCGGCGGAATTTCTGGAACCGCCCCCGCTGACGCGATAGCCAAGGCCAAAGCGAAACGCGCCGAGGCCAAACGGGCGATGCTGGCGAAGCTGCTCGCCCAACGTGAGCGGGACGAGAAGGCGCTGCAGTCGACGCGCAACAGCGCCATCGAACACTTGCGCCGCACGCCTGGCGGCGTTGCCATTCTCAAGAAGCGGGGACTGCTATGACACCCGAGCAGGCAAACCTCGCGGCAACCTTCCTCTTGATACACGCCCCCTCGGACCCTGACGGCTATGCTGCCAACCTCGCGGCCCGCGAGCACCTGCTCCAGTTCGGCCACGCGGCGCTGTGGCTTTACGACCCGGCCACGCGAACCCTGGTTGCTGCCGACCCCGCAGGCAGGGAGCGTTCGATCCTCAACGTGTCGGACTTCGCCCAGGACGTGGCGCTTGCCTGGCGGTCCTACCCGGAGCATGTGCGTCTGGACGGGGCGGTCATGTTCAATGACGCGACGTATGACCGCCTAAAGTCTCGCCGGAACGGCCTCGCCAAACGGCTCGACGCGCGCCACATGCACGCACTCGCGCGGGCCGTGCGGGATGTGCGCCTCGCACCGCGGGACGACACTGTGATCGCGCAGTACGCTCCGGAAGGCGTGCCACTGCGCTTCGATTTCAAATAAGTCCTTCGGCAAACCTTCTTTTCGTCCTGCCCTCGGAGGGTGAAAGGCACCATGGGCTCCATCGTCAACCCGGAGTCCACCATGCCCACGAACCTCGAAGAACTTGAGCGCGATCTAGCCGATCGCGACGACAAGCTAGCCAAGCTGCGCACCGACTTGGACCTCGCCGCCGACGCGGGGAACGAAGAAGAGGTCGGCCGGCTGCACCCGGAAATCAGCAAGGAAACCACGCTGCGGGAAAGCGCCGAGCGTCGCGTCAAGAAAGCCAGGGCCGACCGTGAAGAAGAGGAAAAAGTCGCCCGTCGCCAAGCCAATATCGAGGCGGAAGCCTACCTCAAGAAGCACCACGAAGAAGCCGTGAAGCACGCGGCGAACGTCGACAAGGCCATCGGCACCCTGGTCGCCCGCATCAAAGACATGCACGCCCACGGGGAAGAAGCCAAAGGGGCTATCCAGAGTCTGATCCGCCAGCAGTCCAAGCGCGACCAGGAACAGCTATGGTCCCTCGCGCAGGAAATCCGTCACAGCAGTTCCACGCTTGGGATTTTTATCGAGGATGCGCTCCAGCGCGCCGGGCTATTCCGCGAACTCGCGCCGCATCCCTCTCTGCGCTTGATCCGCCACGGCTTGCCACCCATGGGCGAGCACTACACCAACCGCGTCGAACGAATGACCCGCGCAGTGCGGCGCCTCGTTGAACGTGCGAATGAGGCCATCCAGTGAACACCGACGCCCTATATCCAAGCATGGCAGCCCCGGCTGCACCCGAGCCGGTAGTCGAGACGCTAATCACTTCGGCGGCCGTGCAGCCCGCCACGCCGGCAGCCGAGCCGGTTCATGATTCGCCTGCCGCTAATCTGAGTGAAGAGGCTCAGATGGAAGCTTCCGGCATGCGCCTGTTCAACAAGGACCCCGAGGCCTTCGTCGATAGCAACGCCCCGGAAGAGGTGCGGGCTCTGCGAGAGGCTGACCCCAGCCGGCGGATGTATTCGGCGCAAACGGTATACGCGACCGACTTGCCGGATGCTGATTTCGAAGCTGTCGTCGGCCAGAAGGGCCCGGACGGGGTGCCGTTCACCCAGGAGCAGGCCGTGCAGGCCGCCGCCACGTTTCGAGAAATTGCCGCGGATTTAACTCTGTCAGCGACCGGCGTGCGCGAGCTGGCGCCGATCTTCAAAGCACCCCGCCGACACCCGAAGTGCAGGAAGCCAATCGCGCCGCCGCCTTTAAGTGGTTGAACGAAGCACACGGCGACCAAGCTGGTTTTGCCTTGGCCGCCGCCCAGGCTTTGGTGGCGCGCGACCCGAGGGTGGCCGCGCTTCTGGACCGTTCCGGAGCCGGTGACGACGTGCGCGTCGTGAAAAAGGTCGTTGCCGCTGCGCTGAAAGCGGTAGCCAGCGGCAAGCTGAAAGTCCCCAGATGAGCACGATTCTCCAACCGCCCGCTGGCCTTCGCCTCATCGAGGCACTTCGCGTAGAAGCGGACGAAGAAGGGCCGCGGGAGTGGATTGTCAACAGCGACAGCCCTGTCCTTGCGGTATCGATCGACCCGGCCGCACCGGAAGAAACACGGTACATCACCCCGAACAGTTTGGGCACCTTGCACGAAGACACCAAAGCCGGCGAGGCGCAGGCGCTGCAGGAGGCCGACGGACGGGTCCTCACCACTACGGGCTTGTACCCAGATGTCGAAGCCTGGCTCTCGGCGCTCAACCGCCACGATGCGCACATGGCTGAAATTGCCGCAAAGCTTGCCGCGAAACGCGCAGGCGCAGACCTGGCAGGCATTGACGCATAACCACAACCACAAGGAGCAGCACCATGATTACCGATGAAAATCTCAAATTCGCCTCGAACTTCGCCCTCCCAACCGGTTTTACCGGGACCTTCTTCTCATCTGACGCAGCGGAAGTCGACCCCGCCATCCAGTCCACCGGCGGTGAAGGCCTGAGCCTCGTTATCCAGATCAGCGAAACCGTGACGTCAGGCGGCGGGGCCTTCGTTGAATTCATTTTGGCGAGTGACAGCACGGGCAACATCGCCACCGACGGCAGCGCCACCCGACATTTCGGCACGGGCCCGATCCCGATTGCGTCGCTCGTCAGAGGGCTGAATTCGGTGTCGCCCTTTCCTCTGCGCCCGATTACGAGCAGTACCTCGGCATCCTGGTCAAGGTGACTGGCGCCGCGTTGACGGGCGGCCTCTTTAACGCCTTTCTGACTGAAACCCCGCTCGTTGGCACGCCTGATAGGAACCCCACATGCCGAACCTCGATCCCCTTGATGCAGCGATTGACGGACTAGACCAGGCCGCCCCGCAGCCACGCGACGCCACCCCCGACCCGCTTGACGCTGCTATCGACGGCGTGACCCAGGACAACGCCCGCCTGCGCACCTCGCTCTACGGTGCGGTCAAGCAGAACCCCGACGAGGTCGCCCGTGCGACCCAGCTCGCACGTCAGACCGGCCTGCCCACGCCGATCGTGCAGCGCAACTTGCAGACCGTACAGCAGCGGGCCACGCTCGACCGCGCTGAGCAGATGCGCATCGACACCCCCGCGCTGGCTCGCCAGATGGAAAATCCCGACTTCGCCGCGATTGCGCACGACGACGGCACGCTGTCGAGGATCGAAACGGTTCTGAAGAACAGCGGCCGCGCCCTGGCGTCCGGCATCCCTGGCTTTAACGAAGGCATGTGGGGCGTCGCGCAGTCCGGCGCCGATGTCGTGTCGAAGTACATCACCGGCCCGCTGACCGGGACGGTTCTGCCGGAAGACCCAGCAGCACGTGCAGCCGATTATTTCAACCGCCAGCGGCTTGCATCCAAGGCCACCCGCGACGCGTGGATGCCCAAGGCCGAAGGCAATCTGGCCAGCGGCTGGTATTCCGGCCTGCAGTCGCTGTCGCAGAACATGATTACGTTGCCGGTAGCCGCGCTATCGGGCAACCCCTCGCTGGCGCTTGCACCGATGACCGCCACCACCGGCGGCCAGGCCTACGGCCAGGCACGCGACAAGGGCGTCGACGTGCCGAACTCGCTGACCTTCGCAGCATCGCAGGCCGCCATCGAATATGCGACCGAGAAACTCCCCGTCTCATGGCTGTTGCGCGACCTGAAGGCGGGCGCCAGCTTCGGCAAAACCCTCGCGCACCAAGCAGTATCCGAAGTGCCGGGCGAGCAGGTTGCGACCGTCCTGCAGGACTTAAACGAGTGGGCCGTCCTTAACCCGGACAAGCCCTTTTCTGAATATGTGAAGGAGCGGCCCGACGCCGCCATTCAGACGCTGGTCGCCACCCTGGTAGGCACCGGCGGCCAGGTCGGCACGGTGAAGCTGGTTGACCGGGTTGCGCAGCACGTGATGGGCCGGCAGGATGCCGCCACCGCCACGGCTGACGCCGGTAACGCACTGCGCGAACTGGCGACCTTGGCCAAGGACAGCAAGCTTCGCCGACGCGATACGGAGGCCTTTGCCCAGCACGTGCAGGCGTCAGCCGATGCCGGCGGGCGTGTGCCTTCGTCGGTGTTCATCGACGCCGCCACGCTGGCCAATTCGCTCGCGCAGTCGGGCGCTGACGTGGACGCGCTCAAGGCCAACATGCCGAGCCTCGCGCAGCTTGATACGGCGGTCGCAACGCAGGGGCAAGTAGAGATCCCGGTCGGGGAATTCGCCGCCCACCTGACAGGCCGGGAATACAGCGACACCCTGCTCCAGAATCTGCGTATGGACCCCGAGGCGCCGACGATTGCGGAGGCGAACGCCTACCTGCAGGGCGAGGATGCCCCGCGCCTGAACGAAGAGATCAACCGTCTGGTCAGCGAGCATCTCGCCGAGACGCCGGCAGCGCTGGAAGAGTCCGCCATCAGGGCCAGCATCGCCGAGCAGCTTAATCAGGTGGGCCGGTTCTCGCCCGAGGTGAACGCCAGCTATGCGGACCTGCATGCGGCATTCTTCACCACCATGGCCGAACGCCTCGGCACGACNCCTGCGCAGCTTTTCGAGCAGTACCGGGCGAACATCGCGGGCGAAGCGCTTCCCGGCGCGCCGGGCTTCGATCAAGCGCCGGCCGGTATCGTCGACCGCGTGCTGCAATGGCTCAAGCCCGACGCACCGGCCNNGCCTACGCCCAGGGCAATGGCAATCGCNAATCGCGGCGCGTTTGTGCCCAAGGAGCACACGGTCGACGGGCGGCCCTTGATCGCCTTGCTCAAAAACGCCGACATGAGCACTTTCCTTCACGAGTCGGGCCACTACTTTCTGGAAAATTACGCCGACATGGCGAAGGCCGCACCGGCGCTGCAGAAGGACATGCAAACGCTCTACGATTGGTTCGGCGTCGACGCGCAGACATGGGCGGGCATGAACCTAGACCAGCGCCGCCAGTACCACGAAAAGTTCGCCAAGGGCTTCGAGCAGTATCTGCACGAGGGTNNGGCGCCCAGCGTCGAAATGCAAGGCCTGTTCGCCCGGTTCCGCTCCTGGCTTCTTCGCGTTTATTCGTCGCTCAAGGGAGAACTGACGCCCGAGGTGCGCGGCGTGATGGACCGGATGCTCGCGACCGATTCACAGATCAAGACCGCCGAGCAGGCGCGGTCNCTGCGGCCGTTGTTCCGCACTGCCGAAGAGGCCCAGCAGTTCGGTGTCGACTTCGCCGAATACCAGGGCATGGCCGATCAGGCGAAGGCTGACGCGTTGAGCGCGTTGGAAGCGCGCAGCCTGCGCAACATGCGATGGCTGGCAAACGCCAAGGCCAAGGCCGCCGCCGGCATCAAGACCGAGGCCACCCAGATCCGCGACCGGATCGAGGCCGAAGTGCGCGCCGAGGTCGAGGCAATGCCGGTCTATGCCGCGCAGCGGTTCATCCGCCACGGCGAACTGACCGAAGCCGACCGCACCAGCGCGCAACGTCGCATCATCGTGGACGCCGGCACCGGCAGTACCAAGCTCGACCTCGCCGCGCTGAAGCAGATGTACGGAGAGGCGGCAAACGCACCCTGGCGCTACCTGTCCACCGGCAAAGCTGGACTGGCAGGCCTGGACGGGATGCACCCCGACCTCGTGGCCGAACTGTTCGGCTTCGACTCGGGCGACCAGATGGTGCGCGCGATCCTCGCCGCCGAACCCGAGGCCCAGCTCATCGAGGGCCGCACCGACCAGCGCATGCTGGAAGAACATAGCAACATGGTCGACGGCGGCTCGATCGAGCGCAGCGCCGAGGCCTCGATCCATAACGAAGCAAGGCAGCGCATGGTCGCGGCAGAACTGGCGGCGCTGCAGAATGCCAACCGGGGGCAGGCGCTCCTCCTTGCGCAGGCCGCGAAGGACATGGCCCGCCGCGTAGTCGGGCAGGCCAAGGTCGGCAAGCTGCGNCCCCGCATGTTTACCGTCGCAGCGGCAAAGGCCGCACGCGCCGCCGAGGATGCGCTGCGCCAGGGTGACATCCAGCAGTCGATCGCGCAGAAGCGTACGCAGCTGTTCAACAACGCGCTCACCCATCAGACCTACGCGGCCCGCGAGGAGATCGGCAAGGCCGAGGCGCTGTTCCGCGACATCGCCAGCGCGGGCGATGAGCGCATCGGCAAGACGCACAACCTGGACCTGGTCAATGCTGCCCGCGCCATCCTCGCCGAATACGGCGCAGTCCCGGCCGGCAAGGTCGACAAGGTCGCGCGCTACATGGACGCGCTCAAGGCGTACGACCCCGAGCTGTACGCCGTGCTTGAGCCGCAGCTGTCGGCGGCCGTTGCCGATGCCCGCCCGCTGGGCGAGTTGAGTGTTGACCAGTTCCGCGCCCTGGCTGACCAGGTCGAAAGTCTGTGGTACATGTCCAGGCGCTCTCGGGAGGTCGAGATTGACGGCCAGCTCATGGACCGGGACGAGATCGCCGCCACGCTCACCGCACGATTGAACGAGTTGGGCGTGCCCGACACGGCGCCCGGCGACGGCCGCGCCATCACCGAAAATGAAAAGCGCATCCGTTACGTGCAAGGCGCCCGTGCTGCGATGCGCCGCGTCGAGCACTGGGTCGATCGCATGGATAGCGGCAAGATCACGGGCGCGTTCCGCACCTACCTGTGGAACCCGGTCAGCGAATCAGCCGACCGCTACCGCGCCGACTCGGCGAAGTACCTCGCGCGCTATCGCGACCTCCTCAAGGCCGTCGAGCCTTCGCTCACGCCGGGCAAGATCGATGCGCCGGAACTCGGCTACACCTTCGGCCATGCCCAGGGCGGAATGGGCAAGGTCGAGCTGTTGCATGCCCTCCTGCACACCGGCAACGAGAGCAACATGCGGAAGCTGTTGCTTGGCCGTAACTGGGGCACCGAGCGCGCCGACGGCTCGGTCGATACGTCGCGCTGGGAGGCGCTCATCCGGCGGCTGGCCAACGAGGGCAAGCTCACGAAAGCCGACTTCGACTTCGCTCAAGGCGTATGGGATCTATTGGAAGAGATCAAGCCTCTCGCCCAAAAGACGCACAGGGAAGTGTTCGGGCGCTACTTCGACGAGGTGACGGCCTCCCCGGTAGCGACGCCGTTCGGCACCTACCTACGCGGCGGCTACGTGCCCGCGCTGGTCGACACGTTCACTACCCAGGACGCGGCGGTCTATGCCGAGCTGGACGCGGTCAACCAAAGCAACAGCTACATGTTCCCGGCGACNTCAGCGGGGTTCACGAAGGGCCGCGTCGAGTACAACCGGCCTTTGTTGCTCGACCTGCGCACGGTCGGCTCGCATATCGACAAAGTGCTGCTGTTCGCCCACCTGGAGGGCCGCGTGAGGGATACGGTCCGCACCCTCAAGGCCAAGGGCTTCGCCGGCACGTTGAGCCGGTATGATCCGGTCGCCTACACCGACATGCTATTGCCGTGGCTCAACCGCGCCGCGCGGCAGACGGTCGAAACGCCGACGACCGGCTGGGCGGGCAAGCTCGGCGACCGGTTCTTCCGCACCATGCGCACCCGCGCCGGCATGGCCGCGATGTTTGCCAACATGACGAACGCGCTGCAGCAGATCACCGGGCTTTCCATAACTGCACTCAAGGTCAAGCCGTCGCACCTCGCCGCCGCCACGGTGCGCTACATGCGCAGCCCCGCGCAAATGGCGGAGGAGATCGCCACGCTGTCGCCGTTCATGGCGCAGCGTCAGCACAACGAGACGATGGCCATGCGGCTGGATATCGAGCAGCTGCTCGTCAACCCCAGCGCGTATGAGAAGGCCCAGGCCTGGACGGCGAAGCATGGGTACTTCCTGCAGTCGGCGATGCAGAACGTCGTTGATACGATCACCTGGTCGGCGGCCTATGACCAGGCGCTCACCGCGGGAGAGAGCGAAGTCGACGCGATCCGCGCGGCGAACTCGGCAGTTCGCGAGACACAAGGCAGCCTGTCACCCGAAGACGTGAGCCGCTGGGAGACCGGCCCGGCCTTCGTGCGGCTGTTCACGCAGTTTCAAGGCTACTTCAACATGCAGGCCAACATCCTCGGCACCGAATTCGCCAAGGTCGCCCAGGACATGGGGCTGCGCAAGGGCGCCGGGCGCCTGTTCTACATCTACGCGCTCGGCTTCATGATCCCGGCCGTGATGTCCGAGGCGATCGTGCAGGGCATGCGGGGCGGGCCGGGCGACGATGACGACGACGGCTATCTCGATGCCTGGCTGGCCGCGTTCTTCGGGTCGCAGTTCCGCACCGCGGCCGCGATGGTCCCCGTCATTGGTCAGGTCTCGGTCGTCACGGCCAACGCGTTCAACCGCAAGCCCTACGACGACCGTATGTCCACCGCACCCGCTGTCAGCATGATCGAGAGCGCGGCCAGCGCGCCGCACTCGGTCTATCAGGCCATCGTCGAAGACGGCAGCGCCAAGCGCGCCGTGCGCGACACCCTGACGCTGGTGAGCATTGCGACGGGTATCCCGGTCTCGGCGCTGGGCAAGCCGCTCGGCTACGCGGCCGACGTGATGCAAGGCAAGGTTGAGCCGTCAGGGCCGATCGATGCCACCCGTGGCGCACTCAGCGGCGCGGCGAGCCCAGGCACCCGCAACTAGTTTTCCTTCCTTCGTCGGGAGGCCTTGCCCTGCACACGTTGCAGGGCATTTTTTATTTACCTTTTGCTAAACGGATTTACTGAATAGTAAACATAAGTTATTGAATTTACAGTAGATTTATTTAAATTCGAGTGCTAGAGTGGGGTCTTCATCAACCGACGAAGGAGTCAGAAAATGAACATCGAACTTGAGACGAAGCTTGACCTACTGCATGCGCAACTGTCCGCGATCACCGGCTCGCGCGGCGTGGAAGTGTTGGAGGAAATGGGCGCCGCAGCCGCGAACAGTTTCCTTGGCGGATGCCTGAATCTCTCGCGCGAATGCCTTGAGATGGTGGCCCCCTCGTCGACGGAGAGACTGTGATGCCGAAGCCGACTCAGAAAATTACGGTGCTGCCGCCGGTCGGTAAGCCCGACATCAAGCTGGCCGCCGAGTTGCTCCTGCCGCTGCTCGAATCGATCAGGCGGAACAAACCGGCGGAGGAGGGCAAGCCCTCCCGGCGTCAGCAGCCCTCGTCGTCGTCGTAGAAGCCTTCGTCGTCGTCGAGGTCTTCCGAGTCTGGCAGCGCGAGCTCGTCGAGGAGGTCGAGCGCACGCATGGCCACGGGCGCGGCCGTCATTAGGACAGCCCTCGGCGCCGGGCGCGTTCCAGTCGCTCCATAGATTCCGCGCGCTCGATTCCTCGATTGATCGCATTCAGCGCGTCGAGTCCGGCGAGGGCGCCCGTAATGTCAACGGGGTACTTCTTAGAGAGTTCATCTCTAAGAGATTGCCTAGACCAGCGCGGGCCGCCAAAGCGGACGGCGTCGGGAGGGACAATCTCGCCGCGCCGGTACGCCTCGCGAAAATCTTCCTCCCGCATGCTCAGCGCCGTAGCCATCGCGGCCGCGCCAAAGTCGAAGGGATCGGGCTCGCAATCGTTGCTGTCCGACCCCACCCCGCCGTCGAGCCGAGTGCCGGCAACACGGTCGAATACTTTGCCCGTCGAGGTGACGACGGCAAGCAAGCCGTTGGCGTTGCGTAGGTAGGTCGTGCCGTTCGGCGTCGTGCTGGAAAGCGAAGCGCTCGGCTGCAGGGCCGCGGCGCCAACGGCTTTGAAGTAGTGCGCGGTGGCGATGCTGAAAGGGGTGGGCTTGTTCATGCTGCACTCCCGATCCGGCGCGACTGCAGCCAGGCGTCGAGGTCGGCGCGGGCGTAGCGCACGCGGCTGCCAATCTTGTAGTAGGGGATGCCGTGAGTCTTGCGCGAGCGCCAGACCTCAAGCGTGCTTTTGGGATATTGAGATACTCGGCGGCTTGGGCGGTGTCCAGGTGTGCGGCCGGTGAGTCCGCGTCGTTCGTTTCCGGGGCATGGCTTTCCTTTCGGTTTGCGAGGTCATGGTTTTTCCTTTCGGATTGCCACGCCTGAAACAAAAGGGGAAGGCGTGGCGATTGCCACATGCCTGCCCTGTCCACCAGGGTGCCCGCAACGTGTTGACCCGAAGCTCCAGCGGGCTGTGATTCGCTGGCGTACTTCGGCACGGCCGCAGTTCTTTACGCCCCTGCGGCTGGGCTTGTCACTTGTCGGCAGTATAACGGCCTTTGCATCTGTTGTACAATACCGACGCGATAACGTTCCGGGAAAAACATGAAAGCCAAAATCGAGCGCGCTGCGATCTATATGCGATCGTCGAAGGACAAGGCGGAAGTCGGGCTCGACATCCAGCGGCGGGAGCTCAAGGCGTTCGCAAAGGAGAAGGGCTACGCCGTCGCAGTGGAGTTCTCCGACATGGAAATCAGCGGCAGCTTGGACGAAGCCGCCCGCCCCGGGCTGCGCCAGATGCTTGCCGCGCTGCGCGACCCCGCGCGNGGGTGGACAACGATCCTGGCGCTCGATACCAGCCGCATCGCACGCGACCCGATGATCGGCATCTACGTCAAGCGCGAGGCGGAGAAAGCCGGCGTCGACATCCGGTTCTCGAAAATGGACATCGACGGCGACTCAGCCTTCGGCGAGATGATGCTCAACGTCGCGCGCTCGTTCGACCGGCTGCATGCGCGCCTGTCTTCGGAGAAGGGCCGCAGCGGACTAGAGGCGAACGTCGGCAAGGGTTTTCGCGCTGGCGGCCGCGCACCTCTCGGATACACGCTGCAGCACCATGAGACGGGCGCAATGCGCGCAGGCGTGGCCGTGCGCAAGTCCACCTTGATCCTCGACAAACGCGAGGCGGTGAAGGTCAAGGCGTTTCTTGAGGCGCGCGCCGCTGGCATTCCCCGCACCGTGGCTGCTACCGACGCCGGCCTGCGGGGCAAGGCGGTGGCGTCCCTCGTCGGCATTGAGCGTAACGCGCTCACCTATGCCGGCTATACGGTCTGGAATCAGCGGCGCAAGATCAAGCCGACGAAGGAGGATCCCCGTCGATCGATGGAATGGCGCCCGCGGGCGGAGTGGGTCATTTCCGAGGAGCCCACGCACGAGGCGCTTATCACAAAGGATGAAGCCGAGCGCCTGCTCGCGCTGCATGAGGATCGCGCACCGAAGCGCGTGCGCGTCTACAACGCCGACGACTTCCTGCTCGCCGGCCTGCTCTTCACGCCTGACGGCCGGCAGTGGACAGGCGACGCGCATGACAAGGCCTATCGCATCCGCAAGGGGCAGCGCATCAATGCGCCTTGGGTCGAGTCGGAGGTACTCCTCCAGGTCAGCGCCGACTTGAAGGACAAGAAGTTCCTTGCCCGTATCGTGCAGCAGGCGCGCAGCATGGCCGACGCGATCCAGATCGACCCGGTGGCGATCGAGGGGGACATCCGGAAGGCAGAGAAGAAGCTCGCGAATATCGTCGACCTGGTTGCCGAGACGGGCGACCGCACGCTGTTGGCGAAAATGAAGGAGCTGGAAGCCGAGGTCGCGAAGCTGCGCGAGTCAAAGGCCACCTGGGCCGAACAGACAGTGCTCAAGAAACGGTTGAACACCCTTACCGAGAAGGACATCAACTTCGCCTTGGCTGTGTCGGGAATGGAGATTCGCGACGGTGCGGGCAGTTGGGAGGGGGAGTTTGGATTTTCAGACGAGCACAGGATACCGGCCGGAGAACTGCGCCGTGTGCTGAATACCTTGGTGTCGAGAATTACGCTCGATCCCGAGACCAGAGTGATCTCGTTGCATTACCGACTCAGCGTTCCGCTTGGCAAACCTACCGGAACGAAGGTGGCGTCCCCACGGGGATTCGAACCCCGGTTACCGCCGTGAAAGGGCGATGTCCTAGGCCTCTAGACGATGGGGACCCGGACGACGGTGTGAACCGCCAACTTTTACTACTCAGGCTTGCGCCTTTCCTGCTTGTTGTACAGCTGGGTCAAGGTGACGCCGACAAACAATCCGACGAAGCCCAATGGTATCAGCGAGAGCCAGAACTGTGCATTCCCGTTGCCATGAAGCATTTCCCAAAACCCGACAGCCAAGCCCGCTACACTCAGGATCAACCCCAGCAGCGTGGTGATGACGCCAAGCTTGTGCATCGTACATCCTGTCAGTTGGTGGAGGTAAGCGGGATCGAACCGCTGACCTCTTGCATGCCATGCAAGCGCTCTCCCAGCTGAGCTATACCCCCAACGAAGCCGCGCATTCTATAGATGCATTTCGTGCTTGTAAAGCCTTCGCGGCGATCTCAGTCAGGAAAAAGTTTGCCGGGATTGAGCAGACCGTGCGGATCGAATTGCCGTTTGATCGCGCGCATCAGCTCGAGCGTGGTGGGATCGATTTCCTGAGGCACGAAGCGGCGTTTTTCAGTGCCGATGCCGTGCTCGCCCGAAAGCGTGCCGCCCAGTGCCAATACGCGCAGCATGATGGCATCGAGCGCCAGGCGCGCACGCGCCATTTCGTCGTCGTCGTCGGGGTGCGCCATCAGATTGACGTGCAGATTGCCGTTGCCGGCATGGCCGAACGAGACGATCGGCAGCTGCTGGATCTGCGCGGTGTGGTCGAGGAAATCGACGAGATCGGCAAGCTGCGATACAGGCACTACGACGTCTTCGTTGATCTTGAGCGGCGCGATCTGCTTGACTGCGTGCGATAGCGATTTGCGCGCTGCCCACAGCCGGGTGATGTCGGCGCGCGCGAATCCGCTCTTCATTTCGAGCAGACCGTCGCCGGCGAGTGCCTGTTCCAGTGCGGCAATCTGGCGCGGAAGGTCCTGTGCGGCACCGTCGGCCTCGACCATCAGCAGGGCCTGCGTGCCAGGCGGCAGATCGTCCGCCGCGCCGGTCGGGCGGATGGCATCGATGGCGTGCCGGTCCATGAACTCGAGCGCACTGGGCACCACGGCCTGGCGCATGACGCGGCCGACCGCATCGAGCGCGGCCCGGTTGCTGGCAAAACACAGGCGCAACGTGGCGACTGCTTCCGGCGCGGGCAGCAGTTTCAGGGTGGCCTCGGTGATGAGGGCGAGGGTGCCGCCGGAACCGACCAGCAGACGGGTGAGATCGTAGCCGGTGACGCCCTTGGTGGTGCGGCATCCGGTACGGATTTCGCGGCCATCGCCGGTGACGGCGCGTAGCCCCAGCACGTAGTCGCGGGTGACACCGTATTTCACGGCACGCGGACCGGCGGCGTTCATCGCGAGGTTGCCGCCGATGCGGCAATAGGCGCTGCTGCCGGGGTCGGGCGGGTAAAACAGGCCGGCGCCGCGCGCGATGCGGTCGATTTCCTCGGTGACTACGCCGGGCTCGACGACGATGAGCCGGTTGGCCGGGTCGAACTCGAGCACGCGGTGCATGCATTCGAAGCTGACGACGACGCTGCCGGGCGAGGGCAGCGCGCCGCCGACGTTGCCGGAGCCGGCGCCGCGCGGGGTCAGCGCAATCCGGTGTTCGAAGGCGACGCGCGCGAGCGCAAGCACCTCATCGTGCGAAGACGGGAACAGCACGGCGTCGGGTTCGACCCGGCGCGGCGTTTCATCGCAGGCATAGAGCGCGCGGGCGGCGGCATCGTCGAAGACGCGATCGGCGCCGAGGGCGGAACGGAAATCGGCAAGCGCGCGGTCGGACAACATGGCGAAGCGATGAGGCAGGGGGTGCGTGTCAGACCGGTTGTTCGGGCGGGAGTTGCGCGGCCAGTTGCGCAATCATGTCGGCATCGAAATCCATGCCGATGTCCCAGCCCGGATTCAACGCAATCGGTATGCCGCCGCCGATGCGGCGCAGCAGCCAGGAAAACTCGGTCAGCAGGCCGCCCGAAAAGTCGGGGAAATGTTCGACAAACGGCTTGGCGCGTTCGGGACTGGTGAACATTACCAGTACGCGCTCGCCGTCCTCGTCTTCGATGATCAGCGGCTCGGCCTGGGTCGAGCGCTGGAAACCCTGAATGGCGTCTTTTCGTCGCGCACCGGCATGAACAGCTGCTGGTCGAGCAGGTGCAGCACGAAGGTTTCGGGATCAAGCGTGCCGGCATGGACGGCGGCAAGCTGTTCTTCAAGCGTGTTGTGGGGGTAAAGTTCATGGCAGTCGGACAGGGCGGAGCGAGGCAGAGGCCAGTGTAACGTATGCGGAGGTGCTTGCGCGCGGAAGCGCGCCGCGCAGCCGCGCCATCCAGGCTGGCCGGGGCGTGGCTGCGAAGTGGGTAGGCGTCCTTTTCAGGGTTCCCAGCGCTCGGGATGTGCCCAGAAGCGGGAATTGAGCCAGTCCGGCACCGTCTTGTAGGTCTCGATGTCGTAGTGGTAGATGCGCGGACCTTCCGCCGGTCCCGTAGTCGACAGCGTAAAGCCGAGGGCGCGAAAGGCCGCATCGTCCAGTGCGCAGCCGGGCAGCGCGGCAAGCAGGAGGCGCGGCGCGACGTAGAGGCGCACCCGGCTGATCAGGTGCCGGGCCTGCTGCGCGTCCAGTCCGTTCAGTACGTCGACGCCCAGGGCCAGCGCGCAGGGCTGGGCGGGCGGGCTGTTGTCGGCGATATGCAACGGGGTGTCATGCAGCACCTCGCGGGCCAGTTCATGGGCGGCGGCATCGAGTGCGCACACACTGTCCGGCTGGATCTCCAGCAGGCGGGCCTGCAGGTGGTCGCGCCAGTTCACGCCTCAGGCCTTGCGCGGCACGCGAACCAGGCGGGTGCGTGCCAGGCGGTCGTGGAGGAACTGACGGTCGCGATCGAACAGGGCCCACCAGAAACCGGCCCCCGCCAGCGCGAGGCCGAGCAGTGCAAAGACGAAGCGCAGCGCGGACTGCCGGAGGGTGGGGCGGCCGCCGTTCAGATCGACCAGCCGGATACGCCAGGTTTTCATGGCCAGGGTTTGCCCGCTGCGCATCCAGAACGCGCTGAAGTAGGCGAACAGCACGCCGATCAGATACAACTGAAAGACATAATGCCGCCAGCCGGTCTCGGCATTGCCGACCAGATAGAGAAAGGGAAGCGAGGCGACGAACAGGACTGCGGTCACCAGCAGCAGCTCGTAGATCATCGCGGCGACGCGCGCCAGAAAAGTGGCAGAAACGGGGGCTATTGCGTTGTCTTGCATGGAGGCTCTATATTGCGACTTAGGTGCGACACTTTGCCACAGCGCGCCGCATACAAATCAAAACCAAGGAGGGGCTCGATGCACATCGTAAAGCAACTCATGGCAATCCCCGGCGTCATCGCTGCCGGCGAATATGCATATCGTGGCGACCGTTTCTCTTATCAAGGCGCACTGACCGACGAATTCGCGCGCATGGCGTCGATCCTGTGCCGTGCCAATACCCTGTCGGTCAACATGCAGGCCGAAATCCTCGATTCCTTCTCCGAGAGTTGCGGGTGCCGTCCGGTACAAGGCTGGATCGTGCGCGGCGCGCAGGTGACGGTATGCGCGGTCGGCAACTATTTTTCCTTCATCGAAAACCGTGACGAGTTGCTCAACGACGTCATGACCATCATGCGCGCCAAAGTCGGTGACGTGCAGGATGACCTGCTGGTCAATCTGTACGCCAGGCTNGGGGGCGATACCAAGGAAGCGCTGTACTGAAGTCTGATATCGATTTGAAGGGGAGACAAGATGGATCTGCAGAAAATGATGGATTTGCCGGGTGCACTCGCGGCGTTTACCTACACGGACAAGGGGATTTGCAATCGCATGTGTTGCGCGAAGGTACCGAGCTGACGCCGCAGGTGCTGGATTTGCTGGCGCGTTCGTGCGTGGCCAATCAGGCGATTGCCGGCATGGAAGCGCGCGGCTGGGAAGCGCTCACCGGTCAGAGTGGATTCCAGCCGATCAAGGGTTTCTCGGTGGTGGGTCTGGAATGGTCGGTGGTAGTGAACGGCAACCGAGTTATTGTCAAATCTGGTGTATGGGCATCAAGCCGCGTTCCTGTCTGATTGATCCTGTACTTGCTCGCCGTCCTTGAACTTCACGTTGTTGACCACGAGGGCCAGCAGATCAAATCCCTTGATCCGTTTCCAGCGCTTCTGCGCGGTTTCCAGTAGCTTGTAGACCATCGCCAGCGTGGTCTCTCGGGAGCCGCAGTTCCGCGCTCTCTTGCTTCTCAGGCGCACCGTCGAAAACGTCGATTCGATCGGATTGGTCGTCCGGATATGGATCCAGTGTTCTGCCGGGAAGTCGTAGAAGGCCAGCAGCTCCTCACGATCCTTGCGCAGCCGTTCCATGGCGCCGGGATACTTCGACTCGAAGCGAACCAGAGTCCGGTCAAAGGCCTTGTGTGCGTCAGCCCGCGTCTCGGCCATCCAGATCTCATGCAGCGCCGCCTTGACTTTCGGTTGCACCGACTTTGGCAGCGCGGACAGGATGTTCGCCGTCTTGTGCACCCAGCAGCGCTGATGGCGGGTGTCCGGATAGCACTTGGCCAGTGCTTTCCAGAAGCCCAAAGCGCCGTCGCCGATGGCCAGCTTCGGGCTGGTCGTCAGGCCCCGGGCCCGCAGTCCCGACAGCAGTTCTGACCAGCTGGCCTCCGACTCTCGGTAGCCGTCCTCAACCGCAACCAGCTCCTTGCGCCCATGCTCCGTCACGCCGATGATCACCAGCAGGCAGAGGCGGTCATCCATGCGCACGTTGCTGTATACGCCGTCGGCCCACCAGTACACGTAGCGGCTTTGGCTCAAATCTCGCTGACACCACTCCCGGTGCTCATCGATCCAGTGCTGCTTCAAGCGACTGATGGTGTTGGCCGACAAGCCCCTGGCCTGATCACCCAGCAACGCGGCCAGTGCCTCTTGGTAATCGCCGGTGCTCACACCCTTCAGGTACAGCCAGGGAAGCACTTCCTCCACACTCCGGGCTCGCTTCAGGTACGGCGGCAGCAAGGTGCTGTTGAAGCGAACCCCGGAACCACTCCGATCCCGTACTTTCGGCACCTTGATGTCGACATTGCCGATGCCGGTCTGGACAGTACGCTCAGGCAAATAGCCATTGCGCACGACGGCCTGACGGCCATCCGGGAGCCGGTGCTCGGCATGCTGATCCAGAAGCGCCTGAAGCTCGGCCTCGACGGCCTGTGCGATCAGCTCCCGTGCCCCAGTCCGCAGCAGCTCGGTCAGCGGATCAATAACGTCTTTTTCTGGTTGTGGAAGAGTCTTCAGGGTAGACTTGGCCATGGCGTATCACCTTCTGTTGGTTGTTGATCTGGCGTGATCAATCAACAGGATACGCCATCCTTTCTACCTTCCCGTACACCAGAAATGACCATAACTCACGGCAACCGCGGTGTGGTGGTCAGGAATCGCGACGCCGACTACGAAGCCACGTTCAATGCCCTGCAGGTCTGAGGAGCGCGTATGTCGCTGAGAAAATTCTGGTGCTCGATGGCGTGACGGCCGTGTGCCGTTTTCGTGACGACGGCGTGATCATGGAGGCCGAAGGCATGCTGTCGCCCGAGTTGATGGAGCGTTTGGCGAAATTCGCCCATTGGTATCGCCGCATGGTGTCGGGCAATACCGATTTGCTGTCCCTGTTTTCGCAAATGCGCGGCTGGTCCCCGTCGCAAGGCTGGGTCGTTCAGGGGCCGCGACGACAGTGTGCAGCGTCGGCAACATGGTCTGCCTGTTCGAGAATGCTGAAGGTGCGTTGAACGAAGTCATGCTGGCGCTGCGCGAAGCCGCACACGAGTAATACCCTCAGGCCACGCCTGCGGCGAAGTTTGTATTGAGCGGTTCGCCGCTCCGCCCCTCCGTGCTGGAGGGGTTTTTCATGGGGTGCCGGAATGTTTGCGGGTCCGGCGTGAAAATCGTGAAAACCAAGGCGTGGAAGTCTGCCGGATGATCGCTCTGGCATGATTTCTTGACCGTTACGGGGCAAAACGATTACCCTCACAGGTTCACCAACGAATTGATTTTTACCAGTTTATGGAAGCCACGGGCGCCGAGATCGTCGTACGTTGTCTGGCCGAAGANGGGGTCGAGTTCGTGTTCGGCTATCCCGGCGGGGCCGTGCTCAACATCTACGACGAAATCTTCAAGCAGAACAAATTCAAACATGTGCTGGTGCGCCACGAGCAGGCCGCGGTGCATGCCGCCGATGCCTATGCGCGTGCCACCGGCCGTGTCGGCGTGGCGTTGGTCACCTCCGGCCCGGGTGTCACCAATGCGGTGACCGGTATTGCCACCGCTTACATGGATTCCATTCCCATCGTCGTGGTCACCGGCCAGGTGCCGACGCCAGCGATCGGCCTCGATGCCTTCCAGGAAGTCGACACTGTCGGCATCACGCGTCCCTGCGTCAAGCACAACTTCCTCGTCAAGGACGTGAAAGACCTCGCCGCGACGATGAAGAAAGCCTTCATCATCGCGGCCACCGGCCGGCCCGGTCCGGTCGTGGTCGACGTGCCCAAGGATGTGACCTACCACACCACGGATTTCGAATACCCGGCGACGGTCGAGATGCGTTCGTACAGCCCGGTGGTGAAAGGCCATAGCGGCCAGATGAAGCGTGCCGTGCAGATGCTGCTGGAGGCCAAGCGTCCGATGATCTACTCCGGCGGCGGCGTGGTGCTCGGCGACGCCTCGGAACAGTTGGCCGAATTGACGCGCCTGCTGGGCTTTCCCGTCACCAATACCCTGATGGGGCTGGGCGGCTACCCCGCGACCGACCGGCAGAACCTCGGCATGCTGGGCATGCATGGCACCTACGAAGCCAACATGGCGATGCAGCACAGTGATGTGTTGCTGGCCGTCGGTGCGCGCTTTGATGACCGCGTGATCGGCAACCCCGCGCATTTCGCGCGCGAGCAGCGCCGCATCATCCATATCGACGTCGATCCTTCGTCGATCTCCAAGCGCGTCAAGGTCGACGTGCCGATCGTCGGCGACGTCAAGAACGTGCTGACCGACATGTTGGCTCTGCTGAAACAGGCCAAGGAAAAACCGGATGCCGCCGCGTTGAATGCCTGGTGGACGCAGATCGAATTGTGGCGCTCGAAGAACTGCCTCAAGTACAACCGCAGCAGCCCGATCATCAAGCCGCAGTACGTGGTCGAGAAACTGTGGGAAGTGACCAAGGGCGACGCCTTCGTGACGTCCGACGTGGGTCAGCACCAGATGTGGGCGGCGCAGTACTACAAATTCGACAAACCGCGCCGCTGGATCAACTCCGGCGGCCTCGGCACCATGGGTGTCGGCCTGCCGTATGCCATGGGTGTGCAGCTCGCGTTCCCCGACGCGCAGGTCGCCTGTATCACCGGCGAATCGAGCATCCAGATGAACATCCAGGAACTCTCGACCTGCAAACAGTACCGCATTCCGGTCAAGGTCATCACGCTCAACAACCGCTATATGGGCATGGTGCGGCAGTGGCAGGAGTTCTTCTACGGCAGCCGCTATGCCGAGTCCTACATGGAGTCGTTGCCTGATTTCGTCAAGCTGGCCGAGTCCTATGGCCACGTCGGCATGCGCATCGACAAGCCCGAAGACGTCGAGGCCGCACTGAAGGAGGCGTTCTCGCCTGCACTGAAGGAACGAATGGTGTTCATGGACTTCCAGACCGACCAGACCGAAAACGTCTTCCCCATGGTGGAGGGCGGCAAGGGGCTGTCGGAAATGATCCTGGCGGAGGAGTTGTGATGAGCCGCCGCCATATCATTTCGCTGCTGATGGAAAACGAAGCGGGCGCGCTGTCGCGTGTGGCCGGGCTGTTTTCCGCGCGTGCCTACAACATCGAGTCGCTCACCGTGGCCCCGACCGAGGACGCCACCCTGTCGCGCATGACCATCGTCACCGTTGGCTCCGAGGACATCATCGAGCAGATCACCAAGCAGCTGAACAAGCTGGTCGACGTGATCAAGGTGATGGACCTGACCGAGGGCAGCCACATCGAGCGCGAACTGATGCTGGTCAAGCTCCGCGCGGTGGGAGCGGATCGCGAAGAGATCAAGCGCACCGCCGATATTTTCCGCGGCAACATCATCGACGTGACCGAATCGACCTACACCATCGAACTGACCGGCGCCGGCTCCAAGCTCGACGCCTTCCTGGAGGCGATCGATTCCGCCTTCATCATCGAAACCGTGCGCACCGGCGCGTCTGGCATCGGACGCGGCGAGCGCAGTCTCAAAGTCTGATTTTTTATTTCTTCAGGAATTCACATGAAAGTTTTCTACGACAAGGACGCTGACCTTTCCCTCATCAAGAAGCGCAAGGTCGCCATCATCGGCTATGGCTCGCAGGGTCATGCCCACGCCAACAACCTGAAGGATTCCGGCGTCAAGGTCACGGTCGGCTTGCGCAAGGGCGGCGCATCGTGGGACAAGGCCAAGAAGGCCGGTCTCGACGTCAAGGAAATCAGCGACGCCGTGAAGGCAGCCGATTTCGTCATGATCCTGATTCCCGACGAATTGATGGCCGCGACCTACTACAACGACATCGAGCCCAGCCTGAAGAAAGGCGCCACGCTCGCCTTCGCCCACGGCTTCAACGTCCACTACAACCAGATCACCCCGCGTGCCGACCTCGATGTCGTGATGATCGCGCCCAAGGGCCCTGGCCATCTGGTGCGCTCCACCTACACCCAGGGCGGCGGCGTGCCGTCGCTGATCGCGGTCTACCAGGACAAGTCCGGCAAGGCGCGTGACCTCGCCCTGTCATATTCCTGCGCCAACGGCGGCACCAAGGGCGGTGTGATCGAGACCACCTTCCGCGAAGAAACCGAGACCGACCTGTTCGGCGAACAGGCCGTGCTGTGCGGCGGCTGCGTCGACCTGGTGAAGGCCGGCTTCGAGACGCTGACCGAAGCGGGCTACGCGCCGGAGATGGCCTACTTCGAGTGCCTGCACGAACTGAAGCTGATCGTCGACCTGATGTACGAAGGCGGCATCGCCAACATGAACTACTCGATCTCCAACAACGCGGAATACGGCGAATACGTGACCGGCCCCAAGGTCATCAACGCGCAGTCCAAGGCCGCGATGAAGGAGTGCCTGGACAACATCCAGAACGGCAACTACGCCAAGCAGTTCATCCTCGAAGGCCGCACCAACTACCCCGAGATGACCGCCCGTCGCCGCCTGAACGCCGAGCACCCGATCGAGGTCGTCGGCGCCAAGCTGCGCGCGATGATGCCGTGGATCAGCAAGAACAAGCTGGTCGATCAATCCAAGAACTAAATGCGTGCGGGGTGAGGGGTGAGGCGTGAGGGTGATTGAACCCGCGCGCCTCACCCCTTTCTCCTCGCTCTTCAGCCTTACCCCTCACTCACATGCCCCATCCCCTTATCGCCCGCGAGGGCTGGCTGGTCCTCCTGGCCGCGTTTGCGGCCGCTCTCATCGCAACCTGGCTCATCGGCTGGTGGTCGATTCCGTTCTGGATCTGGGCGGTGTTCGCGCTGCAGTTCTTCCGTGATCCGACGCGCGTGCCGCCGGCCGACGCCGACGCGGTGATCTCGCCCGCAGATGGACGTATCGTCTCGGTGGAAAAGGTGCGCGATTCCTACCTGGAACGTGATGCGTTGAAAATCAGCGTGTTCATGAACGTGTTCAACGTGCATTCCAACAAGAGTCCGGTCGACGGCGAGATCAAGGGGCTCTGGTACATGCCCGGCAGCTTCGTCAACGCCGACCTCGACAAGGCGTCCACCGAAAACGAACGCAACGCGATCTGGATCCAGACTTCACGTGGCGACGTCACCTCGGTGCAGATTGCCGGCCTGATCGCGCGGCGCATCCTGTGCTACGTACGCACCGGCGACAAGCTGGTGCGCGGCCAGCGCTACGGTTTCATCCGCTTCGGCTCGCGGGTCGACGTCTATCTGCCGACGACGGCGCGTGCCGAAGTCTCGATCGGGCAAAAAGTCACGGGCGGGCGTACCATACTGGCTCGCTGGTAACGCGGGCGAATGCGCCTCAGTCCTTTCCATGCTCGACTTCCATCACCGAAAAACCGAATCGAAGCGCTCCCGGATGCGTGACCGCGGCATCTATCTGCTGCCCAACCTGTTCACCACCGGCGCACTGTTCGCCGGCTTCTTCGCGATCGTGCAGGCGATGAACGGCCGCTTCGAACTCGCGGCGGTAGCGATTTTCATCGCCATGGTGCTCGACGGCCTCGATGGCCGCGTCGCCCGTATGACGCATACCCAGAGCGCCTTCGGTGCCGAGTACGACAGCCTGTCCGACATGGTGTCGTTCGGTGTGGCGCCGGCGCTGGTGATCTACGAATTCGCCCTGCAGGGCATGGGCAAGTTCGGCTGGATCGCCGCCTTCGTCTATTGCTCGGGCGCGGCGCTGCGGCTGGCGCGTTTCAACACGCAGATCGACACGGTCACCGACAAGCGCTTCTTCCAGGGGCTGCCCAGCCCCGCAGCCGCGGCTCTGGTCGCCGGCTTCGTCTGGGTGATGGTCGAGTATGGAATCGCAGGCCACGACATACGCTGGCTGGCTGCCGTGATTGCGTTATTCGGCGGCCTCACCATGGTCAGCAACTTCCGCTATTACAGCGGCAAGGAGATCAACCTCAGGAAGAGCGTGCCGTTCTTCGTCATCCTCCTGATCGTACTGGCTTTCATCCTGGTGTCGACCAGCCCGCCCGAAGTGCTGTTCGTCGTGTTCCTGCTGTATGGACTGTCTGGATATGTCGACGCGCTGCTGCAGCGGATTCGCCGCAAAAAAATGGCCGAGACGGCTGCCCCCTTGCAGGGCGGCGAAAAATAGATAGAATCTGGGCCATGTCTAACCAGTCGCACCCGTCCTATCTCCTCTGCCTGTCGAACGTCCTGTTCGGCAGCCTGCTGCTGCGCGTCGCGCGCACATACTGAACCTCCTCCCCTGCAGTACCCCGCGCCGCCTGCTTCTCGCGGCAACCCGATATAATGCGTCGGCTTGACGCCGACCCTCCATGGAGCCTGCCATGAACGACCGTTTGTTTATTTTCGATACCACCTTGCGCGACGGCGAGCAAAGCCCCGGCGCGTCGATGACCCGCGACGAGAAAGTCCGCATCGCGCGCCAGCTGGAAAAGCTCGGCGTCGACGTGATCGAGGCGGGGTTTGCTGCCGCCAGCCCGGGCGATGCCGAGGCGATCCGCACGATCGCCGAAACGATCCACAACTCGACCGTGTGTTCGCTGGCGCGCGCCAACGAACGCGACATCCACGCGGCGGGCGGCGCGATCAAGCCAGCCAAGTCGGGCCGCATCCACACCTTCATCGCCACCAGTCCGATCCACATGGAGAAGAAGCTGCGCATGCAGCCGGACCAGGTGGTCGAGGCGGCGGTCAAGGCCGTGAAGCTCGCGCTCGAATACACCGACGACGTCGAATTCTCGGCCGAGGACGCGGTGCGTTCCGACATGGATTTCCTGGTCCGCATCTTCGACGAGGTGATCAAGGCCGGCGCCAAAACGATCAATGTGCCCGACACCGTCGGCTACAGCATCCCGGCCTTGTGGGGCGAGCGCATGAAGCAGCTGATCGAGCGCGTACCCGGCTCGGACAAGGTCATCTGGTCGACCCATTGCCACAACGACCTCGGCATGGCGGTCGCCAACTCGCTCGCCGCCGTGATGAACGGCGCGCGCCAGGTCGAGTGCACCATCAACGGCCTCGGCGAGCGCGCGGGCAACGCCTCGCTGGAGGAAATCGTGATGGCGGTGCGCACCCGCAAGGACGTGTTCCACTGCGACACGCGCATCGATGCCACGCAGATCGTGCCGGCGTCCAAGCTCGTCTCCACCATCACCGGCTATCCGGTACAGCCCAACAAGGCCATCGTCGGCGCCAACGCCTTCGCCCACGAATCCGGCATCCACCAGGACGGCGTCCTCAAGCACCGCGAGACCTACGAAATCATGCGGGCCGAGGACGTGGGCTGGAACGCCAACCGGTTGACGCTCGGCAAGCTCTCCGGCCGTGCCGCGTTCAAGAGCAAGCTTGCCGAATTGGGCATTGTTCTGGAGACCGAGGAGGCGCTCAACGCAGCCTTTGCCCGCTTCAAGGACCTGGCCGACAAGAAGCGCGAAATCTTCGATGAGGACCTGCAGGCGCTGGTGTCCGACGAAGGCTATGCCACCGAGCACGAACGCTTCAAGCTGGTGTCGATGAAGGTGTGTTCGGAGACCGGCGAGATTCCGCGGGCGCAGCTCGTCTTCACTGACGACGGCGCCGAATGGCAGGCCGACGGCCAGGGCTCCGGCCCGGTCGACGCCGCCTTCAAGGCGCTGGAGTCGGTGGTCCACAGCGGAGCGGACCTGCTGCTCTATTCGGTCAACAACATCACCAGCGGCACCGATGCGCAGGGCGAGGTGACGGTTCGGCTGGCGCAGGATGGACGCGTGGTGAACGGGCAGGGCGCCGACACCGACATCGTGGTGGCCTCGGCCAAGGCCTATCTGCATGCGCTCAACAAGCTGCACAGCAAGCGTGAGCGCGCGCATCCCCAGGTGTGAAACCGGTCCGATGGAAACGCCCCGTCGGGATGTTTCCATTGACCCGGCCGATTCGCCCCGGTAGGCTCTCTGCCCATGAACGCGCAAGACGTCATTTCCGAAACATACTTCACCAAGCGACTGTGGCTAGGGCTCTCCCTGTGTCGCAGTCCGCTCCACGCTTAACTTAATTTCATTACGGGGCACTGCGGGTCCGACCGCATTGCCCTCCGTTTGCCGACGACCCGCCATAGCCCCCTCAGGGTCTCTGATCATGGCAAACACTTCACAAGCTGGATTACTCAATCAGGATGCGCTGGTCGGCGTGGTCTTCGCGCTGCTCGCAGCGGTCGGCTTNTCGGCCAAGGCCATCCTCGTCAAGCTCGCCTACCTCGACCGCGTCGATGCGGTGACGCTGCTGGCCTTGCGCATGGCGTTCTCGGTGCCGTTCTTCATCGGCGTGGCGCTGTGGGTCCAGCGCCAACATACCGAGCCGCTCAGCCGGCATGACCGGTTCCTCGTGCTGGTGCTGGGCCTGGTCGGCTATTACTTGTCCAGCCTGCTGGATTTTCTCGGACTGCAAACGCTCTCCGCCGGCCTCGAGCGGCTGATCCTGTTCCTGTATCCGACGATGACGGTGATCCTGTCGGCACTGCTGTACCGGCGCGCCATCGGCGGGCGGGTCATGGCTGCGATGGCCGTGTGCTATGCGGGGATTGCATTGGTGTTTGTCCACGACGTGGGCACGATGCAGGGCGGGATCGTGTTGGGCGCCTCGCTGGTGTTCGCCAGCACCCTGTCCTATTCCGTCTACCTGGTGGGGGCGGGCCATGCCATCGCACGGATCGGCGCGGCACGCTTCACGGCCTACGCGATGATCGTGGCGACCACGGCCAGCCTGCTGCAGTTTGCGTTCACGCATCCGCTCCAGGCGCTCGACGTGCCCGCCAGGGTGGCCGGTCTCGCCCTGGCCATGGCGATCTTCTCCACGCTGCTGCCGGTGTTCCTGCTGTCGCACGCCATCCGTCGTATCGGTTCCGGCAACACGTCGCTGATCGGCTCCATCGGGCCGGTCAGCACTCTCCTCATGGCCTACGTGTTCCTGCAGGAGAGCCTGTCGCTCTTGCAGGTCGCCGGTTCCGCGCTGGTGCTGGCGGGCGTGCTCATCGTCAGCCTCGACAGCCGGCGCGCCGGCACGTAGCAGGCAGGCGGGACTACAGCAGCTGCTGCGCGGGATAGGTCATGTCCCAGTACAGCCACAGCCACCCTCCCAGGCTGGCGATGACGAAGGCCAGGCACCAGAACGTGTCGAGCCAGTCGGCCGTTTTGTTCATCGCGGCGCACCGTGTCATCTGCCGGCGAGCTGGTCGCCATGCTTCTGTCGCAGACTGTCCAGCAGTTGCTGGACTTCCTGACGGCGGCCGGCATCGGCGTCCTCGCGGCCGGGGCGGGCGGGCGCGGCCAGGGCGCGCTTCAGGTGATCGGCTGCGTGCACATAGTCGCCCTGGTCGGCGAGCAGGTCCGCGTAGAAGTAATTGGGGTCGATGCCGTCGGGATTGATGGCGAGCGCCTTTTCAAGATAGGCCTTCGCTTTCTGTTTGTCGCCGAATCCGATCGGCCATCCCGGGACCTTGGCATAGAGGCTGCCCAGCGAGTTGTAGACGGAGCCATTCAGCGCCGTCGGATTGATCTTCTCGGCCGCCAACAGCAGGGTGCGCGCCTGCTTGACCTTGCTCAGCGCACCCAGGCCGCCGTCGGCCTTGGCCGCGCTGGCAAGGACGATGGCTTCCCAGATCATCGGCTCGGCCCGGCCGGGGTAAGCCTGCGCCACCTGCTGGGCATGTGCGATCAGGGTGTCGAAGGCGGCTTCCTTGCCGTCTTTGGGTGTCTGGTAGGACACCTTCGCCCAGCGATGGCCGAGGTCGGCGATGGCGTCGTCCAGCGTGGGCGTGGCGGCGAAGCTGGCTGCGTTCAAGCTGGCGAACAGGACGAGTGTGGCGAGGGACGTGCGGAACATGGTCGTTCTCCGGGTGGCTGGCATTAACGGGTGGATTCGGTGGCGAAGGGACGCATCAGGGCAGCCTGCTTGATCAGGCTCGGGTCGACCAGACGCGGGAGGATCGAATTGATGCGTACGAACAGTTTCTCGGGCCAGCCGAGGTAGCGCTCGCGATCGTCGCGTTCGATGGTGGCGATGACGCTGGCGGCCACGCTTTCCGGCTCGTCCTGGTTCATCTTCAGGGCGTTTGCCATGCGCGCGACCACGTTGCGGTTGAAGGCGGTCTTGGTGAAACGCGGGGCGACGTAGGTGACGCCGACGCCGCTGCCCGCCAGCTCGCGCCGCAACGCTTCGGAAAAGCCGCGCAGCGCGAACTTGCTGGCCGAATAGGACGCGAAGCAGGGAAAGCCGATGGACCCGAAGATCGATCCGACGTTGACGATCTTTCCCGTGCCGCGCGCCAGCATGTGGGGCAGAACGGCATTGACCAGGGCGATCGGCGCAATGGTGTTGACCTGGAACAGCATGGCCGTGTCGGCGGCGCGCTCCTGGGCGAAGAATCCGAAGTTCTGCACGCCTGCGCAATTGATCAGAATGTCGATGCTTCCCGCCTGCTCGAGTGCCTGCTCGATCAGGCAGGCGGGCATGCCGGGCTGCGCGATGTCGCCGGTCAGCGCCAGGACCTTGCCGCCCGACCCGCGGAGTTCCGTGGCGAGGCGCTCCAGCCGGTCGCCGTCGCGATTGACGAGGATCAACGACGCGCCGCGCCAGGCGAGTTCGCGCGCAATGGCGCCGCCGATGCCGCCGCTGGCACCTGTGATCAGAACCGTGCTGCCGGATATGTTCATGTGTTCTCCTGAAGATCGATGCTGCGAAAAACGTTGCCGTAGAGACGGAAGAACGCGCGGGCATTGCACACGACGCTGTCGCGCTCGTCCTCTGTGCCGAGCCGGTTGACCAGCCGTTCGAAATCGCCGATGTGCTCGACGTCGAGTGCGCCGTGGCTGCTCAGGTACGTAAACGCGGTGGCGGGAAGGTCGAGCGCCGTCTGCAGCGCACGCGCCGCATTCGACGCGAGACTGACGCTGGTGCCTTCGAGCACGTACACCATGCCGAACAGGCCGACCGGATTGCGTCGCATCACCGTGTCGTAGGCATAGGCGACCATCACGCCGGTATCGAAATCGGGCTGGCTGTCGCGGACGGCGTCCGCATCGCCGCCGGCCGCGGCGATGTCGTTGAGGATCCATTCGTGATGGCCGAGCTCTTCCTCGATGTAGTGGGCCACCGCGCTGCGCAGCCATTCCTGGCGGTCGGTCAGGCGCGCGCCGCAGGCCATGAGCAGCGGAACGGTGTGCTTGACGTGGTGGAAGGCGCGGGTGAGGAAGGCGAGGTAGTGCGGCCGCTTCACCTGGCCAGACAGGGCGGCTGTGATCAGGGGCGTCGAAAGCAGGGCCGTGCGTTCGGCGGCGGTGGCGTGCTGAAGTTGCGGGTAGAAATCCATAGGGGTCCGGTTCGGGTTCAGGCGGGATACAAGGCGTCGATCTGCGCGGCATAGCGCCCGAAGATGGCGTTGCGGCGCAGGCGGCCGTTCGGCGTCGACAGCCCGTTGTCTGCGGTGAAGGGTTCCGCGGCGGGGATCCAGGCGCGTATCCGGGCATAGTCGGGCAGCCTGCGATTGGCCTGCTCCAGCGCCGCTTCGATGGCTGCTTGCGGAATATCCGGACGGTGCACGATGACGGCGCAGTTGAATGGCCGTGCCTCGCCGAAGCAGGCGGCCTGGGCGATCGCCGGGTCGGCCGCCAGCTCGCCTTCCACCCACTCGGGCGCGACGTTGCGTCCGAAGGCGGTGACGAACAGGTTCTTCTTGCGTCCGGTGATGAACAGGAAACCGTCTGCGTCCCGGTAGCCGAGGTCACCCGTGGCGATGACGTCCGGCTCGGCCCCTGCGTCGTCCTCGCCCAGATAGCCGCGCCAGCGGAGGCCGCGAACCAGGATCTCGCCGTCGTCGGCGAAGGCGAGTTCGAGATGCGACAGCGGCTTGCCGACACTGCCGATCCGGCTGTCGTCGGGGCGGTTGACGGCCACGACGGAGGCGCATTCCGACAAGCCATAGCCTTCGTGTACGGGCAGGCCCAGCGTACGGGCCGTCTCCATCAGTCGCACCGCGACCGGTGCGCCGCCGACCGCCAGGTAGCGCAGGCCATGCGGCAGGGCGGTTCCCGTCCGGGTTGCCGCGACGATCTCCCGCAGCATCTGCGGGACCATGATCGCGGTGCTCGCGTGCCAGTCGCCCAGCGCGGCCAGCAGGCGCCCGGCATCCAGCCCCGAGCTGCCGGAAAGCCCCACCGAGGCCAGCCCCGGCAGGCAGATCGTCGCGCCCGCCAGCAGCGGCGTATAGAGCCCGCCGATGTTTTCCAGCAGCGTGCTCAACGGAAGCAGGCCAAGATGGCGGTCGTCGCGACGGGCCGCGCTGGCGATGCGCAGCGACTCGGCGACGGTCTCCATCGTGTCCCATCCCAGGCAGACGCCTTTCGGCTCGCCTGTCGTCCCCGACGTGAACGTGACCTTGTGCGTGCCGGCGGGCAGGGCAGTAGCAGGTTCGACGGGCTGCAGTCGTACCTGCATCACTGCGCCGCAAAAGCTTGCGACGGACAGACTGGGTGTTGGCAAGGCCGCCAGCAGCCGCTGGGGCTGGTCGGTCAGCACCAGGTCGATCGCCGCAGTCCGGAGTATGTGGGCCAGCTGGGTCGGCGAGAAAAACAATGGCAAGGGAATGCTCGGGATGCCTGCCACGTGCGCGGCCAGGTCGGCCAGCGCCCAGGCCTTGCCGTTGTCGGCGAGGATCGCGACTGCGCGCGGGGCCGTGGCGCGCAGCCGATCGGCCAGCCTGGCGATTTCAGCCGGCAGTTCGCCATAGGTGAGCGCACCGTGTTCGTCCTGCAGGGCCACCTTGCAGGGATGGCTTGCCGCATGGCGGTGCAGGGCGGCGAGAATCAGGCTCATGCCGGCTCTCCGGCCAGACAGCAGCGCGGCGGCGCGGGCAGCCGCATGGCCCGGTAGCCGGACTGGACGTTGCCGACCAGCACGCGCGGCGCATGGTCGTAATAACGTCCCCAGGCGGCACGCTCGTCCGCCGGGATACGGTCGGCTGTGGCCGCCTGGATGTCGATGGGGAACAGGCCCAGCCGGCAAAAGGCGTTGCGCAGTCCCGTCGTGCCGGTGAACACCACCCACTCGTAGCCCTCCTGGTGGAGGCGTGCCGTCAGCAGGCCGATCATGGCGCGGGCCGCGCCCGGAAACGCTCCGGAGAAATGGCCGACCTCGACGATGACATGGCGCTCGATGCGTTTGCCGGCGCGTGCCGCAATGATTTTTCTATCGGCGCGTCGAGGTACTGTTCGAGAAACAGGTTGCGGCTGGCCGAGCGCAGGCCGAATGCGCCGCAGAGATCGCCTGCCTCGTTGCGCACGCTGAACAGGCGCGGCATGAAGGCCTCGATGCGGGAGCCGAAGCTTTCCGCAAAACACTGGCTGATGAAGGCTTCGACCGTGGCCCGGTTGCCGCCGAGATGTTCGAACAGTTCAAAGCGCGGCTGGGTGGCCGCTTCGTCCGCAGCGGGAACGGCGTGCTCTACGCTGCGCAACGTGGGCGGCAGGGCCGGGATCGCCGGCAGGGTGTCGATCGTCGGCAGGCGCGCGGCAGGGTGGGAGGGCATCGGGTTCCTTGGCATGATGTGCGGCAGATGCCACACGACAGGCAGGGAATTGCAATACCGGTGCCAGCTGGCGAACCCGACTGGAAAAATCGCTCAAACGATTGATATGAAAGGTGTTAAGGGATCAAGCCGGGGCGTTCAGGAACCGTGCGGCCCGCTTGTCCACCGCGCATCCTGCAAGTCTTGTCGACCAATCTTGCAGTGGCCGGCTACTTGGGACAGGTGGGTACGTCGCCGACGGTGAGGACGATCGATACCCCGTGTTCCGGGACGCAGGTCGAGACATAGCCGATCGCGCCCGGCGTGGCCCGCACGAACAGGATGACCGCCTCCTCCGAGGCCAGCACGTGCGGCGGCAGCACGCCGTGGAAATACATCTCGCGCCAGTAGTCTTCCAGCGCTTCCGGCGCGTGGCCGAGGATGACGCGCGAGAAGGCGCGGCGCAGCGGGTGGGCCGGCGGCAGGTTGACCGGCTGGATGCGGGTGCCGCTTTCCCAGTAGTTCTGCTTGCGCTTGAAGATCAGCGCGACGGATTCGCGCGTCAGGTGCTGGTCGGTGGCGCCCGGCGCAGCGATGACCGCGAACGGCAGGTCGGCCGCCGCGGCGGGCAGGGCGAGGGCGAGCCAGAGCGCCAGCAGGGACAGGATCGTCGGCATGCGGCGTGTCAGAACAGGAGGCTGAGCGAGGACATGAAGCCTTCGGGCGCGTCGATGGTGTTGTGCGTGGCACCGTTCCATTCCGCCTTCAGTACGATCGCCGGCGTGACCCGGTAATTCAGGCCGGCGACCCACAGCCGGGTGGCTTGCGCTTCCTGCGCCTTGCGGTAGAGCTCATAGCGGCCGACCGCATAGAGCTTGGCGGTCAACGGGACCACCAGCTGGCCGAAGGCGCCTTTCTCGTCCCAGTCGCTGCCGTTGTCCGAGAACCGGTAGATGCCTTCGCCGCTGATCTCGTAGCGGTTGCGCGTCCAGACGAAATCGACGCCGAGCAGGTGTTTTTTCTCGTCGCGGGTTTTGCGTTGCTCGAAGGCGGCGTAGGAAAACCGATCTGCCCGTCCGTGAGCAGGGGAAGGCCACATGGGCGCCGATGGCCTCGTAGAACGGATCCAGAACCGGATTGGGGCGCAACTCCCCGCCTTTCGATGCGTAGAGGGAATACTCGGTGCCGTTCGCCACGTTCGGCAGCGTCCCGTTGAGCATCAGTCCCGTCGCGTTGGTGGGAAACGTCGCGGTGGTGACGAGCGGACGCGACGTCGTCCAGACCAGCGGCGTCGCATGGATGAGATTCCAGCGGCCGATGGGGGTGAGGAACTTGCCGGCGCGGATCGTGGTGGTGTCGGTGATCGCATAGTCGAGGTAGAGCCGTTCCAGCGCCAGGTAGCGGGTTTCCCTTCGCGGTCGGACACGGGCGTCGCCAGGACGTTCTCGTAATCGAGCTCGGAGAAGAACTTCCAGCGGCTCTCGCCCTGCCACCAGACGAACAGGCTCAGGTTGTCGAGCGCGGCGCGGGCGGGCGCATGGTGCAGGTGCTCGAAGCTGGCCGTGGCATAACCGCCCAGCGAGAAGCCGGTATCCGCCAGCTGGAGGCCTTCGCCCAGGCGGTAGTTGACGTCGGACAATGCGCCGTCCCCGGCGGCGGCCTGGGTGCACGCGAACGCCAGGGCGAACGCAGCGAGCCGTCGCACGACAGCGCGCAAGGACAGGCACGGAGTCGGCGGGGGCGGACCGGATTTTTCGTGTTCTTGTCGCGTTCCGGCCTCATTCCAGACTTTCATTCGGCTACCATCCTCAGTGTGACCATACGCAAGACGCTACTCATCGCCTTCCTCAGCGTCGGCCTTTTGCCCGCCATACTTCTGGCCAGCCTGGCTTTTGTCAAGGCGCGCGAGGCCGTGCAGGCGGAGATCGAACGCAACCTCGCCATCCAGGCGACCGGGGTCGCCGCGGACATCGACAAGATGATGTTCGAACGCCTGCAGAACGCCGCCACCTGGAGCCATCTCGACATCATGCAGGACCTGCAGGTGCGCGACGCCGACAAGCGCCTCTCGCATTTCCTGTCCGATCTGCATGCCGGCTACAAGGATGTGTATCTCGCGCTTGCGTGTGTCGACCGTGACGGGCGGATCATCAGCAGCAGCGATGCGGCCGAAGTCGGCCGCCAGGTGGCGGACCGGCCGGTCTGGCTCGGCGCCGCGCTGTCGGGCGCGGACGTGGCGCTCGAATCGCCGACCGGACAGGAAGACGGCGGGCTGGTGATGCGGGTGCCGGTGGCTTCGGCGTTCGCCGGCGGCACGCTCGGCCAGCTGCGCCTGAAGCTCGACTGGACCGAGATCGACGACGTGCTGGACCAGGCCACCAGCGGCGGCGGCCGCATGCTGGCCGTGCTCGACCGCGACGGCCGGCTGATCGCGGCATCGAAGGAACTCCGCATGCGCGGCATGCTGCTGGGCAAGGCGCTCGCCGCGTGGCGCACGGCGGCGGCCGGCCCGACCGTGTCGGTGCGGCCGGGCGCGCCGGTGGCGGATTCCGACGTCATCGTCGGCGCCGCGCGTGCGCATGGCTATGCCAATTTCGCCGGCTTCGGCTGGACCACGCTGATCATCCAGCCCGTCGACCAGGCCCTCGCGCCGGTCCATCGCATGGCGCTCATCTTCCTCGGCCTGCTGGGCCTCATCATGCTGCTGACCTTTTCCATGGCCAGCTGGGTCAGCCGCGAGATCGCCCGGCCCGTCGCCGCGCTGACCGGCTTTGCCCGCGGCTACATGCGCAACAAGATCCTGCAGGCGCCGCCGGTCGCGCGCGGGGGCGAAGTCGGCGAACTGACCGACGCCTTCGTGCAGATGATGCGCGACATCGACCAGTCGCAGCAGAACCTGGTGCGCGCCTCGAAATTGGCGGTGGTCGGCGAGATGTCCTCGGTGATCGCGCACGAGGTGCGCACGCCGCTCGGTATCCTGCGTTCCTCGGCGCAGATGCTGCAACGCGAATCCGGCATCAGCGACGAAGGGCGCGAGCTGGTCGGGTTCATCGAAAGCGAGACCGAGCGGCTCAATCGCCTGGTGTCGGCCATGCTCGACACCGCCCGGCCGCGCGCACCGTCGTATGCCGCAGTGGACATGCACGCGCTGATCGAGAAGAGCATCGCCATGCTGGGTGCGCAGGCCGGCAAGAAACAGGTCAGCGTGACCGCCCGCTTGCGGGCGACGCGGCCGGTGATCGAGTGCGACGCGGAACAGATCACCCAGGTCCTGCTCAATCTGTTGATGAATGGCCTGCAGATCCTCGATCATGGCGGGCAGATCGAACTGGCGACCCATGACGACGACGCGTTCCTGACCATCGAAATGGCCGACGACGGGCCAGGCATCGATCCGGCCGAACGGACCCGCGTGTTCGAAGCCTTCTTCTTCAAGCGCGAAGGCGGCATCGGACTGGGACTGGCCATCGTGCAGCAGATTGTGGGTGCCCACGGNGGCGACATCGAAGCGGCGGAAAGCAAACTGGGCGGCGCGTTGTTCCGTATCCGCCTGCCGCGCAGGCAATCGGGAGAGACATGAAAGGCAGACAGATCCTCGTCGTGGACGACGAACCCAAGATGCGGCGCGTCCTCGAAATCATGTTGCAGAAGATGGGCCACCGCGTACTCGCGGCCGGCAACGGCGTCGAAGCGCTCGCGCTGTTTCAGGCGAACAGCGTCGACCTCGTCATCACCGACCTGCGCATGCCCGAGATGGACGGCATCGAACTGCTGGCCGCGCTGCGGGCTCAGGCGTCTGACGTGCCGGTGATGGTGATCACCGCACACGGCACCATCGAGACCGCGGTGGCCGCGATGAAGCACGGCGCCTGCGACTACATCCTGCGGCCGTTCGACATCGACGTGGTGGAACTTGCTGTCGAGCGCGTGCTGAACGGTGCCGCGGTGGCGCAGCAGAACGCCTTCCTGCGGCAGGAGATCGAGCGCGGCTGGGATGCCTTCGTCGGCACCAGCGAGCCGATGCGGGCGGTGTACGAACTGATCCAGCGCGTCGGGCCGAGCAAGGCCTCGGTGCTGATCACCGGCGAAACCGGCACCGGCAAGGAACTCGCCGCGCGCGCGCATCATGCCTCGCCGCGCCGCGACAAGCTGTTCGTGCCGATCAATTGCGCGGCGATCCCGGCCGACATCCTCGAGAGCGAGCTGTTCGGTTACGAGAAGGGCGCCTTCACCGGCGCGGTCAAGGAACGCGTCGGCAAGTTCGAACTGGCGGACGGCGGCACGATCTTCCTCGACGAACTGACCGAAATGCCGCTGCCGCTGCAGGCTGCTGCTGCGCGTGCTGCAGGAAAACACCATCGAGCGCCTCGGCGGCAACCGCATCATCGAACTCGACTTGCGCGTCATCGCCGCCACCAACCGCGATCCGCTGGAAAGCGTGCGGGAAGGCAAGCTGCGCGAAGACCTCTACTACCGGGTCAACGTGTTCTCGATCGAACTGCCGCCCCTGCGCGCGCGGACCGAAGACATCGCCGGCCTGGTCGAGCACTTCATCGTCAAGCACGGCCATTCGACGGCAGCGACCCGCCTCGCCCCGCGGGCGCTCGAGCGCCTGCGCGACTATGACTGGCCGGGCAACGTGCGCGAACTGGAAAACATGGTCGAGCGGGCCTTGATCCTGAGCGGCGGCGGCACGCTGGACGAACAGCATTTCCTGCTCAACCCGCGCGCCGCCGACAACAAACCCAGGCCGGCCACCGCGTCGGCCGAAAGCCAGAAAGCGCCGCCCCGCTGAGCCAGGCGGTCGAGGATCTCGAGGCGCGGCTGATCGACGAGGCCCTGGCGCAGGCCGAGGGCAACAAGGCCAAGGCTGCCGCGCTGCTCGACATCAGCGAGCGCACCCTCTGGTACAAGCTGAAGAAATACCGTCCCGACCAGTCCTGAGCGCCGCGCTGTCCTGCAAGTTTTGTCGACGATTCTTGCATGCGCCCCGTGCCGTCCTGCGGTGCGCGCGGCGGCGGGTGCGCCACGTATTCCATGAAATCAATGTCTTGAAGCGAGGCCGTGCAACTGGCATTGCGCTTGCAGATTGGAGGTGTCGCCGGCAGATCCGGCGGCCACTCCCTTCACTTCAGGAAGACTCCATGAAACTTCAGCATCTGGCATCGTTCACCCTGCTTGCTCTATCCACCACGGCATTCGCCGACGGTTTCTACGGCGTGGGCGAGATCACCCGTTCGAATCTGTCGCTCGACCGCAATCACTTCGACGGTGCGCTGCTCGCCAATGGCGCCATCGGACTGTCCAGCAGCGATTCCGGCAACAGCACCAAGTGGCGCCTGCAGGGCGGCTATCGCTTCAATCCGAACCTGGCGGTGGAAGCCGGCTACATCGATTTCGGCAAGGCCAAGTACACGGCTAGCTACAGCGGCGGCGGCGCCCAGGGCTCGCTGAAGGCCGGCGGCGTGGACGTGGCGGCGCTGCTTTCGCTGCCGCTGAGCGACAGCTTGTCCGTGTTCGGCAAGGCGGGCGTGGTCGCAGCGAAAGTCGATTCCCGCCTCGCTGCCAGCGGTGCGGCCATTGCAGCCAGTGGCGACGCATCGACCCATGTCGTCCGTCCCCTGCTGGGCGTGGGCGCCCTCTACAAGCTCAGCGACCACGTCGACCTGCGCGCCGACTACGACCATGTGAGCGGGCTCGGCAAATCCGACAAGACCGGCAAGATGACCGCCAACATGGTTTCGCTGGGCGTCGCCTACAATTTCTGACGGCGTGTCCGCCCCCTCGCCGACGGGTCTGCGTCCCCTTGCTTCGGGATGTCCGACACGGAAGCGAGGGCGAGCGAGGCGATACATCGGGCGCGGAGAGAGGCCTATCAGGCCGGTTGGTATCCCAACCCGGGACGCATGAATGTACCAGCCTGTATTGTTTTCGTTTCTACTGCTGATGGTATTAAGTAACCAGAATAAAAATTAATATCAAAAAATGACGAACCAATATCGGTCTATAAGCCAATAATCAGGCATTAAATGCTCTGTAGTTTTACGACAATCCAACATAAAATTAAAAATAGCTGTTTAAATACAATGAACTAAATTTTTCATGTCTGTTTGAATGAAATAATGAGCCAGTTTTCTTTGATTCCTATTTTTGTCGGAATTTTTACATATTATAAATCCTTTTCCCGTGCATTTTGAGTAACAATCTGTTTTTATTGAAAATAAACAATAGGAACGGGAATTGCTTGGTTAGCCGGGTTTGCGGAGGGTGTCCCGGAGTTGATGGGCGATCAGGCAAAGGAGCGTGCGATGACGATGGTGTAGCGGTACCGCCCCTCGTGGAATCCGAGAGGCCCGAGGATTGAACCCCAACCAGAGAGCGCTTGCATAATTAGGAGGAAGACAAAAATGAATTTTCGTGGAACCAGGCTGAGGACAAACAAGACGATAAGGGGCCTTCTGGCCCTGGCCATCCTGGCGTCCGTATCGAGCGCGGCGTATGCCGACAAGGATAGGGATGCCGACAGGGGCAAGACGGCTTTTCAACGCGTCGACGGCGACCTCTCGGTGATGGTGCTGGGGTCAGGCGGCCCCATGGCCACGCTTGAAGGCCGGGCCAGTGCGGGTTACCTGGTCTTTACCGACGGCAAGCCAAGGATCCTGATGGACGTNGGGGGCGGTACCTATCAGCGTCTGGCGCAGAGCGGCACGGATGTCCGGGATCTGGATATCGTGCTGCTGAGCCACTTGCACGCCGACCACACNGGGGATTTGACCTCGGTGATCAAGACCATCTACTTCCACAGCAACCAGGCGCGCGCGGCGGCTGCCGCGCAAGGCATTGCGCTGCCCGGTCGGACCGCGCCCATCAATATCTACGGCCCGGGCGCGTCCACGCTTCCCGCAGCCACGCCNGGGGTGTATTACCCGAATGGTCTGCTGGTCTACCCGGCCACCGCGGATTATGTGGATGAACANTTTTCCGTCCAGAAAGGGGGCGTCGAACGCTATCTGCAGGCATTTGTGGCCGGCATCAGCGATGACAATGGTCCNCCCACCCTGCCGGGTGAAAGTGCGAGCACCTTTGCCTATACCGCTCACGACCTGCCGTCGACCGTGCCCGGCGCCACGGTCCAAACCGTGCTGACCGCACCGGACGGCCTCGTGATCAAGTCCATCGCCGTGGATCACGGTCCGGTTCCTGCGGTGGCCTATCGCATTGAATACAAGGGCCACACCGTGGTGTATTCAGGCGACACGGGAACCAAAGGTATCGGTCCGAAACAGTTGGGTCAGGGCAACATGGCGACCATTTCGCAGGATGCGGACCTGCTGATCTATGACACGGCGGTCATGGAAGCGGGCGATGCGCCNCCCAATCCCCTGTTCCATATTCTGCACAGCGAGCCATCCCTGATTGCGGGCGTGGCGATCGACGCCAATGTGAGGAAACTGGTGCTGTCCCACCTTACGCCTGTCACGAGTCCGCGCGTGGGCGAAATCAAGGACATCATCAAGGGCTTGGGGTTCAGNGGGAAAATCAGGGAGGCAAAAGACCTGGATGTATATAACCTGGACCAGGGCGACCGTGACGATTGAGTTTTTCCCGGTACGACGCCCTGATTTGGTAGCCGTCCCGATGGACGGCTTTTTCATCATGGGGGCGGCGGGGGTTAGTGCGTTCCGGCCAAGCGTGAAGGGGCGCTGAACTTGGCGTAAAAGATCGCCGCGAAGAAGAAGACTCCCGACAGCATCACCTCGCCCCCGGCCAGCCACGCCGACAGGCCGGTGTCCGACCACGCGCGCACCACGCCTTCGGTGAAATAGGCCAGCATCAGCATCGGCGCCCATTGGTAGGTGTAGCGGCGGCCTTTCAGGATGCCCATCAGCGGCAGCAGCAGCGGCAGGGCTTTCATCACCAGCCCGGAGCCGCCGGGGCGCAGCGGCGCGAGCCACAACTCCCATGCGACACAGAGAANAATCAGCGCGATCAGGCTGATGCTGGATGCGATTTGCAGGATTTTCATGCGCCTGGCCTCACGACGGTCGCGCCAGCTTCACCGCCGCTTCGGCCAGGCGCTTGCCCAGCGCGATGCACAGCGTGCGTTCCGCGTCGGTCAGCGGCTTGTCGTCGGCGGCGCCGGCCCAGTGGCTGGCGCCGTAGGGCGTGCCGCCGCTGGTAGTGTGGTTCACTTCCGCCAGGGTATAGGGCAGGCCGACGATCAGCATGCCGTGGTGCAGCAGCGGCAGCATCATGCTGGTCAGCGTCGTTTCCTGGCCGCCGTGCAGGCTGGCGGTGGAGGTGAACACGGCAGCGGGTTTGCCGACTAGTGTGCCCTTGGCCCACAGCGTACCGGTGGTATCGAGGAAATACTTCAGCGGCGCGGCCATGTTGCCGAAGCGGGTGGGCGAACCGAGCGCGAGGCCGGCGCACTGCTCGAGGTCGGCGAGTTCCACATAGGGCGCGCCTTCGTCGGGCACCGGCGGCTCGGCCACCTGGGTGCGCGGCGCCACCGGCGGCACCGTGCGCAGCCGGGCGGATGCCCCCGCCACCTGGTTGATGCCGCGTGCGATCAGATGCGCCATGTCGCGCACGCTGCCGCCGGCACTGTAGTAGAGGACAAGAATCTCGGTCATAGGGGGTTGTCGGCAATCAGGGTGAAATCGGCCAGGTCGAAGCCCGGCGTGTACTCCAGCAGCCGCCCGAAAGTGAGGACGGTCTGGCGCGAGGCATCCAGCACCTCGGCATCCATGCCGGGCTGATACAGGTGGCGCGGCAGCAGCAGGCGGTCGGTCTGCTTCAGCGCGGCCAGGCCGGGCAGGAACAGCGCCGGCTCGGCATTCGACTGGCGGGNGCCGCGCAGCGGCCGGACCCAGATCGGCTTGACCTGCGGCGACAGGCGCTCGACGCCCAGATCGATCTGGCGCACGCCGCGCATGCGGATCCAGCGGATGACGCCCACCGACCAGCCCGTGTCATGGCCGGCATGCAGCGCCAGCGGGTCGCCCGCCTTCAGATTCAGCGGCGCGTCCGGGGCGGCCGAGAGGGCGAAGCCGGAGGCGCTTTCGTTCGTCACCGTCCACACGGTGGCGTTGACCGTGACTGGCGCGGCGGACATCCCGCGGACGTCATGGATGGCCAGGCTGTCCGNGTCGTCCTGCGTGCCCTGATCCGCATGCGGAAGCTGCTCCAGCAACCGGTGGATGGCGCTCACGCCGGCGACGACCTGCACCGTGCTGCCGGGCGCCGGCGCGTAGCGTTTGTAGGTGCGCTGCGCCTGGGTGCCCCACTCCTTGAGCAGCTTCTTGAACAGCGACAGGGTGAGCGAACGGTCCATGCCGGGCGGCAGGTCGACCTGCTCGGGCGTTTCGCCCTTGCGCAGCCGGACCCCGGTTTCGTGCACGTGGCGGCACAGCGCGTCGGTGTCCAGCCACTGGCTGCCCGGGCTGGCGCCGGCCGTGGCATGGGCCGGCGCAACGTCGCCCTCGCGCGGCACCGGGAAACCGAGATGGCCAGGGACGGCGCCGTAGGTCAGCGCGGCGAGGGCCGCGTAGCGGTCCAGGTAAAGCCGGGTGTGAGCGAGCTCGGCCGGACTCATGCGTGGCGGATCGGCCAGCGCGAGCAACAGGGCCTGGCGATAGGCGAGGCTGGTCGTCGGCACCCCGTCGGTCGGCAGTTCCGCCACGTTCGAGACCTGCGCGTACGCGTGGAGCTGGTGCAGGTCCTGCCACAGGCCGGTCGGCGGCGGCGTGTAGGTCAGGAAGCTGGCCACCTGCACGTCGCGCAGCGCCGCGGCCAGACGGGCGGTGAATTCGGCCAGGCGCCGGGCGTTGGGGCGGCCGAAGCGCTGGTCGTCGAGGGCCCGCAGCAGATGCTTGTAGCCGATGCTGTGCTCCAAGCGCAGGTCGCGCAGCAGGGCGCCGACCTGGCGTTGCTGCGTGTTGGGCGGCACGCTGAAATCGGCGAGCTGCGCCTCCAGGCTGGCCGCGGCGCGAGCCACGGCGGGCCGGTACTGCGCCAGCAGCGCGTGGCGGTCGTCGGCGCTCAGCGGATGGCGGTTGAGCGCATGCAGGGCGGCGAACAGCTGGCGGGCCGTGGTGACCGGGTCGGCGTAGGGCAGGCGGTCCAGCCATGCCGCCACGGCTTTCGGCCGGGTCTCGACCGTGTGTCCGGCTGTCGTGTCGGTGTCGGGAACGCTGAAATCGAGCATGCCGGCTCAGTCGAACACGACGGTCTTGTTGGCATACACCAGCACGCGGTTGTCGAGGTGCCACTTCACCGCGCGCGACAGCACCACCTTCTCGAGGTCGGCCCCCTTGTTGATCAGGTCGTCGAGGCTGTCGCGGTGCGAGATGCGCGCCACGTCCTGCTCGATGATGGGGCCATCGTCGAGTGTCTCGGTGACGTAGTGCGCGGTCGCGCCGATCAGCTTGACCCCGCGCTCGAACGCCCGGTGGTAGGGCTTGGCGCCGTGGAAGGCCGGCAGGAAGGAATGGTGGATGTTGATGATGTGGTTGGGATAGTGGCGGATGAAATCGGCCGACAGCACCTGCATGTAGCGCGCCAGCACGATGAAGTCGATCTTCTGGTCGCGCAGGATCGCCAGCTGGATCTGCTCGGCCTCGTGCTTGGCGTCCTTGTGCACGGCCAAGTGCTGGAAGGGTATGCGGTAGGCCTCGGCCAGCCAGCGCGTGTCCTCGTGGTTGCTGAGGATGATCGGCAGCTCGCAATGCAGTTCGCCGCTCTGGTAGCGGTAGAGCAGGTCGGCCAGGCAGTGGTCGAACTTCGACACGAACACCGCCAGGCGCGGCTTGCGGCTCGACTCGGCGAGCCGCCAGGTCATCCCGAAGCGCTCCGCGANGGNGCCGAAGGCGGCGGCGAATTCGGCCAGGTCGAGGTTGAAGTCCGCCAGATCCCATTCCACCCGCATCAGGAACAGCTTCAGTTCGGCGTCCTGGTGCTGGTCGGCATGCAGGATGTTGGCGTTGTGCGACAGCAGGAAATCGGCAATGGCGGCGACCAGTCCCTTCTGGTCGGGGCAGGAAATCAGCAGGACGGCGGTATGACGCATGGGCGGACCGGGAAGGTGTGGTTTTTCGCCATCATAACCAAAATTCCCCTGATTCTCTTAAGGGAAGCGGCTGCCGGGCCTCGCCCGGGCCGCGCCGCGCAAAGATTCAGCAGTCTTTGCGCGGCGCGGGCGGCCTGCAGGCGGACTGGACAAACCGGACTTCACCGCATTCCACGGCCCGGCCGGGCGTTTCGTGGCGCCAGGCCCTGTCCTGCCGCAGGGCTGGTCAAACTTTAGGCATGCCGTCCGGCAAAAACTTTGATTTGCCTTGGGATTTTCGGGGCCATGAAAAACTTGTCCGGACACGCCGGTTCCGGGTTGACATGCCGGGCAAGACACCTAGAATTTGTATCCAGCCTCTGCCAGCACCACAATATGTTGTGAATAAAACTGTTGGCGAGGGTCGGGCAAGCTGTGTATAAGGTGTGGATGTTTCGCGCCCCGGCATGGCCAGCCCGGATTTTCGTTACACCACCACCAAGGAGCCCCCTCGATGCTGAACGTCGCCACCGAATCCGCCGCATCTGCGCCCATTCCNCCCATTGAGCCTGCCGACGTGGCCGTGATCGACACGCGCTACGCCGACTACAAGATCATCCGCCGCAACGGCGCGGTGGTCGGCTTTGCGCCGAACAAGATCGCCATCGCCGTGACCAAGGCCTTCATTGCGGTGCAGGGCGGGCAGGCGGCGGCGTCGGCGCGCATCCGCGAGCTGGTCGAGTCGATCACCGGCCAGGTGACCGCGGCCCTGATGCGGCGCAATCCCAACGGCGGCACCTTCCACATCGAGGACATCCAGGACCAGGTCGAGCTGGCGCTGATGCGCTCGGGCGAACACGAAGTCGCCCGCGCCTACGTGCTCTACCGCGAGAAGCGCGCGCAGGAACGCGCCGCGCANAAGGCCGCCGGCGTGCCCGAAGCCACCCTGCACGTGCTGGAAGACGGCCAGAAGAAGCCGCTCGACACCGCGCGCCTCGCCGCGTTGCTGGCCGACGCCTGTACCGGCCTCGGCGACAACGTCAAGGCCGAGCCGATCATGCACACCGTGCTGCGCGACCTCTACGACGGCGTGCCGATGGCCGAAGTCGAAAAGGCGCTGGTGTTGGCCGCCCGCTCGATGATCGAGCAGGACCCGGCGTATTCCTACGTCACCGCGCGCCTGCTGCTCAACTCCATCCGCCACGAAGTGCTGGGCGAGGCCGTCACCCAGGCGCAGATGGGCACCCGCTACGCCGAGTATTTCCCGGCCTTCATCAAGAAAGGCATCGCCGCCGAACTGCTCGACGAGAAGCTCGGCCAGTTCGATCTCGCGCGCCTGGCTGCCGTGCTCGACGCCGGCCGCGACTACCAGTTCGGCTACCTCGGCCTGCAGACCCTGTATGACCGCTATTTCCTGCACATCGAAGAATCGCGCATCGAGCTGCCGCAGGCCTTCTTCATGCGCGTCGCCATGGGCCTCGCCATCAACGAGATCGACCGCGAAGCGCGTGCCATCGAGTTCTACCAGGTGCTGTCCTCGTTCGACTTCATGTCGTCGACGCCGACCCTCTTCAACGCCGGCACCCGCCACAGCCAGCTGTCGTCCTGCTACCTGACCACCGTCACCGACGACCTCGACGGCATCTACCAGGCGATCAAGGAAAACGCCATGCTGCAGAAGTATGCCGGCGGCCTGGGCAACGACTGGACCCCGATCCGCGCCATGGGCTCGCGCATCAAGGGCACCAACGGCAAGTCGCAGGGCGTGGTGCCGTTCCTGAAAGTGGTCAACGACACCGCCGTCGCGGTCAACCAGGGCGGCAAGCGCAAGGGCGCGGTGTGCGCCTATCTCGAAACCTGGCACATGGACATCGAGGAATTCCTCGACCTGCGCAAGAACACCGGCGACGACCGCCGCCGCACCCACGACATGAACACCGCGAACTGGATTCCGGATCTCTTCATGCAGCGCGTGATGGAAGGCGGCGACTGGACCCTGTTCTCGCCCAACGACGTGCCCGACCTGCATGATTTGTATGGCCGCAAGTTCGCCGAGGCCTACACCGAATACGAGCGCAAGGCCGACCGCGGCGAGATCAAGCTGTTCAAGCGCATCCCCGCCGTGCAGATGTGGCGCAAGATGCTGTCGATGCTGTTCGAGACCGGCCATCCCTGGATCACGTTCAAGGACCCGTGCAACATCCGCAGCCCGCAGCAGCACGTCGGCGTCGTGCACTCGTCCAACCTGTGCACCGAGATCACGCTCAACACCAACGACCACGAAGTCGCCGTGTGCAACCTCGGCTCGGTCAACCTCGTCAATCATCTGAAAGACGGCAAGCTCGACCTCGACAAGCTCAAGACCACGATCCACACCGCGATGCGCATGCTCGACAACGTGGTCGACGTCAACTACTACGCCGTCGGCAAGGCGCGCAATTCCAACCTCAAGCACCGTCCGGTCGGCCTCGGCATCATGGGCTTCCAGGACGCGCTGCAGGAACTGCGCGTGGCCTACGCCTCGAACGAAGCGGTCGAATTCGCCGACCGCTCGATGGAAGCCGTCGCCTACTGGGCCTACTGGGCGTCCACGGAACTGGCTGAAGAGCGCGGCCGCTATTCCAGCTACGAAGGCAGCCTGTGGAGTAAAGGCATCCTGCCGCAGGATTCGCTCAAGCTGCTGGCCGAGGAACGCGGCGGCTATCTCGAAGTCGATTCGTCGACGACTCTGGACTGGGACAGCCTGCGTGCGCGCATCGGCCAGTACGGCATGCGCAACTCCAACTGCCTGGCGATCGCGCCGACCGCGACCATCGCCAACATCGTCGGCGTCTCCGCCTCGATCGAGCCGACCTACCAAAACATCTACGTCAAATCTAACCTGTCGGGCGAATTCACCGTCGCCAACAAGTATCTCGTCGCCGACCTGAAGAAGCTCGGGTTGTGGGACGAGGTCATGGTCGCCGACATCAAGTATTTCGATGGCAGCCTGGCCAAGATCGACCGCATCCCGGCCGACATCCGCACCCTCTACGCCACCGCGTTCGAGATGGAGACCCACTGGCTCGTCGAGTGCGCCAGCCGCCGCCAGAAGTGGATCGACCAGGCGCAGAGCCTCAACATCTACATGGCCGGCGCCAGCGGCAAGAAGCTCGACGAGACCTACAAGCTGGCGTGGATCCGCGGCCTCAAGACCACGTATTACCTGCGCACCATGGGCGCCACCTCGGCGGAGAAATCCACCGGCAAGGGCGGCGAGCTCAATGCCGTGTCGGCGAGCGGCGGCGCGGGGGCGATGAGCAGCGGCGGCAGCGCGATGAACCGGGCTGCGGCCAACCTGCCGGAGCCGGAGATCGAGGGCAAGGCCTGCACCATGCGCCCGGGCGATCCCGGGTTCGAGGAATGCGAGGCGTGCCAGTAAAGGGGTAACAGGAGGCGGAGCGCAGAAGAGGCAGACCCGGCCAATGGATGATGTCGCAATGTGCGGCGGTTCGTTGGCCGGGAGCGGCCCGGCAGCCCGGTCACTTTTCTTGCTTGCCCAAGAAAAGTAACCANAAGAAGGGCACNCCGCTGCGCCACCCCTTCGGGGCAGGNCCTCGACTGAACCGAGCCATCGGGGCGGCTGCGCAACTCGCCCTGCGGGCTCAGACAGTGCTCGCCGAATTNCCCCGCCGGCTCGATCCAGTCGAGGTGGCGCAGAAGGGGGANAACCGGGGTGCTGAGGTGACGAAGCTGGTTTTAGGTTGACCATTCGTCTTGGGCAGAGCGTGGTGCGGCTAGTTATTCGTTAGCCGTTCGCCCTGAGCTCGTCGAAGGGAGCCTGCGGAAGGGTCGCTGCGAAGCAGCGGGGACCCACCGGCGTACCCTTAGCGGGTGCTGTCGAAGACAGGTAGAAACTAAACCGTACGGGCTGAGCCTGACGAAGCCTCGCCCTGTTAAGGAGCTCGTCGAAGGGAGCCGGCCAAAGGCCGGTTAGATACAAGGGCGGGAATTACCCGCCACCAGATTAAAGAGCAGTGTGGGCCCAGCCCACTTTGGGACAACCAAAGGAGAGTAAAAACGATGCTGAATTTTGAAGAAGACTTCACCCCCGCCGCCCGTACCGTCGACGTGCCGTCCTTCCTGCGCAAGGAATCCGCCGCGCCGGCCGCTGCCGCCGAGGCCGCACCCCGCTCGGCTGAATCCAGCACGCGCCGCGTGCAGGCCGCCGACAAGCGCGTGATCAACGGCGCGACGGATGTGAACCAGCTCGTCCCCTTCAAGTACAAATGGGCGTGGGAGAAATACCTCGCCGGCTGCGCCAACCACTGGATGCCGCAGGAAGTGAACATGAGCCGCGACATCGCGCAGTGGAAGGACCCGGGCGCGCTGTCCGAAGACGAGCGCCGCCTCGTCAAGCGCAACCTCGGTTTCTTCGTCACCGCCGATTCGCTGGCCGCCAACAACATCGTGCTCGGCACCTATCGCCACATCACCGCGCCCGAGTGCCGCCAGTACCTGCTGCGCCAGGCGTTCGAAGAGGCCATCCACACCCATGCCTACCAGTACATCGTGGAAAGCCTGGGCCTCGACGAAGGCGAGATCTTCAACGCCTATCACGAAGTCGCCAGCATCCGCGACAAGGACGATTTCCTCATCCCCTTCATCGACACGCTGACCAACCCCGAATTCAAGACCGGCACCCCCGAGGCCGACCAGAAGCTCTTGAAGTCGCTGATCGTCTTCGCCTGCATCATGGAAGGCATCTTCTTCTACGTCGGCTTCGTGCAGATCCTCGCGCTGGGCCGCCAGAACAAGATGACCGGCGCCGCCGAGCAGTACCAGTACATCCTGCGCGACGAGTCCATGCACTGCAACTTCGGCATCGACCTCATCAACACCATCAAGCTGGAAAANCCCCACCTGTGGACNCCCTCGTTCAAGGCCGAAATCCGCGACCTGATCCAGAAGGGCGTCGAACTCGAATACCGCTACGCCGAAGACACCATGCCGCGCGGCGTGCTGGGCCTCAACGCCAGCCAGTTCAAGGAATACCTGCGCTTCATCGCCAACCGCCGCTGCCAGCAGATTGGCCTCGACGAAATGTTCCCCGGCGTCACCAANCCCTTNCCCTGGATGGCCGAGATGATCGACCTGAAGAAGGAGAAGAACTTCTTCGAGACGCGCGTCACGGAGTATCAGACGGGCGGGGCGTTGAGCTGGGATTGACCGGCTGAATGAAAAAGGCGCAGGGGACTGCGCCTTTTTGTTGAAGCGAAGTGTCAGGTCTCGCAAGATTACTTGTGTACCCGCTGGTGACTAGGAGAGGGGAGACGAAATTGGTGGAAAACAAGCACAGAGTTTCCGATGTTTATGGAATCGGGCGGGATTTACCGCTTAACTACGTGTCTCGCAAAGCTGTAGACGAATACTTTGTTTCCAATCTGACACGCGACAAACATGTAATTATCTATGGCAGTTCGAAGCAGGGAAAAACGTCGCTTCGAAAGCACTGCTTACGTGACGACGACTACATCGTCGTCCATTGCTCAAACAAGTGGGGAATTGCTGAGCTGCATGCCGCTATTCTGAAGCGCGTGGGATACGAAGTTACTCAGTCTTCTACAAAGACGACCACAGGGAGAAATAAAATCCTGGCGGCCTTTAAAGCATCAGTTCTNGGGGTTGGAGTTGAGGCCGGTGGTGAGAAAGAAGAGAGCAAGTCAATAGCAGTAACGGCGGCGCCGCTTGAACTAGACCCCGAAGATGTCAATGACATCATTTCGGCGCTAGCTAATTTCAAGAAGTACATTGTTCTTGAGGATTTCCACTATCTCCCGATTGATGCTCAGAAGGACTTCTCGGTCGCGCTGAAGGCCTTTCACGAGCAGTCGCCTATATGCTTCATCATTGTTGGAGTGTGGTTGGAAGAAGGTCGCCTTACCGTATACAACGGCGACCTGACTGGCCGCATCATTGGTGTGAACGCCGATCTTTGGACCAAAGAAGAACTCTGCGAGGTCATCTCATCCGGCGAGGCATTGATGAACATTCGCTTTGCTGAATCTTTCAAAGAGGCTGTAATTGCCGGCAGTCTCGATAGTGTTTATATCGTTCAAGAATCCTGCTATCGAGCATGCCTCTCCAAGAATATCAACTTCACACAAGAAAGCACCCTCGTAGAGGTTGGCGCGGATATTGACGTTCCTGCGCTTATTCGAGAGGTGGTTAACCAGCAGACAGGTCGTTACAACGCCTTTATAACTCTGTTTTCTAGTGGCTTCCAGGAGACCACGCTGCAAATGTATAAGTGGCTTCTTTATCCAGTTTTGACCGCGTCGTCCAAAGAGCTAGAGCGTGGCCTGACCTATCGTCATATGCGCGATGTTCTTCGTCAACATCATCCGGAGAGGACAGACCTAAACATAGGCAATCTCACGCAGGCACTGCAGTCGACAGCATCTCTTCAGGTCAAGAAGGATATAAAACCAATCGTTCTGGACTACGACCAGACGAACCTTAAGCTCAACGTCGTGGACAGGGGCTTTCTCATCTGGTTGGAAAGTCAAGATCGAAAGGATCTACTCGAACTCGCTGACCTTCCGATGCTTGCATAAAAATCAAAAAGGAGTCGAGGTCAAGTCTTTAGCCAATATATGATATTGAAAGATCTGCCCCTGATCTGTTGGCTGCATGGCTATTTGCCCTAGTCTGTTTTGTCGCTTGCGTCCTCTACTGGCGATTTCACCTCAACCCCGCAGACTGGCTGGCACAGACAGAGCGTAAGGCAAAAAGGTGGAGCCAACGGATGCCTAATTACGTTAGGTTTTGTACGCCATGAAATGGTTTCTCGTTATCTGCGCCATACTTGCATTCGCTAGCGGAATGGGGTTTGGATATTTAGGTCACAACAGTCTTCTGCTCGCCGGTCTGGCCGGCTTCCTGGCGTTGTTGGTAACGGCAAACCTTGACCGTATCTCACAGTTCAAAGCATCCCGCAGTGGAATTGAGGCGCATACGCGAGAAATAGTGGCTCGTGCAGAGATTGCGGTTTCTGAACTACAGCTGTTGGCCGTTCAAGTTGCAGAGCTCTCACTTTCACTGGTGAAACGGCAAGGACGTTGGGGTGGCTATAGTGACGACGAACAAGAGCGTATTCGCTCCTCTGTCCTTGGTGTGCTTACTAAGTTAGGCATTCCAAGTGACCAAACACAGGCCGTCCTGAACGAGTGGCACCAAATCGTTGAATTCGACTATACCCACCATATTCTGGGTGGTAGCCGTATTCCGGACAACACCTCATCAGAGGTGCTAGCCGAATGGAAAGTCATGCGTGAAGGTGGCTTCACTAACTATCCATCGCCCGAGACATTACGAACGTTTCTGAGTAAGAACGGCTATCTCATTGCGGAATTAGAAGAGCTCGTTAGAGACTATGAACATTACAAAACCCATCGCATGCATCGGCGCCCCTTGGTTTGGCAAAACCGTCAGCAGTGGGGTCACCTACATAATTAGGGTAGCGTATCAACGGGGCCAGGTCTTGAGGGACAAATGAGGGCGGGGTCAGGTCTTTCGTCATCATGTGATATTGAAAGATCTGACCCCGATCTGGCTTACGATTAGGCGTGCCGATAAATAGAGCGAATGAAGAGGCCGGGCTGAACTGGCCCGAAGCGGACCACTGTGGATACATGAGACATTAAGCTGGGTTGAGTTTATGAGCACAAAACTCGGTTTATTACGGAGCTGCACTACCGGATTGCGAAAAGTGAGTTTCACGTTTACGACAATGCCCAGCCACTAATCCATCAGACGCCGGAATTTTGCGTCAAGGTTGATGCGAGGTGGGTGGTTTTTTATTTGAAGGCTCTGTTGAATTTCAAGTGGGTTGTTCTGCATGAGGGTTAATGGCGTGGAAATCGAGACGGCCGGCGATCAGGAAGATGACGGTTTTGATTGTGTCGATGCGGGTGAAGCCACGGGCACGCCGCTTGGCGGCCTGGAACAAGCCGTTGATCGCCTCCAGAAATCCATTGGTCTGCCGTGTCTGAGCCCAGGCCACGATTCCTTCCAGATGGGATCGGATCATCCGGGCAACCTCCTTCATCGGCTCGACCTTGGAGCGCATGACGCAAGTGCACCAGTGTTCCAGCATGGCGCGCACGACGTTGATTTGTTTGCGATCAAGGATTTCGCGCAGTTGCTCCTTGTAGACCCAGGCGCGCGCCGTGCGCTTGACAGTCATCCTGGCAATCAGTGCGTCAAGATCGGCAGCAGCCTCGGGCTTGAGCCGGGAGGCATCCTTGAGCAGCGTCCAGCGCATGCCCTTGAGGGACTTGTCGGTGCGCTGCTCGATGCGGCGCATCTTGTCCACCGCCGTGCTGGCGTGGCCGATGACGTGGAACTTGTCGAAGGTGATGCGGGCATTGGGCAGATGCTGGCTGACTCCGGCGATGAAGGCTGGCGACATGTCGATGCTCGCCGAGGCGATGTTCCCGGCCGGGCAGCCATGGTCGCCCAGATACTCGGCCAGTTGCGCAATGGTCTGGGCGTCGCGCCCTTCCGTGACGAACAGCACGCGCCTGGCCTCGGCGTCTGCGGCCAGGGTGACATAACTGTGGCCTCGGGCGCGCGAGGTCTCGTCAATGGCCAGCGCCGTGACACCGGAGTGATCCGCCAGGCCGCAGGCCATCTCCACGTACTTCTGGCACACCGCCAGCACCCGGTGGGACGATTCGCCCACGATGCGCGCCACGGCGGCAAACGGCATCTGGCGCGCCAGCATCAGGATGAAGGCTTCGAACAGCAGCGTGAAGCCATTCAGCCGCCCGGCAAAGTCAGGCTCGACCAGTCGCACCGAACCATTGGGCAGCTTCACTCGCGGCGTGCGCACCTGCAGATGGCACTCATGCTGGAAGAAGTTCAGGTGCCGGTAGGTCTTGGTCACGGTGTCGTGCACCGGATGCACGCCTTCATGGCCCGAGACCTTGAAGCGGCTGCCAGCCTTGAAGTCAATCAGCACGGTCAAGGTCCTGGCCGACTCGTCGAAGTCGACCGACGCCACCGTCCACGGCGGGGCAATTCCAAGGGCAGTTTCAAACAGCTTGGCAGTCATGAATTCACTCATCCAGGTTGGTCAATATGACGTCAGCTTACCCACTCGGATTTCAAGAGAGGCTATTTGAATAATCACTACACCTTGTTGGAAGATGCAAGGGAAGTGTCGATCCATTTATCAAGTCATGGCAAATTCACGCGTGTCTCGAGAATGGCATTGATGCCTTCAATCTTGTGTTTGAACATGGGGTAGCTGAATACGACGATCCCGTAACAGGGAATAAAACTACGGCGACCCTCGGCTCAGTATCTTGCCCAACACACCTCGTTGTCCGAGCAACCCATCCAACTTATCCGGCTCCACCACAGAATTTCACAACCTCACAACTGGTTGAGGTGCTATTCCATCGTTACAAGCAATTCGAAATGGGGCAAGAAACTCTCCCCGCGATGGCCTACTTCTGTTTAACGGCCGTAGAGTCTCATTTTTGGATGACGCGACTAAAAATAAACGCAAAAAGTTGCATCTGAGTTGGGTATTTCAGAGAAGGTCTTGCGTGAGCTTGGTAACTTGACCGAGCGTAAAGGGAGGGCCAGTGAGGCAAGGAAATCACCACTGCCAGGTGCGGCTTTTACCAGCTATTTGAGGTGTGAGCGTGAATGGATAATAACCGTAATCAAACTTATTATTCATCGTGTGGGCGAACGAGAGTTAACGGGGCTGCCGCTTGTAAACGCTATAGGCATGACTGATCTGCCCGACCTTGGCTCGTAAGGAACCAGGCTCGATTTTGTTCACAGGAATCGCGGGCTCGATTTGATTACGAACTAACGAGGTGAATCATGACCTACACATACTGCATGACGTCGAACTGCGCGCTGGCCGATGCGTGCGCGCGCTACGAGGACGATGCCGGCAAGCATCTGCTTTCCCGCACCTATGCGGACTTCAGCGAGGAGCTGATCCGCAAGCCGGACAACATGACGGCCTGCCCGTTTTTCATCGACAAGGACAACGTGGAACGGAGTGTGCACTAGGCAACGACAGGGCACGGGGTCAGGCCTTGCCTTTTGCCAACTAGCTCGGATTTACCCACCATGAAACGCATCCCAACCCCTTTTCTCTGGCTCGCCATTACACTGATCGGCCAGGCCTCGTCGCCGGCAGCTTCATCATGGTGGCGTGGCTGAAGCTGCAACCCTGCCCGCTGTGCATCGCCCAGCAGCACGCTGCCGGACCGGGTGGATCATGACCCCGGATCAGGTGAACCGATTTTTTGGTATCCAAGGAGACGATATGAAAGTTGCCTACGTGTTCGCCACCAACATGGCATCCACTTTTAAACTGAACACCATGATCCTGCCCCAGCTCGAAGCGGGCAATCATGGCGCGGAGGTGGTGGGGATGATGTTTTTCGATGACAACATCTACACCTTGCGTAGCGGCGACCCCTTTGGCGAAAGGCTGGCGAAGGTGGCCCGCGANAAAGGCATTCTCTTGATGGCCTGCGATCAGTGTGCGGTGCGCCGTGGATTGGCGGAGGGCGCGTTCGAGCAATGCGGTAGCGGCGAGGTNCACCCCCAGGGCTTGGTCGAAGGCGTGCGTGTGGGATGTTTCCCTCAGCTCTACGCCGCCTTGTCGGGTGTCGCCGACGTTCAGGTCATTTCGCTTTGATTTCCGGGTAAATCGAAGGTCAGGCACAGGCCGGGCCGCCGGCGCAGATGACCGGGGCGAGAGCCAACTAATTCCTGGAACGTAAATTAAAGGGGCCAGGCCCACATTGTTCTCGACATTCGAAATTGCCAAACTGGTTCGAACCGGACGCCTAATTGGCCCCTTTGATTCACGGCACCAGGGCAGATACGTTCACCCGCATTGACAAAGGCGACAGCATGACTATCGAACTCAGTAAGGAAGACCGGGCGCAAGCCGTTGCATCAATCGAGCGCTACTTCCAGGAGAACATGGAGGAGCGGATTGGCAACATTGCAGCCACCGGCTTACTCGGCTACTTCCTCGAAGAAATCGGACCGTGTATCTACAACAAGGCCGTAGCCGATGTTCAGGGCCGGCTACAGGCAAGGGTGTCCGAGATCGACTTCGAAATTCACGAGGAAGAATTCTCCTATTGGCGCAGGGTCGCGAAGCAGCGCAAGGCAAAGCCGTGAAGCCTGAGAATCAAAGGGCCAGGCTCGAATTGATTACGAACTAATGAGATGAATCATGACTTATACCTACTGCATGACGTCGAACTGCGCGCTGGCTGATATCTGTGCGCGTTATGAAGACGATGCGAGCAAGCACAGGCTGAATCGGCCCCCTTTGATTTTTACAATCGTCAGATCTACTTTCCTATGAGAACAACCAAACTCCACATCCGCGAATGGATTGCTTTAAGTCTATTGCTCTCCTCCATTCCTGCACTTGCCGCACAACCGCCCAACGGCGCGGATTGGAGCGGCCTGTATGCCGGTGTGAGGCTTGCCGAGGGATGGGGCGAGGCACATCTGGGGACCGGGCATTACGACCCGGCGTTTCCCTTCGCGCCCACGTCGATCCATCTGCGCGGCGCGGGCGCGGGGGTGTCGCTAGGGTATGACTGGCAGCGCGGGAACCTGATTTACGGGCTGGGCGTGGACGTGCTGGGCACGCACATCGAAGGCACCAANAGCCTGTACACCAACCCGCTTCCCGGGCTGGTGGACGGTTGCGACAGCGCCCGCGCGAACTGCCCGATGCATGTCAGGCAGCGGGTGGAAAACCTGGCGACCCTGCGGCTGAAGGTCGGGCGGGCCTATGACCGCGTTGCCGTGTATGGCACGGCCGGTGTCGCCGCAGGCGAGGTCCGGCGCGACATGGATGAAGCCATCCAGTACTGGGGACCGACCGGAAACTGGGGATTGGATCAGCACATCGCCACGGGCTGGACCGCGGGCGCGGGCATGCTTTACGCGCTGACGGATAAGGTGCAACTGCAGGCCGACTATCTGTACGTGGACCTTGGGAAGACCGACTATCGGTTCACAGATACCCCGTCCTTTGTCTACGAGCAGGATGCGGCCATCCGGTTTTCGTTGCTGAGTCTCGGACTCAATTACAGGTTTTGAAATCAAAGAGGCCGTAAGCCAGGCCGGGGGCAGGTCTTGCCTTTTGCGGCCAAAGGCAGGACCTGACTTCATGTTTATCCTGGTCTGTGTGGGTACCGTGCGCGGATCGAATCAGACCGCTTCAAAGCAGCGGATTTGCCTGATGTTCGCCCCGCTCGTACACCACGTGTGCGCGGCCGACCAGCAGCAGATCCAGCGAACCGATGCGGGAGACGTCCTTGTTGGTGTAGGGCAGGCGATGCAGGATGTAGCGCATGGCATTGAGCCGTGCGCGCTTCTTGTCGTCCGATTTGATCACCGTCCACGGTGAGTCGGCGGTGTCGGTATAGAAGAACATTGCTTCCTTGGCCTTGGTGTAGTCGTCCCATTTGTCGAGCGACGCCAGGTCGATCGGCGACAGCTTCCATTGCTTGAGCGGATGCACCTTGCGCTCCTTGAAACGGCGACGCTGCTCTTCGCGGCTGACCGAGAACCAGAACTTGATCAGATGCACGCCGCTGCGCACCAGGTTGCGTTCGAACTCGGGTGCCTGGCGCATGAATTCCAGGTATTCCTCTTCATTGCAGAAACCCATCACCCGTTCTACCCCTGCGCGGTTGTACCAGGAACGGTCGAACAGGGCGATTTCGCCCGTCGTGGGCAGATGCTGGACGTAGCGCTGGAAATACCACTGGCCGCGTTCCGTTTCGCTTGGCTTTTCCAGCGCGATCACATGCGCGCCGCGCGGATTGAGGTGCTCCATGAAGCGCTTGATGGTGCCACCCTTGCCTGCCGCGTCGCGGCCTTCGAACAGGATCACCACCTTCTGCCCGGTTTCCTTCACCCAGGCCTGCAGTTTGAGCAATTCCACCTGGAGCTGATATTTCTGTCGCTCGTAACTCTTGCGCGACATCAGGTTCTTGTAGGGATAGCCACCCTCGCGCCAGTCTTCGGCCAGCTCGCCATCCGGATCGAACGACGCGCCAGGCCGGCCGAGCGGCGGTTTGGCGAGCAGCGCATGGCGCAACACCTCGGCATCTTCCGGCGACGCCCCGGCGAGAATGGCCTTCAGCGACTCGATCATTTCGGGACTGCCGTTGCCGGCCCGGCTGAGGATGTCCTTCACCGCCGCGACCTTGGACTCCTGCGCGGCACTCACTGCCTCGTCCACGGTAAAGGTCTCCACACCCTTGCGGGTGTGGATGGGCGAAATGTCGCCTTCTGCGGCGATACGGGGCTTCGCATTGCTGCTGCGAGCCGGGGAACGTTTGGCGGGAGTAGGGGTGGAGGGCTTGGTAGTCAAAACGAGGTCCTGTCGAAGTAAAAAGAGCCTGGTGGGGCAACGTCTTGCGCTCGCCCCGTCGTGCAGGTCTGCGGGAACCCGCACCGCCATAAAAAGATAACTTAGTCCTATTAATGACCAATTTCAACCCCTGTGTCAAAGGGCCGTGCTCGAATGGATTCCACACGCTGGACGGGTCCTGGCCTCAGTTGCCAGGATCGCCCCGCACGCGGATCGGCTGATCGGCGGGGCGCCCGCGCTCAGTCTGGCGTGGGCGTTCGCTCCCAACGGCATCCCTGGCTTCATCACCCATAAAAACGGCCCGGATGGGCCGTTCACGTGAATTCGTACGCGCCTATTTCTTTCCGGCAGGTTGATCGCCCATGCGCCAGATGTCCACGTCCTGGCCCTGCTCGCGCAGGCGGTCCGCCTTGGCGGACAGGTAGCGCTGGAAGCTCGGTTCCTTTTCATACGCGCCGCTCGACACGTAGGTCAGAATGCCCTGGGTGTGGAACAGCTTGAAATAGGCCTCGGAGCGGATGATCTCCTTGCCCTTGGCGTCGAACAGCACGATGGCGGGCGCGTATTGGATGTCCAGCGCCCGGGCCCAGGCGCGCGCCGTGGTGGCCTTGCCCTGCGGGGTGACCAGCGGCGTGTCCGACCACATGTTGAGCTGGATCGCGTCGAACCCGGCAAGGATGGCGCGCGTCTGCTTGTCCGACAGGATCCTCTTGTGCAGTTCGGCGCAGGCGGGGCAATCGCGTTGCTCGAAGAACACTGCGATCGGTCTGGCCTTGCTGCCCTTGCGCACGAGATTGTAGGNGGGCTTCCGGANAAAGGATTCGTTGATCAAGTCGCCGCCGGTGGCAGGCGGCTGGTGCGCCGCGACGTAATCCAGGTAGCTGGCTCCACTGTTCTGGCCTGGTGCGGCATATTCCAGCGCAGTCATGAATCGGTTCGGCGGGATGTAGCCATTGAGCCGCAAGACGGTTTGCCCGGCTTCGTCGAGAAACAGGATGGTGGGCGTGAACTGCACCTTGAGGCTGGCGGCAAACTGTTTCTCGGTCATGGACCGGTTGTCGAGTCCCTCGACCTCACGGTCGCCCCACATGTTGATGGCGATCACGTCGAAGTGTTTCCGCAGGGTGGTTTCGATATCCTTTTGCGAAAGATTGCGTTCGACCAGGGCATGGCAGTAGGGGCAGCCGTCCTGCGTGAACAGGAGCATCACGCGCTTGTTCCTGGATTGGGCCTCTGCGATATCGTCCTGCAGGTTGAGGAAGCTCGCCTTGAACCAGCTCGGGTACTCGGTCTGGACCGCGCCATGGAACGCGCCCTCTTTCTTGTCCGCTGCGCCGGCAAGGCTGGAAAACAGCAGCAGGATGCATGCGAACCACTTGAGGGAACGAGGCCAGTGCATCGAATGTGAAATCATGTGTTCTCCCACTTGCCGCTCAACGACGGTCTCGAATCAACTCAATCGACGCCCTGTCCAAACAGGTCGCCACAGCGTCAGGGTCTTGGCGCATTCTGCAGTTTCGATCATAGGCGAATCGGGGTCTGGAGAACATTCGGGTCATGGCTTTGGGATCAGGTCTTGCCATGGGCACGCGGATCAATTGCGTCTCTCCTCGAACGATTTCAGGGTCTGCGTACCCGGGATGTATTTGGTCCCCCAGTTCACGAGAGCCAGTAGTATCTCGCCCAGCGCCTCACCCTTGGTGCTCAGCGAATAGGCATAGCGCGTTGGGCGTTCCTGGTAGGCGGATTTGACGAGGATGCCCGCATTTTCGAGGCGTTTGAGGCGGTCGGCGAGTGTGCTGGTCGGGATTTNTTCGGGCGAATCCAGCAGTTCGCCATAGGTGTGCTTGCCGTGCAAGATGTCCCGAATCACCAGCAGCGACCATTGATCGCCGACCAGGTCGAGCGTATTTGCAACCGGGCAGGGGGACCGTCGAAAAGTGTCTGGTTTGGTTTTGCCCGTTTTCATGGCTTCGGCTCCAAAACGTTTTGTCACTTGTATTATACAAGTTACCCTGTTAGCCTGATAGTCGCTTGCATATTGCAAGTGACTATCAGGAGAAAATCATGCTACAGACAGTTCCCTCATCACCCGACAATCTGCAATTGCGCGTTCCGGCACAGGTGAAGCTGATCATCGGGGTGATACTTGCAATGTGGTTCTCGCTTATCGTTGTATTGGGCACNGGNGGCGCATTCGCCGGACCGCCAGGGAGACCGCCGCTGCCCATCCTCGTCGCAGTGGTGACACCGCTTGCCCTGTTTTTTATTGCGTCGCGGCTGTCGTCCTGGTTCCACGGTCTTGTCATGGCGGCCGACCTGCGTGTTCTGGTCTCGATGCAGGCGTGGCGCGCCGGCGGTCTGGGATTTCTGGCCTTGTATGCGCACGGCGTACTGCCGGGCTTTTTCGCGTTTCCGGCAGGGCTGGGCGATATCGCGATAGGCGTCACTGCACCCTTGGTGCTGCTGACCTTGCTGCGTCGGCCCGATTTCGTCGCCAGCCGGCGTTTCCGGCGCTGGAACTGGCTGGGAATTCTCGATCTGGTTGTCGCCCTCTCGCTCGGGGCGTTTGGATCGATGCTTGCCAGGGGTGTGCCGGGTGAAATCACCACCGGGGTGATGGCGTTCATGCCGGAGGTGATCATTCCGGCGTATCTGGTGCCGATTTTCCTGATGCTGCACATGACGTCGCTCATGCAGTCGCGGCGCTTGCGGGCGTCGGCGTGAAGGCAGAAGGGGCGGGTGCCTGGAGGACGGCGGGGGCAGGTCTGGCTCGAACACAGGGCCGCAGATAGCCAGACAGCTTCTTTGCTCACGCGACCCGAACCGATGTCGTTTTCCGGGCGGCCACGATCTGGTTGCGTCCGCAGCGTTTGGCTTCGTATAGCGCGATGTCGGATGTGCGGATCAGCTCGGCGGGCGACGACACGGAAGCAAGATCGCACGAAGATACGCCGAAACTCAGGGTGACCTGGCTGGCCACGGGCGAGGCGTCGTGGGGCAGATTCAAGGCCAGGATACGCTCGCGTAACTGCTCGGCCACGGCGATCGCGCCGTCCAGATCCGTCTGCGGCAACAGGATCACAAACTCTTCGCCGCCGATTCGGGCCGCCACGTCGCCCGGGCGGGACAGCGCGTGGTGCATGGCCTGCGCAACCTCCACCAGGCACAGATCGCCGGCCGGGTGCCCGTAGTGGTCGTTGTATTCCTTGAAGTGATCGATATCGGCCATGATGAGCGACAACGCTACGTTGTCGCGCTTCGCCCNTGCCCATTCCTTGCCGAGTTCTTCCTCGAACAGCCGCCGGTTCGGAATGCCGGTGAGGCTGTCCAGACGGACCAGGTATTCCAGCGCCTGCGCCACTTCGCTTGATGAGAACAGCTCGCGGCGCAGCTNTTCCGCGTCGCGGAACAGGCGGTGGACCTGGGCGGAGGTAGCGAGCATGGTGAGGCCGAAGATGATCATCAGCAGGCCCATGACGAGATGGATGCGGTCGCCCACCCACATCAGTCGTAGGCCGATGGGTAACACGACCGGAATGGCGAAGCACCCATAGGCGTGGCGCACGGACGACAGCAGCGGAACGGCGCCGGCCACCATTCCCCNCAGTACGAATGCGAGCACGACCTGATGCGGGAAGGAACTGGGATGAAACAGAAGAATGCCGGACAGCCCCCACACCACGCTGGCCGCGCAGGCCCCTGCCACGAAATACGTCGTCCAGACGGCAAGATCCGGTTCGCTTCTGGNGGAGGCGTTTATGAAGGCCCGCAAGCTGAGGAATCGCGCTCCGGTGACGACGACAAGCAAGCCTGACCAGGCTAGCAGGACGGGCGCGGACACGGTGCCCCACAGAACGGCGGCCAGGATGAGTCCGTTTGCCAGGTTGACGATCAGCGATATGGGGAGCTGACGAAAGCTCTGCACGATCTGCGGCACCAGGATGCCCGGATCCCGGGAATCTGAAGAGGGCGGCACGGGGTTATCCAACGGCGAGCTCCCTTGACGAGGTTTCTGGACGCATCTCGTCTGCGCACGAACGTCTATCCAATATAGGCCACGCTGCACGGATCATGGTTCGGGCATACGCATATTGCAACGCCCGGGCGCCGTTAACGGGGCCAGACCCCACGCCCGATACACGCTTCAATCGTATTTCCGGTTGGCTATATGGGGTGCCGCCATGATGTCCTGCGTGTTGCTCAGCATGAACCAGGCCTTCATTGTGCGTGTGTACAGTGCAGAGCCCACCAGCTGAAGTTTGCCCGACGATTTGGCATGGCCGAGCGTGGTGTCGCCCATCCACACCTCGATCAGGGTGCGTGGGTCACTCACCACGTGCAGGTCGATATCCTTGCCGGGATTGCTGGTGCACAAATCCGCCCCGGTTTCGTCGACGACCACCCATCAGTCACGATAATGTTTGAGCTCGGGAAAGCTGAAGCGAATCACTGCCTGGCCGCCCGGCAGGGCATCGCGGTCGATGCGACGCTGGACATCCCACATCAGCAGTTCGACGTCCAGCTCCGAATCTTCCATGTGCTTGCGCGCCCAGCGCATGCCCCATACGGCCAGCTCTTCGATGACCGGGTAGAGTTCGCGGCCAGCCGGGGTGAGGTGATACTCGGTCGAGCGCCCACCGGTCACCGCCTTCCGAAACACCAGGCCGTGCTCCTCCAGCGTCTTCAGCCGTTTGGCGAGCACCGTCGNGGAGATCTGTGACAACGCGCGCTGAAAGTCGTTGAAGCGCTTCGTGCCCAGCAGCAGCTCGCGCACGATCAATACCGTCCATTTTTCACCGAGCACCTCGCTGGCCTTGGCGATGGGGCAAAACTGGCCGTATTTCAACATGACGTCTCCAAGTCGCTACGCAATGCGTAGCTGTTTACTACAGTTTACGCACTAGAGGGTCAAGGCCGCGCAGCCTAAATTGAGCACTCCTTCCACACCGAACAGGAGACCCATCATGAAGACACTATTGAACTGGATCTATGGGCTGGGCGCGTATCTGACGGGATTCGTCGCCTTGCTCTATTTCGTCGGTTTCAGCGTGGGCGTGCTGACGCCGATCAACGTTGACAGTGCCGGCACGCTATCGCCTGGATGGGCCGGGTTCGTCGACCTTGCCCTCATCGCCGGCTTCGGCCTGCAGCACAGCGTCATGGCACGCCCAGGATTCAAGGCCTGGCTGACGCGGCATGTTCCCGCCCATCTGGAGCGCAGCAGCTATCTCGTCGCCACCACGGTGGCCTTGTGCATGCTCATCGCTTTCTGGCAGCCCGTGCCCGGGTCCCTCTGGACGGTCGAGGGCAAGCTGCTTGCAGGCACGCTGACCGGCATCGCGCTCGGCGGGTGGGGGCTCGTGCTGCTGACCACGTTCCTCATCAGCCACGCCGATCTGTTCGGGCTGCGCCAGATCTATCTGCACGCCAGGGGCCTGCCTTACACACCGGTTGCATTCAAGGCGCCGTTGCTCTACCGGTGGGTCCGCCATCCCATGCAGCTCGGCGTGCTGATCGGAATCTGGTCCACTCCCTCCATGACCGTCAGCCACCTGCTGCTCGCCGGCGGGATGACTGCCTACGTGCTCATCGGACTCCTGTACGAAGAGCGGGATCTGGTACGGCAGTTCGGCGAGCGCTATCGCGCGTACCAGCGCAGCACGCCGAAACTGATCCCGTTTGGCCGGGCCCGGGCGCGTCGCACCATGGCGCTTCTCGACGATTGACCCCATCGACAACCAACCCTGAGGAAAACATCATGATTACGATCACCGAACAGACCCTGAACGTGATGAACCGCCACCTCCATGCATTCATGGCCAAACAGGGCGTGGCAGCCATCGTTGATGACTACGACGAGCACGCCGTTCTGCATGCGCCGGATTGCGTCTACCGCGGTGTCGATGAAATCCGGCGCTTCTTCGAAGCCTTCCTGGGCAATCTGCCCGAGCAGGCGCTTGCACTCTTTCGCATGCGCACCCTGGAGGCGCATGGCGAGGTGGGCTATATCGTATGGAGTGTCGGCGAGCTGATCCCGCTGGGCACAGACACGTTTGTGATCAAGGACGGCAAGATCGCCCAGCAGACTTACGCGGCCCATATCGGCAATCGGTAATCGCAGCAGGCACGCCGGTCGCGGCGACTCTCCGGAGGGTGCCGGCCCCGCAGGGCCGACGATCCGGGGAGCCGGGCAATTTCGCCAGCCGACAGCAAAAGGTGACAATATGCTTGAACTCAGACCCACCTGCGAGAACTGCAACCAAGCGTTGCCGCCTGATTCACTCGAAGCCCGCATCTGCACTTATGAGTGCACGTTCTGCGCAACGTGCGTCGAGACCCTCCTGGATAACGTCTGCCCGAATTGCGGCGGCGGCTTTGTGCCCAGGCCAATCCGGCCATCGAGGAACTGGAAAGGCGACAATTATCTTGGCAAGGACCCGGCGAGCACGGCTATCAGGCACCGGCCTGTCGATCCTGAAGCGCATGCACGATTCGCGGCCGTACTCAAAAATACCGCCGCAGAAACGCTGAATAGCCAGAAGGTCGGCGATTTAAAAGGGCCAGGCTCAACACCGCAGCAGCCAGGATAGATGGCGCTACTTGGCATTGGATTACTGGGTATTGGTGCTGCACGAAGAAAATAAGCATCGAGACCGGCCCCCGGTTTTCAGGCGCTAAAGATTTCTCGCCCAAACAGAGGATGCGCAAGCGCGCAACTCGAGGGGCAGATCTTGTAAAGCCACAGTGAAGGGCCCAGCCCGGAATGAGGATGATCGAATCCTGTTCTCCGTGACCTGCACCGGGGTACACTTTATCCCCAGCGGCCTTGTGGCCAGTCTGGGGAGAAAAACAATCATGTCCCGACAGCATCCCATCGTCGCCGTGACCGGTTCGTCCGGTGCCGGCCTGTCCACGATACGCCACGCGTTCAAGTTCATTTTCGAGCGCCTGAACATCAAGCCCGCGATCGTTCATGGCGACGGTTTCCGGCGCTATACCGATCGGCAGTTCGCCGCCTTGCTCGACGAGGCGCGGCGTAGCGGCCGCAATATTTCCTGGTTCGGACCCGAGTGCAATCATTTCCAGGAGCTGGAATCGTTTTTCCGGACCTATGGCGAATGCGGCAGCGGGGTGGTTCGCCAGTATGCCCACACGGCCGAGCACGGCGAGGAACTGGGGGTGCAGGCGGGCGAGTTCACGCCCTGGGCGCCCCTGCCGCCGGGCAGCGATCTCCTGTTCTACGAGGGGCAGCATGGCGGCCTGATGGCCAACACCTGGACCCGCCGCAAGATCGAATCGTGCCACTTTCCGCCGGAAATAGACCGTCGCGTGGGACGCCCGGGCGTCGACGTGGCCCAGCATGTGGACCTGCTGATCGGCGTGGCGCCGGCCATCAATCTGGAGTGGATCCAGAAGATCCACCGCGACTGCAAAAAGGGCACGTGCACGCCCGAGGAATCGGTGGAAACCATCCTGCGCCGCATGGACGACTACATCCATTACATCGTGCCCCAGTTCGGCCTGACCGACATCAACATCCAGCGCATGCCGCTGGTGGACACCTCCGACCCGTTCATTGCGCGCGACGTGCCGCTGGCCGACGAATCGCTCTGCGTGATCCACTTCCGCGACCGCGAGCGCCATGATTTTCCCGAGTTGCTCCGGCGCATTCCCGGCGCCTACATGTCGCGCCCGACCACCATGGTGGTTCCCAACAACGACCTGCGGCTGGCGCTCGGCATGATTTGCGGTCCGATTCTGGCCCGGTTCATGGAGGCACGCGGCGAAGCGACGGGCTTGGGTCAGGCGACGGTTTCCCGTGAATTGAACCGTCAAATCGAGGGGGCGACCCGGACACGATCAAGTGTTGGCGCACCGGGTCATGCTCAGGCCGTTATCCACTCGACCGCCTCGGCAAACTGCGCGTTGGAAAAGACCTTGAGCGGACACGGGATGGCAAATCGAAAGAGGCCGATTGCGCCCCGCATGCCGTCGCTGTCGGTGACGAAGGCGATCCTTTCCCACGCCTTGAGATGGGTGAATCCCAGTTTCGCGTCATCCCACATCGCGCCTGCGCTGAACCCGGTAAATGCCGGCCCCAATTGGTACAGGACGCGAACGGCGCCGTGCGCCTGCAGCTTCGATTCGATGGCGGGAATCACGACGGACTCATAGTCCTGCGCGGTCACCTGTCCCGAGGCAAGCAATCCGACGATGGGGTCTGGCAGACCCGGTAAAAGCTCGATCATCACGCTCTCCTTCGCGATTCGTACAACCGGCGTTCAGCCCAGGAATGGCGGCACGGCCGGTTCGCGGGTTTGACGGCCTGCACTGCCGATAGCCTGCAATCTACGCCTCTTCAGGATCCGTGGGCGCGCAGGGTTTTCCGAATACCCGTGCGACCAGCGGTATCGTGGTGGCGATACCCACCGCAAGAAGCGTCCAGCCGACAGCGCGTCGCCGGTCCGGATCCAATCGGTTGCAAAGCAGCAGGGCGAGGCCCGCGCCTGCTGCTGCTCGCGTGCCGGCGATCAATCCGATTTCCGGAACGGTCAGGTTCACGTGTCTCATCGTATGCCTTTCCATCCGTATGTCAGGCCAGGTACGCTTTGGCTTCTTCGCCCGGATTGGGCAGACCCGCGATACGCCAGGCCTGGCGCGGAGAGCGGAACCGCTGATGCAGGCAATCTGCGTCCAGGCCGTTGAGGTGGCAAATATGGCTCAAGGCCGTGACCGCCCCGAATTTGTGGAATTCATCGCGCAAGGTCAGCAGCAACTGCTGCTGCAACGCGTCCATTTCTCCCAGGCCCTCGGAATTCGCGATGCGCTGCGCCAGCGCGATATCCCATTGTTCGGGATTGATGACGAAACCATCCTTGTCAAAAAGGACACTCGGATCTTTCGCGGTGGTTGGGTTCATGCGCTTGTCCTGTGTGCGGGGTTGCCGATGCCTGCGCCACCCCGACTATCAATGCCGATTACGCGGCACGATGGCTAATCGGAAACGATGGCCAAATGATGCCGACAAGGGCGATGATTGGCAGCGAGGGAGCGTCCGAATTCCGTGTAAGCCATGTCTGAAAATGGGAGCGGAGGCTGCCGCTTACCTGCCTGCCAGGTAGGAGCATGAGACGTTCCGGGCTATCTGGCATAAGGTATGTATGTTGACGCGACCGAAACATCGGTTCATGCGGACGATCCACTCTCAATCTGGACACAGGAAGGGCCTGCTGCGATGAGCGAACTGACCATCTGGACCTACGACTGGGTGCCTGAAGGCCCGCGCGGTTTTGTGCGTGATCTGAGACTGAGATGGGCGTGTGAGGAAGCCGGCCTCGGCTACGCCGTCCGCACGGTTCCATTCGACGGCCCCGATACCCATCATCTCGCACGCCAGCCTTTTGGCCAGGTTCCCTTCCTGAGCGACGGCGAACTGGAGTTGTTCGAGAGCGGTGCCGGGCTGCTGCATCTGGCCCGGAAAAGCGACACGCTGATGCCGCGCGATCCGGTTGGCGAAGCGGAAACGCTGCAATGGACGATCGCCGCGCTCAACTCGATCGAGATGGTCTCCGTGCCGTGGTGGTTTTTGAAGATCTCCGGCGATGAGAACAATGGTCTTGAGGGATGGATGGGCACGCGTCTCGACCAGCTCGAAAAAGTGCTGGGCGGGCGGACATGGCTCGCGGCGGACCGCTTCACGGTCGCAGACCTGCTGATGGCGGACGTGCTGCGCATTCCGGATGTCCGTGCTTTCGGCCATCGGCCGGCGACCGAGGCCTATGTGGCGCGTGTCACGGATCGTCCCGCTTTCAGAAAGGCCCGGGCCGACCAGATGGATCATTTCGAGGCCACCGACGGGATGCGGGCGAAATGAATCAAACGGACCGGGCTCGGGTGATTTGCCTTTGATGAACCCGGACGAGGCGTTTCACGCCATGCGCCTTATTTCGCGAAATCCTCGGGTCCGAAGATCTGCCGGATCTCGATGGTGTCGCCTTCGTCCGCCGGGCAGCGCTGCGCCCACTTCACCACGTCTTCCTTGGACGGGGCGTCCACCAGCCAGTAACCGCCCAGCACTTCCTTCGCGTCGATCAACGGCCCGTCGGTGACGGAGGGCTTGCCCTGGGCGAACGACACGCGCGCCCCCTTGGCCAGCGGATGCAGGCCGTTGAGCGATTCGATTTTCAAGGCTTTTCCCATCTCCTCGTTGAAGCGTCCCATCGCTTCCATTTTCTTGGGGTCAGGCGTGAAGTCCGGCGCCGGTTTGCCGCCCTGGTACACGGCGGGAATCATCAGCATCATGAATTGCATGGTCATCTCCTTTTGGGGTGTCGATAACCAGGACGACGTTTGTGACGAGCCCGAATCGACACCCGATAGCCGTGTCTTTCGAGAAAGACAGGGCCGGGCTCGAATGGATTTCGCTGTCCGAAACCCGGCGTCAGGGATGCGTATACCCCAGCACCAACAGCAGCAGCGCCGTGATGGCCATGGCCGCGTGGAAGCTGACGCCCATCATCGGCGGTGGCGAGCGGTGTTCATGGGTGCCCATGCGCAGGGCCAGCAGAACCAGCCCGCCGGCCAGCGCCAGCACGAACAGCAGCGCCGCATCGTTGTACAGCATGTGAACGGGGCTGCTGAAGATATGTTTTCCCAACAGGGCCAGGCCCAGCAGGGCGAGGCCGGCGTGCACCGCCGCCAGGGCCCGCGAGCCGCGTCGGTAGCGCACGCCCAGCACCACGAGCCCCAGGCCCAGCGCCACCGCCAGGCAAAACAGAACGATTGCGGCAAGGATCATGCGTTCTCCATTAAAGTATTCGATTCAAGCTTGAATACGACCGGGTCTCGGACTGAGCGCTCGACGCGCGCCTTCGAACCTTGGGCGCGATCGCGAAGGGAGCGAGCAGCCTGAAGACCCGTCAAACGGGGTGTCGTTCCATGTGTCTGAAAAACACTCAATCAGTCGGCGCAAAAGGGTTGCCCGATCGCTGCCGGAGCGGCGTGAGAATGTCCGCCAGGCCGTTGTGATCGATTTCCTGCATCAGGGCCAGCAGACGGCCAATTTCACCCGGAGGGAATCCGTTGCGCGCGAACCAGTTGAGGTAATTGCCCGGCAGGTCCGCAATGATCCGGCCCTTGTGCATGCCAAAAGGCATCTCCCGGGTGACAAGTAATTCCAGGTCCTTGGGATTCATGTTACCCACTGCCTCGGCATCGAATAAAGGAGGCAGGCTGCACGGACTTCGTCATCCCTGTTTTGCCAATCGATGTGTCGCGCCCAGAACCGCGCCGATCGTCACCAGCACGACGCCGGAAATGGTCACGGCATCGAGAGATTCCTTCAACAATGGCACGGCGGCCACCGCCGAGATGCCGGGAACCATGGCCAGCATGAGCGTTGCCTTTTGCGGTCCGATGTTGTGGATGGCGTAGGTGAAGAGCAGGCCGGCAATCGAGGCGGCCAGGATGCCTTGATACACGCCTTGCAACAGAATGAAGGACAGGGAAACAGTGGTGATGGCCTTGGGCAGGAACAGGAGATAAACCGGCGTGTAGAAAACCATGGAAATCACGGAGACCCCGACCGTTGCTTCGATGGGTGGGACATGCCAATGCTTGAGCAACAAGACGAAGCTTGCGAAGCTGATTGCGGCAAGGAGAAAGAACATATCCCCTACCCATTGATGGGCGGGGGCGCCGGAAATCTGGCCCAGGCTGTGGAAGCCGATCAGCACGATCCCCAGCCCCGCGACCAGCAGGGCGAACTCGGTCCGGATGCCAGGGCGGTGCCCGAGTATGAGCCAGGTGATCAATGCGCTCGCAAAGGGAATGCCGCCATTGACCAGAATGCNCGCGTGCGCGGCCGGTGCAAGGGCAAAGCCTGAGTAGATGAACAAGGTGTACCCTGTGCCGCCAATCGCGGCAAGCACGGCAAGCCGCGGCCACTTGAGGTGGTTCCATCGGGTCAACATAAAGGGAAGAAACGCCATTCCCGAGACGACAAAACGGATGGCGACCATGTCATAAGGCGTAAGCGGGCTGCGTCCGCCCAGCCGGGAGACGATGTTGAACCCGGACCAGATCATGACGACCACCGCTGCTGCCGAAAAGCCTTTGAGCAGGTTGAGACGATGGGCCGGAATAGTTGGATCGGCATCTGTCATGCGATGGGTTCCGGGATGTCGGGAGTGCTCACATTACCACTGACCACGTAATCGATCGCGTCGTGCACCCAGGCGGCAGCCGCACGATAAAAAAGCAGGTTCCGCGATCTTTTGTGCACTGGATGCGCCGGCGCGACATGATCGCTGCGGACGGCGTGCCGGTTCAATATGGCGTACCGTCCTGGTGGAAGAAGCGCCACTGGCCGTCGACGAAGGTGGCGAACAGATCGTCGTCGGGGTAGGTGACTTCGTCGCCCGACGAACGGTCGCCGATTTCCAGAACCAGCACGTCTTCGCCGGTTTCGTTCAGCAGCTGGCTGGCATTGCCGGTGCCGGCCTTGAAGCCGGCGCACATGCCGGGCGCCAGGCGCATGCTGCCTTCGTTGGTGCGCAGGGTGGGCGATCCAGCGAGGATGTAGACCAGTTCGTCCTGCCGGGAATGCGCATGGCGCAAGGCCGAGACCGCACCGGGCGCCAGGCGCGTGAGGTTGACGCCGAAGTTGGCCAGGCCGAAGGCGTCGCCCAGGGCGCGCTTCTCGCGTCCGGCCAGGCGTTCGCCCAGCAAGGTCTGGATCGCTTGCGGATAGGTGGAGGGTCGGTCGCGCGGCGGAATGTCGAGGGCGACGCGGGCGACGGAGGTGGAGGGTGTCATGCGGTTTTCTCCCGTGATGGCGTGAGTGTGATGCGGGTCAGGCGCGCCGGGCGAGTTTGCCCAGCGCTTCCAGCGCCTGTTCCACCCGTGTGTCCCAGGGCAGGGCAGCGGCCAGCCGCAGGCAGTTGCGATAGCGGCCCTGCGGCGAGAAGAGATTGCCCGGGGTGAAACTGATGCCTTGTTGTAGCGCCTTGTCGTGGAGGGCGAGCGTATCGATGTGCTCCGGCAGTTCGACCCAGAGCACGAAGCCGCCGTCGGGGCGCGAGGTCCGGGTGCCGGCCGGAAAATGCCGGGCGATGTGCGCCTGCATGCGCGCCAGGTTGTCGGCGTAGGAGCGGCGTACCTTGTTGAGGTGGCGTTCGTAGCGGCCGTCCGCCAGGTAGCGGGCCACGGCCAGCTGCGGCAGGGTGGCACTGGACAGGGTGCTGACGTACTTGAGGTGTTCGACGGCCTGGCGCCAGCGGCCCGGCACGATCCAGCCGACCCGGTAGCCGGGCGCGATGGTCTTGGAGAACGAGGCGCACAGCAGCACGTTGTCCGTGCGGTCGTACGCCTTGGCCGGGCGCGGCCGCGTGCGGCCGTGGGCGAGGTCGCCGTAGATATCGTCCTCGATGAGCGGAATGCCGCGCGCGGCGAGCATTTTCACCAGCCGGGTCTTGTGGGCGTCGGGCATGAGGCTGCCGGTGGGGTTGCTGAAATTGCTCACCACCGCCACGGCCTTGACCGGCCAGCGTTCCAGCGCCAAGGCCAGGGCGTCGAGGCTGATGCCTGTGACCGGGTCGCTGGGGATTTCCAGCGCTTGCATGCCCAGCGACTCGATCGTCTGCAGGGTGCCGAAGAAGGCGGGGCTCTCGATGGCGATGATGTCGCCGGCCTTGGCCACGGCGCGCAGGGCGAGGTTCAGGGCTTCCTGGCAGCCGTCGGTGATGACCACGTCGTCCGGACCGAAGGCACAGCCGCGTTCGGCGGCGCGCTGCGCGATGCGGATGCGCANGGGTTCTTCGCCCGNGGGAAAGCTGTAGCGGCTGGCGACATCGTTGCTGTCGCGCAGGCTGCGGTTGAAGGCGGCGCGCAGGTCGCCCAGCGGCAGATAGCCGGGGTGGGGCGTGGCCGCGCCCAGCGAAACCAGGTCGGGTTGAAGCGCGTTGCGGCACAGGCGCAGGGCGACCTCGGTGACGCTGACCGTGCAGGGACCTTCGGCATTGTCGTTGCCTTTCGCGGNGGGCAGCGAGGATTCGGGGTGGCGCGCAAAGAATCCGGATTGCGGCCGCGCTTCCAGCCAGCCATGGCTTTCCAGCAGCCGGTAGGCCGATACCGCCGTGTTCTGGCTGACCCGGTGCTGTTCGGACAGCCGTCTGACGGAGGGCAGGCGGTCGCCGGGCTGGTACACGCCCTGGCGGATGGCGTTCTTCACGTGCGTCGCGAGGTTTTCGTACAAGTTCATGGCAGCCTCCTGTCTCGCCAGTGTAGGGCCAGCGCCGTGCCCCGATGCAGTACACGCGAAGCCGATCCCGATGGTTACAGTTGGCCTCCGGATGCAACTGTAACCTAATGAAATCGGTTTTTCTGCATCTGTATCGAGGCGCCGCGCCTGCCTAGTATTCCGGGCATGGATGGCAACATACGACAGGAAGGCAGCGCGGATGTCCGGCAGCTTGTGCGCCGGGCGGCTGCCTTGCGCAGGCGCTATATCCGGAGGGTTGCAGGCAGAATCCTGCGGCGCCTGACCGTTGCCATGGCCTGCCGGCGGGCCGAATCCGAACTCGGTGCGTTGAGCGACCGGGCACTGCATGACCTGGGCGTGGATCGGGGCGGCATCATGTACGCGGTCCGCTATGGCCGAAGGGAACGCCGGGCGGGCGCATTGCGTCGGCTGCTGATTTCGGCACGACGATTGGGAACGCTCATCTGGAACAGGAGGACACGTGATCACGAAAGCGCAAGCCGACAGATTCGGCAAGGAATGGATCGAAGCTTGGAACAGCCATGACCTGGACCGGATACTGTCGCACTACAGCGAGGACTTCGTGATGTCTTCCCCACATATCGCCGTGATCGCGGGCGAACCGAGCGGCGTGCTCAAGGGAAAACGCGCGGTGGGGGACTACTGGAGGCAGGCCCTGTCGCGTTTCCCTGACCTGCGCTTCGAACTGCTGGCGACGTTTGCCGGGGTGGACAGCGTGGCGATTCACTACAACGGCGTGCGTGGTCCCGTGATCGAAGTGCTGTTCTTCGATGCCGGCGGCCTGGTCGAGCGGGCGGCGGCACACTATCTGCCGTAGCGCGGGCAGTGTCCGTTCTACCGCGCGAATTCCCGGGCCGAACGGCGTGGGTTCAGTTCGGGTTCGCTTCAATTCACGAGGCCGCAGAGACCACGGGCCAGGACCTGGGGCAGTGACTGTTCTGATTCAAATGCCGCGACCGGCTTGAAGGATGGTGTCGGGTAGCCTGCGCGTAGGACGGGAACGCTCCGAGGGCTTGCTCGACACATGGCCGATGGCGGCCAAGCCGCTCCGCAGTCGCCGGCATTCCCCGTGCTACCATCCGCCCCGCCATGCGACTCCCCAACTCCGACAACGTCTTCGCGCTCTCGGCGCTGCGCCCTGCCATGANGGGCGCGTGCTGCGGGCGTGGGTTCAGGTACGCCCGCTCGATAACAAGCGCCGGCGTGCAGAGGATTTTCTGCCGCTGTCGGTGCGTCACGCGCTTCCCGGTTTGTTCGATGAGCTGAATGCGCTCGCACGGGTGCATTCCGAGCATGCCGGCGAGGATGGCTCGGCGCGTTTGCTGGTGGAACTGGCGGATGGCCAGACGGTGGAAAGCGTGCTGCTGCCGCGCGACGGCGTGTGCGTGTCGACCCAGGTCGGCTGTGCGGTGGGCTGCGTGTTCTGCATGACCGGCCGTGCTGGTTTGCTGCGCCAGCTCTCCAGCGCGGAGATCGTCGCGCAGGTGGTGCTGGCGCGCAGCCGCCGCCCGGTGAAGAAGGTCGTGTTCATGGGCATGGGCGAGCCGGCCCACAATCTGGACAACGTACTGGAGGCCATCGAGCTGCTCGGCGTGGAAGGTGGCATCGGCCACAAGAACCTGGTTTTCTCGACCGTCGGCGACCGGCGCGTGTTCGAGCGCCTGCCGCTGTCCAGAGTGAAGCCAGCGCTGGCGCTTTCCCTGCACACTACGGACCAGGAATTGCGCCGCCGACTGCTGCCGAAGGCGCCCGACATCGCGCCGGTCGAACTGGTCGAGTTGGGCGAGGCCTATGCCCGCCGTACCGGCTACCCGATCCAGTACCAGTGGACGCTGCTCGAAGGCATCAACGACGGCGATGCCGAATTGGACGGGATCGCACGATTGCTGGCCGGTAAGTATGCGGTGATGAATTTGATTCCCTACAACCCGACCGACGGCGATGGCTTTCGTCGCCCGAGTTGGGAACGCGCCGCCAAGATGGCGCGCCATCTGCATATGCGCGGCGTGCTCACCAAGCTGCGCCACTCTGCGGGGCAGGATGTCGAGGGCGGTTGCGGACAGCTGCGAGCCCGCGCGCTGGACATAGCTGGTGCCTGACGTGGCACGGCTACATCAGGCTAGTACGATAATACTGACCTTGGTGTGACTAGGAATACGGGACATCGTAAGAGTCGACACTTTAGGAATCGACGGGTTTCGCCGTAGAGGCGAGGTGCAGGTACCTCGAACAATGCGACGAGAAAAATGATGAACGAGATCCACCAGGGCGGGACGGCGGGTGAAGGGCAGAGTACAGTCAATCCTCATTATCTAGAACGTGCGATCGACCTGGGCGAGCGCTACGACGTGTGCGCGAGTGAGGACATCTACGACGTCCAGGGCATGAAGCTGATCGCNAAAGGCGCCAAGCTAGCGCCCGGCATGCAGGAACGTCTGATTCGCCGCAAGCTGCGCAAGCCGCTGGAAATGACGCTGAGCATAACGGACGGCGTCGATATCGCGCTAGTGCGGGAAATGGCCGAGCAGTTGCTCGACGAACTGCCGCCGCTGCAAGCCTGCGCAGCGGAGACAGCCACGCGGCGGATGCTGCTCGATGCGCTCGGCGGCATCCGCCTTAACAGCAGCATGACGACCCTGCTGACCATGGCCTACAAGAGCGAGGGGCAGCGGCATTTCAGGCACACGGTTCTGGTCGGGCTGATCGCGATGGTCCTCGCGGACCGCGCGCAACTGCCGCGAGACGACGTGCTGACGATCGCGCATGCCGGGCTGCTGCACGACATCGGCGAGATGTATCTCGACCCGGCCTACCTTAGATCCGACGCGCACCTGAAGCCGGAGGAATGGAAACATGTGATCGTGCATCCCAAGGTGGGGCAGATGGTGCTGACGGAGCAGACTTCGTACCCGCCGAGAGTGGCGCGGGCGGTCGGAGAGCATCACGAGCGTCTCGACGGCAGCGGCTATCCGCATCGTCATGCCGGTCGGCAGATCAGCCGCGAGGGCAGCTTCGTCGCCACTGCCGAGATGCTGGGTGGCATCTTCATGCGGCCGGACAACGCACTGCAGCGCGCCTGCCTGGCGCTGAGAATCATCCCGCGCGAGTTCGAGGCAGAGGTCGTGTCGATCGTCAGCCGCATTGTGCAGGCGACGCCGCAGGCATCAAGGCCTGGTAGCGTGCGATCGCTGGCGGAACAGCAGCCCCGCCTGAACACCTTGCATCGGACGCTGGAGGATGCGCTCGCCAAGTGCGCGGCGATCGCATCGTCGCCGCAGGCNACAGAAGAAGGAGTCCTCGATGCCCAGCAGCGGGTCGCCGACCGCATCGACGTGATCTGGCGCTCGCTTGCCTCAAGCGGCGTGGGCGCCTGTCTGGTGGAGCCGCAACAGGTAATCGATGATAGTCGTCCGGAAATCCTGTTCGAGCTTGAGGTCGTCTCGCGCGAGTTGAGCTGGCGCCTGCGCGACATCGCGCGCGACCTGGTGGTGCAACTGACGCAGCAGGACACCGCAACCCAGGCTCTTTTCGCGGAACTGGTCGACACGCTCGATCACGCCGGATAGGCCCTCCCTGCCGCTCTCGCGGCAGGGAGGGCCTGCGGCTGTCGCGTGCGCCATGCGCGCAAGAAACAAGTCGATGGCGATGGCCGATGCGGACCCGATGCGCGAGGACATCGCATTCGAATTCGGGACGGATCGTACGGTGGATCCCTGAAGTCTCCCGCGCGCAGACAGAATCCGCCGGGCGAGTTTTCGGGGTTTTTGCGCCGCCAGATGCGGCAGGACGACCGCCCGACTACGACTAAAGTTGTATATCCCTTCCCGAGCATTTGACCTACAGTATCCTCGACGACCTGGCGCACCGGCCGCTGCAACCGCCGTGTATTCAATCCGTGCTGACTACCTACAAGAAAACGGGATCGGACACCTTTTCCCCCAGCCCGGGTTGCCCCTACCCAGACCATACAAGCATCGATGAACGGCCTGGTTTCGCACCCGCTTTGCCTGGTATGAGAGGGGTGGCGCGACACAATCCGAAAAACCAGACAAGGAGTAAGCCCATGGTTCTGACGACTTTCCACAGTACCGGCATCCAATATGCCGCGGATTTTTTTGCCGAAGACACCATCGCGCTGATGCTGCAGCCGCCGCAGGCGTTGACCTTGGAGGAAATGGTCATGGGCATGGCGGCGCCGCCCGATACGCCGGAAGCTGCGGTAGCCGCGGCTTGGGCCGAGTTCGCTGACGATGCGGACTTCCAGAAGGCCGTCAGTGAAAAGAATCTCACCAAAGCCCAGGCGACGGCGACGCTCGTCAGCGGCATCGCGGCGCCGATCGGCGCCACGCTCGACACGACGCTGGCCGATACGCTCAAGGTGAATTACGAAACTCGGGTCGAGAACGGCAATTACGTCTACCTGCTCGATGGCGAACGCATCCTGACCATATCGGGGAGCATGGACTCGGCCCCCATGGTGGCGGCCAACGCCGATGCCATCCTGTACGGCTGTTTTCTCGTCATCGACGTACTGGGCATCGTCGCTGCCGCGGCCAGCGTGAGCGTCGCGGTGCAGAAAAGCAAGATGGCCAAGAGCCTGCAAGGACCGCTGGGCGGATTCTTCAAGAAGGTGATGAACCCCACTGCCGTGCGGGAGCTGAAACGGCTGGAGCAGCTGGGAGAAAAACTGGAGCTGATCAAGAAGGTGCTGTTCTGGCTGCGCGGCACCACCAACCTGAAGACCGTCGTCGGAACCTTCCTGCAATCCCTGTCATGGATCGACTATGCGGTTGCGATCATCCAGCTTGTCGCGTCGGTCCTGCTGTTGATCGGAACGGGCGGCGCGACGATGGCCGCCAAGATCATGCAGCTGGGGGCGGCCATCGCCATGTTCCTTGCCGACCTGGTCGGCTTTATCCGGGCATTGACCAAACAGGCGCAGCCCGGGTAGCGGGACTCGAATCCGGGCTCAGCTTTTCAGCTTGGCGAACGCCGCGGCCATCGCGCNCCCTGCGGGCGCCGAAGCAGGTACACGGTTGGGTTTGCCGCCCGTCGGTTTGCCCTGGCTGCGATTGTCGCGCGGCGCCGCTGGTGGCTTCCTGTCCACCGGCGCTGCCGCATCGCTCAGCCGCATCGTCAACGCGATGCGTTTGCGCTTCTCGTCGATCTCCAGCACCTTCACCTTCACGATCTGCCCGGCCTTGACCACGCTGTGCGGGTCCTTGACGAAAGTGTTGGACAGGGCGGAGATGTGGACCAGGCCGTCCTGGTGCACGCCGATGTCGACGAACGCGCCGAACGCGGCGACGTTGGTGACGACGCCTTCCAGGATCATGTCGGGCTTGAGGTCGGCCAGTGTTTCCACGCCGTCCCTGAACGCCGCTGTGGTGAATTCGGGGCGTGGGTCGCGGCCGGGTTNTTCGAGCTCCCTGAGGATGTCGCTGATGGTGGGTATACCGAATTGCTCATTGGCGTACTTGGAGGGATTGAGCGACTTCAGCAGGCTGCCGTTACCGATCACGCCCTTGATGTCCTGCTGGATGTCGGCGAGGATCGCTTGCACCAGCGGATACGATTCGGGGTGGACGGCGGAGGCGTCGAGCGGGTCGTCGCCACCCATGATGCGCAGGAAGCCCGCCGCCTGTTCGAAGGTCTTCTCGCCCAGGCGCGGCACGTCTCGCAGCTGCGCGCGACTGGCAAATTTTCCGGTGGCGTCGCGGTGCGCGACGATAGCCTGCGCCACGCTGTTGCCGAGGCCGGAGACACGCGCGAGCAGAGGCGCGGAGGCGGTGTTGACGTCCACGCCCACGGCGTTGACGCAGTCCTCCACCACGGTGTCGAGCGAGCGCGCCAGCTCGAACTGGCTGACGTCGTGCTGGTACTGGCCGACACCGATCGACTTCGGATCGATTTTTACCAGTTCGGCCAGCGGGTCCTGCAGCCGCCGAGCGATGGACACCGCGCCGCGTAGCGAGACGTCCATATCGGGCAGTTCGCGCGAGGCGAATTCGGATGCCGAATAGACCGACGCGCCGGCCTCGGAGACGACGATGCTGGTCAACTTCAGTTCAGGACGCAGCTTGATCAGGTCGCGCGCCAGTTTATCGGTTTCGCGCGAGGCCGTGCCGTTGCCGATGGCGATCAGCGCGACGCGGTGTTGCTCGGCGAGCCTGGCCAGCGTATGCAGCGAGCCGTCCCAGTCATTCCGCGGCTGATGCGGATAGATCACGGCGGTGTCGACCACCTTGCCGGTCTCGTCGACCACTGCCACTTTCACGCCGGTACGCACGCCGGGATCGAGCCCCATGGTGGCGCGCGGCCCGGCGGGGGCGGCGAGCAGCAGGTCCTTGAGGTTGCGTGCGAATACCTGGATGGCTTCGGTTTCGGCGCGGGCGCGCAGCGCACCCATCAGTTCGAGTTCCAGGTGCATGAAGCTCTTCACGCGCCAGGTGAAGCGCACCGTGTCCATCAGCCAGCGATCGGCGGGGCGGTTCTGGTCCTGGATGCCGAAGCGGCTGGCGATGCGCGTCTCGCACGGATTGAGCGGCGCGCTCCAGGCCGGGCGTTCCTCCTCGCTGTCGAGGCGCAGCCGCACGTCTAGCATCTCCTCGCGCCGTCCACGGAACAGTGCCAGCGCACGGTGCGACGGGATGGTGGTCAGGGATTCTGAATAATCGAAGTAGTCGGCATATTTTTCCGCCGTCGCGTCCTTGCCTTCGCGCACTTTGGATTCGACGACGCTGTGTGCCTGCACGTATTCGCGTAGGGCTTGCAACAGGCTGGCGTCTTCGGCGAAACGCTCCATCAGGATCTGCCGCGCGCCGTCGAGCGCAGCCTTGACGTCCGGCACGCCCGGATTGTCGCCCTGCTCGGTCGTGAAGGGCTCGCGCAGGTAGTTTGCCGCGTGCTCCTCCGGATTCAGCATCGGATTGGCCAGCAGGGCGTCGGCCAGCGGTTCCAGTCCGGCTTCCTGCGCGATCTGCACCTTGGTGCGCCGCTTCGGCTTGTAAGGCAGATAGAGATCTTCCAGCTGCGTCTTGTCGGGCGCCAGCGAGATGGCCTTCAACAACTCCGGCGTCATCTTGCCTTGTTCGGTGATCGACTCGACGATGGCCGCGCGACGCGCTTCCAGCTCGCGCAGATAGCGCAGCCGGTCTTCCAGCAGGCGAAGTTGCATATCGTCCAGTCCGCCGGTCGCCTCCTTGCGATAGCGCGCGATGAAGGGCACCGTCGCCCCCTCGTCAAGCAGGGCAATGGCCGCGGCCACTTGTGCAGGTTTGGCCGCGATCTCGGTGGCGAGTCGATGTTCGATGGAAGGGAGCATGGTTCGGGTGACTGAATGAGCCAGCCTCTACGTCGCGAGGCTGATGGACGAAACATATAGGTTGCGCATTATGCCGAATATCTTCAAATCATTGCGAGGTGTGAGATACCCGTGGCGCACGTTCCCATCAATGCGGCCTTTGCATGAACTCATGTATCGACCATGCCAAGCGCCAAGACGCATGGCCATTCATGGACGCTTGCCAATCCCGCCTGCTCAGGCCGGCATTGAACGACGCTTGTTGCGTCGCCAGAAACGGCCCATGAGCGGCTTGACGCTGATGCCATGCATCACGATGGACAGCGTAACCACGATCAGCGTCAATTGCATCAGCGCCAGCGCCAGGGGTTCGGGTAGCCCGTGCTGGATGGCGTACATCAGGTAATAAAGCGAACCGATGCCGCGCACCCCGAACCAGCCTGTCATGCCGTACATGCGCCAGGATGTGCGGGTGCCGAGCAGGCCGATGAGAACACTGACCGGACGTGCCACCATGAACAGGAACAGCGCCAATCCCACCGCGCGCCAGCTCCATGAATCGGGATAAAGCGTCCCGCCCAGCAGCAGGACCAACATGAGCTCCGACAGGCGTTCCAGGTGTTCCTTGAATATGAGCGCCCCTTGGCTGACGGTGGGTGACACGTCAGGGTCGGGACTGGTCGAATCGGTATGCCTGATTTCCAGGGCAGAGTGCGAATCTGGGGAACGCTTGGGCGTGTTGGCGAGTTTCAGTTCGGTCTGGCGCAATGCAACGGCAGCGANAANAACCGCCAGAAATCCCCACGCATGGACCTGGACGCTCAAGCCGTATACCAGGCCGATCAGGCCAAGCCCGAGAAAATCATCCAGCAGCTCGTGCCTGTGATGCTCGCCGCGCAGCGTCCATCCCAGATAGGCCAGCGCGATCCCCGCGGCCACGCCGATGGCAATGCCGCCCAGCGTTGCCCACAGTCCATCGACTACGGCCCATCGCAGGCCGAAATCGCCGATTTCATGCAGCCCCAACAAGCCCATACCCAGCATCACGAACGGAAAGGCGGTGCCGTCATTCATGCCGGCTTCGGAGGTCAGCGTGAAACGCAATTGATCGCGGTCGCCTGGATGGCGGCTCTGGACGTCCGTTGCCAGCACCGGATCGGTTGGCGCCAGGATCGCACCCAGCAGCACACCCGCACCCAATGGCAGGCCGAGCAGGTAATACGCGAAAAGCGTGATCAAGCCGACGCTGACCGCCATCGATACCGTTGCCAGCAAAACGGGCGCGCGCCATCGCGCAAACCCGAACGGCACCGGCATTTTGACCCCCGCGGAAAACAGGGAAATCAGCACCGCGACTTCGGTCAGCACTTCCAGCAGTGCCGATTCCTTGAGCGGATTGAAATGAAACAGGTCGAGGACCGTGGGCCCCATGATCAGCCCCACCGCCAGATAGATGATGGCCGATGTGACCGGCAGGCGTTTGAGGACGGTAAACGTCACGCCCATGAAAAGCAGCAGGCTGCCCACGAAGATGAACCACTGTGCGTCAGTCATTGTTTGCCTTGCTCTGGGTGGGGCCTGTTTGAGACACGCTCCGCGGCTGCGGGTTTGTAAACAGGATGTGGCGATCAAGAAAAAGCAAAGGGGCGGAGTGAATTGCCCCTGGTTTTCGGAAGGTTTTGTGGATAGTGGCGCAGGCGGGATCGACTCCGTCAGTCCGTCTGGACTCCTCGGCCAGGGCGACTGAGGATCTCTTCGTACTTGACGGGCGAGTTTACGCCATCACGGGCTTCAAGCATTGATTCCACTGCAGCGCCAGACTTCCTTGGCGATCCCCATCCCGTCCGTGACGGGATTATTTCTTGTCCAGCTTGGTGAACTTCGAGCCTTCCAGGGTCAGGTTGTACATCAGGCCCTTCTGGCCGAAGATGAAGCCGACGATCGGATCCTTGATATTGTTGGTGTCGACCGCTTTGCCGACGCCGAGATCCACCAGGGCGACGGATCCGTCCACGCCGACTTTCCAGCCCTCGCTTGCGCGGAATTTGTCGAGGGCGGATTCGTTGGTGAAGAGGACGACGATGCTCTTGGCTTGCGCACCCAGCTGGAAGCCGATGGAGGCGGCGGCGGTGCTGTAGTAGGCGACGGATTTTCCGCCTACCCGCAGCGCGCCTTCGCCGTATTCGCCGCCGATTCCGATGCCTGCCTTGTAGACTTTGGGAAACACCAGCGCGCCTTTGGCTATGCCGAGATAGGCCTTGGCGCCTTCGATCTTCTGGAAGGCCTTCAGCGTCGCGTCGACTTCGTGATCGATTTCGGCCGCGCTGGCCGCGTGCGCTCGGGNGGCGGCGAGGAACAAGGCTGCCAGGGTTGTCAGCATGAGGGCGGGAACGAGGTTCCGTCGTGCCGCAATCGTGGGATTCATGGACGTTCTCCTTCGTACAGGATTGATAGCTGCAGTGTAGTGCAGTACGGGGAATCAGTGGACAACTCAATCGCGCGACGGTCCTGTCCGATACAGGGACGCGTTCATCACTTCTGCCCACCCCATGCGACTCGTTCCAGTCCTGCTCATCGTTGCCATCGCTGCCGGTGCGTGGAATCATTTTTCCACGCGGCCTGTCGACCATGCCGCGGGCATCCTTGCGCCGGATGACCCGGTGCAGATCGACCGGTCGGGTCTGCCGGCATTCTCGGTGGCGGACTACCGGATCATGCCGGTTGCGACGTTTTCGCTGCAAGCCCGCGTGCTCGCGACGGAGGCCTATCATGCGGGCCGCGAAGCCGATCTGTCTCCCGTGGATCTCGCACTGGGCTGGGGGCCGATGTCGGATAGTGCAGTGCTGGGTCGCCTGCAGATCAGCCAGGGCAGCCGTTTCTATTTCTATCGCTGGTCGGGCGCGCCGCCGATTCCGCCGGTGGACATCGTCGAGCATAGCGCGAACATGCACATGATTCCCGCAAACGACGACATCAAGCGGCGCCTGGGCGCGGTGCGCACGGGTCAGATCGTCGCGCTGAGCGGTTATCTCGTGCGCGTGCAGGGGCCGGACGGCTGGCACTGGAACAGTTCGATGACGCGCAGCGACTCGGGCAATGGTGCCTGCGAGCTGGTGTGGGTGCAGCATCTCGCAATACGCTGAGCCGGCCGCTCGGCGATTCGACGAGGCCCGCATCCGGGTCACTCCATCAGCACCCTGACCCGGTCCCGGCCATGGGATTTGGATTGATACATGGCTTCGTCGGCACGCGACAGGACTTCTGTCATAGTCTCACCGGGCCGGGCAGCCGTTATGCCGAAGCTGGCCGTCACGCGCAGTTCAAGCTGCTCGAACAGGAGCTGCTTGGTTGTGTCGCGTATCCGCTCTGCCAGGGCGGTCGCATCCTCGATCGTGGTGTTGGGCAGCAGCAGCACGAATTCTTCCCCGCCATACCGTGCGACGAAATCGCTGGCGCGGAGGCTACCCCTGAGATGGTTGGCAAATGCCTTGAGCACAGTGTCACCTACTGCATGTCCATACGTATCGTTTATGCGCTTGAACCAGTCGATGTCGGTCAGGATGACGGACAAGGGCGGGCCATAGCGCATCTGGCGGTTCAGTTCCATGACCATCCTGCCATCCAGGTGCCGCCGGTTCGCCACATCGGTGAGGGGGTCGGTGAGCATCAGTTCGCGGATGTGCGTCTCGCTTTGCTGCAGCTTCGTATAGGCGGATTCACGATCCTTGACGAAGTAATACAGCATGATCGCAATCAGGATGAAACCGCCACCGAGGTTCAGGAGAAAGTAGATGGTGTTGAGCCCGGCCGGCATTGGAAGTGCATGGGCGGCAAAGGTCTGGTCGAGGAGCGCAGAGAAGACGAGCAGGGCGAGAAAGGCCAGCATCCAGTGCGTTGCTGCCTTCAGGTTGATGAAGAACAAGGCCGCCAGTGGCGCGAAGACGGCCCAGATCATTACCACGCTGCCGTTGGCAAAGCCGCCCAGGCTCCACATCAGAAGAAAGGGAACCAGCAGGATGAGCAGTTGCTGGCTGAAGCAGAAGAAGGCGAAGTGGCGGGTCTTGAAAAAGTGCAGAATGCTGCTGAAGGAAATGACGGAATACGCGAGTGGAATGGCGCCGGAGAACGGGTAACCGTTGTACAGATAGAAGACGCCCCAGAACATGGCCGGAAACGCGATACTGGTGGACATGATCGTCATCACCGCTTTCTTCAGGCGGAGATCTTCCGAGTCCTCGGGCGCCACGCCCATCAAGGGCCAGCGTCGAAATAAACTATGCGGCGGGATCTCTGTCATGCAGCAGCTACCTGGGGCTGGGCCGGTAAAATGAATCAATGATGTCCGATAGGTATCGGTATCCCGCCCAATAAAATGAAATGGCAGAATAACAGCTCGATGTGACTTCCCGTGGAACGGGGTCGATGGAGCCGGTACTCAATGCCCATCGTTTTTCCTGATGCCAGCCCTCCAGAAATGGCTTTATCGTGCGCGTATGGCGGTTGGACAATACGTTTTCTCAAGGGCAGCAGATGTGAAAGGGTATAAGGTGATGAACGCCGATTTGAACGCACGCATCGGGTTGGATACGGAAGCGATGGCATGGCTGGCGACGGATGGCGCGCGAGGCGACTGCAAGCAGCTCGATCGCGTCGACGCGTAGAGCGCCCAGACAACCGGCGTGGTACGGTGCGCACCGGGATGTGTACTCGAGCTGGCCAGGCAGGGGCAGGGTCAGGAAATCCTGGTCCTGTCCGGCGTGTTCGAAGACGAATACGGTCGTTACCCGGCAGGCACCTGGATCCGCAGTCAGCACATGAGCCGCCACCAACCCTACAGCCGCACGGGGTGTACGATCTTCGTCAAGACAGGTCATTTGCCGGTGACGGATCGCCGGCCAGCCTGATCGCGTTCCGGATCCGGGGAGCGCTTTTTCATGGCAGGCGGGATCGTAAACGGTCAGCCATAAGCAGATTCGTCCGTAACAGGGCTGGCTTCGCTGGTCAGCTCTTCGGTCCAGGCGAGTGACTGCAATTGGGCAAGATTGACTTCTTCCGGACTGGAGTCGATGTCGCTGGCGTAGCGGGCGATGCGCTCGAAATCGCCGCGTTCCGACGCCTCCGCGAGTTTCAGGAAAGGGGCATAAGGCCCTGTCTGGTGGAGCAGGGCCTGGACGACGGCATCGGGCATCGGGAGCCGTTCGAGCAGCCGGGCAAGCGGGATTTCCATCAGCGGTTCGGCCANGGAGAACAACCCGGTGATGAACAATTCGTCCTGGGCCTGGCGGTCGAGCCGGGACTGGCCGAGCAGCTCGCAGATGCGGCCGCGCGTCACGGCTGTCCGCGCCGCCAGGGCGTTGGTGGGCGTCGGCTTGGCGGTGACCAGCAACAGTGCGAGCCAGCGATACAGCGTCTTCAGCCCGATCAGGGTCAGGGCCTGGCGCACCGTATGGATCTGCTGCTGGAGTCCAGCGGCGGCGGAATTGGCATAGCGCAGCAGACGCAGGGTCAGCGCGGCATTGCGACGTAGCGGCTCTTCGATGTCGCTCAGGTCTTCGCAGCTGCTGACCTTGTTCATCAGGTCGAGTACGGCCAGCTGGCCCGGCTGGATGGATTTGTTGGCCAGATTCTCCGGGCGGGCGAAATAATAGCCCTGGAAATACTGGATGCCGCTGTTGCGGCAGAGTTCGAACATCTCGCGGGTCTCGACCTTCTCGGCGATGAACTGGCCGTTGAAGTCGCGTTGGATGTGCGCGAGGATTTCCACGGTTTNTTCGGGATGCTGTTCGAGCACGCCGAGTTTCACGAAGTCGACCATCGGCAGCAGCGGGCGGTATTCCTCCAGGCAGACGAAATCATCCAGGGCGAAACGGTAGCCGAGTTGCCGGAGTTCCCGGATGCGGGCGATCAGCACCGACGAGACGGGGACGGTCTCGAGGATTTCGTAGACCACGTGCTGGGGTGGCAGCAGGCAGACGAAATCGCTCATCAGGGTGGCTTCGTCCAGATTGATGAAGGCGAGCTTGCCTTGCAGCAGCCAGTCGGGGCCGAGACAGAGGGTATTGCTGATGACGCTGACGCCGGCCTGCAGCTGGCTGCTGATCTGGGCCGAAACGGAGGCCATCGATTGCCTGAACAGAAGTTCGTAGGCGAACAGGCGATGTTCGGCATCCACAATGGGTTGCCGCGCCAGAAAGGTTTCCATGCCCATCCAGTCTCCTCGCAAGACTTGTGTTTGTATCGTTCTCGGCAGAGCATTCAGTTCGTCGACATCGCCCGGAGGCCTGAGTGCTGAATGCGGTGTCGTCCGAACCCATCACCGTGGCGGGAGTCAGAGACGTATCGCTGCATCTTCGTGCGCTTTGCAAGACGAGGTAGCGGCGCGTCCCCGCAGAACTTGAGGCCTATCTTTCCAGATGAACGCAATCCTTCTCGGCAACAGCGACCTGTCCGTCCCATCTGTCTGTCTTGGCACCATGACTTTCGGGCAGCAGAACAGCGAGGCCGATGCGCATGCCCAACTGGACTATGCCCTGGGTCAGGGCGTCAATTTCTTCGATACTGCCGAGATGTATCCGGTACCGGCACGGGCGGAGACGACGGGGCTGACCGAACGCCATGTGGGCACCTGGCTGAAGCGCCAGGCCCGCGACCGCATCGTCCTGGCAACCAAGGCAACCGGCCCGGGCCGGGCATTGGACTGGATCCGGGAAGGTCGGCTCGATTTCAACCGGGCGAACCTGCAGCAGGCGCTCGATGGATCGCTGCAGCGATTGCAGACGGACTACGTCGATCTCTATCAGTTGCATTGGCCCGACCGCAATGTGCCCATGTTCGGCCACTATCATTTCGACCCGACTCAGGAGCGCGAGACCGTTCCACTGCAGGAAACCCTGGCCGCGCTGGCCGATTTCATCCGGGCAGGCAAGATTCGCCACTGGGGACTGTCCAACGAAACGCCGTGGGGGCTGATGACGGTGCTGCGGCTGACCGATGCGTTGGGACTGCCCCGCCCGGTTTCGGTCCAGAACGCCTACAGCCTGCTGAACCGGACCTGGGAAAACGGCCTGGCCGAAATCGGTTTCCGCGAGTGTGTCAGTTTGCTGGCCTACTCGCCGCTCGGCTTCGGCGTGCTGTCCGGCAAATACCTGGATGACCCGAAAACGCCAGGGCGGGTGAATCTGTTCGCCGGATTCGCCGGCCGCTATGGCAAGCCCAACACGGCGCCGGCCGTGGCCGCGTACGCGGCGCTCGCCCGGCGGCATGGCCTGACGCCCACCCAGCTGGCACTGGGTTTCGTCTATAACCGCTGGTGCGTCGGCAGTACGATCGTCGGCGCCACCACGATGGCGCAGTTGCAGGAGAATCTGGCGGCGCGCCAGACCGGGCTGAGCCCTGACATCCTGGCGGATATCGAACGCATCCACCTGCAGTTCCCCAATCCGGCACCCTGAACCCGGGGCAGGCTGTTCGCACTGTCCGGTGCGCGCATTCGCTGTGGTGGAAACTTACCAGTTTTCTGGCATGGTAATCGCACCTCCCTGATCGTTGGATCACTCAGGAGGTGCGTCATGATGACGGCCAGAAATGCGCCACCGCACGCCGAACGAAGCGATATCGTGGAATCGGAACTATTGGATATGTTGCAGACGCTGATCGATGCCCACTGCGGGCTGTCGGCAATTCATCAACTGCTTGATGAGGCCAAGACAATGCCGGAAATCCGCGTCCGGTTTGCGCAGTGGCAGGCGAGCCAGCGCGAGCACGACACGTAACGGACAGGCCCCTGCAGATGCCGGCATGCGGATGCCGACCATGCACGCCCGCCAACCCCGAGGCGTCGATCCTTAGGTTCTGTCCTGTGGAACGACGGTCTCCGGTGCCGGAGGCGTCTCGGGCACCGTGGCTTTCTTGAGCGCCTTCTCAGCTTTCTTCTTCTTCTTTTCCAGCTCGCGTTGCCGTTTTTCGTACTGATAGTTGGGTTTCATACCTGAACAATAATGGGCGCCAGGCCAAACAACAATAGCGGAAGCAGGGCGGCGCAGGATGCCGCAGAATGAACGTCGCTGGTTGGGGACTGCGGATGGTGCGATGTTTGACGGCAGGGTCCGCATGAACCCTGCCCGAATGCATGACCTCAGGGATGGGCTTCGTTCGTAGGAGCGGCGCTGGCTGCGACGGTTGAAACGGCTCCAGTAGTAGCCTGTGGCTGTTGCGTTCCTTCTGGTTTTTCCGCAGGTGGCGCATCAATGGTGACTTTTTCGCCCATCAGGACAGTGATCATGGTTGGGTAGTCATACGCAGCGCCGCTTGCCACGTCGACGCCTGCACCGATCACGCCGCCAAAAATGATGTTGCCGAACGCCATGGCCTTGGTCGACGACTTCACGCTGGCCAGCCCCGGCTCCTGGTTTTCCTTCTCACAGTTGATCAGCAGATCTTCGTAGCTGCGCCTGACGGTCACCGAGCCAGGACTTGTGACAAACCAGGTGCCCTTGTTGTTGGAGAGCTTGCAGTTCGCGCTCATGACAGCTTCGCCCTGCTTGCTGCGTGTTTCCACCGAGACGCTCTGATTCTGGCCGGAAACAATCGAAGCGCAGCCCGAGCCCAGCATCGTTGCAGACATTAAAACGACTAGATTGATCTTATTCAAAATAACTCCTCCCTATGAACGCCTTTCCAGTAAAGGCGGGAGGATTCTATCTGCCTGCTTGTGGGAGCGATAGCTTGCCGGCAACCGGTTGGGCGACGTCCGGACCGTACCGGACGTCGCGGGGCGATCAACCCACTTTCGGCAAGCGATCGAGGGCGGCCCGGATCGCTTCTTCCGGATAGGCGAAGTCTTCGAGCTTCCCGCTGAAGTAGCTGTCGTAGGCCGCCATGTCGAAGTGGCCGTGGCCGGACAGGTTGAAGAACAAGGTCTTCGGTTCGCCGCTTGCCTTGCAGCGCAGGGCCTCGTCGATGCAGGCGGCGATGGCATGGTTGGACTCGGGCGCCGGAACGATGCCCTCGGCACGGGCGAAGGTGACGCCGGCCTTGAAGGTGGCGAGCTGGTGCACCGCCACCGCCTCGAGCAGCTTCTCATGGTAGAGCTGCGACACCAGCGCCGAGTCGCCGTGATAGCGCAGGCCGCCTGCGTGGATGCCGGGCGGCATGAAGTCGTGGCCGAGGGTGTACATCAGCATCATCGGCGTGAGCTTGGCGGTGTCGCCGAAGTCGTAGGCATAGTGGCCGCGCGTCAGGGTGGGGCAGGAGGCGGGTTCGACCGCGACCAGGCGCACATTCTTGCCGGCGGCCTTGTCGGCGAAGAAAGNGAAGGCCGCGCCGCCGAAGTTGGAACCGCCGCCGCAGGGGGCGAAGATCATGTCGGGGTAATCGCCGGCCTTCTCGAACTGCTTCTTCGCTTCCAGCCCGATCACGGTCTGATGCAGCAGGACATGATTCAGCACCGAGCCGAGGGCGTAGTTGGTGTCGGCACGCGAGGCGGCATCTTCCACCGCCTCGGATATCGCCAGGCCGAGCGAGCCCGGGTTGTCGGGGTCTTCCGCCAGCGCAGCACGGCCGGAGTTGGTTTCCCTGCTCGGGCTGGCGAACACTTCCGCGCCCCAGGTCTGCATCATCGAGCGGCGGTAGGGCTTCTGCCCGTAGCTGACCTTGACCATGTACACGCGCACCTCGAGCCCGAACATCTGCCCGGCAAGCGCCATCGAGCAGCCCCATTGCCCGGCGCCCGTTTCGGTGGCGATGCGCTTGATGCCGGCTTCGGCGTTGTAGTAGGCCTGGGCCACCGAGGTGTTGACCTTGTGCGACCCGGCCGGCGAAACGCCTTCGTATTTGTAGTAGATCTTCGCCGGGGTGCCGAGCACCGCTTCCAGGCGGTGGGCGCGGAACAACGGCGAGGGGCGCCACAGCTGGTAGATTTCGCGCACTTTTTCCGGGATCGGGATCCAGCGTTCCGCAGACATTTCCTGCTCGATCAGGCTCATCGGAAAGATCGCCGTCAGCGCCTCGGGGCCGATCGGCTTGCCGTCCGGACCCAGCGGCGGCGCCGGCCGGTTGGGCATATCGGCGACGATGTTGTACCAGTGGCTGGGAATCTCGGATTCGTCGAGCAGGAACTTGGTTTGCGGCATGGCATTCTCCTTTTTATGGGATCGTGTCGGCATTTCGGACAGGCAGGTCGACCAAAACCATCATCGACCAATCGCTCCGGGCCGTCAACGAAGCCGCGAGCCGGTACGGTCCGAATGAGGCGGGTGGCGGGCGGCAGATCCGCACGCGAAATTCCTGATTGTTTTTGTCGGGTATTGGCCTACAAATGAGTACAGGCCGCACGCTTATCCCGCACTGCCCCCCGATGTTCCCTTAACTCAGGAGACGTTCACCATGAGAAACGTACATATCGACTATCAAGGCCCGGACCAAGGCTTCCAGGCCGCCAGCCTGCTCGCGAAAGAGGCGGCGAAAGCGAACCAGATGAAGGATCCGACCATCATGTCGTGGCATCGAAGCGGCGGGATGGGCGAAACGCTGCCTTTCTACGACGGCGCCGATCCGGAAACCTGGTGGGAAAAATACGGGGAGGGCAACGGTGGCAGGCTGGAGGTCAGCGTGGGGGATGGCTACCAGTTCATCCTGATGGACACGCGCGGCTACGAGACCGTGGGCGATATGCCGCTGCGCAACCTGACGGATCGCGACGGCAACCCGTACCTCTGCTTTACGCCCCTGCAGGGAATGGATTCCCCGGTGCCCAAGCGGGAGGCCTGCACCCTGCTGGATGGCTGGATGGCCGATCAGTTTTGACGCATACCTGGCGCCAGGCATGCATGCCACAGGAGAAACAGGGCAATGAACCATACCGTCACACTGCTGAGGAGCCAGTTCGTTACCCACGACGTGAAGCATTTTATCGTCAGCAAGCCGGAAGGCTTCTCCATCGTTCCCGGCCAGGGGGTGGAGCTGGCGGTCAACCGGCCCGAACTGCGGGAGCAGGGCCGGCCGTTCACGCCTACCGGGCTGGCCGGCGACCGGGTGCTCGAGTTCACCATCAAGGCCTATCCCGACCACGCGGGCGTGACCCAGGCGCTCCACCAGCTGGAGCCGGGCGCCGAGCTGCTGATGTCCGAGCCGTTTGGCACGATCCGCTACGAAGGCCCTGGCGTGTTCATCGCCGGCGGTGCGGGCATCACGCCTTTTCTCGCCATCCTGCGCGATCTGGGGGACAAGGGGGCGTTGGACAGGCAGACCCTGATCTTTTCCAACAAGGCCCCACGCGACGTGATCTGCGAAAGGGAATTACGCCATGTGCTGGGTGAGCGCTGCATTCTGACCTGTACCGGCGCCACGGCGCCGGGGTATGANAACCGGCGCGTCGATCGTGCGTTCCTGGAAGAAAGGGTCAGTGATTTCACGCAGCGTTTCTACGTCTGCGGCCCACCGCCCTTCATGGATGCGATCAACGCTGCCCTGACGGATCTGGGGGCGCGTTCGGAAAGCCTGGTGTTCGAACGATGACTTCCCAGCTCGCTTGCCCGGCCGGCAGGCTTTCAAATAAAACGGGGCATGCGCCCCGTTTTATTTTTCGATCAGCCCGTTTCTTATTTCACCGGTTTGACGGTAGCCAGGCCCAATACTTCCCAGTCCTGCATGCCGCCGCGGTACCACTTGATCTTGTGCGCGGGATAGCCGATTTTCAGCAGGCCCTTGATGTTGGTGGGAGATTGTCCGCACCAGGGGCCATTACAGAACATGACGACCGTCTTGGCGTTGTCGAACATATAGAAGCCGTCCTGATTCTTCACGCCGAGCTGCTTCTCGAGGATTTCCTGGACCGTAATGGGGTCGGACTTGCCGATGTTGAGCTTGTCCCAGGGAATATTGACCGAACCCGGTATCGTGCCCTTTTCCACCCAGTCCGGCGTGCGCGAATCGACCACCAGGATGGACTTGTCGCCGTCGCTCATTTNTTTCAGGTAGTGAATGATTTCAAGCTCGCCGATGGTCTCGACTCCCGGTGCGAGTTCGCCTGGTTGAATGCAGAAGGGCGGGCACTTGCGCGAGGTCTTGGCGAAATCGGGATTGACGGTGTTCTTCTGATCCTGATTGCGCATGATCGTGACCTTCTGGTCGCCATGCATGACTTCGACGGAGGCCAGGTCGGCAGCAATGTTCACGTCCAGGGCGCTGGCGGNTATGGGCGCCGCAAGCGCGGCGAAAAGGGTAGTGGTGGCGATTAACGAGCGAAGCTTCATGTTGTCTCCTAAGGTTATGCGGGATATGCGATGGGTCGATCTAGTCCTAGTCGCATTCCGGTTCTTCGTGGGTGGCACTGCTCTTCTTGGATGTAGGTGAGGCGTTGTGGGTATCCTCCTTTGTGCTGGGTTGGCTTGGTTGATCGCTGACGGCTTCAGGCGAAGGATGAGGCTGGACGTCAGCGGCTGCATAGGCGTTGCCTAGCGTCAGGCAGAGTATGGCCGCTACGATGTGGGATGGGCCGGTCATGCGTGTCATAGAGGATCCTCCATGGATGGGATTGATTGTTTATCCGCCGTAAACGGGCTGGGTTTGGGGTCCCTGCCATGCATGTTTCGTGCCGGTTTGTATCTATATGATTCTTAATACGATCGGGTTTCATGTGTGTACGACTATGACACAGTTGTCAGGAAATATGTCATGACAAGAAGATAGCGTACCCTTAGATAAACAGTCGAATCTTGAGGTGTTCCTGTTCCCAGTAAGGCCTGAGGGCGGCAGTTGAACATCGGGCAGGTTTCATGGAGGATTCCAGGCTTTCCTACTGAAGCCGCAGCGCGGCCGGATATCCCCATGATGCGAAAACCTGTGTGGCGCAATGTACGGTTCGTCGCAGGCAAGCTCGTCTGGCGGCTCGCGGCGTGACGCGTTACCACGCCTTGTTGCTGGGTCTATTTGCGCTCGTATGGGGATGGGCTGCTATCGGGCCGACGTATCCGCACGACTGGCTGCTGGAGAATTACCTGGTATTCATCTTCGTGCCGCTCATCCTGCTGACCGCACGCTATTTCAGGCTATCCGACCTCTCCTACACGCTGATCACCGTCTTCATGCTGATGCATGTGGTGGGGTCGCACTACACCTATGCCGAAGTGCCATTCGGCTATACGCTTCAACAGTGGGTCGGGGCGAGCCGCAACATGTACGACCGGCTGGTGCACTTCAGCTTCGGCCTGCTGCTGGCCTATCCGTTACGCGAGGTCTTCATGCGCGTGGCAAAGGTGCGCGGACTGTGGTCGTACTGGTTCCCGTTCGAACTGGTGCTGGCTTTTTCGGGTGCCTACGAGATCATCGAGTGGCTGGTGGCTGTCCGGGTCGATCCGTCGGCCGGCCTCGCCTTCCTCGGCGCGCAAGGGGATATATGGGATGCGCAAAAAGACATGGCGTTGGCGGCTGTCGGCGCGGCGATCAGCCTGCTGATCGTGGCCCTGGTCCACTGGCGCTACGATCCGGCCTTCGGCAGCGATCTGCGCGCCAGCCTGAAAATCGATCATGGCGACCGGCCCTTGGGTGAGCAGACCTTGTGGGCGATGCTCAGGAACCGGCGCCGGCGCTGACGCTCAGGCCTGTCTCCCGGCGGGCGCCAGGCAGGCGGCGCTAATCCCGCCTGCGGTCGTCATGATCGCGGTCCCGCTCGCCTCCGCCATCGCGGCCTCTGTATCGGATCTCCCGGGGATAACGGTCCCGCGGCAGCTCTCTCCAGGGGCCTGTTCGTTCGTGCGAATAGCTCCACCGTTGATCGTGGTAGTAATAGAAAAGCCATTGTGGTAGTANGTAGGGCTCGACGCCCAACTCGACCACCAGCGGCAGTGCGGGTGCCACGACCCATTCGGACCCTCGGTGCGAGGGAGCTACGATGCAGCCGGAGAGTAGGAGCGCGGCGAGCAGTGCGATAGAAAACTTCCTGTGCATGGGTTTCTCCTGGTCAGCATCGTNGGTGCGGTGCCCGCCCCCAGCCTGCTGACAGGAACGTGCGTGCCGGGTACGCGGGTGTTCGAGCTTGAAACCTAGCGCAAGCCGATTGAACTTCAAGCAGCCGGGCAGGCCAGGNTTACATTCGGTTACAACTCGTTACATAGTCACGGGTCTCCGACATCCCGGGGATACATCGCCGTCCCAGAATGCGTTTCATGCCGACCTGCTTCGNGCCGGCTTCTTGACAATCTTTCTGAAGGAGAGCGCAATGAAACTGATCCCGGGTTCTTTTACCAAACGTGCATTGATGGTGAGTTTGATCGCCGGCAGCGGCATTCTGGCGGCATCGTCTTTCGCCATGACGGCAGGCGGGCCTGCCGGCAAGGATGGCTGCGATGCCCGACAGGGCCAGAAAATCCACGCCAAGTGGGAAGCGCGGCGAGCCGAGCATCTGTCCGAGTTGAAGGAAAAACTCAAGCTGAGTCCTGAACGGGAAGCCGCATGGAACACTTTCACCCGTGCTAGCCAGCCCGGCATGCGTCATGCAAGTGCCGATCGTCAGGCCATGAGGAGCGAGTTTGAAAAGCTGAGTACGCCGCAACGCCTGGACAAGATGATGGCCCTGTCGGATGCGCGCCGCACCCGAATGCTGGAGCGCAACCAGGCCATCAAGGCGTTCTATGCCCAGTTGAACCCCGAGCAGCAAAAGGTGTTCGATGCCGAGGCGATGCCTGATCCCATGCGGGCACGCGGGCATCACCGCTTCCAGTCCTGAGTCGTCAGGCAGGCGTGGGCGGCAAGCGCCCACGCTTTTTATGGGGCTGGCTGGCCTCGAATAAACAATGGCGGAATGGCCGAGCTTCCAATACTATTTCCCGCATAAAAAATAATGGAGGAGGAGTTCATGTTCATCGGAACGTTATCGAATCGATCCGGCCGCGTGGCGGCCGCCTGGACGAAACGGACGATTACGCACGCGCCACGTCGATGATGTATTCGACAAGAAGGCATCCTGATCGCGCGGTAAGCGACGGCCCGGACTGGGTGCGTGATCAGCCGTGCGGACCCGGAAGTGCGGCACGATGAGCCGGTCGACGACCGCCGTCTTGCTGTCCGCATTCATATTGCCCGGCGCCGGCCATCTCTATCTGAAACACTATCCGCGCGGGCTCGCCCTGATCGCGATCAGCCTTGCATGCCTCTGGGTTTTCGTGGACCGGGCGATGCAGCAGGCGTCGTTGGTTCTCGATCAGGTGGTATCCGAAGGCGCAGCGGTCGATGTCGGCCGGTTATCGGAACTGGTCACACAGACGTCGAATGGCCCGGGCAGTCTCGTCGTTACGGTGGCTTCGCTGGTGCTGGCCGGCTGCTGGGCGATCGGGATCGTCGATGCCTACCGGATCGCACGAAACCAGCAGAACCAGAATGCAGCGTCCCGCAGTCCGGCGAGGCGATAAATAATTCGTCGCTCCCACGCGAGGAGGGAGCGAATGATCTGGAAAGGAAGAACGATGGCCACACCGGATATCCGCAACATTGCCGTATTTTGTGATTTCGAGAACGTGGCGATCGGTATCAAGGAAGCCAGCTATCCCGAGTTCAAGATTCGCCCAGTGCTCGAGCGCCTGTTGCTCAAGGGCAGTATCGTCGTGAAGAAGGCCTACTGCGACTGGGACCGCTACAAGGAATATAAGCGCGACATGCACGAGGCGGCCTTCGAACTGATCGAGATCCCGCATGTGCGGCAGTCGGGCAAGAACTCGGCGGACATTCGCATGGTGGTGGATGCGCTCGACCTTTGCTATACGAAGTCACACATCGATGCCTTCGTGATCATCAGCGGGGACTCGGATTTCTCGCCGCTGATTTCCAAACTGAAGGAGAACGGCAAGAGCGTGATCGGCATCGGGGTGCGCGGTTCGGCCTCGTCGCTGCTGATCGGCAACTGTGACGAGTTCATCTTTTACGAGGATCTGGCACAGATCAAGGCGCCGGCGAAAGCGCCTGCCAGAAAGCCGGCGCCGGCTGCACCGGCCAAAGAAGCGGCCGTCAGCACACCCAAGAGTCCGACCCGGCGGCGTACCCGGCCGATGGTGGAAAAGCCGGTTGCGGCCGACGAAGGGCGGGCCGCAGGAATGGTCGAGGCGACTGCCGAAGACAAGAAGAACCAGGCGATCGAACTCGTGGTGGGCACGGTCGAGCAACTGGTGGCGGAGCGCGGCGGCGAGGGTTCCATCTCGGCGTCGCTGATCAAGAGCACCATCAAGCGGATCCGTCCGGGATTCAGCGAATCGGAATACGGCTACAGCGCATTTGGAAAAATACTGGACGATGCGCACAANAAAGGCGTACTGGTGGTGGACAAGAAGGAGGGGGCGCCGTCATTNGTCAGCCTGCCGCCCTCGCGGGGCTGAAGTATGAGCGGACGTTCCGGTCTTTGCCGGAAGGAAAAACACTAAGCTGCGTCGGGATTGATGGGCCCCGATCATGAAGGCCACGCCGAGAACGACAACCCAGTCTGGCGGGTTTCACGGCTGAGGGTGGATTTGGAGCAAGACAGATGCTTTTTCCGTTGATCGACGAATTGGCCACGACCGACATCGTGAGCGTGCCGCCCCGCGTTGCAGTCCGCCATGCGTTGCAGAAGATGTCGCAGTACAAGGTGCGCAACGTGGTGGTGGAAGAGGAGCCGGGCGGCTACGGGTTGCTGACTGCGTCCGATGTGGTGCGGCTCCGCTTCTCGCAGCTGGGGCTCGATACCACGATCGGCGACGCGGGCTACCACGCCCTTCCCTACATCGCCAAGGGGAGCAATCTGCTGGATGTGATCGAACTGTTCGACGACGCACATGGCTACGCGGCGGTGATCGACGAGTCGAACAAGCTGTTTGGCATTGTCTCGAACACCGACATTCTCGCCAGCCTCGATCCGCAGACCATGTTGCAGCGCCAACAATTGCGTGATCTGTTGCGTCGCCACGAGGTCAAGAAGATGCCGCATGACACGCCGATCGGCGACGTACTGACCTGTCTGGTCGATCAGGACGATGCGGTGGTCGTGACCGAGCAGGGCGTGGGCGTCGGCATCGTGACGACGCGCGATGCCATCCGCCTGCTGCACGACGAGGTGGCGCTGGTGGACCCGGTGCATGTACACATGTCTATTCCGCTCCGTACCGTGACCTGCGACCTGACCGTGGGCGAGGCGGTGGCAGCCATGCGCGACCTGAATTTCAAGCGGCTGGTGGTGGAAGACCCGCGAAGCCGGGAATTGATCGGCATCATCACCCAGCATGATCTCATCGGCGTGGCCTACAGCCGGTGGGCCGAGCTGATGCACCACCATGCGCTGGAACTGCGCGAAATCATCCATGTGCTGGAAAACAAGACGGCACGATTGGAGAAAATCGCCGCGACCGANCCCCTGACCGGGATGGCCAACCGGACACGCTTCGAGGAATTGTTGCTCACCGAACAGGAGCGGCACAGCCGCCTGCCTACGGTGCCGTTTTCGGTGCTCATCGTCGACGTCGACCGTTTCAAGCAGGTCAACGACACCTGGGGGCACAACCAGGGCGATATCGTGCTGCGTGGGGTGGCGCAGCATATCCAGGGACAGTTGCGCCACATCGATACGCTGGCGAGATGGGGTGGTGAGGAGTTCGCGGTATTGCTGCCGCAGACCGATCTCGAAGCCGCCCATCTGGTTGCAGGCAGGATCTGCCGGTCGCTGGCGCAAAACGTGTTCGAACGTGTGGGGCGCGTGACAGCCAGCTTCGGCGTCGCCATGTACCAGACGGGCGAATCCGCGTCGGCGCTGCTCGGCCGTGCCGACGAGGCGCTGTACTGCGCGAAGCGCAATGGCCGCAACCGCGTCGAGAAGGGATGAACAGACTTCTGTTGATTGCCGCGCTCGCAGTCGCCGCCTACTTCACGTTTGCCCCGGGCCACCATACGCCGGGCAGCCGCGAGGCCCCAGCTTCGCACGGCGTGTCGCAGGCGGGGCAAGACGACAGCGATGCCGCCCTCGAACACGCATTCACGCATCGCATCGGCAACCTGCAAGTGGCCGGGCAGGGGACGGTGGTGAAGCTGCTGCCGGATGACGCCAGCGGCAGCCGGCATCAGCGCTTCATCCTGCGGCTGGCATCCGGCCGTACGCTGCTGGTAGCGCACAACATTGATCTGGCGCCACGCATCGAGACATTGCAAGCNGGGGATACGGTGGCCTTCTACGGCGAGTACGAATGGAATCCGAAGGGCGGCGTGATCCACTGGACACACCACGACCCGCAGGGGCGCCACGCTTCCGGCTGGATCAAACACGGCGGACGGATCTACCAGTAGGGACCAGGCCTGCCCGGCCTCGGCATTACCTGGAGTGGATGCCCAGATAGGCGGCCAGGTCGGTTTCGATCCGGGCGAATTGTTCCACGTGGCAGACCTCGCGAATTTCCTCGGAAAGGGAGTGGGCGGCTGCAGCATGGTGGCTGGGCGCAAGGAGGGGCAGACTGAAGCAGATGGCGACCCTGAGGCGGGTGCGGGCGCGCAGCAGGCGCAAGAATTTTTCCCAGCGTTCGACGGGCCGCTCGGGTAGCCGGATGTCTGCGGTGGCGGGATGGATGCAGCGAGGGTATTCCCGGGACGTGTCGATGCAGCCCCCTTCCTGATAGACCCCTTTGGGATCGCGCAGCCGCAGCATGCGCTGCAGGATGTACGCCTTGTCTGCCGGGTCGTTCAGCGAGGCTCGGACCCGTGCCTCGACGAGGCCTTCGTCCATCTGCGGCTCGCCGTGTTCGTCAACGTAGACGCCATGCCGCCAGTGATAGATTTCCAGGCATTTCGTCGTCAGGCTGAACGGCTGGTCGCGTTTCCAGAAATTGCTGAACAGGCCGTCTCCGAGATAGAACACCCATGAGCCTTCATAGCCGGTTACATCGGCGGAGCGTTCGTCGGGGTTGCGAAACCAGAGACGATCGCCCGGGACATAGTATTTCGGCGGCAACGGGGTTTCCATGGCGCCGTATTCATGCAGGAAGACATCGTGGAATTGCCCGGACATGATGGGCCGGCTCTCCCACTGCAGTTGCAAACGATGCAGCAATGCGGGGTTGCGGGCGGCCAGTTCCTGGGCCAGGCCCAGCAGAATGATGTATTCCGTCGCCCGATAGCAGGAAAACGCGTAGAGCTGGCCGGACACGTCGGGCTGGGTGGCCTTCACCAGACCTTCGATCAGCGATCGGCCCGGCAGGATGGTGAAGCCTTTGTCCTCGACGTAGGTCCAGTAATCATCGGGGCGCTCGGCCTCGGTGGTGTGGAAATCGAGTGCGGTCCGGCGTGCTGCCTGGACGATGTTGCGGCGGATATGGATGGCCGACATGGCTTCGGCGGCACTGGGAAACACGAAGGCCACCGGCCCCAGCAGCATGGCCACCAGGATTTCCCGTTCCAGGTCGCCGACGCGGGCAACTGGATCAAGATGGAGCTGCCCGCACAACCGGCTGGTGTCGAAGTCGGGCGCCCATGCCTGAGCGAGACTCGACGGCAGTCGGAAGCGGAGGTCGAGGCCTTCCTGGCAGGTCTCGACCTGATCATCGAGTTCCAGCGAGGCGAGATAGGTGAGGAAATCGCGGCGAGCGACGGCCAGGTTGGCTTCATCCTGTACCTGGATCAGGATGCCGCCGCAGGAAGCGTGAATACGGGTCATGGGAAGTGCCGCCTTGTTCGGGATTACATGAAGCGGTCGAGCAGCCGGCGACTGGTCTTGTCCAGCCTCGACAGGTCGCGGATCAGGTACTGCGCGCCGTGACTGTCGCTGATGAGCAGGGCGGCTGCGCCGAGGCGGCGGATATCTTCCTCGCCCTTGAGAATGAAGCGGGTCTCGCCGCGGTCGGTCTCGACCGTCCAGGTGCTGGGTGTGGCGAACGTGGAGACCTGCTGCAGCCGGTGGATCTCCGGCACGAATTCGCGACTGGCCAGTTCGGCTTCGATCAGTTTTCGCGTCACGTCGGGCACGTCGTCCAGATGATCGATCCAGGCCAGTTCGTGGCCGTCCGTGCCCATCAATGCAATGCCCTCTGCCGGCGCAGCGAGGGAAAAGCACGCACGGGCTGCACGCCTGCGTGCTCGCTGCCGTCCGAAGCCGTCAGCAGAAGTCGGCCATGCGGGTCGCGGGTGAGTTGGAAGGGAACGGGTGTCATGGCGGGTCACTTCGGCATAGGGGGCTTGGCCTCGGCGCTGGCCGTGGGCAGTTCGTCCAGGTCGGTGTCGACGTTGCGGGCCTGGGCTTGGTAGAGGCGGTAATAGTGTCCTTCGCGCGCCATCAGGTCGTCGTGGTTGCCGACCTCGACGATGCGGCCGCGATCCATGACGACCAGCCGGTCGGCCTGACGCAGGGTGGACAGGCGGTGGGCGATGGCGATTGTGGTGCGGCCGCGCACCAGGTTGTCGAGCGCCTTCTGGATTTCCTTCTCGGTCTCGGTGTCCACCGACGAGGTGGCCTCGTCGAGGATGAGGATGCGCGGATCGATCAGCAGCGCGCGCGCGATCGAGATACGCTGGCGTTCCCCCGACAGGCCCTGGCCGCGCTCGCCCACCAGCGAGTCGTAGCCGTGCGGCAGGCGCAGGATGAATTCGTGGGCATGCGCGGCGCGGGCGGCGGCGACGATCTCGGCCCGGCTGGCGCCGGGCTTGCCGTAGGCGATGTTCTCGGCGATGGTGCCGAAGAACAGGAAGGGCTCCTGCAGGACGAGGCCGATGTGCCGCCGGTACTCCGCGACCGGCAGGGAACGGATGTCGACGCCATCGAGGCGGATCGCGCCATCCGACAGGTCGTAGAAGCGGCAGATGAGGTTGACCAGGGTGCTCTTACCCGAGCCGCTGTGGCCGACGAGGCCGATCATTTNCCCGGGCCGGATATCCAGGCTGAGGCCACGGATCACGCTGCGGTTGCCGTAGCGGAAGAACGCGTCGCGGATCTCGATGCGGCCCTGCACCTGGGGCAGATGCACCGGCCGGGCAGGCTCGGGAACGCTGGAGACGTGGTCGAGGATGTCGAAGATGCGCTTGGTGCCGGCCGCGGCCTTCTGGGTCACCGAGACGATGCGGCTCATCGAGTCGAGACGGCTGTAGAAACGGCTGATGTAGGCGAGGAAGGCGGTGAGCACGCCGACCGTGATCTGGTCGTGGGCGATCTGCCAGATGCCGAAGGCCCACACCACCAGCAGGCCGACCTCGGTGAGCAGGGTGACGGTGGGGGAGAAGAGCGACCAGGTCTTGTTGAGGCGGTCGTTGACGGCCAGGTTGTGGCGGTTGGCCTCTCGGAAGCGCTGAGCCTCGCGCTTTTCCTGGGCGAAGGCCTTCACCACGCGGATGCCGGGAATGGTGTCGGCCAGCACGTTGGTGACTTCCGACCAGACGCGGTCGATTTTCTCGAAGCCGGTGCGCAGCCGGTCGCGCACGACGTGGATCATCCAGGCGATGAAGGGCAGCGGCAGCAGGGTGACGAGCGCGAGCGCGGGGTTGATCGAGAACAGGATCACCGCGGTCATGACGATCATCAGTACGTCGGTGGCGAAATCGAGCAGGTGCAGCGACAGGAAGACGCAGATGCGGTCGGTTTCCGAGCCGATGCGCGCCATCAGGTCGCCGGTACGCTTGCCGCCGAAGTACTCCAGCGAGAGCTGCAGCAGGTGTTCGTAGGTGGTGGTGCGCAGGTCGGCGCCGATGCGTTCGCTGACCCGGGCGAGGATGTAGGTGCGGGCCCAGCCGAGGCCCCAGGCCAGCAGGGCCGAGGCGAGCAGGCCGGCGAGCAGCAGGGCCACGACTCCGGTGTCGATCGGCTGGCCGTTCTGATAGGGAATCAGTACCTTGTCCATCAGGGGCATGGTCAGGTAGGGCGGCACCAGCGTGGCGCCAGTGGCGGCCAGGGTCAGCAGGAATCCGGCCAGCAACTGGCCCCGGTAGGGCCCGGCAAAGCGCCACAGCCGGAACAGGGTCCAGGTCGACGGCGCCTCGTGCAGTTCGCGGCTGCACAGCGGACATTCCGTCTGGTCAGGCGGCAGCGGCGTTCCGCAGGTGGGGCAGAGGGTTTCATCCGGGGACGGTACCGGCTGGCCGGAGAGGTGGGCTGCCAATTCCGCCGCAAAACGGTCGGCCAGCCGCAACGCGGCCCCGTTATGCGCCAGCGTGAAGCGCCAGCTGGCCAGGCGCGAGCTCGTGTCGTGGAGTTCCAGCGTGCCCACGCCGGCATGGTCGTGATGCTGCAGGGACAGGCTTGGCCGCAACGGCCAGTCTGCCCAGCCGGCGTCGCCCGCCGACCGGGCCAGCAGGCGCCGGTCGGTCAGGACTAGCCGGCCTGTGGCAAACGCCAGATGGGCGTCGAGATCGAGCGCCAGGGTGGCCACGACCGGCTCGCCGGGCGCAAGTTGGGCGTCCAGGTCGGCTTGCCAGGCGGCAGCGGCGCCAGGGAGGTGAGGGGGTACGGGTCATGAATGAATGGCATCGAACCGGGGAGGGCATACCCGCAGGCGCGGCAATAAATTTTTTCATTTTTCCCTGTGTATCGGCATCCGACCAGCCCCCGGCAAAGCGGGGTTTATTGTATGCTGCGCGGCGTGGTTCCGTGTAACCTGAACGTAGCAAACAACCATCTTTTCCGGCGAAGCCCCAGCGTCCCGATCCGCCCTTCCATGCCTGCCGCATTTCACCTCATCGTCCGGTACGGACGTCGTGCGTCGTGAACAGAAAAACCATCGAATTCCTGCGCGTCATGCATCTGGACGGGCCGAATATCTGGACCTACCGGCCTGTGCTGGAGGCCTGGGTCGACATCGGTGATCTCGAGGATTCGCCTTCCAATACCCTTCCCGGCCTGTACGAGCGCCTGACCGGTTGGCTGCCCGGCCTGATCGAGCACCGCTGTGGCGTCGGCGAGCGCGGCGGCTTTCTGCAGCGTCTACGCGAAGGAACCTGGCCGGCCCATATTCTCGAACACATCACGATCGAGCTGCAGAACCTGGCCGGCATGAAAGTCGGCTTTGGCAAAGCGCGCGAGACGGCCGAACGCGGCATCTACAAGATGGTGGTACGCACACGCAACGAACAGGTCGGCCGCGCCTGCCTGCAGGCNGGGCGCGACCTGCTGATGGCCGCCATCGAGGATCGCCCGTTTGATGTCGAGGGCACCGTGTCGCGTCTGCGCGATCTCGCAGACCGGCGCTGCCTGGGGCCGAGCACGGCCTGTATCGTCGATGGCGCGGCCAGCCGCCATATCCCATCCATTCGCCTGACCGAAGGCAACTTGATCCAGCTGGGCTACGGTGCCCGTCAACGCCGCATCTGGACGGCTGAGACGGACATGACGGGCGCGATCGCCGAAAGCATCGCAAGCGACAAGGACTTGACCAAGCGCCTGCTGAAGTCCTGCGGGGTGCCTGTCCCGGACGGCCGTATTGTCGACAGCCTGGAAGATGCCTGGGACGCCGCGGAGGAGATCGGCCTGCCGGTCGCGATCAAGCCGGTGGACGGCAACCATGGCCGGGGCGTGTCCCTCGACCTCACCACCCGGGAGGATGTCGAACGGGCCTATCGGCTGGCCCTGGCGGANGGAAGCGAGGTCATCGTCGAGCGCTATGTGCCGGGCAACGAGCACCGGCTGCTGGTGGTCGGCCCGCGCGTCGTCGCGGCGGCGCGCGGCGAGGCGGCCTGGGTGAAGGGCGATGGCCGCTCGACCATCGCCGAGCTGATCGACAGCCAGCTCAATACCGATCCACGGCGCGGCACGACGGAAGACTACCCGCTCAACCGGATCCTGATCGACGAAGACCCGGCGGTCGGCCTCGAACTGGCACGCCANGGGATTGCGCCAACCGACGTCCCGTCGGCAGGGCAGACCATCCTGATCCAGCGCAATGGCAACGTCGCTTTCGACGTCACCGACACGCTCCACCCCGATGTGGTGGAAACGGCCGTCCTTGCTGCGCGGGTGGTCGGGCTCGACGTCGCCGGCATCGACATGGTGGCGCAGGATGTCTCACGGCCGCTGGCGGAACAGGGCGGCGCCATCGTCGAGGTGAATGCCGGGCCGGGGCTGCTCATGCACCTCAAGCCTGCCGAGGGCAGNCCCCGTCCGGTGGGTCGCGCCATCGTCGACCACCTGTTTCCGGATGGGGAGAGCGGCCGCATTCCCATCGTCGGCATCAGCGGCTCACANGGGGGCGCCTCCATCGCCCATGTGGTCGCCCAGTTGATTGCCTGTACTGGCAAGCGCACGGGCCTGGCCTGTCGTGACGGGCTTTATCTGGGGCTGCGTCAGGTCAAGCCGGGCAATTGTGCTAGTTGGCGTGCGGGCCGGCAGCTGCTGATGAACCGGGGCGTGGATGCTGCCGTCTTCGAGCACGATGCCCATTCGATCCTCCAGGAGGGCTATGCCTATGACCGCTGCCAGGTCGGCGTGGTGACCGATCTACAGATGGAAGCCTCGCTTGCGGAGTACTACATTCGCGAACCCGGACAGATGGTCACGGTCATGCGCACCCAGGTTGACTTGGTGCTGCCTGACGGGGTGGCGGTTCTGCATGCGGGCGACCCGGCCGTGGCCGAACTGGCTTCGTTGTGCGACGGGACGGTGCTGTTCTATGCCCTCGAGCCTGGGCTGCCGGTGATCGACGCGCACTGTGCAGGCGGCGGCCGGGCCCTGTTTCTCCGCGACAACCATGTGGTCGTCGCGGGCGCCACGGGCGAGACGCCGCTCTTCAGCCTGGCGGCCTTGCACCCGGCCATGAGCGGAAAGCCGCTACTCCAGCCCCTGTACGTTCTCGCCGCAGTAGGCGTGGCGCTGGCGCTCGATATTCCGCCGGAACTGATTCGCGCGGCAATGGATACCTGCGTGTCGCTGCCCACCTCTGCGATCCAGGCCAACTACTAGGAATACGATCCGGCAGGGCGAGCCTGCCGCGGGATACCCAACAGGAACGGCGTTCATGGAAATATCACGCATCCGGGCACTGCGCGGGCCCAATCTCTGGAGCCGGCACACGGCCATCGAGGCACTGGCGCAGTGTGCGCCCGAGGAGCGGTTGATCGACTCGATCAACGGGTTCGAGGCGCGCTTGCGGGCGCGTTTTCCGGAAATTGGCCCGATGCGTCCGATCGGCCAGGAAGAGGATGACATTTCCGTGGCGCATGCGCTGGCGTTTGCCGCGCTCGGCCTGCAGGCGCAGGCTGGCTGTCCGGTCAGTTTCTGCGTTACGTCGCCCACGGTCGAGGCGGGAATCTACCAGCTTGTCTTCGAATATACCGAGGAGGCAGTCGGGCGACTGGCGCTCGAACTGGCCGAGTCGCTGTGCAGGGCCGCGCACGACGATACCCCGTTCGATCTGGAGGGTGCCTTGGCTCGCCTGCGGGAATTGGACGAAGACGTTCGCCTCGGCCCCAGTACCGGTGCAATCGTCCAGGCCGCCGTCGCGCGCGGCATTCCCTACCGGCGGCTGACGGCGAGCAGCCTGGTGCAGTTTGANTGGGGAAGCCGCCAACGGCGTATCCAGGCCGCCGAGACGGATACGACCTGCGCCATTTCCGAGGCGATCGCACAGGACAAGGATCTTACCAAGACGCTGCTGGAGGCTGCGGGCGTGCCGGTACCGCTCGGGCGGATCGTGACCGATGCCGAGGCAGGCTGGGCGGCCGCCTGCGAGATTGGTCTGCCGGTGGTGGTCAAGCCGCGCGATGGCAATCAGGGCAAAGGGGTGACGGTCAACATCCTGACGCGGGAACACTTCATGGCGGTCTATGGTGCCGCGGCGGCGATCAGCGAGGCAGTCCTGGTCGAGCGCTTCATTCCTGGCCATGACTACCGCCTGCTCGTGGTCGGCAACCGTCTGGTTGCCGCCGCTCGCCGTGAACCGCCGCATGTGATCGGCGATGCCGTCCATACCGTGCGCGAACTCGTTGCGCAGGTGAACAGCGACCCGCGTCGCGGCGAAGGCCATGCCACGTCCCTGACCAAAATCCGCCTCGACGATATCGCCATGGCCCGTCTGGCTGTGCACGGCCTGGATGCGGACTCGATCCCCGCCATNGGGGAGCGGGTCGTCCTGCGCAATAATGCCAATCTGAGCACGGGCGGCACGGCGACCGATGTGACCGACGATGTCCATCCCGACGTGGCGGCCCGCGCGGTGGAAGCCGCGCAGATGATCGGGTTGGACATTTGCGGCGTCGATGCAGTCTGCCAGACCGTGCACAAGCCGCTTGAAGAACAGGGCGGAGGGATCGTCGAGGTCAACGCGGCGCCGGGTCTGCGCATGCATCTCATGCCTTCCTATGGCAAGGGGCAGCCGGTGGGCGAGGCCATCGTCTCGGCCTTGTTNCCCCCGGGCGAGGATGGACGCATTCCCGTCGTGGCGGTGACCGGTACCAACGGCAAGACCACGACCGTGCGCCTGATCGCCCATTTTCTGACGCTTGCCGGCAAGCGCGTCGGCATGACGGCGACGGACGGCGTGTATGTGCAGGGGCGGCGCATCGACACCGGCGATTGCAGCGGCCCGAANAGCGCACGCAACATCCTCATGCATCCGGATGTTGATGCGGCGGTGCTGGAGACTGCCCGCGGCGGGCTGTTGCGCGAGGGGCTGGCGTTCGACCGCTGCAAGGTCGCGGTGGTGACGAATATCGGCATGGGCGACCATCTCGGCCTCAACTTCATCACCACGGTGGAGGATCTCGCCGTGCTCAAGCAGGTCGTGGTGCAGAACGTCGCGCCGGACGGCATGGCAGTTCTCAATGCCTGCGATCCCAAATGCGTCGAGATGGCGATCCATTGTCCGGGATCGATCATCTTCTTCGCCGGCGAGGCACATCATCCCATCATCGCGGCCCATCGTGCACAGGGACATCGGGTGGTCTACCTGGACGGAGACTGCCTCGTGGCGGCGCTGGGCGACAGCGAGCAACGCCTGCCGCTGGCAGAGATCTCGCTGACGCGCGGCGGCACCATCCGTTTCCAGGTCGAGAATGCGATGGCGGCCACGGCTGCCGCCTGGGCGCTGGAGCTGGACTGGGACCTCATCCGACGCGGCCTGCACAGTTTCGACAGTACGGCGCAGAACGTCCCGGGCCGCTTCAACCTGTTCGATTACCGTGGCGCCACGCTCATCGCCGACTACGGCCACAACCCCGATGCCATCCTCGCCCTCGTCAAGGCGGTGGACGCGCTGCCGGCGCAACGCCGGATCGTCGTGATCAGCGGTGCGGGCGACCGGCGGGACGAGGATATCCGCGAACAGACCCGTGCCCTGGGTGCGGCATTCGACGAGGCCATTCTCTATCAGGACCAGTGCCAGCGCGGCCGTGCAGAAGGCGAGGTGTTGGCCCTGCTGCGCGAAGGTCTGCGCGATGCCCCACGCACGCGTGACATCACCGAAATCACCGGCGAATTTCTGGCCATCGATATCGCCCTGTCGCACTTGAAGCCGGGTGACCTGTGCCTGATTCTGATCGATCAGGTGGAGGAGGCCCTGGCCCATATCGCCCGGCGCATCGCCGAGTCCTGACAGGCGCGTCGCTGACGCCGGATTCCCGTCCGGCGATGCTGGACGCCCCGCTGAACTATTGCCGACCGCCCCCTATCCAAGTGGCTGCCCGCTCGTCATGGGCATCGACTTTGCTTGTATCGAGGACAGGCATGCCGTTTCCCTGGAGGAGGTGGACACTTCATGAAAAACTCATGGAAAGACAGCATCTACCTGCAACGTGAAGAACTGGCCCGCATCCTGCGCGATCCATTGGCGCAGTTGGCCGGGCATTGCGCACCGGCATGGGGCGATGGCGAGGCGCTGGATGCCGTTCTCGTCACGCACTTTGACGACATCCCGCATTGTTCCTTCCTTTATTGCGTCGGGGTCGATGGAGTTCAGGTCTGCAACAACGTCGGCCAGCATGGAGTCGAGCCAGGTTACCTCGGGCGCGACCGCTCGCAACGTCCCTACATGAAGGAGGCGGTGCCAGTGTGNGGGTTTCTGCTCTCGGATGCCTACATCGGCCTGAATCGGCACCGCCCATCGCTGACTGCGCTGCAGGTCGTGAGCCGGGACAGCCGGACCCTGGGCTATCTCGGGGCCGACTTCGACTTGCGCAATCTGCCGGTGACGTCGGCGCTCTATGAGGAGCCCGGATATTGGCGGCAGGTGAAAGGCGATCCGGCGATACGCGGCACCGTATTTCAGCAGTGCCGGGTGGAAAGCCCGATGGATGGCAATCTGGAACAAGCCCTGTCGATTCTCGAGGAATTGCTGACGCAACGCGGCATGTTTCAATGCCAGATTCATTTTTCCAGCAGCCAGGCGACGATCTGGACCGTGGACGATCCATTCCGCTATCGCATTCTGGACGCGGATGCCCTGAGCGACCCGGATATCTGCCTGATCTATCCCTCGCGTCCGTATCCCGTCGATGCGACCATTCCGCCGGGCGACATCAACCGGATACTCGGTACGATGCAGGCCTTGCGGCTCACCGATCCGACTTTCTATCTGCGCATGGCCTCGATCAATATTTTCAACGGCATGGTGAGCGTGACGTTTTCATGCGATGGTTCCCACTACATGCCGCATGTGGAATTTCTGATGAAGGACACGTCGTTCTGGTTCTGATCCGGGCACAAAGACCTGCATGGGGCGCGATAATCGGGTCTCGAACGGGCGTTGAGCCCGAATGTTCCATAGGTTGGGAAAGGTCATCATGAACCGCAGGAAATTTCTTTGTGTGATCGGCTGCATGCTGGGGCTGGCAGCGCCAGCGATCGCGCAGACACTGGAACCCGCGCTGTCGACGCGGACGCTGGTCAATGTCGATCCGCACGCGCACTACAAGGTGGTGTACGACATTCATTCCGCCGAGACGGCGGCCGGCATCAGCAAGGGACTGTTCTATGCGCGCGGCCTGATCGAAGCCTTCCGCAAGCAGGGCGTCATGCCGCGGCAGCTCGATATTCATCTGGTGCTGCATGGCGAAGCGGCGCAGTATCTGCTCATCGACACGACCTATCGCGATGTCGTCAACGACCCGTTCGCGGTCAATCTCAATGCGAAGATCACCCAGGATTTGCTGGATATTGGCGTGAGCGTGGAAATCTGCCACAGCGTCATGAAATCGAAGGGCTGGACGGCCGACGATGTCCTGCCGGGGGCNACGATCGTTCACGACGGCTATACGCGCATCGTCAAGCTGCAGAACGACGGGTACGCCTATATCGGCGGATTTTGAACGGGCCGAGCGCCTGTATCCTGGATGCCTGAAATACTTACACCATGCTTGATATCGCCGCCATCTGTCTGGTCATCACCGCGCTGCTGTCGTACCTGAACCATCGTTTCATCGGACTGCCCACGACCATCGGCGTGATGGCGGCCGCGCTGGCGCTGTCCCTGGTGCTCATCGGCCTGGATGCGGTGGGCGTGGCGCATGGATTGCGCGCCTACGAGGAATCGCTGCTGCGCTCGATCGATTTCTCGGACGTGCTCATGCAGGGCATGCTGTCGCTGCTGCTGTTCGCCGGCGCGCTGCATGTCGATCTGAGCGAACTCAAGGCCTACCGCTGGCAGGTCGGGGCACTGGCCGTGCTGGGGACGCTGTTGTCAACGCTGGCCGTGGGTATCGGCTTGTGGCTGGTGCTGCCACTGATCGGGCTGGATTTGCCGCTGATGTACTGCCTGCTTTTCGGCGCGCTGATTTCNCCGACCGACCCGATCGCGGTGATGGGTATTCTCAAATCGGCCAATGCGCCGAAAGAACTGGAGCTGGTGATTGCGGGCGAGTCGCTGTTCAACGATGGGGTGGGCGTGGTGATCTTCTCGCTGCTCCTGGGCATGCTCGCGAGCGGCGTCGTACCGACTCCGGGGCAGGGTCTCGAATTGCTGCTGCACGAAGCGGGTGGGGGACTGCTGTTCGGCTGGGTGCTGGGCTATGTGACGTTCCGCCTGCTGAAGAGCGTGGACAACTACCAGGTCGAAGTGCTGCTGACGCTGGCCGCCGTGACGGGCGGCTATACGCTGGCCAGTGCATTGCACGTGTCCGGACCGCTGGCCATGGTGGTTGCCGGGCTGATGATCGGCAATCATGGCCGTGCGCTGGCCATGTCGGATACGACGCGCGGCTACCTGGACATGTTCTGGGAGCTGCTCGACGAGATGCTGAATGCAGCCCTGTTCGTCCTGATGGGCATGGAGGTGTTGCTGGTGGCATTTTCACTCCATGAACTGGTCGCCGCGGCGGTGGCGGTAGGCGTGACGCTGGCCGCGCGGCTGTTGACGGTCGGCCTGCCGGTGCGCCTGCTTCCGCGCGCCTTCAATCTACCAGCGGGCTCCTGGAAGGTATTGACCTGGGGCGGACTGCGCGGCGGGATTTCCGTCGCGCTTGCGCTCTCGCTGCCCGCAGGCCCGGAGCGCGACACCGTCGTCGCGCTCACGTATGGCGTCGTGGTGTTCTCGATTCTCGCGCAGGGGCTGTCGATCGGCGCGGTTACCCGCAAGGCGATTCGGTGCCGCTGACGCGTAGTTTTCCGGGAGGTTCCGGCGCGCAAGCCAGGCGGATCCGTCGCTGGATTCGGCTCCATTCGGCTCCATTCGATTCCGGCTTGAAACCGGCCGCCGAGACACGCCCCGGGCAGGTAGGTTAATATCGGTCCGTCATGGCTTGGCCCCGTCCCCGATTCCCCTACGTTCAAAAACGCCACCGCGTCGGCCTGCTTTCGCTGCGGTTGTGGTTGCGCCACATGCTTTTCTGGAGTGGGGCGGTCGTCGTCGGCTTGGCGGCCACGGCGTTCGCCCTGAGTAGTGATTATGCGCATACGCTGTTCCGCGCGGTCGTGGCGGCGTCCCCCTGGCTGCCCTTCCTGGTCACGCCCCTGACGCTCGCCGGCGTGGCTGCGCTGACGCAGCGTTATTTCAAGGGAGCGGAAGGCAGCGGCATCCCGCAGACGATCGCGGCCATCCGCATGTCTGAAGGCAGCAATCGCGACGCGGTACTGTCCCTGCGCGTGGCCATCGGCAAGATGTTCCTGACGTGCATCAGCCTGGCGGGCGGCGCCAGCGTGGGCCGTGAAGGTCCTACTGTCCAAGTGGGCGCAGCGCTGCTGTACAACCTGCGCTGGCTGGTCCGCTTCCCGCGGCATCTGATGGAGCGTGGCCTGATCGTTGCCGGCGGTGGCGCCGGCGTGGCGGCGGCCTTCAACACGCCGCTCGCGGGGATCGTGTTCGCCATCGAGGAAATGGCCCGGTCGTTCGAGGAGCGCTCCAGCGGCACCCTGGTCACGGCAGTCATCATTGCCGGCCTCGCCGCAGTCTATGTGCAGGGCAACTATACGTATTTCGGTGCGACCAATTCCACGCTCGCCGGAGCGTCCGGCTGGTTCGGCGTGTTGTTGTGCGGGTTGGCTGGCGGCCTGCTGGGCGGNGGATTCAGCCGTCTGCTGCTGGCCTTCTCGACGCATGGCCTGCCTGGCCGGGCGGGGACGTTCGTTCGTACCCACCCCGTGAAGTTTGCCGCGCTCTGTGGTCTGGCGCTGGCGCTGATCGGCTTCGCATCCGGGAGTGCCGTGTACGGCAGCGGCTACGTGGAGGCCAAGCGTCTGATCGAAGGCACGGGAACCGTGTCGGCGGGATACGGTATATGGAAAATGCTGGCAACGTTCGTGTCGTTCGTCAGCGGTATTCCCGGCGGATTGTTCGCGCCCAGCCTGTCGGCCGGCGCGGGAATCGGTCAGGTCGTGGCGGGCGTGCTTGGCCAGGCGGATGCCGGTGCATTGATCGTGATCGGCATGGCGGCCTATTTCGCCGGCGTGGTCCAGGCACCCATCACCGCGTTCGTCATCGTGATGGAAATGACCGGCAACCACGACATGGTGGTGCCNCTGATGCTGTCCACGCTGTTGGCCACCGCCGTGTCGCGGGTCGTGTGCCCACGGCCGCTGTACAAGGCCCTGGCGAGCAACTATCTGGCGCGCGTACGACCGCCTGCCTGAGACGTTTGCTGAGGGGAAGCCCAACGCAGCGCAGATCCTGTGACGACCCTGGAGTATCCATGAAAATCCTGACCGCCTTGTTGCTGGGCCTGATGCTGACGATGTCAGGCTGCAGCAAGCTCACGCTGGAGAATTACAACAAGATCGCCATGGGCATGCCGTACGACGAGGTCGTCCGGTTGATCGGGCCGCCCGATCGATGCGACGATGTGATGGGCGTGCGCAGCTGCCAGTGGGGCGACGAGAAACATTCCGTCCATGTGAATTTTCTTGCAGGCCAGGTGCTGTTGTTCTCGTCCAGCAATCTGAAATGAGTTCACCAACGCCCGCGGCCACCGCGGGCATGGCCAGCGTGCCTATGCTGCAAGCGACAGTGCGCCTCGCCCCGCCTTCNCAGAAGGACATGAGCGAATCCATCAAATCCTCCGTGCTGCGCCTGAACGACCTGTTGCCCCTGAAGGCGCGCCAGGACCGCCACGTGCCGGCATTCAGAGCTTTGCATCGCGCAGTGATCATGTCTTTGGTCGTACGTGGACGCCCGCCTTCCCGGGCGGAGATCGCTGCCCAGGTGGGCGACATGCAGGTCGAAGCGGCACTTGCCCGGCTGGCAAACGATGATCTCGTGGTGTTGTCAGCAGACCGACGAAATATCCTCGGAGCCTATCCCGTCACGTCGGAAGTCACGCCGCATGCACTCGAGGTCAATGGACACTCGATTCATGCCATGTGCGCGCTCGACGCGCTTGCGGTCAGCCCCTTGTTTGATTGTCCGGTAAGCATCCGTTCGCATTGCCGGGTGACGGGGGATGCGATCACGATCAGGCAGCACGGCGAGCGCATCGTGGACGCCAGCCCGGCCAGGGTGCAGGTGGGGGTGCGTTGGCAGGCGCCTTCGGGCGACAGCGCTGCGCACAGCCTGTGTACCGAGATGGTCTTCCTGAAAGACGTTGACGTCGCCGCCCAATGGCATGGGGGCGACGGGCATAACCATAGCCTATACACGCTGGAACAGGCTGTGGCATTTGGCGTGGATTATTTCAGGCCGTTGCTCGACGCGACGGCTGCGGATGCGTAGACCCTCAAGGGATGGCAGATGGCGCCGATAGACAATATGAGACGTCTCGAATTGTCTGCATAAGGTGAAGCGCGTTTCTCCTGCCGCCCGTCGGTTTTTCGTGTAGGCCTCACTACAATGCATTCATGCCGGACCAAAGGGGAGGATGATGGCGCTGCAACCCGCAAGCTTGACTGACTGGCTCGCTTTTCTGGGACGGGCCGATATCCCCGTGCTGAAGCGCACCGCGCGCGAGCTGGAACGGCTGCGCGAGGACGAGGTTCAGCTCAACGCACGCGCGGTTGCCGACGTGGTCACCGACGACCCGCTGATGACGGTCAAACTGTTGCGCTACATGCAGACGCACAAGCGGCGAAACCAGACGCACGAGCTGGTCGACGTGAAACAGGCGCTGCTCATGATGGGCCTGGATACGTTTTTCCGTGAAGTGCCGGCGATGCCGATCGCGGAAGAAATGCTGAAGGAGCACCGTGCCGCGCTGGTGTATCTGCTGCGCACGGTCAGGCGGGCGCAGCGTTCGGCGTACTACGCCTTCGACTGGGCACTGCGCTTGCACGACATGCATGCGGAAGAGGTGCAGGTCTCCGCGCTGCTCACCCATGTGTCCGAAATGCTGATGTGGTGTTTCAGTCCCGAGCGGATGCTCGAAATCCAGAAATTGCAGGCGACCGACCACGCCATGCGCAGTGCCGACGCGCAGACGCTGGTACTGGGCTTTGCCGGCCTGGAGTTGCAGCGCCAGCTGACCATTGCATGGCGCCTGCCCGAATTGCTGAGGAACCTGATGGATCCGGCGCTGGCACACTCGACCCGAGTGCGCAATGTCATGCTGGCGGTCAATTTGGCCCGACATTCTGCCCATGGCTGGCACGATGCGGCCTTGCCGGACGATTTCGACGAAATCGCCGCGCTGCTGCATATGGATCCGAACAAGGTGATGGCGTTGGTGAAGGCCGGCCCCGCGATTGCCTGAATCAGGCCGTTTGCCGGGCGGCGAGGCTAGGCCAGCTTGGGCATGACGGTTTTTCCAGCCGGGTGGCAAGCTGGGCGATGGCCTGTCCTGCCGGACATCCGGGGGCGTTTTGCATCAGCAGCTGGCGCCGCATCACGGCCTGGCGGACCTCGGGATCGACCGGGATGTCCCCCATGTGAATCAGGTGGACGGGATGACCGGTCACGGTCGTGACGAAACGATCAAGAACATGCTGCAGCTGGTGGGTGATCGGCAGCCCTGCGCCAGGACGGGAAGCCTGGTTGACGACGATGCGCACGGTTTGCCGCTGTTGTTGCCCCACCAGCACCTTGATGGTGGCGTAGGCATCGGTGAGCGAAGTCGGTTCGGNGGTGGCGACCATCAGGACCTCGGAGGCCAGTGAGACAGCAAACAGCACCACATCCGAGATCCCGGCGCCGGTATCCAGCAATACGATGTCGTAATTCGGCACCAGACTACCCATGATGCGCAGGAATTCGTTGCGTACCTCGGGGGTGAGTCGCGAATATTCGACCAGGCCGGAACCTGCCAGCAGGACCGAAAACCCGCCCGGTGCCTGCAGAACGGCTTCTTCCAGCTTGGCCTTGCCGGTGAACACGTCGTGCAGGGTGATCTTGGGATAGAGATTGAGCACCACGTCGAGGTTGGCGAGCCCAAGGTCGGCGTCGAGCACCAGGACCTTGTTCCCGCGCTGGGCCAGGGCGGCGGCGAGATTGGCCGAGATGAAGGTCTTGCCGACGCCGCCTTTCCCGCTGGTGACGGCGATGACCTTGCCAAGCGGCTTGAGCGGGAGACGGCTCGTGTCCTGGTTGCCGGAGAGAGAGGGTGTGAGCAGGTCGTTCATGCGTTGACTCGATGGGTGGAATGGCCCCGGGACCTGCACCATCAGGTGCGCTGTCTGGCGTCGTCGCGGCCTGGTCCATGACGAAATGACCGAACAGCAAGCCTTTTCCTCGGCGCTGACCGAAATCTCATGCGGCAGATCGAGAAACACCTGGTTGCGTCCGTCGGCCTTGGCGCGATAGAGCTGCTGGTCGGCGCGCTCGATCCATAAATCGGTGGTGGAGCGCACCCATTCCGGCGCATAGGCCCCGCCAATACTGATCGTGACATGCAGGTTGACCAGCGGTGTCGCCGGGATGGACAGCGACTCGATCGTGCGGCGCACACGCTCGGCAACGGCACGCCCGCAGTTGGGGCGGCAGTTGGGCAGGATCATGGCAAACTCCTCGCCGCCATAGCGCACGACCGTGTCCATCGGCCGCACACAGTGGCCCAGGCAGGCAGCGACGGCCTGCAATACCTGGTCGCCGGCCAGATGGCCATGGGTATCGTTGATGTGCTTGAAGTGGTCGATGTCGAGCAGCAGCAGCAGGATGGATTCACCGGATCGGGCCACCACCTCGATTGCGCGTTCCAGCGTCGCGATGAAGTGCCTTCGGTTGCCCAGGCCTGTCAGGGGATTCTTGAGTGAGAGCTCGCACAGTCCATTGATCACGCGCTGCAGATAGGCGAGCGGCGGTTCGTCGCTTGCCTGGCCGCTGTCTTGTCCGGCATGCTCCAGCAATGCACGCGCGTCATCCAGTTGCAAATCCTGCAGGTCGATCAGCGATGGATGGGATGTGGAAGCCACAGAAGGGGTTCTATACTCGGCGTCAGAATCGTGCAAAGGATCAGATAAAGAAAACCCGACTGCATGTGGCGCGAAGTATGTGTCTATTTGTGCGTTTGATCAAGCACTTGGCGGACGCGGCGAGAGAAGTGCCAGTCATTCGACGTAGGCGTATAGCCGATCTGCATGGCAGCAGATATTGCGCGGCCTTTCCGGGGAACGGACAGGGAGACGCAACCGGCAAATGGGCGTTACGGTTGGTTCCCCGTCAAGCGGCGAACGGGAACGATGTGCGCTACATCCCGCCTCAGGCCACGCTGCCGAAGCTGGGGTCCGTGGCGATATAAGGCGCTTTGAGGCCGGCTATGCGGCAACTTTGCGCGATCGGCCCGCCGGGAAACAAGGTATACAGGTATTTCACGCCGCCTTGCCGATGGAAGCGCTCGTCCAGGGCATCATGCAGATCGCGCAGATTGATGACGGTGTCGTCGGCGTGTTGTGCGTAATAGTGCTGGAGGGCGCGAATCACGTTCCAGTGATCTTCGGTGAGTATCAGGCCTTCCTCGCGGGCAATGTTCATTGCGTCGTCCCGGGTCCATTCCATCGGGGCGTCGGGAAAATTGGGATTGGGTTTGGACTCCCGGATCAGATGATTGATGTCGGCTGATTCGTGCAGCATGATCTTCTCCTTCGAGGGCTTGCAAGTTGTCCTTTTAAAGTAGGACAGGCCTCCTTTGGATACAAGGCGCGTTTCGACCGGGTGGTTTCGCATGGGAATGCCTGAGGTAATCGTGATGGCATGCCTCCCAGACACCCATAAAAACCATGCCCTTCAGGGCATGGTCTCGTTGGCAGGCTGCGGTGATTCGCGCGCCGGTCCGGTCAGCGACGGCCGCCTCCGCTTGCGATGGCGCTACTGCCTGCGCCCGACTGCAGGGTAGACGTATCCAGGTAGCGGTTCACCGTATCGGCACCGGCGCCCTGGCGTACGAAGTCGCTGAACTCGGCGCCGCTCAGGTCGTCCTCGATCTGCGTGTTGTGGATGTCATTCGGCATGTTGGCCCAGCCTGCGCCCATGGGGCTGTTGTGGTCGGCCAGCGCCGAAACCGAGAACAGCGCGGCAAGGGAACCGAAAACCAGGGCGTGTGCGATTTGCTTCATGAGTCACTCCTATTGAGATTGAAATATCCGGCATACGGGGAACGCATGCGGTATCTGCATGGTAGGGAGGCAGTGTGGCTCGTCTGTGTCCCGGCCGTTCCAGAATGTGGCAGTGTGTGACAGGCGGGCTAAGCTGAAAGGGTCCGATTCCTGTAAGGCGTCCATCATGTCAAAACGATCCTATCCGTTGTCCAAGGTCTATGGCCTGCTGGAACCGGGGCCGGTGGTGCTGGTGACGACCCGACGCAAAGGGAAGCCCAACATCATGACGATGTCGTGGCACACCATGATGGAATTCGAGCCGCCGTTGATCGGCTGCGTGATCAGCGGGCGCAATACCTCGTTCGATGCACTTCGGACGACGAGGGAGTGCGCGATCAACATTCCGACGCGGGAACTGGCGAAACAGGTGGTGGGCGTCGGCAACTGCTCCGGGGTTGCAGTCGACAAGTTCGCCCGATTCGGCCTGACTGCGGTCGAGGCTTCCGAGGTGAAGGCTCCGCTGATCGCCGAATGCTATGCCAGCCTCGAATGCCGGGTGGCCGACACACGGCTGGTGAATCGTTACAACTTCTTCATTCTCGAAGTGGTGCGGGCCTGGGTCGACACCGCAGTCAAGAACCCGCAGACCTTGCACCATCGTGGCAACGGAGTGTTTGCGGTAGCCGGCGAGACGGTCAAGCTGCGTTCGGCGATGAAATAGTTCGAACGGAACGGCGTGGCAGTCGGATTGCCGCCCGGCCAGACTGAAATCCCGGTTGACGCTTCCGGCGGCCAGGCCCTGGCCGCATAATGCGCGCTGCATTCTGGCCGCGTACGCGGCAGCCTGAGTTCATGCCCAATCTTCCTTACTGGCGCCTGTCCGGTTTCTACTTCTTTTATTTCGCCTTCGTCGGCGCCATGTCGCCGTTCTGNGGGCTCTATCTGCGCTCGCTGGCGTTCAATGCCTTCGAGATCGGCGTGCTGATGTCGCTGCTGCAGGTGATGCGGATCTTCGCCCCCAACATCTGGGGACATATCGCCGACCGAACCGGGCGCCGGACGACGATCGTGCAGATCGCGGCACTCGGCAGCGTGCTGGTGTTCGTCGGCGTGTTTTTCGGCAGCAGTTTCTGGTGGATGTTCGGGGTGATGGCCGCGCTGAGCTTTTTCTGGAGCGCGTCGCTGCCGCTGGTCGAGGCGATGACCCTGTCGCATCTGGGCGAGCGCACCGATACCTACGGCCGTATCCGCCTGTGNGGGTCGGTCGGCTTCATCCTGATGGTGGTGGGATTGGGCTACGCCTTCGACCATGTCGCGATCAGCTGGCTGCCCTGGGCGGTGCTGGCGGTGATGCTGGGCATCCTGGCGTTCGCGCGGGTGATCCCCGAGGCCGAAATCCTGCCGCACGCCACCGACCATCACTCGGTATGGGATGTCGTCAAGCGGCCCGACGTGGCGTCACTGCTGGCCGCCTGCATGCTGATGGCGGTGACGCACGGTCCCTACTACACCTTCTATTCGATCTATCTGGTCGACCATGGCTACGACAAGTCCACCGTGGGCTGGTTGTGGGCGCTGGGCGTGCTGTGCGAGATCGGCATTTTCCTGGTCATTCCACGCATCTTTGCGCGGGTGACGCCGCGCCGGCTGATCCTGGCGAGCTTCGCACTGGCGGTGCTACGCTTCCTGCTGATCGCCTGGGGCGTGGAATCGGCCTGGCTGGTGTGGGGTGCGCAGACGCTGCATGCCTTCACCTTCGGCACCTTTCATGCCTCCGCCGTGGCGCTGGTTCACCAGCATTTCCGGGGCCGGCACCAGGCGCGCGGCCAGGCGCTCTACACCAGCCTGTCCTACGGCATCGGCGGCACGATCGGCGGCCTGGCCAGCGGCCTGACCTGGGAATCGCTGGGGTCGGCCTGGACCTTTACCCTCGCTGCCGCCAGCGCGGCGCTGGCCTGGGTGGTCTATGCGGCCTGGGGCGGAACAAAACCCGTGCCAGCGGCNCCTAAGCTATGAAATAATCAGCGTTTTACGCGCTGTATGGCCTTATTCCGCATGCCCGGTCAAACCTTGTTCAAGAAGCTATGGGACGCCCACGTGGTTCATGTCGAACCCGATGGCACCACCCTACTGTATATCGATCGCCATCTGGTGCATGAAGTCACCAGCCCGCAGGCTTTCGAGGGGCTGAAGCTCGCCCACCGCAAACCACGCCGGACTGACGCGGCGATTGCCGTGCCCGACCACAACGTGCCGACGACCGACCGATCGCAGGGTATCGCCGACCCGGTCTCGCGCCTGCAGGTCGAAACGCTCGACGCCAACTGCGCCGAATTCGGCATCACCGAATTCAAGATGGATGACATCCGCCAGGGCATCGTCCATGTCATCGGCCCCGAGGAGGGGCTGACCCTGCCCGGCATGACCGTGGTCTGCGGCGACTCCCACACCTCCACCCACGGCGCATTCGGCGCGCTGGCCTTCGGCATCGGCACGTCCGAAGTCGAGCACGTGCTGGCGACGCAATGCCTGTGGCAGAAACCATCGAAGACCCTGCTGGTCAAGGTCGAAGGCCTGCTGGGCCGGGGCGTGACCGCGAAGGACATCGCGCTCGCGGTCATCGGCGAGATCGGCACCGCCGGGGGCACCGGCTATGCGCTTGAATTCGGCGGCTCGGCCATTCGTGCGCTGTCGATGGAAGGTCGCATGACCCTGTGCAACATGGCGATCGAAGCGGGCGCACGCGCCGGCATGGTGGCGGTCGACCAGGCGACCATCGATTACGTCAAGGGCCGCCCGTACGCGCCGAAGGGCGATGCATGGGACAAGGCGGTTGCGTGGTGGAACACGCTGCATTCGGATGCCGACGCCGAGTTCGATCGCGTGGTCGAGCTCGATGCCGCGACAATCGAACCGCAGGTCACCTGGGGCACCTCGCCCGAAATGGTGACGACCATCGGTGGCTGCGTGCCCAACCCGGCCGATGCGCCGAGCGAGGTCAAGCAGCACGACTGGACCCGCGCACTGGAATACATGGGGCTCCAAGCCGGCACGCCGCTTGCCGCGGTTGCGGTGGACAAGGTTTTCATCGGTTCCTGCACCAACTCCCGCATCGAGGATCTGCGCGAGGCGGCCGGCGTGGCGAAGGGCCGCAAGGTCGCTCCCAACGTCAAGCTGGCGTTGGTGGTGCCGGGTTCGGGCCTGGTCAAGCAGCAGGCCGAAGCCGAAGGGCTCGACAAGATTTTTGTGGAAGCTGGCTTCGAGTGGCGCGAACCGGGTTGTTCGATGTGCCTGGCGATGAATGCCGACCGGCTCGAGCCGGGCGAGCGTTGCGCATCAACTTCCAACCGCAATTTCGAAGGGCGGCAGGGGCAGGGCGGCAGGACGCACCTGCTCAGCCCGGCAATGGCCGCTGCGGCCGCCTGCGCGGGACATTTTGTCGATGTACGTCATTTTTAAGGAGAATACCCTCATGAAGCCAATGATTGCCCTGATGATCGCCGTCGCCCTGACACTGGCAGGCTGCAACACCGTGCGTGGGATGGGCCAGGATATTGAGAAGGCCGGCGACTCGATCCAGAAGGCCACCCATTANNAATGCAGGCTTTCACTGTTCTCGACGGGCTGGTGGCGCCGCTCGACCGCGCCAACGTCGACACCGACGCCATCATCCCCAAGCAGTTCCTGAAGTCGATCAAGCGCGCCGGCTTCGGCCCCAACTTGTTCGACGAATGGCGGTATCTCGACCACGGCGAGCCCGGCAAGTCGAATCACGATCGTCCGCTGAATACGGAATTCGTGCTGAACCAGCCACGTTACCAGGGGGCGTCGGTGCTGCTGGCACGCGAGAATTTTGGTTGCGGTTCCAGCCGCGAGCATGCGCCGTGGGCGCTGGAAGACTACGGGTTCCGCGCCATCATCGCCCCGAGCTTTGCGGATATTTTCTACAACAATTGCTTCAAGAACGGCATCCTGCCCATCGTGCTCGACGCGCAGATCGTGGATCGCCTGTTTCGCGAGTGCGGCACGAGCGAGGGCTACGCCCTGACCGTCGATCTGGACAAGCAGACGGTAGCGACGCCCACGGGCGAAACGATCCCTTTCGAGGTGGATGCGGGACGCAAGCACCGCCTGCTCAATGGACTGGACGATATCGGCCTGACCTTGCTGCAGGCCGACAAGATCAAGGCCTATGAGGAACGGCGCAAACAGGATGCCCCGTGGCTCTTTGCTTGAGTGGTTATTTATCCCCGGTCGCCCGTCAGGGCGTTCGCGGTCAACAGGTTTTAGAACATGAAAATTGCAGTTTTGCCGGGTGACGGCATCGGTCCGGAAATTGTCGCGCAGGCGGTCAAGGTCCTGGAGAAGTTGAAAGCGGAAGGCGCCTCCATCGAAATGGAAACCGCGCCCATCGGCGGCGCGGGCTACGACGCCTCCGGCGATCCGCTGCCTGAGGCGACGCTGAGACTCGCGCGCGAAGCCGATGCGGTGCTGCTCGGTGCCGTCGGCGGGCCGCAGTACGACACGCTGGATCGCCCGCTGCGCCCCGAGCGGGGCCTGTTGCGCATCCGCAAGGAACTCAACCTGTTCGCCAACCTGCGCCCGGCGCTGCTGTACCCGGAACTGGCGGGTGCGTCGTCGCTCAAGCCCGAAGTGGTGTCCGGGCTCGACATCATGATCGTGCGCGAACTCACCGGCGACGTGTATTTCGGTCAGCCACGCGGGATTGAGGTACGGAACGGCGAGCGCGTTGGCTTCAATACGATGCTGTATTCCGAGTCCGAGGTGCGCCGGGTCGCGCACGTGGCGTTCGGCATCGCGATGAAGCGCGGCAGGAAGCTGTGTTCGGTCGAGAAGGCCAACGTACTGGAATGCTCCGAGCTGTGGAAGGAAGTCATGATCGAGGTGGCCAAGGACTATCCGGAGGTCGAGCTCTCCCACATGTACGTCGACAACGCGGCGATGCAGCTGATCCGCGCGCCCAAGCAGTTCGACACCATCGTCACCGGCAACATCTTCGGCGACATCCTGTCGGATGCCGCGTCGATGCTGTCCGGCTCGATCGGCATGCTGCCGTCGGCTTCCCTGGACGAGCACAACAAGGGCATGTACGAGCCGATCCACGGTTCCGCCCCCGACATCGCCGGCAAGAACCTGGCGAACCCGCTGGCGACCATCCTCTCGGTGGCGATGATGTACCGCTACACCTTTGCCGACCTGGCCACCGCCGACCGCATCGAGGGCGCGGTGAAGAAGGTGATCGCACAGGGCCTGCGCACCGGCGACATCTGGACCGAGGGCACGCAGAAGGTGTCGTGCAGCGAGATGGGCGACGCGGTGGTGAAAAGTTTGTGAGGGTGAGGGGATAGGGTGAGGGAATCCTCACGCCTGACCCCTAACGCCTAACCAGGATATTTGGAGATGAACATGATGAAAGTAGGACTGGTCGGCTGGCGCGGCATGGTGGGTTCCGTGCTGATGGGGCGCATGAAGGAAGAGCGCGATTTCGATCACATCGAACCGGTATTCTTCACCACCTCGAACGTCGGGGGAAAAGGACCCGACATCGGCCGTGATGTGCCGCCGCTGAAGGATGCCAGCAGCATCGACGAACTGAAGGCCTGCGACACCATCATCACCTGCCAGGGCGGCGACTACACCAAGGAAATCTACCCGAAGCTGCGCGCCGCCGGCTGGAACGGCTACTGGATCGACGCCGCCTCGACGCTCAGGATGAAGGACGAGGCCATCATCATCCTCGATCCTGTCAACAAGAACGTCATCCAGGATGGCATCGCCAACGGCGTCAAGACCTATGTCGGCGGCAATTGCACGGTGTCGCTGATGCTGATGGCGATGGCCGGGCTGTTCGACGCCGGGCTGGTCGAATGGGTGTCGCCGATGACCTATCAGGCCGCTTCCGGTGCCGGTGCCCGCAACATGCGCGAACTGATCGCCCAGATGGGCGCAGTGCATGCCGAGGTGAAGGACCTGATCGCCGACCCGGCTTCCGCCATCCTCGAAATCGACCGCAAGGTGGCGGATTTCATCCGTTCCGACCGCTATCCGGTCGATGCCTGGCCGGTGCCGCTGGCCGGCAACCTGATCCCGTGGATCGACGTCGCGCTGGAGTCCGGCCAGTCCAAGGAGGAGTGGAAGGCGCAGGTCGAGGCCAACAAGATCATGCGCCGCAACGACAAGCCAATCCCCATCGACGGCCTGTGCGTGCGCGTCGGCGCGATGCGCTGCCACTCGCAGGCGCTCACCATCAAGCTGACCAAGGATATCCCGCTGGCCGACATCCACAGTCTGATCGCCGCCCACAACCAGTGGGTGAAGGTGGTGCCGAACGACCGTGAACTCAGCATGCGCGAACTGACCCCGGCCGCGGTGACCGGTACCCTCACCGTACCGATCGGCCGCATGCGCAAGCTCAACATGGGGCCGGAATACCTGACCGCGTTTACCGTTGGTGACCAACTGCTATGNGGGGCCGCCGAACCACTGCGCCGCATGCTGCGCATCCTGCTGGAAGCCTGACCGAATGGGGGTGAGGGCGGCCGGTTCAAGGCTGGTGCGATTGTTGCACTAAAGATTGCGCCTGCCGAGCCGTCAATAGTGGCGTCAAGGATTCAACAGCCCCGCCAGCGGGGCGAAAGGGAGAGACGGGATGAAATTGAAGCGCTTCACCACCCAACTGGTGGCTGCCGGCCTGATTGCCGTGCCGCTGATGGCGGATGCAGCCGGGTTGGGCAAGCTGTCGGTCACCTCGGCGCTCGGCCAGCCGCTTGCGGCCGAAATCGAGCTGTTCGCGGCAGACAAAGCCGAACTCGACAGCCTGTCGGCTAGCCTGGCTTCCGACCAGGCGTTTCGGGATGCGCGCGTCGAATTTGCTCCGGTGTTGTCGTCCCTGCGCTTCACGGTCGAGAANAAACCGAACGGCAAGGCCGTCCTGAAAGTCAGTTCCAGCCGCCCGGTGAATGATCCCTTCATCGATATGCTGGTCGAACTGAACTGGGGTTCGGGGCGGCTGGTGCGTGAATACACCATGCTGCTCGATCCCCCTGGTCTCGCGGCAAAACAGACGGTAGCGCCCATGACTGCCGTGGCGCCGGCAAACGGCCCTGCGGCCAAACCCGCCGCCTCCGCTCCGGCGGCGGCCCCGGTCGCGGCAGCGCCCAAAACCCCGACTCCTGCTGCGGCCAAGGCCGCGCGCCAGGCCACGGCGGCGGACCATGTCAAAGTCAAACGGGGCGACACCCTCATCGGGATTGCCAGCCGTGTACGTCCGGAAGGCGTGAGTCTGGAGCAGACCCTGGTTGGCCTCTATCGGGAGAATACCCAGGCTTTCGACGGCAACATGAACCGTCTGCGGGCAGGCAAGACGCTCGATGTTCCGTCCGCCGACAAAGTGGCCGCCATTCCGCAACAAGATGCAGTGCGTGAACTCAGGCTGCAGGCGGAAGACTGGCGCGCTTATCGACAGAAACTGGCCGGGACCGTGAGCGCAGCCCCCGCGGCCAAGGCGGCACAAGGCCAGGCCAGCAGCGGCAAGGTCACGCCCAAGGTGGAAGATCACGCCAAGCCGGCAGCCGAAGCGCCAAAGGACGTCCTGAAGCTGTCCAAGGCCGCGCCGGCTGCCACAACCGCGGGCAAGGCCGATGAAACCCGGGCGCTGCAGGANAAACTGCGCGCCCAGGAAGAGGATGCGACCGCACGCGAAAAAGCGCTGCAGGAGTCGGGGCAGCGCGTGGCGACGCTGGAAAAGCAGATCCAGGATATGCAGAAACTGGTCGAGATGAAGGAGAAGGCGCAAAAGAAGCCGCAGCCTCCGTTCCTGCTCCGGCCCCGGCTGCTCCGCAGNGCGGCCAAGCCCGCGCCCGCACCGGCGCCGGTTGCGCCTGTCGTCAAGGCGCCGCCGGCCAGCCCAGAACCGGCTCAGAACTGGTACGACCCTCTGCTCGCCGACCCGTTGTATTGGGGCGGCGGCGTAGCGGCGCTGGGCCTGGGCGGAATCCTGTGGTGGATGATGGCGGGTGGCGGACGCCGCCGCAAAACCGGCAGCGCCGCCCTGGAAGACAGCATCATGAGCGGCGGAGACGTGCGCCCGAACACGGTCATTGGTGCTGCATCCGGCGGTAGCGTCAATACCGGCGACACCTCTTTCCTGACCGATTTCAGCCAGGCGGGCCTGGGCACCATCGATACTCACGACGTGGATCCCATCGCCGAAGCCGAGGTTTACATGGCGTATGGCCGTGATGCCCAGGCCGAGGAGATCCTCAAGGAAGCCATCAGCAANAACCCGGATCGCCACGAAATCCGTGTCAAGCTTCTTGAAATCTACGCCGCGCGCCGCAATACCGCGGCATTCGAATCGGTTGCCGGCGAGCTCTATGCGGCGCTTGGCAACAAGTCGAGCCCGTTGTGGGACAAGGCCTGCGAAATGGGCCGCAGCATCGATCCGACCAACCCGCTGTATGGCGGCGTGCAGTCGAGCGTGCCCTCTGCCGCGGCGGAAACGGTAGCGGCGACCGCGGCGATCGCCGGTNNGGGGCCGTGGCCTTCGCAGGCGAGCAGGTAACAGCCGAGTCCGCCATCGAAGCGGCTCCCGCTTACCAGGCCGAACCCGAAATCGAACCCGAGCCTACGTCGGATGCCCAGGCCGAGNCCGGTAGCCGACAATGCACCGCTGGAATTCGAATCCGCGGGACATGTCCTCAATTTCGACATGCCGTCCGAGCCGGCGGCTGANAACCCTGCGGCCGGCTATGTCGAGGCGGATACCCAGAGCCTGAACTTCGACCTGCCGGATATCGATCTGCCTGCAGAGGAAGATGACTCGTTGAAGCTGGATCTCGGTCTGGAAGACGATAATGGCCCGGACAGCAAGTTCGATTTCAGCGGTCTCGATCTCGACCTGGGCGAGTCGGGTGACAACGAACTCGAGCTCGACGAAGTCGGCACCAAGCTCGATCTTGCCCGTGCCTATGTGGAAATGGGCGACAAGGAAGGTGCACGCGAGATCCTCAACGAAGTGCTGGCCGAAGGCAGCGAAAGACAGAAATCCGATGCGCAAGGCATGTTGAGTTCGCTTGGCTAACTGCCCGCACCCGGCTGCCCGCATCCTGCTGTGGTGTGGGTGGGCAGTGGCGGTGGAACGCGCTGCCGTGCCCCAGCTTTCCTGGCCGTCGCCCTCGCGACGGCCTTTCTGTTTGCGCCTGTCCGCCAGGAAGCCTGGCGTTTGCTACGCCGGACCCGCTGGCTGATGGTGGTACTGCTGCTGACCTATGCCTACACCATGCCCGGTACGCTGCTATGGCCACCGCTCGAATGGGCCAGCCCGACCTTGGAGGGAATCCGGCTGGGCGCGTTGCGCGTGGCGCGACTGGCACTGATGATCGCCGGACTNGGGGTGCTGCTCGCCACGACGATCCGCCCCCGCCTGATTTATGGCCTGTATGGACTGGCCCGGCCATTGGTCTGGTTGGGGTTTGATCGTCGCGCCTTCGCTGTACGCCTGGGACTGACCCTGGATTACGTCGAGCATGCGCCCAAACCGGCCCGATGGCTGGATGCGCTGCGTGCGCCGTTACCGGATGACGCCGGTCCCGATACTTACACCTTGCACACCGAACGCTGGCAAGGCTGCGATAGCGCCGTCATACTTGCGGGCTTGCTTGGGGTGTGGATCGTACTGGCGTGAGGCCGGGTGAGTATGCGTATCGTATTGGGTCTGGAATATTGCGGCATCGGTTTTGCGGCTGGCAGTCGCAGCCGCAGGGTGTGGCGTGCAGGACGCACTGGAAGCGGCCGTGTCGGCGATTGCCGGCGAAAAGACCATCGTCACCGCGGCCGGACGTACCGATACCGGCGTGCATGCGGCATTCCAGGTCGCACATTTCGACACGCCGGCCCAGCGCCCGCTTACGGCCTGGGTGCGTGGCGTCAATAGTCATCTTCCGTCCGGCGTGGCGGTGTTGTGGGCACGCGAGGTGGGCGGAGATTTCCATGCGCGTTTCGCCGCCACACAGCGGGGCTACCGCTATGTGCTGCTGAATCACCCGGTGCGGCCCGGTCTCAATCACGGGCTGATCGGCTGGCATCATCGTCCGCTCGACGCTGACGCGATGAACCGGGCGACGACGCACCTGATCGGTCGGCACGATTTTTCCGCTTTTCGTGCCGCCGAGTGCCAGGCCAAGTCGCCGGTCAAGGAACTGCGGCTGGCGCAGATCGAGCGGCGCGGCGATTATCTGCTGTGCGATTTCCGTGCCGACGGTTTCCTGCACCACATGGTGCGCAATCTCATGGGCTGCCTGATTCATATCGGTGCCGGCATGCAGTCGCCCGAATGGATGGGCGAGATCCTGCAAAGCCGCGACCGCACGCTGGCTGCGCCCACTTTCGACGCTGCCGGGCTGTATCTCACCCACATCCGGTATCCTGCGCACTTTGCCTTGCCGGAAAGTTCTGAACGATGGCCGTTCGCGTAAAAATCTGTGGCATCACCCGGTTGCAGGACCTGCAAGCCGCCTGCAGCGCGGGGGCGGATGCCGTGGGCTTCGTGTTCTANCGAAAAAGCCCGCGCCACGTAGCGGTCGAAGCCGCCGCTGAACTGGTGCGTGCATTGCCGCCCTTCGTCCAGAGCGTGGGCCTGTTCGTCAACGCCAAGCCGGCCTTCGTCGAAAGCGTGTTGCAACGTGTCCCCCTCGACCTGCTGCAATTCCACGGCGACGAGACGCCAGCCGACTGCGCACGCTTCGGCCGACCCTATATCAAGGCGGTACGGGTGAATCGGGACACGGATTTGCTAAAATGCGCGGCTGATTTCGATGCTGCGCGCGGACTGTTGCTCGATGCCTTCGTACCGGGCGTGCCGGGCGGCACCGGGGAACGCTTCGACTGGGGCCTGATTCCGCCAGACCTGCCCAAACCGGTCATCCTGTCGGGCGGATTGACGCCCGACAATGTCGCCGAGGCGGTGCAGCGCGTGCGGCCGTGGGCAGTGGACGTGTCCTCTGGCGTCGAGGCAACAAAAGGCATCAAGGACGCGCACAAGATTGCGCAATTCATNTGCGAAAGCGAAAGAAGCATCATGAAGCTCATCGATCTCCCCGATTCCCGCGGCCACTTCGGTTCCTACGGCGGCGTTTTCGTCGCCGAAACCCTGATGGCGGCGCTGGACGAACTGCGCGTCGAGTATGAGAAAGCGCGCAACGATCCCGCCTTCGTGGCCGAATTCGAGTACGAACTCAAGCACTACGTCGGACGTCCGAGCCCGGTGTATCACGCCAGGCGACTCTCCGAAGCCTACGGTGGCGCGCAGATCTACCTCAAGCGCGAGGATCTCAATCACACTGGCGCGCACAAGATCAACAACACCATCGGCCAGGCGCTGCTGGCGCGCCGCATGGGCAAGAAGCGCGTGATCGCCGAAACCGGCGCTGGCCAGCACGGCGTCGCCTCGGCTACCGTTGCAGCGCGCTACGGCATGGAATGTGTGGTCTACATGGGTGCCGAGGACGTTGCCCGCCAGTCGCCCAACGTCTTCCGCATGAAACTGCTCGGCGCGACCGTGGTGCCGGTATCGTCCGGTTCGAAGACGCTGAAGGATGCGTTGAACGAGGCGATGCGCGACTGGGTGACCAACGTCGAGTCGACNTTNTACATCCTCGGCACGGCCGCCGGGCCGCATCCGTATCCCATGCTGGTACGCGACTTCCAGTGCGTGATCGGCCGCGAATGCCTCGTCCAGATGCCGGAACTCACCGGCCGCCAGCCCGACGCGGTGATCGCCTGCGTCGGCGGTGGCTCCAACGCCATCGGCATCTTCCATCCCTATATCCCACATGAAAACGTGCGCCTGATCGGTGTCGAGGCCGGCGGCTCCGGCGTGGCCAGCGGCAAGCACGCCGCGCCGCTCACCGCCGGCACGCCCGGCGTGCTACATGGCTTCCGCAGCTACCTGATGCAGGACGAGAACGGCCAGATCATCGAGACCCATTCGGTCTCAGCCGGTCTCGACTACCCTGGTGTCGGCCCCGAACACAGCTACCTCAAGGATGTCGGCCGCGCCGAATACGTCGCGATCAACGACGACGAAGCGCTGGCCGCCTTTCACGATCTGTGCCGCTACGAAGGCATCATTCCTGCGCTCGAATCCAGCCATGCCGTCGCCCATGCCAAGAAGCTTGCCCCGACCCTGGGCAAGGACCAGATCATCCTGGTCAACCTGTCCGGGCGTGGCGACAAGGACATCAACACCGTGGCCAAGGTATCTGGGATCACACTCTGAACCGGCTCCCCAATTGAATCGAATCTTCCAGAAGACCACACCATGAGCCGCATCGGCCAGACCTTTATCGCGCTGAAGGCGCACAACAGAAAAGCCCTGATTCCCTTCATTACCGCAGGCGACCCCGGCAAGGGCCTGACGGTGCCGCTGATGCACGTGCTGGTGGAAGCCGGCGCCGACATCATCGAACTNGGGGTGCCGTTTTCCGATCCCATGGCCGACGGGCCGGTGATCCAGCGGGCGTCGGAGCGGGCGCTGGCGAACAAGGTCGGGCTGAAGGACGTACTGGCGATGACGGCGGAATTCCGCAAGACCAACACGACGACGCCGGTGGTGCTGATGGGCTATGCCAATCCGGTCGAGCGCATGGGTTACGAGGCCTTTGCCCAGGCGGCGAAGGCCGCCGGCGTGGATGGCGTGCTGACGGTGGATATCCCGCCGGAGGAGTCGGCCGGCGTGTCGGACGTGTTCAAGGCCCACGGCCTCGACCCGATTTTCCTCTTGTCGCCGACCACGCCGGAATCGCGTGTGAAACAAGTGGCTGCCGCCGCAGGCGGTTTTATCTATTACGTCTCGCTCAAGGGCGTGACGGGGTCGGCCAATCTCGACACCGAGGAAGTCGCGCAGAAGCTGGCCATGGTGCGCAAGCATTGCAGCCTGCCGGTGGGCGTGGGTTTCGGTATCCGCGACGCGGCCACCGCCGAAGCGGTGGCCCGCATCGCCGACGCGGTGGTGGTGGGCAGCCGCATCGTGAACGAGATCGAGACTGCGCCCGAAGGCGAATGCACCAACCGCGTCAAGCACCTGGTGGCCGAACTGCGCCGCGGCGTCGACGCGGCATCGAAATAAACGGAGAAGACACATGAGCTGGTTTCAGAAAATCCTGCCGCCGAAGATCAAGCGGCGTGCACAGGCGTCGAAGAAGTCGATGCCCGAGGGCTTGTGGTCTAAGTGCCCGGCCTGCAACGAGGTGCTCTACCGTGCCGATCTGGAAAGCAACCTGGAAGTGTGCCCGAAATGCGGCCATCATCATCGCATCGGCGCGCGGCAGCGCCTGGCCCTGTTGCTGGACGCGGAGGGACAGCATGAAATCGGTGCCCATATCACACCCCTCGACCCGCTCAAATTCAAGGACAGCAAGAAATATCCCGACCGCCTGAAGGAAGCGCAGACCGGCACCTCGGAAACGGATGCTTTGGTGGTGATCGGCGGCAGCGTCAAGGCGGTGCCGGTGGTGACCGCAGCGTTCGAATTCAAGTTCATNGGGGGCTCGATGGGGTCGGTGGTCGGCGAGCGCTTCGTCATGGGGGTGGAGGCGGCGATCGAGTCGAACTCGGCCTTCGTCTGCTTCTCCGCCAGCGGTGGTGCGCGCATGCAGGAAGGTCTGTTTTCGCTGATGCAGATGGCCAAAACGTCAGCAGCGCTGACCCAGTTGTCGCGCCATAGACTGCCCTTCGTGTCGGTGCTGACTGACCCGACCATGGGTGGGGTGTCGGCGAGTTTCGCCATGCTGGGTGACCTGATCGTCGCCGAGCCCAACGCGCTGATCGGCTTTGCCGGGCCGCGCGTAATCGAGCAGACCGTGCGCGAAACCTTGCCGGAAGGCTTCCAGCGCGCCGAATTCCTGCAGGAGAAGGGTGCCATCGACCGTATCATCGATCGCCGCCAGATGCGTAGCGAGCTCGCGTCCACGCTGGCGATGATGATGGGCCGGCCGGCGCTGGCAGCCTGAATCCCGGGCTGATTGGCCACCCAGGGTCGGCGGGGACATGCCTGCATCGCGGCGATTTGTTTGATTCCTGTCTGGCATACCGTCTCGGCGTAACCTGATCGTGCAACGGCTTACTTCCCTTGATGCCTGGCTGGCGCGGCTGGAACGACTACATCCCAGTACGATCGATCTCGGTCTCGACCGGGTGCGTCGGGTCAAGGACGCGCTTGGCCTGGTTCCGGATTTTCCGCTCATCGTCGTCGGCGGTACCAACGGCAAAGGCTCTACCAGTGCGTACCTGGCCGCCATCCTCGATGCCGCCGGCTACAAAACCGGCCTCTACACCTCGCCGCATCTGCTGCGCTACAACGAACGCGTGCGGGTCGCCGGCAGGGAGGCAGGCGACGCCGAACTCATCGCTGCCTTCGAACGGGTCGACGCGGCACGCGACGACGTTTCGCTGACCTACTTCGAATTCGGCACACTGGGCGCGATGGCCCGGTTCATCGATGCTGGCATCGATGTGGCCGTTCTTGAGGTGGGCCTTGGCGGGCGGCTCGATGCCGTGAACGTATTCGATGCCGACGTCGCGGTCGTTACCAGCGTCGATCTCGACCATATGGACTACCTGGGCGACAGTCGCGANAAAATCGGCTTCGAGAAGGCGGGAATTTATCGAGCCGGTCGTCCTGCCATTTGCGTCGACCCCGCGCCGCCTGTCAGCCTGCTTGAACATGCCCGCCGTATTGGCGCCGACCTGCGGTGCGTGGACCGGGANTTTTCCGCGCAGCGCGAGGACGACCACTGGACCTATCGCAGCCTCGCTACAGGATGGACGGAGTTGCCGTTGCCCGCCATGGCTGGCGCCTGCCAGTTGCGTAACGCGTCCGGTGCGCTGGCGGCGCTGGAAGCCATACAGGATCGTTTGCCCGTGGATGTGGCGGCGATCCGCCGCGGGCTGGCGGCCACGCACGTGCCAGGCCGGTTCCAGTACATCGCTCAGGCGCCGGCGGTCATTCTGGATGTGGCGCACAATCCGGAAGCCGCGCGGGCGCTGGCGGCCACCCTGCGCAGCCAGCCGGTGGGTGGACGCACACTGGCCGTGGTGGGTATGCTGGCCGACAAGGATGCGGCAGGGGTATTTGCGGCATTGCGCGACGAAATCGATGCATGGTGGACGTGTACGCCTGCTTCGTCACGTGCGCGGGATGCCCGGGCGCTGGCTGCCGTACTGCGCGGGCAGATGGGCGAAGCACCGATACACGTTCAGCCGGATGTCGTCCGCGCACTCGCCGAGGCGCGAAGCGCGGCACGCGAAGATGATAGAATTCTTATCTTCGGTTCGTTTTATACCGTTGCCGCCGTGCTCGACCATGCCGCCACCCAGCAGTGAAAATGACCTCAAACGCCTCGCCCGGCGCCGACTGATCGGTGCGGTGGCGTTGACCTTGCTGGCAGTGATCGCGCTGCCGCTGTTGCTGGAAGACGAGCCGCCGCCAACGAGTGCGCTATCGGTCCATATGGCCGAAGCGCCGGCGCCCGTACCCGAACAGGCGGCCGCGCCGGTGTCTGCAGCCGAGCCTGCGTCTTCTATGCCGTCGCAGCCCGCTCCGCCGCCCGAGTCCACCAAACCAGCCGAGCCCGCCAAACCGGTAGCCAGACCCGAGCCCAAACCCGAAGCCGAACCGGCCAAGCCTGAGCCGGTCAAAGCAGAACCCGCCAAACCGCAATCCAAGCCGCATCCTGTTGCTGCGCCTGTTCCCCAGAAAAAGCCTGCGGCAGCCAGCGAAATGTTCGTGGTGCAGCTTGCCGCCCTGTCTGATGGCGCCAAGGCTCGCGAACTCAAGGCGCGCGCGGCGCTGGCTGGATTGCCGACCTACACCGATACGGTTGGCAGCCTGACGCGTGTGCGTGTAGGGCCTTATCCGACGCGCGAGGCTGCGGAGGCAGCAGCAGGACGGCTGGCTGAAAACGGCATGACCGGGCAGGTGCTGGCCAAATGAACATGCTCGACCTCATCGTGGTGCTGGTGCTGGTCCTGACCGTGATGCGCGGACTGATGCGCGGCATGGTCGACACGCTGTTTTCGCTGGTGGCCTGGGTTCTCGCCTTTGCGCTGGGCAAATGGGGCGCCTTGCTGGTGGCGCCGCTTCTGCCGATTGGCATCGAGAGCCCGGGCATCCGCTATTTCGCGGGCTTTGCCGTGGTTTTTCTGGTGGTATTGATCGGCGTACTGCTGCTGGGACATGTCCTGTCTTCGCTGGTCAAGGCGGTGGGACTGGGCGGAGCCGACAAGGTGCTGGGTGGCGTGCTGGGACTGGCCAAAGGTCTGGCGATCCTGGTCGGCCTGACGCTCGCGGCCGGACTGACTTCGCTGCCGCGTACCGAGTTCTGGAAGCAGGCCAGATTGTCGGGCAGCCTGCAGGCCATGGCGCAGCGCGCCTTGCCGCTGGTGCCGGCCGACGTGGCGAAATACATTCGCTTTGAATAACTTTATGGACGGGTGCACATCATGTGCGGGGTAATCGGAGTCGTTTCCAATTCGGCAGCCAATCAGCTTCTGTATGACGGGCTGATGGTGCTCCAGCATCGCGGTCAGGATGCGGCAGGCATCGTGACGGCGGAAGAAAGCCGTTTTCACATGCACAAGGGGCAGGGGCTGGCGCGCGACGTGTTCCGCACCCGCGACATGCGCAACCTGCTGGGCGACATGGGTGTGGCGCACGTACGCTATCCCACTGCGGGCAGCGCGTCGTCGTCGGCCGAGTCGCAGCCGTTCTACGTGAATTCACCCTACGGCATCGTGCTGGGGCACAACGGCAACCTTACCAACACCCACGAACTCAAGGAATCGCTGTTCCGTTCCGACCTGCGCCACGTCAACACCAACTCGGATTCCGAGGTGTTGCTGAATGTGCTGGCGCATGAGTTGCAGGTGCGTGCCTCCGGGCGACAGCTGAATCTGGACACGATCTTTGGCGCGGTGTCCGGCGTGCATGCACGCTGCAAGGGAGCCTACGCGGTAACGGCCTTCATCGCCGGCTACGGCCTGCTGGCTTTCCGTGATCCCTACGGCATCAGGCCGCTGGTGATCGGGGTCAACGATCAGGTCACGCCGCACGAATACATCGTCGCCTCTGAAAGCGTGGCGATCGATACGCTGGGCTTCCGCCTGCTGCGCGATGTGGCGCCGGGCGAGGCGGTGTTCATCGATTACCAGCGCAAGCTGCACAGCCGCCAGTGCAGCGACAAGGCGGTGCTCAATCCCTGTATTTTCGAGTATGTGTATCTTGCTCGCCCCGACTCGGTGATGGATGGCGTCTCGGTCTACAGCACGAGGCTGGCCATGGGAGAATCGCTGGCCGAAAAGATCAAGCGCGAATTCGCCCACCTGAAGATCGACGTGGTCATCCCGATTCCCGACACCAGCCGGCCCTCGGCGCTGCAGCTGGCGAATCATCTCAACGTGCCGTACCGCGAAGGCTTCATCAAGAACCGTTACATCGGCCGCACCTTCATCATGCCGGGGCAGGCGCTGCGCAAGAAGTCGGTGCGGCAGAAGCTCAACGCCATCGGCGAGGAGTTCAAGGGCAGGAACGTGCTGCTGGTCGACGATTCCATCGTGCGTGGCACCACCAGCCGCGAGATCGTGCAGATGGCGCGCGATGCCGGCGCCACCAAGGTGTACTTTGCCTCGGCCTCGCCGCCGGTACGCTACTCCAACGTGTACGGCATCGACATGCCGACGCGCAACGAACTGATCGCCAATGGCCGCAGCGACGAGGAAATTGCGCGCGAAATCGGCTGCGATGCGCTGATCTACCAGGATATCGATGCCATGGTTGCGGCAGTCAGGGCGGGCAATCCGGCGATCCCCGATTTCGATACCTCATGCTTCGACGGCCGCTACATCACGGGCGACGTCACGCCGGAATACCTGAATTACGTCGAGGCGGTGCGCAATGGTGAAACACCGCCGCCTTCGGCCCTGTCGACACAGCAACTCGACCTTAACCTGGCGACGAATAATGGTTGACCGTATCCGGCACCGGGCGTAAATTGTTCCCGGCGCCGATTTGAACTTCAGCTTGCGGGCGCTTGATAAATTCGGCTAAAGCGGTTGGCAGGTCGTTGAAGATCTTTCCGGGAGCCGCGTTTGCTCGAGAAAGGCCTGGATGCAAGGCGCGGGCCGAAGGTCGTGGTCGCTCCACGAAGCCGAGGCCCGCAACGCGGCAGGCGGGTCTTTCTCGGGCAAACCAAGGGACGGGCTTTCCGGACGGCTCGCTTCGTTGCGCCGCTTGCGAAGGGAATGATCCTTCGCATCACGGCGCGCCTCGCGATCCATCCCGGAAAGCCCGCGTCGCGGCCCCGGAAAGATCTTCAACGGCCTGCCTTGGGAAACCCCGAACCGCGCGGCCGTTCGGGGTTTTTATTTTGGGACCAGACATGAACAACGACGAATACGAAATCGAGACGCTGGCCGTGCGTGCCGGCACCGTTCGCAGCCAGTTCAACGAGCACTCGGAGGCGATGTTCCTCACCTCCAGCTTCATGTTCGGCAGCGCAGCGGAAGCGGCGGCACGCTTCAAGGGCGAGCAGCCCGGCCCGATCTATGCGCGCTTCACCAACCCCACCGTCAACATGATGGAGACGCGGCTTGCCGCGCTGGANGGGGCCGAACGCTGCGTGGCGTTTGCGTCGGGCATGGCCGCGATCCTCGCCACCGTGATGGGCCTGATGAAGGCGGGCGAGCACGTCGTCGCGTCGCGCTCGATCTTCGGCTCGACGGTGCAGCTGTTTTCCAACATCCTCGGCCGCTTCGGCATCGAGACGACCTATGTGTCGCCGACCGATCCGGCGGAATGGCGCGCGGCGGTCAAGCCCAACACGAAGCTGTTCTTCGTCGAGTCGCCTTCGAACCCGCTCACCGAGGTCAGCGACATCCGCGCACTGGCCGACATCGCTCACGCAGCCGGCGCGTGGCTCGCGGTCGACAACTGCTTCTGCTCGCCGGCGCTGCAGAAGCCGCTCGAACTCGGCGCCGACATCATCATCCATTCCGCCACCAAGTATCTCGACGGGCANGGGAGAGTGCTCGGCGGCGCCGTGCTGGGCAGCCAGGCGCTGATGGAAGGCGTCTACACCTTCCTGCGTACCGCCGGGCCGACGCTTTCCGCGTTCAACGCCTGGGTGATCTTGAAGGGCATGGAGACGCTCTCGCTGCGCATGGAGGCGCATTCGAGGAATGCCCTGGCGCTGGCGCAATGGCTGGAGGCCCGGCCGGAGGTGGCGCGCGTGTGGTATCCCGGCCTGCCGTCGCATCCGCAGCATGAACTGGCGATGGCGCAGCAGAAAACCGGCGGCGGGATCGTGTCGTTCGAGCTCAAGGGCGGCAAGGATGCCGCCTGGAAGCTGATCGACGCGACGAAGCTGCTGTCGATCACCGCCAACCTGGGCGACACCAAGACCACCATCACCCATCCGGCCACCACCACCCACAGCCGCATGACGCCGGAGCAGCGCGCTGCGGCCGGCATCGGCGACGGGCTGGTGCGCATCGCGGCAGGGCTGGAATCGGTGGCCGACATCCAGGCCGATCTGGCACGCGGGCTGGCATGAGGAAAGCGCTGATCGGCCTGCTCGTCCTGTGTGCAGGGACTGCGCGCGCGGCCGACATGACGGTGCTGCGTTATGTCGACCAGGATCCGGGGGCGCCTTATGTGACGCGCATCCTAGTGACNCCCGCTTTCATGCGCATGGACAGCGGCGAGGACACGGGCGATTTCACCTTGCTGGACCGCAAGAAGCGCGTGGTCATCAACGTCATGCATGACAGCCGGCTGGCGATGGTGTTTGTGCCCGGCGCGCTGCCGCCGAAGCCCGCCAGCTGGAAGCCCGGACTGGTTGCGGACAGGGTCGAGCGCGGCGGCAGGCATTTCACGCTTACGGTGAAGGGCGTCGTCTGTAGCGAAGGCATCGCCGCCCGGCACGCCCTGGATGCGGCGCGTGCGATGGCCGAGCAGAAGTCCATTCTGGCTGCGACCCAGTACCGCGTGTGGAAGGCATCGCCGCCGGAGCTGCAGCACGACTGCGATCTGGCGAATCAGGTGTGGAACGCGGGCGACACGCTCACGCTCGGCCTGCCACTGGAGGAGCGCGAGTTCACCGGCCGGACCCGGACATTCGAGAGCGAAACCCGGCAGCCGGCGAATCCCGAACTGTTCCGCGTACCGGAGGGCCTGGCGCAGGTCAATGCGCCCTCATAAGGGACAGCGCAGGTCAATGCGCCTTCATAAAGGACAGCGCAGCCCAGCGCGCCGTCACAGGTCCTCGACCCTGAGCGCGCAGCCCGCGGCGTCGCATACTACATAGCCCCAGCGGGCATACCAGTCCGGCACCACCCAGCGCTCGCATTCGCGGCCGTCGACCTGATGAGCGTGCTGCGCGGGGCGATGGGTATGGCCGTGGATCAGGCGGCAGACCCGGTGTTCGCGCATCACACGCACCACTTCCGCCTCATTCACATCCATGATCTTGGCAGCCTTGTGCGCCTTGGCCGCTTCGCTGCCCGCCCGTGCCTGGCGCGCCATGCGGCTACGTAACGTCCGCGGCAGGTAGCGCAACAGCGCGCGCGTCAGCGGATGACGGACCCGGCGGCGGAAATCCTGGTAGGCCGTGTCGTCGATGCACAGGGTATCACCGTGCATCAGCAGCGTCGGCATTCCATACAGGTCGATTTGGGTCGGGTCGGCGAGCAGCGTCATGCCGGAGCGCGCGGCGTAGCGCCCGGCCAGCATGAAGTCGCGGTTGCCGTGCATGAAGTACACCGGCGTGCCGGCAGCGACCAGCGTCGCGAGCCGCTGCGCCGTGTCGTTTGCCACCGCTTCGTCGTGGTCGTCGCCGATCCAGGCCTCGAACAGGTCGCCCAGGATGTAGAGCGCGTCCGCACCGGCAACCTCGTCCTGCAAGAAGCGAANAANACGCCCGGTGGCAGCCGGGCGTTCGTCGGTGAGGTGCAGGTCGGCAACGAAATAGGTGCGGCCTGCGCCTGGTTTTGAGGTCAGGCTCACCGGCCGGTCAGGCGATTTCGGCCTTCGTGATCACCACGTCCTCCAGCGGCACGTCCTGGTGCCCGGCGCGGTTGCCGGTCTTCACCTTCTTGATCGCGTCGACCACGTCCATGCCCTCGACCACCTTGCCGAACACGGCATAGCCGTAGCCCTGCGGGGTGGGGGCGGTGAAGTTGAGGAAACTGTTGTTGGCGACGTTGATGAAGAACTGCGCCGTGGCCGAATTGGGATTGGGCGTACGTGCCATGGCGATGGTGTAGGCCTCGTTCTTGAGGCCGTTGGAGGCTTCATTCTCGATTGCGTCGCGGGTGGGTTTCTGCGTCATGCCGGGTTCGAAGCCGCCACCCTGGATCATGAAGCCGTCGATCACGCGATGGAAGATCGTGCCGTCGAAAAAGCCGTCACGCACGTATTGCAGGAAGTTTTCCACCGTCTTCGGAGCCTTTTCGGCGTCGAGTTCGAGGGTGATGATGCCGTGATTCGTATGCAGCTTGACCATGTGGAGTCCTATGGAAAATTTACAGGGATGAGGGGCTCGAGGCCGCGTTGCAGACACCGCGAGGGCTGCCTTTATTATTTTTTGTCGGTTGGCCGGAACCCGACACGGGTTTTCCCGCCGATTTGGTTGCTTGGCCGCCGAGCATGTTCTGGATCAGCTTGAGCCTCGTTTGTGCAGCCTGGTTGCCATTGTCCAGTGCCAGAACCTTGCCATACTCGATCGCCGCCATTTTGGCATAAATGTCACCAAGGTTCTCGTGCGCGGTGGCGTAGTCGGGATGGGTTCGAATGGCCATTTCGAGGGCATTCCGGGCCAGTTCATAGCGGCCCTGCGAAGCATAGAGCACGGCCAGATTGTTGTAGGGTTCGGGCAGCTCGGGATAATTCTCGGTCAGCCCCTTGAACACGTCGATGGCATCGTTGGTCTTGCCTAGGTCGCCGAGGATCAGGCCTTTCAGGAACAGGGCTTGCGCATCTTTCGGCTTGTTCGCCAGATAACGGTTGGCCCGGTCGAGCGCGGCGGTCAGTTCGCCCTTGCGGAACTGCAGGTTGATGTCCTGGATTTCATCGGCCTGCACGGGAGGCCGATGAACATGACGCCGGCAATAACGGCGGCAAGGAAACGTGGCAAGGCCATGTGATATGCTCGGATCATCTTTGGAAGCCGGCATTCTAACAACATCGACCCCGCTAAGACAGTCGGTGCGCCGCCCCGGATCGCCCCCTGACATTTCGCCCCAGGCCTGTTCGCACCATGCTGCACATTACCAATTCCCTCACGCGCACCAAGGAAGAGTTCGTCCCGCTCACGCCAGGCGTCGTCCGCATGTACGTCTGCGGCATGACGGTATACGACCTGTGCCATCTGGGCCATGCAAGGGTGTTCGTGGTGTTCGACATGGTGACGCGCTGGCTGCGCGCCAGCGGCTACCGGGTCGAATACGTCCGCAACATCACCGACATCGACGACAAGATCATCAAGCGCGCGCATGACAATGGCGAAACGCCGGCCGAACTGACCGGACGCTTCATTGCCGCGATGCACGAGGACGAGCGTGCGCTGGGCGTGCTGCCGCCAGACCACGAACCGCGCGCCACCGAATATGTGGCGCAGATGCTGACGCTCATCGGACAACTGGTCCGCAATGGCCTGGCTTACCCGGCGCCCAACGGCGACGTGTACTACAGCGTGCGTGCCTTTCCGGCATACGGGCGCCTATCCGGGAAAAGCCTCGATGAATTGCGCGCGGGCGAGCGCGTGGACATCGATCCCAACAAGCGCGATCCGATGGATTTTGTGCTGTGGAAAGCCGCCAAGCCCGGCGAGCCGGCATGGGCATCGCCATGGGGGCCGGGGCGTCCCGGCTGGCACATCGAATGCTCCGCGATGAGCGCGGAACTGCTCGGCAGGCATTTCGATATCCACGGTGGCGGCCAGGACCTGCAGTTTCCCCACCACGAAAACGAGATCGCCCAATCCGAGGGCGCCCATGGCTGTACCTTCGTCAACTACTGGCTGCATAACGGCTTCGTCCGCGTGGACAACGAGAAGATGTCGAAGTCGCTCGGCAATTTCTTCACCATCCGCGAGGTGCTGGCGAAATACGACGCCGAGGTGGTGCGCTTTTTCATCCTGCGCGCCCATTACCGCAGCCCGCTGAACTACTCGGATGCGCACCTCGATGACGCCAAGGGTGCGCTGACGCGGTTGTACACGGCGTTGAAGAACGCACCTGTCAATATGCCTGCCCCAGACTGGACACAGCCGGCCGCCCAACGTTTCCAGGCGGCGATGGACGACGATTTCAATACCCCGGAGGCGCTTGCCGTCCTGTTCGAACTGGCCGGTGAGGCCAATCGCGGCGATATCGCCGCCGCGACGGCGCTGCGCAGCCTGGGCGCGGTGCTCGGCCTGCTGCAACGCGAGGCCGCGGATTTTCTGCAGGCCGGGAGCGCGACCACCGGCTGGTCCGAAGCCGAGATCGAGGCATTGATCGCAGCGCGTCAGGCGGCGCGCAAGGCGAAGGATTTTGCCGAGTCCGACCGTATTCGAGATATGTTGGTGGCGGCCGGCATCGTGCTGGAGGACGGCGCCGGCGGGACCACCTGGCGCCGTGCCTGAACGACCTGGCGCAAGCGGGTGGCAGTGTGTGCCGCCACGGCAGGATAATGGCCGCATGACATCCCGTGCTCTCGTCTTGGTAGGCGCCATGAATTGGGACAGGCCCGATTGGCGCGGCAGCTTCTATCCGGAAGACCTGCCGGATGATTGGATGTTGTCTTATTACAACACGCAATTCCAGGCCGTCTACCTGCCGGCGGCTGTGTGGCAGACCGCATCGGATGCGATCTGGGCACAATGGCTTGGCGATACTCAGGACGGATTTTGTTTCGTGCTCGAGCCGGGCGACGCCGGGACGGTTCCACCGGTTTCGCCCCGCGTCCTGCTGGCGACGTCCGCATGGGCGGCGGCGCATGTCTGGTGGCTGGACCCGGCACCAGACATGCGCACACTGGCGCAGCGCATTGCGCAACAAGCGACAACCGGCGAGTCGCTCTTCGTCTTCAGCCAGAGTGGCGACCTCGTGCAACTGGAGCGGGTGAATAACCTGAAGCAGGTCATGGGTTATTGAACAGGCGGGAAAACGCCTGCCAATGGCGGCGGAGGGCCTAGCTTCGGTAGAATGCGGCCTCAACTAAAAAACAGGCCCGATTTCTTGCAAAACGACATTCTGGTCGAGATCGAAGATGCTGTATTTGGCTATGGCGCCCGGCCGGTTTTGAAGGGCATCAACCTGACCGCCAAACGGGGGCAGGTCGTGGCCATCATGGGCAGCAGCGGTTGCGGCAAAACCACCCTCCTGCGCCTGATCGGCGGCCAGATCAAAGCCGGCCAGGGCACGGTGCGCGTGGCGGGCGAGTCGCTGGGTGAGCTCGACCGGGCCGGCCTCTACCGGGTACGTCGCAAGATGGGCATGCTGTTTCAGTTCGGCGCGCTGTTCACCGACATGTCGGTGTTCGACAATGTGGCTTTCCAGCTGCGCGAGCACACCGACCTGCCGGAAGACGTCATCCGCGACCTGGTCCTGATGAAGCTGCATGCCGTCGGTTTGCGTGGTGCCGCCCACCTGATGCCCGCCGAACTCTCCGGCGGGATGGCGCGGCGCGTGGCGCTGGCCCGTGCGATTGCGCTGGAGCCCTCGCTGGTTATGTATGACGAGCCGTTTGCCGGCCTTGATCCCATTTCACTGGGCGTGACCGGCAACCTGATCCGGCGCCTGACCGACACCTTGGGGCTGACTTCGCTGGTGGTTACGCACGACGTGCAGGAATCGCTGAAAATCGTCGACTATGTCTATTTCGTCTCCGAAGGCGTGATCGTGGCAGAGGGCACAGCAGCGGAGATCCGGGCGTCNCGGGCTCCCTATGTGCATCAGTTCGTGCATGGCGAGTCCGACGGGCCGGTGCCGTTCCACTATCCGGCGCCGCCCTATGTCGACGACCTTAGGTTGGGAGCGCAGAGTGCTTAAGCAGGCTATCGAAAATCTGGGCAATCACACCATACAGGGCGTCTGGCGNNCATCGGCTTCGCCAGTCGTTTCTTCCTGTCGATGCTGCTGCATTCGGGAACCGCGTTCCGCCGCTTTGGCTTGACCATCCGCGAGATGTACTTCACCGGGGTGCTCTCGCTCATCATCATCCTGGTGTCGGGCTTGTTTGTCGGCATGGTGCTCGGCTTGCAGGGCTATGAAACCCTGCAGCGCTACGGCTCGGAGTCGGCGTTGGGCACGCTGGTGGCGCTGTCCCTGGTGCGCGAGCTGGGGCCGGTGCTGGCCGGGCTGCTGTTCGCCAGCCGCGCCGGGTCGGCCATCACCGCGGAAATCGGCCTGATGAAGGCAACCGAGCAGTTGTCGGCGATGGAAATGATGGCTGTCGATCCGATCGCTCGCGTGGTGGCGCCACGCTTCTGGGCNGGGGTGATTTCGATGCCGCTGCTGGCGGCGTTGTTCTCGGCCATGGGCGTGCTGGGTGGCTACCTGGTCGGTGTGAAGCTGATCGGCGTGGACGAAGGATCGTTCTGGTCGCAGATGCAGGGGGCCGTCGATTTCGAGCAGGACATCCTGAACGGCGTCATCAAGAGTGTCGTGTTCGGTATTGCCGTCACCACTATCGCGCTGTTCGAGGGCTATGATGCGCCGCCTACCGCCGAAGGCGTGTCGGGCGCCACCACGCGCACCGTCGTGACCTCCAGCCTGGTCGTGCTGGCACTGGATTTTGTCTTGACTGCATTCATGTTCCGGGGACTCAATTAAATGAACAGGACCGTACTCGATTTCTGGGTGGGATTATTCGTCATCGCGGGCATCGGCGCGCTGCTGTTCCTGGCGCTCAAGGTTGGCAGCATGAGTACCGTAAATTCTGCAGACAGCTATGAAGTCATTGCCGACTTCCAGAACATCGGCGGCCTCAAACCTCGTGCACCAGTCAAAAGTGCGGGGGTGGTCGTGGGCAGGGTGGCGGATATCCGCTTTGATAATGAAAAATACGAAGCTGCCGTCACGCTTCGCTTGGACAAGCGCTATGCTTTCCTAAGGATACCTCAGCGGCCATCATGACTTCGGGCCTGCTGGGCGAGCAATATGTCGGGCTGGAAGCCGGGGCGACAGCCAGAAACTGAAAAACAAGGATCGGATATTGATCACGCAGGACGCGGTGGTACTGGAAAATCTGATCGGCCAATTTTTATACGGTAAGGCTCAAGAAGGGGCGCCAAAATGACACGCAACACTTTGACCCGCACACTCCTGGCAGCAGGCATGCTGCTGACCGCTCTGCCCAGTGAGGCCGAGACCATCAATTTGCAGCAGGCTGTGGAAATGAGTCTGGCAGCCGATCCGCGCATCAAGGAACGCGAGCAGGTGGTCGAAGCCGCACGCGGCATGGTGCAGGAGGTTCAGGGGAATGCTGGCTGGCGGCTCAGCGCCAATGCGTTCATCGGATTGGCACCGCAAGTCGAAGGCGGGTTTTACCAGGGCGGGAGCTTTAGCGGGACCGTGCCGCGCACCGATGGCGACGAATTCCATGGCTTGTCCGACTGGACGCACCTCGATTTCGCGCTGATCAAGCCGCTCTTCACCTTCGGCAAGATCGAACATTACGGCGAGGCCGCGCAGGGCAATGTCGACCTCAAGCAGGGCGAACTCCGGCAAACGCGTACCAATACGGTGTACGACACCAAGCGTGCCTATTTCGGCTATCTGACCGCGCGCGATACCCGGGTTTTTCTGGAAGACATGCAGGATCGGCTGAACCAGTCCATCGAGTCGGTTCAACGTAATCTCAAGAAGGAAAACGGCGAGTCCAAGCAGTCCGACCTGTATGCGTTGCAGACCGCGAAAGGTTTGCTCTCCAAGTATGTGAATCAGGCACGTGCCGTCGAGAAAATCAGCCTGGACGGCTTGAAAGTGTTGACCGGCGTGGGCCTGAAGGAAGACCTGACCGTGGCGGACGAGCGCATCGCGCCGGTACCCTTCCCGCAGATCGATCTGGCCGAATTCCAGGCGCGCGCCCTGCAGGACCGTCCGGAAATGCAGCAGCTCGAAGCCGGGTTGCGCGCCCGCCGCGCCCTGGTGGCGGCCAAGAAGGCGGATCGCATGCCGGACGTATACGCAGGTGTGATTGGACAGTTCAACTACGCTTCGCAGCGCGATCGTCTGGATAATCCCTACATCAACGATCCCTTCAACGGNGGCGGTCTCACGCCGGTGGTGGGCGTGAAGTGGGATACGATCTTCGGAGCCGCTAATGCGCGCGTCAATCAGGCCCAGGCCGAGCTGGAAGCGCTCAACCACAAGAAGGCGTTTGCGGTGGCGGGTATTCCGTTCGAAGTGGGCGAAGCCTATATCAATGCCCAGGCTAACTTCAATGCGCAACGCGAACTGAGCGAGGGCGCCACGGCCGCGCGGCGCTGGATGGTGGCGTCGCTGGCCGATTTGTCAGCCGGGCTGGAAAGTGCCGACAAAGTGGCCGACGCGATCAAGAGCTATGTCCTGGTGCAGACGGAATATCTGCGTACGGTGAACGACTACAACATGAATGTGGCGCAATTGGCGCGCCTGACGGGTGAACTCAAGTAACGCGATCGCGTCTACTTCATAACCGATTTCCCGTATATCCATTAAATTCGAATAGGACATAGTTATGTTGCGCACGTTTTTTCTGCTTCTGACACTGGTGTCGGGATTCAGCACCCCGGTGCTGGCCGCAGATACGCCGCCCGATGTGCTGGCGCGCAGCACCACGCAGGAAGTGCTTGCCATCCTGAAGCAGGACAAGGAGATCCAGAGCGGCAACCTGAACAAGGTGTACCAGCTGGTCGAAGCCAAGATCCTGCCCAATTTCGACTTCAATCGCATGACCCAGCTGGCCGTCGGCAAGCACTGGACGCGTGCCACTGCCAACCAGAAGCAGGCGCTGGTGACCGAATTCCGCAATCTGCTGGTGCGGACGTATTCCAGCTCGCTGACGGCCTTCACCAATCAGACGGTCGAATTCAGGCCGCTGACGATGAAGCCGGACGATACCGACGTGACTGTGCATTCCGAAATCCGCCAGCCCGGCGGGCAACCGATTCCCATCGATTACAGCATGTACAAGACCAGCTTCGGCTGGAAAGTCTACGATGTGTCGATCGACGGCGTCAGTCTGGTCACCAATTACCGCGCTTCCTTTGCCAGCACCATCCGTCAGAGCGGGATCGATGGCCTGATCAAGACCCTGGCCGACAAGTCCGCACGCAGCGCGCCCCAGCCGGCGCCGCGTTCCGGCTCGTGATCGCATGCGACGACACATGCTGTCGCATCGCCGGTGCGGTGACGGTCGACAGTGTGGGCGGCCTGCTGCGCGAATTGCAGCCCCAGCTTGCGCGCGGGGTTGAAACCCTGGATTTCAGCGAGGTCGAGGCGGTCGATCTGGCTGCGCTCGCGCTCATGTTCAGCGCCATGCGGCAGGCCCGCCAGGCGAACCGTACGCTGACCTGCACCGGCCTGCCGTCCAGTTTCACCACTTTGGCGGAGCTGTACGGCGTATCGGATCTGCTGCCGACATGAGCCAGGCGACACCCGCCATCCACGTCGACGATCTGCGCAAGCGTTTCCGCACCACCCAGGCCTTGGACGGCGTGTCGCTCGACATCCAGCCAGGCGAGTTTTTCGGCCTGCTGGGGCCCAACGGCGCCGGCAAGACGACGCTGATATCCATCCTCGCCGGGCTCACCCGTGCCGATTCCGGGCAGGCTGCCATCATGGGCCACGACGTGGTGCGCGATTATCGCCAGGCGCGCCGTGCGCTCGGGGTGGTGCCGCAGGAACTGGTCTACGATCCCTTCTTCAATGTGCGCGAGACCCTGCGCATCCAGTCCGGCTACTTCGGACTCAAGCACAATGACGGCTGGATCGACGAGATCATGCATCACCTCGATCTAGCCCAGCATGCCGACAAGAACACGCAAAGCCTGTCGGGTGGCATGAAGCGACGGCTGCTGGTGGCGCAGGCGCTGGTACACAAGCCGCCGGTCATCGTGCTCGACGAGCCGACCGCCGGGGTCGACGTCGACCTGCGCCGCTCCCTCTGGGAATTCGTCAGCCGCCTCAACCGCGAAGGGCATACCATCCTCCTGACCACGCATTACCTGGAAGAAGCCGAGGCGCTGTGCGGCCGTATTGCGATGCTGAAGAGCGGCCGNGTCGTCGCCTGCGATACCACGCGCAACCTGCTGCAATTGACCAACGAGCATTGCGCGCAACTGCGGCTGGACAGGGACGACGTGCCGGTCGCGTGGCAGGATCGCCTGCTGCGCGATGCGGAGGGCGGCTGGCGCATCAATTTCAGCGAGTACCGTGAACTGGAAACCTTGCTGACCGACCTGCGCGGCGCAGGGGTGCGCGTGACCGAAATGCACTTGCAGGAACCGGATCTGGAGGATGTCTTCACGGACATCATGAAGCGCACATGAGCGGATTCTCGGCGCTGTTTTACAAGGAACTGCTGCGCTTCTGGAAAGTGGTGGTGCAGACCGTGGTCGCCCCGGTGGTGACGGCGCTGCTGTATCTCCTGATCTTCTCGCATGTTCTTGAAGCGCACGTCGAGGTCTATCCCGGCGTGTCGTACACCAGCTTCCTGGTGCCGGGGCTGGTCATGATGAGCATGCTGCAGAATGCCTTCTCCAACAGCTCGTCCAGCCTCATCCAGTCAAAGATGCAGGGCAATATCGTGTTCGTGCTGCCGCCGCCGCTGTCCTACTTGAGTTCTTCCTTGCCTACCTCGGCGCGGCGATCCTGCGTGGGCTGATCGTCGGGCTCGGCGTATGGGCGGTGACACTGTGGTATGCGCCATTTCAACTGCCGCATCCAGTTTGGCTGTTGGCGTACGCGCTGCTGGCCTGTGCCATCATGGCTGCGGTCGGCATCGTGGCGGGTATCTGGGCGGAGAAATACGACCAGCTGGCGGCGTTCCAGAATTTCCTCATCCTGCCGCTCACTTTCCTGTCCGGCGTGTTCTATTCGATCCACTCGCTGCCGCCCTTCTGGCAGGCGGTGTCGCGCGTGAATCCCGTGTTCTACTTGATCGACGGCTTCCGCTATGCGTTTGTCGGCCAATCCGACACCGATCCCGGGCTCGGTCTGCTGGTCGCCGGGGCCTGCTTTGTGGCAATATCCGCCCTCACTCTGATGCTGCTGAAGAGCGGCTACAAACTCAGACATTAGTATTGCGAAAGACGAGGCAAGACAAGCATGGTTACTCCCGACGACATCAAAGGCTGGATCACCGAGAAACTGCCGTGCGATCACATCGAACTGGACGGCGACGGCCAGCATTTCCAGGCGGTGATCGTCAGTCCGGCCTTCAGCGGCAAGAACATGATCCAGCAGCACCGGCTGGTCTATGATGCGCTGGGTACCCGCATGCACGCGCAGATCCACGCGCTGTCGATGAAGACCTACACCCCCGAAGACTGGGCCGCCCGCTGAATGGATGCGCTGCTGATTCACGGCGGCAACCCGCTTGCCGGTGAGGTGCGCATTTCCGGCGCCAAGAATGCCGCGCTGCCGATTCTGACGGCGAGTTTGCTGACCGCCGACCCCTTGCGGCTCGGCAACGTGCCGCATCTCAAGGACATCAGCACCATGCTGGCGCTGCTCGGCCACATGGGCGTGCGCGTCACCCTGGACGACAAGAACCACGTCACCCTGTCCGGCGAATCGATCCCGCACAAGGAAGCGCCCTATGAAATGGTGAAGACCATGCGTGCCGCGATCCTGGTGCTGGGACCGACGCTGGCACGCTTCGGCGAGGCACGCGTCTCATTGCCTGGCGGCTGCGCCATCGGTTCGCGACCGGTCGACCTGCACATCAAGGGCCTGCAGGCGATGGGCGCCGACATCAACATCGAGCACGGCTACATCCATGCTCGCTGCAAACGCCTGCAGGGTGCGCGCATCGTGATGGACCTGGTCACCGTGACCGGCACCGAGAACCTGATGATGGCCGCCGCGCTGGCCAAGGGCACGACCGTACTGGAAAACGCTGCGCGCGAACCCGAAGTGGTCGACCTCGCACGGTGTCTGGTCGCGATGGGCGCCAGGATCGAAGGCGCCGGCAGCGATGTCATCACCATCCATGGCGTCGACGCGCTGCACGGTGCCGAGTATGCCGTCATGGCCGACCGCATCGAGACCGGCACTTTCCTGGTGGCCGCCGCGATGACGGGTGGGCGCGTGCGCNNCACACACGCCCAGCCCGATACGCTGGAAGCGGTGATAAGCAAGTTGCGCGAGGCCGGGGCTCAGGTAAGCGTCGGCGAGGACTGGATCGAAATCGACTCCGATGGCAAGCTGAAGGCAGTTGACGTGCGTACCGCGCCGCACCCGGCCTTTCCCACCGACATGCAGGCGCAGTTCATGGCGATGAATGCCGTCTCCGACGGCGCAGCCAGCGTCACCGAAACCATTTTCGAGAACCGCTTCATGCACGTGCAGGAATTGCGCCGCCTGGGTGCCAACATCGAGGTATCCGGCCACACGGCGCTGGTGCGTGGCGTGCCGCGGCTCGATGGCGCCATCGTGATGGCGACCGACCTGCGCGCCTCGGCCTGCCTGGTGCTGGCCGGGCTGGTGGCGGCGGGCGAGACCACGATCGAGCGCATCTATCACCTTGACCGCGGCTACGAACGTATCGAGGAAAAACTGACGCAACTGGGCGCGCGTATCAAGCGGGTGCACTGAATTGACATCCCCAAGCCCGTTCGGGCTGAGCTTGTCGAAGCCCATGTGCCCAGTAATATGAACCTTGCAGGCAAGCCCTTCGATCGTTCGACAGGCTCACGATCAGGGCGAACGGCGAATAACGGCGAATAATTGAAGCGTCCTGAAGACGAAGACTCCAATATGAGCAACTCCGGCATCACGCTGGCCCTGTCCAAAGGCCGCATCTTCGAAGAAACGCTGCCACTGCTGGCCGCGGCGGGCATTACGCCGACCGAGAACCCCGAGTCCTCGCGCAAGCTCATCATCGGCACCAACCGTGCCGACGTGCGGCTCATCATCGTGCGCGCGAGCGATGTGCCGACCTATGTGCAATACGGTGCTGCTGATCTCGGTATCGCCGGCAAGGATGTGCTGAACGAGCATGGCGGAAACGGTCTTTATCAGCCGCTGGACCTGCAGATCGCACGCTGCCGCATGATGGTCGCGGTACGCGAGGGTTACGATTACACCGGGACGGTGAAGCAGGGCGCGCGCATCCGCGTTGCGACCAAGTACGTCTGCGCAGCACGCGACCATTTCGCCAGCAAGGGCGTGCACATCGATCTCATCAAGCTGTATGGATCGATGGAGCTGGCGCCGCTGGTCGGGCTATCGGACGTCATCGTCGACCTCGTCTCCACCGGCGGCACGCTCAAGGCCAACGGGCTGGTTGCGGTCGAGCACATCAGCGACATCAGTTCGCGCCTGGTGGTGAACCAGGCCGCGCTCAAGCTCAAGCGGGCCCTGATTCAGCCGGTGATCGATGCGTTCGCTTCGGCTGTCGCCGCCGACAGCGCGCGTTAAGGCGTTCTGCACGCCGTGACGATCGAGCCCCGGCGCATGGCAGGGAATTAGCATGTGCGGGATCGCAGGCGTCGTTTCAGCCAACCCGATCGAGGCAGCTCTGCTTGACGACATGGCGCGGCGACTCGCCCATCGCGGACCGGACGGGCAGGGTAGGCATGTGGCGGGCAATGTCGGCCTGTTGCATACGCGGCTAGCCATCATCGATCTGGAGGGCGGCGCGCAGCCGCTCTACAACGAGGACCGCAGCCTCGTCCTGGTCGCCAACGGCGAGATCTACAACTACCGCGAACTGCGTTCCGAGCTGGAAACGCTCGGCCACCGCTTCGCCACGCATTCCGACTGCGAAACCATCCTGCACGGCTACGAGGCCTGGGGGATCGCTTTCCTCGACCGCCTGCAGGGCATGTTTGCCTTTGCGCTCCACGATGTGCAGCGTGGAGAACTGATCCTGGCGCGCGACCGGCTGGGCATCAAGCCGCTTTACTACTGCCGCGATAGCCGAGGGCTGGCGTTTGCCTCCGAGGTCAAGGCGCTACTGCCCTGGTTGGGGAAGCCCGAGGTCGATCCTCAGGGTCTTGCCCAACTCCTGCAGTCCAATTTCACCTGCGCGCCACGGACGCTGCTGCAGGGCGTGGCGAAATTGCCGCCCGCGCATCTGGCCCGGATCGATACCCGTACCCTGGGGATCGAATTGCATGCCTACTGGTCGCCGTTGCAGGTCACCCCGCTCGATCTTGGCTTGAACGACGCGCTGGAGCATTTCGACGTCTTGATGCAGGACGTGATGGACATCCATATGCGTGCCGACGTCCCGCTGGGCCTGTTCCTCTCCGGNGGCGTCGATTCTTCCTTGCTGGCCGCCATGCTGGCGCAGCGGATGGCTGAGCCCCTGCGTACGTTTTCGGTGGGCTTCCCGGGCAGTTCGGTGCACAACGAGCTTGACGCGGCACAGCGTGTCGCCGAGCAGTTCCATACCCGCCACAGCGTATTCGAGGTCAGCGCCGACGACATGCTGAACTGCCTGCCGCGCAGCGTCTGGGCGGCCGACGACCTCACTGCGGACTATGCCAATTTGCCGGTGTCGATGCTGGCCGAACAGGCCGGCGCAGAATTGAAAGTGGTGTTTTCCGGCGAAGGCGGGGACGAAGTGTTCGCCGGCTACGGGCGTTATCGTTCACCCTGGATCAAGCGAGCCTGGGCGGCGATGCGCGTTCCCGGCAGCGGTGGCTTCCGCAGCAAGGGCGTCTTCGACGGCACCCGCGCCGCATTGTTCAGCCCGCGGCTGGCCGAAGCCCTGCCCGGCTGGCGGCAACCCTTCCAGCAGGCGTGGCAGCGCACTCCGCGGCAGTGGACACGGCTACAGCGCATGCAATGCGTGGATCTGGAAACCTGGCTGCCGGACGACTTGTTGACCAAGGCCGACCGCATGCTGATGGCCTGGGGCATCGAAGGCCGGGTGCCGTTCCTCGACCACCGGGTGGTCGAATTCGGCCTGGCACTGCCGGACGCTTACAAGATCGAGGGACGCACCGGCAAGCGCTTCCTGCGGCTGTGGGGCGAGCGCTATCTGCCACGCGAGCATCTATGGGCGCGCAAGAAAGGCTTTACCGTGCCGGTAAACGACTGGCTGCGCGGCGAACGGCTGCAGACGCTGCTCAAAGTCCTGCCGGACGCAGACGGGATCCGTACCTGGTTCGACTCGTCCGAGGTCCGCAAGCTGCTGCGTGCACAACAGCAGGGTGGCCGGCATGGCAGTGCGATATGGACGCTGCTCAGCTTTGCCGTCTGGCACCGCATCTTCGTCGAAGGTGAGGGAGAAAAACCCGCCGACCAGTCGGATCCGCTGGCTTTCATTGCATGAAAGTCCGGAGTCGTGCGTTACTATCCACCCTGCCGGATGCACGGTGCATCCGTCGATAAAGTCTAGCGATGAAATCCTTGTTCCGCCCCGCAACGTGGCCGCCCGTCGTCCTTGCCTGGTCGTTTCTCCTGCTGCTGCCGTTCGGCCGCTCGTCCGAGTTGCCCGTGTTCATCATGGCCATCCTGGGTGGCATCCTGATCTGGCGGCATGGCAAGCAGGTCGTGTGNGAAGGCGGTGCCAGGACCTTCAGCCTGCTGTTCCTGTGCATCTGGATTCCCATGGCGCTGTCGGTGCCGGATTCCATCTGGTTCTCTAAATCGCTCAGTACCGCACTCACCTACCCGCGTATTTACTTTGCCGGCATCTATCTGATCTGGATGCTGCACGAAAACCTCGCGCGCCAGCGCCTGCTCAAGCTGTCGGCGTGGCTGATGCTTTTCTGGACCCTGGATGCCCTGATCCAGGCCGCAGTCGGCTACGACCTGCTTGGCTATGCCTACCCCGAACGGCTGAATGGCTTGTATGGCCCGCACGACTGGAAGCTCGGCCTGACGCTTGCCATGCTGTCGCCCATCGTGTGGGAATACGTTTCCCGTCATGGCGCCAAATGGCAACTGGCCTTGGCCTGGCTCGGCACCGCAACGGTCGTCCTGCTCGCCAGCAACCGCGAAAGCTGGATCGTCTTCGCCATCGCCACCCTGATGTGGAGTTGGGTGTACGCCAGGCGGCTGGGTTTTCATCCGGCCCGGCTATGGGTTCCCATTATGCTGATCGCAGTCGTGGCGGGGTTTGGAACCTATCAGGTCAACCCCAAGTTTGCCCAGCGCATGAACCAGTCCATTGAAGCAATGGACCTCAGTTACGAGGGTCTGGATGCGGCCAGTTCACTGCGCCTGCATTTGTGGCGCAACGCACTCACGGTGCTGGAGCATTATCCGGTTAATGGTGCGGGCGTTCGCTCGTATCGCTACGCCTATCCCCAATTTGCCGAAGCNGGGGATCCTTTTCTTAGTCTTGACGGGACGGGGCAGATCTATGCCCATCAGCTTCTGCTGGAAGTGGGATCGGAGACCGGTATCATTGGCTTGGTAGGCTTGCTGTTGTTTTTCGTNGTTTTTATTCTAGCTGGGCGAGAAATATCGCATTATCCACTGGCTTGGGTTGCTTGGCTCGGGGCGTTCACCTGGCTATTTCCCATCAATACGCATACTGCGCTTTATTCAGCGTACTGGTCATTATTGATGGGGTGGTTAATTGCAGTTTCGTTTGCGCGTGCACGTTATCCTGCAAATGAGTACTAATTTAGATCGTTGAATTCGGTTTTACTAGATGCTGAGCTTTGAACATTCGGCTCAATAACGGTAATAACCAGTTCGATTCGAAGATTGCTTCGGGAGACAATCGATGGCTATAGATAGAAACGCAAAAATTTATGTTGCGGGACATCGTGGTTTGGTGGGGTCGGCCATCAAGCGGCGTCTCGAAAAAGGAGGCTACACCAATGTTATTGGCCGTACACACAAAGAATTGGATTTATTGAACCAACAAGCAACTAACAAATTCTTTGACCAAGAACGTCCTGAGTACATATTTCTGGCAGCAGCTAAAGTGGGTGGAATTAACGCCAACAATACTTACCCGGCTGACTTCATTTATCAAAATCTTCAAGTACAAAATAATGTTATCCACGCAGCGTACCAATGCGGAGCCAAGTGGATGTGTTTTCTAGGTTCAAGTTGTATTTACCCACGCGAATGTGCGCAACCAATTAAAGAAGATTATCTACTCACCGGTCCTCTTGAGCCGACCAATGAACCTTATGCAGTTGCCAAAATTATGGGCATTGAGTTGTGCAATTTGTATAACAGTGGCCTAGGGACACGTTTTGTCAGTGTTATGCCAACGAACTTGTATGGCCCAAATGATAATTACGATTTGGCAAATAGCCATGTATTGCCCGCATTGATTCGTAAAGCGCATGAAGCAAAGCAGAAGGGTGATAGCGAGTATGCGGTTTGGGGAACAGGCAACCCCATGCGTGAGTTCTTGTATGTGGATGATATGGCCGACGCATGTGTTTTTCTTATGGAGAACAATATTAACGAAGGCATATTCAATATAGGTTCGGGACAAGATGTCACTATTCGTGAACTTGCGGAAACCGTCATGGAGGTTGTCGGCTTTAAGGGTAAAATTATTTTTGATAGTAGTAAACCCGATGGTACCCCACGCAAGCTTCTTGATGTTTCTCGTATGGCGGGCCTTGGTTGGAAAGCTAAAACTTCACTGCGTGAAGGCATAGACTTAACTTATCAAGACTTCCTTAAACAATCTATATACTGATCTAAAGAGTTACATCATTGAATATTGTTGCCCTCATCACCGGCGTCACTGGCCAGGACGGCGCCTACCTCGCCGAATTCCTGCTGGGGAAGGGCTACGAAGTCCACGGCATCAAGCGCCGCACCTCGCTGTTCAACACCGACCGCATCGACCATCTCTATCAGGATCCGCACGAAAAAGGGCGTCGCTTCATCCTGCACCACGGCGATCTCACCGACAGTTCCAGCCTCATCCGCATCATCCAGCAGGTGCAGCCCGACGAGATCTATAACCTCGCTGCGCAAAGCCACGTGGCCGTCAGCTTCGAGGAACCCGAATACACCGCCAACTCCGACGCCCTCGGCGCCCTGCGCATCCTCGAAGCCATCCGCATCCTCGGCCTGGAAAAGAAAACCCGCTTCTACCAGGCCAGCACCAGCGAACTCTTCGGCCTGGTCCAGGAAATCCCGCAGAAGGAAACCACTCCCTTCTACCCCAGGAGCCCCTACGCCTGCGCCAAGCTCTACGCCTACTGGATCACCGTCAACTATCGCGAAGCCTACGGCATGTATGCCTGCAACGGCATCCTGTTCAACCACGAATCCCCCATTCGCGGCGAGACCTTCGTCACCCGCAAGATCACCCGTGCGCTCGCCCGGATCAAGCTCGGCCTGCAGGATTGTCTGTTCCTCGGCAACATGGACGCCAAGCGCGACTGGGGTCATGCCAAGGACTACGTCGAAATGCAGTGGCTCATGCTGCAGCAGGACCACGCCGAAGACTTCGTCATCGCCACCGGCGTGCAGTACTCGGTGCGGGACTTCGTCAACGCGGCAGCCAAAGAGCTCGGCATGGACATCCGTTGGGCAGGGCAGGGCGTCGACGAGAAGGGTTATGACGCCCACGGCAAATGCATCGTCGCCGTCGATCCGCGCTACTTCCGTCCCACCGAAGTCGAAACCTTGCTGGGCGACCCCAGCAAGGCCAAGGAGAAACTCGGCTGGACACCGAGGATTACGTTCGACGAGCTGGTTGCCGAGATGGTCAGAGAAGACCTCAAGGCCGCAGAGCGCGACGAACTGGTGAAGAAGCACGGCTACAAGGCCATGGATTACCATGAATAGCCCGCGCTGATGGAGAGCGTCAAAAGGGCTCTTGTGGTCTCAATCTCTGCTCGTGCTTGGGTGGCCTTGTTGGGGATTGTCGTTGTCCCACTCTATGTCCGGCTTCTCGGGGTGGAGGCTTACGGGCTAGTCGGNTTTTTCGCCAGCATTCAGGCATTTACAACCTTTCTGGACCTCGGCCTTGGCGCCACGTTGATCCGTGAACTGGCCCGATTAGGCAATAGCACGGATGGAAGAAGGCATGCGCGCGATATCACGCGCACCTTTGAAACGACCTATCTTTTTGTGGCGGTCCTGATTGGGGTGATGCTNGTTTTTCTGGGTCCGCTCCTAGCTCACTACTGGATAAAACTCGATACCGTGGAACCGGCCCAGGCGAGTCGCGCACTGGTTCTNTGGGGGCTAGCGCTCGCCTTGCAATGGCCAGCGGGTCTGTATGGTTCCGGAATGGCCGGTCTTCACAAACAGACCCAGCTGGGCTTCGCCAGCAGTCTCCTTGCCACGATTCGCATAGCGCTGACCGTAGGGGTGCTAACACTGGGAACCCCGACGCTTGAGGCCTTCTTCTGGTCGCAAGTGGCGGGCGCGTTGCTTCAGTCGTGGGGCATGCGTTCCTTGCTGTGGCGGAATCTGGGCCTGCCTGGGCACACACCACGCATTCGGTTCTCCATTCTCAGGGGAACCATGGGTTTCGCGGGAGGAATGACAGGTATCACCCTGACCAGTATTGCCTTGACCCAGATGGACAAGCTGGTGCTGAGCCATACCTTGGCGATGAAGGATTTCGGGATCTACGTGCTGTCCGGCACCTTGGCAGCAGGCTTGTATATGGTGATAAGCCCGCTNTTTTCCTTGATGTATCCGCGATTTTCTGCCTTGCTTCACGCAGACAACGAACAGGCAGTGGCCGAGTATTACCATCTGAGTAGCCAGGTAATGGCTGTTCTTGTGGTTCCTGCTGCCGTTGTCGTGGCACTCTTCTCAAGACAAATTTTTATNGTTTGGACAGGAAATATGGTGATCAGTGAGCAGGGGGCCTGGGTGTTATCCCTGCTTGTCTTGGGTAATGCATGCAACGGCATCATGAATATACCCTTCGCATTGCAGTTGGCTTCAGGCTGGACAAGTTTGTCTTTCTGGATCAACGTTGCGGCCATTTTGTTTCTGGCGCCAGCCACNGTGGTACTTGCTTCAAAATATGGCCCGATTGGCGGCGCGGCGGTCTGGTGTGGGTTGAATGCAGGATATGTATTTGTCACGCCTCAATTCATACACAAACGTTTGCTACGAACAGAGAAGATGGCTTGGCTGAAGCGGGATGTGTTAGCACCGATCCTAGTAGTTTTCCTGGTAGTCGGGCTGCTCAGGGATATTGATTTGGCTGGTTTCTCAAGACCCGGGACGGCTATGATTATTATGCTNGTTCTGGGGATTGCGGCACTTTCAGTGCTATTGGTCTTACCAATGGCCCGTGCACGAGTTATGACATCCATGGGAACAATAATTACACGATGGAGAATGGGTTCCAGTAGGGTGTGACGAGAGCTGTGGGTTTTATCATTAGCTGGTCTTGATCGGAATTGAGGCTGGGCGTTCATAGGGTGAAAGATGTTAGAGGTTCTGCAAACGAAGAATCAAATTAGTGAGGCGCGTCGTGTAATGGCGCGGCGTGGCCTGTCAACATTAGAGGGCGCGGTCTCGAAATTTCTCAGGCGGTTTGGGTTGAACTCAGGACTCTTGGTNGGGGATTACATCAAAAGCTGGGATGTGTTGCAGACTTTGGGTTTTATCGAGTCTCATCTATCCCGTGATGCCGCCATACTGGATTTGGGTGCCTTCTGTTCGGAGGTTCCAGTGGCCTTGGGGCGCATGGGCTACGCCCAGGTCCACGGGATCGATTTGAATCCCGCGCTGAAGTCCATGCCGGATGCAGACAAAATCAAGTATGACATCGGTAATTTCATGAGCACTCCCTATCCGGATGCCTCGTTCGATGCCATTACCGCCATTTCGGTAATCGAACATGGATACGAGCCAGAGCGGCTCTACTCCGAAATTTCCCGCCTTTTACGGCCAGGCGGCTATTTCATCGCCTCGTTCGATTACTGGCCGGATAAGATTGACATTGGCACTACCACATTCTTTGACATGTCTTGGCTGATCTTCTCGCAAGGGGATGTGGAGGAGATGCTCAAGATGGCGAGTCGGCACGGTCTGCAGCCAGTCGGGGGCCTTCAGCCCGCGGCGAAAGAGCAGGCCGTCCACTGCATTGGCTACGATTACACCTTTGCTTGGCTGGCTTTGCAGAAGACTTGACAGCATGCGAGTCTTGTTGGTTGCGGGAGCTTTCCCGCCTTTACATTGTGGGATAGGCGATTACACGGCCAGGCTCGCCGAGGAATTGGCGGACGATGAAGGGACCAAAGTGGCGGTCCTGACGAAGAGGGAGAGCAAGGACGTTCGACTTGAAAGGGTGGAAATCTTTCCGGTCGTGAAAAACTGGGCAATGTCTGACCTGCCTGTCATCGTGAAAGTATTGCGCGACTGGAAGCCGGACTTGGTCCACATCCAGTATCCGTCGCAAGGGTTCACAAGGCGCCTGCCATCTCTTCTGCCTATCATCAGCAGGCTGATGGGGGTGCAGGTTGTACAGACCTGGCACGAAAGCTACCGTTGGCGAGCCTGGGCTCATTTTCTGGTTCTTTATGTGGCTGCGAAAGGGCTGATTTTCGTTCGGCCTAACTATCTTGAACTTTTGCCCCGGGTTTTTAGAGGCTTGGTCAAGGCACGGCAATGGGAGTTTATTCCCAATGCCACGGCGCTTCCCACCAGTACATTGGCACCCGAAAAAAATGCGCCTCAAGAATCAGTATCTCAGGGGCGTAAACGTTTGATCGTATATTTCGGTTTCGTTTACCCCAATAAAGGGATCGAACGGTTATTCGACATAGCCAACCCGGCAACCGATGCATTAGTAATTGCCGGCGCAACACCTGATACGGCTTATGCGGATCAGCTCAGGGCNTTGGTCGATAGAGGGGCGTGGGCGGGTAATGCCCAATTTACGGGCTTCATGGATGCCGAAGATGCCGCCGACCTCCTGGCGGTTGCTGATGCAGTAGTATTGCCTTTTCTCGATGGTGGAGGAGAGTGGAATACCTCGATTCATAGTGGACTTGCGCAGGGAACGCTGGTGATTACGACGGCACTGGAGCCCCGGGGGATNGAACCGAAGCGCAATTTGTTTACAGCCCCCATCAATGACACGGAAGCGATGCGTACCGCATTGGATCTTTTGGCCGGGCGCAAGATCGCCCACACCGGGCGAGATCTTAAATGGAAAAACATCGCCGCGAGGCATCGGGATTTTATCAGAGGTTTGTATGACAACGCAGACTTCGGTGCGGCTATCGATTTGTATTCCGGTATACAACTTCGGCCCGTTTGTCGGCCAGACACTTGACTCCATCCTTGGCCAGCCTGGAATGGATGAAGCTGTCGAAGTCCTGGTGGTTGATGGTGCGTCGACAGATAACACCGAGGAAGTGGTTGGCGAACGGGTTAGACGCTGGCCGAATCTTCGCTACGTGAAGTTGACCAAGCGTGGAGGAATCGATGCTGACCTGGCTGAGAGCGTCAGTCTGGCTAAAGGTGAATACTGTTGGCTGTTCAGTGGCGATGATCTCATGCGTGAGGGGGCGCTGATTAAAGCCCTTGCGTGGCTGGATCAGGGGCACGATGTCTACATCTGCAAACATTCCAACTGTGACCGCGACATGCATGTCCTCAATGAACACCCCGTGTTTCGCACCGACGAGGTCAGAGTGGCCGAGCTTGGCGACGGGGCGCAGAGATTGGGCTACCTGACGGAAGGGATCACCTCAGAGGCATTGTTCAGCTTCATGAGCGGATTGATAATCCGGCGTGAGAAATGGCTTTCCGTTGAAAGCCAAGATCAATTCATGGGCAGTTGCTGGGCACACGCGGCGCGTCTGCTGGCTGCTGCGCAGATGCAACTGCGAGTGTGCTATGTCGGTGAGGTATGGCTGGACAAGCGTGGGGACAATGACTCTTTTCTCGATAGGGGAATCGTCAACCGGCTGAGGATCGCAGTCGACGGCTATCAAGGCATCGCTCATCAATATTTTGGCAAGGATTCCGAAGAGACGGCTCAGGTACGCAGGTTGTTAAGAAATGATCTCAAGCTACCGGTATGGATGTATGCGAGACGACGGACATTGGATGTGCCCGAATTGGAGAATCGCAAGGAACTCGATCGGTTGATGGATGCCTGTTTCAGCGATCCGGGTCTTGCCCCTTGGTTGACTAGGAACGCCTATCGTTATGCTCCGCTCACGGCATACCGTATTTTTGCTTTTCTATCGCGCTGCCCTCCGGCTGTACCGTTTGGCAAAGGTCAGGGATTAAGCCGTGCCTATGTCCTTGCCACGTCTTTCAATCTGCATCGCCACACGGAACCGTGGGGATGTTCTGGCGCCGACGCTGGATGCGCTGCTGGCTCAAGTTGGGCCGGGAGTCGAAATCGTGGTGGTGGACGGTGCTTCGACGGACAATACGGGTGAAGTTGTACGGGCGCGTGCCGAGCAATACACGTCACTCAAATATTTTCCGCAGGTTTCCAACTCGGGGATCGATGGTGACTTTGACAAGGCGATTGTCCTGGCGCAAGGGGAGTATTGCTGGTTGATGTCTGACGATGATTTGCCTTTGGACGGCGCTGTGCAGCGCGTTCTTGAGCTCTGCCGACAGGATCTTGCCGCAGTGATCGTCGATGCGGAAGTGTATTCGGCCGACTATTCCATCAAGCTGTTAAGTCAACGTCTCCACTTTACGGGCGAGCGCCGCTATGCTTCCACCGAAATGGATCGTCTACTGGCCGACTGTGGCGATTGCCTGAGTTTTATCGGCGCACTGGTTATTCGGCGCGCCATTTGGCTGGCGCGGGAGCGCCAAGCCTATTTCGGAACGGAGTTCATACATGTGGGTGTCCTGTTTCAGGCGCCATTGCCGGGCGAGGTCCTGGCCTTGGGCGAACCGATGCTGCGCATACGCTATGGCGTCGGAAATTGGGCAAGGCGCGCATTCGAGGTGTGGATGTTCAAGTGGCCCAATCTTATCTGGTCATTCACACAACGCTCTGAGCCGGCACGTTCAGCGGTGACCGCCCGGTATCCATGGCAAAATCCGGTCAAGCTGCTGCTCTACCGGGCTAAGGGGTTGTATTCATGGGATTCGTTCCGCTGTCTGGTGATGCCCGCGAAACGACCCTTCCTGGAAAAGATTCCTGCCCTGTTCACAGCAATGTTCCCGGGTCTCGGGGCGTATTTATTGGTCAAGTTGATGCTTGATCTTTTTCCACATCGTTTTCAGGGGACTCGCTGGGAGTTGGCTCTGAGCCCCTATTCGCCCAAGAGGCAGTTTAGTTGAATACATTACCGAGAAAAAGGCGTTGATCACGGGTATTCGTGGACAGGATGGTTCTTATCTTGCCGAGTTATTGCTCGGGCGAAGCTATGAGGTAATAGGGACTTCTCATGACTATGCCGGTTCGATGCCCTTGAAGGGTGAGTCGGAGACTGCGGAGGTGGTCAAAATTGACTTGGCTTGCTCGCAAGATGTTCGTGAAGTGATCGAAACCTACAGACCGGATGAGGTATACAACCTGGCTGCCCGGTCATCGAGTTCGCAATTGTTTGACGACCCGATTGCCACTGCCGAAATCAATGGGGTGGCAGCAGTGCGTTTCCTGGAGGCGATTTACCAGAAATCGCCTGAGACACGCTTTTGCCAGGCGGCGAGCAGTGAAGTATTCGCAGGTTCAGACGANGTCCCCCAGAGTGAGAAAACGGCCTTACGACCGGTGAATGCATATGGAGCCGCGAAGACTTACGCCCTCAATATGGTCATGGCCTACCGCAGTCGTTATAACCTGCATGCGAGCACGGCTATCCTGTTCAATCACGAGAGCCCACGGCGGGGAACGGAATATGTAACCCGTAAAATCAGTCATGGTGCAGCCATGATCAGTGCGGGCTGTTCGGATTCACTCCTTCTCGGTAGTCTGGATAGTCGACGTGATTGGGGGTTTGCGGGCGATTATGTAAGGGCTATGTGGCTGATGCTTCAACAGCCCGCTGGCGAGGATTTCGTCATTGCCACTGGGGAAACGCATAGTGTAAGAGAGTTTTGTGATTTGGCTTTTGCCCATGTGGGGCTGGATTACAGGGATTACGTCAAGGTAAATGAGAATTGGGGAAGGCGTGCCGAAACCGTTGAATTGCGCGGTGACTCAACCAAAGCAAGTTTGCAGCTTGACTGGAGGCCCACGATTGGTTTTAAGGAGTTGGTATGCTTGATGGTCGATGCAGATCGCAGCCGGCTTTCTAAAGAGTTGAAAGATTAATATTCGTTCGGAGTGACGATGTATAGCCATATTGATAAATGTCGTATTTGTGGTAATTCCCATCTGGAAGAAGTGCTCGATCTGGGAGAGCAGACGCTTACTGGCGTGTTTCCAAAACGCAAGGACGAGACCATCACCCGCGGGCCGCTTAGATTGGTGAAGTGCACGGGGAACGATGATTGCTGCGGTCTGTTGCAACTCGCACATTCTTACGATTTGGGCGAGATGTATGGTGACAATTATGGCTATCGGTCAGGGCTGAATCAGAGCATGGTCAGACATTTGCATGCGAAAGTGCGTAGGGTCATGGATATCGCTGATTTTTCTGGCCATCCTGTCGTTCTCGATATCGGCAGTAATGATGGCACGACACTGAACGCCTATCCGAGAGGTGCCTGTAAGCGGATCGGGATGGACCCGACTGCCGCAAAATTTCGTCAGTACTATCCCGATGACGTCTTGGTCATAGACGANTTTTTCTCGGCAGAGCGTTTTAAGCAGGCACTCCCGGGTGAAAAGGCACGTGTGGTGACATCCTTTTCGATGTTCTATGACTTGGAACGACCTATGGATTTCATGTCTGAGGTGGAGGCCATCCTCGACGATGAAGGGATTTGGGTCTTTGAACAAAGCTACATGCCCTTGATGCTTGAGCGTAATTCTTACGATACCGCTTGCCATGAGCATTTGGAGTATTACGCCCTCAAACAGATTAAATGGATGGCGGATCGCGTTAACCTGAAAATCATAGATATTGAATTTAACGATGTTAATGGTGGCAGTTTCTCGATAATCGTCGCAAAGAAACGATCTGGATATCCCGAGTTCGCTGGCCTTTCAGCAGTACTGAAAAAGGAGCAGGAACTCGGCCTGGACTCTTTGCGTCCTTATCAGGCGTTTGCCGAACGAGCAGAGGGCTCACGCATATCCTTGCGTGATTTTGTTCGCAAGGCCTTGGCCGAAGGGAAGCGGGTCGCTTGTCTGGGGGCATCAACCAAAGGGAATGTGCTGCTGCAGTATTGCGGGTTTACCCCGGATGAGCTCTATGCGGTGGGTGAAGTGAACCCCGACAAGTACGGCAGATTCACGCCCGGTACGTTGATCCCGATCATCCCTGAGTCAGAATTGCTTGCAGACGAGCCGGATTACCTGATCGTGCTGCCTTGGCATTTCAGAGAGTTCTTCATTGAGAAATATAAATTGAAGAAGGCCAGACTGGTTTTCCCTCTCCCAGAGCTTGAGGTGATTTGAATTCTGTGGTGAACAGGATATGGGCTGTAGTCGTCACGTACAACCCATCCCCGACTGAGCTGTGCGCATTGCTCACTGCGCTTGTAACGCAGGTTGAGCATGTGATTCTCGTAGACAATGCTTCGGCCTCGGACATACATGGCCTTGTGTCCGGTATTCGGTCTGACAAGATTGAAGTGATTGCTCTGGCCGATAATTCAGGATTGTCTGCAGCCCAAAATATTGGGCTGAGAAGGGCACAGTCTGTCGGCGTGGACTTCACGATTCTTTTCGACCAAGACAGCATTCCTGAAAGTCGTATGGTTGAAATTCTTTGGGAGAGCATGCGCAAGCTACAGATGGACGGTAGGCGTGTTGCCGCCGTCGGTCCTGACTTTTTGGCTGCTGGAAATTACCCGTTTAGGCGATTTCAGGGCGTTGCTATCAAGCGCTGTCCGTGCGTGTCGGGAAATGAAATTGTGCCCGTGGACTTTCTGATTTCATCGGGCTGCCTGATTTCAATGAGAGCGCTGTCTGAAATCGGGACAATGAATGAAGCCTTATTCATCGAATATATAGATGTTGATTGGGGCTTAAGGGCGAAACTGGCTGGATTTGANACTTTTGGAGTTTGCTTGGCAAAAATGAAACACAGCATTGGCGAAAATTCCATGCTTACCCTTGGAAGAACGGCTCCGATACACGCACCTTTAAGGCATTATTACCTGTTCAGAAATGCTGTCTGGCTCTGTAAGCAGCCGAATATCCCTATACGCTGGAGAACCGCTATCGCATTGAATGCGGGAATTAAATTTGCATTTTTCATGTTGCGGGTGCCTCCTAGATTCCAGCGCTTAAAAATGATCGTGCTTGGGGTAAAGCATGGGATTTCAGGGAGGTTGGGAGGATTGAAAACCCCGATTTCTCTTTTGGTAGCCATCGAACATAAATGGTGACCATTTCAATAGTGAGCCATGGGCAAGCTGACCTCGTGCATAGGTGCTTGCTTGATTTGACAGACTTCCCGGAGGTGGCCCGGGTCATTGTGACGTTGAATATTCCCGAGTCGGACCTTGACGTTCCAACAGGTTTGGAGGGCAGGCTTTTAACGATACGGAATATTACGCCACTAGGGTTTGGGGCCAATCACAATCAAGCATTCTTAAATTGTGAAACGCCGTTTTACTGTGTGATCAACCCGGATATCCGGCTGCCGAAAAACCCGTTTCCAGTCCTTGTGGCGGAACTTGGGCGGAAACACGTTGCAGCGATTGGGCCGGCTGTTCTTTCTCCCTCAGGACAACTTGAAGATAGCGTGCGGAAATTTCCAACGCCACTGTCTTTAGGCATGAAAATACTATGCCGNGGGGACGGCAGGTATCAATTTGCGATAGGTGACGAGACATTCGCGGCAGATTGGATAGGCGGCATGTTCATGCTATTCCAGGCCGAGGATTACAAGCGTGTGAAGGGGTTCGACGAGGGTTTCTTCCTGTATTACGAAGACGTTGATATTTGTGCGCGCTTGTGGAAGGCCGGTTGTCGAGTGCTGGCTTGTCCCAAAGCGCAGGTGGTCCATGATGCACGCCGTGCCAGCCACCGTAATTTGCGGTACATGCGTTGGCACGTTTCCAGTGTTGTGCGCTATCTGTCCAAGCATTGGCTTCGTTTTCCAAATACAGAAGGCCGGTGATGTCAGGGCACACTTGCAAGGTGCTGGTGACGGGCGCAACCGGTTTTATCGGAAGCGCGTTGTGTGGACAATTAAGGGCAGCAGGGCACACGATTATTGCCGCCGTACGGCGGAGTTCCGGTTCGCCGGATGAGGTGGCGATTGGCGAAATGAATTCATTTACGAACTGGCGCTCAGTACTTGCCGGTTGCGACACGGTCATCCATCTCGCCGCGAGGGTCCACGTCATGAATGACTCAACAGAGAATCCACTGGCTCTTTACCGGGCAACCAACACCGAAGCCACGCTCAATCTCGCCCGTCAGGCATCCCATGCCGGCGTGAAGCGTTTCGTGTTCATCAGCACCATCAAGGTCAATGGCGAGGGGCGCGACGCAGCCTATCGCGAAACCGATGTGCCGGCGCCCGAGGATGCGTATGCGATTTCCAAATGGGAAGCCGAACAGGGCTTGCAGCGGATTGCGCAGGAAACCGGGCTGGAAGTCGTCATCCTGCGGCCGCCGTTGGTGTATGGGCCGGAGGTAAAAGCGAANTTTTTGCGTTTGATGAAAGCGATACAAAGGGGCTGGCCGTTGCCGCTGGGCGCGATTCATAATCGTCGCAGCCTGCTTTATCTGGGCAATTTCGTCGATGCGATCCGGCTGTGTGTTGAACACCCGACCGCCGCGGGACAGACTTTTCTGCTGGACGATGGTCAGGCGGTTTCGACGCCGGAACTGATCCGTGCGGTGGCGCGTGCCATGGGACGCCCGGCGCGACTGCTGGCGGTGCCGGTTGGCGTGCTGGCGTTCATGGGAGCCTTGCTGGGCAAACGGGCGGCGGTGGCGCGCCTGACGGGGTCGCTTCATGTCGACAGTTCGGCGATCCGTTCGCGCCTGGGCTGGACGCCGCCTTATTCCATGGACGCCGGCTTGGCCGCAACGGTGGCTGCTGCAAAATGAATGTGTTTGCTGTCCCGGCTGCATTCGTAGTCTGCTGGTTGACACTTGCCTGGCTGCTACGGCGTGGAGAACGTCTGCCGATGGACCACCCCAACGCCCGTTCGCTGCATGCCACGCCGACGCCACGCGTTGGCGGACTGGGCATCATGGCGGGGTGGGGGTCGCGAGCCTGTGGGGAAGCGACGGCGCCTTGCTGCCGATTGGCCTGGGGGCGTTCGCGCTGGCCGCCGTGTCGCTGCTCGACGACCTGAGGGGTTGTCGGTGCGGGTGCGTTTCTCGGCACATTTCCTCGCTGCGGCAGGCTGCCTGCTGGCGCTGGGGCTCACCGGCTGGGCCCTGCTGGTGGGCACGCTGGCGACAGTATGGATGACCAATCTCTACAATTTCATGGATGGCTCGGACGGCCTGGCAGGCGGCATGGCGGTCATCGGCTTCGGTGCGCTGGCGCTGGCCGCGTGGATGGGTGACGCTCATGGACTGGCCGTATTCTGCGCTGCGATTGCGGCGGCGGCGTTGGCGTTCCTGCGCTTTAACTTTCCCCCTGCGCGGGTGTTCATGGGCGATGCCGGATCGATCCCGCTGGGATTCATGGCGGCCGCGCTCGGCATCTTTGGGGCGCGACAAAACGTATGGCCCTGGTTGTTTCCGCTGCTGGTGTTTTCGTCCTTCATCGTCGATGCCAGCGTGACGCTCGCACGGCGGGGGCTACGCGGTGAAAAGATCTGGCAGGCGCATCGTTCGCATTATTATCAACGCGCGGTATTGCTGGGGGCATCGCACCGCCAACTCGCCCTGGCAGCCTATGCCCTGATGCTCGTGGTTGCCGCGCTGGCCTTCGTGTTGCTGATTCTGCCGCTGAGCGCCGTGTGGGTGCTTATACTGTCGGCGACAACCTATCTGCTGATTTTTCGCGCTATCGACTGGCGCTGGCATCGATCCCGTAATGAACTTTAATCCCCGTACCGCCATCATCATCCTGCACGACATCCTGGTGGCGGCTTTCGCCTGGATGGGTGCCTACTGGCTGCGCTTCAACCTGGCGGTGCCACCCGAGTTCCAGGCGGCGGCCCTGTCCACGCTCGCCTGGGTGGTCCCATTGCAGGCCGTAGTATTCTGGCGTTTCGGCCTGTATCGCGGCATCTGGCGTTTCGCCAGCCTGCCCGATCTCAAGCGCATCGTGCTGGCGGTGGGTCTGGCTGCGCTGCTGGTTCCTGTGACGCTGATCCTGTTTCGTGTCCACGCGGTGGTCCCGCGTTCGGTGCTGATTCTCGATCCGTTGCTGTTGGTGATCGTGATGGGAGGCAGCCGCCTGGCCTATCGGGCGTGGAAGGAGCACCGGCTTGCCAGCGTGTTGCGTCCGGACAGCAAGCCAGTATTGGTGGCTGGCGCAGGTTCGGCGGCGGATTTTCTGCTGCGCGAACTGGCGCGGAATCCGGCGGGTTTTCACGTGGTCGGTCTGCTGGATGACAATCGCGACAAGCAGGGGCGGCTGGTGCAGGGCCTTCCTGTTCTGGGCGCGTTGGACGATGTCGTGGCCTGCGCGAAGAAAATGGAGGTGGACGACATCGTGCTGGCGTTGCCGTCGGCCGCGCACGCCGTGCGCAAGCGCATCACCCAACTCTGTACCGAAACCGGGTTGAACGTGATGACCATCCCGTCGCTTGAGGATCTGGTGGCGGGCCGGGTGTCGGTGTCCAGCCTGCGTCGTGTCGAGCTTGACGACCTGCTGGGACGCGACCCGGTGCAGCTCGACGACAGCGGCCTGCACCAGTTGCTGACCGGCCAAGTGGTGATGGTGACCGGTGCCGGCGGCTCGATCGGTTCGGAACTGTGCCGCCAGATTGCACGCTTTGTCCCGGCGAAACTGGTGCTGTTCGAACAGTCCGAACTGGCGCTGTATGCGATGGAGCAGGAGTTGCCGCAGCATTTTTCCCAACTGAAAATTGTGCCGGTGATCGGCGACGTGAAGAATGCAGTCTGGGTGAGCCAGGTGATGGCCGAGCATCGGCCGGCCGTGGTGTTCCATGCCGCGGCCTACAAGCACGTACCGTTGATGGAGAATGACAATGCCTGGGAAGCCGTGCGCAACAACGTGCTCGGCACGCAGGTGGTCGCAGCGGCAGCGCAGGCGCANGGGGTCGGCAAGTTCGTGATGATTTCCACCGACAAGGCGGTCAACCCGACCAATGTGATGGGAGCGACCAAGCGACTTGCCGAGATGGCCTGCCAGGCGATGCAGCAGCCGGGCGGCACGCGCTTCGTGTCGGTGCGCTTTGGCAACGTGCTCGGTTCGTCCGGCAGTGTGATTCCGAAATTCCAGAAGCAGATCGAAGCGGGCGGACCGGTGACGGTGACCCATCCCGACATCATGCGCTATTTCATGTCGATTCCCGAGGCGGCGCAGCTGGTGTTGCAGGCGGGGTTGATGGGCGANGGGGGCGAGATTTTCGTGCTCGACATGGGCGAGCCGGTCAGGATTGCCGAGTTGGCCCGACTCATGATTCGGCTGTCGGGTGCGGACGAGGACCGTATCCGCATCGAATACACCGGGCTCCGCCCAGGCGAAAAGCTCTACGAGGAGTTGCTTGCGGATGACGAATCCACGCTGCCGACGCCGCATCCCAAGCTGCGGGTGGCCAAAGCACGCAGGGCAGATGCTGACTGGTATGCCGAATGCCTGGCCTGGCTTGCCTACCCGGGTTCTCATGATGAAGCCACGGTCAAACGCCAGTTGAAGACCTGGGTGCCGGAATATCAACCCCAATTGTCTCCGGCATGAATGCGGCACAACTCGACAGGATCCAACGTGTCCTGGTCATCAAGTGGAGTGCGCTGGGCGACGTGGTGACCGCCAGCGCACTCATGGAAGACATTGCACGTGCCTTGCCGCACGCCGAGATACATCTCAACACGCAGCCCAACTGCAGCGGCCTGTTTGCGCACGACCCGCGTTTTCCGAGGTGTGGGCGATCGACGTGCGCAGTAAAACCCGACGTTGGGCCAATAGCCTCGCGTGGCTGAAGAAAGTACGTGCCGGGCATTACGATCTGGTCGTCGACCTGCAACGTTCGGATCATTCCCGTTTCCTGCTCACGCTGCTCTGGCTTGCCGGCAGTGCGCCACGCATCCGCGTCGGCAACCGCGGCGGCCTTCCCTATACGCATCAGCCGGTGCTGCGCGATCCTCGAGCCCATGCGTTCCCGATGATGCAGTCGGTATTGCAGGCGATCGGCATCCCCACGCGAACCTTGCATCCGGTGCTGTATCCCGCACCGGACCGTGCACCGTTCATAGAACAGTTGCGGCGTGAACATGGCCTCAACGAGAATGATTACGTCGTGCTGCTGCCCGGGCGGCTGCCGCACATCCGCTGAAACGTTGGGGCACGCAGCGTTTTCCGAACTGGCGCAACGGCTGCACCAGCAGGGTATGGAAAAGGTCGTCCTGATCGGCGCGGCGGACGAGGTGGATGTCTGCGCTGAAATCGCGACCCTCGGGGAATGGGTGGTCAATCTGAATGGCAAGCTCCAGTTGCTGGATATTGCGCCATTGTGCGCAGGCGCTGCCGCAATCGTCGGCAATGACACCGGCACCGCCCATTTCGCTTCGATAGCCGACAGGCCCTTGCTTGTCCTGTGCGGCCCGACCGACCCGCGTCGGGTCAAACCGATCGGGCCGCGGGTTGTTGCGATCCAGGCCGTGCTGCCGTGCATCAGTTGCTATGCTAAAACCTGCAGCAATCCGGATACCCATGCCTGCATGAAAATGATCACGCCGGAATGGTTGGCGGCGCAATTGCCGAACTTCATTGCCGGCGACCTGAGGGCCGGGCAGGACCTCCCCGGCAGTTTGCGCAGTTTCTGAGGCCGACCATGACCAAGCCACGGCTACGTGTCAAAGTGATCAGTTCCACGCCCACGTCGACCTGGCTCCATCAATTTCCGCACAATGAGCCCGTATGGGGTGAATGCGAATTCATCTTCGAGCGTGAGGCTCGGGATTACGACTGGTTGCTGGTCTACGACGACGTGCCCGCGAGACTCGGAGAGGCCAAGAAAGTCAGCCGAGAGCCGCTGGCTTGTCCGCGTGAGCATACGTTGCTGGTGACCATGGAGCCTTCGTCCGTCAAGATTTATGGCAATGACTACGCGCGACAGTTCGGTGCGGTGCTGACCAGCCAGCCTGAGTGGGCGTTGCGGCACCCTAACCGGATTTATTCGCAGTCGGCGTTGCATTGGTTCTACGGGGTGGGGCGGCACCGGACCGTGCCGTTCGACGACATCCTGGACGAATCGCCGCAAGACAAATCCCGCAATGTCTCGATGGTGTATTCACCCAAGGCGATGCGACATACCTTGCACTATCACCGTGCGCGCTTCATGCGCGAACTGGTGGAATTGATGCCCGAACTCGATACGTTCGGCCGCCATAGTAAGCGGCCGCTCGACGACAAGGCCGACTGTCTGCGTGCCTATCGTTACCACGTCGCGATCGAAAACTATATTGGCGAGCACCATTGGACGGAAAAGATTGCCGATCCCTTCCTGGGTCTGACGCTGCCTTTCTACTGTGGCTGCCCCAATCTTGGGGCATATTTCCCTGAAGAAAGTTTCATCCGCATCGACCTCCATGATGCGGCCGGGGCCGCCGCGGTGATCCGCAAGGCGATCGCGGACCGTGAATTCGACAAACGCCTGCCGGCGATCGTCGAGGCCAAGCGGCGTGTCATGTTCGAATACAACCTGTTTGCCGTGGCCGCACGTGAAATTGCACGCCTGCATCGCGATGGCGTCAAACCGGAAACGGGAGCGGCAATTTTGTCGCGCCGCGCCATGCGCATGTCCCGCCCCGCCACCCTGTTTCGGGACGTGTATGGCAAGCTCTGNGGACGGCTGCGCCATCTGCCCGGAGCGATCAGCGGAAAATCCTGACCGCCGCGGACCTGTATCGATACCACCTTTTTATTTGCTGCGCGGCGCTCGGGCGAGCTCGGTATAGACGTCGAGCGTGGCTGTCAGCATGCGTTCCAATGTGAAAGGATTCTGTTCAGGTATATGCGGCGGGGCATCCAGCCACCGCAGGGTCTTCCGGGCGGCCTGCCCAATGTCGCCGACGGAAATCGCACCTTCGGGCAGGATGGCCGCCAGCTGTTCTTTCACACCTCCATGGTCATAGGCAATCAGCGGCTTGCCGAGGCTGAGCGCTTCCAGGCTGACGCGGCCAAACGCTTCGGGTTCGCGCGAGAGCGAATACACAATATCGCTGATGGCCATGATTTCCCGAAGGTCTGCGCGATGGCTGATGAAACTCAGATGCTGACACACGCCAAGACGTTTGCTGCGCGCTTCCAATTCGGCCATGAATGCCTGCTTCCTTGGGTGGGTTTCGCCCACGATCAGGCCGTGGACATCGGGCCGAGCTTTGATGACCTGTTCGAGCATGTCGATAAAGTCGGTCTGGCCTTTCCAGCGAGTCAGGCGAGCGGGCAGCAACAGGATTTTCTTGCCTGCCAAGCCGGGATGTTCCTGCTGCCATTGGCGCATCCAGTCGTCAGGTGGCGTGTAACCCGACGGAAATTGCTTGGGGTCGACGCCCCGATAGATCAGGCGCACGTTCTCCTGCGGCACCTTCGGGTAATTCCTGACGATGTAGTTGATGATCATTTTTGAAATGGCGATGACCCGCTCGCCCTTGGTCATGACCGCGCTGTAGGCACTCACCGAATAGGGGCCATGCACCGTGGTGACGAAACGCGGTCGCGTCGACGGATTCATACCGCGCCAGGCCAGCCAGGCGATCCAGGCGGGCACGCGTGAACGTGCGTGGACGATGTCCACTTTCTCTTCCGCCAGGAATTTTCGCAGTTTGCCGACGAGCAGCAGCGTCTTGAGCGATTTCTTGCCGATCGGCCAGGTGAAATGTTCGGCGCCGGTTTTCGTCAGGGNGGCAACCAATCGTCCACCCGCCGATATCACCAAGGCCCGATGGCCTTGCTTCGTCAAGGCCTGCGCCACTTCGAGTGTGCCGCGTTCGACGCCACCGGATTGCAGGGCAGGGAGCAATTGCAGGACGGTCAGTTTTTNTTCTTCAGCCATTCAAGAATCCATTCGGCACATCGGTCGGCTTCGGCCAACGGGTGCAGGTTGGGATGGAGTGTGCCGCTCGCGCACCAGCGCACGAAGCGGGTAATGCGTTGTGAGTCGGCAAGTCGTGCGATCGCCTGGCCAACGCGGCTTTTCGGGTTGACCGGCAGGTCGAATATGCCAACATCGGCACCTGCCGACAGGGCTTCGAACACCATCGAGGCACTGTCGGGCGTGACCCACACGATTCCGCATTGTGCAAACTGTGTCGGCAGCCAGTCGGGCGGCGTCGCGGTATTCGGAACCACGGTCAGGTTGGGGGTGGGTGGCAGTTCCGCCAGAAATTCGGGCGGCGTGCGGCGCGAGGTGGTGAGCGTCCAGTGCGTGTCGGGTGTACGTGCGAGGATGCTCTTGATCTGGAGCTGGATGGCGTCATCGTCCCACTCGAAATGCGGTGAGAGGCCACCGATCAGAAGCAATCCATGGTGTACGTCGCGGTTGGCTGAAGCATGAATGCGATTCAGCGCGCCTTCCGTCACGAGCGTCCGCGTATCAGCTGCGATGCCGTCGTGTTGGGGCACAATGCAGAGGTCGAACCAGGCACGCGGCAAACTCGGTTTCATCAGGACGATGGCCCGTCCCCCACGCGCCCGTCGTGCCGCCAGTAGTGTCAGGTGTGTGGCGTGCCCTGCGCCCACGATCAGATCAGGGAGGGAGAGACTTGCCTGGCGCGTGCTTCAGCAGCAACGCCAGCCAGACGCGCCAGGCCGGCAAGGCGGGAAGCCGGTGGGTTTCGGTCGTCGTGGCGCGCGCCAGTGCCTCGGCCAGTCCCAGAGATTGATTGACATGCCCCGGTTTGCCGTCGCTGACGATCCAGACCGTCAGGGCTGGGCGCTTGCCGGTTGTCTCAGTCAATGGACAACAACCTTGTCATTCCTGCCAGCTTTTGTACAGATAGGGTTGCATGAACCGATTATTGTTTTCATCGCATGGCGAAGCAGCGTGGCTTGAGTGGCGCAAAGTGTAAACCATCTTGTCAGGGCGCGCCGAGTGCTTGCGCATGGGAACACCGTACTAGAGCGCGTCGGTCCACCTGCGTTCGCGCGCAGCTTTCCAACGATAGGNGGTGGGGTCGACGGCAGGCGTGGTGTCCTCCATCAGGTCGGTCAAGAGCTCTGCCGACGCAGGCGCCAATGTGACGCCATAGCGGTAATGCCCGACGTTGACGAAGACATTGTCGAAATCGGGATGGCGGTCGATGACCGGAAGATTGTCGGGTGAACCGGGACGCAGGCCGGCCCAATGCCTGATGGGTTGAAGCTCTTCCAGGGAAGGCAGCAATTCGGCCGCCTCAACGTGCAGGCGCTGGCGTGTGGAGGCATCGGTGGTCTTGTCGAATCCAGTGTCTTCCAGCGTGCTTCCAACCAGCACATGGCCGTCGCGGCGTGGAATCAGATACAGGCCCTTGCGGTACAGGATCGTATCGAGCATGCCAGGTTCCTGTTTGAACAACAGCATTTGGCCGCGGATCGGACGGATATTCGGGACACCCATTAGATTGGGTAACGCGATGCCTGACCACGCCCCGGTAGCCAGGACGAACCGATCCGCCGTGTAGGTGTCCCGTGCCGTGTGGACTGCCACCATATGCCTTGCACGGACCGTGACCGTTTCCACCGCGCTATGTACATGGATGACCCCACCCAGCCGTATCACGGCTTCGCGCAAGGCCGCGACCAGGCGTGGATTGCGTACCTGGGCGATATCAGGCAGCCAGAGGCTTTCGCCTGTCTGCCTGAGTTGGCGTTGCACCGACAGATCGTGCGCTTCGCACCAGGCAAGTGCCTCGTCGATCCGGGCCTCGCCCGACACCTGCATTCCACAGCGCCAGTATTCGGCACTGCGTCCACAGCATGCCTCGATGTCCTCCACCCAGTCTGCATAGCCGGCCATCGAGCGCAGCGCCAGCGTGGAGAGCGCTTCGGCGTAATCCCACGGCAGCAGCGGCGACAGAATCCCGCCGCCCGCCCACGACGACTCGGCTCCCACGTCACCGCGTTCCAGCAGCGTGACGCCATGGCCGCGCTTTAATAAAGCCAGTGCCGCGCTGAGGCCGGAAACCCCTGCGCCCAGGACGATGACTGACGTTCCCAGCCATGAATTGCCTGGTTCATGCATGGGCTGGACCTACGACTAAAGTTGTATAGATGCGTCGCCTACAGCGTGGCAAGCTGACATTCCCATATAAAAAGCGAGGGAGGGGGAAATGGGACGGCGTGGATTCACACTGGTGGAACTGCTGATTGTACTNGGGGTAGGGTCGATTTTATTGGCGATTGCGGTTCCAGGCTATGGGTTTCTGATGAACACCAGCAGGCTGGCGGCCGTGACCAACGATCTGGTGACGGCCTTGCAGCTGGCGCGGTCCGAAGCGGTCAAGCGGGGCATGCGCGTAACTGTGTGCAAGACAGGCGATGCGGGGACAGTCCCATCGGCTTGCGATGCCACGGCCAACTGGCACGAGGGCTGGCTTGTGTTTGTCGACGACGGGACCCCCGGCGTGATCGACGCCAGCGATGCCCTGCTGCGGGTGCAACTGCCTGCCCACGCGGACGTGACCATCACCGCCAACAGCCATATCAGCCGCTTCATCAGCTACCTGCCCGATGGGCGAAGCCGNGGGGTGGCCGGCCTGGGCAATGGTACGTTCGAAATCTGCGTGTCCGGGTCGCGCCGCGACATCGTCATCAACAACGCCGGTCGTCCGCGGCTCGAATCCGGCAGCTGCTGATCCCTCTGGTTCTCAAGTCGGCCCCGTTCATGACGTTAAGCATTGTGGATTTCTGAAACACAGTGTCGGCGGATTTGGCCGTTCATAAACCTAATTCCGCCATTCGTCTTGCAGAACTGGACATCGTCGCCCCCGATTTTTAAGGTGGCAGCGTGAAACGAGAACTTGAACAGACCATGATTGACGCTAANAAGCGCGGGTTTACTCTGATCGAACTGGTGGTCACACTGGCGGTGGCGGGCATTCTGCTGGGCATTGCGATCCCGAATTTTCAGCTATTTGTGATGAACAACCGTATGGCGTCGCAGGCGAACGACCTGATCACCGCACTCAATATGGCCCGCAGCGAGGCGGTCAAGCGCGCAGCGAACGTGATGGTGTGTAGCGGCACCGTATGTCCCGGTGCCGTCAGTTGGACGCAAGGATGGATCGTCGCGGACGCGGCCGGCAACCCGATCCGAGTACAACAGGCGTTGGGCGGCTCCAGCACGTTGACGCCCGGCGCGGATGTGGCCAACACGATTACCTTCACCTCGGATGGCCGCACGACCATACCCACTGCGGCCACCGCTGCGTCCACCACGCTCACACTCTGTCCGCCCGCTCCCGCTCCAACTGGAATAAAAGGGCGGGCCATCCAGATCGAACGAACCGGACGCACGCGGGTTTCACCCGTCGCCTGCCCATGAGGACGCCCATGAAACAGTCGGGATTCACCCTGCTTGAAATATTGGTTGCCATGCTGGTGCTGGCCATTGGCCTGCTCGGGCTGGCCGGGTTGACGACTTCCAGCATGCGCAACAATCTGAGCGCCAGCCACCGCACCCAGGCCACCTGGATGGCTTACGACATCGTCGACAGGATGCGCGCCAATCGTGCAAGCGCGGTCACCGGTGCCTACGCCACGGCGATGGGAACAGCGGCCAACTGCTCGGCAGCAGTGCCTACCGGCACAGTCCCTGTGCAGGACATCGCGGCGTGGAAAAACCAGCTTGCTTGCGCGCTTCCCTCAGGCAACGGATCGATCGCGGTTGATGTGAACACGAAGGTGGCAACCGTCCTGATTCAGTGGGACGACAGCCGTGGCCTCGTTGATAGCGGAAGCTCGGCAAACCAGGCGGTCAAAACCTTCAAGATGGAAACGCAATTATGAAACCGATGTTGATATCACCGCGTGCGCAGTCGGGATTCGGCCTGGTCGAGTTGATGATTGCCATGACCCTGGGCCTGGTGCTGCTAGGCGGGATCGGCTACATTTTTATCGGCAGCCGCGGCGCATTTCGCACCACCGACAATTTGTCGCGCATGCAGGAAAACGCGCGTTATGCCCTGGATGCGATGAGTCGCGACATCCGCATGGCCGGGTATGTCGGATGCGGAAACATGGCCTCGGTACGAGTGAACACCATCGCCAATGCGCCCGTTCCACCGATGACCCCAGCCAATGCCCTGATCGGCTACGACGGTGGCGTGGGTTGGGTCAATCCTACCGCGATTACACGGGTAGCAAACACAGATGTCTTGTCGGTCATGGGCGCATTCAGCAACGGCGTCAACCTGACAGGCAATCTGGCACCCCAGAATGCCAATGTGCAGATCAATGGCAATCCGGATGGCTTCCAGGCAGGCGACGTGCTGGTGATCACCAATTGTGTGAACGCCGATGTGGTCAAGGCAACCAACGTGGCGAACGCTGGCACGAAGGTTACGATCGCCCATTCGAACGCCAGCAATACCGGCAACCGGATCGGCGTCTATGGATCCGACGCCTTCGTCATGCGGATGAACCAATATTCGTATTTCATCGGGACCAACCCCGCGGGCAACCCGGCCCTCTACCGGGTGGGCTTGAGTGGCAACGCCGAAGAACTGGTCGAGAACGTGCAGGACATGCAATTCAGTTATGGACTGGATACCACCCTTCCTACGCCCGATGGCGCTGTCGATAGCTACACCAAAACGCCCGGAAACTGGGCCCAAGTTGTGAGCGTGACGGTGAGCCTGCTGATGCGCAGTCCCGACAACAACCTTTCAACGTCTGCACAGCCTTATACGTTCAATAACGTTGCCACTAATGCGAATGACCGCAGGCTTTATCAAGTGTATTCGGCCACCGTGGGCGTGCGTAACCGTCTGCCGGCCATGTGAGCGATGAACATCATGCCTACCCCGACCCCTTCTTCCCAAAACGGCGCGGCGCTGATTACCGGGCTGATTTTTCTTGTCGTGCTGACCCTGATTTCCCTGTCGGCCATCAAGTCCACGTCGCTCGAAGAGCGCATGGCGGGCAATGCGCGTGACCAAGATGCCGCCTTCGAGGCGGCCGAGGCGGGCATACGTGACGCCATGAAACTCCTCCCCCACTGACCACCACTCCCTCTGCCTTTGTAGCCGGATGCTCGAATGGTTTGTGCCTGAACGATCCGGTCACGCCGGTATGGACATCGATCACCAGCAACAATCAATGGACATCGAACAAAACCAAAGCCTATACCGGCGCGCCGCTTAAGTTCGACGCGACCAACCTTCCCGTGCAGCCTCGTTACATCATCGAGTTGATTCCGAACAATGTTCCGGCATTCGGATCCAGCGCGTCGATAGGGAAAGGCAACACATCGGGAGCCCAACTGCTTCCATTCCGCATTACCGCACGTGGCTGGGGCATTACCGGACAAACCCAGGCCACGGTGCAAGCCACCGTACTCTATTGACGCGCCGCAGGGAGCATTTTCATGATGATCTTCAACCGCAAACCTGTATCTCTGGCGCTCATGGCCGCTTTTTCTGTGGGTTACTACGGCATGTCGAGCGGCGCACTGCTGAGCCTGAGCCAGGTGCCCCTGTTCGTTACATCGGGAAGCAAGGCCAACGTGCTGCTGATCTTCAGCAACTCCAACGCCATGGACGAAGACCCGACCGGCCTGGCCGTGGGGAGCGCCGATCCGACCAGCAAATCGGAGATTGCCCGCACGGCAGCCCGCAGCCTGGTGACGAACTACACCGGCCAGATCAACATGGGGTTGATGGCATATCAGCAAAGTAACGTGGCGCATAATTGGCTGAATCAAAGTCCTTACGATGCCAGCTATGACCCAGCCAACTATGACCCGGCGTGGACGGGGGCACGAGACAGCGCAACTCACAANAAATACAAGATTCCGAATCCCACCAGCCCAAACGCTGCGGGGGCGTGTACGACAGCGGGCGGCACCAAGGTTGACTGCATTTATTACAACGTCAATCTGCCTTATTACTCGGGAACCCCGGCAGGCAGCACCTTCTGTTATTCCTCCACCACGGGCTCGACCAGCCACATCACTTTTCCTGGGGATCATACAAGCGGTTATAAGTGTAGTAGCACCAAGACGGGCATATCTGATGCGGCACCGGGTGTTTCGGGAGCAGGATATGGAGCAACTGCCGGCCCTTATACTTTTTCCCCGACCGACAGCGACTATGCGCAGGCGATCGATGACTTTGGCCAAAGGCTGGCATCGACCGATGCCGGTCCCACCTGGTTTTCCAATGGCAGCCCCGGCAAGGGCTATCTGCATGTCCCGATCGCGAATCTGGACACGACGCAGGCCGCAAAACTCAACCTCAAGCTGGCGACTGAAGTCGTGCCTACCCTCACTTCAGGTACCTGGAACGATAACCCGACCAGTATTTCGGGCGGCAATACCTGGAATAATGCCAATGCACCNCTGATCAACGCAGGTCTGACCCCCATCACGGGAACGTTCATGACCGCCAAGGATTACTTCAACGGTGCCACGACGAATTTCGGGACGGCTCAAGGCGGAGCGCAGTCCGCGCCTCCTAATTCGTGCAACAAGGATTTCGTGGTGTTCCTGACGAACGGCCTTCCCAGCGTCACCGCCACGGGTGGGGCTGTTACCTATCAACCCGGCCAACCCTACTCGGCGTCCGAGGTGACGAATGCAGTGACCGCAGTGACCAACTTGAATAGTGGCACGCGACCTGTCAAAACCTACGTCATCGGGTTTGCCTTGCCCGAGTTCACCAACAATTACTTCATTGCCAATCCACCCAACCCACTTGATCAAATGGCGGTGGCCGGCGGGACGATCTCGGCATCGTACGCCAATAACCTGACCACCCTAAATTCAACATTCAGCACCATTTTCAGTAGCATCATTGCGCAATCNGGGGCGGCTGCCGCCGTGGCGATGACGTCCGGATCGGTCGTGGCAGGCGGAAAGATCTACCAGGGGCAGTTCAACTCGTCGGACTGGTCGGGCGACATGATCGCTTACAACACCAACTCCACCTCGGGCGCGATCACCACGGTGGCGTGGCAGGCGGGTACGATACTCAACGGCCAGAACTATGGCACCGGCCGGAATATCCTCACCTATAAGCCTAGCACCTCGAGCGGCATTCCCTTCCGCTGGCCCGCCAACCCGGCCAGTCCAACTGCTGGCGAGCTGGATGCCAGCCAGGTGACCGCGTTGACGTCCAATCCCAGCCTCAACGGCACCAATCCGAGCGATACCGGGGTGAACCGGTTGAACTACCTGCGCGGGCAAACCGGCATTAACGGCTTCCGTCCGCGCCTGATCAGCGTGCTAGGCGACGTGGTCAATTCGGCGCCGGCTTATGTGGGGCCGCCCGCGTTCAACTACCCGGATAACCTTGAGGCTGCAAGCTACTACGCGTTTCGTTCCACCTATTCCAGTCGCACGCCCATGATTTATGTAGGCGCCAACGACGGGATGCTGCATGCTTTCGATGCGGCAACGGGGCAGGAGAAACTGGCCTACGTGCCGAGCCAGGTTTACCCCAATCTAGCCCAGTTGACGTCACCCAACTATATCCATCGCTACTATGTTGACGGCTCGCCGACAGTGGTCGATACGTTTTACTCGAGTGCCTGGCACACCACGCTCGTCGCCAGCCTGGGAGCCGGAGGGCAGGGACTGTATGCGCTGGACGTGACCAATCCCAACAACTTCAGCGAGGCCAATGCCAGTTCGATCGTGAAATGGGAATACAACGATGCCGATCTGGGTTATGTCTATGGCCAGCCGAGCATCGTGAAGCTCAACACGGGACAGTGGGCCGCGGTGTTCAGCAATGGCTACAACAATAGCGAGGCGGATGGCAGCGCCAGTACGACGGGCTACGCTTACCTGTATATCGTGGACATCGGAACCGGGACGCTGATCAAGAAAATTTCCACCAAGGTCGGATCGGTCGCGACGCCCAATGCGTTGGCCACGCCGACGCTCGTCGACGCCGATGCCGATGGCAAGGTGGATTACGCCTATGCCGGCGATTTGCAGGGCAATATGTGGAAATTCGACTTGTGCAATGCGAACAACCAGGGTGTATGTGCTTCCAATGCAACTGGCTGNGGGGTGGCCTTCGGCACGTCGAGTTCGCCCCAGCCCCTGTTTACTGCCATGGATTCCAGCAACAACCGGCAGCCGATTACCAGCGCAGTCGAGGTGACGCGCCATTTCAGCGGAGACGGTTACCAGTTGTATTTCGGGACGGGCAAGTATCTCGAAAACGGCGATATTTCCACAACGGCCACCCAGACGTTCTATTCCATATGGGACAAGGCCTTGTCGCCCTCCACCATATCCGGGCGAAGCGTATTGCAGCCGCAAACGATTACCACCACGACAACCGTGTCCGGCAATACTTACCGTACGACGAGCAATAACACCGTGGCCTGGGACGGGCTTGTATCGGGCGGCACGATGCGCGGCTGGTATATGGATCTCCCCGCATCGGGCGAGCGGGTGGTGAGCGACCCCGCGTTGTATGACAATCGCATCCTGTTTACTACCCTGATCCCCAATGCCTCGACGTGTTCGGGCGGTGGCGATGGATGGCTGATGGAGCTGGATTCAGTGGGAGGCGCGGCGTTGGGCGGGCCTACTTTTGATGTGAACGGGGATGGCGTGGTGAGCACGGCCGATAATCTTGGTACCACGATATCGTATCCGTCGGGAGTCAAGAAGTCGTCGATTCCCAGTGCCGTACGCATGCAGAAGAATCCGGGTGGCCCGGGCGGTGGGTCGATGAACAAGTGGACCAGCATGAGCAAGAAAAACACGACGACCAATACTTCGCTTGAAAACGAACTGAACCGCCTGCCTTCCATACAGGATCGTTCGAGCTGGCGTCAGATTTTCCAATAAGGGGCGATGATGAAACTGAGGTCCATGATGGTGCTTATGTCGGTCGTTTTTTCTACTGGTCAGGCCTATGCCATGACCCGGGTCGATACGCCCGGCCCTGGAAACATGGCGACGGACACACGGACTCAAGTGCAGCAAAGCGGCAAGCTTGAGGCGGTTTATGCCAGTGGCAGCAAACTCGTGATCGACGGGGTGACCTATGCGTACAGCCCGCTGACGACCGTGGTCATGGTGAATGGAAAGCGGAGCACGATCAGCGATCTGCGCAGCGGCGACACAATCCAGTTCCAAACCGTGTCGCAAGGCGCGCACCAGCCGGCCTTGTTGACATCGATGCGTGTGCAGAGACGATGACCCGGGAGCGTGACGTGATGAAACTTGGCCATAATTGCAAATCCCAACCCGGGTTCACCTTGATCGAGTTGATGGTCGTGGTGGCCATCGTCGGCATCCTGGCCGCTATTGCCTACCCAAGTTACCAGGATTATGTGCGACGCAGTAAACGTGCCGACGCGCAGGCAATCATGTCGGAAGACGCACAGTTCATGGAGCGCTATTTCACGACCAATGGCACGTATGCCGGCGCAGCGCTGCCCGCGACTCAATCGCCCAAAAGCGGAACCGCCGCCTACAACATCACGTCCACGAATGTGGGTACGACGACCTATACCATACAGGCCGCGCCTACCGGGACGTTTGCCGATCCGTTGTGCGGTACGCTGACGATGGATCAGGCAGGCAGCCGGACCGAATCTGGAACAGGCAGCCTGGCGGACTGCTGGAAGAGCTGACTTGTCCCGACCCGGCGCCTGCAAGGCGTGAAGGACGCCGATTACTTCTTTTGTTGTTGCGATTTTTGGCCCTGACCAAAAGCCCAGCTGCGGCGCCGATTCCCAAAAGCCAGAGGGCGCCGGGTTCCGGGATGGGTGAGGGTGCGACTGCGATGGCAAAAGCGGGGACTGCCGTCGTGGCAAGAATGAGACCTGCTAATAGTTTGCGCATGATGGTTCGTGCTCCAGGTTGAAATAGACGTTTATTGAGAGACAGCCATGATGCGAATCGGCTCGATTCCCTCAGGCTTGCCTTCATTAAGCAGGTTTCAGGCCTGATTGAGGTTTCCCTGAAAATTCCTTGAATAACAATCGACTGTGTCGTTGTCATGCGGGCTGTGTAATCCGTGCGGGCCAGGATGTAAAAAAGTCGACAAATCGTGCCAGCCGGCACATACATGCTTGGGTCAGTTCAAGCCCTTCGGCAAGGGAAACCCCACATTTTCTTCTGCGCCCTTCAGGTGCGTGACCTGTCCTGCCCCGGACCGGGTCAGAAGGGCAATGACGTCCTGCACCAGGACTTCCGGCGCCGAGGCGCCGGCCGTCACGCCGATGTGCTGTTTGCAGGCCACCCACTGCGGATCGATCTCGCTGGCGTTATCGACCATGTAGGCGGGCACCCNCAGGTTTTCTGCCACTTCCCGCAGCCGGTTGGAGTTGGAGCTGGTTGGTGACCCCACCACGATCACCACGTCGCACTGCGGCGCCAGCGCCTTGACCGCATCCTGCCGGTTCTGCGTGGCGTAGCAGATGTCATCCTTCTTCGGACCAGTGATGTGAGGGAAGCGCACGCGCAGCGCATCGACCACGCGCGCGGCATCATCAACCGACAGGGTGGTCTGAGTGACATAGGCGAGCTTGTCGGGATCGTTGACCTCCAGGGCGTCGACATCCTCCGGCGTTTCGACCAGGTACATGCCGCCGTCCGACTGCCCCAGCGTGCCCTCGACTTCGGGATGGCCCTTGTGGCCGATCATCACGATTTCGTATCCCTTGTCGCGCATCTTGCTGACTTCGACGTGGACTTTGGTGACCAGCGGGCAGGTCGCGTCGAACACGTTGAGGCCACGCGCCTCGGCTTCAGTGCGCACGGCCTGCGATACGCCATGCGCGCTGAAGATGACGGTGGCGCCGGCAGGGACTTCGGACAGCTCCTCGACGAAGATCGCGCCCTTGGCCTTGAGGTCGTTGACGACGAAGGTGTTGTGGACGACTTCGTGGCGCACATAGATCGGCGCGCCGAATTTTTCCAGCGCACGTTCGACGATGGCGATGGCGCGATCGACGCCGGCACAGAAGCCGCGTGGATTGGCGAGAAGAATGGTGGGCGTCATGGGAGGTTCCAGGGTCACAGGATGCGGACGATCTCGACTTCGAATTCGATGGACAGATCGGCGAGCGGGTGGTTGAAATCGACCTTCATCACGTCATCGCCGATTTCCAGGATGCGGCCGGCCAGCGTCTGGCCGTTGGGCATGGCGAATTCGACCAGTTGGTCGACCGCGAATTCCATGTCAGGCGGCAGATCGGTTCTAGGCATCGTCTGGATCAGTTCGGGCTGGCTGGCGCCGAACGCCTGCCAGGGGTCGAGCAGAAAGACATGACGCTCACCGGGAACGAGATCGATCAGCCATTGCTCCAGCATTGGCGCCAGTGTGCCGTCGCCAAGCGTGACGGTTTCCGCTTCGGTGTCCTCGAAGTTGGAGATGATGTCGTCGCCACCGCGCGGACGCAGCGCATAGCGGAGTTCGAGGGTGTCGCCGGCGGCAACCGTACGTGCACTCATTGTTTGCTTGCCGAGACGTGCTTACCGCGCAGGCTGTCCCAGATCAGCAGGGCGGCGCCGACGGTGATGGCGGAATCCGCGACGTTGAAAGCCGGCCAGGCGAAGCCCTTGTAATGGAAATACAGGAAATCCACCACATGGCCGAGCGCTACGCGGTCGATGACGTTGCCGAGCGCGCCGCCCAGCACCAGCGCGAGTGCGAGCCCCAGACGCGAGTCATGGGCATGGCGTTTCAGCAGGCGCACGATGACCACGGTCGCGACGATGCCCACCGTAATGAAGAACCAGCGCTGCCAGCCGCCTGCGTCAGCGAGGAAGCTGAATGCCGCGCCGGTGTTGTGCACCAGCACCAGCGAAAAGAACGGCAGCACCGGGATGGCTTCCTGATAACCGAGCACTGACGATATCCAGAACTTCGTCAGGTGGTCGAGCACGATCACTGCCAGTGCGACTCCCAGCCATTTGCGCATGGCCGGATTCAGCAGATCAAGCATGGTTACGTACCTCGCCTTTGCCGCTCAGATTGGCGACGCAACGGCCGCACAGGCCAGGGTGACCGGCGTCAGCGTCGACGTCGTCGCGGTAATGCCAGCAGCGCTCGCATTTTTNCGCCGCGCTCGGCGCGACGTCCACGCGGTCGGCCTCGGCTGCGACGACGCGCGCCTGCGAAGTGATCAGCACGAAGCGCAGGTCGTCGCCCAGGGGTGTCAGCAGGGCCTGGGTGGCGGGGCTGGCATGCAGCGTGACCTCGGCCTGCAGCGAGGAACCGATGCCGCCTGCGACGCGCACGGTTTCCAGTTCCTTCTGCGCCTCGGCACGCACGGCGCGGATGCGGTTCCAGCGATCGAGCAGATCCGCTTCATTGGTCTGGGCCGGCAGGTCGTGCCAGGTATGGAGGAAGACGGAGTTGTTCTCGCCTGCTAGCTGCGTCCATACTTCCTCGCCGGTAAACGACAGGATCGGTGCCATCCAGCGGGTCAGCGCGTGCGTCAGGTGGTACAGCGCGTTCTGTGCCGCACGACGCGCGCGGCTGTCGGCACCGCTGGTATAGAGCCGGTCCTTGAGGATGTCGAGGTAGAAGCCGCCGAGATCCTCGGAGCAGAAGCTCTGCAGTTTCTGCACGATGAAGTGGAACTCGTAGGTATCGTAGTGCGCCTGCAGTTCGTCCTGCAGCTGGCGCGTCACCGCCAGCGCGTAGCGGTCGATTTCCAGCCAGTCTTCGACCGGCAGCGCGTGCGCCCTGGGGTCGAAGTCGGACAGGTTGGCGAGCAGGAACTTCAGTGTGTTGCGGATGCGACGGTAGCCCTCCACCACGCGCTTGAGGATTTCGTCCGAGATCGTGAGCTCGCCGGAATAGTCGGTCGTCGCCACCCACAGCCGCAGGATGTCGGCGCCGTACTGGTCCATCACCTTCTGCGGCGATACCACGTTGCCCTTCGACTTGCTCATCTTGTGGCCCTTGCCGTCCACCACGAAGCCGTGGGTGAGCAGCGCGTCGTAGGGCGCGCGGCCGTCGGTGGCGCAGCCGGTGAGGAGCGACGACTGGAACCAGCCGCGGTGCTGGTCCGAGCCTTCCAGATAGAGGTCGGCCGGATGCGCGAGCTCGGGGCGGCGCTTCAGCACGCAGGCGTGGGTGACGCCGGAATCGAACCAGACGTCGAGCGTGTGACCGGTCTTGTCGTAGTGGGCGGCGTCCTCACCCAGCAGCTCGGCGGGGTCGAGTGCGAACCAGGCTTCGATGCCGACAGTTTCGACGCGCTGCGCCACGATCTCCAGCAGTTCCACGGTGCGCGGATGCAGTTCGCCGGTTTCCTTGTGGGTGAAGAAGGGCATCGGCACGCCCCAGTTGCGCTGGCGCGAGACGCACCAGTCGGGTCGGTTCCTGATCATCGCCTCCAGCCGCGCGCGGCCCCAGGCCGGGAAGAATTGGGTCGCATCGACCGCAGCCATCGCCTGCTCGCGCAGGGTTTTCCGCTCCCCGCTCTCCGCTCCCCGCTCACTGGCGTCCATGCCGATGAACCACTGGCGGGTGGCGCGGAAGATGATCGGCGTCTTGTGGCGCCAGCAGTGCGGATAGCTGTGCAGCAGCTTTTCGTGGGCCAGCAGGTTGCCGCTGGCTTCCAGCGTTTCGACGATGAGCGGGTTGGCCTGCCAGATGCTCATGCCGCCGACCAGCGGCACGCTGGCATAGAAGCGGCCGTCGTCGCCCACCGGATTGTCGACCTTGAGGCCGTAGCGGCTGCCCACCACGTAGTCGTCTAGGCCGTGGCCGGGGGCGGTGTGCACGGCGCCGGTACCGGCGTCGGCCGTGACGTGCTCGCCCACGATGACCGGTACCTGGCGTTCCTGGAACGGATGCCACAGCAGCACGCCTTCCAGCATCTGGCCGGTGGTGTGGGCGATGACCTCGGCGCCTTCCGTCAGGCCGTAGCGAGCCAGCGCCGCTTCACGCAGGCTCTCGGCGAGGATCAGCAGGCCCTTGGCCGTGCGCACCAGCGCGTACTGGAAATCGGGATGTAGCGCCACCGCCTGGTTGGCCGGCAGCGTCCACGGCGTGGTGGTCCAGATGATGATCTGGATCGGTCCGTCGATCGCCGCAATATCGAAGCGGCGCGCGAGGTCGGCGTGGTCGGCCACGGCGAAGCCGACGTCGATCGCGGGCGAGGTCTTGTCCTCGTATTCGACTTCGGCCTCGGCCAGCGCCGAGCCGCAGTCGACGCACCAGTGCACCGGCTTGGCGCCCTGATAGAGATAACCGGCCTGCTGGATCTGTCCCAGCACGCGCAACTGCTCGGCCTCGAACTGGAAATCCATCGTGCGATAAGGATTCGCCCAGTCGCCGATCACGCCGAGGCGGATGAAGTCGGCCTTCTGCCGTTCGATCTGTTCGGCGGCGTAGGCGCGGCACAGTTCGCGGAACTGTGACGGGGNGATGTCCTTGCCGTGGGTCTTCTCGACCTGCAGTTCGATCGGCAGCCCGTGGCAGTCCCAGCCTGGCACGTAAGGCGCGTCGAAGCCGGACAGCGTCTTCGCCTTGACGATGATGTCCTTGAGTATCTTGTTGACCGCGTGGCCGATGTGGATGTCGCCATTGGCGTAGGGCGGGCCGTCGTGCAGGATGAATTTCGGCCGGCCGGCCGCGGCCTGGCGGATTGCCTCGTAGCGTTTCTTTTCCTGCCAGCTCTTGACCCAGCCGGGCTCGCGCTTGGCGAGGTCGCCGCGCATCGGGAAGGGCGTGTCGGGCAGGTTGAGCGTGCTCTTGTAGTCAGGCATGACGTTGCTTCATGAATTGTTTGGCGTTGTCGACGTCGCGGCGGATTTGCGCGACGAGGCTGTCGAGGTCGGGGTATTTTGCTTCGTCGCGCAGCTTGTGGAGAAACTCCACGCGCACACGGCGAGCGTAAATGTCGGCGTTGAAATCGAACAGGTGCACTTCGAGCACGGGTACGGCGTCCGCGCCCTTGACGGTAGGGCGCTTGCCCAGGCTGGCCACGCCGGGCAGCGGGGCGCCGTTGAGGCCGCAGAGTTCGACCGCGAAGATCCCCATGAGCGGCGGCCGGTTGTGCTTGAGCTGGATGTTTGCGGTGGGAAAGCCAATGTCGCGCCCGAGCTTGTCGCCGTGCACCACGCGTCCGGAGATGCTGTAGGGCCGGCCGAGCAGGCGTGCGGCATGATCGAGTTCGCCGGCGGCCAGCGCACTGCGCACCGCCGTGGACGAGGCGCGTTCCCCGCCACTTCGACCGTGGGCAGGAATTCGGCGTCGAAACCGAGCGACTGGCCCGCGGATTGAAGCAAGGCAAAATCCCCGCGCGTTTGGCGCCATAGCGGAAATCGTCGCCGACCAGCACGTATTGCGCCTGCAGCGTCCGCCCCAGCACCCGTTCGATGAAGGCGTCGGCCGTCAGGGCCGAGAAGGCGCGGTCGAACCGGAATACGTGCAGCCGGTCGATGCCCAGCCGTTGCAGGTGCTCGGCCTTCTCGCGCAGGCTGGACAGGCGTGCAGGGGCCTGGTCGGGCGCAAAAATTCGCGCGGATGCGGCTCGAAGCTCAGTACGCAGGTCGGCAGGCCGCGCGTCCGCGCCACGTCCTGTAGACGGGCAAGCATGGCCTGGTGCCCGAGGTGCAGGCCGTCGAAGTTGCCGATGGTGACCGCGTGGGACGTGCCGAGTGGACGAAAACCGTGGGTGATGCGCATTGCGGGCGGGACGCCGAAAGGACTTATTCTAGCCGATTCAGGCCTTTGCAGGCCGCTGGCGGCCAGGAAGCGCTGTTATTCCGCGGCGCGCCGGACGAACTGCCGCGGACGGAAGCCCATCAGCCCGAGCGCCGCAAAATACAGCGCGATGCCGCCGCCTACCAGCAGCGCCAGTCGTGCCAGTCGTTCGTAGGAGCGGGCGGTCAGCCACCATTGCGTCTCGCCCATGGCGAAGTAGAGCAGGGCGGCCATCAGCGACACCGCCAGCAGCACGCGCAGGAAGTAGGCGGTCCAGCCCGGTTGCGGCTGATAGATATGCTGCTTTTTCAGCAGGTGCAGCAGCATGCCGGCATTGAGGCAGGCCGCCAGGCCGATCGACAGCGCCAGCCCGGCGTGGCCCAGCGGCCCGATGAAAGCGAGGTTCATCAACTGGGTGGCGATGAGCGTCGTGATGGCAACCTTGACCGGCGTGCGGATGTTCTGCCGCGCGTAAAAGCCGGGCGCCAGCACCTTGACCAGAATCAGCCCGACCAGGCCGAGGCTGTAGGCCACCAGTGCCTGCTGGGTCATGGCGACGTCGTGTGCGTCGAACGCGCCGTAGCGAAACAGCGTGGTGATGAGCGGCACCGCCAGCACCGCCAGCGCGGCCGCGGAGGGCAGCGCGAGCAGCAGGGTGAGCCGCAGGCCCCAGTCGAGCAGCCTGGAATATTCGGCCGGCGAATCGTCGGCGTAGTGCTTGGCCAGGCTGGGCAGCAGGATGGTGCCCAGCGCGACCCNCAGCATGCCGGTGGGGAACTCCATCAGGCGGTCGGCGTAATACAGCCAGGACACGCTGCCGGTGGCGAGGAACGACGCAAAAATGGTGTTGATCAGGAGGCTGATCTGCGCCACCGATACGCCCAGCGTGGCGGGCGCCATCAGCTGCAGGATGCGGTGCACGCCGGGGTCGTTGATGTGCCGCGTGGGGCGCGGCAGCATGCCGATTCTCATCATGTGCGGCAGCATCCATGCAAGCTGCAGCACGCCGCCCAGCGCCACCCNCCAGCCCAGTGCCAGCACCGGCGGGTCGAAATAGGGCGCCAGCCACAGCGCTGCGCCGATCATGGCCACGTTCAGGAGGACCGGTGCGAACGCCGGTACAGAAAACTTGCTGTAGGTGTTGAGCACGCCAGCCGCCAGCGCTACCAGCGAAATGAACACGATGTAGGGGAAAGTGATGCGCAGCAGCGTGACGGTGAGGGCGAATTTTTCCGGGTCGGCACGAAATCCCGGCGCGCTGACATAAGCCACCCACGGTGCGCCCACAATACCCAGCAGGGCGACTATGACCAGTGTCAGCGTCAACGCAGTGCCGACCTGATTGACCAGCGTATGCGTCGCGTCATGGCCCTTGCGGGCCTTGTATTCGGCGAGGATGGGGACGAAGGCCTGCGAGAATGCGCCTTCGGCAAACAGCCGCCGCAGCAGGTTGGGGATCTTGAAGGCGACGAAGAAGGCGTCTGTCAGCATCCCGGCGCCGAATACGCGGGCGATGATGGTGTCGCGCACGAATCCCAGAATGCGCGAGAGCAGGGTCATGCTGCTGACCGCAGCGAGGGCTTTGAGTAGGTTCATGGATGGACCGGGTTTTGCGCGCATTGTGCGGGTCGCGTGGCTGCGCCGCAACTCCGCGTGCCGCGGGCTTGATTTTGTGGCGTTGTCCCGTACAATCGCGGGCTTTGGTGAATCAGCCCCATGCCGAATGGGGTGCCTACTAGATTAATTGCCCTGCGCAAGGCGCGGGGTTCACAGGAGCAGAAATATATGGCGAACTCCGCCCAGGCGCGCAAGCGCGCACGTCAAGCCAGCGCCCAGCGCGACAGCAACATGAGCCAGCGTTCCGAGCTCCGCACCGCGATCAAGAAGGTGCGCAAAGCCATCGAAGCGGGCGACAAGGCCGCCGCGCAGCAGGTGTTCCAGGCTTCCATGAGCGTGATCGACAGCATCGCCGACAAGCAAATCGTCCACAAGAACAAGGCTGCGCGCCACAAGAGCCGCCTTTCGCTGGCGGTCAAGAGCATGGCCTGAGCGGCGGACGCTCCCCGGTATAAAACCCGCACCACACCATGAAAACGCCGCATACAGCGGCGTTTTCATTTCCGGTCCGGCATCGATCAGTCGCCATTCTCGGTGAGCAGTTCGTTGCTCTCGGCAAAGGTCTGTAAAAACCGGTAGGCGTTGGGATCGGCCGTCTTGAGCTTTTTATCCACGACGACGCAGCGGATGCCGTCCAGTGTGGTCGGCTGTACATAGGGCGAATAGTTGGTGCGGTTGTTGGGATCGATGACAGCGAAGGCGCCTGCCAGACGATCGGCCCAGTCGCTTGGGCGAAACCGCGAACCCTTGCTGGTGAGGCCGCGAATGATGAAGGGGGCGTTGGCGGTGGCGTCATCCATGGGGTGGGTGGGCGATGGAAGGAATTGCCGGATTTTAGCATGCAGGGAAAGGCGCGCTGGGGCGGCTTCGCTTGCGCGTTTGCGGCATTTTGAAGATACTGGCGCTGGTTTACCTGACAAAAATTGTCAACAATTCATCAGGAGGAGAAAATCATGAAAAATCCGCTCGATTCGCTGTGGGGAACGGTCATCGCCGGTTTTGTGCTGACCGCCGTGCTGTATGTCTTTGCCAGAAATTTTCTGGGCTAAAGGGAGACTGGACAATGGAGAATATCAATATCGCAGCAGTCCTGGCCCGCTGGATCCATTTCATGGCAGGCGTCATGTGGATCGGCTTGCTGTATTACTTCAATTTCGTTCAGGTGGCCGCGCTGAAAAATGCCGCTGCAGATGGCACGGCGGGCGGTATCACCAAACATGTCGCGCCGCGCGCCCTGCTGTTCTTCCGCTGGGCGGCGGTCGTGACCTGGCTCGCCGGCGCGGCCCTGCTGGGCCCGCTGTTCGTCGATGCCTTCCTGCTGCGTAACGGCATGGGCGGGATCGGGATTGGCGCATGGCTGGGCACCATCATGCTGTTCAATGTCTGGGTGCTGATCTGGCCGAACCAGAAAAAGATACTGGGCATGGTCACGGCATCCGACGGCGAGAAGAACAAGGCGCGCCGGGTGGCCTTCCTGGCATCCCGCACCAATACCATGTTGTCGATTCCGATGCTGTTCTTCATGGCGGGTGGGTGGTCTCATCGGGCGCTTTTCGGCCTATAATCAAGGCGCTGCATGACAAGCACGGCGGCTTTTGCCGCCGTTTTCTATTTCGCTGTTTCATTCTAAGTAGCGCAGCTATTTCAGGACAGCCTGGTTGAGGACTGCCATGACGACACATTTGATGAATACCTATAACCGCCAGCCCGTTGCCTTCGTGCGCGGGGAGGGCGCCTATCTGTGGGACGAGTCCGGCAAGCGTTATCTCGATGCGGTCGCGGGCGTGGCGGTGAACGGACTTGGACATGCCCATCCCAGGCTGGTCAAGGCGATCAGCGAGCAGGCCGCGACGCTGATCCATTCGTCCAACCTGTATCGCGTGCTGCGGCAGGAGGAACTGGCCGACAAACTGTGCGGACTGGCCGGCATGGACAAGGCCTTCTTCTGCAATTCGGGGTGCGAGGCCAACGAGGCGGCGATCAAGCTGGCGCGCCTGTATGGCCACAACAAGGGCATCGAGGTGCCGACCATCATCGTGATGGAAAAGGCCTTCCATGGCCGCACCATGGCGACGCTGACCGCCACTGGCAGCCGCAAGATCCAGGCGGGTTTCGAACCNCTCCTGTCCGGCTTCGCGCGGGTGCCGTTCAACGATCTGGAAGCCATCCGCCATGTCGCCGAGCACAACAAGAGCGTGGTCGCGGTGCTGATCGAAGTGGTGCAAGGCGAAGGCGGCATCAACGTGCTGCCGTCGGAATACCTCGCCGAGTTGCGACAGATATGCGATGCCCATGGCTGGCTGCTGATGCTGGACGAGGTCCAGACCGGCATCGGTCGCACGGGCACCTGGTTCGGCTTCCAGCATAGCGGTGTTTTGCCGGATGTAATGGCGCTGGCCAAAGGCCTGGGCTCTGGCGTGCCGATCGGCGCCTGTCTGGCACGCGGCGCGGCGGCCGAAGTGTTCACGCCCGGCAGCCACGGCTCCACNTTTGGCGGCAACCCACTGGCTTGCGCTGCGGCATTGGCAACGCTTCAGGCCATTGAAGAAGAGAAGCTGCTCGACAACGTGCGCGTGCGCGAAGCCATCCGAAGTGGCCTGCGCGCAGCACTCGTCGGCGTGCACGGCGTGGTCGACATCCGCGGCGAGGGCATGATGATCGGTATCGAACTGGATCGCCCCTGTGGCGAACTGGTGGCGGTGGCGCGCGATGCCGGCGTGCTGATCAACGTCACGTCCGATACGGTCATTCGTCTGGTACCGCCGTTGATTTACGGCGAAGCCGAGGTCGATGCGCTGGTCACGGCGGTTTCAGGCATCGTGAAAAACTACCTGCAGCAGGCAGCGTGATGCTGAAACATTTCCTGCAATTCAAGGATCTGTCGCGTGACGAACTGAACTACCTGTTCGAACGCGCGCGGCTGATCAAGTCGCGTTTCAAGCGCTATCAGCCGTATCACCCGCTGGTTGACCGTACGCTGGCGATGATCTTCGAGAAAAGCTCGACGCGCACCCGGCTGTCGTTCGAGGCCGGCATGCACCAGCTCGGCGGCTCGGCGATCTACCTCAACACGCGCGACACCCAGCTGGGGCGTGGCGAGCCGGTGGAGGACGCGGGCGAGGTCATCTCGCGCATGGTCGACATCGTGATGATCCGCACCTTCGAGCAGGAGATCATCGAGCGCTTTGCCTCGCACTCGCGTGTGCCGGTGATCAACGGGCTGACCAACGAATATCACCCCTGCCAGATCCTGGCCGATATCTTCACCTTCATCGAGCATCGCGGCTCGATCCAGGGCAAGACGGTGGCGTGGGTCGGCGACTCCAATAACATGTGCAACACCTGGCTGCAGGCCGCCGAAGTGCTTGATTTCAACGTGCACGTGTCGACGCCACCGGGCTATGAGGTCGAGCCCGAACGCGCCAATCTGTACGGAACCGATAATTACGAAAGCTTCGCCGACCCGATGGACGCCTGCCGCGGCGCCGATCTGGTGACCACCGACGTGTGGACCAGCATGGGCTGGGAGGCGGAGAACGACGAGCGTCTGAAGGCTTTCGCCGACTGGCAGGTGGATACCGAGATGATGGCAGTGGCGAAATCCGATGCCGTGTTCATGCACTGCCTGCCCGCGCACCGTGGCGAGGAAGTCACCGCCGAGGTGATCGACGGCCCGCAGTCGGTGGTGTGGGACGAAGCCGAGAACCGCCTGCATGTGCAAAAGGCGCTGATGGAATATCTACTGTTAGGAAAAATCGAATCATGAACATCGCCTACTTCAGGGACATGGACTCGCTCTATGTCGAAATCAGTCCCGAAAATCCCGCGCAGGCGTGGGAGGCACACGAGGGCATCGTGCTCAACCTGTCGGAAGACGGCCGCGTGGTCGGCATCGAGATCGAGAAGGCCAGCCTCGCCACCAATCTCGACATCCTGAAGATCGGCGGCTTTCCCGGTCAGGTCGAGATCATCGACAAGAACACATCCGGTTCCANNCCCACTGAATACACACACCATGAACGACATCAAGAAAGTTGTACTGGCCTATTCCGGCGGCCTCGACACCTCGGTCATCCTGAAATGGCTGCAGGACACCTATAAATGCGAGGTGGTCACCTTCACGGCCGACCTGGGACAGGGCGAAGAACTCGAACCGGCACGTGCGAAGGCGCTGCAATTCGGCATCAAGCCCGAGCAGATCTACATCGACGACCTGCGCGAGGAGTTCGTACGAGACTTCGTGTTTCCCATGTTCCGTGCGAACACCGTGTACGAAGGCGAATACCTGCTCGGTACGTCGATCGCCCGTCCGTTGATCGCCAAACGCCTGATCGAGATCGTCAACGCGACCGGTGCCGACGCCATCTGTCACGGCGCCACCGGCAAGGGCAACGACCAGGTGCGCTTCGAGCTCGGCGCCTACGCGCTGAAGCCCGACGTCAAGGTGATCGCGCCGTGGCGCGAGTGGGACCTGCTCTCGCGCGAGAAGCTGCTCGCCTATGCCGAGAGCCACGGCATTCCCATCGACATGAAGCACCGCCAGGGTGGGTCGCCGTATTCGATGGACGCCAACCTGCTGCACATCAGCTACGAAGGCCGCCATCTCGAGGACCCGAACGCCGAGGCCGAAGAAGATATGTGGCGCTGGACCGTGTCGCCGGAGAAGGCGCCCGATCAGGCCGAGTACCTCGAACTGACCTACGCCAGCGGTGACGTCGTCGCGATCAACGGTCAGGCCATGAAGGCGCACGAAGTGCTCGCCAAGCTCAATGAGCTCGGCGGCAAGCACGGCATCGGCCGCCTCGATCTGGTCGAGAACCGCTACGTCGGCATGAAGTCGCGCGGCTGCTACGAAACNCCCGGCGGCACCATCCTGCTGAAGGGGCATCGCGCAATCGAATCGATCACGCTCGACCGCGAAGTCGCGCACCTGAAGGATGATTTGATGCCGCGCTATGCCAGCCTGATCTACAACGGCTACTGGTGGGCGCCCGAGCGCGTGGCCCTGCAAACGCTGATCGACCACACGCAGCAGCATGCCAACGGCACGGTGCGGCTCAAGCTCTACAAGGGCAATGTCATTGTCGTCGGTCGCGATTCGAAGACGGATTCGCTGTTCGATTCGACCATCGCCACGTTCGAGGACGACGCCGGCGCCTACGACCAGAAGGATGCAGGCGGCTTCATCAAGCTCAACGCGCTGCGCATGCGCATCGCAGCCAAACTCGACGCACGGAGAAAATAAGCATGTCCCAGTTCGACAATGTCGCCGTCACCAAGCAGGCCAACGTCTATTTCGACGGCAAGTGCGTGTCGCACACGGTCCAGTTCGCCGACGGCACCAAGAAATCGGTCGGCGTGATCCTCCCGTCCACGCTCACCTTCAACACCGGCGCGCCTGAAATCATGGAGACCGTGGCGGGCAGTTGTCGCTACAAGCTCCAGGGTGGCGACTGGAAAAGCTGCCATGCGGGCGAATCGTTCAACGTGCCCGGCAATTCCAGTTTCGACATCGAGGTGTCCAGCGAGCCTTACCACTACGTCTGCCACTTCGGCTGAACTGAATCATGACTACCGTCACTGTCGTCCGGAAAGGCGGCCGCATCGCGATTGCGGCAGACACGTTGACGAAATGGGGCGGTGGCAAGGAATCCGCCGCCTATGTGGCGAACCACGAGAAGATCATTCGCGTCGGCAACAGCCTCGTGGCGATTACCGGATCGGCAACCTTCAAGCTGATCCTGGCGGATTATTTTTCCGGACTGGACACGCCGCCGTCGCTGGATTCAGTGGCAGACATCTTCAGCGTATGGAACGCCCTGCATGGCGTGCTCAAGGAGCACTACTATCTGCAGACCGGCGAGGATAAGGAAGAGGACCTGGAGTCCAGCCGCATGGACGTGCTGATCGCTAATCCGAAGGGGATCTTCGGCGTGGCAGCGCATCGCACGGTGCAGGAATTCTCGAAATTCTATGCTTACGGCAGCGGTAGCCCGTATGCCCTGGGCGCGATGTACGCGGCCTACCGCGCACCTTCGCTCGATGCCGAGGCGGTGGCGCGGCTGGGCGTGATGGCGGCGGCTGAATTCCACGACGAGTCGGGTTTGCCGGTGCAGTCGTTTGTGATGGACGTTGAGGAGTAAACATGCCGAGTTTTGACATCGTGTCCGAAGTCGACAAGCAGGAAGTGCGCAACGCGGTCGACCAGGTCAACAAGGAAGTGTCCACCCGTTTCGATTTCAAGGGCTCCGATGCCCGTGTCGAGCAGGCCGACTACGTGCTGACGGTCTATGCCGACACCGAATTCCAGCTCGACCAGGTGCAGGACATTCTGTCGCAGAAGCTCGCCAAGCGCAGCGTCGACGTGAAATGCCTGGACATCGGCAGCGTCGAGAAGGTCTCGGGCAACAAGGTCAAGCGCAGCGTGACCGTGAAAACCGGCGTCGAGACCGAACTGGCGAAGAAGATCGTCAAATGCATCAAGGACAGCAAGCTGAAGGTGCAGGCCAGTATTCAGGGCGACACCGTGCGCGTGTCGGGTGCCAAGCGTGACGTGCTGCAGGAGACCATCGCGCTGGTGCGGAAGAGCATCACCGACTTTCCGCTGCAGTATCAGAATTTCCGCGATTGACCATTCAGTCACGAATTTCGAAACTGAGCACCAGGAGACGAATATGGCCAAGGTTTTGGTTCCGCTGGCGGACGGCTGCGAAGAGCTCGAGGCTGTCACCATCATCGATCTGTTGCGCCGTGCCGGCATCGAAGTGGTGAGCGCCGGACTCAATCCTGGCGTCGTCAAAGCTAGCCGCGGCGTGCAGCTGGTGCCGGATCTGACGCTGGATAGCGCCCTGCAGGACGAGTACGACATGGTGGTGCTGCCGGGTGGCATGCCCGGTGCGGCCCACCTGAAATCGGACCCGCGTATTCTCCGGTTGCTGAAGGACATGGCGGCAGCGGGGAAATACACCGCCGCCATTTGTGCTGCGCCGATGGTGCTCGCCGAAGCGGGCGTGCTTGAGGGCAGGCAGGCCACCAGCTACCCCGGCTTTCTTGATGCCTTGCCCGGCGTGACCGTCAGCGCGGCGGCCGTGGTGCAGGATGGCAAAGTGCTGACCTCGCGCGGACCCGGCACGGCGATGGATTTCGCGCTGGCGCTGATCGAGACGCTAGCGGGGGCCGACAAACGCCAGCAAGTCGAGGCTGCTCTGGTCAGGCCATAGCCGGCCATGCGCCGTCGTTGCTATTATTGAGAAACCTATACCAAATACCCTCTCGAACCGGAGACCGCCATGCAGATTCGCGAAATTCTCACCCTCAAAAGTGACACCATCTACAGCATTGCACCCACAGACTCAGTCGCAAGCGCCGTCGACAAGCTGGTGAGCCTGGGGGTCGGTTCGCTGGTCGTGCTCAAGAATGACGAGATGGTGGGGCTCCTGACCGAACGCGATGTGGTGCAGGGGATGGTCAAGCAGGGCTGCAATCTCAAGGACGCGGAGGTCAGCACCATCATGGTGACCGAACCGGTGGTGGCCAACGCCGAGGACTCGGTCGACTATGCGCGCGATGTGATGACCAAGTCGCATATCGGACACCTGCCGATTCTCGACGGCAACAAACTGCTCGGCATCATTTCCTTTCACGACGTGGCGCGTGCCTGCCTCAAGGAAGCCAATTTCGAAAACAGCCTGTTGAAGCGCTACATCAAGCACTGGCCGGAGTAAGCGTCCCATCCCCAGGCTGGTTAGCGGATCGACTCGATGTCGATCGTCTTTTCCATGACCTTGGGCACGATCAGCGCATAGCCTTGCTGCTGCCAGTGTGCCAGCTCGGTGATGGCATTGGGCACGACTTCGATGAAGTCCTGGAAGTCCTCCACCTTGTAGCCGAAGTCCGCGGCCGCCTGTCCGCACACCTTGAACTTCACACCGAGTCCGGCGTAGTAGCGCATGCGATCGACCGCATCCTGGTACGTCGCCTCGTTCCTTTTCGCCACCGTCACGATTTCGTTGCCGTGGATCACGACGACGAGGCTCAGGTCTTCGGGCGAATAGTTGTAAGGCGCTTCCAGCAAGGGGTTCATCAGCGAGCGCACCCAGTAGAGCGCACTGCCGATTTTCTGCGGGTGATCCAGATAGAACTCGAACACGACCTTGGCCGGCGCATAGGGCGTAGCCACCCACGTCCCCGCAGCGTGCGCCGACGTGCACAGGCCGAGAAATAGGCCTGCCAACGCAATCAGAAGCGATTTCATGGTCGCGCTCCTTGCAGGGGAGGAGCTTGCTTTATAGGCGCTGAGCGGCGTTTTGCTGCAGGCGCCGCAGCGTCTGGAACAGCTTGAGCCGCGCCGGATCGATTTCGCCAGCCGCCGCCGCTTCCAGGAGGCGGCAACCCGGTTCGGACTCGTGCCTGCAGTCGCGGAACCGGCATAGCCCCAGAAATGGACGGAATTCGACGAAGGCGTGTGCCAGGGCATTGGCGTCCAGATGCTGCAGGGCAAACTCCTGCAGACCGGGCGAATCGATCACGGTCGAATCGGCGTTCAGACGGTGCAGACGGGTATGGGTGGTCGTGTGGCGTCCACTGTCGAGCGCTTCGGAATACTCGGCGGTGACCGCTTCGGCAGCGGGAAAGAGCGCATTGATCAGGGTCGATTTGCCCATGCCTGACTGGCCGATCAGCAGAGTGGTATGGCCCTGCAAGGCCGGCCGTAATGGTGCGATATCGGCCAGCGCCGATAACGTGACGAGCGGGTAGCCGATGCGGGTGAGCAGCGTCAGGCGTTCGCGTGCGGCCGGTGTTTCCGGCAGGTCTGCCTTGTTGAGAATCAACAGGCTGGCGATGCCCTGGTCTTCTGCGGCCAGGATGCAGCGCTGCATCAGTTCCATCGAAAAGCTCGGGCGCGCTGCAACCACCACGGCCAGCTGCGTGACGTTGGCGGCGATGGCCTTGGATTTGAAGGCATCGGAGCGATACAGCAGGCTGGCACGCGGATGCACCGCCTCGATCACGCCTGCATCGCCATCGCGCCGGACATCGACGCGGTCGCCGCAGACCACGCGCAGGTGGCGGCCTTTGACCTGGCAGGGCAGGTCGCCGTCGGTGGTTGCGACGATGAAGCGACGACTGAATGCGGCAGTGACCTGGCCGGTCAGAATGTTCAGAATGGGCAGATTCCGTTGCTGGCTGCCCTGACCTGACCGGACAGGCCGATCAGCATGGCATGGGCGCCGATGATTTTCATCCGGCTCATGATTGCGTCGATTCCCCGTTGGACAAGCTGAAAGGCTAAACGGATGACAGCGCGCACATCTTGATGCTCACAACTCCAGCAGGCTATCGACCTTGGCCGCGCAGATGAAATCATTCTCGGAAAGACCGCCGATGGCGTGGGTCCAGAATTCGACCTTGACGGTGTTGTAGCCGACGAGCAGGTAGGGATGGTGATCTTCGCGGTGCGACACCCACATCACGGCATTGGTGAACGCCTGGGCATGATAGTGATTCTTGAACGTGTACTCCTTGGCGATCTTGATGCCGTCGCGCTGCCAGCCGGCGAGGCCCTTCAACAATGGCGCAATCTGCGCATCGGTCAGCGGCGCGACCCCGCCTTCGCAGGGCGCACACTTTTTGCGGACAAGTTCTTCGACAATGGTGGTCATGATGGGCATCCTTACTTGAATTTGTAATATTGCTGATTGAGATAGGCACCGACGTGTGCCTCGTCCTCCGGGAACCAGCCGGCGCCGGTGTTGGCATTGCAACCGGAAATGCGGGCGGCGAGTTGCTGCGGTGTTTTGACCTTGCGGTCGGCGCGCGTGTAGATCTTGCTGCCGTCGCCGCCGTACATGCTGACATGGCAGCTGGTGCACGCCTTGTCGTGCAGGGCCTTGCCGATCTTGGGATCGCCCTTGGCAAAAGGCGCGGCGTGGGCGCCGCCGGCCAGCAGGGCGCCACAGATGAGTGCGGTCACGGTTTTCATGAAAATCTCCTCTTGCTTGTCCGATCATTATCGTCACTGGCCTGCAATTGCGCCAGCACCGAATGCATCGTGTGCGAAAATGGCAGCCTGTTTTCCGAAGGAACGTTGATATGGCCCTGAACCCTACGCATCTGCTCTGGCTCGACATGGAAATGACCGGCTTGTCGCCCGATACCGATCGCATCATCGAACTCGCCATCGTTGTGACCGATGCCGATCTCAATACCGTGGCCGAGGGCCCGGTGCTGGTTGTACATCAACCTGACGAGGTGATGGATGCCATGGACAGCTGGAACAAGGGCACGCATGGAAAATCGGGGCTGATCGACCGCGTCAAGGCCTCGCAACTGAACGAAGCCGAAGTCGAGGCGCAGATGCTGGAATTCGTGAAGCAGCACGTGCCTGCCCGAACCTCACCGATGTGCGGCAACTCGATCTGCCAGGACCGCCGCTTCATGGCACGCTACATGCCGCAGCTGGAAGCGTTCTTCCACTATCGCAACCTGGATGTCAGCACGTTGAAGGAACTGGCCAAGCGCTGGCGGCCAGGGCTGTCCGAAGCGTTCAAGAAATCCAACAAGCACGAAGCACTGGCCGACATCTATGAATCCATCGACGAGATGAAGTACTACCGCGAGCACTTCATCCGCGCGGAATAAAAAAGCGGCCGGCCGGCCGCTGCAGGAGGAGACAACCGTGAATCTCGCGGAATTATTCTCGAAATCGGCTGGCATCCTGGAGGGACCGCCGTAACCGGCGGTTCCGGGGAAGGATCAGGGCTTGATGTAGACGTAACCTTCCTTGGCCTGCAAACGGGCAAGCTCAGCCACACCGGACGGTACCACCTTGGCTTCCATGATGACCGCGTCAGGGCCCAGTTTGCGGGCATGGAGGGTGTTGTTACAGACGCGGAAATCAACCCCGCGATTCTTCAGCGCGGCGACCTGGGATTCATAAGCGCCCTTGTCATCCTTGGCGTCGTTGAGCAGGAAATCGATCCCTTTGCCGTGAGCCACCACGACGATCTTGTCGGTCGGACTGGCGTTGAGTTCGTTGTTGATATTGTTCATGGCGGCACGGGCGACGGAAGCATCGTTGATGTGGTAGACGACTTTTGCCTCGTCGGTAGCCGCGGCTGGCGCCGCTGCCTCGGCAGGCGGTGCGGCGTGGGCGATGGGCATGGTCGCCAGCAACAGGGCGGCAAGCAGCGGGGTGAGAGTGGGTCATTAGAGGTCTCCTGATTTGATATGAATAAACCGGCTTTATCGGGCAAGCCTGTTGGTAGGACGGACCTACTGGAACGCTTATTCCATTCCGGAGGGCGCTTTTTCTGGAATAAAAGGACTATCTTCCCCGTCAACCGGACATGATCATGCTCAGTCGCCTTCTTTTTGGTCCGCCGCGCCCCGGTATCGAAGCCTTGCGCCCGGTGCTCTACCGAATTGCCTTTGCCTGGTGCCATGACGCCGCGCTGGCGGACGATCTGGTTCAGGAAGCCCTCTCCAAGGGCTGGACGCGGCGTGGACAGTTGCGCGATGAGTCGTCCCTGAAGGCATGGATGGTGTCGATCATGAACCACTGCTGGCTCGATCACTTGCGCAGCCGGCGCGACTTCGACGATGTCGAGGACTGGCAGGACGAACTCGAATCCACTGCAGACAGCCCCGATGCCTGTTGCGATCGCGAGCAGGTGATCGCCTGCGTACGCAAGGCCGTGGCACGCCTGCCGCTGGGGCAGCGTCAGGTTCTGACGCTGGTCGACCTGGAGGAATTCAGTTATGCCGAAGTAGCCGGGATCCTGGACATCCCGGTCGGTACGGTGATGAGCCGCCTGNNTCGCGCGCGCGCATCCCTGAAAAATCTGCTGGGGCCTGCAATGCGACAGTCGGCAGCCCAGCCGCAGTTGAGGAGGGTCAAATGAAACCCGCTGTTTCGGATGAGATTCTGCATGCGTTCATCGATGGCGAACTCGATGTGGCCGAGAGCGAAACGCTGATCGCGCGGACGCAGCAAGACCCGGCATTGGCACAGCGTGTTTGCGCGTTGCGCAGCCTGCGCAGCATGGTCAAGCTGGCATACGCCGAACCGCCGGTCATCGACGCTCGGCCGCCCGTTCATCGCCGGCAGTTGATGCAACGTTGTGCATTCGGCTGCCTGGTTCTGCTCGTCGGCTTGAGCAGTGGCTGGGCTTTGCGTGGACTGGCGTGGCAGGCAGACGTCACGCAGCCTGCTGCGGTTCCAGATGGGTATCGGACAGTCAGCCTGGCGCGCGAAGCCGATCCCAATCGCATCATCCTGCATATCGACAGTGCGGCGCCGGAGAAGATGCGCGCGGCGCTGGATCGGGCCGATCAGCTTCTGGACGACGCGGACCGGCAAGGTCGCGCCATGCAGCTTGAAGTCATCGCCAACAGTCATGGCATCGAACTCCTGCGCGCCGGCCACAGTCCCTATGCAGAACGTATCGCACGCATGAGGCAGCGTCATGCTAACCTGCAGTGGGTGGCGTGCGGCCAGACGGTTGCCCGTTACACCAGCGAGGGCCAGAAAGTGGAATTGCTGCCGGCTACCCGGACGGCCCCCACTGCCATCGGCGAAATCATTTCCCGGCTCCAGCAAGGCTGGACCTATGTTCGGGTTTAAGCGCGACACCGTTCTTGCCGTCCTGATGCTGTTTCTGCTGTTGCCCGCCCAGGCGGGCGCAGCCCCGCTGGTCAATCAACTCGCCAATCATCCGTCGCCCTATCTGGCTTTGCATGGGCACGATCCGGTAGCCTGGCAGGAATGGAATGCCGCCACGATTGCGCGGGCGCGACAGGAAAACAAGCTGCTGTTCGTTTCGGTCGGCTATTTCGCCTGCCACTGGTGCCATGTGATGCAGCGCGAGAGCTACAAGAACCCGCAGATCGCGGCCTTGCTCAACCGGGACTTCATCCCGGTCAAGGTCGATCGTGAGCTCAACACCGGGCTCGACGATGCCCTGCAAACATTTTCCGCACGTCTTCAGGGCGCGGCGGGCTGGCCTCTGAATGCCTTCGTGACGCCGGAAGGCTATCCGGCGTTCACGGTCTTGTATGCGCCTCCCGATGCATTCCGCACGCTGTTGACCCAGCTTTCCGCACGTTGGAAATCGGATGGGGCCGGCATTCGTCGGCTGGCTTCACTGGCTGCGCCGCCGCCAGCCCAGCGACCAGCGGATGCACCGCTGACGGCTGCGCGGAGCGAACAGGCCTGGGAACGCTTCATGACCGGCGTGTGGCAGGAGGCCGACAGTCTGCATGGCGGTTTTGGACAGGTCAGCAAATTTCCCATGGCGCCGCAATTGAGCGCCTTGCTGGATCGCCAGGCGCAGCAACCTGACGCCAGGCTGGGTGAATTCTTGCGCCTGACATTTGATCAGATGGCGGCACGCGGCATGCGGGATCATATTGGCGGCGGTTTTTTCCGCTATACCGTCGACCCCGACTGGGATACGCCGCACTTCGAGAAAATGCTCTACGACAATGCGCAGCTGGCCGTGCTGTATCTGCGCGCCGCGACGGTATTGGAACAACCCCGTTATCGCGAGATTGCCCGCGGTACGCTCGGGTTCATGCAGGATGAATTGCGGGATGCGCGTGGCGGCTTCTACAGCAGCACATCGGCGGTCGATGTGGCCGGGCGCGAAGGCGCGACGTATCTGTGGATGCCCGATGAACTGAAACGGCGCTTGCCGCCCGCGGTGTACGCGGCCGCGCACCGGGTGTGGCGCCTCGATGCGCCGCGCAGTTTCGACGCGGGCTACCTGCCTGCGGAATATGTTCCNCCCACGGCTGACGAGCGCCCGTTGCTCGTCGAGGCCGCGCGCATCTTGTATCCCGTGAGGCGCATGCGTAGCCTGCCCAAGGACGACAAGTTGAACGCCGGCCTGAACGGTCTCGCGCTGTCGGCGTTCAGTCAGGCCAGCCGGCTCGATCCGGCCTACCGCCAGGAAGCCGACCGTTTGCAGCATTTTCTGTTGACGCGGTTGACCCGGGACGGGCGGCTGATGAAGGCGATGGCGCATGGCAAGATACTGCCGGATGCGGAGCTGGAGGATTACGCCTATGTGGTGCAGGGTCTGCTCGACCATGCCGATGCCACGGGCAACGCACAATCGCGCGAACGAGCCCGGCGGCTTGCCCAGACCGCCTGGCGCTTGTTCTGGCATGAGGAGGGCTGGAAGCGCGAGACGAAGCCCTTGCTGGCGACCTTGCAGGCCGAGCCGGTGCTGGACGACGGCGCGCTGTATTCGCCATCCGACGTGCTCATCTTGGCCAGCCTGCGCGTGCAGGATCCCGTTTTGAATCAGCAGGCGCGTCGTGCCGCACGGTGGCGCCTGCCGGCCATGGAGCAGGACCCGTATGCCTATCCCACGCGTACGCGCGTGCTGGCGAACCTCCAGCCGGACTAGTTGATCTCGGGCTCGGGTGCTTGCGTCGATTCCACCGTGCGCTGCATGGGACGTCGACCGACCTGGATTTTCAGATTCAGGGTCTGCTGTTTGCGCGCGACGGTCAGTTGTGCATCTTCGCCCGGTTTCAGCGCGGCAATCAGATTGAGCAGCGATGCGGAGTCGGCCACCACGCGGCCGTTGACGGCCAGCAGGATGTCGCCTGGACGGATGCCGCCGACGTCGGCTGGCCCGCCTTTCAGCACGCCGGCGATCAAGGCGCCTTCGGCGCTCTTCAGGCTGAACGATTCAGCCAGTTCGGGGCTCAGATCCTGCACCTCGACGCCGACCCAGCCACGCGTCACGCTGCCGGATTTGATGATCTGTTCCATCACCTTGCGGGCGATGCTGACCGGAATGGCAAAGCCGATACCCTGCGAACCGCCGGTGCGCGAATAGATCGCGCTGTTGATCCCGACCAGGTTGCCGGATGCATCGACCAGCGCGCCGCCTGAGTTGCCGGGGTTGATGGCGGCATCGGTCTGGATGAAGTTCTCGAAGGTGTTGATGCCCAGATGAGTGCGTCCGAGCGCGCTGACGATGCCGGCAGTGACGGTCTGCCCGACGCCGAACGGATTGCCGACAGCCAGCACCCAGTCACCCACCTTGAGGCTGTCGGATTCGGCAAAAGTGATCGCCGGCAGATTGTTGGCATCGATTTTCAGCACTGCCAGATCGGTCTCCGGATCGGAACCGACTACGCGGGCGGGTACGGTCTTGCCGTTGGCCAAGGCCACCTGGATTTCGTCGGCGGCTTCGACAACGTGCTGATTGGTGAGGATGTAGCCGTTTGGACTGATGATCACGCCCGATCCCAGATTGGATACTTCGCGCGGGCGTGCATCCAGCCGGTCGCCAANAAAGTAGCGGAAGATCGGATCCTGCAGGGCAGGGTGGGCCGGGCTGCTGACTTTTTGCTGCGTGAAGACGTTGACCACCGACGGAATCACTTTCTGTGCTGCCGGGGCAAAGGATTCGACGGGCGTGAGCGTGCGGCTGGCGGATTGCGCAGCCTGCTGGATGGTCAGGCTCGGTGCGGGTGTCTGCCAGCGCAGAAGATCGGGTTTGAACAGAGCGATGATGAACAATACGCCAAGTGCCACAGTGGTGGTTTGAGCGAAGAGCAACCAGAGTTTGCGTATATGCATTTCGATTAAATTCAGAGACTTGGCGTAATTTTACGGCTGGACAATTATAGCCCAGCGTGGGTGGCGATTGCTCTTTAGCTGCGACGGGCTTCCGGTGAGGGCGGCAATTTGGTTAGAATGCCGGTTTTATCGCAACACGTTCAGGTTAGGGAAACATGAGCCAGGAAGCCGATGGGCANAAAGTGGACACACGTAAACGAAAATTCCTGATCGCCGCGACCAGCGCCGTTGGAGGNGTCGCCGTGGCGGGAGTGGCTGTGCCGCTGGTGATGAGCATGCTGCCGAGCGCACGCGCCAAGGCTGCAGGCGCACCAGTTGAGGTGGATATCAGCAAGATTGAGCCCGGCATGCTGTTGACGGCTGAATGGCGTGGCAAACCAGTGTGGGTCGTCAATCGAACCAAGGAAATGCTCGATCTGCTGGGCAAGCATAACGACAAACTGGTCGACCCCAACAGCGAGCAGCCTCAGCAACCTGAGTACTGCAAGAATGCCACGCGTTCGATCAAGCCGGAATTCCTGGTGGCGGTCGGCATCTGCACCCACCTCGGTTGTTCGCCCACCTATCGCAAAGAAGTCGGCGCAGAGGATCTGGGCGCAGACTGGCCGGGCGGTTTCCTGTGTCCCTGCCATGGTTCGCGCTTCGACCTGGCCGCCCGCGTATTCAAGAACGTGCCGGCCCCGACCAATCTGGTAATCCCGCCTCATCAATACCTCAGTGCCGGCAAGATACAGATCGGTGTGGACGCAAAAGGAGCCTAAAAGAATGTCTGCCCTGCANAAAATGATGGGTTGGGTCGATGACCGCTTTCCCCTCACCGCTACCTACAAGGCGCACCTGTCCGAGTACTACGCGCCCAAGAACTTCAACTTCTGGTACTTCTTCGGCTCGCTGGCGCTGCTGGTGCTGGTGATGCAGATCGTCACCGGCATTTTCCTGACCATGAACTACAAGCCGGACTCGGGGCTCGCCTTCGCGTCCGTCGAGTACATCATGCGCGACGTCGACTGGGGCTGGCTGATCCGCTACATGCACTCCACCGGCGCCTCGATGTTCTTCGTCGTCGTCTACCTGCACATGTTCCGTGGCCTGATGTACGGTTCCTACCGCAAGCCGCGCGAACTGATCTGGATCTTCGGCGTGCTGATCTATCTGGCGCTGATGGCCGAAGCCTTCCTTGGCTACCTGCTGCCGTGGGGGCAGATGTCCTATTGGGGTGCGCAGGTGATCGTCAACCTGTTCTCCGCCGTGCCTTTCATCGGTAACGATCTGTCGATCTGGATTCGCGGCGACTACGTGATTTCGGATGCCACCCTGAACCGCTTCTTCGCCTTCCACGTCATCGCGTTGCCGCTGGTGCTGATCGCGCTGGTGGCAGTGCACCTGGTGGCGCTGCATGAAGTAGGCTCCAACAACCCGGACGGCATCGAGATCAAGAAGAAGAAGGATGCCAACGGCATCCCGCTCGACGGCATTCCCTTCCACCCGTATTACACGGTGAAGGACATCGTCGGCGTGATCGTCTTCCTGATGGTCTTCTCGGCAATCGTATTCTTCGGTCCCACGATGGGCGGCTACTTCCTGGAATCGAACAACTTCATCCCGGCCGACCCGCTGAAGACGCCGCCGCATATCGCGCCGCTGTGGTACTTCACGCCGTTCTACGCAATCCTGCGCGCCGTGCCGCCGATGTTCGGCTCCCAGTTCCCCGGCGTCGTGGCAATGGGCATGTCGATCGTGCTGATCTTCTTCCTACCCTGGCTGGACCGCGGCAAGGTCAAGTCGATCCGTTACCGCGGCCCGATCTACAAGATCATGCTGGCCCTGTTCATCGTGTCCTTCGTGGGCCTCGGCTACCTTGGCCTGCTGCCGCCCTCTCCGGTGGCGACGATTATTGCCCAGTCCTTCTCAGTGATTTACTTCCTGTTTTTCCTGTTGATGCCCTGGTATACCTCGATTGACAAAACCAAACCGGAACCGGAAAGGGTGACTGGCTAAAATGAAACGCTTGAAGAATTTTATTCTCCTGTTGATCGCGGTGCCTGTCATCGCTTTCGCCTCCGAGGAAGGACCAAGTCTGGACAAGGCGCCCGTCAACCTGTCCGACCAGGCGTCCCTGCAACGCGGCGCACGCATGTTCGTGAACTATTGCCTCAACTGTCACAGCGCTGTCTCCATGCGTTACTCGCGCATGGAGGATCTTGTTGACCGAAGATCAGATCAAGGAAAATCTGATGTTCGCGGCTGAAAAGCCCGGTGAGACCATGACCGTTGGCATGGACAAGAAAGAGGCCAAGAACTGGTTCGGCTCCGCTCCGCCCGACCTCAGCGTGATCGCCCGCGCACGTGGCTCCGATTGGCTGTATACCTATCTGCGCAGCTTCTATCGTGACGACACGCGCCCTACCGGCTGGAACAACGTCGTGTTCCCCAAGGTGGCGATGCCGCACGTGCTGTGGAGCCTGCAGGGTGAGATGGTTCCGGTCATGAAGAAGGAAGGCGAGCATGAAGTGATCGAACGCCTCGAACTGGCCAAGCCCGGCAGCGTGACCCTGGCCGAATACGACGCCATGGTCGGCGATCTGGTCAACTACCTGACGTGGATGGGCGAGCCCGCACAACTCGAACGGAAACAGCTTGGACTGTTCGTGCTGGCCTTCCTGGCGTTCTTCTTCGTGGTGGCCTATTACCTGAAGAAAGAGTTCTGGAAAGACGTTCACTGAATCTGGTCTAGCCGTTCGCCAACAGCCGGACTGTGTCCGGCTGTTGGCGTTTTAAGCCTTAAACACACGCAATACTTGCAACACGAGAGGGAGCCCCGCCATGATGACCCTGTATTCCGGCAGTACCGACCCTTACAGCCATCGCTGCCGCATCGTCCTGTTCGAAAAGGACATGGATTTCGAAGTCATCGATGTGGACATGCACAACAAGCCGGAAGAAATTGCCAGCATCAGCCCCAGCGGCAAGATGCCGGTGCTGGTCGAGCGCGACCTGATCCTGACCGAATCCAACATCATCAACGAATACATTGACGAGCGTTTTCCCCATCCGCAGCTGATGCCGCCGGATCCGGTCATGCGTGCCCGTGCCCGCCTGGTGCTGTTCAATTTCGAGCACGACCTGTTCACCCACGTCAATACGCTCGAGCATAGCCTCGGCAAGGCATCGGACAAGGCGCGCCAGGAAATCCGCGACAGCCTGTCGCAGCTCACGCCCATCCTCACCAAGCAGAAGTACCTGATGAACGACGAGTTCTCCATGCTGGATGTGGCGATCGCCCCACTGCTTTGGCGCCTTGAGCACTACGGCATCGAGCTGCCCAAAGTGGCCGCACCGGTGCTCAAGTATCGCGAACGCCTGTTCAGCCGTCCCGCCTTCATCAATGCGCTGACGCCTACCGAAAAGGCGCTGCGCAAGTAAAGCGGGTAGGGCGGGTGGCCGAGATTTCAACCAAGCCGTACCTGATCCGCGCACTGTACGAATGGTGTGCGGACTCGGGCTATACCCCGCAGTTGCTGGTGGCGGTCGATGCGCGTACGCGCGTGCCGCCCGGTTTCGTCAAGGGCGGCCAGATCGTGCTGAACGTCAGCGCCGGCGCAACCCGGAATCTGACGATGGACAACGATTGGATCCAGTTTTCCGCACGCTTTGGCGGTGTCTCGCATGAAATATCCATACCGGTAGACCGGGTGGCAGCGATTTTCGCGCGCGAGAATGGACAAGGTCTGCATTTTGAGCCGGTCGATGCACCTGAGCCACCCGAGCAGACACCGCCGCCCGTGCCGGACGAATCGTCCGCGCCACCCAGAGGCAAACCCTCGCTCAAAGTCGTCAAGTAATCGCTCAATCGGGCGTGCGGCATCGCTATAATGTCGCCCGTCGCCGCTTTAGCTCAGTTGGTAGAGCAACCGCCTTGTAAGCGGTAGGTCGTCAGTTCGAATCCGACAAGCGGCACCACATGACACGTTAAAAGACCCGCCGAGCGCGGGTCTTTTAACGTGTACCGAGATGGCTCGACATACCCTATTCGATCCCCAGCCGTTCGAGCCGGTAGCGCAGGCTGCGGAAGGTGACGCCGAGCAGGCGGGCAGCGGCAGTCTTGTTGTAGCGCGTCTGTTCCAGTGCTTCGAGGATGGCGGTGCGTTCCATCTGGTCGAGATAGTCCTGCAGAGGATATTTGCTGCCGGGCGCGGCGCTGGCAGCTGGCAGGGCAGGCACCAGGTTGAGGTCGGCGGCGTTGATATGCTGACCTTCGCATAGCGCCAGCGCCCGTTCCAGCGTGTTTTCCAGCTCACGCACATTGCCGGGGANAGCATAGGCGCAGAGCGCCTTTTCCGCATCGCGATCCAGTTCGACGTCGGCTCCCCNCAGTTTGTCGAGCAGAAAACGCGCCATTTCCGGGATATCCTTGGCGCGGTCGCGCAAGCTCGGCATGACGAGATCGATCACATTCAACCGGTAATACAGATCCTGGCGAAAGCGGCCCGTTTCCACAAGCGCGGATAAATCCTGATGCGTGGCACTCACGATGCGGACGTCGATGGGCTCCTCGGTCGTGGCCCCGACCTTGCGTACCTNTTNTTCCTGCAGCACGCGCAGCAGCTTCACCTGCATCGACAACGGCAGATCGGCCACCTCGTCGAGAAACAGGGTGCCGCCGTTGGCTGCCTGGAAGAAGCCGTCACGGTCGGTGTCGGNCCCTGTGAACGCGCCTTTTCGATAGCCGANAAATTCGCTTTCCATCAGCGTTTCGGGAATCGCGCCGCAGTTGACCGCGACGAAGGACTTGCCGGAGCGGTTGCCGAGACGATGGATCAGGCGTGCCGCGAGTTCCTTGCCGCTGCCCGACTCGCCCGCGATATGCACCGGCGCCTGGGTCCGTGCGAGTTTGGCAATGCGCGCACGGATGTCCTGCATGACGGCCGATTGCCCGATCAGTTCGCGGCTTGGGTCGTCAGCTTGCGCGGATTCGGGAATCGTCAGCGCGGATTTGACCAGCGTACGGAGCTGGTCGAGCGCCACCGGTTTGGCCAGATAATCGAATGCGCCCGCTTTCAGCGCGGCGACGGCGTTGCCGGCATTGCCGTAGGCAGTGATGACGGCCACCGGAACGGGCAAGGCCAGTGCGCTGGCACAGGCAATCACGTCCAGCCCTTCGCCGTCGGTCAGTCGCATATCGGTCAGGCAGAGATCGTAATGTGTCTGCCGCAGCCGGGCCTGCGCCTCGGCGACGCTGACGGCGCGGTCGGTTTCCAGTCCCATCTTGACCAGGGTCAGCTCCATCAGATCGAGCAGATCGGGTTCGTCGTCAACCAGCAGGATGCGCGGTGAGGTCGCCATGGTCACTCGCCTCCGCGCAGGACGAGGCGAAAACGCCCGCCGCCACTGCCGGGAACATAGCTCAGCACCGCATGGTTGGCTTCGGCCAGTTCGCGCGCCAGGAACAGGCCCAATCCGGTTCCCTGCGCATCCGTGGTGAAGAAGGGCTCGAAAAGCTTGTCCTGGTGTTCCGGGGCCACACCGGGTCCGTCGTCACCGATCTCGAGCTGCATGTTGCTGTCCTGCATCTGTGCGTTGATGCGAAGGCTGCCTGCCTGCTTGTGGCTGAAACGCCAGGCGTTGCGCATGAGATTCCACACGATCTGGCGCAGATGGTCGGGGTCGAACTGGAAATGCAGGCTGTCGGGCATGTCGACTATGACGGCGTCCGCCGGGATTTCTTCAGTCTGACGCAGTTCGTCGACCAACAGGCCGAGCGCCGCGGTGTCGAAGCCGGCCGGGTGAAGCCGGTCGCGCCGGTTGAGCGTCAGCACTTCTTCCACCAGACGATCGAGCCGGCGTGCATTGTTCTCGATGATCCCGGTCAAACGGATCTGGGTGGTATCGTGCGTTTCCTCGCTCAACAGTTGCGCGGCATGGCTGATGGCCGACAGCGGGTTGCGGATTTCGTGCGCGATGTTGGCGGTGAGCCGGCCCAGCGCAGCCAGCTTGAGCCGCTGGGCGGCCTGTTCGGCCTGGCTTTGATCTTCCAGCACCAGTACGCGGCTGTCGTCCGGCGTTGCCAGCGGGATGCAGCGCACCCGCAACTGCGCGGCCGCGGTGTGCAGGGTGAGCGTTGTGCCGGGCTGCATCTGCTGCGACATACGCGCCAGTTCGGGCGAGCAGTCTTCCAGACGGGTGACGCCCGGGATCACTGCTGCCGGGATGCCGAGCAGTGCCAATGCGCGCGGACTGGCGTGTCGCACGATACCGTCGCCGCGTATAGCCAATAGCCCGTCAGGCGAGTTTTCAATGGCCAGGGCATTGATGCGGTTCAGCAGAGCCAGTTCGCTCGCCTGCTGCTGCGCCAGTCTTTCCGAACGTAGCGCGCGCAGGGTCAGTGCATGCGCCAGCAAGCCGATCGCGAAATAGCCTGCGCATAGCAAACCAACCTGGAAAANACTGTCCATCCCCTGGTTGCCACCCAGAATGCTGAAGCCATGCTGGAGCAGAACGGCGATCGATGCCATGGCGGCATAGAGCAGGGTCAGGCGTCCGCTCCCGACCAGGCCGCCGGAAGCGATGGAAATCGCCAGCAACAAACCCAATCCGCCGGCCAATTGCTCGCTGGTCGACATCATCAGCATGAACAGCACGATATCGGCCGTGATGTGGGCGGTGAGCTGGATTTGGAATCCCGGCCAGCGTGCGCGGATACCCAGCACGAACAATGCCGCGATCATCAGATAGGCGAAGGCATAGCTCTGAAAACGCCCGTTTGCACTCTGGCGGAACAGATCCGACGTGCTGAACAACAGGCCGCTGAACACCAGTGCGGCGGCCAGCGTCAGGCGATACAAATTGAAGTAATCGAGACTGCGCCAATGGGACGCGAAATAGCCCGGCGTGGTCGGGCGCGGCATCGACGTTGCCGCAGCGTTCATTTCTTGCCGAGTTGCCGGTGTTCGGGTGTGCAGAAGAAATCGCCGCCGGAATAAATGGCCTCGCTGCGCGGCAGGTTCACGCCACAATGCGCGCACTTCACCATGTCTTCGACGGTTTTTCACGCCTGGAAGAGGGCGGCTGACCGAGCGAGCGCTGGTAGGCACGAAACAAGGCCAGCACGATGAAACCAATCGCAATCAGCAACAGAATCTTGAACACATCCTCTCCCCCGAAATGGCGTTCAGCATAGCACGGCGGCGCCCCAGTACGTTTCGGGAAAAGGCTGCGATGGGCGGCGGGCGGCGTTGTCAGCCATGTGGGAATGCGCTTGATGCGATAAAGCGGTTCGGCATAACGTCTGCCCAAGGACACGCCTCAATAAACAGCAGCTAGATAAGTCATCCCTATCGGCAAGCTACGTTGTCGGGGTTTTTACAATGGGGCTAGTGCCACGGCAGACGAGCCTGCCGCATCCATGAAAAGCGGCACACAAACAAGGGCGTGGAGTAGTAAATGATCGATGGGCATGCATATTGCTTTGATCGTTCCGGCTAAGCGGATGTTTTTGCAGTTTTTACCTCCCCACCCGGTATTGGCCCGTTCGGTGGCAGGAGGAGGAAAAGCGGTACGGGCACCCTTAAATGAAACATACACAAAACGTACATAAAAAAGCGCATTGTTTCGGCTCAGGCTGAAGAGCGATAGGGAGATAACCGCAATGTTGAGAATCGAATTGGAGGAAGCATCATGAAATTCATTAAACGCACCGCAGCCGTACTGGCGTTGTCGGCTGCCATGCTGAGCGGGCCAGTGCAGGCCGTTCCGGTCACCGTGGTGGGCACTACAGTCAGCTTTACTTTCGACAGCGCGCTCAGTGGGCTGTTCGGCGTTCCCATGGTGACNGGGGATGCGCTATTTTTCACGCCCACCACCTATAAGGCCCAGTCTTTCAATGGAACCGGGTTTGCTGCGGCCAGCCAGACTTTCAACATCACGGTCAATGCCAATCCTGGTTATCAGGTCTCGGCGGTCAACTTGACCGAAGATGGCGACTACTACAACATCGGCGCAGGCTCCAGCGTGGCCGTCGGCGGCAAACTCTATGTGCGCGATCTGGCGTCGCCACTGACACCTGCCGCCAGCAGCAAAATCAAATCGTCGCTCCCGCTGACCGACATGACCAGCCTGGCGGATTTTGAGACCACCGACTGGACCTCGCACGCAAACGTCGCGATTCCGGCCGGATGGGGCGGAACGAATGGTATCGTCAGCGGCGTCAGTGTCACCCTCGAAAACCTCCTGCTGGCCAACAGCCTGTCAGTCGGTGGCGCAGCCTTCATCGAGAANAAATTTGCCGGCGTGGCCATCGTGACGACACCCGTGCCGGAGCCGCAAGCGTACGCCTTGTTCATCGCCGGCTTGGCGCTGATTGGCTTCATGGGATGGCGCAAGGGCCGCATCGCGATCTGAGCGTTGGACCGTTTTATGCGAAACGGCCTCCTCGTGGGGCCGTTTTCATGTGAGCAGGCCAACGGAGCAGATCAGGCATGTCGTGACTGTCGGATTTCTTTACACTTCAAGCCAAATGAATTGATGGATGGTGGGTTCTGGATAAAAACATCAGGTAAACAGTATGGTATGAAGCTTTCATAGGCATGGTACGTATTTTGCGTAAAGGGCTGAGGGCCCAATGGACAACAAATAAAATTGGCCCCCATTCCATTTCATGTACGCGATGAAATGGCCTTGCAGCGTGATGTTGGAGGAGGAGAGTGTCATGAGACGCATGAGAGTTGTGGCAGTAGCACTATTGGCCGTGTCTGCGATGGGGATGCAAACCGCCCAGGCGGCATCCAACTGGGCAGGGACGGCCGATTACACGCAGGCCCCGGGCAGCAGCGGGGATGAGGATGTGGTGGGTCCGTTCGATACCTATGACGCGGGATCCGGCGTCGTCCTCCTGAAATCAACCGGCACGACGGGGTCGGGATCCAGCCTGGTTTCAAGCTTCAACGGGTTTTACCAATCCTTCATCACCAACCATGAACTGGCCGGAACGATTGCGGCAGCGCCCAATCTCAATTCGACCTATGAATTGACCGCGGTGGCCAGTTTTGCCGAGAGTGTGACGGCCGCCGGCGCGATCAGCGTCACGGGTGGCAGTTTCGCGATTTATCTGGATACCAGCCCGAACCGCAACTTCAATACGGATACAGGATTTACTGATGGCGACGCGATTCTGACCGGCAACATCATTGGCGGGACCGGGGTTGCCAACTCCGGCTTCTCGTTTGGTGCGACCGATATCACGATCGCCATCACGAGTTTCAATGCCGCCGTGTACCAGCCCCCAACGATCACCTCGGGCGGCGGGATCTTCACGCTTCGCATGAACGACCCGCTTGATGCGAGCTTCCTGAACCCGATCACCAGTGTGATGGGCAACAGCGTGGCTTCGGGCGATCTCAAGTACGCGGCGGACGGCTACATTGCACTGGCGGTCCCCGAAGCCAAAACCTATGCCATGATGCTGGCCGGTCTTGCGCTCGTCGGCTTCATGGCCCGACGCAATGCACACCTGTCCGTTTGATTGCTGAGTTGCGTTCAACTCGCGGCTTCCGCAAGGAAGCCGTTTTCATTGAAGATACTTTAGGAAATGCTGGGCAAGTCCTTCGACAAGCTCAGGACAAACGGCAAGTGGTTGATTACGTTCGTGGTGAGCTTGTCGAACCACACAGCAAACCAACTTGTCCGGCGTTTCCTTTACGCACGGGCAATATCGTGACATAGGCGAGAAGGGTCCGGGCAGTTTCAAGTTCCGGCAACATTGGCCCGTTACTTTTGTTGGATAATGCGCCTGCCCCGGCATTAACCGGCGGGTCGACTGAGAATTTCACGCCTGTCTACCCCGGGAAACACGCATCGACGCGAAGCATTTGGAGTAATGACAAACCATAACCAGTGGCTGTTCCGGCAGCAGCTTTCCGTCGTATCGCTGACCAAGATCCTGCTCGATCCCTTCGTGGCCGTGTTGGTGCTGATCGGCTGCGCGCTCTATTTCGGCGAGACCTTCAATGGGCCTTATCCCATTCTGGCGCTCATCGTCTTTACGCTGACCTTTCCCGGCAAATGGCCCGAAGTCACCTTGCGGGCCTTCTGGAACGAAGTGGTCATGCCGTGGTTTTTCCTGTCCGGCCTGATCCTGCTGTTCGGCTACTCCACCGGCTATCTCGACTGGTTTCCGCCCGACCTGGTGATGGCGTGGATGCTCGCCACGCCTATCGCCATGTGGGTGGCGCACCGCATCGTGCGCAAGATCCTGCCGCGCCTGCTGCTGCTGGAAGGCGGCCGCCGACGCGCGCTGATTGTGGGGGCCGGGCATCTGGGAACCGAATTGCGCGGTCGTTTTGCCAATGACAGCGCGCTGGGTGTCGACGTGGTCGGCTTTTTCGACGACCGCACGCTCGATCGTACCGAACTGACCGACCCGGCCAAACTGCTCGGGCGGCTGGCCGACATCCCCGAATACGTCAACCGCCATGGTATCGACCTGGTCTACATCACCTTGCCGATGGCCTCGCAGCCACGCACGCTGAACCTGCTCGACGCCCTGCGCGACACTACTGCGTCGGTCTATTTCGTGCCGGACATCTTCGTATCCGACCTGATCCAGGCGCGGGTCGATCATATCCACGGCATGCCCGTGGTGGCGCTCACCGAATCGCCCACGCTGGGCGTCAGCGGCATCGGCAAACGTATCAGCGACATCGCCATCGCCAGTCTGATCCTGCTGGTGATCTGGCCCGTCCTGCTCATCCTGGCCGTCGGCGTCAAGTTGTCGTCCCCGGGTCCCATCATCTTCAAGCAACGCCGCTACGGTCTCGACGGCCAGGAAATCCTCGTCTACAAATTCCGCTCCATGCGCGTCTGCGACGATGGCGACACCATCAAGCAGGCTGGCCGCAGCGACCCTCGCATCACCCGATTCGGGTCCTTCATCCGACGCACTTCGCTCGACGAGCTGCCGCAGTTCATCAACGTCCTGCAGGGCCGCATGAGCGTCGTCGGCCCGCGNCCCCACGCCGTTGCGCACAACGAGCAGTACCGCAAGCTCATCAAGGGCTACATGCTGCGCCACAAGGTCAAGCCCGGCATCACTGGCTGGGCCCAGGTCAACGGCCTGCGCGGCGAAACCGAAACCCTCGACAAGATGCGCGCCCGCGTCCAGTACGACATTGACTACATGCGCAACTGGTCGTTGGGGTTCGATCTCATGATTATCGGCAAGACGCTCGCCGTCGTCTGGCGGGACCAGAACGCGTATTGACAGAAGCGCATGAGTGAACTTTAATGGCATTATTAAGAGTGTCTTTAATGATTCATTAAAGGGTGTTTCTGCATCCTGGCGGACAGGAGGTTTCAAATGGCGAACATTATCTTGGCGGAAGTTACCGCCAGCGTATCCGAACTCAAAGAAATCCGATGGGAACGGTTGCGGCGGGCGAGGGTTTTCCTGTCGTCATCCTGAACCGCAATGAGCCCGCCTTCTATTGCGTCCCGGTCAAGGTTTACGAAGCGCTTATGGACAAGCTGGAGGACATCGAACTGAATGTCCTGGCCGAAGCGCGTATGTCCGATGGCAAGCCCCCGTGAAAGTCCTGCTGGATGACCTATGAGCTGTTGTTTCACCCCGATGCGCTCGACGAATGGGGCAAGCTCGACAAGCCTGTGCGTGAGCAATTCAAGAAGAAACTTGCCGAACGTCTCCATAATCCACATGTTCCTGCCTCAAAACTTTCAGGCCAGAAAAGCCGGTACAAAATCAAGCTGAGAAGTATGGGCTATCGCCTGGTCTACGACGTGGTGGATACGCAATTGATCGTTACCGTTGTTGCAGTAGGCAAACGCGAGCGCAACGCTGTCTATAAGGCGGCCGCATCGAGATGAGAGGCGAGCGTTGGGTGTAGAGGGCGCAACGCGTTTCCTTGAGAAACGCATGAGCGTCGTCGGCCCGCGTCCCCACGCCGTCGCGCACAACGAGCAATACCGCAAGCTCATCAAGGGCTACATGCTGCGCCACAAGGTCAAGCCCGGCATCACCGGCTGAGCCCAGGTCAACGGCCTGCGCGGCGAAACCGAAACCCTCGACAAGATGCGCGCTCGCGTCCAGTACGACATTGACACCATGCGCAACTGGTCGCTGGGCTTCGATCTCATGATTATCGGCAAGACGCTCGCCGTCGTCTGGCGGGACCAGAACGCGTATTAGCGATTGCAAGCGGGAAAGCGCACCCGAACCATTAGCGGGTCTGAACGTCCTTGGCTGCGCCGTTCTGGTGTTCGGGCTGGTCGGCCGGCGGTCTTTATAAAGTCAAATCAATAATCACCCGATGGGGAGGTGCTTTCATGGAATGGCTGGCTGAATCCGGCTTGAAAGCGAAGTGGCGCATTGCCTTTGGCAAGCACAAGGGCGAGATATCGAGTCTGCCTCCATTTGTGAAAGAGCGCTCGGATCCACTTACACGTAAGGCTTGATTGAAATAATGTACAAGTTTGTTTTATCCATTCATTACAAATACTAATTAATATATATTTGTCGATAAATTTTACACATTTCGATAAATCGTTTTTGTTTCTATAATGCATTGATTTAAAAATAAAATTAATTGTTTTTTCAGATTGGTCTGGCCTGTTTGTTCTATGATGAGATGCTTTCTCTCATTCTTGATTAAAAAATTTGTCGGAATTCTTTACACGACTGGTTCGAACCTACCAGGATGCCTGCCAAAAACAACTAAATTCAAATCTTAAATGCTTGATTGTTAAGTCCATAAGTAAATCCAGGTAAAAGCTGGAATGGGCATTGCTAAGTGAGAGTCGCCGCTCAGGATTTACCGGTGAAAGAGTTTTACACCATGTGGCAGGAGGATGTAGTTGCTTGATCGATCGATAACTTTCTACATGAGGAGATTTATACAATGAACTTCAAAAAACAATGTTTGCCCTGGCTGTTGGTAGTGCTGGCATCGTGGGTTCAATGAGCGCCCACGCTGTTGCAGTGAATGCTGGCGATGTGCTGTCTATCCAGGCCCCTACACTCAATGCATATGGCTACGTTAATGCCGGCACGGGGTCTTTTTCGCCATGGATACGAACGGCGATGGCTTTTTGCCTCTCTTGAAATCCGAGTGGGTAAGCTGACGTCATATTGACCNNAACCTGGATGAGTGAATTCATGACTGCCAAGCTGTTTGAAACTGCCCTTGGAATTGCCCCGCCGTGGACGGTGGCGTCGGTCGACTTCGACGAGTCGGCCAGGACCTTGACCGTGCTGATTGACTTCAAGGCTGGCAGCCGCTTCAAGGTCTCGGGCCATGAAGGCGTGCATCCGGTGCACGACACCGTGACCAAGACCTACCGGCACCTGAACTTCTTCCAGCATGAGTGCCATCTGCAGGTGCGCACGCCGCGAGTGAAGCTGCCCAATGGTTCGGTGCGACTGGTCGAGCCTGACTTTGCCGGGCGGCTGAATGGCTTCACGCTGCTGTTCGAAGCCTTCATCCTGATGCTGGCGCGCCAGATGCCGTTTGCCGCCGTGGCGCGCATCGTGGGCGAATCGTCCCACCGGGTGCTGGCGGTGTGCCAGAAGTACGTGGAGATGGCCTGCGGCCTGGCGGATCACTCCGGTGTCACGGCGCTGGCCATTGACGAGACCTCGCGCGCCCGAGGCCACAGTTATGTCACCCTGGCCGCAGACGCCGAGGCCAGGCGCGTGCTGTTCGTCACGGAAGGGCGCGACGCCCAGACCATTGCGCAACTGGCCGAGTATCTGGGCGACCATGGCTGCCCGGCCGGGAACATCGCCTCGGCGAGCATCGACATGTCGCCAGCCTTCATCGCCGGAGTCAGCCAGCATCTGCCCAATGCCCGCATCACCTTCGACAAGTTCCACGTCATCGGCCACGCCAGCACGGCGGTGGACAAGATGCGCCGCATCGAGCAGCGCACCGACAAGTCCCTCAAGGGCATGCGCTGGACGCTGCTCAAGGATGCCTCCCGGCTCAAGCCCGAGGCTGCTGCCGATCTTGACGCACTGATTGCCAGGATGACTGTCAAGCGCACGGCGCGCGCCTGGGTCTACAAGGAGCAACTGCGCGAAATCCTTGATCGCAAACAAATCAACGTCGTGCGCGCCATGCTGGAACACTGGTGCACTTGCGTCATGCGCTCCAAGGTCGAGCCGATGAAGGAGGTTGCCCGGATGATCCGATCCCATCTGGAAGGAATCGTGGCCTGGGCTCAGACACGGCAGACCAATGGATTTCTGGAGGCGATCAACGGCTTGTTCCAGGCCGCCAAGCGGCGTGCCCGTGGCTTCACCCGCATCGACACAATCAAAACCGTCATCTTCCTGATCGCCGGCCGTCTCGATTTCCACGCCATTAACCCTCATGCAGAACAACCCACTTGAAATTCAACAGAGCCGCTTTTTTAAAGCTGCTGAAAGGGTTGCCTTGAGCCAGGGCACGACCGGACTGGTGATTGGAACGACCACTACCGCAGGTGCAAGCCACGGCGGCGCGCCCATTGCCACCGATACCAATGCAGTCACCGTACCCTGGAATTTCTTCAAGAACACGGGCTCCGATTTCATCGCTTCGCCGGTCACGGGCGACACCACGAATGGCCTGGACTTTAGCGGCTGGCGCGTAACCTGGAATGGCATTCCCTCCATCAACATGGGCGGCGGCACCCAGGACTGCGGATCCACGTCCGACGGCGTCTGTATTAANCCCGCCAGCGGCGCAGATATCGGTGGTATCTTCAACAATGGTACCGGTGTGGCGACTTTTGCCTGGAACGGGATTTATGGGGACACGTATACCATCGATTACTCAGCGGTTGTGCCTCAAGGCGACCCCTCGGGTTTTGGCGGCGTGGGTTATTCCTTGCACCTGCAGGGTACTGTGACGGCGGCAGCGCCGGTGCCGGAGGCCTCCACCTACGGCATGATGCTGGCTGGTCTGGGCCTGGTCGGTTTCATGGCTCGCCGTCGCGCACGAGCCTGATAGTTTGTGCGAGGGTTTAGAGCTGTGCTCTAAACTCGCTTGCAGACGAACTAAAACCGCACAGATTCTCTGTGCGGTTTTTTACGTAGGCGGAGCTGCACGCAATCCTGTTTGGGGTATTCAGCTGGATTGCCAAGATAACCACGCTGTTTTTGAGTGTGCTGCTATTGCCTTGGGCGATATGGCGTGTAAGAGGTGTGTAGGCGGGATTGAGAACGCTTCTATCTGAATCCCTGGCACCCTAATATGACGCAGGGAGATTTGCTTTTGACCGACGTGGCTGATGGCTGTTCGCTCGGCTCGAATATAATCGCCCTTTGGAAAAGCAACGCTTTTTTCACGATTGTTTATGGTTATCAGTGCTGACGCATGGCAAAACCCAACATATTGATCCGATCCAAAAAGACCAGAGCCACTGAGCTATTTGCCAATAATCAGTTACGCGAGGCGGATGCTGTATATGCAGGCATCTGCCAGGCCGCCCCCGCCGATGTTGAGTCCTGGGTCATGCGCGGCCTGATCCATCGGAAACTGGGGCTGTACAAGGATGCCGAACGCTACTGCCGTCGCGCGATACAGCTCAAACCGGACTATGCATGGGGACATCACGTGCTAGGCTCCGCCCTGCAGTGCCTAGGGAGCGTGAATGACGCGCTGGCCTGTTACCGGAAATCCATCAGTCTGCATCCGGAGTATGCCGAGGCGCATTATTTTCTCGCCAACGCGTTGCGCGAAACCGGCGCAATCCATGATGCGATTAAGAGCTACCGCCAGGCCATTGAATTGCAGCCCGATTTTGTCGAGGCGCTAAGCAACCTGGGGGCAGCACTGACCGCGCTGGGTGAAACCCAGGAAGCTACGCACGTACTGAACAAGGCGATCATTCTGCGGCCCAATGCACCTCAGATTCTCTGCAATCAGGGACACATCTTGCAACGCGACGGACGGCTGGTCGAGGCGCTGGAGAAATATCAGCGTGCTTTGCAATTCAGTCCCGACTCTATGGATGCAATCACCAATGTGGCGGCCCTGCTGGAGAAGACCAACCGGTTGGTGGAAGCGCAGGCACTGGTTGACCGGGAATTGCTGCGCAGTCCGGACAATCCGGACTTGTTGTTTGTGTCTGCGAGACTGGCAAGACGGGCAAACCGGCAGGATGATGCGATCGCGCTACTGGAACGGGCGTTGTCGCAGCCCACGACCATGGATACTGCGGGCGCAATGCATATGCTGCTAGGGCAACTCTATGATCGCAAGAACGATGTGGAACATGCTTTTTCCCATCTTGTCGAGGGTAATCGGCTGTCAGCCCTCGCCATGGAGTGCGAGACNGGNGGGCAGGACAGATATCTCGAACGGGTCGAAAGGATGCGCGGCTATCTGACGCCGGAATTGGCCGCGATCCAGGAGGATGGCCTCAATGCCAGCGAAACGGTGACGCCCGTTTTTCTGTTCGGCTTTCCNCGCTCGGGAACCACGCTTCTGGAGCAGATACTGGACGCCCACCCCGCGATGCAAAGCATGGAAGAGAAGCCGACGGTTTCCGCTATGGTGCAGGCGTTTGAGGAGCTGGCGCAGGGTCGCAGGAATGCGCTTGAAGAACTGACCGCCGACCAAGTCTCACAATTGCGCAAGGTTTATTTTGACGAGGTGGCGCGGCATCTCCAACACGAGCCGGGCAAGCTGCTGGTCGACAAGAACCCGCTCAACACGGTTAATGCGCACCTCATCTGGCGCGTCTTTCCGCAGGCAAAATTCATTTTGGCCATCCGTCATCCCTGCGACGCATGCTTCAGCTGTTTCATGCAGAATATTGTACTCAATGAGGTGAATACCGGATTCCATACCCTCGAAAGCAGCGCGGACATTTACAGCAATGTGATGCGCACCTGGTTGGAGGCGGTTCGCATCTTGCCTTTGCATTATCACCGCGTGCGTTACGAGGACTTGGTTGCCGATTTCGAGAATGAAACGCGTGCACTACTGGATTTCCTGGAAGTGGGATGGGACGACAAGGTGTTGGGGCATACTGAACATGCGATGAAACGTGGCACGATCAATACGCCAAGCTATCATCAGGTGACGCAACCGATTTATCAACATGCCAAATTCCGCTGGAAACGATACGCATTGGAGTTCGAACCGGTCATGCCGAAGCTGAGGCCCTTCATCGAGTATTTTGGCTATGGGGAGTGAGCGGCAAATCATCTAGCCGCGTTTCTTGAGAAGGTACAAATACCCCATGACGGGTTTGTTTCCGTCCATCCTCAGTGTGGATTGGGCAAACCCCGATTCTTCGAAGCCATATTGTTGGCTAAGACGGGGAACATACTCGCGTCCGTGTTGATAGCGTCCGGTTTTGTCCAGAGCAAAGTTATCGACGCCAGCCCTGGCCGCCTCGAGCGAGAAAAGAAACCAACCCGAATGCGGCAGGATGCGGGCAACGTGCTCGAATACCGGTTGCAGGTTGCCAACATAGTTGAAAACATCCGTTGCCGCGACGAGTTCAATCTGACCGGGGGCGACCGTGGCCATGTATTCCAGCAAGTCGCCGACAATAAGCCGGTCGTAGAGGCCGCGCGCCTCCGCCTTCTGAATCATCTTGTGGGACAGGTCAATGCCTACCAGCTCTTTTTGATATCTTTGACCGCCTCGCCAAACAGGCCAGTCCCGCAGCCCAGGTCAAGCATATTGAGTCGAACAGGGTTCGATTCGATCGCTTCTTGTAACATATTCGCCAGCAGGTCCGGGGTGTGATATTGAAGCTTTCCGACCAAGTGCTGGTCGAAGTTGTCCGCATAGCGGTCAAAGAGTTCACTGACGTAGGATGCCGGCGCGCGGTCTGTCGTGATGTTTTGTAGCGAAGCGAGCAGATGTTGAGCCGTCGCATTGTTCGGTCGGAACTTGAGTTCGTTCTTCAAGCATTGAATTGCACCGTCGACGTCCCCCAGTTGCTTCAGTACACCCGATAACCCATGGTAAAGATCGGGATCTTGCGGCTGTAGCTCAAGTGCCTGGCGGTAATGCTGGGCGGCTTGCTCGGGTTGTCCAATCGCTTTCAGGATCAACCCCTTGGCGCATAACAATGGTGCGTCTGATGGGGACTTCTCTAAGCCGCGGTTGCAAATTTCGAGTGCTTCAATTTCTTTGTGCTGCCGTACCAAAGCGGCCCCCAGCGCCCAGTAGCCCCCGTGTAATTTTCGTTACTGGCCACAACTTGTCGCAGATGGGCGGCTGCCTCATCAAGTTTGTTTTGTTCCAGCAGGGTCAGGCCTACATTACGCTGAGCTTCCTGTAACTCGGGTTGCAGGGCAAGCGCTCTGGCATAACTGGCCTGAGCATCCTCGGGCCGGTTTAGGGCACGGCAAACCTCACCTAGATTGTTATGAAAAAGTGCTGCTTTGGGATTCAGTGAAATAGCTCGGGAAATGTGTGTGTGAGCTAGATCTTGTTTGCCCGTTTGATGATAGATCACGCCTAGCAAATGCTGGGCATCGGCATGATTCGGCTGTGCCTGAATGATCTGCTGGTAAATAACCTCGGCTTTCAGTATACGTCCTTGCTGATGTAGTCGTACCGCTTGCTCCATGGCTTGAGGAACAGGAACCCACTGACCTGTTTCAATCTGTATCGATATCATCTGCCCTGTGGCCGGATGGCTTATTGCATCCCGTTCGGCGCAGCAGTGTTTATATTTCTTGCCGCTACCACAAGGGCAAGGCTTGTTTCTTGATATTGGCGTCATAAAGGCTGTATTTGAGCGCAAGCAAGCTAGCCTGATTTTTTGAGGAGGTAGAGATACCCTATAACGGGCATGCTCCCATCCATTCTTAGTGTCGACTGAGCAAAGCTCAATTCGTCAAAACCGTACAGTTCGCACAGGCGAGGAACATACATTCGTCCATGCTGATAGCGCCCGGTTTTGTCCAGAGTGAAGTCATTGGCATCATCTCGTGCTGCTTCCAGGGAAAATGCCAACCAGGTTCCCGCATCCAACAGCCTGGAAGCTTGTTGAAATACTGAAAGCAGGTTGCCCACATAATTGAACACATCTGTTGCGACGATCAACTGAAATTGACCTGCCGTTGCTTTGGCCATGTGGTCCAGCAAGTCACCAACGATCAATTCATCATATATTTTCCGTTCTTCGGCTTTGGCAATCATTTTTGATGACAGGTCTATGCCAACCAATCGTTTCTTTAAGTGTTTGATCTGCTCTCCAAACAGACCTGTCCCGCAGCCCAAATCGAGGATGTTAAGAGCTTGGTTCTCAAGATTGAGCTTGTTCTGAATAAGCCCAGCCAGCATTTCCGGGGTACGGTATTTGAGATGTTCGACCAGGTGGAGGTCGAAATTCTCAGCATAGCTGTCAAAAGTGTCCCGTACATAAGACGCTGGTGCGCGGTCCGGTGTGATGCTCCGTAGCGCTGCGAGAAGGTGTTTGGCCATCTCATTGTCGGGTTGCAGTTCAAGCGCTCGTTCGAAACATGCTTCGGCTTCCGGGAGCTTTCCTGGCTTTGATAAGCCAAGGCCAAGTTGTGATGTAGCTCTGGAATGGAGGGTTGCAGGCTTATGGCATGCCGGTAGTGTTGAACGGTCTTGTTGAGATCGCCCAAGGCTTTGAGCGCAATGCCTTTTGCGCATAATGTGGCGGAATCGGAGTTATTGTCAAATCTGGTGTATGGGCATCAAGCCGCGTTCCTGTCTGATTGATCCTGTACTTGCTCGCCGTCCTTGAACTTCACGTTGTTGACCACGAGGGCCAGCAGATCAAATCCCTTGATCCGTTTCCAGCGCTTCTGCGCGGTTTCCAGTAGCTTGTAGACCATCGCCAGCGTGGTCTCTCGGGAGCCGCAGTTCCGCGCTCTCTTGCTTCTCAGGCGCACCGTCGAAAACGTCGATTCGATCGGATTGGTCGTCCGGATATGGATCCAGTGTTCTGCCGGGAAGTCGTAGAAGGCCAGCAGCTCCTCACGATCCTTGCGCAGCCGTTCCATGGCGCCGGGATACTTCGACTCGAAGCGAACCAGAGTCCGGTCAAAGGCCTTGTGTGCGTCAGCCCGCGTCTCGGCCATCCAGATCTCATGCAGCGCCGCCTTGACTTTCGGTTGCACCGACTTTGGCAGCGCGGACAGGATGTTCGCCGTCTTGTGCACCCAGCAGCGCTGATGGCGGGTGTCCGGATAGCACTTGGCCAGTGCTTTCCAGAAGCCCAAAGCGCCGTCGCCGATGGCCAGCTTCGGGCTGGTCGTCAGGCCCCGGGCCCGCAGTCCCGACAGCAGTTCTGACCAGCTGGCCTCCGACTCTCGGTAGCCGTCCTCAACCGCAACCAGCTCCTTGCGCCCATGCTCCGTCACGCCGATGATCACCAGCAGGCAGAGGCGGTCATCCATGCGCACGTTGCTGTATACGCCGTCGGCCCACCAGTACACGTAGCGGCTTTGGCTCAAATCTCGCTGACACCACTCCCGGTGCTCATCGATCCAGTGCTGCTTCAAGCGACTGATGGTGTTGGCCGACAAGCCCCTGGCCTGATCACCCAGCAACGCGGCCAGTGCCTCTTGGTAATCGCCGGTGCTCACACCCTTCAGGTACAGCCAGGGAAGCACTTCCTCCACACTCCGGGCTCGCTTCAGGTACGGCGGCAGCAAGGTGCTGTTGAAGCGAACCCCGGAACCACTCCGATCCCGTACTTTCGGCACCTTGATGTCGACATTGCCGATGCCGGTCTGGACAGTACGCTCAGGCAAATAGCCATTGCGCACGACGGCCTGACGGCCATCCGGGAGCCGGTGCTCGGCATGCTGATCCAGAAGCGCCTGAAGCTCGGCCTCGACGGCCTGTGCGATCAGCTCCCGTGCCCCAGTCCGCAGCAGCTCGGTCAGCGGATCAATAACGTCTTTTTCTGGTTGTGGAAGAGTCTTCAGGGTAGACTTGGCCATGGCGTATCACCTTCTGTTGGTTGTTGATCTGGCGTGATCAATCAACAGGATACGCCATCCTTTCTACCTTCCCGTACACCAGAAATGACCATAACTCGCGGAATCGTCAGGGCTCCGAGCAAGCACCCTGTTGTAATTGACAATGGCCTCGTCATTTTTCCCCAGGCTGGACAGCGCAAGCCCAAGTGCCCAGTAATTTCCCATGTAATCAGGGAAGCGTTCAATGCCTTCGCGCAGGTGTGAAACCGCACGCTCTGATTGATCTGTCGCCAAATAGACCAAACCCAGGTTTCGATGCGCCTCAGCATGTGCCGGTTGCATTGCTAGGACTTTTTCATAACACGCTTGAGCTTCATTTAGTTGGTTCAGCGCGCGACAAACTTCGCCAAGATTATTTATGAAATGTACGGCACGAGGCATTTGCTCAATGGCCTTGCTGATGAGGGTGTAAGCCTGATCGTTGTTGCCAAGCTGATGGTTGACAACACCCAGTAGGTGCAAGGTGTCGGGGTGGTTTGGCTTGACTTGCAAAACAAGTTGGTAGAGTCGTTCTGCATCACGGAGACGCCCGGCCTGGTGGTGGTGCATTGCGAGTTGCAGGGTTGCAAGCGGGTTAAAGGTGTCTCTTGTGGTCGGAGGGGGCTCGCATGCGGCGGTTGGTTGGCGCAACAATGTTTGTATTTTTACCACTTCCGCAGGGGCAGGGTTGATTTCGCGAAGTAACAGCCATTAGATTTTTAGATGTTTATATAAAAGACGTTCATAGTGAAATGTTGTTGCATATGCGTTGCTAGTACCATTAAAGGTCATGCTAACATGGCAAAAATAAGATGTTATTTATAAGAAAATCCTTATGTTTTGGTGCCTATCGGGCACCTTTCAAGCATAAGTTAATAGTTTATTTGGAGGAGATGTCTAAAATGAAGCGAAATCACTTTGCCTTAACGGCACTGGCTACAGCACTAGCCTTGGCGCAAACTTCAGCGTTAGCGACAAACGGTTATTTCATGACCGGTTATGGTTTTAGGTCGCAGGGGATGGGGGTCGGTATCGCATACGGCACGGATTCGCTTTCTATCGTCGCAAACCCGGCCAATATTGTTAATACGGGCATGCGCGGCGATATGGGTGTTGGCTTCTTTAATGCGAAACGGTTTGTAAGAGCTGGCTCGTATGCTCAGGATAATCCGAACATCAATAATCCGGGATTTGGATTTGATGGGGCGACGACCAGTCTGCGGGACTGGTTTATCATGCCTGAAATGGGCATGACAATGCCGTTGACCGAAAGCCTGCATGCTGGGATTGCCTTTGTACCCAATGGGGGCAGCACAGTCTATCCGTATAATTATTTTTCATACAATGCAGTGACTCCTGATGTCCCCGGCAAAGGGGCTACCCTTGGCGGAGACTTGATGCAACTTCTTGTGCCCATTACTGTGGGCTACAAGATCAACGAGAATCATTCTGTTGGTGCGGCGCTCGATGTTGCCGCACAACGCTTCCGCATGTATGGATTGGGGTCATTTAAGACGTTCAGCAGCACGTTTGGCGTGCCCATTTCTTCTGATTATGATCATCTGACCAATAATGGCTTTGATTACAGTTATGGGGCTGGCATCAAAGTTGGCTATCTGGGTGACTTTCTTGAAGATAAGCTTTCAATCGGCTTGTCATACACGTCAAGAACCTACATGACGAAATTTGATAAATACAAAGGGTTGTTTGCTGAGCAAGGCGATTTTGATATCCCAGCCAATTATGGCATTGGGGTCGCTTTTAAGCCCAAGAAAAATCTTGTCATTGCAGTAGATGTATCCAGGATTCAATGGTCCTCCGTGGCTGCCCTCGGGAATAGGGGGCCGGGAACCTCTCCTGGCTTGGCGTATCCCGGTCCGGGGCAAAATAATGCGCTTGGTGGGATACCCTCCCTCAATGATTCCTCACTTGCTACCGGTAACGATAACGGTATGGGTTTTGGCTGGAAAGATCAGACCATCTATAAATTGGGGGTGAATTGGGGCGTAAACGAAAGGCTCCAGCTTCGCGCGGGTTATAACTATGGTAAGTCGCCTATTCCGGATGACCAACTTACTTTTAATACCTTGTTTCCCGTTACCACGGACAAACATTATTCCGTGGGTTTTACTTACAAGGCAACGGACGAGTTGGAAATTACAGGAACATACATGCGCGCGCCGCAAGCGGTTCAGCAATCCCCCAATGATAAGCAGAACGTGGTCGGCTCGGTTGACACAGGAATGCGTCAGCAAATGATTGCGCTAAGTCTTGGCTGGGTACTTGATCCAGGTAAGACCAATTATGGTGATGGCGCCATGGATCCGATCAGTTTTGCAGGTTGGTATTTTGGGTTCGGAGCCGGGCAGTCCAAAGGCAGAGACTGGGATGGGGCTAGATTTGCTTCATCATTTGCCGAACGAGGTGTGGTTGCAACTCAAACCAGCGCTGATTCCTCGGATACCGGCTTCAAGGTTTTTGGCGGTTATCAGATCAACAAGTATCTCGGATTTGAAGGTGGATACACGCAATTGAATGATTTTTGGCATACGGAGTTGGTANNATACAGCGCTTACTGGGCGTCTATATCAGGCTCAGGAAATAATGCGTGGGTGCTTGCAGCCGTCGGAACGCTTCCATTGACTAAAAATTTAGCCGTATTTGGTAAGTTTGGTGCAGATAGCTGGAAAACTTCAACCAGAACGATAATCACAAATACAAATACAGCTGATTTCACCAGGACGGATTCAGTCGATCGTGGTATTGATCCTTATTATGGCGTTGGCGCAAGCTATGCTCTGACGGATAACGTGGATGTGCGCGGCGAATATGAAAGGTATGATTTTGGTGGGCCCAAGATTGACTTTATCTCGGCTGGCATGGCGGTTAGGTTTTAAGTTTGATGTTTTATTGCAAAAAGCCGGGAGACCCCGGCTTTTTGTGCGGTAATAACCAGGTTATCTGGAATTTTCGGGTTAGGGAAACGTGAGAGGGACTGCTTGGATGGATAGAAGGCGCTTGTTTCCCGAAGTGTCAGAGGATGCGTGCAATGCCGTGCGAACCAATCCAATCCAATCTCTCGAGCTTAAGCTCTCAACGGCCTACAAATTAAGGCCTGTATAAAAACATACGACCGCGATTCAAAATTTTTCAGATGTTGGAAGAACCAGTGAGAGCACTGCTTATGTAATCCAGTAGTGTGCTTGGTGTAACATTCGTACCACATAATTTCCAATAATCCGGACTAAGAGGAAGACCAACATGCATGGTTTGAAGAAGCTGTATCTCCCGTTGCTGATCGTTGCCCTGATGGCAGGCTGCGGCGACAAGAAAGACGGGACGGCGGAGGAGGGCAAGCCCACCCAGGTGGCGGCCAAGGTCAATGGCACCGAGTTGACGGTGTCGCAAGTGAACTACGCGCTGCAGCGCATTCCCAATCTCGACAAGGACCAGTCCAAGGCGGCTTCGCTGCAGGTGATCCGTAACCTGGTCGATCAGGAAGTGCTGGCGCAGAAAGCGCAATCGGAAAAGCTGGATCGTGATCCGGTTGTGGTGCAGGCGCTGGATGCGGCGCGTCGCCAGATCATGGCTGAAGTCTACATGACCCGCAAGCTGGGCACGCCGGCGGAGCCGACTGATGCTGAGGTGTCGGATTACTTCAACAAGCATCCTGAGCTGTTCACCAAACGCAAGATCTACCGCCTGCAGGAACTCTCGATCAAGGCGCCCAAAGAGAAGCAGGAGGCGATTCGCAAGCAACTGGCCGATTCCAAGACGCTGAATGATTTCGTTGCATGGCTGAAAGACGAAAAATATCCGGTGCAGGCATCACAGGGTGTGAAGCCTGCCGAGCAATTGCCGCAGGCGCTCCTGCCCAAACTGGCTGAAATGCCCGATGGCCAGGCGATGGTTGTGAATACGCCGGAAGGCCTGCTGGTAATTTTGTTGGCGGATTCGCAGGTGCAGCCCGTGACGCTGGAGCAGGCCAAGCCGGCCATTACGCGCCTGTTGCAAAACGAGGCGCGCCAGAAGGCGGCCAAGGCCGAACTCGACAAGGTGAAGGCGGAAGCCAAGATCGAATACGTGGGCGAATTTGCCGATGCCGGCAAGGAAGCGCCGGCCCCGGCCGCGGATACTACCCCGACAGCGCCTGCCGAATCGGCTGCAGCCCCGGCTGCACCCGCTGCTGACGCCGATGCGATCAGCAAGGGCGTGTCTGGACTCAAGTAGCAACAGTTACAAGATTCAAGTTGCAAGACGCAAGATAGAGTGTGTGGTGAAGCCACTCGCCCCGTTCTTGTGACTTGCAACTTGTAACTTGAACCTGCTTCCTTATGTCTCCCGTATTCGTTCGCAGCCTGCCATTCGGGCTGTATATCGCTTTGCTTGCGCTGGAAAGCCTGTTGCCCGACTGGGCGCCGGGTTTCGATGTGCGCTGGCTCTATCCGGTGAAAGCTGGACTGGTTGCCTTTGCGCTGGCGGTGCTGTGGCGCCATTACACCGAGCTCCGGTCGTATGGCTTGCCGCTCAAGCACCTGCTGCTGGCACTGGCAGTCGGCCTCGGCGTGCTGGTGCTGTGGGTCAACCTCGACGCCGCCTGGATGTTGATGGGTGAAGCGGGCAAGGGCTACAACCCCACGGATGAAAGCGGCCACATCGACTGGCTACTGGTGGCATTCCGCATCGCGGGTGCAGCCTTGGTGGTGCCGATCATGGAAGAGTTGTTCTGGCGCTCGTTCCTGCAGCGCTGGGTGCAGCAGCCCGACTTTTGACCCTCGACCCGGCGAAGATCGGTTTCAAGGCGCTGCTTGTCGCCAGTGCGCTGTTTGCCGTCGAGCACCTGCAATGGCTGGCCGGCCTGGTTGCCGGGCTGGCGTATGGCTGGCTGTATATCCGTACCCGCAACCTGTGGGCGCCGATCATTGCGCACAGCGTTACCAATGGTGCGCTGGGTGCGTGTGGTGACCACGGGTCACTGGGGTTCTGGTGAAGCGGGCTGCGCTGTATAGCCTGGGGGCGGGCAGCCTCCCACCGTTCGGCCTGAGCCCGTCGAAGGCCAGCATGTTGCGTCGCTGACAATTTGCCCTTCGACAAGCCTGTCCAGAGCAGCGTCGAAGGGCTCAGGGCGAACGGGATTGGGGTTGGATGGCTCGGCTCACGCGAGTTTTGGATGCGCTCAGCCCTCCACCGTTCGGCCTGAGCTTGTCGAAGGCCATGAGTACCTACGTCCCTGACCATTCACCCTTCGACAAGCCTGTCTAGAGCAGCGTCGAAAACTCAGGGCGAACGGAATTGGGGCAGGGTGGCGCAGAGCAGTTGGGCTTTGGATTGGGCGGTTCGGCAGGAACGGACGTCAAAACAATCTGCGCAGGATTGCTCACCGTGCTGGGCGCTATGCTCGCGATGCCCGTACACGCGCATGAAGGCGACACCTTTCGTCCGTTCGTCTCCTATGGGACTTTTTCGACAGCAACCTTTTCCGGCTTGCCGACAACGAGAGCCCGGGCACTCCGCGCAGCGAGCGATACAGCGTTCTGAGCGCCGGGCTGAACGTGGACTGGAAGCCCGGCCGCCAGGAAATCGTCGCCAGCGCGACCAAGACCCGGGTGCGTTACAACCGCAACACGATTTACGATTCCGATGGCAATGATTATCAGGCCACCTGGAACTGGCGTTTGGGCAACAGGTTGAGCGGCAATGCGGGAGCAACTGAATCGCTCAGCCAGAGCAATTTCGACAGTGTGGGCCTGGTCAATAACCAGGTGACGCGCAAACGCCGCTTCGGTCGGGCTGAGTGGGAGTTTCACCCGCGCTGGCGGATAGGCGGCGGCATCGAAACGGCGGACTACGCCAATAGTGCACCGTCATTGGTCTCGCAGGATGTCCAGCAGCGGACGCAGGATGTCGTCCTAACCTATCACACGCCCAAGGGCAGTAGCCTGCGTGCGCAAGTGCGTAGGATCGATGCCGAATACCCTAATGCCCAGTGCCTGAGTAACGCCTTCCCGTTCTGTTTCGAAGTGGCGGACAACAGCTACAAGACCGAATACAACCTGCTGGGAGACTGGAGTGTTTCCGGCAAGTTGAAGCTGCACGGTCAGGCCGGTTGGGTCGATCGCAAGTACGAAAACACCTTGCGGAACTATTCCAACTTTTTGTTCCTGCGCCCAAACCACGCCCCGATTTCAACGGCCTCGCAGGGAGAATCTCGGCGGACTGGTACGCCACTAGTAAAACCTTGCTGAGCATATCGGCCTATCAGGAACTGGGCGGCGCGCAGGATATCAATGCCAGCTCGGTGCTGAAAAAGGGGCGAGCGTAAACGGCGTGTGGCTGATGCGCGAAAAATGGCGCCTGAATGCCGGCGCGACGTTCGAGAATCGCGATTTCAAGGGCGACCCCGGCACAACACAACTGCAACGCAACGACGATACCATCAGCGAAACGCTCTCGATCAGCTATATGCCGATTGAAGCTGTTTCGGTGGATGTCGGCGTCAGCGTGGGGCGGCGGGATTCCAACATTTCTGTCGAGGATTACCAGTTTCATATGCTGTTTGCCAACGTGAGGGCTGATTTCTAGCAGCCGAGAATCGAGCGGTTTCTGGTACGGGTTTTGCATGAAAAACAGGCTGGACCAGGTGGGCAATTCTGACCATGGACAAGGTTAGAATGACCGCTTGTCGATGTCAGGCAAGTAAAAATAGTTTGTACGGCAATCAGTCGCAGGGCGGATGCCGCAAAGATAACAATCGAATGAGGAGCGCGGTCGGCCACACAGGCTGCCGTCAATTGGAGAGAGCAATGATCAGGTTGTGGCGTAGTGTATGGATGTTGTGCGCGTTGCTGTTGGCAGCGCCCGCGTGGAGCGCGGATAACGATTACCGGATGGGCACGGGCGACGTCCTGCACATCACCGTGTACGGGCAGCCCGATCTCACCACCGATGCGCGCGTGAGCGAAACCGGCACCATCACCTTTCCGCTGATCGGCGACGTCAAGATGGCGGACATCACCCCGGCCCAGGGCGAGAATGAAATCGCGCAGCGCCTGAGCAAGGGCGGCTTCATCATTAAGCCCTTCGTCACCCTCAACGTGGTGCAATACCGCAGCCAGCACATCTCGGTGCTGGGGCGGGTCAACCGTCCCGGCCAGTACACGCTGGAAAAATCAGCCGCGTGACCGATGCGCTGGCCCTGGCCGGCGGCATCATCATCGACGGCGCCGACACCGTCACCCTGGTGCGCACGCGCGACGGCAAGACCAGCTACCACGATATCGACGTCGTTGCCCTGTTCAAGCCGGGCGGCGAAGCCAGCAATGAATTGATCCAGGATGGCGACGTCATCAACGTGGCGCGCCAGCCAATGTTTTACATCTACGGCGAAGTGCAGCGCCCCGGTGCTTTCCGCCTGGAGCAGAACATGAGTGTGGTACAAGCCCTGTCTCTGGGCGGCGGGCTCACCCAGCGCGGTACACAGCGCGGCATCAAGATCCTGCGCCGCGACGATAAAGGTGCGATGCAGGAACTGGATGCCCAGCTGGCCGACCCGGTCAAGAAAGACGACGTGATCTACGTCAAGGAAAGCCTGTTCTAAGGAAACCGCGATGAACTTCACTCAATTCCTGCTGATACTGAATGCACGCAAGGGGATCATCCTCGGCGTGCTGTTGTTGACTGTTGCCGTCACTACAGTGGTGAGCCTGCTATTACCCAAGCAATACACAGCCACGACCACGCTGATCATCGATTCCAAGAGCAAGGATCCCTTCTCCGGCCAGTTGATGCCGTCCCAGATGTTTCCCGGCTACATGGCTACGCAGGTCGATGTCATCCAGAGTTCGAATGTCGCGCAGAAGGTAGTGAGCGAGCTGAAGCTGGCAAGTAGCCCTGGCACCCACGAGCAGTTCATGGAGGCGACCGAGGGCAAGGAAACATCAACCAGTGGCTGGGCGATTTGCTGTTGAAGAAACTGAGCGTGGAACCCTCGCGTGAATCCAGCATCATTTCCATTGCATTCACCGGTTCCGATCCACGATTCTCGGCAGTCATCGCCAACGCTTTTGCCAAGGCCTACATCGAGACCAGCCTCGATCTGCGTGTGGAGCCGGCCAAGCAAACCGCCGCCTGGTTCGATCAGCAGATTATCGAGTTGCGCAAGAATCTTGATGACGCTCAGCAAAAACTCACCGCATATCAACGTGAAAAAGGCATTGTCGAATCCGACGAGCGCCTGGATGTGGAAACCCGCCGCATGGGTGAACTGGCCAGCCAGATGGTGGCTGCGCAATCGGCGGCCTTCGATGCCGGCTCACGTACCCGCGACAGCGGCAGCATGCCGGAAGTGATCAACAACCCGGTCGTACAAGGTCGGCGCGGTCGCAAGGGGAAGGCAAGCTGGCCGATCTGGCCAAGCGCGTAGGCGTGAACCATCCGGATTATCAGCGTACCCTGGCCGAGGTGAACAGCTACAAGGCCAGGCTCGCCAACGAACTCAGCACGGCAACGCGCGGGGTAGGCGCGACTGCCGGCGCAGCGCGCCAGCGTTACAACGAACTGAGTACAGCCTTCGCCAAGCAGAAAGCCAGCGTTTTGGCGCTCAAGCAGCAACGCGAAGAAGCGAGCCTGCTCGCGCGCGACGGACAATGCCCAGCGTATCTACGATGCCGCCCTGCAGCGTTATGGCCAGAGTCGTATGGAGGCTCAATCCACGCAGACCGACATCGCCGTGCTGAACCCGGCCGCACCCCCACTTGATCCATCCAAACCACGTGTGATCCTGAATATCCTGCTGTCGTTATTCCTCGGCACGTTGCTGGGTGTGGGGTGGGCTTCCTGGTTGAGTTGCTGGATCGTCGTGTGCGTTCGGGGCAGGACATCGCCACGGGATTGGACATTCCAGTACTGGCCGAAGTGACGAAAAGAGGTCGCCGCCTGGAAGTGCTACGCCGAATCTTCCGCCGCAACCGTCCTGCCATGGCCTGACCGCCGTCACCCTCACACCGCATAAGCCGAGGTCTATATGAATTCACTCACCAGCGCCAGCGAACAGGGCAGCATCGTCGAAGCGGCCGCCACCAGCATCCGGGTCGAAGCCAACATCGGCAAGTTGCTGCAGGATGCCGGCAGGCTCAAGCCGCAGGACATGGAACGCGTACTCAAGCTGCAACAGGAACAGAACCTGCGCTTCGGCGAGGCCGCGCAAAAACTTGGTCTGGTGACCGAGGCCGACATCCAGCAGGCGTTGTCGCAGCA